>NZ_JAJIWO010000020.1 GCF_020880695.1 Mucilaginibacter sp. UR6-11
TGAGATAGTCACAATTTAATCTGACAGTTACGATAATTTAAAACACGTAACAGAGATTAGTATTATGACAACCCAAGCAAAGATCATCAAAAACAAGATGGGCATATTGGAGCTTGCCCAACATTTAGGAAACGTATCGCAGGCCTGTAAAGTGATGGGCTATTCGCGAGATAGCTTTTACAGATTCAAGGAACTTTACGATCAGGGAGGCGAACTCGCCCTTCAGGAAATCAGCCGACGAAAACCGATCTTAAAGAACCGTGTAGAAGAGCATGTAGAAAAAGCTGTTGTTGAGATGGCGATAGATCAGCCGGCCTTAGGTCAGTTGAGAGTATCCAACGAGCTTAAAAAGCAAGGCGTATTAATATCTCCGGGAGGCGTAAGAAGTATCTGGTTAAGACACGATCTGCAAACCTTTAAGCTTCGTTTAAAGGCATTAGAAGCCAAGTCGGCACAGGAAGGATTGGTATTGACCGAAGCCCAGGTTGTTGCTTTGGAGAAGGCTAAAGAAGAAAAGAAAGCGCATGGCGAAATCGAAACACACCATCCCGGCTATCTGGGTGCACAGGACACGTACTACGTGGGTAACATCAAAGGTGTTGGCCATATTTACCAGCAAACATTTATCGATACTTATGCTAAAGTGGCCTTTACCAAGCTATACGACCGAAAGAATGCACTCGTAGCAGCAGAAATGCTCAATGATAAAGTAGTGCCGTTTTACGAGCAACATGACCTGCGCTTATTACGGATACTTACCGACAGAGGGACAGAATATTGCGGCGCAAGAGAGCAGCATGAGTTCCAGTTATACCTGGCCATTGAAGATATAGACCATACCAAAACAAAGGCTAAAAGTCCACAAACCAATGGTATCTGCGAGCGCTTTCACCGCACCATTCAGGATGAATTCTATGCTATTGCTTTTCGTAAAAAGATTTACCGCAGCATAGCTGAACTACAAGCTGACCTGGACAGATGGATGCACAATTACAACAATGAACGGACGCATAGTGGGAAATACTGCTTTAGCAAAACACCGATGCAAACCTTTACTGATAGCATTCCGATGGCACAGGAAAAGTTATTGGAGAGACTCGCCGAAGACCAGATTCTTCAGAGCCCCTACAAAAAGGGCTCAGAAGAATCTGAGTCGATGCATTTAGACGAGAAAAAGCTATATTCACAAATCACATCTGACAACTTTTAAAACCAAATAACTGTCAGATCAAGTAGTGGCTATTACA
>NZ_JAJIWO010000003.1 GCF_020880695.1 Mucilaginibacter sp. UR6-11
ATGTGAAGTATCAGGAGCAGGAAGAACGAAAAGAAGATGGCTCGACTGATTTGAAGTTGTTTTGACGAATACCTCTTTCAGAGGTTAGAATAAAGCCCCCACCTTAGGTGGGGGTTGTTTACTTAAGCGACCCTGGCTTTCTCGTTAGCAAAAGGATTTACCAGCAAGGCGATCAGGATCACCAGCACGCAACCAATCGGATTTAACCATAAATAAGCCACCCAGCCAAAATATCCCATTACACAAATGATAGCCTCGGTAATCACAGCGGCTATAAATACAGCCGTGCCCCCTACCCTTTTTACGTAAAACGCCACTACAAACACCCCTAATATGGTGCCGTATATGTATGACCCCAGCTGATTAACAGCCTCCAGTAAATTTCCCATTTTACCGGCATAAAGCGCCATCGCAACGCAAACCAACCCCCAAAATATAGTTGCAAGGCGTGATGCCAGGAGATAATTCTTATCAGTTGCGTCTGAATTAACAATCCGTTTATAAATATCTACCACACTGGTTGATGCCAGCGAGTTTAATGCGCTGGCGGTTGACCCCATCGACGCTAAAAAAACTATGGCTATCAATAAGCCGATTAATCCTTTAGGTAAATAGTGGGTCACAAAATTCAGAAATACATAATTGGTATCGTCGGTATCGGCCTTTTCGTTGTTCTTTTTCATCAGGCCGATGCTTTCCTTGCGGATACCCGTAACCTGCTGATCGGCATCTTTTAGATCTGCCTGCGCCTGGTCTATCTTATTTTTGTCTTTACTATCAATTGCCGTAATCAAATCATTCGCTTTTGCTTTACGCTGCTCAAAGGCAGCGGTATACTTTCCCTCCAACGCTTCATACCGGCCTGCGTAAGCGCTTTCTTTTATTTGTTTAACCTCATACTGGTTAAAAAACATGGGTGGCCTGTTAAACTGGTAAAAAGCAAAAACCAGTACCCCTATTAACAGGATGCAAAACTGCATAGGTATTTTTATCAACCCGTTCATGATCAAACCCATCCGGCTCTGGCCTACTGAACTGCCTGTTAAATACCTGCCAACCTGGCTCTGGTCGGTACCGAAATATGAAAGCTGTAAAAAGAATCCCCCAATTATACCGCTCCATATATTATAGCGGCTGTTGGGGTCAAATTTCCAGTCTATCACATTCATCTTACCCATTTTGCCGGCCAGTTTAACGGCATGAGCAAAGCCAATATGATGCGGCAGCAATACCACAACCAAAGCACCCGCCGCAAACATGCCTAAAAATATGATGCTCATTTGCAGCAGCTGGGTATACGATACCGCTTTGGTGCCACCCAGTACTGTATAAAAAGTAACCAGCCCGCCAATAAACACCGTGGTGTAAGTGGTATTGATATTTAAGATGATAGATAATATAATAGCCGGTGCATAAATAGCTATCCCGGTTGACAGGCCGCGCTGAATTAAAAACAGAAGTGAAGTTAGTGCCCGGGTTTTCAAATCAAAGCGCTGCTCTAAAAACTCATAGGCCGTGTATACTTTAAGGCGATGAAATATCGGCACAAAAGTAATGCACAGTACGATCATGGCCAGCGGCAAACCGAAGTAAAATTGCACAAAGCGCATTCCGTCGCTGTAAGCCTGCCCCGGAGCCGACAAAAAAGTAATGGCGCTGGCCTGCGTAGCCATCACAGAAAAACCGATATGATACCAGGATAATGAGCGGCCGCCCATCAAAAACTGATCGATATTTTTATTGGCGCCGCTTTTCCATAACCCATAAACTACGATAAGCAGTATGGTGGCGCCAAGAACGATCCAGTCTGTTAAGCTCATTTAAGATAAATGGTAATGAGCCAGAAAATTATAATTAAAAAAACCAGCCATCCGGCTACAATGCCGTAAAACTGGTTCCAGTTTCGTATAAATGAAGGCAGCTCAGGATCAGGCTTCTTCACTGCTTTTAGCCAATACATTCACGAAGAAGGCCGCAGTTAAAAATCCTAAAATACCACCTACTAATATCCATATAAACGATACGTTGATAATTGCACCGGTAAAAAGGCCGCTCAATATACCTACCAGGTAATAGATGTAATTTAAACTCTCTTTTTCTGCTTTTGGATGATGTTTCATAATGTTATTTACGTAGTACGTGCAAAAGTAATTTATTATATGATGCGTAACAATAGGTTGATGAAAAAAAGAGTGTGCTGCCGGGCAACGAATCGATGGTTCGCAATCGTTCAGAATCACAGACTAATTATACTACCTTGGCTTACTCAACAAATTAACAAACAACCTATAGGCCCCCGGTACACCGGCCGGCAGCTCCCTGAAAAAATCAAGCGAGGTATAAATAAACCGGCCCTTACCGTAATCGCCCACTATCAATGAGCCCGGGTTTGGCGCTTCGCCCGGGTCATTCATGTTCAGGATAGTTTTATAATGGCTATCAATACCATTTACAAAATAAAGGCCGCGCTCCTGTATCCAACCCTCAAAATCTGCATCAGTAATTTTATTGGGGTAGTTAAGGACGGGGTTCTGTGGATCTATAACGGTTACTTTGGCGTTCTCATCAGTAACGCGCGAGTTACCTATCCTAAAAGGATAGGGCCCAACCTGGTTCAGCACCAATGGCGAAAACACGTTGTACTGCACTACCATATTGCCGCCGTTTTTTACATAATCCATCAGTTTAGGCTGCTCAACCACCAGGCGCGGATTGACGTTATAGGCGCGCACGCCGGTAACTATGGCGTCATAAACAGACAGGTCAGTATTCGTGATATCGTTTTCGGTAAGCTGGTGTACGTCATACCCAATTTGGGTTAAGGCCTCGGGCACCACGTCCCCGGCCCCGGCTATATAGCCAATTTTTTTACCCGCAGTTTTCAGGTCGATATTGATGAGTTTAGCTTCTGCGGGTGGGAATAAGGTTATGGCAGGTATATGGTCATAAGCAATACGTTGTATGCCCATGCTCCATTCTTTACCGCCGATATTAACAACGGCCTGCAAAACACTATTCCCCGGCTTGCTATCTGTCGGCACCACGGTAAATGATTCTACCCATTCAGCGCCTTTGGCTTTACCGGTAAAATCTATTTTTTCCGGCGAGATCTTCCACCCTGCTATCGGTTTCAGACTGATGCTGCCGCTGGCTTTGGTAAAACTTTGCAGTTTTATTTGTACGGTTTGCGGTTTTTGCGAGCTGAAAATATAGTCCTTATTTGCAATATTGGCGGTAACCGGCGGAGCCACTACAAGCGGTGCGTAAATTTCGCCTTTGGCCTGGTCAACGTATTTATAGACCAGCTTCCGTTCAAAAAATATTTTCCTGCCCTCCCAGTCGAATCCAAACCTTACCCTGGGATAATCGGGGTTTTCAGGGCTGCCGGCCAAAGTATCATTTGCCAGGGTATATGTTCCTAAATCATGCGGCTTACTTAACCAATAAGGCTGCGTAATTTTAGCAGCAATCTTCGCCGTTCCTTTATTTATTGTGTCTCTCCAAAACTCATTGGGAGCAAGCGCATAGCCTTTGGTATCAACTATAGAATTTGCATATCCCGGTGCCGTACTAATAGTGTATTCAGAAATCTTTAGTTTATTTGCAGTATATAAGTTTGAAACCAAGCTTATACTATCCCCCACAGCATAATACGGTTGCATAGCGTACGACTCAAACCATAATCCCGCGCATGCAGCTATCAGATCTTTTATTTCCCTGGTTTTTTGGCTACGCCAATAGGTATCATTAATCTGCTCTATTTTTGTTAAAAGGGCAACCAGGGCAGGCACTGAATTATCCGGGTGCTCTGCGTCAAAATTCTTTTTAATACCAGCCAAATCTGTCGCAATAACATCACCGCCTTTCACCCTGCTCCAGGTAGTATTAACCCCATCCATCAAATCATTAACCGGCGCTTCCCCTAAAATGGTCTTAAAATATTCGAACAAGCTACCACGTTGCTTAGCGCTGCCAAAGCCCTGTGTTTTATGGTTCGACCGGCTATCGGCAGCAACCTCGCCATAGCCTTTACCAATAATGGGGTTGTACACGCCAACATCAATTTTAAACTGATTGGGGGCTGTTGTATTGGTGGTACCAAAATTAAAGGTGTTCCACAACAGGCGCTTTACCTGCCAGGTTTGTACATATTTTAGTTGCTCCGGGAACCGTGTCGGATCAGCCGCCGCCTTAAAAGCTTCACCGGCTATAATGGCCGACGAGGTATGGTGACCGTGGCCGCCCTCGCCGGTGGTTGGGAAACGACAGATAATTACATCGGGCCTGAATTTACGGATCACCCAAACCGCATCGCCCAGCACCTTTTCATGATCCCAGATCCTCAGGGTCTCTTCGGGCCCCTTAGAGAAACCAAAATCATTGGCGCGGCTAAAAAATTGCTCGGCGCCGTCAACCCTGCGCGCTGCTAAAAGTTCCTGGGTGCGTATCAGCCCTAAAATTTCGCTTTGCTCATTGCCTATCAGGTTTTGGCCGCCATCACCGCGGGTTAATGACAGGTAACCGGTACGGTAGTGCTTCTCCTGCGCCAGGTAGGCCAGCAGGCGGGTGTTTTCATCGTCAGGATGTGCCGCCATATACAACACGCTGCCCAGCACATTCAATTTTTTAAAGCTTTGTTGTATGGTTACCAGATCAGACGGCGGGGCGGTTTGTGCAAATGCAGCGGTAGATAGGAGCAAAATCGCGGCAAGTATTTTGATAGGCTTCATAAGCATAAATATAGGCAAAGAAAATTTTGACGTGTTATTGTATCAATAATAAAACAATTAGCCGACAATAACCTTATTAATCAAAAGCTATTAATCGATTGATTAATTTTTTGTTATTGAAAATCAGAGACTTACAAAATTAACATAAAAATAATTTTACTTTAATCAATCGTTTGATTAATTTTGTGGTGTTAAAAGATTATGGATAAAGATAAAATAGATAAAAAAGACCACATTCTGGATGTAGCCGAGCGCGTATTTTCAGAAAAAGGTTTTGACGGCGCATCAACCCGGTTGATATCGGGTGAGGCCGGGGTTAATATGGCCATGCTGAACTACTACTTCGGCTCGAAAGAAGGACTGTTCCTGGCTGTGTTTGAACGTAAGATCGCATCTTTTCAAAACATTTTGCAAAACCTGGGTAATGACGGCAGCATGAAAGCCTGGGCCAAAATGGAGCAGTACATTGAAATGTATGGCGATAAAGTGGTAAGTAACAACTGTTTCCAAAAACTTTTATACCAGGAAATGGGTATGAATAGAAGGAATGACTTATCAGACAAACTCCGCGATATGTTATTAAGAAACGTATCCGAATTGGATAAGATCTTACAGGAAGGCATTGCCAACGGAGAGTTTAAAAAAGAAATAGACATACCGATGGTAATAGCGGCCCTTTACGGCACTAAAAACTATATCATTAATACACCAATGATGTCATCGCCCCTGCTGGGTTATGATATCCGGGATGACGACATGATTGAAACCCGATTGAAGCCGCAGATAAAAAGCTTCATGAAAAGTTTACTAAAAGCATACCTACTCAACTAACAACTATGAATATACAATTGAATACATCTCACAAACTACATCTCTGCAAGCTACCTGTTTTAGCTGTGGCGCTATCGATTTTGCTGATGTCGCTGGTTTCAAAAAAAGCTTCGGCCCAGGATAAACCGCTGACAATAAGCGAAGCCATCCAATTAGGATTAAATAACAGCAAGGTTTTAAAACTGTCACAATCACGGATTGATGAGGCGGTGTCGCAATACAACCAGGCTAAAGACAAGGCGCTGCCTACCGGATCAGTAAGTTTTGCTTATAACCGTGCAGAGATTCCTTATAACACGTTAAACTTTGGTTCAAGCACCATTGGCTTACCCAAAAATGCAAATGCCTATTTAGGTATAGCTTCATTAAACGAAACTATTTTTGCCGGCGGCAGATATAAATACGCTCAGGAATCTACGCAGCTGTTAACCAGCATATCGCGCCTGGATGCAGAGAAAGATAAGGATCAGATCACTTACGAGATCATCAGCGCGTATTATAATTTATACAAAGTGCTGCAGAGCCAGAAAGTAGTTAACCAAAACCTGGAAACTATTGATGCGCAGATCCATCAGTCGCAGCGCTTTTTTGACCAGGGCCTGGTTACTAAAAATGATGTGCTGCGTTTTCAGTTACAACGCTCAAATGTTGAACTAACAGGCATTGACCTTGAAAGTAACCGTAAGATCATTAATTATAATTTGAATATCTTATTGGGCTTGCCTGAAAGCACCCGGTTAACGATTGCCGAAATACCCATGGCAAAAAGATCAATTGGTACTTTGGCAGACTATATAGACACCGCGATAACCAACCGCCACGAGCTTAAACAGCTTGAGCTGCGTAACAAGTATGCCGAAACCAATATTAAAACCATCAATGCCAATACCACGCCTACTTTGGCCGCATCGGCAGGTGCTTATTATATTGATGCAAGCGGCAACCCGCTGCCACGCTCGGGTAACTTTATTACGCCTGTAACCATTGGCTTAACCGCCGCCTGGAACTTTGGCGCCCTCTGGACCAACAAAAACAAACTGGCCGAGGCCCGCATACAACGCGACGAGGTAAGCATTAACAAAGGCATTACTTTGGATAACGTGAAGAACGAGGTTAACCAAAACTATCAAAACTATATGGTAGCGCTGGATAAGATCAAACTTCTGCAAACATCAATAGAGCAAGCCGGCGAGAACAACAACATCTTAGCATCCAAATACAAAAGCAACATCGCGTCAGCAACAGATAAGGCCGATGCCGAAACATTACTTTACCAGGCCGAGATCAATTTAGAATTAGCTAAAGCTGATGCAGGACTGGCTTATTATACTTTATTAAAATCAACCGGAAAACTTAACAAATAATACAAACACACATGGCAAAGCAAGAAACTAACGAAAACGCACCAGCAAAAAAACCTAACAGAGTATTACCCATTATATTAGGGATCGTACTTTTAGGGGGTATCATTTTCGGGATAAAAGAATATATATACTACGGCAAACACGTTGATACGGACGACGCACAGGTTGATGGCGATATAAGCCCGGTTGTGGCACGTGTTGGCGGCTATGTTGACAGCATTTACTTCGAAGAAAATATGCATGTTCAAAAAGGCCAGATACTGGTAAAAATCGATCCGCGCGATTACAAGGTTAAATTAGAGCAGGCACAAGCCGCGCAAGTTGGCGCAAGTGCAGGCGTTAATGTCGGCCAGTCGCAGATCTTCACCACCGCATCAAACTCGGCGGTTGCCAAAGCTGGCGTGGTATCTGCACAGGCACGTTTAGATAAAGTTAGCAAAGACTACCAGCGTTTTGCCAACCTGGTAAAAGACGGCTCAATAACCCAGCAACAGTTTGATCAGGCAAAATCTGATCTGGAAGTTGCACAGGCCAACTTAAATGCTGCAAGAGACCAATACAAAGCGGCTGTACAACAAATTGGCACCACCCGCGATCAGTTAAAAGTTACCAATACCGGTGTTAGCCAAAAGCAGGTTGATGTTGATTATGCCAAGTTACAATTAAGCTATACTGACGTTAAGGCGCCTGCAGATGGGATAGCATCAAAAAAGAATGTGCAACTGGGGCAGTTGGTACAGGCCGGTCAGACTCTGTTCTCAATTGTTAATGACAACAGCTTATACATTACTGCCAACTTTAAGGAAACTCAACTGGAGAAAATTAAAAACGGCTTAAAAGTGAATATTGAGGCTGATGCTTATCCTGATTTGAAAATAGAGGGAACGGTTTACAACTTTGCACCTGCTACCGGTGCCAAATTCTCTTTATTACCCCCGGATAACGCCACCGGTAACTATGTTAAAGTGGTACAACGTATCCCTGTTAAAATAAAAATAAACGCATCAAAAGATGTTTTGGATAAACTGCGCCCGGGCATGAGCGTGAACGTATCTGTTATTACTAAAGACTAATTATAATGGCTGAAACTGGCTTTAAAAAATGGATCATTACCATCACGGTGATCGTAGCTTCGTTGCTGGAGCTTATTGATACCACGATAGTAAACGTATCCTTACCGGTTATCCAGGGCAACCTGGGTGCTACCCTGGAGGACGTTGCCTGGGTAGTTACCGGATACGCGGTTGCAAACGTAATTGTACTCCCCATGTCGGGGTGGTTAGGCAGCCGCTTCGGACGTAAACAATATTTTATAACTTCTATCATTGTATTTACCATAGCGTCATTTTTATGCGGTAATGCAACCGGAATGGACGAGCTGGTTATCTTCCGGATACTGCAGGGACTTGCCGGTGGTGGTTTGATATCAACATCGCAGGCTATATTGGTTGAAACCTGGCCACGCGAGCAAATAGGCACCGCGACAGCACTATTTGGTTTGGGCGCAGTAGTAGGCCCTACTGTGGGCCCTACCATTGGTGGCTATATTACCGACCACGCTAACTGGCGCTGGATATTTTATGTAAACATTCCTGTAGGTGCACTGGCTGCGTTTTGCGCCTACACCTTCATAAACGAAACACCCAAGGAGGCAAAGGGTAAACCTATCGATTGGTGGGGCATTGGCCTACTTGCCGTTGCGGTTGGCAGCTTACAAACGATATTAGAGAAAGGCGAATCAGAAGATTGGTTTGCTACCACTTATATCCTGGTTTTAACAGTAACTGCTGTATTGGGAGTTATCCTTTTTATCTGGCGTGAATTAAGTACAGACCACCCGATAGTAAACTTCGGTATATTGCGGCACCGCAGCTTCGCGGTGGGTATGTTTACCTCGTTTATATTAGGGTTTGGTTTATATGGCTCAGTGTTTGTGTTCCCGGTATTTTGCCAGAACCTGTTGGGTTTCTCAGCACAGCAAACCGGCGAGCTGCTGTTTCCCGGTGGTTTATGTACCATTGTAATGATGCCGTTTATTGGTAAGATGCTTAATAAAGGTATCCCGGCGCAATTTATGGCGACAGGGGGTATGTTCTTGTTCTTCGTGTTTACTTTTATGCTCAGCAAGTCTACATTAGCTACCGGCCAGGCAGATGTGTTAATACCCTTATTGATAAGAGGTGTTGGTATGGCGTTGTTATTTGTACCGTTAACCACCTTAGCTATCGCCGATTTAAAAGGTGCCGAACTTGGCCAGGGCACCGGCTTAAACAACATGATGCGCCAATTGGGCGGATCATTTGGTATAGCCGTGTTAACTACCATCATACATATACGCACAGGTTTTCACCGCAGCAACCTGTTAAGCAATATTAATCCGTATAACAATACCTTTATTGATAATTTGCATTCGATACAGCAGGGTTTTATTATAAAAGGCAAATCGGTCTCCGATGCTTTACATATGGCTTATGCTGCTATGGAAGGTAAGGTGGTAAGGCAATCATTATTGTTAACCTATGATGATGCGTATTACATATCAGGACTGGTAATGTTATTTTCAATACCGTTGCTGTACCTGCAACCATTTAAAAAGAATGCCAAAGTGCCAACAGATGTGCACTAAAAAGAAAAGCCGTTCCCCTATGAAAGGAACGGCTTTTTTTTTCAAAAAAATCAACAATTAAATTTTAGTATTGCGTCCCCGATACGGCTTTTCCTCACAACAAAAAAAGTATCCTCGCAGGACTTGTTTAAATCTTAGCCATAAATTTAGGAGTTTTTAATTAACAAAACCTATTTTTATTTGCCTTAAATGAAATTATTTTCATTTGCTTTAAAACGCAGTGAATACTGTTTATTTATTCCGAATATTACCGGCAGCACTGATAAGCAGGGCTGCTTTTTTTATATTTGAGCAATGACAATCATACACGCGCTGCAAACCTGGTGGCTACAACAATCGTTACTTGAAGTAATTGGCGTTATAACCGGGTTGTTATGTGTTTACCTGGCCGCTAAAAATATTATCTGGAACTGGCCCTTCGCCATTGTAAGCGTGGGGATCTACATTTTTATCTTCTACGAAAAAAACCTGTTTGCCGATATGGGCCTGCAGTTTTATTTTATGGCCATGAACATTTACGGCTGGTATTTCTGGAGCAAAAAACCGGCATCTGCAGATAAAACCCCGGTATTGCGTGTAAAAAGGCGCGAAGTTATTTTATCAGTGCTGGCCATCATCGTATTTACTTTTATATTAGGGTCGCTGTTAAAATACACAACAGCGTCTTTCCCCTACCTGGATAGCTTTTGCACCGCCTGCAGTTTGGTGGCTCAGGTTTTCCTGGCAAGGAAGGTACTGGAGAACTGGCTGATATGGATATTTGTAGACATTATTTATGTAGGCGTTTATATTTATAAAGACCTGCACCTTACTGCAGTAATGTATGCTATTTATGTAGCAATAGCTTTGCTGGGATATTTAGATTGGAAGAGAGATTGGAAAAAGCAAGTGGCCTAATCATTTTAATTGTGAGAAACGAGATCAAAAAAATTGCTGTAGTAGGCCCAGAATCAACGGGTAAGTCAACCATGTCTGCCTACCTGGCCGATCATTACCAAACCATTTGGGTGCCCGAGTTTGCCCGTGAATATTGCGAAAAACTAACCCAACCGCCAACCTGGCAGGACGAGATCAATATGTTTCACGGACAGCTGGCGCTTGAAAAAGAGCTGGTTCCCCAAGCCAATAATATTTTAATTTGCGACACCACCTTTATCACCGTTAAGATCTGGAGCGATGAAATTTTTGGCCGATCTCCGCAGGAAGTGCTGGATGCATTACCCAATCATCAATATGACCTTTACCTGCTTTTAAATATCGACCTGCCCTGGCAGGATGACCCGCTGCGCGATTTCCCCCATAAGCGCGAACATTTTATGGGCGTTTGGCATAAAGAGCTTGACGCCTTAAATGCCAGGTATATATTGATAAGCGGTACCGGCACTGACCGGTACGAAAACTCTGTTAAAGCCATTGATGCTTTTCTGGAAAAGCAAGCGTAACACCGTGTTAGGGATAGAAGCGGATACCGGCCTGCGGCTAAGGCCTGAAGGCGTATAAGCGGATAGCCGGCCCCGATTAAAATCGGGGAACACCCTGATTAACGTTATAATGCTCCCCCATGCGCCGATTATACTTTACTGCCTACTTTAACCTTTCTTATTCTGTAACTCACACATCCTTCAACACTCTCCGCTCCCGTCCCCAAAACATCATTACAAAGTAACTAAATCATTCTATTACTTATCTTTAGTATAACTATCACCTATGATTACACTATCGAACACCTAACTAACCTATAATGATCTCATAATCAACCACACCAGCATGCATAAATTCACACTATTTTCATAAATAATTCACTTTGATGCAACATTCAAAAATACCCGATGTCTTATAACCCGAAAGCTGTAAAACTTGGAAGCCTTATTCGTTGATAAACATTACAACTTAGTAGTTGAATGTAAGCAGGGCAGTAAAAAAGCCTGCTATGAACTGTATAAACTATATGCTAAAGCGATGTTAAACGTCGCCTTTAGGATAGTGGGCAATGTTGCCGAGGCTGAAGATGTTTTACACGAGTCGTTTTTAGATGCTTTTAAGCGGATAAAAGATTTCAGGCAGGAAACAACGTTTGGATTATGGCTAAAACAAATAGTGGTAAGCCGGTCAATTAACTTATTACGCAAAAGAAAGGTAGAGCTGGTTGAGCTTGACGAAGATTTAAATAATATAATTGACGAGGAGCAGGAGGACGAGGAAGAAACGCAATATAAAGTGGCCCTGGTAAAACAGGCTATGAATGAGCTGCCCGAGGGTTATAAACAGGTGATATCCTTATACCTGATAGAGGGATATGATCATGAAGAAATTGGACAGATATTAAATATTACAGAAAACACATCAAGAACACAGTTTTTGAGAGCTAAAAGAAAATTGAGCGAGATTTTAAACAGGAAAGGAATAATACAATGAGCAAGCGATTAGAGGATTTTATAAAAACCAACCGGCAAGAATTTGACGACCTGGAACCAAGAGCAAATTTATGGAGCAGGATTGAAATAGAATTACCACAACAATTTACAGAACAAAAGCGCGAGGCTAAAACATTTTCATTAGGGTTTGTTCTACGCGTTGCCGCAATAGTGATCATGGTGATGGGTGCATGTTTTTTTACTTATTTACGTCGCCAGCCGGCAACGGTTAACTATGCAGCCATAAACCCTGAGTATGCCAAAAAACGGGTACAGTATACCTCGCTGATAGCAACCCAGCGCACCGAGCTTAAAAGCATCGCAAAATCAGACCCGCAACTTTACAAAGAGTTTACCGCCGAGATTGGCAAAATGGATTCTACCTATAAAAAACTAAATAAAGATTTATTAACCAGCCCTAACCAGGAAGCTGTTTTGCGTGCAATGATCCGGAACTTGCGGGTACAAACAGAGGTACTGAATCAACAACTTAATGTAATTGAACAATTTAATGAATTTAAAAGTCAGCAAAAAAATGAAGTTAAAAATATATAACATAGTCCTGATGGCATTGGCAGGCCTTATGGCTTATCATACCGCCGGTGCACAAACTGGAGCACCGGTTCCGGCAACGCCGCCTTCGCCGCCTGCCGCACCGATGCCAACAAATATTATCATTTCCAATGACCTGGCTTATGAAGCAAATCCGCAGGTTACCCCGGAGGTTTATTATTATAATGACGGATCGCAGGATACTGCCTACCGTAATAAAATGAATAAGCTGAGAGAAAAGATGCGCCAGCTTAATAAAGAAATGTCCGATCTGAGCCGCGAGGAAAGCAAGAAAAACCTTGCCGCGTCACAGGAAAAAATGACCATCCTGCGCAAAGGCATGCGCATTAGGTTAGACTCTTCTTTTAACAAGAGCTTTAGCAGCACTTTCGATCACCTGCGTTTTAATAATTTCGACTCGGATGTTAATTTGCAGAAACAGGTAGCCAGCGGCGATGTAAAAGAAAAAAGCAAAACCTTTACCAAAAGCTACCCGGTTGATGTTAATGACAAATTACAAATTGATAACCGTTATGGTAAAATAACCGTAAACACCTGGAACAAAAACGAGGTAAAGGTTGATGTTGATATTAAAGCTTACGCTAATGATGATGCCGACGCTCAGAAATTACTTGACCAAACTACAATTAACAGTAGCAAAGAGGACAATACAGTAGCTTTTACAACGGCTATTGACCGTGGCGAAAGTTCATGGTGGGGCACTATGTCACAAAATGGCAAAGTAATAAAAGTACACAAGGTTATTATTAACTACACAGTGTATATGCCGGCAAAAAATGCGTTAACTATTAATAACAGGTATGGCGCTGTTAGTTTGCCTAATTTAGATGGTAAACTAAATATCAGTAACAGCTATGGCGGGCTGGTAGCAAAGGCATTAACCAATGCAGATAACGTGATAGTTGTCAGATATGGCGATGCCAATATAGCCAGCCTTACGGGTAGCAAGCTAAACGTGGCTTATGGCAGCCTTGATCTTACATCATGCGATAACGTGGACGCAACATTAAGCTATAGCCCCGCAAAAATTGGCAAACTAAGTTCGTCAGGCACTTTTAACGTGCGTTATGGTAACGGATTGGAAATTAGCGATGTTGGTAAAAATCTAAAAACGCTGAATATTACCTCAGCTTATGCACCTGTAAAATTGGGATCGTTAAATGATATCAATGCTGATTTTGATGTGACCGTACATTATGGCGATTTTGTTTATGACAACTCAACAAACGTAACCAGCAAAACGCCAGATAATGAAAGAGGATTTACTTCTACAAAAAATTATAAGGGCCATATAGGCAAAGGTAATGCCGATAAGGTGATTACCATAAAAACCAGCTACGGCCCGGGTGTTAAATTTGACTAGCAATCAAAGCGGCAAGATTATAAAAAGCGGCTATTGCTAAAGACAATAGCTGCTTTTTATATTTAATAACAAAGCTGTGCTGATTTTGACTTCACTCCAAGTCAAAAAACCCGGCACAATAATCCCTTCAGGTACTCCCCTTCTGCAAATGACGATCTAACCGGATGATCCTCCGGTTGGCAAAACTGGTAAATAAACTGCACCTGTTTGCCAGCGTCTAACGCCGCCCAGGCAAGCACCTGCTTAAAGGTTTCCATATTCATAGCGCCAGAACATGAATAAGTGGCCAGGAGGCCCCCGTTATTCAAAAGCAGCATAGCCAGCCTGTTCAGATCTTTATAGGCCCTGGAGGCTCTATCCAGCGCCGAGCGCGATGGCGCGTATTTAGGCGGATCAAGCACAATGATATCAAACAATGCTCCTTCTTCCCTGAAAACACGCAATTGCTTATTTACGTCAGACTGGATGGCGATGTGTTTCTGGCTATCCAGTTTATTTAAAAGGATGTTCTCTTTTAAAGTTTCAATAGCCAGCGCCGAGCTGTCAACACTGGTTACCGATATCGCACCGTTATGTAAAGCGTTTAGCGTGAACCCTCCGGTATAACTAAAGCAATCCAGCACTTTTTTGCCTTTGGCATAACTGGCTACTATTTTGCGGTTATCGCGCTGATCGCAATAAAAACCTGATTTCTGCCCCTCGGCTATGTTGATGTTATAAATTATGCTGTTCTCTTTTACCACGACAGATTCTGGCGGATTATCGCCAAACAAAACCACATTATCCGTCTCCAAACCCTCGTGCTGTCTTGATGAGGCATCGCTTTTGTCAAAAATACTTGTCGGGTTTAACAACGTTCTTAGTTCGTCAATAATAACCGGCATCATCTTCTCAATGCCCGATGTTAGTACCTGTACCGCTAAATGATCGGCATATTTATCAACTATAAGCCCGGGCAGGTAATCCGACTCGCTGAATATCAGCCGGCAGGTATTGGTTTCGCCGCCGCTTAACAGTTCATTACGGCCGGCTACCGCAACAGCTACTTTGTTCCTGAACCAATCTTCATTAACGGTAACTTCTTCATCCCACTCCAGTAACCGTAACGCAACCCGCGACTGATCGTTATAAAAACCATAAGCCATAAAATCGCCTTTAGCGTTTATAAGGCGTACAATATCCCCGTTAGCGGGTTTCCCCTTAACCTGTTCAATCGCTCCCGAAAAAACCCACGGGTGGCGATGAAGTACCGCTTTCTCCTTACCTTTTTTTAATATGATGTCGATCATGGCTGCAAAGGTATCAACACCCCTCTAAATCTCCCCTAAGGGGAGGCTTTTATTTTAAAATACTTTTTAGGGAGAAGATTTAGGCCACAAAAAAACCCGGACTAAGCCGGGTTTCTTCACTATTATATTTGTTATTATTACTGGCCCACCATAAAGCTGTTGTTAAAGGTTCCGCCGTCTGGATAACGGCCGCTTATTACAACCGCGCCATTTTTAACGTTGGTTATCGCTTTATCAATATCAGCAACACTGTTTATTGGTTGTTGATTGATCTTGGTAACTACCGACCCAACCGGAACTTCAAACTGGTCAAACATTCCGCCCTCACGTACCTGGGTAACCAAAACGCCGCCGTTAACATGGAACTTGGCTTTTTGATTTGGTGTAAGCGGCATAAAGCTTGCGCCTAACCTGTTATATAACTCGGCTGCTGATTTAGATATCACCGCAGCTTTGCGCTCAGTTACCTCTTCAGGTTTAAGGGTTACAGTTATGTTTTTCTCTGATCCGTTACGTAAAATAGTCAGGTTAATTTTATCGCCGGGCTGTAAACGGCCCACGCGCTCCTGCAAGTCAGACGATTCATAAACGGTAACGCCTTCAACTTTGGTAATGATATCGCCTTCCTTTAAGCCGGCAGCTTCACCGCCACCACCAGGCAATACACTACGGATATATAAACCATTGGTTTTATCCGTTTTTAAATCGCCAATCTGGTCAGACTCGCTCAGGTCTGAGAAGCTAACGCCGATTAAACCACGTTTAACCGCGCCATATTTCTTAATATCGTTTAATACTTTTTTGGCTAAGTTAATCGGGATAGCAAATCCATAGCCTTCGTATGATCCGGTATGTGAAGCAATTGCCGAGTTAATACCAATCAATTCGCCTTTGGTGTTTACCAGTGCGCCACCGCTGTTACCAGGGTTAATGGCAGCATCGGTTTGTATAAATGACTCAATGCCGGCTTTAACTTTAGGTGTTGTTGAATTACGGGTTGGCCCAAACGGGTTGCTATCCTCATCGTCATTATCACGGCCGATAATACCTATACCACGGCCCTTGGCGCTAACAATCCCCGCAGTAACTGTCGAGGTTAAATTAAAAGGGTTACCTACTGCCAGTACCCACTCGCCTACCTTGGCATCGTCAGAGTTACCTAATTTTACGATAGGCAGATCATTTGCTTCAATTTTTATTAAAGCCAGGTCTGTATTAGGGTCTGTACCGATAACTTTAGCAGTAAAACGGCGGTGATTATTTGTAGTGATCTCTATTTTATCAGCTTTGGCCACCACGTGGTTATTGGTTACGATATACCCGTCAGGAGATATGATAACCCCGGAGCCCGAAGCCATTTGCGGTGTATTTTGGCGCGGCATGCGCTGGCCAAACATATCGCCAAACATACGTTGCAATTCGTCCTGTTGTGAATTCTGGGCCGAATTTGAGTAAGTTGTGCGGATATAAACAACTGCGGGCGTTACCGCCGCAGCTGCCTGGGTAAAATCAACCTCACCTGCTGATGATGTAATGGGCGATAAGTGATTACTTGCAAAGTAAACCTGCTGCTTATCATCAAAGCTCATGTTATCAGCATACTTTTTCTCGACTAATTTGTAAGTACCCAGCGCCATGGCGCCGCCTACAAAAGCCGTTAATAACGTTAAACCTATTCTTTTCATCTTATTATTCCTTATTTATTGTTTCTGTTATACTATTTTTGCAGCTCAAATTTAATACCATATAGACGGTATCTGCAACAATAAGTTATCGCAACTTATGTTAAAAAATGTTAAATTTAAACCAATGGCCGGTTTTGTTGTTTTGGCCGGCTGTTTGACTGATAAAACTACAATTTAATCCAATAAGTGTGAAGATACATTTTTATAAATACCAGGGAGCAGGCAATGACTTTATATTGGTTGATAACCGCCAAAACGCTTTAGATCATCACAATGTAGAGCTGATAGCTCATTTATGCGATCGTCGTTTTGGCATCGGCGGCGATGGTATTATGTTTCTTCAAACCAAAGAGGGTTATGATTTTGAGATGGTTTATTACAATGCCGACGGCCAGCCAAGCAGCATGTGCGGCAATGGCGGGCGCTGTATTGTGGCCTTCGCAAAATTTTTGGGCATTATAAAAACAGATACAGATTTTTTGGCAGTAGACGGCCCGCATCATGCCAAAATTTCAGAAACCGGCGATTGGGTGAGCCTGCAAATGATTGATGTTGATTCCATTACCAACGATGCTGATGCATATGTGTTAAATACCGGGTCGCCGCATTATGTAATCCTGGCTACTGATGTGGCTAATAAAAATGTTTATGCCGAAGGCCATGCCATCCGTAACAACGATACTTACCGGGCTAACGGCATCAATGTAAATTTTGTTGAACCAAAAGCTAACGGCTATTTTGTGCGCACTTTTGAGCGCGGTGTTGAGGATGAAACCTATGCCTGCGGAACGGGTGTTACCGCTGTGGCGTTAGCCATGGCCAAACATTACAACCAAACCGGCAGTATTGAAACGCCCATAAAAGTTTTAGGCGGCGATTTAAATATCCGCTTTAATTACGATGGCATTAGCTTTACCAACATTTTTTTAGAAGGACCTGCAGTACAGGTTTTTGAAGGGCGGGTGGAGATATAAGTATCACTATCTGTCAGGCAATACCGTCACCTTATTCATCTGTAGCTATAAGTTCAGGTTATTTTATCACCGAGGGCTTTATCCACACTGTTAATAATTATTTAACACAAAAAATTTCCACTTACTGCAAATTCTGTTTACGTTTGAATTTTTTGTTGATGTAGCTTCTCTAAAATTTTCTCAGGAAGCTAATGTTACGCGTAGATAGTTCAAAACCATGTCAGATAATTTATGCCATTGCCCGGCATGAATATTTAGGCTATGTTATTGAACCCCATATAGTTCAGTTAAACCCCAACGGCGAATTTTCTTTAACCTACCAGCGCCTGTTTTCAAATACGGCAATTGAGTTTACACACTGTATCGATGATACCGATGTCAAACTAATTAAACTGCTGGAAGAGATTGAGCAGGGTAACGTCATTAAAAGATTTTACAAAAAGCCCATCCGTCCGTCCGAATTTTTTGCGAAGATATTTACTGAACAGCTTTTTGATACCATCCGCCCAAAAATTGAAAAGAAAATGGCTGATGCGCTGGGCCTGCTGGGCAACAAGCAGATTTATTTAATGAGCAAAGAGGGCTACCCTGCAGAGCGTAAATTAAAGATTGCCGATGAAGCAGCTTCTGTGTTGTTCCATTTCAGGCGCAATGAAGAAGAGATTCGTTACTTCCCCACCATTAAGTACCAGGGGATGCGGATTGAGTTTATGTTTAAAAACGCCGAGATTATTTGTAACCACCCGGCCTGGATGCTGATGGACGACACCCTTTATTATTTTGATAAAGAGATTGAGGGAAAAAAGCTGTTCCCATTTTTAAACAAGCGGTACATCGCCATACCGCGTTCGTCCGAACAATCATATTTCGAAAAATTTGTGGCGCCGCTTATTGAGAAGCACAACGTCTATGCCGAGGGCTTTACCATTGACACCGAAAAGCACGAGGCGCTGCCGATGTTGAAACCCATATACGTTGAGGGCGGCACCTCACAACTGCAGCTCTATTTTAAATATGCAGGTTATATTTTTCCTTACGGCGATGGCAGGCATATCTCGGTACGTATGGAGCGTGACGGGGACAGTTACACGTTTCACCGTATAAAACGCTCAGTAACCTGGGAAAAGAATAAACTTACCCAATTGGAAGCATTGGGGTTAAAAACCGTTTCGTCACTGTTCCAGAATTTGGAGGTGGTACATAATGATGACGATACAAATAAAGCCTTTTCTATTTTTGAATGGCTGAACCAGCATCATGATGAGCTGGCCGGACTGGGTTTTATAATCGAACAACCCGAAGGGCAAAAACGCTATGTTTTTGGCACCAGCAAAATCGACCTCGAAGTTAAAGAGGATAATGATTGGTTTGATATCAACGCCTTTGTTAATTTCGGGCCGTACCGTATCCCGTTTATCCAGTTAAAAAACCATATTCTTAACCATAAAAAAGAATTTGTCCTGCCATCCGGCGAGATTGCCGTGATACCCGAACAATGGTTTTCGCAATACGGTAACCTGTTGCATTTTAGCGAAAGCGGCGACCAGCTTAAACTGCGCAGGCACCATCTGGGCCTGGTAAATGACCTGGCCGGCGAAATGGCAGAAGTTACCATGAGCCGCAAGCTGCAAAAGCTAATGGATTTTGAGCAACTGGACGAGGTGCCCATGCCCGAACATTTTTCAGGCAGTTTAAGGCCCTATCAGCAGGCGGGCTATAACTGGTTCCACTTTTTAAAGAACTTTCATTTCGGCGGCTGCCTGGCTGATGATATGGGCCTGGGTAAAACCATACAAACCCTGGCCCTGCTGCAAAAACATAAAGAAGATACCGAGGCCGAAGGCAGCAAAAGCACATCGCTGGTTATTATGCCAACGTCATTGATTTACAACTGGCTTAACGAGGCTAAAAAATTTACGCCGCAATTAAGGCTGATGGTGCATACAGGCACGTTCCGCTATAAATCGCCCGAGGTTTTTGCCAATTATGATGTGGTGATAACTACCTATGGTATTAGCCGGATAGATATTGAACTGTTTAAGGCTTTCTTTTTTGATTATGTGATCTTGGATGAGAGCCAGAATATTAAAAATCCGTCATCAAAATCATTCCAGTCGGTTAAGCAACTAAAATCGCGCTTTAAGCTGATACTAAGCGGCACGCCGGTTGAAAACTCGGTTAATGATCTGTGGACACAAATGTCGTTCATCAACCCTGGCCTGCTGGGCGCCCAACAGTATTTCATTAACGAATTTGTGACCCCTATTGAAAAGAAAAAGGACGAAGATAAGGCCCGCAAACTACAGGCTCTGATCAAACCTTTTGTACTGCGCCGCACCAAAGAACAGGTGGCTACAGAGCTGCCGCCGAAAACCGAGAACCTGTTCTACTGCCAGATGAGCGAAGAACAGGCATCGGTATATGAAGAAGTAAAATCTGAGTACCGCAATGAATTATTAAAAAGCCTGGAGGACGGCACCTTTGCCAAAACCCAGATCCAGGTACTGCAGGGCCTTACCAAACTGCGCCAGATAGCCAATCACCCCTACATGATCGATCAGGAATATGAGGGCGACTCGGGCAAGTTTGAAAACGTTACCCATACGCTCAACACCGTTTTAGACGGCGGGCATAAAGTGCTGATATTTTCGCAGTTTGTAAAACAACTGGGCATTTACCGCAGGCATTTTGATGAACAGCATATCCCCTACGTTTACCTGGACGGCGCCACCCAAAACCGCGGCGACGTGGTTAAGCAGTTCCAAGAGGATAAAAGCACCCGCGTATTTTTGATCTCGATAAAGGCAGGCGGCGTAGGTTTAAATTTAACTGAAGCCGATTACGTTTTTATCCTCGACCCCTGGTGGAACCCGGCTGTAGAGCAACAGGCCATTGACCGCACGCACCGCATAGGCCAAACTAAAAATGTGTTCATCTATAAATTCATCACCAAGGATACCGTCGAAGAAAAGATCCTGGCGCTGCAGCAACGCAAGCTTAGCATGTCGCGCGCGCTGATCACTACCGAGGAGAGCTTTATCAAGTCGCTGTCCGCAGATGATATTAAAGAGATACTTGGGTAACCTCTTCCGCTATCCACCCTTGGGAAGATCTAGCGGGGAGCCAAACACCCACCCCACTTTCTTGTTACCCTTAAACACGGATGCACAGTTCCAATATTTATAAGGAAACGGCTGGCCAAATTGTAAACTATCAAACACTACCTGCTAAAAAATGAGCAAGCATATATTATTAACCGGCGGCACGGGTTTGGTTGGCCGCAAGCTTACCGAACTTTTACTGGATAAAGGCTATAGGGTTAGCCACCTTAGCCGTAAACCCGGCACGCACCCAAACATTACCACTTATTTATGGGATGTTAACAATGGCGAAATTGACGAGGCCTGCATCGATGGTGTTGACACCATTGTACACCTGGCGGGCGCCGGCGTTGCCGATAGCCGGTGGACAGCTAAGCGCAAAGAAGAAATTATAAAAAGCCGCACCAAATCAATCGGGCTTATTTATAAGGTGTTAAAAAGCAGGGACCACCAGGTAACCTCGGTGGTCTCGGCATCGGCAACGGGCTATTATGGCGACAGGGCTGACCAGTTACTTAACGAAGACAGCGCCCCCGGCACCGATTTTCTGGCCAACTGCTGCCTGCAATGGGAGCATGCGGTTGATGCCGGCGAAAGTTTGGGCCTGCGGATAGTAAAATTCCGCACAGGCGTGGTGCTGGATGCAACGGGCGGCGCATTAGCCAAACTGGCCGGGCCGGTTAAATTTGGCTTTGGCTCGCCGTTGGGTAATGGTAAACAGTGGATCCCCTGGATACATGAGCGTGATGTTATCCGGATGTATCTTTATGGGATAGAGAACGAAAATTTAACCGGCGACTATAACATGGTAGCACCTAACCCGGTTACCAATAAGCAACTAACCAAAGCTATCGCCGGCGAGTTGCACCGCCCCTTATGGCTGCCCAAAGTGCCCGCATTTGCCTTAAAACTAATACTGGGCGAAATGAGCGCCGTTGTTTTAAACAGTACAAAAGTATCGGCACAAAAAATTGAGGAAATGGGCTTTAAGTTTCAATACCCTACTTTGATGTGGGCATTGAAAGAGATCTATAAATAACAGGTGTTCCACTTTGCGTGAGCGGAACGAAGCGGAACACCAGGAACACTTCGGAACACCCCGGAACGAAGCGGAACACTCCGGAACACCCCGGAACACTTCGGAACATCCCGGGTCAAAACCAGCAATAACACATTTAAATAATAATGACACAACAAACCACCATCTTCTGGTTTCGTCGGGATTTGCGGCTGGATGATAATGCAGGCCTTTATCATGCCTTAAAAAGCGGCAACCCGGTGCTATGCCTGTTTATTTTTGACCCGGCGATATTGAATCAGCTGGATAACAGGCACGATACCCGGGTAACCTTTATTTATGATACCCTTGTTGATCTGCATAACAAATTGCAACAACATGGCAGCAGTTTATTGGTAATTCATGATCCGGTGGACCAAGCCTGGCAACAGGTTTTAAAAGATTACGACGTTGCGGCAGTTTATACTAATCATGATTATGAGCCTTACGCCAAAACACGCGATGAAGCTATTGGCAAATTATTGACCGGGCAGGGCATCGCCTTTAAAACTTACAAGGATCAGGTAATTTTTGAAAAGGATGAGGTGACTAAGGACGATGGCAGGCCCTATACTGTTTTCACCCCCTACAGCCGTAAATGGAAGCAAAAGCTGAATGATTTTTACCTGGGATCTTATCCCGTAAAAAAATATTTAAACAACCTGCTTAAAACAGTGCCCCTGCCTATGCCCGCTTTAAAGGATATTGGCTTTGAGCTAAGCAGGCAGGACATCCCGGGTAAAAACTATGAAACTATTATAGATAACTATGCCGAAAAACACGATTACCCGGCTATAAGGGGCACTTCGCATATCGGCATACATTTAAGGTTTGGTACCGTCAGCATCCGTAAACTGGTAACTGATGCCAATAATGCCACAGAAAAAACCTGGCTTAATGAGTTGATATGGCGCGAGTTTTATATGATGATATTACATCATTTCCCTAAAACGGTGGACCAGGCGTTCAGGCCGGAGTATGACCGGATCAAATGGATCAATGATGAGCGCCAGTTTGAGGCCTGGTGCAGGGGCGAAACAGGTTTCCCGCTGGTTGATGCGGGCATGCGCGAACTGAATGAAACCGGTTTTATGCATAATCGTATCCGGATGTTAACCGCCAGTTTTTTAACAAAAGATCTGTTGATCGACTGGCGCTGGGGCGAGCGCTATTTCGCTGCCAAATTGCTCGACTATGAAATGGCAAGTAACGTAGGCGGCTGGCAATGGGCGGCCGGTTCGGGCACAGATACTGCTCCATATTTCAGGATCTTCAGCCCCGATGCGCAGTTAAAACGTTTTGATCCGGAATTTAAATACATCAAAAAATGGGTTCCGGAGTATGCTGATTTCAGCAGCTATCCTAAACCCATTGTTGATCACGCCTTCGCGCGCGACCGCTGTTTAAAAGCCTTTAAAGCCGCCCTGAATCAATAATCAGGGAGAAACGCCAATTACCCTTACACCGTATTTTACAATACTATTTGGCGGGATACTGCTTGACAGCTTACCATAAGCTAATGATGATGGTATTAAAAACGTCATCAACGAGCCGGCAGTTCCATATTTTTTCAGCCCGCTTTGCACGCCCGGTATCAAATCGGGTATATCAAAACCCGTACCGCCTGCATCATTAAACTGGCTGGCAATGGTGCCGTTAAGCAGCCATGTTGTATAGGTTACCACAACACTGCTATTATTGGTAATAGGCACGGTTCCTGTCCCGGGCTCATCTATTGAATACCAATAACCATCAGGGTCCTGCTTCATGCCGGTTAAACCGTTAGTGGTTATATAGTTTTTTATAACCAACTGATCGTAGGCGTTTTGTGCAGCCTGGTCGCCGATGATATGAACATAATAATCAAGGCATTGATTACCATTGATCCGGCCCGTAGTTACGGTACTGCTACCCACTCCCGCGCCCGAAACACCATAAGCCAGCCTTGACGGTACAATAACCCGCATAATGCCGCCGGCATGTTTAAGGTTGTTATAGATAGCCTCCTGCAAACCCGTTACCGCAAGGCCCAGAGGATAAGTGGTAGAGGATACATGGCCCAGGAAACCATCATAATGATTGGCAATTGTATCCGTTGATACATATTTACCATCAATACTCTGTACCGTAAAAACCATTGATATATTGCTTGAATATTTTAATGCTGTATCTCTTCCGGGGTTAATGATCTTATAATATATACCAGAGGTATCGCGCGTCATCCCGCTTATTCCGTTGGCACTTATATAGGCTTTGATCTGGTCCTCGTCATACTGATTGATGGTTGGATCATATCTATCCTTACGGCACGATACCAGGGCTATAACAGCAAATAATAAAAAAGTAAAAGTAGTTTGTTTCATTTGTATGTATGTTTCATAAAGCCCGGCACTTTCTTAATCTGCGGGCCTATGCTTTATAAGCTATTTAATTTTATATATGGTCCTGAAAAATTCAGTGCCGGTTGTTTATTAATTAACGATATCGTACAACTGGATATCAAAATCAAGCACCGCGTTTGCCGGCAATCCGTCTTTCAATCCAAACACCACACCAAGCTGCGGTTGCGCGGCAGGCCCGTAGGCGTATCGTGATGGAACCAGCAATCTCACCTGTCCACCCCTTTTAATTTGGGGGATCCCCAGTTGCCACCCCTTTATCACCTGCGACAATACAAACGACGGGTGAAAATCATTTGTTTGTGCAAATATTTGTCCGCCTGGTAATAACCTTCCGGTATAACCCACAGTAACCTGGGTTGAGTTGGTAAACAAATCATTACCTGTCCCCGGCTGCTCTACAATATAGTAAACACCCGAGGTGTCAATTTTAGTTGCAACAAGCGAGGGATTAGCTTTTAAATAATCGGCAACGATCTTGTCATCAATAGCCGCCTGTGCCTTATACCCTGCCAAACCACCTTCTGATGTTTTTTTACAGGCCGAAAAACCCAGGCAAAAAAGCAATATTATTAATGCAACCCTATTCATTACGTTTCCAAAGGGCAAATTTATTCTTTTATAATTCAAAAACGGCAGCTTAACACTTTTTAACATTTAAAATATCAAACGTTGAGGGGTTTGCAATATTATAAGCTATTTATCGGGGCTGTCAGGCTTGTAGTTTAACGTTAGCTGATTGATTTTTTTTAGCATATCCGTCAGATACAACTTATCAGCTTCGCTGATATGGGCATTCAAATAATTGTTAAACTGTTTTACAACAATGCGGGCCTGATGCCGTTTTTCTTTACCCAGTGCGGTTAAATATATTTTAACTGATCTTTTATCGCCCTGATTTGATTCACGGTAGATCAGCCCGGTTTCTTCCAGCTGATTAAGCATCCGCGACAGGCTGGTTGATTTTAAGCCAAGCAGGGCGGCTGCCTGCGATACCGTGGTGCCTTCTTCTTCATCAATATTGATCAACAAATAACCTATTGACTGGGTTATCCCAAAATCAGTAACCAGGGCGTTGTATTTGTTTGCTACGGTTTGCCAAACTATTTTCAAAAAATAGTCAATGGTTTCCTGATGTTTTATACTGCCCTGCATTGATATAAACTTAGCTGTTTTTATTACGCAATTGTAAGTAAATTTTATGACACTGATAGCTTGTTTCAAACGTGCCGGCGGTTATTAAACCTTGCCGTCTTTTAGATGTCTTTAGCATAAATTAAAAAAACTCACGTTATAGTATCATGAAAAACACAACTTACCTGTTACTTATTGCAGTTGCTTTTTTATTTACAACCGCGCGGTCAAATGCGCAGGACTATAAAGCAGCAGCCGGTTTAAAATTCGGCGGTTATGAAAACGGTATATCCGGCAAATATTTTTTAGATAAAAGCGTAGCGCTGGAAGGCCTGCTTGGTTTCAGGCAAAGCGGCGTGGTTTTTACCGGCCTGTATGAAATTCATCAGGAAGCATTTCATGTCCCTGAACTGAAATTTTATTATGGTTTTGGCGCGCACATCGGCTCTGTTGGTTCAGGCACCTACCGTACCTTTAACGGCGATGACCGGATTTACACCAAGCCGCAATTATTATTGGGCGCCGATGGTGCCATAGGTTTGGAATACCTGATACCCAACTCGCCCATAGCCGTGAGCCTTGATCTTAATCCTCGGGTCGAACTGGCTACCGGTCCGTTCTTTGACCTGGCGCCGGGCTTGGGTATAAAGTACATTTTTAAATAGCGGGTAATCGCAAATCAGCTTTGTCAATGTTAAAAATTGACAAAGCTGATTTTAATATTTTAAGCCGGCATACACGTTTCTTACCGCATTATCAACACCTTCTCGGCATACACCTTCGATCCCAGTACAACTTTCAGCACATAAGCTCCGGCTGCCAGGTTGCCTACATTTATCACCGTACTGAAATTTCCGGCCGATATGGTTTGTGTTTTAGTATACGCTAGGGCACCGTTACTCTGTATCAGCGACAGGGTGAGGTTATCCGCTGTCTTGGCGGTAAAAACCACGTTTAGCTGCTGACTTGCCGGCTCAGGAAAAGTAACCAGCCCGATGTCGGTATCAGTACCCGGATGTAAAGCCGTTAACGCATATTTAAACACATCTGACAGCAGCGCACAGCCGGAATTTATCGTAACCATAACCTGGTAATTGCCGCTTTGCAGCGCCATAAAAGTTTGCCCGGTAGCGCCGTCAATGGGCCGGCCATCCAGATACCATTGGTTGCCACCGGCAAAACTTGACGTTAAGGTTGTGCCTGATTGGGTGATAACCGGCCTGGATAAACTTACCGGCAGCCTGGCAGCTGACTTACAGCCTGCACTTTTAAGCTGGATATTATACAGATAATAGTAAAATCCTTTATAGTAAGTGGTATCCGTTCCCTGTACGGCATCATTGCCGGTGATACTAAATATATTACCCACTTTAAACGGGTAGCCGGTTACACCGGCATTATTACGGTATAGCGTAACGCTGGCATCATAAACAGGTGTAATGGTATAACTACCTGCGGCCGGCAGCAACAGGTTTAAATTATAAACCCGTCCAGGGTCGTTGGGGTCATCGGGCAATGCCCCGGCTTGCGGGTTTGACCTGGTTGCCTGGGCGTTGATACTGGTAGTAGCTACCACTTTGCCAAAGGCATCGGTTACATTAAAGGTAATTACCCCCGGGTTACCCACGTATAACCGGGCGCTTTGTATGATAACAGGAACCGCAGTATAAACTTTGATAGCCGGCGAGAACTGGTTATAACCGCCACCCGAAAATATATTTTTAGTGGCCGGGCCAACCGTAGCGGTAAAATCATTTAAACCGGCATAATAGGTATTGTTTACAGGCGCAACCGCTGTCAGCGCGTCAGATCCGTAGGCAATTGGCAAGGCATCATTGCTGTTTTTATACCAGAACAAGGTACCGTCGCCGCCGCCGGATAGTATGTGCTGATTGATATTATTACAGTAAACCGCGCTCAGATTAACCGGTGCGCCCGGCGTAAATATGGTCACATTTTGTACTACCTGGTTATTGCCGCTAAAAGGATCATTAGGCAAGGCTGCCGAGGCTGTAACCGTATAAGTTGCACCGGCAACAAAATTAAAAGTGGTGCTAAAAGTAAAGTTATCTTCCTGTAATGGTGCAAGTGTAGCCGTATAGGTTTCACTGATATTGGTTACGGTATTGTCTGCCGCTTTAATTGATACAGTAAGCGGGATGTTTGCAATCGGGCCCGCACCATAATTTTTAACCGTAACGGTGATAGACGTGGTTCCGCTGCAGGTACCGGTGGCCTGTGGGTTAACTATTGCTTTTATACCGGCATCGGTATTGGTTTTCAAAAACAGCGCCCGGTAATCCTGGGTTTCGCCTTTGGCATAAGTACCGCATGGCTGTATGGTAGTGGCGTCGCTGGTTTCGGTCAATACAACGCGCATCAGGCTAAAATTACCCGGTATTACCGTTGTTGGTATGGTGATATTGGTATTATAGGTACCTGTTCCGTTTATGATATTAGTTGTTGCAACTAATTCGCCCGCATCAAAAATACCGTTGTTGTCCCAGTCAATAAACACTTTTGCAACCTTATTAAAATTACTACCGCAGGTACCCAGGGCTAGGCTTAAAGGGTAAGTTTTACCCTGCTCCAACTGTGCGGTAAGGTTGGTATAATCGCTGTAAGAAGTACAACCCGCGGCGGGTGTGTTGTTGATATTTGCCACGCTGACGTTATTGATGCGCGAGTCGGCAGTTGACGAAGGGGCCGACGCGCAATACGTTGCGCCGCCCACACCAGTAACTATAAGCGAATAAGGTTGTGCGCCTGATTGTAATACCGCTTTATGCGAAACCGTAATTGTGTAGGTTTTACCCGGTATGCCGTTGGCGATATAAACCTGTTCAATGTTATCCCTTATATTATCCCCTCTTGTTGCGGGTGCCGATGGATTTAACACATCTAAAACCCAGGGCATATAATTAGTTGTACCGTCGCTTACGCGGATATCCAGATCATTAATCAGTTTGGGGGTACGGTTATTAATTACCCCGTCGGCGGTTGCGGTAGCTTGCGGATCAGTCCATGATATAGTAGCCGCCAGCGGCCCATTGCCCGACGCAACAACCGTAAAAGTTTGCACCTGGCCCTGCGCCAGTGTATTTTCTTTGATAAGGCTTTTGCCGTTATTATCTGTTATAACCTGTGTAGCCGCAGGCATACTTAGCAACCCCCAGCCATAAATATAATCAGGGCCCACATTCCCGGCGTCAATAGCGGTATGGCAGGCCAGCCCCTTTAATGTTGCGGCGCGCATAAACGCCCCGTTATTTTTTTGGGCATAATACTCCTGTAATAACAGCAACGAACCGGTAACGTTCGGGGCCGAAAAGGAAGTACCGTCCTCGGCAGTATAGGATTGGGGACCACTGCTGCTGGTAGATAAAATATTAACGCCATCGGCTACAAGATCAGGCTTAATGCGCCCGTCATCAGTTGGGCCTATGCTGCTAAAATAGGCTACTTTGGCATCGGCGCCACTTGCGGGGCCGTTGGGTAATGGGTTTATGGCGCCCACTGTTAAGATATTTTTAGCGGTGCCGGTTGTAGCTATAACATCATAGCTTGTATTGCTGCTTATGGTGGCCGGGCGCGGGCCTTTGTTTACAATGGTTGGGTTGGTGCGGCTGGCATATCCCCAATAAGTCGCACCCACGTCTGGGCCCGGATATCCATGATTGTTGCCTGACGACTCTACGATTAAATAGTAAGGCGCATTATAAGCTATTTTATCCCAGGCCGCCGTACGCGAATCATAAAAACCGAAACTATAATCAACCGAATCACCCGGCAAGCCATACCACTCCCACCTTGACTGGGCGTCGTTGTAATCCCAGCCGGCAATATCACCGTAAGAGTGGTTTGATAATAGTAAGCCGGCTGCGTTGCGGCTCATTTCGGCCACGTCATTATTATAATCAAATGATAACAGGGTGCCCATGTTAAAAGCCATGCCCTTTGCCGGCGCATAAACGCCTTTTGCCAGTAAGGTTCCGGCCACGTGGGTAGCATGATCCAATATAGTCGCAGTGTCTTTAAGAGATATTACCTTGCCCGCAAATTCCTGATGGGCAGAATATACCCATCCACCATCCCACATGGCCAGTTTGTTATTTAAAAAGGTGCTTGACCCGGTCAGGTTTAACCCGGTTGAACCACCGGGATATAGCTGGTTGGTACCGGTGGTAGCCGCCGCAGCCGCGTTGTCATGCGTCGTTAAATATTTCGGAAACCCCAGTTTGGTTATATTTAGTAAGGATACCAGCCCGCCCCTGCGGGTACGCCTGTTGACTAACCAGCTATGGCTGTTTGCCAGTGAAAGCGCCTGTTGATGGCTTCTGGTATACGAACTGTCTGCCGCGACAGCGATATTATTTAGCTCCTTTTTCTTTGCATCGGTAACCAGTATTTGCTGGCTGAATCCCCGGCTTGCAAACATCACTAACACAAACAATAACGCACCACGGTAAATTTTATTCATATACGTATTTTGATATCGCCTGGTGGTTATAACAAGCGGGTAACAAGTTACAGCATTTTTAATCATCAATGAAATTTTACGTTTCAAACATTATTGCCATCCATAAACACCATTTTGATAAAACTAAAGAGCAGGATTTATACGAGGCTCATAATCAATCGTTAAACCATAAATAACAACCGGCAACGTAGAATTTGCACCCTTTTCCGGGGAATAAATTCTATACTTTTTGTTGATTTTTTTACCCGCTTAAAACACGAATGAGCCCGATCAATTTTAATACCGTCTAATTAGGACATTTCACGGGTATTGGAATAAAAAAAAGGGGCGTAGCATAATTTTTGCCTCTAATGGTCAAATCACAATTGCGAATTGAAAAAACGGCTGCTAAAATATTTCACCACATTTTTATCTGCCATTGGTTTGCTCAATTACAGCAATGCCTTTGGACAGGTTACCGTTAACGTGATCAGCAATAGCAGCATTACTCCAAATCTTGTCAGGAATGATGGTAATTCTTACGCAGTATTTGGTTTTGATATACAGGTCGGCGCAACAGCTCCAAGTCCGGCCATCCAGGGGATACGAATAACCGTAACCGCATTAACCGGCGGAGGCACTTTAAACAGCAGCGAACCTTTTTCATCTTTTATTTTATATAAATCTAATACAGGCAGTTCAACCTATACCCCGGCAACTGTTACCTCTGTAAACGTTTCTGGTTCAAATACCAATAACGGGATACAATTTCAAATCGCATCCGGCCTTCCATTGTCGGCCAATACCCATAACTATTATTTTTTGGTGGTTAAACCATCTACCAATCTTAATCAAACCAGCTTTTCAACGGGCGTTTTCGATATAAATAACGGGCTGTTCTCTGACCAAAACTTTACAACCGGTACCAATATAGCCCACGCCACGTATGCAACCAGCACCGCTAATTTTGCGGTAGGAAGGATACTTTACTGGACCGCAAATAACGCTACATCAGCAACTACTGCCGTATGGAGTAATACTGGTAACTGGACCGAAAGTGCAGCCAACCCAGTTAACCCCGCTACTGCTGTACCTAATGCGGGCGATATCGTTATCATTGGTAAAACGGTAGCCTATAAATATCAGCCGCTTATTAATGCTGCAGCCTCGGCCGGCAGTATAACTATCGGCACCACGCAAAATACAAGTGGCACCCTGAGTTACCCTACGCTTACAGTCAATTCAACCCTTACGGTAACCGGCGCTATTACGCAAACCGGCAACTGGTCAGTAAGTAATACTGCCGGAACATTTACAACAACGATAACAGGCACCGGGACGATAACGGCAACAACATTAAATGTCGGCGATGGTGTCGCCACCGTGATACCGGCCGGGGCAAATCAGCCGAATACCGGGTTAACCTTCAGCATGACCGGCACCGGCGCGTTGACGCTATCAGGCGATTTGAATATCGTGTCATCCACAAATACAAATGGCGGCTTTGGCCCGGGCAATTTACTGGTGAGCAGCGGCACCATAACCTGCGCACGGGTAGTAACCAGCAACAGTACGGGTATAAGAAGCTCATTAAGCATGAGCGGCGGAACTTTGAATTTAACAGGCAGCACGCCTTTCAGTTTAGCAGGGGGCACTAATTACTTTGCGTTTGGCAGCGGCAGCACCGTCAATTATTCGGGCACAAATCAAACCCTGTTTATTGATTTGCCCCAGCCCGGCGGTACCACTACTGCCCATTATTATAACCTTAATTTTGGCGGCTCCGGTACCAAATCGCCTAATACTGCCGGAACATTGGCTATAGATGGTAATTTAACCACAGCAGCAAACAGCACCCCGGTTGTTGATTTTACGGTTAACAATTCAACTATTACGGTGGCCGGCTCGGTTACCAATGTTTCGGGCGCTACGATCAAACAGGGAACTAATCCATTAACAATTACCGGCGCATTAAATAATGCGGGTACTTTTACAGGCGGCCCAGGCCAGGCAGCTTTAAATGTCGGCGGCGCTTTCACCAATTCGGGCAGTTTTACGCCGGGCACCGGTACGGTAACCTTTAACGGCGATTATACCAACTCTTCGGTATTTAATTATAGCGCCGGCACTATTGTATTTAACAATTCTGCTGCAAACGCATCAAAATCCGTAACAGATAATTCTACTGCCGGCACGTTGTTTAATAATGTAACTTTTACAGGATCAGACACTACCAATGCGCCGATAAATTTATTAACTGCCCATTCCGGCAAATTTTCAGTTTCAAGCACCGGCTTATTAAAGTTAAGCAATGCTACTACAAAGGTAGCCGCAGGAAACGGGCTGTTAACTTTAAAATCAGATGTTAACGGATCTGCAACCGTTGATGTTATCCAGCAGGGGTCGCGTATATCGGGTAATGTTAAAGTTGAACGTTTTATCACCGGCGGCAGTTTAACCTATCGCGGCTACCGTTTACTTTCTTCGCCGGTGGCCACCACAACCGGGGCTTACAGCTTAAGTTATTTAAAAGGCAGCGGCAGTTATTTAACAGGCGCCGGCGGGCCGGCAAATGGCTTTGACGCTATGGGTAACCCAACCATATACGCTTACCGCGAGGATATACCTAACACAGCTTTATCCGGCTCAAATTACAGGGCTGTAACAAAAATCAATAACACACCCGCATCAAGTATCAATACGGTTGACGGCGACTCGCCTTATCCGTTATATCTCGGTACAGGCATTTTATTCTTTTATCGCGGTAATAACAGCACATCAGCAAGTACGCCCCCAAATAGTTTGGCGCTTACACAAACCGGTTACCTGAACCAGGGAACTATAACATTTAAAAATTGGTATACCGGCGCCGGTACCTTGTCATTTAGCAGCACTGATCAGTCCATTAAAGGTTTTAACCTGGCCGGTAACCCCTACGCCAGTTCGATAGACTGGAATACGCATTGGAACAATACTACCGCCACCAATAGCGGCACCGGCATACAAGCGTACAATCTGGGGCATTCAGTTTATATCTATAACGCTGTAACTAAAAACTACTCGATATGGACCAGCACCGGGCCAAACAGCGGTACGGCCGCCGGGTCTCCGGGCGCGTCAAACATTATTCCGGCCGGCCAGGGTTTCTTTGTCCTGGCAAATGGTGCAGGTGCAAAGCTTATTTTCAATGAAAGCGCCAAAGTAACCGCAAAACCCGCCAACTTACTGCTAAATGCTGCTGAGGCACCGGTTGACAGGCATTTGCGTGTGCAACTGGCTAAGGATTCTGTCAATAAAGACGAAACCGTTGTAATGTTTAACAGCACCGCAAGTGCTGAATATTCAGAAGATAAAGACGCTCTCTATTTAAGAGGCAGCGGTTTGGTCAACCTGTCAAGCACTTCAAGTAACCACCGGTTATTGGGTTTTTACCAGTTACCGCTTCCGAAAAAATCACAGGCGATCTCCTTAAATATTGCTGTTGCGGGTGCCGGCGCTTACCAGTTAAGCCTTACCGAGGCAACCAATATGCCCGACGTGATTGATGTATGGTTAAAAGATGCTTATAAAAAAGACTCGCTTGATATCAAACATAACCCTAAGTACAACTTTACCGTGTCGGCTGACACTAATACGGCAGGCTCACGCAGGTTTAGCCTGGTAATAAAGTTAAACCAGGCCAGGATGGTTCACCTGTTAAATTTCACGGCCAGTAAAAACGCAGATGATGTTAAATTAACCTGGAGAGCAGAGAACGAGGCTAACTACACAACATATATCCTTCAACGCAGCACCGATAACGGCAAATCATTCCTGGTGCTGGATAGCCTGACCTCTGTAAATTCAGGCACCTATAATGATCTTGACCCTTCCCCGGTAAAGGGACTTAACCAATATCGTTTAAAACAAATAGATCTTGTCGGCAATGTTTCTTATTCAAATATTGTAAATATAATGTATGCCCAACCCGCGGCCAATAACATAGCCGGCGACCGGATTAAGGTTTACCCTAACCCTGCATCAACCACCATAAACTTAGCGATAAAAACGGCGACAGAAACAGCGCCCAACTATAAAATAACAATTATCAATAGCTCCGGAGTTATAGTTAAAACAGCTATCTCATCAAGTACTGAATGGCACGGTGATGTAAATGAATTATCGCCCGGCATTTATTTCATCAAGGTTATGGATTCAAAAGAAGATTCTATAACCGGTAAAAACACTTTTATTAAACTGTAATGTCAATATCCCAGAAATGAAAAAAAGAATAATTTTAATTTGCCTGTTTTTGCTTGCCCCGGTTATTAAACTGTTTGCGCAACTACCACCCGTGCCATGCGACCCGGATGAATGCCCCATCGACTCGTGGGTGATCCTATTTGCATTGGCGGTATTAACCATTACTATATTGCACTTATATAATAAGCAAAAAATATCTAACAAATCTTCTTTTGATTAGGCGTTTTCGGTTAGGTTAATATCAATACAACTGAAATATGCTTTTGCTGCGGGTAACGATTGTTAACCCGCGGTACCAAAAGAATAAATTAATAATTGGTTTTTTATTGAAATAAAATAATAATATTCATTAAATCATTAATTATCGCATATAATATCATTATAATAAATCATATATAATTTATTTAATGACAATAATTTTATCAATAGCCAGTAAATCCACAGCTAAAAAATATTATCAGTGAAAAAAATATCGTATTATTATAGGCTAAAATAATAACACTTACAGTCTCTTTAAAATTGTAAACCTATCATTCATCAAAATTATATGCATTTCCCCCTTCGTTTTTTAGCAAGCCTGTTTTTGTTTAGCCTTTTTTATATAAACTGTTTAGCTACAGCCGCTATAACAACCGCAACCGGGGGCCTGAATATTTCTGCTGATAAGTCGGCAGGCAGCGGCTCGGCGGCCTTTACATCCCTCGGCAATATTGTTATCTCAAGCGTGGCCGCTGCCGACTTTACAACAGGCAACAACTTAACCTTTGTATTAACTACTCCTGCTAACTGGCAGTTCCAGTCGGGCACCGGTACGGCGACCGCCGCGGGCAACATCACTATAATATCCACCGTAGTAACGGGCACCACCGTTACCGTTACCTATAATGCCGGGGCAAACAGTACGGCAAATACCTTAACAATCAGTGGCCTGCAAGTGCAGGCCACCGCCCAAACCCTGTTAGCAGCTGCAAATATCACCCGGACATCTGGCACGGGTGTAATAGCCGGTTTTGCCGCCGGGGCAAACGTTGGCCAGCTATCGCAAGTTGCGGGTACATTTACCAGGCTCCAGTTATTATTACCCGGCGAAACCACCGCACCCGGAACAGCCACGGGTAAAACAGGAACACCGATGGCCCAGGTAGCAGGAACAGCCTTTAACGTAACCGTTAACGCCGTTGACGCCAACTGGAACAAGGTAGCCAGCATTACTGATGTGACAAATATTACATCAACAGATGTTAATGGCGTAATGCCCGCCAACGCCGCCCTGGTGGCCGGTACAAAAACCAACTTTGCTGTTAACTTAAAAACTGCGGGTACATATACAATTACGGCAACTGACATTACGGCGCCGGCCATTACAGCCAGTATCAGCCCGTCTGTGACGGTAAATACCGGGGCTTTTACCAAGCTGCAGATATTATTGCCCGGCGAAACCGCAGCCCCCGGCACCGCCACCGGCAAAACAGGTACGCCCACCGCACCTGTAGCCGGTGCAGCATTTAACATCCAGGTAAACGCGGTTGATGCAGTGTGGAACGTTGTCACTTCGGTAACGGATGTAACCGCTATCACATCTAACGACGCGAATGCGGTATTGCCCGCGAATACGGCATTAACAGCCGGAACACAGACGCTTAGTTTTACTTACAAAACAGCAACTACCACCAGGACCATTACTGCCAGCGATGTAACCACGTCGGCAAAAACAGCCAATACGAGCCCAACGGTTGCTGTAGCGGCTGCGGCATTTGCCAAACTGCAATTATTAATGCCCGGCGAAGTAGCTGCGGCAGGATCGGCTTCCGGAAAAACGGGCACACCAAATGCTGCGGCGGCGGGTACGGCGTTCACCGTTACCATAAATGCAGTTGATGCTTACTGGAACAAGGTAACTACCATTACGGACCTTGTTGCTATTACATCAAACGATGCAGCCGGCACAACGCCGGCTAACGCTGCATTGGTGGCCGGTACCAAAACTTTTAGTGTCACCTTGAAAACACCGACGACCGCAGCCGTGATAACAGCCACCGATGTTACCGACGGCACAAAAACAGCAAATTCAAGCCCCACTACTGTTAACATAGGCGCATTTGTAAAATTGCAATTATTGCTACCCGGCGAGACAGCCGCACCGGGGACCACAACGGGTAAAACCGGTACGCCAACGGCCCAAACGGCGGGTAGTAGCTTTACCGTTACGGTAAACGCGGTGGATGCCGTGTGGAACCTGGTAACTTCAAGCACGGATGTGGTAACATTCGTCTCGACCGATGCAAATGCTGCCCTGCCCGCTAATGCCCCATTGGCAGGCGGTACAAGCACCTTCGTTTGTACATTTAAAACGGCCGGGGCAAAAACGCTTACCGCCAAGGATTTTACCAGCACCACTAAAACGCAAAGCGCAAGCCCAACTGTTACTGTAACGCCTGACTTATTTGTAAAATTACAGCTACTGCTTCCCGGCGAAACCGCCGCACCCGGAACCGCCGCCGGTAAAACCGGCACGCCAACGGCGCAAAGCGCCGGCACAGCATTTAATACCATCGTAAATGCGGTTGATGCCAACTGGAACAAAGTAACCACGGTTACCGATGTTATTACGTTTACAACAACTGATGCTAATGCAACAGTACCTGCAAATGCAGCATTGGTGGCCGGTACAAAAACCAATTTCGCCGTGAACCTAAAAACACCCGGAACGGCGACAATTACCGCAGCTGATTTTACCGACGGTTCAAAAACTGTCAGTACCAGTCCGGCTGTAACTGTAAACATTGGCGGATTTGTAAAATTACAGCTATTACTTCCCGGCGAGACCGCGGCACCGGGCACCACTACCGGTAAAACCGGCACACCAACGGCGCCGGTTGCGGGCGTACCGTTCAATATTGTGGTTAACGCGGTGGATGCCGCCTGGAACGTCGTTACATCGGTTACAGACATAGCAGGGATCTCGTCAAATGACCTTAACGCGGTTTTACCGGTTAATACCCCATTGGTATCGGGCACCAAAACACTTAGCTTCACTTTTAAAACAGCTACCACCACCCGCACCGTTACTGCCACCGACATTACAAACGGAGCCAAAACAACCAGTACAAGTCCATCGGTTACGGTAGTTGCGGGGGCTTATTCACAACTACAGGTATTATTGCCGGGAGAAACTGCCGCCCCGGGGACAATTGACGGAAAATCAGGGACAGCTAATCCTCCTGCCAGGGGTACGGCCTTTAATATTATTGTTAATGCTGTCGATGCCAATTTTAACAAGGTGACTACGGTGACCAATACCGTGGCGATCACTTCATCTGATGGTGGCGCTACCTTACCTGCAGCTGCTGCGCTGGTAGCCGGAACAAAAACCCTCAGCGTTAAAATTATAAGCAACGCCACTTCGCCACTACCTACGCTTACCGCTACCGATGCTGCTATAAGTGTAACGGTTAATGTGCCGGGCAATTTAACACCAACAGCTACAACGGATTATTTCAGGAGCAAGACATCAGGCAACTGGAATGATGCATCCATTTGGGAAAGTTCAGTCAACGGCACAACCGGATGGCAGGATGCTACATTAACCCCTACATCGGCGGCAAATACTATTTCTATACTTAATACACATGTGGTTACGGTTACGGCCAGCGTTACCGCAGATCAAATAGTGGTACAAACCGGCGGGCAGCTTGTTGTTAACAGCGGGCTGACGCTGACCATCGCCAGCGGAGGGGCCACCATTAACGGCACGATAACCAACGCAGGTACTATAACGCCTACGGGTACGCTTACCTTTCAAAGCGGCGGAAAATATCAGCATAATTTTACTACAGCACCCGGTACCATTCCTGCAGCTACCTGGGATAACCAGTCGACCTGCGAAATCATCGGGTACACCAGTAATATCACAGCAATTGGCGGGATCAGTCAAACCTTTGGCAATTTTACCTGGAACTGCCCTAATCAAAACGTTGCAGGATCTGGTATATCGTTGGGCGGCACGGTAAGTGTAAATGATCTAACCATAACATCAACCGGCGCCAGCACCGGTACGCTCCAGTTGGGCACCGCAGGCGGAACGGTGACGGTGCGCGGCAATTTTTATCAAACCGGGGGTACTTTGGTATTAAATAATACTGCTACAGGCACCGAAAATCTTAATATCAAGGGCGATTTTAATATATCCGGGGGTACAATAAAAACTACCGGCGGCAATTTAATTTCATTTGCGGGAACATCCACACAAAATTACCTGAAGACCGGCGGCGCGTTTACCGGCGCGGTAAATTTTGCGGTAAACAGTAATGCCACCGTTAATTTCGGCGCCTCGGTTATAGACGGTACCACCGGAACATTTACCCTAAATACCGGGGGCACCATGCTCACAGATAATGACAACGGTGTTACCGCGTCGGGCGCAACGGGCACAATCCAATGCACCGGCACCCGTACGTTCAGCACAAACGGCAACTATGTTTTTAGCGGCACCAACGCCCAGATCATTGGCAATGGACTGCCTGCTACAGTGAACAATTTAACCGTTAATAACAGCCAGGGTGTAAGCATGCCCGCGGGATCGGCCAGCTACACTATAACCGGAACGCTTTCTTTAACCAACGGAAACCTGGATATGGGATCAAATACGCTGGTTGCCGGGACAGGATTTACCAATACCGGCACCGGCATACTAAGGACGCAAAATACTTCAACGGTCCCGCTTCCGGCAGGCAAAACCTGGAACGTGGGCGTTGAGTACTATGGTTCATCACCACAAACCGTTGTCTCCGGTACTTATACCGATCTGTTATTTTCCTCATCAGGCATTAAAACGGTTGCCGGCGGTACTATTACCGTAAACGGCAACTGGTCGTCATCAAACGGCAAAGTAGACCTGTTAACCAATAACGCCACGGTACAGTTTACCGGCAGCTCACAATCTTTAAATGATGATGGTACTGATAATGGCAATGGCATATTGTTTAAAAACGTGACCTTTGGCAACAGCGGTACCAAAACCCTCGCTACAGGCAGCTATTCCATAGCACCGTCAGGCCTTTTAACCATGGCCGGGACGGCGGTATTAGCTGTTAATGGAAATTTAACTATCCTGTCTACCGCTACCGGAACGGGAAATATCGGCCCGTTAACAAGTGGTGCGATAACAGGCAATGTAAATGTGCAATCTTTTATCACCGGAGGGAATGATCTTACCTATCGCGGCTACAGGTTGATCTCGTCGCCGGTTTCATTGCCCTCTGCCCCTAACACTTATTGTGATTTTTCCTTCTTACGGGGCAGCGGCACTTATATCACCGGTTCAGGCGGTGCAACAAACGGTTTTGATGTTGCGGGAAGCCCTACATTATATTTATATAGGGAGGATGCGTTACCTAATGCTAACTACCGGGCGGTCACCAAAATTAACAATTCGCCTACCTATAAAACAGGCACTGTTGATGGCGATTTTAACATGCCGGTAGGCAACGGGCTTTTATTCTTCTTCAGGGGCAATAACGGCACCAATTCAGGCACCCCGCCAAGCGATGTTGTATTAAGTACTTCCGGCAGGGTAAACCAAGGACAAATAATTGTAAAAAACTGGTTCAATTATGGGTCAAGCAACTTGGCTTATTCAACGCCAAACGGCAGTAATCTTGAGGGCTTCAACCTGGTGGGCAACCCCTACCCCTGTTCAATAGACTGGAATACTGCATTTTCCGGAACGATGAGCAACGGTATTTACGCCCCAAATACAGATCAAACTATTTATATTTATAATGCTACCAGCAAAAACTACGCTACCTATTTAAATACCGGCGCCAATACGGGCACGGGTACAAATGGGGGCACTAATATCATTCCCAGCGGGCAGGGCTTTTTTGTACACGCCACAACAACCGGCGCGCAGCTTGTATTCAATGAATCAGCCAAGGTGAATGCCCATCCAACATCACTTCTGCTAAATGCAGCTACGCCAACTGTTACCCGGCAAATGCGCCTCCAGTTATCAAAAGACTCGATCAACAAGGATGAAAATGTATTTGTTTTTAACGATGCGGCCCTTTCAGGCTACCGGAAAAACGAGGACGCCTTATATTTAAAGGGCAGCGGAGCCGTCAGTTTATCAAATTTATCAACTGATAACCGAGCGCTGGCTATCAACCAACTGCCTTTTTCAAAGCAGACACAGGTTATCCCTTTAAACGTTACTGTTAATGCGGCGGGTATTTATAAACTAAGCCTTACCGAATTGAGCAATATCCCCCAGATATATGATGTATGGCTGAAAGACGCTTATAAAAATGATTCGCTGGATATTAAAGCCAACAAAACTTATAGCTTTAACGTTACCGGCGATGCAGCAACTGCCGGAGCTAATCGATTTAAACTGGTTATCAGGCCGCGTACAACGCTGGTGGTCCATTTGCTGGATTTTACGACCAGCAAAGCTACAGGCAATGTTAAAATTTCATGGACGTCAGAAAATGAAGCGGACTATACCCATTATTTTCTTGAACGCAGTGTTGACGGCGGGAAAACCTTCAGCGTATTAGACAGCCTTACATCAGCCGGCTGGGGCACTTATAACGATTTGGACCCGAGCCCGGTTTCGGGCCAAAACCTGTACCGTTTAAAACAAATTGACGTTTTTGGTAATGCAACCTACTCAACCGTGGTAACTGTAATGTACGCACCCGCGGTTAATAATACTTTGGTCAACAGCAATATCAGCGTTTATCCAAACCCGGTAAGTTCTGTTTTAAATCTGGCCATAACTCCGGTTGATAAAACAATTACAGCTACCTATAAAATAACAGTAACCAACACCAGTGGTATTGTGGTAAAATCCACTACATCATCACAAGCGGCGTGGCAGGGTGATGTGAGCGGTTTATTGCCGGGAACCTATTTTGTGCAGGTGATTAACACTACAAACAATAGTGTAACAGGTAAAAGCAGCTTTATCAAACTTTAGTTAACAAAAAAGCCTTTAAGCTAAACTTAAAGGCTTTTTTGTTATATCACGCTACAGTTTATATCGACCTGCTTGATGCCGGTGTAATATAACCGCGCCTGCCTCTTGGTCCGCGGCCTTCGCCACGGCCGCCAGCCGGTGCTGCAGATGAAGGCGCAAGACTTAGCTGATCAAGTACGCCTGCTACAACTTCAGGTATATCGTCTATATTTTTTTGCGGATTGCGGTGTACTTCGCCAACGCCAAAGCCGCGCCAAACAATTTGCCTGGTGCGCCTGTCAATCAAATCAATAATTAAAGTGCCCTCTTTATAGCTTTCCTGGCTTACCCCAACGCCACCGTATATAAACGGCGCACCGTAGGCATAGTAATATGGGCGATACCAACCGCCCCAGCCACCCCAGCCGCCGTAACCAAAGCCAAAGCCAAAACCGGGATAAAAACCGCCGCCATAATATTCGGGATAGTAATAAGTACGGGTGCCTTTACCTACCGCAGTTGAATAGCTGACGATCAGATCAGGATCGCGCTGGTTTAGGGTCAAGCCCTTACTTTGCAAAGCTGCAGTTGCAGCGTCTTTTATTTTAGCATCAGCAGCCATATTGCTGGTTGCGTTGTTGTTGCTGCGGCCCGGCGGCATCCACGCAAAAGTGCGGTACCTGCTTAAATTGGTCCGGTTTAAACCTGCAACATAATAATCATAGCTGGTACAGGCTGATAAGCCTGATATAAATAAAACTACCAACACGGCATAAATTGATCTTTTCATGGCTGCTATTCCTTTTTTTAATTATCTATTAGACCACTGGTTTTTAAAAGGTTTAATACTAATTAAGTTTTTTGAAATTATATTTTTATCAAATCTTACGCTAAGAAACGAAAAAACCAATCAAAAAATTGCACATTTGCTGACCCGATGGTACCGCTAGCTTACGGGAGGATATTTTTGCATATAAGCAGCATGAGCCAGTATTTTATAATAGATTTCGATAGTACATTTACACAAGTTGAGGCGTTAGACGAGCTTGCCCGCATATCTTTAAAAAATCATCCCGACAGGGAAAAAATATACCAGCAAATAGAGGACTTGACCAATGCTTCCATGGAAGGCAAATTGTCTTTTAGCCAAAGCCTTGAGGCCCGTGTTAAATTACTGCAAGCTAACCGGGAGCATTTAAAGCTGCTGATAACACACCTGAAGAAAAAGGTTTCAACTTCATTTTCACGTAATACCATCTTTTTTAAAAACCACCAGGAGGAAGTATTGATCGTATCCGGCGGATTTAAGGAATTTATTATACCGGTAGTTACCGAATACCATATCAAAAAGGAAAATATTTACGCTAATACTTTTGAGTTTGACGAGGCTGGTAATATTACAGGCTATGACCGTGAAAACCCGTTATCCCAGGAAGGTGGTAAGGTAAAACTACTAAAAGAACTTAAACTGGAAGGCGATATTTATGGCATTGGCGATGGTTATTCTGATTTCCAGTTGAAGGAATCGGGTATGATAAAAAAATTCTTTGCCTTTACAGAAAATATCGAACGCAAATCCGTGGCAGAAAAAGCCGACCATATTACACCCAGTTTTGACGAGTTTTTGTATATCAACAAACTGCCGCGCGCCATATCATATCCTAAAAACCGTATTAAATGCCTGGTAATAGGTAATGTTGAGGAAGATGCGTTAACGCAGATGCAAAAGGAAGGCTACAATATACGCCAGCGCGAAAGTATTGAAGATAAATACCTTGATGAAGCCGGCGTATTACTTTGCGATGAAGATAACCAGCCAACGCCGGAGCAGGTTCAAAATGCGGGCAGACTAAAAGTTATTGGCTGCTTTGGAAAAGCAAATCGAAAACTGGCAGAGGCAGCTTGCGAGAACGGCATTATTGTTTTTGATGACCCCAAACATAATCCGCGCAGCGACGACTTTTTACCAAAGCGGGTAATAGCTTTTATGAACGAGGGTAAAACGCATACCAGCTGTAATTTCCCTGATCTGCAACCGCCGCGTATTAACAATGCGCACCGCCTTATCCATATTCATAAAAATGTCCCGGGGATATTAGCCAAAATAAATGACGTATTTGCGCGTCACAACATCAACATAGTTGCCGAGTTTTTGGTGACCAACGAGCAAATAGGCTATGTAATTACGGATGTAAATACAGGTTATGATACTGAAGTATTAAACCAGTTAAAGGCTATAGAGCATACCATTAAATTCAGGTTGCTTTACTAGCCTGTCCGGAAAAATCCCGGGTGTTATTTGAATATTTCTCCCGGGGCTTACTCGCTATCCGACTCGTGAAAAGGCACTACCAGCACCGGCACTTCTGAGTGACGAACCACATGCTCTGCAATACTGCCCATTAAAAGCCGGTCGATACCCGTACGGCTATGGGTACCTATTACAATCAGGTCTGCACCAAACTCTTTGCTGCAGTTAATTATTCCATCAGCAGTATCCCCAAACTCTTCGTACTGCGTAATATCCAGGTCATCGCCAAACTTTTTTATGGCATCATTTATCATGGATTTTCCAGCCTTGTCCTGGATATTAATAAGATCAATATTTGTAACCCCGATATCAGAACTACCCAGCATCGGGTCGCCGCTGTTGATGTATGGCGTCACAACTGGCTCAACAATGTGCACCAGCCCTACTTTAGCTTTAAATTTATGGGCAATGTCAAACCCGTATTCTGCGGCGTGTTCGGCAAATTTGCTATTGTCTATTCCGATGAGGATTTTCTTGATCAGCATAATTAAAAGGTTGTGGTATTGATATAAATATAAAACAATCTAACGTTAATATGTTTTCGCTATTACCCCGGCGCGCCGGATTACTATCAAAATCCGTTATTATTCAGCCAGCTTTTGCACCAGTCAAACCATTTTTCTTTACTGGTTTTGTTATTGATACCAAAGCCGTGACCGCCTGCCTGGTAGATATGCAGCTCGCCTTTAACTTTAGCTTTTATCATAGCGTTATAAAACAACAGGGCATTTTCAACCGGTACGGTGCCGTCATCCTCGGCCATTACAATAAATGTTGGCGGAGTATCGGGGGTCACCTGTTTTTCGTTGCTGTACAGGTCAACCAAAGCAGCCGGGGGGTTTTTACCTATCAAATTATCTTTTGAACCCTGGTGGGTTACATCGCCAAAAGTTATAACCGGGTACATTAAAATAGCAAAATCAGGGCGTACACTAATATTATCCTTATTGGGTATCACCACGTTTTTAAAATGAGTTTCGGCAGTCGAAGCCAAGTGCCCGCCGGCCGAAAAACCAATAATGCCGATTTTTGCAGGATTGATGCCCCAGGCGGCAGCCTTACTGCGTACCATTTGTATAGCCGCCTGCGCATCCTGTAACGGCCCGATAGTTTTATCAATCATGATCTCGTCGCTTGGCAGGCGATATTTTAACACAAAAGCGGTTACACCAATCTGGTTAAAGGCTTTGGCTATGCTTGTACCTTCGTTATCCATTGACAGGCCGCCGTATCCGCCACCGGGGCAAATAACAATAGCGGTGCCGGTAGCAATGCTTTTATCAGCCGGGAAAGGTATTAATGTTGGTATGCTCACGGTGCGCGCCCAGCCATTGGCATCGTTCTCTACATAAGTAGCCGGGGTTGGCTTTGAGTTTGGTATGCCATCAGGATATAATGGAATTTGTTTAACTTCCTGTGCTTGCGTTGATAATGCGGCAAATGTAAAAAAGGTAAAGATCAGTCTTCTCATGGCTTATATTTTGAAAATCTATTTGTGTCGAATTAAAATCCGTTAGTTTTTAGCCAGCTGGCACACCAGTTAAACCAAAGCTCGGGGCTGGTGGGATTAATCAGCCCAAAACCATGCCCGCCAGCCTGAAACAGGTGCATCTCTGTCTTTACTTTATTTTTAAGCAGCGCTTCGTACATCATAATGGAGTTTTGTACGGGTACCCCCCCATCGTCGGTTGCCTGCATGATAAAGGTTGGCGGCGTAGCTGCTGTCACCTGTTTTTCGTTACTGTACAGATCTATTTGTTCTTGTGTTGGTGTTTGGCCTAATAAATTATCTCTCGAACCTCTATGCCCCTTATCGCCAAAGGTTATCACCGGGTAAGCCAGCACCGCAAAGTCGGGGCGCAGGCTGATGCCCTTATTATCAATAACAGGTTTATCAAAATGAGTTTCGGCAGTGGCTGCAAGATGGCCACCGGCAGAGAAGCCAAGGATGCCGATTTTTGACGGATCAATGCCCCAGGCCACAGCATTTTTACGAACGATCATGATAGCGGTCTGCGCATCCTGCAATGGGCCGATAGTTTTATCAACCATTATTTCATCGCTTGGCAACCTATATTTTAATACAAAAGCGGTAATGCCGATTTTGTTAAATTCTTTGGCGACAGCATAGCCCTCGTGTCTGGCGGCTAAAATAGCATAGCCCCCACCCGGGCAAATAATTACGGCCGTGCCGTTTGCTTTACCTTTTTCAGGATAAAATGGTATTATAGTAGGGATGCTGACTTTGGAGATATGTGTATCTGCACTGGTTGCCTCAACATAAGTGGCCGGTGTTGGTTTTGAATTGATAACGCCATCAGGATATAACGGAATAGCAGGTGCAGTGCCCTGAGCATAAGACATAGTTACCATAGCCATTAACAGCAAAGTTAGGTAAAGGAGTTTCATAATAAAAGGTTTATACAAGTATAAACCTTTCTCTCATTCTTTTCATTGTCATTTTGAAACGAAGTGAGAAATCTTTAACGATATAAAAGTAAACGCCATGCATTAGTTATATACATGGCGTTTAAGATTTCTCCTCGTTCGAAATGACAGGATGATTAAATATTTTACCCCTTAGGCCCGCCAAACTCCATCAGGTAAGCTTTTAAAAATTCATTCAATTCGCCATCCAGCACTGCTGCCGCGTTTGACGTTTCATGATCTGTACGCAGGTCCTTCACTAATTTATAGGGGTGCAATACATAGTTTCGGATCTGCGACCCCCACTCTATTTTCTTTTTATTACCTTCAATTTTGTTGCTGGCTTCCTGGCGCTTGCGCATTTCGATCTCATATAGCTGAGATTTCAGTAAGCGGATGGCGTTATCCTTATTTTGCAATTGAGAGCGCGATTCCTGGTTCTTGATAACGATACCTGAAGGTTTGTGATATAAACGCACCGCGGTTTCAACCTTGTTTACGTTTTGACCGCCCGCACCGCCAGACCGAAAAGTTTCAAACTCAATATCCGCCGGGTTAATATCTATCTCGATAGTATCATCAACCAACGGGTAAACATATACCGATGCAAACGACGTATGGCGCTTGGCGTTTGAATCAAACGGCGAGATACGTACCAAACGGTGAACGCCGTTTTCGCCTTTTAAATATCCGTAGGCAAAATCGCCTTCCAGCTGCAGGGTTACGGTTTTAACACCCGCAGATTCACCTTCCTGGAAATCCTGCTCGGTTACTTTGTAGCCGTTTTTTTCGCCCCACATAATGTACATCCGCATCAGCATGCCGGCCCAGTCGCAGCTTTCGGTGCCACCCGCACCCGCTGTTATTTGCAGCACGGCGTTAAACTGGTCCTCTTCGGCCGAGAGCATGTTTTTAAATTCAAGCTCCTCAACGGCTTTGATAGCGATGTTATATTGTTCCTGCATTTCGGCTTCGGTAGCATCGCCGCTTTTAAAAAAATCAAACATAACGCCGGTATCATCAATAATTGATGCTACTTTCTGGTATTCGTCTGTCCAAACTTTTTTTGTTTTGATGGATGCTAAAACCTTTTCGGCTTCCTTGGGGTGGTCCCAAAAATGAGGGCCTACAGTTATATCCTGTTCTATTTTTAATGCATCAAGCTTCTTGTCGATGTCAAAGATGCCTCCTCAGGGAAATTAATCTATCCCTTAAATCCTGGATCTGTTCTTTAGTCATAGCGCAAATATAGAAAAAACAGGGCAAAAAAAAGCCTGCTTACACGGTAAGCAGGCTTTCATGATATATAGTGTACCTTAAGCTAGAGCCGATTGGCCAGCCAGATTATTCGGGTTGTAATTACCGCCCAGCATGCTCAATAACTTACTTAATGCAAAATCTGTATTCTGCTCGCTTTTTGATTGCTGGATCATTTCCTGCATCACCGGCGGGATCAGTTTTTTTGCTACCTGCAAAGCCTGTACCGGTTCAATATCGTAGAAGTTATTTAGTTTATTGGCAAATTTATTAACGGTAGTATCAATAAGCGGGTTATTGTAGATCCCCGGGAACTGAAAATACTTAATCATGTCCTTTAGCTTACCGTTTTCTACCTGACCCTTTAGTACTTCAATGATTGAGCTTGACGCGTCATTGATCACCGCCTCATGATATTTAGCCGGAATTACCGGATTTTCAACAACTGCCATCCCGGCGTTATTTTTTACAAGCATAAAAAGTTTTTCAAACATGATACAGCCCCCTTTAAGTTCGATTAATAAAATGGTGATGAATAACTGATTTAACCGTCAGTAATTCAAATATATTAAATAATAATTTTAAATATGATACTAAATTTGCCTTATTGTTAAGAATATTACATTCTGATGAAATAAAAACAAACCATTTATAATTGTGTTGAAATAACACGCGTGTCACATAGTTTAAAATTTAATAGGTGCGTTGATATTAAATTCTATTTTTGCTTATAAAACTTAACCAATTATGCTGCCAAATATTGATTTTACCACCACCCAATCTTATAAATACCTGGCCGATCATTACATCGACGTAGTGTCACAAAGTCTCAAAGGATTGTTTGATGCTGATAGTGAACGCTTTGCTAAATTTTCTGTCCAGTTTGAAGAAATTTTGCTGGATTACTCAAAAAACCGCATTACCGACCAAACTATAGCTTTATTGCTACAACTGGCTAAAGAATGTAGGTTAAATGATGCAATTAACGCTATGTTTAGCGGCGAAGTAATTAACGTTACCGAAGGCCGCCCCGTATTGCATGTTGCCTTACGTAACCGTAGTAATACACCTATTTATGTTGATGGTAAAGATGTAATGCCCGATGTGAACAGCGTATTGCAACACATGAAAGAGTTTAGTGAAGCTATTATCTCCGGATCGTGGAAGGGCTATACCGGCAAAGCTATTACCGATGTGGTGAATATTGGCATTGGCGGCTCAGACCTGGGCCCAGTAATGGTTACCGAAGCGTTAAAATCATACAAAAACCATTTAAACCTGCATTTTGTATCAAATGTAGACGGTACACACATTGTTGAAACGCTGAAAGGATTAAACCCCGAGACCACTTTATTTCTGATCGCCTCAAAAACTTTTACTACCCAGGAAACCATGGCCAACGCCCATAGCGCACGCGACTGGTTTATTGAAAGCGGTGGCAAGGATGACGATGTAGCCAAACATTTTGCGGCGCTGTCAACCAATGCAGATGGTGTTGGCAAATTTGGTATCGATACCAAAAACATGTTTGAGTTTTGGGATTGGGTAGGCGGACGTTACTCTTTATGGAGCGCTATTGGTTTATCAATTGCTTTAAGCGTAGGATTTGAAAACTTCACCGAACTTTTGGCAGGCGCCCATGCCATGGATAATCACTTTAAAACTGCCGCGCCCGAACAAAACATACCAACCATATTGGCCCTGGTAGGTATTTGGTATAATAATTTCTTTGATGCCGAAACCAACGCCATCTTACCATACGACCAGTATATGCACCGTTTTGCTGCTTATTTTCAGCAAGGCGATATGGAGAGCAACGGCAAGCATGTCGACCGTAACGGCAAACCGGTTGAATACCAAACCGGCCCTATTATTTGGGGTGAACCGGGCACCAACGGCCAGCACGCTTTTTACCAGTTGATCCACCAGGGAACTAAATTGATCCCGTGCGATTTTATCGCTCCGGCACAGTCGCATAACCCGCTGGGTGAGCATCATACCATGTTGTTATCAAACTTCTTTGCACAAACCGAAGCGTTGATGAATGGTAAAAGCTATGATGAAGTGGTTGCCGAGTTGAAAACAGCCGGTAAATCAGCAGCCGAAATTGAAGAACTGGCGCCGTTTAAAGAGTTTGAAGGCAACCGCCCTACCAACTCTATCCTGGTTAAAAAAATTACACCACGCAGCCTGGGTTCGCTAATAGCTATGTACGAGCATAAAATATTTGTACAAGGTATCATCTGGAACATTTACAGCTTTGACCAATGGGGTGTCGAGCTGGGCAAACAACTGGCCGGAAAAATATTACCCGAACTACGAACCAATGATGAAATATCATCGCATGACTCATCAACAAATGGGTTGATCAATCAATATAAAGCCTGGAGATAGATTCTCGCCCCTCCAGGGAAACAATGTTTACAAAAAAGCCGCTTTGAAAATCCAAAGCGGCTTTTTATTTATGCTATTCGACTCTCCTTTGAGAGATTAGCGCTATTTCTTTACAAACTCAACCTGGTAAACCCAGGGCCATTTTTTACCGGTTACAAAAAGGCGTTTGCCTTTTGCGTCCCAGGCTATGCCGTTTAGTACATTGTTTGAGCCATCAAAATCTGCCGGGCGCTGTGCCTCCGGCCAAAGGTTTGCCATATTTACACGTTGCATCACGGCCCCTGTTTTAGGATTGATAACCAATATCATATCTGTTGTATAAACATTTGAATATAGTTTACCATCAATATACTCCAGCTCATTTACCTCGGATACAGGGCCCTTTTCATCATATACATCAATAAAACCTATTTGCCTGTAAGTGTTTTTGTCCAGGAACCAGATCCGGTTAGTGCTGTCATCAAGGTATATTTTATTACCATCAAAGGTTACCCCCCAGCCTTCTACACCAACGTTGTTAACAAACTGGCTCAATGGTTTCATTGTGTTTTTATCGAATACAAAACCGACCTTATTTTTGTAGGTAAACATTACGATTTTATTGCCGATAATAGCGCTTCCTTCACCAAAATATTTTTTTTCCAGCTTTTGGCGCTGCACTACCTTACCCGTAAGCAGATCTACTTTCCTGATATCAGAATGCCCCTCATTACCTGTACTCTCATACAGGTAACCGTCCTGATACAACAGCCCTTCCGTATATGCAGAGGTATCATGCGGGAATTTATTAATTACTTTATAGGTTAATTCCTCGGGAGCCTTTGACGGAACCAAAACAATATTGGTTGATATCTCCTGGCTTTTGCCACCCTGGTAAACCTTGGCGGTTATTGTTTTGGGGCCCAGCGAAAGGCTATCCGTTTTAACAAAAAAACCGGATGAATCTTTACCCGAACCAATTCTTACCGAATCAATCAAATAAGCTATAGAGTCGGGCTTTATATTTCCGTAAGCTACTTTAACAGCTACTTTGTCACCGGTTTTATATAGTGTCCCGGCTTCAGGTGTTATACTTATGCCCTTATCCTGCTGGTTGCCGCTATGGCAACCAAACACCGTCGAAGCAACAATTGCTGTCAGTACAGGTAGTTTTAATTTCTTGTTAATCATTGTTACGCTTTGACTATTAAGGCTATTGATTTATTGTCTATAAATTATTCTTTACAATTTCAATCTGGTATACGTAAGGCCATTTTCTGCCGGTTACAAAAAGGCGTTTCCCTGCTGCATCGTAAGCAATGCCATTTAATACATTTTTATCACCGTCAAAACCTTTAGGGCGCTCTTTTTCCGGATAGATATCTGTCATATTGATGGCTTTTACCACAGCCCCGGTTTTGGGGTCAATTTCTATAATGGTATCATATGGATTGATAGTGGCATATAATTTACCATTAAAATACTCCAGTTCGTCTATTTGATTAACAGCCGCGTTATGATCAAACACATCAATAAAGCCAATCTGGTGGTAATCTGTTTGATCTAAAAGCAATACCCTGTTAGTGCCATTATTTAAATATATTTTCTTCCCGTCAGTAGTAGCGCCCCAGGCCTCGGTACCAATCTTAAATTGCGTGAGCGGTTTAACCGTTTTTTTGTCAAACACGAAACCAATTTTATCTTTCATGGTAAACATCAAAATTTTATCACCAACAACAGTACTGCCGGTACCAACATACTTGTCGCCCAACTTTTGGCGCTCAACTACTTTACCGGTTTCTAACATTACCTTACGGATCTCGGATTTCCCCTCATTTCCGGTACTTTCATATAAATAACCATCATCGTATGATAATCCTTCTGTAAATGCAGTGGTATCATGCGGAAATTTTTTGATCACCTTATAGGTATAACTACTGGGCATACGGACAGGCATTATAACTACCCCGGTTTTTATATCCTTACTCTTACCATCTTTGTAAACCTTAGCTGTTATATTTTTTATCCCCATCCGTAAAGTATCCGTTTTGAAACTGATAGCGGTAGAGTCCTCTCTTGATCCTAATTTTACCGAATCCAATAAATAAACAATCGAATCCGGCTTGAATGATTCCGGATAGCTTACTTTCACATTAACCGGCTTGCCGTCCCGTTCGGTATAGCCATTAAAAGGGCTAATAGTAAAGACGGTGTCTTTAATTTGTGCATTTCTGTTCTTACAGCTAACAGCAACAAGTGCTATTGAAGCAATAAATAATAATGATCTGGTTTTCATAATTTATCAGCAGGTGGCCAAAAGGCATCCTCAATATGGTTTAACTTATAATTGGTTTCGTTATTAAATAAAATTGCAATGATATCAAACCGCACCTCGCCCTGGTGATCCATTAAAAAAATGTATTCGTCGGCTGCATCGGCCAGGAGCTTTTGCTTGCGTACGTCCACAAAGTCTTCGGGCTCACCAAAACCGGTACCGGTACGGGTTTTTACCTCGGCAAATATAATAACCTTGTCCTTATATGCAATAAGATCAATTTCGGCTTTGCCGTAGGTCCAGTTTTCGTCAAGTATCTCGTAACCTGTCCGTTCCAGGTGTGTTTTTGCCAGGCTTTCGCCCAGCCGACCCAGGTCATTATGCAGTGCCATTATTTTATAATTACTGACCCCAGGTAGTCAGATATGGTTTTCTCAACCTTCTTCATCCGCATATATTGGGTAAGCAGGATATCCTGATCTTCATCGGTAACGGCATTCTGCAATTCATCGCGCAGGGTTTGCAACATTTTACCAACCTTATGCTTCTTTAAATGGAATATGGCTCCCAATATAGTAGCTTTCATATTGGCCTGCTCATCGCTCACCAATATTTTATGCATCTCATACCAGTTTTCGCTCAGGGTGTATTTGGTAGCGATAAGGGTAACTACCAGGTCAACAATGTCTTTATCAGGATAGTGAATAAAATGCTGATCTTCGGGCAGCACGCCGTTTTCAACCTCTTTACTGTAAAGCCTGATAAATTCTTTAGCTGCCGGATGCTCAAAGTCAACGTCGTTCAGCTCAGCTACCATAAACGGGCCTATATAGGTATTGGCTATCCCGTCCCAGTCAATCATCTTATTACCATACAATAACAGCAGGCGCACAATTTCTTTCTCCTGCGAGAAGGTCTCCTTTGCCTCTTCAACAGGTTCTTCAACCAGGGGGTAGTCCTCAACCGGGGTTATCATCCGGCCATTGGGTTGCTGACTATCCTTTTTGGCCTTAGCCTGCCGCATCTTGTTTAGCTCAGACAGCAACGCGCGTTCATCTATCTGCAATATATGGCTGCATTCCTTGATAAATACGGATGCTTTTATAGAGTCGGGGATCTTGGCTATGCTCTCCACAATATCCCGTATCACTTCTGATTTCTTTATCGGGTCATTACCGGCTTCTTTTAATAGTAGGCTGGTTTTGAAAAGAATGAAGTCCTTCTTGTTATCATCGATATGTTTCTTAAACCCGGCCGTGCCTACCAAACGCACGTACGAGTCGGGGTCATGTCCATCCGGGAACAGCACCACTTTTACGTTCAGTCCTTCTTCCAGGATCAGGTCCAACCCGCGTACCGCGGCTTTGATACCTGCCGCGTCCCCATCATATAAAATGGTGATGTTTTTAGTGAGGCGGCCTATCAGCCTGATCTGCTCGACAGTTAATGACGTGCCCGATGATGCCACCACGTTTTCGATCCCTGCCTGGTGCACTGATATCACATCGGCATAACCCTCAACCAAATAACAGTTATCTTCTTCACGAATGGCCTTTCTGGCGAAGTGAAGCCCGTATAAGATGTTGGATTTATGATAGATCTCAGACTCGGGCGAGTTAACGTATTTGGGTACATTCTTGTCGCTTTTCAGCGTACGTCCGCCAAAGGCGATAACCCTGCCGGTGAAACTATGGATGGGGAACATCACCCGGCCGCGATAACGGTCATACAGCGACCCGTTGTCCCGCTTAACAGACAATCCGCTTTCGGTCAAAAACTCTTCCAGGTAGCCCTCTTTCAGGGCCTGGCCGGTAAAGGCCTCCCATTGGTCGGGCGAGTAGCCCAGCTCAAACTTTTTGATGGTCTCGGTACTGAAGCCGCGCTCTTTAAAATAGCTCAGACCGATAGCTTTTCCTTCGTCGGTGTTCAGCAGGCTTTCATGAAAAAATTTAGCGGCGAACCCGGATACGATCATCAGGCTTTCGCGGCGGTTCTCTTCTTCTTTGTTTTCGGCGGTCTCAACCGTTTCCTCAACCTCGATGCTGTACTTTTTGGCCAGCCATTTCAATGCCTCAGGATAGGTAAACTTCTCCAGTTCCATTAAAAAGGTAACCGCGCTACCACCCTTGCCTGATGAGAAATCCTTAAAGATCCCCTTAACCGGCGATACCGTGAACGATGGCGTACGCTCATTAACAAACGGCGACAGGCCCACGTAGTTGGCCCCGCGCTTTTTTAACTGCACAAATTCCCCTATCACCTCCACAATATCTGTGGCTTCCATTATTCGGTCGATGGTTGATTTTAGTATCATGCGTTAAAATGCAAATGTAGGGCAATTATCCATTGCCTTAAATAGGATCGTCAATTTAGTGAATATTTTATTTAGCGGAGCCGGTTAAATGCAGGCGCCTGTGTGCGGGTGATCCACTTTTAAAAGTGGATCACCCGGATCACCCTAAAAATATAAATAACTGAAAATTAAACAGATAGATAAAAAAGCGGATCACTTTGGATCAGCCGTATTCGTCAGGGTTTCTATGCCTGTTATTTTATTAACCTATTGATAATTAACCAATTGAAAATTTCCTGTTTTTCGCAGTTTTTTTAGGAGCGGATCAGCAAAACCGGATCACCTGCTCTTCGGTTTTCCGCTCTGCCGGCAAATATTTTTGTGGCCTTCTTTAATTAAAAAGATATTCGTAATTTTAGCTACCTAATAGCTAAACCTCTAAATCACATCTATGAAAAAATTCGTATTCGCGCTGTTTTTTATTTCTTTTTTTATTTCGTGTGCCAAAACTGACAGCCTTAAAGTTTGCGGCTGCTCGGTAATGACGCCCGGTTTGTATGATATCAGTTACAGCTATGCCGATGAAAAGAGCTGGCAGGATAATAAAACTACAGCCACCGTTACCAATGACACCCTTACGCTGCAAAGCTTTAAAAGCGACCGTGAACTGATACTCAAGTTTCCGTTTCATGCAGATTCGACCGTGGTGAACTTGCCCATGAAAAATATTGTCGCCGGTTATATCAGGCACAACACTAATTTAAAACCGCCCCAGTTTTTTAACCTGGACAGCACCGCAAACAATACCCTAAGCTATTCTGCCAACGCCGGCGGTGTAGGCGGTCATTTTAGTTTAACTTTTAAACTGAGTAATCCGGCAGGCAACATCGCCATTGATACCATAAGGGCTTATTTCCCCAATGGTGTATTCCGGGTTGGGATAAAAAAATAAACCGGGATCATTATAACGCCGGCCGCTTATTGGGCTGCCGATTAAAGTAAATATTTGTATTTTTGCGGCTCTAAATTTTTTACAATGAGCCAACGTATAAAGATCAAAGCATTATTAGAAAGCACAACCCCGGATATTGATGTAACGGTTAAGGGTTGGGTACGCACCTTCCGCAATAACCAGTTTATCGCTTTAAATGATGGCTCAACCAATAATAACCTGCAGGTTGTAGTTGATTTTGAAAATACCGATCCTGCCCTGCTTAAACGCCTCACCACGGGCGCGGCTATCAGCGTGTTTGGCCGTTTGGTGGCCTCATTGGGTAAAGGACAAACGGTTGAGGTTAAAGCAAAGTCGATTGAAATTTTAGGTGACAGTGATCCGGAGAAATATCCGCTGCAACCCAAAAAACACAGCCTGGAGTTTTTACGCGAGATAGCGCACCTGCGTTTCCGCACCAATACTTTCGGGGCGATATTCAGGGTTCGTAATACACTGGCTTATGCGGTGCACCAGTTTTTCCAGGAGAAAGGTTTTATTTACCTGCATACCCCTATCATTACTGCCAGTGATGCTGAAGGCGCCGGTGAAACTTTTCACGTAACCAACTTCGACCTGGCCGATACCCCCAGAACCGATACCGGCGAGGTTGATTATAAGCAAGACTTTTTTGGCCGTGCCACTAACCTAACCGTATCCGGACAGCTGGAAGGCGAACTGGGTGCAATGGCGCTAAGCGATATTTATACTTTCGGGCCGACGTTCCGCGCCGAAAACTCGAACACAACCCGCCACCTGGCCGAGTTCTGGATGATTGAGCCGGAGATGGCCTTCGCCGATATCACCGATAACATGGACACCGCCGAGGCGCTCCTGAAATATGTCATCGCTTATGCCCTGGATAAAAACAAAGACGATATTGAGTTTTTAACGCAGCGTTTGCTGGAAGAAGAAAAACAAAAGCCACAAAACGAACGCTCAGAAATGAGCCTGACCGAAAAGCTGCAGTTTTGCCTGGGGAACGACTTTGAGCGCTTAACTTATACGGAAGCTATTGAGATCTTAAAAGAATCAACCCCCAATAAAAAGAAAAAATTTCAATACCCGGTTGACGGCTGGGGCACCGACCTGCAATCAGAACATGAGCGTTACCTGGTAGAGAAACACTTTAAAAAACCGGTTATCCTTACGGATTATCCCAAAGAGATCAAATCGTTCTACATGCGCCAAAATGACGACGGTAAAACCGTTGCCGCTATGGATATTCTGTTCCCCGGTATCGGGGAGATCGTAGGCGGAAGCCAGCGTGAAGAGCGCCTGGATAAGCTGGAAACCCGCATGGACGAAATGGGCATCCCTAAAGACGAGCTTTGGTGGTATTTGGATACCCGCCGCTTCGGCGCCTGCCCGCATGCCGGTTTTGGTTTGGGATTTGAGCGTTTGGTATTGTTTGTTACCGGTATGGGTAATATCCGCGACGTTATCCCTTTCCCAAGGTTCCCGAAGAACGCTGAATTTTAAGATGCCTTTTAAGGTAACAAAAGCTTGTTTCAAAAAATCAGGCTTTGTTACCTTAATTACCTCACTGCAGCATTGTGTAGCAATTCAAACTTGATAAGCAGAAAGTTGTAATAAACGCGTTTTAGGCCTCTGATGAGCATGGCTTGCCCCGCTCAATTGCCGCGGTGGCTGTTACTTTTGGCTTGATCCAAAAGTAACCAAAAAATCAAGTCAGCCCGATCACTTCCGCCCGCAAGGCCATACTCCCGGCTCGGCGTGCTGACAGGCCTTTGCGCTTTTTTTCATTATTAAAAACAAAATAAATGTTGGTTCAGTCTAAAACCGTCATACGGGCAGCTTCGGGCGAAAGGCGGTAAAACAAGCGGGATTGTGCGTGGGCACGGGCATTGGTAATTTTGCCTGAAGCGGTGGCTTGCGCGACAACAGGGGGCAAAAGGACCGCGCCCGAGGTTTTACCGGCTTTGCAGCGCATAAGGCCAGGTGCGGCAAAGAAGCATCCCGTCTGACTTGATTTTTGGTTCTTTTCATCAAGGAAAAGAACAAAGCCACCCCGCGGCGATTGAGCGGGCGGATGTTGTTAGTATGGATACCAGCAGGTTAAAAATGTGAATAAGAGGAAAACCAACGCCTTATAAAACCCTTTGCTACTGGTGTCTGTACCCAGTTGCTAATTAACCTCACTTTCTTTATCTTGTGCCTTGAAATTAACTTATCATGAAAAAATTCTCCCTGATTATTTTATTAATCGGCTTTGTTGCGTGCCGCTGCTTTGCACAAAGTCATGTTTTATGGATGCAGCAACCGGCAATTTCGCCGGATGGTAACTGGATAGCTTTTGAATACAAGGGCAATATCTTCAAAGTTGCCGCAACCGGCGGTTCCGCTATACCGCTGACGATCAACAGCTCTTACAACGGCTACCCGGTTTGGAGCCATGATGGCAAAACCATCGCCTTCGCTTCCGACCGTTATGGCAACTTTGATGTTTACACCATGCCGGCTGACGGCGGCGCCGCAAAAAGGCTGACGTTTGATTCGGGCCGTGATATCCCCAATGAGTTTTCGGCAGATGATCAAACGATCTATTTTGGCGGCCGCAGGCATGACATTGCCAGTTCGGTAAGGTTCCCGGAAGATGGCTATTTCACCAAATTATATAAAGTAGCTACTAAAGGCGGCCGCAGCTTTATGGTGAACGCGGCGGGTACAGAGTTTGTGCATTTTAACAAAGCTGGCGATAAATTTATTTTCCAGGACAGCAAGGGTTATGAAAACCCTTACCGCAAGCACCATACGTCAGCCATAACCCGCGACATCTGGATATACAATACCAAAACGAATGTTTACACCAAGGTATCAGACTATAAAGGCGAGGACCGTGAGCCACTTTGGGGAAACGGAGGCACATTTTATTATTTAAGCGAGCGTAACGGCAATCAAAACCTTTTCCGCGCTACCGAGGCCAATCCGGGTAAAGTAACCCAACTAACCACTTTTGATAAAAACCCGGTACGTAACCTGTCGCGCGCTGAAAACGGGACCTTTGCCTTTACTCAAAATGGCGAGATCTATACATTAAAAGAAGGTCAAAAACCACAAAAGATAAGTATCAGCATCAACGCCGATTTTAACGGCGATCAAACCCAAAATATTGCTGTAAGGGGCGGCGCCAGCGAGATGGCGGTCTCACCCGACGGGAAAGAGATAGCCTTTGTATACCGCGGCGAAATATTTGCCGCGGCTGCCGAAGGCGGTTTGGTAAAAAGAATAACCAACACCCCTAACCAGGAGCGCATGATCAAATTCAGCCTTGACGGAAGAAGTATTATCTATTCGGTTGAAAATGAACAGTCATGGGATATCTACAAAATAACTATCGCCAATAAAAGCGAGCCCTATTTTTATGCTGCCACAACTTTAACTACCGAGCCGGTTATTGCTACCGATAAAGATGAGTTTCAACCCATCCCGTCGCCGGACGGCAAAAAAATAGCTTATTTGGAGGAGCGTAATGTGATTAAGGTTTATGATATCGCCGCCAAAAAATCTATCGCCATATTACCCGAGGACGTGAATTTTTCGTATGCCGACGGCGACCAGAACTTTGTATGGTCGGCTGACAGTAAATACATCCTGGCGCAATCGTCAGAGGGCAATGCTTTAGGCGCCGCCGAGATTGTATTAATTAAAGCTGACGGTTCAAAAGCGCGTGTTAATTTAACCCAAAGCGGTTTTGATGATAACAACCCGCATTTTGGCATGGGCGATAAAATGATGTACTGGACCAGCGATAAACAAGGCATGAAAAACCTTACACGCGGCGGCCAGGGCGACGTTTTTGCCATGTTTTTTGACCAGGCTGCCTGGGATAGGTTCCTGTTAAATAAAGAGGACCTGGCCATAAAAACGGAGATCGAAAAAAGAGACTCGGTAGACATTAAAAAAGCCATTGCAAAGGCAGACAGCCTGGCTAAGGCCCAAAAGAAAAAAATAACGCCGCCGGCAATACCTGAATTTTCACCGAACCTCGAGAACCTGGAAGACCGCACCGTGCGTTTAACCCTGGCGTCATCACGCATAGGCGATTCGCAACTATCAAAAGATGGCGAAAAGCTATACTACCTGGCCAGGTTTGACAAAGGTTATAACCTTTGGGTATTAACCACCCGGACCAAAGAAAGCAGGATCCTGGCAGAAATAAATGCAAACGGCGGTTCGTTGGAAATGAGTAAAGACGGCAGGGCGTTATTCCTGCTGTCGGGCGGTGGTATTATGCGCATTGGGGTTGATGACGGCAAGGTTACGCCGGTGCCTATCAACACCACTTTTACGCTGAACGCCGCGGCAGAAAGAGCTTATATTTATGAACACGTTTGGAAACAGGTAAAAAAGAAATTGTTTGATCCTAACCTGCAGGGTGTAGACTGGAACTATTACCATGATACCTACGCCAGGTTTTTACCTTACATCAGCAATAACTATGATTTCCAGGTACTGCTGAGCGAACTGCTGGGCGAGCTTAACGTATCACATACCGGCGGGATCTATGCCGTTAGCTTCCCCGACGGCGAGCGTACCGCTGCCCTGGGTTTGCTGTATGATTATTCAAGAACCGGTGACGGATTGTTGGTAAAAGATATCATCACGGGCGGCCCGTTTAGTATTGCTAAAACCAAAATGAAAAGAGGCTATATCATTGATAAAATTGATGGCACCGCTATCACTGCCGATGAAGACTGGGCCAAATTATTAAACAGCAAGGCCAATAAATTTACGCTGATCACTTTCCATGATCCGGCCACCCATACTACCTACAACGAAACTGTTAAACCGATAACCATTGGCGCAGAAAACGGTATGCTGTATGACCGCTGGGTACGTAAAATGGAGCATCTAACCGACAGCTTATCGCATGGCGAGGTTGGCTATGTGCATATTGCGGAGATGAACGAAGAAAGCTACCGCTCGGCCTTTGATAAGGTTCTGGGTAAAAACATTAATAAAAAAGCCTTAATTGTTGATACCCGTTTTAACGGCGGCGGCTGGCTGCATGATGATCTGGTTACCTTTTTAGGTGGCAAGCGTTATTTCTCATTAAGGCCGCAGGGCCATGTAACAACCGGTGGCGAGTCGGCCAATAAGTGGGACAAGCCAAGCTGTGTTTTAATGAGCGAGGGCAATTATTCTGACGCGTTTATGTTCCCGTATGCTTATAAGGAACTGGGGCTGGGTAAGCTCATCGGCATGCCCGTAGCCGGCACCGGCACCGCGGTTTGGTGGGAAAACCAGATAGACAATTCTATCATCTTTGGTATTCCGATGATCTCGAGCTGGGGCACTAACGAAACCCACCCCACCGAGAATCATGAACTGGAACCGGATATCAAGGTTAATAACGATTACAACCAGGAACTAAGCGGCGAAGACCAGCAACTGGAAGCTGCCGTAAAAGAAATGCTGAAAGAAGTAGGCGGCAAATAAAATAAGCCGGACAAGTATAAAAAAAGCCCTGCGCCGGTGACCGGTGCAGGGCTTTTTATAATTTTATTATTTATGATAATCTTTCTGCAAGATCAAAAAGCTGGCCCGCTCCTCTTTATGAAAAGGCACATTCCAGCTACCTTGGTAGCTTATTTTGGCCGGAAGTAATTCGTCATTATAAGGCACCAGTTCGATATTCATTTTCACATCAAAATCAAAGAAAAGGTTGCCGTACCGCATATCCACGTAGCGGCCCAGTATTTTAAAGGTGCGCATATCAAATATAGTGGTAAGCTCTTTAATCATTACGTCACCATCAGCCGTACTGGGCTTTTTGATCACTTTAAAACGATAAACAGGTATCGAGTCGAGGTATTTTCCCCGGGCAAATTCATAATTGTAAAACTGCCGCATATCGGGGCCAAAGATCTCCGTCTTGCCGCTTAAAAACGGGATCCCGGTAACTTTTCGCCCCGGCGAAAAGATCAGTGTTTTCAATTTATCCTTGTATGATCCGTTTTTACCTGCGCCCGCCAGCGGGTCGGCCGCCGAGAACGCGGAGTTATAGGCATTGTTAAAAATATAGTCAAACATCTCAACGGTATAAAGATCGTACTTGCCGTTTCGCTTATAAACTTTGCCCTTATCCTGCTTAAACAGGTATTCGGTTTTGGGCCTGCCCGCCACAACGGTATGTTTTACGCGGCGATGGATCTCGCCTTCAATCTGGTTATGTTTATCGTAGGTATAAATATCATTTGCAGCCATGAAACCATAGCGTTTCATGTTTCTGAAAGCTTTATAAAAACCGGTATCGGCAACTACGGCGTCGATGAAATCCTGGGCGTTTAACCGGTGCGACCGTATATTTACCGGCGAATCGATCACTACGGTTAACAGGGTATCCGGGTTAAAACGATGCTGCTGCGCACTTGAGCTTAAAGCTAAAAGCAGGAGGCTAAAAGCCGATACGATGCTTTTTTTCATGGTTGAATTTAACATGATCCATCAACTATGAACCACGAACTATAAGTTAGTTACCCAATTGTTTTACTGCCAGGTACGCCATCAGGCCTATGCTTTGCTCTAAAGCGGTTTCTTCAATATCAAAAGTTGGGGTATGTACCGCCGAGGTAATGCCCCGGCCCTCGTTACGGGTGCCCATGCGGTAAAAGCAGGCATCGGCCACCTGGGAATAGTAAGCGAAATCTTCCGCTGCCATCCATATATCCAGGTCGACCACATTTTCCTTACCCAGGTAGTCTTCGGCATGGCTGCGGGTTGCTTCTGTAAGCTTAGGCTCATTGATGAGGAAGGGATAACCTTTCATGATCGTAAACTCGCAGCTGCCGCCCATGCTTTCGGCAATGCCTTCGGCCATTTTTTTCATTTTAAGGTGGGCCTCGGCGCGCCATCCTTCGTCCAGCGCCCTGAAGGTCCCTTCCAGTTTAACTTCGTTGGGGATAACATTGGTGGCGCCGTTAGCTATCACTTTGCCAAATGATAAAACGGTGGGGTTTTTAGGATCCGCGAAGCGGCTAACGATCTGCTGCAAAGCAATTAATATATGCGCGGTGATGATCACCGGATCGACATTTTGTTGTGGCTGTGCGCCGTGGCCGCCTTTACCTTTTACAGTTACATACAATTCATCAGTAGACGCCATGTATTTCCCCGACCGGAAACCAAACTTACCGGCGTCAATTAAAGGCATTACATGCTGGCCTAATACCGCGGCGGGCCTGGGGTTTTCAAGCACACCTTCTTTTATCATCAGGCTGGCCCCCCCCGGTAATCTTTCCTCGGCAGGTTGAAATATGAGTTTAACGGTACCGCCAAATTCGCTCTTTAATTCGGTTAATATTTTGGCGGTGCCCAGTAATGACGAGGTATGCACATCATGGCCGCAGGCATGCATTACGCCTGCATTTTGCGATTTATAAGGCACTTCATTAGCTTCGGTGATCGGCAGGGCATCCATATCCGCACGTAGCGCAACAACTTTGTCTGATGGTTTTTCGCCGGTTATAAGCGCTACCAGGCCATTATCGGCCATCCGTTCCCAGCCGATGCCCAGTTCGTCCAGCTTTTTGGCGACGAAGGCAGAAGTCTCCACTTCATGAAAAGAAAGCTCGGGATGGCTGTGGATATGGCGGCGATTAGCCACTACTTCATTGAAAAGATCTTTAGAAAGTTGTTGTATGCGTTGTTTAATCATTTCCTGTAGTTGTTTTGGGGGGATTTATCTTCCCCGCTATAATAAAAAGGCCGGTAAATTTACCTCTCAATTCCTGCATTAATCTTTCAGCTTCCAGGCGTGTCCTAAAATCGCCGGCCCGTACCTTATAATCGGGCTCACTATAGCTGATATAAGTGCGCATATCGCCATATTGCTGGTTAAACCTGGCCTGCGCATCATAGGCTTCCTTCCGGCTTGAGCCATTGTAGATCTGTACCCGGTATCCGTAGCCCGAGGTTGAATAAGCTGCCGCATTACCGGTTGCCCCCGCCGCCCTTAACCTTGACCGGTGAGCGGCTAAAGTATCTATCCGCGCATCTTTTACTACTTCAACCGTACCGCGGGTTTGCGCACAGGCTATCGCCGGCGCAAAAATAGCTATAAAAAAAACGCACCCGCCTATATTGCTAAAAATTGCTTTATAAACGGATGCGTTTTTCATGCTTCTTAAATTACCTGTTCAAAGCCCTCCCTGTTTGAAGAGGGTTGGATGAGGTTTTTATGCCTGGCCTATGCCATGGCAGCTTTTGTATTTTTTGCCGCTACCACAAGGGCAGGGATCATTTCTGCCTATTTTTTGCTCAACGCGTACCGGCATTGGTTTTTGCTGCTCGCGGGTGTCGCCAAAATCAGGTAAGCCGCTGCCACTGTCGCCAACCAGTTCCGGTTTTGAGGTGCGCATTTTTTTCATATCTGTTTTTGGCTGAGGGCGGGCCTCCTGTACTTCATCAGGCGCCTGCTGTGCAGCAATACCACCTCTGAACAAGAAACTCACAATCTCTTTATTAACCGTAGCCAGCATAGCGCGGAACAGGTTAAACGCCTCAAACTTATAAACCAATAACGGGTCTTTTTGTTCGTATACCGCGTTTTGTACCGATTGCTTTAACTCGTCCATTTCACGCAGGTGTTCTTTCCACGCATCGTCAATTAAAGCAAGCGTAACATTTTTCTCAAACGATTTTACCACTTCCAACCCATTATTCTCTACCGCTTTTTTAAGCGGAACAGCTACCTGTAAAGCGTGTACGCCATCAGTAAACGGAACAATGATGTTTTCGATAATATTACCACGGGTATTATAAACGTCTTTTAAAACAGGGGCCGCCTGCTGGCTTATGGCTTCTGATTTACGTTTGTAAAACTCGGTAACTTCGGCAAAGGTCTTATCAACCAAAGCGTTTAAAGCTATGCCTGCAAATTCATCGTGTGAAATTTCCACATCAACAGAGAACAGACGGATCACCTCTAAACGGAACCCTTCATAATTATTTTGTTCTTTGTATTCGGTAACCACATCTTCAACCACGTCAAAAATGGTGTTATTCAAATCCACGTCTAACCGCTGACCAAACAACGCATTTTTACGTTTGGTATAAACCACGGTACGCTGCGAGTTCATGACGTCATCATACTCCAGCAAACGCTTACGGGTACCAAAGTTATTTTCTTCGACCTTTTTCTGCGCGCGCTCTATCGAGTTTGAGATCATAGAGTGCTGGATCACCTCGCCCTCTTCAATACCCATACGCACCATCAGGTTCGAGATCCGCTCTGATCCGAATAAACGCATCAGGTTATCCTCAAGCGATACAAAGAACTGCGACGTACCCGGGTCGCCCTGGCGACCGGCACGACCACGCAACTGGCGATCGACACGACGCGACTCATGGCGCTCTGTACCCACAATGGCTAAACCGCCCGCTTCCTTAACGCCGGCGCCTAATTTTATATCCGTACCACGGCCGGCCATGTTGGTAGCAATAGTTACGGTGCCGGTTTGGCCCGCCTCGGCTACAATGTCCGCCTCTTTTTGGTGCATCTTGGCGTTTAGTACGTTGTGTTTAATACCGCGCAGCTTCAACATCCGGCTTAACAGCTCAGAAATCTCAACCGAAGTTGTACCTACCAGCACCGGGCGACCTGCCTGGGTTAGTTTAACAATTTCATCAGCAACAGCATTATATTTTTCACGTACGGTACGGTAAACCAAATCCTCCATATCCTTACGGCTGGCCGGTGTGTTGGTTGGTATTTCTACTACGTCCAGTTTATAGATCTCCCAGAACTCGCCGGCTTCAGTTACTGCAGTACCGGTCATACCGCATAGTTTGTGGTACATCCGGAAGTAATTTTGGAGGGTGATGGTTGCAAAAGTTTGTGAAGCATCTTCTACTTTAACATTCTCTTTAGCCTCAATAGCCTGGTGCAATCCGTCAGAATAACGACGGCCGTCCAGCACGCGGCCGGTCTGCTCGTCAACAATTTTTACTTTACCTTCATCAAGGATATACTCCGTATCTTTTTCAAATAAGGTATACGCCTTTAACAGCTGGTTAACCGAGTGGATCCGCTCAGACTTGATCGAGAAATCGCGCATCAGTTCATCTTTTTTGGCGATCTTTTCTTCGGCCGGCAAATCAGATTTTTCAATTTCGGCAATCTCTGTGCCCACGTCAGGCATTACAAAGAAATGAGGATCTTCGCCCGAAGCAGTGATCAGTTCAATACCTTTCTCAGCCAGCTCAACCGAGTTCTGTTTTTCGTCGATAATAAAGTAAAGCTCTGAATCTACTTTATGCATTTCCTTATTTTGGTCCTGCATGTAATAATTTTCTGATTTTAACAGCGTTTGCTTGTGGCTGCCTTCACTTAAATATTTTATTAAAGCTTTGCTTTTTGGTAAACCGCGGTAAGCACGCATTAAAGCCAGGCCGCCTTCTTCCGGTCCGCTTTTGCCTTCGGCGATAAGCTTTTTGGCTTCGTTTAAAACGCTGTTGATATAAGTTTTTTGCGCATTAACCAAACGCTCAATACGCGGCTTCAACTCGTAAAACTCATGCTCGTCGCCACGTGGTATCGGGCCCGAAATAATTAACGGTGTACGGGCATCATCAATTAATACTGAATCGACCTCATCCACCATGGCATAGTGCAGCTTGCGTTGCACCAGTTCTTCAGGGCTACGTGTCATATTGTCACGCAGGTAGTCAAAACCAAACTCGTTGTTGGTGCCAAAAGTAATATCAGCTAAATAAGCAGCCCGGCGCTCTTCGCCGTTTGGCTCATGTTTATCAATACAATCAACCGATAACCCGTGAAACTCATACAACGGCCCCATCCACTCAGAGTCACGTCGTGCCAGGTAATCATTCACGGTTACAATATGTACGCCCTGGCCGGCAAGCGCGTTTAAGTAAGCAGGCAGCGTGGCTACCAGCGTCTTACCCTCGCCTGTTGCCATTTCGGCTATCTTACCCTGGTGCAATACAATACCGCCAATTAGCTGTACATCATAGTGGATCATGTTCCAGGTAACTTCATTACCGGCAGCAAGCCAGGTACTGTTATGTATAGCTTTATCGCCTTTAATAACAACATTGCTTTTTTTGGCAGCAAGGTTGCGGTCAAATTCGGTAGCAGTTACTTCAATGGCCGGGTTGTTTGTAAACCTGCGGGCGGTTTCTTTTACCACGGCAAAAGCCTCCGGCAGTATATTTAACAATATCACTTCCAGCTCTTTATCGCGGTCTTTTTGCAGTTTATCCAATTGGGTATACAGCTCAACTTTCTCATGCATATCCATATCCGGATTGCCTTCGGTTTGTTCTTTAATTGACTGTATTTCTTCGTCAATAGCTGCTAATTCCTGTTTAATGGTTTCCCTAAAGGTTAAGGTCCTGGCTCTTAGCTCATCGTTAGTTATCTGGTCAAGCTTGGCAAACTCTGCCTTCACTTTTTCAACCAAAGGCAAAATAGCCTTTACATCGCGTTCTGATTTGCTTCCGAAAAGCTTACTTATAAAATTCAACATATATATAATTGATATAGCCCACTAAACTCAATAATTACGCCATTGTAATTTTGAAGTCATTATGACAGGCAAAGGTACGTTTTTGAGGTGAAAGGTTAAAGGGTAAAAGGTTAAAGGTTGTTAACTTATTGCGCTATTTTGAGTAACTGATACGTCGCTCTGTAACACTGGTTAACTTACCATTAAGATATTCGTTTTTGACGAGCCAATTATGCTTTTTATCCAATTTTGGATAGGTATAAGTATAGCTGGATGCAGACACAATTGTTGGATATTTTTTATAGTTTACCGGACGGGCAACAAACGATTTTTCGGTCACGTTACCGTTATCGTAGTAAGTAATCAGCGTCTTGATTCCCACGCCGTGCATTTCCGGAGATTAAAATAACAGAATCTATTTTGCCTTTTGGTTTTGCATCGTTATAAGGAGAGAAGGGATCCCGGGCAAAACAATTTGCACATGCACCAAACACCATAATGCAGGCCATTGCCGGTCTCCGCAAAAACTTAATCATATATTTCATTTTCTGTAAACTATACGTTTTTCAACCATCCCGGTTAATTTACCATCAATATAAATGTTTTGCACCAGCCAGTTATGATGTTTATCAAACTTAGCGTAAGTGTAAATACGAGTGGAGGCACGTATAATAGAATGATTAATAGGATGGTATTGCGTACTGACCTCTTTTAATAAATTACCGGTATTGTTGTAACTATATAAAAACCTAACGGGCATCCCTGGTCTTTGGTTACAATCATAGGGTAAAGCATTCATTTCAATAAGATACCCTTTGCTATTGTAGGTAAAGTTACGTGTGATTTCCAAAACTTTTCCTACCGCATCCCGGTAGTTTCTTTCTTCGATGATCTTTCCGGAATTATCCAATTTAAAAACGAGTAACTTAGCTTGAGGATTTTCAGCGTATCGGGCCAATTTATTGTCCTTATTAATTGCATTATTAACGCTAACGGATCTCGTCGCCGGCGAATAACTGTAAATACTTTCATACCATAACATAGGCGCCCTTATGTAATACTTAACGTCTGTAAGGTTACCTTTATCGTCATAACTAAAAGTCGCAGATGTATGATTGCTATTTTGAGATGTAAAGTAACAATCAGATTCTGTTACTTGTCCTTTTTTATTCAGCGCGTCGATAGTTTTATTTTCGAAAATCTTGGTAACGGTATCATCTTTATTAAAACGGTATTTCGTGGTTATAATGGTGTCTATATTCTCCTTTGGCTTGGCTCCCTGGTGCCGGTCATTGGTGAATTGGGCAAAAGAAGTCGACACAATTATCAACATTAGGACATTAATAAATAACAATTGGCGAGTCATAGATTGGTTAGGTTTGATTAATCTAATTTATAAAACATTACAACCTATCTCCAAATAATGAAATCGCCTGGTCACCCATGGGCGTTATTAATAAGAACGGTTGGTTATTTATAATAGGTGATGCGGCGGCGAATTGTATCCTGATGATGAATTGAATCGTCATCTTTACCACTTACAAAGTCTATTGCCTGCTGTGTCCAGTTGTGATTTCTATCGTAGTTAGAATATTTGTAGCTTCTTACTCGTGGATGTTCCCGTCCCGTGCTTCTCGATTCTATTTCGTTTCCATTATTGTCGTATCTATAACTTGTAATAATCGACAAACCACTTTCAAAATAAGTTGTTTGACTAATGAGCTTTCCTTGTTTATCGTATTGATAATGGTAACCTCTTGCTGGCAGATGTTGCAGGTCATTTTGTTTATACAAACCACTTTCAATCATTTGCCCCAATTTGTTAAACCGCATTTCAAAAACCTTCGTTGAATCGTAAGAACCGGTGCGTATGGAGTATCCATATTTCGAAGCCAGATATTGATAAACAGTTTTTCCTGGTGTACTTGAAATCAGTTTGCCATCCTTATTGTAAGTATATACCGTTTTTAACGTATCACGATTAGTTGTACCAAAATCCGGGTTTACCCAATACCGATACAAATTGGCCTGTATGAGCTTGCCTTTCCTGTTATAAATATACAGGAAGGTTTCAGCACCTTCGTACGGATATCGATAAATCAACACTGAATCTACTTTTCCTTTTGGTTTGGCTCCATGAAATATTGCGAATGGGTTATCGAGCGCTGTTTGAGCAAACGACGCTTCCCCCGCCGAGGCCACCAGCAATAAACAGGCAAAAGCAAACTTAGTAAATCGGCTCACAATTATATTTCAGGTTTATTGGTATCTAATTTATAAAATATTACAACCTATCTCCAAATAATTATCTTTGCCCACTATGAATATTCTGATCCTCGGCTCAGGCGGAAGGGAAAGCGCCTTCGCCTGGAAACTAGCTCAAAGCCCCAAATGCGACAAAATTTTTATTGCCCCCGGTAATGCCGGCACGGGCCAGTATGGCACCAATGTAAATATTGGGGTTAATGATTTTGACGGCATTAAACAATGTGTTTTGGCTAATGGCATTGACCTGGTACTGGTTGGCCCCGAAGAACCATTGGTTAGGGGCGTTCATGATTTTTTCCTGGCGGATGAACAGTTGAAAGGTATCCCGGTTATTGGCCCCCAGGCTGAGGGTGCGCAGCTGGAAGGCAGCAAGGATTTCTCCAAGCAATTTATGACCCGCCATAACATCCCCGCAGCGGCATCACAAACTTTTACCGCTGATACTTTGCAGGAGGGCTTAAGCTATCTGCCAACCATAGGCCTGCCGATAGTTTTAAAGGCCGACGGACTAGCGGCCGGCAAAGGCGTGTTAATTTGCACATCGTTAGCAGAGGCTGAGCTGGAGCTCAAAGAAATGCTGACCGAAGCCAAGTTTGGAGCAGCCAGCGCCAAAGTGGTTGTTGAGCAGTTTTTACAAGGCATTGAGCTATCGGTATTTGTGTTGACCGATGGTAACAATTATAAAATATTACCATCAGCAAAAGATTATAAACGTATTGGCGAGGGCGATACCGGCTTAAACACCGGTGGTATGGGCTCTGTATCACCAGTGCCATTTGCGGATGCTGAGTTTATTAAGAAGGTGGAGGACCGTATCATCATCCCTACTGTGGAGGGTTTAAAAGCCGAAGGCATCCCCTACAAAGGTTTTATTTTTATTGGCCTGATGAACTGCGGCGGCGACCCCTACATGATTGAATACAATTGCCGCATGGGCGACCCGGAAACAGAAAGTGTACTACCCCGCATTGAAGCCGACCTGGTTGACTTGTTATTGGGCGTAGCCAACGGTAACTTAAACGAGGTAGATTTTACCATCTGCGGCAAAGTTGCCGCCACAGTGGTGTGCGTCGCCGGCGGTTATCCCGGCGAATATTTGAAAAATAAAGTAATTACCGGGATAGAGAATGTTCGCGGCTCGTTGGTTTTCCAGGCTGGCACTACCCAACAAGGCGAGGATGTATTAGCAACAGGTGGCCGCGTATTGGCCATCACTTCGCTGCAGGATAATATGTTCGACGCGTTGCAACAAGCCACTGCCGATGCCAGCCGGATCTATTATGACGGTTGTTATTTCAGGAAAGATATTGGGTTTGATTTGATATAAGAACGTCTTAAACCAGATATTAAAAAGGCCTCGCAAATTTGCGAAGCCTTTTTAATATCTAAACTTTTAATAGTTTCTATTGTGCTGACAAAGCCGCCGCGCCGCTTACAATCTCGGTAAGCTCGGTGGTGATAGCTGCCTGGCGGGCCTGGTTGTATGAAAGTTTCAGGGCTTTCAACAGGTCGCCTGCATTTTCGGTTGCCTTGTCCATTGCGGTCATCCGTGCACCATGCTCGGAAGCTACCGAATCCAATACCGCGCGATACAATTGTATCTTGATATTTTTTGGTATCAATTCGGCAATAATTTCTTCCTGCGACGGCTCCAGGATATAATCAACTTGTGCCGCATTTTTAGCTTCTTCGGCCAGTTCGGTTTTGGGTACCGGTAATAACTGCTCGGTTATTAAAAACTGCATAGCCGCGTTTTTGAAATGATTGTAAACAATCTCAACGCGGTCATACTGTCCTTTTAAAAAGCCCTCCATAATGCTTTCGGTAATTAACGAAGCATTAACAAAGTTTAAGTTATTATACAGCTCGGTATTGTTACCAATAACGTTGTATTTACGGCGCTCATAAAACTCTTGCGATTTTTTACCGATTGCAATAATTGAAACATTACCTGCTTTTAATTGCTCACTGTATTTCTCGGCGATCAGGTTATTAGCTGTTTTTATAGCGTTGGCATTAAATGCACCGGCAAGGCCACGATTTGAGGTTACTACCACAATCAATACACGCACCGGTTCGCGCTGCTGTAAAAAAGGTGATGAACCATCCTCTAAACTTGAAGACAAGTTTGACAATAATTCCTTCAGCTTTTTTGCATAAGGGCGTAGTTGTACAATAGCATTGGTAGCGCGTTTCAACTTAGCCGCCGAAACCATTTTCATAGCCTTGGTGATCTGCTGCGTTGACGATACCGACGATATCCTGTTTCTTACTTCTTTTAAATTAGCCATTTTTTGGGGTTATAGGTTGTAAGTTATAAGTTGTAAGTAAGTGCCTGCAACTTATAACCTTCAACACACAACATTAATTATAATTCGCTGCCAGTTCTTTCGCTACTGTTTCCAGTACGCCTGTTAACTGGTCATCAAACTTGCCTGCTTTTAATGCAGCAAGCACTTCGGGGTGACGCAATTCTAACTGGGTTGTAAATTCGCTTTCAAACTCACGGATCTTGTTTACCGGTACGCTACGCATTAAGTTTTTGGTACCTAAGTAAATAATAGCTACCTGTTTCTCAACAGATACCGGTGAGTATTGACCTTGTTTCAGGATCTCAACGTTACGGGCACCTTTATCCAATACGTTTTTAGTTGAAGCATCTAAATCTGAACCAAATTTAGAGAAAGCCTCAAGCTCGCGGTATTGCGCCTGGTCCAGTTTTAAAGTACCTGCTACTTTTTTCATTGATTTGATCTGCGCGTTACCACCCACACGTGATACCGAGATACCTACGTTAATAGCCGGACGAACACCTGCGTTAAACAAGTTCGACTCCAGGAAGATCTGACCGTCAGTAATTGAAATTACGTTGGTTGGGATATAGGCTGATACGTCACCTGCCTGTGTTTCGATGATAGGTAAGGCGGTTAATGAACCACCACCTTTTACGATACCACGGATAGACTCAGGCAAATCATTCATCGCCTGCGCGATTGAATCATTGGCGTTGATCTTGGCGGCACGCTCTAATAAACGGCTGTGCAGGTAAAACACGTCACCAGGATAAGCCTCACGGCCCGGTGGACGACGCAATAACAACGACACTTCGCGGTAAGCTACCGCTTGTTTTGACAAATCATCATAAACAATTAATGCCGGGCGACCAGTATCACGGAAATACTCGCCGATAGCTGCACCTGCAAACGGAGCAAAGAACTGCATAGTTGCAGAGTCAGAAGCATTAGCCGCAACGATGATTGAATAAGGCATTGCACCTTTTTCTTCCAAAGCACGAACAATGTTTGCTACCGTAGATGCTTTTTGACCGCAGGCCACATATATACAGATAACCGGTTTACCGGCATCATAAAATTCTTTTTGGTTGATGATGGTATCAATACAAACCGCAGTTTTACCGGTCTGGCGATCACCAATAACCAACTCACGCTGGCCACGGCCGATAGGGATCATCGCGTCAATAGCTTTGATACCGGTTTGTAAAGGCTCGGTCACCGGCTGACGGTAGATAACACCCGGAGCTTTACGCTCTAAAGGCATTTCATACGTCTGGCCTTCAATAGGTCCTTTACCATCAATAGGCTCGCCCAGTGTGTTTACAACACGGCCCAGCATACCTTCTCCTACGTTAATAGAAGCAATTTTGTTGGTACGTTTAACTGTATCGCCTTCTTTAATTTCGTCAGACTGGCCCAATAATACAACACCTACGTTATCCTCTTCCAAGTTTAATACAATGCCTTGTAATCCATTGTCAAACTCAACCAACTCGCCTGATTGTACTTTTGTTAAACCGTAAACGCGTGCAATACCATCACCCACCTGGAGTACGGTACCCACTTCTTCTAATTCAGATTCTGACTTGAAACCCGCCAATTGCTGACGCAAAATTGCCGATACTTCATCTGGTCTTACCTCTACCATAGTTTATTTTAATTTTGAGATTTTAATTATTTATTAAACCGTGCCTTGGGCAAAGTTCTTTTTCAATTTTTTCAGGTTATTTGCTATGCTGGTATCTACCTGCCTGTCGCCGACGGTTAATACAAAACCGCCGATAAGGGTCGGGTCAACTTTAGCTTCCAATACTACTTCGCCGCCCGCTGCTGCTTTTACCTCAGCCAGGATCTTAGCTTTATTAGCCTCAGATAATGGTGTGGCAGATACTACCGTGGCCTGCGTAATATGTTTCAAAGTATCATATTGATTAACAAACTCATGCGCCGTAGTATATAATACTTCGCCACGGCCTTTATTAATCATCAGCTTAAAAAACGCAATAGATATTTTGTTCATCTTACCTTCAAACAAATCAGTAAGAATAGCCAATTTTTTAAGGTGCGATATGATAGGATTACTTAAAACCGCAATTAACTGCGTGTTTGCCTTTAAGGTTCTCAGGAAAAATGCCATGTCATTGTTTACTTCCTCAAGCGCGTTTTGCTCCTGTGAAAGATCAATGATTGATTTGGCGTACCTGGCTGCTACCGTTAATTCTGACATTTTATTTAGTTGTATGTTGTACGTTTTAAGTTGTAAGTAAAGTGTCGTTAAACCTACAACCTGTAACTTTCAACTTATTATAACTTCACTTCTTTTAAAAGCTGGCTAACCAGCTCATCCTGTTTTTCCTGATCTGCCAATTGCAGTTTCAATACTTTCTCTGCAATCTCTAATGATAAAGACGCTACCTGATTTTTAACATCAGCCATCGCTATTGCTTTTTGGTTGTTAATTTCAACACGGGCCATCTCAATCATGCGCGCACCTTCAGTATGTGCCGCTTCTTTAGCATCGCTTATGATCTGATCTTTAACTTTTTTGGCCTCATGCAAAATCACATCGCGCTCCGCACGTGCCTGTTTTAATAAGGCATCGTTTTCGGTGGTTAAGCGTGACATTTCTTCTTTAGCTGCTTCTGCTTTTAATAAAGCATCTTCAATAAAGCGTTCGCGATCAGTAATTGCGCCTAAAATTGGTTTCCAGGCAAACTTACCCAGTATAAATAACAGGATCAAAAAGGAGATCGTTGTCCAAAAAACTAAACCTATTTCCGGTTTAACTAATTCCATAATACTTATTTTAAATTCAGTTTTAACAAATTTTAAAAACGGGCCCGGTGCCAACCGCTCCGGGCCGTTTTACTTTTTTTAGTTTGCGTAATATAATTACAGCAAAGCTACTACCACAGCAAACAAAGCAACACCTTCTACAAGGGCCGCAGCGATGATCATGTTAGTTTGAATTTTAGAAGCAGCTTCTGGCTGACGGGCAATACCTTCAACGGCTTTTCCGCCAATTTGACCAATACCGATACCGGCACCGATAACAGCTAATCCTGCGCCAATCGCAGCGATACTTCCATGAACTACATCTTGAGTCATTGTTTGATAATTTAAACGTGTATATTAATAGATAATTAATTCAAATTAATGGTGATGCTCTTCAACGGCCATACCAATAAACAAGGCAGACAGCATCGTGAAAATAAACGCCTGTAAGAATGCAACCAGTAACTCAATTACATCCATAAATACCACAAATACAACCGATACCGGTGATATCCAGAGCGTGTTAAAAATAAAAATCAGTGATATTAAACTTAATACAATAATGTGGCCGGCGGTAATGTTGGCAAACAAACGTATCATTAACGCAAATGGCCTTGAAATAATACCTATCATCTCAACAGGCACCATGATGATGTATAACCAAAGCGGGATATCAGGCGCAAAGATGTGTTTCCAGTAATATTTGTTTCCGCTGGCGTTAACAACAATTAAGGTAATTACAGAAAGCACCAGGGTTACTGCGATATTACCGGTTAAGTTATAACCCCCGGGGAACAAAGGCACCAAACCTAATAAGTTGTTGATCAGGATAAAGAAAAACATGGTTAACAGTAAAGGCATGTACTTTACATGTTTTGCACCGATATTAGGGATAGCAACATCATCACGTACAAATAATATAACCGGCTCTATTAATGACTGAAAACCTTTTGGAGCTTTGCCAACACGGTTTTTATACGATGATGACACGCTGAAAAATACCAACAGCAGTATAATCATGGCCATCCACATACTGGCGACGTTACGGGTTATGGAAAAATCCCACAATTTATGAGTAGCTTGTTCATTAACCTGGCCGGCGTCATCAACTGCCAGTATTTTATTGTGATCAAGTTTATAATTATAATATTTGCCTTTATAAATTACGGTTTCACCTTCTTCATGCCGCTCAATTTTAGCCGATGAAAATACTTCCAAACCTTTATCAGTATAGAGTATAACAGGAAGCGGAAGAGAGAATTTTCCGATCATATGCCATGAGTGTGAATCGGCAATGTGCTCTAATATCACTTCTTTTGGACTAAACTTTTTCACCTCGGCGGTAGTATCCTTTTCTTGCGCAAAAGACAATGCCGGAAATGCGCATACCATTAATAAAACGGCATATTTTAGGAAATTCTTAATTTTTTTTGAGTTCAAAATCGACTTATTATTCATCAAAATGAAGTTTTTTACCTTAATTTTTGGTTGCGCAAGTTACGCAACAAAGTATGAATTTCAAAGGCCATATTTAAGAAATATATGTAAAAAAAATCAGCCACAAAAATGTACTTGTTTAGCCGGTTTTTGAGGATAAAAATGAGTGCAAAAAACAGGCAGGCTAATATCTTAAATACGGTAGCGCCCAGGAAAAACTGCGCCCCCGCTTCCGGATTTATTTGCTGGCCTATTAATATGGTAATAACCACTAAAAATGTAAGCGCGGAGAGAAAGGCAAACACCAGCCAAAAATGAGGGATGATCAAATCCTCGTGGCCGATATACGTTAATAATAGCGGCAATATGGCTAAACCGATATTGAATAATATACAGGATAAAAGCGTGGGCAGTAATTTCAACTTTTTAACGATTTAATAACCATATATAATGATATAAATACGCCAATAAGCGACAATATAGCTGTTACCCACTTGGTTTGATGGCCGGTAGCTTCATCAATTTTATACCCTGCAAAAGCAAAAACACCTATCACCGCCACCATCTGGAAGGCAATACCCGTGAATTTGGCTAAAGCGCTGGTCTCTTTGTCATTATTGGATTCATTTTCTTGCATCCGCAAATTTATTAAATCCTATTGCATAATGTTTACTAAATTAGCAAGGCTTTTATAATCCCAATTTGAACTTGAGGCGCAACTATATATCCATTGTAAATAAGCAAGTTAATTTTTGGGGAGTGGTACTGATACTGCTTGCCGCGGGCTGTTCTTTTGAAAAACAGACAGGTTTTAACCGTACAATGCAAAATTTAACTGCTCATTATAATATATTATATAATGCAAACGAGTTGCTGCGTCAAAAACAGGAAACCTACGCGGGCACTTATATTGATCAGTATACAGCTATATTAAGTGTTTACCAGGACACCATTGCGTACGGCACCGCACCCGACAAAGATCTGGACGCCGCCATATTTAAAGCTAATACCATTATTAATGAAAAAGAGCAAAGCAAATACATTGGCAGCGCCTACCTGGTATTAGGCAAAGCAAACTTTTTGGCCGGCAGGTTTTTTGACGCGGTTGAATTTTTCAGCTATGTGATGCGTTCATTCCCTACCGAGAGCAATCTTGTCCAGGAGGCTGCCGCCTGGAAAGTGCGCGCCCTGTTATATTTAAACAATAAAAAAGAAGCCGGTTCAACTTTAGATTCGGCTTTTGCAAACGTTGACCCCAAAAAGCATGCAACTACCGATCTGTACGCTGCCGCTTTACAGTATAATATCAACACCCAAAATTACGTCGAAGCAGAGGCTATGGCCAGGAAATCCATACTTTACAGTAAAGAGAGCAGCCAAAAACTACGCCGGACATTTATATTGGGCCAGCTGCAGGAGGTTAATCACGAAAACAATGAAGCGCTGCTAAGTTACAAGCGTATTGTAAAAAGTAATGCACCATTTGAGATGGCCTTTAATGCCAACTTAAATCGCATCCGGATTGAAGATATGCGCAAGGGGGTTAAAATTAACCGCATTGACCTTTTGCTGAGTTTGCTGAAAGATGAAAACAATACCGATTTTAATGACCAGATCTATTTCCAGGTAGCCGAGATCTACGCGGCTGATAAGGACATTGCCAATGCTTTAAAATATTACCGGTTATCAACCCGCAGCAGTTCAAAAAATCAAAATCAGAAGGGACTGTCATACCTGCGCATTGCCGATATAGATTTTAACATCCGGGCCGATTATGTGAATGCCAAAAAATATTATGACAGCACCCTAACCAACCTGTCGCCCGCCTACCCGGGTTATCAGGCCATCCAAAAGAAAAGCAATAACCTGCAACTATTGGTTGATAAGCTGCAGCTAATAGCCCGCGAGGACACGCTGCAGATGCTGGCCAAACTGGATGAGCCGGCACGCCTTAAAGCGATAGACGCTATGGTAACCGCGCAGATATTGCAGCAGCAAACCGTTGCCGGCACCAGCAACCTACCGGCTTCAAATAAGCCTTTTGGTACCACAAATATCAACACACCTACTGCCAAACCGGCCACAGGCAGCAGTTTTTATTTTTATAACCCTACGGCGGTGAGCCAGGGGTACACCGAATTTAACCGCCGGTGGGGCGACCGCAAGCTTGAAGATAACTGGCGCCGGGGCAACAAACCGGGCGGCAGCACCAATAACCCAAACGCAGTGCCGGCCGTTGCGGCCATAGCCGATCCGGACGTGCTGCCCAATGATATGCGCAAAAGCAAAACTGATGTATCTGCAGGCGGATACCGGCAGACCCTTTTACAGAACCTGCCGCTGACACCGCTTTTACTGGCACAGTCAAACACACGTATATATAACGCCTACCTGGATATCGCAAATTTTTACCGTGATATATTGGAAGATAAAAAAGAAGCTATAGTTAACTACGAGCATTTATTAGCCAAATATCCGGATGACACCAACAAGGCGCCGGTATATTACAGCTTATACCGGTTGTACAGCGATGACGATCCGGCGAAATCATTAGCCTATAAAAACAGGTTGTTGAAAGAATATCCTGAAACCGTTTTCGCCAAAGTAATTATCGATCCTGACTACAGCAAAAAAATCGACGACAAGGATTCAAAATTCAATGATGCCTATAATGACGTTTATGATCTTTATCGCCGGGGAAAATATGCGCAGGTTATCAGCAGTAGCGATAGCCTGATGAAACAATATCCGGGGAATAAGTTACTGGCGCAACTTTATTATCTGCGGGCCATCTCATCCGGGCACCTGGAAAAGGTTATGCCTTTCCGCACCGAACTGCAGCAGATTGCCAATACCTATCCTGACGATCAGTTAATAACCCCGCTGGTTAAACAACACCTGGCTTATATTGATGCCAATAATGAGCAGCTGGGCACACAGGATTTTGCCATCATGAATAATGAAACCGGCGACGGCCTGTTTACGCCACCGGTTGAATATCAAAAGGACGCCGTATTTAACCGGAACCGCGAGTTTGTAGTTTTAAATGACCGGCCGGCTGAACTCAAACCCGCAGCAAAGCAGCCGGTGGCGGCGGCACCTGTTAAACAACAGGCAACTACCCTGTTTGCTGAGCGTGACAGTACCAACTATTATTTTGTGATCAATGTAAGTACCGGCACAACAGATCTGTCCTCGTCGCGTTTTGGGATCGGGCAATTTAACCGGACAAATTTCCAGGCAAGCCCGCTAAGGCACCAGCTCAAAAATGCCGGCCCGGATAACCAGCTGATTGCCGTGGGGCGTTTCCGCGGCTTAACCCCGGCAAAAGATTATGCCAGGTCCATTATCCCGTTAATGCCGCAGATAATGAAAGTATCGCCGGATAAATACAGTTTTTTTATCATAACCCAAGAAAATCTGAATAAATTAGCCAACAAAAAATCATTGGATGATTATATTGAGTATTATCAACAAACCCTATTAAAATAATGATCAATAAATTAGCACCGCAGGACATCAAAAGATACAACTGGTATATCTGGAGGTTCTTTATAGGCTGTTTTGCATTTGTAGTAATATTAATAGGGCTTACAACATTCGGCGCATTTGGCACCCTGCCATCGTTGCGCGATCTGGAAAACCCTAAAAGTGACCAGGCATCAGAGATCATTTCGGCTGATAAGCAGGTCATCGGCAAATACTATTTTAAAAATCGCTCAAGTGTTAACTTCAGGGACATATCACCTAACGTGATAAACGCGCTGATAGCCAAAGAAGATAATCACTTTTATTCGCACTCGGGTATTGACTTCTGGAGGACGTTTTCAATTATACCTTATAACTTAATAGGCAGAAAACAGGGAGCCAGTACGCTTACCCAACAGCTGGCGTTAAACCTTTTCTCTGACCATGCAAGGGCACACAACCCTTTAAAAAGAGTTATTCAAAAGCTGCAGGAATTGATTATTGCCGTGCGTATTGAAAAACATTATACCAAGCAGGAGATCATCACCATGTACCTTAACACGGTTGATTTTGGCTCAAACACGTTTGGTATTGCCTCGGCAGCACAAACCTATTTTAATACAACACCGGCTAAACTAACGGCCGACCAGGCCGCAACCCTGATACAGATGCTTACGGCGCCCACTAAAAACTCGCCGGTAAGGCACCCGGACAGGGCGCTCAACAACCGTAATTTTGTACTGAACCGCATGGCCAGCGAAGGTTTTATAAGCGACGGGCAGGCCGCAGAGTATAAAGCCAAGCCATTGGGCATTGATTATCACCAGGTAGATCATAATGAAGGTTTGGCCCCCTACTTCCGTTCGGTTTTAAGGGATGATGTCAAAAGGATCCTGTCGACCGTTAATAAAGCCGATGGTACGCCTTATGATATTGACCGCGACGGACTTAAAATATATACCACCATTAACGCCAGCATGCAGCAGTATGCCGAAGACGCGCAACGCGAATGGATGCGCAAGCTGCAAAATCAGTTTAACACGCAGTGGAAGGGTGTCAGGTTGGCTAGCAAGATCAAGAACTATAAATTACTGATAGACCAGGGCATACACCAGTCTGACCGTTATCGCGAGTTAAAAGCGGACGGACTGTCTGACGAAGAAATAGCGGATAACTTTAATACACCCGACACGCTGAACCTGTTTACCTGGCGCGGAAATATTGATACGATCATGAAGCCGGTTGACTCGGTTATCTATTGTAAAATGCTTTTGCGGAATGCCTTAATGAGCATGGATCCAACAACAGGTTATGTTAAGGCCTGGGTAGGCGGCATCAATTTTGAACACTTTAAATATGACCAGGTAAAACAAGGCGCACGCCAGGTAGGGTCCACGGCTAAGCCGTTTACCTATGCAGTGGCTATTGGCAACGGTTACTCGCCCTGTTTCCAGGTAAATAATGTACCGATAACGATATCAGGTTATGGCGGCCAGGATTGGAAACCCGGCTCATCGCCGCTGGAGACCTTACCGGGTATGATAACTCTGCGCGCAGCACTGGCCCATTCGCAAAACTGGGTAACGGCGTATATCATGAATGAAGTAAAGCCCGAACCTGTAGCCGAACTGATAAAAAGAATGGGCATCCATAATGATGTGCCGCCTTATCCAAGTATTTGCCTGGGTGTATTTGACGCCACGGTAATGGATATGACCGCGGCCTATTCGGTATTTGCCAACCACGGGATCTGGACAGAACCTACTTATTTACTTCGTATCGAAGATAAAAACGGTAACGAAATATACAGCTACACGCCCAAGGTTAAGCAGGTGATGAATGAGCAAAACGCCTATGTAATGGTTGATATGCTGAAAAGCGTAGTGGATATGAAAGGAGCAACCGGTAACCGGTTGCGTTGGATGTTTAACTTTACCAACCCTATTGCCGGTAAAACAGGCACCACCTCTGACAACTCCGACGGTTGGTTTATCGGCGTTACGCCAAAACTGGTTACCGGCGTATGGACAGGCTGCGAGAACCGTGATTTCCATTTCCGTACAACCGCTATGGGCGAGGGTTCAAATTCGGCACTGCCTATTTTTGCGCTTTATCTTAAAAAGGTTTATGCGGATGAATCATTGGGCATCAAAAAGAATATCGACTTTGAGTTGCCCAAAAATGGATTAACCACCGTATTGGATTGCGACCTCTATTCTCAACAGCAAAAAGGGACCAACGAGATAGAGAAGAAATTGAGTTTTTAATTTGAGCCTGCTGGCTTTTAAAATATTTGTCATTTCAAACGACAGGGAGTAATCTTATACGCATTTATCCCGTTATTTTGTAAAAGATAGCTCTTGTAACCTGTTGGGATAACGGACGAGACACTGGTAATAATTAATGGAGAAATTTGATTATCGCGCGGCACTAAAAAACATCCCCCATAAACCCGGGGTTTACCAGTATTGGAACGAGGAGAAGGAGCTGATATATATTGGCAAAGCCAAAGATCTGCGTAACCGGGTTACGTCTTACTTTAATAAGGATGCCAATGTAAATGCCAAAACACGGGTATTGGTATCCAAGATCCGCAACATAACATTTACAATTGTTGATACCGAGATTGATGCCTGGCTGTTAGAGAACAGCCTGATAAAAAAGCATCAGCCGCGTTACAATGTAATGCTTAAGGATGATAAAACTTATCCGTGGATCATTATAAAAAATGAAAATTTCCCCCGCATCTTCTGGACCAGGCGCATCATAAAGGATGGGTCGAAATACCTTGGCCCCTACGCCTCTATAAGCATGATGCATGCTATTTTGGGGCTGATAAAAGAAACCTATCCCCTGCGCACCTGTAACCTGGCGCTTACCCGGCCTAATATAGATGCCGGTAAGTTTAAAGTTTGCCTGGAATATCAGTTGGGAAACTGTAAGGGCCCTTGTCAAAACTACCAGACCGAAGACGACTACGATAACAGCATTGAAGAGATAAAAGATATCCTGAACGGTAAAATTGGCGCCGTGCTGCGCAAAATGAAAGCCGAAATGGACAACGCCATATCCGGCATGAACTATGAGCTGGCGCACCGTTTGAAGCGAAAATTTGAGCTGCTTGAAAATTACCAGAGCAAATCTACCGTAGTTAATTCATCTATTACTGATGTGGATGTATTCAGCATCGCATCCGAAGAAAAAATAGCTTTTGTTAACTTTCTTAAAGTGATGAACGGAACCATCATCCAAACACAAACCATAGAGCTTAAAAAGCGGTTGGATGAAAGCGATGAGGAACTGCTGACACTGGCCATAATTGAGTTTAGGAGCCGCTATAACAGCGACTCGAAAGAGATCATCGTTCCGTTTAAAATTGACCTGGATGACGCAGGCTTAAAGTTTACGGTGCCTAAACTGGGCGAAAAACGCAAACTGCTTGACCTTTCGCAAAAAAATGTGCAGTTCTTTAAAAAAGAACGCATAGACCAGTACGAAAAGCTGAATCCTGAGATACGCACCGAGCGCCTGCTGACGCAAATGATGAAAGACCTGCGCATGAACCAGTTGCCGCGCCATATTGAATGTTTTGATAACTCCAACTTCCAGGGTAAATACCCGGTGTCGGCTATCGTGGTGTTTAAGGATGGCAAACCTTCAAAAAAAGACTACCGACACTTTAATGTAAAAACCGTTGAGGGCCCTAATGATTTTGCCACCATGGAAGAGGCCGTTTTAAGACGCTACCGCCGCGTGCTGGACGAAGATACAGGCTTGCCGCAACTAATCGTGATTGACGGCGGCAAGGGCCAGCTATCATCGGCAATGAAGAGTTTAAGGTTATTGGGGATAGATAAACAAGTTACCGTTATAGGCATTGCCAAGCGGCTGGAAGAGCTATATTATCCCGGCGATCAGTACCCGATGTACCTGGATAAAAAGTCTGAAACCTTAAAAGTGATCCAATATCTGCGTGATGAGGCTCACCGCTTTGGCATAACCTTTCACCGCAAAAAACGGGACAAAGGCACCCTGGCTACCGAACTTGAGCTGATTGAGGGCATAGGTAAAACCACCGCCGAAAAACTATTGAAATATTTTAAATCTGTAAAGAAAATAAGAGAAGCCGATGCCGAAACCTTACAGGAGGTGGTAAACGGCAAACAGGCAAAATCTATAATTGAATACTTTGGCGGTACAGGACTGGAAGTAAGTTAAAACAACGATGTGCTGCGATTGTCACACAAAAGGACATTACATAAAAAAGCCCTGCGATAATCGCAAGGCTTTTTTTATAATTTACCGGCTATGATAGCCGCTGCAAACTGCTAATATTGCCACAGGTTAAGTTCCCAGTCCATCAGGGATTTCTTGATCCGTTCAGACTCATACAGGCGGTCAATACCTATTGCGTAGTCTTTTATACGTTCATCTTTATCATTTGATACTTTTACTACATATCCATGGAACAAGCGTTTCAGGAACACGTCATCAAAGCTCAAATCCGTGGCATCGTTATTCCGGTTAAACGCTTCTTTGGTAACCAGTACCTGGCGGGCAGCAGGGAAATAGATCCAAAATGCCGGCTGGTAATCCAAAGCAAGGTTTGCACCTTCAACTTTTTGTTTGATCATGGGCGCTATGCCAATAATACGGGGTTCCCAAACAGAACGCTGTTTATCAAATAACCAATCTTCTTTAATGCGGAATTTCACAATACTATCCGGTTGGAAATCTCCGGCCACCATTTTCGAACCCGTTTTTTCGCCATTAGCGTTTATGATATTAACCAATGCGCTATCCGCCATTTTTGCTCTTGCTTTGGCAGGTGATAAAGGTGTGGCAAAACCGTCACCGTTAGGATCGTTTTTTGTGGGGATGGGGTCATATGCGGTCAATTCACCCGCTGCAATAGCGTCCATCAACACATCAATTAACCTTGATTTTGGCGATCCAAGATACATATTAACCTTTTCACGTAAATCAATTTCCTCCCAAACACGTTTGGCAAACACCACGTCCGACTCACGTACGTTGGCATAAGGCGTCACTTTATTATTTTGAATATTGCTTTTCTTATAATAACCATCAAGCGGTCTGTCAAACGGTTTAGACGGATCAGCAGTTATAGGCGCGTCAGTGATCTTTTTGCTGGTATCAACCGTTGATGATTGCTTATTAGAAGTCACCGGATTTGATGGTGCAGCAGAGCCCTGCGTAGCAGCCGGTTTTCTAGCCGCAGCTTTCTTCTTTTTAGACTGCGCGAATGACGCTACGCAGGCTAAACAAAGTACAACTATTAAAAATCTTGTTTTCATAAGCTTTTAATTTGCAAATAATACAATATTATCTAATCCGCGCTGTGTGCCATCCGGGCCCACGGCTACTATATCCTTAAATACTACGGTTGAACCTGCCGAAATGGTATTCATTGCTGAATGCATTGAGCTGGTTAACTGGTTACCGGTGCCGCTAAAACTCAACGGGTCCTGGCGCGGTTTAATGATCAGTAAGGTAAACCGGGTAACATTAAACCTGGCATCAAATTCAAAATTCTCCAGCTTGGCAAAAACAGCATCCTGCGATTTCATGTTAGCCGCGCTGGTTGTCCCGCCTGATTTTCCGGCAAACTCAGCCTTTGGATCTGGTATACGTTTTACGCGGAATAAGGTTGACCCTAAAGTCATAACTCTTCCTTTTGATACTTCACCCGAAACATTTACCGTAGCCGTACCGGTAGTTGTAACCGTAGCAACATAACCATTACCTGACGGGCTGATATTACCACCTGTCATGCTTACTCTCAAATCTTTTTTAGCTATACCGGGTGCCGATACCGAAACAGGGTTTGGCACACCAATATACAATACGTTCATTTTATCAGGCGATACTACCGCCGATGGCCTTGCTACCGTATAAGTTTGCGGTTGGGTAGTATACGTTTTCATGGTACCATCGTTTTGTTTAACTGATATGGTACCGATCCAGGTATGTACGCCTTCGCTGCCAGTACTGCCGCTATATTTACCGCGTCCTGCTTCAGTAGGCAACCTGCTGCCCTCAACTGTGATAACAGGTGATGATTTAGAATCAGATGCGGTCAGGAACACTTCTGCCGTATAAGGCTGGCCAACTAAAACATAACTTGTTGGTGCAACCGCTACTGCCGAAAACTGATCCAGATTAACCACTGCCTGATCTACTTCACCCAATATTTTTTTAACAACCTCGTTCTCGGCATTTTTTGCATCCGATTGTATTTTTATAAATGCGGTCATTGCTGCCCCCATCGGTACCCCCTCACCAAAATTGGCCTGCTCCCACGATTTATTAGGAAATCCTTTTCTATGAGCAGGAGGTATTGTATTTAAAGATAATTTAACACCAACCCTGTCTTTTACCGGTAACAATGCCAATAAAGCTTCACGGGTTTGATTTATTTTTTTTGATAATTCGAAAGCATTTTTTCTTCTGTCAACCATCAAATCAACAGATGCATCCAAATTATCTCTGCCTTTGTAATCGTTTGTTGCCTCATCGAAGCCACCGGTTTCCTCGGCCAATTTACTTTTTAATGATTCAACATAAGTATTCAAATCATCTATCAATTTACTTGCCTGTTTGGCCCGGTCATAAATAGGTTTTGCCCTATCGGGTTGCTCCTTTAATTTTGTTTTTTCAAACGCGCCGAAAGTATTATCAATACCTACCTGCACATTTGCTTTCGAAGCTGTTAAACTGTCGCTAATGTTTTTAAAAGCGTCAAGCAAGTTTTCAGGAACCTCAAGAGCGATAAGACCAAGCAATACCAGGTATAATATACCCATCATCCGCTGCCTTGGGGTTTGTTTACCTCCAGCCATTTGTTATATATCTTTTTTTGTATTATTCAAAATCCTGTTAGTTTATTCAATTACGCTTGGCGTGGCTGGTTCATTGCAGTTAACATATTGCCATAAATCGCATTTAATGATGATAGGTTCTTAGCTAAACGACCCACTTCCTCTTTAAACTGTTTAGAGTCTTCCAGGGATTCATTAAAGTTGTTCATGGTTAATGATAAGTTTTGGTAAAACTTATTCATTGATTTTAAATGCGCACTTGAGTCTTGCAGTTCCAATTCATAAACCGCATTTAATGCGGATAAATTTTTGCCTAAATTGTTTACCTGATCATGGTATGCTTTTGAGTCAACATTAGTATTGGCCAGCTCCATTAAGTTGCCGGATGCTTTCTCAAACGATGAGGTTAAGTTATCATAGCTCTGGGTTGCAGCTTTAACTTTTTGCGTAAACGCGATAGTAGCTTCGCCGGCATCGGTAACTTTTGATATAGAATTAACCTTATCGCCAAACGTTCTTAAACCGTCGGCAAGGCTGCCAATCAGCTCAGGGCCAATTTTAGCTTCTTCCAACATCTTATCCAGGGCCGCTGTGGTTGATACACCACCGCCACCGCCTCTGCTTATTGCGGCTTTTGGTAACTCACCATTATAATCATGTTTCAATTCCGGATAAGCTCTTGTCCAGTCTATCTCTACTTCCTCACGCTGAAATCCGAGTATAAAAAACAAAATAGCTTCTGCCCCTAATCCAAGGGTGATAAATAAGCCACCGTTTGGCCAATGTTGGATTTTAAATAATAACCCAACAATAACCACTGTTGCACCCCAGGATACAACATTATTAATTCCCCATGGTTGTTTCTTACCTGTACCTGCCATAAAATTCTATTATATTTTTTTTAAGTTTTTGGATTATTAATTAGCGCTTGTCTCTTAAATCACGCCCCTGGAAATGTGTTACGCAACGGAAACCGATGTAAGATTTGGCACTGTCCTGATACTCATAGTTACGTGATGAGTTTTGCAGAAAATAACCAACATCTTTCCATGAGCCGCCACGCACTACTTTACGTTTCATCACTTCGGGATCATTCTTTTTTGCCTCATAATTAAATGTTGGCGCTAAATCATTTACAAATGTTGAAGCTGAGGGATCAAATGCGGATTGGGTCCATTCCGCCACGTTGCCGGCCATGTTATACAAGCCAAAATCGTTAGGGAAATAAGATTTTACTTTAACGGTATAAGTACCGCCGTCGTCCGAATAGTTACCACGGCCGGGTTTAAAGTTTGCCAGTAAGCAACCTTTGGCATTTTTAATATAAGGGCCGCCCCATGGGTAATCCGTTCCTATCCTGCCGCCACGTGCTGCGTATTCAAACTCCTGCTCGGTTGGTAATACATATGGCGAACGGTGCGGCAAACGCCTTGAATCTTTATACGATTCATTGTAACGTGTGCGCCATACAGTAAACGCACGTGCCTGCCGCCAGGTTACGCCCACTACCGGGTAATCTTTAAATGACGGGTGTGAAAAATAGCCTTCAACCATCGGCTCGTTGGCAGCGTATGAAAAATCACTTAACCACACCAGCGTATCCGGATATATCGGTACGGTATCCCTTAAGATAAAGTCCGAACGTTTTTTTGTTTTATCGTTTTTGTAATTGGCTGCTTCGCGCAGTAACGGCATTGCATAGTTGTATTTCAACAGCCTGACATCAAGCTCATTGCGATCAAACACGCGGTCATCGCCCTGATAAAACATGCCCTGTAGTTTGGTAGCGTTGGCAGCTCCGGCTTTTTTATTACCGGCACCCCAGATAGGGTAACGTTTTACATATTGCCAGTTGATATATTTCTTTCCGGTTGGATTTGGTGTAGCGGGCTTTTTACCCGTAGCGCCTAAGTAATATTTCGGATCATTCAGGTAGGAAGTAATAGCAATTGAATCACGAACCCAGTTAACAAACTGCCGGTACTGGCTGTTTGAAATTTCTGTCTGATCCATAAAGAAAGCGGGTATGGTAACTTGTTTGGTTTGAGCTATTTGAGCAAATGTGATATCCTGATCGGTCTGGCCCATTAAAAAACTACCACTCGGAATATAAGCCATGCCATATGGAACTTCGGCTTTAACGTTTTTTGCCGGGGCGCCCATCACCTCGCCCCTATCGGCTCCGCCTTTTCCTCCGCCGAATATACATCCGCTTAATAATGCTGTACCTGAAATCGCAATTAAAAAGTATATTTTCTTCATGTTTTACAAATCAAAGTCCGGTCATAAAAAATACAACACAATTTGACCCCCGAATATATAAATTTTGCACCATCAAACGTAAAAAATGTTTTCTCCAGTTAAAAATAACATTTTTTAATTAAAAGGCAAATTCATTGACGATTGACAAATGGATTGTAACGCCTAATCCTTTTAAATTAACTAGTTGTAATTGTATGTGTTCACTTTTGACTTATACGGCAATTTACTTAAAATGTTGCGGGCAGATTAAAAAAAATACAGGTTATTTATTTACCTGTTTGCAATATTGCTCAATAGCCATAGTCATGGATGGAGCGGCCGGGGTAGGCGCAGGGATATCCAGAATTAAACCCGCCTCAAGCACTGCTTTATGGGTAGTTGCGCCAAAAGCGGCAATGCGGGTATTATTCTGTTTAAAATCAGGAAAGTTCTTGAATAATGACTGGATGCTTGACGGGCTGAAAAATGCTATAACATCATAAAAAACCTCGGCAAGGTCACTCAAATCGCTGCATACGGTACGGAAAAGTACGGCAGGGGTAAAATCATATCCGTTCTCCAGCAAAAATTTCTGCGTTTCTTCGGCAGCCACATCAGAGCAAGGGTAAAGGAATTTCTCGTTCGAGTGTTTTTTAAGTACCTCGGCCAGGTCAGTAGCGGTTTGCTTACCAAAGAAGATCTTTCGTTTACGGTACTGGATATATTTTTGAAGATAAAGGGCAATGGTTTCTGAAAGGCAGAAATATTTCATTTCTACCGGCACCTCGAAACGCATCTCTTCACAGATCCTGAAGAAATGATCGGCCGAGTTACGGCTGGTGAAAATAACTGCGGTAAAATCCGCCAGGTTAATTTTATCCTTACGGAAATCCTTGGCCGGCACACCTTCAACATGAATAAATGACCTGAAATCAATCTTCAGATTATGTTTCTTTGCCAGTTCAGTGTATGGATTTTTGTCGTTTTCGGGCTTCGCTAAAGTAACCAATATACTTTTAACCTTTTTCTTTCTATCTTCCAATTCTGTCGTTATAAAAACCTAAAAATTATATATTCAGCGCCTTAATTAATATTAAAATGGGGCAAATTTCGAGGGCACAAAGATAGATAAATAAATAAAATTTATGAAATCGAAAATTAGAAATAATATTAACACTGCTCCGCAGATAAAGCCATACGAAAATAATCACTATCAATATCACCGCAACTATCAGCAACGGCTTAATAAAAACTGCGGCCAGTAAGCTAAAACATACCGTAACCGGCAAAAACACAAAAGCCACGTTAAAATAGGTTAAGTAAAGGATTGATACATATTCTGTTACGATCTTTTGGATATCAAAAATAAAACCTATTAGCTTCAATACCAGAAATTTGCCGGCAAACAACAATAAAATTATCATAACCAGCGAAACAAACAGCCGCACGCCGCTTACGCTGTAGTAAATACTTTTATAGGATGCCAGCTGGTACAAAAACAACCCAAATGTTAGGCCGAATAATAAAAACAGGCCCACAAAGGCCCAGAAATTTATCTGCACATCGTCTTTATTGGCTTGTACAAGCGCCCGTTTGCTGTAAAATGATAAGAATACATTTTTGATATCCTTGTTCATGATAATGTTAAGGATAGCGGTATACAGCAGCAGCCCGATGATGATGGTGATTATCCATTGGTCGCGCGTTTTCCGCATATGGCCGTTGCGCAATATGCTTTTTGACTTGAAAGGGATATCCAGAAAGCCGTTGCCACGGTACATATGATCATGCACATACCGCTCGGCTGCCTCTCTGTTTACGGTAGAATCAGGGTATTTGATGTATAAAAAAGCCAATGAATCTTCCAGAAATTTTTTGCGGTTGGCTGTAGCCAGGATAACAGAATCAAGCACCTGCATACTGCCGGGCCGGGCAGTGTCCAACCGGGTGTTGCTTTGTATTGTTGTATCTCCCTGCGCGTAACCCGCCAAACCGGCTATTACTATAAAAAAGAAGCATAAAGCAATAAAACGCATTTAATAGCCCGGATTGATTTACTACAAAAATACCTTAATTTATGAGTCTTTAGACTGATTAATGTTAAAAACCGAATGTTTTATTTGGTCAGCTTGTTAGGGATAGCTGCTGTTGGCGGTTGCCTTAGCCCTTTTTTTGCAAGATAGCCTGCCAATTGTTCTATCCTGTCAGTACCGATTACATCCGCCCCGATATTGATCTGGACATCCCAGGCTTCGGGCACATCGGGGCCGCCCCAAAACCTAACCAGTTTACCCGTATACGTATGTACACTATCCACGGTTTTCTGCAGTTTCTTCCGGTCGGCTTCGGCAATGGCGCCGGTACCTTTCCATTTAGACCAGTTTTCAAAGTTAAGACTAACCTGCCCTACCCTGTCCCACTGGGCCTGCGTATGCGGATAGACCAGGTCATCATCAAACCATAAAACGGAAGGATATTTATGGTAATCAGCCGGAACAGGCCGGTTACCACTGATCAGGATCTTTAACCTGCCGGTTGGGTTTTCTTTGCTCAACAAGTACATCTTAAGTGGTCGCAACTCTTTTACCAGCTTAGGCAGCACCTGCGAGTATTCCCGCTTAACATCTATCAAAAGACATAAGCGACGCGTGGTGTCCCTGCGTAAGGCGTACAGGATGGGTTGAAGATACATGCCCTTAAGGGTACGCTCGGGCTCTAAATACTTGTCGCTGTGCGATACCAGTAAAACCCCGTCAACCAGGAATATATCGGCTTCGATAGAATTGAAACCGTTGTAAAATGCTTTATAAAATGGTGTATTGTTAGCGTAGTCGTTATGCGAGTGCGTATATCTTGCCTGTGCAAACGCGCTGCTGCCCGCCAACAAAAACATGGCAGGCAACAGGAGTTGAAGTTTTAGTTTCATGCCGATAAAACTAGTGTATTTAAAAAAAAAACAGGTTATCAAACTGTTAATTATTTATCACCTGTATATACAGGCTGGGGTAATTTATAAAGCGCTTCTTTATCGGCAGATGCGGTGATTGCTTTCGAGTTAAGATCACCGTACCAATAAACGGTTGATGAATAATCAACCAGGCCGGTGTCCCAGCTGATGAGCTCAAAATCAAATTTCAGTTTTTTATTGAACGGGATCACATCCAGGTTGCGCGTGCGCACAAAAGTATTATAGCCGCGCGACGCTTCATCATCCTCGCGCGGGGCGCCGCCAAACGGATTGCTATAAACGTGGATGGGTGCAAACGTGGCGTTATAATAGTCCTCCGTACCACAGCCAAAGTGCGACGGGAACCTGTCATCATCCACCCAGATATGTTCGTCCCCCTCGCCATACCAGCGTTTGGTGTGGTTATAAAGCGATAATACATCGCCTTTAAAAACGCCCCGGCCGGTTAACGTAGCCATATTATAATCAAGCCCGGCGTTAGTTTTAAGGGCGTTTTCCTGTCGCCAGGCGGCATGGAAATAAAGGGTATTAGGCGTCCATTTCCATGTCGAGGTATTGGCCCTGATCTGGGCTTCGGCCGTAATGTCGGTGATGTTAACCAACTCAATTTTTGCCGTTTTACGGTAGGGCATTATAAACTTAAGCGCTGCCCTTCCTTCACCGTCCGAGTATAAATAAAAACTTTGGGCCGCCGGCGCACCCATACCCACCCCCGCCAAATCACTTAGTGGCGCACTTACAGTTTGCCGCCCGTCGAATGTTATTTTTACAATCAAACCGCGCATCAGCTGTTCATAATCTGCTTTGGCAAAGCCATCAATATCAAACGCTAAAACACGGATGGCTTTATTGCCTGCAGGCAGCTGTAAACTTAAAGTTGCGCCGGGCTCAAGCTGGTGTTGGATATCAGCCTCATTTATGCTGTAAGATCCGCTGTGCAATAGTTCTTCGTCTGCATTGTCCGCCTGCTTTTTAAATTTTTCAGCATCGGCAATTGTAAACGTTTTTACTTTGGTGCCTTTGCTGTAGGTGCGGTAATTAGCATGAAAGTAGTATCCGCGGTTCAGATCATCAACCGTAATTTTACATCTTTTAGCGTACGGAATTGGGTAATACATAGAGCTGCCCTGCGTGGTGTTATAATGCTCATGAAGTAAAAGCAGCCCCGGCGGAATTTGGATAGGCAGCTTAGAAATGTCATATGCCGGAATGGTAATACTGGCTTCCTTCTCGCCATCAAAATAAATACGCAGGTTGGCACCGGCGGCTTTGCCGGTAGTTATGATGCGGGTTATAACGCCGGGGCCGTTCTCATCAAACAACACTTTTTCAACCCTACCATTATTCGCTTCATATCTGACAAAACCCGACCCATCATCATTGGCGTGCCATGACGGTGTATTGGGTATAACCGACCGCCTGTCATAACTGGTTTGCAGTTTGGAGGTATAATACGGCACGGGAAAACACACATCCAGGTCCCTATTAACCATATCGCTCAATAGCGTACCAATAGTTATTGTTTTTTGCTGCGCGATGGCCGATCCGCAGAAAAAGAACAATCCCAATAATAAGCCTGCAATTTTTTTCATATTAGTTATTTTTATCTGCATTGCTCATCACCGCCAGGCTAAGCGCGGCCATATCGCCGATACTTTCGCCCAAGCCTGCCGGAACAATTTTACAAACGCTGCTTGCTCCAATATAAGCCTCGCGTTCAATTACCTGTAGCATCCGCGTATCCAGCAGTGATTTTGCACGGCCGTAAATGCTGCCCATGACGATAACCTCCGGGTTCAAAATATCTATCAGTAATGAAAGCCCGCGGCCCAGGTATTCGGCACAGGTATGGTAAATATCCAGCGCCAGCTCGTCGCCGCCGTGTGCTGCCTCCGCGACAATTTTGGCGGTTAGCCCGCCCAAATCAGCCAGGCTATTGCAAAACGAAACCTTTTCACCTACCTGCAAACGCTCACGCACCCTGATCTGCGCCAGCTGGGCAATACCGCCGCCGCTGCACCAGCCTTCAAAAGATCCGGCCTTACCAAAACCCACGGGCCCCATATCGGCCAGGCGCAGGTGACCAACTTCGCCGGCAAAATCTGACGTGCCTGAATAAAGCCGGCCGTTTAAAATCAGCCCCGCCCCCATGCCCGTCCCGAAGGTTAAAAAGATCACGTTTTCATAGCCCCTGCCCGCGCCGTATTTCCACTCGGCCACCGCACAGGCGTTGGCATCATTTTGCAGCAATGCCGGTTTACCAAAGCGCTTTTCAGTCATTTCAACAATCGGGATGTTATCCCAACCCGGCAAATTGGGTGGCGATAATACCAATCCCTTTTTACTGCTTAGGGGCCCGCCGCAGCTTATGCCAATGCCGGCCAGTTGATGATTGGAAATACCATGCTTTGCCAGCAGACTTTCGGCTGCGACAAATAACGTTTCAATCATATCATAGGGCGGGGCCACGGTCGGCAGTACTACCTTGGCTACAATTTCAATAGGCTCATTGCCCGCAACCGTACCTATAACCACGGCACATTTGGTGCCGCCGATGTCAAAACCTAACAACATATTTAACTAGTCTTCTTTAAGTGGGCTGATCTTTATTGATTTGAATTTTACGTTTCCATGCTTTGCATAAAACCACAAAAAGCCACCTTTTTGCTCGGGCACCCGGTTTACAATGCAGCGCCGGCCGCCAATTGATAAATCTATAATATCATCCTTCAGGATCATATCAATTTTAACGGCTTTATCCAAACCGTCAACCGCTTTGATCATGGTATTACCCAGCCAAACCGTTTTATCAGCCGGCGAGAAGTTAAGGCGATAACCCTGATCGGCACCGGCATCTGATCTTAAATAAAAACCATATTCGGCAACCGAAGTTGTCGGCTCAATCTCCAGGGTAATCCGGCACCTTAACGGCACGTTTTCCAGGTGGGCAGAGCCTACGCCGTTTGGCGGATTGATCGTCAGGTTATCTTCACCCTCAAGCTTACTATCCTGATCGGTCTTTATCGTCAAATTTAACGGCGCCAATGTCTCGGGTATCATCTCCGCCGGGAAACAGGTAGCCAACGTTCCGTCCGGCTCCTGGATAACTTCACGGAATACAGCGTTGCCGCCAAACCGTTCGCCTTCATTATCGTGGTTTTGATTGCGGCTGGGTATCCAGCCGGCAGCTATGCGGCGGCCGTTTTTAAAGGCCGCTGTTTTAACCACGTTTACCCACGACTCGTTTAAAGCCTGGTATTTTGGTTCCTGCCACGGGCCGTATGGTTTTTTTGACTGCACATAATACGTATCGCCGTTATCACCATAGATGAGGTAGTACCAGCCGTTCCAGAAAAAATAATCAGAACATTCAGGTACCGATCCCTGCCCTGTCAGCACCGGGTCAAGCACCGCCCAGTTCTTGAGATCTTTTGAGGTTAGGTGCACCAGCGCCCCGCCGGCATGGCGCAATACCGAATTTTCTTTCCAGCTGGATACAAACAGGTGAAACTCGCCGGTCTTCTCATCTACAAAAACTTTGGGGTCCCTGAAATCACGCTTGCTGTAGCCCGGCGCCGAAGTATAAAACGGATTAGGCTTTTGCTTATCAAAATGGATCCCGTCATTACTTATAGCATAGCTTAATTGTTCATTAACCTTACCGTCATTAATTAAGCGTGTTGCGTAAAAGGCGTAATATTTATTTTTGTAGAAGACGATTGAGCCGGTGCAGATCGATTTTTCCCACGGTTCATCAATGCCTAAAACTATCGGCTCCTGTTTCCAGGTTTTCAGATCGGTGGTGGTGCTTAGCGCCCATTGATGGCCGCCCAATCCGCCCAGGCTGGCGTGGTGTGCCGAGTCAAGCAGCCAATAAAAAGAGAATTGCCCGTCCTTATAAAACGGCATACAATCGCCTACAAACAGGTTGCCTTTTGGCCGCCAGTACTGCAGGTTTTTTGTGCTTTGGATGGCAGGGTCGTACTTCACGCCCAATTTTTGTGCCTTAACGCACATTGCGCCTAATATAAAGGGCAACAGTAACAGGTATTTTTTCATAAATGCAATTTTAAAGATCTCTTGGACTACCGCCTTTGCGCCAGTGCTCTTCTATTTCTTCTAATGATTTGCCTTTGGTTTCGGGGATATAATACCTGCCCCAAAACATGCCGATTAAACAAATGCCCGAGTACAGGAAGAACGTGCCGGAGATACCCAGCGAGTTAACCAGTTTAAAAAAAGTAAAGGCGACAATGGCATTAAAACCCCAGTGTGCCAGCGAGCCAATGCTCATACCCACACCGCGAACATTTAACGGAAAAACTTCGGATATCAACAACCAGCCCAGCGGCGCCAGGCTAATGGCAATAAATATGATATAGGAAACAATACTTAACACCGCAAATATGGGCAGGCTTGCCCCCAATGCTTCTTTAAAATGAAAGCAAACTCCCAGCAAAGCCAGCGAGGGGATCATGCCCCAGATACCGATCATGTAGAGTTTGCGGCGGCCAACTTTATCCAGCAGGATCACCGACACAAAACAAGCCAGCACGTTTACTGTACCGATAATGATTGCCGGCAAAATAGACTCGGTATTACTCACGATACCCGCCATTTTAAAAATGATGGGCGAATAATAAATTATGGTATTTACCCCCGAAAATTGCTGAAAGAAAAATATCCCGACGGTGATGATCAGCGCAGGGCGCAGCCAGGGTTTTAAAATTTCGGCGCTGTTGGTTTTATTTTGTTTGGTTAGTTCAACCTCGCGCCTTAAATCGGCAAGGGTTTGTTGGATCAGGTCCGGATCCTCAACCCTGTTCAGCACGGCTTCACCCTCGGTCCAGCGGTTTTTGCTGATGAGCCAGCGTGGTGTTTCAGGTAGAAAGAACATCCCTATCAGCAATATCAACGCGGGGAACAACCCCACAAAAAACATCCATCGCCATGATTCAAGGTTGGCGTCATTACCTAAAACATAATCAGTTATATATGATACCAAAATACCAATCGTGATCATCAGCTGGTTTAAGGTAACCATTGCGCCCCTGCGCCGGGTTGGCGCAATCTCGGCGATATACATGGGCACCACATACGAGGTTATCCCGATGGCAATACCGATGATAACCCGCATCACCATTAAAAACACTATGCTATGGGCATAGGTACAGCCCACCGCACCTACCGCAAAAATTATAGCGTTAACAATGATCATTTTTTTGCGGCCCAGGTAGTCTGACAGTTTGCCGCTGCTGATAGCACCCAGCACCGCGCCAACCAGTACTGTGGTGGTGATCCATTCCAGGCTTGAGTCGCCCAGTTTCCAGTACTCTTTCATAAATGGCAGCGCGCCGGATATTACCCCGGTGTCAAATCCAAACAGCAACCCACCCGTGGCTGCCACAATGGAAATGAGTAAGACGTTTGATCTTGTTTTTGTTGGTTTCATTATCTTATTTTTAGGTTATAGTTGGTTCTCCTCAATGTATATTACACTTTAAGCACGCTCATTTAAAATTATTCCCTGCATGATTGCCCGATGATAAGATCAGACTCCAGGCTTAGCTGTTTGCTTATTTTGTTATGGTTTATCAGTTCAAGTAAAGTGTTTACCGCTGCTTGCCCCATCGCTTCTACCGGTTGTCTTAAATGCGTTACAGGGCAATAAAAAAGTTCAAACGCTTCCGACTCATCAAAGCTCAGTACCGATATATCCTGCGGCACTTTTGCCTTGATTTTATTTAAATATTTCAGGCCGTTAATAGCTAGTGTATCCGTAGCAAAAAACATGGCGTCGCAGGGCTCTTTTAAATTAAATAGGGTATCAATACCCTGTTCAATATCACCTATTCTATTATTGCTATTTATCTGCTGCAGCCAGTGCTGATTAAAATTTATGTGATGATCCCTCAAAGCTTCAAGGTACCCGCGGTTACGCTCGTGCAGGTGAAACATGGTGGTGATGTAATTAAAAAAGGCGATCTGTTTATGTCCCTGCTTAATTAAATATTCAGTAGCGGTGTAAGCCGCCCGGTAATTATTAAGGGCGATATGATTGGTTGGTATCTCAGGAAAGTTCCTGTCGATCAAAACAAAGGGGATCTCTGCCTTTTGCAGCATCGTAATCTGGCTCTGCGAGTCTTCCACTGGCACCAGGATCAGGCCGTCAACCTGGCGGTTTATCAGTACATTAATCAGTTCGGCAAAACTGTCCGCGTTTTCGTTCGAGCTGCCAAATAATACGGTATAATTTGCTTTTTTGGCTTCGGCCTCAATGGCGCGGGTAATGCCAGTGCTGAAACGGTAGTTGATATCGGCCACCACCAACCCGATGGTGTAGGTTTTTAACATTTTAAGGCTTTTGGCTATCTGGTTAGGGCGATAGTTAAGCAGCTGGGCCGCGGCCTTTATTTTTTGGGTATTCTCTTTACTTACCTGTTTAATTTCGGCCTGCCCGTTAAGCACGTAAGACACCAGTGCAATGGATACACCTACATGCTCCGCAATATCTTTGAGGCCTATTTTTTTCACTAAGATTTACTATTGGTTAAACCAAAGTTATCACTTTAAACGATTAAAGCAAATGAAAAATAAAATTATGAAATAAAAAGTCCGGGGGATCCCGGGTATGGAAGGGGTGTTAAATTATTATTTTATCCTGATACCAGGTGGCGTTGCAGCAGGCAACTTTTTATAGCATTTATTTACCGGCCTTAATTTTCAAAGCGACCGGTTTTTTGTGTTAAAGCTATTTTGTAGACAATCAGTTCAACTTTATCACCAATATCGCTTTCGTTTTCAGTAATTCCGTGAGAGGGGTGGTCGGGTGCGTTATTTGCAAATGGCATAATACGATGGATAAGGCGCTGCATAACCATCTGCTTTTCTTCTATGTCGGTTATTTCTTCAAAGCGTCCCCAGGCAATCACACTTTTCCAGCGGAATACACTTTCGATATTATCCACTTCAAAACAAATTTCGGGGTTTTTACGCATCATGGCTATCTTTTTTCCCAATGCAGAATGCGCGTAAACGTACCCTTCGCCATAAACATAGTTTATGGGCACGTTGTACAACTGGCCATCTGCGTAGCACGCTATGCGGCCGATGACCTGTTCGGTTAACAGGTCTTCAATTTCTTTTTCACTCAATTCACCCAACATGGCTAATGTCTTAAATTTCAAAAAAATAAACCTGGCAGGTTGTCTGCCAACCGGTGCCATATTCTGCGGGATGCCCTGCTTCAACTGAAAAATCTCGTGCTACAACCAATCTGGTTACCGGCGATGATTTTTAATAAATATCGGGATTTTTAGTAATTCGATCTATGTTTCAGATCACATTAAGATATGCGAAATATCAGGTTTTTCTGGTATTTATCCGGTTGCAATATCGAATTGCCATAACCAGCGCCCATCGTCATTTCTCAAAACCAGCCAGGCGGCGGCTGAGACGGTTAGCGAAAACGGAAATACCGCGCCGAATCCGAGTGGCGCAATTGCCAGCAAAAAGATGATAACCCCCACGCAGGCCGGCTTTACCCAGATCCCGTTGAGTAACATGCCTGACGCGATGAGCAACTGCCCGACAGCAATACAGGTAACGGCAATCCGGATATGATCTTTAAACCAGCCATTAATAAAATCTTTATAAAAGCCAATGGCGTAACGGCTGTAATCAAGGTAAGCGCCGGGCTGCAGGCGGCAGGTTATATAATTTATCCAGGCGGCCCACGCAAAAACCAAGAACAACCCAAGCCGGGCCAGTTTTGGCCGTTTTACCGCTGCCCAAAGAATTACCAGGCCCACAGCGTTCGAAACTCCGTAAGCAATCAGCAAGGGTGAAATGTTTGCCATGTCCATTAAAGTATTCTCGCTTCAATAATAACCAATTGTTTTGTTTTTTTCATCCGGCGGGATGGTATTAATGGACAGATCAACCTGCAATTTTTTTTCCTTAATTTAATATACAGACATCAAACAGATTAACTAATAACCTATGGCCGGATGATCACTTTTTTCTAAGCCTGTAAAAATTACGGCGGCAGGTAGAACAATGGTAATGTTTCAACGGAAGCCAAAACAACAACAGTTTTACCAGTACCCCTCTTGGTATACGGTAGATGGTTATGGCCTGGCAATGCAGGCACCTGTTTTTAAATACCCTGTTGTAATAGCCATTCTTTTTGAAATAACCGCTATCCATATCCGGTAAGGTTATATGCTCAAAATCTTCCAGCAGCCTGTTTCCGGTAAATTCAAACATATTACTTAATTTAATGTTAATGAGTTATCTTTAATTATCTACAGGCATCGGCTTTCTTTTGACTGAACTGTTTAGATCCTCCCCGCTCAACACCAGCTCCGGGAAGGCATTTTCAATATTCGTTCCGGGGGCGGTTTTAAAAGTAAAACTAAACGGTGCCCATAAATAAAAACGACCATCGTCACTTTATATTTATTGATTATTGTCACCAATAACCCGCTTGTCTGCAAGAGCGAACGCTCCAAAATGCGGCCCGGGACATCGGTTGGCTAGCTTTATACGGGAATACTTAAAATTATGTTGTTACTTTGTTGTTAAAAATTTAAAATATTCCCAGTTATTACTGTCTAAGTACCTTAAAAACATGGCCGGCATTTATTTACATATCCCTTTTTGCAAACAAGCCTGCCATTACTGCGATTTTCATTTCAGCACTTCGCTAAAATATAAGGACGAACTCCTGCAATCGCTGATAAAAGAAATACAGCTGCAAAGCAACTACCTGCTCAATGAAACGATAGAGACCATTTATTTTGGCGGGGGCACGCCGTCTTTACTCACAGCCGATGAGATCAATTTACTGCTGGATACCATTACCGGTTTACACACGGTAGCTGCCGGTGCCGAAGTAACGCTGGAAGCTAATCCGGACGACCTGGACAAGGCTAAACTGCAGGCGTTGCGCCAAACGCCGGTTAACCGCTTTAGTATCGGCCTGCAGTCTTTTTTTGATGATGACCTGCAGTGGATGAACCGCGTACACCGCGCCGGCGAGGCCGAAGCTTCGGTAAAACGCGCCCAGGACAGCGGGTTTGAAAACATCACCGTCGATCTGATCTATGGCTATCCGCTGCTTACCGAACAAAAGTGGAAATATAACCTGGATAAGGTTTTTGCGTTGGATGTACCGCACGTGTCTGCTTACTCCATGACGGTTGAGCCGCAAACCGCGCTAGCCTCATTTATCCGCAACAAAAAACAGCCTGCAATGAATGAGCAGCAAAGCGCCGCGCAGTTTAACCTGCTGATGGATGAAATGGCTGCCAAAGGCTTTGAGCATTATGAGATATCAAATTTCTGCAAACCCGGGCATTACAGCCGGCATAATGCTAATTACTGGCGGGGCATTAAGTATTTAGGTATCGGGCCGTCGGCCCATTCTTATAACGGCGAGGCAAGGCAATGGAACATAGCCAATAATGCCGGCTATATCCAATCCATACAAGCTAACACCCTGCCTGCCGAAACAGAAATATTAACCGAAACCAACCGGTTAAACGAATATATCATGACCTCTTTACGTACCGTATGGGGGCTTGATACGGATAAATTAAACACCATTGCAGCGGGTTCGGCTGGAGCATTGCTCAAAGAGACCGTACCTTTTCTTGAAAAAGAATGGATCGCCAAAAAAGATAATATGATCTACCTCACCCAAACCGGCAAACTCTACGCCGACCATATCGCTGCGGGACTGTTTTTTTAGGCTGCATACTCAAATCAGGCCTTTATAAAGGGGCGTACCTACGCAACTACGGCCGCCCTGGTTTTCAACAAGTTATAGCCGGAAGCTATAAGAATTTATAAAACCGCTTTACCAAAGCCGCCGTATCTCTCATCAAATAACAATCTTTAATTATCATGAAAAAATTAATTATCCCCGTACTTGCCTTGTTGGCCATCGCAATTGCCCCTGGCGCTTACGCCCAAACCAAAATGGTTGGTGGCGCAGCTATGTATCCTACAAAAAACATTGTAGAGAATGCCGTAAACTCAAAAGATCACACCACCCTTGTTGCCGCGGTTAAGGCTGCAGGTTTGGTTGAGACGCTTTCGTCGGCCGGCCCGTTCACCGTATTTGCCCCAACTAACGAGGCCTTTAACAAACTGCCCGCAGGCACGGTAGAAACCCTGGTAAAACCAGAGAACAAAGCAACCCTTACCAAAATACTGACGTACCATGTTGTAGCCGGTAAACTAAGCGCTGCCGATTTATGGGCCAAAGTTAAAGCCGGCAAAGCCGGGCTAACTACGGTACAAGGCGGTAAACTTTGGGTTAAGGCACAAGGTAAAAAACTATACCTGGTTGACGAAAAAGGCGGTAAATCATGGATCACCATTGCCGATGTAAACCAAAGCAACGGTGTTATACATGTGGTTAACACTGTATTAATGCCCAAATAATTAATTTATGGCTGTAGCGGTAAGCAGTTTGCCGTTAGTTCGTTGGCAAAACTGGAAACCGCAGCCATAAATTAATTATAATTACCTGTAAAGGTAAAGCCCGGCGCTTTTTGCACCGGGCTTTTTTTGTCAAAAAAATATCAAAAACAAATAGGCGCACTGTAGGTCTTTATGGTATTATTTAGCTTTGTGCGTTAATTAATTGTAAACATGGGCATTATTTTAACTCCTATTGATAGGGTTGACAACATTACAAAAGAAGATTTTGTTAATAATTACTTAAAGTTACGTAAGCCATTGGTAATACGCAAAGCTACCGAAAGCTGGCCCGCGCTAAAAAAATGGACCTTTGATTATTTAAAAGAAACCGTCGGCGACCAGGTTGTCCCCTTATATGACAGCTCAAAAGCCGACCCTTCAAAGCCCATTAATACATCGGCTGCCGAAATGAAGTTTGGCGATTATATTGACCTGATCCAAAAAGAACCTACTGACCTGCGCATATTTTTGTTTGATCCGATAAAACATGCGCCCGGGTTACTGGACGACTATCGCTCGCCAACCGACCTGATGGGTGGGTTTTTAGATAAATATCCCAATATGTTTTTCGGCGGTGCCGGATCAATAACTTTTATGCATTATGATATTGACCTTGCCCACATTTTTCACACCCATCTTAACGGCCGCAAGCGTGTAATTTTGTTTGACAATAAATGGAGCGAGCGTTTATACAGGATCCCGTTTGCCACTTATGCTTTGGAAGATTATGACATTGAAAATCCGGATTTCTCTAAATTCCCGGCGCTTGACGGGATTGAAGGGCAAGAGATTATATTAGAACACGGCGATACCCTGTTTATGCCCACCGGCTACTGGCACTGGATGAAGTACCTGGACGGATCGTTCTCTATATCGCTGCGCGCCTGGGATAGTTCATGGGCCATTAAAGCAAAGAGTTTATATAACCTGACCATCCAGCGTAAGTTTGATGATATGATGAAACGCAATTTTAAATCGCGTTATATGAACTGGAAAGAGGAGCTGGCGATAAAACGGGCCGATAAGGCTTTGGCCGAAGGACAACCGGGATAGCTGCAGCATCCGCCAAAATATAACAGTAATTTAATATATAACGTTTTTAAATTTGCTTATTTTGTTGTATCAGGTGTAGGGTTTGCAAAATTGTCTGCAGACCTATTAAGTTCCTGTTTCAAATAAAAAATGAGTTTTATTCTGCGCCCCATTGATACCGTTGATTCAATAACCCCTCAGGATTTTAAGGAAAAGTATTTAGACGCCCGCCGCCCGCTGGTAATTAAAGGGCTAACTAAAAACTGGCCGGCGCGCACCAAATGGACGCCCGGGTATTTAAAGCAGGTAGTTGGCAAAAAGGTAGTGCCCTTATATGACAACTCCAAAGCCGATCCGTCAAAACCGATCAACTCGGCCGCTGCCGAAATGCCTTTTGACGATTATATGGACCTGATTATGTCGCGACCTACCGAATTGCGCATCTTCTTTTTTAATATATTTAAACATGCCCCGCAGCTGTTAAACGATATCATTTTACCCAGGGACCTGATGGGCGGCTTTATAGAGAGTATGCCTGCCATGTTCTTCGGGGGATCAGACGCTGTTACCTTTTTGCATTATGATATTGACCTGCCCCATATCTTCCACACCCATTTTGGCGGTCGCAAACATATCGTCCTGTTTGAGAACAAGTGGAAACACCGCCTGTATTGCATCCCTAATGCCACTTATGCGTTAGAGGATTATGATGTGGCCAATCCTGATATAAAAAAATTTCCGGCGCTTGACGGTGTTGAAGGCATTGAAGTTTTCCTGGAACATGGCGACACCTTATTTATGCCTACCGGCTACTGGCACTGGATGAAATATGTAGAAGGCGGCTACTCTTTAAGCCTGCGTGCCTGGGATGCATCATTTACCCGCAAAGCCGCCAGTATGTATAATTTGGCCGTTAAAGGCGGGCTGGATAGTTTGCTGAAAATGGCTTTTAAAGGTAATTATGCCCGGTACCGGGAAAGGCTGGCCGTTAAAAGGGCTGACAGGGCGCTGGCTAAGAACCAGCCGGGATAGTGACCGACAGTTTAGCTTAAGGTTCTCGCAGGGCCGCATGATAGTGTGAACATCCGCCCGCTCAATTGCCGCGGGGGCTATTACTTTGTCTTGATACAAAGTAACTCAAAAACTAAGCGCAGCGATTTCATCCACACCATTTAAAAAAACAACAAGTGGATAATCAAGTCAGCCCGATCGCTGCCAACACACAGGCCAGGCTCCCGGCCGCGCGTGCTGACGGGCCACCGCTTCTTTTTTCATTGCTCACAATAACTAAAATTCTGGTTTTATCCTAAATGTCAGACGGGCAGCTTCGGGTAAAATCAGGTAAAACAAGTTGGGCTGTGCGCTGGCAAGGGCATTGGTAATTTTGCCTGAAGCTGGGCCTGTGCGACAACAGGGGGCAAAAGGACCGGGCCCTTGGTTTTACCTGATTTGCCGGGCAAAGGCCCAGAGCGCAAGAAGCCTATCGGCTGACTTGATTTTTTGTTCTTTTCATCAAGGAAAAGAACAAAGCCACCCCGCGGCGATTGAGCGGGCGGATGTTCACAATAGCATACACCTCGCCAATACCCTAATACCCAATTGTGTCGTTGATGCTAAAGAAACCAATCAGCACATTTAAATCAACTCGTATGATCCACAACAATCTTCCAAACCCCGTCAATCTTTTTAAACCATAAAGTATAATAACCGCCAATGTTACTGTTATCGCCCTCCCGCTTTAAGTACCAGGCGCCGTAAACAAAGGCATTAGTTGGGTCAAGCACCTCAACCTTTAAAATATTAAATGCAAGCTGGCCCATGGCGGCTTTGTTTGGATAGCCGCGCTTATAGTTATCAAGCGTATTTTGCCAGCCACGGGTGGGGCCCTTTTGACCGACAAACATCAGCGAGTCTGATTTCCAGTAGCCCTGCATAAACCCCTCGATATCACCCCGGTTCCAGGCCAGGCGCTGGTCGTCCATCAGTTTGATGATCGCCTGTCTGTCCTGGGCATGCAGTAAATAAGAGCCTAAAACCAGCAGGCACGAAAGAATAATTTTTTTCATGACCCAATATAATAATTCTTAATTTATTTAAACTTACCCCGTTAAATTAACAACAATTAATCCCCCATAAACTGTAACTTTAAATTAACGTTAAAACCAAAAAAACCTTTTAGCTTTGGCTTTTTAGCTCAACCCTTTATGAAGAAAAATATACTATGTTTTGGCGAAGTTTTATGGGACGCCTTTGGCGATGAAAAAGAAGCCGGCGGTGCAACCATGAACGTGGCTTTCCATTTGGCGCAGCAAGGCGCAGGTGTATCTTTTGCCAGCTGTGTAGGTATTGATGCTTCGGGTATTGAGCTGGTAGAATTTTTAAAAGACAATGGCTTGTACAGTGACCTGATACAACGTGATGAGAACCTGCCCACCTGCGAAGTTACCGTAAAACTGGATGAGCACCAGCAGGCCACTTACATTATACCCAAACCGGTATCATGGGATAACATAAAAACAAAAACGCCGCTTACGGCATGTGCTAAAAAAGCTACCGCTATTGTATTTGGCAGCCTGGTTTGCCGCGAGGCCACCACCCGCGACACGCTGCTAAACTTATTAAATGAAACCCGGGCGCTAAAAATATTTGACGTGAACCTGCGCGCACCGCACTATACGCTGTCAACCATACAAACCCTGGCGGCAAGGGCCGATGTGGTGAAAATGAACGAAGAGGAGGCAAACCTGCTCATCGGCGCCGGCAAAGGCGATCTGAAAGATAAAATTACCGAGTTCCGCAAAAAATACCACGCTCAGACTATTTGCGTTACCCGCGGCGAAAAAGGCGCCATAGTATGGCATGACCACGAGTTTTATGAGCACCCGGGCTTTACGGTAGACGTTGCAGATACCGTAGGTGCAGGCGACTCGTTTTTAGCCACCTTTATTGTGGGGTTGCTTAACAAACTACCTATACAACAGGTGCTGGAACGTGCCTGCGCCGTTGGCGCTTATGTTACCAGCAAACGCGGCGCTACACCAAGGTATGTTGACGGGATTGTAGATTTAATGGTAAAATAATTCCGGTTAGCTGGTGACATAATTTCGCCAGTGTTCCGGAATGTTCCGGGGTGTTCCGCCTATGCAAAGTGGAACACCTCTATAACTAAGCTATCAGCCGTTCCCAGTCGGGATGCCGTTTTAAGTAGGCCTTAATATATTCGCAATAAGGCACTATTTTAAAGTTATTTTTCTCCAGGTATTTAAATACCTTTTCAACCAGCGCCGCGGCAACGCCCCGGCCTTCCAGTTCGTGCGGCACTTCGGTATGTATCAAAAAGAATTTGTCGCCGCGCTGCTGGTAATCAATAAAGGCCCGGTAGCCGTCCACAAATAATTCAAAATTATGGCTTGCCTCGTTGTTGATTAGTTGGATGTCATCATACATAATATAAATATATGAAAGTTCCGCGATAACATCCGGTCCTGATCAATCCAAATCAAATAGTGCCGCTGCCCGGCAACTGCTGACACTACTTTGTCATCCCTGCCTAACAATTCAATTTAATACCGGCTTACATCAAACTTTTGCGCGAAATAATGCGTTAATTTATAACTGAAAGGCAAAATATGCGTGGTTTCGGATTTTCGAAGTTTACCCCCAACCAAATCCCAAAAGGCGGATTTGAAGAATTATTAAAGTTATTCCTGGAATTGCTCAACTATACCGCGGGCGATGCCGGCGAAGCCCTGGCCTGGCTTAACGAGCTGGACAAGCAATATAAACTCACCAATGACGACTATGGCATGGGCGATTTTATTGACGAGCTGAAGCAAAAAGGCTACCTGAACGAGGATAACCAAACCGGCGACTTTAACATCACCGCCAAAACCGAACAAAGCATTCGTCAGAGCGCCCTGGAGGAGATCTTCGGCAAGCTCAAAAAGTCGGGCAAGGGCAATCACCGTTCGCCGCAAAGCGGGCAGGGTGATGAACGTAACTCAGAGCGCCGCGAGTTTGAGTTTGGCGATAGTTTGGACCAGATAGATATGACCCAATCTATCCACAACGCGCAGGTGAACCACGGCATCGGCGATTTTATGATGACCGAGCGCGACCTGGAAGTTGAAGAGATGGATTATAAAACGCTCACCAGCACCGTGCTGATGATCGATATATCGCACTCGATGATCCTGTATGGCGAGGACCGGATCACCCCGGCAAAAAAGGTAGCTATGGCGCTGGCCGAGCTGATCCGCACCAAATACCCAAAAGACACCCTGGATATTGTAGTTTTTGGTAACGATGCCTGGCCCATTACGCTGCAGGACCTGCCCTACTTACAGGTTGGCCCCTACCACACCAATACTTATGCAGGTTTAGAGCTGGCTACGGATTTACTGCGCCGCCGCAAAACATCCAACAAACAAATATTTATGATAACCGATGGTAAGCCTACCTGCTTAAAAGAGGGAACCAAATATTATAAAAACAGCATCGGGCTTGACCGGAAAGTGGTTAACAAAACGCTTAACATGGCCGCGCAGTGCAAACGCCTGAAAATACCCATCACTACCTTTATGATAGCCAAGGACCCCTACCTGCAGCAGTTTGTAAGGCAGTTTACGGAGACCAACGGCGGCAAAGCGTTTTACAGCTCGCTGAACAACCTGGGCGAATATATTTTTGAGGATTACGCCAGGAACAGAAGGAAAAATGTGAGGTAATTAAACGACACTGTCATTTCGAAGCGTAGCGAGAAATCTTAAACGCCTGACAGGCGGATCGCATGTACAAGATTTCTCACTCGTTCCTCGTTTCGAAATGACAAATTTGATATAGACTTATGAATAAACAAGATATAAAGACATTAGGCCAGTTAAAGGCCACAGGCTATAAAAGCGAATCAGTAAAAGACGAATTGCGCCGTAACCTCATCACCCAATTAAAGAAAAAAGAGGAAGGTGGCTTTGAGGGCATCATCGGTTTTGAGGATACCGTAATCCCTGACCTGCAAACCGCCATCCTGTCGCGCCATAATATCTTATTATTGGGGCTGCGCGGGCAGGCTAAAACACGTATTGCACGTTTGCTGGTTAATTTGCTGGATGAGTATGTGCCTTACATTGAAGGGTCGGAGCTATTTGATGACCCGTTGAACCCGATATCCTGGTTTGGGCATAATATTGTTAAAGAAAACGGCGACGCCACCCCTATCGCCTGGATTCACCGCAGCGAACGCTATACCGAAAAACTGGCTACGCCGGATGTTACCGTTGCCGATTTGATTGGCGATGTTGACCCGATTAAGGCCGCAACCATGAAGCTTACTTATTCTGATGAGCGGGTTATACACTTCGGCTTAATTCCGCGTGCACACAGGGGGATATTTGTGATCAATGAGCTGCCCGATCTGCAGGCACGTATCCAGGTTTCATTATTCAATATCCTGCAGGAAAGAGATATCCAGATCCGTGGTTTTAAATTGCGCTTACCGCTGGATATCCAGTTTGTATTTACCGCCAATCCCGAAGATTACACCAACCGCGGGTCAATAGTTACACCATTAAAGGACCGTATTGAAAGCCAGATATTAACGCATTATCCTCGCTCGGTTGAGATTTCGCGGAAGATAACCCAACAAGAAGCGTCACTTACGCCAGAGCAAAGGGTAGCCGTTGAGGCCGATGGACTGGTTAAGGACCTGGTTGAGCAAATTGCTTTCGAGGCGCGTAACTCTGAATATATTGACAAAAAATCGGGCGTATCCGCCCGTTTAACTATATCGGCCTATGAAAACCTGATCAGCAATGCCGAACGACGGATGATCATTAATCATGAGGATAAAACCTTTGTACGTATTGCTGACTTTTTGGGTGTTATCCCGGCTATCACCGGTAAAATAGAGCTGGTTTATGAGGGCGAATTAGAAGGCCCTGCCAAGGTAGCTAATATACTGATCGGGAAAGCTATTAAAACATTATTGCTTAAATACTTCCCTGATCCTGAAAAGGCAAAAAAAGCCAAAGCTCCAAACCCTTATGCCGAGATCGTTAACTGGTTTAGCGATGGTAATACTTTGTCGGTACTGGACGATTTACCGCTTGCCGAATATAAAAAAGTATTAAACTCGGTTACCGGTTTAAAAGAGCTGGTTAAAAAGATCCACCCGCGTTTGGTAGAGAGCCAGCAACTGATCCTGATGGAATTTGTATTGCACGGCCTAGCCGAGTTCTCACAATTAAGCAAGGGCTTTTTAGATAATGGTTTCGCTTTTTCGGATATGTTTAACAGTTTGTTTAATTTGCAACCTGATGACGACGATCTGGATGTAGATGACGATCGTTACTAAACGATAAATGCAAAGTAGGTTATTTACCATTTTACTGGGTCTGGCCCTTATTCTTTTTGATCAATATTTATTGACGGGGCTGGTTGCTGCTTTTAAAAAGCGGCGCCTGGTCAGCAATAAATGGTTTAAACTGGGCTATACCCTGTTTTCTGTAATCCTGGTAACCGGCACTATCGCCAGCATATACCTAAATATACCGGTTGGGGTACGCGCCGGGTTTTTACTGCTGTTTTTTGTGCTGATAATTGTCAAAGTTACTTTTTTACCTTTTGTATTGATTGATGATATCAGGCGGTTAATTATAAAACTAAGGGCAAAGTCAAAAAAGCCGGTACCGAAAGCGCCGGAAAAGGACGCTATCCCACGATCAGAATTTTTAATGAAGGCCGGCCTGATTGCAGGCGCCGTGCCGTTGGCGTCTATTGGTTTCGGCATTTACGAAGGCGCTTATGATTACCACGTGCGCAAACAAACGTTATACCTGCCTAATTTGCCAAAAGCTTTTGACGGCCTTACCATTGGCCAGATATCAGACATTCACTCCGGTAGTTTCTACAATAAGAAAGCGGTTGTTGGCGGTGTTGAAATGCTGCTGGGCCAAAAGCCCGATGTCATATTTTTTACCGGCGACCTGGTTAACAAGCGTACCGACGAAGTTTATGGCTACCAGGATATTTTTAGTAAAGTAAAAGCGCCGCTTGGTGTTTTTTCAACCCTGGGAAACCATGACTATGGCGATTATTACCACAATTGGAAATCGCTGTCAGACAAAAAGAAAAATCTGGAAGACATCATCATCACTCATAAAAACATGGGTTGGGACCTGTTGCTAAACGAAAACCGCAGGCTTAAGGTAGATGGCCAGGAAATAGGTATTTTAGGTTGCGAAAACTGGGGCGAGTTAACCCGGTTCCCTAAATATGGCAAAATGGAGCCCACTATTAAAGGCACCCAGGAGCTTCCGGTAAGGCTGCTTTTGTCGCATGACCCCTCACATTGGCGGGCGCAGATACTGCCGCATTACCCGCAGATAGATGTCATGTTCGCCGGCCATACCCACGGTATGCAGTTTGGCGTACGCGCCGAACACTTTCAATGGAGCCCGGTTGAGTATGTTTATAAAGAATGGGCCGGCCTGTACCACGAGGGCAGCCAGCAATTATACGTAAATGTAGGCTATGGTTTTTTAGGTTTTCCGGGCAGGGTTGGAATATTGCCGGAGATTACGATATTTACACTAAGATCTGCCCATGATCCTTTATCGACCAAAATTTAACCATTATAGCCGGGCAGCTTACCATAAATGAAAAAACTATTTAAGTCTGTTTTTGATTTTGTATTATTCAGTAATGTATTCATGGCCTTATGTGCGGTTGCACAGGCGCTGGTTACTTTTCATTTAATAGGTTCACGGCCGCTTTATACTATCCTGGCCCTGTTGTTTACTTCAACTGTCGGCATTTATAATTTCTGTATCTTATTAAGCAAGCCCAAAAGTCCGGAGAAATCAACTTACCTGCGCGTACGTTGGTTCTTTGCCCATCACAGGTTAATGGTAACGCTGACGATTGTGTCTATCCTGTCGTTGGTGCCTTTGTTTTTTTTGATCTCGACCGAATCACGCCTCCTGCTCATCTTCCTGGGGATAATATCCTTTGCTTATAGTTTACCGCTTTTTACACTGGGCGACCATAAATTCGGACTGAGAAATATCCCCGGCCTGAAACAGTTTTTGATTACGCTGGTATGGACAATGAGTACCGTGCTGCTACCCGTACTGGAAGCCCAGGACATGCACCTTACCAATGTTTCGCTGCGCGATACTACTATCCTGCTGGCTAAGCGTTTTTTATTTATAGCGGCCCTAACGGTGCCGTTTGATATCCGCGATCTGTTTGAAGACCGCCAATCGGGCCTGAAAACCATACCTGTTGTGATAGGCGAAAAGCGCGCTTACCTATACTGCCAGTTTTTATTGGCCGGGTATATTATCTTATTATTTCTATACCGGAACAACGGTTTTAATCACGACTTTTTTGCACTAACCCTCACCGCAATCCTTGCGGGCTGGCTCATTTTTAAGTCTAAATGGGAAAGGAACGAATACTACTATTTCTTTTATCTTGACGGTGTGCTCATCCTGCAATATGTGATTTTGGTATTGTTTAAGTATATCTGAACAGATGGCCTCAAACTACGATAATTCGGCCTGGTTCTATGATAGCCTGGCCGGGCTGTTTTATGGCAGCGCGCTTACCGATGCCCAGGTTTACCTGTTACAATTTATTAAGCCCGGTTCAACCATCTTAATAGCCGGTGGCGGCACCGGGTGGATATTGGAGGAACTTGCCCGCATACATCCCTCGGGGCTCAGGATCACTTATGTTGAGATCTCAGCTAAGATGATGGCGCTGTCCGCGAAAAGATCCGTAGGCAATAATAATATTAGCTATATAAACAAACCGGTTGAGGAAGCTGATTTAGCGCCGGGATTTGATGTGATAATAACCCCGTTCCTGTTCGACAATTTCAGGGAAGAAACCCTCAAAACAGTATTTAACCGGCTCCATGGCCTTATAAAACCAAGCGGTTTATGGCTGAATACAGATTTCCAGCTCACCGGCAAATGGTGGCAAAATGTATTGTTAAAAACAATGTTCGTGTTTTTTAAGATCGTGTGCGGTATTGAAACTTCGGTACTGCCGGATATTGAAAAGCAGTTTTCGCAATGCGGCTATGATACCATCGCCGAAAAAAATTTCTACGGAGATTTTATAAGTTCAAAAGCTCATAAGAAATCCTAACATCTCATTTAGGGCGAAATGTGGCATCACTAACCTTACGGCGCCGGGATTACTTTGCCTCAATTGGCAAAGCTTTATGGTTGGTATGCAAATTTGTATCCAACCCCTCTTACCGTTTGTAAATACTGTGGATAATCCGGGTTAGTCTCTATCTTTTTACGCAGGCGCACAATGTGCATGTCCAGCGTGCGGGTATTAACATCGGCGTTATAGCCCCATACCTCCATCATCAGCTCTTCGCGGTTAATTACCTTGTTTTTATTTTTAAGGAAGTATAGCAATATGCGGTTCTCTAATATCGTCAACTCAATTTTTCGGCCATCCCGAATCAGCAAATGTGTGTTGGGATGGTGCTCCATATCAGCAAAACTATAGGTCTCGGTTTTTTCGTTGTTTAAAACAAATTTTATTTTGTTCTCTATCAGCGCAACTACCACATCCATATTAAATGGCTTGGTAACATAGTCAGACACGCCAAAGCCGTAAGCTGCTATTTTATCAATATCCTGCTGTTTGGCAGTGGTCATTATTACAACCCCGTCAAAACCCTTCGCGCGTACATTGGTACAGACCTCGGCGCCCTGCTTGCCGGGCAGCATCCAGTCTAACAAAACAATATCAGGCCGGTCGGCCAGTATCATAGCTTCCGCATCGTCGCCATTCCCCGCTTCCAATACCTTGTAGCCTTCAGACTCCAAACGCTCTGCAACTAAAAAGCGCAGGTTTTCGTCGTCTTCAACAAGCGCTATCTTTATTTCTTTATTCATATTTAATTTGCATATGGCAGCGTAACAATAAACTCAGACCCTTTATCAACTTTACTTTTAACAACAATATCGCCATCCATAAAATTAACCAGTTCTTTGCAAAAAGCAAGGCCCAGCCCAACACTCCCGTTTTGATTATATTGGTTCTCTAATCTATAAAATTTCTTGAATATATTATTCAATTCATTTTTGGGGATGCCTATCCCTTTATCAATAAATGAAAATATAATATTACGTTTTTCGAGGGTAATATTTATAAAAAGCTCTTTCTTGTCGGGATGTGAATATTTATAGGCGTTTTCTATCAGGTTTTGAAAAACACTGCCCAGCAATACTGTATCTGCGTATAAAAACTTAGCCTCTTTATCAATTGCATAGTCCAGCTTAAACAGGGGATATTTTATCTTAAAGGTATCTATATAGCTTTTCACAAAATCTTCGATCTTGATCTTATCTTTTTTGATGGTGATTGATTTGTTCTCCAACTGCGTAAATGACAACAGCTTGTTCATCAAATCGTTCAGCTTATCTGCCTCTTCATCCAAAATTTTACCGTAATGCTTGCGCTGCCGGTCGGTAAGTTCGCTATCGCCCTTTAAGTTTGAACCGGCTATTTTTATTACACTTACCGGGGTTTTAAATTCGTGGGTAAAATTGTTTATAAAGTCATACTGCAGCTTAAACATTTTCAGGTTAACACTTAGATTACGGTAAATGAGCCATCCTATCAGCATAAAAACCGAATAAATAAGCAGGATAACACCAGCCACGGGCATAAACCGGTGATAGATTTCGGTATTCAAATACTCCCTGGGCGAACTGAAATATAGTTTATAATCGGCAAATGCGCCGGGCAATGCAACTTCATCAGTAATTACTTTGGTACGGTCAATATCTGGTGGATCATAACCGAGCTGTTTGATTGATACCGAGCTGTATAACTCAGGATGCACATTTTTTATCTTTAACTTGTTGGGGTCAAGATAAAAGGTCATCATATTTTGTCTGTAAAATGAGGCCGAATGCCCGGCTCTTTGCAGGTCATGATAGGTTTTTAAATCAGCGTTTGCCGGGATATTTAAAAAACTGATCTTGCCGGGCCGGGTGTTATAAAACGCCCCCTGCTGATCGGCGCCGGGGCCCCGCAGCGTATCGTAACGGGCGATGTAATCGCTTAATTTATCGCCCATCTGCCTGAAATCGTTGGCGTTCACCTCGTCTTCAGTTTTTACTTTTTTAACTATTGCTTTGCGGGCTTTATCAGGCCGATACTCGTAAACCGACCTTGCCGTAATACCAAGGTTATTGTTGGTGTATTTTTGACCGCGGCTACCCACCACGATCTGGTAAAAAACGATCCGGGTAACGAAGCCGTAATTATGAAAAACGGAGTCGGCATAGTTTGCAGCTGATGCGGAATCAAGCAGGCCCGAGTATAGGTTTATCTCAAATATTTTATTTTTATACAGATCATTGTAAGAGCTGATGGTTTGATCAACCACATTGCTTTTTTTTGAAGAAAACTCACCCTCAATACTTTTTGAGGTAAGTTGGTAGGCTACCACCAAACCAATTATTAACGTAACCGATACCAGTAACAGAAAAGCAATTATCAGAGCGGAGTTTTTGCGGTAAACAGTATTTTGCCCTTTCATCACCGACGGAGATTAAGGTTTAACGTGCAGGTTGTTTTCCAGAAATTTTTCGATCTCGGCATAGCTTTGCATCCGTCTGTTTTCACCGCCCTGCGATCCGTGCTCATTCTTGTTCAAAAAGTACTTTATGGCCGGATTACGTTTCTGCAATTCACGAATATAGTGATTTACTTCACTTATGTTGGCGCGCGGGTCTCTGGCATCCTGGAAAAACAGCAATGGCACCTTTGGCTTTTCGGGATGAAAAACCGGTGATATTGATCTTAATAAATCAGCATCTTTTTCGGGATCGCCGATAGTAGCGTACATTTTCTGTAAGATTGGCCGGTAATAGGCAGGGGCCGTTTTAATGTAAGTGAACAGATTTATCAACCCGTTTTGAACGATAGCGCAATTGTATAGCTTAGGGTTAAAAGAAACAGCATACAGTGCAGAAAAACCGCCAAAGCCACGACCGTATATAGCTATTTTTTTAGGGTTGGCAATTTTATGGGCTATAAGCCAGTTTACACCATCGGTTATATCCTGTTGTATTTTGCCGCCAACTTCCTTAAATCCGGCACTGTAAAATACTTTACCATAGCCCGATGATCCGCGATAGTTAACCTGAAGTACCGCATAACCGCGATTAGCTAAAAACTGAACCTCCGAATTGTAGTTCCATGAATCACGCGTGCCAAACGGACCGTCATGCGGTATAACCACAACGGGTAAATTGGTCTTCGAATCGCCATGCGGCAATGTCAGGTATCCGTTTATAACAACGCCATCACCGGTTGTATAAGTAATAGGTCTTTTCTCGCACAGCAATTTAGGGTCGATGATTGAGTTATCCATTAACCGGGTGAGTTTATTACCCGCGCGTTCATATAAATAAACAGAACCACGGCTACGGTCGGTATAAGTTTGTACGATGAATTTATTTTCGGCGGTATCCTTATCGGTAATATTAACCTCATAGCCCTTAAGCTGTTTATAAAGGGTTTCGTATAAATTTTTTATCTCGGGGCTAAAAAAGTGCTTTTGCAGTTTGGCTTCCTCCCACTGTACCAACTCAAGCCGTCCCTTTATCTTTGAATAATCAACCCGCTGGATATCGGCGTTATTGTTTGCATAAATCACCCGTTCTTCTTTCCCATCCTCGGCATTTATTTCAACAAAAGCGGTTTTGTCCCGCCCTACGTTTGACAGCGCGTAAAAATTCTTTCTTACCCCGTTAAAAGCTATCATCCTAACATAGTTCCTAAAGTTGTTTTTGATAATTGGCTTAAACGGCGCCCTGTCATTTGCGCGGTATAATATTGTTTCGTCTACCCCGTCTGTCGATTTGATCAGCCGTATTTTTGCATCCGCGTCAACCAGCCAGTCAGTAATATTGCCCGGGTTCACCAGGTAGGTTTTTAGTTCCCCGGTTTTAACATTTAGCCTGTACACGTCAAAGTTTGCCGAATCGCGCTTGTTCATGCTCACCGTAATAATATCAGGTGTCAGGCGGTTTTTATTTAAGATACGGATGTTGGCCTTACCCTCTGATAATATTGTTTTTGTTTTTAAGGTATTCAAATCAAGCACCAGCATGGGGTGTTCATCGTCGCGGGGCCTTTCCTGCCAAAAAATAATCTGATTATCATAGGTCCAGGTATAATCACCGCGTACCCCAAAATCACTAAAAGAAGTTACCGCCATTTCATCCGCAGTGCCTATGGCCCGGATAAATATGTTTTGCTTTTGATTGAATTTTTTTAGGTATGAAATATATCTGCCGTCCGGCGATATCTTAAAGGCGGTTTTCCCCGGATTTTTTAAAAATTCACTGATAGGTATTTGCGTAGTTTTATTTCTATTACAAGAATATAATGCAGCTACGACAAAAATTAAAATTAACGCTTTTATACTCCTCACCATTCTATTATTCAATCCGGGGCATTTACAATCAGGTTAAATTATGAAAATTAGTTAGGTTTTGTTAAAATGTCACTACAATTTTACCCGCAATCAGCGTTATATAAATAATCATCAGCTATGCTCCAACGTTAACTTTTTATTATTTATTTTTATCGTATGAAGCGAATACTGGTGTTGTGTTTTTTTGTTATTGCCTGTCTTTCAGCAGCGTTTGCGCAAAGCGATGAATTGATGCTGGCAAAACAATATGCAGCTAATGGCGAGCACCAAAAGGCACTTGATATCTACCAGAAATTATACAAGCAGAATAGCGAGGCCTATTACAATAGCTATGTTAACACCCTTATAGCACTTAAAAAATTTGATGATGCCGAAAGCGTCACCAAAAAAATGATACGGAAATATCCGGCCTCAACGGATTACAGCATTATTCTGGGGTCAATTTACACGCAACGTGGCGACGCAACCAAAGCCAGTGCGCTGTACGATGGGCTGATCAAGAGCCTGCCAGCTGATCAGAACACGATTGCGCTGCTGGCATCGCAATTTTACCAGGCCTCCAATGCCGATTATGCAATAAAAACCTTCCAGGAAGGCCGTAAGTTGCTGCATAATGACGACCTGTTTTCGTACGAGCTGATAACCCTTTACCGTTTTAAAAGAGATAAAGGCGCATTAACAGAGGAGTACCTGAATATATTGCCCAAAAACCCATTGTTCTTAAACCAGGCCGAGAATGCTTTTGCCACCTTATTTGAAGGTGATGCAGACTATGACATGCTGCGGATTGCGTTGTTAAAACGGATTCAGAAAGATCCGCAGCAAACCGTATTTGTTAATTTATTGACATGGCAGTTTTTGCAGCAAAAAGAGTTCGACCAGGCGCTTAACCAGGCCCTGGCGCTAAGCCGCCGGTCCGGCGGCGACGGCAGTGATATTTTTGAGCTTTGCCACACCCTGGTATATAATGAAGCTTATGACGACGCCATCCGCGGCTACGAGTATTTAATTGCTTTGGGTAAAACCCAGCCTTATTATGTATCCGCAAAAATTGAGCTGATAAATACTAAAAACTTAAAAGTAACCGCAGGAAAATATGTACCGGCAGATTTGATCGAGCTTGAAAAAAATTACATGGACCTGCTGGCGGAGTTCGGCCAAAACAGCTCAACTGCCTTTGCTATGCAAAAGCTGGCCAATCTGCAGGTGTTTAAATTGCATAAGTTAACCGACGCCCAAAAAATACTGGAGGCAGTAGTTGCTATACCGCAAATACAGACCAATTTACGCGCATCCTGTAAACTTGATTTGGGCGATGTTTATTTATTAAATAACCAGCCCTGGGAGGCAACATTGCTGTACAGCCAGGTTGAAAAAGAATACCCAAACACCAGCATTGGGCAGGACGCTAAATTTAGAAATGCCAAATTTGCCTATTATACCGGCGATTTTACCTGGGCCAAAGGGCAACTGGACGTTTTAAAAGCCGCAACATCACAATTAATTGCCAATGATGCACTTAACCTGTCATTATTAATTGCTGATAATATAGCGGTTGATACCAGCGGTAAGGCCCTGAAAATGTATGCCCGGGCCGACATGCAGATATTTGCCGAACAGCAGGACAACGCTATCCGCATATTGGATAGTATTAACACAAAATATCCTGACAACCGGTTAAGCGATGATATTTTAATGGCCAAAGCGCGGATAGCTATCCAACAAAAAAACTATACCGGCGCAACGGTTGATCTGAAGAAAATAGTTGCCGATCACCCCGCTGACCTGTGGGCGGACGACGCTGTTTTTATGTTAGGCGATATTTATGAAAACCAGCTTAATGATAAAGAACAGGCCAAAGGCTATTATCAAAAAATAATTACCGATTATGGCGGCAGCCTTTATATAAACGAGGCCCGAAAGCGTTTCAGAAAATTACGCGGCGACGCTTCTTCCTGATAAAACTTACAAAACCCTATCAGCTTAATTTGTATTTTTGCACCATGATAATATATAATGAAACCATAATTGTGGATGAGGGCATCCATAAGCAATGGTTAACCTGGATGCAAAATGAATACATACCGATGGTGATGAAAACCGGTCATTTTAATTCCTACAAAATATTGAACGTACTTGATTCGCCTAACGAAGGCGTTACTTATTGTATCCAATATTTAACAGACGATCGTGAGAAATATAACCTGTTCAACGATAAACATTTACAAGATCTGCAAGCCATACACCAGCAAAAATTCGAGAACCAATTTGTATTGTTTAATACTTTAATGCAAACCGTTAGTTAAGATGAAAATTACCGAAACAAGCATTAAAGGATTAATGATAATCGAGCCCCAGGTGTTTAACGATGGCCGTGGTTATTTTTTTGAAAGCTACAGCAAAGCAAAATTTGCCGCCAATGGCATTGACATTGATTTTGTGCAGGACAATCAATCCTTTTCACATAAAGGCGCCACCAGGGGCCTGCATGCGCAATCGGCGCCGCATGCGCAGGCAAAGCTGGTAAGGGTAATACAGGGCCGGGTTTTGGATGTGGCAGTAGATGCACGTACAGGTTCGCCTACCTATGGCCAATACGAAACTATTGAGTTAAGCGGCGAAAATCAATTGCAATTTTTAATTCCCGAAGGCTTTTTGCATGGCTTTGCTACATTAGAAGACAATACTATTTTTACTTATAAAGTAAATGCCTACTACAGTAAGGAATGCGAGGTCGGTGTTAAATGGAACGACCCTACCCTGGCCATAAACTGGGGAATTGCCGGGCAGGATGTTATTATCTCTCCGAAGGATGAACTATTACCGGCGTTTGCAAATTTTTTGAGCCCGTTTTAGCATTGCGGTAACAAAACGGCCCCGTCTCTAAAACAGAAAAAGGCCAACCATTGGGTTAGCCTCTCACTTTGGCAGATAACTTACAACCGCTGCCTGTGAGGACACAGACAGCTGGGCACTATTAATTCTTTATTAAATTATACAGCTCATCCAATTTAGGGGTCAGCACAATTTCAATACGGCGGTTTTTGGTACGGGCGTCGTTATTGTCGGCAGGGTCAATTGGCTGGTACTGGCCCTTACCCGTGGCAGTTAACCGTTTGGGGTCTATTCGTTCAAACTCGGTTAAATAACGGGTAACAGATGTGGCGCGCAGCACGCTCAGGTCCCAGTTATCTTTGATCTGGCCCAGGTTTATTACTTTCTTGTCATCAGTATGCCCTTCAACAGCCATATTGATATCCGGTTCTTTGTTCAGCACCGCTGCCAGTTGTTTCAGGGCCGCTTTTCCGCGCTCATCAATGACAATACTCCCGGACGGGAACAGTAATTTATCCGTTAATGAAACATAAACCTTACCGTTCCTGATATCAACGGTTAAGCCATTTTGCTGGAAACCCAGTAAAGCTTTTTGCAGTTTTTCTTTTAAAGCATTGGTTGCTTCATCGCGCTTACGCAAAATATCTTCAACTTCTTTCAGTCGTTTTTCTCTTTTTTGCAGATCGCTTGATAACTGGTTCACCTTTGAATTGGTGGAGGTCAGGTTGTTGTTTAGATTATCATAATTGCCTTTCAGCCTGGCATAGCTATCCTGCTGATCGGCAAGATTACTTTTAAGGGAGGCTATCTCGCCATGTAAGTGCGCAGTGTCGGCCTGTAATTGCGATATTTCAGTTTCTAAATTGGTTGCACGGGTAAATAACGAATCGCGCTGGCTTAGCATTGCCTTATACTTTTTAGTTGACAGTACCACGCACGAGTGCAGGGTTAACGACAGGAACAGGGCAAATAATAAATACTTCAATTTCATCAGTATCCGGGAGATTTTATAGGTTAAACAATGGCGTTACGTAAAAAAACATTCAGCGGGTATATTTTGCTGCAAAGCTGTGCTATATCTTCGGCTGCCTTACCGCTCATCAACTCTTTATCTTTTAACGGATGGGTTACGATAAAGCTTTTAAGCTTCAACAGCTCAATATTTTCATTTTCGGCGGTATAATCACGGGGCAGGGTTTTGAGTTTGTCCTGGTTCCTGAAATCACCAAATAACTTCACAAATTCGGGCGCATCAATTATGGCCGTCAGGTCATGTGCATTATAATCTATTTCCTGGCGGATGGCTTTTAAGTGCGGGGCGTCGGGCATCCAGTAACCACCGGCAATGAAAGATTTGCCGGGTTGGATCTGTAAGTAGTATTCGGCACCACCTAATTTGGTGCCCGATGTTGGCAGGCTGACGCCGAAGTTGTTTTTATACGGCGTTTTATTTTTGCTGAACCTGATGTCGCGGTAGATCCGCATTACACATTTTTTGGGGTCCAGGTCTGGTGACAACGCAGGATCAACTTCGTGCATCAGCTTAATAAACCGGCCGGTAAAGTCAATAACATTTTGGCGGGCCACATCAAAGCGGGCTTTGTTGGCCATAAACCAATCGCGGTTGTTATTATCAACAAGCTCTTTTAAAAAATCAAGTGTTTGCTGTTGTATCATCTACATCTAAATAAGGCTGATAATGTATTTTTGGCGATAACCAGTACAAGAGCAATACCCTTGACGCCCTGAAGATCACCGGCGCAAATATAAAACATCCGCCAATAATAACACCGGTATACAGCCACGGCGACGTTGTGTTATTTGTAACAAAATAGGTTAGCATAGCCAGGGCCGCCGACATGCCGACATTTAAAGCATAGCTGACATACATGGCGGCATAAAAATATCCGGGCTCAATCTCAAAGTATAAATTACAATGCGGGCAATTGATATTGATCTTATTGGTGGTGAAACTGTAAACCCTGCCGCTAAACATATTGCCCCTGCGGCAGCGCGGGCATTTGGCATGTAACATTGCCCATGTTTTGGATGTTTTAGCCATGTGTAAGTAAACGGCAGGTGCCTTAACCCGATTTAGTTTAAATGAAGTTTTTCGTCGCGCATATTCAGGTCAATATTTTTGCGGCGATATTTTTTGTACCAGATATAACCTACTACGGCAACTGCCAGGTATGGGGCGGCTAACAGATACATAATACCATTGTTTAACCCTTTGGTAGTGCTGTTACCATTCTTGGCGTTCGACTCGACCGACGTCGTACACATCGCGCATTGTGCGCTTACCGCTTCAACACTGCAGGCCAGTGTGCCGACGATAAAAAGGATCAATAATAATCTGCAGGCCTTCATCATTGTAAAATTAATAAATATTTAATTGCCCTTTAAGTCCTCTCTTTCAAAGAGACTTTGGTCAAGTTTTAAAAATGGTAATACGGCGATATCAATATATACACAATCACCCCGGTAACGGTTACATATAACCATATCGGGAACGTCCATCTTACCAGCTTTTTGTGCTTCTCAACCTGCATTTGCAGGCCCCGGTAAAAGCTCAGTAATATTAACGGCAATACCCCTGCCGCAAGTATAATATGGGATATTAATATGGTTAGGTAGATCGTCCGCAAGTTACCTACGGCGCTTTGCTCAACAGCAGATAACCGGCCGTCGCCATCAAGATCGCCATAAACGGTTTCTGTTTTCATTAAATAATGAAACAGGATATAGGAAACCAGGAACAGGGATGATAAACAAAACGCCAATATGTTAACCCGTTTATGCCAAACCACATTGCCATGTGTAATTAAATACAGGGATATTACCAGTAACACACTGCAGGTACCGTTTAAAATCGCATTAAGTAAAGGCAATAAATGCGTAAATGATGGTGTAACATCGGGCGTAGGTAATATCTTACGATTGAGGATAACCACCACTGCGAAAACAAATATGGATACGGCAGCTACGAAACGGAATATAAATTTATCAGTCATTTTTTGAGGAGGATCAGGAGCCAGGATGCAAGAATCAGGACCTTATAATTTACTATAATATTAATTTACAACACTTTTTGATTCTTGACTCTTGCCTCTTGAATCTAATAAAGCGGTTTATCATTTTTGCGCAGTTCTTCGGCTATCAGCACTTTTATTTCATCGTTCAGTTTGGTAATATCATTGGTTGACGTACCCGAATAATAACCCCTGATCCGCTTTTCCTTGTCGATCAGGATCAGCTTATCGCTATAAATAAAATCATCGTTGTTTACCTTTACCGCGTTTACCAAAAAGCCTTTGCGGGCAAGCGGGTAGATTACCGACGTATCGCCGGTTAAAAACAACCATTTAATGCCGGGCGGATGATATTGTTTCGAATAGTTCTTCAACACCGCCACCGAATCCCTCTCCGGATCAACCGTGATGGACGCAAAGCATACCATGTTGTTTTTGGCGTAATCAGATAATAACGCGTTGACGTTTTTATTAATCGTATTACAAACCGTTGGGCAATGCGTGTAAAAAAAACTCGCTACAAATATTTTATTATCAAAGCTTTTCGAAGTTATTGTCGCGCCGTTCTGGTCAACCAGCTTAAAATCGGGCAGCTTATGATATATCGTATCCGGAATAATTTGTCCGTGAAACTTATGGCTGGTTGCAGCCAGTTGTTTCGGCCCGAAAAAAGGCAGCGGTTTGTACCTGTTCTTACCCTCTGCGGTAAGTAAATAATACAAAAATCCCGGTAATGCTAATATCATTACCAGGATTATTATTTTTTTGGCCAAGCTTAAATTATTCATTACATCCTCAGGGTAATCCAGTGATGACTCTCATTGGTCAATACCAGGATCAATCCGACGATAAAAAGGATAGGTACTAAAATAGCATATACCATTCCTATTTTTTCAAACTTTAAGTGCATAAAAAAGGCAACGATATAAAACGCTTTAAACAAGGTTAAAACAATGTATACCGGGTTGGCAATATTAATAGGCATGTGGTGATTTGGCACCATAAAAAGCGCTATAAAAAACTCTACACAAGTGATAGCAAGTAATATGAAAAATACTTTCCATATTCTTTTGCGGGTCATGGTATCTCCGTGTTCGCCTTCGGCGTGATGAACTTCTGTTGGTTCTGATGACATAATATATATCAGGTTAAAATGATCAAACTAAATAAAAGAAAGTAAATACAAACACCCATACCAAATCTACAAAGTGCCAGTAAAGGCCAACTTTTTCGATCATTAAATAGCTGCCGCGTTTCTCGTAAGTGCCTAAAAGCACATTGATGGTGATGATGATATTGATGATAACCCCGCTAAATACGTGGAAACCGTGGAAACCGGTAATGGTGAAAAACAGGTTAGCAAACTGATGCGATGTCATTTGCTGTTGAGCAAACGGTACGCCCTTTTCAAAAAACTCCTGTAAAGTCTCTTTATTCGGGATAGCCGACCACCAGAAGCCTTCGCTGTGCAGGTGGTTCCACTCTAACGCCTGGCAGCTTAAAAACATCACGCCACCAATAATGGTACCGATCATCCACCAGATAACTTCTTTTTTTGAGTTACGGTGACCAGCCTCAACAGCCAATACCATCGTAACAGAGCTCATGATCAGGATAAAGGTCATTAAACCTACAAATACCAGCGGGGCACCATGCTCAATTGATGTACCGGGAACAGACTGGAATACCAGGGATGGCGATGGCCAGGTTGGCGCGCTAAAACGTAAAGCGCCGTAAGCGATCAATAATGAAGAAAAGGTAAATGCATCCGACAGGAGAAAAAACCACATCATCATTTTACCATACTCAACATTAAACGGAGATCTTCCGCCCGACCATGGTGTTGTTTTTAGTTCATCAATTTGTGATACTGTTGCGCTCATTTGTAGTTAGCTATAGCGTTATTAAATTATTGGTTCAAAAGTAAAAAAACATACAGATAAATCCATATAATATCTAGAAAATGCCAAAAAATAGATGTCATCTCCATTCTATATAAATTCTTTACCTGTGGTATGCGTTTAATGCTGCCGTTTAAAGCACTTATCAGCCAGGCAATACCGCCAATAATGTGCAGCAAATGCAAAAAAGTCATGACGTAAACAAACGACCGCGTTGCATTCGGGTCGATAAGGTAAATGTGCATTTTATACGCTAACGTATACCAGCCATAAACCTGTAAAATTAAAAAGGCAACACCCAAAGCAATCGTGATCCATAACAGTTGCTGTTGTTTCTCAAAATTTAACTGTTTAGCTGCTCTTGCCGCCAGGAACAGCGTTATGCTGCTGGCTATTAATACAATGGTACTATACCTGAACGAGACCGGCAGGGTAATATTAAGCCCGCGCCCGCTGCCACCGCTGTAAACAATAAACCCGCTGGTAAGCGCGGCAAAAAGCATAAATGAGGTGAATATGAAGATCCACATGATAAACTTCTTTGCACCCAGGTTTACTTTATCTTCTTGTTGCTGTATCTGCGCCATCATTACTTCCCTATAAAATCAAACAAAAACATTAATTGCACTACCGGCAAATAAAAAAACGAACCAAACATCAGTTTACGGGCCTCTTTAATTTGGAGGGTACGCAGTAAACCTATCGACTGGTATAAAAATATCAGGCTGCAAATTAAAGACACACCGCCCACATAATAACCGCCATAATGATAAATGGTTGGCAGCAAACTAACCGGTACCAATATAATGGCAAATACAACGGTGATAATTGCGCTGGCACGGTCACGTTTTTGGGTTGGTAATAATCTAAATCCTGCCAGTTTATAATCGTCATCCAATACCCAGGCAATGGCCCAAAAGTGAACAAACTGCCAAACAAACTGGATAGAGAATAAGATCAGCGCTATTTCGTCAATACGGCCGTGTGGCTGGCCGGCCACATAACCAATTAAAGCCGGAAAAGCACCCGGAATAGCACCCACAAATACCGCAACAGGCGATTTTCGTTTTAAAGGGGTATAGGCAAAAGCGTACAGTAATATAGAAAGCACGGATAATAACCCGGTAAGGATATTCAGCGTGCCTAAAATGTAGGTACCTGCCATGCCCATGCCTAATCCTAAAACCAAACCCTGCCCGGTGGTCATACGCCCGGCCGGCATAGGGCGGTCCATGGTGCGTTTCATTAGCTTGTCCAGGTCAACCTCAATAACTTCATTAAAGCAGTTGGCCGCAGCGGTCACTAAAAAGCCGCCCGCAACCAGTTTAAGCCAGTTGATCCACATGGTTGTGCTGTATAATGATCCCCAGGTATCGCCGCCATTAGCCTTTACAGCGATGATAAATGATATAGAGGCAGAAAACACCACCAGGAATGTCAGCCTGAATTTAATCAGTTTTGAAAAATCGCTCCACTTCATTTGCGCCCCCCCTGTATATTAACCGACTGATATAAATTAAGCATTAAATAATACTGCGCACCAAATATAAGGCTTGCCAATAAAATGTGTAAGGCCTGCGCATAAGGCGGTAAGGCCAGATATGACAACAAGATCCCGGTAACCATTTGCAAAGTCAGCATCAGAAAAGTAAAGCTCATGATCTGCTGCTGTAATGAATGCCTGTTAAACGCACGGCGTATCAAGGCATATAACATCACATTTATAACCACCACTAAAATGGCAACGTCCCGGTGTTGCGTAAAAATATCGCCGGCGTTTTTAATCCAGTCTGTACGGTAACCGCCTTGTAAGCGGGCAGATACCGCATCAATTTTTTCACGCACCTCTGTACCAAAAGTAATCTGCAAAATGCTGATTATCAGGGCAAGTACGGTTATAATATGCGTTATGGGATTTACATTAAGCTTTGGCCTGCCGTAAACTTTTGCCAGGTGATAAGTGGTAATACAGATAGCCAGTATGGCAAGGGCCAACAACAGGTGCACCGTTATTATCCACGCCACCAGGTTGGTTGATACCACAATTGATCCTAACCAGGCTTGAAAGCCTATCAGTACCAGGTTAAATACGCTCAGAAACGGAATCAGTTTATTGGCATCACGGTAACTGAAAGAGTATATTGCTGTCAATAATAAAAACAGGCCTGATGCCGCCCCTATTAAACGGTTAATATATTCCGTCCAGGTTTTGGCGGCGTTAAATTCTTCGGGAATCAATATGGATCTGTCTTCGCGCAGGCGACGGGCAAGGTCCGAATAGCCAAATACATCCAGTGTTTTAGCAAAACGCTGATTTTTAGCCAAACGGCCGGCAACATATTTTTCTTTATAATTAGCAGGCAGATCAGACGCGGAAGTTGGCGGTATTAAACAACCAAAGCATTTGGGCCAATCGGGGCAACCCATTCCAGACCCGGTGCTCCGTACCACGCCACCCGCCAATATCAATACAAAAAGCAGCGCTACACTTAAAAGGTTAGTCTTTCTGAATCTGTTTCTTGATTTGGAATTGCTCATCTAAATATTTCTAACAAATTAGGGTACCTGTTTCCTTTAGTTCTGAGTTGTGAGTAATGCGTTTTGAGTAAGCTTTTAAACTCATTACTCAAAACGCATTACTCAAAACTTCTAACCCGGTACAGATACCCTAAAAGATCAGATCGGTAAATTATATTATTTTACTTGTTCGTTAGCTTTTTGTGTACTTGTCCACGTATTAAGCGCCTCTAAACCTGCAGGATTATCTTCAAAATCATGCGGTAAGTTTGAGCTCATTGTTTGTGAAAGCGGAGTAGTTTGCAGGATATAATCCTCTTCAGCTCCTGGCTTGCTGTAGTCATATGGCCAACGGTATACACTTGGTATTTCGCCCGGCCAGTTACCATGAATATGCTCAACCGGGGTTGTCCATTCCAAGGTATTTGCCTGCCAAGGATTTTGAGTAGCTTTTTTACCCCAGAAAATAGAGTGTATAAAGTTGTATAAAAATGCAACCTGTGCACAGGCAGACATAATTGCCGCCCACGTAATAAACATGTTTACGGATAACCAACGCTGCATTGAAGCAAATTCAGTAAAGGCGTAGTAACGGCGTGGTACACCATCAAGGCCCATAAAGTGCATCGGGAAGAATACCAGGTAAGCACCGATAAAGGTCAGCCAAAAGTGCAGGTAGCCTAATTTCTCGTCCATCATTTTACCAAACATTTTTGGGAACCAATGATAAACACCTGCAAGCATACCAAATATAGCTGCCGAACCCATTACCAGGTGGAAGTGGGCCACAACAAAGTAAGTATCATGCAGGTTAATATCTAAAGCGGCGTTACCTAAAAATATACCGGTTAAACCACCAGAGATAAAGAAAGACACCATGCCAATAGCGAACAACATAGCAGGTGTGAACCTGATGTTACCGCGCCATAGCGTAGCCAGCCAGTTAAACGTTTTTACTGCCGATGGCACCGCGATAATCAAGGTAGTGATCATAAACACACCGCCCAGGAACGGGTTCATACCTGTAATAAACATGTGGTGACCCCATACAATAAATGATAGTACGGTAATACCGATCAGCGAGTAAACCATCGCATGGTAACCAAAGATCGGTTTACGTGAGTTTACCGACATTACCTCGGACGAGATACCCATCGCCGGCATAATAACGATATATACTTCCGGGTGACCCAGGAACCAGAATAAGTGTTGGAACAGGATCGGGCTACCACCTTCAAAAGGCATAACCTGTCCGTTTACAACAATGTCTGATAAATAAAAGCTGGTTCCGAAGCTACGGTCAAAAATCAACAATACAACACCTGCAACTAATACCGGGAACGATAATACTCCCAATATAGCAGTCAGGAAAAACGCCCAGATAGTTAAAGGCATTTTCCAAAGATCCATCCCCTTGGTACGCATGTTTAACACGGTACTTACGTAGTTGATACCACCCATTAAGGACGATGCTACGAAGCAAACCATACTAATTAACCACAACGTCATGCCCAAACCCGAGCCTTTCATGGCAGTAGGCAAAGCGGATAGCGGTGGATAAATTGTCCATCCGGGTCCGGCCGGGCCTTTCTGAATAAAGAAAGACGATAGCATGATAACGCAGGCGGTTAAGAAGAACCAGTAGGATAACATATTGATGAATGGCGAAGCCATATCACGCGCGCCTACCTGCAGCGGGATTAATAAATTACTGAAGGTACCGCTTAAGCCCGCCGTCAACACAAAGAATACCATGATGGTACCGTGTATGGTCACTAATGACAGGTAGAACTCCGGATCTAAACGACCCTCCGGAGCAAAACGGCCTAATAAGGTTTCTAATAAAGGAAATGCTTTGTCAGGATAAGCTAACTGGATCCTGAATAAGATAGATAAAAGCATAGCAATAACCGCCATAGTAATCCCGGTGATCAGGAATTGCTTGGCAATCATTTTGTGATCCTGGCTAAATACGTATTTAGTAAGGAATGTATCGTGATGATGCTCGTGACCCTCTTCGTGATGTGCTACTCCGTGATCGTGAACTGATAATGTTGACATAATCGCTAATTAATTGTTTAACGCTAACCTATTTTGTGTAATACTTTTTTTCTGATCTGCTGCCGCCAGTTTCAACTCTGTCCTTAACGCGGGGGTTAAGTAAGGTTTTTGCCTGGCAATCCATTGGTTGTACTCGCCTTCGGTTACAACACGTACAACTTTTTGCATGTTGTAGTGGCTGCTTCCGCAAATTTTGTTGCAATACAGCAGGTACTCAAATTTAGGGTCCTCTACTTTTCTACGCATTTCTTCGGTAGTAATGGTAGGTGTAAATTTGAAGAAAGTTGGCAAACCAGGTACCGCATTTTGCTGCACCCTGAAATGCGGCATATAAACGCTATGTATTACGTCCTGTGCAAATATATTTAAACGTATTGTTTTATTTACCGGCAATACCAACGTATCGGCCTGTAAATCGTCCATGCTGTTTTTATCTTTAAAATCAATACCCAGCTTATTGGCGCCGGCTGTTAATCTAAAATCCTTTTTACCCAGGATGCCATCCGGACCTGAATAACGCAGCTCCCATGCAAACTGGTGACCGGTAATATCAATATTTATGGATGCCGGCTGACCTTTAACGTCGGCACTGTTTTCAACCTCCTGCCAGGTAAAGAAACCAAATATCACCAATATCGTTAAAACGACAGCCGGGATAATTGTCCAAACCTTTTCAATAGTATTGTTGTGTGGCAAAAAGTAAGCTCTGCGTTTGTCTGAATAGCGGTATCTGAACAAGAAAACAAACAGCAAGATCTGGGTGATAACAAATACTATCATGGTGATAATAGTAGTCGTTAAAAACATGGCGTCAATTTTAATGCCGTGTTTTGACGCAGCTTCCGGCAAAGTCATGCTGCCTTGTACAGTAAACTCCCAATAAGCACCTATCATACCCACTACCAGGAATATCAGGCAGATAATCCCCATGATATTGTTCCACTGTACGCCTTTTTTGCCTTGTATCTGCTGGCTAAGGTCATATACCTTGATGATCTTACCTACAACAGCTACTGATACTGCCAGTAAAATAAACATTAATACGTAGTAACCAACGCTAAACCAGTTAACCCCCGGTTTAGCTGCATCGGTAGTCGCCGCGGTTTGTGCCATCAGCACGTTGGTGCCCAGAAGCACAAATACGGCTAAAAACGCAAGTAACTTTTTAGAATTTTTCAGCGGTAGTTTGCTCTTAAAGGTGTTCAAGAGGGCTCCGCCGTTTATTATTTGTTTGAATGCCATTGTATTGGTCGTTTGGTATTCTTTATTGTGTTGCAAATTTAACAATTATTATATGTGATGATGTAAGCTCTCCTGTAGGAAAGGGTGATTTTTTGGCACCAATGATTTAAACTTGCTTAAAGCTGTGAAAAGCATGAAGCAAAATAATCCGGCGAAGCCAATAAATGTACCAGCCTCTATCCAGCCAATTTCAGAATACCAGTGTGCCAAAGGCCCAACTGTTCCGGGCATAACCATTACGAAATAATCAAGCCAGTGACCCAGTACCAAAATGATACAAGCCGTTTTTAATACCCCAACAGAACGTTTTGAATCGCGGGACATTAATACTAAAAATGGCGCAAGGAAATTCAATACCAGGTTAAACCAGAACCAGGGCTGAAACTCGGGTTCCCATCTTTTATAGAAGTAAGCTGCTTCTTCAGGAATGTTGGCGTAGTAGATCAACAGGAATTGTGCAAACCACAGATAAGTCCAGAATATGGAGAAACCAAAAATCAACTGGCCCAGGTTATGTAAATGATCTGTTGTTATCCAGGTAAAATATCCTTGTTTTCTAAGGTAGATAAGCACCAGGGTAATTACCGATAAACCGCTTACCCATAAGGCCGCAAAGTTATACCAGCCAAACATGGTCGAAAACCAGTGCGCATCTAATGACATGATCGCATCAAAAGCAAATAACGGAACCGTGAACCCAAATATAGCTAAGAACGCACAGGCCATGTTAAAGCTTTTCTTGTAATTAAACATACCGCCCAGCTCATCTTCGTTGTTTGAGTATTTTACCAGCAATAAACCCAGTATACTGTAAGCGATCAGGTAAAAAGCTAAACGTCCAAAGAAAAAAGGAATATTTAAATAACCCGACTTACCTTTAATTACAGCATCGTAAGCATCTGTGCCCGGTGTGGTGATTGCTTTCGGCGCCCATTCTTTATACAAATACGGGCCGGTTATGTGCTGATGAGTTTCTTCAGTAAGTATAGGATGCGTAAAATATAAACCCGCCCCTATTATCAGCAATAAAATTACGGCAGCATAAGGCAGTACTTTAGCAAAAGCCTGCGGTACGCGTAATAAAGATGCAGACCATCCGGCTTGTGCAGCATATTGCAGCGCGCAAAAGAATACGCCGGCAATACATACGCAGGTAAGGTAATAACCCATTAGCAACAGGTTTGCAAATGTGCGTTCAACAGCGCCGGTTAAAAAACCAAGCGCTATAGCTACAACACCTATAACAATAGCTATAAGGCTGTAGGTTTTTGCCTTACCGCTAAATTCAAATTGTTCGTTAAAACTATTATGAGTTTCCATTAAATTCAATTCTTATAAAGTTTGTAAATGGTGAACGTACATTACTACTTTCCAGCGCTCTTCAGGGCTTAGCTGCGATGCGTATGATCCCATAGCATTAAGGCCGTAAGTAATGGTATGATATATTTTACCATCGGTTAAATCTTTCATTGCACCACCACGCGATGATTGTCCTTTTGAGTATGATGGCGGCGGCGGAAAACCGTGCGCTACAACGGTACCATCACCTTGCCCGGTTTTGCCGTGACACGGCGAACAAAAGGTCATAAACAATGCTTTACCATCTTCAATGTTTCTTGAAGTATTAGCTAAAATATTCTTTACTTCGACGCTTGCCTGGTTGTAACCATCCGTAGTTTTTGGATAATCAAATCGTACAAAACCAACAGGCGTAGTACCGGCAGGCGGCAACTGTGCCGTTTTACCATCCTTAAAATTCGGATTTTTCTGATCCGGGTCAAAGGCTATCTTCTCATACATATTGGGGGCATATTCCCATCCGGTACTTCTCTTATCATTGCATGATGTAGTAACTATCGATGCAGCAACGGTGACAACCGCAATACCCAATATTCTAAATTTATTCATAGCTAACATATTTTCTGTCGTTATGCTTAATTTCAACTGCTCCTGCTTCTTTCAGCAAATTAGTAATGTCTTCATGTGGGATGTTTCCTTTAGCATCAATAGCTATAACAAAACGGTCATTTGTCGCTCTCAGGTCCATTACCCTTGGCGCACGGCCGGGGAAAAGGTGTGTAGAGTAGAAAAATGTAAACGCCATGCCAAATGAAGCAAATAATACAGACCACTCAAACGTAACCGGTATAAAATCCGGCAACCCGAAATGGGGTTTGCCACCTATGTTCATAGGCCAGTCATAAGACAGGAAGTAATAAACCATGCTTAATATGGTAGTACCACCCAAACAGCCAAACATAAATGCTGCATAACCTAAACGTGAATCTTTAATACCTAGTTTTGCCTCGATGCCGTGTATTGGCATAGGTGTGTATACATCATAAATAGGGACACTATTTTTCTGTAGTTTGTCGATACCGTGCATCATTTCATCCGGATCGTCAAAAAGGCCTAATATATATTTGGTGCTGCTCATAGTTATGCGTTTTCGTATGCTGATACATCAACACTATCAAATTTCTTTAATGAGTTTTTGTAGAACTCTACCTGTGCCGGATCAAGATGGCCCGCTTCAATTTCTTCCAGTTTAGCCTGCTCGCTTGATTCTTTCAATAACAATTTCACCTCGGCCATTGCTATGGAAGGCAATACGCGGATAAACAGAAGGAATAAAGTAAAGAATACCCCTATTGAACCGATGAATACGGATACATCAATCCAGGTTGGGTAAAACATAGCCCAGCTTGAAGGGATATAATCGCGGTGTAATGAGGTTACGATAATCACGAAACGCTCAAACCACATACCGATGTTTACGATGATTGATAATACCCATGACATCGGGATATTGGTACGCACCTTTTTAAACCACATTACCTGGGTCATTAACACGTTACAGCCGTACATCATACAAGCTGCCCACCAGTACGGACCGATAAACCTGTTTAAGAAAGTATATTGCTCATACTCGCCACCGCTATAGTAAGCGATAAAGAATTCTGTAATATAAGCCACACCTACTACCGAACCTGTTACAAGGATGATCTTGTTCATTGATTCGATGTGGAACATGGTGATATAATTTTCCAGACCCAATACCTTACGCGTAACCAACAGCAGCGTTTGCACCATGGCGAAACCAGAGAAAATAGCACCCGCAACGAAATATGGCGGGAAAATGGTGGTGTGCCATCCCGGCTCCAATGATGTTGCAAAGTCCATTGATACAATGGTGTGTACCGATAGTACCAGTGGCGTAGAGATCCCCGCTAATATCAAGGATACGGTTTCAAAGCGTTGCCATGTTTTTACTGATCCTGTCCAGCCAAAAGAAAGGATAGAATAAATACGGCGGTACCAACCTGTACCACGATCACGGATGGTAGCGATATCCGGCAATAAACCGGTGTACCAGAATACTAATGATACCGAAAAATAAGTTGAGATCGCAAATACGTCCCAGATCAGCGGTGAGTTAAAGTTAACCCATAATGATCCGTATTGGTTAGGTAATGGTAAGCAATATAAAGCCATCCATGGGCGGCCCATGTGTGATACAACGTAAGTAGCCGCGCAGATTACCGCAAAGATCGTCATCGCCTCGGCCGAGCGGTTAATTGAGTTACGCCATTTTTGACGGAACAGTAATAATACGGCAGAGATTAATGTACCGGCGTGACCAATACCTACCCACCACACGAAACCGGTGATGTCCCAGGCCCAGCCTACTGTTTTGTTTAAGCCCCATGAGCCTATACCAAACCAAAACGTCCAGCTTACTGCAAACACCCAAAGCAATGCGCCTAATGATGCAACGGTAAAACCAATCCACCAGGCTTTGTTAGGTTTATTTTCAACAGGGCGCAAAACGTCATCTGTAATTTGGGCATAGGTTATATTCTTACCCGTGATTAACGGTTCCCTTATTATTGATTCTTTATGAGATGCCATATTATAGCTATTGTAAAGATTAAGCTTCTAATTCAGTTGTGTTTCTAACCTTAACCTGGTAACCAATACCCGGCTGTACGTTTAGTTCTTCCAATACGTAGTAGGTCCTTTCGCTGCGCAATGCTTTTGATACTTCAGAGTTAGGATCATTTCCGTTACCGAATACAATTGCATTTGCAGAACATGTTTGCTGGCAAGCTACTTTAATGTCGCCGTCTTTAACAGGGCGTTTTTCCATTTTAGCTTGTAATTTGCCCGCCTGGATCCGTTGTACACACATTGAGCATTTTTCCATAACCCCACGGAAACGTGTAGTTACATCCGGATTTAATACCAGTTGTGTATGTTGTTCTGCCAGGTAGTTCTCAAAACGTGAATCGTTCCAGTAGTTGAACCAGTTGAAACGGCGCACTTTATACGGACAGTTGTTAGCGCAATAACGTGTACCTACGCAACGGTTGTAAGCCATGTGGTTTAAACCTTCTGACGAGTGAACGGTAGCCAATACCGGGCAAACAGTTTCGCAAGGTGCGTGATCACAGTGCTGACAAAGCATTGGCTGGTGTACAACCGATACATTGTTCAGGCTTTTCAGTTTATCAATCTCGTGCTCCTCGGTAATGCTTTTTCCTTCTTCGTTAAAGCTGTAGTAACGGTCAATACGGATCCAGTGCATTTCGCGGCGGCGGCGAACTTCGTCTCTGCCTACAACCGGTACGTTATTTTCAGCATTACAGGCAACCACGCAGGCACCACAACCGGTACAAGCGTTAAGGTCAATAGCCATTACCCAGTTATATGCAGGGCGGTCATATTCTTCCCACAAACTTTTGTAGTCTTTATGCTCACCGTCTTTACCGCTGTTTTTGTACGGGTTTTTCTTATATTCTGTAAATGAAGCTTCGCGGATAACACTACGACCCTCATAAGAGTGGTGCGTTTGTGTTTGTGCAAGGATGATGTTATCGCCGGTTACAGATATTTTAGCAACGGCGGTAGTTTGCAAAGTGCCGTTACGGAAGCTATGCAGCGGATAAGCATTTTTACCAATGCCCGATTCAATTACCGCACCACCTTTTACACGGCCGTAACCTACAGCTACCGATATGGTACCTTCTGCCTGTCCCGGCTGTAATAATACCGGTAAAGCAATTGAGGTTCCGTTTGCATCAATCGTAATCACATCGCCTTCCTGTAAGCCCAATGCTTTAAGGTCGGTAAGTGACATGGCTGCAAAGTTATCCCAGGTAACTTTTGAAACCGGATCCGGCAACTCCTGTAACCATGGATTATTAGCATGCTTACCATCACGGATAGCCGTATTCTGGTATAAATGTAATTCGTATGCTTTATCGCCAGACGCAACCAGTTGCGCGCTTTGAGTTAAAATAGTTTGTGCTACAGCATTCAAATCACGGCTGAAAGCGTATGCACCGGCTGGTTTATCGGCAACCTTAACAAAACCGGTTTGCAATATTGTTTCCCAACCTTTTTGACCGGATAAACCGGCTAAAGGCAACACGCTCTTATCCCAGTTATTTCTAACATAGGTGTAATAAGATTTAACCGCGTTATTGCTCCAGATCAATAAACTCTCTTCGGCCTGGCGGGTGTTGTAAACCGGGTTAATAGTTGGCTGCAGTACAGTATAATAACCTGTAATTGCGCTGTCATCACCCCATGATTCCAAATAATGATGGTTAGGTGCAACAACTGTGCTTATTGCAGCAGTCTCATCAAGGCTTGGATTAAAAGAAACTTTCAAAGGCACTTTAGCAAGCGCATCCTTTAATTCTTTAGTGTTACAGTAATCATAAACCGGGTTAGCATTCAGGAACAGTACACCGGCTACATCACCTTTTTTGGCGTCATTGATAAATTCAACCAGGTCGGCATCATTACCTTTATATTGATTTGAATTATTATCCAGATCAATAGTAGTTCCATAGCTTCCTAAGGCGGCATTAATGGCGTTAACCAATACCTGCGTGGCTACGTCGTTAGATCCGGCCACTACCAGCGCCTTACCTTTTGCAGCCACTAATTCTTTGGCAGCAATGATGATGGCATTGTTGAGGGCGTTATCAGCTAGTTTTTTGCTGCCCGGTAAAGTAGTGCCGGTAACAGCGTTATATAAGTTGATTAAAGCAACACCTTCTTCTGATGGTTTTACCGGGATGCGTACGTCGGCATTAGTTCCTGTCAAACTCATACCGGTTTCAAACTGGATATGACGTGACATTTTTTTGCTTTGCAGCGATTTGTTGTTACGGTTTGATACGTACTGACGGGTAAACTCATCGCCCGAGATCCAGGTTCCCAGGAAATCAGCGCCAAAGCTTACAATAACGTCTGCCTTATCAAAATTATAGTGAGGCAATACCGCTTTACCAAAACTGTTTTGGTTAGCCTGTATGATACCTGTATAGGATACCGCGTCATAAGTAATATGCTTGGCGGTTGGGTATTCGGTAATAAAATCGGCAATTACAGCCAATGTAGACGGGCTGCTTATTGATGAAGACAGGATAGCTATCTTTTTGCCCGAATCTTTAATTTTAGCAAGTTCAAGTTTCACATAATCATCAAGATCGCTCCACTCTTTTTCGCTGCCGTTCAGTAATGGTGATTTAACACGGCTTACATCATACAGATCAAGCACCGATGCCTGTGCCTGCGCACTTAATCCGCCTTTTGATAAAAGATCATTTGGGTTACCCTCAACTTTAATGGGGCGGCCCTCACGGGTTTTAACCAAAATGGCATGGCCATCATAAGTTGAAGCATAGTAGTTGGCTACGCCCGGGGTAATCTCTTCCGGCTTTATCAGGTACGGTATAGATTTGTGTACCGGTACTTTTTGGCAAGCCGCCAAAGTAACCGCGCCCACACCAAAACCCACTGCCTTTAAAAAGTCGCGACGAGGAGTTTTGCCTAGTAAACCTTCTCCGCTCAACACATCTTCGATAGGAATAGGTTCCGCGAATTCGTGTTTATTTTTCTCAACAAATTCCGGCGTTTTGTTTAGCTCTTCTAAACCTTTCCAGTATTTTTTATTGCTATCCATTTAAGCTATAGTATAAACTGTAATGCTAAGTTCTGTTATAATTAATAATGGCATTTGCCGCACTCAATACCACCCAATTGCGCAGGTGTAACTTTCACGCCTTTTTTAATCAGGTCGTGAACGGCTATCATATTTTCGTAGTAAGCATTGCCTTTCATATTGATGTCTGTGCGTTTGTGGCACTGTATACACCATTTCATTGTAAGTGGCGAGTACTGGTAAACCTCTTTCATGGTCTCAACCGGGCCGTGGCATTGCTGACATTTAATACCGCCAACTTTAACGTGTTGTGAGTGATTAAAGTAAGCGAAATCCGGCAGGTTGTGGATACGGATCCACTGAATAGGACGTGCTTTTAAGCTATCGTATTTTTGAGTTTGAGGGTCATAACCCAATGCATCATAGATCTTATGTATCTCAGGCGACTCGGTTTTAACAACCTTGTGGCAGTTCATACAAACGTTTAATGATGGTATTGAGGCGTTTTTAGATTTGAACGCACCCGAGTGGCAATACTGGCATTCAATTTTCATGATACCGGCATGTAACTCATGCGAATATTTAATAGGCTGCACCGGCTGATAACCCTGGTGAACGTTGGTGTTCCATAAAGCAACCCAGGTCCAGCTGCCCATGGCAAGCGTGCCGCAGAAAATGATAAAGAATACCAGTTTCTTGTTTTTTAATACCCTTTTTACAGTAGCGTATTTATCAACAGCAACAGTTTCTTCCGTAACCTCTGTTTCAGCAGGCAATAATCTTCTGCCGGTTAACAAACGCTCTAAAGTTGCGATAACCTTGTTTAATATTAATATAATAATCAAAGCAAGGACGATAACACCAATAAGGGCGTAAACAACCAGATTACTCGGGCCTGAATCTTCGGCTGCTGCACCAGCTGCCGGGGCGGCTTTTGCTTTGTCATCCTGGATTTTTTTCCAGTCGGCACGTACATAGGCTAAAATGTCTGCAACATCCCCGTCTGACAAGCTTGGGAAAGCCGGCATCACCGATTGGCTGAATTCATTAAAGATCTTCAGTGCCTTAGGGTCTTTTGCTGCAACCAGCGCTGAACTGTTGTGGATCCAGCTGGCTAACCATTTGTCATCAGTGTCTGATGATATGATAGGGCCCAGTGCAGGACCAGTCATACGTGCGTCTATTTTATGACAGCCGGTACAACCGGCAGACTTAAATACCGCCTCGCCTTTTGCAGCGTCGCCTTGCGCCTTAGCAGAAATTCCCCAAACAGTAAAACAGGCAAGCAGTAAAACTGACCTTGAGAATTGCTTAAAAATTAATGAGATGCTTCTCATAAAGTTGTATTGATGCTAAATAGTTATTTGTATAGTGTGATGAAACTGAGTAAAGGGTACAACCTTCCTCGGATTTTTCAGCCACAAAAGTATAATTTATTAAATAATCGCTGACAAATAAATGACAGTAATAACTAATTTATAATCGTTCTAAATAAATTAAAAATCGCTAAAAAAACCTTTGAAAATCAATCAAATATGCAATACCTCCGCCAATTAGTTATTAAAATGTTCATATTTTACTAAATGGCCGGTTTGTTTTATCAGTTATAAGGCGCGTTTATTGCGGATTAAAACCTGATCCGGAAACCCCTCAATAGAGTTGCCCGTTATTCCCGCCCACGCCGTAAAAAACCGGCTAAATTTTTGCTTTGTCGCCGTGATTTAGCTATATTGCAGTCTGCCTAAATCACCAATTACATGATAGCTACAAAATCGCGCCTCATTGTTATGTTTTTGGCTTTACCCGTTCTTTTTACGGGACTTGCCGGTTTTAGTTTAAATGATGATCCTGTTATTTTAAAAATAGTAGGGCAGCTGGACAAATGGGCAACTATTTATCCAACCGAAAAGGTGTACCTGCAGCTGGATAAACCTTATTATTCAGCGGGCGATAATATCTGGTTTAAAGCCTATGTCACACTAAATAACAGGCACCGGTTATCCGCATTAAGCAAGGTATTAAATGTAGATCTGATTGACACGCACGACTCGGTTAAACGTCGTATTAAATTAGCTATCAATAACGGGGTAGCCTGGGGCGACTTCACCCTGCCCGATACCTTAATTGCGGGTAACTATCATATTAGGGCCTACACCAACTGGATGCGCAACGCGGGACCTGATTATTATTTCGATAAAACAATTGCCGTAGGCAATGCGGCAATGCTGGCGTTACAAAAAAACAAATCCGCGGCTAAAACCGGTAACGGAGGTCCTGATATCCGGTTTTTCCCCGAAAGCGGTAACCTGGTTAATGGGCTGCGTTCAAAAGTCGCCATCAAAGCTGTAAGTCCAACCGGGCTCGGGGTAGATATAACAGGATCTGTCATCGACAATGAAAATAACGTAGTAAGTAATTTTACAACCCGCCATCTGGGCATGGGGATATTTGCGCTGACTCCCCAGGCCGGTAAAACCTACAGAGCGCTCATCACCTATCTAAACGGCAAAAAACAAACTGTAAACTTGCCCCGGGCTATAAGTAGCGGATACGTTTTAACGATCAATACCCTTGATTCGGCCAATATAAGCGTTAAGGTAGCGGCCAGCGCTAATATGACCAATAGCGGGCAGTTTTATATTGTTGCACAAAGCGGCGGCGAAGCGTTGTATATCGCCAACAACAAAACAGTTGGTAATACTTTTATGGTTAATGTGCCCGCGGCCAAATTCCCATCCGGCATAGTACAGTTTACCCTCTTTTCGGCCACAGGCGAGCCGCTAAGTGAACGTTTGGCTTTTGTCCGGCACCAAAATGATTTATTAAACCTGCATATCAATGCCAACCCTGTAAGCACTGTGCGCGAAAAATATAAAATTGACCTGGACGCACAAAACAATGGCAAACCGGCAGAAGGTAATTTTTCGGTAGCTGTGCTTGATGAAAGTAAAGTATCCGCCCGTCAAACCGATGAAACCACCATCCTGGCGCACCTGCTGCTTACTTCTGACCTGCGCGGATATATTGAAAACCCGGCCTATTATTTTGAAAATGCCAATGAGACTACCCGGGCCGATCTGGACGTGCTCATGCTTACACAAGGCTACCGCAGGTTTGAATGGAAGCCCTTACTGGCCGGCGCAATTAAGGCGCCACTGTACCAGGCTGAAGACGACATTGAAATTTCAGGAATGGTAACAACCCCCGGTAAAAAGCCAATGCCTAATGCTAAAGTATTTCTGTTTAGCCGTACAAACGGATTTTTTTTCAGGGATACAGTTGCCAATGAACAGGGGCGCTTTGTCTTTAAAAATTTGACGCTGACTGACAGCACACGATTTGTATTGCAGGCCCGCACGCCAAAAAACGGCACCTATGCAGAGATCTTTTTAGACGAAAAAGAAGTGGCCGAACCTAACGGCAGGCAAACCAGCTATAACGACTATAACCAACCCGACCTGCTGAATTACGTAAAATACAGCAAGGAGCTTACCGACCAGGAAATAAAATATGGGGTAGGCAATCATACCATTCTTTTAAAACAGGTAAACGTGCGTGCAAAATTACAAAAGCCTGTTTTGTCTTATTCTTCCAATATATCCGGGGCCGGTAATGCCGATCAGGTTTTAACCAATGATATGCTCTATAAATATGGACCGGGTGATTTAGAAATGTTTTTACAAACCCGGGTAAACGGAATATATTTTGTTGACGGCTATCCGTATTCAAGGAGGGGGCAGGGTGTGGATAGCGGTAAAATGCTTGTTTTAATTAATGGTGTAGAAAGTTACAATGGCGTAGCCGACCTGATGACGGGCGATGTGGGCAGCGTAGAGATATTAAAGGGGGCTAACCATTCTGCATTATTTGGCCCGCGGGCAATGAATGGTATTATGATTATTAACCTGAAAACCGGGATTGATGCTATGAATAATCTGTCTAAAAACTCTTCGCCCGATGTAGCCAGGTTTATATCCAAAGGTTATTACGCAGCGCGCGAATTTTACTCGCCACAATATGATGATCCGAAAACCAATAAAACCCTGGCTGATTTACGGACAACTATTTACTGGAACCCAAATGTCAGCACGGATAGCAACGGTCATGCCTCTTTTGAATACTACAATGCCGGCACGCCGGGCACCTATCGCGTAATAGTTGAAGGCATAGATGCAAATGGCCACCTGGGCCATGAAGTATACAGGTATAAAGTGCAGGGTATAGTAACGTCTAAATAAAGGTAAACAGCCTTACCAAGTTTCAAAACTCCGTAAGGCTGCATTAGCTTACTGCCCTAAAAGCCAGGCAAATATCAACGGCACAACAATTGTTGCATCGCTTTCAACAATAAATTTTGGTGTGTTTACATCCAGTTTACCCCAGGTTATCTTCTCGTTTGGCACCGCGCCCGAGTATGAACCGTAGGAAGTCGTAGAATCAGAGATCTGGCAAAAATAGCTCCAGAAAGGGATATCCTGCATCTCCATATCCTGGTAAAGCATAGGTACAACGCATATCGGGAAATCGCCGGCAATACCGCCGCCTATCTGGAAAAAGCCTACGCCTTTACCGCCCGAGTTTTTTGGGTACCAGCCGGCCAGCCAGGCCATGTACTCAATACCGCTTTTCATGGTAGTGGCTTTTATCTCGCCTTTGATAACGTACGATGCAAAGATGTTACCCATGGTACTGTCTTCCCAACCCGGTACCACAATCGGCAGGTTCTTTTCGGCAGCTGCCAGCATCCATGAGTTTTTCGGATCGATTTCGTAGTACTGCTCCAGGTCGCCGCTTAACAGCATTTTGTACATATATTCATGCGGGAAATAGCGCTCGCCGCTATCATCAGCATCTTTCCATATTTTATGAATATGTTTTTGCAGGCGGCGAAAAGCTTCTTCTTCGGGGATACAGGTATCTGTTACCCGGTTATAGTGGTTCTCTAACAGATCCCACTCATCCTGCGGGCTTAAGTCGCGATAGTTAGGCACGCGTTTATAATGCGAATGTGCTACCAGGTTCATAATATCTTCTTCCAGGTTGGCGCCTGTACACGAAATGATATCAATTTTCCCCTGGCGGATCATCTCGGCCAGCGAGATACCCAGTTCGGCGGTGCTCATGGCGCCGGCAAGCGTTACCATCATTTTTCCACCTTCCAGCAAATGGGTTTCATAGCCTTTAGCGGCATCCATTAACGCGGCAGCATTAAAATGCAGGTAGTTTTTTTCAATAAACTGAGATACGGGTCCTTTAGTTGTGCTCATTGTTGATACATTATAATATTGCGCAAAAGTAGGGTTTTTGCCGAAACGGGGCTTTTAAATTTTAAAATGAAACATAAATGTTTTTTTGGAACGACGGCGGGGGTTCACTCCTATTGGCGTTGCCCCGATTAAAATCGGGCCCCGTGCTTTCCGCTCCTTTGGTTAAGCAAAGACAATATCTTAAGAAACTACTATTGTTGAAATGGGGGTCTGGGGGTGTTAAAAACTAAAAACTTTGTGAATAAGTTAATATAAAGGCAGGGTGAACTAATTTCCGCTCTAGTCTTGGAGGATTGGCGCCGTTGGGCCATTACGCGCATGGCTTGTCAAAGCGATAAACCACTCAGCCAATTCAGTCACCAAACAATCCATCATTTTTTCGTATATTGCTATAGCTCGCATGCTTATTTCCAGCGGCTCACCGCTACAACATAAAACACAGATTTTATTTTTGCTGAAATCGCCTAAAGTTCTTTGAATTATTAATAAATAATTGTTTATCAGCTATTTATCTAAAATACTTACTACCGGTATAAGGCACGATGCCCGAAAAACGGTCAAAATTACTACCGGTATAAACCCCGATGCCTGGAAAACGGCTAAAATTACTACCGTTGTAAAGCACTATACCTGGAAAACGCCTGATTTTACTACCGGCAAATACCCTAACACCGGTGCGAACGGGCAAAAAGCTAATTAACCTAAATTTAATCTGAGATTTTGCCATAAATCTTTACCTTAGGCACATTATCATAAATGAAGAAACTTTTAGCCCTACTTATCGCAATAAGCTTATCTGAAAGTTTCAGGCCGGCTTTTGGCCAAAGCATCATCCCTAAGTTTATCCGGAAAATGTATTTTGAAAAAGATACCACCAAACGCAGCAGCTTCGTGGTATTGCCGGTACTGTCATCAGCTCCCGAAACGGGGATAGAAGCAGGTGGCGCCGCCTTATATTCGTTCTATACGGATAGTATTCACAGCGGCACCCGGGTATCAAACATCTATGCCTACGCAACCCTTACTACCAAAGGTCAAAACCGTTTAAATTTAAGTACCACGTATTGGTCGCCGCAAAATCAATATCATTATTATGCCGCTGTTGGGCGCATTGATTTCCCGGTTGATTTTTACGGGATAGGCAACAATACCCATAAGGCCGATGCCGACAGGCTGGGCCAGAAACGCTACCGTTTAATGCTGGAGGCGCAAAAGCTCATCGCTAAAAATGTATACGCGGGCTTTGTAGGCGGCGGCTATAAATATGATTTTATCAGCGCCAGTCCGACAGGAATATTTAAAAATAGCCCGCTAGTTGAGGACCGCGCCGGCGGTACTTTTTTATACGTTGGGCCAAGCATTATTTACGATACCCGTAACAATAATACCTATACCACCAGCGGCATGATGATCAACGCTTATTATAACATCATGCAGGGCGTACTGGATAATAACAGTTATCATGGCGGTTTCCTCAACGTAGAATATTCGCAGTTCATATCCCTTGGCAGGACCCTGGTTTTGGGTGTTGACGTGCAGGAACAAAGTTTAACCGGCGGGCGGTCGCCGTTTTATCTGTTACCCCAAATGGGTAGTGACGAAATGATGCGCGGTTATTACGAGGGCCGTTACCGCGACCGGAATTTAATTGCCGGCCAGGCCGAACTGAGGTACCGGTTAAGTGAACGTTTTGGTTTAGTAGGTTTTGTTGGTGCGGGCGAGGTTTTTCATTCGGCCTTTGCCCTGTCGGCTTTAAAGCCTAACCTGGGCGCCGGGTTACGTTACTTTTTTGATATTGAAAAAGGCCTGAGCCTGCGCGCCGATTACGGCATGGGCCAAAAGCCAGCCGGCGAGCAGCGGGAAAGCGGATTTTATATCGGGTTAGGGCAAGCGTTTTAGAGGATGTGCAGATCACTACACACGGATAAGAAAATCCTCTTTAACCTGCCCGCTTCTAAAGTATACCAGCCCTATCCAAAACAAATCAACCGTAACCGTAACCTGCGGGTGCGCCTTTATTTCGGCCCAGGCTTCCTTCATGCCTTCGCTCCAGTAAATATCGTCAAAAATTAACAGGGTATCATCGTGCACTTTGGGCAGGCACCATTCAAAATATTTAAGGGTAGCATCCTTTTGGTGGTTGCCATCAACAAAAACAAAATCAAGTTTATCCAGGCCATCAATAACGCCGGGTAAGGTATTGTCAAAATTGCCGGTTATTAGTTCAATGTTTTTCAGTCCGGCTTTTTCAAAACTTTCCTTGGCTACCTTCGCTGTCTCAGGACAGCCTTCCAGCGTATAAACTTTAGCATTGGGCGCAGCTTTTTGCAGATAGATGGTGGTGGTACCCAGGCAGGTGCCCAGTTCTATTATGGTGGTGGGTTGCAGATCAGCCGCCAGGCGGTAAAGCAGTTGAGCCAGTTTGGGTGGTTTTAATGCATTTTTAGCGATATCGCCCACCCGCTTTTGTTTGTTGTTATTTACGTGCGAGCCGGCTCCCAGATCAGTTATGGCGATCATCCGGTCGTCATTTAACAGCCCGTTGCGAATGTTTTCAACTTCGGGGTATACGTTTTTGGCATGATAATCGTAAATAACTTCATCAACCAGACGATATACAAAAGGGGAATGCAGGCCGTGCCTGGTTTTGGCTTTTAGCCGGTAAAACACATAGTCTGTCGCGAACCTGATATTAAACATGGTTGTAAAATTATATAAAGGTTTGTATTTTAGCGGTACATAATGATAAATCTAACAGAAGTACACTCATTAATACACCTGCTGGACGACCCCGATCCGGAGATATACAACCATGTTCATGACAAATTGTTGTCATACGGCAGCGAAGCGATTGAGCATCTGGAATCGGCTTTTGAACAGGCTTTTGACGCGATACAGCAGGAGCGCATAGCGGATTTAGTACACGAGATCCAGTTCGGCATCGTAAAAAACGATTTGAAGCTTTGGCACCAGGGTGGCGCGTTTGATCTGTTGCAGGGCGTCCTTATTATCAACCGCTATCAATATCCTGATCTTGACGAGCAAAAGATCGTCAACTATATAGAAGCCATAAAACGCGATGTATGGATACAAATGATAAATGAGGCCAGCCCGGTTGAACAGGTTAAGCTGATTAATCATGTCTTTTACCATATGCATGGTTTTAGCGGTAATACCGCTAATCATCAGGACCCGCAAAACAGCTATTTAAGCCAGGTTATCGAAACAAAAAAAGGCAACCAGATCTTGCTGGCTATTATCTATTCGGTAATAGCGCAAAAGCTGGACATACCGGTGCACGGCGTAAACCTGCCGCAGCATTTTATACTGGCTTACCTGGACGAAAGCAAGGAGAGCGAATTTGAAAGCGGCATATTATTTTACATCAATGCGTTTAACAAAGGGTTTATTTTTGGCCGCCGCGATGTAGATATGTTTTTAAAACAACTCAACCTAAGCTTTGATAAACAGTTTTATGAGCCCTGCTCAAACACAGATATCATTAAACGCGTATTGCGTAACCTCATAAGCTCCTACGAGCACCTCGGCTCGGCAGAGAAGGTGGATGAGTTGAATGAACTATTGGCGATACTGGGATAGGTGCGCGTTGCGCTACACCCTGCAAAACTTCCATTATTTTTATTCATCCCGGATTACATCTGCAAAAAGAAAATAATCCCGAAAAACCCAGGCGGCATAAACCCTGAATGTTGAACAACGTTTGTTGCTACTATACCCTAACGACCGCGAATTGGTGGTCCGCGAAAGCAATAAAGAATTTTTTATACTTTTAACCCCTAAACTTAAAAGCCGAACAAAATTTTTATAATCAATTCATGAAGTCACTTTATACCTTCTTCTTTTTACTTTTTTGCAGTACCGGCCTTTATGCTCAATTTAAATTGAGCGGGAAGATCAGCCATTACACCGGCAGGGAGCAATTATTGATCAATATCCCCATTGCTTACGGGTATGACGAGGAGAACAACATCCATATCCCGGTTGCTAAAAATGGCGCGTTTACCATTACCATACCGGTTAAAAGGGCAAAATTTGCAAGCCTTAATTTTCAAAGAACCTTTCATTGGCTATTACTCAACCCGGGGAAAAATTTAACGGTTGCACTGGACGAAAATGATAAGAAAATCTCTTTTGTAAGCGGCACCGCGCAAACGGAAAATGCTTTGCTGGACAACATCAATTTAGAAGAATACCCGGTATTTCTGCAGGACGAACGCTTATACAGCAACCCGGATTATGCAACCATGAATGCGCGTGTGGTCAGGCCTTATTTTGCCCAACGCGATAGTAAAATAGCAAGGGTAAATCAGGCACCTGTATCGCCGCAGGATAAAAAGCAGATCATTGCCGAGATAAAGTACAACACCTTAAATAATTTTTATGAACTGGTTAACCTGGCATCGACCGGCCGGGCTACCGTTGGCCGGGTTATCACCGGGCTGTTTAGCCAAACAAGTACCAAACCCGAAGTTTTCCCGGCGGGCCCCCAATATTATACCTTCGCCAATAATTACCTGGGCTATATGGAGCGAAAAGCCGTTGCCCAGGCCAAAAGTCAAAACTTAAAGCATAATCAACTCATCCCCTACTACGGTATCACTCCGGATAGCCTGGATGCCATTTTAACAAAATACGGCGAGCCGTATCTGCGCTTTATCGGCGCAACAAAATTTTTGCCTGATGGGGTTACCGAGCAACTTACCTACAGGCAAATCATCCACTCGTTTAATGATAAAAACCGGGTGCAAATAGAAATTTTGGCGGCCGCCTTTATTAAGAAGTTTCCGGCCAGCGTTTACAATGCCGATATCCGGAAAAAAGTAAACCTGTTAAAAAACAAATAACGCTGCGCTTGCCGCGATAGCTGTTGATGATAATGACGTCCGGCGCCAGAGGTAGTAGCGGCCGCATGCGTCAAAAGTGCCTTTGAGAGATATCAGCTTACCATTAACAGCCAGGTTTTTTGTCAAAGGCAGCTTTTATAGTCAGAATATAAATTTGCCAAATAAAAAAGCCCACTAGTTTATTACCCAAGTGGATATGCCGGCAGAATTTTATTCTGCATGCATAATAAATTCAAATTTCCCTTGGCAAACACACTGTAAATTAGGTAAATTGCACTTCCTGAATTATAATTTAAATACGTAATACCATGACGGATACCCTGGACATCAAGATCACCAACACCCGCAAATCGCGTTTAGCAGAAACCGATTTTAGCAATTTGGTTTTTGGACGCACTTTTTCTGACCACATGCTGGTTGCTGATTACGCAGACGGCGAATGGAAAAATTTCGAAATTCTTCCTTACGGGGAAATTACGGTCAGTCCCGGTATTTCTGCGCTACACTACGGGCAATCATTTTTTGAAGGTATAAAAGCTTATAAACATGCTGATGGTAAAGTATCAATATTCCGCCCGGAAAAGAACGCTAAGCGTTTCAATAAATCTGCCGAGCGCTTATGTATGCCAACCATCCCTGAAGATGTATTTTTACAAAGCCTTGCCGCTATAGTAGATATTGACCGCGACTGGATACCGGCCGCACCGGGTCATTCTTTATACATCAGGCCGTTTATGTTTGCTACCGACCAGTATTTGGGCGTAGCGCCATCAAAAACCTATAAATACATGGTTTTACTTTGCCCGGTTGGCCCTTACTTTACCAAACCATTGCGCGTTAAAATTGAAACCCATTATACCCGTTCGGCCGAAGGTGGTATGGGTTTTGCAAAATCATCAGGCAACTATGGCGGATCCATGTATCCGGCAAAAAAAGCTACCGAAGAGGGTTTTGACCAACTGATATGGACCGACGCCAAAGAGCATAAATATATTGAAGAAATGGGCGCCGCTAACGCGATGTTTGTATTAGACGGCAAATTGATAACCCCATTGGCACAGGATACCATATTGGAAGGCGTAACCCGTGATACGGTTATTACTTTGGCTAAAGACTGGGGGTTCCCGGTCGAAGAACGGAAAGTTTCTGTTGCCGAAATTATTGAAGGTGCTAAAAACGGTAAACTAACCGACGCCTTTGGCGCAGGTACCGCGGCTACTATAGCCCCGGTTGGCTCAATAAGCTACAATGGCGAAGAGTATACGCTGATAGACCCGTCACAACGTGATTTCTCTCAAAAAGTATTGAAAACACTGGATGCTATCCGTTACGGAAACGGCCCGGATACGCACGGCTGGAATTATTTTGTTTAGTAAGATTGGTGATTGAAGATTAAAGATTGGGCCTATCGCTCTGATAAAAAAAGCCTTGCAGTATTTGCAAGGCTTTTTCATTTTATGTTTTTCTAAATGATCTTATATTAATCTTCAATCACCAATCTTCACTCACTAGTCTACGCTAACGGTGAGTCCTTCCTGCTGAAGAATTTTACGGTAAACTTCTACCTCTGTAAATGATCCCTCCAGTACGGCACATTTGCCTTCATTATGTACTTTCCAGGCTATGCGTTCGGCTTGCTGCTCGGTATAATCAAGGTATTTGATCATACAATTAATTACATGATCGAAAGTATTATGATCATCGTTCCATAAAATAAGACGATGCAATTCTTTAAATCCCGCCAGTAACTCCTCAAGCGTAAAGGTTTGTTCTTGTGTTTCTGTAGTCGACATGATGTACCTGCAAAATTACTTAAAAACAATAATAAATGAGTTAAAATGTTGTTTAAGTTTTGTTTAACAACTACCTCTGCCATGAAAATTACAAATACCTCGCTTATCGCGTTAGCCATTTTTCAACTATTATTGATCAGCAGCAGTTATGCGCAAACCAATACTTTAAAACCGGCGCCGGCTAATGTAACTATTGATGGCAGTCTTAAAGAATGGGGTGACAGCCTGAGCTACTACAATCCGGAAACGCAGCTTAATTATACTTTGGCCAACGATAAAGACAATCTATACCTGGTTTTAAAAACCAACGATCCGATACAACAACACGGCATATTAACCTGGGGGATTACATTGGGCATTGATACGCGCGGTCATAAAAAATCAACTTACAGCGTTACCTTCCCTGTCCAGGAGCAGGGCTTTGGGAATGATGATGCTACGGACGACCCAAAATTAGCCATTAGCTTCAGCAAACTGAAAAGAATTAAAGCCGATGGCTTTAAAGATGTGGAGAACGATATATTTACCCTGCAGAATACGTATGGTTTCAGGGTAGCGATGGATTACGACAAACGCGGGTTTTTAGTATATGAGGAGGTGATCCCGCTGGCGCTTTTTCATGCAGATGAACTGAAGAAAAACGAATGGGCCTTTGATATTAAAATAAATGCACCGCAACTGGCGGCAGATAAACCAACCGATGATGCCGGAAAAAACGAAAACATGGGCAGCCGTGGTGGGGAAGGCGGCGGCCACAGAGGCGGCGGTGGGCGAGGTGGTGCGGGCGGTGGCCGCGGCGGCATGGGCGGCGGACGCGGCGGCCAGTACAGCGGCAATGCCGGGCATCATGACAGCGCGGCTAAGCCTGTTGATTTCTGGGCAAAATATACCCTGGCAAAAACGCAATAACTATTAAAAATTATTCTTCCACATCATGCTTTCAACCGGGCGCGTGGTTTTGTTGTTGTATTTGGCGTTATCTTTAGTGTTGTAAAGCGTTTCAATATCGCCCTCAACTACAAAATATATTAATTGGCCAATGGGCATGCCCGGATAGATTTTTACCGGCTGCGTGCAGGATATTTCCAGGGTCCAGGTATTGCAAAAACCTACATCGCCTTTGCCTGCAGTGGCATGGATATCAATACCTAATCTGCCGGTACTTGACTTTCCTTCCAAAAAAGGTACATGTTTATGTGTTTCTGTATACTCTACCGTTACGCCGAGGTAAAGGGTATTGGGCTGCAGTACAAACCCTTCCTTCGGTATTTCAAAACTGTCAATTTCATTATGCAGTTTGGCGTCAAGCACCCTGTCCCGGTAAGTTGCCAGGTGCTTACCCAAGTGTACGTCGTATGAGTTTGTGCCTAAACATTCGCGTTTAAATGGTTCAATTATTATGTGGCCTTTGTCAATTTCTTCAAGAATGCGCGTATCAGACAGTATCATAAAACAAGGAAAAGGGATTTTGGTTAAAATTAGAATTATTTGCTCTAAGTTTGTCCTACTTTTTGCAATTTACTTTTATGGCTATAGCTTACCAGCAACAGGTTGATGACGATACAGAATTCGCGCTCTGGAAAATAGAGGAACAGGCCGAGGATCTGTACAACCAGTTGCAGCTAAATGATGATGAAAAGGCTTTTGTTGAGAATATCAGCAACGGCAAGCGCCACCTGCACTGGCTGGGTACACGCGTGCTGCTGCGCACCATGTTACGTACTGATGAATACATCAACTGCCAGGTTGACGATCATGGCAAACCCTACCTGGTATCGTTGCCATACCATATTTCATTAAGCCACTCTTTTGATTATGCAGCGGTAATGATCAGCAGGAAGAGCCCGGTTGGTATTGACATTGAACTGGTGAAAGAAAAAGTAGAGCGCATAGCGTCGCGGTTCTTATCGCCTGATGAATTATCTTTTATAAATACTGCCGACAAAATACCGCAGTTATACGCCTGCTGGTGCGCCAAAGAAGCGGTGTATAAATGTTACGGGCAAAAAGAAGTATCCTTTATGGATAATATTTTAATAAAGCCGTTTACGTTTGAGCCGCAGGGTCAGGTAAATGCCATTTTAACCAAGGGCGGCATTGAAAATGATTATACCGTAGGATATTTGCAGTACGAGGACTACATGATTGGTTACGTAAAAGGATAAAGATGAAGAACAAACAGGTAATAGTACAGGATTGGGGATTGATAGACTATAAAGAAGCCTGGGCAAAGCAGGAAGCTTTGTTTAATGCTACCATTGCCTTAAAAATGGAAATACGAAACCGGCAACTGGTTATTGCCGGCGACAATCAACCCGTAAATGATATTATAACACCCAATTATCTTATATTTTGCGAGCATCAGCATGTTTATACGTTAGGCAACAGCGGCAAGCCGGAACATTTATTATTAGATGAAAAAGGGCTTGAGGAAAAAGATGCTACCTATTACCATATTAACCGCGGCGGTGATATTACTTACCACGGCCCGGGACAAATTGTAGCTTATCCTATACTTGATCTGGATAATTTCTTTACCGACATACATTTGTATTTACGCATGCTTGAAGAAGCTGTAATACTTACCCTGGCCGATTTTGGTATTAAGGCGGGGCGTTACCCCGGCTATACCGGTGTCTGGCTTGATGCCGACAATGGGCGGGCCCGAAAAATAAGCGCCATGGGGGTACGCTGCAGCAGGTGGGTTACCATGCATGGCCTTGCCTTTAATGTAAACAATGATCTTTCTTACTTTAAAAACATTATCCCGTGTGGGATTGATGATAAGGCTGTTACGTCAATGCAGCATGAAATAGGTGAAGCAGTTGATATCAAGGAGGTTCAAAAAATTCTTCAACATCATATTGCTGACCTGTTTAGTATGGAGATAGCATCAGCCGGGTAAATTTATTGCAAAAAAATTTGTTTATTTTTGACAGATGTCGTAAATTTGATGACAGATGTCAATTAAAATGAGTAAAGGAAAAAAATACAAGTTTGCTGATGACGATACCTTTGATCTAACCAATATGGTTAGGGAGGGTGTTCCGTTTCCGTACTTTACCCGGCTTTCTAATCAAATCCAGCTGGGTTTTGAAGAATGGTCGTCTTACCTGCATCTTTCTGAGCGCACCATCCAGCGTTATAAAAAAGAAAACAAATCTTTTGATCCGCTTTACTCTGAACGGATCTTGCAAATTGAATTGCTTTATAAAAAAGGCATCGCTGTTTTTGGCGTAGCCGATAATTTTTACACCTGGATGGATTCTGTAAGTATCCCATTGGGCAGTATCAAACCTAAAGAGCTTTTGGATACCGCCTTTGGCATTAACGCCATTTATGATGAGTTAGGACGTATTGAACACGGTATATTGGCATGATTGTTTACCGGCTTAGCGGGCAGGCATTTATTAATGATCTATCGGGGTATGGTGCCGAAAAAACCGGCGGCCGCTGGAACAGCAAAGGGATCCCCGTTTTATATACAGCAGCCTCACGTGCGTTAGCCGTGGTTGAAATCGCCGTCCACGTTCCGTTGGGCATTATCCCTACCAATTATTTCATCGCCGCTATTGATATCCCTGAAAATGATATCGTAAAAACGGGCATCAGTGATTTGCCTGCTAACTGGAACCGCAATCCTTTTATAAAAGCTACCCAGCTAATAGGCGACGAATTCATCAAAAACAATAAACACCTGGTATTGCAGGTCCCGTCGGCCAGTGTTAGCGGCGATTTTAATTACCTGATCAATCCCCGGCACTCTGATTTTAATAAAGTGAAGCTGAAGAGCATTGATCCGTTTGTGTTTGATGCCAGGTTGTTTAGAAAATAGGTATCCCCATTGCCTGTGAGGACACAGGCAGCGGTTATTAACACTCGGGCAAGCTCAACGGGATATTAATGGCTAATCCCCCGTCGGCGGTTTCTTTGTATTTGGAGTTCATGTCCTGTGCGGTTTCCCACATGGTTTTTACTACAGCATCCAAACTTACCTTGGCGTTATCTGGATTGGTTTGCAGGGCCAGTTGTGAGGCAGTAATGGCTTTAATGGCTCCCATGGTGTTACGTTCAATACAAGGCACCTGTACCAGCCCTCCTATCGGATCGCAGGTCAGGCCCAGGTGATGTTCCATGGCAATCTCAGCGGCCATCATAACCTGGCGTTGCGACCCTCCCAGGCATTCTGTTAAAGCTGCCGCCGCCATGGCCGACGATACGCCGATCTCTGCCTGGCAGCCGCCCATTGCCGCCGATATGGTAGCGCCCTTTTTAAATATACAGCCAATCTCAGACGCGGTTAGCAGAAACTGGATAATGCTTTTCTCGTTATATCCATCGCAAAAAACAATAAAATATTGAAGCACTGCCGGGATAACCCCCGCCGCCCCGTTGGTTGGCGCAGTAACCACACGACCAAAAGACGCGTTCTCCTCATTAACCGCCAGTGCGAAACAGCTTACCCAATCCAGTATATTTTGAAAACTGTTGCCTGTTTGCCTGATGGCCGTAACCCATTCGCCATAATTACTGTAGGTATTATTGCCCAATAACCTTTTATTGAGGTTTGCCGCACGCCGTTCTACATTAAGCCCACCGGGTAGTTTACCTTTGGTATGGCTACCGCGATACATACACTCGGCCATGGCATTAAAGATATTTAGTACGCCGGTACGTGTTTCCTGTTCGCTGCGCCAGGCCAGCTCGTTTTCCGTTACTACTTCTGATATTTTGAGGCCGGTTTTTATGCACCAGTGCAACAGGTCGCCGGCGGTATCAATCGGGAACGGAAGATCAACCTCGGCCTTTTGCTGGCTTTGGCCGCCCTCTTTAACTACAAACCCGCCACCGATAGAATAATAGGTTTCTGACAGCGCTTTACCTGTACTTAAAAATGCCTGAAAAGTAACTGCATTAGGATGAAATGGCAGGCTTTCATTAAAAAGAAACAGCAAGTCGTTACTTATAGAAAAATCAATCTCGTGCCTGCCGCCTAATACCAGTTTATGCGTGTTTCCAATCCCGGCTATCTTGGGGGTTACTTCATCAACCGCGAAAGTAACCGGGTCGTCGCCACTCAGGCCCAACAATACGGCAATATCGGTACCATGCCCGCGGCCGGTTTTGGCCAGCGATCCATAAAGCAATATTTTTATTTCGGCTACCTGCGGCAGTACCCCCTGCTGCTCAAGCATCGCTACAAATTGCTGGGCGGCACGCCACGGTCCAAGGGTGTGTGAGCTTGACGGGCCTATGCCTATTTTAAACATGTCAAATACAGAAAGTTGTTCGCGTTGCATTAGCCAAATTTACAGATTATGGAGGTCATTACCGCTATAATAAAGCGTTTATATCCGCTAAAAGCGTAACAATTTTTATATTTTGCGGTTAAATAACGCTTCGGATAAATGCCATTCATTAACTGGCTTCAAAACCACCTGCTTCCGTGCCCTTTTAAGTGGCTTACGGGCATAGATTGCCCCGGTTGCGGTTTCCAGCGCGCTGTCATTGCGTTACTGAAGGGCAATGTGCATGAAAGCTTTTTATTATACCCTCCGGCAATACCTTTGTTGTTAATTTTGGCGTGTTATCTGGCCGCCGGATATGCCGGATCAATAAATTATAGCACCATCTTAAAAAGACGGCTTATTATACTGGCCGGCGTTATCATATTAATAAGTTATTGTATTAAAATGCCGGGGCTCTATCACAACTATGCGCTTTCGGCCCCTGCGGCCAGGTGATTATAATCTCTAACCAGGGTCTGTAAAAAAACCATATCATCCATTGGCGCACTGATCTTTAAAAGCTGCCTTAGCTTCACCGCTGTATTATGCAAAATAACAGTATTGCCCGATTTAATATAGCTGGTAAGTACTTCATGTATCAATACGATATCTTTATCACGTAACTGTGTCACTTCATTAAAAATGGGCACATAATCTTCTTTATGGGGTGCAAAGGCTATGGCATCAATTAGTGTGCGGGGTTCGGTCCGGATCAATATCGTGCCGGCAACGATGTCGCCTACGCGCTGGCCATTTTTTGTTACCGACGCACTTATTATTGCACAGGCCCCGCTGGTTAAGGTAAAGTCGATTATCCTGAAAATCCACCGTAAAAAGTATTGCCCGACGCTGGCCTGACCGCCATCAAGACTGATCACTTTTATTTTCATTGAGCGCTTGCCGATGCTTTGACCGTTCATAAATATCTCGCAGATCAGGTCGTAGAAAACAAATAACAGGATGTACGCAATCAACGCCGCTATCCAGCCAATATCTCTGAAACTCCTTCCTACAGATCCGGCAATGACAAAACACATCACTGCGATGGAAAAAAATATAGCAAAATCAATTAACCAGGCCAGCATGCGCTCGCCAAGGCCCGCCAGTTCATAGTCGATGTCAATGTTTTGTGATGTGGTTATACGGATGGTTTGCATGTAAACAAATATAATTGCTCAATATTGAATAATTACTTGAATGATACAAATTTTGTATTTATTTTAACGCCATATAAAACCTAACAATGCGTGAGCCCTTATTTGTTAAACAAAACGCCGATAAATGGAAAAGTTTTGAAAACGCTTTAACAAGTGATCCGGATGAGCTTGCCGACCGTTTTATAGAGGTAACCGATGACCTGGCGTACGCCAAAACCTTTTATCCAAAATCAAAAACAACCAGCTATTTAAACGGATTGGCGGCAAAACACCACCAGTCTATCTATAAAAACAAAACAGAGAAAAGCAACCGGTTCATTACTTTCTGGCAGTACGAGTTGCCGGTACTTTTTAAAACCTATCAGCAACAGCTGCTTTATGCTTTTATTTTCTTCATTGTTTTTTGTATGATGGGAGCCATGTCAGCCAAATACGATCAAAATTTTGTGCGGTTGATATTAGGTGACAGGTATGTTGATATGACCGAAGCCAACATAGCCAAACATGACCCTTTTGCTGTTTATAAGCGGGACAATAGTTTCTTAATGTTTCTGCAGATAGGCGGCAATAATATATTTGTTTCACTGGTAATGTTTGTATGCGGCATCTTTGGGTCGGTAGGTACTGTTTACTATTTGTTTAAAAACGGGGTGATGCTGGGATCATTCGAGTATTTTTTCTTCAGCAAAAACCTGGGATTCGCTTCAGTACTGGTAATATTTATACATGGAGTGTTAGAGATTTCCTCGCTTATAATTGCGGGTGCCGCGGGGTTGGTATTAGGCAACAGCCTGTTATTCCCTAAAACTTATAGCCGCCTGCTCTCATTAAAACGGGGCGCCAGGGATGGAATGAAACTGGTTATCGGCCTGGTTCCGATATTTATTATTGCCGCTTTTTTTGAAAGTTTCGTAACGCGTCATACCGAAATGCCCATTTGGTTAAGTAGTTTTATTTTGATTACTTCTCTGACATTTATTGTATGGTACGTTATCATCTATCCAAATAAATTAAATAAAAAACAAACCTTATAACACATGGAACCTAAAGTTGAACTTGCAAAAACGCGTGATTTTGGCGAAATAATTGCCGACTCGTTTCTGTTTATCCGCCAAAATTTAAAACCGCTGGTTAGCTGTTTCTTTTTGTTTTGCGGTTTCTTTTTATTGATTAGCGCTGTATTCGGCATGATGCAGCAACTAAGGCTGACAGAAATGATAAACAGTATGGATAGTTCTGACGGCGGCGCAACCGCAGTGACGCGAGGGTTTGGGCGCAAGACCTTTTTAGAAACCTCTGTGATGATAATAGCAATGTTGTTAACCTATACGGCAATGCCGGTAACCATATTATCTTTTATGACGCTGTATAAGGATAAGGGCAATGTTGCGCCAACAAACGAAGAGGTATGGGGGTATTTCAAATATTACTTTTTTAAAGTTTTAGGCGGTTCAATTGTAAACGCCATTGTTTTGATATGTGGCTTTATTCTTTGCCTGATACCCGGGATATATTTTTATCCGGTTTTAGGATTAATATTCCCGATAATGATAGTTGAACATACTACCTACGGCTATGCTTTCAATCAAAGTTTCAGGCTGATCAAAGATAAGTGGTGGACCGTTTTTGGCGCATTATTCATAACCTGGTTAATTGTTGCCGTATGCTCATCAATTATTACTATGCCTTTTGCCGCTGTTAACATTTGGAGCACGTTTTTACAACATACCCGGCACGTACATTTGTCGGTGCTTTCCATCGTATCAGCAACTATATTAGGCCAGCTTGCTCATGTGCTTTATATTTTACCACTGGTGGCATTAACCCTTTGTTATTTTAGTTTGACAGAGTCGAAACATGCAACCGGCTTAATGGACCGTATTGATCAAATAGGGCTTGACAATACGGACACCGACACCCCTGCAGAAGAATATTAAATGCTGCGCTACCTGTTTTTAACGTGTTTTTCTTTACTGGTTAGCCTTACGGCTGGCCTGGCTGCTCCTGCAAAACAGGTAAAGGTAAAAATGTTAATTAAAACCGACAGCTCGGCAATATCGGTAAGGCACTTTGACAGCGCAACATTAAACCAATATCGTGCAAAAAAAGAGTTCCATTTTACTAAAGACAGCTATGTTGAGGAATCGTTATGGGATAGGTTTTGGACGTGGCTCCGGAATCTGTTTAGATTAAAAAATAAGCAAGGCGCCGGCGAGTTATTTAACATCATTATAAAATATGGCTTCATAGTATTAGGCTTGGCTGCGCTTATATTTTTAATTTTTAAGTTGATTGGCGTGGACGCATTTAACGTGATAAAGGGGCGGTCGGCATCTGCGCCGCTTTTGCATGATGAATCTGTTGAAGACATTTATACTATTAATTTTGATGCTGAGGTAGAAAAAGCCGTCAATCAGCAAAACTACAGGTTCGCGGTGCGGCTGATGTATTTACGGGTGCTTAAACAGTTAAGCGATGCCGGGCAGATCCACTGGGAGCTTAATAAAACAAACAGTATTTACGTTAATGAGCTCACCAATGCCGAGCAGCGTTTGGCCTTTAAATTACTTACCCGGCAATTTGAATATATCTGGTACGGCGAACTGATAATTGACGCCGCGGCTTTTAAAAAAATCAACGCCCTGTTTGACGGCTTTAAAATAAAAATGGCATGAAAGATTTTAAAATATATCTTATTGCCGCCTCGCTGCTGTTAACCATTTATGTGGTTATCCAATTCAACAAACCTGTGCCCGTTAACTGGGCGCCTACGTTGTCATACGCCGATAAAATTCCGTTTGGTACGTTTATATTATATAACCGGTTAAAAGACCTCTTCCCTGGTGCAGAAGTAACCGGCACCACCGGATCACTGTATAATGTATTTAGTAAGCCCTTGCCACCCGGTAACTATATTATCATAGCCAGGCAACTAAAAGTCAGTAAAATTGATTTTGAACAGCTGGTTAAATACGTGCAGGCAGGTAATCATGTTTTTATGTCCGGCTTTAACTGGGATGGCTTTTTAAAACAACAACTAAAAATTGAAACCGGTTTAGATGGCGATACTGACAAAGTACATTTAAACTTTACCAATCCACGATTGAATAAGCCGCGGGGCTATATATTTACCAACGACATCAGCCGGCAATATTTCAGCAAATTTGATACCGCCAAAGCAACGGTCATCAGCAAAAACGGGGCCGGTGAAGCCACGTTTTTAAGTTATAAATTTGGTAACGGCACACTTTTACTTTGCGCTACCCCCGAAATTTTTAGCAACTATAGTTTGTTAACCCCGCAAGGTGCAGAATATGCGGCGCTTGCTTTATCTTATCTGCCGCCTAAACAACACGTGTTTTGGGACCTGTATCAAAACCATGATGTATTAAATGACCAGTCGCCGGTTGGCCTGTTTTTAGATAACCCAAGCCTGCAATGGGCCTATTATTTAAGCCTTTTTACTTTGTTTATATATATTGTGTTTGAAGTTAAGCGCCGGCAGCGCGTCATACCGGTTATTGAGCCTTTAAAAAACGCGACTATTGATTTTGTAGGCGTGGTTGGTAAGGTTTATTATGAGAAACGCGACAACGCAAATATAGCTGGTAAAAAAATACGGTACCTGTTAAACCACCTGCGCGAAAAATATCAGCTAAAAACCAATAAACCAGATGATGAATTTATTGAAAACCTGATCCATAAAACCGGGACAGACCCGGCCCTGGCCCGCGAACTGGTTAGCTGTATCAACTATCTAACCCAAAAAACTAAGGTCACAGACCGCGAATTAATAGTATTGAACCAATTGATAGAAAAATTTTATTCTCAATCCTGATAAAAACATGGAAGACGAAATATTTGAGCAAAGAACAGACCTGAGCAAACTTAACAACGCAGTTGAACAGATAAAGGCCGCATTGGCGCACATAATTGTGGGCCAGCATCATGCCATTGACCTGATACTGGCCGGCCTACTGGCTGATGGCCATATACTGATTGAAGGAGTACCCGGCGTTGCTAAGACATTAACCGCCAAATTAATAGCAAAAGCCATTGATGCACGTTACTCGCGCATACAGTTTACCCCCGACCTGATGCCGTCGGACGTGTTGGGTACGTCCGTATTTAATCCCAAAAACAGCGAATTTGAATTCAGGCGCGGGCCGATTTTTGGAAACATTATATTGATTGATGAGATTAACCGCTCGCCGGCAAAAACGCAATCGGCTTTGTTTGAAGTAATGGAGGAGCGACAGGTTACTATTGACGGCACCACCTATAAAATGGATGAACCTTTTATTGTGCTGGCTACCCAGAATCCGATAGAACAGGAGGGCACCTACCGCCTGCCCGAGGCGCAGCTTGACCGCTTTATATTTAAGATCGAGATCAAATACCCAACGCTTGAGGAAGAGATCAGCATCATTACCCGCCAGCATCAGCAAAACCCGACAGACCAGCTTAGCCACATTAAACCGGTGTTATCTACCCAGGATATCATATCCCTGAGGCAGCAGGTAAAAGGGCTGCATGTTGAGCCAAAGCTTTTGGAATTTACAGCAAAGATCATTCATGAAACACGCAATAATAAATCATTGTACCTGGGTGGATCACCAAGAGCGTCGTTAGCTATCATTAACGCGGCCAAAGCCATGGCAGCTATAAAAGGCCGCGATTTTATTACCCCTGATGACATTATCGGCGTAGCGGCACCTGTACTGAGGCACAGGATCATGTTAACCCCCGATAAAGAAATGGAAGGCGTAACACCGGATGAGGTTGTTGCGCAAATTATTCAGAAAATTGAGGTACCGAGATAATATACCCGTGAAAAAAGGCTTAGGTGCATTTTATGCCAATTTGTTTTTAACCGGCCGGTTGTCTACAGCGCTGTCGTGCTGTGTGGTGTTTTTTGTGTTTGCCTTTTTCTTTAAATGGCTGGGCATAATCCCCCAGCTGTTATTTTGGGTAGTTACCTCATTAACAGTTGCAGACCTTATTTTGCTATACCGTATAAACAGCGGCGTATTTGCCAAACGGCACGCGCCAGAACGCCTGAGCAACGGCGACGATAACGAATTGGGTATCTATATTGAAAACAGGTATCCGTTTAATATCCGGGTGGGTATTATTGATGAGATTCCCTTTCAGTTTCAAAAGCGCGATGTTTGGTTTAAAACAGTCTTGACCCCGCGGCAAACCAAATTAATAAACTACGTATTGCGCCCCGTAAAACGCGGGGGATATGATTTTGGCGATATCAGGGTGTATGTAAAATCGCCCCTTGGTTTGATAAGCCGCAGGTACAACTTCGCCCAGGCAGAAGTACTGCCGGTATACCCTTCGTTTTTGCAGATGCGTAAGTATGAGCTGATGGCCATATCAAACCGGCTAAATGAAATGGGCATCAAAAAAATACGGCGGCTTGGCCATAGTCTAGAGTTTGACCAGGTAAAAACTTATGTACCGGGCGACGATTACCGCGCCATTAACTGGAAAGCTACTGCAAGGCAGGGCAGTCTGATGACCAACGCTTATATCGACGAGAAATCACAACATGTGTATTGTGTTATTGATAAATCACGGGCCATGAAAATGCCGTTTGAGGGATTAAGCCTGCTTGACTATGCCATAAACGCCAGCCTGGTGCTGCTAAACGTGGCGCTGCTGAAAGAGGATAAGGCCGGGTTAATCACGATATCAGAAAAACAGGGCGCCGTTATAGCGGCTGATAGGCGGCCCACACAGTTAAATAAAATTTTAGAGGTTTTGCACCGCGAAAAAACGCGTTATCTCGAAACCAATATGGAATTGCTTTATACAACTATTCGCGGCGTACTTAAGCAGCGCAGCCTGGTGGTATTTTTCACCAATTATGAAAGTTTATCAGCATTAAACAGGCAGCTGCCCTACCTGAAACGGATAGCCCGGTTCCATTTATTGCTGGTCGTATTTTTTGAAAACACCGAGCTTAAAAAACTAAGCGAAGAACCTGCCGGCGATGTTGAAGGTATTTACATCAAAACCATAGCCGAAAAATTTGCCTATGATAAAAAGCTGATTGTAAAAGAGCTGGCCAAACATGGCATACAATCCATTTTAACTGCACCGCAAAACCTGAATGTAAATACTGTTAACCGTTACCTGGAAATTAAGGCAAAGCAAAAAATATAAAGGTTACATACCCGGCAGTTTAACCGCTGCGGCACGCAGATCAATCAGTATTTTTTCGTGCAGCGCAAGCCTGGTGTTAAGCACATCAGCCGGGGCAACCCATACATTAACCATGTATTTAACCCCATCAACCTCCAAAGCAGATACGCCTACCCTATTACCGGCATCTTTCAGCACCGCGTTATTGGATTTTATTGAATCCTCAATAACTTTAAGTACCTGTTCTACGTCTGCAGCGTAGCCAATTTTAATTTCAAAATCAAGACGGCGCTTGCCCTCGCGGGTTACGTTGATGATAACCTCATTAAACAGCTTACCATTAGGGATAATAACGGTTTTATTATCGGCAGTAATTAATACGGTGTAAAATATCTGTATGGATATTACTTTACCGTCTTGCCCCTGGGCAATAATGCTGTCCTCCAGTTCAAAGGGTTTGAGTAACAAAATAAGTACGCCGCCCGCAAAGTTTTGAAAGGTACCCGATAGGGCCAAACCAACAGCAACAGTAAAACCACCCAGTACCGCGCTAAAAGAACTTACGCTGATACCGTTTATACCGGCTACCCCTATAATGAGCAACACATATAAAGCCGTTAACGTAAGACTAAGAAAAAAAGGTTGTAAGGATGAGTGGACTTTTCTTTTACTCATGCGGCCCCTTAAACGGGTGCCGATAAATTTGATGACCCTTAGCCCAATCAGCAATACTATTATCGATATAAATAATGTTGTGCCGTGCAGGATAAGCCAGGAATAGGCTGTGTCGTATAGGTCGTGTAGTTTAGAGTCGCTTAGCTTCATATCTAAGCGCGAAGTTACAAATTTTTAGCGTCCGTATATAGATACAAAAAGCGTTGGGCCTTTGTAAAATACCCACTCAACTATAGTTGTGCGTATGTAGGTTTTTGTTTCGGATAAATGTTTCATGTCTGGATGTATTCAATTGTTGTGCCTTAATGTTGTGTTTGTAATATTCTGTACAATAATAGGCTTAATTGTTACTGCTTTGTTACTTAATCAATCATTTGATTAACAAATGACAGTGCGTTTACACCTTAATGACAATGAGTTATGTTCAGCAAAAAAAGCAAGGCTGTATACAAAAAAATACAAAAGGTTTTCTTAAGATTTCAGCATGGTTTCGTGATAGTCTTATAAACCTATCAAATGCCTGCCGGCTCTGCAAAACATAACCAAATAAAAAACCCCGCCTAAACAGGCAGGGTTTTTTATAATATGGTTTGAAAGCCGGGTGATGATTACATCATGCCACCCATGCCGCCACCGCCGCCCATTGGCGGACCGCCGGCAGATGCCTCTTCAGGATCGTCAGCCAATACACATTCTGTTGTTAACAACATCGCTGCGATTGAAGCTGCATTTTCTAAAGCTACACGGCTTACTTTGGTCGGGTCAATAACACCTGCACCAATTAAGTTTTCAAACTTGTCGGTACGTGCATTGTAGCCAAAATCGCCTTTACCTTCTTTTACTTTTTGTACGATGATAGAACCTTCAATACCTGCGTTCTCGCAGATTTGACGTAACGGCTCCTCGATAGCGCGACGGATGATCTGGATACCAGTATTCTCGTCTTCGTTATCACCTTTAAGATCTGTCAGGGCAGCAACTGCGCGGATGAAAGCAACACCACCACCTGCTACGATACCTTCTTCAACAGCCGCACGGGTTGCATGTAAAGCATCGTCAACACGATCTTTCTTTTCTTTCATTTCAACTTCAGATGCAGCACCGATGTATAATACAGCAACACCACCTGATAATTTAGCTAAACGCTCCTGTAATTTTTCTTTATCATAATCAGAAGTAGTTGCATCCATTTGTGTCCTGATCTCGTTTACACGGGCCTGGATAGCATCAGATGAACCTGAACCATTGATAACAGTTGTGTTGTCTTTATCAATGACAACTTTTTCCGCAATACCTAAGTGCTCCAACTCAGCATTTTCTAATTTATAACCTCTTTCTTCAGAAATTACAGTACCACCGGTTAAGATAGCGATGTCTTCTAAGATAGCTTTACGGCGATCACCAAAGCCTGGTGCTTTAACAGCAGCAACTTTCAGTGAGCCGCGGATTTTGTTTACTACTAAAGTTGATAGCGCTTCGCCGTCCAGATCTTCAGCAATAATTAATAATGGTTTGCCGGTTTGTACTTGTTTTTCCAAAATCGGCAACAACTCTTTCATTGAAGAAATTTTCTTGTCGTAGATCAAAATGTAAGGGTTTTCCAACTCAGCTTCCATTTTATCAGTATTGGTTACAAAGTAAGCCGACAGGTAACCACGGTCAAACTGCATACCTTCAACAGTTTTCACTTCGGTTTCGGTACCTTTTGCTTCTTCAACGGTAATTACACCGCCTGTACCAACTTTTTGCATTGCATCAGCAATCATTTCGCCGATAACGTCATCATTGTTAGCTGAAATTGAAGCCACCTGTTTGATCTTGCTGAAATCATCACCAACATCTTGTTTTTGAGCTTTTAAGTTCTCAACCACAACTTTAACCGCTTTATCAATACCGCGTTTTAAATCCATCGGGTTTGCACCGGCAGCAACGTTCTTAATACCGGCAGTAACAATAGCCTGGGCTAAAACAGTTGCGGTAGTAGTACCATCACCTGCAATATCAGCAGTTTTTGATGCTACTTCTTTCAACATTTGGGCACCCATATTTTCGATAGGGTCTTTCAGTTCAATTTCTTTAGCCACAGTAACACCATCTTTGGTAATAACGGGCGAGCCGAATTTTTTATCGATGATTACGTGACGGCCTTTGGGGCCCAGGGTTACTTTAACCGCGTTGGCTAAAATATCAACGCCTCTTTTAAGGGCGTCTCTTGCTTCAACATTATATTTAACTTGCTTTGACATATCTTTTTTCTACTAATTATAACACAATATAAATATCAGATTCTCTCATGATCAGGTAATCTTTACCTTCAATAGTAACTTCTTGTCCGGCAAATTTTCCGTAAAGAACTTTATCGCCGGTTTTTACTGATAACGGTATTAAGTTACCGGTTGAATCAGCATACCTGCCCGGGCCAACTGCAACAACTTTTCCGTGCTGTGGTTTTTCCTGGGCGGTTTCAGGAATATAAATACCTGAAGCGGTCTTTGTTTCGGCCGGAGCAGCTTCAACTACTACCCTGTCTCCGATAGGTTTAATGTTTAATGACATACTACTATTATTTATTGGTTATTTATAAGTTTATACTTTGCTTGCTTTTCCACATCAATTATGCCAACAATAATTTTTGACAGGTATACTGTTGTATTGTCAGATTTAGGTAACCTAAATATTTTAGGTTCAATTCTAAATGCATTGATCAATGCCATGATGACAGGGCTGTATGCAAAAAAGGCTTTGAAGGTTTAACCTCCAAAGCCTTTTTTTATATTTTACCGGGATTACTTCTTCGCCGGGATCTGCAACGGTTGTGTAGCCGGTGAGGATGGCGCCGCTACCGGAGCTCTTAATGATTTTTCAAGCTGCTCATTATATTGCGAATCAACCTTTGACGTACCGCCTTTGGTTACCACGTTAATTGTAAGCGCTAATACCATTAAGGTAATGGCCAATACCCAGGTACCTTTTTCTAAAAAATCGCCTGTTTTTTGCACACCCATTAATTGTGATGAGCTTGAGAAATTTGACGATAAGCCGCCCCCTTTAGGGTTTTGAATCAATACGATAAGCCCTAAAAGCGTACACACAACAACAACCAGGATCACTAATACTATATACATTTCTTTATATTAATTTATTTTACTTTCTAACTGTTCAATTTGGCCTGCAAAGTAAAGGCTTTTTTCCGGATATTTCAACATCAATTTTTTATACGTCAATATTGCTTTATGATAAAGCATTTGTTCGGTATAAATACGGGCCAAAGTTTCGGTTACCAGGTCCTCCTTATCTTCAGAACTCCGCTTGGCTTTATTCTCATTATCCAGCCTGATGCCGCTTGGATGTTTGATTTGCGGCTCTTCCTGTATAAAGCGTTCAATTATTTTATCCTCTTTACGCAAATGGGCTGCCTGCGCTGCAACCGGCGGGTTTTTGTCGAGGTCGGTTATTGAAGTTGTACTTACAATGTTTTGATAATATTGCTGCTGCAACTCGTCAAGTTCCGGTTTCTTTTTCGGTCTGGCTACCGGGGTTGATTTGCTGACATATGGCTGATAGACATTGGCGTGTTCTTTACGGGTTTTGTCTAACCACCACATAAAGGTATAGGGCATCTTTTCGTCATTATACCTTGATACGCTTGTAGCCTGGTCATTTGGAACCTGGTTTTGTGCTCTTATTTCCGCGGCAGGCGCCGGTTGTGATTGAGTTGTAACCGCAGTGTGTTCCTGATCGGTTTCGGTAGTATCCGGTTCAAAAACAAAATAGTTTTCTTCAGCTTTTACGTTTGCAACAGGTGCTGTATTTTCAGCCTCTTCTCTTGCCGATTTATTGAGGATGGCCAGTTGTTCCAGCCCTATATCTTCAATACTTACAATTTCATCGTATACCTCGTCATCAATTTCCTGGTGAAAATACCGTTCATCACCATAAGATGACACCGGTTCGGCAGGATATGCTTCATTTTCGGCTATATGATTATTATAAGCTTTGCCAAGTTCGTTTTCTTCAGGGATAACAGGTGCCGACGTTTTTTCATCAACAAATGACACTGCTGCCGACGGATCTGCTTCATCCGCTAATTCAACAGCGTTTTCTGCTTCGGGATAAGCATAAGGCTCGGCCTGATCTTCGACATAAGCCGGAGTTTCTTCACTATAAGAATCGGCTTCTGTAGATTCTGTATAGACATCTTCTGCGAAAGTATTACTATAACCGGCCATTGTAACCGGTTGATTTTCCTCTTCTGCCTGCTCAGCAAAAGTATTATATGTTGATGTTGGTGTAACGGACTGGTCATGCTCAGTGGTGCTTTCCGCGGCATCATCATCCGTTACCGGGAAGTAGGCCGGTTCAGCCTGCGGGACAGGCGGCGCAAACGGTTCGGCAGCAGGAATGTTAAAATGATTAGCTGTAGCCGCCGGCGACGACTTACTGTAAATAATCTGCCCTTCTGTTACTTTAGGCAGGCTGCTAGGATCAGTTGCCAGTTTATGTAATATCCCGGGATTAAAATAAGCTGCGGCGTGTTTTAAATTACGTTTATCGCCATTAGGCATCAATAACGCCCGCAACGCCCCGCTTTGCGGATAATCAGCTACCAACGACTGTAAATTAAAGACATAGGAATGATTAGGCTCGGCCGGATTGGCCAACAACTTCCATAAAAATTCGTATTCTACGTTATCTACTTGTTCGTTCACGGGGATGAAGCTATAAAATACTTACCAATTATTAAAGGCCTTATTGAAAATATCGTCTATAAGTTGTTTAACAACTCCCTTTATAAGGTTTTGTTCCTGCGAGTTGATATCGCCGGTAAAGTTCACGGTCTTGGTAAACGTTTGATCAAAATTAAGCTTTTTGTCAGCATCATACACAAACTTAACCTTAACGGTGATGGTTAAAACTTCGGCATTGGCAATTGGCGGCTTATTGGGGTCGCTTGCCTGGATAGATACCGGGGCATAAGAATAACCCACTATTGCACCACTCATATTAGCCTTACCCTCGCCGGCAACAATACTTATACTGGTGGTAGACCGGATGCGCTCTTTCAACGCCTCTGTAAATATCTGGCTTAAGTTTGATACTACTATGGGTGCATCATTCTCAAAAAAATCAATATGTATGGTTGTCATTGCCTTAGGCACCACCGACCCTGATAAGGTGTAACAGCCGGGCGAAACGGAGATCAACGCGCCTAATACCAAATATATACCCAATAACCTTTTCATCAACCCTATAAATTTAATTCTTTTATTTTCCTGTAAAGAGTTCTTTCTGATATCCCCAGCTCGTTTGCAGCCAGCTTACGTTTGCCCTTATGCTTTTTAAGCGCTTTACGTATCAGGTCAGACTCCTTTTCAATTAACGATAATGACTCTTCAACTTCCTCAGCCTCGTGCGTTATGTTGTAGCCATCGTTGTTATTAACGGGTTGTTGTATGGTAAATTGTTGGTCGGTATTACCGGCCGGCATTTCTATATCCCGGTACAATTGGTTTATCGCCTGTGATTGATTGGCAAAGCTGGGCGTTACACCGCCATGCTCAATAATATCAGCCACCAGTTTCTTAAGCTCAACCATATCACGCTTCATATCAAACAGTACTTTGTATAATATGTCCCGTTCAGAAAAATCCTCTTTTGCCTGGTTACCAATGCGCATTGGCAGGTTTTTACCGTTTGCTTCCTGCGGGATGTAAGTCAATAACGTTTGACCGGTAATTACATGATCCCGCTCTAAGACAGCCAGCTGTTCGGCCATGTTTTTTAGCTGACGCACGTTGCCCGGCCAGGAGTAATTGATCAGCACCTGTTGCGCCTCATCATCCAGCTGGATAGGTGGTGTGCGATATTTATCAGTAAAATCTGACGTAAACTTTCTAAACAGCAGGTAAATATCCTCTTTCCTGTCGCGCAATGGCGGGATGCGCAATGGCACTGTGTTTAAGCGATAATAAAGGTCTTCACGAAATTTGCCGTTCTTCACCGCATCGTAAACATCCACATTGGTGGCTGCAATAACCCGCACATTGGTTTTCTCAACTTTGGATGAGCCCACCTTAATGTATTGACCTGATTCCAACACACGCAGCAAACGCGCCTGGGTACCCAACGGCATTTCGGCAATTTCATCAAGGAAGATGGTACCGCCGTTTACCGTTTCAAAATATCCTTTACGTTCGCCTACGGCGCCTGTATAAGCACCCTTTTCGTGGCCAAATAATTCAGAATCAATCGTACCTTCAGGTATCGCACCACAGTTAACTGCTATAAACGGCCCATGTTTACGTGGGCTCATCTGGTGTATAATGTGCGAGAAAACCTCTTTACCACTGCCGCTCTCCCCTGTTATTAAAACAGAAATATCAGTGGGTGCTACCTGGTAAGCTATATTTATTGCCCGGTTCAATAATGGCGAATTGCCAATTATACCGTAGCGTTGTTTAATTTCTTGTATTTCCATGCCCCATAGCCCCCTAAAGGGGGAATATTTAGGTGTAATTTATTAGTCTACTATTGTGCCCATTAATGTAGCGGTTGTACATCTTTCGGCAATAACATTCACATATTGGCCGGGCTTAAATCGTTCGTCTACCGGAAAAACCATCATGGCATTTTGATCGGTACGGCCTGCGTAATCGTTTTTTGATTTTTTTGAAAAACCTTCTATTAATACTTTTTGCACTTTCCCAAGCTGTGCCTGTAAACGTACCAGCGAATATTTTTGCTGCAGGGCGACAATTTCCGTTAACCTCGCGGCTTTTACTGTTTCGGGGATATCATCCGCATAACGTTTGGCAGCCAAGGTACCGGGGCGCTCTGAATACATGAACATATAAGCAAAATCATATTGCACATATTCCATCATGCTTACGGTTTCTTTATGCTCTTCGTCTGTTTCCGTACAAAATCCAGTGATTATATCCGTTGATATGGCACACTCCGGGATGATCCGGCGGATAGCATCGATCCGGTTGATGTACCATTCGCGGTCATAAGTACGGTTCATTAACTCCAGCACACGGCTGTTGCCTGACTGTACCGGTAAATGGATATAGTTACAAATGTTATCGTATTTAGCTATGGTATGTAAAACCTCGTCGGTAATATCTTTTGGATGCGAGGTTGAAAAACGCACGCGCAGATCAGGATTAATTAAGGCAACCAGCTCTAACAAATTAGCAAAGTTAACCTTATTGGTTCCGTCTTCGTTTTCCCATTTGTATGAATCCACATTCTGTCCCAACAAAGTAACCTCGCGGTAGCCGCTGTTGAACAGGTCGGTACATTCGGCTACTATCGATATGGCATCACGGCTGCGTTCGCGGCCGCGGGTAAAAGGCACCACGCAAAAAGAGCACATATTATCGCAACCGCGCATAATAGATACAAACGCATTAATGCCGTTGCTGTTTAAGCGCACCGGGCTAATGTCCGCATAAGTTTCCTCGCGTGACAATAAAACGTTTACCGCTTTCTGGCCGCTATCAACCCGGTCTATCAGGTTTGGCAGGTCGCGGTAGGCATCAGGGCCAACCACTACATCAACCAATTTTTCTTCTTCTAAAAATTTGGCTTTTAACCGCTCGGCCATGCAACCCAGCACACCAACTACCATCCCGGGGTTTTTAGATTTGGCAACCTTAAATTCTTTCAGCCGGTTGCGCACCCGGGTTTCGGCATTTTCACGGATAGAACAGGTATTGATAAAAATCACATCCGCACTCGTATAATCATTGGTTGTTTCAAATCCTTTTTCTGCCAAAATGGAAGCAACTATCTCACTATCAGAAAAATTCATGGCGCAGCCATAACTTTCAATATAAAGTTTGCGCCCATTGTTTTTGCCGGCAACAGGTTCTAATAATAAAGCTTCCCCCTGCCTGCTCTCGTCATGTACTTTATCCGGAATAACCAAATCCATCATTTTTATAAAAATTTGAGCTGCAAAAATACATAAAATTTAAATAACAGGTGACAGATTGGCAGAATAATGAAACTTTAAAAATCACGCTTAAGGGCCGTATTTACTGCAGGCGCATTTCACGGTAACAAAACAGGTTTATGATTGTTAATTAATTTTAAAGCAATCAATTAATGGCACAAACCCATACAACCAGGTATACAATACGTAAATGGCCTATAGTTATACTGGTAATTATTTTTTTGTTAGGAGGTGCCGGCTGGTATGCTTACAACAGATATTTTGCGGGCAATAAATGGAAACCGCTGCTACAGGCCAGGTTAAAAGAAATGATACTTAAATCATCCGATAGTCTGTATCATATAGAATATTCTGATTTCGATTTGAACCTGGCATCAGGCGACGCCACGCTTTCTGACTTTAAGCTGGTGCCTGATTCGGCCATTTACCAAAAACTGGTAGCCGAAAGAAAAGCACCCGATAACCTGTTTACGCTAAGCGTAAAAAAACTAACTATTAAAAATGTGGGCGCTAAAAAAGCTTTAAATGAAAAGATCCTGATCATCGATAATATCACAATCGACAAGCCTGATCTTACCATAGTAAACAAACGCTACAGTTTTAATGATACTGTTAAAGTTGGTAAACCCAAAACGCCTTACCAGCTGATAAAAAACATATTTAAGCAGTTGCGTATTGATTCTATTGCATTAAAAGATATCAGCGTAAATTATGTCAATAAAAACAATCCTGTAACCAAGCAAACGGCATTAAAGCACCTGGATATTAATATCTCCCGGGTGTTGATAGACTCACTATCGGCCCTGGACAGCAACCGTTTTTATTATACCAAAGGGATTGATTTTGTGCTGCATGACTATAAAATTGCAACACCCGACAGCTTATACAGTGCCAGGCTTGGGCAGGTTTACTTCTCAACCGCCAAACGTGAGATCATACTGGATAACGTAAGTTTTACTCCCCGTTATAACCGAACAGATTTTTATAAAAAACTGGGGACATCCGGTGATATATTTACGCTTAACTTTAAAAAGATAGCCATTACGGATATTGATCTGCAACGTTTTCTGCGCGATCAAAAGCTCTATGCCGGCATCATGGATGTAGCCAATGCTAATGTACAGATCTACAGCAATAGTAATTACAAGGGCAAAAAATCAATAAAAATTGGTAAAGATCCGCAGCAGGCGCTACAGAAGGTGGCGCTGGATATGAAGCTGGGCAAATTAAATCTTACCCATAGCGACATTATCTACTCTGAGCTGGATGCTATCACGCAGCAAACCGGCGTAATTACCTTTAACAATACCACCGGCCACTTTTTTAACGTAACAAATGATGATGACGTTAAAAAAAAGGACCCGTTTATGATAGCGCGCATCAGCACCCACTTTATGAATGCTGCACCCTTACAGGTAAATTTTAAATTTAACCTGAATGCAAAGGACGGCGCTTTTAATTACTCAGGCTCCCTGGGCAGGTTTGATGGCCGAATATTGGATAAACTGGTAAAACCTTTAGCGCTGGTACACGTAAAAAGTGCTGATATTGAACGGTTAAACTTTAATGTAAACGCCAGCAACTATGCCGGCAAAGGGCATTTAGAATTTTATTATAAAAATCTAAATGTTGAGCTGCTTAAAAAGGTAGATGGCCAGGCAAAATTACAAACACAGGGCCTGATATCAAAAATAGCCAATTCGTTAATTATTGATAATGATAATCCAGACAGCAAGGGTAATTTTAGGGCGGGGCCGATTAATTTAAAACGCGAACCTACAGTATCATTCTTTAGCTTTTTGTATAAAGGATTATTAGATGGATTAAAACCAAGTGTTGGTTTTACCAAAAAAACCGAAGGTACCGTTAACAAGGTGGTAACCAAAGTAACTACCCTGGTTGATAAATTTAATAAATTTAAATCCGACCGTAAAGAACGCAAACTGGAACGCCAGGCAAGGCGACAGGCAAAAAAGGACTCAATAGCAAATCTTAAAAAGCAGTAAATGGCGTCAAATTTCCTGAAGCATAAATGGCAAAAAATAACGCTTATTACTACAGGCATCTTTCTGGCTTTACTCTTTATCGTCGCTTTTTTTGTTAACTTGTATTGGTCGCCTATTTTGTCGGCCAAAGTTAAAAGCGCTGTATTAAACGGCACAGATAGTTTGTATACGGTTGATTTTTCGGCTGCCGAACTGCATATACTGGAAGGCCGCATCATTATCTACAACATTGATCTAAAGGTTGACAGTGCGGTTTATAACCGCCGTAAAGCACAACACCTCGCGCCTAATAATTTAACAACCCTGCATGTTAAACGGTTAGTATTGTCGCATATTCATCCGTTAAAGCTATATTTTGATCATATTCTGGATATCGACCGGATAACACTTACCTCGCCCGACGTTAAGATGAGTCACCAGCTTAATCATCTGAAGGACACGGTTAATAAAGACAATCGAACGTTATGGCAAAAGATATCCAGGTCATTAAAATATATACACGTTGGTGATATTTTTTTAAATGATGTTAAACTAAAATATGATGACTACTCGGGCAAAACTTTAGCGGTATCAGAGCTCAGGGAAATGAATATACAGGCAAATGAACTGCTGATCGACTCCTTAACCCAAACCGATACTTCACGTACGCTTTACTGCAAAGACATAGTGGCCGACCTGAATAATTACAAAGGCACGTTACCAAACGGACTTTACACCTATACGGTAAACCGGCTTAAATTTTCAACGCATACCGCACAAATCAATATATTTGGTTTCTCGCTTATCCCTACACCCGGTTTCTTTAGCAAAACAGATCAGGGCCGTTATACTATAAAGCTGGACTCTATCCAGCTCAATAAATTTGATTTTTTAACCTACAATAAATACCATTCTGTTTCGGCATCAAGCCTGATATTTAGCCATGGGAGCCTTGATATATTTGGCAATCCCAATCCGCATACCAACAATAAAGACCGTATAAAAAGTTTTCCGCATGTAGCTTTAGGCCTCATCGGTACCGATATCAAAATAGATACCATCCTGGCGCGTAAAATAGATATCAGCTATGGCGAGCACAATAAAAAATCCGGGCAAAGCGGCACTATCACATTTAACAATACTCATGGCGAGCTATTAAACATTACTACCAACAAGTCCGCGCTTCAAAAAAACAATATTGCCAAAGCGCATATTACCAGTCATTTTATGGACAGCGGCAAACTTGATACTTATTTTACATTCAATCTTACAGCCGGCGATGCCGCATACTCTTACAAAGGACAGCTGGGCCCTATGGACATGGGGGTTATAAACCCTGCTACCATGCCCCTGGCTTTGGTTAAAATAACATCAGGTACATTAAAGCAATTTGATTTTGACTTTGAGGCAAACAGGAACGCCTCAAAAGGGAAAGTTATCATTTTATACAATGATCTTAAAGTAAATATCTTAAAAGCTGATTCAGTAAATGCCTCGCTTAATAACAAGCTGGTAGCGTCTATGTTTGCCAACGTGTTTATTCTGAAGCATAACAATCCGGATCAGGCAGGCGAAATTCCGCGCTCATTTAATGTAAATTATAACAGGCCGGTTAACTCGCCTTTCTTTAAAACCATCTGGCAAACCTTGCTGCTGGGTATTAAACCTGCTGTTGGCTATGATGAAAAAACCCGGAAAGCTACTGCCGCCCGCATGGCAAAAGGCGAGCTTAATAAAAAGAACCATCTGCTAAAAAAAGCCAGGCGTATACAAAAACGTGCCGAGCGTAAGCTAAACCGAAAATTGAAAAAAGAGCAAAAAGAAGCCCGGAAGTACGCGGAGTTGAATAAGCGTTAACTAATCATTTTAGATCTTTAAGACAAGCCGGAGCATCGTTCTGCATAAAAGAGAAGATGCTATCACAAATTTTATTACTGCAACAACAATTTCAGGTTAACCCCAAAATTTGTAAAGGAAGTATTAAATGCCTGCGAGGTAAATGGCTTGGTTAAGTTTGAATCATAGAACAGATTCAATATAAATCGCTGACTGATGGAATAATCAATTGATGGCCGGTAAGTAATATTTTGCGCTCCGGATGATATTTGCGCAGCGGTAACATCGGCCTGGTATATCAATGTTTTATTATCACGCAAAGCAAAGTCAAGCTTAAAATTCAGATCATTTTTCAGGATCAGGTTATTAAACATACCGAACGGGAACCTGAAATTTTTGGTTTTGTACCCAAAACCAAAAGTGATAACATGATCGTTTTGCTGGGTAAGCTGGCTGTTTAATAAACTCAGGCTAAGCGCACGGCTTTGACGGTACTCAAAATTGGCAGTCACGTTATTTTTAAAACGGACGTCGATCCCCAGCAATGGAATAAACTGCTCTAAAATAGTGATCTGCGAAAACTGGTATTGCGGCAGGAAATCATTATTAACATCCCTTGCGCTTGATGCGCCGTTAGCCTCCCGGTACTGCAATAAAGTGTTATAACCGCTTACGGTATAAGCCGACTGATACCCATGCCTGATATCAAACGAATCAAACAATTCTTCAAACAATGCCATGTGTCCGAAGCCGCTGTAAGTAATTTGCCAGTTAGGTATTGGGATAGCGGGGAATTGGTTAAGGCTGGCCCCGGAAGCGCTTTTACCCGTATAAGCAGCCAGGAAGGCCGGCACCAACACATTTTGCGAGTTAGGCCCGTAACCATCCGCATAACCGCTTGTTCCGGTACCCGCCGAATTTGGATTGTTTTTCCCTAATCGTTGGGAGATTTCGGCGCGGTTATCCAAAAATTTCTGGAATGGCGCCGAAGTGTTGTTAATGCCGGTCTCTTTTGAAAAAGCGGTGGCCAGCGAGAAATAGGAAACACTGTAATCGCCGGTAGTATTGGGTGCCAGGTTCTCAAAAGCGCCTGTGGCACTTAAAAATTTAAAATTGGTTTGGTAGGTATGATTCTGTGTTTTAAATGCCGTTAACTGTATTCGCAGATCGGATATGGGCTCAACACTGGCTTTCAGGTGCAAATCCTCACTAACAGATTGTACATATAGCTGGTTTTGCAACGTATCTGATGATATCCAGCCACGGCTTACGGCCCGGCTGCGGATATCGGCCTGGCTACCTAATAAAAAGCCGATGCCCGGCGAATCATAACTTAAGTCCTCACCAAATAAATTTGATTGCGGCAGGTACCCCGGCAGAAAAGTACCGTCAGACCGGGTGTATGATGCATTGATATTTTTAACACTGGTAATTAAGCCGGTTAACAGCCGTGTAAACGTGCTGTTTTTAGGATTGTTGCCGTTTCTTAAATAGGGTATCTTATTGTATAAAGTCACTAAATTAAGGGCTGGGTCCAGCTGTATTTTACGCGCGTTTTGTATGCTGTTACCTACGTTAAACTGCGGGTTGCCTATCGCAAACTCGGGGGCCGCCTGCCAGGTAAAGTTGGTGCTGTAGTGGGCAATCATTGCGGTCCAATCCATACCCGGGATCTTACTTAACGGCACCGTATAATTAATATTAAACGTATGATTATAGTTAGTGGTACGGCCAAGCTTACGGATATTTTGCCATAGTGTATCAATCTTTAAACCATCTAAACGGCCATAAGGCTCATCAACTACCGACAGGTTGGTGGCATCGATATCCATGGTTAATGATTTGGTAAGGTTCCAGCCCAGGCCGTAAACACGGGTTATGTTAAACGTTTTGTTGTAGTTGGTAGGTATAAACACCGGGTTATTGATATCATTGTTCCGCGGCGAATTTTCTGAGTAAAAACGGTCAAAATTTATACTGAAATTTAAACGGGTTGGCGCCAGGCTAAAGTTAATGTCCCTGATCAGCGCCAGTGTGTTGTTCTTAATGATCTTTTCAAACGGGCTAATATATTTTGGTTGATTGGCGTAGTTGTAAGCCAGCGCTACGTGATAAGTTTTTTCCAGGTCGCTTTCCGTACTAAAATCATGATGCGTATATTCTGTGTAAGCATAGCTGGCGTTGAAGTTCTCAATATCATAAACATGCACCGGGGCCGGTTTGGTAGAGGTGCGCTCTTTATGCATATTAGTAAAGTTGACACTTTTACGCATGGTATAATCCTCGGCGGCATTTTTGATCGAGTCGCGCTGTTTTGAAGATGTAGCGGCGTTAAGCGTTTGCTTTAACAGGATATCAGGCTGCGCCGGGTCATATTGCGGCGTGTTTGTTTGGTTTGAAACATTGATATAAGCCGGGATCTTTATTCCGCTTTTCGTCGGGAAGAACCTGCCCAGGTCCATATTGGCCGATATATCATAACCTTGGTTGTTGGTTAACTGGCGATCTTCCAGCTTTGAATCAAGTGCGCCAAAGCCAGCCGTACTCTTGTTGCCCGATATGGTAACATTACCAATATCGGCCAGTTTAAAATCCGCACGCCCAATAGCCGCCCAGCCGCCCTTATTATCAAAGTCGGTAAGCCGTAATTCATCAAACCAAACAATCGCTGATTTATTTAACCCGTCATCAACCCCAACCGGCTGATTGTTGCGATAAGGATTTCGTACACCGAGCATGATTGTTCGCAGCCGGCTAAGATCCGGCACCCCCATAATGGTTATCTTATTGCGTCCGTTAGCATAGGTGAACGGCTTGTTTATTGGCCAGGGTAAGCCGTTAAATTTGGCATTGTTCCGCGCTATCTTTGCATCTGTTAGTAAGGACAGCTCGATATCCAGGGCATTTGCATCCGGCCATATTGAATTGGCATTGGTAGTACCCGGCGGTGTTATTGTCAGCGGTATTTCGTACTCATAATAGTTATCCTGGTAATCCGCACCTAAACGGATAAAGGCGCTTACATCATTATCATGCAGGGTATTTTGATTGGCTTCGGCATGGATAAACATTTGCAGATGCTTGTATTTACGCAGATCATTATAAAAAGTTTTGAAAGCTGCCTTTGAATAACCGTCGCTCAGGTTGGTTACATTTAATGATAACGACTGCTCATTTAACTGGGTATTGCTTTGCAGGTTATTATAATCGCGTTGGCGTTCAATACCCGGCGGCACTACATAAGGGATAGGTACACGTTTGCCATTCTCCTCAATATTTACCGTCTCAACGTTTACAACTGAGTTATCCAGCGGTGGATTTACCAAAGCCGGATCGGCAATAACATTCAGCGGATTGTTCTCTGTGTTGTATGCACGCCAGTCGCCGCGCACCAATTGCAGGGTTGCAAAACGCAATATCGCCGTGTCGGCAAAATTGGTCATGAACATTCGCATATATCTTATCGCTTTAAAATCCTGGATCCCTCCAACTGCCGATTGATAGGCGGCAATAGGTACACGAAACTGGTACCAGGTAACAGATTGCGTGGTGCCATCAGCAAGTTTAACCTGCGACGTAATTTTGTCATTCACAAAATTCTGACCCACAACAAGGTCTTTTGGGCGCATCGATACCTTGTACTGAAAGTACTGATCGTCCTGGCTCATATTGTTATCCCGGTCAATATCTTCGCCATCCGGCAATGAGGTGTTGGCAGATGTTTGCAGGCCCAATTGCGCAAGCGATTGCTCGGCTGTTTTGGAGTTACTTTCGTTGCCGTTATACTTAGCGTAACGTTGTAAAATACTGGCTTTTGCCGCATCCTGGTCGGGCCCCAGGTAATATTGGTAATCATCTGATGACGGGTCATTTGCAAAAGCGTTTGCCGCCTGATTATTAATCGTTCCTTTTATCTGGTTAACAACTGCCGCAAATTTTGCCCGTTCATCCCCATCACTCAATCCGTCCAAACCAACATCCTGCAATACACGCGATGCCGGGTTACTGTCAAAGGCATTAACTACGGGTTGCGCTTTGGGTACCCTGCCCCAGGCGGTAGTATCTACCGTACTTAGATCACCATTGGCAGGCAAACCGTTTTCAAGGCTTTTACGCCCGTCTTTTAACACATCTTCTGATATACTGCCCAAGTTGAAATACAGATCACCCCCCGGTGCCGTTGGTTTGTAGATAAAAGGGTCAAGCACCCAAAATTCAATATACTCCACGTTAAGCGCCTGGAAATCATTAGTTGATATCCCCCTGTAAATACCGCCCCAGCGGGTGGTTGGGTTTTGCAGCGAACCGTCAGCATTAATACCGGTGGTAGTATAGTTATACGGGCCCCGAACTGTTGGATAAAAAGCCAGGTCTAAAGTTGATAAACTTAGCGGCTGCCCGGTTACGGATTGTTTATAGGGGAAAACCTCTGTCTGTAAAATCTGCCTTGCGTAATGGTTTGATAGCTGTGCGCGGGTTACGCTTGTCGATCCTGTATTGGTATAAAATATCGGGTCGATATTATAAAACGCCAAACGTGCACGGTTAAAACCATAGCTCAGGTTATTAAACAAACCCGACTCCGGGAACAACTGCGGCGTAGCCGATATTTGCCAGGTATTGGCGCTTTTAACATCGATTATTGACTGGCTGTTTTCAAAATCATCTAAATAAGATGTTCCGTTTCTTGAGCCTGCATAGTTTAATACACCCGGGCTGCCCGGCAACAATTTTGCAAACTCACCGCTAAAGTTTACTGACGATGGCGCCCTGGTATGGATAAAAGGTATTTTATCGACCAAACGGGTAAGCAGTCTTGAGTTTGAGGCATAGTTAGCATCAAATCCAATAATGGTGTTTGAGATGGACTCCTGCCCTATTGCCTCGTTTTGCGATATCGGCTGCTCTGTCAGGTGCATTACCGTGGCACCCAATGATAAATTTGGGCTGTACCTATAATCAAACCTTGAACCGTATAATGATTTTTGCTGCACCCCAAACAGCTCGTTGTTTTCTAAATGCACATCTATGGGCTGGCCGGATGATAGTATGGCGGTATTTATTACGTTTAAATGGCCGGCATTATAATCAATGGTATAATCAGTACCCTCCGCCAGCTTGGTTGCACCCGCTGATACCGTTACCGATCCTTGCGGGATATTTATGGCATTAAGCTGGTAAGAGCCCCCGCCGCCCTGCGCCGTATAAGTGCCCCGAATAGTGTAACGGTTTAACTTAGGAAAAAACTGTTGTGCTACCGTTTTGGTCGAGTCATATAATTGCTGATAGACGTACCTGTTGATGAGGTCCGTCTCGCCGGGGTTAAATTGCCTGGCCAGATCAGACCCAAAGGGTTCCAGAACAGGAAAGACAATGCGCCCGTTTTGCGAATCAATGGTAATACCTTCTAAAAAGTCAAAATAACCGTCTGATTGCTTTTCGCCCTGCTGGTTTAAATTATCAAGCCCGGTAAGTTTTAGCCACAGTTTTGACCTGGTGTTTTGCCCCTCATCCATCACCGGCTTATCAATACCTGATTTATCATCCAGGCGGGCAACGTTTAATTTAAAGTTTGTTGAACTAACCTGGAACGCGTTGAGCGAGTAGATGTTCTTCATCATCAGTTTCCAGGTTGGCAGATTGGTTTTTAACAGCGTGTTCTTTAATAATTTCAGGTAAAGCAATTTGGGCGTGCCGGGGCTAACCGGAATATCACTTGAAAATTCACCTACCTGGTATTGCTTGCCATTATAGGTATATTGGTAAGCCACCGCCAATACCTCGTCGTTATTTAAAGGATAATTAAGGGATATATAACCCAGTTGCGGATGTAAGGTATATTCTTTGGCGGTTAACTTGCGGGCATAAGTTAATTTGGCGTAGTTATCTGTACCGCCATGTGCCGCAAAATAACCAATGAGCGAATTAGATGGGTCATTGGTAAAGCGCGCATTAGCCGGTAAGCCGGCTAACAAATTGTTTGACTGATCTGTAAACCCCGGCCCCTGAAAACCCGCCGGCAGGCCCGAGAAACCCGCACCGCCCTGTATTTGCGCAGTATTGTAGGGCGCATTCTCACCCAAATCCAAAAAGCCGACTACGTCTCGCGAGTCGGTAGTAGCGTTAGTGCGATTGGTGGTCCAAACCTCAATTTTTGTAATATTAATATTTGAGCTGATGATGGGTATATTAGCCAGCGCCTTATTATAATTGTTACGAAAGTATTGCGATAAGAAATAGTGTTTGTTAGCCTCGTAATCTGAGGCCATCGCTGAGAATGTGCCCTGCTGCCCCTGGTTGGTTATGGTAATATTTTTTGATTGCGAACGCTGCTGCGAAAAGATTGTGGTTACATCAAGCTTGCCAAATTTTAATTTTGTTTTTAAACCAAATAAAGCCTGCGTACCGGTTATTAATGATGTATTTAACGGCATACTTACCGTACCTGCCTGTATTTCCTGGATGATCTCGTCCGGGTGGCCGGTATAATCCAGCTTTACCTGGTTGTCAAACTGAAACTGGGCATCGGTATTATAGTTAGTGGCTATCTTTAACTTATCACCAATATTACCGGTTAAATTAAGTTGTATGTGCTGGTCAAAATTAAAGTTGAATTGTTTACGTTGCCGGATATTAAACAGCGGATTTTCATTTTTATTGATCTGCCCGCTTAATATTGCTTCAGCTGATCCCTGTGGGCGGATATCGATTATTGAGCTGCCAAATATTCTTTCAAAAGTTTGGTTATGCACATTTATCTGCGGAATAAACCCGGGCTGTGTTTGTTGATAAGAATAGTTATCGGCCAGTTTCTTAAAATAGTCGCGCTTTTCTTCGGCTTGTTTCAGATACAGGTACTCGTTAAAAGTCAGATATACCGGCGGGCGGTACAGCAAATTACCAACCCGTTCGTACAAAACATATTTATTTGTGAGCGCGTCATACTCAACAGTGCGGGTTACACCAAATGGCGGCGGATCAAAAATACCCCGGCGGTTTAAGGCATTATTTGATAAAGTACGTTTAAATGGCGCTTTTACGGTTACAGAATCTCTTCGGGGCGAAACAGTTGCAGGTTTCTGTTGCGCAAAGGTTGTCCCCAATCCGCAAAACGCAGTTATTAATGCAATCCCGAGAAAAAATTTAAAAGTAAAATTTCCTACCACATGCAACAGCTAAAATCCCACGTAATTATAAACTTTTTAAGGCGAATTTTATAAGCTGTTCAACAGTTAATGTTCCGCCGTTTTTACTTATTTCCTGCTCAAGCACTTTTTCTGCGGCATTACGTGCAAACCCTAACATAACCAGTGCTGCAAGTGCCTCGTCCTTAACGGTTCTGGCAATAGGGGCGGTATTTAACGTTTCAGAACCTTCTTTTCTCAGCTTATCCTGCAACTCTAATATAACTCTTTGCGCCGATTTTGGACCGATGCCCTTAATTCGCTGTATTAAAGAAACGTTACCATTGATGATGGCAGTTTGAATTTCCAAAGGAGTTATAGATGAAAGCATCATCCTGCCGGTATTAGGGCCTATGCCTGATATGGAAATCAGGTGTAAAAACAATCTGCGCTCGCCCTCGTCTGCAAAACCGTACAACGTATGCGCATCCTCTTTGACATGCAGCCAGGTAAAAAGCTTACACCGCTCGGCATCGCCCAGTAAAGAATAGGTATTTAAAGATATATTGATGTGATAGCCCACCCCGTTGGCATCAATCACCACATAAGCCGGACTTTTAAAAACTAATTTGCCATCAATATAAGCGTACATATTTTTTCAAGGTAAAAGGTGAAAGGCAATAAGGCTGAGATTTAACTGCAATATTAAAAACTAATCATTAATCTTAGTCACTAATAGCTATTTATTATTTGCTTTTGCCTGCGCATCAACCACAGCAATGGTAACCATATTTACAATTTCACGCACCGAGCTGTCCAGCTGTAAAACGTGTACAGGCTTTTTCAGTCCCAGTAATATCGGCCCGACGGCCTCGGCGCTGCCTATTTCCTGTAAAAGTTTATAAGCAATATTACCCGACTCCAGATTAGGAAATATCAATGTGTTGGCCGCCCTGCCTTTTAATGTCGAAAACGGAAAGTTATCGGCCAGCAAAGAAGCATTTAACGCAAAATTGGCCTGCATATCGCCGTCAACAATCATATCAGGATATTTATCATGCAATAGCTTAACAGCTTCGCGGGTTTTCTCAGGTATCGGGCCATCGTTTGATCCAAAATTTGAGTAGGATAATAACGCAACCCTGGGGCTGATGTTGAACTGCTTTACTGACCGTTCTATAAGTACCGTAATATCTACCAGTTCCTCAACCGTAGGATCAACGTTTACCGTAGTATCACCAAAAAAAACGGGGCCTTTTTGGGTTAACATCATATACATACCGGCCACACGGCTTACTCCTTTTTCGGTACCGATTATTTGCAGCGCAGGCTTAACTGTTGTTGCGTAATTTTTGCTTAGCCCGGATATCAAGGCATCGGCCTGGCCAAACTGTACCATGCAGGCACCGTAATAGTTAGGATCAATCATCAGTTGCCTGGCCTCAAACAAAGTTATACCCCGGCGCTGACGCTTTTTAAAATAGTATTGCGCATATTCCTCTGACCGTTTAGTGCCCAAGTGCGGATCAATGATCTCTACCTCACCAAATTCAAGCTCGGTTTCTTTGATGATCCGTTTTATTTTTTGGACATCTCCAAGCAATATTGGCGTAGCAATACCCTCATCTTTTACAATCTGGGCGGCGCGCAATATCTTGTAATTATCAGCGTCAGCAAAAACCACCCGTTTAGGGTTGCTCTTAGCCATGTTGGTGATGTTTCTTAACAGCTTATCATCGTCCCCTACTTTTGAGCGCAGCTCTTCTGTATAAGCATCCCAGTCGGTAATTACCTTGCGTGCCACGCCTGATTCGATAGCAGCTTTTGCTACCGCCGATGAAACCTCGGTTATTAACCGCTGATCCATTGGTTTTGGGATAATGTAATTTTTGCCAAATTTAAGGTTCTTGGCATCATAAGCCAGGTTAACGGCTTCGGGCACCGGCTTTTTGGCAATACCTGCTATAGCATGCACCGCCGCCAGTTTCATTTCTTCGTTAATAGCGCAGGCCCTCACATCCAAGGCACCTCTGAAAATATAAGGGAAACCCAGGACGTTATTTACCTGGTTAGGAAAATCAGACCGCCCCGTAGCGATGATAATATCCTTACGTGAAGTTACGGCAAGGTCGTAAGCTATCTCGGGTTCGGGATTTGCCATTGCAAAAACAATGGGATTTTTTGCCATGCCGCGCAGCATATCCGGCGTTACGACGTTACCTGCCGACAGGCCGATAAAAACATCGGCGCCCTTCATTGCTTCGGTAAGGGTATCTATTCCTTTCCGGTCGGTAGCAAATTGCAAGCGCATCTCATCCAGGTCGGTACGGTCAGGAGTTATTAAACCATTAATGTCAAACATTACCAGGTTTTCTCTTTTAACACCTAACGACAAATATATTTTTGAGCAGGACACCGCGGCGGCACCTGCGCCGTTAATTACCATTTTTATCTTATCCAGCTTTTTACCCTGTATCTCGCAGGCATTAAGCAATGCAGCGCCCGATATGATTGCCGTACCGTGCTGGTCGTCATGCATAACCGGGATCTTCATTTCCGCCTTAAGCCTGCGCTCAATTTCAAAACAAGTTGGCGCTGATATATCCTCTAAATTAATACCGCCAAAAGTGGGCTCCAGGGCCTTTACTATTGTCACAAATTCATCTACTGATTTTGTATTCAGTTCCAAATCAAATACATCGATATCGGCATAGATCTTAAACAGCAGGCCTTTACCTTCCATAACCGGCTTGCTGGCTTCGGGGCCTATATTACCCAGGCCCAAAACTGCCGTACCGTTACTTATTACTGCTACCAGGTTACCCTTGGCAGTGTATTTATAAACATCATCTACATTTTCGGCAATGCGTAAACAGGGCTCAGCAACACCCGGCGAGTAGGCCATGGTTAAATCGCGCTGCGAATTGGTTGGCTTGGTGGGTACTACTTGTATTTTGCCGGGGCGCCCTTTAGCGTGGTAATTAAGAGCGTCCTGCTTACGGTTAGATTTATCCATGATATCAATTCAAGGTTCAAAGTTAAGTCTTTTTGAACTGTATAAAAAAGCCCGGTTCTGAAATCAAAACCGGGCTCCTGAATTTTTTATTATTTATCCTTTGCTTGCCTTGGCAAACGGGTTTAATCTTAGTTTTTGCCCCGCAATAACTTTATTGCTCTGCATGCGGTTCCAGGCTCTGATCTCGCGCACATCAAGGCCGTAATCAGCTGCAATATTTTCCAGCGTTTCGCCTTCTTTAATAATATGGTAATCGGGGTTTTTATCAGCTGATTTGGCAGCAGGTACATACGCTGCCGTTACTACCTGTGCAGGCGCCACCTGCGGTTGTAATGCTACCGGAGCTGCTAATCCGTTTAATACATTATATAAAGCTGTAAAATTTCTTTGCTCGGTATGCGGGATGATCAGCCTGCGCGGTAAGGTTGTTGTCCCGTTTATGATCTGTCTTTTATAAGCCGGATTAAGTAATGCCAGGTCACTGATATTTACACTTAAGGCACGGGCAACATTATTAAGGTCGATCATCTTATCAACCATAACGGTATCCGTACGCGCAGAAAATCGCCAGTTATCAGCCACTATGCTGTGCTTACCACCATAATTCATTACGTAAGACATGGCAATAAAAGCGGGCACATAGCTCCTGGTTTCAGGCGGCAGGTACTGGCGGATAGACCAAAAATCCATTGCTCCTGCTTTTTCAATAGCACGTTCAACACTGCTCTTACCGCAGTTATACGAAGCTATGGCTAATAACCAATCGCCAAATTCCTGATAAGCGTCTTTCAAATAAGCTGCGGCGGCGTAACTGGCCTGTATCGGATCGCGGCGCTCGTCAATGTAGCTATCCATATTAAGGCCGTATATTTTGGCTGTAGTAGCCATAAACTGCCATGGCCCGGTTGCACCTACCCGCGATACTGCATTAGGGTCAAGCTTTGATTCAACAATTGACAAATACTTTATTTCGGTAGGGATGCCTGATTCATGAAAGATCTTCTCATAAATGGGGAAGTAATATTTTGATAGCCCCATTACGTGACCCATTTCGTCTTTATGACGGGTATAGATATCAATGTAAGCCTGCACGTATTCATTATAGTCCAACGGAACGTCTTTTTGGATAGAATCCAGCCGTTGTTTAAAAATTGAACTGGTATATGCGCTAACCGGCATAGTTAAAGTGGTATCCGGTAAAATTTTTGATAAATAGCTATTACTTGTTTTGCCATTGGCAAAAAAGGTCGCTGTTAACGAATGAGCATTTACAATTTGCAGTGATAAGAGGAAGGTGGCAAAAGTTATAATTCTCTTCATTCTTTTTCGTTAGAGATAAGCGTATACGCTTTTGGCGCCTAAAAGTTTTACTAAAATATTAATTTATTATAGCTCCAAGAAATATTTGGAGAAATTTAACAACTCCTGTTCGTTAAAATGTTTGGCTAATAATTGTAATCCTAACGGTAATCCTTTCGTGTTATTGCCTGCCGGTAAAGAAATTGCCGGCACACCGGTTAAGGAGGCCTGTACGGTAAAAATATCGGCCAGATAGCTAACCACCGGATCTTTTTCTTCTTTACCAATATCAGATGCAGGCTCCGGAGCCGTGGGCATGAGTATAAAATCGTACTCCTCAAATATTTTGCTGGTTTTTTCCTGTATCAGCCTGCGTACTTTTTGAGCTTTAGCATAATACGCATCATAATATCCCGCGCTAAGCACAAAAGTGCCCAGCATAATACGACGCTTTACCTCTTTACCAAATCCCTCAGACCGTGAACGCTTGTAGGTTGACGCCAGATCTGTTGCCGCCGGACTGCGATAGCCGTAGTGCACGCCGTCAAAACGCGCCAGGTTTGACGATGCTTCGGCAGTAACCAGGATATAGTAAGCAGGAACCAGGTAATCTAAATATTCAAATGCAATAGGTTTAACTGTATGCCCCTCGGCACGTAGTTTTTCTATCGTATTGATCAGCATGCTCTTTACTTCCGGATCAACGCCCGGGCTTGACAGTGATTCCTGCAGATAGGCAATGTTCTTCTTTTCTGTTGTTTTTTTCAGATCAGCTGCATAAGCCGGTACCGGGTTAGATGCTGAGGTACTATCGTATTCGTCAGCGCCTGCCATTACTTCTAATAATAGCGCCGCGTCTTCGACAGAGTTGGTAATAGGCCCTGCCTGATCAAAAGATGAAGCATAAGCTATTAAACCATGTCTGGATACACGGCCATAGGTCGGCTTTAAACCTACTGTGCCGCAAAATGCTGCGGGCTGCCTTACCGAGCCACCGGTATCGGTACCGATAGCAGCAAGGCACATCCCGGCCTGAACAGCGACAGCCGAGCCGCCTGATGAACCTCCCGAAACTTTGGTTTCATCAGCATAGTTCTTTACCGGGCCGTAGTATGACGACTCATTGGTTGCACCCATAGCAAATTCATCACAATTACAGCGGCCTATTATGATAGCATCCTCTGCCAGCAAACGCTCAACTATAGTTGCTGAATAAACAGACTCAAAACCCGATAAAATTTTTGATGATGCGCTTACTTTATGCCCTTTGTAACAGATATTATCTTTTATTGCGATAACCATCCCGGCCAGTTTGCCGGCGTTGCCTTCTTTTAGCCGGTTATCAATATCTTTTGCACGTTGTAATGCTTCGGGGCCAAATACCTCGTTAAAGGCATTTAAACGGGAATTTTTTTCAATTTGACTTAAATAGTGCTTTACCAGTCCTTCAACGGAAATTTCACTACTTTGTAACCCACTCTTAATTTGACTTAAAGAGGAATAAAATTTACTCATGGGCCGAAAATAAAAAACTTATCTGTTGAAATAGAAATTAATTTCAACAGATAAGTATATTAAGTAAAAACGCCAGGTAAATAAATGCCCGAGTAATTAAACTTTGGTTTTATCTTCTGACCTTACATGATCGTCGCTATCGCCGCTTTGCGCGTCTTTAAATTCTTTAACGCCTTTGCCTAAACCTTTCATTAATTCAGGTATTTTTTTACCACCAAATATTAGTAATACTACTAAAAGGATGACAAATACTGCTGGACCATCTAATCCCATAATATTTAAATTTTATATTAGTTTATAATTAATTATTCCTTGGTTGCGTTACCAGCTTCAGATACGTGAGTTACCGGCTCCTGGTTTTCTGTTACACCTCTGTAATGGCTATGAAGCTCCTCGTTACTTTCGGCAGTACCATCATAAATATTATGGCCTACATTATCTGTAGCGGCAATGTGGCTTGTGCCAACGGGCACTGTATTTGCAACGGGGCTAACATTCACCGCCGGCGTTTCTTCTGCTTTGCCGTCGGCATTATCGGTTGAGTGCTCTGCAATTAAAGGAGTTTCTTCCGTCTTAGCCGGCTCTGCTTTCTTTTTGCTATCGTAATTGTCAATCTGGTTATTTATCTCGCGCTTAACACCTTCTGATGCGTCTTTAAATTCACGGATACCTTTACCTAAACCTTTAGCAAGGCCGGGCAGTTTATCCCCGCCAAACAACAATAATGTCACAAATAAAATGAGCATTATTTCTGGTGCGGTGAATTCAAAAAACAAAAAAACTGAACTAAACATATTCTTTTTATTAGGTTACAAATATAAACAATTTAATATATTACAAATTTATTTTACCTGTCGGCCAACCAAATTTTAGGGTCAACAGGTGTACCGGCTTTATACAGTTCAAAATGCACCTGAGTTTCACCCGTTACGGCATCAGTTGCAGCCGAGCCTAAAATCTGTTTAGTGTTTACCTTTTGTCCTGATGAAACACTTGCCGATTTAAGGTTTGAATAAGCTGTAAGATACTCGCCATGTCTTATAATTATCAGCCAAGTACCTAATACATTTTGCACTTTTGATACTGTACCATCAAACACAGCTCTTACAGCTGCCCCGTTATTGGTGCGGATATCTAAACCGGTGCTTTCGCTTCTTATACCATCAGTCATATAAGTGCCAAATCCCTGTGTAATTTCACCTGCCGAAACCGGCCATGGCAATCTTCCCCGGTTACCTAAAAAGTCGTTTGATAATTTTGCTGCCTCGGGCGTCGCATTCATTATCTCGCTATTGGTTTTACGCGGTGCCGGTCTTGTAACGGCAACCGTTGTATTATTGGCTGCTGCCGCTGCTTTAGCTCTGGCTGCAGCAAGCCTGGCCTCTTCTTCGGCCTTGCGCCTTTCTTCCTCAACTATTGCACGGGCATATTGCCTGGTAATTTTTGACACCTCTCTTTGCTTGGCCTGGTATTGGCTGCGTAACTGCTTTTCTTGTTTTGAAAGATTTTTTACTGCAACGGATTGGTTATTTCGTTCTTTGCCAAGATTATCTTTTTCTTTCTCCTGGTCAATTAACAACGTATGTTTTTGCTCTTTAGTTTTATCAAGCTCAACTATTTTTACATGTAAATCTTTTTGCTTGCCCTGAATAGAGGCTGCCTGCCTTTCGCGATAGGTTGCAAACTGCTGCAGATACTTTAAACGTTTATAGGCCTGGTTAAAATCTTTTGATGCAAATACAAACATCAGTTTATTGTAAGCGCTTTGGTTACGATAGGCAAAAAGCACCATATCAGCATACTTTTTCTTTAACAGGTTAAGTTGGCTCTGCAGATCATGCACTGTATTGGTGTTTTCTGATATCTGGCTGTCCAGGTTTCGTACTTCACTGTTTATAACCGTGATTTTTTGCTCGCGCAGGTAGATCTGGGCCTTTAATATATTAAGTTGTTTTAAGGTTGCCTTTTTGTTTGACCGCGTTTCCTGCAGGTCATGATTAAGCTGATCCAGTTCGGCATTGATGCGGTCGCGTTGCCTCTTTAAGTCGGAACTGCTTTGGGCACGCACGCTTATGGCTGCAAAAACCAAGATCAACAAGAATAGTACTTTTAAAAATTTCATCCGGTCCAAAAATATTAATTTTTAATCGGCCGGAGCATATCTTTCCGGAATATTGAAAGGAAAATCCAATTGCTGATCAAATTCAACTTTATTGTAGCGCAAATTAGCCTGGATTTTTTTGTCTCCTATGGTTGACAGGATATCTATCTGCGAAGGCACCAACCGGTTACTGGCCTGAATAAAACTGCTGTTGTTTACCAATAGCGCCTGCCCCGCCGCTACATTTGATAAGTTAAACTGCGTTACCCGTAAATTGGTACCAAGTATTAAACTGTAAACCAGGTCCTGCAGATTTCCTGTCAGCGACATATTGCCCATATCTGATCTTATGGTGGTGTTTTCTGTTAAAATTTCGGGCATGGCATTACCTACCAACAATGACTCAATAGTTTTATAATTTACCTGCCTGCTGGCATATTGGTAGATATAGCTAAAAGGCTTTTTAAGATACAGCCCCTGCAGTTTGTTAATGATCTTAATACTATCAGGTGTGATCAGGGCGCGGGCAACCTCTATACCCAATAGTGCAGTAACCGAAACCCAGATTTTTTTATCATGGCTTATCCGGATATTTAGGGTAACATCATTGCTGTTGCCGTTAACATCAAGCTTGGTGCCTGCCCTGCCTGAAAATGTATTAAAATTTACCTGGTGGCTTTTTATAATCACCAGTTGATTTTTTAAGTAAGTAAGGTCAGGCGGTGTGGTTGGTATTTTAACCGTATTGGTAACCTCGGGCGACGAAATTGTTGTTGTAATGGGGGCGATGGGGGTTATTACCTTTTTGCGCGCCTTGCAACTCACCATAACAAGCAGGCAGCAAACTATTAATATCCTATTCACTATATTTTTTTTCATTTATTTTACGATCAAGCGCCGGAGAATTAGCGCCATAACCCTTTGCTTTTTTCCAATTTTGTACAGCAGCGTCGGTATCTCCTAAATAAAACAATATATCGCCGTAATGTTCTGCCTGCACGGCGCTTTTATTTTTACCATCTGTTAAAGCCCTTTCCATCCACGCTTTAGCTTCTTTATAGTTTTTTTGCTTAAACAATATCCAGGCATAAGTATCTTCAAATGATGCATTATTAGCCTCCAACTCGTTGGCATGTTTAGCCATTTGCGCGGCCTTGTCAAGTTGCTCTCCCCTTATCGACAGATAATAAGCATAGTTGTTTAACGTATATCTGTTATCAGGGTTATAGCTTAAGGATTTGTCGTATGATTCGTCCGAGCTTTTATTGTTCTGCATGGCATGATAGCAGTCGCCTAATTGCGAGTAGCTTAAAGACAGCAGTTCTTTATCCTGAAACTCGAGCGAAGTGGTATTTTTTAAATAGCTTAATGCCTTTTTGTAATCCTTTTTTTGAAGCCAGGCTGTACCTACGTAATAATTCATCCATCCCTGGTTGGGAAAAAATGATAGTGCTACCTCTCCGTCGCGGATAACGCCGTCCATATCATTGTTGCTTAACTCAATACGGACCAATTGTTCGCGGGTTTCATAGATCTGGCCGTTAAGGGCTATAGATCGCTCGTAAGCAGTTTTTGCTTCATTATATTTCTCGTCTTGTACCAGCACGTCGCCATAAAGGGCATAGGCTTTAGCCTCATTTGGATGGATATTAATGATTATGCGGCTTAGCTCAAGCGCGCTGCTTAAAGCACCACTGCGAACATTTGGCTCATTAAATTTGGGGAAATAGCCCATCACTATCCGCACTTTCTGATCAATGCTCAGATCCGGATTAGTAAAAGCCGATTGCAGCTCTTTAAAACTGGCGTCGATATCCTTTCGTTCGCGGTAAATATCAGCCAATGCCAGGTGTACCAATGCGTTATTTGGGTCGACTGTTTTTGCCTTTTCCAACACTTTAAAAGCTTTGTCGCCGGCGTTATTTGAAACATATATTTCGGCCAGCAGCAGGTAGTACTTAACCTGGCCCGGGCTAGCAACGATCATTTGCTCAAGCCCGGCGGCAGCCTTATCAACCTTGCCCTGTTTTAAATAAATTTTCTGGCGATTTAAGATCAGGTCATCACTGGGGCCGGTAATCTGCTCCAACTGGTCGTACACTTTTAATGCTTCGTCAAATTTATTCCCTAAAAAATAGGCGTTCGCTTTATCAAAATAATAATCTGCGCGGGTTGGGTTAAGCCTGATTAACTGGCCAAATACATTTTCGAGCTTGCCTATGTCGTTATTTTTTTCATAAACCTCGGCCAGCGATGACCAGTACCATTCATTATCGGGCTTAATTGCTACCGCTTTTTCAAGCAGCGGTTGTGCCTCTGCAAATTTATTTTGCTGCTTTTTAATGTTGGCCAGCTCATAAAGCGATGCGTCATTAGCTGGGTCGATAGTTAATATCTTACTGAACAGGTCCGCAGCCTGGGTATTATTTTCGACTGTTTTTTCGCGTAGTGCCGAAAAGAAAAGATTTTCAACAGCGTCGCTATCCACGCGGGCCTGAGTTTTAACAGGTTTTGGGGATTGGGCATAAATTGGCATAATCAAGCAGCAATAACCAATGACCAAGAGGGTGCTTATAATCCGGCTCCTGATTTTATGTTCTTTATCGCTTATCGCTTGAGTATTCATTTACTAATGATTCTGTTAACCTTTATTAAAGATAGCTTTTAACTCTTTCTGTTCCGCAAAAAAAGCACCTGTTAAAAATAACATTAGCAATGCATTGCCTATAAATATGTTATGATTAAACACGTAGAATGAAAGATAAACGATTACAGCCGAAATTATTATATAAATCAAGTTCTTTTTTAAATTATACGGAATAGGATAATTGCGCTGCCCCCATACATATGATAGTACCATCATGGTTGCATAGGCAATAAAAGAGATCCATGCGGAGGCCATATAATTATACTTAGGAATAAATATCCAATTTAAAACTATAGTTAATATGGCCCCTATGCCCGATATATATAACCCATATTTAGTTTGATCTGATAATTTATACCAAACCGATAAATTCATGTAAATACCCAGGCTTAAGTAACCGAATAATAATAATGGCACCACACCCAAGCCACTCCAGTATATATTATATACTAAATGATGATTAACCATTTTAGTTTGTTTACCTACTATAATAACCGCTAACAGATCAACATTTGCCACTACCGCCACAGTTATTACGGCTACAGTTATCACAAAATAATTCATGATACGGGCATAGGTATCGCCCGAGTTCTTATTTTTTGCATGGCTAAAGAAAAAAGGCTCTGCCCCCAGGCGGAACGCCTGTACAAAAATGCTTAAAAATATAGCTATTTTAGCGCAGACACCGTAAATACCCACATCCCTGTCGCTGGTTGCCTGAGGTAACATATGTTTTAACATCGCCTTGTCTAACGACTCATTGATAATGAATGATATATTAGCGATAAGTATCGGCCAACTGTACAAAAACATTTCTTTATACATCATTCCATCAAATTTAAGCCTCAGTTTTAATATCTCCGGCAACAATAAAAGTATGGTAAACACGCTGGCGGTAGCATTGGCCAAAAAAACATATCCTACCCAATGCGGCCTGTACCAGCCAGCCATCCAATTTGCACCGGGCAACTGGTGTTTTAAAATAAAAGGGATCCCAAACAAAAAGAATAAATTAAACAACACTACGAAAAGTATGTTGCTGCATTTTACAAACGCATATTTAAGAGGTCGTCCATCAGCACGAATCTTGGCAAAAGGCATAACACAAAAAGCATCGGCCACTAATATTACCAAAAAGCTTTTTACATAAAAGGCATAGTCAGCATGGTCTTTAACTACGCCTGCCTGCATATAGTTTATAATGTCATCAAGAAATAAGAGGCAAAATAATAAGAAAACCAACGATATTGCTATAACCAGGCCAAAGGCATTATTGTAAACCTGCTGTTTATTATCCGCGCGCTTTTGCAAGTACCTGAAATATGTAGTTTCCATACCAAAGGCCAAAATTGCATTTACGATGGAGGCATTACCGTACATTGCCGTAAAAATACCATTGCCGCCAACGGGTAATGCACGAGTGTAAATGGGCGTTAAAACAAAGTAGATCATCCGGGAGATAATTGTACTTAACCCGTAGATGGCTGTCTGCCCGGCAAATTTTTTAGCTGTTGACAATAGTTAGCGTATAAACGGTTATTTAAACAAACCTCGTTTTAATACTTCAAAATTACGATAGTTTTTTAATTCGCCTTCATTACTTTCAACTGTAGTTACCTCGGCGTCTTGCGGGCCCTCGCGGCACCAGTCTAAAAATAACTCCAGCATCAGGGGGTCGCCTTCGGCTTCAATTAAAACGTCGCCACTGGGTTCATTTTTTATCGTGCCCCGTATGCCCAACTGGTCGGCCACGGCTTTGGTTGACGCGCGGTAGGCCACGCCCTGTACTTTACCCTTAACTGTAATATCGAAATGCTTCATATCAGGCCAAAAGTAAAATTAAAAAGCCAAAAATATCTAACGGCTATTATCGCATCCGCAACAAGAAAGATCAGATAAGCCGCGTAACTTTGGTATCAGGGGTGATCTTTAAATCATCAAGCCCGCTAATCAGGTTCAGCCCCGGTGTTTTTCCGGGTTCAAGCGTCCCTTTATCTTTATTGATACCCAAATAAGTAGCTCCGTTAATGGTGGCCCATTTCAGCATTCTTTCCATACTCAAAGCCGGAAATTTAGCCTGCAGCGTACGCATTTCACTCAAAATACATAGTTTATTATTTGATGCCAGGCTATCGGTACCCAAAGTAATATTAAAACCCTGATCCAAAAAGAGATCAACCTTTGGCAAAGTCCCTTCTATAAATAAATTGGCATTAGGGCAAAAGCACCAGTGTATCCTGCGGTCAAACCGTTTTATAAAGTAAATGTCTTTTAAGTTGGTACAGGTATTATGCACCATCAGTATATCTTGTTTGGCAGTTAACAACGGTATAACCGATTGCAGAGAGTTGCGCGCCTGGGGTTTGAAATAGCTTATATCGATACCAAAATGCTCATACAGGTTATTAAAACTGCCCAATTTGTAACGATAAAATTTATTCTCGTCCTCGCACTCCTGGTTGTGTATGCTTATCAGATTTTTATTAGGATTGCTGTCGCAATATTTCTTTATCAGCCTGAATAATTCTTTTGATACCGAATACGGGGCATGCGGCGTTATGGAGCATGATTGAGGTTTAAACTCATCCATTAATGATAAAGCATTATTAAAAACTTCTTCGCTCCGCTCGGGTGTAAAGCCAAAAGTTTCTACAAACGTATGGTAATATAATTTGCTGTTTCCTTTTATAGCAATAGTGGCGTTGGTGTTTGAGATGTCGCCAACGGCAACAATGCCGTTTTCATACATATCGTGATCCGCCTTAATGGCTGCCGCTTCAACCTCTTTCAGGTCAACGTTCCTGAACTGCTGGATATTTTTGATAAATTCTATCAATCCGCCTTTTTCCGGAATTTTACCCTTTAGGTGGGATAGTTCTACATGGCAGTGGGTATTAACAAACCCGGGGCAAATAATACCGCGCAATACCTCTACGGGTACATCGTGTGCACCGGGCGGTAATTGATCTGATACTGAAATGATCTTACCAAAGTCATCAATGGTAACTATACCACCTTTTATTGGATCGGCATTAATAGGAAAAACGTAATCGGCTCTAAAAATTTTCATTCGTTATAACTTACAAGTTGCTTCTCTCGTTAACCAATCCTAATTAATTAATACAATTAACTTTTGGTTATTGTTTTTTAACTACCGAATTTAAAAAGATAGATTTTTAATTTTTCGTACTTTTGCAACGTGATTGTTGAAAAAGAGAAAATTGATATCCGTAGCCTGAGCCTGGACGCCTTGCAGAAGCACTTTATCCTTATGGACGAAAAAAGCTTCAGGGCCAAACAGGTTTATGAATGGTTATGGAAAAAATCATGCTTTTCGTTCGACGAGATGAGCAATATTTCAAAAGAACTTCGTGCTAAACTCGAAAACAAATTTGTTATCAATAATGTACAAATTAGCAGTTCGCAGTTTAGTGCTGATAAAACTATAAAAAATTCTTTCATTTTACACGATCGGCACCTAATTGAGGGTGTTTTAATTCCAACACCGGGCAGAATGACCGCCTGTGTATCTTCACAAGTGGGTTGCAGCCTCACTTGTAAATTTTGTGCTACCGGGTATATGGAGCGTAAACGCAATCTAAATCCGGACGAAATTTATGACCAGGTAGTGCTTATTGATAAGCAGGCCCGCGAAAATTATGGCATGCCCCTGAGTAATATTGTTTACATGGGTATGGGCGAACCGTTATTGAATTATAAGAACGTACTTGATTCGGTAGAAAAAATAACCTCAGAAGACGGATTGAATATGGCGGCTAAACGCATCACGGTGTCAACCGCGGGCATAGCCAAAATGATAAAGAAGCTTGGCGATGATGGCGTAAAGTTTAACCTGGCACTGTCATTACATGCTGCTAACGACGAAAAACGTAACACCATAATGCCAATTAATGAGCAAAACTCATTAAAAGCACTGGCCGAAGCTTTAAAATACTACTACGCCAAAACTAAGAACCCGGTAACATACGAGTATATTATTTTTGACGGTTTTAATGACAATATACAGGACGCTGCCGAACTGGCCCAGTTTTGCAAACACCTGCCCTGTAAAGTAAATATTATTGAATATAACCCGATATCTTTTGCGTCTTATATAAATGCGGGCGAGGATAAAGTTGAAGCCTTTGCCGAACATCTGCGTAAAAATGGCGTAAATACCCACCTGCGCCGTAGCCGTGGTAAAGATATTGATGCTGCCTGCGGTCAGCTGGCTATTAAAGAGGGCGCGGCAAGTTAATTCAATATCGCGATTCTAAATTTTAACATTTGGTGCTTAACATTTTCAATGTCCGGGTTTTTCACAGCCCAAACATCCAATATTTTCTTATCTTTAATTGTAAATGAAAGGTTATAAATTATTTATAATTACGATAGCTGTACTGGTTGCGATTAACTGCATTTTGCTGGGTGTGTTCTGGTCTAAAAAGAACAGGCATTTGCCCGGCAAAAACGGACCGCCACCAATGGCCAGCGATTATTTAATTAAAGAATTAAACTTAACCCTGGCTAAAGAAAAACGATATGACACCCTGCGGATGCAGCACGCTGAGTTTACCAGGAAACTAAATGAACAAAGTAACAAGTTACGCGACGAGTTTTTTGAAAATATAAAATCACCGGTACCTGACACCGCCAGGGCGTACGCTATTGAACGCAAACTGGCCGCAATGCAATTCAGGCTGGATACGGCTACGTTTTATCATTTCCGCAGGTTCCGCGCGATACTGGATGCCGACCAGCAGATTAAGTTTGATCATATCCTGCCAAACGTATTGCATATGATGGGCCGGCAACATCCGGAAGCGGAAGACAAAAACCGTAACGGAACGCAGCCACACAGTCAGGGGCCACCTCCTAACGGGCCGCCACCAGGTAACTAACCGCATTGATTGCCCGATAAAAATGAAATTAAAAAGCAGCTACCTGGCCGATTTCTTATCACTATTATTCCCGCAGCTTTGCCCCGCCTGCGGTACTGATCTGGTAGCGCATGAAAAAATAATCTGTACAGATTGCCTTTATAATTTACCGTTAACTAATTTCCACCTGTATGATGATAACATTGTGGCCCGGCAGTTTTGGGGTAAAATTAATTTAGAAAGCGCCTACGCATTATACTATTTTACCAAAGGCGGTAAAGTGCAAAACCTGATGCATCATTTTAAATATAAGGGCATGCAACAAATAGGCAACTTACTGGGTAATCTGGCCGGAAATCAACTTAATAAAAATGAAAAATTTAAGGCAGTTGACTACATCATCCCCGTACCGCTTCATAAAAGCCGGTTAAAAGAGCGTGGTTATAATCAAAGCGCCTGCTTTGCCCGCGGCCTTGCCGAAAAACTAAATGCAACGGTTGAAGAAGACAACCTGATTCGCACCCGAGCTACCGAAACGCAGACCCACCGCTCGCGTTTTGCCCGGTTTGAAAACATGCAGGAAGTTTTTATTGTAAAAGATGCCGAAAAATTAAAAGGTAAAAATGTACTGCTGGTTGATGACATTGTAACCACCGGATCAACGCTTGAAGCCTGCGCCATACCGTTGTTAAAAATACCGGGGCTAAAATTAAGCATAGCCACCATAGCCTATGCAGAATAGATTGAATTTCCAGCTTTATAAGCCCGGGAAACTAAACTTTATTGTTTCTGGAACCGGCTTAATTTTTCAAATAACACCTTTGGCTCAAATGGTTTCAGGATATAGTCATTCATGCCGGCATTGCCAATGTCGCCCATCTGGCTGGTTAACATGGAGGCAGTTAAGGCAACTATAGGCAGTTGTTTAAAATAAGGCTCGGGTTTACTGCGGATAATCTGGGTAGCTTCCAATCCGCCCATCTCAGGCATATGGATATCCATTAATACAACATCGTATTTGTTGGCTTCAACTTTATTGACCGCCAGGATTCCGTTTTCAGCAAAATCAACTGTAGCACCCCATTTGGTTAATATTTTATTGATCAATAATCTGTTGATCTGGTTATCATCCACCACAAGTACACTTATATTTAATGTTGTTTCCACGGTATTGCTCTTGTTTTTTTTGTCGTTTGCCTTATTAAATGTTATAGTAAACCAAAATGTTGAACCTTTACCCGGCTCACTGTCAACATTTATTCTGGAGTCATGCAACTCTATCAATCGCTTACTAATTGCCAGCCCTAAACCAGTACCGCCATATTTGCGGGTGGTGCTTTTGTCGGCCTGCTTAAAGGATTCAAATATCGTATATAATTTATCATTTGCTATACCTATACCGGTATCTGTTACAGAAAAACGTATACGTACATTTTTACGGGTCTGATCAATCACGGCAAGTTCAATTTTCACACCGCCACGGTCCGTAAATTTCACAGCATTATTTACCAGGTTAAGCAATATCTGCGAGAGCCTGGTAACGTCACCCACCACTATTTCGGGCACTGCCGGATCAACCTGGGCATCAAGGTATATATTTTTTTCTTTGGTTTTATATTGTAATGATCCGGTGATGCTTTGCACCATCTGGCGCAGGTTAATGCTTTCCTGCTCAAGCTCTATATTGCCGGTTTCAATCTTGGTAAAATCAAGCACATCATTGATCAGGTTCAACAGGTTGTCTGCCGAAAACTTGAGTACATTAAGGTTCTCTTTTTGCGACTCCAGCGGATTACCCTCCAATAACAAATGCGACATACCGATCACGGCATTCAGCGGTGTGCGGATCTCATGGCTCATTACAGATATAAACATATCCTTTGCACGGCTCAACTGCAGGGCTTCCTCCCGGGCGTCAATCAACTCCAGCTCGACTTTCTTTTTGGCGCTTATATCAATAACAACTTCAATATATTTATCAACCGCACCCTCCCTGTTCAGGATAACCGAGTTAATAACCGTTATCCACATAGGTGTGCCGTCTTTACGATAACCTAACAGGTCAACCTCAAATGATTGTTTATTTTTAGAAAGTTCGCGTCCTTTTTGTATAATAGAAACATCCGTAAGCTCGCCTTGCAAAACATCTCCCAGGTGTGTGTTCCTTACATCATCAATGTCAAACCCGGTTATTTTTTCAAAGGCATCATTTACCCATTCAATTTCGCCCTGTGCATTGTTAATAACAACGCCGCTGGTGGTATTACTTGCCACCATTGACAATAGCTTGAGCTCGCTTTCGGTTTTTTTACTTTCGGTGATGTCAAGCATGGTGGTAACCTGCCGTTCAACGTCCCCGGCATCGTTAAACAGGGGGCTGTTTGACATTGCTACCCAAACCGGGGTCCTGTCTTTTCTATAGATCAGTATTTCGGCCGTATATGACCTTTTTTCGGTAACGGCATTAATAGCATCATTAAAAACCTCCATATCGGTTTGCTCGCCTATCAACAGGGTGCCAAACCTTTTGCCTTCCATCTCGGCCAGGGTGTAGCCGGTTATCTTCTCCATGGCCTCGTTCATCCAGATAACTAAACCGGTAGCGTCGCGGCTCATCATCCCGCTGGGCGATTTGCGGGCAGCAAAAGACAATATTTCAAGATCCTTCTGCGCTGTTTTGCGGGCGGTAATATCTGAGATCACCCTTATATATTTCTCAACCCCGCCATCCTTATCAAAAATAATAGAGCTGGTTATTGACAACCACACCTGCCGGCCGTCTTTACGGGTGGCGTATACATGTACAGAGTACGATTGTTTAGAATTAATATGATCCTGATATCGCTTTATATTTTCCTTATTAATATTGGGCTCAAAAACGTCAGGCAGGCGCCTGCCTTCAACATCGGCTGTATTAAAACCGGTTAGTTTTTCAAACGCCTCATTTATCCATATTACTTTATCATTAGCATCGCTTACGGCCACACCGTTAACCATTTTACCGGCTATCAGCGATAGCTCTTCCAGCTCTGCTAAAATTTTTTTCTGATAAGTGATATCGCGCCCACTGGCATACCATTTTTCGCCTTTATATATTCCGCACCAGCCTATCCATTTTTCCTGTCCGGCAGCGTCTAAAGTATGCGTTTCCAGGTCAAACGATTGGCCCGTTGCCTTTGCTTTTTCAATAAGCGGCAAGTACTGCTCACGATTGTTGCCAACCACAAAACTCCACAACGATTGGCCTATGGCCTGCTGAGGATTATAACCTAAGATAGCGGTAACGGCTTTATTAATGAGCTCGATATTTGAGTCCTTATCGGCAATAAAATGTATTTCGGGCGAGGTATCAAACAGGTTAAAAAACTCTTTGTGTGCGTCTAATGATTGTTGCAGCTCCTGTTTTTGCTTACGCAATAAGAAATGCGACATTACCTCATCGGCCAGTGTACGCAAGGCATCGCGCTGCTCAAAGGTTAGCTTGCGCGGCACCATATCAATTACGCATAATGACCCTAACCGGTTACCCTCGGGGTCAATAAGCGGGGCGCCGGCATAAAAGCGGATATGGCTGTCGCCTTTTACAAACGGGTTATCTTTAAAAGCTTCATCTTCGGCGGCATTGGTAACTTCAAGTATTTCATCATTAAGGATGGTGTAATTACAAAAAGCGTCGGCACGCGATGTTTGGGTGGCGTCCAAACCAATGATTGATTTGAACCATTGCCTGTCGCTGTCGATCAATGAAATCAGCGCGACAGGCACCTGGCAGATATAGGAAGCCAGGCGGGTAATGGCATCATATTCCTTCTCCGGCAACGTGTCAAGTACGTTGTATGAACTAAGCGCTTTGAGGCGCTTAGTTTCCATAGCGGACAAGACATTTTGCTTTTGAACCATTATGATCTTCTACTCATTATACAACGGAAATTTTTCGGTTAGCTTATGTACCTTTTTACGAACTTTATCCAGCGAATGTTCGTTTTCGGGATCATTAATTACTTCATCAATCAAAGCAACAATAGCGTCCATTTGTTTCTCCTTCATCCCGCGGGTGGTAACAGCAGCTGTGCCGATACGGATGCCCGAAGTTATAAAAGGCGACTTATCATCGTAAGGTACCATATTTTTATTGATGGTGATATCTGCTTTAACCAAAGCATTTTCGGCAGCTTTACCTGTTACGTTTTTATTGCGCAGGTCAATCAGCACCAGGTGGTTATCTGTACCGCCCGAAACTATCTCGTATCCCCTGTCAATAAAAGCTTTTGCAATAGCCGCGCCATTTTTCTTAACCTGCAGGATATATTTCATATAACTGTCAGATAGTGCCTCGCCAAACGCTATTGCCTTGGCAGCAATGATATGCTCCAACGGCCCGCCCTGGGTACCGGGGAACACGGCCATATCCAACAGGTTTGACATCATTCTGATCTCGCCTTTCGGGGTTTTTAATCCCCATGGGTTTTCAAAATCTTTACCCATCATAATGAGGCCGCCACGCGGGCCACGCAGGGTTTTATGGGTGGTGGTGGTAACAATATGGCAATAAGGCAGCGGGTCTGTTAACAAACCGCGGGCTATTAAGCCTGCCGGATGCGAAATATCAGCCAGTACCAAAGCGCCTATTTTATCGGCTACCCGGCGGATGAAAGCGTAGTCCCAGTCGCGCGAATAAGCCGAAGCGCCGCAGATGATCATCTTTGGTTTTTCTTTTAGCGCCACCGCTTCAAGTTGCTCATAATCAACGTAACCTGTATCTTTTTTAACCCCATAAAAGTGCGGATCGTATAGTTTACCCGAAAAATTAACGGCCGAGCCATGCGTTAAGTGCCCGCCGTGCGAAAGGTCAAAACCCAATATTTTGTCGCCAGGCTGTAAACAGGCCAGCATAACCGCCGCATTTGCCTGCGCGCCAGAGTGTGGCTGCACGTTGGCCCATTCGGCATTAAACAATTGCTTGGCACGCTCAATAGCAATGGTTTCAATTTCATCAACTACCTGGCAGCCGCCGTAGTAACGTTTACCTGGCAGGCCTTCGGCATATTTATTGGTTGCAACAGAGCCTGCTGCTTCCATAACCTGCTTGCTTACAAAGTTTTCTGATGCTATAAGTTCTAGCCCTTCTTCCTGGCGCTGTTGTTCTTCATCCAACAGCTTAAATATAAGTTTGTCTCTTTTCATTGTGATGCTTAAAATCGCGACTAAGTTAGTAAAGATTAGAGATTTAAGACTACAGGTTTAGTGGATTTTGTATTTACGTTTAAAACTTTTAGGGGATGTTAATAACTATGCCCGCCGCCTGGCTGCGCGTAATTACTGCGGATATTTTGAGCCAACACCCTCATACCAAATTTGTTAAACGTATTAGGCTTCCGGTAAGAAATTATTGCGGGCGGGCGCTAATATAAATTTAAGCTGTAACATTTTATGCTATTACCATTATGGCGCCGGTAATTAGTGATTGGTTTATTGGGGTTTGTTGGGCGTGCAGTTAATCGCCCACCTTTGCCGAGATCCAAAAGTTATTGTAGCCCAGGCCTATTTGTATATCAATCAGTTCCTGTTGCAGCATCTCCAGCACGGCCAGGAAATTGTAAACGAAATGCACCCGGTTCTCTGATTGGTTGGCGATGGCTTTAAAGTCCATCATTTTGTTGATACGCAGCAGGTCGTCAATGGCTTTCTTTTGCTTCTCGATGGTGTAGGGGTACTGGGTTACGGTATGGGTAACCTCTTCGCTGCGGTTGTTGTAGTTGCGCATCAGGCGGGTGTATACCATCATCAGCTTGTATAAACTTACGTCGGATAGTTCTTCGCCGGGGGTGGCCACGCGTTCGGCCTGTTCAACGTCGTGCTGGATATTGCCGCGGCGCTCCTGTTTAAGGCGCTCTTCTTCCAGCGGGCGGATCTCTTCGCATAGCTCCTTAAACTTTTTATATTCAATCAGCTTGCGGATCAGTTCTTCGCGGGTATCCACCTCATTTTCGCCGCTTTCGGCTTCGTGGCGGGGCAGCAGCATTTTGGCCTTAATGCGCATCAGCGTAGCGGCAACAAAAATAAACTCGCTGGCCAGCTCAATGTTAAGGCTCACCATCTGGTGGATGTAGTTTAAAAAATCATCGGCAATACGGGCGATGGGGATATCGTGGATCTCCAGTTCATCGCGTTCAATAAAAAACAGCAGCAGGTCAAACGGACCTTCAAACTGGGGTAATTTTATTTCAAAGCCTTCTTGCTCCATAACTACGGGTAAAAATACACCTTATTGATTTTAAACAAATTAAAAAAAGCAATATCAAACAAATTTTACTGCCGAATGTCCCTAAAATATGAATTAAACTTGCTTACTTTGTAAGTTAATATACGCTTAAACATATCAATGCAGGTAAAGGCCGGTGATTTATTAGAAAAGATAAACTATCCATCTGATTTAAAGAAGCTTAGTGAAGACGAACTTGAACAGGTTTGCCAGGAGCTGCGTCAATATATTATTGACGTGGTATCTGTTAATGGCGGTCACTTTGCTGCAAGCCTGGGCGTGGTTGAGCTAACCGTGGCCCTGCATTATATTTTAAACACCCCGTATGACCAATTGGTATGGGACGTGGGCCACCAGGCTTACGGGCATAAAATACTAACCGGCCGCCGCGATGTATTTGATACCAACCGCATCCATGGCGGCATAAGCGGGTTCCCAAAACGGTCGGAGAGTATTTATGATACCTTCGGTGTCGGGCATTCGTCTACCTCTATATCCGCAGCGTTGGGTATGGCGGTGGCATCGCAATACAAGGGTGAAACCGACCGGCAGCACGTGGCCGTTATAGGCGACGGATCAATAACCGCGGGGATGGCGTTTGAGGCACTTAACCATGCCGGCATTGAAAATTCAAACCTGCTGGTTATCCTTAACGACAACAATATGGCCATTGACCCTAATGTTGGCGCGTTAAAAGATTATTTAACGTCTATAACCACTTCTAAGCCCTACAATCGTTTCAGGGATGATATTGCCGGCGTGCTGGCTAAAATATCGTCTATAGGCCCCGATGCCTATAATATGGTGCAAAAAATAGAGAAAAGCATTAAAGGCACCCTGCTTAAACGCAGTAACTTTTTTGAGGCCTTAAAATTCAGATACTTTGGCCCTATTGACGGGCATGATGTAAAAAACCTGGTTAAGATATTAAATGACCTGCGCGATATACCGGGGCCAAAACTATTACACTGTATCACCACCAAAGGCAAGGGCTACGCGCTGGCCGAGAAGGACCAGACCAAGTGGCACGCCCCCGGTTTGTTTGATAAGATCACCGGCGAGATCAAGAAAACAAAACACGAAAAACCGCAGCCGCCAAAATACCAGGATGTTTTTGGACATAGTATTATTGAGCTGGCCGAAGCTAACCCTAAAATAATGGGGATAACGCCGGCCATGCCATCGGGCTGTTCATTAAATTTGATGATGAAGGCCATGCCCAACCGCGCGTTTGACGTGGGCATTGCCGAGCAGCATGCCGTAACGTTTTCGGCCGGTTTAGCTACGCAGGGGTTAATCCCGTTCTGCAATATCTATTCCAGCTTTATGCAGCGGGCCTATGACCAGGTGATCCATGATGTTGCCATACAAAAGTTAAACGTTGTGTTTTGCCTTGACCGTGCCGGTATGGCCGGTGCCGACGGCCCTACGCATCATGGCGCTTATGACCTGGCGTATATGCGCTGCATACCCAATATGACGGTGTCTGCCCCGATGAATGAAGAAGAGTTGCGCAACCTGATGTTTACCGCGCAGCAGGATGATATGGGCCCGTTCGTGATCCGTTATCCGCGGGGCAACGGTGTTATGATAGACTGGCAGCGGCCGTTTAAAGCTATCCCGGTAGGCAAGGGCCGTAAAATATGCGACGGTGAAGATGTAGCCATATTAACCATTGGCCATATAGGCAACGAGGCTGTAAAGGCCACTGCCGAATTAAACGCCGAAGGTTATTACCCGGCACATTATGATCTGCGTTTTGTAAAACCGCTGGATGAGGCGTTACTGCATGAAGTGTTTAAAAAATTCGGCAAAGTAGTTACGGTTGAAGACGGGTGTATAGAAGGCGGAATGGGCAGCGCGGTACTTGAGTTTATGGCGGATAATAATTATAAAGCCCAGGTAATACGCCTAGGCATCCCCGACGTTGTTGTGGAGCACGGCGAGCAGCCCGAGCTTTGGGCCGAATGCGGGTATGATGCACAGGGGATCATAACACAGGTAAAAAATATAGCCTTAAAACATAATACACATACAATAGCCAGTTAGAGATTGGTGATTAGAGATTAGGGCTTGTCGCCTTAAAATAAAAAAGAGCGATGATTGTTAAAGTCATCGCTCTTTTTATTAGTCAAAAAAATCTCTAATCTCTAAAAATTAATGCGTTTGATAGCTGGCAAGATCTGTATACAGGGTACGGAATGAGCTGCGGACGCCTATGGTTATCATGTTGGTCTTATCGGTAAACTGCGCGTTATTTTCCATCCGGTGTAATCCGCCTATCTCTATTCGCAAATTATATTTAGGGTTAAGCATGTAGGCAACCTTACCTTCAACATAAGTCATTTTTGTAGTAAGGCCCTGGCCTATATGATTACCATACTGACTGGCCGGATTGTTATAAAGCTGGAATGGGTCTTTTCCGTAGTTAAGTCCGTTTACATCCAACCCATAATAACCATAATCAAATTCACCACTAAAATCAAACCTTTTGTAGCTATAATTTAACAAACCAACCAGTTCCCTGAAATTAGCGCCGAAAGGATGTGCCAATGGCTCTTCCTGCTCGGCATAATTATTTATATTATTATTCTGCTCAGAATAGGTATAAGGAGTTGCACTATTATACTCCACTAAATAATTCAATGATTTTACCTTGAACAAATTGGCCCCTTTAACGCCAAACTGGTAACTGTATTTATTTCTAAAACTTCCGTCGTTAGAAAAAAAGCTTTTGGCTTCAAATTCGTCTAAAACAAACTGGCCATAAGCTGTAAGTCCGTTTGATACTTTATATTTTCCGGTAAATCCTATTACAGCATTACCCGGTGATCCGTTTGACGCATCAACAGGCCTTAAAAAAATAACCGGGTTGGCGTATGAAAAATCAAAGCCCCTGTAATTTCCGGTACCCGGATCTATTTTAGGCCACACTATGGCGTCAAAAAAACCTAAGGAAACCCTGTTGCTGACATTCCAATCCAGATAATGAAAAACGGCCCATTTGTTGCGCGGGCCAATTGAAAACTGAGAAGGACGATCAGCGGGTGCAACCATATAGGCATACATCACCATATATTGCACATTGCCCAGTGTGCCCGTAAGTTTTAAAAATGGATAACTTGAAGCAAAATCAGATAGTAATTCAGACCGGTATCCGTCGCCTATAAATGTTTTATCCTGCCCGGCAGTAACATTTAAATACTTATTAGGTGTATAGGATATGATGCCGGTTACATCAGACCAGTCTTTAGTTAGTTTTCTTCCAAAAGTACGGTCATAAGCCTGACCCGGAACCACACCAACCTGGTTGATATAAGTTGTTAAATACTCCGGAAAAACAGCCTGGTTTTCAAATCCGTTGGTATAGAAATAAAAGTTTTTGCCAATTGTACCGCCTAGCTGATAACCACGTGTATTTAACCAGGTACTCCGTTTACCGCTAACATCTCTTCCGATAGTAAGATCGGGCAGATAATCTGCAAAAAAAGTATACTCTTTGGTCTTCACATCAAACAGATGCTCATTAAATAATTTGCGGTGCGCCCAGCTATGATGATTGTCATCTGTCCCGTAATTCATTAAAGAATCATACCGGTGTTGTAAAACGCTATCAATAATATATGATTTTAATGAGCTGTGTAAGCGCGTTTTTGTTGAATAAACGTCTTCATTAAGCTTTTGATAGAACTGATATGAATAGGGTTGATATTGTGCCTGAGCCATACCAACCTTAACAAACAACAAAAGCAATAGTAAACTGCTTAATATTTTTTTCATGTGGATAGATTTTGTATAGAATGCGTATTATTCAAAGTAGTTTAAGGTTTTAAAACCCCCTTTTTTCAAATAATCGTCTTTCTTAACCAAGTGAAGGTCAGATTCCATCATATCCTTAACCAATGCTTGCAGATCATATTTGGGTTTCCAGCCTAATTGCGTCTGTGCCTTGGTAGGATCACCAATCAGCAAATCAACCTCAGTAGGTCTGAAATATTTTGAATCAACTTTAACAACGGTTTGCCCCAGCTTAAGGGCCTCCTGATCTAAACCCAGTTCGGCCGCTTTATCTTTATCCACATCAATAATTACACCGCGCTCATTTTCATCCTTGCCGCTAAACTCTATTTCTATACCCAGCTCGCCAAATGCCATTTTAATAAAGTCCCGTACCGTTGTAGTTACTCCTGTGGCAATAACATAATCCTCTGCCCTGTCCTGTTGTAACATCAGCCACATAGCCTCTATATAGTCTTTGGCGTGGCCCCAATCGCGTCGTGCCGACAGGTTGCCAACATACAGGCAAGTCTGTAAACCTAAAGCAATTTTTGAAGCTGCACGGGTAATTTTACGGGTAACAAAAGTTTCGCCGCGTATAGGGCTCTCGTGGTTAAATAAGATACCATTGCAGGCATACATATCATAAGCTTCGCGATAGTTAACAATTATCCAATAACCATATAATTTTGCTACTGCGTATGGTGAGCGGGGATAAAAAGGTGTTGTCTCACTTTGCGGAACAGCCTGTACCAACCCATAAAGCTCAGACGTAGATGCCTGATAAATGCGGGTTTTCTTGGTTAAACCCAATAATCTGACAGCCTCCAATATACGCAATGTACCTATACCGTCGGCATTTGCGGTATATTCAGGAGTTTCAAAACTTACCTGGACATGCGACATTGCGCCTAAATTGTAAATCTCATCAGGCTGGATCTCCTGTACAAGTCTTATTAAATTGGTTGAATCAGTCAAATCGCCATAATGCAGCTTAAATTTAACATTGGGCTCATGCGGGTCATGATAGAGGTGATCTATACGATCAGTATTAAATAAAGACGATCTTCTTTTAACCCCATGCACCTCATATCCTTTTTTCAATAAAAATTCAGCAAGGTAAGCACCGTCTTGTCCAGTGATGCCTGTAATTAAAGCTACTTTCATTATAATAGTAATAATATGTTACAAACTGCAATAATATCCAATTTAATTGTAAAACCGGCTATTAATTAAACATCAATAAGTCTTTACTACATAGAATGTTTTAAAAAACTGAGGTAAATTAATATTAAATTTCAGCTACCGTATCTTCCAGTTCCTGGTACCACGCTTCGCCGTACTTCCTTATTAACGGGGCCTTTAAGAATTCATGAACGTGTACTTTAAGCTCATTGCCGAAGCTGCAGGCCGGGCTGCAGATGCTCCACCTGTCATAATTTAATACATCAAACTCGGGGTATTTGGTGATGCGGATTGGATAAAGATGGCACGAAATTGGTTTTCTCCAATCGATAACGCCTTCTTCATAAGCCTTTTCGATAGCGCATTTGGTAATACCGCCTTCCCAAATTACATAAGAACATTCTTTATTTACGTCAACACAAGGGGTGGTATAGTCGCCTTCAAAATCGGTTACATAGGTGCCAACTTTCTCAATGGTTTGGATGCCTTTGGCTGTCATATATGGTTTAACCTTTGGATAAATCTCATCCAGGATATTCAGTTCGTCATGATTTAACGGCGCGCCCGAGTCTCCCTCTAAGCAACAGGCTCCTTTGCACTTACTTAAATTACAAACAAAATTCTCTTTTACTACGTCTTCATGTACCAAAACACTGCCAACCTCTATCATTGTATTATTATTATTTATTTTATAGGATTAAGGGGGTATTTAAGTCCGCGGGCATCTGTAAGCTCCATAGTTACACTGCCTACAATAAGCCCCACATTTGCTTTTACAGGGATCCGGTTATTATCATCCGTGATCCATAAATATAGCTTGCTGTCTTTTTTAAAAATGCGGCCGGCTATAATTGTCGGATTAAACTTAAGACAATTAAACTTGCCTATAGCGCTGCTCACTACTTCTTTACCCACATAGGTAATACCAAGCGTATAAACTCCGTCCTCTAAAAAATAAGGTAATTCAAATTTATCGCCGATATGGATCTTTGAGATATCGAGCCCGCGCGCAAAGTAATAGGCAGATACAAAATCAAACACTTTGCCTTTTGACGGAAAAACGCCCTTGTCGGCGGTTATTTTACCGGTTTCATGATCAAACTTTACTTTATCGGTATGCCTCCAGCTACCCTCGCGCCTGTTTTCTGTATACAAATAAGGAAGCAGGGTGCTACGGTCAATATAGCTTTCATAGCGGTTACGCACTTTATAAAAGAAATCAAAAGTACCCGCTGTTTTGCCATCAGCAATAATGTGATAGGTAGGGTGCCCGTCAATTCGCTCACCGTCCTCTACCCTGAGGTTACCTTCGGCCCCGGTAAAGAAACCATATTTAAACCGGTAACTTAGCTGTTCGCCCGCCTTAAAAACCGGTTCATTAACATCTTTTAATTCCTGCCCAAAAGCCGTATTTAAAAATATTACAGAAAGTATAAATGTAAAAAAGTATCTGTTCATCCGCTATTTGTACAAAAGCAATTCATTAATCTCTTTTTTTATAAATAGGCACGGTTGAGCAGGGTTCGCCAAACATTAAACTTTTAACTACAGGTGTAAGCTTTTTTCCAAGCTCTACGTAAGCCGATACCGGAACATCCACATCGCCACAGCCCTTTATAACCAGGCGCTGATCGCGATATTGTTCCACATCCAGCTTAGCCAGCTCTTTTACATATAAAACTGTCTCCAGGGTCTCTAAATCGCCAAATACCACTTCGCGCGCATAGGGCGCCATTCTGTTAGCCAGCAACAAATAAGCCCAGGCAGGTACAATAGCATCTGCCGAGCAGGTAAGCGCTACGTTTTTGTCCTGGTATTGGCTCCAGTCATGTTCTTTTACAAACTCCCTCAAGTCCTTTTCGCGCAATATCAGCTCTTGAAACAAATTATCTTTAATATCATAAAGCACACGTTCGCCGGGAGTATAAAAAGCCGCCGGGTCTAACGTAACCAAACCGCTCTGGGCAACCTTATTCACAAAATTTTCTTGTATTTCCATTTTGCTGTTAAATAAAAATCCGGTATAACGAATTATAAACGTTATACCGGATGCAAAATTACTTTAAATATTGTCTACAACAGCTTAGCTCTGTTATCTTTTACATTGTCCTTATCTTTTAAAGCTTCAAACAGCTGCCCTTCGGCACGTTGTAACAATGCATTAGCTACCTGTTCTTTCTCTCTCAGCGCGTTAGTAAGCGGCGCCGGCGTGATAAAGTTGTTAACTACCAATACATATACGCCCTGCTGGCCTTCAATTGGTTTTGATATTTTATTAAGTGGCAATCCAAACACGGTACCAATTGCTTTGTACTCGGCTGACGAACCCGGGATAACCGGGTTGGCAAAAACAATATTTTGAACCGGCACCACTTTAGTGCCTGCGCGTTGCGCAATCTGCTCAATTGATGTAGCGCCAGCCGAAGCTGCTTTAAACTTCTCAGTCAACATTTTGCCTTTTACCGCCATTAATACGGCAGGTTTGATCTTTTCTTTAACCAAATCAAGCGGCAGGATGCCTTTTGGCTTAATGGCGGTTACACGGGCAACCACATATTGGTCGCCAACGGTAAATACCTGGTCAGATATATCGTTTTTGTCTGATTTAAATACCCATCTTACTAAGTCACGGGCATCAATCAATCCCGGAAGGCTTGCTGCTGTTCCCTGGATATCCTCCGCTTTTTGAACAGATAAACCTGCTTTCTTAGCTTCGGCATCAAAATTATCTTTTGTCAGCGAGATCAGGAATGCCTGCGCTTTGCTGTAAGCGGCTGATTGCGTATTGCTGCTGGCAGATAATGCCTTATCAACTGTTGCAACCTTAACTACTTTTGACGATCCTTTTTGATCTTCTATCTCCAGCAGGTGAACACCAAACTGCGATGTAACTATTTTCAGGTCTCCTTTTTTACCGTTAAATGCGGCATTTTCAAAAGCTGGTACCATTGCATTGCGGCCAAAAGTACCCAGCTCACCACCTTTAGCTCCTGAAGCTTTATCGATAGAGAATATAGGCGCCAATGATGCAAATGAACCTTTACCGCTCTCGATTAATTTTTTCAGAGAATCTGCCCTTGCCAATGCTTTCTCCATACTTCCGGCTTCAGTTGGCGAAATTAAAATGTGTCTTGCTTTTACAGAATCCGGGCTCATACGCTCATCAACCAATTTAGCCAGCTTATAGCTACCGTTTGACAGGTAAGGGCCGTAAATAAAGCCAGGCGACTGTTTAAACATGATGCTGTCAATCTTGGGGTCAAGCTCACCTTTATGCTGGTACAGCAACGGCGCTTTTGTTTCTGAATTTATCTGTACAAACAGCGAGTCATCTTTGGTCGAAATAAATTCGGGCAGCAATTTGTTTAACTGCTGTTTTATAACGGCCGAGTCGGCAGCTGAAGGCGCCGCGTTAAAACTCACATAGTTGATGCTTCTTAATTCCTGTTGATTTTTAAACTCGCTTTTATGCTCATCATAGTAACTGCTATAGTCGGCATCCGTTAAGTTAACTTTACTGTCAGGTACAGAAGCGTATTCCAACAGCGCGTATTTAAAGTTAGCCAGTTTGTTTTTGGCTTCGTAATTATCTTTGGCCTCTAACGAGTTTACGTATAATCCATTAGTTACCAAAGACATATATTTCTCGGCTTTTTTAGCGTCGATCAAATCAATTACAAATTGTTTCCACCGTATTTTTTGAGGATCATCATCTCTTAAACCTTTAATGCCATTAATAGCATTGGCGACGCTTGATGGATCAAACTTCCCGGTCTGCGGATCAGTAAAAGCCTGTACTACCCGCGGGCTCGGATTAGAGCCGGTTAACATAGATTGTGTTTCGTCACCTTCAACAGCTAACCCTAATTTATCCACTTCTTTTTTAAAGATAGCTTTACTTACAAACTGGTTCCAGGTGTTTTCCTGGATATAGCTTGTAATTTGCGGCGTAATCCGGCCCTGGCCGGATTGCTGCTTAAATTGCGTCGTATTTTGCTCAACGCCGGCATTAAATTCATCCAGCGGGATCTTTTCGTCGCCTACCGAACCAACTATATTATTATCACCTTTAAAAAAAGACCCTCCACTTTTAATCGCTTCCGTAGCAATAAAAGCAAAAAGCGAAAGCCCAATCACACCTGCAACAATTTTACCCATTCGGTCGCGCAGATAACCCATTATAGCCATATACTTATTCTTATTTTATTTAAATTTCTATCTTAAAAAGAGGGCGCAAGATACAACTTTTAGTAAAAATATATCATACAATTTTTTACAACAAAATGACGCTATTTTGTTGGCATGTCTGATACATTAAATACACCTGTTGATTGCTTCATAACTGGATACTGCAATTTGTCATCACTCGTGAAATCTATCCCATTTAAAACGTCGCCGCCGGCCATAACAATTTGCACCGGTTTTGTTGAATACATGGTTTTTTTAAGCTGATCCCAGATCAGCTCTTCAGATTTAAAAGTATCGCCCTTGGCTGTTGTGTAAACTACATGATGATAAAATTCAACGCGTTTTTCCACATCACGGTACACAGCCGAATCGGCAATGATATTACCATCTTCCTGGGCATTGATATCATAAAAAATGACTTTTACCCCCTTGGGCATTATATAGTATGGCGCCGCTTCGCTGTAGCTGTAGTGGATCATTACAGGGGTATTCATCTTCCCCTTAACTATGGCAGAGTCGCTGTAAATTATTTCCACACCCTTGGTGGTGTCAATGGGCTTGCTGACGTATTTTGCCGATATCTCTTTGATCTTATTTAAATCGTTCTCGCAGGCGCTTAAGAACAGCATGCCGAAAAGCAATCCCGGTAAAAATAAGGCTGATACCTGTTTTAACCGATTATGTTTCATTTAACTAATCAAATTTATAACGCTGGAACCACTTATCATTAAGTGTAAAACCTAAACGAAAGTTTACATAATTTTCTTTTACAAGACCATTATTTAAAGTTCCGCGCTGACCCAGCTCGGCAGAGAAATTCAGTTTATAAAAACTGGTATTGGCGCCTCTAAGCGGAACACCCAGGCCAAGCGTAACTGCTTTTGAGGTTATATTTGTAAAACCATCCCCGGTTGCGTTTGGCACGTTGTAGTAACTTTTATCTACTATAAACCCTAAACGATAGTCTAACGTAGCCAAAGAATTATGCAGTGCGTTAATATTAGGTGTATACTGGCCGCCAACGTTAAGGGTATGCGAATTAACCGTACCCGGGTTTACGCCATCCACACGCAGATCTGCCCATTTGCCAATGCTATAATCGGCACCTATTAAAAATTTAAGATCCTGCTGATAGGAAAAGCCAAAATGATGAATTTGTGGCAGCTTTATTTTTGACGAGTTGTTTTGCTGATTAATAACCGAATCTACATCAACATTCTTGTTTCCATCGGTATCAAACGTATAGTGGCTAACAATATAACTGCTTTTTGAGTTAAGCTGTGATCCGGCTGAACCCGAGTAACCAAAAACAATGTGCCTGGTTAATGAAAGGTCAACTATATACTGCGCACCAAAGTCATAACTAACACCACCCACCGCATTGTTGCGCTCAACATTGGTATTTAACGTGCCAGGCAACTGCGGCATTTCTACCTGTTGGTTATGTTTTAAATTACCAAAGATATAGGATACGTTGGCACCCAACAGCAAGTTACGGCCTATGCTGAAACCGTAGCCTGCATAAGCTTTGGTTAAGCCGCCTTCGCCACTGTATATATAGTTAATTGCATTAGTATCAACCGGTGAACCGGTACCAAACCCTTTAACTGATTTGGTATAGTTATAACCTACCTGGCTGTAAGGCATTAACCCGAAGCTTAATGCTGATCTTGAAGTTACAGGGATTGCAAACGCCAGGTGGCTAAGCCTGAAGTTAGAGTTTTTTTGTGTTGACTGCCCTGTTTGGCTCAATGAAAGTGAGCTTACCAAAACACCGGCATCAATGGTGGTAAATGCTATAGTGGCGTAGGAAGCAGGATTTTGCGGGTTGATACTCATGTACCTGTTTATTGTATTGGTACCTGTAGAAATACCACCCATGGCCTGGTTTTGCGGCAATATCATTGGTGTAAGGTCACCTAACCCATACTGCGTATAAGGCGAACTTGTGGTTGCCGTTGTCTGCGATTTGGCCTGGAATGCTAAAACTGCAAGTAAAAATGTTATAAAGAGCGTCGTATATTTAATCATTATGCTTTTGTGTAGCTGCGTTTAATCCTTTTAGAACCAAGTGAGGCTCATTTTTTATATAGGGGGCAAAGATGCTATTTTTTAACAGGGTATCAAAAAAAATACTGTCGCCACCGGTTAGTATAATATTTAGTTGTTTTTCGTCATGCACATAGCTTTCAATGAAGCCATTTAACTCAAATTTAATCCCGTTCTGCACGCCCGATCTGATAGCGGTTTCTGTATCATTCCCGCTGTTGCTTTTAAAGTCCGGATCTTGTTTAACAACCGGTAAGCCGGCAGTGTAATGGTTAAGTGCATTATAACGCATATTTAAACCGGGTGATATGCTTCCGCCAAAATAATTTCCGCCGGCGTCAATCCAATCATAGGTTATACAGGTGCCCCCATCAATTACCAGATTGTTTTTATCGGGATATAAATGATTGGCGCCAATAACAGCAGCCAGCCTGTCTAACCCAAGTGTTTGCGGGGTACGGTAATGGTTATGGATCCCTGTGGTCATGCCGGTATTAAAATAAATTAACTGCACTTTCTGCTTCAGTCCGGATTCCCATGCTTCACTGTTTTTTTTTACTGATGATATAATGGCCTTATCAACGGCATACCGGGTTAAAAAAGTATCCAGTATTTCAGTATTGAGCGTTGTATAATGTTCTGTATAAACTAATTCGTCCTGCTCAAATATGGCTGCTTTAGTGAGAGTATTCCCTATATCGACAACCAAATTGGCCATCAGGCTTTTACCATTGATAGTATAGATTCAAAAATCGCAAGCCCGTCCTCGTTGGCCAGCAACGGATCGGCAGCGCGTTCAGGATGTGGCATAAAACCAAAAACATTACGGTTAAGGTTAGTGATACCCGCTATGTTTTCAATTGATCCGTTTGGATTTGCATCAGTTGTAATATTACCTGCTTCGTCACAATATCTAAACAATACCTGGTCGTTATCATTCAGCGCTTTTAATATATCGGCCTCGGCAAAATAGTTACCCTCGCCGTGCGCAATAGGGATTTTTAACGCTCTTTGCGGATCAATCTGCGCGGTGATCAATGAATTAGCCGTTTGCGGTTTCATATAGATGTTACGGCAAATAAACTTACGGTGATTATTATGCAACAACGCGCCGGGCAATAAACCGGCTTCGGTTAAGATCTGGAAACCATTACAGATACCCAGCACGTAGCCCCCGTTATTGGCAAATTGAATAACCTGCTGCATGATTGGAGAAAAACGGGCTATAGCGCCTGAACGTAAATAATCGCCGAAGGAGAAACCGCCCGGCAGCACAATAAACTCGGCGCCTTGCAGATCATGATCTTTATGCCAAAGGCGAACAACCTCCTGGCCCATTATTTTTTCTAATACGTGGATAATATCCTCATCACAATTAGACCCCGGAAATATTACAACTCCAAATTTCATCAGCTATAAGTTTAAAGTGAATATCATAGCTGCACAACAGCCGATGATACTTTCATGCTACAAATCTAATATAACAGCCGAAATTTGAACGAATGTAAAAGTTAAAAAGTGTTAAACTGAAAATAAACTATACCTAGCACCAGTATAAAAAACAAACTTTCATAAAACCAACGGGCGCTGGCATACAGAAAATAATAGGCAAAAAACACACTGACCGGTATAACACACAATAAAAAATGCGTTAAACTAAACTGAGCTTTTACATAAAACGACAGCCCGGTTATTAAAAAAACAACAAACAGTAACTGGAAAGATTTACGAACCTGTACATAACTTCTGAAAAATATCTGCCTGATTTTTATCGCCCCTAATATAAAAATAAGGATTACAGGGGTCAGCACCAGGTAGTTATAGGAGTTGATATTAACGTGGGTTGGAAATTTAGTGGTTAACGGTGTCCAGATGGTATAAAATATGGATAAATTACCGCTCAGGTAATAGGCAACCGCCAGAAAGAAAAATATGGTAACGTAGCCCATTACACCAATTATCCACTCGCGCCAGTTAAACGGCCTGAAAAGAACTAAGGCCGCCCAGATAACCAGGAACAAATAAATAAAGGGGAAATAGATTAATGAGCCCAGGGCCACTATCATCCCCAGATCATACGTGGTTGATTTAGCGTCATCACCCTTATAAAGTCCGAATAGTTTGTAAAACATCCATATCAGCAAAAAATTACAGATAAGCGGCGGGCTTAAAACCAAAAAAGGCGTAAACAAACCAGACATCGTGATATACATTAAAGCGGGCAAAAAGCTTGGCTTGCTTAATAAAGCATATTGATTTACCAAACGGTTTACCATTAACGCCTGTATAAACACCAGTACCCCGGCCAGGAAAATATTAACTACCGGCGGGAAAGCATATTGATAAGCGCCGGGGGCAAGCAGCCTGGCAAATGGTTCAAGATAGGTAAATTCTAATTTTGACGGGGCATTATAGGCGTAGCCGGCCCGCAATAAAAACAATAAAATGCCCAGCCATAAAATATTAATTGGGTTATAGGACCTGAACACATTTATCATGACTGCAATATTAACGCAAAAAGAGGGGATGTTAAAACCTTTTTGTTATTGTTGTGCGGGTTCATACCTACCGCGCATACCGCTTAACTATATCATGAACAATCTGTGCGGTCTCGTCGGGAAAGTTAACCCATACCCTATCCTCGGCTTTTATCCAGCTATTAAGGTGATTTACAAAATTTTCATCTATAGCGTGCAACACGGGTACGCCAAGTTTTGAGGCGGCCAGTGCGTTACATTGCTGTTCGTATTGGCCCTGCATGGGTATCATCATTACCTTTTTTTGCAGGAACAGAGCTTCGGCAGGCCCTTCAAAACCACCACCGGTAAGCAGGCCATCGCAACTGGCAAGGCTCACGTTAAAACCTTCGTTATTAACCGGGATCACCTGTACATTGCCGTCTGTATAAGCAGTTTTTTGCCGTTTGGAAAATACGTGCCATTGTACATCGGTGGTCTGGTTTAAATATTTGGCCAGTTTTTTATCATCATAAGCCGGCAAATAAACCGTGTAATGGCCCAGGTTGGTTGTCTGCAGATTACGGATCTCGCTCCGGATCACCGGGGTATGAATAAAATCAGCATAGCGCTGAAAATGAAAACCGACATGGTGGGTTGTAGGCGAATAGTTTTTAAGCAGCCAGGCCCCATAATTAAACATGCCTGCATGTGCGCGCGGTGTATTTGGCGACACAAACGAGCATTGGTGGCTTAAAGAAACCGACGTCACCTTTTGCAGTTTGCAGGCCCAGGCGCTAACCGGCTCAAAATCATTAATGATCAGGTCGTACTCTTTTAGCGGCAGGCTGTGCATATCGCGCCACATTTGCGGCAGGTTCATTATTTTATAAGTGGCCCATTTATCAACCCCGCCATTGGTGCCAAACACAAAGCTGATGCCGTGGAATTTATATTTAAGGGGTTGCGCCAGGGTAACTTCCGCTTCGGTGCCGCTCACCAGCAGGTCCAGCTCGCCATATTGTTGCAGCAACGGAACAATCTCGCGCGCTCGGCTGATGTGCCCGTTCCCTGTTCCCTGTATGGCGTATAATATCTTCATTATAATTGCGGGCCAAGATAATAAAGATAAATGCTTGACAAAAGTTTTACGACGCTTCCTGCTTAAATCTTTCCAACAATAAATTCACATCCAGTTTGGCGTCAAGATCCTCGGCGTCAGTTTTATCATCCTCATCAGCATCGGTGTTGAATTTGGCGGGATCATATTTAAAGATCTCCCATTTCTTATTATGATACTCTAACGCCGACAGGCTCTCCACCCAGTCGCCGCTATTCAGGTACAATACCGTACCCGGGCTGTCGGTAGCGGTCATTTCCCTTATTTCGGCCTGATGGATATGGCCGCATATTACATATTGGTATTCTTTAGCCACAGCCAGGTCGGCAGCGGTTTGTTCAAACTGGTTGATGAATTTTACGGCATCTTTAAATTTAGCCTTTACCTTTTGCGAGAAGCTCATTTTTTGCCGGCCCATAGCAGTTAAGAACCAGTTGGTAATGCTATTTAGCAAAATAAGGGTATCATAACCTATGGCCCCCAGTTTAGCCAGCCATTTGGAGTGCTGCATGGTAACATCAAACACATCGCCATGAAAAATCCAGGCTTTTTTTCCGTCGATGTTTAATACCACCTTATTCAGCAATTTGAATGAACCCAGGTCGAAATCAGCAAATTTGCGCAGCATTTCGTCGTGGTTACCGGTTAGATAATATACCGGGATACCTTCGGTAATAAATTTCATAATACGGCGCACTACTTTCATGTGTGCTTCAGGCCAATAGCTTTTACTGAACTGCCAGATATCAATAATATCGCCGTTAAGAATAAGCATTTTAGGCTTTATACTTTTCAGGTATTTAAGCAGCTCTTTGGCATGACAGCCATAGGTACCCAAATGCACATCGGATATAATTACGATATCAACTTCGCGTTTTGCCATAAAAATAGGGGGATAAAGTACCGCCCGGTAAATGTATACCGGCTTACATAACAGAAAGAGATGTCCAAACCAATTAACACCAATATAATATCAATGGGGTATAACTATCAAAACTATCATTGATAGCATTACAAAAGTAGCCCAACTATATTACTGTATTGTTAAGATTGCATTAAGTATTAACTATAGTAACTGGTTTAATTAAACCTTTTGCATGGGATAATCCATCCGCAATTAGCTGCATTTAAAGAATAAAAAGCAATGAAATTGGCGATAAATAAGAGAGAACTACGGCCGGCCCGGTAATTTACCAGATACATTAGGAGAATGAATAGAGCGAAATTTTATTCTTCGCCTTCCTCTTCATTAACGGTAAGTTCATATGGACTTAAATAAAATAAACCTACCAATAGCAGGAGTATTATTACAACCATATACGCGTATTCAAAATGCATGATAACAGGTTTTTACAAAGGTGGTTAATCTATATTATTTTATCATTAAGACTGCATTAAATATAAAAGGTTTCATCAGATTGAAAATTTATTTTTTATCCGCTCAATTTGCTTTAAATGATGATTTAAATGCACCAGTATAAACCTAAACCATTGCTGCGCATTCAACAGCCCAAAGCGGGAGTGTTTAAAGCGGCTGAATTGTTTAGCGTTATATACCTTCGGAGTGATAACATCCACTCTGTTGCGGCATTTTATAAGCAGATTGCGTGCTTCTTCTTTGGTTAATTTCTTTACAGGGATTTGGGCGCCTTCTTCGGTGGATTTTACCTTCGGCATGTAGCCAAATAGCAGTGCAAACCTGCCCACAAGTGTAAGACCCTTTTTAGTTGGCTCGCAGGTGCCGTTTGCGCAACGCTCGGCAGCAATGGTCGAGCCTATTGTAGCCTGCAGGATATGCGAGTATACCTCGGCAAAAGACCATCCGCCGTTGGGCGGCGTCGCTTCAAACAACTCATCAGGAATGGTATCTAACTGGTTTCGGTAATTATCAAGTGCGGCATCAATGGCTCTGCGCGCTCCGGCTATTTTCATAGCATTAAAGTTAGCTCTTTTAAATCACTGATCTGCATTTTTACCGCATCAGGTTTGGGGGCATTAAACGGGTTAAAAAACACGGCATCCATGCCAAAGTTTAACGCTCCCAGCACGTCGGCTTCCAAACTATCGCCTACCATCAGGCTTTCGTATTTGGTTGTACCGGCCAAATTAACGGCGTGTTCAAATATCGCTTTATCGGGTTTATTAACACCAACCAGCTCTGATATGATAACATGGGTAAAATATTTACCTATCCCGGTGCCATTGATCTTTATGTCCTGAGATTCTTTAAATCCGTTGGATATCAGGTGCAGCGTATATTTTGACTGCAGATAAGCCAGCGTTTCGTGCGCGTTGGGGAACAAATTAGTTTTAGTTGGGCAGAGCTCTACATACGCGTCCTCAAAACCATGCGGAATTATATCGGGGTGTACGCCTAAATCAAGAAAGGTTTGTTTAAAACGTGCCTCACGCAGGGCCTCTTTAGTAATATTGCCTACATGATATTCGCGCCAGAGGCGGTGATTGTTTTCCGTATAGGTTTCAATAAACACATCGGCTGATGTTAAGCCTATGTCTTTCAGTTTATGAATAACATAGAGCTCATGCAGCGCTTCTTCGGCATTTTTATCAAAATCCCAGATGGTGTGGTCGAGGTCAAAGAAGATGTGCTGGTATTGTTTCATTGTAATTTTATCTGAACGAGTAAGCCAGGCTACCCCGCTCTTCATTGCGTGCGTGCCTATCCTTGTTAAATTTCATGGCCATTACCGCCTCCTCTACTTTATGTATAAACACCCGGTCGCGAACGGTAGTGTGCCTGCGGTCGGCTGTCGCCGATATTACATTACCGTTTTTATCTATTACAAAATCTATAGCCACAGTCCCGTAAGCGTGACCAAGATGGTTTATAGAAGGCTGCATGGTAATGCTTCTTCCGGCCGGCACTTTTACATACTCTTTTTTCGGTAGTTTATCGGCAAATACACTTACCGAACCTGCAATTAGCGCGGCTGTAATTAATGTTCTGATTGTCTTTTTCATCGTGATGTGAGTTAATATTGGGTATAACCCATTATCAGTACTATTGTTTAAAACAATAACAATCCTGGCAGTTGAGACAATACCGGGATTACTTATATGCACCTAACTCCGGAGGGAACCATTCTTTGTGTCCTTCAACCTGTTTCTTGGCTACATAAGAAACAGGGATGCGCCACACCTCAAAAAATCGTGATAAGTTGCTGTTGGTTGCTTTGCAAAGCGTAATAAATCTGAAGTCGATTTTTTGTTGGGCGGTTTTTGGAAACTGGTCTTTTGGGGTATTGCGATAAGCAGCATTAACTGTTTTTATAGCATTCCAGCCAAAAGCGTCAATGATCTGAATGTACATAGCCAGGGCCAGGAAAGGGTCTTGTGCCCATTTGTTATACCCGGCATCAGGCGAGCTTATATAACTCATAATTTTTGCAATTACTTCCTGGCGGCTTTCCATACCTTCATGCTGATAAATGCCTTTGTGCAATACTTTATCGTACACATACATCGTATACAAATTCACGGTAACTTCCTGCGTTGCCCCATCTTCAAACGGCCAATACTGGTGCCTATGGCCCAACTCATGAAATGTGCCCCATGAACCGTGCGAACGGATAAACTGTTCATTGAGCATCCATTCGCAACTTTCATCATCAGGCGACACGATCTTATCAAGTGTTGTGAACATATAACCGTAAGCCACATCATTATCAATAATGATACGTTCATGATGCATGCGTTTTTGGGGCATGGCAGCAAGGTCTGCATCGGCATTCATTACCTCATCCCAAAATTTCATCAACTTTACCGGGTTATCCAATTTTCTTATCCGGTATGATGGCACTGTAAGAACGATGTTATCAGTAGCCAACTCGGCCCATGGACCGGGATTATTGCGAATGCTGAGGTTCCAGTCTGCTTCGCTGGTTTCACCGAGTTTAAAATAAGGAGCCTTTACCGCACCTTTTACATTTAGGGTGACGGTTTTTAGACTGGTGGTGTCAGCAATGTTTATCAGCAGTAATCCGCCGTAAGGCGAATAAACATCAACCTGTTTTGCATCCAGTCTGAAGGTCACGGTCAGATCAAAAGGAATACGTTTAAATTCATCCAGGTGCGTAACATCATCATTATGCACACCAATTTGCGCCCTAAAATATTGTTTAATATCGTTATCATTAATTGTAATGGTTACCTTCTCGCCTGCCGGCACATATAAACCAGTGCTATGCGCACGATAGTAGACAGACCCGGGATCATTAAGTGGCTGCGTTCCCACCTTAACCGGGATAGTAACCGTTTGATTAACACGCGTCGCGTTGGCCGGCACATCGCCTGGAAATATTTTATAACCTACCGCTTTGGCTTCAGGATGATGGTCAAAATCCTGTAACAGGTTATATTCGCGATATCCAATTTTAGTGGCCCTTTTTAATTCAGGGGTATTATTTAATACTGGTTTTGAAGGCGATGGTACGTGCAAACTATCCACATGTGTAAGTAACTTAGACGCGGTGCTTTGCGCTTTTAAAGAAAAAGCACCCGTAATTAGCAATAAAACACAAGTTAATATGCAATAAGATCTGCAGGCCATTAAGTAAGTTTTTGGTAGCATAAAGAAAAGCAATAAAAGTTTAAGCTCGTGCAAAGGGAATAAACATTAACTATTTTTAACAATCCACCAGGTTAATTTAAATCCAAAATCGAAATTCCGAAGTCCGAAATCAATCAATTTTTCTCCCCAAACGCCAAATCCCCCGCATCCCCCAACCCCGGTACGATGTATGATTTGCTGGTCATTTCCTCATCAACCGCGCAAACCCATATTTTGGCTTTGGGCAGGTTGGCGCGCAAATGCCGGATGCCTTCTGTACTGGCAATCACTGCCGCAATATGCAGGTTGGCTATTTTATAGCTGGCCATTAACTCCTTACAAACATCAACAATACTCTGGCCGGTGGCCAGCATGGTATCGCATAAAATAAAAGTTTTACCGTCAAGGTTTGGGGCCGATATATGGTCTATCCGTATGGTAAAATCGCCAGACCGCTTAACCTTACGGCAGGCGGTTATAAAAGCCGACTCGGCCTGGTCAAAGTAATTTAAAAATCCCTGGTAAAAAGGCAGCCCGGCCCGTAGTATCGTACCCAGCACCGGTACATCTGCAGGTAAATTAAGGGCACAGATCCCTAATGGCGTTTGTATCTCGGCCGGCGTATATTTCAATGTCTTGCTTATTTCATAAGCCAATATCCCGCCCAGTTTCTCCTGGTTATGCCTGAAGCGCTGCTTATCCTGCTGGATATTTACATCACGCATTTCGGCTAAAAAACTATTGGCAATGGTGTTGGTTTTATTAAGAATGAAAAGCATAGGGGTGAAGTTTAGCGGTTAGTTAATCAGGGGTTATTAGCACCATATAAATATAATGAATTTGGCGTTTAGATTATACGTCTTTAATATTCTTGTTACTACTGACATAAGGCTGTCATTAACGGGCACTACTTTTGTTTAGTTAATAAAATGTAAAACTATGCCTGTGCTAATCAACTAATCTTCAATCTTCAATCACTAATCTTCCAAAAACCGTATTTTTACATCACCAATGGATTTCAAATTAACATCTCAATACAAACCCACCGGCGACCAGCCCGAAGCCATCAGGCAACTGGTTGAAGGTGTAAATAACGGCGATCCTTTTCAAACCCTGCTGGGGGTAACCGGCTCGGGTAAAACGTTCAGTATTGCCAATGTGATACAGCAAACGCAAAAACCTACGCTGGTTTTAAGCCATAATAAAACTTTGGCTGCGCAGCTGTATGGCGAGTTTAAGCAGTTTTTTCCGGAGAATGCGGTTAACTATTTTGTATCCTATTACGATTATTATCAGCCCGAAGCTTTTATACCTACCACCAATACCTATATAGAAAAGGATCTTCAAATAAACGAAGAAATTGAAAAACTGCGTTTACGCACCACCTCGGCCTTAATGAGTGGCCGGCGCGATGTTATTGTAGTGTCGTCCATATCCTGTATTTATGGTATGGGGAACCCGGAGGATTTTGCCAACTCGGTATTTAAATTCGCGGTGGGCACGCGCATAAGCCGCAACGCGTTTTTGCACCGCCTGGTTGAAATATTATACTCGCGCACCACAGCCGATTTTAAGCGTGGTACTTTCAGGGTTAAAGGCGACACGGTTGACATCTTCCCGGCCTATATGGATCATGCTTACCGCATCTCTTTTTTTGGTGATGATATTGAAGAACTAAGCACCTTTGACATCGGCACAGGCAAAACGGTTGAGAAGATGACCCACATGGTGCTTTACCCAGCCAACCTGTACGTTGCCCCGCGCGAGCGTTTTACCCAATCCATCTGGGCCATACAGGAAGAGCTGGAAACCCGCAAAAAGCAATTTATTAACGATGGCCGTTTCCTGGAAGCCAAGCGGTTAGAGGAACGAGTTAATTACGACCTGGAGATGATCCGCGAGCTAGGCTACTGCTCGGGAATTGAAAACTATTCGCGCTTTTTTGATGGGCGCGCCCCGGGCGCACGGCCGTTCTGTTTACTGGATTACTTCCCTGAGGATTACCTGATGGTGATCGATGAGAGCCATGTAACCGTTCCGCAGATCCGCGCTATGTACGGTGGTGACCGCTCACGTAAGATCTCATTGGTTGACTATGGTTTCCGTTTGCCTGCGGCGATGGATAACCGCCCGCTAAACTTCCAGGAGTTTGAACGCCTGGCGCCGCAAACCATTTATGTAAGCGCCACGCCCGCTGATTTTGAACTGGAAAAATCGGGAGGTGTAGTGGTTGAACAGGTGATACGCCCAACCGGCCTGCTTGACCCGATAATTGAAGTGCGCCCGGTAATAAACCAGGTGGATGATTTGTTGGATGAGGTAGATAAAATTGTGAAACAGGGCGACCGCGTGCTGGTAACCACCCTAACCAAACGCATGGCCGAAGAACTGGCAAAGTATATGGACAGGTTGGGGATTAAATGCCGCTACATCCACTCGGAAGTTAAAACCCTGCAACGGGTAGAGATCCTGCGCGATCTGCGGCTGGGTGTTTTTGATGTACTGATAGGGATTAACCTGTTGCGTGAAGGACTGGACCTGCCGGAAGTGTCATTGGTAGCGATCCTTGATGCTGACAAGGAAGGCTTTTTACGCAGCGAGCGTTCATTAATACAAACCATAGGCCGGGCCGCGCGTAACGACCGCGGGCGGGTAATTATGTATGCTGATAAAATAACCGACTCGATGGCCATCACCATAAGTGAAACCACCCGCCGGCGCGAATTACAGATAGCTTATAACACCGAACATGGTATAACACCATTAACGGTAGGTAAAACCCGCGCCGAAATTATTGAACAAACATCCGTAATGGATTTCCAGGACGGGGTGCAAAAAGCATACGTGGAACAGGATACGATCAGCATGGCAGCAGATCCTATCGTGCAATATATGTCTAAGCCCGATCTCAAGAAATCGATAGAGAACACCAGGAAAGAGATGCTGGCAGCAGCCAAAGACATGAACTTCCTGCTTGCTGCCAAACTGCGCGATGAAATGTTTGCTTTGGAGAAAATGATGGAGGAAAAGTTTAGTTAAGCATGTACTTTGTTGGGGTAGTTGTTATGACACTTCTTTGATGTAACAAATACTATCGCACATTTGTCTTAATAACAACTAAAATCATAACCAAACAATTTTGTCGTTATAATATTATATTTGTACGCTTTAATTAAAAAGAATTTATCAAATGGAAGGATTAATCCGTTTCCTCTTTATTGCAATAGGAATACTATATATAGTAAGGGCCATTATGCGCTGGTTAATACCAATGCTTTTTCAAAGCGTGGTTAACAAGGCGCAGCAACAACATCAGCAGCAACAAACCAATTATAACAGCAGCCAAAAACAGCCCACCGGCCGTATAAAAGTTGATTATGTGCCCGAAGACCGAAAAAAAGGCAAGTTCCCCGACAGTGAGGGCGAATTTGTTGACTACGAAGAAGTAAAATAAAAAAACCTAAATGGAATCAACCGGCGAAATATTTAAGCGCAGGCGTAATCATAACAATACGCCAAAATACGCTTTACTTATCATTGCCAACTACGTGGTTTGCTGTACCCTGTTTACGGTTGATGCCAAGATCAACTGGTTCTTTTTACTGACTATTGCTCTTTTAATCACTTACAATTATTTCAACATCCGCAGAAATATCGAGGAATTTACCAAACCGGTAATAATTGCCTATGTAATAAGCTGGACAGGCATTTTATTCCTGTTTTATATTGCCCACAACCAACTCTGATAAAACCTTTCAAACATATAATTCCTATTGTCAGGCAATTTTCTATTTTTGAGCATTAATTTATTATCCATAATAAACAACTCAGATGAATAACTGGTTTAAGCGCAACGGCATTCACTTCGCCATCGCCGGAATTTTTATAGTGATATGCTTTTTATATTTCACACCTGCTTTCCAGGGAAAAACATTAGGGCAGGCGGACGTTACCGGCGCCCAGTCCTCGGCAACAGAAATTGACGCTTATAAAGCCAAAGACACTACTATTTTATGGACGAACCAGATATTTGGCGGCATGCCGGCCTTTCAGCTATGGGCGCCTTACAAGGCTAACGTAACTACGCATGTTATCCATGCTTTAAAAGTAGTATTCCCTAACCCTATTGACACAGTTCTGATTTTTTTATTGGGCACTTATTTTCTGTTCATCGTATTAAAGTTGAACCCCTGGCTATCGGCAGCAGGCGCCATAGCTTTTACCTTTTCATCCTACAATATAATTTTACTGGTGGCGGGGCACTCTAACCAGGCCTATGCAATAGCCTTTTTTGCACCTATACTGGCCAGTATAATACTAACCTTGCGTGGCAAATACATATTGGGCGGAGCACTTACGGCGCTTTTTCTTACGATGGAGATCAGGGCCAACCATATACAAATGACTTATTACCTTATGCTGGCTATCCTTATTTTAGCGGGCATTGAATTATATCACGCCATAAAAGCCAAAAACACCGCGCCGTATTTAAAATCATTGGCATACCTGGGAGGGGCATTATTATTGGCAATAACCGTAAATGCGTCAATACTTTGGAGCACTTATGATTATGGTAAAGAAACGATAAGAGGACAATCAAACTTAACCCAACATACAACTGAGCCAAGCAGCGGACTTGCCAAAGACTATGCCTATACTTACAGCCAAAGCGTTGGCGAATGTTTTACATTTTTAGTGCCCAATGCTTACGGTGGCGGCAGCTCGACCGAAATGCTGGATCAAAATTCTGAAACAGTGAAGGTGTTTACAGCGCGCAATGTTCCGGAAGATCAAGCCATAAGATTGGCTAACCAAATTGGCGGCTTCCCGGGCATGGGCACTTACTGGGGCACTAAACCCAATACCAGCGGACCGTTTTACTTTGGTGCGGCTATTTGTTTCTTGTTTATATTTGGCTTGCTGGTTGTTAAAAACCGCGTAAAATGGTGGTTGCTGGCTACCGTTGTTTTAACCATGCTTCTTTCTTTTGGCGGCAACTGGCCTTATGTGTCCGATATATTTTTTAACTACTTTCCGCTTTACAATAAATTCCGCACGGTAGAATCTGTACTGGCGGTCGCAGCCCTGTGTTTCCCTATACTGGCGTTCCTGGCTATTAAAGAGGTTATTGAGGCTGCTGACAGCAAAGAGATTTTTAAAAAGCTTAAAATTGCCCTGTATATAACCGGCGGCCTGCTATTGGTACTGATAGCGTTGCCGGAAGTATTATTGAGCTTCAGATCAGCAGAGCAGGCAAATGGCGTACAGGCACTTGCGCAGGCGTTACAAAACGATACCAACGTAGCTACAGCAGTATCAAACGCTATTGTTAAGGACAGGCTGGCCCTTGAACGTGCGGACGCTATACGCTCCTTATTATTTGTCCTGATTGCTTTTGCAATACTATGGGCATTTATCAAACACAAAATAAATGTTACTGTATTATCAATCAGCTTTTTGGTATTGATCTTAGTTGATGTATGGCAGATAGACAAGCGCTACCTGAAAGATGAAAACTTCACAGAGAAGCAGGAATCGAACAAACCCCAACCGCGGGTGGTAGATCAATTCATCGCCCGGGATACCGATCCTGATTTCAAGGTATTTGACAGTACTGTATCTCAAACCTATGATTTGGTAAATCCGTTTTTCCATAAGTCGTTTAGCGGATATTCGGCGGCACGTTTAAAACGTTACCAGGAAATATTGGATAATCAATTCTCAAAAAGCATCAATCATGACGTTTTAGATATGATGAATGTTAAATACATCATCACCCAGGACCCAAAAACACAAAGTCTTAATATGCAGGTAAACAACACCGCCTGTGGCCATGCCTGGTTTGTGCAGCATGTTAAATATGCAAAAAATGCCGATGAGGAAATGGAAGCCATCAGCAGTTTCGCACCGAAAGAAACAGCCATCATTGATCAGAAATACAAAAGTCTGATTGATGAAAAATCATCATTGATAGATACCAACGCGACGATAAAACTGGTAAACTATAACCCGGACCACATGACTTATCAAAGCAGCTCAACCACGTCGCAAATTGCGGTGTTCTCTGAGGTCTATTATAACAAAGGCTGGAAAATGTATATTGACGGTGTTGAAACCCCGTACTTCCGTGCCGACTATTTGCTACGTGCCGCCCAAATACCGGTTGGACTGCATAAAGTCGAATTTATTTTCCACCCGGTATCGTACTACGCCGGCGAGGATATTTCATTAGCCGGATCTGTATTGCTGATACTGGCATTAGGTTTTGCCGGCTATACCGAGAATAAAAAGAAACCGACAGGTAAGAAAGCGTAAGCTAATGCTCACTAATAAAAAAAGGTGCTGAGTTTTACTCAGCACCTTTTTTTATTAGTCCTTATCATTATAATGACAAGGGCTTAATCATTAGTCCTTCTATTCCTCAACCAATACCATCCCAGGTTAAAAGCGATTACCGCATGGTTAAACAGGGTTGGTAACAACCCATAATGCCGTTTCATAATATCAAACCGCTCGGCCAGACTTTGCCGGTGTTTTAATTTTGACATGCCACCCACCTGGTACCTGGCAACATATTGATTTACATTGACAATGCGCTTAGCTTTTTTAACCGCACGTAGTATCCAGTCGATATCCGCGCTTAACTGGTACCGGGGGTCATACGGTTCAACCAATGATCGTTTAATATAGATAGCCTGGTGGCTTACACTCATGCCGTATTTAAAGCTTCGCCACGTAAAATTGGCCGGGGCTTTATGGCGGCGGCGGCCAAGGCTCCTTCCCTCCTCGTCTATCATTTCAGTTTCGCCATAATAAATATCGGCATCAGGCGCGGTAGCAAAAACGTTTGCCACGGTGTCGTCTGCATAAAACTCATCTGCCGAGTTCATGAAAAGCACGTAGTCGCCCGTCGCCGCGGCCAGGCCTTTATTCATGGCATCATAAATACCTTTGTCTTTTTCGCTGATGAGTTTGGCAACGCGGCTTTTATATTTTTCGATGACCTCAAGCGTGCCATCGGTTGACCGGCCGTCTATCACGATATATTCAATGCCCCGGTACGTCTGGTTCAATACCGAAAGCATGGTACGCTCAATATACTTCGCGTTGTTATAAACAATCGTAATTACAGATAATATGGGCTGTGCGGCTTTCATTTATTAAAGATGGATTGATACAGGTTGATATATTGCCCGGCAACATTTTCATTGGTATAATTATCCAGTACTTTTTGGCGGGCGCCGGCCGACAGTTCTGCAGCGTTAACTGCGTTAAGTATTTCGTGCAGTCCTTTGGCCATATCGGTGGCCGATTTAAACCCGGCCAGGTAACCGTTTTGTTGATGATCTACCATTTCAGGTATCCCACCGGTATTAAAAGCCACAACGGGCGTGCCGCAGGCCATTGCTTCCATAATGGTATTGGGCAAGTTATCTTCTAAAGATGGTGTTACAAACACATCAGCCATGCTGTAAATATCAGCCAGCTCATCCTGCGAACGGATCAGATTTAACTCATGTACCTTAAAGGGCAGCCGGCTCACATCAAAATGGTTGTTCTTACCAAATATCACAATTTCGGTCTTTTCGCTCTGCGGATAACCGGCTTTCAGAATATGTAAGGCCTCAACCAGATAGCTTATGCCCTTGCGCCTGTCGTTAATGTTTGCGGCGCCAAACAAAATTATTTTAGCTGACGGGTCGATGTCGCGTTGCCTGCGTGCCGCCGCTTTATCCTTCGGCAAGAAAGTGTTGATGTCAATCGGATTCGGGATCGACTCGATCCTGAAATCTTTCAAAAGCGAACTTTGCTTGGCAACGCCGGCCAGCCACCGGCTGCAGGTAACGAAGGTTATGTTTTTTGCCCCGGCATATAAAGCGGCCTTGCGCAGCCAGCCGCTATGCGAGATATCATTGTCACCTGCATCGCGTAAAAAAGGGCAGTTACCGCATTCATTTATAAAATGATTACAGGTGCCCGAGTAATGGCAGCCGCCGGTAAACGTCCACATGTCATGCAGGGTCCATACAATGGGTTTACCGGTATCAACCAGTCGTTTCAGATCGGCTATGGATAAAAAGCCGGAGTTTGTCCAGTGAAGGTGGATGATATCAGCACCAGCGACAAGCGGATTTTTAACAATATCCGTACCCACGTTAGCAGTTGAGAAAGCAAACCGAACCGATTTGTCTTTTTCATGAAAAAGTATGAACGGGATCCGCTCGCGCAAAAAATCTAACTGCGCTTTTAATTTGGTTACGAAGCTATTAACAATCGCGGTGACATGTTCATCGCCGGTTTTTTTGTATTGAACCAATAAGCGGGCATCAACATTTTGTCCGGTTAAGGCCTTTAAAAGGCGCAGGCAGGCAGCGGGTGCGCCGCCACCGGCATCAGACGTATTGATGAGGCTTATTTTCATTGTCACAATTATAATAATAAAATGCCGAATGCCGTGGGCTAACTCCGCGGGTTGAGGGGGCCCCTTTATTACCCCATTTTCTGTCACATATTCCGCCGAAAAATTTTACTTTTGGTTATTCAATAAACAAACACCCAAAGCATTAAACAGGCATGAGCTATTTATTTCAGGATTGGCAATCAAACCGGAGAAATTTTAAGGGGCAGCTGGTGATGTTTATGTTCAGGCTGGTATCGCTCATTAACCGGTCGATGGTTACCAAGGTGATCTTTTTTCCGTACCTGATGTTTTACCGGTATCTGGTTGAATGGGTTTGGGGGATTGAATTACCGCGCAAAACCACGGTGGGTAAGGGCCTGTCGCTATATCACGGGCAGGCGCTGGTAGTTAACCTGGGGGTTGTAATCGGCGACAATTGTGTATTAAGAAACTCAACCACCATCGGCCATAAAAAACAAGCCGACGGCACATTTGGCCGTTGCCCGCGCATCGGCAATAATGTTGATATCGGCGCCAATGTGGTGATTATCGGTGATATTGAAATTGGCGACAACGTAATTATTGGCGCCGGATCAGTAGTAACCAAAAGCATACCGGCTAACAGCGTGGCAGTGGGTAACCCGGCCAGGATATTAGCACCAAAAGATAAATTATAAAAATCAGGCTACAGCATTAATGGATAATAACTTAACCGACCGTTCTTTTTGGAAAGCATTTTGGGAATCAAGACTGGGCCTGATATTCAACATTAAGCGTGATTATATTTTTGGTGATATACTGGGAAAGATCAAAGCGCAAAAAGGTGCACAAACAGCTATCGAGCTGGGCGGTTTCCCCGGTTATTACGCTATCTACCTGAAAAAATATGAGAACATGGACACCACCCTGTTTGATTATTTTATCCACCCGGGACTGATAAACGAATTACTGGAAAAAAACGGTTTAAAACAAGACGACATTAAAGTAATTGAAGCCGATCTGTTTACGTATAAGCCAGTTGAACAATATGATATGGTATTGTCCTTTGGCCTGATAGAACATTTTAAAGACACCAAAGCGATTATTGAAACGCACCTGCCGTTTTTAAAAACCGGCGGCACGCTATTTATAACCCTGCCCAATTTTAAAAGCATCAATGGCTGGGTGCAGCGTAAATTTGACCTGGAGAATTACAATAAACACTATATTGAATGCATGGACCCTGCTCTGCTTGCCGACTGTTGCAGGCAATTGGGTTTAACCGAAGTAGAATCATATTACTACGGTAAATTTTCGATGTGGTTGGAAAACAAGGGCACGCAATCTGCCCTGGCAAAAGCATTTGTTAAAAGCCTGTGGTTTGCCGGTAAGGTTGTAACTAAGCTGGTTCCGTTTGAGAGTAAGGCGCTGTCGCCCTACATTGTGCTGAAGGCAACGAAATAACAACCGCGGGGCAAAATGTTTTGCGTCTCCGGCTTATCAATTTATAATACGTTTTAAAAGACCAATATATTATGAATACCAATCGGGCCAAACTGTTATTCCTGTTCTTCTTTATGATCTGTTCTGATCTGTTTGCCCAGGAAGCTAAGCTACCTACGGCATGGACCAGGGCTGCTATGACCGCCGCCGTCCCTTTCCCTGACTATCCAAGGCCGCAGTTGCAGCGCCGGGATTGGCTATGCTTAAACGGCCAATGGGATTACCGTGGCGGTAAAAACACGGCTGACGCGCTCGCTCCGGAAAAATCGATCACTTTTGATAATGTGACAGAAAAAATCCGGGTGCCCTATTGCCCTGAGTCTGTATTATCCGGCATACAGCGTGGCCAGGAAATTAATATGTGGTACCGCCGTAGCGTAGAGATCCCCGCCGACTGGAAAAACAAACAGGTCATCATTCATTTTGATGGCGTTGCCCATCATGCCACTTTATTTGTTAACGGCCATAAGGCAGGCTATCACGAAGGAAGCTATGATGGCTTTAGTTTCAACATTACCCCATATTTAATAAACGGTAAAAATACACTTGTGGTAGCGGTGCAGGATTTAAATGACGGCCGCGTGCCGTCGGGCAAAAGCGGCCCGCGTGGCGATTATACTTTTTGCTCAGGTATATGGCAAACCGTATGGCTGGAGCCTGTTAATAAAAACTACATACAGAATATCCGGCTGCTGCCCGATTTGGCCAACAGCCGCTTAAAAGTATTGGTGAACACCAGCGGCGGTGGAAAAGTGACCGCCGTAGCTCTGGATGGGAATAAGGTAGTTTCAGAAACCGAATCGGTCGGCGGTACTTATTTTTACTTACCGCTAAAGGCGCCTAAACTCTGGTCGCCTGATGAGCCTTTTTTGTATGATCTGAAGATCAGCCTGGCAGATACACATGGCGGCGTTGCAGACGAGGTAAAAAGCTATTTTGGCATGCGCGATATTAAATTAGGCAGGGTTAATGGTGTTAACCGGCCATTAATCAACGGCAGGTTTATTATGCAGCTCGGCTTGCTTGATCAGGGTTACTGGCCCGATGGCATTTTAACAGCCCCAACAGAAGAAGCGCTTAAATTTGATATCCAGTTCACTAAAAACGCAGGCTATAACCTCATCAGGAAACACATGAAGACCGAGCCGCAGCGGTTTTATTACTGGGCTGATAAATTAGGCCTGTTGGTTTGGCAGGATATGCCAGCCATTTGGTACCAGAATGAAGATACCCTAAAAACCCGCAAGGAATTCAGGAAAGAATTAAAAGCCATTATAGATGACCATTATAATTCGCCTTCTATCATCACCTGGGTACCTTTTAATGAAAACTGGGGCGCATTTGATGTTAAAAATATAACCGATTGGGTTAAACAGTACGATCCGTCAAGGCTGGTAAACGGCAACTCCGGGTTCAACAACAACCCTGACTATCAAAAAGCCTATGGCGATCCGGGGAATGGTGATTATGTGGATACGCATATTTATGTGGGCCCCAACGGGGCTTCAAAACCGGACGAGCACCGTGCGGCCTCCTTGGGCGAATTTGGCGGTGTTGGCTTGTTTGTGAGGGGCCACATGTGGCCGGTAGAAAACGATGCCTATGCCTATGAACCAACCAAAACACGGTTAACCGACAGGTATGTGCTTTTACTAAACCAGGTAGAACAACTGATGAAGTACCGGGGCCTGAGCGTAGCTATCTATACGCAAACTACCGATGTGGAACACGAAGTAAACGGCGTATTGACTTATGATCGCGCCGTTGAGAAAATGGAGACAGACCGGGTTAAAGCGGTAAATGAAGCGGTTATTAAAGAAAGTTATAAGCTGGTTCCGGTTGCAGTAAAGTAGGCGCTAGTTCTTAGCCCCGCGCTTTATTTTCCATTGCTTAAACAGGCGCATGCCCCTTTGCATGAGCGTACCCTTGCGGTTTTTCAGAAAGCGCTTAATGGCCTGGTGCGCCTGGGCGTTCTCTTTGATTTCCTCCGGGAATTGGATTACCGGCTGTTGGGCCACGCTAACCCCGTACATGTTTTCGATATTTGAATGCACCCCGGTACCATCATGCCCTATGTTATGCACCAGTGAGCGCGCAGGATTGAGCGTAAGCCCTCCTTTTAAGAAAATCGACGCATACCACCGGATGGCCCACGAATTGTTTCTGCCGGCCTTAAACTCCTCCATTTGCTTCCAGAAGTTCATGGTATATTCTATCGAAAAATCATATTTCTTTTCCAGGTCAAACTGCGCCATCAATTTGTCAATATCCGGTTCAAAATCGCGCCAGGCACGCGCCCAGGTGGCCCAGCCCCAGCTGGTGGCTATGCGGTAAAAAAAAGTATCGGGCAGGGATTTATCATCCAGCTCATACATGTAGGCGCCGATATGCATTACTGCATCATCGTTTTGATACCGGGTTAGCCCTTCGTTAAAATACTGCAGGGTATAGGGCGACGAGATCAGGTCGTCCTCAAATACAATGATCTTTCCAAACTCGCTCACCAACTGGCTTACCCCCATTATGATTGAATTGGCAAGCCCCATGTTTTCCTTACGGGCAATCAGTTTAACCGATTTAAAACCGGTAAGCCCGTCAATTAATGCCCTCACCTCGTCAACTTTTGCAACGTCAGCAGCCGTTTTCGGCCCGTCAGAAAACACAAATAACGCCGAGTCGGCAGCTAACAGGTTCTGCTGCAGCGAGGCCAGGGTACGGCGCGTATGGTCGGGGCGGTTATAGACAAACAGGGCTATGGGCGCAAGGTTCTGCATTAAAATATCTCTGGTTGATGGTCTGCTTTTCTACACAGAACGGTATAATAATTAGCAAATTGTTCTTCTACCTTTTTACCAAATATAGCAGCCGCGAGCTTTTTTATCGAGTGTTCCAGGTCTATTTTAAAAGAAGTTAAAAAATTCCTGGGCTTTTTCAGGGTATTGAATGTATAGAACCTGGTTACTTCGGGCGCTATGGTATCCGTCAGATCCTTTACCACTTCAAATCCTTCCGTCAGCAACAAATAACGGAGTGAGGTTGGCGTATAAACATTAATATGCCCGTAAGCCAGGAAATGTTTAATGCGGCTGTCCACCCCTGCCCGGTAATCGCGGGGCACTTCAATCAGTACCATTTTGGCAACACGTTTCAGTTCGCGCAGCAGTAACCGCTCATGCTCAACATGCTCCAATACATGGGTAAGGATGATCAGGTCCATGCTGTCATCTTCAAACGGTAAATGATAGCCGTCAAACTCCTGTACAGATTTTATGGCGGCTATGTTTCTTTCTTTTATCCGCTCCACTCCGCTTGCAGACAGCTCAACCGCGTGTAACTCGGGCGCAAAACCGCGTTCGGCCAGCAGCTTTAAAATTACGCCGTCGCCTGCACCAACTTCCAGCACTTTATCAAAAGTATATCCTTTACAAACGGCTAAAATATGCTCAACCTTATATTTGGCGCCCAGCATGCGCCAGGTTTCATCATTATTTTCATAATAATGATCATAGGCTGTTTTAAGATTTTCGCTACTGTTAACTTCCTGCATCGTTGTTATTTCCTGGTAAATTTAAAAACACTATCAATTAACTGGTTTACATCATCAGATATTTTAAGCAGATAGGCCAATGATAAATAAATAACTGCAACCACTGCCGACCGTAAGATCAGGTCTATATATATATCATGCCCCAGCGGTAAATATAAACCGGTTAATAAAGTAATTATACTGATAATGATAATCGATACATGTGTCCTGCCAAAAGGCTGCAGGCCAAATTTCAGTTTTACATAGATCCAGTATAAAAAATTAAGGATAAACATGGTCATGAAATAAGCTATGGCGGCGCCCATCATCCCTATCCGCGGGATAAGCAGCCAGTTTGCGGCTACGCAAAAAAACACCGACCCGACAATAAAGTAGGTGGTAAACTTATAATGTTTGGATAAGTTAATGATATAGCCGTTTACCCCGCCGGTAATGTCTGTTAAAAACCCAAGGCCCACTACAATAAATACATTAAAATAGGTGGTAAACTCATCTTTATGTTTATGCAGCAACACGTTAATCAGAAAATTCCTGTTTACGACAATCCCGATAAATAATAACGATCCTATTAACATTTGCATTACCGATGTTTTATAATAGATCTTGCCAATTTTAGGCAAATCGTTATCAGACCAGGCCTGCGCTATAATTTGTAATGATGTACGGTTCAATGCCTTGGCAGGTAAGCTTATAGCTAGGGCTATGGCAAAAAATGTGGTATAAATGGCAATTATCGGCAGTTCATTTTTTACGCTTAACGCCATTAACATTATGTTATCAAGGTTTAGTATCAACGCTGCCGAGGTACTGCTTAAAAGAGTATAAAAACCATATTTAACAAATTCTTTTTTCTGACTTACAATTTGCGGCGATATCCGGCCCAGTTTAAAATCGCGCCCGCGGTACACGTAAAATAACAGGATAGCTATCATGGCTATATTGGCGGCCAGGTATATGGATAAAAAATCGTGATAGGTAATAAGTGCCGCTTCTATTAATAATACACTTACCAGCGTAAATACACGCAATAGCACCTCGCGTAAGAATGAGGACAGCACGTTTTTAAAAACCGTAATAGCCAGGCTCTCTATCACCGTATAAACCATGGTTAAGAAGGACAACGGGATTAAATAATAAAAATACCGGACCAGCAGTTCAGATCCCGGTTTATGGCTGTAATGCCTTATAATTGAATTCTGGAAAAACAGAAAGACAAGGGTAAATAAAACGAAGCTGATAACACACCACGCAATTACAAAGGTTACAAAGCCACCATGCTTTTTATCATCACTGCGAAAATCGGGGAGATATTTAAATATAATATTATTTATACCTACCGATGCAATTTGCGCATACAGCAGCGTAATAGTATTCATAATGGCAAAAAAACCTATTTCTTCGAGCGTTAAAATCCGCTGAAATAAAACTACCAGATTAAAGAAACCAAGCGCGGTACCGGCATACAAGATAATGCTGTTATAAAACCCCTGTTTCTTTAATAAATTCATTTAATGCTTTTTTGTATGATACTGTCAAGCAAAGCTATACGCGATTTGATATGGTAGTTGAGCATTATATGCCCGCGTCCGGCTTTGCCTAATTTAACTGCCAGCCCGGGCGACCCGGCTAATTTAATCATTCCCTGCGCCATACCGTCTATATCATGTTCGGCGGTTAAAAAGCCGGTAACACCGTCAATAACCGCTTCTTTTATACCGGCATGGCGTGTTGACACTACCGGCAGCCCTGATGAGGATGCCTCAAGTACCGATACCGGGGTACCTTCCCTGTCGCCATCAGCAGCAGTTACCGAATGCTGCACATAGGCGCGCATGTTTTTTATCAGCTCTTTAATCTGTGTCTTATTCAAGACCCCCGCCAGGGTTACCTGCGATTGCAGATTTAAATTGCCAACCAGTTTTTTTGTTTCCTCAAACAGCGGGCCGTCTCCAACCATCCATAATTTGGCGTCGGGGAATTTATCGGCCACAATTTTAAATGCCTTTACCACTGATGAAGGCGACTTTTTTTCTACAAACCGTCCTATCGCTAAAAAATTACGGGGCGAATTTGAAATATCTGCCAGCGGGAAATCTTCAGTGTCAACCCCGCATGAAGCGTTGTAGATCTTATCAGCAGGGGCGCCCATTTCCTTTAATTTTTCAACCATATCCGCCGATACGGAAATAAAAGCGCTGGCATAATTAAACGCATCCCGGTAAAGATCCTTATACTCCGAAACAGTGCTGCGGTTATATACGTCGGCACCATGGTAATGAATGACCAGCGGAACATTGGCTTGTTTGCAGGCCTGGGTTACCATTGCGCCTACCATGCCATATTCAGCAAATACGGCATCAACGTGTTTTTCAACCAGGTAGCATTTCAGGGCGTTGGTTCTGACAGCTATGCGTTTACGCTTTAAAACTTTTTTCTGGAACAAATAGCTTAAAAGCCCCCATTTTGATTTGATAAGCGGCTTATCCTCATTATCATAAACAGGGAACGCACCACCATACAATACCAGCTTATTGCCGGCCAGCAGGTCGATATGCGCCTGTACAAACGTTTCAGAAAAAGAGGATTTATTAGGCTTTATAATGCACAAGGTGTAGCCGCTATCCATGTTTATCCTAATTTGCGGCGAACAAAAGCCTTACGGAAATAACTGCCTAACCTGGCTTTTGCTTTACCGATTATCCTTTCTGTCCTTTGGGCCGCGGTTACCGGTTTTGGTGTAAAAAACGCGGTTAAAAAATCGTCGTTCTTTTCAAGCACTATGTGCGTATAATCGGCCGTGTGCCAAACATCTTTCTGGTGATAAAGGATCACCTCGGTACCTGTATCCTCTGCCAGCTTGCCTATTACACTAAACGTAATATGCTCATCCACCGGCTGCATAGTTTCGGGGCGGTTAACCAGGCACCATTTAAGGTTATGCGGTGTGGGCACAGTAAGTACAATTTTACCTTTGTTCCTTAATATTTTTGCCAGCGCGGCGTGTACCGCGGGCCTGTCCTCAACAGCTATATGTTCGTAAACATCCATAAAAACAATCAGGTCAAACTGTTCGTCTTTAAATGTTTCGGGGGTTAATATGGTTTCTCTAAAATCAAGCTTATCATCCGCGAACAGCTTTTGCGCTATCTGGATAGACATGGTACTGATATCAATACCGGTAACATGTGCATTTGGCCACTGCTTATGCATACGGTTACAAATGCTGCCCATACCGCAGCCTACTTCTAAAATGCGTAACGGTGCTTCGGGCGCAAAACGCATAATGGTTTTCCAGCCAAATTCAATCCGCGGATTGACAATAATATAGTCGTTTAGTTTGTACTTAACGTGCTCGTCATAATATGATACTACGTTTTCACGGTCTATTTTTTCTTCCATTTATAATACGGGGAATAGATTTGATTTTAGTCGTCCACAAAGGTACTTAAATATTCATTATAGTGGTTTTTGGGCAACCACAATATACAAAGCACCGTCGCGGTCGCGCTGCGCCTGCGAGTGCAGTTTATCAAACAAATTAATGATACCCTGCATGATGACAGACCATACCGGAACCAAAAACCGCGGTAATTTAAACAATATCCCATCCTGGAACAATTGCAGCCCGCTTGCGGTAAGGCCCAGCACACCGGTAAATGAGGCTAGCGTGAAAGCTTCTTTTTCAACGGTCTTTTTTAATCCGGCGCCCGTCCAGCGCCAGTAATCATTTGGTGTGGGGTGATACAGCCAGTAGCCATGCGTGGTCAGGATCATAGAGCCGCCGGGCTTTAACAGGCGCCAGGCTTCCTGCAGATAGCCTTCCGGCGAATCAACATGCTCCAACACCTGGTTGGACAGGATGATATCGGCATAATTATCAGGCAGGGTGGTTTTACTGTCAAAACCGATATGATGGTCGGCCCGGGGGTTCATTTCCAGGTCGACACCCAGGTATTTACCAACGTGAGGTTCAATAACCGGTTTATATGGCATATCGCCACAGCCAAAATCTATTAAAACCTGGTTCTTATTATTAGCAGTAAGCTCTTCAATTTTCTTAACAGTTGCATCCCTTAATTGGGTAAGCACCACATAACGCGGATTAAATATACTGGGGTACAGGCGGTCATTACCTTTCATCCGGCTAAGTTAATTCTTTTTTGCACAGGTGTAAAAATCCTTGTTTAACAATCGGGTAAATTACCGTTCACCTATTTTGCGTAAACGTATAATTTTTGGATGTCATTAAGGCTTAAAGCGCGGCTGTACAAACGTATTTCGTCAAGCGCGCCGTAAAGATAATATCCGTTACTGCCCGTGTTACGGTTATCACTGCCGATATACAAATCAGCCGCCGTGCTGGCATTTGGTGTAGGTATCTGCCCGGTCACACTATTTAAAACACCATTGATATAAAGGCTTATCTGCTGTTTTTGCACATTGTATACCGTGGTTAGCATGTACCATTTATTTAACTGGATGCTATTTATACCTACCGCCGCCGGGTCGGTTCCGCCGGATACGTTAAAAAAGGGTGCGCCCAAAATATTAGTGCCGTTTACAGCAAATCCGGTGATAGATGAACCCCAGCCGTTAGCAGACCCCGTGCCCCTTTTTGAAAGCACGAAAGAACCCGAAGAGGTGTTGTAATGTGTTAAATTAACCCATGTGTTTATCGTAAAATCCGTATTGCTTAATCGTAACGCCGGGTTATCTTTAACCATTAAAAAACTGCTTGTTCCATTAAATAAATAAGCCGAATGCGGATTACCTGATCTGTCAGCCGTTAATTTAATGCTATCGGCTGTTGCCGTGTTGCCATTACCTGATGAATCAACTGCACTGGTGGTTGAATTGTTATTAAAAGCATAATAGGCTATCAGTCCTGTTTTTAAACTATCAATGGTGGGTGTCGGGATGGGGGGTGTAGTTGCCTTAACAGGATCAAACTTTTTACACGAACTACCCATACTTAACAGAATAGCTGTAACACACAATAAGGCAATGTTTTTCATTTTAAGGTTAGATTATGCAGCTAAAATAGAACTTTTCCTGTCATTACAACTATTTATGCTTCATATAATGCTGCAGATAGTTTATTTTGGCTATGGTATCTTTTCGCCATATCACCAGCGAGTCCTTAGTTAACTTTTGCACCTCGAAGTACCGCTCGTTTACCTTCCGTTTATCCAGTACAATCAGGCAACCGGGTTGGGCGATACCCCAGGTACCGTTTAACGGCGGTGGTGGCGGCATGCCATTTACCGGGCCCATTACTAAATTATAACTTGCGTCGGGGTTTAGTTTAAAATAGCCCGGCTGTTTTAAATAAATTGCTTTAAAAACCGTATCAGGGCCATAAGGCGCCTCAAGTGTAAAAACATTATCCCATCTAAATTGCAGACTGGCCAGTGTGGGGCATTTAAACGCCGTATAGCGTTGCAGAATGGTAGTATGCCCAACGGTTTGCTTCAGGGTCAATGAATCATCCGACAGCCGGATAACCGAAAACCTGCGTTCTTTAGCGGTAGTTGGGTTAAGCACAAATTCACAGTCCCTGTTAATGTTCCATTTGCCGTTTACCGGGGCGTCATCACTAAACAAATTGTAAGTAAAGTCGCCATTGATCTGGAAGTAGCCGCTTGGGTGGGTTATATGGTGACTAATTAGTTTGCCATCAGCGTCACGGACATCCGTTTCGGTTGCCTCAACGGCCCATCTTTTTAAATAATCAATTGATGATTCGTGCAGGCATATCTGGCTTGATCTTACCTCTTTTTTACAGGAATTAAAAAATAAGCCCGCAAGCAAGATTAAACAGGCCAAAAAATATCTCTTCATCACTTTATTAAAACGCAAATATACCGGTTACAGCCAAACAAAAAAAGAGCCGCATTGTGCGGCTCTTTTTTACTTAACAATTTAAGTATTGTTTAATAAAGTGTGTTTTTCAAAGCGGTGATTTCTGTCGTGGTAAGCAATTTGTTATAAATTCTTACATCATCTATTGCTCCGTTGAAGAAATAATTTGGACCGATATTATCTCTTCCGATAACTAAAGGATCAGTAGTTGTAGCGCTTGGTGTTGGGAACCCCGATGAGTAGCTTCCGGCTGCGACCCCATCCACATAATGAGTGAGTGTCCCCGTTGAATATTGATAGGTTACTGTAATCATGTGCCAATTGGTTGCGCTTGCACTGACAAATGTTGTACCTGTTGAGCTGGTTGTACCCCCACCCGGGCCAAAAAAATCATAGCCGGATGTTGTCAGGCTCCAGCCATAACCTGTTGCGGTTGACGAACGCTTGGCTATCATTTGCATTCCGGATGAACCATAGCTATTTACTCTAACCCAGGCATTGAGGGTGTAGTCAGTATTATTTAACCGTAAAGCTACATTATCCGGAACAGTAACATAACTACTTGTTCCATTGAAAGCGTACGCATTACCGCTTACTCCATTACGGTCGGTTGTCGAGGTAACGTTATATGCTGTGCCATTATTGCCGTTGCCTGAAACATCATTGGCGTTGCCATCAAACGACCAATAAGCAAGTAGCCCGGTTGGGTTAGGTGCAGTATACAAATCAGAAATATTAGAAGCGGTTAGTGCTTTGGAATATACTCTTATTTCATCCATAGCACCTGTGAAATAATAGCTGGATGACGCGCCGGCATAACCAATAGTCAAATTAGTAGTTGAATAACTAGTTGGCACTCCCGTATTACGGACAGTATCGAGCACACCATCTATATACATGTCCATATTATAAGTACTGTTATGGTATACATATGACACCATATGCCAGCTACCGGTACTTACAGTTCCGTGGCTTACGGCATTACCTAAGCCATGTGCACCTATACCAAAGTAGCTACGGCCAGGGCCGTAGCCATATATATTGCCTGTAATACTACAGCCCCAGCCACTGGGGCTGCTGTCTAACTTAGACAGCACTTGTGAGCCATAGCTTGCATTATAGATATCTAAATTAACCCAGGCATTTATAGTGTAATCTGTATTGTAAAGTCGCAAATCAGCGGCGTCCAAAACAGTCATAAAACTGCCGGTAGTAGGGCTATTGTTAAAATACAGGGCGCGGCCTGTGTTACCGAAATGATCTGTTGTTGCAGATACAGCACCAGTAATGGTAGCTGTATGGCCGTTACCGGAAAGATCTGTGCCATTACCATCCATAGGCCAATAAGCAACAAGGCTTGAATTTAAACTTTGATCTTTTTGCCCCCTGATAAACTGGGTTTGCTGAGTTGTCTGATTTAAGCTACTGTTAAGGTTTGCCTGGTTTGCTTTTTTGCAGGAAGGCGCCAGAAGTGCGCTCACGGCCAATGCAGAAAGCAGGCCGCTTTTTGTAAAATTTCTCATGTGTTTTAAGATTAGGTTAAACTGTTAAGTTAATCAAATATATAAAAACGGCATTTAAAAAACCAAATAAAAATTTCCTTTTAGTTACAAAAAAGGTAATCCACCCCGAATAATAGCGACTAAACGCATTTAAAAAGCCTTTTTATAACCTGTGATTAACTATTAATTAACATTAAATTAAGAATACCTATATCTATAAAAAACCGGTACAGGCCACCGGCAACAAAAAAGGCTCCGCAATTACGGAGCCCTTTTTGTTACTGGTATGTTTGTAATCGCTATTTACGACTGAAACTTTTTGGCGTTAATTCTACGCTCATTTTCATTCAGGTATATTTTACGCATACGGATACTTTGAGGGGTAACCTCAATGTATTCATCAGCCTGGATATACTCCATTGATTCTTCTAATGAGAATTTAATAGCAGGCGCAATACGTACGTTGGTATCGCTACCAGATGCGCGCATGTTGGTTAACTGCTTGCCTTTAGTTAAGTTAATAACCAAATCATTGTCGCGGATGTGCTCGCCCAATACCTGGCCTTCATAAACATCAACTCCCGGATCAATGTGAAAACGGCCACGGTCCTGTAATTTATCAATAGCAAACGCAGTAGTTTTACCGGTATCCATTGATACCAATACACCGTTTGAGCGGCCGGGGATAGGACCTTTCCACGGCTCATAAGCTTTAAAGCGGTGAGCCATAATAGCCTCGCCACCGGTTGCGGTTAATACGTTGTTACGTAAACCAATAATACCACGTGCAGGGATATCAAACTCCAGGTGTTGTAAGTCGCCTTTAGGCTCCATTACCAACAGGTCGCCTTTACGTTGGGTTACCAATTCAATAACTTTACCTGCAACATCACCCGGTACATCAACGATCAGGGTTTCTACCGGCTCGCATTTAACACCATCAATTTCTTTAACAATTACCTGCGGCTGGCCCACTTGTAACTCATATCCTTCGCGACGCATGGTCTCGATCAATACGGATAAGTGAAGAATACCACGACCATAAACTAAGTAAGAGTCAGGCGATTCGGTCTCAACAACCTTTAACGCCAGGTTTTTTTCCATCTCTTTGTACAAACGGTCACGTAAGTGGCGCGAGGTTACAAATTTACCTTCTTTACCAAAAAATGGTGAGGTATTGATGGTGAACAACATGTTCATGGTAGGCTCATCAATATGGATAACTTCCAATTGCTCCGGTTTATCAAAATCGGCAATGGTATCGCCAATATCAAAACCTTCAATACCTACAACTGCGCAAATATCGCCGGCGCTAACTTCGGTAGCTTTAACCTTACCTAAGCCTTCAAAAGTATATAGTTCTTTTATTCTTGTTTTTTGGATAGTACCATCGCGTTTTACCAATGATACCGGCATGTTTTCTTTGATAGTACCGCGGGCAACACGGCCGATAGCGATACGACCAACGAACGAAGAATAATCTAACGATGTGATCTGCATTTGCAAAGTACCCTCGCTAATTGGCGGCGGCTGGATGTTTGCTAATATCGCGTCCATCAACGGGAATATATCTTCGGTTGGTTTCTTGTAATCAGTACTCATCCATCCCTGTTTTGATGAACCGTAGATTACCGGGAAATCCAACTGGTCTTCTGTAGCCTCAAGGTTAAAGAACAACTCAAAAATTTGCTCATAAACCTCTTCAGGACGACAGTTTTCTTTATCAACCTTATTTACAACCACAATAGGTTTTAGGCCCAATGCCAAAGCTTTTTGGGTTACAAAGCGGGTTTGAGGCATAGCGCCTTCAAAAGCATCGCAAAGTAACAATACGCCGTCGGCCATTTTTAATACACGCTCAACCTCGCCGCCAAAGTCGGCGTGACCAGGTGTATCAATGATGTTGATCTTAACATCTTTATACATTACCGAAACGTTTTTTGATACGATGGTAATACCACGCTCACGTTCCAGGTCATTATTATCCAATATCAATTCACCAGTTTCCTGGCCTTCACGGAAGATTGCACAACTGTGCAGAATTTTATCAACCAAAGTAGTCTTGCCGTGGTCAACGTGTGCGATGATCGCAATATTTCTTATTTTTTGCATGAAATGCCTTTAAAATTTGGCGCAAAGGTAAGGTTAATATATGGATTTTTAAAGTACTAAAGCTATTTAGTAAGAGGCTAATGAAAATTTAACTGACAGATTACATCTTAATAGCATAGGATTGAAAATGCCGGCGGCAGAAATAAGGGAGAGTTTTAGCCAATCGCCCGCGCCGTTAATCTCCGGCTAATGTAAAAAAACATAACCCTGATATCAGATGTTACTTAATATACGTTTGTTAATAAAATGTATTAATTTTGTGACCATGAATATCCAGGCAATACTTATTATCTTACTATTTGCAGCTGCTGTATTTTATATCGGCAGGCTGATGTATAGAAATTTATTTGCCAAAAAAGGCTGTGGTGAGAACTGCAAATGCGGAGTTGATTTTTCAAATATCGATCCCGAAAAAAACTTTAAGTAAACCCAACCTAACTATCATACTAATTTTTTTTAATTAATGGCCGACAAGCAGGTTTTTCAAACTGACACCCCCGGTAGGTGGAACCGTTTTAAGTGGCTAAGCCGCATATTATTAATTGTTTTGGCAGGCAGCGTTTTAGGGTCTGTAATCACCATAACCTCGCAACAATACCCAAGCCTGCCCAATTTAAATCCGGCGCCAAAAAAACTAACCAAAGAAGAGCTTGAACAGCTTAAAGTATCCAAACAGTTTAAAGACTTTAAAATTGATAAGGATCAGATCCAGAAGCTGGAACGTACCCGTAGTTTATACCGCTTAAAACATCCCAACAATAAAGACCGCATTAACGCCGGTTTTTACCGGGCCTGGGAACCACAGGCCTATAACTCGCTGGTTGACCATATTGCCCGCCTGGACATGGTGGTCAGCGAGGGCTTTTTAATTAAACCCAATGCCGACACCATTGACGCTAAAATTGATACCGGCCTTGTGAATCTTAACAAAAAATACAAAAAACCGGTACTGATAACGATCTCTAACTACGTTAATTACAACAACGCTACCGGCGATTTTGATACCCGGGATATTTACCGGATTATAAAAAGCAAAAAGCTGCGCACCACTTTCATAAACAGCATTGTTAACCAGTTAAACAAATACCAGTTCCAGGGTGTAAATCTTGATTTTGATAATATTAAGAACAGGAACGCGCCCGACTATATTAAATTTCTGCAGGAGCTTTATGATACCTTACATCCCGTAGGCTTCCTGGTAACCCAAAACGTAATACCTGATGATGAGCAATATGATTTAAAGCGCCTGCAGCGTTTTAATGATTATCTGTTTGTGATGGCCATTAACCAGCATACCGAGGATAGTAATGCCGGCGACATTTCAAACCAGCACTGGGTTGAACAGATCCTGGATGAGGTATGCGCGAAGATCCCGAGTGAGAAGGTTATTTTAACCGTTTTTGGCGGCGGGGTTGACTGGCCCGAAAACAGCGTCGGTAAACCTGTTGGCTATCAAACTGCCATCAGTACCGCCCATGAGAACCAGAGCAAGATAATTTACGACCCGGTATCGGCCAACTTACATTATACTTATAACGGACAGGATGGTTTAGAACATACTGTATACTTTACAGACGCGGCCACCAATTTTAATATTATCCGCATGGCGGATGATTGGGATACCGGTGGCGTTGCCCTGTGGCGACTGGGTGGTGAGGACCCGCGTATGTGGACCTTCTTCCAAAAAAACCTGGCTATTGACTCGCTGCGGAAAACAGGCGTTGATGTTAAGCGCCTAACCTACGTTGGGTTAAATAATAAGATAAACTACGAGGGCGACGGCGAAGTGCTTGACCTGATAACCACGCCGGTAAGGGGCCAGATTGATATTAAGCTGGATACAGTAAACTATGTCATTACCAACCAAAGCTATATTAAACTGCCCACAAAATACGTGATCAGGAAATATGGTTATAAGCCGGGCAAAATAGTTTTAACGTTTGATGATGGCCCTGACCCTGACTTTACCCCGCGGATACTGGATATATTAAAACGTGAGAAAGTACCTGCTGCATTTTTTGTGGTAGGATCAATGGGCGAAAAAAACATGCAGATCCTCCGCCGCGAATATGAGGACGGCTTTGAAATTGGTAACCATACTTTTTTTCACCCTGATATATCAACCGTTAGCCTTGAGCGTGTAAACCTGGAGCTTAATGCAACCCGTAAGCTCATTGAATCTGTTACCGGCCATAGCACCATCTTATTCCGCCCGCCTTTTAATGCCGATGCCGAACCCCAAACCCTGGCAGAGGTAATACCGGTGGCCGAAAGCCGCAAGCAAAGCTATATTAACATTGGCGAATCAATTGACCCGTGGGACTGGCAGCCCGGCGTAACCAAAGACAGCATTGTGGCCCGCACCATCAGGCAGGCAAAAAACGGCTCCATGCTGCTATTACATGACGCCGGCGGCGATACCCGCGAGGAAACTGTAAAAGCACTGCCCGAGATCATCCATTATTTTAAAACCCACGGCTACCAGTTTACCACCATTGCCGATATACTGGACAAAACCAAAGACGACCTGATGCCCCCGGTAAAACACGAAGGTGGGATTTTTGGATCTTTATATGATGTATTTGTTGTGGGGTACTTTTATGGCAACTGGTTCCTGTTGTACTTGTTCCTGTCGGCTATATTTTTGGCCATCGGCCGTATTGTGCTGATAGGCATCCTGGCCGTAAGACAGTATGCAGAAAACACCAGCTTTAAACGCTACCGCCTGAGGGTTGAAAACATGAAACTTCAACCTGTAAGCATCATTGTACCCGCGTATAATGAAGAGGTTACCGCCCTGAAAACTATTGAAAGCTTATTAAAAACCGATTATAAAGACTTTGAGATAATTTTTATTGACGACGGATCAAAAGACAAGACGTATGACCTGGTTTATGCGGCTTATGGTGCCCATCCGCGGGTAATGGTATTAACCAAGGCAAACGGCGGCAAAGCTTCGGCATTAAATTTTGGCATAACCCACGCCCGTTTTGATTTTGTGGTTTGTATTGATGCGGATACCCAGCTTAAAGATGATGCCATTTATCACCTGATGACCTATTTCAGTGATGAAGAAATTGGCGCAGTGGCCGGCACCGTTAAGGTTGGTAATGATACCAATATCATCACCCGCTGGCAGGCAATTGAATACATTACCGCCCAAAATATGGACAGGCGCGCGTTTGATCTGATTAACAGTATAACCGTAGTGCCGGGCGCAATCGGCGCTTTCCGTAAGTCGGCGGTGTTCCAGGCCGGTGGCTTTACTACGGATACCCTGGCCGAAGACTGCGACCTTACCATGCGCATCCTTAAAAAAGGATACATCATCAGGAACTGCGCCGAGGCTATCGCTTATACCGAAGCGCCCGAAACATTGAACGCCCTGCTGAAACAACGTTTCCGCTGGAGTTTCGGGGTGATGCAGAGTTTCTGGAAAAACCGTAGTGCGCTGTTTAACAAAAAATACAAGTTCTTCGGGATGGTAGGTATGCCTAACATCCTCATCTTCCAGATCATATTACCGCTGTTCTCGCCGCTGGCCGACCTGTTTATGATCCTGGGCCTGTTTGGTGATAAACCGGGCAAGATCCTGATCTATTACGTGGTATTTGTGCTGATAGATTTTATTGTAGGCGTTATTGCCTTCTGGATGGAGAAAGAGGATTACAAAAAGCTGGTGTACATCATTCCGCAGCGTTTTGTATGGCGCCAGCTGATGTACTATATCCTGTTTAAATCATTACGTAAAGCGTTAAAAGGCGAACTAAGCAGCTGGGGTGTTTTGAAGCGTACCGGTAATGTGGGCGTCAACATCGGCCAAAAGAAAACCAAGCCTATGTACCTTGTGGTAGGTTCGCTGGTTGTAGTATTGATAGCTTATTTGTTGTATAGGTATTTTGCTTAATATAATCCGGATTATACTTGTGGATTGCAATCTCCATAATCAGCGCTAACAACGCCGTAACAAAACCATAGCGGAAATCAAAAAAAACTCCCGGACTTTCGACCGGGAGCTTCCGGGATATTTCCCGATAAAATGCTGATAAGTTATTTTACTGTTTGAGATTTATAAACTATTTTGGCACTGGTGGTATAGTTCTGAAAATTAGAACCGAAATATATATTCGATGAGAAATTGACCTTATCGGCGGTCCGGTTTAAAAGGATTTGCTGCTCATCAAGTGCCGATTGCACATCAGCATAAGTTTTAACAAACGTAAACGGCCTTTTTACATTTACTTTAACCATGGCTTTACCGTTGATGGTAGTGTCCGTAACGGTTTTCAACGTTACATTGTTCAGGTTATTATCCACCCAATTAAAGGTTACATCGCCACCCGCATTAACAGTTGTATAATCAAACCCATGAAGTAATGAGCTGTTAAAGTCCTCGTACAGGTGCACTGCGTACGACTGATCGTAACCAATTGCGCCGAAAATAAGGCTGATGTCTTCATTATAAACCATTGTAAGCGTTGTATTGTTAACCGAAGTCATAACCGTTTGATCGCTGGTAACAAAGGTTTCGTGGTATATAGAGGTATCCTCATTAGTTTTTGTTGTCGGCGAAACACCTTGTAATTGACAACCTGCTAATCCGGCCACGCCAACAATAGCGGGCAATAAATAAATCATAAATGTTTTTTTCATATCTCGACATCTGCAACATTCATGCGCCACGCGTTAAAACAAAACACTATTACCATATAAATTTAATTACACTTTATTTTTGCCATATCCGTATCTGCCACGCCTTTATTTTACCATTATCGCAAAAATTAAACTTTAAAATAAGGTCATTACGTATAGTAAAAAGATCACTATGGTTAAATTATTATTCTAATTAGAAATATTAATGATAAATAGGAAATTATATCTCCTAAATATAAATACTGCATCATCATACTAATAACCAATAACTTATAACAACCATAACCATTTATTAGCAATAAACTAATGCAATGCCCTTATCTTTAGTCCGAATTTATTTGCCGGCTATTTGCCGCACTAACTATCACGGGCGAAACAGGTTGGTATTATAAGTAGCTAAGATATAACCATGGAAAGAAGATCAGCATTAAAAAACATCGGCGGCCTTTTACTGGTACCAGGCCTGGGTATGGGTATGAGTGCGGCTAAAGCAAAGCCGGTGTTGCGGCTGGCACACCTTACAGATGTGCATTTGAAAGATGAGTTTGGCGCACCGGCTAAATATGTTAAATGCCTTCATCACCTGCAGCAGCAAAACCCCAAACCTGATCTGATTTTAAACGGCGGTGATATCGTATTTGATATGAATAAAGAAAATATCAACGCTATAGACCGGCAGTGGCAGTTAACCAAAAGCATCCTGAAAAACGAGTGCAGCATACCAACGCATTATTGCTTGGGCAATCATGATATCTGGTGGTATGAGAACAACAAGGGGCAGTCTGCCTACGGCAAGCAATATTCGCTTGATCAGTTACAGTTAAGTAAGCCTTATTACAGTTTTACGCAAAACGGCTGGAAGTTCATCCTGTTGGATAGCGTGCACCTGGACATAGACAATACCTGGTACATAGGTAAGCTGGGCGACGAGCAATTTGCCTGGCTGGAGAACGAATTACAATCAACCGACCCGAAGATGCCCGTATTGGTACTATCGCATATCCCTATTCTTACCGCTGTGCTGATGATAGAAGATAATATCGTTAACAAATGGCAAATGCTGGGCGGCGATATGCATACAGATACCGCTAAAATCATCAATCTTTTTTATAAACACCCCAGTGTAAAGCTTTGCTTAAGCGGGCACATCCACCTGCGCGATAAAGTTGTCTATAACAACGTAACCTACATTTGCAATGGCGCGGTAAGCGGCGCCTGGTGGGAAGGCAACAAGCGCGAAACAGCGCCGGGCTATGGGTTAATTGATCTGTATGCTGACGGAAGCTTTGACGAAAAATATATAAATTATTTGGGATAGTCTTATCAAGGTCGCTGTTAGTCAATAGCTGGCGTGCGGGCTTATTGTCAGTGCAAAAGGTGATCCACCCATTAAAAAAGCGGAAAAAAAGACCGATTTTTAATTAGTTGACGATCAATAGATTAATTAACGAATATACTTAAGGATACTGACGAATAAGGGTGATTCAAAGTGATCCACCAAAAAGCTTAAACTATTTATTTGCAATAAGTTAGCCCGAAAATGCGATCCGGGTGATCCGCATTTAAATGTGGATCACTTCACAATAAAAACGGGGTGTTTTTGCTAAAGGACCGGCCTGATCTCTGCGATCTTCTCTATCAAACAAACCGCGTAAGCAACAACGCCTTCTTCGCGGCCTATAAAGCCAAGTTTTTCGTTGGTGGTAGCTTTGATCGAGATATCATCCTCGGTGATGCCCGCAGCAGCCGCTATATGGATTTTCATGGCAGGGATATGCGGATTGATCTTGGGTGCTTCCAGGCATACCATGGCGTCGATATTGCCTATCTCCCAGCCTTTTTCGCGCAGTAATACCATTACATGTTGTAATAGCTTTAAACTGCTGATACCTTTCCAGCGGTCGTCTGTGTTTGAAAAATGGAACCCTATATCGCGCAGGTTGGCGGCGCCCAGTAAAGCATCGCAAATGGCGTGCAGCAACACGTCGGCATCCGAGTGGCCAAAGGCCCCGGCATGGTGTTCCAGGTCTACGCCCCCTAAAACAAACGGATGGTGCTCTTTTAATTGATGGACATCAAAGCCAAAACCTACTCTTATTTTCCCCATTATTTTTTAGCTCCGAAGTTTAATGACAAGGTGAATCTTAAGGTGTTGGCCAGCGGGCTGTTTTGCTGGCTGGCAGCCAGGTATGAAAAGTCAAACTTATAAATATCATATTTAAGCCCTAAACCAAGCGTAAGGTATTGGCGCCCGCCTTTAGCGGCATTTTCATAAAAGTAGCCTCCGCGTATAGCAAACTGCTGATCATACACATACTCGATACCAGGCGAAAAAGTAACCTCTTTTATCTCCTCACTAAAACCGCCCGGCGCATCAGCAAACGACCCGAAAAGTGCAGCCGGAACAGAGATATTATCATCTTTCCCTTTAATGATATTGCCGTTGGCATCTCTGATGGGCGGTGTCGGCACCAATAGTTTGTTCAGGTCCAGCGTAAACGTTAACTGGTTAAACTCATCGATGTTTAACGTATTGGCAGCGCCTATTTTTAAGTTGGTTGGTAAAAAGTAGGAGGGCCCAACGTCCGAGTAGCTAACCTTTGAGCCTATGTTTGAGATATTGATCCCGTAACTTAAAGTAGCGTCCTTGCCAAATTGCTGATAGGTATTGGTATGGTACATAGATACGTCGGCAGCTACCGCGTTACCGGCTTTGGTTTGCTGGCTTGAGCCTGACGCAAATGACTGGTTGGACAGGTTTGAATGGATATATCGCAAAGTTAAACCAAGTGAGAAATTATTGCCGAACTTACGGGCAAATGATCCGTCGATTGAGAATTCGCTGGGACGATAGGTACCCTGGTCGTTTTGATTGGCATCAACCAGCTGGATAGAACCCAAGTTAAAATAACGCAATGACGCTCCTATAGTATTCCTGTTATCCAGCTTATGCGCGAAACTTAAGTAGGATAAACTAACGTCAGGCACCAGGTGGCGCAACCATGGGCTGTAGGATAAAGCTACGCTGTTACTGGCGCTGTCTAAAAAAGCAAGTTTTGACGGGTTCCAGAAGTTTGCATTTACATCCGGCGATAAAGCCACGCCGGCCTCTCCCATTGATCCTGAACGTGAATCGGGTGATATATTTAAAAAGGGTACTGCAGTGGGTATTGATTTTGAATTATTACTACCGTTTGTACTGGTTTGAGCAAGGGCAAATAAAGGCGATAAGATTATTAAATATATAACAGAGATCTTACTGTAATAGAACTTCATTGTCCGGTCGGTTTTATTAATTGGATAAATATAGGCTAATTATGTGTTTTGGTTACAAGGCTGTACAAGTTTTTTAAATTAAAAGTTACCTTATACGTAACACAAATATTAGTTTTTACGTTAAAAGATCAAACGTGCTAAATTGTTTATTCAACACCCGATTAACTTTAGTATTTTAATTAAAAAAATTTATAAATTTACCCGTATATATAATTGTAAAAATATGAAAATACTTTTTACTAACACTGCTATAGTGCTGGTGATTGCAACGTTGTTGAGCAGTTGTTTTTTTAACAAGCACCCAAAGTCGCAGAAAACCGGTATACCGTATAATGATAAAAAATATGGTTACCAAAAATTCAGACAAACCCACCCGGCACCGGGACCGGGACTGGTAGCAATTGAAGGCGGTACATTTGTATTAGGCGGCAGTGCAGACCAGGATATTAACTTTGAGTATAACAATGTGCGCAAAAGGGTAACTATCCCTGCTTTTTATATGGATGAGACAGAAGTAGCTAACCAGGATTGGCTGGATTACTTACACTGGATTAGTGCGACATTCCCTACAGATCACGAATTGTATTATAACGCACTGCCTGATACCCTGGTATGGCGCAGGCCTTTATCCTATAATGAGCCTTATGTAAGTAACTACCTGCGTCACCCTGCTTTCCAGGATTATCCTGTAGTAGGTGTTACCTGGGACCAGGCACAGGATTATTGTGTTTGGCGTACCGACCGGATGAACGAATTTATTTTACAAAGTCAGGGTAAAATTATTAACCCCCGCGCTGCAAAAGCTACAGCAGGCGCAGCGGCTGCCAATGCGCAAAAAGTACCGTTTAATACAGATATGTATCTAAACAATCAATTTAGAGGTGCAGGTATAGACGGTAAAAAAATGACCGCTGATTTAAATGGAAAACCTGCTGCCGGCAGTAAGAAAGCTGTCAGACCGGTAACTGTTGAAGATGGAATTTTAAAACCGGCCTACCGCTTACCTACCGAGGCCGAATGGGAATACGCTGCGCTGGCGCTTGCCGGTAATACCCAGTTTGAAAACATAACCGACGGTAAAATATATCCGTGGAACGGCTTAGGTGTGCGCTCTGCAAAAAAAGCCACCCGTGGCCTTATCCTGGCTAACTTTAAACGTGGCGCCGGTGACAACGGCGGTGTTGGCGGTTACTTAAATGATAAAGCCTTTATCACCGCTCCTACACGTTCATACCAGCCAAATGATTTTGGTTTGTATAATATGGCAGGTAACGTTAATGAGTGGGTACAGGATACCTACCGCCAAATGAGCTTCGAAGATGTGGATGACTTTAACCCTTTCCGTGGTAATGAGTTTACTGACAAACGCTTAGCTGACCCGGCTACCGGCAAATATGCTAAAGACAAATATGGCCGCCCAATCAAAGATCCGGCGAAATCGGCAAAAAAAATGACTTATGCCGAGTTAATCGCTTCGCAAACAGCGGCTGCCACACCGGCAGCTCCGTCTAAAGATCCTTTGGCCGGCAAAGCTTACAATGCAGATGCCCGCGGTTTCCTTGATACAGTAAACACCAGTTTATATGGTACAACTACGTTGGTGAGCAACCATTCTAAAGTGTACAAAGGCGGTTCATGGAATGACCTGGCTTACTGGCTAAACCCTGCAACCCGCCGTTTTATGAATGAGGACGATGCAAGTGCCGAAGTTGGTTTCCGTTGCGCAATGGATTTAGTTGGTGCACCTGAAATACACCCCGGAGGCAAACCACACTTTAGCGTTAAGAAAGCTAAATAAGCTGATACCAGCTACATAAAAAAAGAGCGGCCTGAAAATAATTCAGGCCGCTCTTTTTTTATGTAAACTGCAACAGGATCTGCCCTTTTTCCACCTTATCCCCGGGCTTTATTTTGATCGATCTGATTTCGGTATTAACCGGCGATTTGATAATGTTCTCCATCTTCATGGCTTCAAGGATAAACAGGCTGTCGCCTTTTTGTATAGCCATGCCTTCTGTAACAAAAACTTTTAATACCATACCGGGCATAGGCGCCTTAAGCTCACTTATTTTGGAACCCGATAAACCGGTCAGGCCCATTTTTTCAAGCAATAGATCAAACTGATCTTTTGCGCTGATGTTGTAGATATTATTGTTCACCCTGATCTGCGCCGTTTTTGATGCTTTGTCAAACGCTATAACCTCGGCGTTGTATGATCTTAACTGATCAATAATATGCCAGGCAGACGGGCTGAGCTGTTTGATATCAGCAGTTATCTGTTCATCATTTAACGTTACGCCGTCACCATTCTTATTAAGAGTATAGTCAAACTTGCCGTTTATCTTTAACTGGTACATAATATTATTGCGTGAAGATGTATTGAATAAGATTAGCACCCATTTTAAGCGCTTTTAAGCGATTTTCCTGGGTATCGCCGGCATAGGTTCCATAATCCTCCCAACCATTGCCCAGATCGCACTCATAGGTGTAAAAACAAACCAGGCGGCCCTTATATATCAGCCCAAACCCTTGCGGGCGCTTACCATCATGCTCATGGATCTTAGGGAGGCCGTTGGGAAACGGATATTTTTGACGGTAGATTGGATAATTAACCGGCAATTCCACAAAATCAAGTTCAGGGAATACTTTTTTCATTTGCGGGCGGATAAATTTATCCAGCCCATAATTATCATCAATATGCAAAAAGCCCCCGCCGGTTAAATACTTGCGCAGGTTGCCGGCTTCCTGGTCTGAGAAAATAACATTACCATGCCCGGTCATAAAAACAAACGGATAGTTAAACAACTGGGCGCTTCCCGGCTCAACAATGTCATCATCAGCCTGGAAATTGGTTTTTAAGTTTTGATTGCAAAATTTGATCAAATTGGGCAGGGCCGTGCGGTCGCCATACCAATCGCCCCCACCGCTATATTTGAGCTTGGCCATTTTATAGGTCGGCGCATTAAAGCTGCTTACGATCAGCAGCAAAACGCCTGCGCAAAACATAAGGACGGTCTTCTTCATTTACCTGTTTAAAAAGTTCACTTCAAAGCAAGCTTCCAGGCCGGCGGTCTCGGTGCGCAGCCTGCTTTCACCTAAAGTTATGGCTTTATATCCATTATGCAAAGCGGCATCAATTTCGGCAGGCGAAAAATCGCCTTCGGGGCCAATTAATATCAGATACCTGCCCTGCTTTTGCAAATGGGCACTCAGGCTTGTTTTTTCGCCAGGCTCGCAATGGGCAATGTATTTCTGCCCGTCAAACGGTTGCGCCAAAAATTTGTTCAGGGCAGTTGGCTCATTTAAAACGGGGTGATATGCTTTAAGCGATTGCTTTATGGCGGCTGTTATGATCTTGGTTAAACGTTCGGTTTTAGCTTCTTTACGTTCAGACCGCTGGCAGATGATCAGGGATATTTCGTCAATGCCGATCTCGGTAGCTTTTTCAAGGAACCATTCCAGCCTGTCCAGGTTCTTTGTCGGGGCGATGGCAATATGCAGGTAATGATTCCGTTTGTTGTAACCAGTTACCACATTGGTTATCTGCAGGATCGTTCTTTTAGGGTGCGCGTCTTTGATTTGGGCAGTATATAAACCGCCGCAGCCATCTATCAGCTGTACCTCGGCACCGGCTTCCAGGCGTAAAACCCGGATGGCATGTTTGCTTTCTTCTTCACTAAGAAAGTATTGGGGGTGTGAGGGTGCTATGTCCGGCGTGTAAAAAAGATGCATTAGCAGACAGATTAATGTAAATCTACTGTATCTTCTTCATTTAGCAATAACTCCAGCTTAACCGATTCAATATTCTGATCGGATTTTTTCAGTACCGTAATGTTGTATCCGTTTGATTCTTTCTGCTCGCCCACGTCAGGGATCTTACCAAAGATATCACCCAGCCAGCCTGATACCGTATCAAAATCTCCGTCCTCTGGCAAATCATGCGGCAGGTGGCCGTTTACGTCGTATATCGGCGCAAGCGCGTTTACAATAAATTCACGGTCGTTCAGTGCTTCAACAATTGGTTTTTCTTCATCATATTCGTCCTGGATCTCACCTACCAGTTCTTCCACAATATCTTCCAGGGTTACCATACCTGCCGTACCGCCAAACTCGTCGGACACGATGGCTATCTGGATACGTTTTTGCTGCAGCTCGGCCATCAGATCATTGATCTTTTTGGTTTCGGGGATAAAGTATGGTTTGCGGATAATGTCTTTTAAAATGATCTCCTCGTTATGGGCCAGTAAAGGCAAAATATCTTTGGCGTGTACAATGCCTACAATCTTATCTATAACCTCGTCATAAACGGGCAGGCGCGAATAGCCTTCGGTTATCAGGATATTAAGCAGTTCGTCTTTACCGGTACTTACCTCAATCCCGGATATTTTGGTACGGGGCACCATGATATTTTTAACCACGCGCTCATTAAACTCAAATACATTTTGGATCAATTCGTGCTCGTTCGAGTCGATAGCGCCCGTTTCTTTACCCTGTTCTAACAGGTATTGTAACTCTTCCGAACTATGGTGCGCCTCATGACCGGGAATAATGTTTATGCCTATCAGCTTCAATAATAAATTGGCCAGCCTGTTCAGTACCCAAATAATGGGTCTGAAAACAATAAAAAAGATCCGTAAAGGCGCAGATACTGCCAGTGCCGTACGTACCGACCGTTGAATAGCAAGCGTTTTAGGTGCCAGTTCGCCAAAAACTATGCTTAATATAGTTATAATTATAAAGGCGATAACATGGCTTGCGGTAATAATACCGCTGGAAGTTATAGCCACCCCGATAGAACGGAAGCCGTGTAAAACCACATTGCTAAAAACACCTTCGCCTATAACACCCAATCCAAGCGAAGCTATGGTTATGCCCAGTTGCGTAGCCGCCAGGTAGCCATCTAAATTGGCCATGATACCACGGGTTACTTTAGCAATACGGCTGCCTGACTTGGCTTTTAACTCGATTTGCGAACCGCGCACACGTACCAGTGCAAATTCCGCGGCCACAAAAAATCCATTTAAAAGAACCAGGAAAAAGGTAAGTAGTATATAGTATCCGTTAACGGTAATATCTGGGTCCATCAATTAATTATTGGTAAACAGGAAAAGTAGACTTATATAGTTCTAAACTTTCATTAATTACTTTGTGGGCATATTTTTTGCCCAGCATATGCTCGATAGTAACCTTTTTGTCTTCAAGTGCCTTGTAATCTTTAAAAAAACGCACTATTTCTTTCATGGCGTGCGGTGGCAGTTCATTTAAATCATTGATATAATTTACTGACATATCGTTGTTTGCTACCGCAATAATTTTATCATCCTGCTCACCATTATCAACCATATGCATTACGCCGATAACCTTGGCTTCAATTATCGACATCGGGAAAACATCAATTGAGCAAAGTACCAATATGTCTAACGGATCTTTATCATCGCAATAAGTTTGTGGTATAAAACCATAATTAGCCGGATACATTACGGATGAAAACAATACGCGGTCAAGTTTTAGCAAGCCCGAATCTTTATCAATTTCATACTTTGCTTTTGAACCTTTTGGGATCTCAATAATTGCATTTACTACTTCAGGAACGTTATCACCCGGTGAAACCTGGTGCCATGGATGTTGTGTACTCATTTATATTATTATTGTTATTAGTCGCTTTTAATTAATCGCTTTTTTAAGAAAGCAAAAACAAGCGGAATTGTTGTAATTATTATTAATCCTATTACCACATATTGCAGGTAATCTTTTAACTGCGGGTACCTTCTACCCAAAAAATAGCCTGATAAAACAAATGTGTTTACCCAGGCTATGCTCCCTGCCAAATTATAAATAGTAAACTTTTTAAAGTCTACCTTTACCACACCTGCAAAGATAGGGGCAAAAGTTCTTATAATAGGGAAAAATCTGCCTAAAACTAATGCCATGCCACCATACTTGGCATAAAATTCTTCTGCTATGACGATGTAACGTTTTTTAAAGAACAGTGAATCGTTTTTACTGAATAGCACCGGCCCCGTTCGGTAACCAAACCAGTAACCGGTGTAGTTGCCTAAAATACCTGCCGCTATTATTGAAAGCAAGAGGGTACTCAGTGATACATCGATCATCCCGGATGAGCATAACAAGCCCGCCATGAATAATAAATAATCACCCGGTAAAAAAAAACCGAAAAAAAGACCCGTTTCAGCAAAAACTACAATAAGCAGGAAGTAAAACCCTCCCTTACTTAAAATGGATTGAGCGTCCGTTAAATTTTGCAGGTGTTCCCAAAAATTTTCCATTCACTATATTTGTAAAACTACAAATATTAAATTAAACTTTTGAGATTAAGACAGCTCATTAAATGAGCCCGTTTATCAATTGCGGATATACGCCTATAACGATGGTAGCCAAAGCAGCAAAACCCAATACAAAAACATAATAGGGTGATACTGCAATCTGATTGCGGTCTGCGCTGCGGAAATACATCGCAACAATAACCCTGAAGTAATAGAATATGCTGATAATAGCATTTATCACCGCAATAACAGCCAATGCAATATGGTACTGGCCCAGCACTATATTAAAAGCAAAGAACTTACCTATAAAGCCTGCAGTAAGTGGTATACCCGCTAATGATAGCATAGCTACGGTTAACACAAAAGCCAAAAACGGGTTCTTTTTGCCAAGGCCGTTAAAGCTGTCAAAACTGTCGCTGTTGGTTTCTTGCTGTACCAATATTAAAGCGCCAAAAGCTGCGATTGACGCAACCGAATAAGCGGTTGCATACATGAATATCGTATTCGCAGAACTTGCGCCCAGGGCTAATATTGCAAATAACAAATAGCCCGCATGCGAGATACTTGAGTAAGCCAGCATGCGCTTAAAGCTTTGCTGGTAAAGCGCTGTGATATTACCGATGAACAGGGTGATGATGGCGATTATGATAAGTCCCGGCGCCCAGATATTGGTTAACAGCGGGAAACAGGTAATAAACAAGCGTAAAAAAGCAGCAAAGCTGGCAGTTTTTGAAACTGTCGACATGAACGCAGTTATCAAGGATGGCGAGCCTTCGTATACATCAGGTGTCCAGAAGTGAAAAGGCGCTACACCCACTTTAAAGCACAGGCCCACTATCACCAATATTACGCCGGTGCACAGCATGGGCGAAATGGTAGGATGATCTAATACCCATTTCTGGATACCAAACAAACTGAATGAACCTGTTGAGCCATAAATTAAAGTAAAACCGAACAGCAAAAAGCCGGTCGAAAAGGCACCCATTAAAAAGTATTTCAGGGCAGCTTCGTTTGAAGCAAAGTCATTCTTTTTAATACCGGCCAATATGTACAAGCTTACCGACATGATCTCGATGCCGATAAACAACATGGTAAGGTTATAGTAAGACACCATGACGATGATCCCCGCCAGGGAGAACAAAATAATGGCGTAGTACTCGGCAATGTGACTGCTTATTTTTTCGAAATAGCCTTTTGACAGCAGAAGTATCAGGATAGTTGATATAATGGCAACTGATGAAAATGCAACCGAGAAATTGTTGAACAGCATCATGTCATGATATATGGGCACTGCGCCGGTGTTCCACTCGTTTATTGCTAAACCTAATGCAACAAGTAACCCAACGATGGTTACCGGCAACAAAACTTTTTGCATTTTATACAGACCTAAATACAAAAGCACTATAGGTAAAACAGATATGATTATTAGCGTATTCATGATTAAAACTTACCTGATAATTTTGCAGTGTGTACCAAATTCTCAACCGCGGCAGCAGATATGTGTAGTATAGGCTGCGGATATATACCTAAACCAATTATTAACAAACAGATAATGCCCAATGCTATTTTTTCTGACCCATGGATATCTGCAAATACAGCAGTTAATTCATTGGTTGGGCCCTGCATTACATTTTTGTACATGCGCAGCATATATACGGCGCCAAAAATAATGGTTAAGCCCGCGACAGCAGCAATCCAGATGTTATATTGATAAACACTGTTTAATAATAAAAACTCGCCAATAAAACCGTTGGTTAACGGCAGGGCAACCGTGCCCAGCACGATAATTAAAAAAGCGATTGAAAACTGCGGGGCCACTTTTGCAATGCCGCCTAACTGGCTGATGTTGCGTGTACCCAACCTGGTGCTGATGATGTCCCAGATAAAGAACATACCAACAACATTAATACCGTGGCTAAGCATTTGTATCATGCTGCCCTGTACACCCTGCGTGTTCCAGGCAAAAATACCGGCGGATATCAAGCCAACGTGTGCTATGGATGAATAAGCCACCAGGCGCTTACCGTCTGTTTGGGTAAATGCAATTACCGATGCGTAAACAATACCTATTACAGAAAGTATAATAGCTACGTTTTGCCAGGTGATCATGGCCATTGGTGTAATAGGGATCAACCACCTGATAACACCATAAACCCCCATTTTTAACATAATGCCCGATAGCATCATGGTACCGGCGTTAGGTGCTTCGGTATAAGTGTCCGGTTGCCAGGTATGGAACGGGAACAACGGCATCTTAATAGCAAACGCCAGGAAGAACGCCCAGAATATAATCCCCTGGTGGCGCGCTATGGTTTGGCCGCTATCGTAAAAATTCCGGATATCATAAGTTTGAGCCGGCGACTGGATATATAAAAATATGATGCCCAGCAGCATAAATAACGAACCGGCAAAGGTATAGATGAAAAATTTGATGGTGATACGGATCCGGTTTTCGCCGCCCCAAAGTGAGCAGATAAAGTAAATTGGTATCAAAGCAGCTTCCCAGCCTACATAAAACAGGAAACCATCCAGCGCGGTAAAAACAACCAGCATGCCGGCCTGCATAAATAATATTAACGCGTAAAAAGCATTGGCATTTTTATATTGATGTTTATACGTAGTTAAAATAATCAGCGGTACCAGCACCGTAGTAAGCAGTACCATTATCATACTTATACCATCAATACCGGCGCTAAAGTAAATACCTAATTTGGGTATCCAGGGAACGTCAACGCCAAACTGCGAGCTGGCATCAGGTATAAAGTTTGCTAAAAAAACGCCTGCAATTGCCAGTTCAATAACAGAGAAAAAAAGCGCAGCGTGTTTAGCTGTTTCGTTCTTAAAAAGAAGCACAGCAAGCGCCGCAATTACCGGCAAAAATATTAATATACTAACCGTCATTTTATATTGTAAACAATTTTAAACTATATAGTAAAATGGCAACAATGCCAGCAACCATCATAAATATGTAAAACCCGACATTACCCGTTTGAAGCAAACGCAGGCCCTTGCTTGATTCAATTGTACCCTTACCTATCCCGTTCACTAATCCGTCAATACCCAAACGTTCCACCACATTGTAGAAAAACCCGGATAACGCATCCAATGGCTTACGGATCAGGAAATCATAGATCTCATCAATATAAAACTTGTTGTATGACAGGCTGGTGAGTATAGAGCGCTCTCCGGCATCCTCAACAGGAACCCTGGCGTTTTTAACATATTTTATATAGGCATAAACCATAGCGATCAATGCACCTAATACTGATGTGCCCATTAAAGCCCATTCTGTACCTGCGCTTAACTCATGCTCGCCCAATATTTTATGCGATGCTTCAAAAACCGGCGCAAGGTAAGCACCCAGTTCATGATGGCCGCCCATAACAGCAGGCACGCCAATGGCACCGCCAACTGCCGACAATATGGCCAACACGATCAGCGGAGCCGTAATGCTTAGCGGCGACTCATGTAAATGATGTTCCTGCTCATGCGTACCGCGGAATTTGCCCCAGAAAGTAAGGTACATCATCCTGAACATGTAGAAAGAGGTTAACATAGCGGTAATAACACCCACTACATAAAATACCGTGCTGTGCGCATAGGCTGCAGCCAAAATTTCATCCTTTGAAAAGAACCCTGAAAATGGCGGGATACCTGCAATAGCGATGGTACCAATAAGCATGGTAACAAAAGTAATTTTGATCTTGCCGCTTAACCCGCCCATTTTGCGCATATCCTGCTCGCCGCCCATGGCATGGATTACAGAACCCGCACCCAGGAATAATAAGGCTTTAAAGAAAGCGTGTGTTAACAGGTGAAAGAATGCCCCGGTATAAGCGCCAACGCCTAAGCCTAAAAACATATAGCCCAGTTGTGATACGGTTGAATAAGCCAGTACCTTCTTGATATCAGTTTGCGTTAAGGCTATCAATGCTGCAAATGCTGCCGTTAATAAACCTATAACAGCAATAACCTCCATAGTCTCGGGGGCCATAGTAAACAGGATATTTGAGCGCGCAATCATATAGATACCTGCAGTAACCATGGTGGCAGCGTGTATTAATGCCGATACCGGGGTTGGGCCGGCCATTGCGTCAGGCAGCCAGGTAAACAACGGTAATTGTGCCGATTTACCTACCGCGCCAACAAATAACATTAATGTTATCAATACAAACGGTGCATCATGTACGTAAGCGGCACGTTTAAATACATCCGCGTAAGCGATACTATCAAAAGTATTGAAAATCAGGAATATGCCGATTAAAAAGCCAAGGTCACCGATACGGTTCATAATGAAGGCCTTTTTGGCGGCATCAGCATAACTTGGGTTGGTGTACCAGAAACCGATCAACAGGTAAGAGCAAAGCCCCACGCCTTCCCAGCCAATAAACATAACCAGGTAGTTTGATCCTAATACCAATAAAAGCATAAAGAACACAAACAGGTTAAGATAAGAAAAGAACTTACCAAAGCCTTCATCATCATGCATATAGCCTATGGAGTACAGGTGGATCAGGAAGCCTACTCCGGTGATGATCAGCAACATGATCGAACTCAACTGATCAACCAAAAAAGCAAAATTAACCTGCAGCTTACCCACAGCGAACCACGTAAACAGATCGACATTAATAGGATGCCCGGTTGATTTGATTTGTAAAAATGCACCAACGCTAAGCCCGAATGACAGCAGCACCAGGAAGCTGCCAATGAAGCCTACGGCGCTTTTTGAAAGTGTATTGCGGCCAAGGCCGTTAATAACGAAACCGGCTAACGGTAATAAAGGAATAAGCCAGATGTATTTATCCATTTTGTTAAGTCGTACGTTTTACGCTGTACGTTGTACGTTTTTCTTTATTATTTAATTAATTCAAATCCGAAATCGAACATTCGAAATCCGAAATCAATCTACCATTTCAATCTGTTCAGCACATTAATATCTATCGAGTTGGTATTGCGATAGATCATGACGATGATAGCCAGGCCGATTGCTACTTCGGCGGCGGCCAGCGCCATAATAAAAAACACAAAAACCTGTCCGCTCGCATCGCCCAGGTAAACTGAAAATGCCGTTAACAACAGGTTTACCGCGTTAAGCATCAGCTCAACCGACATAAATATCACGATGGCATTACGGCGTACCAATACCCCGATAACCCCTATTGAGAATATAACCGAGCTTAACAATATGTAAGCGTTAAGCGGGATTGATTGTAGTGTAGCTACCATAATTATGTTGTTTTTGGATCTTTAGTAGCCAGTAATACGGCACCAACCATTGCCGATAACAGCAATACCGATGATACCTCAAACGGCAGTAAATATTCGTTAAACAATGTTTTTCCTAAATTTTTCACCAGGCCCAGGCCCGGATCTTTAAGTACCACCGGGCTTGATGCCCCTAACGCTCTTAATGATGCCACTATAGTCACCAAAAAACAACCGCCGCCAATTACCGCGGCAATTTTTATCAGGTTTGATTTGGGCTGTTCAGATTCCTTATTTAAATTCATTAACATCAGCGTGTATAAAAAGAGTACCAGTATGGCACCCATGTACACAATAAAGTTAACAATCGCCAGAAACTGCGCGTTCAATAAAATATAGTGAATAGTGAACGTGAAGAACGTTAATATCAGGTAAAGTATGCTATGCACCGGATTTTTGGCAGTAATTACCAAAATGGAAAAGAATACGGACAAAAACGCAATGAAGTAAAATGTATTCATGGTTAACTATTACAAAACATTTTGCCCCCTAAAAAAGAGTTGGGCAAAGGTATAAAACTTCTTTATTGATTTAACGGCGCCTCAACTAATTTGTCTTTGCCGTATATAAAATCTTTTCTTAAATAATCAGACGGCACTATGTCGCCATCTAAATAGATAGCTTCTTTAGGGCAGGCCTCTTCACATAAACCGCAAAAAATGCAACGCAGCATATTAATCTCGTAAACTGCAGCATATTTTTCTTCGCGATAAAGGTTCTCTTCTCCCGGCTGACGCTCCGCAGCGGTCATCGTGATCGCTTCTGCGGGGCATGATAGTGCGCACAAACCGCAGGCGGTGCAACGCTCCTTACCGTTCTCATCACGCTTAAGTGAGTGCATGCCGCGGAAGTTTTCAGAAAACTCACGCTTCTCTTCCGGATAGCTGATCGTAACCGGCTTTCTGAAAAAGTGTTTCATGGTAATTGCCAAACCCTGCAAAATTGCGGGCAGATAAGCGCGCTCTAAAAAATTCAGGGGCTTATTTTCAACTACTTTTCTTTTATTACTTAGCGGTTCCATCTTATCTGTTAATTAAAGTAATAACAATACCGGTGACAACAATATTGGCAATGGCCAGCGGGATTAGAACTTTCCAACCCAGGTCCATTAATTGGTCATAACGGAAACGCGGGATTGTCCAGCGTACCCACATAAAGAAGAATATAAATAAAAATATCTTCGCAAACATTAAAACAACACCCAGTATCACCGCACCATTGGTACCGATATGAGCGGCCATCCAATCCATAAACGGATAGTTATAAGCCCCCCAGTAAAGTGTAACCATTACTGCCGACGAAATAAACATGTTAATATATTCGGCAAACAGGTAAAAGCCCAGCTTCATGGATGAATATTCGGTATGGTAACCACCAACAAGCTCGGTTTCGCACTCAGGCAAGTCAAACGGTGTGCGGTTAGTTTCGGCAAAAGCACAAACCAGGAACAGGATAAAGCCAACAGGCTGGTATATAATATTCCAGTGCCAGCTATGCTGCTGTTCGGCAATCTGGCGTAAGCTTAAGGTACCGGTAACCAATAGTAAAGCTATGATGGATAGACCCATTGAAATTTCATAACTGATATTTTGTGAGGCAGCGCGGATAGCACCCAATAAAGAGTATTTATTGTTGGATGCCCAGCCGCCTATCATTACGCCATAAACGCCTAATGATACCACCCCGAATATGTAAAGAATCCCCACATTGATGTCTGCAACCTGCAGATCAATAACGTGCGAGCCGATGACCAGCTTTTGCCCCCAGGGGATAACCGCCGAACCTATACAGGCGGTCATAATTGCCAATGAAGGGCCTACTATAAACAGGAAACCGCTGGCATTAGTTGGGATGATCTCTTCTTTTAAAAACATTTTACCGCCGTCGGCAAGGGGTTGTAAAATACCCCAGGGGCCGGCTCGGTTAGGACCGATCCTGTCCTGAAAAAACGCCGCTATTTTACGTTCGGCATAGGTAGAGTACATTGCTATTACCAAACTTATGGCAAAAATGATAGTTACCAGCGCAAATTTAATTCCTATTTCTGCTAATTCCATTATAAGCGTGTTTCGCGTTCAAATTGTTCTTTGTTGGCTTCCTGCAGCATCGGGTTAGTTTTAACAACCGGCAGCGGCGTAAAATCATAATGATTTGAGCTGATTACAGAGTGGTGCGATACTTTGCGCGGGCCTTCAATAATCCAGTCGGCAGTTCTCTTTTTCTCAAAACGGCAGGTATTGCAAATAAACTCTTCCACCTCGCCATAAACATCTTTACGTGCCGTAACGCGTAAAACGTCATCGCCTTTATACCAAAGAGTTACCTTGCCATTACACTTTTCGTGGTCGCAATCGCGGTGAGCCTCAACCGGTTTGGTAAACCAAACCCGGTTTTTAAAGCGGAAGGTCCTATCAGTTAACGCACCTACCGGGCAAACATCAATAACGTTGCCTGAGAAATCATTGTCAACAGCAGCCTGGATATAAGTTGATATTTCAGAGAGGTCGCCCCTGTTCAGGATACCGTGGATCCGGTGGTCGGTGATCTGATCGGCAACATATACACAACGGTAACAAAGGATGCAACGTGTCATGTGCAACTGGATCTTATCGCCAATATCTATACGGTTAAACGTACGGCGGTCAAACTCGTAACGGGTTTTAGCAACACCATGCTCAAAAGCCAGGTCCTGCAGGTGGCATTCGCCTGCCTGGTCGCAAACAGGGCAATCCAACGGGTGGTTAATCAATAACATCTCCACTATGCCTTTACGCGCCTCGATCACTTCGGGCGAGGTAATGTTTTGCACTTCCATACCGTCCATTACGTTGGTACGGCATGACGCCACCAGTTTAGGCATAGGGCGCGGGTCTTTTTCTGATCCTTTGCTAACTTTTACCAAACAGGTACGGCATTTACCACCACTACCGGCCAGTTTAGAATAATAGCACATAGCAGGCGGCACAATATCACCACCTATTATCCTTGCGGCGTTTAGGATGGATGTTCCGTCTGGTACTTCTACTGATATTCCGTCTATTGTAACCTTCATTATTAAGTCAAAATTAAAAATTCAAAAGTCAAAACTGCTTATTGAAGTGACTAACTTAAATTACTTTTTAAACTAATTATTATTGAAGCGATGATCTTTGAAAGCTCATCCGCCTCTGTTATTAATTTATTGATCTGATCTTTTTCTTCAATCAGTACTGTATCTTACTAAACAAAGCCAATATTTGGTTTCGTTTGCTGACTTTAGGGCTATTGTATAAAAATTCCTAAAATCCTTAGGCGAGCTTCCTGCTTTCGCCTCAACTATATTTGCTCCAATCGAAGTCTTAGAAGCTGGTCAAAAATCGAAAAGTATATTCTTTCATATTTAGCTGCTGAGATAAAGAGCACAATTTCTTTCGAAAACTGGTAGCATCAGTGCTTAATATCATACGGCTTATCATTCAAATTTTGAATTTTTACTTTTTAATTAACCGGCCACCGGCGCAGGCAACGGATCAGCATAATGTGCTATTCCGTAATTCCTTGTCATTGCATCATTCGGATGCGACACGTGCCACTCAAACTCGTCCCTGAAATGGCGTATTGCGCTGGCCACCGGCCAGGCTGCCGCATCACCCAGCGGACAAATGGTATTGCCTTCAATCTTTTTAGCTACATCAACCAACAGGTCCATATCGCTCATGCTGCCATGACCGTTCTCTAAACGGTGCAATACTTTCTCCATCCAGCCGGTACCTTCGCGGCAGGGCGAACATTGTCCGCAGCTTTCGTGGTGATAAAAACGGGCAAAGTTCCAGGTATTTCTAACAATACACTGATCTTCATCAAAAGCAATAAAACCACCCGATCCCATCATACTGCCGCTAACAAATCCACCCTCTGATAAAGACTCATAGCTCATCAGGCGTGCATCGCCGGCTGCTGTTTTAAAGAAAAGGTTAGCCGGTAAAATTGGCACCGATGAACCACCCGCAACAACCGCTTTTAAGCGTTTGCCATTGGCTATACCACCGCAATATTCGTCGCTGTATAAAAATTCTTCAACCGGCAGGCCAAGGTCAATTTCATAAACGCCCGGTTTAGCCACGTTACCGCCTGCTGATATTAATTTGGTACCGGTACTACGGCCGATACCTATTTTAGCATACTCTTCGCCGCCTTCGTTAATGATAGGCACCACAGCAGCAATTGACTCCACGTTATTAACTACCGTTGGGCAGCCATATAAACCGGCGATAGCCGGGAATGGCGGTTTAATACGCGGGTTACCACGTTTGCCTTCCAGTGATTCTAAAAGTGCGGTTTCTTCGCCGCAGATGTAGGCACCACCACCAGGTTGTACGTACAGCTCCAGGTCATAACCGCTGCCCAATATATTTTTTCCAAGGAAACCGGCAGCTTTAGCTTCGGCGATTGCCCTTTCAAGGATCCTGATCTGTGGCATCATTTCGCCGCGAACGTAGATATAGGATGTTTTTGCACCCAGGGCATAACTACCTACAATCATCCCCTCAATCAATAAGTGAGGGATATGGGTCATCAGGTAACGGTCTTTAAATGTCCCGGGTTCAGACTCATCAGCGTTACAAACCAGGTAACGGGCAACACCTTCAGGCTTAGCCAGAAAGCCCCATTTCATCCCGGTAGGAAAACCCGCGCCACCACGGCCACGCAAGCCCGATTTTTTAACTTCTTCCACCACTTCATCGGGCGTAAGTGTCTTTAAAGCTTTCTCTACCGATGCATAGCCGCCTTTTTGGCGATAAACATCAAAAGTATTGATGCCGGGTACGTTAATATGTTCTAATAGTAATTTGCGTCCCATCCTTAGTATATTTTACCGGTTGCTTTGTAATAGTTAATGTGCTGCCAAACCCGTGTAGCAATAGCCAAAACGGCTATCAGTATCCGTACGGTAAGTGATAATGGTACAGGGCTTAACGGTAATAATAACAATACTACCAGTATTGTATACATTACATCCCTTATTATCATCATCGTTCTTGGTGTCATCAGCTTAAAAATATCTCCCGGTTTCGTTATAATAATTAATATGTCTTACCACACAGCTGGCAAATGCTACTACCAGCAGCGGCACCAGTATAATCCCATTCTCTTTTAATCCGCCTGTTACAAATACTAAAATTAAACCTAATGCAAATAATGAATCTCCAATTATCAAATTTGCATTGTCCATTCCATCTGTAATTTATTTTCCCCTGGCCTTTAAATCTGCTATTAATTGATCTACAGATTCATTGGTTAGCTTTTCGTAAAAAGTATATTCAGGGCCTATTTGCAGCACAGGCGCAAAACCGCAGGCGGCTAAACACTCAACCCCGCGCCAGCTAAACAAGCCGTCAGCAGTAACTTCGCCTTCCTTAACACCCAGTTGCTGCTCAATATGGTCCATTATTTTTTCGGCACCTACCAGGCAGCATGGCCCGGTACGGCAAACTTCTAACACATATTTACCCTGTGGGCGCAAAAAGTACATGCTGTAAAATGAGGCCACCTCATAAACTTCGATGGGCTGCAGTTGTAGATATTCGGCAACTTTATCCATTGCCTGCGGGCTGGTCCAGCCAAATTCGGCTTGTACCAGGTGCAAAATTGGTAAAAGGGCCGATTTTTGTTTCCCTTCGGGATAACGGCTTACCACATCAGCAAACTGAGCTATTAGCGCGGCTGAAAACTCAACCGGAACTTGTTCGGTATCTTCAACTCTAAGCATCTAATTCTCCGGCTATAACGTTTAAACTACTCATGTTAATAATCGCGTCAGACAATAACATGCCCTTACTCATCGGGGCGTACATCTGATAATTAATAAAACTTGGCCTGCGGAAATGCAAACGGTATGGCGAGCGGCCACCATCATTGATCAGGTAAAAACCCAACTCGCCGTTAGCACCCTCAACCGAGTGATATACTTCGGTATTGGGGGTAGGGATCTCGCCCATCACAATTTTGAAGTGATAGATCAGCGCTTCCATGTTATTATAAACCTCTTCTTTTGGAGGCAGATAAAATTCGGGCACATCAGCGTGGAAAATGTCGGTTGGTTCTTTTTCCAGCTTTACCAAGGCTTGCTCAATTATGCGCAGGCTTTGTTTCATTTCTTCGTTACGTACCAGGAAGCGGCTGTAAACATCACCATTGTCGCCAACGGGTACTTCAAAGTCAAAATCTTCGTATGATGAGTACGGGTTCATAGCCCTAACGTCATAATCAACGCCGGCAGCGCGTAATAGCGGGCCGCTCCAGCTATAGGCTAATGCTTCCTCGGCAGTAACTGCCGCTACGTCCCGGGTACGATCAACAAAGATGCGGTTACGGTTAAATAATGATTCAAATTCTTTTAACACCGGCGGGAAGTCTTTTAAAAACTTGCGCAACTTGTCAAAAGCTATGGTATTGAAGTTACGCTCAAAACCACCTATCCGACCGATGTTGGTAGTAAGGCGTGAGCCGCAAACTTCTTCATAAATTTCATATATGGCTTCGCGATACTCCATCATGTACAGGAAACCTGTAAATGCGCCGGTATCAACACCCAATACACCGTTACAGATAATATGGTCCGAAATCCGGGCCAGCTCCATCACAATTACACGCAGGTAATCCACACGCTTTGGGGTGGTGATGCCTAATAGTTTTTCAACCGTCATGTGCCAGCCCATGTTATTGATGGGCGATGAGCAATAATTTAAACGGTCTGTTAACGGTGTGATCTGGTAAAACGGGCGGTGTTCGGCAATTTTCTCGAAAGCGCGGTGAATGTAACCAATGGTGGATACCCCGCTAACAATTCGTTCGCCATCTAATTGCAGTACGTTTTGGAATACACCGTGCGTTGCCGGGTGGGTCGGGCCCAAATTCAGGGTTGAATTTTCGCTCTGCGGATCGTTATCTGTATATACGGGATGGTTCTGCATTTGCTATCTTCCGAAAAAATAATCTTTTTTATCAACACGGTTAGGGTCTTCCAGCGGGAACTCTTTTCTCATCGGGAAAGCCGTCATGTCGTCAACATTTAATATTCTGCGTAAATCAGGGTGGCCGTCAAATATCACCCCAAAAAGGTCATAAGTTTCGCGTTCCATCCAGTTAGCGCCCTCCCATAAAGTTGTAGCTGTAGGGATATGGCAGTTATCGCCGTCAATAAACACTTTTATACGTATACGCACATTATTTACCAGGCTGTGGATATGATAAATTACACCTATAGTTTTTTCCTGTTCAGGATAGTGTACCGCGGTAATATCGGTTAAATAGATAAATTGCAGTGCAGGGTCTGTTTTTATAAAGCTTAAAAGCGCTATGATGTTTTCGGGGCTGGTTTCTATAGTTAACAAACCATAAGGCTCACCTGCTACAGTTACTTGTCCTTCAAATTTACTATTGATGCTTTTTAAAAGCTCTTCGTTAGTTATTTTACCCATTACTGAATTCCGTATGAAGCTAATAGTTTTTGGTACTCAGGCTCGTTGCGCCTGCGTAATGATTCTGTCTTAACCAATTCCTGGATATGCATAAAGCCGTCAATGATAGCTTCCGGCCTTGGCGGGCATCCCGGTACGTAAACATCAACCGGTATAATTTCATCTATGCCCTGTAAAACAGAATAGGTATCAAATATACCACCACTTGACGCACAGGCGCCAACAGCCATTACCCAGCGCGGCTCGGCCATTTGCAGGTAAACCTGGCGCAGCACCGGCCCCATTTTCTTGGCTATGGTACCCATAACCATCAACAGATCTGCCTGGCGTGGCGAAAAGCTTAAACGCTCTGCACCAAATCTTGATAAATCATAATGCGAAGCCATGGTGGCCATAAACTCAATACCGCAGCATGATGTTGCAAAAGGCAATGGCCATAATGAATTTGCACGGGCTAACCCTACCGCTTTATCCAGCGAAGTAGCAAAAAATCCTGATCCCTCTACACCGGCAGGAGCACCAACTATTTGAATATCACTCATGAAATCTATTACTACAAATCTCTATCCAAAAAGGTAGATAGACAGCGCAAATTTATGATAAAAACCTTGTATTTGATACACTATAACGCCCGGAAATATATTTAGAATAATTCTAAACAAATCAGCTTGTAGTTACAAGCTACGTTAAAAATCAGTTAATTGTTAAGCTTAAACGCGGGGTTATCGTTAAAGCTTTAAAAGAGCTTAATATTACAATATTGGCACTAATCCCAGTTTAAAGCGCCTTTTTTTATGATATAAATAAAGCCCAACAGCAGGGTACCCATAAAAATGAACATTTCCAGCATACCATTCATGCCCAACTCCTTAAAATTCACTGCCCAGGGATACATAAATATCACCTCAACATCAAACAGGACAAACAGGATAGCCACCAAAAAATATTTAATTGAGATGGGTGTGCGGGCGTTACCTATAACTTCAATACCCGACTCAAATGGTGTTAATTTATCTTTAGTTACGCGCTTGGGGCCTATTTTGTGTGTTACAAACATGGTACCCACCACAAAACCTATAGCTACTATCATTTGAAAAATGATAGGCAAATAATTAACCGGTAAACTTTGTACTTCCATGGGTGCAAATATACAAATGACGGATTAATAAAAAAGGCCTCAATTGAGGCCTTTTTTATTAAATGTTATTTAGCTGTGAACTTATTTAGTCCCGGTCTTTTTTGGTTTGGCTGGTGTTGCCGGCGGTGTCGGCGTAGCCGGTCCGTTTTTCTTATCGAAATAAAATGCCGCCTGTTTGTTGTTCGGATCTATTTCTTTAGCTTTTGTAAAGGCTTCCTGTGCCTTTGCATCGTCTTTATCATGATACACCGCGTAGTTGCCTTCGTAAGCGTAAGCCTCTGCCAAACCTCTTTTTTGAGCGGCTGTAGCAGCATCTCCCAGTGCAGTTACCACTTCAATATATTTATCATAAAATGGCTTGGCATAACCCTGCATTTTACTCAAATCAGGATTATCCCTTAAATCTGCAATCCTGCCGCGGGTTAAAAATGTTTCCGGGATAGGTTTTGTAGCTATCTTGATAACATAGCTCATTGCAGAATCGGCTTTCACCAATAAAGTAGAATCAGGATTTTTAGAATTGAAAGAATAGTAATAATAGTATCCTTCATAAAAATGCTCCAACAAAAGTGGCTTACCATGAGTCTTGCTAATCAATTCGTCATAAGCTTTTGCCGCATCAAGCCATTTTTTCTTGCCACTATACATCGTAGCTATTTCTCTGTAAGTATCTTCTGCTTTTGAAGAATCCAGCTCTGCTGATTTTTTAAGATTTGCAACGCCTTTTACCGTATCGCCTGTTGCAACTTGCAAGCGGCCTAAATAGGCATAATCACGTGGTAAAATACGGGCAGGTGTTGCTTTGGCAAACCAGTTATTCAACGCAGATAAACCCGCCGGGTAATCTTTATTTTCATAAGCCGCATAACCTAAATAACGATATATACGCTCATTAACCGAAGCATCTTTTGATAATTTGGTGGCAACTTCCTGCAAGGTTACGTAATCACCTGCGTTTACCAGGAAATCCGCGTAGCGTAATAATGACTCTACTGACTCGTCAGTTAAGCTTAAAAACTTTTTATAGTTTCCAACCGCTTCTTTAATTTTAACTGAGGCCACTTTAATGTTAGACTGAGCCTCGGTTTTTTGAGTTTCAGCCAATTCGCGGTAAGCCGGTCCATAATTTGGATCGATAGCTATAGCTGCCTGGAATTGTTTTTCTGAATCTTCAAAATTATCCGCATATCTCCACAATACACCGGTTGCTACGTTTGCTGCCGGCGATTTTGGGTCAAGGGCCAAAGCTGCCTGATAGGCATCATAAGCCGAGTTACTGTTTAACTGCGAACGGTAAGCGTTACCCAATACAACTTGTACCTCTGCATCTTTAGGATTTACCGTTTTAGCCTTAGTTAATGCATCAATAGCGGCATTAGCTTTGGCAGGCGGGAACTTTCCGTCCTTAGCATCTAATAAATAGGCCTTACCAATATATAAATAAGGTTGATCGTCTTTTTTACCGGCAAGTGAAAGCGCCGTATTAAAGTTTGAAGTGGCACCTGAATTATCGTTTGCTGAAAGTGCAACAGCACCAAGGCCCACATAGTTTAAAGCTGATTTTGCATCAACCGCTATACCTTTGGTAAAGGCAGTTTTTGCAGAATCAGGATAATCCTGAATTAAATATACCCAGCCAAGGAAAAAAAGATTTTCATCGTTGGTTGGCTGTGTAACCGTTAGGTTTTTAAGCATTCCCTTTGCTTTCTGATATTGCTCGGCATCAATAGCTTTCTTAGCGTCAGCAAGACTTTGCCCAAAAACTGCTGATCCGATAAATACCAGCCCGAATGCTACCTTAGCTATTTTACTGATCATTTTCATGCTTGTTATAATTTTAGTTAGATATATGTTTAATAGTTGTGTTTAATGTTAATCTCTCTTTGGGGTATTGAATCAGGCAATATGCCCGACCTTAATATTACCCTTTGCCCCCGTTCTCCCAACATAAAATAAGCAAAACCCGAAGCAAGCCCAAGTTTACCGCTACAATTCACCAGATACAAATTCCTTGCGAAAGGATATTGTTTCAATGCTAATGTTGTTTGTGATGGTTTAAAGTATTGGTTAGGGGCATCCTTACTGCTTTCGTCCTTTACGGCTACTATTTTAACTTTCTTAACCGCATCGGCATAATCATCATCCGGATCATTAAGCCAGTTAAAGCCGGTTATACCTATGGCCTGTGGATGCTGGCTAATATACCTTATTACTTCTTTATTGGTTTTGACAGCAAAAATGTTCTTTAGTTTAAAGTCTTTATTTCCTGAAAACTCTTTCAAATATCTTACCAGGCTTGAGTTTGGATTATCAAAAACGATATCCGTACCCGTTTTAGTCTGCCCGTTTAACATTTTTTTAATTTCGTTTACCGTCATAAGGGTATCAGCCGATGACTGGTTTACTATAAATGTCACTGCGTCAACCGCAAACCGGTTAATAACAGGCGGTAGTGTGCGATCTTTTAAGATCTTAACTTCGTCAGGCTTTAACAGCCTTGATAAAACAGCAAATCGTACACTATCATTCAACAACATTCTTAAAACGCTGTTTTCTGACCGGTATAAAATCTGAGGATTAGCTTTTGTATTTAACTGTTTAAAAACATAAGCCTCTTCATCAACGATGGGCTGAAACGACTCGTCTGCCGCAAATTTTACGGTGCCTGAGTTAACTGTATCCTCGGCTGTGGCTTTTGTATCCTTTTGTTTGCAGGATTGCAAGCCGGCAAAGGCTACCCAGGCTGCAATAATCAATCCAAACTTATTCTTCATTATCTTCTTTTCTTAACAAAAGCGTCAATCGCACAATAGCATAGACAATAAGCAGGCAGCCAAATAATATTTTTTTATAGCCATAATCTGGTAATACTTTATCCCATAAAATGACGGTGACACCGGCAGCGAAGAATACCGCTGCTCTTAAAATAGGCAGAAACCGCCTTTGGGGCGATTTCTGCTTATTATGAAAACCTGGTGACATACTATTGCTCTTCCCCTAACTGGAAGTTAATAGGTACGGTGTATGATACACGAACCGGGCGATTATTCTGGATGCCTGGCTTCCACTTTGGTGATTTTTTCAAAACACGGATGGCTTCGTCCATCATGGTTTGGCTTGGGCCGCGCACGGCTTTAATATCGGTTAAGCTACCGTCTCTTTCAACAACGAAAGTACAGATAACTTTACCGCTTACGCCGTTCTCCCTGTCAACAGCAGGGAACTTAATGTTGTTACCCAGGTATTTACCAAAAGCATCCAAACCTCCCGGAAACTCCGGTTGTTTTTCTACCTGGCTAAAGATCTTGTTTTCGTCTTCTGTAACCTGTTTAACGTCAGAGTTACCTACGGGCTCGTCTATCCTTACGTCGGCAGTAGGATCACCTTTCTGATCTTTCTGGCCGGGGTCGGCTGTCTTTAAGTCCTTTTGTGTAGGCGGCTCTTCTTTCACCTCGTTATCCGGTTTTACAATCGGAGGAGGGAATTTAACCTGATCCACTTTTGGTTTAGGTGGTTCGGGCGGCGGCGGCGGCGGTAATTTCTTCGCATCAACCGGCGGCGGTGTAAGTACCACGTCGGTGATCTTCACCTTTACGGGTGCCTTCGGAATAAACCCTTCAAGTTTATTGATGATTGTTGGTAACGATATAACAAATATGAAGAATGCTGCACCGTATAGAAAAGCACGGCTGGTTCTACCCCCGTTTTTCTTTCTTAACTCGTACGCACCATAAGCTTTGTTTCTGTCGCTAAAAACAACGTCGATCCATTCCTGCTTTAATATGTCTAATTTAGATCCCAGCATTATTTGAAGCTTTAAATTTTACGTTAATTTTTATTAATAAATATTATCTCTTTTCAGGAGATCAACTTCCATAGGGCTAATGTCAACAATCGCACGCTGTTGGTTACCAACAATGTTTAACTCATCCATCATAGAAACCATATCTGAATAGGTCGACTTGTCGCTCGGTTTTATCAGCACAATCATTTCTTTACCTGATCTCGCCATAACCTCTTTACCTTTTTCAAATAATGATTCACGGATACCTGTTTTACCGAAACCGGTAACTGTAGGTGCGGTTAATGGTTTAGTGGGTAAGCCCATGTACCACTCTACTTTGTTATTTTTACCCAGCAACACGGTCATTGTCCTGGTTTCAGGTACAGGTAACTGGTTGTGGTTATCATCCTTATCCGGCATGGTTAAATCCATTGCTTTTGGCTTTTGCAGCGTAGTGGTAAGGATAAAGAAGGTGATGAGCAAGAAGGCCAAATCCACCATCGCGGTTAAATCCACCCGCGTTGATGCTTTTTTACTCCTAACCTTACCGCCGCCTTTTTTACCCCCGCCGGAGGTATCTAATTCTGCCATAATTTTTTATTTTGTCACCGTTTTCAACGATGTGATTAAACCAAACTTGTTAACTTTCTGCTTCTGCAGTGTTTTAATAATTTTTGCAATGGTAGGATACTCCTCCTTGCTGTCGCCTTTAATAGCTATTCTAAGCTCTTTGTTATGAACAAGCTTATCAGCCTTACGGGCGTTTTTAACCCACCAGAACAATTCATTGTTGTCAGTAGTATCTACCGGTACACCAGGTTGCGCTACAGTTGATCTTTCTTTGGGTGTCATATTTAAATATTGTTTTAAATAGGTAATTGACACACCAACATTTTCCAAACTTGAAAATGCTTTGATCTCTTCCGGTGTAAATGAAATTTTATACTGATCAGCCATTCCCTTTAGCGTTTCAACGCGTATTTCGGCGCCTTCCACACTAAAAAAAACTTTTCCCTGGGCAACCAGCAAACTTGAAAAATCATTCTCTGGCAGGGCTTGTATAGTAGTTGAAGCAGGGATGTCGGCATGAACCGGATCCTCAGTCTTTGGTTTTGCAGATAATATAAAGAAGGTTAGCAGCAAGAAGGCAACGTCGCACATGGCGGTCATGTCAATTGCTGTACTCTTCCTCGGAACTTTTACTCTAGCCATAATCTTTGATTAAATATATAGTGTTATTAAATAATTAATTTCAGGCCCCAACCTTATCGGGGCCTGAATATTAACACTAAAATTTATTTATTTTTATGGGTTGCAGCAAATGTAGATACAATGCTGAAACCTGTTTCGTCAATAGCGTAAGTTAAGCCATCGATTTTTGAAGTAAATACGTTGTACATTACGATTGATATCGCTGAAGTACTGATACCTAACGCAGTGTTAACCAATGCTTCAGAGATAGCTGATGATAATGCTGCTGTGTTAGCGCCAGATCCTGCTAATTCGTGGAAGGCCTTGATCATACCGATTACCGTACCTAACAAACCTGTTAATGTACCAATTGATACCAAAGTAGCGATAATGGTTAAATTTTGCTCCAACATAGGCATTTCCAAAGCGGTAGCTTCTTCGATATCTTTCTGGATAGCTAAAGTTTTTTGATCAACGTCTAAAGTTGTCTCTAACTCCATTTCGCGGTATTTTTTTAAACCTGATTTTATAACGTTAGCTACAGAACCTTTTTGTTTATCACACTCAGCTGAAGCAGCATCAATGTTACCTGCAGTTAAAAAGCCTTGTACTTTTCTAACAAAAGTGTCAATGCTTGCAGTACCAGATGCTTTACCGATTACAATAAAACGCTCTATAGAGAATACAATTACCATTAATACGTAAGCCATTACCAAAGGCACCAGGTATCCGCCTCTGTGTACGATACCAAATACATCCTCAGGTTCTCCGGCTGCAACATCACCACCTTTGTAGTGGCTAGGATCAGCTAATATGAAAATGAAAATCAATATTGTTGTTAGAATACAAAGTGGGATAGTCAAGGTCGCAAACATGCCAGATGCACTTGAGCTTTCTTTTTTAACGGTAGTTGGTTTTGTTGGTGCGTTTGCCATTACTTTAAATTTTAGTTTTTAGTTTTTGTTTATTTTTAGTTAGTTAATTATATGCGTTTTTTAAGCGGATAACAAAAATAGAATTTTACCTAAATAAAAAAAGACTTTTATTATTCTTTAACAATTATTTAATGTTCAGTTTTTGGTAACGGTATTAAACGTTTCAAACTCAAAATCATTACTTGTTACAACAATTTTTTACAATAAAACTTATTATTTTTTATAATAGCAAGCATTAGGCTGTAAAAGTTGTGTAATTATACTGTTATAATTCTGTAATTATGTTGTTATAATTTTCTTTGCTGCTACACAGGTTACCTGTAGCTTCAAATAGGGGCCGGTTTTTCATATCGATGTTAAACAATATTATATAACAACAACCAGTTTGTATAACATGGAGATTTCAAATCTACCTTATTACATGTCAGGGTGCTGTCTGGGGTATTATTTATAAATGGTAACGCAATATTAGCAGGTTTGTGTGTCAAAACAAGCAATTGATCCTTTTTTTTTTATTTATCGCGGATTTAAACAAACAAAAAACAGTCGGAATACAAGTCCGCTATATTCATTAATTAACTGATAATAAGACACTTGTTAATAAACATTTATTTTAATCCGCAGCAGATCAATCTTTTTTCAAAATCTTACAATTGCCTTAATATTATAATAATTTATTATCCGCCGGCCTTTTTTGCCTTATAGCCGTCGGCTTGTAATAAGAGTAAGATTTTATCTCTAAAATCCCCCTGTATAAGTATTTCGCCATCTTTAACAGTACCCCCTACGCCGCATTTGGTCTTTAATTTTTTACCCAGCGCTTCCAGATCAGCAACGGCGCCGGCAAAGCCGGCTATGGCTGTAACCAATTTACCTCCACCTTTACGGTCAAGAAATATTCGCAGGTTTTGTTGTTGCGGAGGCAAAGTATTAGCAGCAACGCCGCTGTTATCATCGGGCTTAAAGCCGGGATCGGTAGAGTACATTATCCCCGTAAAACTTTTATTTTTCTTTGACATTGTTTTCAATATGATTGCAGGTGTCCAATGTTAAGTTTATGTTTCCTTACTTAAAATCTTTACCAACAATTACGTTTAAGGATTGGGGTAAGATATTAATTTCTATTTCGGTGCCAGCCATTTCAGGCTCGCCGTCTAAATGCATTGGCCCCGGGCTGTTTCGCCTGATCACAATGTGTTTACCACGAATAATTTCAACAAAACGGGATTTGTTTGTGGTTTTTGTAAACATACGGATCCCAAGTTCTATAAACCGGTATAATGGAAAAGGCTTTATAACACAAACATCCAGTAAGCCATCCTGTACTGAGGCTTGTGGCGACACATGCGCATTGTTTCCATATTGCGAAGAGTTGGCAAAACTCAGCATAAAAGCCTTACGCTCATAACTGGTGCCATCAATTTCAATATGATAAGCCTGCGGCTCATACTTAAAGATTTCCTGTAACGACGATTTGATATAGGTTATAAAGCCACGCTTCTTTCCGTGCGAAAACACTTCGCTGATATGGGCATCAAAACCCATCCCGGCCATATTAAAAAAAGGCTTGCCATTTGCCCGCGCAGAATCAATAACAGCCACTTTACCCTCGTTAAGATTTTCAATTGCTTCTTTAATATCCATCGGGATACCCAAAAAACGCGATAAACCGTTACCAGACCCACACGGGACGATGCCCAGGACAGCTTTACTCCCCACCAGCGCCGATGCTATTTCATTAACCGTACCGTCGCCCCCAACCGCAACAATCAAGTCATAATCATCAACTGCGCCGGCCGCTACTTCACTGGCGTGCGACACCCCATTGGTAAATATGGTTGTAGCATCGCCTTTAAAACAGGCATTGATCAATTCAGGCACCCCATCCTTCTTTTTACCGCCGGATATCGGGTTTATTATAAATAACGTTTTCCGTTTCAACAATATATTTTTAGCTGTCAAAAGTAAATGTATTTTCGGCTTTGTAAAAATTGTTTTATTTTTGGCGCACAGTAGTGGACTGATTTAGTTGCCGTGACACATTACGGCCGGATTGCAACCACGTAAAAAAGTGCTAAAACCCTGCTTCTTTACAACGTTAAGCTAAATTATTCTATACTATCTTACGTAAAATCATTAAAAAAAATGCCGTATTTATTTACATCAGAGTCCGTATCAGAAGGACACCCGGATAAAGTTGCCGATCAAATATCGGATGCCTTAATTGACAATTTTTTGGCTCATGACCCTGAATCGAAAGTTGCCTGTGAAACATTAGTAACCACCGGCCAGGTTTTTTTGGCAGGCGAAGTAAAATCACAAGCCTATCTTGATGTGCAAAAAATAGCCCGCGAGGTTATTAATAAAATTGGTTATACCAAAGGCGAGTACATGTTTGACGGAAGTTCATGCAGTGTGTTATCAGCCATACATGAACAGTCGCCGGATATTAACCAGGGTGTCGACCGCCAGTCGAAAGAAGAGCAGGGCGCCGGCGACCAGGGTATGATGTTTGGTTATGCTACCAGCGAAACCGACAACTATATGCCATTGGCATTGGATATTGCCCATGCTTTATTAATTGAGCTTGCAGCCATCCGCCGCGAGAGCACCGACATTAAATATTTGCGCCCTGATGCAAAATCGCAGGTTACGTTAGAATATGATGACAACAACGTGCCAACCCGCATTGATGCCATTGTAATTTCAACCCAGCACGATGATTTTGATGAAGAAAAAGCGATGCTGGACAAGATCAGCAAAGACATCGTCGGTATATTAATACCACGCGTAAAAGCTAAATATCCAAAATACGCACACTTCTTTAATAGCGATATTAAATACCATATTAACCCAACCGGTAAATTTGTTATCGGCGGCCCGCATGGCGATACCGGTTTAACCGGCCGTAAAATCATTGTGGATACTTACGGCGGTAAGGGCGCACACGGTGGCGGCGCGTTTTCTGGTAAAGACCCCTCAAAGGTTGACCGCTCTGCTGCTTACGCTACCCGCCACGTTGCTAAAAACCTGGTTGCGGCCGGTGTTTGCAGTGAAGTGTTGGTACAGGTGTCATACGCTATTGGTGTTGCCCAGCCTATGGGTATCTACATCAACACTTACGGAACCGGAAAAGTTAACTTAAACGATGGCGAGATAGCTAAAAAAGTAGAGGCCATTTTTAACATGACCCCATATGCTATTGAAACACGCTTTAAACTGCGTAATCCTATTTATAGCGAAACCGCAGCTTACGGCCACTTTGGTAAACCAAGTCAAGTTGTAACCAAAAGCTTTACGCATCATGACGGCACTGTTATTACCCGTGAAGTTGAATTGTTTACCTGGGAAAAACTGGACTATGTAGACAAGGTGAAAGCAGCCTTTGGATTATAATTAAAGACCTGATTTGATTTTTACTCAGAGCGATAGCTAAACTATCGCTCTTTTTATTGCCTTCAAGTTATTGTCCGCAAAAATTTGTTAAGGAGAACGAAACAGGTTTAACCCGCAACGTTAAAAAGTTATTACGATATGCAACATCCCGAAGAAAATCCCTGGCAGATAACATCATCACGCGCCGTTTACGATAATTCATGGATCAACTTAACCGAGTACCAGGTTACCAATCCGTCGGGAAATCCAGGTATTTATGGCAAAGTGCATTTTAAAAACAGGGCTATTGGCATTATTCCGCTGGATGCCGACAGGAACACCTACCTGGTGGGGCAATATCGTTTTGTGTTAAACCAATACAGCTGGGAGATCCCGGAAGGCGGCGGGCCGCTGGCCGAAGCCCCGCTTGACGCCGCAAAACGCGAGTTGCTGGAAGAAACCGGGCTAACCGCCACCAACTGGACGGAAATACAGCAATTGCACTTAAGCAACTCTGTAACCGATGAGCTTTGTTTCATTTATGTAGCTACCGGCCTTGAACAGTTTGAATCTGAACCTGAGGACACCGAGCAGCTGGTTGTTAAACGATTACCTTTTGAGGAAGTTTATCAAATGGTATGTGCCGGCCAAATTACCGATGCGGTTACCGTAACGGCAGTTTTAAAAGTAAAATTACTGCTGCTTGAAAACCGGTTGCCGTTGTAATTGTTAAAATATTTTTAATTTCGGGGCATTTACTAACGCATGAGAAAATTTCTGGGCTACATTTTATCGCCATTTGCCATCGCCGCCTTTTTTTTGGTGTTGATTATTTTTCAGCCGATCCAGTGGATAAGCTATAACCTTTTTGGATACAAAGCACATAAAAATGTAGTTGATATTTTAAACCTTTGCCTTACCCGTACTGTTTATTTATTGGGTAATACGGTTACGTTTATCAATAAACAAAATCTTCCGGAAGGACGCCCCATGATATTCATGGCCAACCATCAGAGCCTGTTGGATATACCACCGCTTATTTATTATCTCCGCAAATACCATGCTAAGTTCATCTCGAAAATTGAGCTGACAAAGGGTATCCCCTCCATCTCTTACAATTTAAAATATGGCGGCGGCGCTAATATTGACCGTAATGATCCGCGCCAGTCGTTAATGGAAATGGGCAAATTGGGTACCCGCATGAAAGAGAATAGATGGTCGGCGGTGATTTTTCCCGAGGGCACCCGCTCTAAAGACGGCAAGGTTAAATCCTTCCAGGCGGGCGGTATTGCCATTATTCTGAAAAAATGCCCGGACGCGCTGCTGGTGCCCATCGCCATAAATAATTCCTGGAAAATGATCAGGTACGGCTCATACCCGCTTAATACCTTTACCAAAATGACATGGGAGGTACTGGAGCCAATTGAGCCCGGAACCGGTAGCGTTGACGAACTGGTTAAAGAAGCCGAGAACAGGATAAAAAAAGCATTAAACCAAGCCTGATCAAACCGAACCTAAATCACCATGAAAAAGCAACCTTATTACTGCTGGCTTTAAAAGAACCATCAACTATTATAGCAGTTGGCGCCCCGCATTTGGTGGGGCAATACGGTTTAATTAATCAGTTGAGGTTAAAAGGGTATAAGGTTAGGCCGGTTAAGATATAAGAACCTTAACCAAGATGTCATTTCGAAACGAGGTACGAGTGAGAAATCTTATATGCTATGCAATCTATCCGCTTACCTCGGCATTTAAAAATTTCCAATCAGGGTTAAAAGAATCAATCAAAGCATTTTTCTTTTCTCTACGCAATTTTTTCAGTTGCTTTTCGCGACCTATAGCATAATTTATATGGCTAAAATGCTCAAAGTAAACTAAATTATAACAGAAAATTTACCTGCAAACGTTTTTGGATTTCCTTTATTTTCAGTGTGCTCATACAGTCTCCTACTCAAATCGTTAGTGACACCTATATACAAAACTGTCTTTTCAGAATTGGTTGTTATATATACTAGAAGTTATAGTTCCACATTTTTCGCGTGTATAAGATTTCTCACTCGTACCTCGTTTCGAAATGACACCCCTTTTTTTATTTACCCGTTTGCTTATCAACTCCTCCGCCTGTTGGAAGGGGCCTGGGGCTAAACGTTTTTCCCGTCAATGATCTTAAAGAAATCATCGCGGTAAGTATCGCCTACCGGGATAATTTTATCGCCAATGCGGATGCGGCTGCGTTCAATACTGTCAATTTTATTAAGTGCCACAATGTATGATTTATGCACGCGGATAAAATGCTTCTCGGGCAGGGTATCCTCCATCTTCTTCATGTTTTGCAGGGTGATAATCCGCTCGGCAGTAGTGAAAATAGAGATATAATCTTTTAATCCTTCAATAAACAGGATCTGGTGCAGATAAACCTTCTGGATCTTATGCTCGCTTTTAACGAAGATAAAATCGCTTAAAAAATCATTTTGCTGTTGTTGTACCTGCACAGGTTCGGGCGCCGCAACCTTTGCCGGCTGAATAATGCCCTGTGCCTTTTGCGCGGCCTTAAAAAAACGGTCGAAAGCGATAGGTTTAAGCAGGTAGTCAACCACGTCAAGCTCATAACCCTCTAACGCGTATTGCGGATAGGCTGTGGTTAAAATAACTTTGGTTTTACCATTGGCTATGCGCAAAAATTGGATGCCGGTAAGTTCGGGCATTTGCACATCAAGAAACACCAGGTCAATATTACCATCCTGTACCAGTGTTAAGGCTTCAATAGGGTTAGTGGTCGACTTAACTAACTCCATAAAAGGCACTTTGGATATATAGTCTTCCAGTATATGTAGCGCCAAAGGCTCATCATCAACTATAAGGCATCTTATCATGCTATAAAACTAAGGATAATTCGCAAGTATAGGTATCTGTTTCATCACGGATATCTAAATTATATTTTCCGGGATATAACAGGTCAAGCCTGCGTTTAACATTGTTTAAGCCTATACCGCCTAACGGATCACGATTATTGCGGTGCTTTTTGTTTCGGATATAGAACTGTAAATGCTGCTGATTTACATTAACAAACAAGGTGATGGGCGACAGGGAATCATTGGCTATACCGTGTTTAAACGCATTTTCAATAAAGGCGATAAGCAGCAAAGGCACTATTTGCTGATCGGTTATCTCGCCATCAACCTTAAAATCAATATAAGCATTATTGCCAAACCGTATTTTTTGCAGGTCGATATAATTTTGCAGGTATTGAAGCTCCTTTGACAGATCAACCTTATTGTCATTACACTCATACAGCATATACCGCATTATTTCTGATAACTTGAGGATGGCCCCCGGCGTGTTTTCTGAATGCTGGTAGGCCAGGGAGTAAATGCTGTTTAATGAGTTAAATAAAAAGTGCGGATTGATCTGTGATTTTAAAAAGGCAAGCTCGGCGGTAAGGCGCTGGTTCTCCAGGTCGCGCTGGATACGTTCATTTAAAAACCAATCTACGCTAAACTTTAACAACACACTCAGGCATATAAATATGCCGCTGTTAAACAGTGTACTTGTAAAATATGACCAAAAGCCTATTACAACCCGCTTTGTCTCGTTTGGCCCGGCCATATGGGTCAAGACATCCTGTTTAAACAATAGCCCTATGCCATATTTACCAACGCCATAAATCACCATCGTGACTATAACTATAAAAATATAAGCACCATAACGCTTTTTATTTAAAAACTGCGGTATAAAAAAAAGGTAATTGAGATAGAAAAGGCTGATATTGATTGCACCAAAAAGCACAATGATAACCAGCATGCTCTGCGTGCTCATTTTGGTATTGTTGTGCACAACAAATAAAAAAAACAGAATAATACTTGTCCAAATAACTATATGTGCTATTATTTGCCAGATTTTTTTCATCACCTCAAAATTAGTATTTTGATTTACGGCGCTGCATTATTTATATACAGGCGCGCATTTTATCGATGAACGGGCATTTTAACCCGACGAACCAACCGTTGAATATAAACGGGCGTTCATCTAGAAATTAGGGGGGTTGGTATAATTGTTTTTAGCAGGAAAAAAAAATAATATTCCTTTGTTGCATCAAAAAAAAAACAATCACAATGAAAAAGCTGTTCACCAATACCAATCCCTTTATACTGTTACTTGCTCCGGTAATGTTTGCATTAATTATGGGCGTCAGTTATCAGTTTGAACAAAAAAAGCACGAAACCGAAAATACCGCTGCCTCTGCAGTACACGCAACTTCTTTGTTTTTTAAAGGTGTTAATTTAGTAAAAACCGTTTGCTCCATCAGCAAACCCGACGTATGGTAATACAAACCGAGGGTTTAACCTTTAACTTTGGCAACCAAACGGTTGTTAAATCACTATCACTACAAGTTCCGGAAGGAAGTATATATGGTTTTCTTGGCCCTAACGGCGCCGGGAAAACCACTACTATTAAATTACTGCTTAACCTGCTGCAATCGCACGAAGGCAGCATCAAAATATTCGGCCTGGATTTCCGGGCGCACCGCAAAGAAATATTATCGCAGGTAGGTTCGCTTATTGAGCAGCCCGCCATTTACGCCCACCTCACCGGTAAAGAAAATTTATTGAACCGGGCCATCCTTTTACAGGTATCACCAAAACGTGTTGATGAAATGCTTGAACTGGTGCAGTTAACTACTGCAGCAGGCAAAAAAGCCGGTAAATATTCGCTGGGGATGAAACAGCGACTGGGTATCGCGTTAGCGTTATTGTCTGATCCTAAATTGCTGATCCTTGACGAACCCACCAACGGCCTTGATCCTAACGGGATCATCGAGATCCGCCAACTGCTAAAGAAACTGGTTGCAGAGCACAATAAAACTGTTTTTATATCAAGCCATTTGCTGGCCGAGATTGAGCGCATGGCTACCCACGTAGGTATCATTAACAATGGCGAACTGCTTTTTCAGGGTGATGTAAAGGACCTTGAAGCTATAAGCCAGCCATTGGTATACATTGAAACCAGCAACATTGTTGACGCCGCCAACCTGCTTACCAAAAACAGTTATACGGTTGCCGATATTAATGAGGATGCTATTTCGGTGATCTATCAATCAAAAGAAAAAACGGGCGAGATCAATGCTTTGCTTAACCAGCACGGCTACACCGTTTACAGCATACACAAAGTACAGAAGGACCTTGAGAAACTATTTTTAGACATTACCCAAACCGCGGCAAAATGAAAGGCTTCTTACTATCCCTCCGGTCAGAATTTTACAAGAGCCGCAAAACGTTAGGCTTTTGGTCGGCCATATTGTTGCCGTTAATCCTGATAACGTTAATAAGCCTGGGCTTTTATACCCATAGCAGCAAACTGGCACATTTACCTGGCTTAATGTTGTGGATGCAGTTTGCCGGCGCTGTGCTAAATATCATGGGCGCTTTATTACTGCCGATGTTTGTAATATTTATAGGCTATTCGGTAAACGCCATCGAACATAAGGCCGATACCTGGAAAACCCTGTTCAGCCTGCCAATCGCAAAATGGTCGGTTTACTCGGCCAAGTTTGCTTATGCTTTGCTGCTGGTTTTTATATCGCTGCTGTTATTTGCATTGTTTACTATAGGCTTCGGCAATTTATTGGGATTGCTAAAACCCGAACTCAAATTTGCCGGGACCCACATGGAATTAACGCTGTTCCAGATCTATTTTAAATTGTTCCTTTCAGCCTTGGGCATCCTGTCCATCCAGTTTTTACTGAGTCTGCTTTGGTCAGACTTTTTAAAGCCGATGGGGATTGGCTTCGTCTGTTTTATTATCGGCGTTATTAGTGTCGGTGTTAACTGGGAATATGCTTACCTGATCCCCTATGCCCATCCTATGCTTGCCCTTAAAAGCATGATACCGCATACCAAAGGTTTTGATCCCAATAAAATGGCGATTGATATTTTTACCCAGGATGTGTTTGTTAGCCTGGCGGTATTTGCGGTGGTATTTGTTGCCGGATTTTTTATTGTGCAGCGGAAGAGCGTGAAGTAGTTTTGAGTGGTGAGTTTTGAGTTTAAAGACCTCACTACTAAAAGTAGTTTTGAGTAATGAGTTGTGAGTTTTGAGTTAAAGACCTCATTCATTACTCACAACTCAAAACTCACCACTCACAACTCATCTCACCGGTTTCGGAAATACCGGCAGGCTCTCATGCCCTTCGGCATCTACCGATTGCACGGCAAAAAAATAATTATCTTTCGAGTAGTCTAACGTAGCTTCATTGCCGGTTACAAAGATCTTCTTCTCCCAAAACGGGCTGGTGGTTTCGCGCATCAGGATATAATAGCCTGCGGGTTTTCTGCCGGTTTTAGGCGCTTCCCATTTCAGCGTGGTATTATTGGTAAGCGCGGTGGTGGTTACCCCTACGCCTGCCGGCGCGGCAGGCGCCGACGCCAGGTTTGCCAACACCGATAAATTCATCCGCGCCACTTTTTGGATAAAGTCATAATCTGCAAACTCGGGCAGGTCGCCATATATTACTCCTTTTTCGGTGCGCAGGTCCTGGTGCTGGTGGGTAAAGTCTTCATTCATTTCTGTCAGCCTGACCGCAGTAAAACCCTGCAGCTGGAATGACGTTTGATCGCCGCCCCTTAAAAACCGGTCCCGGCGATAGATCAGTTTCACATCCAGCTGATCTACATAACGCTCGGCAATCTCTTTGGTATAACGGGCCAGCTGGCGCGACGGGCTGTCGGTTTCGCCGCCATTGCCTATCAGGGCGCTTATAGCCGCAGCTACACGGCGACTGGTATCACCTTTTAAAACAGCGTCGACAGAAGGGATGCCTTCGCTAAACACGCGTACACGGCTGTTATCCTTCAAATCATTATCCTGCCCGTGCGTATTGCCAACAATATCATTGTTCAGCATAGCATCCACGTTCCAGTGCTCGTCCTTAGCGCGTTTGGCAACATGCGCCGATCCGTTAAGGCCCTGCTCCTCGCCCGGCACCGCCATAAAAATTATCGTAGCGGGGAATGAGCGCCCGGCCATTACCCGGCAGATTTCCATAGATACCGCTGTCCCGGATGCATCGTCAACCGCCCCGGGTTCAACCGCGTTTGCATTCATCATATCTGTAACCCTGGAATCATAATGGCCCGATACGATATATACGCGTGTGTCGGCGGGGTCCGTACCCTTTAATATGGCCAATACGTTTTTTAATACGGTTGGTTTATCAAAACGGCCGCCGGCAGGTTGTACAAAGGCATCAAATGCCACCGTCATCCTTCCGTTTGAAGCGGCAGCGTAGCTTTCCATTTCGCTTTTTATCCAGTTACGGGCGGCGCCGATACCCGTTGTTTTGCCGGTGGTATCGCTAAGCGTATTACGTGATTTAAAACTTACCAGCTTACGCACAATGGCTTCGATATTTTTCGACGATACTTCATCAACCATCTGTTTAATAACGGCATCCTGCCGTATGGTAGTTTGTGCAACCGTTGAAGTGGCAAGGAACAATAAAAAGGAGAGTTTTAAATATTTCATATCGGGTAATAAAAACAACTGTTAAACAAGCTCCATAAAGCAATGCCTGTGTAATATCGGGAAATCTTTACAAAAAAGCTAACAGGCGGCTAACCGGCCGTAATTTACAATTTGATATAAAAAAGAAGAGCTCCTGATGGGCAGGAGCTCTTACTAACCAATTATAAACCAATATATGAGAAAGATATGCTTTTCTGAATTACATCAAATCAGCACATTACGTTAATTCGATTTGCTGAATAATAAGTTACAAACGCTGTGCCGAATAATTAATTGTACTTATTGTAGCTATAACACTAATGTTACACGCCTGCCCACGCATAAAAAAGAGCGCTGGTTTATGGCCGGCGCTCTCTTATTATATACTTAAGTGTCTTAAACTGTGTGCAATACGTTGCCAGAATAGTACAATATAATAATAACTATGCCTGCCAATATGCGGTAAATACCAAACAGCCTGAAGCCTTTCTGCTCTAAAAAAGTAATGAACGATTTGATGGCCAATAAAGCCACAATAAAAGCGATAGCGCTGCCTATTAAAAGATATTTGATATCCTGATGCAGATCGGCAGCGGCCATATTTCCGTGCTTGTAAAAATCATACAGATCTTTGAGGGTTGCACCAAACATGGTTGGCACTGCTAAAAAGAACGAAAATTCGGCGGCGGCCTTGCGGCTCAGCTTTTGGGTCATACCGCCTACTATTGAAGCGCCCGAACGTGACACACCCGGCACCATAGCCAAACATTGAAACAAGCCTATTTTAAGCGCTGTGAGATAGGTAATTTCTTTTTCGTCGTCAATGGTTGGTTTATTAAACCACTCATCAACAAACAGCAGGATAACGCCGCCTATAACGAAGGCAACCGCCACCACCAGGGGGCTCTCTAAAAGAATGTCTATTTTCTTTTTTAACAGCAAACCAAAAATTACAGCCGGGATCACACCGATGATCAGTTTTATATAAAAATCAACCGACCGGAAAAAGCGTTTAAAATAAAGCACCACTACCGCCAGGATAGCTCCCAACTGGATAACGATCTCAAAAAGTTTAACAAATTCGTCTTTGCCTATCCCCATTATGGCACTGGCCACAACCAGGTGCCCGGTTGATGATACGGGTAAAAACTCGGTCAGTCCTTCAATAACAGCAAGGACGATTACATGAATAATATTCATTTAGGGGAGATAAGTTTTAATAGCCTGAACGGTTATTTAGCATCCGACTTTTTAAGTATGGCATAAAAGCCGATGCCAAAGCCGGTTAATACAACTATTGGCGCAATAACTATTTTTGTAGTGCTGTAAATATCCGTCGTGCCTGACATCAGTACGAAACCCAATGCCACAACAGCAATGCTGATGATAAACCAGGTATAATTACTCTTATCAAATATAAATTTTACGGGCGTAGTGTTTGCCGGTGTTTTAGCCGGTGCTTTTGCTGCCGGTTGTGTGGTCTTTGCCATCTGTCTTAATTATTGAATGCGTGAATGCGTGATTTAGCGGATTGAGGTAACTTTACCGTTGTCCGTTCACCTTACCTATAAAGATCGTATATTTTTAAACGTAAAAATTTATTTACCGCCAGGAAAGTACTGAATGCCGAAATGAAGATCCCCAGGCCAATCACTCCTAAAAACACAACGGCAAACTCGGCATTGTTTTGCAGGATCACCAGGTCAGGTATCTCTAAATTGGCCAGGTATAAAGTACCCACCAAAATTATTACGGCTATTAAACTGCCTAACAGGCCGTGCCATATCGCGTAAAGCAAAAATGGCTTACGTATAAACCCCTTGGTTGCACCAACCAGTTGCATTGATTTTATTAAAAAGCGCTGCGAATAGATGGCCAGCCTGATGGTATTGTTAATTAACGCAACCGATACCACCACAAATATGCCAGTAAAAGCAAGGATAACCAAGCTTATCGAGGTAAGGTTCTGGTTCATTTGGTCAACCAGCGATTGCTGGTATTTAACCTCTTTTACCAACGGGTTTTTTAATAACTCGGCTTTAAACTTGGTGATTTCGGCATTGTTGGCATAATCAGCATTAAGGTACACGTCTAACGATTGTGATAGCGGATTATAACCTAAAAACTTAACAAAGTCTTCGCCAAGGTCTTTTTGCAGGTTGCGGGCGGCCAGTTCCTTGCTTACGTAAATAGCCTGCTTAACCGCACGGTTGCTCTCCAACTGGGTTTGCAGCTGGCGCACATCTGTTTCGTGCGCGGCATCGTCAACAAAAATATTGAGTACGATATTTTCTTTTACGTAACGCGAAAGGTTATTGGCATGTACCAGGATCAAACCAAGCAAGCCAATCATCAGCAATACCATCGCTATGCCAAATACAGTAGATATGTATATGGTCTTTGTTTTATTTGCCGATTCGCTTACTTCAAATTCTTCCATAGCCTAGTCTTAGTTTCTGCGAAATTAAGAAACCCTGCCTAAAGGTAAAAGTTTATATTTTATTAATTTGGTTTTGTGGGTAGTTTAACAAAATTTAACGTCGTTGCCATCCAAAACATTGCGAAAGGTTTTATACGCCCTGTCAGCTTACTAATTGTCATTTTTTGAAGATTCTTCGCTATATCAACTTCTTTTGCCTTTCAAAGATAATCCATTTAACGATCTGCCCCCTTCAGCCTATACCTTGTTAAGTTTTGTTAAAACAAATACAACATCCTAAAGGTGAGGTATATTAGTGCTATGAAAACACTGTCACTTTTATTTCTGACTATTATATCAAGCTTCGTTTCCACCGCCCAGGTAATCTCGTTTAATATTGACAAAGCCAACCTTGATAACGCGTTGGCGGCGCAACTTGACTCTATCTATAAACTGGATCAGTTGGTAAGAATGGATTATATCAGGGCCAGGGAACTCAACCTTGCGACACCTGTAACGGACAGCTTACTTAGGGTGTTGCGGAAAACAGATCGGGAGAACTTAATCGCGGTTAATTATATTGTAAAAAAACACGGCTGGTTAAGCCCGCAAAAAGTTGGTTTTAATGGTGCCCAGGGGTTATTTTTGGTGATACAGCATGCCGATTTGAAAACACAGCAACGCTACCTGCCCATCATAAAGGAGGCTGAGAAGAAAGGCGAAATATTATCAAGTAACCTGGCTATCCTTGAAGACAGGATTAATATGCGGGAGGGTAAAAAACAGGCTTATGGCAGCCAGGGTTTTACCGACAGCGAAACCGGGAAGAAATATATTTATCCAATAGTTGATGTTGACAATCTGGATAAAAGACGCAAAGCAATGGGCATGCCACCCATGCAGGAATATGTTAAAGACTGGAATACTGAAAGCTATAAAAAACAACTCCCCGAAATAGAACGACTGGCTAAAAAAAAGAATCTTATTTTAGCTCATTAACTCATCCCGATAACTAACAATCTGCATAATACTTTGGTGATATCACCACCAAGGGCGAAGCTTAACAATATTTAGCTCTACGCAAGGATAGTCGCCCGTTTAAGATTTCTCCGCTCTCTAGCTCGAAAAGACAAGGCGGAAAAAATAAACAATCCCCATCCTAACCTGTTATCTGTATATGACAAAGCCAGCAAACTCAACAGATAAAGCATCACCAGCAGATACCCCTACCCACAGGCCCAACGATAACGGCGGCAAAGCCAAAGTGCGCAACGCGGATAAACGCTATGACGCGGATAAGCCCCATGGAGGCGATATAGCCACTAAACACGAAAACGAAGAGCAGCCGGTTGGGCCGGGAAAAAAAGACTAGTTATAAGTTATAGGTTGCAGGTTGAATGACCATACAACTTAGAAGCTGTAACTTTCAACACACTACCTCGCTATCCCCGTCGAGTTAAACTGCAGATCATACAGCTTGCGGTAATAACCATGTTCAATACGCAACAGTTCCTGGTGGGTGCCCATTTCTTTGATCTCGCCATGATCAAGCACGATGATCTTATCGGCATTTTGTATGGTTGATAACCGGTGGGCAATAACAATAGCGGTACGGCCCTGCATCAGCTTGTTAATAGCATTTTGTATTAATACCTCGGTTTCCGTGTCAACCGAGGATGTGGCTTCGTCCAACACCAAAATAGCCGGATCATAAACCAGCGCGCGGATAAAAGAGATCAGCTGCGCCTGACCGGCAGACAGGGTTGCGCCACGTTCCATCACATTATAATCATAACCGCCAGGCAGGCGTTCAATAAAATCATGCGCGCCTACGTCTTTTGCTGCCGCGATGATTTGTTCGCGGGTGATCAGCTCATTGTTAAGGCTGATATTATTGGCAATGGTATCGGTAAACAAAAACACGTCCTGTATAACCGTAGCAATTTGCGACCGCAGATAATTAACATCATACTTCATGATATTGTGCCCGTCAACACTAACCTCGCCCTTACCTATTTCATAAAACCGGTTCAGGATATTTATGGTTGATGATTTACCCGCACCGGTAGCGCCAACCAGGGCCAGCGTTTCGCCGGGTTTTACGTGGAAGTTAATATCCTTTAAAACCCAGTTCTCGTCGTTATAAGCAAACCAAACATCTTTAAATTCTATCTCGCCGTCTAAACGTTTAGGCCTTAGTGTACCCGTATTAACGGCTACCTCATCGGTATCCAGCACTTTAAAAATACGGTCGGCGCCTACCATGCCCATTTGCAGGGTGTTGAATTTATCAGCCAGCTGGCGTATAGGGCGAAACAGAATATTAAGCAACAAAATAAACTCGGTGATAACACCGGGAGTGATACCTTTATTTGAAGCAGATAATAAAGCCAGCTGCCCATCTGACAGGATGCGCTTGCAACCGTACCAAACCAATAATCCCATACAAATGGCAAACAAAATCTCAACCACCGGGAAAAAAATAGAATAATACCAGTTTGACCGGATATTGGCGTCTCGGTATTTTAAGTTAACCGCTTTAAACTTACGCATCTCCTGCTCTTCGCGGGCAAAGTTTTGGATAATACTGATGCCCGAAATATGCTCGGCCAGGAATGTGTTTAAATGGGCCACCTGTGTACGCACCTCCTGGAACGATGATTTGATAGCCTCTTTAAACACATACGTTGATGCAAATAAAAACGGCATCGGTATCAGGGTGATCAGCGCCAGTTTCCAATCCTGCACCAGCATGTAGATAATAACAGCGAACACTAACAACAAATCGCCGATGATAGAGATCAGCCCTTCCGAAAAGATATCGGCAATGGTTTCAAGGTCAGATACCGTACGGGTAATCAGCATCCCGATAGGCGTGCGGTCAAAATATTTTAAGCGGAGGCTGGTGATATGATTAAAAATATCGATCCGCAAATCGCGGATCACAGACTGCCCCAGCGCGTTGGTTAAATAGGTTTGGTAGTATTGTGCAAACGTTTGGATAATGAGCAAGCCTATCATCAGCTCGGCCATAAATACCAGGCCGTTATAATCATTCAGCATGATATGCTCATCCAGCGTTTTTTTGATAAGGATAGGCTGCACCAAAGCACTCGCGGCCAAAAACACCGTCAAAAATGCAGATATGATAAACGTAGTATTATACGGTTTAACATAATGCATTACCCGCTTTAGCAGCCTCCAGTCAAATGCTTTTCCGGTAACTTCGGCCATTGTGATGATTGATTGAGTGTATGAATAACAAAGTTAAAACCTTTTGCCTTTAACCTTTTACCTTTCGCCTAAAAAAGAATATCGTACCGCTGTTAAATATAACCCGCAAGCCGGCACAGATGCGCCCGCATTGCTGCGGTTTTTGCTTTCTATAATATCCCGGACAGCATCGGGTGTTATCTCATTTTTACCAACCATTATCAGCGTGCCTACAATAGCGCGCACCATGTTGCGTAAAAACCTGTCGGCCGAGATGTGAAAGACAATGCTATCATCTTCCTTCACCCATTCCGCTCGGCTTATTTTGCAGTTGTTGGTTTTAACCTGGGTGTTTGATTTGCTGAAACAGCTAAAATCCGTATGTTCCATAATGATCCGGGCCGCTTCGTTCATCAGCTTTAAATCGGGCACGTCGCGCAGCAACCACGAGTAGCCGTGTTTAAACGGGTCCTTATTAAAGTGGATATGGTACTGGTATGAGCGCAGCACGGCATCAAACCGCGCATGCGCACCGGCATGTACCGGGATGATGTTTTTGATGGCGATATCATGCGGCAAAACGGAATTGATACTGCGCAGAAATGTACCCTGATCCGTTAACGCCGAACTGTCAACCAGGTCAAAATGCGCGAAAAACTCTTTGGCATGTACGCCGGTATCGGTACGGCCGCAGCCCAGGGTTTCAATCGGCTGGCGCAAAACAGTACTAAGCGCCTTATCCAAAACCTCCTGCACGGTAACCGCGTTAGGCTGTGTTTGCCAGCCATGATAGTTGGTACCGTCATAAGCCAGTTCAATAAAATAGCGTTGATTGTTTGCCACGGGGCAAAGGTAGCAATTGAAGATTAGAGATTGGTTGTTAAAGATTAGTACCTTCTCACTAATCTTTAATTACCAATCTTTAAAATTAACTGATATACTCCGTATAAATCGCTTCGAATAAAAACTTATTCTCGACAGCAGTATCAAAGGGTTGGTCTAAAAACGTATTGCTGTAACCAATTGACTTAGCCAGGTTTTTCAAAACTTTATAGTAGGTTATTTCTATGCCTTCAATTATCTGCAGGTAAAATAATATAAATACATCACGCTCAAGCGGCGATTTGCCCGAACGGATAACCGAAAGATAGGCTTCCAGTGTCATTCCTTTCATTCCTAATACCGTTGTTTTGGTTGGTTGCTTCCCGATAGATTGATAGATCTCATCCATTTGACGGATCTGGGTATTGGTGTCGTCGCGCAATTCGTCAATAGCCAGTTTCAGTTGTTTCAGCGACGCAATTAATTCAATCTCATTAAAAAATTCAAACAGGTGTTGCTTACCAAAATAAATGCTGTTAAGATGTTCAAGAAACATCTTTTTCAGAAGATGATCTTCAAACTTTACTTCCTTTGGTGTAAGTAATTCGTCAGGGGTATCGGCCATGATGATAATAAATAAGGTAGGCTAAAATACATTTTTATTTACAAATTAAATAATGTATTGCGTTATGGCAATTTTATCAATAGCCGCAATTATATTTGCTGCATAATTTTTGATCATCATGCTACAACGTATCCAATCTATATACCTTTTATTTGCAGGCCTGATAATAGCAGCACTATTTGTATTCCCGCTGGTACACGGCGTTTATGTAAATGGCAAAGCCATAACGGTAATGGTTACCGGTATTTACCAGGATGTTAACGGGCAATCAGCCCATACAGATTTTTTTACCGCGCTTACCGTAGGTACAGCCATAGTGGCCCTGCTGCCGTTAATTACTGTTTTTATGTATAAAAACCGCAGGCAGCAAATTAATTTATGTTATGGCTTAATGCTGGTAATAATAGCCTACAGCTACTGGGTGGCGCAGGTGGTTAAAAACGCTATTGGCGGCGCTTACTTAAACATGAGCAATTATGGTATAGGCATCATCTTGCTTTCGTTAAGCATTGTATTAATCATACTGGCGCAAAAATCTATACAAAAAGATGAGAAGCTGGTAAAATCAGCCGACAGGCTTAGATAAAAATCTCGCCTGCATCCTTTTCCAAAAAAAAGGACTTCAAATTTATCTCCTATGAAAACCTGGGTAAAAATTTTACTGTTCTGTATCGGCTGTCTTTTATTGATATCGGCCGACAGGGTAACCAAGCAACTGGCTAAAGAGCATTTAATGTTTAGCCAGCCGCGGTCCTATTTTCATGATACCTTCCGTTTTGAATATGCTGAAAATACAGGGGCGGCGCTAAGCTTTGGCGACGAATTGCCCAAAACAGCCAGTTTCTGGCTTTTAAGCATGGTGCCGTTAGTTGTTTTAGCTGTATTTTTCGGTTATGTAATGAAGCATTTAAACAGGTTTGGCAACTTTAAATTATTTTGCTTTGCGCTGATCATCGCAGGTGGAGTAGGGAATGTTATCGACCGTATAATTTACGACCGTCGGGTAACCGACTTTATGAACATGGGTATCGGCGACCTGCGCACCGGCATTTTTAATGTAGCCGACGTTTGTATAACGGCCGGGGTGATTGGATTGTTTATAGCTTATACCAGTAAGAATAAAGGGTTAATAAGGCCGGATAATGTGGAAGACGCTTTATAGTATAATCAATATTAAGGCAACGGCTTTTGCCTTGCTCCTCTTATATTGATCAATTCTATTAGTTTGCTTTTGGGTTTAATGCGATAAGTTAATATGGTGAGCTTATTTATTGGCCCCCTATGTAACCACTTATTTTTGTAGATTTTCTTAATAATTCGGGATGAAGCATTAAGGTTTCAAAAAACTTATTTGTTTCCCTGATAAAGTTTGAGACCTACCTGTCGGCAAAGTTAGCTTCCAGGTAATTAATAATGTTATCATAGCCCTCGGCAGCACGCTTCGTCCAGACTATTTCGAAAGCCATTTTTCATATTTAGCCATCACTTCCTTATGAGGAAGTACTTTGCCTGCATCAGCCTGAGCCAATCCTTCTTCAATTTCTAACTTTTCACTCTCGCTTATTTCATCCCACCAATCACCCTGCTCTTTTTGCTTTAAAGCCATAAACCTTTTAATTGTCGATGGCTCAGTCACTTGTGTAAGCCACCTTATTAAATCTAATTTTTCAGCCTGAATATCCATAGCAATAAACTTATTAAATATAAAATAAAATAATCTTCTATTACAAACCTACCTTTTTAAACAAAATCACAGTTTGAAATACCGAAAATTAACGCTACCTTTGCGGCCGATTTGGCGATGTAGCCAGATTCGTTATTTAAATTCATGAACCCATTTATTAATCTGGGAATCCGTCATGATATTGTTAATGCCATCTCTGAGTTAGGGTTCGAAAACCCTACACCAATCCAGGAACAGTCAATTCCGGTATTGTTAACAGGCAGCAACGATTTTGTCGGATTAGCCCAAACCGGGACCGGTAAGACTGCTGCCTTTGGCCTACCATTATTAGAACTGTTGGATTTCGAAGAAAATCATCCACAGGCGCTTGTTTTATGCCCAACACGTGAACTTTGTTTACAAATTACTAACGACATTAAGAACTACTCCAAAAAAATGGGCAACGTTAACGTTGTCGCTGTTTATGGCGGAGCTAGTATTTCTGACCAATTACGCCAGATAAGACGCGGCGTACAGATTGTTGTAGCCACACCTGGCCGTATGCTTGATATTATCAACCGTAAGGCTATCGATTTTACAAAGGTGAAATTTGTAGTATTGGATGAAGCTGATGAAATGCTCAACATGGGCTTTCAGGAAGATATTGACAGTATCCTGTCTACCACCCCGGACACTAAGAAAACCTGGTTGTTTTCTGCAACTATGCCGGCCGAAGTGCGCCGCATAGCTAAAAAGTACATGAACGAGCCATTTGAGCTTACCATGGGTACTAAAAATACCGGCAACGCTAATATCGAGCACGAGTACTACATTGTACGTGCCCGTGATAAGTATGCCGCATTTAAACGTATTGTTGATTTTAACCCCGACATTTTTGGTATTGTATTTTGCCGTACCAAAATTGAGACCCAGGATATTGCCGAGTCATTAATGAAAGACGGCTACAATGCCGATTCATTACACGGTGACCTGTCACAACAACAACGCGATAAAGTAATGAAACGCTACCGCGAGCGTAACCTGCAGCTGTTAATAGCTACTGACGTTGCCGCACGTGGTATTGACGTTAACGACGTTACCCACGTAATTAACTATTCATTACCTGATGAGGTTGAGAATTATACCCACCGTAGCGGACGTACTGCCCGTGCCGGTAAAACAGGTGTATCTATTTCAATCATCAACGCAAAAGAATTAGGTAAGATCCGCCAGATTGAGCGGGGCTTAGGCAAAAAATTTGTTAAGGCCGAGATCCCTACCGGGTTTGATGTTTGCGAGAAACAATTATTCTCTATCGTACATAAAATACATGACGTAGAGGTTAACGAGCAGCAGATCGAACAATATCTTCCACGCATAATGGAAGAGTTTAAGGACCTGACCAAAGAAGATTTTATTAAACGTTTTGCATCTATCGAGTTTAACCGCTTTTTAGACTATTATAAAAACGCACCTGATTTGAACGCGCCGATTGAAGAAGGCCGTTTCGACCGCGAACGTGGCGAACGCGGAGAACGTGGCGAACGCGCACCCCGTGGCGAAGGCGGTAAATCAGAATACACCCGTTTATTTATAAACTTAGGTTCTGTTGATGAATTTAACCGCGGCGATTTGCTGGGTTACATTTGCACTAATGGTAAAATAAGCGGCCGCACCGTAGGCAAAATAGATGTTAAAGGAGTTTACTCTTTCTTTGAAGTACCTAATGCCGAATCAGAAGCCGTTATCAACAACTTTAAAGGTGTTGAATTTAAGGGTCGCGAAGTACGTATTGAAGTGTCAGGCGAAGGCACAAGCACTACCCGCAGTGGCGGTGGCGAGCGCCGCGAAGGCGGTCATCGTGGTGGCGAACGCCGTGAAGGTGGCGGTGGCTACAACCGTAGTGGTGGTGGCGAGCGCCGTGAAGGTGGAAACAGGGGCTCGGGCAATCCAGGCAACGCAGGTTTCCGTGATTTTTCAGGCAAACGCCGCGAAGATCGCCCGGAACGTAAACGTCGTTTCTAAGCACAAAGATTAGTTATTGAAGATTAAAGATTAGGAGTATAACTAATCTTTAATCACTAATCTTCAATCTTTATAAAGATAGTTTTTTAGTTAGTTTAGTTAACAAAGCCTCTTCGATTGATCGGAGGGGCTTTTGTTTTTAGAGAGGATGGGATATAAAAGATTAAAGATCAGTAGGTCTTTCAACTAATCTCTATTAACTAATCTTTAATCTTTATACTAAGCGTTACAGCCAATCAGGACATGCTGAATAATAACAGGGCAGACAATATGTGAATGGCTATTAGTACATATGTTTTCATGGCAATAGATATAGATGTTGTGTACCGGTACGACCCCTTAGTGCCTGTCAGGTTTAGTGGTTCTTAACTGAGATTTTTTAAGGTACTGATAATGACCACGTTTATCTACATAATAATAACGTGAATGTTTGTCGATATAAACCAATTCGCCGGTTGGAGCCCAGTGGCCATCATATCTTTTACCCGTAACGGCAACTGCCCCTTTAACAGAAACTTCTGATGTTTTATGACCTACATCTTTAGCGGCTACCGCTGTTGCATGACCTACGTCTTTAGCTGCATGGCCCACTTTTTTGGTAACAGGCTCATGATGTTGAGCAAAACTCTGGCTTGCCGCAAATATTCCGGCCGAAAGCAAAGCTATTTTGAATGTATTTTTCATGATTGTTTTATTTAAATAGCTTATATACAATTTCTTTGCCAATCACCATCTTTAGACATAAACACTTAATTTATAGCATGCAGCGTAATATAGTTTCTGTTAAAGAAATAGTTGATGTACTGTTTGGTAGCCGATGTAGGTTATTTAATGCAGTGCATTTTTAAATTACTGCCAAATTACCGCCACCAACAGCGCTACCTGGATTTGGTATATTTGAGGTTGCCCGGTTTTTATTTTGATAACAAATGGCATCTTATAAATTCGATAAAATAACAGCGTTTAACACGGCGGTTTAAGAAAAAGGCGGTTTACAGTCAACCAGGGCAGTTTTTGGTTAAAAAGTTACTACCGGCATAACCCACAATACCCTAAAAACACCAAAAATTACTACCGGTAAAATGGCTAATGCCCTAAAAACACCAAAAATTACTACCGGCAACAGGCGCAATGCCCTAAAAACACTTGAAATTACTACCGGTTAAATGAGTGATGCCGGTATGATATTGAATAGCTGCTAATTCAGATGTTCGGCCAGGCGCTTCATCTCCATAGCCGGCGAACGTTTCTGATACAGGATAGCATAAACTGCTTCAACAATAGGCATGCTTACATTGTATTGCTTATTAACCTCGTGCAGGCAGTTTACGGCATAGTAACCCTCGGCAATCATGTTCATCTCCAACTGGGCCGAAGTAACGGTATAGCCCTTCCCTATCATGTTACCAAAGGTGCGGTTACGGCTAAACTGTGAGTAGGCGGTAACCAGCAAATCGCCCAGGTAGGCAGATTCTTTAATATCGCGCGTTATGGGGTGCACGGCGTCAACAAAACGCATCAGCTCGCGTATGGCATTTGATATCAGCACCGCCTGAAAATTATCGCCATACCCCACCCCGTGGCAAATGCCGCCGGCAATGGCATAGATATTTTTTAGTACGGCGGCGTATTCGGTACCGTAAATATCGTCAGATACAATGGTTTTAATATAGCGCGTATTAAGCATCCCGGCAAAACAGGCAGCCAGGGCAGGGTCGCGCGATGCTATAGTTAAGTAGGATAGCTTTTCTAACGCAACCTCCTCGGCATGGCAGGGGCCGCTTATCACCGCGAAGTCATCAAACGAGATATCATATTTCTTATGCAAAAACTCGCCAATGATCTGGTTCTCATCAGGCACTATACCCTTTATAGCCGATACCACTTTCTTCCCCGCAAAGTCTTCGGTTGTTATATCCGTTAATGCTTCTTTTAAAAAAGCGGCGGGCACATTAAGCAAAATAATATCAGCTTGTTTTATTAACGTTTTTAAGTCTGTGGAGATATTAGCAGCCGGGACCTTGATTTCAACCGAGCTCAGGTAATTGGGATTGTGACCAAATTTATGCACATGCTCAACCGCCTGTGCGTTTCTCATCCACCAAAAAATTTCTTTTTCAACGCTGTTATCGGTAAGCATTTTAATATTAGCAGTAGCCCAGCTACCGCCACCAACAACCAAGATCCTGTTATTTTTATTCTGCATTAATAGTACGGCCAGTTTTAGCTGACGGCATCAAAGTTAATGAAAATGTATAGATGTGTAGATAAGTGAATACGCAATATGCGGACAAGGGCCGTGCAGATGTTTAAGGCAACAAATAAAAATGGCCAACCCGCCGGTCAGCCATTAATCAATTCAGATGCAAGCCTGCTTATTGAAAAACTAAATCTTAGTTGGAATCCTTGTTTTCAAACAGTTTTGATTTATCTACCTTTTCAACCATAGCGCCATCTTTCAGTGTTTTAGCTATAGCCGGGTAGGGTGCAGATACCACTTCGTCGCCCGGCTTAAGGCCGGTTAAAATCTGGATATACATGTCATCCTGGATGCCGGTGGTAACCTGTACCTGCTTAACTTTACCGGTGTTGCTGTAGACAAATACGTATTCTTTTATTGGCGCGCTGCTGGCAGTTTTAACAGGCGTGGTGCCGGTGGTTTTTTTGCCACCTATATCAGTTTTCTTTTCCTCGCGGGTAGTTACCGACTGTATGGGCACCGATAGTGCGTTGGTATGGTTGGTCTTAATATCAACGGTGGCTGTTAACCCCGGGCGGAAAGGCGAAGGGTTATTACTTGTCTTTTTCAACAGGTCCAGGTATGATTTTGGATCGATCCGCACTTTAACGGTAAAATTGGTAACCTGGTCGGCCGTTGTGCCTACCACGTTTGCCGAGCTGCCTATTTCTGTAACCACACCGCTAAATTTCTTGCCTAAAAAAGCATCTACCTCTATTTTTGACGAGTCGCCTACGACAATGCGGTTGATATCATTTTCATTAACGTCAACGTTAACATCCATTTGGCTAAGATCAGATATGGTCATGATCTCCGTGCCGGCAAACTGCGCGGTACCTAATACGCGTTCGCCTTTTTCAATGGATAATTTTGAGATCACTCCGTCAACCGGCGAATAAATAGTTGTTTTATACAAATTGTCCTGCGCCTCTTTAACCGTTGCTGATGATTGCGCCAGGCCATAACGCGATCCGATTACATTTTGCTTTGCCGCTTCAAGGCCGGCTTTGGCATTTTCATAGCTGGCTTTAGCATTATCAAACTCGGCAGCGGTGAGTACCTTTTTGTCAAAGAGCTCTTTGCTGCGTTTGTAAATCGCCGATTGATTGGCAAATGTTGCCTCCGCTTGCTTTAACATCTGGCTTGAATTGCCGACACTTGCTTTTTGCGAGTTATATGATGCAACCGCGCGTTCATAGCCCGATTTTAAAATGTCCGGGCGTATTTTGCAGATCAGCTGGCCTTTTTTTACCACATCGCCTTCTTTAATCGGCAACTCAACCACCTCACCGGATACCTCGGGACTTATTTTAACCTCGATGTGCGGTTTGATTTTACCACTGGCTGATACCGTTTCATTAATATCACGTACGGCAGCTTTTTCAGTGGCAACCTGCGTTTTATCTGATTTGCCGATAACGCCTGTTAACTTACCTATTATCAGCAATACAATAACTGCCCCAACGGCTATCAGAATATATTTAGTAGTCTTTCCCATGATGATTCAGGATTTTTTATTTTAAAGTGTGATGGTGTTACCTAGGTAATAATCAATTATTTTGCTTCTGAATATGACTGTATATTTTGCTGCTATCATATCGTTTTGCGATTTATTATAGTTGGTAACTGCGGTATTATAATCAAGTGAGTTTACCAGGCCTACATCATAACGTTGTTTGGTAACATTCAATGCCTCTTTATTAGCTTCAAACGTTTGTGTCGCCGATTGATATTGCTTATCGGCGGCCTGCAGATCAAGCACAGCCTGTATAATGGTTTTACTTAAATTGTTTTTTGCAATTTGTGTGTTTAGCTGTGCACTCTGCAAATTAAGCTCCGCCTTACGCACAGTGGTACGGGTGTTAAATTTATTAAAAATGGGGATTTGGATATTTAGCCCTATATTTTGATTAAAGTTATCGCGGATTTGATCAAATGCCGAATACGGACCGCTAATAGGATGGCTCACTTTATCTAAGGTTAAAACGTTTGTAGAAGTACCCGCCACACGGCCTATTACTTCATAATCAGGGTCGGTAAAACTAGTCGTTTTTGAGACAATCTTATTTGAATAATTTGACCCCAAACCTCCATACAAGCTCACCGTTGGGTAATAATATCCTTTAGCCACTTTAATAGCTTGCTGATATGTTTTTTGTTGTAACTCAGCTAAACGAATATCCGGATTTACGGTTAAAGCAGTACGAACCACCTCGTTAGCATCGTAAAGCGTTTTTATATCTGTTAATTTGCTTATATCAGGTCTTTCAATCTCGATAGGCGTATAGGGATTCATTTCCATATATTGCTTTAATATCAACATAGAAAGATCAAGTTGATTTTGAGCCGTAGTTAAACTTAAGGTAGCAGTTGACACCTGCGCCTTAGCCTGAGACAGGTCTGCCAGTGTTTGGTTTCCTACTTTAAAACTTATGTCTGATCTGTCTAAAGTTTGATTGGCCAATTCTAGTTGCTGCTTTGCGGCAACAACCAGGTCCTGATTGGTTAGTATTTGCAGATAGGTGGTTACAACACTCAATATCAAATCATTTTTAACTTTAGCTGTCTGGCCCTTATTAACATCAAGCGCCAACCTGTTTTGAATGATCTGATTACGCAATTGCCCGCCTTGAAAAAGGGTTACCTGCATTTGCGCATCGCCGCTGGCGTTAAATGATGTTGAAGTAGTATAAAGCAATTGCCCACCCACCTGGCTGCGACCAAAATTATATCCTCCTGATGAACTGGCGTTTAAACTTGGCAGTAAATTGTTCTTTGCCTGTTCCAGGTCGACACTCCCTACCACTTCATTAACCTGCGCCTGCTTAATGGTAAGGTTGTTTGCCAATGTACGGTCGACCGCCATTTGTAATGTTATTTTCTCCTGCGCCGTTGCTGCAAAACCGATCAGGGTCATACAAAACACACTTAAAATACTTACTTTTTTTATTATAAATTTCGTCATAAACTTATTCGTACAATTATTTGAGATGTTAGCTTTGAGATGTTAGCTTTGAATGTCATACCCCATATCTAAAAATCTTATAGCTGAAAAATGTATCTGGTTAGAACCCCCTGGTTGCTTAAAAAACTATATCCCCGGTTAACGTGGGATACCAACAAGGCCGACCGCTGCATTTTTCTGACGTTTGACGATGGACCTATACCCATTGTTACACCCTTTGTATTAAATATTTTAAAGCAGTACAATGCAAAGGCTACCTTTTTTTGTATTGGCGATAATATACGCAAACATCCGGATATTTTTGAAAAAGTGAAAGCCGGGGGCCATGCCGTGGGCAATCATACGTATAATCATTTAAAAGGTTGGGATACTGACGACACCGCCTACCTGGATAATTTTTTGCTGGCGGACAGGTTTATCAATACCAACCTTTTTCGCCCGCCTTACGGCCGGATAAAAAGATCGCAGGCCAAATTATTAAAAAAGGCAAAACCTAATTTGAAGCTGATTATGTGGAACGTGCTGAGCGGCGATTTTGACACCAGCCTTAAACCTGGGCGATGCCTGGATAATTTAATTAATAACACCCGTCCGGGCGATATCGTATTATTTCACGATAGCCTGAAAGCTTTTGAGCGGCTTGAGTATGCTTTACCTAAAGCACTGGAATATTGGAGTAAGCAGGGCTATGAGTTTAAGAGCCTGGATGTTGGGTGGTTTGAATAGTATCTTTCTCGGTGGGTTTACCGTCATTCTTGATTATCGTATAAACTATTGCCCCGATAACGGTAATGGCCAATACAATCAGCCCTATCCACCCCTTACGTTTGTCCTGGCGCATCAGCCAGATTAAAAACACAACCAGTGGTATTACAAAAATTGTCCAGAATATAAGAGATGGTATTGACATTGTTTTCAGTTAATCGTTAATGGTTCATAGCCAATAGCTACATCGGCATCCTCGCCAGCGGCGCTATGCTTTGTTCGGCAAACTGGCCCTTTAAATATTTGTGGTAGCCGGCTATGGCTATCATGCCGGCGTTATCGGTACAGTATTGCATCTCGGGTATAAAACAGTTCCAGCCGTTTTTATCGCCCATTTGCTGCAGGCCCAGGCGCAAACCTGTGTTTGCTGATACGCCGCCCGCTAAAGCGATGTCCTTTATACCATAAAAATCTGCCGCTTTTTTTAGCTTATTCAGCAATATGGTAACTATCCGGTTTTCAACCGAGGCACAAATATCATTTATATTTTCGGCAATAAAATCAGGGTTACCGGCCACATTATCCCTTATAAAATAAAGGATGGATGTTTTTAATCCGCTAAAACTGAAATCCAAACCGGGGATCTGCGGCTCGGGGAATTTATAAGCATTGGGGTTACCCAGGCGTGCGTGTTTATCAATTAATGGCCCTCCGGGGTATGGCAGGCCCAGTATCTTGCTGGTTTTATCCATGGCCTCGCCTGCGGCGTCATCCAGCGTCTGGCCCACAACTTCCATATCAAAATAGTCTTTCACTAAAACTACCTGCGTATGCCCGCCCGATACCGTAAGGCATAAAAACGGGAAGGACGGCTTACGCGCGGCAATAAAATGCGCCAGCACATGGGCCTGCATATGGTTAACCTCGATAATTGGAATGTTTTTTGACAGTGCAAAGGCCTTAGCGAACGACACGCCAACCAGCAAGGATCCTAAAAGTCCGGGGCCGCGTGTAAAAGCTACTGCATCAACGGCATTTTTGCTTACTTTTGCTTTTATTAATGCTTGTTGTACAGCCGGAACAATATTTTGCTGATGAACCCTCGAGGCAAGCTCGGGGACAACACCGCCATAGGCTTCATGAACAGACTGATTGGCGATGATATTGCTCAATATCACTCCGTCAACACAAATTGATGCGGAGGTATCATCACAGGAAGATTCGATGGCTAATATTACGGGCACGGTTACAAGTCAAAAAAAACAAAAGTAAAACGTCAAAACGACTAATGCTCTTGAATAAAAAATATTATATTATTAATTCAAAAAGTAAAACACTTTACGCGTTTTTGAATTTTACTTTTGAATTTAGAATTAAAGAACAAAGTTATTAAAAAAGCACTAAAAATAGCCCTAAGTATAGTTTTGTTTGTGCTGCTGGCTGCGAGCATATTGGTGCTGCTGTTTCAGTACAAACCTGTTCAAACCTGGGCGGCTAAAAAGGCAACGGCCTATCTTTCAAAAAAACTGGGTACCGAGGTTAATATAAAAAGCCTTTACATCAAGCCCTTTACATCAGTAGTACTGGAAGATTTTTATGTACTGGATAAGCAGCGGGATACGTTAGTGCGTACACCCAAATTAACCGTGGAGCTTAACGGGTTCTCAATCTTTAGCAGTATCGGCGCCCGTAAAATTGATTTTAAGCTGATCCAACTGGATAACGGGTCGGTTTATATTAAAAATCAAAAAAACGGCGAAACCAACCTGCAATTTGTGCTGGATAGCTTAAAATCCAAAGACACCACCAAAACCGCTCCGGGCAAACCCTGGACCATGACCTTTGAAAAAAACGTGGTCAACAATTTCCACTTCAGGTATAAGGATCTTAAAAAACACGAGGTGGTTAACGGGATAAATTTTGCTGATCTAGACGTATATAACCTAAGCGTTACCGTAAATAATATGGACCTTAAACATCATACCTTTATGGGTGATGTGCAACATTTAACCTTGCATGAAAAAGGTGGCTTCTATTTAAAAAACTATACTGCAGTTACCACTATTGATACTAACCATATATTAGCACAACACCTGCTGATACAAACGCCCAGATCCATCATTCGCAACCGGCTTGATATGCGGTTTAAGTCGTTTAAAGATTTCAGCGACTTTACAACCAGGATAAATATGGACGGCAATTTCAGGACGTCGCATATCTCATCAACAGATATAGCTTATTTTAGCAGCAGCCTTGAAAAAATAAATTTTGAACTGGGCATTGATGGCCGCATCCTGGGCACGGTAAATAATTTGAAGGCAAAAAGCCTGACAGTTACCGCCGGCCAGGCCACCTTTATAAAAGGAGATTTTGCCTTAAAAGGATTGCCTGACTGGAATAACACCTATCTGGATCTGAAATTTGACCAGCTAGCTTCCAACAAAAAAGATCTTGACTTTTTATACAGCCATTTTACCGGCTCGCCCAATGCTGCTGCGCCTGCAATACTTGGCAAGTTTGGTAATATAAGTTTCACCGGAAAGTTTAAAGGCCTGCAAAATGATTTTGCGGCATCGGGCACATTCAAGACACAATTAGGCAGGTTTGACCCTGATATTAAACTTAAAATAAATAAGGCCGGCACACCGGTTTATGCCGGCACAATTGATGCCTATAACTTTAATCTTGGCGTTTTGGTTGACAATGCCACCATAGGCCGTACAACATTTAAAGCCAATATTAAAGGCAGCGGCGATGCGCTTAAAAACCTGAATGAAAACGTAAGCGCCAATATCAGCTACCTCAACTTTAAAGGTTACGATTACAAAAACATAGCCGTGAACGGCACTTATGCCGCAAAAAAAATCAATGCCAAGTTAACCATCAATGATAAAAATATAAAGTTTGATGGCAACGGCAGCCTTGATCTTAACCCGGCTTTACCGGTGTATAATTTCACAGCCGGGGTTCATGATGCTAACCTGCGCACGTTAAAGTTGCTAAAAGATACCATTACCATTAGCGCACAAATACGCACCACGTTTTCAGGCAATGACTTAAAAAACCTGGAAGGCAATATCCTGCTGTCGCCCATCCGGATCATTGATCCGCGTAACAATTATTTGCTTGACTCGGTATACCTGTCGGCCAGCGGCAAGGGCGACACGAGGTTAATAGCTTTAAGATCTGACGCGCTGGATGGCAGTATTAAAGGCCGTTATGACCTGGCTACCCTGCCATCCTACTTTAAAACTATTGTTAAAAAATACATACCATCCCTTAAAACAGAGATTGTACAGCCCAAACCGCAAAACTTTGAGTTGAACGTGAAAATAAAAAATCTTGACCCCTTAACAGCTATTTTTCTGCCCGACCTTAAAATACCCGAGCAGGGTACTTTCATCGGTAAATTTAATTCGGCTGACAAAACGGCCACCATTAACGGGTACATTAAAACCATCAAATATAAAAAGATCGTTTTCCACGATTTTATTTTGGATGAGAGCACCAGCGATGAGAATCTGGGGATAAACATGTCCTTGAGGCAAATCGACCTTGCCAAAGACCTGTTTATTAAAAACATTGATATTACCAATTTTCTATCAAATGACAGTTTAAAATTTAACGTAAAACTGGCAGATAAAGACGCGACCAACCAGCTTGACCTTTATGGCCTTGTTGAATTTGGCAGGGATACTACCGCCAAACTAAAGTTACTGCCATCAGATATTGTGCTTGAGCATCAGAAATGGCGGTTACAGGAACAGGTAAGGATACGCTTGCTTGACGGCAAAACCCAGGTATCTGGCTTTGAACTTTCAAACGGGGAGCAAAGAGCCAGGATAGACGGTTTCATTTCAGACAATCCAGCGGATAAGTTAAAGCTGTCGTTTATCAAATTTAGTATGAGTACGCTAAATGAGCTTACTAAAGCATCCGGTGTTGAGTTAAACGGAACGCTGAACGGAGACATCCTGTTTAGCTCCATCATTAAGTCGCCCGGGGTTGATGCGCATTTAAATATTGATTCATTTAAGATGAACCAAACAATGGTGGGCAATATAAAGGTGGTATCCAATTTGGACAATGAACGCAGCCAGGCCAACGTCAATATAAACATACTTAACCGCGGGCTTGAAACACTTAACATCGGCGGTGCGTATTACCTCGGCAAAGGAACTGACGACAAACTTGACTTTGATGTTAAAATGACCCAAACCGAGGCTATAATTTTCGAGCCTTTTGTTAAGAACCTGGTATCAGACCTGAACGGGACCATATCCACCAATCTTAAATTAACGGGGTCCCTGTCAAAACCCCAGCTAAACGGCGATATCACTTTGGCCAATACAGGTATCACCGTAAATTATTTAAAAACGGCTTATAAAGTAAATGACAAGCTGAGTGTAACCAACAGCGTGATCAATATTAACGACATGATATTGACAGATATTCACGGCGGGCAGGGAACCGCTACCGGCAAGGTTGATCTGAACAATTTGTCAAATCCACTTATTGACATTGACCTTACTGCCCGCAACCTGATGGCATTAAATACAACATTTAAAGACAATCACCTTTACTTTGGTACCGCATTTGCCACCGGGAAATTTAGCTTTAACGGCCCGGTTGACAACATGAATATTAATATCACAGCATCTACCCAGGCCGGTACCGTATTTAATATTCCGCTTAATACCTCCTCTACCGTAAGCGATTATGACTTTATAAAATTTGTTAGCCATAAAGACACCACAACCTCCAAAGCGGATAAAATAAAGGCCTTCAACGGAGTAACACTTAACTTTAACCTGACCGTTGATGAAAAGACAATTGTAAAAATAACAACTGATTATGGGGTACTGCAGGGCAGCGGGCAAGCCAGAAACCTGGCGCTGCGGATCAACAGCCTGGGCGATTTTGATATGTTTGGCGAGTTTACCATTACATCAGGTAAGTTTGAGTTCACGGCCAAAAACTTTATCAGCAAAAACTTTACAGTTAATCAGGGGGGTACCATCCGCTGGACGGGCAACCCAACCAATGCCGAAATAAATTTAAAAGCCACCTATGAGGTACGTACAGACATTGCACCGCTTTATACTGCTGCCGGCCTGCAATCGCCTAAAGGAAACGAGCAGGTACTTGTACAGGCCGAGTTACTGCTTACGAAGTCCCTGATACAACCGGATATTAACTTTGATTTTAACTTCCCGACTGACCCTTCGGTTAAAGATGACGTGGGCACCTACCTGGCCGATAACAACAACCGAAACCAGCAGGCATTAAGTGTAATTGTTCGACGCAACTTTAATTCGGGCACGGGAAGTAATTTAACTAACCAGGTTGTTGCCACGGCGAGCAGCGCCGTTAGTGAGTTTGCTTTTAATAAAATAAACAGCCTGATAGCGCAATCAAATATTAAATATTTTGATTTTAACATCCGATCTTTTAATGACGCCAGCGCGTCCCTGAAGTTTTTAAATGACAGGCTGGTAATTAACGGAAGCCTATTTAATAACAGTACAGGTGGTGCAAACTTGTTTAACAACACCAGCCTGCTCAACTCAAACTTTAGCAACTTAACCAAAGATTTTGAAACATCATATCTTGTGCGCTCAGATGGCTCGCTTACCGCGCGTTATTCATACCGGGTGTTAAATACCACGACGCTAAATTATATTGATCAGCTAGCCCCACAATATGTAAATGGCCTGGGCCTGGTTTATCAGCGTGACTTTGATACTTTTGGTGAGTTTATAAAGTATATATTCAGCAGGCGCAGGTATAACCGAAACAGACCGGCAACGCCGCTGCCAACACCTACAACCACGCCATTATCGGGCGGTACGCCGACAACTACACCTGTTACGCCTACGCAACCTGTAAAAAAAGAGGAAGAAGAAGATTAATGATCGCGCATAATGGTATGATCCATCTTGTCGCGTTTTGTTCTTAAATATGCTTCATTATGCGGGTTTGACGCTATCTCAATAGGTACATTGTCTACCACTTCAAGTCCATAACCGATTAACCCAGCCCGTTTTTTCGGATTATTACTCATTAACCGCATTTTTGAGATCCCCAGGCTACGCAATATTTGGGCGCCAATGCCATAGTCGCGCTCATCCATATCAAAGCCCAGTTTCAGGTTAGCTTCAACGGTATCAAAGCCATTATCCTGTAAATTATAGGCTTTTAGTTTGTTAACCAATCCAATGCCACGGCCTTCCTGGTTCATGTATACAATTGCACCTTTACCCTCATTGGCTATCATCTCCATTGCTTTATGCAGCTGCGGGCCGCAATCGCAACGGCATGAGCCAAAAATATCACCGGTAACACACGAGCTATGTACACGTACCAGGATGGGTTCATCAGGCTCCCAGGTACCTTTTACCAGGGCGATATGGTTTTCGCCGGTATTTAACTGGGTATAAGCTATCATTTCAAAATCTCCCCACTCTGTAGGCAGCCGTACGGCTACTTCCTTTCTGATCATGGTTTCGGCGTCTAACCGGTAAGCGATAAGATCTTTTATTGATACAATTTTAAGGTCAAACTCTTTTGCTATTTTCAACAAATCGGGTAAGCGGGCCATATCGCCATTTTCAGTCATGATCTCACAGATCACTCCTGCTGGCTCCAGGCCTGCTAATACAGCCAGGTCAACGGTAGCCTCGGTATGCCCCGCGCGACGCAATACGCCGCCGTTTTTTGCTATCAGCGGGAAGATATGTCCCGGCCTGCCTAAATCCTCCGGTTTGGTTGCCGGGTCAATTAAAGCCATTACTGTTTTTGACCTGTCCGTTGCCGAGATACCGGTGGTACAGCCTTCCAGCAAATCAACAGAAACGGTAAAATTGGTTTCGTATGATGTTGTATTATGGCTAACCATGGGCTCTAATTCCAGTTCGGTGGCGCGTTGCTGGGTAATAGGCGCGCAAACCAATCCGCGGCCATGACGTACCATAAAATTTATTGCTTCAGGCGTAGCATAACGCGCTGATGTCAAAAAATCACCCTCATTCTCCCTGTCTTCATCATCAACAACTATGATGATTTTGCCCGCTTTTATTGCTTCTATAGCCTCTGGTATGGTGTTTAGCATCTTTAATAATTTGATAGCGTGTATGATCAATACGCAGCTTATATGAGCAAAGTTAACGCTTAATAAAATTATTCCCGTCTGCGCTTTGTAATATGTTGCTGATGGCTGGGTTAATCTACCCGGCAATTATACACGTTGCTGTTGAAGCCGATACCGATATGGTCCTGTGTGAGTACAGACAGGAGGTACCTGTAACTGCCTTTTATTGCCGGGGCTATAAACTTAAAATTGAAAGGGGCCTTGTCGGCAATAGCTAATGGCATAGGGTATCTGTAATACAGGGCGGCACCGGTTTTATTATTGATAAAAGTTAGCACCAGGTAACCCCCTTTAATTTTAAACTGTTTACGCTCAATAAAGCTTAGTTTACTATCAATAGATAACCGGACAATACCCGGTGCCCCGGCCCTGAACGGGGTGGCATCTAATACATCTACTTTTAAATTAGTAAAAGATGAAAAATCGGGCACCGTGGTCAGGTAATATGTTTTCCCGTGGGGGATTATAATTTTACGGCTTATTTTGCTAACCGGCCCGTCTGATACATAGTTAACTGTTTTATGCTGAAACTTCTGTTCAAGCTGCGGCAAATAATTGTATTGTGTTTTTTTGTACCAGATATCATTTACCGCGAAGCTTTCTTCGTGACTATAAAAGCTAAAATAGGCGGGATCGTTATAGGTATCGGCAAAAACCAACGGGTAACCTCCCGACTCTTTTTTTAATGTCGCCGCCATCAACCGTGGATTTTTATCATTAAAATTGGAGATAGGGAAAAGGTCCATCGCCAGATTTACCCGCAAAACTATTACTGCCATTAAGTTAACTATTAACAGGCCCACGATGGGTTTCCTATATATTTTAAGTTCAGCTATATATAAATAAGCCAGGCAAAGCATAGCCGGCCAGACAATTGCTGTCCAGTGTACATTAACCATGTCTTTAAATGAAGAAAATAAAAAGAACAGGAATACCCCGGCTACATTATACTTTAAACTTTTCTGGAACTGGTTTTTTGGCCGGTATAACATCCCAAAAAGCAACAAAATAACCGGCCCGGTAACTGCTGCCTGTTCACCTATATAACTTAAAACATGCTGGATGCTAAATGCATTGGCCCGCTCCAGAAACTGGAAACGAATGGTAGGGTAATCATGCTCAGCCTGCCAGTTGATGTGCGGCAGGTAAAGGCCCGTTGTAATAATAATAATCAAATAAAAGGTTTTCCTAAAAACCAGGCGTGGATTTGATAATACCGTAAACCCAATCACCAGTATGCCATGGTATTTTGAGTATAAAAGCAAGGCCGCTACCACGCCAAGGGCTACGGCGTTTAAAAGAGTATCAGCGTTTAAATATTTACGGTAGGCATACAGAAACAGGGTTGCAAAAAAGAGCATCGGTGTATCAGGAATAGCCAAAAACGAGTATAGATTTAAAAATATCGACGATACCAGCAATAGCGCCGCCAGTTTGAAATTAACCGGCCCCTCCGCCTCGTCTTCAATAATTTTATAGATAAGCCAAAACGTTAAACTACCGATAACGGAGGTTAATAGCCTTACGCCTATTTCGCCGTGCAGCAATGTGCTGCCCGCCTTTATTAAAAGCGCTATCATAGGCGGATGATCAAAATATCCCCAGCTCAAATATTGGGCATAAAGCCAATAATAAGGCTCATCATTTAATAGCGCCGAGGAAAATGACTGAACAATATTTACCAGTAAAACAATCCCGAAAAGCCACCAGACCTTATTTACAGGTTTACTATTGAATTTTGCTGTCATTAAAAAAAGAGTTCATCAATGCTCTTGAGCAGCGCTTAAACAGTATCGTCTTTATTACGCTTGAAAAGCTTGTCAAAAAACCGCTTATAGTACTCCATATCAAACAGCGCAGAATCTGTAGCAGCTTTATAAGACAGGAATATCCCGACGGGCGTTATCACGAAAATAGAGATCCACGCCCCCGCTATGCCGGACATGTTGCCCTCATGAGCCGCCTTCTCACCAATGGTTTTTATGATATAAAATAAAAGGAAGAATATAACCGAGATTACTACCGGCAAACCCAGGCCACCCTTGCGGATAATAGCCCCCATAGGCGCCCCGATTAAAAACAACGCGATACAGGATACCGAAAGTGTAAACTTAACCTGATATTGGGCGTAGGCGCTGCGCATATTTTTTACGAGCTCGTCCATACGGTCGGCTCGTACCCGCATCAGGTCATGGATTGACCTGGCCTCGCTTAGTGCATTAGTAACATAATTTGCTTTTTGCGGATTGGTGCCATAGGCCATAACCCCCGCCTTATATTTTGCATAAGTTTTTACCGCATCTGATTTTGTGGGGATATTATAATATTTAATATAGGCTGTAAGCAATGGCAGGTTAACCCGGCCACTGCTGTCAATAAAATGGCCTATCCGCTTCATCGTATCCTGAAGCAGCCGGCGGTCCATCATCTGGAAAGCGCCTTTAAAACCATTTTCATCCGTACGTTTAAACGCCAGGCCGGTTAAATCCAGTTTGTTCTGGGCCGATTTAAACCTGAACCGTGTCAAAATCTGCCGTGGATTTGGATTAAAATTATTGCCCCCCGGCCGCTCTTCATAGCGGATCCCGTCTTCCATCTCAATAACCAGGAAACGGTTATCATTTGAGCGATACATTTTACCGGTTTTAGCTTTTAAAACGTAAGCCGGATCATTATTGGTTGTTTTTTTGTAGATAGTTAAACCGTGCAGTGTTTGCCCGTCTTCATCTTTCCGGTCAACACGTATGGTAAAATCAGGGAAACTGTTGCTGAATACCCCTTCAGGCAGGAAATTGGCTGATTTTTGCTCACGGGCATCATATAGTAATGAATAATACTTGAGATTTGCTTTCGGCAGCATGTAATCTGAAAAGAAAAACGCAGCGACACTTAAAAAAATAACCACTACAAACATGGGTGCTACGGCCCGGGTTAATGATATACCGGCCGATTTGATAGCAACCAGCTCATAATTCTCGCCAAGGCTGCCGTAAGTCATGATGGAGGAAAGCAGTACCGACAGGGGCAGCGCCATGGCCACGTTGGTAGCCGACGCATAAAGCATCAGCTCAAGTATAACGTACCATTCAAACCCTTTGCCTATCAGGTCGTCAATGTATTTCCACAGAAACAGCATTAACAACACAAACATTACTATCATAAAGGTCACCAAAAATGGCCTTATAAATGATTTGATCAGTAAAAGGTGCAGCTTTTTCACAATACAAAATTAACGAAAAAAACAAACCTTTATGCGCCTAGTACGCTAATGAGGTATTGGATCTGGTTATCCCAGATCAATTTGCGTTCGCCAATGGTTTCTTCGGTAGCAAAATCAGTAATACTCAGGGCAACGTCATTGGTAAGTTCGTCCTGAATTATCTCCATTTCAAAATAGCATTGCGGCTCGTCATCATCCCATTTAAACCGTACCAGCTTGTTTTCTTTAATAGCAATTAATTTAGCTTTTTGCTGCTCACCATCCCAGGTAAAGGTATAAACCTGGTCCCGCACACTTACATCATCAGCAAACCATTGGGTAAGCCCGTTGGGCTCATTTAAGAAAGTATATAATATTCGTGGTGACGACTTTATTTCATACTCAATATTAAACTTCTTCTTTTCAGACATACGGGGTTTATAAATCAGGCTTAAGTCGCAATATTAACATTTTTTTTAAAGGAAACGAATTTCTGCTATATTTGCAAACCTTTTTTAAGGGTAGGCCGTGGGGTAGCCTGATTGCATTCTTAAAAAACAAACCATAGTCAAAACAAGTTTTGACGAATGTACCCGGCGGGGTAGCTCAGATGGTTAGAGGGTAGTATTCATAAGCTTACGTTCAGGTTAAGCCATCTTAAACCGTTAACAAAACGCGACTTTAAATCCTCCTTTCAGCCCAAAGGTTAAATCCCTGTCTAATCACTTGGCCTGCCTGAAATATATGGTTAGATTTTTTCTATTGCGTGTACTTCATATCAAACCGGCCATCAGTTATATGGACAGTTTCCCCCTTACCGTTGATTGCGTCGAAAAAAAATGTTCCGGATATAATTTGCCTTGTTTGATCGAACTTAGTGATATGCAACTGGCCACTGACTTTATCAGTTGTTTGATACTGGTTTGGTGGCTGGAGGTTGTAAAAAATTCCGTATACAGCAAACGCCTTCCCGTTTTGGTTATAATTTTCTAAACTTAATGTCTGACCTTCGGTAACAGCTAAATTAGTAGTCTGTAAAAAAACACCTTTAACATAATCAGTGTTACTATCATTTGAGGCTGAAACCAGTAGATTATATCCGCCATTATAATAAACATAATTGGCTTGAAAAGCGCTGTTTAAAAACGACTTGGTATGAGGTGTAAAGGCCGCTCCATTTATCAAGCAGCCAAAAGTATTAGCGCCGGTTTGTGTGGCAGCGGGCAGTTTCGATAAAGGGGCTACACTCTTCTTTTTACACGAGGGCGAGAGGAAAATAACCGCGCATATAAGAAGAGTAATAGGGAAGTTATTTTTCATGTGCTTAGAGGTTTAACAGCAGTTTTTAAAAGGTATTTTATCTGATAAGATAAGATTGATTTTTTTTCTATTGAGTATATTTCATATCAAACCGCCCATCCGTGATATGTGCTGTTTCACCGCTGCTGTTAAGAGCATCGAAAGAAAAGGTAGCCGATATAATTTGCCTGTTTTGATCGAACTTTGTAATATGTAGCTGGCCGCTTGAAACGGATGTTGTGGTATATTCGTTTATGTTTCCTAAGGTCGGAATATAGGCTAGTCGACCAAATGCCTCCCCGGTTATATTATATCTTGCCAGATTTAATGTTTGGCCTTCAATGATTGGTAATTTGGTGGTTCCTAAATCAACGGAAATTAAATTTTTATCGTCACTATCATTAGAGGCAGCAATAGTAAGATAATATTCTCCATTATAATAAATGTAGTTAGCTTGAACATCGCTGTTTAAAAAGAATCTTCTATGAGGTGTAAAGGCCGCTCCATTTATCAAGCAGCCAAAAGTATTAGCGCCGGTTTGTGTGGCAGCGGGCAGTTTCGATAAAGGGGATACATTCTTCTTTTTGCACGAGGGCGAGATGAAAAAAACCGCGCATATTAGAAGAGTTATAAGGAAGTTATTTTTCATGCGCTTAGAAGGTTTGGGTCATATACGATATATATGTTATTCAAACTAACATAGCTAACAGATTCTATTTTAGAGTGATCTTAATATTATTATTATATTAAATTGGAGTATATTTGGTTTTAATAATGAGACAATAGATCTGCAAAAAGTGAGTTGGTCTTTCTACGGGTATTTATTCTTCATCTCTGATAGTAAACGTCGGCCTGTGTATTTGAAATTATTTGCCTGAAAGTTTCCAATCTATCAATCATCGCAAAGAAGACCTGTCTTCAAAACAACTAACTTCCATACAGGTAAGTTAATAAGAACCTCAATGGGAACAAAAGTGAAAAAATTTAGAATATAACATGGGTTTTCTTACCTTTGTGCTCCGCTGACCGAAAAGCGCAACCTTTAATAAGTTGTAAGCTAAGAAAAGCTATCATGATAAAAATGTCAAGAGGCTTACTATCAGCAATAATACCACCCCCGGCGGGGTAGCTCAGATGGTTAGAGCGTAGGATTCATAACCCTAAGGTCGGCAGTTCGATCCTGCTCCCCGCTACTTAAGGAGACAACATATATTTGTTGGCTCCTTTTTTTATGCCTGTAAATGCCATAAATCAAAAAGTTATAAGCGATTTTTTGTAGCTCAATTTTGACAAACCGCTTTTTTATAGTTTGATTTCCTTTTATATGATCTTTTGGATTGTTATCAACAGCGGTATCGGGGAAGCGCATTGTAAGAAATACCGTTAAGCCATAGCAAGGAAAAGATTACGATATTTGCGAAAATTGCTTTTTGACTAATCAAACTTTACATGGATCAAATGACATCATTTAAACATTCGGGGTCTGAAGGAGATATTGAAATCATCAGGCAGGTTTATTCCGGTATAAACCGAAACGATATCGATTTTGTATTGAATCTAATGGATGTCGGTATCACTCGCATTGAACCGGAAGGATTTCCGGCAGCCGGCACCTACACGGGGCACACCGATTTGCGGCAGCATCTAATCAACGGAAGGAGCACCTGGGCAGAAGGAACATGTGAGCCTGTCGATTTTTTTGCTAATGGAAATAAGATTGTTGTTACCGTTCATATTAAAGTCCGGCTTAAAAATAAATCGGAATGGGCCGACGCACGAATAGCAGATGGGTTTATGATAAAAGATAGCCGGGTTTTAGAATTTCATTCATTTGCGAACAACCAGAAGGCTTTTGAATGGGCTGGGATCGCGGCTAATCATTGAATTGTTTTTCTAAAACACCATTTTACGCAAGTTCTCCAGGAAAAAATTCAAAATTTTCGGTCGCAACCTGCCTGAGACAACATAAGACCTTTGTTGCCTATAAAACTGACGAAGGTCACTTTTTTACGCGCTAGGTGTCATTCTTTATCGTGATATAACGAGGCAGTTTTGGGGAAAGATATTTACGATGCTTAAAAGCCCTGTCCTTAAAAAAACAGCCTGCTACCATTGCGGTGATGATTGCTTAACCACCGACTACCAAATCGAAGACAAAACCTTTTGCTGCCATGGCTGCAAAAGCGTATATGAAATATTATCGGCCGATAACCTTTGCAGTTATTACAGCTATAACGAGCATCCCGGTGCAACACGCGGGCGTACAGACAAGCGTTTTGATTATTTAAGCGACCCGACTATTGCTGCCGAACTGATAGATTACCAGGACAGGCACATATCTATTGTCACCTTTTATATTCCGCATATTCATTGCAGTTCATGCCTTTGGCTATTAGAAAAGCTGAACAAAATTAATCCGGCTGTTCAATATTGCCGGGTTGACTTTTTAAAGAAACAACTCAATATCCGCTATGATCATGAGCGGATGAATCTGCAGCAATTAGTTGAGCTTTTAGACAGCATTGGTTACGAGCCGGTGATAAGCCTGCATGATGTGATCAAAAAACAAAACACCGCCGATAAAGATAACCTGGTATCAAAAATTGCGGTTGCGGGCTTTTGTTTCGGCAATGTAATGCTGCTAAGCTTCCCCGAATATTTTGGGTTATCAGGACTTGAACAAACATTCAGGCATTTTTTTGGCTGGCTAAACATTTTATTTTCATTGCCGATAGTACTGTATAGCGGCACCGGGTATTTTGTTTCGGCCTGGCAAAACCTAAAGAACAAGGTGTTAAATATTGATTTCCCTTTGGCGCTTGGCATTGCTGTTTTATTTGGCCGTACTGTAATTGAGATCCTCACCCATAGCGGGGCAGGCTTTGCCGACACGCTGTGTGGTTTAGTATTCTTTTTACTGGTGGGTAAATTTGTTCAGCGTAAAACATACCACCATATATCTTTTGAGCGCGACTACAGGTCCTTCTTCCCGGTAGCGGTACATGTGATTGAAAACGGCAGAGAAAAACCGCTTCCGCTTTCCGCTTTAAATATCGGCAACCGCATGGTTATCAGAAACAATGAGATCATACCCGCCGACGCCATCCTGTTAAAAGGTGAAGCATTGATTGATTTTAGCTTTGTTACCGGCGAGGCCATTCCGGTTAACAAAACCCTTGGCGAAATTATTTATGCCGGGGGCAGGCAAACCGGCGAGGCGATAGAATTAGAAGTAGTAAAGCCGGTTTCGCAAAGTTACCTTACCCAGTTATGGAACAATGAGGCCTTTGCCCGCACCCGGGATAAACGCATGCAAACCTTTAACGAAAGAGTGAGCAAATACTTCACTATCGTGTTGCTGTCAATAGCGTTTGCTACCCTGATTTTTTGGCTGCCAACCGATGCAAAAAGAGGGCTGGCTGCCTTTACCGCCGTTTTGATAGTTGCCTGCCCCTGCGCGCTGGCCTTAAGCACACCGTTTACCATGTCGGCAGCGCTAAGCATTTTTGACCGCAACCATTTCTATCTGAAAAACACGGCCGTGGTTGAACAACTGGCCGCTATTGATACCATTGTGATGGATAAAACAGGAACAATAACCCTGGGCGCAGCGGATAACATTAAACTGGAGGCAGACCTGACGGACTACCAAAAACAACTGGTTTATACCCTTTGCAGTAATTCAAACCACCCGCTAAGCCGGATGATTTGCCAGTATATAAGCAACCCGGCCAAATTGCAAATATGGGGATACCGGGAAATTGCCGCTAACGGCTTAACAGCGATTGTTGATAACCATGGTGTAAAAATAGGTAATGCACAATTTGTGCTTGATTGCACGGAACAACCATCAACCAAAACCAAAGTACACCTGGTTATCGACGAGAAATATCTGGGTTATTTTTCTTTTTCACATCAGTACCGCGAAGGCATGAGCGATGTAACTGCGCTTGCTGATAACTATGATCTGTATTTACTGTCAGGCGACCTGGATCATGAACGCCGGGAGCTTGAGAGGTTTTTCCCGAAAGCAAACAGCATGTATTTTAACCAGTCGCCCCAAAGCAAACTTGACTTTATACAAGCCCTCCAACAAGCGGGTAATACGGTGATGATGATTGGTGACGGGTTAAACGATGCGGGGGCTTTAAAGCAAAGCGACCTGGGTATTGCGATAACCGATAATGTAAATAATTTTTCGCCCGGCAGTGATGCCATACTTGACGGGCGATCATTTGATAAACTGCCGGCTTTTTTGCGTTTTTCAAAAGACACGGTTGCTATTATACATTGTTCGTTTTTGATATCCCTTACCTATAACCTGGCCGGTTTAAGTTATGCGGTAACTGGTAATTTATCGCCATTAACTGCTGCGGTATTAATGCCGTTGAGTACGGTAACCATTATATCTTTTACCAGCCTGGCAACCCGGTTCACCGCAAAAAGAAGAAAATTAATATGACCATACTCTATTTCCTTATCGGATGCAGCGTTTTACTGGCGCTTGGGTTTCTGGGCGCTTTTTTTTGGGCACAGGGCAACGGCCAAAATGATGACCTGTTTACACCATCAATGCGCATGTTAATTGAAGACGACGAAGAAAAGCCGGATGGAACAGAGCCGCCGGATGAAAAATGACACCAATCACTTTTTTGTCTAACTATCATCACGCTGTCATCCTGTCAACAGCAATAATTTTACCGTCATAAAATCACTCTATATGCAGCCAGAAAAATTTTACTATGACAACAAGATCGTCCGCAACTTTGGTATAGCAACCGTAATTTGGGGCATTATTGGGATGACGGTAGGCTTAATTGCAGCCATACAATTATTCCATCCCGGTGCCAATATGAATAACCAGTACACCACCTTTGGCCGGATCCGCCCGTTGCATACCAACGCGGTAATTTTCGCTTTTGTGGGCAATGCCATTTTTATGGGCGTTTACTATTCATTACAGCGCTTACTTAAGGCCCGCATGTTTAGCGATGCGCTAAGTAAAATACATTTCTGGGGCTGGCAGCTCATTATCGTATCTGCGGTAATAACGTTGCCATTGGGGCTCACCACATCTCATGAATATGCCGAGTTGGAGTGGCCTATTGATATTGCTATCACTATCATATGGGTGGTGTTCGGCATTAATATGTTCGGCACCATATTTAAACGCCGCGAACGCCATTTGTATGTTGCCATTTGGTTTTACATAGCCACGTTTGTAACCATCGCGGTATTGCACATCGTTAACTCATTTGAGCTGCCGGTGTCGGCCTTTAAAAGCTATATGGTTTACGCCGGGGTACAGGATGCCCTGGTACAATGGTGGTACGGGCACAACGCAGTAGCTTTCTTTTTAACCACCCCTTATTTAGGCATGATGTACTACTTCCTGCCTAAAATGGCTAACAGGCCCGTTTACTCTTACAAACTAAGTATCCTCCATTTTTGGGCGCTGATATTTATCTATATCTGGGCCGGCCCTCACCATTTATTATATACCACGTTGCCTGGTTGGGCGCAATCATTAGGGGTTGCCTTTTCAATCATGCTGATAGCACCAAGCTGGGGCGGCATGATTAACGGCTTGCTAACGCTGCGTGGCGCCTGGGATAAAGTGCGGGATGATGTGATCCTGAAATTTATGGTCGTTGCATTAACCGCGTATGGTATGGCAACTTTCGAGGGGCCAATGCTATCCCTAAAACAGGTAAACAGTATTGCCCACTTTAGCGACTGGATCATTGCCCACGTACATGTTGGTGCACTGGGCTGGAACGGCTTTTTAACTTTCGGTATACTGTATTGGCTGATACCGCGCATCTACAAAACCGAGCTGTTCTCAAAAAAACTGGCGTCTTTCCACTTTTGGATAGGTACACTGGGTATTATTTTTTACGCGGTGCCCATGTACTGGGCCGGCTTTACCCAAAGCTTAATGCTTAAAGAGTTTACACCCGAAGGGATGTTGAAATATCCAAACTTCCTGGAGACTACTTTACAGATATTGCCAATGCACATTATGCGGTCTGTAGGTGGCGCCATGTATTTGCTGGGCGTAATTGTAATGGCTTATAACCTTACTAAAACGGCATTGCAGGGCAACCTGCTTGCGGACGAACCGGCGCAGGCTATGCCGCTTGAACCGCTGCATGCCGTTGCCAGGGAAGCATCATGGCATCGGAGGCTTGAGCGTAAACCTATCCAGTTAATGATAGCGGCACTGGTGGTGATATTAATAGGAACTTTTATAGAATTAATGCCAACCTTAACCATATCATCAAACATACCTACCATAGCAAGTGTAAAACCTTATACGTCGTTAGAATTGCAAGGCCGTGATTTGTATATCCGCGAAGGCTGCTCAAACTGCCACTCGCAAACCGTACGGCCATTTCGATCAGAAACCGAGCGATACGGCGAGTACAGCAAAGCCGGCGAGTTTGTGTATGACCACCCTTTTTTATGGGGATCAAAACGTACGGGACCAGATCTGGCCCGCGAGGGAAGCAAATACGGCAACGCCTGGCACTATAACCACTTGATGGACCCGCGGCTGATGTCGCCGGGAAGCATTATGCCTGGCTATGATTGGCTGCTGACCCAACCGCTTGATACCACAACCACAAAAGCCAAGATCAACGCCATGCGCACCTTAGGAGTTCCGTATCCGGTTGGGTATGAAAACCAGGCAAATGCCGATTTAGATAAACAGGCAAAGGCCATCGCTGCCGATCTGGCAAAGGATCATATCAAGGTTAAAAGTAATAAAGAGGTTATCGCCATTATCGCTTATCTGCAAAGATTAGGCATGGATATCAAAGCCAATAAAACCGCTAATAAATAAGATCATGTTTAAACAATTCACAGAAAACATTTCGGGACATCAGGCATACCTGCTTTTTTCGCTGGCTATATTCCTGGTATTTTTCATCGTGGTTTCGATAGTCCTTTTTCGTATCCGGAAACCACATGTAGACCATATGAGTCAGCTGCCTTTAAGTGACAACCAAATTGATTCAACTAATTCCTGATAAAATGAAATACGACAGGGTAATTATACCGATTGCATTACTGCTATTTATAAATATGCCGGCCCGGGCCGCAGACGATAATCTTATCCCTGGCGATTTAATGAATTATATAGGCTTTGGGGCCGTTGTATTTGCGCTTTTGCTAATCATTATTGTATTGCTGGTATTGTTAAAAACCACCCTGATACTAACCCGCATCATCTTAAAATCAGAAGGATATACCGAGCAGGAAATAGCAGCTGAAATAAAGCCCCAGAAAGCGGTAAAAAAAGCTAAAGGCGACGTTTGGATTAAACTCATGTCGTTGCGCCCTTTATCCGAAGAAAAAGATCTGATCATAGAGCATGCCTATGACGGCATCCAGGAACTGGATAACCCTACCCCGGCTTGGTTCATGTACCTTTTTTACGGAACCATATTTTTTGCCATAGGTTATTTACTTAACTACCATGTTTTCCATACCGGCCAATTACAGTATGAAGAGTATCAAACAGAGATTAGCCAGGCTGATATCGCCAAAAAAGCATTTTTAAGTAAAAGCGCCAACCGCGTTGATGAAACTACGGTTAAACTGGTAACTGATCCGGCCGTACTATCATCAGGTAAAGCAATCTTTAAGCAGAATTGCGCAGCCTGCCACGGCGAGAACGCGCAAGGGGTTGTGGGACCTAATTTAACCGACGACTACTGGTTACACGGTGGCAAAATAACCGACCTGTTTAAAACCATTAAATATGGTGTGCTGAATAAAGGTATGCCAACCTGGGAAAAACAGCTATCGCCAAAACAAATAGCTGATGTTGCCAACTACGTAAAATCATTACACGGTACCAATCCTGCAAATCCTAAAGAAGCGCAGGGAACCAAAGAGACAGATGATAAACTAGCTTCAAAATAACATAACGATGGACGGATTAGTTGCAGGAAATGGATCAGGAGAGAGGAAATGGCAATATCCACTCCTTCGTAAAGGTAAATATTATCGCTGGCGCAGCTGGCTAAGTTATTTTTATTTGGTGTTTTTTTTTGCGGGACCGCTTCTACGGATAAACGGGCAGCCGTTTTTATTGCTTGATTTTATTAACCGGCATTTTGTAATACTCGGCCAGGTATTTTGGCCTCAGGATATTTTCCTGTTTATGCTGGCATCGTTGGTTTTCATTGTCTGTATTGTATTGTTTACCATTGCATTTGGCCGTATGTTTTGTGGTTGGATATGCCCGCAAACCATTTTTATGGAAATGGTTTTTCGTAAAATAGAGGAATGGATAGAGGGCGATGCCAACAAGCGCAAAAAGCTGGACGCCGGCCCGTGGACCAACGAAAAAATCATTAAAAAGTGGGTAAAGCACATTGTGTTTTTTATCGTGTCGTTTTTAATCGCCAATACTTTCCTGGCCTATATTATTGGCAGTGAAAGCCTGATCAGAATAATTACCGAACCGGTTAGCCGGCATTGGGTTGGCTTTGCCAGTATCTGCGTGTTCACTACCGTATTTTACCTGGTTTACAGCCAGGTGCGTGAGTTGGTTTGTACCGTAATTTGCCCGTACGGAAGGCTGCAAAGTGTTTTAATTGATAAGGATACACTGGTAGTAGCCTATAATGATACCCGCGGAGAGCCACGCGGAAAATTATCCAGAAACCCCTACCCATTTAATGTAAAAGGCGATTGCGTGGATTGCGGTTTATGTGTTGCCGTGTGCCCAACCGGGATAGATATCCGCAACGGGACACAGATCGAGTGCGTAAACTGCACCGCTTGTATTGATGTATGTGATGAAGTAATGGATAAGATCCACAGGCCGCGCAGTTTGATAGGCTACTACTCCGAAAACATGATCCACAACAACGAAAAGCCAACCTTTACCGGGCGTATGATGGGTTATGCAGCAGTAATTACCATATTAATTGGCGTTTTATGCTTTTTTATTTTCAGCCGCAAGGATATGGATATGACCATTATGCGTGGCGCGGGAATGTTATATCAGGAGCAAAAAGGCAACTACATCAGCAATGTTTATAATGCCGAGATCATTAATAAAACCAACCAAACCAAAACGGTAATAATTAAGGCTGACGACCCGGCAATAAGCATTAAATATATACAGCCACCGGCCGTTATAAAAAAAGGTGAAGAGACCAAAGCTGTATTTTTTATCATCATACCTGCACGCAACCTGCACGCGCCCAAAACTGATGTAAGGCTGCAGCTGATTAGCGACAACAAAATTATACAAACCGTAAGCACAACTTTTGTTGGGCCGGCAAACGATTAATATTATTATGAACTGGGGAAAAGGAATTATTGGCGGCATGATATTGTTTATGCTTTTTATCATCAGCATGTGCATTTATATGTTTGCGCTGCCTGCTGACGATTATGACCATCAGTATTATGAAAAGGGGTTAGCTTTTAATAAAGACTATAACAAAGAGGTGCAGGTTATAAAAGACCATGCAGAGCCCAAAATAACCATACGTAACCAGGTGATGAGGCTGGCTTTCGCGCGCCCTGCGGTGGGCACTATTACCTGGCTGCGCCCGTCAAACCAATACCAGGACAGGATTTTTAAGATCGATACCCTTGCCGGCCCGTTAGTCTATTTACCACTTAATTCGATTGAAAAAGGCAAATGGCAGTTGCTAATTGAATGGGAAAGTGACCGTAAGGCCTATCTGTTTCAAAAAGAAGTATTTATAAAATGAGCATTAACTGGATAGCTTTTTTTATCGGATTGTTTGGCAGTGTGCATTGTATAGGCATGTGTGGCCCGCTGGCGTTTGCTGTACCAAGCCTCCACACGCGTTGGTGGCTAATAGTTGCAGATAAATTACTTTATAACCTGGGCCGCATAATTACCTATTCTTTTTTAGGGCTGCTAATTGGTTTTGCCGGCAGGCAGTTATGGTTATCGGGTTTGCAACAGGGCGTAAGTTTGTTAACGGGGTTATTGGTAATTATGGCCGGCATAGCCAGATTGTTCCGGATACGTCTCGCCCGCAATAAAACGCTGTCGGTTTTATTGATCCCGGTAAACAAATCATTAAAATACGCTTTACAGCATAAGGCCGGTCATTTTATAGTTGGCCTGTTAAACGGTTTTTTACCCTGCGGATTTGTTTATCTTGCATTAGCCGGCGCGGTAAATACGGTGTCACCGTTAACAGCAGCGCGATTCATGTTTTTTTTTGGGTTGGGTACCTTTCCGCTGATGTTGCTGGCTACAATTAGCTCGGGCTTCATGGGCCCGGCGGTACGACGCAGAATTAACAGCGCTATGCCCTATTTAATGATATGCCTGGGTTTTTGGTTTGTTTTAAGAGGATTGAATTTAAATATCCCATATTTAAGCCCCGCTAAACAACAATCGGCAACAGCGATATGTAAATAGGCCGTAGATAATGGCATCTCCTATACCGGCGTCATGACACCCACTTTCACGGCAACCTGTAACTTTATCCCCACGCCTTCCTTAAAAAGCGCAACCAGTTACCATGCATAATATTTTCAATATCCGCACTGCTATAACCCCGTTTCGCTAACAGCCCGGTAACTTTTTGCAGGCCGGCTATGGTTTCCAGATCGTAAGGGCATTGTTCGCGGCCAAAGGCACCATCCAGGTCGCTGCCTATGCCTATATGCAGCGAATTACCGGCTAGCTGGCAAATATGGTCGATATGATCAATCATCACCTCAAGGCTACAGTTCATTGCCTCAGGTGTTGATTCACCCCTGATCCAGCCCGGCACCATCATCCAGGCATCCAACGCCGCGCCTATTACCGCGCCGCGGTTAATCAGCACTTTAATCTGCCCGTCGCTGTACTGGCGGTTATGGTTTACCAGCGCGCGGCAATTGTTATGGCTTGCCCAAACATGGCCGTTAAAATGATCAAGGGCTTCCCAAAAACTATCCTCGCATAAATGGGTGGCATCTAAAATTATATTCAGCCGCTCCATTTCTTTTAACAGTTCGTGGCCTTTCGTCCCCATAAAACCGGTAGCATCTGTACCCTGCGCATACCGGCCCGGGCCATAATGTGCCGGCCCAACCGCCCGCAGTCCGTTGTTATAAGCACGCTCCAGGTGCCCAACGGTAACCAACGAGTCTGCCCCTTCCAGGCTCAGTATGTAGCCAACCGGTTTATGCATATTGTCATCATCACCGGCCCAAAGTTTAAGGTGCGCATCAAGCGCAGCCAGGTTGTTTATCTGCACCATTTCACCGGCTTCTTCCATAGCCTGGTACCAGGCCAGTTGTCCCTGGGTTTGGGCCCAGGCTTGTTGTGCCGAGTGCCAGCCGGGCAGGATATTATCCGGCGTTACAAACCGTGCAATTTGTGTTGCTACTACCAGGCCTATATTGCCTTTACGTAATTCAGGAAGAGACACCACGGCTTTTGCGCGGTCGGGTTTGTCCGTTAGTCCCGCTTCGCGCCGGTTAATCGCAACAAGGGGCTGCGTCAGATCGCGGTTCCACTCCAGCGCGTTCATACTCAAATCAAGGTGGGCGTCTATGATAAACATGTTTTTAAATATTGATCGTGCGGTTGCAGTTATGGTTAACCAATCTTCTTCAGTTCGCAGTTATACTAACTCAAACATGGCTTCGATTTCAACGGGGATATTATCCGGTAATGACCCGAAACCTACCGCGCTGCGCACACCGATGCCATTCTCCGGCCCCCAAACCTGGGCAAACAATTCGCTGCACCCGTTAATGATATAGGGGTGTTTTTCAAAATCGGGCGTACAGTTAACCATGCCCAAAACCTTAATTACCCTTTTTACTTTATTTAAACTGCCTAAGTTTGTTTTAATGGTTGACAAAATGGCCAAACCAACTTGTCTTGCTGCCAGCTTGCCATCTTCCATATTAATGGTATCGCCAATGCGGCCTATGATCAAACTTTTATCATCCCGAACGGTACCATGGCCTGATACATACAAGTATTTACCATCTATCAGGTAAGGTTTATAAACGCCCAGTGGCGTCGGTGCAGGCGGGAGATTTAAACCCGTTTGCGCGAAATTTTCGTCAGGAGTGTTCATGTTTTATATTTAAATATTGATGGCCTGAAATTAAATCATTTTGCATTATAATTCATCATTATGCTACAAGCGAATAACAGGCAAGGGAAACACGCACCGTATATTATGCAATCGATTGCGTAAATCCTGAAGCAGGCAAGAACGGCAGGATAAAATGATATATGATTTTTATTTGTAAGTTTACCCTTACCAATATTAAAAAATTATTATAAAATTATTAACCGCACCAGTCAATGTTTACATATCCTATGCTTAAAAACCTGGTTCTTTTAAGCTTACTTTTTATAGTTTCCGGCGTTGCTGTTAAAACGGCAGATCCGCGCCCTGAATGGGAGCAGCTGTTTAACGGCAAGGACCTTAAAGACTGGCACCCAAAAATCAGGTACCATGATCTTGACGATAATTTCGGCAACACCTTCAGGATAGAAAATGGATTATTGGAAATAAGATATGACCAGTATGATAAATTTGATGAGCGTTACGGCCACCTGTTTTATAAAAAACCTTATTCGCATTACCTGATAGGCGTTGAATATCGTTTTGTTGGTGATCAGGTAAAAGGCGGGCCAGGCTGGGCATACCGTAATAACGGTATCATGTTTCATGGCCAACCGCCCGAAACCATGAAAAAGGACCAGGATTTCCCAAACTCAATGGAAGCTCAATTGCTTGGCGGCTCGGGCAGCGGCGAACGCCCTACGGCAAACTTATGTACCCCCGGCACCCAGTTTGAAAGGGACGGCAAAATCATTACGCAGCACTGTACCAACTCTAATTCAAAAACATTTAACGGCGACCAATGGGTGCGCGTTGAGGTATTGGTGCTGGCCGATTCGCTGGTGATACATTATGTAAACGGCGAGGAAGTGATGCGCTATGAAAAGCCGCAAACAGACCCTGTCAAAGGCCAGAAAGAAGGCACGTTTTTAAAAAGCGGTTCTATTTCTATCCAAAGCGAAAGCCATCCTACTGATTTCAGAAAAATTGAGATCATAGATTTAGAGCCCTACGCCAAAGACCCTAAAAAACTTCACGATGTTGTGGAGAAACTGATGTCAGAAAAAAGAGTAGCAAAACAATAACCACGCAACACAATAAATAAAATGTTTAAATTATCGATAAGCCTGGCGTCAAGCCTGATACTTTTTATGGGATTGGAAGGTTTTTTTACCAAACCCAAACCGGTTGACCCACCCGAATTAACTATTACACAATTTACCGGACCTGATATTACACCAAGCCCGGCTTGTTTGGCCGTAGCGCCTACCGGCGAGGTATATGTAGGGGTGGACATGATTGGCTCATTGGGCAAGGACCCGGGTAAGGGCCGAATTGTTAAACTGATTGACAGCGATAATGACGGTAAATTAGATAAGCATATTGAATTTGCCGAGGTTGATAACCCACGCGGCATAATTGCTAAAGGTGATAAGGTTTACGTACTGCATACTACCTTTTCAAAAGAAACAAAAATGGCTACGGGTATGGCGCTGGTAGTTTTTGAAGATAAAGACGGCGACGGAAAAGCAGACGGGCCGGAAAAAACATTGATCAGTAACTTTAGCAATACCAAATACCTGCAGGAACGGGGAACCGACCATGCCACAAACGGCATACGAATGGGTATAGACGGCTGGATTTACATTGGTGTAGGCGACTTTGGTTTTTATAACGCGGTTGATGCATCAGGCAAAAAGTTAACCATGCTGGGCGGCGGCATTGTACGGGTCAGGCCGGATGGTACGGAGATGGAAATTTATACCCATGGAACCCGAAATGTATATGACCTGGCTATAGACCCGTATATGAATATTTTTACCCGTGAAAACACCAATGATGGCGGTGGCTGGAATATTCGTTTTTCGCACCATATCCAATCGGGCGAGTATGGTTATCCAACCTTATTTCAGCATTTTACCGATGAAATATTACCAGCATTGGTTGATGTTGGCGGCGGCTCCGGAACCGGTGCTTTATATATGGCCGAACCAAACTGGCCCGAGAAATATACCAACGTACCTATGATGGCCGACTGGGGACGCAGCATGCTTTATATCCACCGAGTAACGCCCGACGGACCAACCTTTACCCAACAGGACGAAGAGTTTATCAAGCTGCCGCAGATCACTGACCTTGACGTCGACGGGTCAGGCAGGTTATACCTGTCAGCATGGGACGGAGCCGGTTATAGCGGCAGCCCAAGTAAAGGCTATGTGGTAAGGGTAGTACCTAATGACTGGAAATACAAAGCCTTCCCTAACCTTACCAAACTATCGGTAAAAGAACTGGCGGAAATGCTGAAATGGCCAAGTGCCGTGGCACGCCTAAATGCCTCGCAGGAGCTGTTGGACCGGCCGGCCAAACAGTCTGCAGCGGCTGCTTTAAAAATCGCATCCGACAAAAGCTTACAACTATACAGCCGTGTAGCCGGCTTATATACTTACGCACAAACCGCAGGCGAAACAGCTACACCCGCTTTGGTTAACTTCACCCGGGAGGCCACCATGCGCGAATTTGCGTTACGCGCGCTTACCGACAGAAAAGGTTATTTGCAAAACGTACCGGACCAACCTTTTTTACAAGGGCTTAATGATCCTGATCTTCGTGTCAGGGCGGTTTCAATTATAGGTTTAGGTCGCTTAGGTAATCCCGGGGTTGCATCAACCCTGTTAAAAACCCCGGTACCGGCATCATTTGTGGCGCCGGCCAAAGATGTTGCCGAAGGCCCGCATGCCACCCCTAACTCGCCTATTGTATTGCCCCACCTGGCAGTAAGGGCTTTGCTGGCGCTTAATGCTGTTGATGCCTGTGTAGCCGCTATCGGTACAGAAAATTCGACCCTTGCGTTATGGGCATTGCGTTATATGCATGATGAACGGGCGGTTAACGGGTTAATTGCAGCCTATAAGCAATCAAATGACAAGAACCTGAAAGCACAGATCATGGTTACGCTATCACGTCTTTATAAAGAGGAAGCGCCTTATGATGCTTCATGGTGGTGGGGTACCCGCCCGGATTCTCATGGCCCGTATTACAAAGCCGTGCTCTGGAGCGAGTCGCCGGTTATCGAACGTTTCTTAAAAACCGAATGGGATAAATCAAATGCCAATGGCAGGCAGTTTATTACTGACCTGAACTTCCGTCACCGGATGGAGATAACAGAATTTGGCGTAGAAGAAAAACCTGTCGCAGCAGCTAATGAGCCAAAGATCGACCTTGAGAAGATCAAGAACCAAAAAGGGCAGGTTGGCAAGTCTTCTATCGAAGATGTTTTGTTAGCCGTTGCCAAAATAGAGGGTGATCCGGTTGAAGGACGCGCCTTGTTTACCCGCCAGGGCTGTATCAGCTGCCATAGCCTTAACAGGGGTGATAAGCCAAAAGGGCCATTTATGGGCCAGATAGGTGGTATCATGAACAAGGAGCAGATTGCCGAATCTATTCTGAAGCCTAACGCATCTATTTCGCAGGGCTTTGCTACCAACGTAATCACCGCCAAAGGCAATAAAACTTATATGGGCTTTGTAACCGAGCAAACAGCAGATAAGATTGTACTGCGCAATATTACCGGCGATGTTTACACGGTTAAAACCAGCGATATCCTGACCCGTAAGGAACTTGAAACCTCTATGATGCCAACCGGGCTGGCCAATCCGCTATCCTATAAAGAACTGGCATCGTTGGTTACGTTTCTTTCACAACAGAAAAAATAATAATACAATACCCCTGTTAAATAACAAAAAGGTGACCGAAAGGCTCACCTTTTTTTGTGCACCAGCGTTATTTCTTTTGGCGCTTGAGTTATCAGCCAGCGGTTGGCAAACGGTTTAAATTGTAATGCAAGTACCAATAAACGCAATAACCGGATTTTATTTGTTATTATTTAATTGCAGACTATACCTCTTTATTATAAAATATGCGGGTTAACATTTTGCGCGACTCGCCATCAGGATCATTTTGCACCTCGCAGGTATTGTTAAATACCATCATGGCTCCGTTGGTATCCGTAAACGCGGGCCATTCCGGTAAACCATCATGGTTAGGGTTGCCGTGGCGCGCAAAATTTATCCAGGCTTTGGCTACCTTATCGCCCAGTTTACGGGCCTCCTCGCTGGCGCCGGTATAATTTTCGGTAACGTCGGTATTGGCAAAGGCGAAAGGGATCTCGCTGCAATGGAAAGATCGCGGCCTGCCATCCAGTTGCGGCGTATGCCAGGCAAACAGGTACAGGTAGGCCGGCGCGGCATTTTGCGCTGCTTTACGGCTGGCCTGTAAATAAGCCATTGGATTTTGCGCACTTACGTAGGATAACAGTTCAATAGGTTTATCATCAGGATGCGCTTTACGCAGTGTTTGATAAATATAATCAGCTTTAGTTTTATATTTTTCTGCAAGGCGAGTTATCAGGCCCTTATCGTCCAGGTTTTCTAACGGTGCATTGTTAATGCTGTATGATGCTTCATTGCGGGTAGTGCCTACCATAAACGGCACATTAGCGGTCATGGCCGGCGCAATCGGGTCAAACGGGTGCGTTGGCAGTATCTTCCCGTCAACAACAGGCTGTAAGCCCGCCCGACCAACGTCCGCCGGGACCGTGCCACCCATTTTTTTTTCGGCCACAGCAAGCGCTTCCTGCAAACGGGCCGGTTTAACCTGTTGCAGGTCGGCTAGGTTTTCTTTGGTGATGTTCAGATCGGCCAAAACAATAGCCGTAAATTGTGTGGCGTAGGCATGGGTTGACATTTGCACAATAGAATTACTTTGTGAAATGGCCCGGTGAAACAGTCCCTTTGCCGAGGGCATAGCCATCAACGTTATGACCTTACTGCCACCGCCCGACTGACCAAAAATAGTGACGTTGTTTTTGTCGCCGCCAAAGTTGGCGATATTGTCGCGCACCCACTCAAGTGCCGCTACAATATCCAGCATACCCACATTGCCCGATGCAGCATATTGGCTGCCATAATCTGACAGATCTAAAAACCCGTGAATATTTAAGCGGTGATTAACAGACACCACTATCACATCGCCCAGCCTGGTTAGGTTTTCGCCATCGTATGACGGATGTTCCTGGCTTGATCCCGATGCAAAGCCACCACCATGGATCCAAAACATTACGGGGCGCTTTTTACCGTCCAACGCCGGTGTCCAAACGTTTAAACGCAGGCAGTCCTCATCCTGCATGCCGTCAATCCACTGGTATAAAAAACCATATTCCTGCTGCAACCAACCCATATCCGGTTTTTGCGGACAGATGGGGCCGTACACCAAACAGTCACGGGTGTCTTTCCATTTCTTTGGCTTCTGCGGGGGCATAAACCGGTTAGCGCCGCCGGTTGGCGCGCCATAAGGTATCCCCTTAAAAGTTAATATATTATTGCGGGTATAACCGCGTACTTTACCATGTTTGGTATTGGCAACCGCGTTACCTGCTGATGCAAATACCTTATTATCCTTCGGCGTTTCCTGAGGACGGATTGCCGCTACAGCAGGTGTTACATAACTTAATCCCGCGGCAGTAGTAAGCAGCCCGACCTTTTGCAGAAATTGCCTGCGGTTATTCTTCATAAAAATTATTAATGGTAACGCAATATAGCCGTTAAGAAATTTCTACCAGCTAATTTATAATAATCGGTATTTGATGTGGCTATCCTGCTCCCAAACACAGAAATTATGGCCATTTGCCAGCGACGTTAATTTGATAAAATTCCCCTCGCCTATTGTGGTCATCTTTTTATCAGGAATGGTAACCAATTTTAGGGTATCATTACTTTGGTAAGCTATAACTGTATGCATTGCGTTACCTGCAATAGTGCAAGTTTTGCCTTTGCCTATATAAACTTCCGGATCGGCGCCCTGCGCAAAATAGATCTCGCCTTTTCGCTGCCATACAGTCTGAACAATGTTTAACGGGCTGATGATGATCCCGCCGCCGTCCATAGGGCAGCCATCCAGTTTCCAGGTACCAAGTCCCATTTTTTGCGCCGCGGTAAACGATTGCCCGCCGTTAGCTGATCTGGCCACATACAGATCTCTTGACCCGTTTAACCAGTTCCTGAACATAATTGCTACCGCACTGCCTGATACCGAGATACCGGGTTTACAACATTCGCAAACATGCATGTCCGGTGATTTATAAACCAGGCGGTTTGCCGACCATTTATTGGATTGGGCGGATAACGACGAGAACCATATTTGATTTTTCTGCCCCAACCGGATATCCAGCCAAACGGCATAAAAATTATCTTTTTTATCGGCGCCAACTGCCATCATCCCTTCGGGCGCCGAGCCCTTCAGGTCATTAACCACACCCATGGCCTGCCATTTTTCTGAACCGTTTTTTAATTTAAACCAGTGGATGTTCCCGGCTTTATCTATCGCCGTTATTACCGAAAAATTAGCCGAGCTGCTTAACTGCGGCCCCCTACCCATACCCAGGTGCATGTCGGCCACATGCGCAACCAATACCGGGCTTGAAAAAGTTTGCCCCTGGTCCCCGGATGTGGCACAAAATATATTGTCATTTAATCCGTAAACCACCCTTACCGTTCCGATCTTATCTACGCTTACCTGCGGCTGTTTGCCTGCTGCAATCGTATTTATTACCGGCAATGGCCGGTAAGCTGCCAACCCAAGATTAATGATCAACAGCGTTAAATACCTTATTTTTTTCATGATTTATTAATTAACAGGCGCCGACATTGATGGCGGTGCATCGCCGGGCTTGCTGCCCCAGTTCATATTTGGTTTTGGCCCCATTACCAGTACAAGGTGCCCACCGTTTACGGCATCCTGGTGATAGATCCAGGGTTTGGTGAGCGGCCGGCCGTTAAAGGTAGCGGATTGTACGTATTTATTTACCGCCGATGTATTTTTAGCCTCAATGGTAAAAGTTTTGCCCTTGTAATAATGATTATCTAAAGTGATGGTAGTTTTAGCAAACAACGGGCTGCCAATCTCATAAAATGGTTTGGTGGATGATCCGCCATCTGTCTCAAACAAACCCATGGCTGTCATTACAAACCACGATCCCATTTGCCCCTCGTCTTCATCGCCCAGCCAGCCGTGATAAGGCGTTGAGCCGTAATATTTGGTCATGATCTCGCGGGTCCATTTTTGGGTAAGCCAGGGCTTGCCCGAATAGTTAAACAACCAGGCCGCCTGCATATTGGGCTGGTTGCCGTGGTTAACCGGCACCAGGTCATACATATCACCATCGGCATTAAAACTAAATTTGGATGATTTTACAAAACCAGAATCCAGGCGATTGTTAAATTCATCTTTCCCCATTAAATTAATAATGCCCTGCACATCATGCGGTTTAAAAAAACTGTATTGCCATGCGTTACCTTCCAGATATCCGGGCCCGTTAAAAGCGGTGCAGCAAAGCGGGCTCCAGTCTTTCACCCAGGTGCCGTCGCGGTGTTTCATACGGATATATTTAACCGATGGGTCCCAGACTTTTTTAAAGGCATCGGCTCGTTCCATAAACATGGTGGCCTCTTTTGTCTTGCCCAGTGCTTTGGCAAACTGCCCCACGCACCAATCATCATAAGCATATTCTAATGTGTTTGAAACCTGGCCATCCTCGTTAGGAACATAACCCAGCTCCAGGTACGATTTATAATATTTATTTCCGGCAAAACCACCTTCGGGCGTTACCACACCCGGTGTAGTTTGCTGGTGCATCATGGCCTCAAAAGCCAGGTTGGCATCAAAATCACGGATACCTTTTTGATAGGTACTGGTTATTAAAGCTATTTCATGCGAGGCTTCCATAATTCCGGAGTATTCAATACCCGCAGGGCCCTTGGGCAGCCAGCCACCGGCTTTATAGATCTCCAAAAACGAGCGGGTCCATTTACTGGCAATGTCCGGGTTAACCAGCGCCCATAACTGGTTCAAGTTCCAGAAAGTGTTCCAGAACGCATCCGAACCCAGGATGGGCGAGTTAGGGTCTGACTGCCTTTCTTTTTCGTTAGGATCGATCCATTTGCCGTTTACATCGCTCCAGGTGGTACGCGCTACGTATGAGCGGTATAGGTTGCTGTAAAATTTCTTTTTATTTTCTTCGGTGCCGCCATCAACTTTTATTTTACTGAGCAGGTTGTTCCAAACCATGCGGGCATTGTTATGCACCGCGGCAAAGCTCCATTTAAACGGATCCATTTCGGTTTTTAAATTCAGCCGCGCCTGTTCAATGCTTACCAGTGATATAGCCGTTTGCAGTTGTATTACCTCACCGGCTTTTGTTTTAAAATCGGCATAAGCGCCCATTTGGCCTTTGCCGCTAAGTTCTTTGATATCTCTGGATATTTTGTTTCCTACCCAGCCGCCAAAACCTTCCATCGGTTTATCAAAACGCGCCACAAAATGTACGGTGTATTCCTGCCAGCCCCATTTTTGGTGCGAGTAGCCTTCAATCTCGGTGTCACTTATTTTAGTAAATCTGGCATCCAGTATCTCGGCCGTGTTCTCAAAAGGAACGTCAAGGTTAAATAAAATATGAGCGTCCAGGTCAGTAGGATAAGTAAACCTGAAAAAGCCGGCCCGGGTAGTGCTGGTTAACTCGGTAGTGATATCGCCGTTCATCAGCTTAACCGCATAATAGCCGGGGCTGGCTTTTTCTGTTTCTTTATAGATGCGTGAACGGTAGCCTGTTGTCCAGCCCGTTGTCGGGTTATCTGCCGAACCCCGTTTAATATTTAAGATACCTACCGTCGGCATTACCGACAGCCCTGCCATTGTCCACGAGTGGATGTGACTAAAACCGCCAATATTATTGATAGAATATTCATAGCCCGATTTCCAGACAGCTTCCTGGTTATCGGGTGCCAGCTGCACCATCCCGAAGGGCATGGTAGCCCCCGGATTGAGCATCCAGCGCGATTCGGACGTACCCAATAGCGGGTCGGCATAATCAATCGGTTGTTTATTTTGTTGGGCCGCAGCCGGCAACAACGCAGCGCAGAGCCCTGCAACAAGCATTAACCTTTTTAGGGATATCATGGCAATTTAAGTTTATAATAAATCGCCGTCGCGATTAATATTTAACTGCTGAAATTTGTACCGGCCCCAATAATCCTGACGACTCTAAACCTTTACCCATATTAGGCATTACAATTGCCGTTGCCCGCCGCTGGGCCTCAGGTAATTTACTATCACCTATCAGCCTGTTAACCCACGTGTTTACCACCTTAACCTCAATGGTATTTACACCGGGCTTTAGGGCGCTGGTAATATCCAGTTGGTAAGGAGGTGTCCATACGCCACCTACATCAACGCCGTTAACTTTAACTTTTGCAATGGCCCGGGCCAGGCCCAGGTCAAGGATATAATTGGTTCCTTTTACTAAAGTAGTTATATTAAATTTATTATGATAAAAAGCCGTGCCCGAATAATATTTTATACTATCATTTTTATTTAAAGACCAATCTGTCAGCGTTTCAAAAACTACTGGGTTAACCGGGCCGCGCATGGCAGGGTCAAAATTTACGGTCCATGGTTTATTTATAGCGATGGTGCTTTTTGCCTGCGGATAGTTAGTCAGGCTGGTATCTTTTTTCGCGCCATCTTTCCTGAAGATAATGAAAGCACTTTCATACGGCGCCAACTTCAACGGAACGGCGGTTGTGCCGTCTTTCTGATAATATGACGGCAGGCTTCGGATATCACCGGTAACCGCGTTCCACAACTCTGGCTGCTTACCGCTGATCCTGAACTCGGGAGAGATCTTTACGGTACTTGTTTTTTGGTTAGATATAAAATAGATATTGCCATCAGCCAAAGCACGGTGGATAAACAGGATAGAATCGCTTTGTGTTATTTTGGCGTCAGGTACTACTTTAACCAAGTTTAACGCCTGCTGCATATCCATGCCCGATAGCACCATGCCTTTACCATAATGGTTTACTTTGGTGGTTTTGCCATCAATTTTGCCCCAAAGCTCATCAGCCAGGCTTTGCACTTGTTTATCAGCAGCCGGGAACCCCTGTAAGCTTGGCGACCTGCTAGGTTTTGGCCCCAAAATAACCGCGCCCTGTGCAACCAGTTCCTTCAATTTCAAAAGCAATTCCGGCCGGATGGTTTCCAGCTTTGGCAGTACCAGTATGCTGTAATTAATGCCGTTGGGTAATGTCAACTTTCCGTTTTTAACGGTCAGCCGGTTCTTAATTACTTCGCCATTGATATAATCGTATGAGTAGCCCTGTGGCAATGCCGGATCAACAATCCCCGTCATCTTTGGCGCGTCCTCACCAATAAAGTACGCCACATCAGCTACATAAATCCCCTGTTGCAGCATCATGTTGCAACGCTTGGAGTATTTTAAAAACACGTCCATATCAAAGAACCACGTATTTAACCGGTTAAACTCAACCCCGAACCAGGTATTTAAGCCAACCAGTTTATCGGTAGGCTGTTCTATATAAACATGCAGTAGCGTATTGTTGATCCCCTCCGTAAAGAAGCGGTCGCCACGTTTTTTAAACATGGCCGGGTAGCGCCAAAAGGCATCTCCCGCCGCGGTGAATGATTCGGCGGACACTTTGGTCTTGCCATAAATATGTGCCGATGATGAAGCCGCTTTGTTTTCAATATCTCCCAGATCGCCTTCACTCCAAAACTCGCCGCCAATCTCGTCCGACTGTCCGCCGTATTGAAGAAATTCGCCGGGATAGCCCCAGTGTCCGTAGTTTTCTAGCCAGGTAGTTAAGCCATATTTATGGCTGATATCGCGCAGGCCGCCAACATATTTATAAGAAACATCATCGGCAATCAAGCGGCGCAAATCCCATAAAAAACGGTCAGATTGATCGGCACTGCCTACCACCTTACCCTGCATTACCGGGATATAAGGCACAGGGTCGTAATGGTAAGCCGCTTTAAATTCGGCAATTAAATCATCTGTCCAGTTTTGGCTGCCGGTTTCGTAGCTGTCCTCAACGGTAACCTTCCAGGTTTTGCGGTCCTCGGCAGGTATGCGTTTTATGATCTGGCCCAGGAAAGCGTCAAAATGCGATTCGATATGCCTGATGCTCATCTTATCGGTTTCCAGACCGGTGCCTTCAGGCGTAGCCGGAGAGTTTTTAACGTTGGTAGGTGTCATGCCGGTACGCTCAATGATCCAGTTACCGGCAGGCACCTTCCAGTTAAGCGTACCGTCCGCCGCCATATATTTAGTAATGTCTACAACCTTATTCGGGTCAACCACATATTTATCGTTATCAATTACCGGCTGCGGCTGCCACTGGTACGCATCCCAGAACGGGTGTGGTGTAGGCCACATTTTAGCTTCGGTTTTTTCAATATAGTTTTCAACCACCGGCGTTGCCGATACCCTGATCTCCGCAATTTTGCAGTTGTTTGATACATGGTTAAAAACTATCCTGAAATCAGTGCCCGTAGTAACCGGTATAGAAATAGCCGCCGGGCCAAATGGCAAAAAGCCAACATTAAGCGCCGTGTTACCTCGGTCGACTGAGAAGTGTTTTATGCCGGTAAACGCACCATTTACTTTTACCTGGATCTCGCCCTCAAAATTAAGCCCGTTATGGCTGGGGGTAATCACTATGCTGCGCGCGGTAAATGGCCGGTTGGTATTAAAATCTAAAACAAACGGCTGTCCACCGGGTATTTTTAAGCTGGTTGCTTCGTCATTATCAATCAAATTGTTTAATGACCCGGCTTCGGGTATTGATGACAGCGCAGGTTTTAAATCATTAATGCTGTTACCATAATCAGCCGCTACCGGGTAGGCAATCACTTTTACATCCTGAAAAACGGGGTTAGGTTTGTCCAGCGTCTTATTAAAAACAGACGGGCCTTTCACCATAGTTTGTGATGAGGTAAGGTAACGCATAGCCTGCTCCGGCTTAACCCACGGGCCGCCAGACTGGCTCCAGCCGGGGCTGTTGAACAAGCCTATTTCAATATTTAACCGGGTTGCTGTTTTTAAAGCAGTGTGAACGATATCCCACCACTCGGTGGTAAATATCTTCACTTTGCCAAAGGGGGTATCATCAATCCCGATATTACCGATAAAGGCGCGGTTAATCCCTACCTTTTTCATAGCTTCCAGATCCTTGATCACGCCTTCTTTTGAGATATTGTCTGACAGCCAGTACCAGTAAACACTGGTTTGGATGTCATCAGGCACGGTAATGAAACCGGTTTCAACCGACTTAAAATTGGTCATCGCGGCATTGGGCACCTGTTTAACCTGTGCGCCGCTATCAACGGCAAATCCTGAAAATAACAAACAAACAAAAGAGCACTTCAATAAGGCTTTGTTTAAGCTCATGAGATTATAATTTAATAATAATGGAGTTGGTTTATAAATCAAAACTACAATATCGGTGCATTATAGTTTACCAAAAATAATACTAGTTAAATTATCATCCATCCTGTACTGTCATGCTCTTGTTTGCAGTAATGTTATTTTTGAACTTTAGGTTCTGAAGTCAACTTTTTAATCAGCTCAGTTTCATCAGTTTTATAAGATGACCCATCTTTGCGGAAAATATCATGGAACCATAAAGCAGGCTCGGCGCCGCTTGGTATCGGGGTATCCCAGGCATAAATGGTGTTGGTTTTCCCTGCTACAAAACCCCAGTTTATAGCGCCCACATTTTCGTTTTTCAGCATAGGCATAACTGTACCGAAGGTGCTTTTACGCGGGCGGGCCATATATTCTGTACAGATCAGTGGTTTTCCGTGCGTTTTTAGCAAACGCACCACGTTTAGGTGCGCCGGCACTTCATCGTAATTATGGTAAGTAATAACATCTGAGTTTAACGCCTGGAACGCGTTTAGCTTTTCGAAGCTCCAATCCCATAATCCGGCCGATAACGGCTGATCAGGGCGCACTTCATGTCCCCAGCTAAATACCGCGGCAAGCAAAGGCATTGAAGCGTCTCTTTTACCACTGTTACCGGGTTCATTAAATAAATCCCAAAGTAAAATGCGTTTATCATGTGCAAAAGTGGTTAGTACATCTTTCACATAATGCTCCAGCAATGGCATTTCTTTTGGGTCTTTAAGTGCTGATATGCCCGGGTCCTGCACCCAACCCGAGTTATGGATGCCCGGTTTTGGATCAGGCTGTTTACCCGGCCTGGGCTCGGGGTTCCAGCAATCATCAAAAAACACAAAGATGGTTTTGATATGGTGCCTGTCGGCGATGGTTAAATATTGATTTACCCTTGATTTAAATCCTTTCGGATCTTCGGTATAAGCAACGCTGTGTAAAAATACCCGCATGGTATTAAAGCCGATGCCTTCGGCATAGCCCAGCTCGGTATCGATCGTTTTGGGGTCAAACGTGCTGGCCTGCCACATTTCTAACTGATTAATGGCTGTACTCGGGGTAAAGTTGGCCCCTGCTACCCAGGGCTGTTGCGCATACCATTCGTTTGCTTTCTCTGCCGACCAGATTTTTAATTTTTGTGCTGATTGCGCGTTTGCGGTTAAATTGCCTAAAACGCATATTGCGCCGGCTAATACCAGGTTTGTTATTTTTTTCATTATGGTTTAAAATGGTTGTGTTATATTTTGTTACTAATGTAGTTTAAGTGTCGACCAGGTAAAAGGCTTATCTGCCTCATTAGCTGCAATATTTTCTGTATAGCCGGTATTTGCGGTTAAAGATATATTATATCCGATGCGTTTGTTAATGGATGGCCTGCCGCCAAGCATTGCCCAGGGAATAGCCGCCTCGACCACATAATCATCAACTTTAATGATGGCCACCGATTTAATCCCGGTGGATTTTTGAATTGCCCATTCGCCCTTATCACCGTCAAAAACTGCCAGTTTATTGTCTGCGGATATATTTAATTTATAAACGCCTTTTGCCGGCGCATCATAACTTTTATTTTGCGGATCGAGATACAAGCCGATAGCCGACGAACCGTCTGCCCCTTTATTTACCTGGGTAAACAGATATAAGTAATTATCGTCATAAACGAAACCCGCCTCCAGGTTGGCGGGGCCCTCATGACCTATAAATACGGGCATGTCTCCTTTCCACACGTTTTCTTTTTCCATTCCGTCAATGTCTATCTTTCCTTTTTTAATTGACAGTTCGGGGATAATATAGCCGCGTATCATCCACACCTCAGCTCGGTGGCCATCATTAAAGCTGCCGGTACTGGTAAGTGCCACTACACTGCTGTCATTTAAAACACTTAAACTGTTCCACAGCCCTGATTTCCCGGGCGCGATATGAAAAGGCACGGTTTTACGGTTAAAGTCCATCGCACGGTTATCGCCAATTACTACCTTCATTTCGCTGTGGTTCATGTTATTGATACGGCCCTCGGTGCCTTGATAAGATAAGATCGTTTCGCCTGTTTTTAACTGCCGCAGGTATGGAGCCCCAGCGTAAATACTGTCCGGTATAGGTTCGGCAAGGGCATAGTGACGGTTTGGGTCAGAAGCGCCCACTGTTGCCAGCCAATCGTTTTTCACAGTGCTACGGATAATATAGGGTTTAAAGTTTTTAAAGCCATTATCCTCTATCGCGCAGACAATCTCTTTACCATTTTGCAGCAATACCGGCACCGGCATCCCATCCCGCGAATGCGGCCTGAAACTTACTATCCGCGGCCTGGCCGACCAGCGCAGGCCCCCGTCGGTTGACCTCACCATAGAAATATTTTGTTCGTTTGATTTTAAGTAAACGCCCTCATTAGCAAAAAAAAGCTGTAGCTGGCCGTCAGACAGCTGTATAACCGATGGCTCCCAGCAGCCATTCTCAAAACGGTAATCGGCCCGGTAAAGGGTGCGCTCGTCGGTCCAGGTTTGGCCGCCATCATAACTTTTCGTGGTTTTAATGGCAAAGTGTTTGGAGGTGTCGCTGCCACGCTGCGGCCTGGGGTTATAGCAAACCAATATCGACCTGTCTTTTAATTGCAAAATATCCGGTGCAGACATATTAACATGATCTGCCCGAGGGGCGATCATGATCTGTGCCGACCAGGTTTTACCTGTGTCATAACTCTTCACGGCCACGATATTACCATCTGCTTCATAAACACAGAATAAAGATTGATCAGCCAGTTGTATTAAACGGGCATAACCCGAGTATCTTCCGGCGGTATTTGACGATACTTTGGTTAATGTATTATAGTCCCATGCAATACGGATACCCTCAACCGCCGGCTGTACCGAAACAGGATGCTGGGCGAAGCAGATCCCCGCCATAAAAATTAGCAAACCGATAGAATATATTTTTATTGCCTGCATTTAAAACGGTGGTATGATTAGTAAATCGCTTTGCGGTAAAAACCGGATAATAATACGCACTTTTATTCAAAAAAACGGTTACCGGCTTATCAGGACAGTACAGGACGGCATTTTACCTGGCTAATGTTAAGTTTGCTAACCATACCATAATTCTCAATAACCATTAGCAACATACGGCTACACTTATGACCTTTAAAAATACCGATATCAGTAAAATGCTGATAACTTACCTGGCATGCAGCATTTTTTGCCTGGGCTCATTTTGTTCAATGGCGCAGCGCGTCAAGATTCAACAGCCATCGCCCAAAATCGTCAATATAGTAAACTTTATCAGGCTGCTGGAGCCGCGCGACGAAAAAATCACCGAGGATGTTCTTTACCAGACCGTGGTAAAACAGGTAGAGATAATGAAGCGGTACCACCTAGGCGGCACTTTTTTATTGCAGTATGATGCTTTGATGGATAAACGCTATCAAACTTTATTGGCCAGTTTGCCCAAAGGGACATTTGAGATAGGTGCCTGGTGGGAGATCCCCCAGCCACTGGTTGAAAATGCGGGCATGAAATGGCGCGGCCGCTACCCGTGGGACTGGCGCGCAAACATCGGCTTCTCAACCGGGTATACCCCTGCCGAGCGCGAAAAAATCATAGATGTATATTTTGCCGATTTCAGGAAGATATTTGGTTATTATCCAAAATCAGTAGCCTCGTGGTTTATTGACGCTCATAGTTTAAATTATATGTATGAAAAGTACCATATCGTGGCATCGGCTAATTGTAAGGACCAATACGGCACCGATGGCTATACACTTTGGGGCGGCTACTGGAACCAGGCTTATTACCCAAGCAAAATTAACTCATATATGCCGGCGCAACACGCCGATAAACAAATACCCGTGCCAATTTTCAGGATGCTGGGCAGCGATCCGGTGCGGCAGTACGATACCGGCATCAGCTCTTCACGCCAGGGTGTAATTACCCTGGAGCCCGTTTACCGTTTTGGCGGGGGCGATTCAACCTGGGTAAACTGGTTCTTCAAAACGCTTACTGATGATAAATCATTGGGCTTTAACTATACCCAGGCCGGGCAGGAAAACTCATTTACGTGGGATGCCATGAAAAAAGGGTTTGAGATCCAAATGCCGCTGATTGCCAGACTGCGCGACCAGCATAAAATAAGAGTTGAAACCATGGCGGCATCCGGACTTTGGTTTAAGAAAACCTATAAAGTGACACCGGCAACATCTTTTACCGTAACTAAGGACATTGAAGGCAGTGACCTTAAAACGGTCTGGTACAACAGCCGTTTTTATCGCATCAATTTATTGTGGGAACATAACAGTTTGCGCATCCGCGACGTTCATTTGTTTGACGAAAAATTTCCGTCGGTATATGAAACGGAGCCGGTAACCTCAAACGAGTGCACCTTTTTCACCCTGCCAATTGTTGATGGTTACATCTGGAGCAAACACAAAGAGCTTGCAGGGATGCGCATAAAAGCTATAGTAAATGGCAATGAGGTATTAGTTGAAGGCAGCGATCCCAAATTTAGTAAAACAGCAACAGGAGCCCTGCATATTTCATGGCCGCTGACAACAATTAAAGGATCACTGGAAATTGAACTGACCGAGGGGCAGGTAAAAATTAACCTGGTTAGCAAAACCAGGCTTGATTGGTTCTTTGACCTAAATACTGCGGCAGACGCTAAATTACCTTTTGAAAGCATAGCCCCAAAACAGCTAAATTGCAGGTTTGAGGACGCCAATTATAAATTAAGCGCGGTTAAAGGCATATTTGGCAAACCTGATAATGGAGCTGTTTTGAGACTTAAACCTCAAATGAACAGCATTATTTTAAACACTGCTAACATAGCCCGATAACATCATGATCATAGACTTAAAATTTAAACTATTTATTTGCCTGTTTGCCGCCGGTACGATCGCCCATGCGCAAGGCAAAAAACCGCATTATTATAATGATCCGTTTACGCAGCCTGCGCCTTTAGATTTTAATGACCATGAAGGTTATGTATCCTTATTTGATGGCAAAACGCTGACCGGCTGGGATGGCAATCCTAAATTCTGGCGGGTTGAGGACGGCGCTATTGTGGGCGAATCGACACCGCAAAACCCAAGCGGCAACAGCTACCTGGTTTATCGTGGGATGAAAGCTAAAGATTTCACCCTGAAATTTGAAATTAAGGTGGATGGCGAAGGCGGCAGCGGCATCCAATACCGCAGCCAAACCGGCATTCCGTGGCGCTTACCGATTGCCGATAATGTAACTGCAAACGTTGGTCCCGTTAATTTAAACTGGATGATGACCGGCCCGCAGGCTGATTTTTGGCCGGCGGCTAAATTTTGGACCGGGCAATTCTATTCAGAAAACACCCCCATGCGTATACTGGCCTGGCGCGGGCAGGTGGTTGAAGGTTTCAGTACTAAATCAAAACGATTGATGGGCAATATAGGCGACATTATGGAACTGGCTAAAGTTGTTAAAAAGAACGACTGGAACCAGTATACCGTAATAGCTCGTGGTGGTGTGTGTATGCATATTATTAACGGCCAGGTTATGGCGGTTATGATTGACGATGATCCAAAATCATCAAACAATCTGGCGGGTTATATCGGCATTGAAATTGAAGCCACCACCAAAATTTATGTCCGCAATATGTGGATCAAGAAATTGAAATAGCCTTATATAAACCAGGAAAGCTACCTCGCCGGATAGCTTTCCCGGTTTAACCGAACTATTATTTCTGATTAAAATCCCAGATCTTCATATTCTTTATCACCGCTTTTCCTTCGGCAAATACCGACAGGTTGGTGGCATTAATATCCGGATAGATCATGGTCGAGATCACTTTTTCTCCCCCGTTGCCAAATACTTCTAACGACGAGTTATCAACCAATACTTGTATTTTGACCACGCCATTTATTGCCTTTAGCGGTGCCCTCTGTTCCAGGTTTCTTCGTGACTTATTCCCCATCTCTGATATAGTGCAATCTATAAATAACTGCCCGTGCTCCGCATCATAGCCAACCGTTACGTTTTTGGTAATGTCGGGATTCTCGACAATATTAAAACCAACTTTTTTGGCCTTATCCACCGCAAACTCGGCTTCTATCCAGTAAGAGTTGCCGGCAAACGGACGTTCTTTACTCAGGTTTATGCGGGTATCATTTATCGGCATATTCTTTTTTAGCAGCGCTTTCTCCGTTGAATATTTAGCCAGTGATTTAGTAACAAAGGACGAAGGCTCCTGTACCAACCGTAACCCTTCTTCAGTGGTTTTTAAAGACAGGTCATGCGGAATAGACATCTGGCCCTTCCATGGATAAGTTTCGCGGCGGCCGTCCTGCATCCATCCCAATAATACTTTTTTGTTTTGCGGTGCATCACGCCAGGCAATGGCAGCGTAAAAAGCATCGCCATAATCAACAGGTAATACTTTAGTTCCGTTATTATCGTCTTTAAACGTCTCGCCGTCAAAATCGCCTACAAAATATTGGATCAACGGACCGTGGTCACCGCCTGATGATACCAGCATCACCCATTTAATGTTCTTCGGATCATTATCAACCACCAAAGGCAACAGCGACGGGCATTCCCAGCCATTACGGGTATAACCGGCCGGGCCAAAGTCGCTTAGCCTGGTCCACTCCTTCAGGTTCTTTGAACCGTAAATCCTTACCATATGCTCATTAACCATTGACACGGTCATGATCCATTGTTTGGCAGGCTCATACCAAAAAACGTTGGGATCTCTAAAATCACTTTTATTAAGATCAATAACCGGGTTATGACTGTATTGGGTATAACTTAAACCATTGTTATTACTGTAAGCGATAAACTGTGATTCTTTATGTTGTTTTGGCTGATCGGCGGTAAAAATGGCTATAATCGGCGGCTTGCCGTTTATGCCGAATCCGCTGGTATTATTTTTGTCGACCACTGCTGATCCTGAATAGATCCAGGTAGTGGTGTCCTTGGTAACAATTTCAGGAATAGCAACAGGCAGGTGCCTCCATTGGATCATATCCTTACTGGTGGCATGTCCCCAGCTCATGTGTCCCCATTTATTTTCAAAAGGGTTATGCTGATAATACAATTGAAACTCACCATTTAAAAACAGCAGGCCATTGGGGTCGTTGGTCCAGTTTTTTTCGGGAGTAAAATGATATTTAGGTCTCCATTGGGGGGTGGGCACCTCTTTTTTCTGACTTAATACTTTAATTGCGGGCAATAAAAGTATAAGGAGGATCAATTTCTTACGCAACATAGTATAGCTAAAAAATATTAAAGGTTATAGCCGGATGCATTGGTCACACGTTCGGCTTCTAAAGATAGTATATTGAAATTTAATTACGAAGTCATAAAAAGCAAAAAGGCAGCCCATTGACTGCCTTCCTGTTTTAGCTTGTAATTAAATCTGTATAGACAGACCTGTTTATTTTTTCTTTTTAGCCAGCTCTATCTGATAACTAAACGTTGTTGCATTTGCATACACCTTGTAAGGTTCTAACGGGCGCGGGCCGCAGCCGTTTGAGCCTACACCTAAAGTTTTATGGCTGATGCACAATACGGTGCCTTTGCTTTTTGGCAAGTCAACTTTGTATTCCACATTTTCCATTTCCTCGTCGCTGTATGGCAGCGCAGCAACCTGCATTACCGAGTCGACCTGTTTAATATTTACACCCCAGCCGTTAGCTGCGGTTACATTTGCCCAGCGTACATCTTCATGGTTTCCCTGTTCCATGGGTTTTTCGTAGCCGGTCATCTGTTTAACTACGCTGCTGCCAAAGTGACCCACATTAAACCCGCTTTTGCGGTCGCCGTAGTTTTCCATCGGGCCGCGGCCCAGGTAATCAAACTGATCAAGTTCCTTATTCAGGAACATACGTACACCAATACGGGCCAGCACCAGTTTAGGATCGCTAAAGTCAACACTGTTTTCAGCTTTGATCTCGCCTTTGCCATTTATGGTATAAACCACTTTATGATGTACCACAAAGTTTTCTTTACCCGTACCGGTTAAGGTGGCACTTATTTGTACCACATTTGGCGCGAGCTGCGTGCCCTTAACATTGCTGGCTACCCAGCTAATTTCTTTAAGACCCTTGTCAACCCAATCTGTATAGGCCCACATGTCATCTTTTTGGTGTGGCGCGCGCCATAAGTGCAACATCGGTCCGCCGTCATTTCTCAAAATGTTTTCGCCGTCTTTTTCAAGCCGGGTGAAAGTTCCTTTTTCTTTATTAAACTCTACGCTAAAATCAGCGCCTTTAACTTTAATATCGCTTTTTGAGTCGTTTAAGGTTAAGTTACCGCCTTGCGATTTATTGGCAATAGCAGGCACCGGCGTACCCAGTTCAAACTGCTGTTCGGCAACTTCAAAGCCGCGTTTGGCCCAAAGCTTATCCCTGCCTAACTGGAATGAGATCCGTACAAAATACTCGGCGCCGGGTTTAGCCTTAATTATATAAGGCAACTTAATATCTTTTTGCTGGCCCGGATTGATTGAACCAACCGCAATATTACCGGATGATATCGTTGTGCCGTTTTCGCTCAGCTCCCATTTGGCATCAAATCCGTTTAGGTTGATAAACTGGTAGCGGTTTTTAATGGTGAATAATTTCTTATTCAGATCCCTGGCATTAATCGTGATCCATTGGTAGGCATGCTTAAGTTCCGGAAAATGCGGCTTGGGCGACCGGTCAGAAAACACAACGCCTTTATGAATAAAGTAATGGTCATTTGGATATTCGCCGAAACCACCGCCGTAGGCAATTATTTTATGGTCGGGGTTCCGGTTGTTGTATAAACCCTGATCCTGCCATTCCCAGATAGCGCCCCCCAGTAATGACGGGTATTTATCAAACAAATCATTATAAAGATCAACTGAGCCCATAGAATTGAACATAGCGTGCGCATATTCGCATAAATAAAACGGCTTTGTTAAGGTGGCATCAGTGGCATTATGTTCAACGCCTGCTATGCCGGTATACATCTGGCTGTCAATATCTGCAGGGTTTTTATCATTGCCTATGCCGAAGCCCTCGTAGTGGGTTGGCCTGTCATCGATAGCTTTAATGGCTTTTAACGCGGCCCTGAAATTGGTACCGCCCCGGCCACACTCATTACCTAACGACCAGATAACCACTGCCGGGTGATTTTTAAAATTCTCGACATTAGCTACGTTGCGCTCAATAATAGCCGCTTTTATGGTAGGCTCCTCGTTGAACTGATTTTGTTGCGCATGACACTCTACATTAGCCTCGGCAACTAAGTAGATCCCGTACTCATCACACAACTCATACCATCTCGGGTCGTCCGAATAATGGCAGGTACGCACGTGGTTACTGTTGGTTTGTTTGATCAGAACGATATCTTTAATCATCTGCTCTTCGGTAACAGCATGACCGTCATCGGGCCAGTTTTCATGGCGGTTAACCCCTTTTAGTTTAATGGGTACACCGTTAACCAAAAACAACCTGCCTTTGATTTCGATTTCCCGAAAACCGGTACGGGCTGATAAAGTCTCGATGGTATTACCACCATTATTCAGGGTGATTACTGTGGTATAAAGCTTGGGCGTCTCGGCGGTCCATTTTTGTGGATTGGTTACATGGAACCCGGTTTTAACCGTCACTTCTTCCCCGGGTTGTAATGCAGGCACGTTTGCTTTAGCTACACCTCCGGGTACTTTAACAGTACCGTTATAAAGCGTAACTTCTATCTGGCGGGCCGGTACAGCAACATTGCTATAATTTTTTACCTTGGTTGATACGTTCAGATCAGCGTCGCGGTATTTATTATCCAGATTGGTTTTAATAAAGAAATCGCGGATATGTTCCTGCGGGGCGCTCCATAATGTAACGTTCCTGAAAATGCCGCTTAAGCGCCACATATCCTGGTTCTCCAAATAACTTCCGGATGTGAAGCGGTAAACTTCAACCGCCAACATGTTTTTACCCGGATGCACATATTTGGTCAGGTCAAACTCGGCGGCGTTACGGCTGTTTACGCTGTAACCAACTTTTTTGCCGTTAACCCAAATAAAGAAACCGGCATCAACCCCATCAAAAGTGATGAATATGCGGCGACCGTTCCAGTTGGCCGGTACCTCAAAATCGCGGCGGTAGCTGCCTACAGGATTACGTTCATGAAAGGTTGTGTATTTTTTGTTTTTAGGTTCGGTCATTACCCGCGGGAAATCGCTCTGGAAAATCAGCGTAAAGTTGCTGTAATCGGGCGTTCCGTAACCTTGCACCTGGAAAGATGAAGGCACCCTGATATCTTTCCATTTTGAAACATCGTAAGTGGATTTATAAAAATTAACCGGGCGTTTCTGCGGCCAGTCAACCCAGTTAAACTTCCACATACCATTCAGGCTAATGGCTAATGACGATGCGCGGCGGTTAGCTTTTAATGCTTCGGCCAGATTACCATACGGCATCAGCGTAGCGTGATTAAGCTCTTTGTTTATGCCGATATTTTCGGGATCCTCAATTTCTTTGGGGACAGTAGCGGTATCGGTTTTTGAAAAGTTGCTGCCGGGAGGCGCATCCTGGCCAAAACTTATTTTATGGCTGCAAGCAAGCACCAGCAACAACATAACAATCTCTTTTTTAAATAAGACTTTGTTCATGATTATGTATGATAGTTAATTTTTTGGGTGTGTAACGCGACGGTATTTTTATAGAAATGACAGTTTTTATAAACTCATTGGTATCTGCGTTAAAAGTATATTTTTTTTGGCGATTTATTTATTGTTTTCTACGTAATCGTTACCGGAAACCGTATCAAGGCGTTCATTCTGTAAATCCAAAAACAAAAGCGCCCCGGTTAACCGGGGCGCTTTGCAGGCTGTTCTAATTATTTTTAATTCCATCCAGGATTTTGCGGAAGCAAGGCCGGATCTGTTTGTATACTTTCTGTAGGTATAGGCCACAGATAGTGTTTGGCCGGATTAAACAGCCTTACCACCAATTTTAAATAAGCCGTATTGCCGGCAGCATACTTAGCGCCGCGTACTTCGTTACCAGTCGGATGATTCATCACCACTTCAGCAATTTTCCAGCGTTTGATATCGTCATAGCGCAGTGATTCAAAAGCCAGTTCACAGCGCCGTTCGTTTCTAACCTGGTCAATCATGGTCACTGTTGTGTTACCCGGATAGTTTAACGCCAACGGGTTAGTGAAGCCTGCCCGGGTGCGCAATGGTTTGATGGTTTGATCCCACACAGCCGAAGTCATTTGGCCCAGCATCGCTTTTGATTCTGCTTCCATTAACAACACATCGGCCCAGCGTATAATAATCAGGTTTTCACCATAATTAAAAGTGCCGTTAGGTGCTGTCGGGTCAAAATATTTACGCCAGTAATATCCTGAAGTTGTGCCGCCGGGTCCGGCCTCATTCTTTTTATTGGTAGCGTCAGGTGCGGTGCCCGGTTTGATATAAATAGTTTGAGTTGCACCTAAATTATTTACCCATTGATATTTATCATAAACCAAGGTATAACCCAAACGCGGATCGCGGTTAACATACGGGTTATTATCTTCGTCATAACCAGACCCGGCTTCAAATATGCCCTTACCATCCAGTGTCAGGAAGCTTTCGGCAAGATCCTGGGTTGGAACCAGATTGCTGTTGGTGGCCGCTGTTGCACCCGGGCCGGTATAAAACGGACCAAAATCGGACCAATCGCTCCAGGTACGGTTAGGTTGCTGATAGCCCAGATCGGCTATAACTTCTGCATTATATTTATTATTGGCAGAAAAGATATCCGGAAAATTAGGTAATAGAGAGTAAGTACCATTTACTGCCTGGTTGTTCATTAAATCCTCGCAAACTGCGGCGCATTCCGCCCAACGATTATTATATAATAACACTCTTGCTTTCATGGCTAAAGCCGCGCCTCGGGTTATACGTCCGCGGTCCGTAGCTAATTGGGCGTCGCGGGTAGGTAATACAGCCGCTGCCGAATCCAGTTCATTTAATATGTAGGTAACTACATCGGCCTTAGGTGTTCTTTTTATTGATTTAGCTTCATCAACGCTCAATGTTTTGGTAACTAAAGGTACATCGCCAAAAAAGTTCGTCAATCTAAAAAGCGCCTGGGCACGCAGATACCTGGCTTCGCCCTTCATCCTTTTAATCAAGGCGGTACCTAACGATGTGTTTTTATCTACATTTTCTAAAAACACGTTACATGACCTGATATTGGTATAGTAGCTACCCCACTCATATTTAACGCGGTTTATCCCGGCGTTAAAATTTGCATCATTACCGCTTGATATTTGAGTTGGCGTACCAACATTAACATCTAACGGGCAAAACGCATTATCAGAGAGTGCCTCATTATAAAAATAAGCCTGTGAAGGCGAGCTTGAGCCTGACTGGCCCCCGCTTATCTGCTGGGCATAGCAGGTAGCCAGCGCATTAAATGCATTAGCATTTACCGTCCAGAAGTTTGCATCGGTGTAAACGTCGATCCGTTGCAGGTCGATCTTTTTACAGCCGGCCATTGCCGCGGCCAGCAATATGATGAAACTTGTTTTATTTAAAAGTCTTAAACGCATAATAAGTTAATTTAATTGTTAAAAAGTTAAGTCTAAACCAACACCGTAAAAGACAGGTGTAGGATAGCCGCGCGGGCTGTTGGCACCTACGGTATTATCCAGGTTGTTACCAAACTCTGTTCCTTCAGGATCGGTAAATTTCAACGGGGATAACGTAAATACGTTTTGAGCCGTAAAGTATACCCGTGCTCTTTGGATACTTACTTTAGATAACATAGCCGTTGGGAAAGAATACCCTACCTGTATGTTTTTAAGCCTTGCATATGCAGCGTTAAACAAATACATGTCAGACCCGGTGCGGAAGTTATTGTTATTGGCAACCGTTCCGTTCTCTGCTAAACGCGGATATTTTGCACCGGTATTTTGTGGTGTCCAGAAATCGCTTGAACTGTCATAAACCGTACCACCATAATTGCTAAAGTGATATGGCTCAATTAACTCACCCCTTATTAATGCATCTCTTTTAAGTACACCTTGTATAAATATGGTTGCATCAAAATGTTTATAGGTAACATTATAGTTAAAACCAAACGTGTAATGAGGGAACGGATCGCCCAGGATAAATTTATCATTGGCATCAATTACACCATTACCGTCCCTGTCCACAAATTTCCAGTCGCCCGGAGCCAGTTCAGAGGTAGTGTAATTTGCAAAGTGCGGATACGTTGCCACCTCGGCCTGTGTCTGATATAAACCATTGGTTTTATATCCCTGGTAAACAGTTATAGGGTAGCCGACTTTTCTAACAAACTCAAATTCTTCACGTTGAAATACGTTCTGTGTTTGTCCGTAACTGTACGCCAGCAATTTGCTCTTCGCGTCAGAAATACTGAACGTAAGGCTATGGCTAAACAGATCGCCACGTATGTTGTAGCCTATTTTAACCTCCCAACCCCTGTCCTGCACTTTTGATACGTTATACGTTGGAAAGCTTGACCCAAACAGCGTAGGCACATCCTGTCTCGGCGCTAATATATCGCTGGTTACTTTGTTAAAATAATCAGCACCAATAGTTAGCTTGCCGTTCAGGAACGTTCCATCGGCACCGATATCAAGCGTGGCAGCCTTTTCCCAGGTAATGTCAGGGTTAGCAAGGTTAAGTGTTGCTCCCGCCGTCGCCTGGTTGTTAAAGGCATACACGTTGCCGTTAATATTATAACTGTTTACATATTGATACGGGTTAACGCTTTGGTTACCAAGTATACCATAGTTAGCCCTTACCCGGATATCGCCGACTTTTTGCCTGAAGTCGCTCATAAAAGCTTCTTCTGTTAAACGCCACGAACCACCTATTGACGGGAAATATCCCCAGCGTTTGTTTTTAGGGAAGTTCGATGATTCGTCAGCCCTGATGGTCGCATCCAGGAAATACTTGTTTGCGTATGAGTAAGATCCACGTGCAAACACTGAGTTCAAACTGGTTTCGGTAGTGTTGGTAAGCGAGTTAAATGAACCGCCGCCTGAAAGATTCACCCCCGGATCAACCAGCGTACCGGTAGTGGGTACGCCCAGTAAAGAATCGGTTAATGATTTACGGATACCGTTTGATTGCGATAGGTACGACTCATTGGCCACACCCAGCAAGATGTTGATATCATGCTTGCCGGTTGTTTTGGTATACTCGGCAATCAGGTTGGTATTTGTGGTAAGTGATTTGGCATCGTAGTTAGCCACCTGCCGGTCAGAATTCGACTCGCCGGTTGGGTAATATTTCAAATCAACATCCCTTTGCAATTGTGAATTTGATTTTACAGTACCGCCAAATACAGCCCTGACCTTGAATGATGGTGTAATGTTATATCCAACCGTAAAGCTGCCGTTTATCTCATCATTATTGGTGTACCTGAAACCACCGTTACGCAACAGATCTAACGGGTTATTAGTAACAAACCCGGTGATGTAGCGGCCCTGCGCATCCTGAAAACTATCTGTCAGCGGTGCGCGGAAAGTATCGCCTATTACATCATTATAAGGTTCATTATATTGGATCTTGGCATAAGTTAAGTTCCAGGCAGTATTAAATTTACCCAAAGTGGCCGTTTCATTTAAACGGAAGTTAAATCTTCTTAAACCATAAGTCCCGTTAATAAGGCTTGGCTCAAGGTAACTGCGCTGGTCAAAATAACCAAATGACATCAAATAAGTATTGGTGGCCGACCCGCCGCTTATACTTAAGTTTTGATTGGTTTGCGGCGCGTTATGCATAATAGTTTCCAAGCGCCAGTTGCCATTACCTGCCGCTTTAATGGCATCAATTTGCGCCTGGGTATACTGCGGCGGTTTACCAGAGTTAGCCAGCGACATATTTTTATCCTCAGCATTCACCCAGGCATCAACCGGATGGAAAGTAAACTTAGGCACCTGCGTACCGTAAATACCGCTGTAAGTTATGGTTGGCTTAGCGTTAAGCTTTCCTTTTTTGGTAGTAACCAATATTACGCCGTTGGCCGATCGCGAACCATAAATGGCCGCAGATCCAGCATCTTTCAATACGGAAATATTATCAATATCGCTTGGATTAAGCGTATTAATATCGCCGCCGATGATACCATCTATAACCACCAGCGGATCATTATTACCGGTAGTTCCTGTTCCGCGGATGTTGATATTGAATGAACCGCCATTTGGCGCCCACCCCTTTTGCTGGATAATTAAATTTGGCGATTCGCCCTGCAATGCCTGTACGGTGCCGGTAACCGGGCGGCCCTCAACGGCTTTATCCCCGGATACCCGGTCGACAGCGCCGGTTAACGAGATCTTTTTGGCGGTGCCGTAACCTATTACCACCACTTCGGTGAGGGCTTTGTTTTGCGCTTTTAGTTTAACATCGATAGCTGTTTTATTCTCAACTGCTACTTCTACGGGCTCATAACCCAGGTAAGTGAAAACAAGCGTCGCGGTTCCTTCGGCGCTGATAGCGTAGTTACCATCGGCATCAGTAGCTACCCCCTCGCCCGATCCTTTAATTTTTACGGATACCCCGATTAAAGATTCGCCGGTGGCAGCATCGGTAACCTTTCCTTTAATAGTGATAGGTGCAACGCTTGTAAAAGCCGCCGGTCTTATTTTTAAAGCCGCTTTTGGTGTAGCGGCAAAGCTTAAACCTGTTATAAGCAACAGGGCAATAACACCCAGGTACCGCGGTCTTCTGCCTGGTATTTTTCTTATTAAATTTTGTTTCATAATTGGTTTTAATTAAACATAGTAGAATAATAGTGACTTATTTTTAGGATGTTTTTCAAGATTTAATTCATTGGCTTTTAGATGTTTGGTTTAAAAAGTAGATGGTTATTTTCATTCAGTTAATTTTCATGGCGGCCTGCTCGTCAGGCAGGGTTAAGCGTAAATGGGTCCCAAAAGGGCACACTTTGTCCATAAGGGCGGCCCGGTAAGGTGTCCTTAGAAAAATTTTAATAAACAGTTTTTAATTAATGAGGATTAATTGGGGGGGTATTGGTTTATTATTTACAAAAGATAAATTTTAAAGCGCTTTGCTTAAATTAAGATCTCTTATAAATTCGGCTTTTAATACTTTAGCTAAAACAATTCTTTTTACAGCCAAATTGGCTATGGCTGTGAATCACTAACAAATTTGGCTTAAGCTGGTTTTTCTATTAATTTATAATTATGAATGTTTTCTATTAACTAATTTATTTTTAGATATTTAAAATACATTCTTTCTCTATTTCATTTGGGCAACATCCGTGATGCGGAAATAAAACCAACTGCTACAAAGCAACCTGGTCTAAAAAGCAATAAATAGCCATCAGGAATCTGTTTGGATGCTTTTATGCACCATGTATTTATAGCGTAGCGCTGCAGTTTGGTTGGTTAATATGCTTAGTTCTTTTTAAGCAATAGTTTAAGGTGGGAGGAAATATAACGTCACAAATTGTACATTTGTTATACGACGCGGTTTATTATTGTTTTGACTACAGCTTTTTTAAAAGGTTTAATAGGAAACCATATCAATGAAATTTTTTTGTTTACTTCTGCTATTGCTTTGTTTTGGGGTGGCCGCATCGGCACAAAAAAAACCGGACACGCTATTTTTTGAGGACTTTAACGGCAATGACCTGAACCGATCGGTATGGAACATTGAAATTAACAACCATGCTGACAATAACGAGCAGGAGGCTTATGTAGATTCGGCAGCGGTATTGATTGTAGCTGATGGCCGATTAACCATACAGCCGGGTTATCACCCGGGCTTCAGCAGTAACCGGCAAAAATCTAATGATTTTATATCAGGCAGGATAAATACCCGCAACAAGTATGAGTTTAGGTACGGCGCGGTGTCGGCAAGGATGAAAATTGCCGCGGGCGACGGCTTATGGCCGGCCTTTTGGATATTAGGGAAGGGCAAATGGCCCGATGCCGGCGAAATCGATATTATGGAAACCGTTGGCGATTCGTCGTGGGTGAGCCATGCCATACACGGCCCAACATATCATGGAAATACCCCGTTAATTTATCGCAATGTTTTTCCTGAAGGAATTGATGTAACCCAATGGCATATTTACGCGGTGGACATAGCCGCCACCCAACTAACCTTTAGCATTGACGGTAAGATTACCTACACCGTAACCAAAGCATTGGTAGAAAAATATGGGAACTGGGTTTTTGATAATTCAAAATACCTGTTGCTTAACCTGGCCCTGGGCGGCGCCTATCCGCAGGGCGTTAATAAAGTAAAAGAGCCGTACCCCGGTTTGCCGCAGAGTACCGTCCACAAAATAAAAGCCGGCAAAGCCAGTTTTATGGTTGACTGGATTTTGGTAACACTAAACTAATTAGCGCAATATTTTTTCATAACAACTAAACCGCATTCCGGGGCGCGTTGCCAGGCTGATCTCGCCGGCATAAACATAGCCCAATTTAGGAAAGAGGTGGTTTGTGGCCCCGTTCACTACATTGGTATCGATCCGTATTTTTTTCAGGCCGCGAGTATTAGCCACCTGCTCTGCCTGCTGCATCAGCCGGGCGGCAACACCTTTGCCCTGGTGATTGATGCTTACCGCAATGCGGTGCACCACAATAGCGGTTTCATTGATATCCCAGCCAACATCAGCATACTCCGGGTCCTGGTCTGTTGTAATAGCAATAACACCGGCTATGCCGTCATCCCCGTCGGCCACCCAAAGCTGGTTTAAGGTTATATCTCTTTCAAATACGGCCGCATTTGGATAGGCATTGTCCCATTGAAAATTGCCGGCCGCATTCATAACCGGCACTACCTCTTTTATTAACTGCAGTATTTGAGGGATATCGGTAAAATTTGCAAGGCGAATGAGCATTTTCAAAAATAGAAATTATTTACCGGCCGCGTCCCTGTTATATCTGTGCTTATAATCAATCGGGGATAAGCCCGTGATTTTTTTGAATACCGTCCGGAAGGTTTTAACATCGGTATAGCCAACATCATACATGACCTCGTTGATGTTTTTACAGGTGCTCTCCAAATGTTTTTTGGCGGCTTCAATTTTTACACGCTGTATATATTCGGCAGGTGTATTATTGGTGGCTTTTTTAAACCGGCGGATAAAATGGCGCCGGCCTATAGCGAAGCGGGTAGCCAGGTCTTCGACAGATATTTTTCCGGCGAGGTTTTCTTCAATAAATTCCTGCGCTTTTTTTATAGGTTCATCCTCGTGTTTCTTTTGCCCGTTAAACATAATAAATGGCGACTGGCTCTTGCGGTCAATTTCAATGGCAAAAAACTTAGAGGCGCGTATGGCCATTTCGCGGCCGGTATATTTTTCAATCAGGTGCAGCAGCACATTCCAGTATGAACTTGCCCCGCCGCTTGAATATAAGCCGTCTGCTTCGGTAATAATACTACCGTCGGTTAGTGTCACCTCCGGAAACATCTCTCTGAAATCATTGGCAAACAACCAATGGGTTGAACATTCCTGGCCATTTAACAACCCGGTTTTAGCCAGCAGGAAAGCGCCGAGGCACAAGGAGGCTACTTCGGCGCCGTTAGCATACTGTTTAATTATCCAGGGCACCATTTCTTTATTTCGCTCCAGGCTAGTTCTCAGATCGCCGCTAAGAGCGGGGATAATTACCAGGTCGGTTTTTTCAACAGCGCTACAAAGATTGTCTGTATTTACCGTGAAAGCGTTATTGTTTAATTGAACCTGCGGCGCCAGGCCAACCAGTTGTATGTCAAAAGCAGGCTCCTTGCCCTCATCTGTTAAAAACTGGTTAACGGCGCTAAACATATACCGCGGGTCAAAAATGGCGGCTAAAACAGCATCATAAGGTACCAGTATAGAGATATGTTTCATTTGCTTTATTGTATTAACCAGGCTATCATGAATTTATATATTTCAAATTTAAGAAAAGCAGATTAAGAAAAAACGGTATGTCTCAAACCACCCCTTACAATGTCTCAACCTCACGCTACCGGGTCTAGTTTGCGATAGTACATTTGTATAGTTAAATAATTAAATCACAACAACTAAACTAACAATCATGAAAACAACAAAAATTTTGTACTGGGTATTTAACGGCCTGTTCGCTTTCGTAATGTTCGGATCGGCCATACCCGACGTCCTGTCATCGCCAGATGCGGTAAAAGGCATTCATAATGTTTTAGGCTATCCGCTTTATTTTGTTCCGTTTATAGGGGTGGCAAAAATGCTGGGCGCTGTAGTTATCCTCATCCCGGGCTTTCCACGCTTAAAAGAATGGGCATATGCGGGTTTGACATTTGATCTGATAGCTGCAACCTATTCGCTTTACAGCATCCCACATCCTGAGGCACCATGGTACTTTATGCTTTTATTCCTGGCACTGGCTGCCTGTGCTTATATTTTCTATCACAAAAAGCTGGCATTAACCAAACAGGCATAAGCCTTACATATCTATATCATGAGAAAATTAAAATTACAGATGCAGCTATCTGTTGACGGATACGTTGCCGGCCCAAATGGCGAGATGGACTGGATGTCGTGGGGATGGGGCGAAGATATTAAAGACTATGTCAGAGTGATAACCACCCCTGTTGACACCATAATTATGGGTCGTAAACTGGCCGAAGGCTTTATACCGCATTGGGCCGGATTAATGCAGAACCCTGAAACAGCTGATGAGTTTACCCAAAAAATGGTTAAAACGCCTAAAGTTGTTTTTTCTAAAACGCTAAGGGAATCCGGTTGGGAAAATACAGTTATTGCAACCGGGGATATTGCGGAAGAAGTGAAAAAATTAAAAGCTGCTGAGGGCGGCGATATAATCACTTACGGCGGTGCGGGCTTTGCTTCAGCATTAATTAAAGCCGGATTGGTTGACGAATATCACCTATTTATAAACCCGGCAGCAATTGGCAACGGCATACCTATATTTAAAATGCTCGACAAAAAACTTGGCTTTGAACTGGCAAAGATCCGGGCATTTGAAGTGGGCATTGTGGCACTCCATTATACTCCGGCATAATTGACTTATAATGTGGGGTTGAATGAGGCGGATAATTGTATCGATGAATATTAGTCTTGACGGCTTTATGGCCGGGCCCGATGGTGGGCTTGACTGGCACCTGCAAAACTGGACTAACGACATGGGCCGGTTATTAAGCGAACAACTAAGCAGGGCGGATACGATATTATTGGGGCGAAATACTTACAGCGCAATGGCCGGTTATTGGCCGGCTGTGGGTAACACGCTTTCTCTTTCGCGCGATGATCTGGCTTTTGCCGATATGATGAACAGCTATGCCAAAGTGGTTTGCTCAACTACGTTAAAAAATTTATACTGGCAAAATTCGCTGTTGATCAGCCGGGACATCCGCCGTGAAATAATTAAATTAAAACAACAGGCTGGTAAGGATATTATTATTTATGGAAGCCGTAAACTGGTACAGTCTCTTATAAAATTGAATCTGGTTGATGAATACCGGCTTTGGTTATACCCCGTTAGCCTGGGGCGCGGGATAGCCCTTTTCAATAAAAGGCAAAATCTAACCCTGCTGTGCGCACAAACACTATCTTCGGGAGTTATTTTACTTAGCTATGGTACCCGGTAAAATCGGTATTCAAAAATATCGCCGGTAACAGCAACCTGTTTATGCTATTTGTCGTATTTATACGTTATAATACGCTCAGAGTGATATCTTTGAGCCATTAAAGACCTATTATTCCCGGATATGCGTCGACAAACGTTTTTTTATCGATTTAGAGTAGACGGAATGAGCCTATATGCATAGACTTTTTTTTTACGTTTTTTTTCTGTTGATCTCTGCTTCGCTGATCCCAAAGGCAAATGCTCAAAAGAGATATACTATTGATGGTACCGTTAAAGATGCTGCCACTGGCGAAACACTAATTGGCGCCTCTGTAAGGTTAAAAGAATTACAGCAAAATGGCGCGGCTACCAATGCCTACGGCTTCTTTTCATTGACCGCCCCTGAGGGTGATTATACGCTGATGATAAGTTACATTGGCTATGAAACCCTGAGTCAGCCCATTAAACTAAATAAAAATTCGCAGCTAACTGTGTTGCTTGTCAATAACAACACTCTGAAAGAAATATCCATCAGCAGTAATTCGCATAAAAACGACAATGTGGATAATCCACAAATGGGTGTGAATCGGCTTGATCTTAGCCAGGCAAACAACGTACCCGTGATATTTGGCGAAAAAGATATTTTAAAAACTATTCAGCTGTTGCCAGGCGTTAAGTCGACCGGCGATGGCAATACGGGCTTTTATGTCCGCGGCGGCGGGGCCGATCAAAACCTGATCTTGCTGGACGAGGCTACGGTTTACAATGCCTCGCACCTGTTTGGTTTCTTCTCTACTTTTAACTCTGATGCCATAAAAGACGTAAGTCTGTACAAAGGGGGTATGCCGGCGCAGTACGGCGGCAGATTATCTTCCGTACTAGACATTAAAATGCTGGACGGCAATGATAAAAACTTTGCGGTGCAGGGCGGGATCGGTTTAATATCATCTCGCATAAAAGTAGAAGGGCCAATCGTGAAAAACAAAAGCTCGTTTATGATAAGCGCCCGCAGAACATATGCCGACTTGTTTTTAAAACTATCTCCTGATTCGGCCACACGGGGTGCCAGCCTCTATTTTTACGATCTTAATGCTAAATTCCACTATCGTCTTGATGATAAGAACACCGTCTATCTTTCTGGCTATTTCGGCAAGGATGTATTGGGGCTTAAAGATAATTTTGAAACCAACTGGGGTAACCAAACCGCTACGCTGCGGCTAAACCATATTTTTAACAATAAGCTATTTTTAAATACATCCTTTATTTACAGCGATTACAATTTTGTTGTCCAAAGCTTTTCAAGTAACAACGATTTTAAGGTTACCTCAAAAATACGCGACTTTAACCTGAAGGAGGATTTTGAATATTTCTTATCCGATAAAAACACACTGCATTTTGGTATTAACGGTACCCACCATGCCATTTCTCCGGGCGATATCAGTTCGTCAAATAACTCAGACGTAAACCCGCAGACTATACAAACGCGCAATGGTCTTGAATCTACCGTCTATATATCAGACGACTGGAAAGTAGGCAGCAAGCTTAACTTTTTATACGGCGTAAGGGTCGCCCTGTTTTCGCTGCTTGGGCCGGGCAAATTTAATACTTACGATGCTAATGACATGCTCACCTCTTCTGCCAACTATAATTCGGGCGAAGTTGTACAAACTTATATTAATGCGGAGCCGCGATTTTCGGTCAGTTATAAGTTAAATGATCAAAACTCAATAAAAGCATCATACAATCGCAATACCCAAAACATCCACCTGGTCTCTAACTCCACGGCGAGTTCGCCAACAGATCTGTATGTAATGAGCAGCAATAATATTAAACCGGGTATTTCAGACCAGGTGGCATTAGGATTCTTTAAAAACTCGGTTAATAATCAATATGAATTTTCGACCGAGGTTTACTATAAACGGTTACAAAACCAGATCGATTATAAAAATGGTGCACAGTTAATTGCCAATCAGGACGTTGAATCGCAATTGGTTTACGGGCGTGGCAGGGCTTACGGGCTGGAGTTGTTCTTTAAAAAACGCTACGGCAAATTAAACGGCTGGATCGGGTATACCCTGTCAAAAACAGAAAATCAGTTTGATGCCGTAAACCGAGGCAATTACTTTGCGGCCACGCAGGACCGGACACATGATCTGTCAGTAGTGGGCATTTATAAATTGAATAACAGGTGGACGCTGTCAAGCACGTTTGTGTATGGCACCGGTAACGCGGTTACCTATCCGCACGGCAAGTATAATATTGGGGGGCTAACTACCCTTTATTACAGCGAACGTAATGCCGACCGCCTGCCGGCATACAGCCGCCTTGATCTTGGCGTTACTTTTGAAGGTAAGCCGCATAAAAGGTTCCATTCAAGCTGGACATTTGGTTTATATAACGCATATAACCGTAAAAATCCTTACACCATTACTTTCCAGGACAACCCGGATGATCCTACCCGTACGCAAGCTGTAAAAACAAGTTTATTTGGCCGGATACCGTCCGTTACGTATAACTTTACTTATTAGTACAGATATGAAAATCAAGTATATCCTACCGATTTTATTTTTACTGGGGATAACAATAAACTCCTGTAAAAATGTGATAGATCTGAATTTAAATAATGCGGCGTCGCAACTGGTAATCGAGGGAAATTTGACCGATCAGTTAGGCCCACAAACCGTGGTGATAACAAGATCTGTCCCGCTTGATCATACCAATGTTTACCCACCGGTAAGGGGCGCAACGGTTAAACTTATTGATTACAATGGCATAACCTTTACGTTGATAGAACGTTCTCCGGGGGTATATTACTCAACTTCATTTTTAGGCAGGTATAACCAAACATATACCTTAAATGCCCTGGTTGATGGCAAGACTTATATCGCACAATCAACCATGCCGTCAAAAGTAGCGATTGATTCTGTTGCTTTATCTGTGCAGCACTTTGCCAACAAAACTTCAAAAACCATTATTATTTATTACCAGGATCCGCCGAATACCGTTAATCAATATCGTTTTGTGCTAACAGTAAATGGAGTACAGGTAAAGCAGGTATTTGCCCGCAACGATCAATTTAACAACGGCCGGTTTGTACAGCAATTACTCTATCAGGACGATATAGAGCTTCAAAGCGGTGATCACGTAGATATTGAAATGCAGTGTATTGATGCTAATATGTATACGTATTGGTATACATTTACACAACAAAAATCAAACGGGTTTAATTCGACAACACCCACCAATCCGCCAAATAATTTTAATACCGACCAGGTGCTGGGTTATTTTAGCGTACACACCTCGCAGCATAAAAACATTATTATTCCGTAAAGTGGCGGCGGGTTGATTAATTTGATGCCGCAAGGCTCGTCTTTTGTGATACCAGAAAGTCTTTTAAGGCAACCAACTTATCGGTATTGATCAGATCAACACCGCAGCTTAGTATCTCTTTCCAAACGGCTTTATTATCGGGCGACGCCCATAAGCGTACCTGGTCGCCATTTTTATGGGCCATGGTAACATAATTACATAACCGTTGTTTTTCGCGGGGCGATATAGTACCGTTTCCCTTCCACTTTAAAAGTTTTGAGTATTTACAACTAGCCATTTGGGCCACGTTGGCAATAGTGTCACGGGCAACTTTACGCAGGTCCTCATCAATAAAGGCCAGGCGGCTCTTTTCGTTTTTTACATTGTCATAAGGCTTGTTGCCCGATAATACAATAGTAACCGCACGCATAGTAACCTTGCCGGTATCGTAACTTGATAATATGGGCTTGTATTTCTCTAATAGCTTTTTTAATTCGACATAAGTCTTCCCGGCGTCCGTCTTAATATCTATCATTAAGGTTACCGGCTTGTTGTAACCTTCATAAACATTGCCATTGTTAGCAGCCACCTGTTTAAATAAAGGAGCCAGGTACAGGTTTTCGAGTGTACGCTTGCTTTTAAAATAAGGGTTAATATGGGCAACTACCAGTTTACCCTTGTGCAAAAAAACATCGGCTTCAATATGGGTATAGCCGTTATTCTCGGCATCAAGCAAGGGCCGCTTATGCCGGTAATCGTTATGGGCAAAAGCATTGGCAAGGGTAAATGTTTGTGATCTTACACCAACCGGAAATATAAAAAGCATGAGTAAAAACCATGCTTTTTTAAGGGGTAAGTTAAATGGGGGTATCATCATTTATATTGTAGCATTTTTGTTACTTTTATATAAATGTATGACTCTGCCTTGACAATATAAAGGATTTCTGAAAATTTAATCTCATTTTAATCTCAGGTTAACTCATCATAGTCATTATTAAATTCGCCTGATTATGAGCAGTATAATAAAAAAAGCCCTTTCCAATCGGAAGGGGCTTTTTCATATTATTAAAATAAAATATGATATGCAGAACTCCAGTTATCCTGTCAAATTATTCGGTTTCAACTACCAGTTTATCGCCGGTAACTTCTGCTTTAATTTTGGCTTCCAGTTCGTCCATTAGTTCAGGGTTATCCAAAATTAATTGTTTAACCGCATCACGGCCCTGACCAAGGCGGGTATCGCCATAACTAAACCACGAACCTGCCTTTTTAATAATGTTATGCTCAACACCCAGATCGATGATCTCGCCCGCTTTTGATATACCTTCGCCAAACATAATGTCAAACTCGGCGATGCGGAACGGAGGTGCAACCTTATTCTTAACGATCTTAACTTTAACCCGGTTACCTGATACCTCGTCACTGTCTTTAATTTGTGAGATCCGGCGTACATCCAAACGTACCGAAGCGTAAAATTTTAAAGCGTTGCCACCGGTAGTAGTTTCGGGATTGCCAAACATAACCCCAATTTTATCACGCAACTGGTTAATAAATATGCAGCAGCATCCGGTTTTGCTGATGGTACCGGTTAGTTTACGTAACGCCTGCGACATTAAACGGGCATGTAAACCCATTTTCGAATCGCCCATTTCGCCTTCAATCTCAGCTTTGGGTACCAGCGCAGCAACGGAGTCAATCACCAAAATATCAATAGCGCCCGAGCGGATCAGGTTATCAGCAATTTCTAACGCCTGTTCGCCGTTATCCGGTTGTGATATTAAAAGGTTTTCTACATCAACCCCTAGCTTTTTAGCGTAAAAACGGTCAAAAGCATGCTCGGCATCAATAAAGGCAGCAATGCCGCCTTTCTTTTGCGCCTCGGCAATGGCATGAATGGCCAAGGTGGTTTTACCTGAAGACTCAGGCCCGTATATTTCAATAACCCGGCCCTTAGGTAAGCCGCCAACGCCTAAAGCGATGTCAAGGCCTAATGAACCGGTTGATATAACTTCCGTAGGTTCAATTACAGAATCGCCCAGCTTCATGATGGTGCCTTTTCCGTATGATTTTTCTAACTTATCCAGTGTAAGTTGTAGTGCTTTTAGTTTATCTGCGTTGCTCATCTTTTAATAATATCTTTAGCAAATGTAATAGTTATTTTTAATAATACTAATTTTTTTAGTAAAAAATTTAAAGAGTATTATTCCTTAGGTAAACTTACCTAACCCGCAACTACCAATCAAATATTCTTATCCACACTGCGTTTAGCCAGTTCCCTGCTTATTCCATCTAATGACCGTTTGCGTTTGGCATCTTTAGCTTTCTTTAATTTTTGCGCTTCAGCCTTTATTAAAGCCTTTTCGGTATGTGTGCGTTCATAGTAACGGCAAAACCAGGTAAGGGGGCATATTTCACATTTAGGGCTGCGGGCCACACATATATAACGGCCGTGCAATATCAGCCAGTGGTGCGCAATAGCAAGGGTGTTATTCGGCAGGTATTTTACCAATTGTTTCTCGACAGCAAGCGGTGTAGTGGCGTTAGTGGTAAGGCCCAACCTGTCGGCTACCCTAAAAACATGGGTATCTACCGCAATAGCTGCCACATCATACACTACGGATGCAATAACATTAGCCGTTTTACGGCCCACACCCGGCAGCTTTTGCAACTCGTCAATATCCGCCGGGACAACCCCGCCAAAAACATCAACCAGCATTTTAGCCATGCGTACCAGGTGCTTGGCTTTATTATTAGGATAACTTACACTGCGGATATACGTAAATACCTCATCAGTATTTGATGCAGCCAGGCTGGCAGCATCCGGGAAACGCGCAAACAGCGCCGGGGTTATCTGGTTAATGCGTTTGTCTGTACACTGCGCCGACAGGATCACTGCCACCAGCAGCTCAAACGGATTTGTATAATGCAGCTCGGTTTCGGCTTCGGGCTGATGCTTTGAAAAATAATCAACAAAATGGCGGTAACGTTCTGATCTAAGCATGCAGGTGTAAGCCGAAGTCTTAAGTCGGCATCCAAAAGTAAAAAAAAGTCCGAAGAAGAAATTGACTTTCGGCTTCGGACTTAAGACTTTCGACCACTAATAACTACCGGCTGCTTTTTGAATAATCTAAAATGTAGTGGATAGTTTGAAGTTTTGGTTTTTTTTGCAGAAGCTCCAGGTTAGCGCGTAACGAGTGATAAAACATCAATTCGTCGGCTCCCAGATCATCTTTTAAATTTTCCTTTTTCACTTCTTCGTGATTAGTGAGTGCATTGAATGTAAAGGTTTCAACCATAAGCTATTATTGTTTGTTGATCAGTTATACGATGTATAACGTACACCAGTTTCACTTTATTTTGTGTAGATGAAAATTAAATGAAATTTTTCTTTCTGGTTTATTATTATATCAGGTTGTTTAACGCAAAGGGGATATATTTAAGTATACAGTTAAGTAATTAAGTTAATATTGAAAATTGCCAACCGGAGAAGACCGGGGCGGATAATACTAATCGGCTGGCCCGCCGGTTGCCCAGCCGACAAAAATTTTTTTGATATTCTTGGCAGGATTTATGTATACCTTATTGTAAAAGACAGATCATTATTATGAAAAAAATTATTCAGCTGACATTTACTGTTATAGCCCTTGCTTTTATTTTCCAGGCATGTTCAACCGTTAAAAGTTTGCCTGCGGCAGCTACCGGTGCATCGCGTGCCCGCATTGTCGGGACGTGGACGTTAACCGGTATAAATTATGACGGCCTGCTACCCGGCGCTGTGCAGGATGTTTTTAACCAGGCACCTCCGCGCGATTTCATTAACAGCACCTGGCGCCTTACTAATAGTGGCGATGGTATGTACACGCTGGCTAACGGCACATCGCAAACCATATTTTGGAGTTATAATACACAGGATAAAAACAATCCCGTATTTCAGTTCAAGAAAATATACCAGGGCGATAAAGCTAAGAATGTCACCGAGGGCTATCAGCTTAACATCGCGCAAAACGATGGCCGGTACATGACACTAAAGTCGCCCGTTGCTGTAGGTAATACAACAGCTTATATTGTTTATACTTTTCAAAAGAATTAATAACAACAACTTTTAATACAAAGTGCAAAGCCGGTGTAAACATGGTTTGCACTTTGTATTATAAAATTCTCCTTGTTTCTCTAAACAGTGCAGGCAATGCCCCTTACAGGAATGATGATTTGCTATTGCTGCGCCAAACAGTCCTCGTATAATTGTATATACTGCCGGACCGTTTTATCCCACGAAAACTTATGCGCATGTTCAATAATAGCCGTAGCTCTATTATTAATAGTATAGTCGTTCATTCCGTCAGCAAAAACGGTTTGCATATACGCGGGCTCAAAATTATCAAAGTAATAAGCTACGTCGCCACCAACCTCGGGCAACGAGGTGAATTTTGCCAAAAATACCGGCTTGCCAAAATACATGGCCTCTATCACGGGCAGCCCAAACCCCTCGGCAATTGAGGGGAACACAAAAGCGCTACAATTTTTGTAGTACCAGGCTTTGTCGTCGTCACTCACCGGGCCGGTTATAGTGAGGCGGTCAAGGCAGCCGTATTTTACGGCCTCTTCTATAATGCGGCTTTTATGCGGGGTTTCAATACCGGCAATAACCAGTTCGTAGTTATTCCCTTCCAGTAGGGACGGAATATAATGAAATCCTTTCTGCACGGATAGTAACCCTATAGTAAATAAGAAAGGTTTTTGAGGCTGATAAGCGGGCACGTGTCCTATGGGCACCTTCAACTCATCCGCACCATTATATATAACACTCAGTTTATCTTTTATTTCCGGGATAAAACGCAGGATATCATCGGCCACAAATTGCGATATGGTTACTACCCTGTCACATAGCGCCATATAGCGACGGATCTTATTTAAATGCTTTTTTATTTTATGAGGCTTGCTAAATGACAGGTGCACCTTATTAATATCATGTATGGTCATGATCTTTTTGCCATTTACCCGGTACGGTTTTAACCGGCAGGTCTGATCTGTAAAATGTACCACGTCAAACCTGTTATAAAACGGAAAGAAGAGAGCATGGAACCTGTACAGGAAAATGATATCAACCAGCTTATTAAAAAAGTAAATGGTATTTTTAAACATATAATAGGTTAGCTTAAACCTGTTATTGTTTTGTCGGATCAGCGCGTCGCCAAGGCCTTTGCCGTAGGTGAAGTAACCCGAGTTTGGGTTCTTCATTGAATCGAACGTTACTAATACCCTGGGTTTTGACATTAAACTACCGCTTTGCTGCAATTATAAAGATTATATTAATTTATGTTGCGATATTTTTATTCATTTGTAATATTCAAATCCACAGATGCCGGTATCTATTAACAAGCAACCCATACTAACATGCAACGATTTTAAAACCGTGGCGCGCGCGTTAACTATGGTGGAGAACGACCTGCCCGGAGCCGATGAACTGCTAAAGACCCTTCAATTTAAAAACCCTGCACCTATTATAGGTATAACCGGCCCGCCGGGCGCGGGCAAAAGTACGCTGGTAAACAGCCTGATTGAACGATTGGTTAATAAAGGTAATAAAGTAGCGGTTTTGGCTATTGACCCAACATCCCCATTTAACTTTGGATCATTGCTTGGCGACAGGATTCGGATGAGCAGTCACTTTAACAGCCCTGATGTTTTTATCAGGTCAATCGCCACCCGCGGATCATTGGGCGGGCTGTCTGCCAAAACTATTGAAATGGCCGACGTGCTGCGCGCAGCCGGCTTTGATTATGTGCTGATAGAAACTGTTGGTGTAGGGCAATCAGAAATTGAAATCGCGGGCCTTGCTGATTTGACGTTGGTGGTGCTGGTACCTGAATCGGGCGACGAGATCCAGAACATTAAATCAGGCCTGATGGAAATTGCCAATGCTTTCATTATTAATAAAGCCGACAGGGTCGATGCGGATCTCTTTGCCAATAACCTCAAAAAGATCATCCACCAAAAAGAGACTGCCGAAACACCCGTTTTTAAAACCATAGCCACAACCGGCACAGGCATTAATGAGATAGCTGATTTTATTGTAACCTCCCGGGACAGCAAAAACACCCGCAAAGAATTTTTGCTGGCCGAAAAAGCTTACCAACTGATCAGGCAAAAGCGCATGGCCGGTATTGACAAAAAAAAGCTTCGGCAGGATCTTGCTAAAGCTCTAACTGATAAGGGGTTTAATTTGTATGCTTTTATAGAAAAATATTCAGCATAAAAAAAGAGACGCAAAATTGCGGCTCTACATATTTAATTAATCAAATACAAAATCGAACTTCCAATATCCTAACTATTCATTATCTCCTCAATATGCTCAGCCTCTAAAGGGATATCAGCCATTAAATCGATATTGCCGCCTTTAGTAATCAGGATATTGTTTTCCAACCTTATCCCCAGGCCTTCGGCAGGGATGTAGATCCCGGGCTCGCAGGTTAACAGGTTACCAACTTCAAACGGTTTATAACGGCTGGCATAATCATGCACATCCAAACCCAGGTGATGCGAGGTACCATGCATAAAGTATTTTTTATAGGCCGGCATTTTAGGGTCCTGTTTTTCAACGTCGTGTTTGGTCAGTAAACCCAGGCCAATCAGTTCGCTGGTCATTACCTTACCCACCTCGTCATGATACTCGTTCCATACGGCCCCTGCTACTATCATTTTGGTCGCAGCTTTCATTACCCGCAATACGGCATCATACACTTCGCGCTGGCGTTTGGTAAAGCGGCCGTTAACAGGGATGGAGCGGCTCATGTCGGCATTGTAGTTAGCGTATTCGGCGCCAAAATCAAATAATATCACATCGCCATCCTTACAAACCTGGTTATTATCTATATAGTGTAACACTATTGCGTTTTTGCCCGATGCGATAATCGGGTTATACGCATGGCCTGTTGCACGCTGACGGATAAATTCGTGGATAATCTCCGCCTCTATCTCATATTCGGTTACGCCCGGTTTGGTAAATTTCAATACACGCTCAAAAGCATCCTTGGTAATAGCGCAGGCTTTCTTGGTCAGTTCGATCTCTGTTTCTGATTTCACCGGCCGGAGATCGCGCAATATAGGTGCCGACCGCTCATAATGGTGCAGCGGGTATTTTACGCGCAATTCGTCCAGCATCCGCAGGTCGCGGTACGGAACAGAGAAACTAAAGCGGTCATTTTCGTTAGTATTGATATAAATATTCTCGGCATAGTTGATAATACTATGCAATATGTTGTCAAATTCGCTCAGCCAATAAATGCTTTCAATGCCTGACGCCTGCCTGGCTTCCTCTTTGGTATACTTGTGTCCTTCCCAAACGGCAATGTGTTCATTAGTTTGTCTTAAAAATAGTACTTCTTTGTATACAGAATTAGGACAGTCAGGAAACAGCAAGAGGATGCTTTGCTCCTGATCTATCCCCGAAAGGTAAAAGAAATCGGGATTTTGCTTAAATATAAAGGCCTGATCACCGCTTCTGGGGAACTCATCATTGGCATGAAATACAGCTAACGACCCCGGTTTAATGCGTGAAACGAAATTTTTTCTATTATTTGTAAATAAATTATTTTGGATAGGTAAATATTTCATGCTATTAATATTATTTGTACTAGTTATAGAACATTTTTCATTTCTTTGTGTTGGTATTATAATTTTTGGAACAGTATTTGGTAATCGTTTCAAACATAATTACTATTTTTGGTAAAAATCACAATTAAAACATTGTTTAATCTTAAAACTATGAACTATTCTACATTAAAAAAAACAGTCGCTCTTTCATTTGTTTCTTTGATGGTTATAGGTGCCGCAAACGCCCAGACCACTGAAACAACGTCATCGACTACAACTACTGCCAAGGTATTTGGTGGTAGCGGACAGTACAATACCTGGAGTATTGGCTTAAACGTTGGTGCAACATCACCTACGCTCGCAACAGGCGGCGGTTCTGATTTCCCTGGTAACGTTGTTAACTTAGGTTATGGCTTATCTGTTAAAAAACAATTAGCACATTCATTTGCGCTGCAATTAGACTTACATGGTGGTAAAGTACAAGGTACTGCCGGTAACAGAGGTTTCGTTACTGATCAGAGAACTGGTAACAACTACATCAAATATTCAACTCCGTTCTGGCAAGGAACAATCAGTGGTGTTGTAAACGTAGCTACTATTGATTATCTGCGTCGCAAAAACGCTATTAACTTCTTAGTTAGTGCAGGTGCAGGTTTAGTAAACTTTAACCCTACTATCTACGGTGCTAACACTCCTGGTTTCCCAACAATTACATCAGAAACTTACAACACTGCAAGTGCTACTAACACTAATCCACACACTGTGACTAACTTAGTTATCCCGGTTGGTGTTGGTGTTAAATTCAGATTATCTGACGCTGTTGGCTTAAACTTAGGTTACACTGAGAACTTCATCGACGGTGACGTATTTGATGGTGTTAACGCAGGTTACCATAACAATGACCATTACTCTTACGGTTATGCTGGTTTAGAATTTACTTTAGGTTCAAAATCAAAAGCTAACTTAGAGTGGGTTAACCCAGTTGCTATGATGTACGACGAATTGTATGACGAAGCATTGCGTAAAGAAGTTGAGGCATTAAAAGGCCGTGTAACTAACGTTGAAAATGCAGTTAACGATTTGAAAAAAGATTCTGACGGTGACGGTGTTGCTGATCAATTTGACAAATGCCCTAACACTCCAGCTGGTACAGTAGTTGACGGTTCAGGTTGCGCTATCGTATTCCCTAAAGCAGTTGATACTACAATGAATCGTTCAGTTACTGGTGCTGCTTATAGCAACATCCAATTTGAATTTGACAGTTCAGTATTAAGAACTTCATCTTACCCAGTGTTAGATGCTACTTCTGCTGACCTACGTGCATCAGGTTCAAGAGTTGAATTAGACGGTTTTGCTTCATCTGAAGGTACTGCTGCTCACAACTTAGCTTTATCTAAAGACCGTGCTAACTCAGTAAAAACTTACTTAGTTAACTCTGGTGTTGACGCTAAAAAAATCAAAGTAAAAGCATATGGCGAAACAATGCCAATCGCTGATAACTCAACTGAAGAAGGACGTGTATTAAACCGTCGTGTTCAATTCAAAAAATAATTTGAATTCAGTTAAATAATATAAAGGCTCTCCAATTTTGGGGAGCCTTTTTTGTTTACCTATATTTGCTAAATAATCCGGAAGCTAATTTTTAATAAATTTGCCTTATGTACTTTTTCCGTAAAAAAGACCCCAACCGCCCAACCAGCTTTAACCTGCGGGTAATGCATATTATAAATGCTATTGCTATAAGTGTTTTCTTGTTGGGCATTATCTGGAAACTGATATCCTGGTTTATATTAAAACACAAGTAACAAGATCAATGCTGACATTGGCGGCATAATAAATCAATCTATATAAAATGAAAAAAGTAATTAGTACCACTGATGCACCCGCACCGATAGGCCCTTATAACCAGGCTATACAGGCAGGTAATACCATTTTTGTATCCGGCCAGATACCGTTACATCCTTTTACCGGTGAGTTAGTTACTGATAATATTACCGCCGCCACTCATTTGGTGATGGAAAACATAGGCGCTATTTTAAACCAGGCAAAAGCGGATTTTAGCCACATTGTAAAAAGCACCATCTTCTTAACTAACCTGGCTGACTTTACTGAGGTTAACGAAGTTTATGGTTCATACTTTGAGGATAACTTCCCGGCGCGTGAGACCGTTCAGGTATCTGCGCTGCCTAAAGGCGTAAGTGTTGAAATTTCTGTAATAGCAGTTAAAGCCTGATAGAAAGCCTTGGACGGTCAGCCATTTAACACCCCGGTTGAATATTTAAAAGGAGTTGGTACCGTCCGTGCCGATGCTCTTAAAAAAGAACTGTCCATAAAAACATTCGAGGATCTGCTGCTGCATTTTCCGTTCAGGCATATTGACCGTACCCGCTTTTATAAAATCAGGGAAATACAACCTGACCTGCCTTATGTGCAGGTTATTGCCCGTGTAATCCATAAAGAACTGCTGGGCGAAAAACATACCCGGCGCATGGTTGCGCAGGTGCAGGACGACACCGGCGTAATGGAGCTGGTATGGTTCCAGGGTATTAAATGGGTCGAGAAAAATCTTATCCCAGGCAAGGCTTATATCCTTTTTGGCAAACCCGGGTTATTTAATGGCAAAGCGCAAATGTCGCACCCGGAGTTTGACCTGTACGGCACAGAAGCTGCGCAACGCAAGGGCAACATGGCGCTGCAGCCGGTATACAGCTCGACCGAGAAACTAAAACAATTTACCTTAGACAGTAAAGGCCTGCAAAAACTCATCGCCGGCTTACTTGAACGGCATGTCCGCGACATTCATGAAAACCTTCCGCTATATATCATCAACAAATTTAATTTGTTGGGCCGGGCGGATGCGTACCGTAACATTCATTTTCCGGATGACGCTGCAACACTGGCAGAAGCAAAACACCGGCTAAAATTTGAAGAGCTTTTCTTTTTACAGCTAAAGTTGTTAAAGAATAAACTATTGCGGGTACAAAAATTTAAAGGCAACATATTTGATAAAGTAGGGCCATATTTTAATGAGTTTTATCACAACAGGTTACCGTTTGAGCTAACCAATTCGCAAAAAAAAGTTTTAAAGGAGATCCGCCAGGATACCCAGCGCGGCGTACAGATGAACCGCTTATTACAAGGCGATGTTGGCAGCGGCAAAACTGTTGTGGCGTTAATGAGTATGCTGATAGCCATTGACAACGGTTTTCAGACCTGTATTATGGCGCCTACCGAGATATTGGCTAATCAGCATTATCAGACCATAAAAAGTTTGGTTGGCGATAATTTTGTTGAAGTGGCGCTGTTAACCGGATCAACCAAGCCAAAGGACCGGAAAATACTGCACGAAAAACTGGAAAACGGCGAACTAAAAATACTGATAGGCACCCATGCGCTTATTGAAGATAAAGTACAATACAAAAACCTGGGTTTGGTTGTGATTGACGAACAGCACCGCTTTGGTGTGGAACAGCGCGCTAAACTTTGGCGAAAGAACGCTGTGCCACCGCATATACTGGTAATGACGGCAACTCCTATCCCGCGCACGCTGGCTATGACTTTATACGGAGACCTGGATATTTCTATAATTGACGAACTGCCCGCAGGCAGAAAGCCCATAAAAACCATTCACTTTTACGAAAACAGCCGGCTGCGCATGTTTGGCTTTATGAAAGAAGAAATTGCCAGGGGCCGCCAAATTTATATTGTTTATCCGCTGATTCAGGAAAGCGAAAAGCTGGACCTAAAAAACCTTATGGATGGCTTTGAGGCCATATCGCGCGAGTTTCCGTTACCGCAATACAGGTTAAGTGTGGTTTACGGTAAAATTAAAGCCGCCGATAAGGAATTTGAAATGCAACGCTTTGTAAAAGGCGAAACACAGATTATGGTAGCGACTACCGTAATTGAGGTTGGCGTAAATGTGCCAAACGCCTCGGTAATGATCATAGAGAATGCAGAACGATTCGGGCTATCTCAGTTACACCAGTTAAGAGGCCGCGTGGGCCGCGGTGCAGAGCAATCCTATTGTATCCTTATGAGTAAAGAAAAACTAAGCCCCGAGGGCCGCATACGCCTGAATACGATGGTTAAAACCAACAATGGTTTTGAAATTGCCGAAACCGACCTGCGATTACGGGGGCCCGGCAATATTGAAGGTACGCAACAAAGCGGATTACTCGACCTAAAAGTAGCCGATTTAACCACCGACCAGGATTTGTTAATGCAGGCCCGAAAATGTGTTGAAGATATTTTTGCGGCAGACCCCCAACTGACATTACCCGAAAATCAGCTGTTGAATTTGGCTTTCCAGGCTAAAAATGCGGGGTTAAGCTGGGATAAGATATCGTAAACGCGGTTAGGTCATCCCCGGGTATTTATTTCAAATAATCTATAATCTTAAATTCTGAATTGTAATTTTGTGTGATGGCAGATGCTGATAGTCAATCCTTACCCGAAAAAGATCCTTTCATAGCTTTACGTTATAAAGATTTCCGCTCCTACCTGGGCATGAAGTTCTTCTTCACCTTTGCTTACCAAATGCAGGCCGTTATTTTAGGCTTTTATGTTTACCAGTTAACCAAAAGCGCTTTTGCGCTGGGGCTGATAGGCTTAAGCGAAGCAATACCATCCATCGGTATTGCCTTGTACGGTGGCTACATCTCTGATAAATCCGAGAAAAAGAAGATGCTGCTCTTTGTGTTTTTCGCCGTGCTGCTTTCATCTGTCGTAATGTTTACGATCACCCTAAAAAGCATGGAAACCTACATTCATGCCGGGTGGATCCTTCCTGTTTTATATGTAATGGTATTTTGTAATGGTGTGGCCCGGGCTTTTTATAATCCCGCCGCTTTTACCATCATGGCCCATAGTGTGCCTAAAGAAATTTATCCCAACTCCAGCAGCTGGAACAGTTCGAGCTGGCAGATCGCTTCTATTCTGGGTCCGTTGGTAGGTGGTTTGACCTACGGTTTTTACGGGATCACAGCAACCTTCAGCATTATCATCATATTCCTGGCTGTGGCGTTGGTATGTGTGTTTTTCCTGAAAAGATACCCCCCGGTTTATGTGCCTAAGGAAAGTATCTGGGACAGCCTGTCGGAGGGTATTCACTTTGTGTTCCACAACAAAATGATGATTGGCGCGATGAGTCTTGATTTGTTCTCGGTATTTTTTGGGGGCGCTGTGGCCCTGTTACCTGTATTTGCCAACGAGATATTACACGTAGGCCCACAGGGCCTGGGGATAATGCGTGCAACATCTTCATTAGGCGCGGTACTGGTTATGCTGGCCATGGCCCGTATATCACCTATGGGTAAACCCTGGCGTAACCTGTTAATAGCTGTAACCGGTTTTGGCTTATCTATTATCTGTTTTGCTTTATCGCGTAATTTCTATTTGTCGTTACTGTTTTTATTTACCGAGGGTGGATTTGACAGCATCAGTGTATTAATACGCGGCACCATTATGCAGATACTAACCCCTGACAGTATGCGCGGCCGGGTATCTGCTGTAAATCAAATGTTTATAGGCTCGTCAAATGAGATAGGTGCCTTTGAGTCGGGCACGGCAGCAAAGTTATTAGGGACAGTGCCGTCTGTACTTTTTGGCGGCAGCATGACTTTATTGATTGTAAGCATTACCTATTTCAAAACTAAAAAGCTGATCCCGTTGTCGCTCGATGAAATATCTGCGCCGGAGGTGAAGGAACAAATTGCGATTTAATCGCGCATAATAAGGCGGTCATTACTCCGGCCGCCTTACGCTATGCCAAAACCAGTAAACAAGCGGGCCAATAATTGGTACAATAACAACGATAATAAACCACAAAAATTTATTGTCCCGGTTTACGTTAGCATTGCGGAAGATACTGATCAAGGCAAATATCACCAGCAGTGCCCAAGCTATCAAAAATATTAATCCAAAAGTACCGCTAATGGCTGATGTGAGCATATTGATTATCTTTTATCAGTTTACTTCAATAGCATCTTTTTCACCAATTTGCTGGCGCCACATGGCATAATACAGTCCTTTTTGATCTAATAGTTCTGTGTGCCTGCCAGATTCAATAATCCTGCCTTTTTCTAACACATATACCCTATCCGCATGCATTATGGTTGATAAACGGTGCGCTATCAAAATAGTGATGTGATTGTTAAGTCCTGATACATCTTTAATCGTTTCGGTTATCTCTTCTTCTGTTAACGAGTCTAATGACGATGTAGCCTCATCAAACACCAGCAGATCCGGCCTGCGTAATAAGGCACGGGCTATTGATAATCGTTGCTTCTCGCCCCCGGAAACTTTCACGCCGCCCTCGCCTATTACGGTGTCCAAACCATTGCTGGCCCGGGCCATTAGTGTTTGGCAGGCTGCACGTTGCAATACTTCCAAACATTCTTCGTCTGTAGCGCCCGGGCGTACAAATAATAAATTTTCGCGGATAGTGCCCGAGAATAATTGTGTATCCTGGGTAACAAACCCTATTTTTTCGCGCAGCTGATCCAAATCAATTTCTTTGCTGGCCACGTTGTTATATGATATTTCACCCTCCAATGGCTGATACAAGCCAACCAGTAATTTAACCAACGTGGTTTTACCTGAGCCCGAAGGACCGACAAAGGCTATGGTTTCGCCGGTATTGGTTTCAAAGCTGATATGATTAAGCGCGTTTCGGTTTGCGGTTAAATGTTTAAAGGATACATTATCAAAGGTCAGCTTGATAATTTTTTCAACCAGTACGGGTTTTTCAGGCTTGACGTCAACAGGTGTGTTTAGGATCTTTTCGAAATTCCCCAGGGAAACTTCGGCTTCGCGCCACGACACTATCACATTACCAAGCTCTTGCAAAGGATTAAACAAAAAGAAAGAATAAAATAGCAAACTGATGTATTGCCCCGGCGTTATGGTTTGCCCGAATATCAGCAGCAACAACACAACTACCATAGTGCTCCGCACAAAATTAACCGTAGTACCCTGCACGAAACTCATGCTGCGTACATATTTTACTTTTTTAAGCTCAAGGCCTAATATTTTGTAAGTAGTATTGTTTAAGCGGCTAATTTCCTGGTTAACTAATCCTAAGCTCTTAACCAACTCGATATTTCTTAGCGATTCGGTTGTTGAACCCGCTAGGGCTGTAGTTTCAGACAGAATACTGCGCTGAATCTTTTTGATTCGGCGACTAAGCGACACGCTTACGAAAGTAATGATCGGTATAGCGGCGACATATACCAGTGTCACCTTGTAGCTCACAAACAGAGAGTAAACAATAACAAACGTCATACCTGTTATACTAACAAATAACACCCCGATAAACGACGTGATAAATGCTTCACAATCTAATCGTACCTTTTGTAATATGCCCAGGGTTTCGCCACTGCGCTGATCTTCAAACACCTGGTAAGGTAATTCCAATGAACGTTTTAAGCCATCGGCATACATTTCTGCACCGGTTTTTTGGGTAATGATATTGGTAAAATAATCCTGGAAATTTTTTGCTATGCGCGACACCATTGCAACACCGATAGCCAGACCTACCAGTTTGAGCGCGCGGAAAAGATAAACATGATAATCCAGCTTATTGTGCTGATTAATCACTTCGTCAAATATACGACCAGATATATACGGATCTAATAAAGAGAACCCAATGTTAAAAGCAGCAAACAATAACGCGCAGATTACTACCCAGCGATGTTTTTTAAGATATGATAAGAGTATTTTCATGATTTGCCACAAAAATAAAAAAAGGGAATGGCTAAGTAGCTCACTCCCTTTAATTTGACAATCAGGTTAAATTAAACCGTCATGATATCTTTTTCTTTAGCTTCGGATAGTTGGTCAACCTTAATGATATAGGCATCGGTAAGTTTCTGTATCTCAGCTTCGCCGGCTTTCATTTCGTCTTCTGAAACACCTTCGGCTTTTAGTTTGCGAATCTTCTCGTTAGCATCCTTACGTACGTTACGGATAGCGATTTTACCATTTTCAGCCTCGCCTTTTGCTTTCTTAACCAGGTCGCGGCGGCGTTCTTCAGTCAATGGCGGTACGTTAATGCGGATGATCACGCCGTCATTTTGCGGATTAACACCCAGATTAGCTTCCATTATGGCTTTTTCGATGGGGCCCAGCAATGATTTTTCCCAGGGTTGTATAACAATGGTGCGTGCATCCGGGGTGTTAACACTGCCAACCTGGCTTAGCGGCGTTGCGGTACCATAGTAATCAACATATACGTCATCCAGCATAGAAGGGCTTGCCTTACCTGCGCGTATTTTATTCAATTCGCCGTCTGCATGGTCAATAGCACGGTCCATTGCAGCTTTAGCGTCGGTTACTTGTTTTTTAATGAGTTCGCTCATTGTGTTATGTTTTTTGACAAAAATAGTAAAATCTATGATTTTTGGTTTAATAAAAAAACCGTTGGTGCCATTGGTAATAAACTTTGTTGTTATAAATAAAAAATTACTTTAATTTTAACACATGATACAAATGCAGGAGATATTAGAAATGAGTGTGGCAGAGCGCATTTTGATGATTGAAAAAATCTGGGATAGTATAGATCATAATACAATTTCAACACCTGATTCACACCAACAAGAATTAGACAAGCGCTTAGACCGCTATGCAAAAGGCGAGACTTCTTTTGTCAGCTGGGAGGATATAAAAGGCGAGCTTAACGCCGCGAAATAATAATGTATCAACTGTTAATATCTGACGAGACGAGACTTGATATATTAGATGCTTTTGCATGGTATGAAAACCGCAGAGCCGGCTTAGGCAAAGATTTTGAGCTTTGCTTAGAAGCCGGGTTCAATCTAATCAGCCGTGATCCATCCCTATTTCAAAAGCGATATAAAGATTTACGCATTTATTTTATCGATAGGTTCCCCTACGGCATTCATTATTTAGTTGATGAAAACACAATAAAAGTATTTGGAGTATTTCACACCAGCAGGAGCCCGACTCATTGGAAAATCAGATCAAGCCCTAAACTTTAATTTGCAGATAATTATCTTACCAGCGTACCAATCTGTTCGCCTTCGGCAATTTTCATGAAGTTACCCGGTTTATTCATGTCAAATACGATGATAGGCAGGCTGTTTTCCTGGCAAAGGGTTATAGCGGTCATGTCCATAACATTTAAACCTTTGTCATATACCTCCTGGAAAGTGATTTCATCATAACGGGTAGCCGATGGGTCTTTCTCCGGGTCGGCCGTGTAAATACCATCAACGCGGGTACCTTTAAGCACAACATCAGCTTTGATTTCGATAGCACGAAGTGATGCCGCGGTATCCGTAGTAAAATACGGGTTACCGGTACCAGCCCCAAATATTACAATTTTGCCTACCTCCAGGTGGTGCATTGCACGGCGGCGGATATAAGGTTCGCAGATCTGCTCCATTTTTATGGCCGATTGCAAACGCGTTTCAACACCAACACTTTCTAAAGCATTTTGCAATGCCATACAGTTTATTACAGTTGCAAGCATACCCATGTAATCAGCCTGTGCACGTTCCATGCCCGATTTTTCGGCGCTTAAGCCCCTAAAAATATTACCGCCACCTACAACAATTGCTATTTCGATTCCTTTATCGTAAACACTTTTAATGTCCTGCGCATATTGCAATACCTGCTTATTATCAATGCCGTATTGCTTATCGCCCATTAAAGATTCACCGCTGAGTTTGAGTAATATTCTCTTGTATTTCATGAATTGGGATTTATCAAAAATATGGAATTAAAGCTACTGTTAAAATTTTATGTTGTTTTTGTTATGCCTTTAAATACGACGCCGTAAATCCCGAACGCTTCATTAAAAATAACCAGGTCGGCATCAAAGCCTTTTTCAATCTTGCCCTTAGCTGTTGCTCCCGTTAACTGAGCCGGGTAAAGGCTTGCCATGTTTATAGCTTCGGCCAGTTCAATACCGGCATGCTGCACACAGTTTTGTACCGCTTTGAGCATTGTTAAAGATGAGCCTGACAGTGTACCGTCAGGCATTACATATCTGTCGCCTGTAAATTTATGCTGATAAGTGCCTTTATCGCTTTCGGTTACCGCATCAGTTATTAAAAACAACTTGTCACCCAATTCGCGTTTAGCTAAACGGACCATCACAAAATCAACGTGAATACCGTCGGCAACAATGCTGGTATAAGGCTTGTCTTCAAATATGGCGGGGATATACCCCGGATCACGGTGATGCATCTGCGGCATCGCATTATACAAATGCGTAACCGCTTTAACCGGTTTATTTAAAAATGCTTTTCCTTCAGCGTAAGTGGCGTTGCTATGTCCTGCTGACAATATAATACCTTGCTGGTGCAGATAATCTAAAACTTCAGTGTCCTGTAACTCTGGCGCCAGCGTTATCATCCTGATTAAACCATTAGCTTTTTCAACCCAGCTTTTTACCTGGGCCAGCGCAGCTTTTTTAATTAATGCAGGCGGGTGCGCGCCACAACGCTTGGAGTTTAAATAAGGCCCCTCAAGGTGCAAACCTAAAAAGTTACCCAGCCGGTTATTCCAATAAGCTACTGCCGCTTCAATGCCTTGTTCAACAATCTCGTCTGTATTGGTGGCAATGGTGGCAAAAAAACCGGTACATCCCTGGCTTAATAAAGTCTGTTCCATTTGGGCCAGTGCTTCTGCTGATGGATCACCGCCAAAAAACAAGGGTAAACCTGCGCCGTAAATCTGCAGGTCAATTAAACCCGGGGCAAGATAGTGCCCTTTTAAGTCGATTTTTTTAGCATCATTTGGGATCGCGTCAGCCGCTATAACAGCAATGATCTTTTCGCCCTGCAATAAAACAGCTTTACCGGTGGTAACAACACCATCAGATATCAACTGAAGATTATAAAGCGCGGTCATCAATTATCGGCCCCAAATTTTTGACAAAAAAAATCCCCGCTTTTCAGCGGGGATTAAAATATTTAAGCTCCTAAAGCTACCCGTTTAAAGGCAGTCACCGTAAGGCCCTTATCAACGGTATCTAAAAACTGAGATACATTTTTTGATGAGTCCTTAACAAACTCCTGGTTTAACAGGGTTGAGTCTTTGTAGAATTTATTTAATTTACCTGCAGCAATTTTTTCAACCATTTCTTCCGGTTTACCTTCTGCACGTATTACGTCTTTAGCAATTTCCAATTCACGCTCAATAATTGATGAATCAACGCCGTCTTTATCAATAGCAACAGGGTTCATTGCAGCAATTTGCATCGCAACGTCTTTTCCTGCTTCGTCAGCGCCGGCAACAGCTTTGCTCAGGCCAACCAATACACCTAAACGGTAGTTACCATGGATGTAAGCAACAACTTTTTCGCCTTCAATAACTTCGTATTTAGATACACCAATTTTCTCGCCGATTTTACCGGTTTTGTCAATACAAGCCTCAGCTATAGTAACGCGTGCATTTTCAACATCAATTGGCAATTGATTTAATTCTTCAACTGATTTTGGGTTTTGCTCAACCGCCTCGTTAGCAATAGCGTTAGCAAAAGCAATAAACTCAGCATTTTTAGCCACGAAATCAGTTTCGCAGTTTAACTCGATGATCACACCGCGTTTAAAATCAGCCGATGTACGCGCGATGACAACACCTTCGTTCGACTCGCGGTCCTGACGGCTGGCTGCTACTTTAGCGCCCTTTTTTCTTAAAAAATCAATAGCTGCTTCAAAATCACCATTAGTTTCAGTTAAAGCTTTTTTGCAATCCATCATACCGGCACCAGTTTGCTGGCGCAGCTTGTTTACATCGGATGCAGATATTTGTACTGTAGACATCTTATTTGTATGTTTTAAATGTTGAAAGTTGCAAGTTATGAGTTGCAGGAGTAAAAACTTACAACCTATAACTCACAACTTACAACTTTTAAAATTATTATTCTTCTGTAGTATCGGCTGCGGCAGGAGCTTCGTCTTCTACAGCTGCAGTAGCTTCAACCGGAGCTTTACGGCTTCGTTTGCCTTCGGCAGCAGGCGCCCTGTCAGCAACTTCAGGTGCGTCAGCTTTCGCTTTAGCCTGTGCTGCTTCTTTTTCAGCTTCGTCGTCTTTCTCGCGTTTGCGTTCTTCCAAACCTTCTTCTATCGCTTTGATAATGATACCGGTGATCAATGAAATTGATTTGGTAGCGTCATCATTAGCCGGGATAGGGAAATCGATGTTTGAAGGATCAGAGTTAGTATCAACCATTGCAAAGGTTGGGATATTTAACTTTAACGCCTCAGATACTGCGATGTGTTCTTTTTTAACGTCAATTAAAAACAATGCAGCCGGTAAGCGATTTAAATCAGCAATACCACCCAATAAAGTTTCTAATTTGATACGCTCACGCTGTATCATCAATCTTTCTTTTTTAGAAAGGTTGGTGTAAGTACCGTCTTTAGTCAATTTATCGATGTTTGACATCTTTTTGATCGACTTGCGTACGGTAGCAAAATTGGTTAACATACCACCTAACCAACGCTCGGTTATAAAAGGCATGTTTACATTTTTTGCATATTCAGCAACAATATCTTTCGCTTGTTTCTTTGTAGCTACGAATAATACTTTACGTCCTGATTTTACAATTTGTTTTATAGCTGCAGCAGCTTCTTCAACCTTTGATAAGGTTTTATTTAAATCGATAATGTGTATACCGTTGCGCTCCATGAAAATGTACTGTGACATTTTAGGATCCCATTTGCGGGTAAGGTGACCAAAGTGTACACCAGCATCCAGTAACTCGTCGTATGTTGTTCTTGCCATTTTGTTGTTCTCCTTAAATTATCGTTTACTGAATTGGAATTTCTTACGTGCTTTCTTGCGGCCTGGTTTTTTACGCTCAACCATACGGTTATCACGTGTCATTAAACCTTTAGCGCGCAATGAAGGCTTCTTATCAGCATCGAGTTCAACAATAGCTTTCGCGATAGCTAAACGAACGGCTTCTGCCTGTCCTTTTACACCACCACCTGCAACATTTACTTTAACATCAAATAAACCGGCTGAACCGGAAACCTCAGTTGACTGAGTAACGATGTATTGCAATGGCAATGTAGGGAAGTATTCTTTGTAGTCTTTACCGTTTACGGTAATTGCACCGCTACCATCTGTAAGGTAGATACGTGCAACGGCTGTTTTTCTTCTGCCTGAAGTGTTAGTTGTTGGCATTTCTTTTTTCCTTAGTTTTTAATAGTTAAATGGCTTTCGGGTTTTGTGCTTCATGAGGATGCTCAGCGCCTGCATATACATGCAAATTGCCAAACAATGCTTTGCCCAAACGACTTTTAGGTAACATACCACGCACCGCTTTTTCAATTACGCGTGTTGGATGTTTTGCCATTAACTCCTTAGGAGAAATGAAACGCTGACCGCCTGGATATCCGGTATAAGAAACATATTGTTTCTCACTGAATTTATTTCCGGTCAACTTAACCTTGTCTGCGTTGATAACTATTACATTATCACCACAGTCTACGTTTGGGGTAAAATCTGGCTTGTTTTTTCCACGAATGATCATTGCGATCTTAGTAGACAAGCGCCCCAAAATCTCGCCTTCGGCGTCAACAACAACCCACTGTTTGTTAACTGTTTTTTTGTTGGCTGAGACAGTTTTGTAACTTAACGTATTCACTTGCTTTTAATTAAATTAAATAAATCTTTATTATACCCCGCTTTTTCGGGACTGCAAAGATACGCTTATTTGTTTTATTTGCAAGCAGATTTATAGGTTATTGTAATTATTATTTAGGCTGATGCTTGCCTAAGCATCGCATAAACAGGAGTATAAAATATCTTATACAGGTTAGTAACATTTTCCCTCCTGCAAAATCAAAGTAGTAATTCACTACTTTTAGTAGATTTACAGCTCATTAACTGATTCATTATTTAAACGCTATTAAATGTTAAAATCATTTTCTATCCCGGCCTTATTGTGCCTGTTCATGATACAGGCCAACGCCCAAAACCTGTACATGCCGCGCGATATTCATAAAGCCTTTAACAAAGGCACCCGCGATGTTAGCGGCAAGCCCGGTAAAAACTATTGGCAAAACACCGGCAACTATAACATATCCATCAGCCTGGCGCCGCCAAGCCGTTTGGTTAAAGGCGTTGAGCAGATAACCTATTTTAATAACAGTCCCGATACTTTAAAGAGGCTTAACATGAAACTGATCCTCAATATTCATCGCCCCGGTGTGGCCCGTTATAGCAGCGTAAACGATGATTATCTGACTTCAGGCATCCAGGTTGACAATTTTTTGGTTAACGGCGCCAGGCACAACTGGAACAATACTACCGCAGCCGGCACCAACCAGGCCATAGCACTGGCAACGCCTTTAATGCCGCATGATTCGGTAAAACTGAATATCGACTGGCATTTTGACCTGTCAAAAGAAAGCGGCCGCGAGGGGATGATAGATTCAACCACTTTTTATCTTGCTTATTTTTATCCGCGCGTGTCCGTGTATGACGACTATAACGGCTGGGATACTTTAGCATTTTTAGATGCGCAAGAGTTTTATAATGATTTTAATAATTATACGCTTAACGTCACCGTGCCTAAAAACTATATTGTATGGAGCACCGGCACCCTGCAAAACCCCAACCAGGTTTTACAACCCGAAGCTGCCAAACGCCTGCAACAATCAATGACCAGCGACAGCACCATACATATTGCTACCCCTGCCGACCTGGCGGCGAAAAATATTACCGCGCAAAATGCTACCAATACCTGGACATGGACCGCGACAGACATATCAGACATGGCTGTAGGCGTAAGCGATCATTATAATTGGGATGGTGCAAGCGTTTTGGTTGACGATGCCACCCACCGCATAGCCAGTGTACAGGCCGCTTATCCGGATAAATCTCAGGATTTTCATCATTCAGTACAGTTCAGCCGTAATGCATTGGGCTGGTTCTCGCACAACTGGCCGGGTGTGCCTTACCCGTTCCCTAAAATGACAGTTTTCCAGGGATTTGCTGACATGGAATATCCGATGATGGTTAATGACAGCCACGAAGAAGACCTGGGCTTTGCGCAGTTAGTGCAGGACCACGAGATAGCGCATACCTATTTTCCGTTTTACATGGGCATTAACGAAACCCGGTACGGATTTATGGACGAAGGCTGGGCAACCACCTTTGAACTGTTAATAGGCACTGCCGAAAACGGCAAGAAAAAAGCTGACGATTTTTATAAAAAATTCCGTGTTGAAGGTTATATCAATAACCCCTCAACCATGGAGGACCTGCCGGTAATTACCCCAACCAGCGAATTGCGCCGGGGATACGGTAACAATGCTTACGGCAAGCCATCATTAAGCTATCTGGCACTAAAAGATATGCTGGGCGATGCTTTATTTAAAAAAGCGCTGCATACTTATATGAATAACTGGCACGGCAAGCACCCTATCCCCTGGGATTATTTTAACTCGATGAATGCGGGTTCAGGCAAAAACTTAAACTGGTTTTTTAACAACTGGTTCTTCACCAACGGTTACATAGACCTGGGATTAGATAATGCAAAAGCGGTTGCCGGTGGTTATAAACTATCCATTAATAATATAGGCGGGTTTGCAGTTCCGTTTGACGTGATTGTTACTTATACTGATGGTACCACCAAAAGCACGCACGCAACTGCCGCTGTTTGGGAAAAAGACAGCAAACACATCACCATAACTATTAATGCCAATAAAACAGCCAAATCCATTGCATTAGATGGCGGTATTTTTATGGATGCTGATGTAAGTAATAATCAATTGACGGTTAAGTAACCATTAACCAATGATCTTTAAAGCCTTTCCCAGCCAGGAAAGGCTTTTTTGTCACATATCACCCCTAACAATGTCTTTTTTGCACTCCATCCGGTTAGTTATCAGCTGCTAAATTTGTTTACAGATTAATTGTCGAACAATGAAAACCGATCACGCAAAAAATATTGACGACTATATCGCCGCCTACCCGGCCGATGTGCAGGAGCAATTACAAACCATCCGCGCCGCTATACAACAAGCAGCGCCAAACGCCCGGGAAGCTATTAAATACGGCATACCAACGTTCACGCTTAACGGCAACCTGGTACATTTTGGTGGCTATAAAAATCATATCGGGTTTTACCCGGCGCCAATGGGCATTGAAGCATTTAAAGAAGAAACCGCAAAATATGAGGCCGGTAAAGGCACGCTGCAGTTCCCGCTTGATCAGCCATTGCCATTGGATCTGATAACCCGTATTGTAAAATTTAGGGTTGATAAGAATTTGGCGAAGGGAAAAAAAGGGTAACAGCTATTACCTGGTCTTTGATCCTTTCTTCAAAGCATTCCCAACCAATTGTTTCCAATCACTTATTTACCAACATCCCTTTGACATCTCCAATCATAACCCGAATTTCGCTATCCCAATAAAGGATAGGATATGACGAGCCACCATAAAAAATTAGCTGCCGAATTTTCGATAGCCGAAAAACAGGTTACCGCAACTATAAGTTTGTTAGACGAAGGCGCTACGGTTCCCTTTATTTCCCGTTACCGTAAAGAGGTAACCGGTAGCCTGGACGAGGTGCAGGTAGCCGGCATCCGCGACAGGATACAACAACTGCGTGAGCTTGACAAACGCCGCGAAGCCATACTAAATTCTTTAACCGAAATGGGTAAGCTAACGCCCGGGTTGCAGGCACAGATCAACGCTGCCGAAACGATGGTGCTGTTAGAAGATATTTACCTGCCCTACCGCCCCAAACGTAAAACCCGCGCCAGCATAGCCCGCGAAAAAGGCCTGCAACCGCTGGCCGACCTGCTCTTCGCCCAACACAAGTTTGATGTGGAAGCCGAAGCCGAAAAATATATCTCTGAAGAAAAAGGCGTGGCCGGCCTGGAAGAGGCCCTGGGCGGAGCCCGGGACATCATCGCCGAGCATATCAGCGAAGATGTGGAGGTACGCACCAAAATACGCGGATTGTTTTTGGAGAAAGGCTCATTTAAAAGCCGGGTAATTACCGGCAAGGAAACCGAAGGCATTAAATACAAGGATTACTTTGAGTGGGAAGAACCGGTAAAATCAGCCCCCTCACACCGCATACTGGCTATGCGCCGCGGCGAAAAAGAAGAGATTTTATATTTAGACGTTTTACCACCCGAGGATGAAGCTATTGATCAATTGGAAAAAGCTTTTATAACCGGCAATAACGCTGCTGCGGACCAGGTCAAAACTGCCATAGCCGATGGTTATAAGCGCCTGCTGCGCCCATCAATGGAAACAGAGGTACGCCTGCTTACCAAAAAGAAAGCTGATGAAGAAGCTATCCGGGTATTTGCCGAGAATGCACGCCAGCTGCTGTTGGCCGCACCACTTGGCCAGAAACGCACCATGGCGGTCGATCCGGGTTTCCGTACAGGTTGCAAGGTGGTTTGCCTGGATGAGCAGGGTAAGTTGCTGGAGTATACCGCAGTTTTTCCGCATACCGGCGCAGGGCAGGCAAAAGAAGCGGAGAAAACCGTAAAACATCTTTTTGAAAAATACAACATACAAGCTATAGCCATAGGTAACGGGACAGCCGGCCGCGAAACCGAGCTATTCATCCGCAACCTTAATTTACCGGGAGTGGAAATTGTGATGGTGAACGAAAGCGGTGCGTCCATCTATTCGGCTTCGGAGGTTGCGCGTGAGGAATTTCCGGATAAGGACGTAACCGTGCGTGGGGCAGTATCTATCGGCCGCCGTTTGATGGATCCGCTGGCTGAACTGGTAAAGATCGATCCAAAATCCATCGGCGTCGGGCAGTACCAGCATGACGTTGATCAGAATAAATTACAGGCATCGTTAGATGATACCGTTATCAGCGCGGTTAATGCCGTTGGCGTTGAGCTCAATACGGCATCAAAACAAATCCTTTCCTACGTATCCGGCCTTGGCCCGCAACTGGCGCAAAAAATTGTGGAGTACCGGGACGAGAATGGCGCGTTTAAACACCGCGATCAGCTAAAAAAGGTACCACGTTTGGGTGATAAAGCATTTGAACAGGCCGCCGGGTTCTTACGTATCCACAACGCCGAAAACCCGCTGGATGCAAGCGCGGTGCACCCTGAAAGATATCCACTGGTAGCACAAATGGCTAAAGACAAAGGCTGCACCATAAACGACCTGATCAGCGATGATAAGCTGCGTCAAAGCATCCCTTTACAAAAATATATTACAGAGACGGTGGGCTTGCCAACCCTGAATGATATCATGGCCGAACTGGCCAGGCCGGGGCGCGACCCGCGCGAAAAGTTTGAGGCATTTAGCTTTACTGAAGGCGTAAACAGCATTACCGACTTAAAAGCGGGCATGAAACTGCCCGGTATAGTAACCAATATCACCGCCTTTGGTGCATTTGTGGATATCGGTGTCCACCAGGATGGCCTGGTGCATTTAAGCCAGATCACTAACCGGTTTATTAAGGACCCTAACGAGGTATTGAAAGTTCAGCAGCAGGTTGAGGTTACTGTTACCGAGGTGGATGTGGCTCGCAAGCGGATCTCTCTATCCATGAAAACGGACGAGCCTAAAAAGGAAAACAGGCCGCAACATGGGGCTAAACCGGTTCAACAAAACAGGCCAGACCGTCATCAGCCTAAAAAGAAAGAACCGGAACCCGAAACTGATATGGCGGTTAAACTGGCCGCATTGAAGAATATGTTTAAGTAGACTGTCTTAAATGTCCTGTTTTCCGGGCGTTCCACTTTGCGCGAGCGGAACAAAGCGGAACACCCGGAACAGAGCGGAACACCCCGGAACAGAGCGGAACACCCCGGAACGAAGCGGAACACCATAGCCAATTTTACTGTGCCGTTTTTTTTGCAAACGATTGCTTTGTTAGTTGGTTTATTATATTTACACCATCAATCACTAACCTGATAATTATTGATCTATGAAAATTATAAACAACCACGCCGAGTTTGAAGCGCTTTTAGGCCAGGAAATCGGCGTATCCGGCTGGCATACCATAACCCAACTACAAATCAACCAGTTTGCCGAAGCCACCATAGATCATCAATGGATCCATACCGACCCGGAAAGAGCCAAAACCGAAAGTCCCTTTCATGCTACCATAGCGCATGGTTATTTAACGGTATCGCTGTTGCCCTATTTCTGGCACCAGATTGCCGATGTGCGCAACCTCAAAATGCTGATTAACTATGGCGTAGAAAACATACGCTTTGCACAACCTGTTGTGGTTGAAAGCAAAGTGCGCCTTATTGCTAAATTAGATGCTATTGCTAATTTAAGGGGCATTACCAAAGCTACCATAGGTGTTACGATGGAAATTGAAGGCGAGAAGAAACCTGCTTATACGGGTGCCGTCGTATTTCTATATCATTTTTTATCGTAGGCTGTCAGCCTGCGTTTGTCTGGTTATTCTAATTTAACAGGAAAAATCTGTAACGGTAATGCCATAATACAGGCAACCCGGCTGTCCACAATCCCGCGGTGTGTACTTTTGTTCCATAATCACTATGGATACAAATAAAATCAAACTAAGCGTACTGGACCAGTCGCCAATCAGAATGGGCGTCACTGCCGAACAGGCCGTACAGGAAACCATCGCGTTAGCAAAATATACAGATCAATTAGGCTTTACCCGCTTTTGGGTATCAGAACATCACAATACCGGCAGCCTTGCAGGCTCTACGCCCGAAGTGCTGATAGCCTACCTGGCATCGCAAACTACAAATATCAGGGTTGGGTCCGGCGGGATCATGATGCCTAATCACAGTACCCTGAAAGTTGCCGAAAATTTCAGGATGCTGGAAGCGCTGGCACCCGGCCGTGTTGATCTGGGCATGGGCCGCGCACCGGGGACCGACCGCATTACTGCTTCGATATTAAACCCGTCAAACCATTTTGCCGAACAGGACTTTGTAGAGCAGCTGGCTGACCTGCGCCACTATTTTCACGACACGGCCGATCCGGGCACTATCCGGCAAAAAATACGGGCCATACCGCAGGTACAAACCGTACCGGCAATGTGGTTGCTAAGTTCAAGCGGGCAAAGCGGTTTATTTGCGGCCCATTTTGGCATGGGCTTTTCTTTCGCGCACTTTATTAATCCGGTAGGCGGCCCGCAGGCGGTACAGGCATATAAGGACCGCTTTCAACCGTCGCAGGATTTACAGCAACCCGAAGCCAACATGGCCATATTTGTTTTTTGCTCGGAAGACGAAGAAAAGGTAATGCAGCACAAAGCGGTAATGGACCACCGGTTTATTCAGTTTGAAAAAGGGCTCGGCCTATCCCCTTTTGGTTATGCGGAAATAAAAGATACCGAATATACGCTCCAGGAGCAGGACCGCATGCGCTACAACCGTCAGCGCGTAGTTGCCGGTACACCGGCAATGGTAAAAGCCCGCTTAACCCAATTGGCAGAAAGCTATGGTGTTAATGAAATTATTGCCGTAACCATTGCCGAAGATTTTGACGACAGGCTAAAATCCTATAAGTTATTGGCAGACCTGTTTGAACTATAGTAAAAACCGACCGGGCTAGTCCCGGCGGTCTTTATTATAATTAATAGCAGGTATAGTTTTTTACTAAATCGGCCTGAAGGTTAATTTACTGACAATACCCGCGCCGGTATTGGCGATGTATAAATTACCTGCCAGGTCAAAAGTTAATCCAAGCGGCGAATTTACGGTGGCACTAACTGCCGACCCGGTAAGCACGCCGTTATTTGACATCCCTTTTATAAAGGTTGTCACCACCCCGAATTTATTGATCACACGCACTTCATATAAAGGTATCGAGCTGTTTTCATCAGTGACCCATATATTGCCAGCCAGGTCAATTGCTAACTGTCTTGGATTACTGAATTGAGCTGCAGTGCCCGTACCATCTGCAAAACCCGCGGCACCGCCGCCGGCCAGGGTGGTTACCACGCCATCGGCTGAGATGCGGCGTATATTCCGATATTTACGATCTGTGACATAGATAGTGCCCTCTTCATCAACCACTATGCCTTCTAACGAACCAAATTGGGCGTTGGCACCCTTTGCGTCGACATATCCGTCGGTACCATTTCCTGCAATAGTTGTAACCACGCCCGTGGCGGATATTTTTCGTACCCTATGGGCATCGTTAACGTATAAATTACCCAATATGTCATGAGCAATCCCGGTAATTGCGCTAAATTTTGCAGTTTTGCCGGGGCCGTCAGCATAACCTTCGGTGCCGTCGCCGGCAAATACAGTTGTTACTCTTTCCGGTGTTATTTTAGCGATATTAAAATTACCCTGGTTAGCTACATAAATATCACCGATAGGCAACATTGTAAAATCTGATATAGCTTTAAAATCCGTACCGGGATTCATCATCAATGTCGTAATGCCATTTGCCCCGATTTTATAAATGCTGGTACCATTATCACCATAACCAACACCCTGCCGGTCTAAACCAAAATGTTTAATACTGGTAATACCCAGTGTAAAAAAATTCTCAGAAGACGCATACATCACCGTAAAATTAACCTCTGATTGAAAGGTCGAGTTGCCGTTACCGATAACCAGTTTACCGGTATTTGCTTTTGCAGGTATTGTTGCCACAATTTCGGTCGACGTGACTGAGCTGATAGCTAACCGAAGATCATTTATAAATACGACAGTATTACCCGGGGATGTATCAAAATCTTTTCCTGATATTTTTATAACCGTATTGCCCAGGCCGCTTTTTGGCGTAAAATCATATAACACAGGCAGAGTGGAGTCATTCACGCCCGAATCGTCGCCAGCACCCCAATGTGGATCAATGGCTTTTTTTGCGCAGCCGCTGATAAGGCCGGCAAGTAATAAGGCCAGCATTACAGTGCCAAAACGCACTTTTTTTTTAACTTTTCTCAAAATGATACAGGTTTAGATAAATGCTTATAGTTGCAAAGAAAACTGAATTTCAATAAAAAAAACCGCCCGGGAGCTAACTTCCGGGCGGTTGTATTGTGATCAGGTTTAGATAGGTATTGATAATAAAAAAATATTTTTTACTGATTAATATACAACGGAAGTTAACGGCTAAGACTAATAAGACAGCAAAAATGCTGATCGGGAAAGGTATCTGTCAAGTATCTATGGGGTTTCACGCCCATTTCTTTGTATGCTATAAATCTAACTCTAATTATTTACACTTCCAATTATAGTTTCAAAAAAAGACCTATAAGTCGGTATATCTATTTTAAACCTATTTTTCGTCAGATTATACTTTATCTGGCGCAGGTTCCGGCAGGGCCGCATATTAATTTAATAATAAGTTTATTAGCGATAAAAACTAAAATGGTATCTTTGCCGTTATTATAATATACTATATACAAATCCATATCAATTCGTGATCATATTAATATTCTTTCTGGCACACTGGTTCCTGTCATTATTTTTCCAAACATTTTTTCTTCACCGGTACGCATCACATAAAATGTTTAGCACCCATAAAATTAACGAGCGCATATTCCATATGTTAACGTTTATTTGCCAGGGTTCATCTTATTTAAACCCGCGTGCGTATGCAATTATGCACCGCGAGCACCATGCTTACAGCGATACGGAGAAGGATCCGCATTCGCCTTATTTTTTCAGGGATGTTTTCCAGATGATGTGGCGCACCGCACTAAGCTATAAGCTGTATGAAAAACGGTTAAAGGAACCCGAAGCTCAGTTTAAAGGCAACTACCCCGAGTGGCGTTTGTTGGATTACTGGGGATCAACCATTATATCAAGACTATTATTTGGTGCTGGCTATATAGCCTTTTATGTGGCCTTTGCTACCCATTGGTGGATGTTTTTATTATTGCCGATCCACTTTATGATGGGCCCCATACACGGAGCTATTGTAAACTGGTGCGGTCATAAATACGGCTACTCAAATTTTGACAATGGCGATAAATCTAAAAATTCTATCCCTTTGGATTTTTTAATGTTAGGCGAATTGTTTCAAAACAATCATCATAAACGCCCTAATAACTCAAACTTTGCCGCTAAATGGTATGAGTTTGACCCGGTTTACCCGGTAATGAAATTTATGCATTTAGTTAGAATAATTAAATTGCGTAAGCCCCTTCCGGGATAAAACTAATAAGACTGAAGTATAAAAGGCGAAAGGTAAAAGGTGTATTTATTACAAACCTTTTACCTTTCGCCTTTTACCTTTAACCTTAAATAAATACCTTTACCCTTTTACTACAAGTTCAAAATGAAAGTATCTGCATTAGCTGAAAATCTTCGCGGCTCTGAAATTATCAAAATAGCCGGCGAGATCAACGAATTAAAACGCCAGGGCCAAAATATTGCCAACCTTACCATAGGCGATTACGACTCGGATATCTATCCTATACCTGACGAGTTAAAGCAAGGCATAGTTGATGCTTATGCAGCTAACCAAACCAACTATCCGCCTGCCGATGGTGTGTTATTACTGCGCCAAAGCGTTTCGTCTTTTTTAAAGAACCGTTTGGGGCTGACCTATCAACCTAACGAGATCTTGATTTCGGGCGGATCAAGGCCATTGATATACGCCACTTACCTGGCGGTTGTTGACGAGGGCGACAAGGTGGTTTTCCCGGCGCCATCGTGGAACAATAACCATTACTGCGATTTGCTTAAAGCCAAAGGCGTAATGGTACAAACCAAAGCCGAAAACAATTTTATGCCTACGGCCGACGATCTGCGCCCCCATATTAAGGGCGCGGCCCTGCTGGCTTTATGCTCGCCATTGAACCCTACGGGCACCATGTTCCATAAAAAGGACCTGGAAGAGATCTGCGACCTGGTAATTGCCGAAAACAAAACCCGTGCAGCCGGCGATAAACCACTGTATTTTTTATATGACCAGATCTATTCGCAATTAACATTTGGCGATAACCAGCATTTTGACCCCGTTACTTTACGCCCGGAGCTTAAGGATTATGTTATCTTTATTGATGGCGCCTCTAAGTGCTTTGCGGCCACAGGCGTACGTGTGGGTTGGGGCTTTGGCCCGGAAGCTATTATAAATAACATGAAAGCCATTGTGGGCCATATGGGTGCGTGGGCGCCGAAGGCAGAACAGGTGGCAATGGCAAAATACATTGTGGAAGATGCCGCGGTTAATACTTACCTGGACAAGCTTAAATCAAGAGTTCAGGCAAGCTTAAATGCCTTACATAACGGCTTTCAGCAATTAAAGACCGAAGGCTTCCAGGTTGACTCCATTGCTCCTATGGGTGCAATTTACCTTACGCTAAAGATTGATTACACGGGGAAAATAACGCCGGACGGCACCAGGATTTCAAACTCTGCCGATATTAATTTTTACCTGATAAAAGAGGCGGGCATTGCTTTTGTTCCGTTCTCTGCTTTTGGTACTGATGACGATGTTAACTGGTTCAGGGCGTCGGTTGGCGTATGTACCCTGCAGGACATTGAACAGGCCATCCCGAGGATAAAAGAAGCGCTGGCCAGGCTGCGCTAGCGCACGTTAAGGATTGCTTAAATATTAATTGCACCGTAACCCTGGTTTAATATGTATGGTTTAAATTTATAGTGCAATTAAACGCATTATTATAAAAATGACTGTAGATGTTAATTATTGGTTAGTTGGCTTATTGTTTCTGGCGATCGTGATATTGATCAGGTGGCTTATCAGGCGCGACCGTAAAGACGAGAAAGATTTCGAAAGGACCATTATCGACGGCGAGGTTAAATCCGAAAAGCATATCGAAAATAAAGACCCGGACACTACCCCGTAAATGCTGACAAAGCTAAAGTGTAGTGGGATTACCAGGTTTTAAAACGGTGAGCCATCTAATACCAGCAGTACACTAAAGGTATTAAGGCCCAGCTCGATATTATAGGTGTACGTAAAATTATCAGATGCTTTGGTGATGATGAGCAGGCCGAAATGTTCCATTAAATTACTTACATCTATAACTGTATCATCATCCCCCTCTTCCTCGCATACAAACTTTATCCGGGTGTCGTTTTCAACCACTGCATACATGCTGTGCAGGCCGTCTTTAGTTAACAATTCTTTATAGCCGGAATCATGAATAAGCAATGAAGTAATGTTACCCGGCTGGTAGCGGTTGCCAAAATCGCTTTTATCTATGTTGATGCTTTTATCATCGATGGTAATATCCAGGAGGGTTTCTTTGGTACCGGCATGCTTGATACCGTTAGTTAACAGCTCGATTAATATCACCTCTATTTTAAAACTGATTACTTCTTTATCAATATGCGCAGGCAAATGATTAATTACAAAATCAAGCAGTTCCTGCACCGAGGATTTGATGGATTGCCTGGTATTGGGTAATATAAACTGTTTGCTAACCGGTTGAGCCATGTATTTCCTGCTTAAGTAATATCGTCAAAAGTATTATATATCTTAAAAACTTTATCTAACCTGGTTAGCGCAAAAAGGTTAGTTATGTCTTTACTTAGCCCAATCAATAAAAGTTCAGACTTAAGGGCAATTAAATGCTTAAATGCAGACACCATTGAGCCTAAAAATGAGCTGTCAATATATCCAACAGCGCTCATATCTATCGCAATTGATTTTTGATACTTCTCAAAAAGTTTGATAACCTCGGTTTTAAAGGCATCGCCATTTTCAAGGCTGGCTTCTTTTATATCCAGCTTAACCAGCAAAACGTTGTCATGCTCTTTATATATACTAACCATACCTTAATTTTTATATATGCTAATTATGCTGCGGTCATCAACCTGTTCACTTAAATTATTACTAAACAGGTTTGCCGCAATATCCGTAAAGTTATTCTCTTTTCTCATAAAGGGGTTAAGCGTTTTTAAAAACTGGTTGTAATCACTCTTTTTGCCGGTTTTATCAATAAAATCAATCATACCGTCAGTAAACACAAACAGCCTGTCGCCGGGCTTTAATATGATCTCTTTCTCGCTGTAATTACCTTCTTCAAACAACCCAAGCAACAAACCCGATGAGCTGATCATGCTCAGGTCGCCGGCTTCATGGTTATAATGCAGTAATGGTAAATCTCCTGCGCCCGAGTAGGTGATGCGTTTGGTTTCGCTATCAATTAATAACAACGATAAGCTTGATAAAATATCTTTCAACACTTCATCAAAGCAAATAATGCTGTTAACCTGCTGCAAAATTTTTGAGGTTGAATATTCCTTGTTAAAAGCCGCAAACCGCACCGCCGACCGTACATAGCTTAAAAACCCGAATGTAAAAAACCAGGCCATCCACTTTTTGCCCATAATATCGCCCAGCACAATAAAGCTGTAGCGGTCATTAACCTTTATAAAATCAATAAAGTCGCCCCCCGGGATATCCTGATAAGCCTGGTGCCAAAAATCAACTTTAAATTCCTTTATCTCCGGCGGTTTAACAGGTATTGATTTGATGTTAAGCGACTTCGCCGCTTTCTTGATCTCATTTTCAGACAGTTCGCGCTGCTTGTCAACAGCGAAAAGTATGTTGTTTACTTTAGATACAATAACATTGATAGGCGTATCTTTTATGATGTAGTCAATCGCCTGCAGGTCAAGCCCTTTTTCTACCAGGTCCTTGTCCGAGAAAAAAGTTAAAAACACAAACGGGATGTCCTTAAATAAAGGTTCGTTCATTAAATAACGCCGAAACTCAAAGCCGTTCATTTTCAGCATTTCGTAATCAGACAGGATAATATCCGGCGCAGCACCTTCTTTCAGTAATTCAATAGCAGCTTCGGCAGACGGGGCTATGGTACAGTTAAACCCTGATTTTTTAAACACCTGTTCAATCAGCTTTAAAAAAAGCTGATCGTCATCAACAAGCATAATGTGTTTGGGTTTATGTATAGCCATTAACGCGGGGGATATAATATCACTTAAAAGCAACTATCAATTTTACTTAATAATCCTGATAAAAGCGGTATTTAAAAAAACATTACTCTATACAGTTGTCTTTTCGGCGGGTATCTGCAATATAAATTATCTTCCAGCCACCGGCAGTTTTCATCAACTGGAAAACGTCTACGCCGCAATGGCTAAACTTATCGTCAAGGTAAAACTTATACGGAGCCCAAACACTGGCCAGGGCAACATCGATTTTCACATCGGTTATTACAATGCGCTCATCCCAGACGCCTTTGTGCGGCGTGCCCACGGCTTTTATAAACTCGTCGGGGTTTTCGGTTGTAAGTACTGTGCTGCCATCCTTCTTATTTCCGACGCTATGAAACACTATTCCCTTTGCGAAGGTTGAGCGTAACAGTGTACTATCGCCTTTACGCATGGCGGTAAACATGGTGTTAACGGTTTGCTTAACAGCGTCGGCAGCTGTTTGTTGCGCTAGCGCGATGGAACAATTAATGATAATGGCCGCAAGTATGACGAATTTCTTCATATACTAAGATAGTGTAATTAACTAATTAGCTGCATATGTAAATCGCCTAAAACAAAAACGCCATCATGATTAAATCACAATGGCACTCATCAAAGTATAGCGGGATATACCGTTTTATGACATCTTTAGCTTCTTCTGTATATCGGCTACGTAGCCTTTAAATTTTTTATCGGTATCAATTAAATCCTCTACAGTTTGGCAGGCATAGATTACCGTTGAGTGATCACGGCCGCCAAAGAAATGGCCGATAGATTTTAGGGAGCTCTTGGTATGCGCCTTGGCCAGGTACATTGATATTTGACGTGCCTGCACAATTTCGCGTTTGCGGGTTTGTGATTTCACCATATCAATAGGCACTTCAAAATACTCGCAAACCAGGTTTTGGATAAACTCCATCGAAATTTCTTTAGATGAGTTTTTCACAAAATTCTTCAGCATTTGCTTGGCCAGGTTCAGGTCAATCTCCTTGCGGTTAAGGGTTGATTGTGCCAGCAGGGACACCATGGCGCCTTCCAGCTCACGCACGTTGTTGTCAATATTGTGCGCAACGTATTCAATCACGTCATCGCCCAGCTCAATACCATCCTGGTAAGTTTTATTTTTAAGGATAGCCATGCGGGTTTCCAGATCAGGGATCTGCAAATCGGCCGACAGGCCCCATTTAAATCTTGACAGCAAACGCTCCTCTAAACCGGCAAGGTCCTTTGGCGCTTTGTCAGAAGTAATGATCAGTTGCTTGCCCGACTGGTGAAGGTGGTTGAAGATATGAAAAAAGAAATCCTGTGTTTTTTCTTTACCGGCAAAGTTATGCACATCATCCATGATCAGTACATCAATGGCCTGGTAAAAATTCACAAAATCATTGATGTTATTATGCTTTAACGCATCAACAAACTGCTGTGTAAATTTTTCGCATGATACATATAGTACCAGTTTATCGGGTAATGAACGTTTAATTTCATTTCCAATGGCTTGTGCAAGGTGGGTTTTACCTAAACCTACACCACCATATATCATTAACGGGTTAAATGAAGTACCGCCCGGTTTTGCAGCAACAGCATAGCCGGCTGAGCGGGCCAAACGGTTACAATCGCCTTCAACAAAGTTTTCAAAAGTATACTGACGGTTTAATTGCGGGTCAACATTCAATTTCTTTAAACCGGGAATTACAAACGGGTTCTTAATGTCCTTATTTATAGAAATAGGAATCGGCATTGACTGATTCTTTGACTCCGCACCATTTCCGTTTGAAGGCATATTCGTTGTATAGGGTTTGCTGGTTGATGACTGCTCAACTACAATATTATATTCTAAACGGCCATCATCGCCCAATTGTTTTTTTATTGTTTTACGCAATAGCTGCACATAATGTTCTTCAAGCCACTCGTAAAAGAATAAACTAGGTACTTGTATCGTAAGGACGCTTCCCTCCATACGTAAAGCTTTTATTGGCTCGAACCAAGTTTTAAAGCTTTGCGCAGGTATGTTGTCTTTTATGATTTGAAGGCAGCTATTCCAGACGGTAGTACAAGTTTTTTCCATATAGTATTTAGTAAAAGATTGATTTTCAACCCCCAGCGACACATTAATTGGGATTGCTACGGAACATCGAATATTCAGAAAAAAAGCGAATTAAAAAATTCTTTTTTCACTTTTTATAAAAATAAATTTCAAAAATAGTGCCCGGAATTTTGTATGATTTATAAGATTAAAAGCTATATTACGCATGACCCAACCGCCGTTATATCCCTTTTAATACCAAACATTGCGTTTTGAGCCGTTTTTGCCACTTTATTATTATTTAACTCAAATTTTACGGCTTAACGGCTTCTTAACAATTAATTGCTGTCGGGGTAATTTTAGCAAGTACTACTTTTTAGATAGATTTACTTACAGGCAAATCACTTTTAATATTCGCCAAAAACGGCGCGCAGGGTGTCTGCAATTTCGCCCAGGGTAGCGTAGCTTTCAACGGCTGCCAGTATAAAGGGCATCAGGTTTTCTGTACCTGCTGCTGCTGCTTTCAGTTGCTGCAGGTTATTGGCTATCGCGATGTTATCACGCCGGTTCTTTAGGTCGTTCAACTTTTCGGTTTGGTGTATCCTTATCGCGTCATCAACCCTAAACACATTGGTTAAGGGTGGTTCTTCCTGTATAAATTTATTTACGCCCACAATTACCTTTTCGCCACTTTCAATTTCATTTTGATACTGGTAGGCGGACGCGGCTATTTCCTGCTGAATGTAATCCTGCTCAATAGCTTTCACCGATCCGCCCATAGCATCTATCTTATCTATGTATTGCTGGGCGGCAGCCTCCAGCTCGTCGGTCAATGCCTCTATAAAGTATGATCCCGCCAATGGGTCAACCGTGTCGGTCACGCCACTTTCAAAAGCGATGATCTGCTGGGTACGCAGGGCTATCTTTGCGGCGGCCTCTGTGGGTAAAGCGATAGCCTCGTCATAACCATTGGTATGTAATGACTGTGTGCCGCCCAGCACTGCCGCCAGCGCCTGGTTAGTTACACGCACAATATTATTCATAGGTTGCTGCGCGGTAAGCGTTGAGCCACCTGTCTGGGTATGAAAGCGCAATTTTTGCGCCCCGGCATCTGTGGCCCCCAACTCTTTGGTGATGTGTGCCCACATCCGCCTCGCGGCCCTGAACTTGGCTATCTCTTCAAAAAAATTATTATGGCAATTAAAAAAGAAGGAAAGCCGTTTGGCGAAAACATTAATGTCTAATCCTTTACTTAAGGCGGCTTTTAAATAGGCCTTGCCATTAGCTAAAGTAAATGCCAGCTCTTGTACGGCGGTCGACCCGGCTTCACGGATATGATAGCCGGAGATAGATATCGTGTTCCACTTAGGCACTTCCTTACTGCAATATTCAAACACGTCCGTAATTAACCGCATAGACGGGCCGGGCGGATAGATATAAGTACCGCGCGCGGCATATTCTTTCAGTATATCGTTTTGCACCGTGCCTGATAATTGCTGCAGGTCTGCCCCCTGCTTTTTTGCCAGCGCAATATACATCGTCAGCAAAATTGGCGCCGTAGCATTAATGGTCATGGAGGTGGTGATGTCTTTTAGCGCAATCCCCTCAAACAACAATTCCATATCCTGCAGCGAATCAATAGCTACGCCAACCTTCCCAACTTCGCCATCGGCAAGCTCGTGGTCAGAGTCATAACCGATCTGTGTGGGCAGGTCAAAAGCAACTGACAGGCCCATGGTGCCCTGGCTCAGTAAATAATGGTAGCGCTTGTTTGACTCTTCGGCGGTTGAGAAACCTGCGTATTGACGCATCGTCCAGGGCCTGCCCCGGTACATGTCTTTCTGGATCCCGCGGGTATACGGAAACTCGCCGGGCAATTCATTCATGTTTGAAGGCCCGGTATATACTTCCTTAATTTCAATACCCGACGTTGTTACCCGCTTACCCGCCATAGCTGTTAAAATAACTCTTCAAGTTCCTTACGGATAAGGTTAAGACCAATTTCATAAGGATTATTTTCAGACTGGTTTACCTGTGCCAATATCATTTTACTCAGCTCAAGACCGGTAGCCGTTTCGGGCAGGTTTTTTATGGCGTTATTAACTACGCCCAGGGTTTCATCTTTCAGGCGTTTTACGATGGCCCAGGTATTGGTACTTACATAAATTTGCTGGGTAACGTTATGCTGGTATTCATTGCGCAGCTCGGCAACTATCAGCATATATAATTCGGCAGCCTGGTAATCCGGGTTATTTAACCGGATAAGCAGATTAGAAGGGTTGATCCGTTCAATAAACAGCACCACCCGCTCATAGGCCTGGAGGCGCAATGGCAGCGTTTGGTTACTGATCGTTTTTTTTAATTCGATAAGCTGCATATTCTCAGACCGGTCAAGATAGGGCTTTAATAAATAAAAGGCTATCCATACCACCCCAAGGCCGGAAACGGTATATTTTACAATGTCTAATAAATAAGAATACAGTATCATTGGTGTTAGTTAATGTTAGGCGCAGGTCATAAATAATGCTGCTGAAACAAAAATCCGCATTTTACCTTATATTTGTGTAGTTAATTAAAAATAAGATGAGTACTGCTGTTGAAATTGCACCTGCACCGGTTACCCTTACAGAGGGTGCCGTTAAAGAACTTCATAAATTAAAAGATCAGCAAGAAATTGGCGACGATTTTGGCCTGCGCATTGGTGTGGAAGGTGGTGGCTGTTCTGGCATGAGCTATGTTTTGGGTTTCGACCAGAAAAAAGAAGGCGATCAGGAATTTATGATCAATGGCCTTCGTGTTTTTATGCATAAAGCCCATGGCATGTATTTGATGGGGATGGAAATAAATTTCCAGGATGGCTTAAACGCCCGTGGATTTACCTTTGCCAACCCTAATGCTGCCAGCACTTGTGGCTGCGGCACCTCGTTTTCAGTATAATCCTTCTTAAGTATAAAAATATAACAGCCAGGAACCAGGACCCAAACGGGTGCTGATTGCTGGCTGTTTTTATTTACGGCGATTCTGCCGGCTCTCCACCGCTACTTCGTCGCCTTCAATGTTTCTTTTACGCTGCCACAGTTGGGCATGCTCTTGCCAAAATAGGGATTTTCAATTTCGGGCTTATTGCTTAACCAGCCCGCTTTTTTCATGGGGCAATATTGCAGGTAAAGCGTTTCGTTGTTTACCTTAACTGCTTTTAAAACGGCATACATGTTTTTTGACAGTGATGCAAAATGTTCGCGCTGATGGTCAATAGCCGTAGTTTCGCTGATATGACGACTATCAAAACTCAGTTTATCAACATAGTTTTTCCAGGTGCCTTGTTGTACCGGCGACAGATCAGCAGCCTTAACCGCGTTGATCTGGCCGGCTAACATTTTAGCTTTTGCTGCTGCCGTAGCGCCGTCATCTGCGGTCAACGCATTTTTTACATCTAAATAGGCGGTTACCACATTGTTTATAGCGGCATTTGTTGCTTGTGCCTTTGCGCAGATAGTTATTGTCGTTAATAATAGCGCTACAAAAATTGATTTGAGGGTTTTCATGATATTTCCAATTAAATGGTGAATTTAATATTTATTAGCCTTATTATTTTATCTTGGCGTTTAGTTTAACAATTTCAAAACTAATGAAGATTGACCAACTAACCTTTACCCGGTTTATCGCAGCTATTGGTATCGTTATATTTCATTTTGGAAAAGGCACCTATCCTTTTAACACGGGCTTTTTGTTTGTACTTTTAAATAACTTCAATGTTGCAGTAAGTTATTTTTTTTGTTTATCGGGCTTTGTGATGATCGTGGCCTACCATCATGGTGATAAACGGATTGATATAAAAAACTATTACATCAACAGGTTTGCCAAAATTTATCCGATATACCTATTGGCACTTTGTGGTATGCTTTTTTTTGTAAGCCCTATAATCTTTCAAAGGTTACTTTCAGAGATATTTTTAGTACAATCAATGATACCTGGTCATTTACTATCCTATAATCTACCGGATTGGTCATTATCAGTCGAGATGTTTTTTTATTTATTATTCCCTTTTTTGTATAATAGATTTTACTTAAAAAATAGTTTAACAAAGCTATGTTTTGCAATTATAGCAATATGGTTACTATCACAAATTGCCTGTTATTTTTTATCGATTCATTTAAGCACATTGTCAGATCTGTCTAGGAACTTTATTTTTTACAGCCCGGTAATACATTTAAATGAGTTTTTAACAGGCAATTTATTAGGGTTCATTTATCTGAAATTTTTACATAAAAGGTATTTTAAAACTGATTATGCGATGATTATATTTTTTGCACTAGCTGGAGTAACTTGTTTATTGTTACCATTAATTAAATCATATGGGCTTAAGTTACCTGTTAACCTGCATAATGGATTACTGGTAATAATCTTTGCGCCATTCATATTATTCCTATCGTTAAATAAAGGTTATATAGCTTCTTTTTTTTCGAAGCCTGTATTTATTTACCTGGGCGAAATAAGTTATTGTATTTATATTTTACAGTATCCGGTATATATATGGTGTTGTCATCTTTTTCACGTTTCAAATCCGTCAATCTTTCTTGGTTTATCCATATTAATATTAATTGCCATTGCCGCTTTAGTTTATTCATTTATTGAGTTACCTGCAAAACAAATTGTTCGTAAATATTTAAAAAAAATTAATAACTAATTTTAAGGCGTGTCAGTTTCATTTAACGACACTTGTAACAAACCCGCATATATATAATCTTATATTCAAGTTTTTATATTTATACCATGCCGGTAAAAACCACGCTTAAAGAAAATATATCCATAGCCTTACAATCAATAGCCGGAAATCGGCTACGCACTTCGCTTACCTCATTAATTATCGCTATCGGCATTATGGCTTTGGTGGGCATTTTAACCGCTATTGAAGGTATAAAACAATACACCACTGATGCTTTTTCAAGCCTCGGCGCAAATTCATTCACCATACAAAACCGCGGATCGGGAGTTAGTTTTGGCAACGGGGGGCACCGAAAACGTTATCCTTCTATACGCTACGATCAGGCCCAGCGTTTTAAAACGCTTTATAAATTACCTGCCCTCGTCGCCATAAACCTGGATATATCAGGTGCCGCTATTGTTAAATATGGCAGTGAAAAAACAAATCCAAACGTTACCGTAACCGGCACTAATGAAAATTATTTATTGACCAATGGCTACAAACTGGGCCTTGGCCGTAATTTTTCAGGAACCGAGCTGGAGTATGGCGCCAACGTGACCATTATAGGTGATGAAATAAAAACCAAGCTTTTTAAAAACCAGGACCCCATCAATAAATCAATTTTTATAGGCAGCAATAAATTCAGGATCATTGGTGTTTTTGCGCCAAAGGGATCAAGCGCCGGCTTTGGCGGCGGCGACAGGCTATGTACTATACCCATATTAAAGGCTAAACAAATAGCCGCCATTTCAAATCCATCATTTGCTGTTACGGTGATGGTTACCAACGGGGGCGGCTTTGACGCCAGTATTGGCGAAGCTACCTCGCTATTCAGGAATATCCGCGGACTAAATGTTGGCAGTGCCGATAATTTTGAAATAACCCGCAGCGACTCTGTTCAACAACAACTGTCAGGTCAGTTAACCGGGATGACGTATGCCGGTTTTGGCATTGGCATAATTACTTTAATTGGCGCGGCTATAGGCCTGATGAATATTATGCTGGTGTCGGTTACCGAGCGCACCCGCGAAATTGGCATCAGAAAAGCTATTGGCGCTACCCCTGCGGTTATACGTAAGCAATTTTTAATTGAAGCCATAGTAATATGCCTGATCGGCGGCGTGCTGGGTATTATATTAGGTATGGCTGTTGGTAACCTTATAGCGGTACAAATAAGCGGTAAATTCATTATACCTTGGTTGTGGCTGCTTTCGGCTATTGCCTTGTGCACCTTAATTGGATTGCTGTCAGGATTTTATCCGGCAAAAAAAGCCTCAAAACTTGACCCGGTTGAGGCATTAAGATATGAGTAGTTTAAATAATGTGCCGATCTTCGTAACTGCACATTAAGCGCTACTTCAGCATTATATTTTTAAGCGGATAATTAAAGAGCAGTTTTTCCAGGTGCGGATAATTAAGTGCATCTTTAAAAGCGGCGGCATGTTTTGGATGGTGCATATCGCTTGATATAAAATCAACTATATCATTGTCAACCATACTCTCGGCTTTTTTCTTTACATCCTTGCCATAATAGCCTGTTAATGATATTGTATTTAACTGCATATTACAACCCCAGCCACGCAGGTTTGCCATCTCTTCAACCGTCATGTACGGATATCTTTCGGGATGCGCTAAAATTGGTTTGTAACTACCCCATTCCATCATTTTTTGAATAACCTCAAATGCGTTAGGTGGCGGGCTTATAAATGAATATTCAAAAAGGGCGTAGTTATCGCCCATGGTCATTAATTTTTTTTCTTCAACCCTTTTCTCAAAAGTTTCATCAAAATAGTGTTCGGCAGCAGCTTCAATTTCTATGTCGATATTTTGCTTTTTTAATTCGGCTTTCAGTATTTCAAGCGCACCATTTATTGTTTCGGGTGTATTCCTGTAAAAATCAACCATGATATGCGGGGTGGCAATAATCTTTTTGATGCCAACATCCATCATTTTCTTTATCAGGTACACAGACTCTTCAACGGTTTGTGCGCCATCATCAATCCCGGGTAAAACATGCGAGTGCATGTCAACTGCTATCAAATCATAATTGAAAGCCGCGATTTTTTTTTCTTCCTTCTTCTTAAAGAAATTTAACATCTAAAGGCTGTTATATTGTTCTTTATAATATTGCTGATAATGACCTGATGTTACATCGGTTAACCATTCTTCGTTCGCCAAATACCAGTCTACCGTTTTCTCCAGTCCTTCTTCAAACGTAATACTTGGCACCCATCCCAATTCATTTTTAAGCTTGGTTGCATCAATAGCATAACGCAAATCATGGCCGGCCCTGTCGGTAACAAAGGTTATCAATTTTTCCGATTCGCCTTCGGCCCTGCCCAGTTTCCTATCCATAATGCGGCAAAGCGTTCTAATCAAATCGATATTTTTCCACTCATTATGGCCGCCGATATTATAGGTAGTGCCGGTAGCCGCTTTATGAAATATCAGGTCGATTGCGCGCGCATGGTCTTCAACCCATAACCAATCCCTGATGTTCTCGCCTTTACCATAAACCGGGACAGGTTTCTGCTGCTGGATATTATGAATTGCCAATGGTATTAACTTTTCCGGAAAATGAAAAGAACCATAATTATTTGAGCAATTGGATATTACCGTATCCATGCCATAAGTATCATAATAAGCCCGGACAAAATGGTCTGAACTGGCTTTTGAAGCTGAATATGGCGAATGGGGGTCATACGCAGTTTCTTCAGTAAACATCCCCTCTTCGCCTAAAGTTCCGTAAACTTCATCGGTTGATACGTGGTAGAAACGTTTTTTATCATATTGCCCCTTCCAAATTTCGCGGCCTGCGTTTAATAAATTTACGGTACCGACAACGTTGGTCATAACAAAATCCAACGGATTGGTTATTGACCTGTCCACATGCGACTCGGCCGCCAAATGTATAACTGCGTCGGGTTGCTCGTCCGCAAAAAGCTGATGAATAAACGGCAAATCAACGATATCGCCTTTTATGAATTTATAATTTGATGCATTTTCAATATCTCTGAGGTTTGCCAGATTGCCTGCGTAGGTTAATTTGTCCAGATTGATAATACTGTATTCAGGATAATTTTTTACAAACCTGCGCACTACGTGCGAGCCTATAAACCCTGCGCCCCCGGTTATTATTATTTTTTTCATCATTATAATGGATTTTGGGCAATATATTTCTCCCATTCCCAGGCTGATTGCATCATGACATCCAGATTCAATTCTGTCTGCCATTTCAAAATATTTTTCGATTTGCTTACATCGCCCCAAACCTGCTCTACATCACCATCGCGGCGCGGGCCTATCTGGTAATTTAATTTTTGGCCGGTTGATTGCTCAAAGGCATGTATAACCTGTAGTACCGAGCTACCTTGACCTGTACCAATATTAAAAACATCGTAGCCCTTAAAAGTTTCAGTCTCCATTAATTTTAAAGCTGCCACGTGTGCTTTTGCCAGGTCAACCACATGAATATAATCGCGGATGCAACTGCCGTCAGGTGTATTGTAGTCATTACCAAAAACCGTAATTTTTTCACGTTTGCCAATGGCGGTCTGCGTTATAAATGGCACCAGATTTTGAGGCACCCCAATAGGCAGCTCGCCAATTAATCCGGAGCTATGCGCTCCTACCGGGTTGAAATAGCGCAAGGAGATCACTTTATAGCTGCTTCCTGCTTTTTGCATGTCAGTTAATATCTCTTCGGCTATTTGTTTGGTATTTCCATAAGGCGACTCGGCAGCTTTAACCGGCGCACTTTCTGTAACCGGCAATTTATCAGGTTGCCCGTAAACGGTGCAGCTTGACGAGAAAACAAAATTTACCGGTCTACCATCAAAGGCATTCAACACGTTAAGCAACGAATAAAAATTATTGCGATAATATTTTATTGGCTGTTGAACCGACTCGCCAACTGCTTTAAAAGCTGCAAAATGAATAATACCCGCAATATCCGGTTCTTTAACGGCTAATTCTTTTACCCCCTGTTCGTCGCAAAGATCAAGTTTGTAAAAGGGCGGTTTGTACCCTATGATTTTAGCCAGCTGATCTATTATTTTAGGATCAGAGTTTGAAAGGTCATCAACAATAATCGGCTCGTATCCTGAGTTTACCAACTCAACAACGGTATGTGAACCGATAAAACCTAAACCACCCGTTACTAATATCTTTGCCATTAATTTTTATTATAATAAGTAAAATCCTTGTGTTGTATCTCCTTTTCAGGCAATGATTTGAAATACTCGTAAGTTATTTTTAAACCCTCGCTTCTTGACACTTTAGGCTCCCAGCCTAAAATTGCCCTGGCTTTTGTAATATCGGGCCGGCGCTGCTTTGGGTCGTCGGTCGGCAACGGCAGGCTGATCAGTTGCTGATCGGTCCCGGTTAGCTTGATGATTTCTTCACCAAACTGGCGGATAGTAATTTCATCGGGGTTACCAATATTCATGGGCTGTGCATAGTCGCTGTGCAATAAACGATAAATCCCTTCTATCAAATCATCAACATAACAAAAAGACCGTGTCTGAGAGCCATCACCAAACATGGTTAATGATTCACCACGTAAAGCCTGGCCAATAAAGGCGGGAAGTACCCGGCCGTCGTTTAAGCGCATCCGCGGGCCATAGGTGTTAAATATGCGCACTATCCGGGTTTCCAGTCCATGAAAAGTATGATAAGCCATCGTAATAGCCTCCTGGAAACGTTTCGCCTCATCATACACGCCACGCGGGCCAACCGGGTTAACATTGCCCCAGTATTCTTCGGGTTGGGGATTAACATTTGGGTCGCCATAAACTTCGGACGTGGAAGCAATAAGCATCCTGGATTTTTTTGATCTGGCCAGGCCCAATAAATTATGCGTACCTAATGAACCTACTTTTAAGGTTTGGATAGGTATTTTTAAGTAGTCAATAGGGCTGGCCGGCGATGCAAAATGCAGGATATAATGCAGTTCGCCGGGTACGTACACAAACTTGGATACATCATGGTTATAAAACTCAAAATTTTCCAATTTAAACAAATGCTCAATATTGCGCAGGTCGCCGGTTATCAGGTTATCCATACCAATAACATGATAGTCTTCCTTAATAAACCTATCGCATAAATGCGAACCCAGAAACCCGGCAGCCCCGGTAATTAATATACGTTTACGTGCCATTAGCTTACTACTTTTCTACCTATGCTGTTATAATAATATCCGCAATCAATCATTTTCTGAATGTCGTACAGGTTACGGCCGTCAAAAATAACTTTTGCCTTTAAAAGCGACTCTAACTGGTCAAAATCCGGGGTGCGGAATACCGACCATTCTGTTAATATCAATAACGCGTCTGCGTCTTTCAACGCATCGTACTGGTTATCGGCATACACGATTACATCCCCTAGCTGAGTTTTGACATTGGGCATAGCCTCCGGGTCAAACGCGGCCACAGTTGCGCCTTCCTTTAATAATTCATCAATAATATATAACGCCGGCGCTTCGCGTATATCGTCGGTTTCCGGCTTAAAGGCAAGGCCCCAAATGGCAAACTTCTTATTTTTCAAATCGCCGTTAAAGTATTTCTTTACCTTCTCAACCAATATTTTACGCTGAATGTCATTAACATCCATCACCGCGTTTAAGATTTTAAAGTCGTAATTTATTTCCCTGGCTGATTTGGCCAGGGCCTGCACATCCTTAGGGAAACAGCTGCCACCATAACCTATGCCTGAAAATAAAAATCTGCGGCCTATTCTGTCATCGGCACCAATGCCTCGCCTAACCATGTCAACATCGGCGCCAACCAGTTCACATAGGTTCGCAATTTCATTCATGAATGAAATTTTTGTCGCCAGGAAAGCGTTAGCAGCATATTTAGTTAACTCTGACGAACGCTGATCCATATAAATAATAGGATTACCCTGGCGCACATAAGGCGAGTATAATTCGCCCATTAATTTACGTGCGCGCTCATCTAACGTACCAATAACAATACGGTCGGGCTTCATAAAATCCTCAACAGCTACGCCTTCACGCAAAAATTCAGGGTTTGATACCACTGCAAACTCAACATCGGTATGCTCATTAAGCACTGCGGTAATCCTGTCGGCCGTACCAACCGGAACGGTAGACTTGGTTACGATCACTTTATACTCACTGATCAGTTTTGCGATGTCTTTTGCTGCACCTAATACATAACTCAAATCGGCGGAGCCATCACCACCCGGAGGCGTGGGCAAAGCAAGGAATATAATCTTCGCTTCTTTAATGGCTTCAGCAAGATTGCTGGTAAAATGCAGGCGGCCCTGATTAATATTTCGGGTAAAAAGCAACTCTAATCCAGGCTCGTAAATAGGCAATTTGCCTTCCTGCATCATTTTTACCTTTTTCTCGTTTATATCAACACATATAACCTGGTTGCCGGTTTCGGCCAAACAAGTTCCGGTAACCAAACCGACGTATCCCGTTCCTACTACAGCTATTTTCACAAAAGTATTTGTTTATATTGTTATTATATTTATCCCGGCGAAGATACTGATTTCGCATTTAAAATGTTATTATTATATAACTTAGGGTTACGCATCTACTATACCCTGATTTTACTTTTTTCGGCTTTCAACAGCAAGGCGCGCCTTTGGATAACAGGACGCCAACATGTTAAATATACCGCTTTTAATCAAAGTGTCTGGTTTCATTTTGCATCGCTTGGCGAGTTTGAACAAGGGCGCCCGGTTTTGGAACGATTTAGAGCCATGCAATCTCAAAGCAAGATCGTTGTTACTTTTTTCTCACCATCGGGGTACGAGATCAGAAAAAATACACCGCTTGCCGATGCGGTTTATTATCTCCCGCTGGATACCGCACAAAATGCACAAGAGTTTATAAACACCGTTAATCCGGCTTTGGCAATATTTACCAAGTATGAGTATTGGTATCATTTTTTTAACGAGCTTAATAAACGCCGGATACCATTATACATTATCTCGGGCATTTTCAGGCCCGAACAGGTGTTTTTTAAATGGTACGGCGGCTTACATCGTAAGATGTTAAGTTTTGTAAGTCATTTTTTTGTGCAGGATGAGGAGTCAAAACATCTACTGCAATCCCTAAACATCAATAATGTAAGTGTCAGCGGCGACACCCGTTTTGACCGCGTTTGGGCGAATGCGCAACAACCAAAAGACCTGTCCGCGATCAGCGGGTTTAAAGATGGCCAGAAGCTCTTCATAGCCGGCAGTACCTGGCCTGCTGATGAGCGGTTAATTGCCGGGTTAATTACCCAATACCCCGATTGGAAATTCATTATCGCCCCGCACGAGATAAGCGAAGAGAAAATAAATAACCTAACAGGCCTTTTGCCTCAAAACGCCGCCCAGCGTTACTCAAAACTTACCGCTCAAAACCCACCACTCACTACTCAAGTCTTAATTATCGACAACATTGGTATGCTGTCGTCTTTATATCAATATGCAGACATTGCCTTTATTGGCGGTGGCTTTGGCGCCGGCATACACAATACACTGGAAGCTGCTGCCGTTGGTTTACCAGTGATATTTGGCCCTAACTATAATAAATTTAAAGAAGCTAAGGATCTGATAAAACTTGGTGCCGGTTTTAGTGTTAGTGATGAGGCCGGGCTAAAAAAAGTAGTGGCTGATTTGATTGGTAATGAAACCCACTATGCAGCGGCAACCAATAAGGCAAAAACTTACGTAGCCGAACATACCGGCGCTACCGATGCGATTGTCAATTATATAGCATATTCTTGATGGGCTTTTTACAAATTTCAAACTTAGGCAAAATACATTTTCATGAATATGGCGAGGGACAAAGGCCCATGCTGGCATTTCACGGCTATGGAATGACCGGAAAGCAATTTCATGTGCTAAGTCAATCTGTTTTAAAAAAATATCATGTGTATGGCTTTGACCATTTTTTTCATGGTGAAAGCAAATTAGCTAACTGGACCGAAGCGCAGATCCTGGCCGGCATGCCCAAAGCTATGGTTTTTGAATATGTTGAGGAATGGTTTAAGCAGTATGGCCGGCAACGTTTTTCGGTAATGGCCTACTCCATCGGCGCTAATTTAGCGCTGATATTGGTTGAAGAATACGCAGACCTGATAGACGAAATTATATTGATGGCGCCTGACGGGCTTTCAGTTTACAAAGGCTTTGAACTGTTGCGAAACCGCGGCTGGGGCAAATACCTTTTTAATAAAGTGACCAAGAGCAAATGGTTAGCGCCGGCGTTGCTTAAAAACCTTCGTAAAGTAGGTTTTATTGATGAAAGCCTGTACCAGATAGCCTACAGCGAAATGGATACCGAACAAAAACGTCTTGACGTTTATTATACCCTTAATTTAATAAAATTACTGGTGCCCGATGTTGTTAAAACGGCACATCTCATCAATCAGCATAAAATAAAATGCCGGCTGATATTTGGCCGGCATGACGAATTGTTCCCCAAAAAAGCCGCTATGCCGTTTATTAATTTATTAGCTGATCCGGAAGTACATGAAGTTGAACTGGGCCACTGGCTGGTGATACCCGCATTGGATGAATATTTAGTAAATTTAGCGCCATGATACCTGCACGCAGAGTAAACTTATTTAGCAACTGGTTTGCTTATTATATGCGTTTTAGGATGCGCAGCTATTTTAACCGGCTGGTGGTTATGCCTTTTGAACCTAAGGAGGGCCATTCTATATTATTGCTCTGCAATCACTTTAGCTGGTGGGACGGCTTGTGGGGCAATTACCTGGCTTACTGGCACCTTAAACGCAAACTCTATATCATGATGCAGGAAGATCATCTGCGCAAGCGGATGATGCTTAACCTGTTCGGCGGGTTTTCTATTAACCGTACCTCGCGCGAAATGATAAAGTCCTTACAGTACGCCGCAAACCTGTTAAACGACAAAGAAAACCTGGTAGTTGTTTTCCCGCAGGGACAATTAATATCCAATCATACTACTGAAATTACGGTGGAGAAGGGCATTGAACGCCTGATAAAAAACATCAAGGGCCCATGCCAGATAATTTACTCGTGCGCGTTGATTGACTATTTTGAAAGCCTTAAACCATCTGTTTTCTTTCACCTTTACGATTGCGGAGTAGCCGGCGAGGTATCATTTGAAGAGCTAACCAACAGGATCAACAGCTTTCATCAACAAGCCCTGACAGCGCAGCTGGATGCGGAGCATTAATGACGGCGGCATATGATCTATCCCAAAAAAAACTTCATTATACAAACCGTCTTCCATCTTTATGTACGGTTTACTGTCGCCCGCCATTTCAACCGGGTTATTTTTAACGATATCGAAATTGATCAGCATAAATCCATTTTGTTAATTGCTAACCACAGTAGTTTTTGGGACGGACTTTTGTTATACCTGGTGAGATCTAAGCTTTTTAAAAAGAAGTTTTATGTCATGTTATTAGAGCAAACGTCCAAACGGATACCGATACTTAAATATGTCGGAGCTTTTTCAATCAATAAAAAATCGAAAGACATTATTGAGTCGCTTAATTATACTTCGCAACTGCTCAAAGACCCCAGTAACCTGGTGGTTATTTTTCCGCAGGGAAAACTATATTCTAATTTTACTACCAATATTGAATTTGAAAAGGGCATAATAAAAGTGATGAAACAGGCAACAGGCAGTTTTCAGTTAGTATTTGCCACTATTTTTATAGAGCATTTTGAAAACAAAAAACCAGGTGCCTACATTTATTTAAAATCGGTTAAACAGGATAGTTTTGATAACATTACTGATCTGCAGCAGGCCTATCAGCAACATTATACCTATGCGCACCAACAGCAAACTCAAATAATTAAATAGTGATAATTGCCATTGCCGTTACCTTCTTCTTTCTTATCCTGCGGTTTGCGGTGACATTGTTTAATTTCATATCCGATCCTAAACTGCGCCGTGTAAACCGCCATTATACCGACCTTGTTTCTATCCTGATACCAGCGCGTAACGAAGAAGGAAACATCCTGGCATTACTGCAATCTATCCATCAGCAGGACTATGCCAACTATGAAGTGCTGATACTGGATGATGAATCTACAGACGCCACTTATGAAATCTGCGCCGGCTTTGCTGCCGGGCATTCGCAATTCAGGGTGATAAAGGGCGGAGAACTGCCACTCGGCTGGCTGGGTAAAAACTATGCCTGCCACCAGTTGGCCACCCAGGCGCGGGGTAATTTCTTTTTGTTTGTTGATGCTGATGAAAAAATAAGCGCGGGCCTGGTAAATAGCGCCATCCACCGCATGTATGTAAATAAGCTGAGCCTGCTAAGCCTGTTTGCCAATCAACAAATGCTTACCCTGGGCGAAAAGCTGATAGTGCCTTTAATGCATTATATACTGCTTAACCTGTTACCGCTACGTTTAATTTACCTGGTTAAAAATTATACAGTGGCTGCGGCCAGCGGCCAGTTTATGCTTTTTGACGCCGGGGTTTACCGCGAGCACCAATGGCACCGCCAGGTAAAAGGCAAAATAGTTGAAGACGTTGAAATAATGCGCCAGGTTAAAGCCGCAGGCCGCAATGGCGAAGCCCTGCTGGCTAACGGTATGATAAATTGCCGCATGTATAATAACTATGTTAACGCGGTAAACGGGTTTAGCAAAAATTTCCTGGCGGCATTTAACTATAGCATACTATGGTTTTTGGTCTATATTGTCTTGATTATTGGCGGCCCTATGATAGTGATAATGACGCTTAACCTGCAGTTGATACTATTTATGATGAGCCTGATCATTCTAACCCGGATAATGGTATCGCTTTCGGCCGGTCAAAATGCGTGGCACAATATCCTTTTGCACCCCGCGCAAATGTTTAGCTTAACCCTCGTTGCCTTTTTAGCAGTACAAAGACATCTTACCAAAACCATGATATGGAAAGGCCGCAAGATATAAATTCATTCAGAGCCACCCGCAAAGAAAAACGTGACGCCAATGCAGTAAGGATAGTCGCCATATTTCATTTGGTAGGATTAATAGGGCTTTCCATTACGGTTGCCAGGCCGCTGTTTCTCCATTTGGTTCCGTTTCATTTACTGTTGATGACGCTGGTGGTTTTTTATAGCCATGATCGTTTTGATACTAAATTCATATTTTTTTTTGCGCTTGTATTTATAACAGGTTTTACTGTCGAGTGGCTCGGCGTACATACGGGCCAACTTTTTGGCAACTATGCTTATGGAAAAACATTGGGGTTTGCTGTTAATGGCGTCCCGTTAATAATGGGCGCAAACTGGTTTTTATTGATCTATTCGACAGGGGTATCGCTAAAGCAATTGCGAATAAAATCGGCCTGGCTACGGGTTTTAACTGGTGCCTTATTATTGGTTATGCTTGATCTGCTAATAGAGCCCGTGGCCGGGCGGTTAAACTACTGGCAATGGGCGGACAATAGCACGCATATTCAAAACTATGCCTGCTGGTTTATTATAAGCCTGGTGTTACTTTTTGTGTTTGAAAAATTCCGTTTTAATAAACAGAATATGGTTGGACCGGCTATATTGGCAAGCCAGTTTATATTTTTTGCGCTGATGCAGTAATAGTTAAAGCTTAAAAAGATCAAAGCATTTATCATCACGGCCAACCCCACAAATTAAACTTGTATGTGATTCGGACAAAAAAACCGTAAATTTGTAACGCGATGGGAGCATATCAATTACAGGTGACGATAGATAAAGATTCGGGATTTTGTTTCGGGGTTATTTATGCCATTGACATGGCCGAAGATATCCTGAACGAAGACGGTTACCTGTATTGCCTGGGCGACATTGTACATAATGACGAAGAGGTTGAGCGCTTAAAGGCCCTTGGGTTGCGCATTATTGACCATGAACAGTTGAAAGAACTACGCAATGAGAAAGTATTGATCCGCGCGCATGGCGAAGCTCCTGATACCTATCGCACCGCTTTGGCTAATAACATTACACTGATAGATGCCTCATGCCCGGTTGTGCTTAAATTACAAAACCGCATTAAAACATCTTTCGACCATAAAGAGAAAATATTAATATTTGGCAAGCACGGACATGCCGAGGTTATCGGCCTGCAGGGGCAAACCAACAACGAAGCCCTGGTTTTCCAGGATATTGCCGAGCTGGATGGCGTGGAACTGCCGCAAAATATTACCCTTTACAGCCAGACCACCAAAAGCATGGAAAAGTTTTACCAGGTTAAGGAAGAACTTACCGCGCGTGGTTATGATTTGAATGCTAATGATACCATTTGCCGCCAGGTATCAAACCGAGACAAGGACCTGCCTGCATTTGTAAAAAACTTTGATAAAATTGTATTTGTATCCGGTGTAAAATCGTCAAACGGCAAGGTGCTGTATGAGGTTTGCCGCAAGCATAACCCTAACACTTTTTTCATCTCATCAAGCAGCGAGCTGCAGTTAGCTATGTTTGCCCCCGGCGATAAAGTTGGCATTGCCGGCGCAACTTCAACACCGATGTGGTTAATGGAAGAAGTTAAAGCCGAACTGGAGAAGTTTTAACCTGCCGCCGCTTCACAATCTAATCTTCCGGTAATAAAATTAACCATTTAGGGGGTTAAGCTCTTTTTTGCTATTTTTACGCCGATGTCTAAAAAAGGAATTTTACTGGTTAACCTGGGTACCCCTGATAGCCCGAGCACTGCGGATGTACGCAAATACTTAAACGAGTTTTTAATGGACGGGCGGGTTATTGATATTAACCCGGTACTGCGCAGCCTATTAGTGCAGGGGATTATTGTGCCTTTCCGTGCGCCAAAATCAGCCAAATTATACCAGCAGATATGGAGCAGTGAAACCGGCTCGCCTTTATTACATTACAGCAAATTACAACATGCAGCCTTGCAGGATCGCCTTGGCGATGAGTACCAGGTTGAGCTGGCCATGCGCTACCAAAGCCCTTCTATTGAGTCGGCTTTAGAACGCCTGAAGGCAAACCTGGTTAGCGATATCAAAGTTATCCCGTTGTTCCCGCAATATGCATCAGCAAGTACCGGCTCAGTACAGGAAAAGGTAATGGAGCTGGTTAAAACCTGGCAAACCATCCCCAATATTTCGTTCATCAATTCATTTCATGATGATGAACTGATGATACAAACCTTCGCCAACAATGCGCAAAAATATCAGCCCGAAACCTATGATCATGTATTGTTTAGCTTCCATGGGTTGCCGCAGCGGCAGATTAAAAAATGCGATCATACCCATACCTATTGCCTGCAGGTTGATGGCTGCTGCGACACTTTAAATGATACCAATAAGTTTTGTTACTCGGCACAATCATATGATACGGCACGTCTTATTGCCGAAAAAATGGGCGTCTCCAAAGAAAATTATACGGTTTGTTTTCAATCCCGCCTGGGTAATGACCCCTGGGTGCAGCCTTATACCAGTAAAGTGATTGAGCAACTTGCCCACGAAGGCAAAAAGCGTCTGCTGGTACTTTGTCCCGCTTTTGTTGCCGATTGCCTGGAAACCGTTTACGAAGTTACCGAAGAATATGGCGCCGAATTCCGTGCGCTGGGTGGAGAGCACGTGCAACTGGTTGAGAGCTTGAATGATTCGCCGTTGTTTATTGATGCTTTAGAGAACATGGCCAGGAAGTAATTTTCTTCATCACCTGATTGTTCAACAACGAACCGGTCGCACACAAAATTCGCGATTAACACACTGCGCTTATAATGGCTAGGTTCTTTTCTCTACTTTATCATAAAATCCACCAAAAGAATTCATTTTAACGCCATCCTCCTTAAAAAACTCGCCGGGGAAACCGAGGTCTATTGCTGATACTTCATCCAGTTTTTGTATATGCTCTTTAGTCAGGACAACCTCAATAGTTTTTAGATTTTCTTCCAGCTGGTTAACTTTGGTTGCACCTACAATCGGGATTGACGAAAAGCCCCGGCTCATTACCCATTGTAACGCAACATGACTTGCTGATACGCCCAATTCGCCGGCAATGGCTACCACGGCCTTAGTGATATTAACGCTGCGATCGTCCAGTCGTCTGCTTTCGGGTTTTATCCGGCCCTGTTCGCCACGCAAATATTTGCCGCTAAGCACGCCGCCGCCCAAAGGCGCCCAGGGTGTAACCGTCATGCCAAAATGTTTGGCCATCGGTATTAGTTCGCGCTCTGGTGTGCGTTGTATCAGGCTGTATTCAACCTGCAGGGCTATCAGCTGGCTCCAGCCCATTAATTCAGCCAGGGTATTACCTTTGGCTATAACCCACGCCGGCGTGTCGCTGATAGCGGCATAGTTTACTTTCCCCTGGCGGATCAGATCATCCAGTCCGCGCATTACTTCATCAATAGGCGTAATATCATCCCATATATGCAGGTACAACATGTCAATAAAATCGGTTTTTAAACGGCGCAGGCTTTCCTCAACACTGCGCATCATGTTTTTACGGTTATTACCTGATGCATTGGGATTGGTCAGGTTATCTTTTAAGGAATACTTGGTAGCCAGTACAAAATAATCGCGATCGTGGTTGCTGATATATTCGCCTATTATCTTCTCGCTGGTACCTAGCTTGTATACATTGGCCGTATCTAAAAAGTTGCCGCCGGCATTGGTAAAGGAATCCATAATTGCAAAGCTGGTTGCCGCATCCGCTCCCCAGCCGGCCTCGGTGCCAAAGCCCATGGTGCCCAGGCATAACTCTGATACTTTAAGACCTGATCGGCCCAATAATTTATAGTTCATGACATTGATATTTTAAAACCGCTGCATTTCATTTGCTATGAAATGATAAAGTGGGAAATTAAACAATTATACAATTCGATTGTAATTTATATATGAAAGTGATAACCCTACATACCAACATTAATCCGGATGAATTACTGGCGCATTTGCAGCAAAAGTTAAACCCCTTGTTTAAAGAACAAAGGCAGGAAGACATTAGTTTTAAAATTGAGAAAGTTGGCGATGCGGTAGAGATCTCACAACCCGAGCTTTATGACGGGGTTCTTTTCAGCCTGGTTATCAAAGGGGGTGAGCTGTGGATAACCCGTAATGAACATTATGTAGATGATGTAAACTCGCTTACCATCGAGTCTATCTTAAACAGTTTGTTTGAAGATTTGACAGACGATAGCAGAGGGGTTGATCTGGTTACAGAGGGATAACTTTGACTAAACCGCCACTAAATTACACCCCCTCTCCCTTTTAAGGAAAGGGGTAAAGGTTACTCCTTTATCCAGCTAAATTTATAATCAAGCGTTGGGTTCTTCATTCTTTCGGCAACGCGCAGCAACCGGTTTGGTAATGCCACTATGTAATCACGGGCCTTCTCGCCTGATTCGCTTAAGTCACCAATACTTTCAATATGCCAATCGGTAATTAGTTCTTTTAATATATCCACATAATCAACCGCAGTATAAATACCTAATCGTTGTGCAGCATCCGTAAAATGCCCAAAAGTCTGACCGATCTTTAAACCAACCTCGCGTAAAAAATGAGCAGGCATCACAATCTTTTTGCGCATCATATCTTCAAATGCCAGCATCGCCTCATTCGGGTCTACCTCAAAAATCTTTTCTATAAAATATTTGTAGGCCTTGGCATGGCGCATCTCATCAGATGCGATAACACCGCACATTTTTGACAACAGGTTATCGCCGTCTTTTTTTGCCTGTGATGCAACCCTGCGGTGCGATACGTTGGTTGCCAGTTCCTGAAAAGAAGTATAGATAAAATTACGGTAAGGGTCATGACCGGTACCGATATCAAATCCGTCGGCAATTAAATATTGGGTTGATACTTCCATGGCACGCATATCCACCCGGCCGGATAAGTACAGGTATTTGTTAAGCAGATCACCATGGCGGTTTTCCTCGGCGGTCCATTGCCTGGTCCACTTCATCCAGCCACCTTCTTCGTTTCTGGATACGCCCTCAACCATAGTCAGCCAGGATTCATAAGTAGGCAGGGCCTCTTCCGTAATCGTGTCGCCAATTAAAACAGCCATCAGGTCGTACGATAAGCCTTTGGCGGTGTCGCGCATGTCTTTAACTTCACTAAAAAAATTATCTTTCGTAGAATCCGGTAAAAAATCAGATGGCTGCCAGATCGTGTCAATGGGCTTCAAGTATTCCTGCATCTTTTCGAGCATGAATTTCTCGATGTGCGCCATCACTTCTTTCCGTTTTTCTTCAAAAAATATCATAGTAAACAATTAATTTACAAAGGTAATGATTTAAACATTCAATAAAACATCATTTTTTTTTGTCGTCATAACCTATAGCATCTTTCATGCAATCGGGCAGGGTTTTTAAAGATGGCGGGCCGGTGAAAACAGAAAAAGCGCTGTTATAATCCCATAGTATCCCGGGTATATTTAATTTTTTCAGGGTGCTGCGCATCGCTTTAATATAACGGCACCGGCTGTCCAGATCAGCATATTTATTGTAGGCTCCATATTCTCCGCAAATAAGCGGGACATCATATTTAGCCGCCCATTTTTTAACAATTGATAATTTGTCAGCCAGTGATTGCTCATTTCCGTCGGTACGGTACTGGTAAAAGTTTGTTTCGCCCCAGGTGCCTTTTGCTTTTGGATTAATTATGGGAAAACTTTCCGCATTATAAGGAAATGTTACCCCGGTGGTAGCTACCTGGTCGCCCACCCAGGCGGCACCCTGATGTGTAAATAAAAAAGGTTCATAAAAATGCACCGTGTAAATAATATTATCATCGGCCAAAGGCTCGCTGCGGCTTAATTCATAAATACTGTTAAAGTTTGACGCGCCCACAATCAACGTCCGCTTTTTATCAACTTTTCGTATAGCTGTAACTATATTATAGGCCGCATCTTTCCACACCCTGGGGTTAATGCGCGCGGGCTCATTATATATTTCAAACAATACATTATCGGGGTTTTCATGTATATATCTCCGGGTGACAGTGAGCCATGAGTTAATAATTTTAGGCGTTTCTGTCAGATAATTACTGTCATTTAACTGGCCATAATGGTAATCTATTATCAGCTTCAGGCGGTAGAGGCGGCATAGCCCGACTACTTTATCAATACGCTTAAAAGCGCTGTCTGCCGGTATATTTTTTGATTCGAAAAACGCAAATGCCACTGGTAGCCTCACGCTTTTAAAACCCAGCCTTTTAATCAATTCAAAATCGGTTGCGGTAACAGCATTATCATTCAATATATCCCTGGCCCAGGTTTGGTCAAGCCACGAAATACTTATGCCATTATCTAAACTTTGGGCCCGCTTAAATGCCCGCGAACGCGGCGGCGATGTAATTGGATTGTTTTTTGCTAATGTAGCCTGCGCGAATAGAAACAGGATCATCAATGCCCGGCAAACTATTAAGGTTATGGCACCTGGTTTAACTAATTTTTTCACTTATTTAATTATAAGTTTATTTCACTAAATAATTTTAATCTTTATATAATTTAAAAACTTATAATGTTTGTTCAAATTACTAAAGACGAATTTTCAAAAGAAATTTTAAAAAAAGCCTGGTACCAGACCAATAATATCATCTGGACTATTCTTTTTTTATATCCTTTAACGTTTATTATCGATGTTATTTATAACCCTGGTATTTGGGTACAGTTTTTAATTGTACGCCTTATAACAGACATTTTAATCTACAGTTTATACACGGTCTTTAAAAGTAAAAATTACAATTACCGTATCTTATTACACCTTACTTTCTTTGCGCTTTCATGCACCTCGGCCATATTGTGTAATGTGGTTAATATACAGCAATTAAATGTTTACTTCCTGGTTTACTCGGCAATTATCCTTTTTTTCAATATCCAGGTATTTTGGGAGCCGGTAAATTCTGTCATTCAATCGCTTATTGCGTTGATATTGCTTACTATATTTTTTAATGCCTTAAACGAGTACAGCGTTGATTTGTTTGTTAGTAACGGCGGGCAGTTTTTTTTCATTGTTACGGCTATTTCATGCCTTATTCCAAATGCCCGCTATAAGGTTATTGAGCGCGAAGTACGGTCGCAGCTGCTTATCGAAAAATCAAACGAGCAACTGAAAAATCAAAACCGTGATATTATCGAAAAAAACACCATTATTGACATGCAGTACGAGCGGCTGCGAAAAATGGATGAGCAAAAAAACGGTTTCATTAATATAGCCGGCCACGATCTGAAAAATATTATCGGCTCCATCATCATGAGTAATAACATGATTAAAGAGGAAGATTATCGTTTAAGTGCCGACCAGAAAGAATTTGCAGACTATATTTCAGAATCAGCAGAAAAAATGCAATACATCCTTAACAAGTTGATGGATGTAAAAGAAATAGAATCGCCTGAGATGAACTTCAACATGGAAATATTTGATATTAACATTGAAGTGAGGCGCATATTCAGGGGGCTGATGGAAACCGCCCAAATGAAAAACATCCATTTGATTGACGACATTTTAAAACTGCCGTTAAATGTTAAACTGGATAAAGTTTTTGCCGGCCAGATATTTCAGAATCTGTTATCAAACACTATCAAATTCTCACAAACCAATAACAACATCCGTATCGTAACCAGTTTACAACGTCAAAAATTTGTTTTTGAAATTATTGACGAGGGAATAGCGATTGGACAGGATGAACTTGACATGATGTTTAACAAGCTAAAAACATTAAATGAGGCCCATACCAGCAAAGAGAGCCGCCTGGGCCTGGGCCTGTCAATAGCCAAACTAATTACCCAGGAAATGGGTGGCGAACTGTTTTACCGCAGCGATGACAATGGCAATTACTTTAGAGTAGAATTTTACGTAATCAACTAATACTGCACCAATGACCAAATTATTTACCTCACTGGCCTTTTTCTTTTTATTAAGCACCTCAACTTTTGCGCAAAGGATACTCTCATTTCATGCCATGGGCCATAATGACGATGCTATTGTAGGCATGAGCGGCAGCAGTGCTTATTATCTGAAAATAGATCCGAGCATTGAGCTGAACGGAAGTAAAGTAGTTTTGTTTGTACAGCCATCGCAGGCTTTAATTAAAAATCTGTCGTACATCAACGTTATCATCAATGACAGACCGGCTTTTAGCAGCCGGCTTTCGCAGGACTCTGTCATGACGATTACACTTAACTTAAGCCGTGCGGATATGTCGTCTGATAAATTCCTGAAAATACAGGTTAAAACCTTATGTACGGTGACCGACGAGAAATGCAAGGACCTGGATAACCCGGCTATGTGGATGAAGATAAAAAGTTATTCATACCTCTCGCTGGTAAAAAGCACAACCAATTTCTTTAACAACGTAAATATTGGCAATTGTTTTGAAACCATGAAAGCCATTGTTTATCCTAAAAACCCATCATTGCATGATCTGAAAGCGGTAGCCTGGTCATACTCAAGGTTAAAGAAAGCCGATGTTAAAAATATCGCAGTTTACCAGGAAGGGCTATTACCCGACAGCATAAAAAACTATATTGTAGTAGGCAATATGTCCAAGCTTACCGCCAACGAGCGGGCATTGATTAAAGTTGTTCCGCAAAAAAACGAAGGCTTATTTTATTTAAACAAGTCAGTAGTAAGAAGTATTGATACCCTAACCAGGCTGATTAATGTAAAGGGTAAATTACTTACGGTTAAATCATTGGCAGAAGCTGCTGTTCCATCTGAAGTATTGTTTGTAAGCGGCGGCGATGATGCCGGCTACGAAAAAACCATTACCGCCCTGGGTAACATGAATATTCTTAATTCAACTTTTGGCGACTACCTGTTAATAGACAATGCTGAGAATAAGTTCTTTAAAACCATTGACGAAAACCGTTCAAAATTATCATTCAGGCAAATTGGCGGCACTACCAACTTCATGTCGGGCATTGGTAATTTAAAAAGCGTTTACAACTTTAAAAACTCCGACTTTAGCTTTACCCCAAAAGAAGTTGAGATACGTGTTATAGCTAATTATAGCAGCCTTGCACAGGGCGACCGCGGTTACTTAAACATCTACCTTAACGGCATGCTGATCAGCTCAGAAAAGCTGGATGCATCCGGCAAGCTGAATACATCGGTAACTATTAACCGTTACCAGCACCATAAATACAACACACTGGAGACCGAGTTTAGATTTTATTCAAGCGGGGGTAACTGTAACACCAGTTTTAACGGCTTCTTTGCCGAGGTTGATGTTGATAAATCATACCTTGAATCAAAGAACCCATTCATCACCAGCGACCTGAGTTTTTACCAGTACCCTGAAGCATTTAACTCCGGTACAACCCGCATTGTGGTAAGTAAAAAATATGCGCCTTATGCCGCGGCAGCAATGGGCGAGATCATTTACGAGTTAAACAACAACATCAACGCAAACAACTTCCCAGAGTTTGAATACGCCGACGGCATTGATAAAAACGAGCTGAAGAAAAACAACATCATTGCGTTACTATCACATGATGACCCCCTGATGGATGATTTCCCGGATGCCCCCATCAAGTTTAACCATAAGTTCCGTTTGTATAATAACGAGAACAACAAGATAGTTTACTCCCTGTCCGACTCGGTATCAAATGGTTTGGCACAGATCTTTTACGGGCGAAGCAACAACGCGGTATTGGTACTTACTGCTACCGGTAAAAACCTGGCCGATGCCTTTACATCAGCCTCAAGATCCATTACCGAGCAGTTGTCGACCCTGTCAAGTAACGTAGCTATATCTGATGTTAACATGAACAAGTATTTATTTAACATCAGCAAATCAAGCGAGAACCTGGAGTATATTGATACCAAAAGCGTGCTTACCCGTTTCTGGGAAAGCTACAACCTGTACATTTTGCTGGGTATGCTGGCATTGATCCTGCTGTCGTTCCTGTACATACGTGCCAAGGTTCAAAAATCAACAGATATTTTTAGTGAGTAATTTGGCGCATAACCGGCTTATTACCTCAGTTTTTTAAACTGTTTAACATTTTATTTAATCTATAATAATGGAGATGTCAATCCCCGAGCTTTTGATCCATGACGGCTTTATAACAGAAGCCGATCAGGATAAGATTGACGATTTTTCAAGACGGTCGGGGCTGTCATACATTAAAATATTACTGAACTTTGGTTACCTGAGCCGTAAAAATTATGAACGCTCATTGCTTAACGCGGGCTATGAATTTAAGCAGATCCGTGACGAAGCTTATGATCTTGACATATTGGCCCAAACCGATTTAAAGTTTGCAGACGCGCATTTGGCCCTGCCTTTACGGGTAGAGAAGAATAAGATAGTTACGCTGATGGCTAATCCCAGCGACGAGCTTTTTATTGACTATATAAAGTTTACTTATGATATGGAGCCGCAGATAATCCTGGCTTCAGATCTGGATATTACCTGGCTTAGCCATGTGCTGCTGGGGCAGAAATATGTAAAATCGGCGGTGTTTGACTTACATAACCGCGATCCGGAAAGCTCTGCGCTTACTACTTTTACTACACCCCAGCTTGTTTTTACCTTTGGGATAATTACAGCAGTAGCTATCGGCCTGATGCTGAGCTTTGTAAACACATCAATCATCATCAACGTATTATTAAGTGCGTTCTTCCTGGTATCTATTGTATTTAAGTTATTCCTGGCGCTGGTTGGTTCGCGGTTTGAACTGCACCAGGCCGTAACGCGCCAGGAGGTTCGCCAGGTTATTGATGACGATCTGCCTGTTTATACCATACACCTGCCGGTATACAAAGAAGATAGGCTGATCAAAAAACTGATCTGGAACCTGCAAAGTTTAGATTACCCGCGCGAAAAGCTGGATATTAAATTATTGATTGAAGAAGACGATGACAAAACGCTTACTGCGGTAAGGGACCTGGATTTCCCGGCTGTATTTGAGGTTATTGTGGTACCGTTCCATATGCCTAAAACAAAGCCGAAGGCCTGCAACTACGGCCTGCATTTTTCGCGGGGGCAATACCTCACCATTTATGATGCCGAGGACATACCCGATACCGATCAGCTTAAAAAAGTAGTTACGCTGTTTAATAAGTTGCCCGTTAATTATGTATGTATCCAATGCGCGTTAAATTACTTTAACCGCGGCGAAAATTTTCTTACCCGTATGTTTACGCTTGAGTATTCCTACTGGTTTGATTATATGTTACCTGGGCTGGATACTTTTGATATCCCCATCCCCCTGGGCGGAACCAGTAATCACTTTAAATTTGAATTTTTAATGGAGTTGGGCGGATGGGATCCGTTTAACGTAACGGAAGATGCCGACCTGGGTGTGCGTGCTTATGCAAAAGGTTATAAGGTAGCTATTATCAACTCTACCACTTACGAAGAAGCCAATAATGAAATGTTTAACTGGGTGCGCCAGCGTTCGCGCTGGATTAAAGGGTATATGCAAACCCACCTGGTACATATGCGCAACCCCGTAAAACTCTGGAAGAAATTAGGCTGGAAGGGGTTCCTGGGCTTTAACTTTTTTATTGGCGCAACACCCGTTACCTTTTTGGTATACCCGCTATTGCTGGGTATATTTTTATGCTATCTGATATTTGATTTAACCTCTATCCGCTCAATTTTTCCGGATTGGGTGCTTTTCATGTCTATCATTAACCTGATGGTGGGTAACATATTAATGATCTATGTAAATATGATGGCGGTATTTAAGCGCCGTTACTATGAGCTTATACTATTTGCCATAGCAAACCCCATTTACTGGTTGCTACACTCGTGGGCTGCCTATAAGGCCCTGTACCAGCTAATTGTTAAGCCTTTTTATTGGGAAAAAACCGATCATGGCTTAAGTAAAATTAATAACCAACCTGCGCCTGCCGAATGAGCTTAAAGTTTAAAATAAATATATCACGCGGCCAAACGCTGGTAATTATTACAATGCTGATAGCTATCTACTACCTGGTATGCGGCATTTACCTCAATAACTTAGGCTACTTTAACCAGGAAACCCTTTTTTATATTGAAAAGGTTAGGATAATATTTGAGGGCAGGGGTTATAAATTAAAGGTAATTGGCTTAACAGCGCCGGCATTACCCTTTTTTGCCACTTTGCCGTTTACCATAATCAGTTCGTTACTTGCGCCGGCGATTGCCTCGGCCCTGGGCACGGCTACGCTTTTTTACCTGATGGCCGGCACGCTGGTCAAAAAAACTGCGGATGACTTTTACCTGCTGCTACTAATCATTTTGTTTTTATTTCATCCGGGGATATTGTATGCAGCCTGCTCGGGCAAATCAATATATATGGTATTGATATTTTTCTATTTGTTTTTTCTCAACATATTTAAGTTTTATACCTCAAATACAACCTTTCATATCTCTATAGCCAGTATATGTTTAGTATTGTTGTTATTCTGCGATTATAAGTTTATCTGGTTAACGCTGTTTTTTATCCCGCTGATATTTTCAATAGCCTTACAGTCATTAAATCTGGCCGAAAAAGAATCTATTTTCAGGATGACCCTGAGCTTCAACAGTCCGTCGTTACGTCGAAAGCTCATTAACAAAACCTTTGCATTATACGTCATCTTATTCCTCCTGCCCATAGCAACAATCTTCTGCTATAAAATGCTTAACCTGACAAATGCCAATGATGCCGACTACTTTTTAAATAGCCCATACGCTAACTGGAATGTTTTGGCTGAAAGGCTCTCCTATGAAAAAATTGCGCTTAACCCCGATTTTCAATCGCCTGAAATATCGTTGCTGATCTCGGCCAGGATAGTGATGTTCTGCCCGCTGATATTATTTGCAATAACTCTTTTCAGGCGCAATGCTTATCAAATTTTAACCTTGTTAACCCCATTTGCATTTGTAGAATTTTTGCATATCAAATATGACAAGGCCTTTTTGCTGTACCCATACTACCTTATATTTCTGATACTGGCAGTGCTTTGTTTTATAATAAAGGCGCAGCCAGTTAAAAGGACTATACTGTTTAAATCAGTTTTGAGCCTAATTATATTAGTGCAACTGTATACCGGCTATTACTTTTTAAATACGTCATTAATTGATGATGAGCGCAATTTCATCACCTTGTTAAAAAACAGGACGGTTGACGGGCAACAGGACGAGAACCGTGACATGGCAAACTACCTGAACGGTTTACCTGACGGCTCAAAAATATTGATTGATGATGCCGTAGCTTATCCCATTGTAGCCTTCACCAATAATGTGGCAGACCTTACACTACCCTACCAGGAAAATTTTTTGAGCGCCATTGAAACACCCGGGCAATACGTAAACTATATCCTTATCGCTAACACAAAAAATTTATTGTCCGGCTATACCATATTAAACAGCAAATACAGCCCTGTCATTTATCAAACCGGTAACAATTACGCCACCTTACAAAAAGCTTACGAGACGGATCACTGGATACTGTATAAGCTTTATTAATATCCATCGGCTGCACGGGGTATAGGCGGTAAACATTTAAAACATTTAACCTAATTTCCAGTATTGTTTATACATTTATAAACATGGCAGCAAACAAAAAGCAATCCGAAGAAAAAATAGAATTAACATATGCCGGCAAAGTATGGCAGACTGTAGGCATAGTAGCTTTGCTGGTAGTAACCATATTAGTGATAAGGGTTGCTTTTGATATCCTGTTGATGGTTTTGGCCGGGGCCCTTATCTCGGTATATTTTCATGGCCTGGGTGACATGATACAACGACGAACCAAGCTGAACCGCAAACCCGCCATGATCATATCTATACTAAGCACGGTAATATTACTGGTTGCTTTATTTTGGTTTATGGGCACTAAGATCCAGGAGCAGGTTGCCGAGCTGAGCAACACACTGCCCCATACAATTAAAAATGCGCAGGTCAAGCTTTCGCAAACTTCCGCCGGTCAAAAAGTATTGCAGGGTATATCAGGCTTTAACTCACAAAAAATGCTGAATACGGTGCAGGGATTTTTCAGCACCACTTTTGGAGTTTTGGGCGATATGTATATTATTTTATTCCTCGGGATATTTTTCACCACCAATCCATCGCTGTATAAGGACGGTATACTGGTATTAGTACCCCATAATAAAAAAGAACTGGGCAAACATATTATGGACCGCATCAGCCTTTCATTAAAAGGCTGGCTTAAGGGCACCTTATTTTCCATGTTGTTTGTTACGATATTAATAGGTACGGCGTTAACAATAGTAGGCGTACCAGTAGCCTTAATATTAGCCCTAATAACCGGCTTGTTAGAAATGGTACCCAGTATAGGCTCATTGATAGCCATGATCCCCGGTGTGCTGCTGGCGCTTACCATAAGTACCAATATGGCTATATTGGTAGCGGTGATCTATATCGTTTCGCAAACTATAGTGGCTAATATTGTTACGCCCATGATCCAGAAAAAGATGATCAATTTACCGCCGGCATTAACGTTAATAAGCCAGCTGATAATGGGTACCGTTTCCGGGGCTTTAGGTATTATCCTGGCCGTGCCGCTACTGGCCATTCTAATTATTTTGGTTGATGAGTTATATGTTAAAAAGATAGCTCATAATGATGATGAAGATTTGGATAAAGGCGTACTGAAATAACCAGCTCCTTGCAATAACTCTGTATATTTTTCTTTAGAACCCTTGTTAATCAGATTATGGTTGCATAAGATACTATCAACCGTCTTACCTATAAGATGGATACCTGCTGCCGAACCTGATTGCTTATTAAATAACTTCTATTTTAGGACGTGGCTAGGATTCAGCCGGAATGCCGCTTTGCTTTACAAGTCAGCAAGGATTATGGATGCTATTGGGTTAACATATGAATATCAGCCAATTAACTCAAGACATCACACCGGCATAGGGCCCGATACCCGAAAAGAGGCGATTTTTACTACCGGCATCGGGCGGGATACCCGGAAAAGGGCCGTTTTTACTACCGGCATACAGGCTGATACCCGGGAAACGCTTGTTTTTGCTACCGGCTTAAGGGGCATTACCGGTGTGGCTGAGATGATTATTTCTGCCTGGTTCAGGCCTGGGTTATAAACAAAGAAACCCCGTGAACGTGAGTTCACAGGGTTCTTATAAAATTGGGCAC
>NZ_JAJIWO010000004.1 GCF_020880695.1 Mucilaginibacter sp. UR6-11
TACACACAATAGTAAAAGCTATGAGATAATTTCCTGTATTTCGTCACAAATACTAAGATAGTGGTTTCTGGCATAGCCTCCACCCATGACCTACCGCCAAAGGCGGTGGTTTAGCCATTAGAACAAAAATAGCCACTATTGTTAAATAGTGGCTATAATATGTTTGGTATCGTCGGGATGGCAGGATTCGAACCTGCGGCCTCCACATCCCAAATGTGGCGCGATACCGGGCTACGCTACATCCCGATTGGGATTGCAAAGGTAGGATTAAAAATCAGTGCTGCAAATATTTTTTAAAAGAGTTTTATTTAATCTGTTTAGTTGAGTAAATAATAAAGAAAAACATTTTATAGATCATGTATATACTAGTTAAACCAACTCTTTGTGCAACAATCACATGACATTTAAGCAACAATTATATGACATTGATGTATTGATTAAACCTTCGTCGTAATTTCGCCTCAATCAATTTTAAATAAAACACGATATGAAAACAGGAATTCTATCATTGCTTTTATTAGTCGCCGGCATTTCGCAATTAGCTGCCCAAACTAAATTAAAAAGCATACAAAGCACCAGTGTATGGGCCGTTCCCAACGTTAAAATTGATGGTAATTTAACCGAATGGAAAGATGATTTTCAGGCCTATAATAAAGCGGTTAAGTTATATTACACCTTAGCAAACGATGAAAAATACCTTTACCTGGTTGTAAAATCAACAGACCCTACAAATAATGCTAAAATTGCAGCGGGTGGTATAACACTTAATATCAACACCGCAGATAAAAAAAATGACAAAGATGCTTTTAGTTTAACCTATCCGGTTGTTAACAGGGCAGGCGGCGGGCGTGGTCGCGGCGGCTTTGGAGGTGGCCGAAATGGCGGGGCTATCCTATCAGATTCGGCAGCAAAAGCGGCTACAGAGGAAGCTCATAAACAATTCATTTCGGCAGCTAAAGAAATCAAAGTTTTAGGATTTAAAGAAATTACAGATACGCTGATATCTATTTATAACGAATACAGCATTAAATCATTAGTTGGTTATGATGAACAGGGTAACCTTACCTACGAGATGGCTGTGCCGCTTAAGGAACTGGGATTATCAGCCAATGATCCGAAAGAATTTACTTACCAGTTGTTGCTGAGTGGCATATCTGCACCAACCACCAGCGGATTTGGTGGCGGAGGCGGTGGTCGTAGTCGTGGTGGCCGTGGCGGCGCAGGCGGTGGCAGAAACAACATTGATTACCAGGAGCTAATAGCACCAACCGATTTTTGGGGTAAATATACCCTCGCTAAAAAATAGAATATCCACTAATAATATAATACCCTGATACTCCCCTTATACCTCAATATGAGAAAATTTTTATTTGTTATAACGCTATTAATAATCTTGTCGGATCAATTGTTTGCACAAAGCAGCAAACCGCTACCACCTCCTTTACCATCTCGCGAAGTGAGCGGTGTAGTAAAGGACGAAAAAGGAGAAACCGTTATAGGTGCATTAGTAGTATTAAAATCGGCCGTAGATACTTTAAGAGGAGCAACTAATGAAGACGGAGTTTTTGTTTTTAAAGACGTAAAAAAAGCAGCATTCAATGTTACTGTATCAAGCATCGGCTCCGTAACCTTTGTTAAGAAATATCTAAATAGCGATGTCGCAAAAAAAATCGTTTTAGACCCCATAACGTTAAAAACAGAAACTAACCTGCTTAATGAGGTAAAAATTAATGGCACGCCAAGCGTAACCTATAAAACTGATACGGTCGAATACAGGGCAAGCGATTATAAAGTACGTGCAAATGCCACTCTTGACGAATTAGTGAAGAAAATGGAAGGTATGGAAGTTGGCTCAGACGGATCATTGGTACATCAGGGAGAAAACGTTGTAAAGGCTAAATTGAACGGCAAGGAGTTTGCCGGTGGTAGTATATCACAAGCTCTCAAAAACCTACCAGCTGATATAGTTGAAAAAATCCAGATAGTTGACGACTATGGTGAGCAAGCCGCCCGTACCGGAATTAAAACAGGTTTACCTCAAAAAATATTAAACATCACTACCAAACCCGACAGATCAGTAGGTATAACGGGCCGCACTACAGACCAGTACGGCAATAATGGTCGTTTCAATACACAAATTTCGGTTCAGCGTATTGATGCCAACCAGGTTATCAGTGTTATTGGAAATGCCAAAAGTACTGTGGACGGCATAGGCGGTGGGAATCCAGGAACAACAAAAACTGGTTCGCCTTCCATCAGCTACCGTGATCAGTGGAGTAAAAAAATACAGGTAAATACCAGTTACTCTTATTGGTTTAGCAATAATAATTCGGTAAACACGCAGTATGGATTTAACAATACCAGTTTAGGTCCCAGCTATTTTTCACAACACGGTGGAAACGAAAGTAAAAGCCATGGACAAAACATGCATTTCCAAATGGATTTCCAGATGGATAGTTTAAATTTTTTACAACTTAATCCGTCTTTTGGCACGTCTGCTTCATCCAATTCAAATAACTATACAAGAGATCAGATAGATAACTTTCGGGATTCAACAGGTACATCCCTGTTTCAGCACCGGTTAAGCAACGGCACAGGCTATAGCTCCAATGAAAATAAAAATTATGGCATCAATGCCCTCTATGTGCATTTATTTAGAAAACCTAAAAGAAATATCTCAATTACGCTAAATGCTTCTCACTCAGATTCACAGGCTGATGGCGGCTCTAATAAACTTTATAAATACTTCGCCGATAGCACACAAAACGTGCATTTACGCGATTCGACAATAGATGTATTGACAACACGTAATAATAAAAATTCCTCTTTTTCAGGAACTGCAACTTATACAGAACCATTGGCTGAGTTTTCGCTGCTTGAGTTAAGGGCAGAACTATCTCAATCAAACAACAACGCGAGGTCAATACAGAGCGAATTAGATACTGCAACCGGCAAGTTAGTTGAACGGCCCGACCTAAGCAATATCTATAATTTCTCAACCACCCAATCACGCTATACAGCCAATTATCGCTATGATGGCAAAAAGGTTAACCTATCAATTGGTGCTACGGCAATTGATTATAAATTGGTGGGCACTAAGGTTGATAATAATACCTTTCAAAATGCTGGAACTTCGCGCACAAATTTTAAAATAATACCTGCGTTTCGTTTTTCTTATGCCTGGTCCCGCACTCAACGAATACAGTTAAATTATAATGGTGCAAACATAGATCCGGAATTCCAACAAATTCAGCCCTTTACAGACCGTTCAAACCCCAACAACATCATTGTTGGTAATCCAAACCTTGACCCCGGATTTAATCACGCTATTAATGGCTCTTATAACAATTATATAGCAAATTCAAGATTCAATATCTCATTAAGCGCATACGCAAACTTTTATACTAATAAAATAACTACAAACACATTAAACATACGTACCATACTTACCGCTGCGCATGATTCAATCCCGCCTGCCAATGGCAATCCGGGTATCCCAGCCGCCGCGGCTACTTACAAAAACATAAATGAAGTTCATTTTATTAACCTTGGAGGGTCACACTCATACGGTGGCGGTTACGGTATATCAAAGCAACTTGATGATAGAAGATATAACATATCATTAAACGGTAGCATCAATTATGATTACTCTACTGCAATGAGTAATAATATCTTATATCATAATACGGCCTGGAGATTTGATGACCGATTTGGCCCCAGGATAAATCCTAATGACAATATCGAAATAAACCCTTATGTCGGTTATAACTTAACCAGAACCTTTACGACATCGCCCAAGGGTTATTCAAGTCTGTATCAAACCACAAAATTAGCTATTGATGGCAGGATGTATTTTTTAAAGACTTACCAGGTTAATTATAGTGCATCAAAAAACTTCGTTAGCGGTATCCAAAATGCAACCAATCCATTTGTAGTGAATGTTGGTTTTCAAAAGGAATTCCTGGAGAAAAGAAATCTGGTTTTAACCTTTGATGTCTTTGATTTATTGCATCAAAACAGCTTTATCAGGCAGGATGTTACCGCTGACGGAGGCATAACCAACACGATATCAAGTACATTAAGCCGTTATTTTATGGTTGGGCTACGTCTTAACCTTCAAAAATGGGGCGGCAGGCCACAACGAAATGGTAAAAACATGCAACGCAGAGGCGACGGTAGTTTTATTTACAACTAATATGCATAAATACACATAAAAAAGGCGAGCTAATTTTTAGCTCGCCTTTTTTATGTGTATTATTTTTCCGACGTTTCAAACATCGGGTGATATTATCATTTGCTGATTATTTATCATCCCTATTTCTTTACAGAGAATTTATAGTAAGACGATGTCTTATAAGTTTGCCCTGGTTTTAAAGTTGTGGTAGGAAAAGATGGTTCATTTGGCGAATCAGGAAAATGTTGTGTTTCCATCGCAAACGCTGTTCTAAAATCATCTTTGCTACCACCTTTAAAAGTATTTTTGCTTTGCATAAAATTACCGCTGTAAAACTGCAAACCTGGCTCTTGGGTATATACATCCATTAATACACCGCTTTTATCGCCTAGTACGCTGGCAGCATGGGTAAATTTACCGGGAGCTGTACCGGTTAATACAAAGTTATGATCATAACCAGTACCATTTTTTAATTGCTGATTTTTATCATTGATCCTCAAACCAATGGCAGTTGGTTTATTAAAATCAAATGGTGTACCCGCAACAGGCTCTAATTTACCCGTCGGGATTAATGTAGAGTCGACCGGTGTATACTTATCTGCATTGATCTGTACGATATGGTTTAATATTGTACCGCTACCCTCGCCATTTAAGTTAAAGAATGCATGGTTGGTTAGGTTCACTACCGTGGTTTTATCAGTAGTAGCTTCGTAGTCCATATGCAGTTCATTATCATCGTTCAGGGTATAAGTAACTTTTACTTTTACATTCCCCGGGAAGCCGCCTTCCATATCTTTTGATAGATAACTTAATTCTAAAGTGTGCTCGTCTTTCTGATTCGCGTTAAATACCACGTATTGAAAGCCCGCTTTGCCACCATGCAGCGTGTTGGGGCCATTATTAATGGTGAGTGTAACCTGTTTGCCATCCAGCATAAATTTGCCCTTAGCGATGCGATTACCATACCGACCTATCGTCGCACCAAAATAAGGCTCGGTAGATTTTTTATACTCTTCGGCAGTTTTAAAGCCGGTAACCACGTCAATAAGAGTACCTTTTTTGTCTGGCACAAATAAGCTCACCAAACGCCCTCCATAATTGGTAAAAACAGCTTTTACATTGTTTTTATTTTTCAGGACATAGAACGAGGTGTTTTTAATCGACGTGTCTGCTTTAGAAACAGACTCAGTTGTAACACTATCTACAGTTGTTTTTTTTGAAGACGAGTTACAGGCTGCTAATAAAAGCAATGCAGGTAACGCGCCCGCCATAAATTTAAGTTTCATGTTGTTAATTTAAGTTATTACTAATTGGTTATCTTTTTATTTGTTTTTTTAGCCAGATAGTCAGGTCCATTGCTGCAATATCATTTTGATACCCAGCTGGCAGCCTGCCGTTTACATATTCATTGTACAACCAGGGATCGCCCACTGTAAAGACAACACCTTTACCGTATTTCACGGTAGCGGCAATTACAGATGATCCGTCTGTTGATTTAATTACGCTTTTAGCAGCCGGATTGTTTAAACTGATACTGCTTACATCTTTCATGAAAATCTTCGGCGATGATGTAAAAATTGTATTATCAATACCTGTCGCTTCTCCATCCTTAAAGTGCGCGTCGTCAATAACATGATTTTGCAGGTCATTGTTAAAACGAAGACCAAACTTTGCAGCGAGGGCATTAAAGTGAATCAATTCTACATTGGCACTATCATTTGCCATCATCACCAATACGCCACCGGCTTTTACCCAAAGCGAAATTTGCTCAACATCGGCAGCTTTAATGTAATTAGGATTTGCGTTCTCTTTTTTTGTGTCCGGATCAACGATAATATAGATCATACTATTGTGCAAATTAGCCAGCGTCGGCGCTTTGTTTAAAGTATCTAACTCAAATCCGTTAATTTTAAATATAGCGCCCCAGGAACTAAACCCCGAATCTTTTTCATCATTCCATAAATAGTGGAAGCGTTCTATACCGTTTTTAGTTCTATGCGTTTCGTGATTAAAATAGCAATCCAACATCACGGTTTGCGCAGAGCAGTATGGCGTAATCTTGAGCATAATCAGCAAGGTGCAAACAAGCAATCTATACATAATAAACTATAAATTTATTATCAGGACTTAGGTATTAATTGGTATAAAGCGCTGCACGATAAAGGTAGTTAAAAGGAATAAAATTTCCCTGTTAACTTAATTCTACCTGTTTCATTTTTGGGGTAAAAAAATGCATCACCAGCCACGCCAATAAATAGGCACCGCCACAAATACAAAAAATAATATTGTAACCTATAGTAATATTACCGGCTTCTTTATATTTATCCAAAATAAAACCTACAAACAACGGAAATATCATCCCGCCTACAGCACCGGCCATCCCGCCCAAACCAACTACCGAGCTAACCGCTTTTTTAGGAAACATATCAGACGCGGTTGTAAATATGGTTGCGCTCCAGGCCTGGTGCCCGGCTGCCGCCAAACTTATCAAAGCAACGGCCTGCCATATATTGGTTGCAAATTGCGCAGTAACTATTGGCACAATACAAAAAGCAAATATCAGCATGGATATTTTGCGCGCCTTGAAAACCGGCCAGCCCCGCTTGATAAACCATGATGAAAGATATCCGCCACCTATGCTGCCGATTGTTGTTGCTGTATAAACAATCACTAAAGGCAGGCTCGGCTTTTTAAGATCAAGTGCAAATGTACTTGCAAAATAGCCCGGTAGCCATAACAGAAAAAACCACCATATTGGGTCAGTTAAAAATTTACCAAAAACGAAACTCCAGGTTTGGCGTATACGCAGCAATTTTACCCACTTTACACTTTTATCCTGATTAGCCGTTTCGGCTGCCGAATTGATATCACTATGTATATAATCATATTCTGCAGTTTTTATTTTTTTGTGGCGGGATGGGATTTCATATAACACAATCCAAAATATCAGCCAAATAAAGCCAATAGCGCCTGTTATTAAAAATGCCATTTGCCAACCATATAACCCCAATATCAGCGGTATCATTATTGGTGCCAAAACAGCGCCAATATTTGCTCCGGAATTAAAGATACCTGTAGCGAAAGCGCGTTCCTTTTTAGGAAACCATTCTGCGACTGACCTTATCGCCGTCGGAAAATTGCCGGCTTCCCCCAATCCTAAGGCTGCCCTGGCTATTCCAAAACCAAATGTAGATTTTACTACGGCATGAAGCATGGCAGAAACGCTCCAGACAATAATAGACACGGTATAACCTAGCTTTGTGCCTATTTTATCAATAAACGCCCCGGCTATTACCATACCAATCGCGTAAGCGGCCTGAAAAGCAACTACAATATAGCCATAGTCTTTTTCTGTCCAGTGAAACTGAGCTTCAAGTGTGGGCTTTAACAGGGCTATAACCTGCCTGTCAAGATAATTTATAGTTGTAGCAAAAAACAGCAGCGCACATATTACCCAGCGGTAATTGCCGATTTTGGTTTCATTCATAATTGGTTATATAAGACAGGTCTTAGTGGGCACAATATAGCATTATGCATCAATATTACACACCACTAAAAATAGAAAATCCGCCGTCCACACAAATCATTGATCCGGTTACAAATGCCGATGCATCGCTTAGCAGCCAAACCAGCGCACCGATCAATTCGTCCGGGTGACCAAACCGTTTAAACGGTGTATTTCTGATTACCTTTTCGCCTCTATCAGTATATCCCCCGTCTGGTGTAGTTAACAGGTTCCTGTTTTGTTCGGTCAGGAAAAATCCTGGAGCCAGCGCATTCATTCGTATAGCATCGCCATAACGATTAGCCAGCTCAACCGCAAACCACTGGTTATAACAATCAACCGCTGCTTTACCCATATTATAACCCAACACGCGTGTCACGGCGCTCTTTGAATTCATAGACGAGATATTAACTATGCTGCCATTTCCGACAGTTTGTACAATAGCCCCACCAAATATCTGCGTGGGTATAATTGTACCCCATAAATTAAGTTCTGCTACTTTTTTCATACCGGCCAGGTTCATTTTAAAAATATCCTGTTCGGGCAACAAAACACCTTCGGGCATATTGCCACCTGCTGCATTAACCAGGCCATCAACGCGGCCGTAGGCGGTCAAAACTTTATCTTTTGCTGCTACCAGCGCTTCTTCATCTAAAGCGTCGGCAATCAGGGCTATTGCTTTGCCGCCTTTGGCGTTGATGCTTGCAGCTCTGTCCGCGGCAACTTGTTCGTTTCTTCCTAAAATCCCAACAATGCCGCCAGCTTCGGCTATGCCATTTACAAACGCGTTACCTAATATACCAGTGCCGCCGGTAACTACAATAACTTTATCTTTTAATGAGAACTTGTTTTCCACTTTATATTGGTTTATTTAATTTGTGTAATGTTTAAAATGTCCATATCGGTATAGTCAAGATTTTCGCCTGCCATACCCCATATAAAACTATAGCTGGCTGTACCACTACCCGCATGAATGCTCCATGGTGGCGAAACAACAGCTTCGTAATTACCCATAACAATGTGGCGAGTTTCGTTTCCCTCCCCCATATAATGAAATACTCTTTGGCTTTCCGGTACATCAAAATAAAAATATACCTCCATCCTGCGGTCATGGACATGCGCCGGCATAGTGTTCCATACGCTGCCTTCACTCAAAATGGTAAGGCCCATAACCAGTTGACAGCTTTGTATACCATCTGCATGAATGTACTTGTTGATTGTACGCCGGTTGGCTGTAGCTGCATCGCCTGCATTGACTTTGACTGCCAAATCATAAGTTAATAACGTAGTGGGATAACTGCGATGCGCCGGACAAGAAAGAATATAAAATACAGCAGGATTATTACGATCTGTGCTTGCAAACTTTACATTTTCTATGCCTTTGCCAACATACAGGCAATCCAACTTATTAACGGCATAAGTTTGGTCATTGACAGTTATCTCGCCATCACCAGCTACATTTATAATTCCGATTTCACGGCGTTGTAAAAAGTAATCAGCTTTTAAATTAGGATAACTTTCAAGTTGAAGTTGCCTATCAATAGGATTTGCTGCGCCAACTATCATCCTGTCATAATGCGTATAAACGCAATTTAGCTCATCTGGCTTTACAATTCCATCCAGCAAAAAACGCTCACGGATGGCTGCTGTTTGATAAGATTTAAAATCGTCTGGGTGTACGCTATAGATAGATTTCAAGATTAGTTAGATTTTTGGTGATGAATGGCAATTTTACAATTTATCACTCAATTAAAAGCTAACACCGCTATATTTTTACGCAAACGATGTAGAATTATAAACTGCCTGTTATTTTTGACGAAGTAAGCCGGCTTTTATTGTTAAATACTTGTATTATTGAATAATAAAAACCAATATATCCGGCCCGTCGGCGCTAAATTATTCTATCATGAAAATATCACTTAACCGCATATTGATCCTTTTGGTTGTAGCATTGCTGGTCAGTTTGACAGCTTCCGCTCAAACTACTGAAAGCACCTCCAAAGCATGGGTTAAAAAAGGTGACTGGAGAAATGGAGTTAAATTAGACCTGTACAAAGATCTTAATAATGAAGAGTTTGCCATCCAATACAGACGCAATAAGGCATATTGGGACAAAGCTTTCGCATTTATAGCAAATACCCAACTGGACACTTTATCAGTAGGTAAACATTTAATTGATGGTGAAAATGTTTTTGCTACCGTGAGTGACGGGCCCACTAAAGATTATAATAAAACCGGGTGGGAAGCACACCGAAAATATATTGATCTCCATTTAATGATACATGGTAAAGAAAGGATAGGCATGATGGATCCGGCCACTGCTGCTGTAACTAACCCATATGATGCCGCTAAGGATGTTGTCAACTTTGATACGAATACCAAGGGTAATTATTATGTAGCCGATCCCGGAACTTTATTTATATTTTTCCCGCAAAACCCGCACCGGCCTGGCATCCATGTTGAGGGATATGATACCGTAAAAAAATTGGTGATTAAAATAAAAGTTGCCGACTAATTGCTATAAAACCAACTGTGCGTGCAGCTTAATCAGTGTTTGCAGCGGATCTGAACTTAAACCCGGATGAACCTTGGATGCCTGCACCACAGTACTGCGTGTAGCGGTCAGCCATCTAAAACGCGAAGCTTCGTCCAATTGGGCTATTGGCCCGCCTTCTGCACTGCCACGGCATATCAGCTCGAACGCGTGCAGATTTGCCTTAATATCCTGTGCCTCTTCATAACTGGTGAAACAACAAATGCGCTCCTCATTTACGGTAATTATTGCCTGTAAAAAGTTTAATTTTTTGCAATACAGAACCACCCCTACATTCATAAATTCTTCACGCTCTACCCTGGGTACAACGCGCACTACCGCATACTCAAAAACGTGCTTCCCTGGCATTTTGTGCTTCTTTTATAAAAATGTCTGATGCTGCTATCCGCAGCAATAAAAATTGAACGTATACTTCACGGTGTTCGGCTGCTGTTTCCATATTGTCAGCCAGCCATTCGTCAGGTATTAATCCTGTGATATTACGGATAATGTCCTCGTTTAAAATAGATTTAAATTCGGCATCTACCAACGCCAGCTCTGTGGCCCGAGGTAGCAGAACATGATCTTTTACCTGAACAAACGGCCGCACCGCCTGCTCTTGCCAATTATCCCACGAATGATGAAAATATAACGCCGCGCCGTGGTCTATCAGCCATAGCTCTTTATGCCATATTAACATATTGGTATTACGTGGTGTCCGATCGACATTAGTTAACAGACAATCCAACCATACTATTTTTGAGGCCAGTTTCGAATCAATAACAGTAACCGCGGGATCAAATGTTATTGCACCGGAAAGATAGTGCAACGCCAGATTAAGCCCGACACTGGCTTTAAGCAAATCTTGTATCTCTTCGTCAGGCTCAGTACGGCCAAATGCCTCGTCCAGGTTGGCAAATACAAGTTCTGGTACTTTTAAACCCAATATCCGTGACAATTCGCCACCTATCAGTTCGGCAATTAATGCTTTTACTCCCTGGCCAGCCCCTTTAAATTTAAGTACATACAAAAATTCGTCATCGGCTTCCGCTATAGCCGGCAGAGACCCACCCTCACGCAACGGGGTGACGTAGCGTGTTACATTTACAGTTCTAAGTTCCATTTATATTCAGGATTTAAAACTAATCATTTATCCTAAATGCTTTATATTATATAAATAAATTGCCCGTACTTTTAAATTGCCGTGTTTCTTTGTAAACACAATGTTGCCTTGAGCTTCTTAAATCGGTTGCAGATGTCAGAAATATATTTATAAATTGGCTGCATGAAAACTAAACTAATTTTACTTTTTGCCCTGTTTGTGGCTGCATCAGCCAACGCACAGGACTGGCCTAATATTAACCATTACAGCAAGGCGAATGAAAATTTACCAGCTCCGTCGGCCGGTGAGAAGCGAGTGGTTTACATGGGTGACTCAATAACCGACTTCTGGATAGGTAATGATTCAACCTTTTTTAAAACCAAACCATATATTGATCGTGGTATCAGCGGTCAAACAACCGGACAAATGTTATTACGCTTCCGCGAGGACGTGATCAATTTAAAACCGGCGGTTGTTGTAATATTAGCCGGTATTAATGACATAGCAGAGAACAACGGCCCCTCAAAACTAGAGGATGTAATGGGTAATATTATCTCGATGGCCGAATTGGCCCGCGCTAACCACATTAAAGTGGTGTTATCTTCTGTATTACCGGCTGCTGCTTTCCCTTGGAGACCGGCTATCGACCCCAAACCAAAAGTAAAGGCATTAAACCAAATGATTAAGGAGTATGCGGCAAAAAACAAATTCATTTACCTGGATTATTTCACCGTGATGGCTGATGAAAATGCAGGTTTACCAAAAAATCTTTCTAAAGACGGTGTGCATCCTAACCTGGAAGGCTATAAAATGATGGAGCCTTTGGCTGAGCAGGCAATAGCGCAGGCTTTAAAAGCTAAGCAATAATAACGTTTTTTTATATAAAAGCCATCCCGCGGGATGGCTTTTATGTTTAATACTCGGTTGTCTTTTGCCATTGGGGCTTATACCTTTAAAAATAGATATAAACCCGCCGCTACGGCAGATCCTATAATGGGTCCGACAACCGGCACCCAGGCATAATCCCAACCGGTGCTTCCTTTTTCGGGTATGGGTAATATCGCATGTATTATTCTGGGGCCTAAGTCGCGAGCCGGATTTATTGCGTAACCTGTAGTACCACCTAAAGATAAGCCAATGGCCCATACCAACAGGCTAACCGGCAGCGCTCCCAACGATCCTAAACCTATTGGCGTTTTTGTAGCACCTATCTCTCCTTTGGTAAAGTAAAATATAACAAATAGTAAAACAAACGTCCCGATAACTTCGCTGATTAAGTTAGAAGGGATATTTTTTATTGCCGGCGATGTACAAAACACCGCCGATTTTAATCCCGGTTCCTTGGTAGTATAAAAATGATCTTTATACATTAAATACACCAGCACCGCACCTAACATAGCGCCCGCAAACTGAGCCAATATAAATAAAGGCACCTTGGCCCAGCTAAATTGCCCGGCTATAGCCAAAGCGATAGTTACCGCCGGGTTTAAATGAGCACCGCTATAAGGGCCGGCTATAACTACACCGGCAAATACGCCCAGCGCCCAACCCGTTGTGATTACTATCCAACCACTATTATGGCCCTTGGTACCCGTTAGTACCACGTTTGCAACCACTCCGTTTCCCAACAGGATCACGAACATAGTGCCGATAAGTTCGGCGGTAAATTCTGACATAATTTTATCGTTTTAGGTTAGTTTGGTTTATTTTATAGTTGTGTCCATACTTTTACAGCCGCAACAGCCTTGTGCCATCCTTTAATCATTTGGTCTGTATTTATTGACAGATCAGGTTTAAAACTTCGGTTTATTTGCCATTGTTGCCTGATCTCATCAATGCTATTCCAATACCCGGTGGCAAGCCCGGCAAGATAAGCTGCACCTATTGCGGTAACCTCGGTAACCTCAGGACGTACAACCGCAGTTTTTAGAATATTGGCCTGAAACTGCATTAATAAATTGTTAGCTGTTGCACCACCATCAACCCTCAACTCCTGGATCTGCACACCAGAGTCAGCTTCCATCGCCTTTAAAACTTCTAAGGTTTGATAGGCGATGCTTTCAAGCGCAGCACGTGCAATATGTGAGTTATTAGTACCACGTGTGATACCGAAAATAGTGCCGCGCGCGTATTGATTCCAATGAGGGGCGCCTAAACCGGCAAAGGCGGGTACCAAATAAACGCCTCCGCTATCCGTCACCTTTAATGCCAGCTTTTCAACCTCTGCAGCAGCTGAGATGATTTTAAGCTCATCACGCAACCACTGCACTACTGCGCCGGCAATAAATATGCTACCTTCAAGAGCGTATTGCACATCGTTACCAATTTTCCAGGCTATAGTAGTAATCAGGTTGTTTTTTGAAATAATGGGCTTGTTGCCAATATTCATCAGCATAAAACAACCTGTACCATAGGTATTTTTCACCATACCCACCCTGGTGCACAGCTGGCCAAAAAGAGCCGCTTGCTGGTCGCCGGCTATACCGGCAATCGGAATTTTTGCTGCAAAGATATCGCCTGCGGTTTCGCCGTATACTTCGCTACTTGATTTTACAGCAGGCAGCATACTTGCTGGTATATTAAATAGCTGAAGCAACTCGGTATCCCAATCCAACAGATGTATATTAAAAAGCATAGTCCTCGATGCATTGCTTACATCTGTAACATGCGTTTTCCCGGCTGTCATGTTCCAGATCAACCATGAATCAATGGTTCCAAAAGCGAGGTCACCCGCCTCAGCTTTTTCCCTGGCCCCGGCCACATTGTCAAGTATCCATTGAATTTTTGTGGCCGAAAAATAGGCATCAAGTACCAGTCCTGTTTTTTCCTGGATCAGCTTATCAGCACCTTCGGCCTTTAAATCATCACAAATGGCGGCAGTACGCCTGTCCTGCCATACAATGGCATGGTATATCGGCTCGCCGGTAGCCCTGTCCCAAACCACCGTCGTTTCGCGCTGGTTGGTTATTCCGATAGCGGCAATATCATCTGGTTTAAGATTAGCCTTTATTATGGCTTCAGTTGCGACAGATGCCTGCGTAGACCAAATTTCGCGGGCATTATGCTCCACCCAGCCCGGCTGCGGATAGATCTGGGTGAACTCTCTTTGGGCGACGGACACCATACTCCCCGCTTTATTGAAAACAATAGCGCGCGAGCTGGTGGTACCCTGGTCAAACGACAAAATGTACTTCTCCATTAGATATTCCAGGTTGTTATTGGTTGGTTTACTTACAAATATATTTTTTATTATGATGTATAAGGGCCTATCAGATAATTGTTGGCCAGCTTAATAAAATTTATTACCTGCCTTCTTTGCCACTCCTGATCATATCCAAGTTCTTTTGCGATTAGTTCTGCGACAACCGGCGCTATCGCCATTGCCTTTTTAGCATCCAAAAACAATATTCTTAGTCGCCTGGCTAATACATCCTCCACGGTGCGGGCCATCTCATGTCGTACCGCCCATATTACTTCAGCGTGCTGATAAGGCAAATCTTCAGCAAGTTTTTGCGCTAGCTTAGGATCTGCAATAATCATTGATGCTATTAATTTTTTGTCGCTGCCGTAAACAGACAGATAATCATTGTCCAGGTATTGCCGGTATCCATGAATCTTCAAGTCCCTTGTTATACAAACCCACATCTTTAATCCTGCAGTTTTGATGACTTTATCTATTGTATCCTCAGCCATCTTCCGATAAGTTGTCCATTTACCTCCAATCACCGTGACTAAACCTGAATCACTGACAATAATTTTATGCCCTCTTGAAATCTCTTTTGTAGAGTTTGTTTTTTTATCAGGAGCAGCCAGCGGGCGCAATCCCGCAAATACAGACAACACATCTTTACGCGTTGGCGGCTGTGTTAAATATTGTTTTGCTGTAGCCAGGATAAATTCAATCTCTTTATTTAATGCGACGGGCTCCAGGCTGTTACTACCCAATGGAGTATCTGTTGTGCCCACTAAAACATGTTCGTGCCAGGGTACTGCAAAAAGCACACGTCCGTCCGCGGTTTGAGGGATCATAATAGCTTTGTTTCCTTTAAGGAATGATTTGTTTAACACAATATGGACGCCCTGACTTGAACGAACCAATGGCCGTTGTGAGGCTTCATCCATTTGCATTATTTCATCTACAAATACTCCGGTTGCATTAATAACGGCTTTTGAGCGGAGGTTATAGATTACCCCGCTCTCTGTATCACGGGCCATTACGCCATTGATCCTTCCCTCTTCCGTTTTCAGCAGTCCGGTTACCTTAATATAGTTTAATAAACTTCCGCCATGTTCTGCGCTGGTTCTGGCCAGACTTATCGCCAGGCGCGCATCGTCAAATTGCCCGTCCCAATATTCAATTCCACCTTTTAATGCTTTCTTTTTAATTTCAGGGACAGCGGCTAATACCTCTTGTTTGGTAAGCGACCCGGACACACCAAAACTAAATTTCGCCGCAAGCCAATCATAAATTTTCAAACCAATAAGGTATTTAGCTTTAGCCAGCCAACTGTAACAGGGGATAATAAATGACTGCGGTTTTACCAAATGAGGCGCATTTTGTAACAGCAGGCCGCGTTCTTGCAAGGCCTCGTAAACCAACCTAATGTTACCCTGCGCCAGATAACGCACCCCGCCATGTACTAATTTCGTACTTCTGCTTGAAGTGCCTTTAGCATAATCAACTTGTTCAAGCAACAAGGTTTTGTATCCTCTTGAGGCTGCATCTACTGCTGATCCTAAGCCGGTTGCTCCGCCACCTATTATTATGATATCCCATAAATCGGTTTCTTTAAGTTCTGCTAAAAAAATCGCCCTGTTAAAACCGGTTTTATTTTGTATCATTTCATTTCAAGCTATTAATACCTCATTTATGATTAAAACGAAATATTAAACAATAATATGAAATATTTTGAAAGTCAAAATATTATTCAAAATAATTTTATTTTAAATCTATGAACAGATATAGCGCCAAAATTCCGGTAAAAATCAATTAACTTGCAACGTAATTACCTAAACAATGATTAGTTTAACAGAACGACATCAATATATTTTAAACCAGATTCAACTAAAAGGGAATGTAAATGTATTGGACCTTTGTAGTGAATTGGAGGTATCATCTGTAACCATTCGGAAGGATTTGAAACTCCTGGAGGATAAGAACTTCCTTTTCCGTACGCACGGCGGGGCCACACAGCATAATCCCTATACTACTGACCGGCCGGTAAATGAAAAAGAAAAATTACAATCAACGGAAAAGATCAAAATTGGGGCCGCAGCGGCAAAATTAATCCAACCAGATGATTCCATAATAATTGCATCCGGAACAACCGTTTTAGCCCTGGCCAAAAGCATACAGCCGGCAGGAAATTTAACGGTTATAACGTCGGCGTTAAACGTGGCTATTGCATTAATTCATCATCCAAATATCGAAATACTTCAGTTGGGGGGGATATTAAGAAAAAGTTCATCATCTGTAATGGGCCCTTATGCTGAAAGTATATTATCAGACTTTTTCTGTAGTAAGTTTTTTTTAGGAGTGGACGGAATTGATCTTGACTTTGGTTTAACAACAACAAGTGCTATGGAGGCGCATTTAAACCGCCAGATGATGTCAGTTTCTCAAAAAACCATTGTAATTGCCGATTCAACTAAATTTGGCAAGCGCGGTTTTGGAAAAATTTGCGGGTTGGATGAGATCGACCAAATCATAACAGATAAGGGATTACCCGATCATATTGCTGAAAAGCTGGAGACAATGGGCGTTAAAGTAATTTTGGTATAACTTCTACCATACTAAATTAACTGGTTCAGATATGTCAGCCATTAATTCCCATTAACCCAAAAAATAAACGATTCTTTAAGTATTATCTTTACTGTATCAATCAATTTTATACTATGCGGTTTTCGTACAAAATGGTCGTTATCATATTGCTGGCTTTGATGGTTACCATACTTATTCAATGTAATAGCGAACCCGGCAAACCAGCGATATTAACATCGCCTGTTACATTTACTGAGGCTGACGTGACAAAAGGAAAAATACTGGCCGCCGGATATTGTCAATCATGCCATAAATTGCCTGATCCGGCTCTGCTGGACAAAGAAACATGGCGCAGTCATGTGCTGCCCGTAATGGGTTTGTATTTAGGTATTCAACCGGCTGCGCTGGTTAATAATATGTCAAGATCTCCGCAAGACGATTTGAATTATATGCCGGACAGCGCGATGATGGATACCGTAAAATGGAAACAGATTGTGGCATACTATACCGCAAAAGCTCCAACTCACCTGCCTACGCCAAACAGGCCGTTACCTTTGCACCAATTACCTTTTTTTAAAATACAACCTACCGCTGCCGAATGGTATTCAACAATATCAACAGCATCATACGTTAAAATTGATACAAGTGTGTCTCCGCACAGGCTAATTGTAAATGACGGCATCAGTAATAGATTAACTGTTTTGAACGACAAAGTGCAAAAACTCAAATCATACACATTAGACGGCGCCATTGTAGATATGCAGTTTCAAAAAAACAAAGCCGTTTTTGTTACAACAATTGGCAGGGATCTGTGGGCCAATAATTTTAAAAATGGTAATGTTAAAGAAATTACTATTGATAACAATGGCGACATTAAGCCACAAAGCCAGCCTCTTTTTGCACACTTAGGCCGGCCGGTATCAGTTAATATTGCCGATTTTAACGGGGACGGAAGGATGGATTATCTTATTGCGCAATTTGGTAAAATGGCTGGCCGGCTGAGCTGGATGGAAAACCGGGGACGTGATTTTAAAGAGCATATAATAAGGCAAAAACCGGGATGTATAAAAACTGTCATTGATTATAATAACAAGAGTAAGGGGCCCGATATCTGGACGCTTTTTGCGCAGGGTGATGAAGGAATCTTTTTATATAAAAACACCGGCAATGGTAATTTCACAGAAAAGCAGGTATTAAGCTTCCCTCCTTCCTACGGTTCAAGTTCTTTTGAATTGGTTGATTTTAATTCGGATGGATTTAAAGATATAATTTATACGTGCGGGGATAATGGGGATTACAGCCAGATATTAAAACCTTATCACGGTTTGTATATTTATTTAAATGACGGTAAAAACAACTTTACCCAAAAATATTTTTATCCAATAAATGGTTGCTATAAAGCAATAGCCCGGGACTTTGATGGCGATGGCGACCTGGATATCGCTACCATTAGCTGTTTTCCTGCGGCGGCAACACCCTGGGAGGCATTTATCTATTTTGAAAATAAAGGCGATTTTAAATTCCAAACCTACACGTTACCCTTAAATACTCCTTTTCAGAAAGGGCTAACCATGGATGCGGCTGATATAGATGACGATGGGAAAACTGATTTACTATTAGGCAACGGTTTCTACAACAGTGATAAAAACAACCATACCACACAACCGCTTTTTATTGTTTTAAAAAACATAACCTCGCCGGGTGCAAAAGTCACAAAAAACAAATAGTAATTTAGCTAACCGACACAAGTCCGAAGCTTCATCGGTAGGTTCTGTCCCTGTCTCAAAAACATTTGTCTTATAATAAATTTTAAATTAAGGAAATGAAAGAGTTTATGTTACTGATCCGCAATGAAGGTGATGGCAAAGCAGCCTTATCTCCTCAACAACAACAAGAGTTTTTAAACGCCTGCATGGTGCATATCGAAGAGCTTAAAGCAAACAGTAACCTCAAAAGTGCCCAGCCACTGGTGCGCGAAGGTGTTATGATCTCTGGTACGCCCGGTTCATTTAAAGACGGACCTTACGATGAAAACAAAGAAATCATAGTCGGCTATTACCACATTTTAGCAGCTGATCTGGATGAGGCCGTCGCTATTGCGAAACGCAACCCTGAATTTGCTTTTAACACCAGCGCAAAGATCGAGGTTCGCCCAGTCAAGATGCTCGAACCATCTACTAACTACGCTTACCCAAAAGGGGACTAAACGACTTTACGAATAAGATAGCTTCAGAAAACGGATAAAGATATGTTAACCTTTTCTTTTTATTGTGTCGTTTGATGATCATGGTCGACTAACGGTGGACAATAAGATTTAGACACTAAGACGTCCGTTTACGATGATATATAAACAGCAAAACCAGACGATTGTCTGGTTTTGCTGTTGTTGTTGTTGTTGTGCGGTGAGGGAGGGATTCGAACCCTCGGTACAGTTTCCCGTACGTCAGTTTAGCAAACTGATCCTTTCGGCCTCTCAGGCACCTCACCGTGTTATTTTTTCAGTAAAACCCCTTTTTCAGGGACTGCAAATATAGCAAATAGCGTAAGCCCTCAAAAAAAAATTAATAATCAATTCGCACATGATAAATACTCATCAACATCCGCTTAAATATTGTCTTGATTGTTTCGATATCCTTTAAAGTTATATTACTGTCTTTCAATTGGTTTTGATCCAATTTGTATTTCACAATCCGGTCTACCAGCGCGCTGATTGATTTTTCATCAGGCGCTTTTAGTGAGCGTGAAGCGGCCTCAACCGAGTCCGCAAGCATCAAAACACCGGCTTCTTTTGAGAAAGGAATGGGTCCCGGGTACCTAAAAGTGTTCTCATTAATGATTTTTTCAGGAAAATTTTTCAAAAACGATTGATAAAAATAATCAACCCTGGTATTACCATGGTGCGTACGGATAAAATCAATCACTATCTCAGGAATATTTGCTTTCTGGGCCATTTCAATGCCTTTGTAAACGTGCCTGATAATAATCTGGGCACTCTCTTCATAGGTCACCTTATCATGCGGATTAAAGCCCGAATTTTGGTTCTCCACAAAAAACAGTGGATTTTCCATTTTACCGATGTCATGATACAATGCTCCTGCCCTAACCAGTAAAGCATTACCGCCAATGGCATAAATAGCATTCTCGGCCAGGTTAGCCACCTGCAAAGAGTGCTGGAACGTACCTGGAGCGGTAAATGCCATTTCGCGTAATAACGGCGCATTGGTGTTGGTGAGCTCAATGAGCGTAATATCTGATGTGATGGCAAATATCTTCTCGAATAAATAAATTAAAGGATAAGCCAATAAAGTTAGTAGCACGCTTACGGCAAACGGTATAAAGTTTCTCCAGTCAATATCAACCAGGCTTCCCTCTCTGATCAGGGATATCCCCAGGAAAGAAACGAAATAGGTAAACGTTATAATAACTGCCGATATCAGGAATTGCTCACGCCGAACCAGGTTCTTAATACTATAGATAGACACCATGCCTGCCGTAATTTCAAAATAGGCAAACTCGAAACTATTAGGCACAAAGAAACCCGCTATAAGTACCACCAATAAATGGATGTTTAGCGCCAACCGCGTATCAAACAAAATGCGAATGATGATTGGAACGATACAATAGGGTATAAAATATAAATTAGGCAGCTCCAACTTTATCGCCATTGATAAAGTAAATAACATGGCTGTAATTACAAGTAATATCAAACTCACCAGCCTGTTATCAGCATAAATGTCTTTCCTGAAAAGGTAAAGGAATATCATCAGCAACGCTATGGTTATTGATACCAGTAAAAACTGACCGGCCAAAACCAGCTTAGGGTTGCCGTTTATGCGGGCATTGTCTTCAAATGCTTTTTTATAGGATTCAAGTTTCTGAAAAACCTCGTCATTAACTACTGATCCTTTGGACACGATCACTTCGCCCTTTTGTACCATACCGCGGGTTAATGACAGACCTTCCAATACCTCGGCTTCAAGACGTGTTGTTAGCTTATCATCATATATGATATTGCTTTGTATGCGATTTTGGATCATATCCAATAAAAAGGTCTTGTCTATATCTGCATATTTGCCAAGCATTTGGCTGCAATAATTTATGGCAGTCTCCCTGGTAAACAACTCTGCTGTATTTTTTTCAGCCGAAACGTTTTTTTGAAGAATAATTATTGGATAGCCCTGGTTTTGCTGATATTTTGAGTTAAGCGTAATAACACCCTTATCATAAACCTCGCGCAGTAAATTGCTGCCGGCCATAATATATTTGTTTTTTTGCCTGTCATCAATACCGGCATTATGCCATTTTATTTCCAGATCATTTTTAAAACCCTCAATTTGTTGCTGGGCAACCTCGGTATTTAACTGGTAAAGCTGGCTGGTGTTGGCCAATGCATTTTTCCGGTCGGCTTGTATTTCAGCCTGAGTTTTTAGTATCGCAAAGTTATAAGGCGACACCAGGTCCTTTTGGTTCCATATCCTCCCCTTTTCAATTTCATAGCTAAACTTGGCTTGTTTAGGCAACGAATAAACAATCAGGCAAGTACTTACCACCATCATTAAAAATTTAACGTTACGGGCGTATTTGCGCAATAGTGCCTTTTGGCGTGAAGAAGAAAGTGTTGCCATTTATATAACTAAGCCGCCAAAAATAATATAATTTATCCTATCTATCTTTTTTTATTGACTTTATCAAATCAATTTTGATATCTTTGTGATATCATTTTAAAATCAAAACCGTCATGAATACTGAAAAAATTATTAACCCGCCATCAGGTTATTTAACCTTAGTAACATTTTTAATTCTTTTAATAGCAACCATTGTGTGCGGCATCCAACGAATGCCGTTAACCGCCGTTGCTATAGGTTTAATAAACTTTATATTGGTATTACCCGGGCTCATCATCGTTAACCCCAATGAATCAAAAGTGCTTACCCTTTTTGGTAAATATATCGGCACTGTAAAAAAGGATGGCTTTTTTTGGGTCAATCCATTAACGATAAAAAAGAAGGTATCGTTAAAAGCATTTAACTTAAACGGACAACAACTTAAAGTAAATGATAGTGTTGGTAATCCTATTGAGATAGCTGCCGTTATTGTATGGCAGATTAAAGATACCGCAAGCGCAATATTCGCGGTAGAAAATTATCTGCAATATGTCAATATACAAAGCGAGGCAGCAGTAAGGCACCTTGCCAATTCATTTCCGTATGATAATATTGAGGACGAGAATGCAAATATAACTTTAAGAGGCGGAGCAGAACAGGTAAGTATACTTTTGGAGAAAGAGTTAAATGAACGTTTGGACCGCGCCGGGATTGAAGTACTGGAAGCGCGCATATCCCACCTTGCCTATGCGCCTGAGATTGCACACACGATGCTGCAAAGACAACAAGCTTCAGCTATAATATCTGCCCGCAGGCTAATTGTTGAAGGCGCCGTGGGTATGGTAGAAATGGCATTGCAAAGATTGTCAGAAAAGAATATCGTAGATCTGGATGAGGAACGGAAAGCAGCCATGGTTAGCAATTTATTGGTTGTGTTATGCGGCGACAGAAGTGTAAACCCCGTTGTTAACACCGGCACCTTATATCACTAAGAAGATGTATCAGGAACTAAATGCCGGCAAAACAAATGAATTATCCCTGCAAAGGCGCGGATGGTTATTCCCTGAGTATACATTAACTGATAACACCTTCAATTATGGCAAACTAAGCTACAAGGGATTATCTAAGCGTAATGCCACTGTTTGCCTGGCGGGCCATGAATTTAGCTTTAATTTCGAACGGATTTTTAGCAGAGCCATTTTAATAACCGATGAGAAAGGTATGGTTACAGGCAAATGCACCCGCGAACCATTTACACGTACCAGGATATTGACTTTAAAAAGTGGCTTTAGCGCCAGGTTTTACAGGCCATCATTTTTTTCGCGCGAACATGTTTGGGACTCTGAAGGATATGGCAAGCTAATGGGAATCACTAATCATTTTCCTTTTAGCTTAACAACTGACATTCATCTTTATCAGTCGCAAACCCCTGCGTCAATAATCCCGTTAATGATATTTCTGGGAGCACATTTAATTATAGTAAAGAGACAACAAAGAGCAGTACATTAATAATTATGAATAGCAACTTCAGTAAAATTGATGCTTTACGCACCACTCAGCTACAGGTAACCCGTAGCGGCCTGTTTAAACCTGTTTATACTTTAACCGATGGCCAGTTTACTTATGGCCAGATAAGCTGTGGCGACTATTTAGGAAGGAAAATGAATATTGACACTGCAAGTGGCAGCTGGCTGATTAAACAAATTGGTTTCTTAGGAAAGCAAATCCAGATCATAGATAAATCAAAGGCAGAGGTAATTGGCCGGATTACCAAAAATATCTGGGAAACAAAGACCCTGCTGGAGATGAACGATGGATTCAGTGCCCTGTTAAAAAAGGGCCCCGGCTTTTTTTCAAGGGAATTAAACTGGGCGAACGATCAATATGGCGAATGCATTAAAATTATCAGTACCTGTAAATGCACCACGCCGTTTAATATAACTATTGATGACAGGTTACCTAAAACAACCGCACCGGTGGCTTTGATCATATTAATAGGTATTAATTTAGTTTTACAAAGGCAGGCACAGGCGGCAGCAGTAGCTTAATTATGGCTGAAAAGAAAGCATTTATATTAAGAGTGAATCCTGAAATGTTGAAGGAGATAGAAAGCTGGGCGGCTGATGAGTTTAGAAGCACCAACGGCCAGATAGAATACCTGCTGCAACAGGCTCTGCTTGTCCGCAAAAAAAATAATAAAAAGAAAAAAGAAGATTAACAATTACTATGCAAGCATAGTAATTGTTAAAATAAAATAGATAGATTTGTAGTCTAAAATCTATTTGATGAGAGAAGTAGTAATTGTATCGGCAACACGTACAGCTATCGGTAGTTTTGGTGGCAGTTTAGCATCCCTTACCGCAACGCAGTTAGGCGGTATCGTCATAAAATCTGCGGTTGAGCAATCAGGCTTAAAGCCGGAACAGATACAGGAGGTTTTTATGGGGAATGTTTTGTCGGCCAACCTGGGCCAGGCACCGACAACACAGGCGGCAATATTTGCGGGCCTGCCCTATTTACCGGCTACTACAGTTAATAAAGTTTGCGCATCCGGCATGAAAGCAATTATGCTTGCCGCGCAAAGTATCGCTACCGGGCAAAACGATATTGTATTGGCTGGCGGAATGGAAAGCATGAGTAACGTGCCTTACTATTTAAGCAAAGCGCGCACCGGCTATAAGCTGGGTAATGACCTGTTAATTGATGGTTTAGTTGAAGACGGCTTGTGGGATGTTTATAACGATTACCACATGGGCACAGCCGCCGAGCTTTGTGCAACCGAATGTAATATAAGCCGCGAAGAGCAAGATGCTTACGCAACCGAGTCATATAACCGCGCAATAAATGCGCAAAACAACGGCAAATTTGTGAGCGAGATAACCCCTGTCGAACTAAAAAACAAAAAGGGCGACGTTACTTTATTTAGCGAAGATGAAGAACCGGCGACTGTTAAATTTGACAAGATATCATCATTAAAACCGGTATTTAAAAAAGATGGTACAGTTACCGCCGCAAACGCTTCAACGTTAAATGACGGCGCCGCCGCCCTTGTATTAATGAGTAAAGAAAAAGCCGATGAACTGGGCATTAAAGCTATTGCTAAAATAATATCCTATGCCGATGCCCAGCAAGCACCGGAGTGGTTTACTACCGCACCGGCAAAAGCATTACCTTTAGCATTACACCGTGCCGGATTAAATACCAGCGACATAGACTATTATGAAATTAATGAAGCATTCTCTGTAGTATCAATTGCCAACAACCAGGCGCTAAACCTTGACCCGTTAAAAGTAAACGTAAATGGCGGCGCGGTTTCTTTAGGGCACCCGCTGGGGGCATCCGGCGCACGCATTGTAGTAACGCTGCTAAGCGTTTTACAACAAAACAATGGCAAATATGGCGCAGCCGGAATTTGTAATGGCGGTGGTGGCGCCAGCGCAATTGTTATAGAAAATTTACGTTAACCATAAAATCAACTATATTTACGGATAAGTGGGCATTAATATTTTAGCGGTGACAAGAAAATTTGTCTTAACCCTGTTTTCTATTTTATTTCTCTCTCAAGCTTTTGCGCAGGGCATTGATGAGGCTGGGCTTAAACAGCTCAATTTTTACCAGGACAGTTTAAAGCATTTGGGTAGTACAGTCATTAATAATGATAATGAACTGGTGCGCAAAAATGCCAGCTATCAATTTATAAAAACATTGGTATCCGCTTTAAAAACGCCAAACTCTTTTCATTTTCCGTTTGATTCTGTTAAAACTATTACGCTTACCCGCTCGCCTGATGATAAATTCAGGATTTTTAGCTGGCACGTTGCCAATGATGACGGCAGCTACCGGTTTTACGGCGCGATACAAATCAATACCGGGGGCCCGTTAAAATTATACGGCTTGGAAGACTACACCCCTTTGCTAAAAAATCCTGAAGACACCGTTGGCGACAACCGCACCTGGTATGGAGCTCAATATTATACCATTATACCCGTTGGCGTAACCAGGCCCTATTATGTTTTATTAGGCTGGAAGGGCAATAATGACAGATCAACAAAAAAAGTTATTGAAGTACTTTCATTTCAAAACAACAAACCTGTTTTTGGCATGCCGATTTTTAACCGCAATGGTAAGAAACGTGATCGTATTGTTTTTGAATATGCACGGCAGGCATCCATGCTTTTAAAATATGTACCATCTGAGCATTTAATTGTGTTCGACAACCTCGCAGCTCCGGATAAGAAATCAAAAGATAAACTAGAAACTTACGGCCCTGATCTTACCTATAACGGTTATCGTTTAAAAGACGGCACGTGGCATTATATGGATAACATGGACATGAGAAACGTACCCAGTGACCAGGACGAAACCTACATCGATCCCAAGATAACCGAACGGCCAAAAATTTTGCACCCCATTAAGAAAAAACAAATTCAATAAATCTCCAAAAACCGCTAATCTTATAATAAATCCGCTATAATTTTTATTTAAGAGAATAATAGTATTTTAGACAAATTAAACTGATCTTATGTCCACAAACACCTTAACAACTGACGTTGTTACTACTGAAGCGAAATACCCCAGAAGCATCCCCTATATCATAGGCAATGAAGCGGCAGAACGCTTCAGTTTCTACGGCATGCGCTCCATTTTAGCCACTTTTTTGGTCGCGCAATTTTTCAACCCCACGCTTAATCCCGCGATGCAGACGGTAGCGGAAGCTAAAGCGAACGAAAGCACACACTTTTTTGTAACACTTGCTTACACTTTACCCTTTGTTGGTGGCTTAGTGGCCGACTGGTTTACCGGCAAATACAGAATAATTTTGTACATATCCATGGTGTACTGTCTTGGCCATTTATGTCTTTCTGTATTTGATAATAATTTAAACGGATTTATCCTGGGCCTGGTGTTAATTGCAATAGGTGCCGGTGGTATAAAATCATGCGTATCTGCCAACGTGGGCGATCAGTTTGATAAGACCAACCAGGAATTATTATCAAAAGTTTACGGGTGGTTTTATTTCAGTATAAACGCGGGCTCAGTTATCTCAACTATATTAATCCCCTGGGTATACGCAAATTATGGCGCAAAATGGGCATTCGGTATCCCGGGTTTATTAATGGCCCTGGCCACTATAATCTTCTTTTCGGGCCGCAAAAAATATGTAAAGGTGCCGCCGGGCGGCATCAATAAAAATAATTTTGTTTTTATATCTGTATACGCACTGTTTAACATCGGCAAAAAACAAAAGGGGCAGTCGCTTTTAGATGTTGCAAAAGGCGAGTTTAACCCCGAAAAAGTTGAAGGCGTAAAGGCCGTATACCGGGTAATGGCGGTATTTATATTCGCGCCTATTTTTTGGGCGATGTGGGATCAAAACTTATCCGAATGGGTTTTGCAGGCCGAGAAGCTGGACAGGCATATTAACCTGGGCTTTTTTAATTTCACTATTTTGGCCGGGCAGGTACAAACCGCAAATCCAATTTTCTTATTATCATTTATCCCTTTATTCACCTACTTTGTTTATCCCTACCTGGATAAAATAGGCATTAAAACCACACCATTGCGCCGCATAGGTGCAGGTTTGGCCCTAACCGCTTTATCGTTTGTAATAATTGCATTTGTACAAAAAAGTGTTGACGCAGGTAATCACCCGTCAGTATGGTGGCAAATATTTGCTTACGTAGTATTATCTGCTGCCGAAGTTTTGGTGTCTATTACCGGCCTTGAATATGCATATACACAAGCACCAAAATCAATGAAAAGCACCATGAGCGCTATCTGGTTATTAACTGTAGCCGCAGGTAATTTATTTGATGCCCTGATTAACGGCAATATTTCAAGAGGCGGATTTTTTTCACGCTTTGCGGGTGCTGATTTTTACTGGTTATTTGTGGGTATTTGCACCGCGTTTTTGGTAATCTATTTATTCATATCGCCACGCTTAAAAGAACGCAGTTATATTGCAGATCCGGAAACGGAAAATGAGGCTATTGCCGAAACAAATAATCTATAGTTATTTAATACTTAAAAAAAAGCAGGAAAGAAATTATCGTTTCCTGCTTTTTTTATTTCATATAAGGGCTAAATCTACTATTTTAGTAAACTATTTACCGTAAAAGACCAATCTGCCAAAGTGCCTGATAGCCTAGTAATTATACCTACCTACAATGAAAAAGAAAATATTGAGCGGATGATCCGCAGGGTTTTTTCTTTGCCTTTTGATTTTCATTTGCTCATTATTGATGACGGGTCGCCGGATGGCACCCAAATAATCGTAAAAAATTTGCAGAATACTTATCCCGACAGGCTATTCCTGGTAGAACGGGAAGGTAAACAGGGGCTTGGCACTGCCTATATACATGGCTTTAAATGGGCCATTGAACATCAATACGAGTATATTTTTGAAATGGACGCCGATTTTTCGCATAACCCGGATGACCTTATCAGGTTAAGAACCGCTTGTGTTGAAGGTGCTGATGTTGCCGTCGGATCCCGCTATATAAAAGGCGTAAATGTGGTTAACTGGCCAATGAGCCGGGTATTAATGAGCTATTTCGCTTCGGTATATGTTAGGTTTATAACCGGCGTAAACATACAGGATTTTACTGCGGGCTTTATGTGCTATAAGCGTAAAGTGCTTGAAACCGTAGAGCTGCATAAAATAAAATTTGTGGGCTACGCCTTCCAGATAGAAATGAAATATACGGCGGTAAAACATGGATTTACAGTTACCGAGATCCCTATCATATTTACCGATCGCACGGCCGGCGCCTCAAAAATGTCAAAAGGCATTTTTAAAGAAGCTATTTTAGGTGTATTAAGAATGAGGATCAACAGTATCTTCAGGAAATATCCCGAAGGGTAAAATCAGCGGTTAAAGATCAGCGCCTATCCCCTTAATTTATTCTTAAAAAACTATTCGCTAATCTTTAATCTCTAATCTTTAATCTCTAAATTCGCCTTTAATGAACGAGCATCTTGATCCTGACGGCGAACGCCTATCCCCTGCCGAGCGCGATATCGAAAAAGTTTTACGTCCGCAGGCTTTTGAGGATTTTACGGGCCAGTTTAAAATACTAGAGAACTTACGGATATTTGTACAAGCGGCACGCCAGCGCGGTGAGGCCCTTGATCACGTATTATTACACGGCCCCCCGGGATTAGGCAAAACTACCTTGTCATATATCATCGCTAATGAAATGGGGGTTGGCATAAAAATAACCTCGGGCCCGGTTTTGGATAAACCCGGGGATCTGGCAGGCCTGCTGACGAATTTAGAAACCGGCGATATTTTATTCATTGACGAAATACACCGTTTAAGTCCGCTGGTTGAGGAGTATTTATACTCCGCCATGGAAGACTTTAAAATAGATATTATGCTGGAGAGCGGCCCCAATGCGCGCTCAGTTCAGATATCGCTTAACCCGTTCACCCTGGTTGGCGCCACTACCCGTTCCGGACTATTAACGGCGCCGTTACGTGCACGCTTCGGCATTAATTCGCGGCTCGAGTATTATGACGCCAAGTTATTAACTACCATTGTATTACGCTCTGCATCCATATTAAAAACACCAATCAGTGATGAGGGCGCTTATGAAATTGCCCGTCGCAGCCGTGGCACGCCACGTATAGCTAATGCCCTGTTGCGCCGCACGCGCGACTTCGCACAAATAAAGGGCGACGGAAACATAGATACGATAATTGCCAAATATGCGCTTAATGCCTTAAATGTAGATGAGCATGGCCTTGATGAAATGGACAATAAGATACTATCTACCATCATTGACAAGTTTAAGGGCGGCCCGGTTGGCTTGAAGACCATCGCGACTGCCGTAGGCGAAGATGAAGGCACCATTGAAGAGGTTTACGAGCCGTTTTTAATACAGGAGGGTTTTTTAATGCGCACCGCCCGCGGACGCGAAGCCACCGAGAGTGCTTACAGGCATTTGGGTAAAATAAAACTCGGCGGAAATGCTTCCTTATTTTAAGTTTTTATTATTACTATTGCCGTTACAATTAAACTGTTGGCACCTTAAATTATAACCAACCAAACACATAGTTTTATACACTATAAATAACTTTTATGAAACGAATATTACTCTTTGCATTGTTATTGATATGCAGTAGCACTTTTGCCCAAATGGTAACCAAAGTTACCGATCCGGTGGATTGGGTTAACCCGCTAATGGGCTCCTCCTCTAAACCCGACCTATCAAACGGCAATACCTATCCATGTATAGCTTTACCGTGGGGCATGAACTTCTGGACCCCGCAAACCGGGTCAAATGGCGACGGCTGGGCTTATACCTATGACGCGCATAAAATAGTAGGCTTTAAGCAAACTCACCAGCCATCACCCTGGATGGGCGATTACGGCCAGTTTTCTATAATGCCGATGACCAAGCACTTAAATGTCACACAAAATGACCGTGCCAGCTGGTTCTCACATAAAGCAGAGGTTGTTAAACCTTATTATTACAGCGTTTACCTAGCAGATCATGACATAACAACCGAAATTACTCCGACAGAACGTGCCGCTCAGTTCAGGTTCACTTTCCCTAAAACTGACAGTTCATTTATTGTGGTAGACGCCTATGATAAAGGATCGTACATTAAAGTAATTCCGGGCCAAAACAAGATAGTTGGTTACTCAACCAGATACGCTGCCGGTCAGCTAAAAAACTTCAAAAATTACTTTGTTATTTATGTTGACAAACCATTCACTTTATCACGAACTTATAACCTGACTGAAGAAGAAAAAGGCGGCCGTGGCGGTCGTAACAGAACAGAAACAGCCTCATTAAACGGCTCTTTAGAATCAACTGCAGATCACGCGTTAGCGGCAATCGGTTTTAAAACCCGTGCCGGCGAAACTGTTAACCTGCGCGTTGCATCGTCTTTCATCAGCATTGAACAGGCCGAACTTAACTTAAAAAGGGAAATAGGCGGCGACAGCTTTAATGCAACAGCACAAAAAGGAAGAGCCGTGTGGAATAAAACTTTAAGCCGGCTATCGGTATCAGGCGGCACGATTGATCAAACCCGCACGTTCTATTCATGCCTTTACCGCATGCTTTTCTTCCCTCATAAAATGTATGAGCTGGATGCAAAAGGCGTACCGACACATTACAGTGCACAAAACGGAGAAGTTTTACCCGGCTATAAATTTGCAGGCACAGGCTTCTGGGATACATTCCGGGCTTTATACCCATTCCTGAATCTGGTATATCCGTCAGTAGACAAAGAGATGCAGGCCGGCCTTGTTAATGACTATAAAGAAGGCGGCTGGTTGCCAGAGTGGTCAAGCCCCGGTTATGCTGATTGTATGATTGGTAATAACTCGGCTTCTATAGTTGCTGACGCTTATTTAAAAGGCATCCGTGGTTATGATATCAATACCCTTTGGGAAGCTGTAAAACACGGCGCAGACAATACCGGCCCTGAAGCTACCGGCCGGCGGGGTGTTGAATATTACAACACTTTAGGCTACGTGCCTTATGATGTTAAGATCAATGAAAATGCTGCCCGTACGCTAGAGTATGCTTATGATGACTTTGCGATTTATAAATTAGGTAAAGCTTTAGGCAAACCTGAATCAGAAATTGCGATCTACAAAAAAAGAAGCTTAAACTACCGTAACCTGTTTGATAAATCAATTGGTTTGATGCGCGGTAAAAACAAAGACGGTTCATGGGAAACACCATTCAATCCACTAAAATGGGGTGACGCATTTACCGAAGGCAATGCGTGGCACTATAGCTGGGCGGCTTTACATGACATCCAGGGTATGATCGATTTGGAGGGTGGTAATAAAGCTTTCATAAACAAATTGGATTCTATCTTCATTATCCCTCCTGTTTTTGATGACAGCTATTATGGCGGCGTTATCCATGAGATCCGCGAAATGCAGATCGTAAACATGGGGCAATATGCACATGGCAATCAGCCTATTCAACACATGTTATATTTATACAATTTTGCGGGAGAGCCCTGGAAATCACAAGAACACATCCGTGATGCTATGGCCAAATTATACAAAGCTACGCCTGATGGCTATTGCGGTGACGAGGATAACGGCCAGACATCAGCCTGGTACATATTCTCGGCAATGGGCTTTTACCCGGTGTGCCCTGCAAGCAGCCAATATGTAATAGGTACGCCTTTGTTTAAAAGCATTACGGTTAGTTTAGAAAACGGCAAAAAGCTGGTAATAAACGCACCAAATAACAGTGATAATAATAAATATGTTAGTGCCATATCTGTAAACGGAAAGCCATACAATAACAACTGGTTTGGCCATGCTGCTTTAACGCAGGGCGGGGTTATTAACTTCAAAATGTCGGCGTTCCCGAACAAAACCAGAGGTACACAGCAATCAAGCTTCCCTTATTCATTATCAAATGAAAAGTAAAAATTTGAGCTTTTTAAAAAAGCTTACTTTATTGGCGTTGTTTACAACTTGTGCATTTACGATGGTAAATGCACAAGACACGCGCCTGCGCCTGGGCATATATGGTTTAAACCATGACCACATCAGCGGCTTTTTTGGGCAGATGAGATCAGGCAAAGCAAATGTAGTTGGCGTATATGAGCCGAGCAAAGCCCTTTGGGAAAAATACAAAAAACGGTTTAAACTGCCCGATTCACTTTATTTTGATGACGTAAATAAAATGATAAAGGCCCGCAAACCCGAGGTCATGCTGGGCTATAATGCGGTAGGCAAGCATGTTGATATTGTGGAGCTATGCGCCCCTTTACATATCCCTGTCATGGTTGAAAAACCGTTAGCGGCAACACTGGCACAGGCAAAACGCATGGAAGCACTGGCCAATAAATACAAAATCAAATTATTGGTTAATTATGAAACAACCTGGTACCCGTCGTTTCAATATATCTACAATATAGTTAACCAGGACAGTATAGGCAAGATACGCAAAATGGTGATCCGTGACGGACACCGTGGACCGGTTGAAATTGGTTGCAGCCCCGAATTTTTGGCGTGGTTAACTGATCCCGTTTTAAACGGAGCCGGCGCGCTTAACGACTTTGGTTGCTATGGCGCTGACCTGGCTACCTGGTTAATGCACGGCCAAAGGCCTATTGCAGTTACTGCTATCGCTAAACACTACAAACCATCTGTTTATCCAAAAGTTGAAGATGACGCCACCATATTGGTTGAGTACCCTACCGCTACTGCATCTATCGAAGCATCATGGAACTGGGCATTAAATTTAAAGGATATGGAAGTTTGGGGCGAGACCGGTGTTATACACGCATTTGATGGCAACAACGTTCAATTTAAAACTAAAGAAGGCAATTTTGGGATGGTGAATAAACCAAAAGCCATACCGGCACCCAACAATGATCCGTTGGTTTACCTGACGGCTGTGCTGCGCGGACAGATCCCCGGAACAGACGACCAGGCTTCTTTAAAATACAACATGATCGCCATGGAGATCCTGGATGCTGCCAAACGGTCGATCAACGAAGGCAAAAGAATAGTTTTACAACCGTAAAACATTATCAGGCTTACGCGGTTTTTACAACTTCGTAAGTCTTTCTATTTATTATAAATATCAATTATTACATGTCAAAAGTATCTATCGCTTTATTATCGGTTTGTTTATTAATAACCAACGCATTTGGTCAGGCCTCAAATCCGGCTGCCATTATGGCCCGCAAACAAGTACCTATTTTATGCTATCATCAAATACGCGACTGGCGCCCCAAAGATTCTAAAAACGCGAAAGACTATATCGTGCAGATTGCCGAGTTTAAAAAACATATCAAGATGCTGGCAGACAGCGGCTACCATACCATATTGCCGGATCAGTTATATGCCTATTTAACAACAGGCGCCGCTTTACCTAAAAAGCCAATTATGCTTACGTTTGATGATACGGACGAAGATCAATACACCATCGCCGCCCCTGAGTTGAAGAAATATGGTTACAAAGCGGTTTATTTTGTGATGACGGTATCAATTGGCCGCCCGCATTATATGACCAAAGAACAGGTTAAAGCATTATCAGATGCAGGCAATATCATTGGCAGCCATACCTGGGACCACCACATGACCAGCAAATACAAACATGACCCTAATCCTAAAAAGGATGATTGGGTGATACAGGTTGACAAACCAACCGCTAAACTGGAAGAGATAACCGGCAAAAAGATAAACTACTTTGCTTATCCGTTTGGTATCTGGAACAAATCAGGCTTCCCTGAACTACATAAACGCGGTTTTAAAATAGCCTTTGCTTTAGCAGACAAACGCGACCCTAACGATCCGTTGATGTGCGTGCGCAGGATCCTGGACAGCGGTTACTGGAGCGCTAAAACTTTAAGCAACAGCATCCGGAACAGCTTTTAATCTTTTAATCTTTTAAAGAGTAATAGTATTTTACAACAAAGCCGCTTCATTTATTTGAAGCGGCTTTGTTGTTTCAGGACGACATGGTGATCCACTTAAAAATATGGATCACCCGGATCACCGTTTTTATTTAAACAGCTGAAAATAAAATACTTAACAGTTCAAGCGGATCACTTTGGATCAGTCTTATTCGTCAGGATTTTTATGCCTGATAGTTAATTAAAATACTTATAATCAAGCAATTAAAAATAAGTGTTTTTTACCATTTTTTTGACCGGTGGATCACTAAAGTGGATCACCCCTTTTTCAAAAAATAGCGGGTCCTAAACGATAATATTGCGCTACAGGGCTTCTCCCTTAGGCCCCGCGCCTTTATTGGATGCATCCTCTCCTTTTTTCCGTGGTGTGGGGTCGCCTATATTATCATCGGGGGTAGGTGTCTTAGCTGCGTCGCTGTCGGCTTCATTTGTTGACGGCTCTCCCTTTTCCAGATCATTATCCCCGTCTTTGTTAGTTACTGATGTGTCGTCATTGGTAATCTGATCATCCTTTGGATCACTATATGCTGAATTTTCCATGGCTTTTTTGTTTTAGGTATTATCTATCTTGTTAACATCCAATCAAAAGGTCTGTTTTTTATTTATGTTATCTTTGCAGTAATGCAGCAAAACCGGTCGGCCTATAGTGAATTGATCAAAGCGGAAGCCAAAAATCTGGGCTTCCTGTTTTGCGGTATATCCAAGGCTGATTTTTTAGAAGATGAGGCGCCGCGACTGGAAGCCTGGCTTAACAAAAACATGCACGGCGAAATGCAGTACATGGAAAACCATTTTGACAAGCGCCTTGACCCGCGATTGTTAGTTGACGGCGCAAAATCAGTGATATCGCTGGGGCTTAATTATTATACGGACAGCACGCAGGCTGATCCGGCTGCGCCCAAAATCTCCAAATATGCTTACGGGCAAGACTATCACACCGTAATAAAAGATAAGCTCAAACAACTACTAGCTATCATCAATGAAAAAATTGGCGAAGTGGGCGGCCGGGCATTTGTCGACTCGGCACCGGTGCTCGATAAGACCTGGGCAAAAAAAGCAGGACTGGGATGGATAGGTAAAAACACCAACCTGATCAATCAAAAAACAGGTTCATTCTTTTTCCTGGCCGAGCTGATTGTTGATATTGAACTGGCGTATGATACTGAACCAACCGCCGACCATTGCGGAACCTGCACCCGGTGTATTGATGCCTGCCCCACAGACGCTATTGTAGGCCCTTACGTGGTTGACGGCAGCCGTTGTATATCCTATTTAACCATTGAGCTTAAAAACGAGCTGCCGCCGGAATTTAAAGGAAAAATGGACAACTGGATGTTTGGCTGTGACATCTGCCAGGATGTATGCCCCTGGAACAAGTTCTCGGTGCTGCATAACGAGCCTGCATTTAACCCGCACCCTGATTTGTTACAGCTAAACAGTAATGATCTCCGGGAGATAACAGAAGATGTGTTTCAAAAAGTTTTTAAAAACTCGGCTGTTAAACGTGCCAAGTTCACCGGGTTAAAACGAAATATTAATTTTCTTGGATGATCGCCGTCGCCGGGAAGTGTTTACAAGTTATCGGTAAAGCCTGTTTCGTTACTGTATGGGGAATAACCATACCTCCCCTTTTCCTCACCAGCATTATTCTTGTTTTTAACGGATAGTCATTAACTTAGGCCGTCATGAAGGCGATACCTGTCAAGTCGAAGATCGATGCTTTGCAACTGTTAAAAATCAGTCCTTTTAAAGAGGTTATCAAACCTACGGTACCCCATAAACACGCGGATTATTTCGAGCTGATTTTTTTGAGCCAGGGTGCCGGATCACATGTGATCGACGACCGTATTTATGATGTACTGCCGCCTGCGGTTTATTTTTTAAAACCCGGTCAAACCCATTGCTGGGATTTTTCGTGTATACCCAGGGGATTTGTCATCCTGTTCCGCGAAGAGCTGTTAAACCGCGAAAGTTTGGAGATTGTTTACCGCCTGCCCGCACACAGCCGTGTCGGTGACAGCGAAACCCTGCTCGAGCTGATCAGCCGGTTTCACCGGGACTACCTGGCGAAAAGTTCCGCCGCGCTGCTCAGGAGCTATTTACAGCTGATCCTGTTAAAGGTATCGGAAGAACAGTACCGTCATAACCTGCAGCCTGAACAGCCCTTCAATCAGGTTTACTATCGCTTTAAAGGTCTTCTTAATGAACGCTATCAAAACGTCAGAAAGATAAAGGACTACGCGGCTATTTTAGGTATACCAGCTGGCCGGCTAAATGATATTTGTAAAAAAGCCTCGGGTAAAACACCTTCAACAATACTTAACGAACGGCTTTTGCTGGAAGCCAAAACACTGCTGAGCCATACTGCCCTGACCATAAAAGAGGTGGCGGCCGAACTTGATTTCGCCGATACTTCGCACTTTGTAAAATTCTTCAAACTGAAAACCAACCTCACGCCGGGCCAATACAAGGAAATGGCCATACCACAAGTCCACAGGGCCGTTTAATTATACCGTAAATGGCAGGCAACCTACCGTAACCACCAGTTACCGATACTTACTTTTGGGTCGCATGTGCTGTCTATGAAAACACGTTTAACTTTAAGCTGCCTGATCTTGTTTGTTTCGCTGAGCGCGCTGGCCCAACGCGCTGCTATCAAAGGAAAAATCACAGATTCAAAAACGAAATCACCGGTTGAGTACGCCAGTATCGCTCTTTTTAAAAGCACCGACTCTTCCCTGGTTGCGGGCCAGGTAACCGGGAACGACGGCGCCTTTGTATTTAACGGGTTGCAGCCGGGTAGTTATCGGCTCAGGATCGTTTTTATCGGTTATGAAACCAGGTACATCCGGGATATTAAGCTTGACGGGGCACCGGCTGACCTGGGTAACATCCAGCTAAACCCGTCTACAAAGATGTTAAGCGAAGTTGCGGTATCCGGGCAAAAAGTGTCCGCGCTGAATAAAATTGACAAACAAAGTTATAAAGCCGGGCAGTTCGAGTCGGCAAAGGGTGGTTCGGCGATAGACGTTTTAAAGAACCTGCCCTCAGTCGCGGTTAATTCAGAAGGCGATATCAGCGTGCGCGGCGCGGGCGGTTTTATGGTACTTATCAACGGTAAACCGGTTCTGGCGGATGCACAAACCGTATTGACCCAGTTACCCGCCAACGCTATTGATAACATTGAACTGATCACCGCCCCTTCGGCTAAATACGACCCGGACGGCCGTGGCGGTATCATTAACATCATCACCAAAAAAGGCACCGCCGACGGGTTTACCCTGACCGCCAATGTACAGGGCGGTTTGCCCAGCACCACTGATTATAATAACCTGGAGAAACCAAAACGCCTCGGTGGCGATGCGACCATTAATTTCAGAAAAAAACAATGGGATGTTTCCGTCGGCTTAAACTATACACGTAACGACAACGAAGGTTATCGTGAAGGCGACGTTTACACAAAGAATGCCGGCAATAATACCATCACCCGCTTCCCGTCTGCGGGCGAGCGCAGCTTCGACCGGTATAATTACGCGGGTCGTTTATCAGTAAGCTATGCGGCAGATGCCCATAACGTGATATCGGGTGGTTTTTACAGCGGAAAAAGACACCAGGCACGTTTAGCCGAGCTGCTTTATCATAATACTACTGCCGACCTGGCTACCGGTGCACTGATCAAAAGTACCACCTATTTCAATTCCAATCTGCAAACGAAAGAGGGTACCTTCAACCTGGGCAACCTGGATTATTCCCATACCTTTGCCGATAAATCAAGTTTAACCGCCAGCTTGCAATATGAACATGATAACCTGTACGGTTCAACGCTCAACCGTAACCTGAAATACCCCAATACGGCAGACACCATTCAACTGGTCAATAATCCGTATAAAAGGCCAATCAACGCCTTCCGCTTTAAGCTGGACCATAGCATCAACATCGGAAACGGCAAACTTGAAAGCGGTTACCAGTTTCGTCATGATACGCAGGATGGCACTTTTGATTATTTTGTAACCCCGGCAACTTCACAACCCGATATCGCCAAATTCAGGGGCAGCACGCATGCCGTTAATGAGATCAATGCGCTTTACAGCCAGTATACCGGGAAGGCGGGCCAGCTGGATTATGTAGCGGGCCTCAGGTATGAATATGCAACCCGGACGGTGGTTCTGTCCTACGATCCCAACCCGCATAACCTGAACCTGTCCAACCTGTTCCCGTCGGCCAGCCTGTTATATCATCTTACTGCCAGCACCAACCTGAAAGCCGGTTACAGCAAACGGGTACAACGTACCAGCAACCTTGAACTGAACCCCATACCCGAACGGGAACATTCGGAGACATTGGAGGAGGGCGACCCCGACCTGCTGCCTGAATTTGTCGATTTGGCTGAGCTCGGTGTGAACCATGTATTCAGCAAGGGTTCTTTTTTTAGCACGGTTTATTACCAGCACATTCAAAACCCAATTCAGCGGCTGAACAGTGTTTATGCCGATACGATACTGAACCGCGTTTATACCAATGCCGGCAGCGCCCGGCTGTTTGGACTGGAGGCGGGACTTAATATTTCGCCGTTTAAGTGGTGGACGCTTTACGCCGGCGCCAACCTGTACAACTATAAGATCCATGGCGATATTGATATCCTGAACGTGCCTTTAACCCTCTCTAACACCCGCTGGGCATACTCGCTTAACGGTAATTCAAGCTTCGCGCCGGGTAGTAACTGGGGCGTACAGGTTAATATCAATTACCTGTCAAAGCGGCCGGCGGCCCAGGGCGAAGACAGCCGGTTTTTTGTACCGAATACCGCTGTCAAAAAAACAATGATGAAAGGACGGTTCACCGCCTCGCTGTTGTGGCAGAACATGAATATGGGCTTTTTGGGGGCCAATAAACAGCGGATCACCACCTCTGGCCCGGCATTTTACACAACGACGAACTATATTTCAGAAACGGATGTCTTCCTGATCAACCTTAGTTTTAACCTTAACCGGTTTACCAGCAAACTCAAAATGCCGACAAGCGAAACCGGCGACCGGGAGTTTTAAGTCATCGTCAGAAAAACCAGGCATTTACACCAGTTTAACATGAGCAATTTTATTTTTTAACTTTAATATACGAAACATATCGTATATCTTTAAGTAAATTATTATGAAATGAAAACGAAGTTTAAATTCATACTGCTTACCTGCCTGGCACAAATGATTTCTTTGGATTTATTCCCTCAAAAACTACCTAATAAACAAACCGTTAGCCTGTGGGCACCGGCTAACCTGAAAATTGATGGTAAAACAACCGAGTGGAATAATCATTTCCAGGCCTATAACCGGGCGGTTGAGATTTATTATACGCTTTCAAATGATGATAAAAACCTGTATCTCACGGTTCAGGCAACCAACCGCGCAATTATCAACAAGATCATCAATGGCGGTATTAGTTTCAGTATTACACCATCGGCTAAAAAAAATCAAGATGCAATAACTATTACCTACCCGGTGTTTGAAAGTTATGCCAGGCCGGGTTTAAATACGGGTAAAGCTTTTTTTGAGCAATCATCAACCAATATAGCTCTGGCCGATTCTATTGTGACGCTCAATAACCGCCGGCTGGAAGAAAAATCCAAACTGATCATGGTGACCGGCATTAGGGAAATTGACACGCTTATTTCGGTATACAATGACCACAATATTAAAGTGGCCGAAAAATTTGATAGCAAAATGGCCTATACTTATGAATTAGCCGTTGCGTTGGCTAACCTTGGGCTTTCCACAAACAAAGCAGGAAAATTTAATTATCATATTGTATTAAACGGTGAGAGCATACTGCCCGAAAGAGCGCCAGTTACGTCATTAAAGCAAGTCAGGCTATCGCCGGATATGAGCGACGGCCTGGTGGCCGCAAAATTAGGGCTGGAGGCCCAAACCACTTCGCCCACGGATTTTTGGGGCGAGTATACTTTAGCAAAAAACTAGGCACATCATCATTTATCGTAATTTAAGCATTCGGCCTGAAATAATGCTGAATTTTTACAAAACAGGTTCCCGTCAGTTAGCTTAATGCCTCCTGCGGTTAATCCACTTAACAACCTCAAACCAGCTTACCGAAATAAAACCTATCCCCGCGCTTATCCCCAGCTGCGCCGGCGGGAGCATCTTAAATTCAAAAAAATCTGCCAGCGGTTTTACATAGATCAACGCAGCGGATAAGGTTAGGGTAAGGCTGATAATGAGCCACATCAGTTTATTTTTATAGCCAACGGTAGTTAACAGGGAGTAATAAAATGAACGGTTAACGAGAGTCAGGAAAATGTTTGCCGAGAGCAGGCAACTAAAAACCATCGTACGTGTCAATTGCTCATTGAGCCCGGCGCTAACGGCATAATTATACGTAAACAAAGTGCCGGCGGTAATAACCAGCCCCTGGATAACACTGGTTATTAACTCTTTCCAGTTAAAAAAAGTTGCGCTGAAAGGTCGCGGCGACCAAAGCATGGTGTTCTTCTCCATCGGCTCATTCTCATAAACGATAGAGCAGGTCGGCCCCATGATCAACTCGAGGAAAATAATATGTACCGGGGAAAATATATTGGGATACACCCATCCCAGCACCAGGGGAATAAACACGGTCAGGATGATCGGGATATGAATAGAGATGATATACTGTATGGCTTTTTTCAGGTTTGCGTAGATGCGCCGTCCCATTGCAATGGCGTCGACCATTTTGGACAGGTCATCCTCCAGCAGGATAAGCGAGGCTGCTTCTTTGGCGATTTCGGTTCCCCGCCTGCCCATAGCAATCCCGATATGTGCGGATTTTAGCGCAGGGCCGTCATTGACACCGTCGCCGGTCATGGCCACTATTTCGCCAGCGGCCTTCAAAACATTGATTATCTTCAATTTAGCATCCGGGAACATCCGGCTGAAAATATTTGTTTTCGCTACCGCCTCTCCAAACTCCTTTTCAGGCAGTGCAAGCAACTCATCCCCGCTAATGCTTTTGTCGCTGCCGCGGAAATTGATTTCCCTTGCAATCGCCTGCGTGGTCAGGGCATTATCGCCCGTCACAATCTTTACCACAATACCTGCTTTATAGAAAGCTTCAAGCACAGCATTAATGTTTTTTTTGGGTGGATCATAGAAAGCGACCAGGCCGGCAAATACAAACTTAAATTCCTGCTGAGTGGCCGGAAAGTCATTGCCGTTAAAGTACGCTTCTGCCACACCCAATACCCGGTAACCATCCGCCGAAAATTTTTTGATCGCGGTTTCTACCGGTCCCTTTTGGTCAGCGCTCAGGCCGGAAACCTTCAGCAGGGCTTCGGGTGCCCCTTTGGCGGCGATAATCCGGGTGCCGTCCCTCCGTTCAAAAATATGGGTCATCATGGGCGGTTTGCCGCTTAAAGGATATTCGTGGGCCATGTGGTAGTCGGGGCGCTCGTCTGCGGCACAGGTACTCCGGTAAGCCTCGTGTAAAGCAACCTCCATCGGATCAAAAGGAATCGGCTCGCTGGCCCACATAGCCAGTCGGATAAGCGCCCTGGCCTGTTCATCAAACGGCCCTTTGGCATCATAAAACTGCCCGGATTGGGCCAGATATATTTTTGCCAGGCTCATCCTGTTTTCGGTAAGCGTCCCTGTTTTATCCGTACAAATCACCGATGCGCTGCCCAACGTTTCAACCGTCTTAATTTGTTTAACCACTACCCCAAGTTGCATCAGCCGCCACGCTCCCAGCGCCATAAATGTTGTAAAAGCAACCGGTATTTCTTCCGGCAGGATACTCATGGCCAGCGTAAGTGCCTTGGTGAGGCTGGCCAGCCAATTGGCCGAATGGAGGTAGTTAATCGTCCAAACGATCACGAAAACAACACTACCGGCAATAACCATTTTTTTCACGAAGTTATTGATCTGCAGCTCCAGCGGCGTTTTCTCAGTTACAATAGCTTCCAGGCTCCTGCCGATCTGTCCTAAGCGGGTTTGGTCGCCAATGGCGGTTACCGTGGCTACGGCAAGTCCGCTGGAGACGGTTGTACCCTGAAAGACTAGGTGGTCGGCCGAAGACGGGTCCTTAAAAACGGGCAGGGACTCGCCGGTCAGCACACTTTCGTTCACAGAAAAGTCGTTTGAGCGCACAATGGTGCCATCGGCCGTAATGGATGTCCCTTCCTCAACCACCAGGCTGTCACCGACGACAAGGTCTTCACTTTTTATACTTGTTACGATACTATTACGGATGACCTTGCATTTTGGCTGGGTAAAATCTTTTAATTTATCCAGCGCTTTGTTGCTCCGTGAATTTTGGAAGAGGGATATCCCGGCGACAAAAACAACAGCCGCAGCCAGAAAGATGGCGTCCCCTTTCTTTCCGCTGATCAAATAGACAACAGCAGTTACCAGGAGTAAAACAACCATCGGCTCACGGGCCAGGTCCTTCAAAGCATCAAGTAAACCGTTGCTTTTTTTTAGCAGGAGGCGGTTAGATCCATATTTCAATCTTGAAGCAACAACCTCCTGCTCCTGCAGGCCACGTATATGGAAATTATTTTCCTCCATTTATCAGATGATTAACCTTCTCAGGGGAACAAAAAAACGGAACCGGGTGCCTCCGGTTCCGTAATGCCAGCAGGCACCGGCCTGAAACCCATGCTGCAGGGTCATTTACCGAAACAGGAATAAATTCCATCCATCGGTTAACCCAAAATTAAACAGTTGCCCACAGGCCGGGCAGAACAGCGATCAATTTTTTTGATGATTCTGGTCATTTAAACTCCCAGGCTCTGAAAAGAATTTAAAGTAATTTGTGACCCCTGTCATAATAATAATAAGGCCGAATAGGCATTTTTGTAGTGTTCTAACCAATCTTGTCATGAGCAACACCAATAAATCCGAGATTATCTTTTTGGAAGGTCCGCAGTCCAGATGGAAAGAGTTGACCTTCGCTTTCGAAACCATGCGCGAGCTGATCCGGGGGTTCCGCGGGCTACACTTTGTGGGGCCCTGTATTACCATTTTCGGTTCGGCACGTTTTAAAGAGGATCACCCCTATTACGGCTTGACACGCCAGGCAGCCGCCACCTTTGCCCGCCTGGGATTTACGATCCTGACCGGCGGCGGCCCCGGATTAATGGAAGCCGCCAATCGCGGAGCGCGCGATGTTGGCGGCCGTTCAGTTGGCTGCAATATCCAGTTGCCGGTTGAGCAGCAGCCCAACCCTTACCTCGATAAATGGATCCGGATGCAACATTTTTTTGTCCGCAAAATATTGCTGGTCAAATATTCCTATGCTTTTGTGGTCATGCCGGGCGGCTTTGGTACGCTGGATGAATATTTTGAGGCCTTAACGCTCATTCAAACCCATAAGATCAAAGATTTCCCGGTTATTATTTTCGGCAAAGAATACCATAAGGAATTGATCGCCCATATCGAACTTATGCAACAGAACGCAACCATCGCCGTGGCCGACAGGTCATTGTTTTTAGTGACCGATGATATCGGGGAGGCCGTCGCCCTGATCAGGGAAAAAAGCATCAAATCATTCGGGCTTCGGCCGGAAGTAAAAATGAAGCCGTTTAAATGGCTTTTTGAACAAAGCTGATGTACATGGTAATCCGGACGTGGAACTGACCTATATCACCATCCGGGATGATCACGATCATAACGCCGGCGTTTCTGTATTGCGAGATTTGGGTTATTAATTCATCAATAAAATAAATCTATGACAACTTTAGTAAAATCAAATCGCTTTCCGTCATTAAGATCAATGATGGAAGATTTCTGGAGCACAGACCGATTTTTCGAGCAGCCATTTACCGACGGTGATTTTCTGCCGGCAGTAAACATCCGTGAAACTAAAAACCACTACAAGCTGGATGTAGCTGTTCCGGGTTTTAAAAAGGACGATTTTAAGATCACTACAGAGGACGGCCTGCTGACCATCAGTGCGGAAACCAGTAAAGAAGAAAATGTGGAAAATGAAAATTATACCCGCAGGGAATTTTCGTCTTCTTCTTTCACCCGTACATTCAACTTGCCCGACAATGCCGACGAGGACGATATCAGCGCCAACTATCACAATGGCTTGCTGGAGATCGAACTCAAAAAAACCGGCAAGAGCAGGACCGCAAAAAAAGAGATCAAAGTTGACTAATAAGTTATCCCCGCAGGCGGGGCCTGCGGGTTTTCTCCCGACAACACTATGGAAAATTTCATCAAAAAATTCAGCGAGACCAGCTTAGCAGATATCAGGGAAGTAGGCGGCAAGAATGCTTCGCTAGGCGAGCTATTTACGCAGCTGACTGCAAAAGGGATCCTTATCCCCAACGGTTTTGCCGTAACTGTAGCCGGCTTCAGGTATTTTATAGAACATAACCAGCTGGAAGATGAGTTACGTAAACTGATGGCGGAGCTGGACCGGGAGAATTTTTCGAATCTGTCCAAAACCGGCGCCAAAGCCCGAAAACTGATCCTGGATGGCGTAATGCCGGGCGACCTGAAAATGGCAATCATTGATGCTTACGATTATCTTTTTGAGCAAACCGAACCCGCGGTAGCGGTACGCAGCAGCGCGACGGCTGAGGACCTGCCGGGTGCCAGCTTTGCCGGGCAGCATGAATCCTATCTGAATATTAAGGGTCACGTAGCGATAGTTGATGCGGTTAAACGTTGTTTTGCGTCGCTTTACACCGACCGGGCCATTAAATACCGGGAAGATAAGGGTTTTGACCATGGCAAGGTCTTTCTTTCCGTAGGTATTCAGCGCATGGTTCGTTCTGATACCGCCTGCTCCGGAGTGGGATTCACGCTCGAGCCCGAATCAGGTTTCCGGGATATCGTACACCTTGCGGGGGTTTGGGGATTAGGTGAAAACATGGTGCAGGGAACGGTTACGCCTGATGAATTCCTGGTTTTTAAACCGTCCCTGAAAAAGAATTTGCGATCCATCATTCAAAAAAACCTTGGCAGCAAAAGCAAAACAATGGTTTATGCTACTACGGATAATGCCGTAAACGCAACCCTGAACCGCGATACCCCCTGGGAGTTGCGCGAACAGTTTGTACTGAGTGATAAGGAAGTTGAAAAGCTTGCCGGCTGGGCACTGATTATAGAGGACCATTATGGCCAGCCGATGGATTTTGAATGGGCGAAAGACGGTGATGACCACAAACTTTATATTATCCAGGCACGTCCGGAAACAGTTCACAGCCAGGAAAAAAAGTTGCTGGTAAAAACCTGCTCGATCATCGAAAAAGGCGAAGAAATTACGCGCGGCGAAGCGATAGGCAATATGATTACCACCGGAACCGCGCGCTTGCTGGCTTCGCCCAGTGAAGCGGACCGCCTCAGGCCCGGCGATATCCTGGTTACCGACATGACCAGCCCCGATTGGGACCCGGTATTGAAAAAGGTATCCGGCATAATCACTAACAAAGGCGGGAGGACCAGCCACGCGGCGATCATTGCCCGCGAGCTGGGGGTAGTAGCTATCGTAGGAACAGAGAACGCTACTGTAAACATCAAAGAAGGAGAAGCGATCACTATCAGCTGCGCCGAAGGAAAAACCGGCTATGTTTACCGCGGGAAACTGAACTGGCGAGAAACCGTTACCGATGCCGGCGCGATAACGCTGCCCGGTACCGTCAAGGCCCAGCTTATCATCGGCGAGCCGGAAAAAGCCTTCCAGCTTTCTCTTTTTCCGAATGACGGCGTTGGCTTGATGCGCCTTGAATTTATTATTAATAACTATGTCCGGGTACACCCGATGGCCCTGATGAGGTTTGAGAAGGTTACCCGCGAACTGGACCGCATCAAAATAACCAACCTGACCCATACTTATCAAAGGAAGGAACAATACTTTGTAGACAAGCTTGCCGAAGGAGTTGCTACCATAGCAGCTGCGTTTTATCCCAAGGAGGTCATTGTACGGATGAGCGATTTCAAATCCAACGAATATGCCGGTCTGATTGGCGGCAGCTACTTTGAACCGCAGGAAGAGAACCCAATGATCGGTTTCAGGGGAGCCTCCAGGTACTACAATGAACATTACCGGGATGGTTTCCGGCTTGAATGTGAAGCGATGAAAGTTGTTAGGGATGAAATGGGCTTTACCAACGTTAAGCTGATGATCCCTTTTTGCCGCACGGTTGAAGAAGGAAAGAAAGTGGTAGATCTGATGGCGTCTTACGGACTTAAACGCGGCGAGAACGACCTGCAGATCTTTGTGATGGCTGAAATACCCGGCAATGTACTCCTTGCCGAAGAATTTGCCCAGGTATTTGACGGTTTTTCTATTGGCTCAAATGATCTTACGCAACTTACACTGGGTATAGACCGCGACTCGTCGCTGATTGCCGGCCTGTTTGATGAACAGAACGCGGCCAGCAAACAACTCATTACAATGATGATTGAAAAGGCCAACAGGCTGGGTAAGAAAGTGGGATTATGCGGCCAGGCGGCCAGTGATTCTGAAGCCTTTACCCGGTTGCTGGTCGAAACTGGCATTGACAGCATATCTTTTAACCCGGATGCCCTGATCAGGGGGATTGAAAATATCAACGCTGCATTAAAAACCGGCAAAAGGCACCACGAGGAGCACCGGGCTACTGTAACCAGTCATTAACTATGAAAACAACAATAACTGAACCGCTGCCAGTTGAAAACCTGCTTATTAAAACCATGCAGGACATCCTGAAAAACTGGTGGTTATTACTAATCGCCGGCCTGCTGCTGGCCGGTTTGGGAGCCTGGATTATCAGGTCCCCGTTTCAATCGTATCTGACGTTGAGCTGGCTGTTTGCAGTTGGTATGATCGGCACCGGGCTGGCAGATATCCTCTTCGCCTGGACCAACCGCCACAGCAAACGCTGGATATGGTGGTTCCTGGCCGGGATCGCCGACCTGGTTATAGGCACTTATCTTTTTAACAACAAGCTGATAACGATTGTTCTTTTACCATTGATAGTGGGCTTATGGACATTTTACAAGGGATTTATGGCCGTTGGCGATGCCTTACATATCCGCGCCTACAACTTCGGCAATTGGCGCCGGCTGTTATTTACAGCCGTATTAGTCGTCCTGATGGCCTCACTCCTGCTTTTATGCCCCGTCGTCGGGATAGAAAATATCTTTTTTTTCAGCGGACTGGCCTTCCTGGCAGCCGGCCTGTTCAGGATTTATCTGGCCTTAAAATTACGCCAGATTGGGCTAAAGCATGGGCGGACTGCTTAATGATCAAGCTTGCTGGATACATTTTTGATCGCCTTATCCAAACTTTCGGCAGCAGATAACAAATGAGATTCGGCGTTACGATACTCCATATACGGGTCTTCGGCTTGTTTGATCACAGACACAATACCCAGGATATTGGAAAGATGCCGACGGACTTCATGTGAATGAATAAATGCCAATTCTTCTTTCTTGGCTATATTTAGCAATTTCTCATAGTACCGCTTTTGCCGTACAGCCCTGTAAAGTATCATCCCTGCAATTGCAATAAAAACAGCCATTGCTATTACAAAAACCAGCCATAATTTTTGCCGCTGATAGTCGCTTTCTCTTTTTAAGTACCATGACCGTGCTTCATCCAGCTTAATTTGCGACGAAACATCCTGTATCTGGGTCAGTCGGTGCGTGTATTCATCATAGGCCATTAAAGCCAAATGATAATTCGCTACAGCCTCCTGATTGGCTCCCTGATCATGCGCTATCCGGGCCAAAAGGCGATAAAGCTGTAGTTTAACTTCAGGGTGGTTATCCTGGCCGGGGACAGCAACTAACCGGCTGAGATGATTTTTGGCAGAATCCAGCTGCCCGGCATTATAAAATGCCTCTGCCAGGTGCTGCTCATCCATTGATGAGTATATATAAGAGGTGTCCAGCTTTAACTTCTTAATTTCGTCAACAGCGTTTGAGTACTGCCTGCTTAATAAAGTTAGATAATACCCTGTACGTTTAGTATAGGTTGGCAGCTTATAAAACGGTTCTTTTGCGGCGGCCAACCGATTATGATAATTCCTAAGAGAATCAGCCCGCCCGGTCCGGAAAAAGTTTTCGGCTTTGTTATACCAGATCACGTATTGCATCCGGGGTTCGTTTAGCCGGCGTTTGTCAAACAGGTACTGTGCCTGGTTAAGGCTGGCTAAAGACTGGCGGTACAACTGGTTACGGTAATAAAGATCTGAAATATTGATAGCGACCAATACGCCCGGGCGTCGTTCAGGGATTAGTAAGGTTTCTTTCTTAGCGAGCCGGAAACTGGCAATAGCCGCGATGGTATTGCCGCGGTTGGTCTGTAAAAAAGCCAAATGACTAAAAAAAGTATATAACAGAAAGTGGTCGCCGGCTTTCCCCGCCTCTTCTATCGCTTTTACCAGGTTAGCCTCGGCCTCATCGAAGTTGCCCGTGCGGCGCTGGTAGATACTTTCCATAAAATAAAAAAAAGCATTTTGGTTCGGCACGTTGTTCTCCCGGAGCACCTCCCGTGTAACAGCCTCCGATTTTTTGAACCGGTCCAGGTCAATGCGATCAAAAGTTTGCAGGATATAGTCCACCAGTTTAGCTTCCCTTTGGGCCGGTTCCGCCTGTACAGACGCAATAAGCGCATCTTGATGCTGTGCTGCGGCAGAAAGTCTCAAACAACCGGATAGTATAAAACATAAATACAATCTTCTGATCATAGGCAGGAATTTTATAAAGCTACACAATGGTTTTAAAATCAAGCCGTGTGCTATGTTTAAAAAATGACTTGTATCACGCCCGCCGGTGCGTGGGGTCATAACCGGCATACATAATTGTCGCTATTTTTATTTTTAGGTTAACAATAACAAAGCCATGCTACCAATCGCAATTATACGAGACTTTTTGGACGAAACGGGTACGCTCGGCCGGTTTACCGGCCGTTTTTTCTCCACAGGCCTCAAACCCCGTTTTGAATTTAAGGAACTATTGAACCAATGCTATATCATCGGATACAAATCGTTACCCCTTATTGCGCTTACCGGATTCATCATGGGGCTGGTACTTACCATGCAGTTACGCCCTTCGCTAGTTGATTATGGCGTGGAATCGCAACTGCCGGTAATGGTGGGCATAGCCATCGTACGGGAGATCGGGCCGGTTATTACCGCGCTTATATTTGCGGGCAAGATCGCCAGCAGCATCGGCGCCGAACTGGGTTCGATGAAGGTAACCGAGCAGATTGATGCAATGGAAGTAAGCGGCACTAATCCTTTTAAGTATCTGGTTGCCACCCGTGCGCTGGCCACCACCCTGATGCTGCCGGTGCTGACCGTGATGGGCGACGCTATTTCGCTGTTGGGTGCCTATATCGGTGTCAATATCCGTTCAGTGACCAGCTTTTATCTTTTTTTTACCCAGATATTCCATAGTCTGACTTTTGGCGATGCCCTGCCCGCCTTCATTAAAACCTTTTTCTTCGGGTTTGCCGTCGGGATGATCGGCTGTTATAAAGGCTATACATCCAGCAAGGGCACCCGGGGCGTAGGCAGCTCGGCCAATTCGGCGGTCGTGCTCTCGTCGGTAGTTATTTTTATCATCGACCTGCTGGCCGTGCAGCTAACCGACCTGTTGGGACTAAATTAAAACCGATGAAAAAATCAACCGACACCGTTTCCAACAGCCCGGCGATTGTTATTGAAAAGCTGTGCAAAAGCTTTGGCGACCATGTCGTCCTGAAGGATTTTTCGCTCACCGTGCAAAAGGAAGAGAATGTGGTGGTGTTGGGTAAATCCGGTTCGGGCAAGTCAGTACTGATTAAGTGTATTATCGGCCTGTTGAACCCGGACAGCGGGAACATATGGGTTTTTGGTGAAAATGTGCCCGAACTGGCTCATGACGCTCTGGATCAGATCCGCGCCAGGATCGGGTTCCTCTTTCAGGGTAATGCTTTGTATGATTCGATGACCGTGCGCGAGAACCTGGAATTTCCGCTGCGCCGCCACTGGATCAATCATTCCCAGAAACAGGTAGATGCACTGGTTATGGAGGCGCTGGAAAACGTGGGGCTGGCGTACACCGTCAATCTGATGCCCGAAGAATTATCCGGCGGAATGCTTAAGCGGGTTGCACTGGCCAGGACCATGATCCTTAAGCCGGAGGTGATCTTATATGACGAACCGACAACGGGCCTGGACCCGGTAACCGCCAGGGAGATTGACAACCTGATCCTGAAACTTCAGAAAAAGTACCATACTTCGTCCATTATCATTACCCATGATATGAACTGTGTTAAAAACACCGCCGACCGGGTGGCCCTCCTGCTGGACGGCCACTGTTATGCACAGGGAACCTATGCAGACTTTGAACAGTCGGCAGATCCAAACATTCACCAATTTTTTGAATAAACTATGGCAAAACAGGGAGAAAATAATATTAAACTAGGCTTATTCGTACTGGCAGGACTGTTCGTGCTGATATTTTCCTTTTACCTGATAGGTAAAAATCATAGCCTATTTGGCAGCAATTTCAGGATCAGGGTTCGTTTTTCAAATCTGAACGGGTTAACGGAAGGTAGTAATGTACTGTTCTCGGGCATCCAGGCAGGCACTGTAAACACCATAAACATGATCAACGACACGACGATAGAAGTGACGCTGCTGATTGATGACAAGGTTGGCTCTTTCATCCATCGTAACGCTATTGCGGCTATAGGCACAGAGGGACTGATGGGCAACAAGATAGTCAATATCGTCCCTGCCAAAACACCCGGCGCAGCTATTACTGAAGGGGATTTGCTGGCTGCGCAAAAAATAGTCAACACCGATGAGATGCTGCAGACCTTGTCAAAAACCAATAATAATATCGCCCTGATCTCGGAGGCGATCAAGGGAACGGTCCTTAAAATTAACGGCAGCGCGCTGATGGATTTGCTCAACGATCAACGCATCGGCAGCAGCCTGCGTTCATCACTAAAACATATAGATAAAGCAGCGGGCAACGCCATGCAGATCACCGCGGGATTGGACGAACTGGTTGCCGGCATTAAAAAAGGAAAGGGTACCGCCGGCGCCCTGCTATCAGATACCGCTGTCGCGCGCAATTTGCAGGCGGCGATGTTTAAGATCAGGAAGGCAAGTGACAATGCAGATCAACTGACCGCCCATCTCAACAACCTGGTGCAAACCCTTGACCGGCAACTGAACCGGGGCAACGGCTCCCTGCAGGTACTTTTGCGCGATTCGGTATTCGCCAGAGATCTGAAAACGACAATGGATAATCTGCAGAAAGGGACCTCGGGATTTAACCAGAATATGGAGGCGCTTAAGCATAATTTTCTGTTCAGGGGCTATTTCAAAAACAAGGAAAAGGAAAAGCATTAATAGCATTCCCCAAATAGTCCCGGAATTCACTGCTTGCCGGATAACTTATCGCTATTCCCTAAAACAAGAAAGGCAGCGAATGGTTCCTTTTAAAAAAGAACGACCATGAAAAACCAGCAAAGTGACAGCCGCAGGGATTTTTTAACCAAAACCGGAATACTGGCAGCATCCGGCCTGGCGGTGACTATGGTAAACTCCTGCGGATCAGAAAAAGGCGGCGATGATGACGTAACAACAAACGAAGACCTGATGAGGGAACATGGTGTCCTAAAAAGGATCCTCTTAGTTTATAACGAAGCTTCCTCACGATTAATAACAGGTAAAGATCTTAATGTATCGCTCATCGGGAAATCTGCCGATCTGATTAAAACATTTATCGAAGATTATCACGAGAAACTGGAGGAAGACCACTTATTCCCACGTTTCGAAAAAGCAGGCCAGCTTACGGAGCTGACCAAAACCTTGCGCATACAACATCATAAAGGTCGCTTATTAACGCAACGAATTATCGTTAACGCAAAAAAACCAAATCCGACAGCTGATGAGAAAAAAATGATGGCAGCAGACATGCAGGCCTTTGTTCGCATGTACAACCCCCACGAAGCGAGGGAAGATACAGTATTGTTTCCGGCGCTGCATAAGCTGATCTCTAAACATGAATACGACTCAATGGGAGAGGATTTTGAGCGGAAGGAAAAAGAACAGTTTGGCGGCGACGGGTTTGATATGGCTTTAGATAAGGTAACACGAATTGAAAAGGCCATGAATATTTACGACCTCAATTTATATACCCCCGATATATAACCGCCCCCGCGGGTTCAATAGAACTTACATCCATTCTGCAGCAAAGCGGTTAAACTCGTGACGCAGGTCATTGAATATCCGCTCTTCGTTCAGGTAGCGCTCATGGATGCGGTTGTGTTGGGCAACAACGTCTTCGTTAACCATACTGCCGGTAACTAATAGTTCTGCCTCAATAGCCTGGTCATTAGCATGAATATCATGTTTCAATTCATCAAGGTAATTCCCATGGATCAGAAATTGGTTCTGAAAATGTTCTACTTGTTGCTGAACTTCCTTTGCCGTATTATCCGAAGAAATTTCTTCCAGACGCTCCTGCAGGATAGTCAGTTCCTGTTTATAAAATGCGATGCCTCTCAAACCATCATTGTTCAGGTTCTTGATATGTTTAATGTTGATGTAATTTTTCATATCACAAGATTACGGAGGGCTTCGCTTTGGCAAAATGACCGACGGCAGCCGTGAAAGTGATGCTGGTCACGTTCTTATTTTATCAGGGGTTTCCTGGCATATCCCTTATCTGCGTCCGGCCATGATCTGTTAATGACCGTCATCATTTTTTTTGAACCGGCCCCATCATTTTATGCGCCTGGTAATTATTCTATTTTTACTGGCGCAAAGATTTATTTCAACGGCATCGGTGAAATGGAGTAGCAACCCGATGAGTAGCTACGTATCATCCGGCTCTTCCGGACTGAAGCTCAGCCTCTAAGGGAAAATGTAAAGTTTTAAGTGTAAATACTTGCTAAAACACTGATAATGACTAAAGATGAAATTTTCGGCTACACGCCGGATGAGAAATATGGCACCGGTGTCGCTTACTTTTCAATGGAGTTTGCTATTGACCAGGCACTGAAGATCTATAGCGGCGGACTGGGATTTTTATCGGGTTCGCATCTGCGCAGCGCCTATAACCTGAAACAAAATCTCATCGGGATCGGCATATTGTGGAAATACGGCTATTATGACCAGGGAAGAGAAGGTAACGGCCTGATGAAGCCGGAGTTTATTGAAAAGGACTATTCGTTCCTGCAGGATACCGGCATTATGTTCGCAGTAAACGTGCACGACGCGCCGGTGCAGGTTAAGGCCTGGCTGTTAAAACCCGAAACCTTTGGCACGGCCCCGCTGTTTTTATTGAGCACGGATGTTCCGGAGAATGATGAGCTTTCCAGATCTATAACGCATATTTTGTATGATTTTAATGAGGCCGCCCGGATTGCGCAAACCATCGTCTTAGGGATAGGTGGCGCTACGCTGTTAGATATTTTAGGGATCGAACCTGACGTTTATCATATGAATGAGGGCCACGCCGTTTCGCTCAATTTTTACCTGCTGGCTAAATATAAAAGTCTCGAAGCAGTAAAAAAAAGGGTTGTCTTTACCACCCATACCCCGGAGATGGCGGGTAACGAAGCCCATACCTACAGCCTGCTCAAAGAAATGTCGTTTTTTTGCAACCTGCAGGAACAAGAGGTCAGGTCCCTGCTTGGCCTGAATGGCGATTATTTTAATTATACGCTCGCGGCCCTTAAATTTTCACGTAAAGCAAACGGGGTATCTCAAATACATGGCGGGGTTGCCCGCCAGATGTGGGGCAGCAATCCCGGCATTTGTGAAATTATTTCCATCACCAACGCCCAAAATGAAGTTTATTGGAAAGATACAATACTGGATGAAGCGATTATAGCCAATCGGGACGAGGCGATAATCAGCAGGAAAAAAGAACTTAAACGCGACTTGTTTAAAGTTGTAGCCGACCAATGCGGTAAGCTTTTTAAGGAGGACATAATAACCATTGTCTGGGCAAGGCGGTTTGCCGGTTATAAACGGGCCGACCTGCTGATGCAGGATTGGGAAAGATTTACGGCCCTGGTTAACCAAACAGCCTCACCGGTGCAAATCATCTGGGCGGGAAAGCCGTACCCGGAAGATTCGGACGGTATTTGGCAATTTAACCAGATTATCACCAGGGCAAAACCATTTGCCAATTGCGCAGTGCTGACAGGATACGAGCTCGGCTTATCCGCTCTTTTGAAAAAGGGGTCGGATGTCTGGCTCAATAATCCGCGGATGTATCATGAAGCCTCAGGTACCAGCGGAATGACCGCTGCTATGAATGGCAGCATCAACCTGACTATGCCCGATGGCTGGGTGCCTGAATTTGCCCGCGACCGGGAAAACTGTTTTGTGATTGCACCGGCGCCAGCGAATTTATCCGAAGCTGAAATGGACCTGCAGGAAAACAGGAACCTGATGGACACGCTGGAAAAACTGGTATTGCCAATATACTACCATGACCGGCCGAAATGGCTGTCTGTCCTGAAGAAAGCTGCTGCGGATGTTGTGCCTGCTTTTGAAGCAGGTCGGCTGGCAGATGAATATTATATAAAAATGTATAACTCGTAATCGTTAATTTTAAATTTAAAGACCATGTTTTACAGCTATTATTTTGGAGGAATGCACCTGATATGGTGGTTCCTGTGGATGATGTTACTGTTCTGGATATTTGTTACCCCCTATGACATACCGGGACAGCGAAGAAAAAAAGACACTCCGCTGGATATTTTAAAAAAGCGCCTGGCTTCAGGAGAAATCACTCCGGAAGAATACCGGGAAAAGAAAAGTATCATTGAAAATGACAAGTAAACCACAGTTGGCTCATGAACATGCCGGGCATAGCGCGCATGCCGGCATGGCCCATGAGCAAATGGGCCACTCCCATCACGCAATGATGATTGCCGACTTTAAAAAGCGGTTTTACATCGTACTGGTGCTTACTATTCCGGTGATGATGCTGTCCATGCAGATCCAGCAATGGCTGCACCTGGACATCTACTTTGCCGGTTTACGCTATGCGCTGTTCGGACTGTCAACAACTGTGTTTCTGTATGGCGGCTGGCCTTTTCTGACCGGCTGGCTAAGCGAGCTGAGGTCCAAGAATCCGGGTATGATGACCCTGATCGGCTTTGCCATTACCGTTGCCTATGCCTACAGTACGGCAACTGTTTTTGGCTTAAAAGGCATGGACTTCTTCTGGGAACTCGACACACTGATCCTGATCATGCTCCTTGGGCACTGGATCGAAATGCGGTCGGTGATGGGCGCATCAAAAGAACTGGAGCTATTGGTACAATTAATGCCGGCAGAGGCGCATATGGTGATGCCCGATATGGTTCATGAGGTAAGGACCGATACGTTGAAGGCAAATGATGTTATTTTGGTTAAACCCGGTGAAAAAGTTGCTGCTGACGGTATTATTCTGAATGGCGAAAGCTATCTGAATGAATCAATGCTGACAGGCGAATCCAGGCCGGTTTATAAAGGTACGGGCGATAAGGTGATCGCCGGATCTATAAACGGAAACGGTTCATTTATGGTTACCGTATCCCATGCTGCCAAAGACTCGTACCTGTCGCAGGTGGTTAAACTGGTAAATGAAGCCCGCGAATCAAAATCAAAGACCCAGTTACTGGCAGATACTGCTGCCAGATGGCTAACCATTATTGCGTTGGCTTCGGGCATCAGCACCTTTTTATACTGGTACTTAACCGGTCAAACTTTAGCTTTCGCTATGGAAAGAATGGTCACCGTCATCGTTATTTGCTGCCCGCATGCCCTGGGCCTGGCAGTGCCGCTGGTGGTCGCCCGCTCAACCGCTTTATCGGCCAAACACGGCCTGCTGATCAAAAACCGGACAGCTTTTGAAAACGCCCGAAAGATCACCACCATTGTATTTGATAAGACCGGAACCCTAACGGTAGGGAAATTTGAGGTATCAAAAATAGTTTCATTACAAAAAAACCTGACTGAAGAAGAACTGGTACGCCTGGCTTCGGCCTTAGAACAAAACTCCGAACACCCCATCGCAACCGGCATCCTGCAAAAAGCAAAAAACTTAAAGATCAACATCCCCCAAACAACTGCTTTTAAAGCCATAACCGGCCAGGGTGTTGAAGGTACGGTTGACGGTAAAAAGATCATGGTTGTTAGTCCGGGTTATTTAATTGAAAAAAAGTTAGCGGTACCCGGGGCTTTTGCCCCCGATGATACAGAAACGGTTGTATTGATACTGATTAATAATGAACTAGCCGGCTACATCGCTTTGTCGGATGAATTACGTCCGGAATCTGCAGAAGCTATTAAGATCCTGAAAAAAGAAAACATCAAATCTATCCTGCTTACTGGTGATAACAGAAAAGTAGCAGAAAGCGTCAGTAAGACCTTAAACATGGACAGTTTTATTGCCGGGGTCCTTCCCCATCAAAAACTCGAAAAGATCAAAGCGCTGCAGGCTGTGGGCGAATTTGTGGCAATGACCGGCGATGGCGTAAATGATGCCCCGGCGCTGGCACAGGCGGATATCGGGATTGCGGTAGGCTCGGGCAGCGATATCGCAGCCGAAACCGCCGGGATCGTGCTCGTTAACAGCAACCCAAAGGATATCGTGAGTTTGATCCTGTTTGGCAAAGCAACGTACCGTAAAATGATCCAGAACCTGGCTTGGGCCACGGGCTATAATGTGATCGCCCTGCCGCTGGCTGCGGGCGTGCTCTACCATCAGGGTGTGGTTTTAAGCCCGGCCGCCGGCGCGGTGCTCATGACGGTAAGTACGGTGGTTGTGGCTATTAATGCCGGGTTACTGCGGGTGGCAAAAAGTTAAATTACAGCTCTGGCAAACTGATCATAAACAATTTATTTGATGACGGCGGTCAGTGATTATCCGGCCAATACTCCCCAGCTTTACTGTACGGAAAAAACGTTCTGTTAGCATGGGAAGGATTCTTTTTATCGATGACAATTTACCCGGGAACAGCGCCGCGCTGACGTGCGCCGTTTCCCTTGCCGGCAGGATGGGTTCTCATTTACTGAAAGCGCGTACCGCTAAACCGAAAGACGTTAAAAAAGAAAAAGTAACCGCCGGAAATATCAATAGCCAGGCGCTAATACAGCCCGTAGCCGGCTTGCCGGAAGCAAATCGGGCCGGGCCGGGCGAAATCGATATTTCAGGGTGGAGCCTGCAGGAAGCTGCAGATCTGATCAACAAGGGGGATATCACGTTAATTGTAAAGTGCGTAGCTGAATACAGGGCGCCCGGATCCTTAGACCCCGGTACACTGCTGAACCATATCCATTGTCCGCTTTTGCTGATACCTGCTAACTGGTCATTCAAAGACCCGGAACGTATCGTCTACCTGGCCGATCTGCGTTATTGCCGTACCGATATTGTCCGTTACCTGGCCGCCTTAGCTGCCGCCTGTCGGGCAGACCTGTCAGTTGCACACTTGACGAAGGAAGATTTGGTTCATATCGATGAAAGTTATGCGCACTGTCTGTTTGAGGAACAGGTTCGCCGGCAAGTGAAGTATCACCGGCTGAGTTTTAATTATACCCGTGAAAGGGACCTGATCAAGGCGGTGGATGTATTGACCAACGGGATGCGCCATGACCTGCTGGCACTGACCAGGAACCGCTATCATTTTAACAAACTCGTTGGGCGGGAGCTAGACAAGCTGCCATCCCATATCCAAATCCCGTTACTTATTTTTCCAGGCTGAGCCGATGCTTATGATAAAAGAGACGTCCATTATCCCCGGTGACAGTTATTGTCACCTTAGCCAAACGGAAGCCTTCTCTCTCCTGGATTGCGGTGAACAGGGCCTTACTAATGCGGAAGCTCGTAAACGACTCAAAAAATATGGCCCCAATACAATCCGGGCCAATGCGGGCAATTCCGGGTTCCGTTTGTTCCTGTCGCAGTTTAAAAGCCCGATAACATTGCTGCTCATCATCGCGGCATTATTATCAGCAGGTTTGGGCGATGTGGTCGATACACTAATTATCCTGGTGATTGTGCTCATCAGCAGTTTCCTTGGTTTCTGGCAGGAAAGAGGCGCAGCAAATGCTGTCAGGGCACTGTTAAAACTGGTTCAACTCCATTGCGACGTGTTAAGGGATGGGGTAAAAATAGCTATCCCGGTAGAAACGGCCGTCCCCGGGGATATCGTCATTTTAGCGGCCGGCGACATTATACCCGGCGACAGCCTGATCCTGACATCGCAGGAACTGTTCACGGACGAAGCGGCGTTTACCGGAGAAACTTATCCGGTTGAAAAGAATGCCGGCATATTGCCGCAGGATACACCGCCAGCCAAAAGAAGCAACACTTTGCTGATGGGCGCCCACGTAATCAGCGGAAAGGCTACCGCACTGATCATCAGGACAGGGCAGCAAACCGAATTCGGTAAAATATCTACCCGCCTGGCCGCCGCCGCGCCGTTAACCGATTTCGAAAATGGTATCCGCAAATTCGGTTATATGCTGATGGAGGTTACGTTGTTGCTGGTAATTATTATTTTCGCTATCAACGTATTCCTGCATAAGCCGGTGCTTGACTCCCTGTTGTTTTCGCTCGCGCTCGCCGTCGGGCTGACCCCACAGCTACTACCCGCCATTATTAGTGTGAACCTGGCCACCGGGGCCCGGCGGATGGCTGCCCGGGAGGTCATCGTCAAACGACTCGCGTCGATAGAAAATTTCGGCAGTATGGATATCCTTTGTTCAGATAAAACGGGTACGATCACCGAAGGTAAAGTGACTTTGAAAGATACCCCGGGCGCCGACGGTAAACACAGTGAAAAAGTGTTGCTATATAGCCGGCTGAATGCTTCGCTGCAACAGGGTTTCCATAATCCGATTGATGAGGCGATTTGCCTGGGCTATAAGAAAGAAAACACTTCCTATCGCGTTCAAACCGAGATCCCTTATGATTTTATCCGTAAAAGGCTGACCATACAGATAAGCAACGCAAAGGAAAACTTCTGCATAACCAAGGGCGCACTTAGCGTTATCCTGAATATCTGCAGCCGGGTGGAAGAGGCCAACGGAAAGATCAGTGACATAGCCGCGCGCAGGGCTGATCTGACAGCCCGATATGAGGAGCTAAGCAAAGCGGGGCTCCGGACATTAGGCGTGGCTTATAAAACAACTGATCCGGCCCGGGATTTTACGAAAGAAGAGGAAAAAGACATGATCTTCCTGGGTTTTATTACTTTATTTGACCCACCGAAGGCCAATATAGCCGCCACTATCCGGCAACTGGATGACCTGGGTGTCAAACTCAAGATTATTACCGGCGACAATGCCCAGGTCGCCAAAAGCCTTGCTTTGCAAATCGGGATGAAAAACCCGAAAATACTCTCCGGAACTGCGCTCCAAAAGATGAGCAATACCGCGCTGCTCCACCAGGCGCCGCTGACCCATATATTTGCGGAGGTAGAACCCAACCAGAAAGAGCGTATAATTTCGGTATTAAAAAGAGCCGGCCATGTTGTTGGATTTATGGGTGATGGGATCAATGACGCCCCGGCGCTGCATACGGCAGATGTGGGGATCTCGGTGGATACGGCAGTCGACGTGGCTAAAGAAGCCGCGGACATCGTTTTGCTCAGCCGCAATCTAGATGTCCTGGCCACAGGTATCATGGAGGGTCGGAAAACTTTTGCCAATACGTTGAAATATATCTTCATGGCAACCAGCGCAAATTTTGGCAACATGTTCAGCATGGCCGGCGCTTCGCTGTTCCTGCCTTTCCTGCCGATGTTACCCAAGCAGATCCTGCTCACCAACCTGCTGACCGATCTTCCTGAAATGTCCATCGCCACCGACCGGGTCGACAAGGTAAATATTATGGCCCCTCAACGCTGGGATCTCGGCTTTATAAAGCGCTTCATGATCATTTTCGGCTTATTGAGCTCGGTATTTGACTACCTGACATTTGGCATACTGCTTTTAGTTTTACATGCTGACGAAAAAACCTTTCGGACCGGATGGCTGGTGGAATCGGTCATCTCCGCAACCCTCATCGTCCTGGTGGTACGCACCCGCCTCCCCTTTTTCAGGAGCCTGCCCGGCCGTTATCTTTTCGGCACTACCCTCCTGGTGATCCTGTTTGTATTAACGCTTCCCCTTACACCTTTGGCTAATTGGTTTGGTTTTATCCGCCTGCCTGTGTCCTATTATGGCTGGATGCTGCTGATCCTGGCAGCTTATATGGTTTCGGCAGAGTTGGCCAAGCGCTGGTTCTACCGGCGGATCGTAGACAGATCAAACCACCGGGTGACCAAGGTCATTATTTAATTACCTGATCTGTTGCAATTTTGTATTATAAAAATTGCTGTCATGAAAAAATTCGTCCTGCTGCTATGGTTACTGGTCCTGGCTACCGGCGTTAGTACGTGTCAGGACCTGCCGGCAGAAATCCGTCGTCAGTTAAATGCCGGAGATGAGGCAGTTTTATTTTATCCAAAAAGTGTTAAACGATTTTACGAACAGGTAGGTTTTAATCCCGCCTGGATCAAGCCACAGAACGGCGCCGGCCCCGCATGGCAAGCCATGCTCTTGCTGGATTGCGTGTTACAGTACGGGCTGGCGCATGATGACTATCACCCAAAGGTACTGTTATACGATCAGCTGCACGCTATTTTAGATACTCCCGGAAAAGTGGATATCAGCCAGCAGGCCAGGTTTGATATCCTGTTGACCGACGCTATCATTACCCTGGTAAACAACCTGCATTTCGGAAAATTAAATCCCGAATTCCCAGCCGCGGGTATTGACGCCGGAAACATGAACAGCTTCAGGGCAGAAGCTACGCTGCAGTTGGCCCTACAGCAAAAAAAAGGTTACAGTTTTTTGGCGACTGTAGAAAGCGTACAACCAAAATCAAAAGCCTACCAGGACCTGCAACACCGGATGCGACTGGTTACGGGCCTATATACAGGGGATTGTTACGAAGTGCCCGAAAGGGATATCAGGATCATGGCCATTAACCTGGAACGCTTAAGATGGGCAAATATGGTAGATAGCAGCTATATACAGGTCAATATACCCGCCTATACCCTGCAGTTTGTCCGGCCTGATACCACGTATACGTTCCGGGTTGCTGTAGGTAAAGCCGGCAGTCCTACGCCGGCCTTCAACAGCGCAATCAGCTATTTAACAACCGCACCGGATGTGGTTTTGCTGCAGGATGTATTCCGGAATACTATTTTACCAAATGCCTTAAAGGATTCGAACTACCTCCGGGACAATCACATCGCGATTTATGATAAAAAAGGTAAATTTATTGTGGTCGACAAAATGACGCTGGCAGATATCGCAGAACATCCCGGCGACTACCGGGCACGGCATGGTTCCGGATGTGACCTCGGGCAGGGCGACCTGGCGTTTCATTTGTCAAATTCATCCAAAACAGATCTGCATGATATGCCAAAAACAGATTTTTTTAATCAAAACGACAGGGCCATCACCACCGGATGTATCTGGGTAGACGATGCTGAAAAACTAGCCACCCTGATGTTAAAACATGATGGAAGAGAAAATGAGGCGGCAATTCTTCGCAAGGCAATGTCAAGCTATAAACGAAAAACTTTTATCCTCCAAAAACAGGTGCCGCTAAAGGTCACTTATTTAACCTGTGCGGTGAAAAATGGCGAACTGATCTTCCATAAAGATATTTATAATCTCGACAAAAGCCTTGAAATGGCTTTGTATAATGTCAAACAAAATCTGGTAATGCGTTAGCTTAATTGACAATAAATGAAAACGATTTTAGTACCCACAGACTTTTCGGCAGCGGCGGATAATGCTGGTCGTTACGCGCTGCAGTTAGCCAAAAGCCTGCATACCGGCATCCGGTTGGTCCATGCCTTTAAAGTTCCTATTGAAGTACCAGGGGCAGCTCAGGTGGCTTGGCCATTGGAGGATTACAGCTCGATCAAAAAACAGGTCACAGAAGACCTGAGTTTTTTGTCCGGGAAACTGGAACAGGAAGAGCGGGAGGGCTCCGCTACCGGCTCCTACCATCCGGTGGTAAGCTACGATAGCGCAGTTGGTACGGTCAAAGACATCGTCAGGAACCAAATGGACGAACAACAACTTAACCTGGTAGCGATGGGCATGTCCGGAGAGGGCGGGCTCAGTCGTTTTTTCCTGGGCAGCCAGAGCCGGGACCTGATTGACGCCGCGCCATTCCCTGTCCTGCTGATCCCTAAAGAAGCGCATTTTGTGCCGATCCGGAAAATTGCTTTTGCAACTGATCTGAGCCTTGAAGACGTCGAAGTGATCCATTCACTGGTAAGCCTGGCACGGTACCTGAATGCTGAAATACTGATCGCGCACTGTGCAGACGAAAAGTATGCGTCCGACGGTCATGTACGGGAAGCTAAAGATTTTTTAGCAGAAATAACCGAAAAGGCCGGCTATGACCATATCTATTACCGGCACGTAAAAAGCATAGATGTTGAACACGGGCTTGACTGGCTTTCAGAACATGGCCAGATAGATATCCTGTCAATGGTTCATCATCCGCGGCATTTCCTTGCCAAACTATTAACCGGCAGCCATACCCAGGCTATGGCCCGCCATGTTCACATCCCGCTGCTGGTATTTCCACCGGGGTATTGCGCTGCATTTTAAAACAACAAGAGGTAGTTACTTATAATTACAGCTGCAAATAAGTCATGACCTACCCGGATCATATGCATGCCATGGTGCTTAAAAAGACCGGCGGGCCGCTTGTTTATCAACAGGTGCCCGTACCCCGGCCTGATGATCACCAGGTGCTGATTAAAATATTAGCCTGCGGGATTTGCCGTACCGACCTCCATATCCTGGATGGAGAACTGGACCGGCCCAAACTGCCGCTGATCCCGGGTCACGAGATCGTGGGGACGGTAGTCAAAACGGGCGATGCGGTTAAAGGGCCTAAACCCGGGCAACTGATTGGTGTCCCGTGGCTGGGCTATACCTGCGGGCAATGCAGGTTTTGTAAACAGGGCATGGAGAACCTGTGTGATAATGCCTTATTTACCGGTTATACAATTGACGGCGGCTATGCCGAATATACGGTATCCGACGCCCGCTTTTGCTTTGTGCTGGATGAGCGCTATCATCAGCCAGGTTCGGCGCCGTTATTATGTGCCGGGCTGATCGGTTTCCGCTCCTACCGCATGATCATGCCCACGGCAAAAAATATCGGGATGTATGGTTTTGGCACAGCGGCACATATCCTGGTTCAGATAGCGGCGGCACAGGGAAAAAAAGTATTTGCACTTACCCGCGACGGGGATATCCGCGCACAGGAGTTCGCAAAAAAGATGGGAGCCTTTTGGACCGGCGGGAGTTCTGACAGTCCACCGGAAATGTTGGATGCAGCCATTATTTTCGCCAGCGCCGGCGAACTGGTTCCCAAGGCGTTGAAAGATGTAGGTAAGGGCGGTCAGGTAATCTGCGGCGGTATCCATATGAGTGACATCCCGGCCTTTTCCTACGACCTCCTCTGGGGCGAACGATCAGTCAGGTCGGTGGCTAATCTGACACGTCAGGACGGGCTGGACTTTTTTTCTGTACTGAAGGACGTTTCGGTACATACCCAAATTCAACTTTTTAAGCTCTCAGCAGCCAACGAGGCTATCGCCGGTTTCCGAAATGGTGAAGTCACCGGCGCAGCGGTTTTGGTGATGGATTGAGGGAAAATATTAACCGTTTATCTTCATGTCACTCCGCTTTCCGGCCCTTTTTGCAGTGAAAAAAAATATACGCATCTTAATTTAAGCATACTTTATCAGTGCGAATCCCGTTTTTATTAAACAGGAATATATTTTTGTTATACAACTTGTTGGAATAATAATATATACCTAAATTTGATAGGATAATTGCTGCCAGTATAGCGAATCTTTGATCATAGCCCCGGCAACCCGGCGTGACGGTACGCCAGCGACAGCGCTAGTAATAATTTTAAATTATGTTATCAAATAATTTTAAATTAGCGCCTAAACGTAAAAGACTTCCGGCCATGACGATGACCGAACACCGAATCTCTCTGCTCAACTTTTATGAACAGTTGCCGGTCGCAGTTTATGTCTGCAACCGCAATGATGAACTGGTGGAATACAACTTGGCGGCAGCATCCCTGTTCGGCGTGACGCCATTAACCGGCAGCAGGGATTGGTATCCGTCTTTCAAAATACTCGACCATGAAGGGCACCAGATCGGTACCGGTCACAGACCGGTAACAAACGCGATTAAGACAAATCCTGGAAGTCACCGGCGGGAACTTCGCTTCCGGCTGCCGGATGGTACTGACCGGTATATCCTGGTTTCCTCGGTAGCGATCCGCGATGGGGCCGGCGATTATGACGGCGCCATCCATACACTTAGTGATATCACTGCACAGCACAGTTCAGAAAGTCAGCAGTCTCTGCTGGCCGCTATCGTCGATTCATCCGAGGACGCCATTATAGGCAAGGACCTGGATGGGAACATAACCAGTTGGAACCGGGGCGCTGAACGCATATTTGGCTATACCGCCGCCGAAGCTATTGGGCAACACGTCAACCTGATCATTCCCGAAGAGCGGCTGGCGGAAGAAACCCGGATCATTAAGGCTATCCGTGAAGGCAAAAAGGTGGAACATTTTGAGACCATCCGGCGGACAAAGGCCGGGAAGGCTATTCCGATCTCACTAACGATTTCACCCGTGCGCGACGCTTCGGGCCGGATCACCGGCGCATCTAAAATCGCCCGCGACATCACCCGGCAGAAACAGGTTGAGGAACAGGTTATCGCCTATACCAGCCACCTCGAAGATATGGTTGCACAACGCACTGCTGAACTTGACCAGGCTCTGCAAAAAGAGCGGGAACTGGGTCAGTTAAAAAGCCGCTTCGTATCCATGGCCTCTCATGAGTTCCGGACGCCGCTTAGTTCAGTTAAACTTTCAGCCTCGCTTATTGAGAAATATGCCCAACCCTATGCAGACCAGCATATCGCCAAACATGTCAGCAAAATCAAGAACTCCGTTAATGACCTCTCGGCGATCCTGGGCGATTTTCTGTCGCTGGAAAAACTGGAATCCGGGAAGATCAACGTTTCACTGACCGAATTCGACCTGCCGGAATTTTGCCAGGAAACCACTGGCGAAATGCAGTTGCTGGCCAAGCCGGGGCAACAGATGGTTTACAGGCATTCAGGGACATCAGACCGCGTAATACTTGACCAGCACTTACTCAAGAACTGCCTGCATAACCTTTTGTCTAACGCGATCAAATATTCCGGCGAAAACACACTCATCCGCCTGGATACGGAACTCAACACGGAGGAATGCCGCCTGTCAGTAGCTGACCAGGGGATCGGTATTCCGGAAGCGGATAAGCCACATTTGTTCAGCGCCTTTTTTCGCGCGGGCAATACCGGTACCATCCAGGGTACAGGGCTTGGACTGAATATTGTTGCCCGTTATGCTAGTCTGATGGGCGGATCGGTCGATTTTGAAAGCCGGTGCGGGCAGGGTACCACGTTTAGCTTATATTTTCCGCAACCGCCGTACCAATAAACGAAAATCCCCCGGAAACTTCCATAAGTACCTTGTCCCTGGCCCGGCTCTTGCCACAGATGCAGGTTCTGAGCAGCAGCAGCTTTTCACGTGATCCCGATCATTCATTTTCACCGGCCAGCCTGCGATCTTTGAGCTTAGCTCATGCAACAACCGGCTCGCATATCGATACTTATGGCACTGGTCAGTTTGGGCCTCTCCTGCAATAGTTGTGGACAGCAGCCGAACAGGAAGACCGCAGCCGGAGTGCTGAGCCGTGACATGACGGTGCCCGGTAACTTTAGCGGCCAGTCTGAAGTTGTTTTTGACAGTACGCAGATTGCCCCGTTTTTAAAACGTTACCCGGCTTTCCAAACCTATGCCGGAGAGATCGATCGTTTTTATCATAACCGCAACTATGCCTATGCCTGGTTTGAAAATGGGGCACTGATTGAGCAAGCCGGTAATTTAGTCAACCGCATGCTTAACCTGGCGAACGAGGGCATCGCTCCGCCCGCCCCTTATCCGAAGGAACTGGACTCACTGATTCATACCTGGACCAAAGGAAAACCCGATCTCCGAACAGAATTAATGCTAACCGCACAGTATTTTGTTTATGCGCGGCTGGCCTGGCAAGGCCTTGGCCCAGCAGTTAGCCGGTCCGCAGGTTGGTATCTCCCCCGTAAAAGGGTAGACTATGCTACTTACCTTGATAGCCTGTTAAAAGCGCCGGCAACGCCCGAGCCCGTTTATCGTCAATATGATTTGCTGCGTTCTTTCCTGAGGAAATACCGCAACCTGGACGAACAGTACCGCTGGGACAAACTTCCGATGCCTTTAAAAAGCCTGCGGCCCGGCGATACAGCGGCCGTCATCCCATCCGTCAGGGCACGTTTACATCACCTCGGGGACCTACGGGGCGATACGCTCAGTACAGCATTGAATTTGGAACTGCAAACCGCCCTTCGTCAATTTCAGGCACGGCACGGACTGGATACGGGCGGCTTGCTGACAAAAGAAACCATGGCCGAATTAAATGTACCGCTAAAAAGCCGCATTGAACAACTTATGGTTAATATGGAGCGCAGTCGCTGGCTGCCCGTCCGCCTGGATGCAGATTACCTCGGGGTCAATATCCCGGAATTCAAGCTCCACGTTTACCATGCAGACAGCCTGTTATGGAGCTGCAATGTGGTAGTTGGCCAAACAGTGCACCCTACCAGTGTATTTTACGGCGAAATAAAATATGTCGTGTTCAGCCCTTACTGGGATGTCCCTCAGAGTATTGTCCGTAAGGAGATCCTGCCGGCAATGAAAAAACACCCGGACTATTTGGCGGCCCACCACATGCAAATTACCGGCTATGCAGCGGGCCTGCCGGTAATCCGGCAACTTCCGGGGCCGGACAATTCCCTTGGGCTGGTTAAGTTCCTGCTTCCAAACAGCTTCCATATTTACCTGCATGACACACCGGCCAAATCTTTATTCGGTGAAACCGCCCGCGCGTTTAGCCATGGCTGCATCCGCGTGCAGGAACCGGCCAAACTTGCCGCATTCCTGTTAAATGGACAGCAGGGCTGGGATGCCGAAAAGATCAGGCAGGCGATGCACGCCGGGAAGGAACGATATGTGACACTTCCCCGAAAGGTCCCGGTCTTTATTGCCTACCTCACCGCCTTTACGGACCGGAACGGGCGGCTAAATTTTAGGAAAGATATCTATCAGCTTGATAAAGAGTTGGCAAGTATGCTTCTGATTAAAACTGTTGATTATTAATTTTTCATCCGTTCCAGGCGCTGTGGGTCAAGTACCTGGATCAGGCTGCCGTTTCTTTCGATCAGCCCCTCGCTCCTGAAATCTGATAAGGTGCGACTAACCGTTTCGGTGGCCATACCGGCGAGTGCGGCAAGGTCCTCCCGCGAGATCCGCAATCCTTCTTCAACCGAATCTGTCTGGCGATATAGCCGCAAAATGGCCTCCGCCAGCTTTTTGCGGACAGAATGATAAGCCAGTTGCAGTAATAGTTCTTCTTTCTCCCGCAGCTGAACTGCCATCAATTTGATAAACTGGCGGGCCACGTCGGGATATAAATTCAGCATTTCTTCCAGCTGTTCTTTAGGGATCAGGCAAACCTGGCTGTCTTCCAGTGCAATGGCGGTTTCTGCGTAGGCCTCATCAGCCAGCAACGCCTGTATGCCCAGGTACTGATCAGCCGTATGCAGAGCGGTGATCAGTTCACGCCCGTCCTCTGCCAATTTACTGGTTTTTATTTTCCCGCTAAGCACAATATAAAGTCCGTTCCCCTTGTCGCCTTCATAATAAATAACCTGGTTCTTTTTAAAATGCCGGGTTTTTCGCTCCCGGATGATCCGCTGCAGCTCTGCCAGGCCATTGTTCCGCGCAACCAGGCGGCCCAGTTCTTCCATAGCATGGCTGTAATATTCCTTTTGCTGTTCTTTCTTTTTTAGCCGGCTTTCAATAGCGTTTAGTAGCTCAACATCGTCGAATGGCTTGGTTAGGTAATCGTCGGCACCCATTTCCATTGCTTTACGCAGATCAACCCGGTCGGTCTTGGCAGTCAGGAAAATAAAAGGGATGTTAGCCGTTTCGGGAGTTTTCCCCAGCAGGTGCAAGACACCGTAACCATCAAGTTCAGGCATCATAATATCGCAAAGAATTATGTCTGGCAGATGCACCCTGGCCATTTCTATCCCTTCTTTGCCATTACTGGCTGCATAGACCGTATGACCGGCCAGTTCCAGTATTTCCACGACGCCCTCCCGGATGTCAGCGGTGTCTTCAACGATCAGAATTTTAATGCTCATATCCGGATATTAGCAATTACGTGATTTAAATCATCCACCTATCGCGCCAAAATTATAGAAGTCAGGCCTGAAAAAAAATGATCGCCGGCACATTCGCGGCTGATCGTCGTCAGGAAAGGATGTCGGTTGTTTGTCTTTAAAGATGATGAAGATTCTGCTCCGGCTTGTTAACAATCATTTCACAACCGGGAAGGAGCCGCTAAATTGTGCAAATAAGAAATATATGAAGAATAAAGAATTTGAAAGCAAATCAGTCCAGGATCCAAACGGCCGCCGAAACAGTATATTATATCGTTTCCGCTTACTGTTTTACACCGGTGCTGCTGTATCTGTCGTTTTGGTAGCGATAATAGGGGTAATCTCTTATGCCTCCCTCAACCGGGAGCAAGCCGGCGGCATCAAGCTTATTGTAGCCGCAGGTACGCTCTCGGTGTTGGCGATCGTTGCCTTTTTGGTCTATATCGTCCTGAACGAGCTGAACAGCCGATTTCAGGCCTATCAACAAGAGCATGAGCTAAATCAACTGAAAAGTAATTTCATCACCCTGGCCTCGCATGAATTCCGAACGCCCCTAAGCTCGATCCTTCTCTCGACAGCGCTGGTAGAAAAATATGCAAACCAGCAGGACCTCGGAAAGGTTGCAAAACATAGCGTCAAAATCAAACAGGTAGTGCATAACCTGGAAAATATACTGGAAGATTTCCTGGCGCTCGAAAAGCTGGATGCGGGAGAGATCAGCGCGAACTGTGTTCCTTTCGATTTGCCGGCCTTGTGCCGGGAGATCATAGCCGAAACCAGGCTCTTGTCGAAGGCCGGCCAGCAACTCAGCTATGAACAAACCGGCAGTTGCACAATGGTCTCGCTGGACAGGCAGCTGATCCGCAACGCGGTTAACCACCTGCTCTTCAACGCCATTACTTATGCAGGCGAAAACGCCAGGATCCGCCTGATTACGGCTATCAGTGACGGGCGCCTAAGTATCTGTGTCAAAGACAACGGCTTGGGTATTGCCGAAAAAGACCAGGAAAAATTATTTACGATATTCTACCGGGTTAATGAATCGGGCAATATCCCGGGAACCGGCCTGGGATTGGCGATCGTGAAACGCTATGTGGAGCTTATGAACGGTAAGTTGCGTTTTTACAGCAAACCGCAGGAAGAAACGTGTTTTGAAATGATGTTTCCTATATCTGGTTCTGCCTGACATTGACAAAGCAATGTAGCATCACCATATTTCGATAGCGACATTATACCGGCCGCCTTCTTTTAAACACCCAGTACAGCCCTTTAACATTGGCCTCCCATTGCGGCAGCACCAGCGCCAGCAGGATCTCTTCAACCAGGTCAATGATGGTGGCACCGGCGGTCAGGTAAAACAATGGCAGCACAGGTTTCGGTAAAAAGAAAAACAGCATCAGAAAACCACCCTGCAGCACGGCGGCCAGTTTAGCAGCATAGGTATGAAAACTGGTTAGCTTGCGATAACGGATCAGTGCGATGCCGTTTTGCGTTGCGTACAGCAGTATCATCACGCCAATTAACAGCCATTCACTGCGTAAAAAAACCGGCTGGTACAGGACAATCCCGATGATTGCCACCAGGATGGTCAGATCGTCCGCTACCGAATCCATGCGGGCGCCCAGCAAACTGTTAACTTTAAACTTTCGCGCCAGCCAGCCGTCAATGGCGTCTGTAAAAAAACTCAGGGCCAGCAGCCATTTAAAGGCAGCGAATTGCCGGCCAATCAGCAACAGTACCAGAAATGGCGCGGCTGCCAGCCGATAAAAGGTGATCATATTCACCCATCTATAGACTTTTTTATTCATCGCTCCAGCAAAATTACAAAAACACAAATAAAAGGTGCAGAACCCAGCAAACTATCGAACCGGTCAAGCATCCCGCCGTGGCCGGGCAAAATGGTGCCGGAATCCTTAACTCCCCGGCTCCGTTTTAACATCGACTTGAGCAGGTCGCCATAAGTGCCGGTCACTACGATAATAAACGAAAGAATTTCCCATTCTGTTGTACTTAAAACTGTAAAATACCGGGAGAGGAACGAAGCCGTAACTAAGGCTGCCACTGCACCGCCAAAACTGCCCTCCCAGGTTTTTTTGGGCGAGATCCGTCTAAACAACGGCTGCCTCCCCAGTTTCCGGCCAACCAGGTAAGCCGCTGTATCATTTGCCCACAACAACAAAAAACAACCCATAGGCAGCTCGAAGTGATAGCCGGCCTGCGCAGATAAAAAAGGCAGAGCGATAAAAAAACAAAGGGGCAGAGCGGTCGCGGTGATCCCCAAAAACGTGAGCGCCAGGCTTTCAAACGGAAATTTTGCCCGTCGCCGGTAAAGTTCAGCTACAAAAACACCAAAAGCAACCGGCACATTTATTAACAACCATTTCCAGCTGAATAGTCCCGAGGCGGCCGCAAAGCAAGTAAGGATCAGGCTGGTGGCCAGCAATATCCCCCATCCGGGCGCAGGCCGGGCGCCGGGTATTTCAAGTAGCTGATAAAATTCCCGGAGGCAAAGCATGGCAATCAGCAGTACCAACGCCGCGAAACTGTATGGGCCGAACCAAACGGCAGCCAGGATCACGGTGACAAGCCCGCTCCCGGTAAGCGTGCGGCGGATAAAATTAGTCATGACCATGGGAGGTTTCGGGGAAGATCAACAGCGGAAGTGTTCCCAGTTTGATCGCTTCTTTTAAGGGATTTTCATGGAATAGGTGGTAAAAACCAGGATGTTTTTGATACCGCAACGCAATCAGATCCGTTTGCTGGTCTTCGCTGGTTTTTTTCAACGCCGCCAGGGTGTTCGCGCCCCTGGCCGGGTAGTACCGGATTGCCGGATTAAGGCTTGTTATCTTTTCAATAAAGGCTGAGACCCGTATTTCTTCCGCAAAATCCGGGATCAGTACCGGCCGGGATACGTGGGTCACGCTGATCTGGACCTTTAAGCGGTTACAAAGACTGATCAGTTCGTTTAGCACTTTTTGATCTTCCTCCGCCAGGTCAGTTGCAAACAGTATATGCCTGATCTCACGCCGGTTCCAGGTTGCGGGTATAATAAGCACCGGTCTGACAGCTAGTTGAAGAACCGCTTTAATATTGCCGTCAAAAAACAAGTCGCCATAGGATTGCGCCGAAACGCCCATGGTAATCATTATGCAGTTCTTTCTCCGTACCAATTGTGAAACACGCTCGGCCAACAAACCTTCCAGCGGTATTGGGCGAATGTCCGGCTTGTGGCCGGGAACAGTGAGATCCTGTAAACGTTTTTCCAGCCGCCGAACCTCCCGGTTCAGGCGGGTGGTGCTTTCGCGCCTTTTCTCTCCCGGAGTACTTAACGGTAACACGGTTAAACCCACCGATGGTAAATAAGGCGTGATGGGGTACACATTCACCAGCAGCACATCAGCGCCGAGCTTTGCAGCTATACCCAACGCGCATTCAGCCGCGCGGGCGGCACTGGCAGAAAAATCGGTCAGGACCAGGATATTTTTCATAGTAAACAGTAAACTCCATACGAAGTTCAGTTTTATACATGTCTTTTAAAATGACAACAATCATATAACCAACTGATTAAGGGCAATAGCGTAAGTCCTCCCCGTCCCTACCTTGGTTATATATAATAGGTGGAAGTATCGCTTATGATTTATTACACAAGGGCCGGGCTTATTCCCGGAATTATTTAAAAATCGCAATATGTTAGGTGAACTTAATACTACTATGCTGGAAGACCTGTTAAGCACGCAACTGCTTGGCCGGATTGGCTGTCATGCTGATGGCATCACCTATATTATACCGGTAAATTATGTTTATGAAGCGCCCTATATTTACGCTCATTCGGCAGACGGGTTAAAGGTCAGCCTGATGCGCAAAAATCCTGAAGTATGTTTCGAGGTTGACCGTGTGGAAAATTTCTTTAACTGGCAAAGCGCTGTCTGTTGGGGAACGTTTGAAGAAATTACCGGCGTGAAGGAATCGGAACAAGCCATGCAAAAGCTTATTGACCGCATCGAACCTTACCTATCCAAAGCCGAAGATGCACATCCTTCACACGGGATTGCTGACCGGGCCAGCGAAATCGGTACCAGCAAAAGACTGGTGCTCTACAGGATCCTGTTAAACAAAAAAACAGGCAGATTTGAACAAAGAGATGCCCCACCCGCTGAGACACAGGAAGCCTGAAAATGAGTCATGAACCTGACGTTGATTAAAGAGACAGTCTCATTGAGCGCAGTCTCTTTAATTATTGCTTCTTTAAACCTGTTATGAGATATCAAACCTGTCCAGGTTCATTACTTTATTCCAAACGGCTACAAAGTCTTTCACAAATTTATCCTTTGCATCTGCACTTCCGTAAACTTCGGCAACGGCCCGCAACTCGGCATTAGAGCCAAACACCAGATCTGCGCGTGTGGCTGTCCATTTCAATTCACCGGTAGCCCGGTCCCTGCCTTCATACAGTTCGCGGTCAGGTGAGACCGCTTTCCAGGCAGTATTCATATCCAGCAGATTGACAAAAAAATCGGTAGTTAGCACCTCCGGACGGGATGTAAATACGCCGTGTTTAGATCCATCAAAATTGGCACCCAATACCCGCATGCCGCCGATCAATACAGTTAATTCAGGAACAGTGAGCGTGAGCAACTGAGCTTTATCAATAAGCAGGGATTCTGTTGACACAGCCAAATTCGGCCCGCGGTAATTACGGAAACAGTCGGCAAGAGGTTCCAGGTATCCAAATGACTCCACGTCGGTTTGTTCCTGCGAGGCGTCCATCCGGCCGGGCCTGAAAGGAACAGTAACTTCATGGCCTACGGCTTTGGCGGCGCTTTCAACTCCTGCGCATCCTGCCAGTACGATCAGGTCGGCAAGCGAAACTTTCTTTCCGTTAGCCCCTGCATCATTAAATTGTTTTTGAATACCTTCCAATACATCCAATACTTTTTGTAGTTGGGCCGGATTGTTTACCTGCCAGTATTTTTGAGGGGCCAGCCGTATCCGTGCGCCATTGGCGCCGCCGCGTTTGTCAGATCCGCGGAAAGTGGAGGCTGACGCCCAGGCGGTAGATACCAGTTCCGGGATGCTTAATCCCGACCCTAATACTGTTGCCTTTAGTGCTGTAATATCATTTTCATCGATCAATACATGGTTAACCGCCGGGATAGGATCTTGCCAAAGCAGTTCTTCCTGCGGAACCTCAGGGCCGAGGTAACGTGCGCGTGGCCCCATATCGCGGTGCGTTAGTTTAAACCAGGCACGCGCAAAAGCGTCTGCAAATTCCTCCGGTCTTTCCAGAAAGCGCCTCGATATTTTTTCATATGCCGGGTCAAATCGTAAAGCAAGGTCAGTCGTCAGCATCGTTGGTAAACGTTTTTTTGAGCTGTCAAAAGCGTCGGGAATAATTTGCTCCGCGTTCATAGCCACCCATTGGTGTGCGCCTCCGGGACTTTTGGTCAATTCCCATTCAAAGCCAAACAGGTTCTCGAAGAAATTATTGCTCCATTGGGTAGGGGTCTTCGTCCAGGTTACTTCAAGCCCGCTGGTGATCGTGTCAGCGCCTTTGCCCGAGCCATAACTGTTACTCCAGCCAAAGCCCTGTAACTCCAGGTCCGCAGCTTCCGGCTCTTTGCCCACATGATCGGGAGATGCGGCGCCGTGGGTTTTGCCAAAGCTGTGACCGCCCGCTATTAACGCAACCGTTTCTTCATCATTCATAGCCATACGGCCAAAGGTATCGCGGATGTCTTTAGCAGCCATTACGGGGTCAGGATTACCGTCAGGTCCTTCGGGATTGACGTAGATCAGTCCCATCTGTACAGCAGCCAGTGGTTTTTCCAGGTTGCGCGAGTGGATATCGCCATCTGCATCATCTTCTGAAACCAATACGCCGCGACCCGCTACGCCGGGAGATCCATGCGCGTAACGCAGATCCCCGCCCAGCCAGGTGGTTTCTGAGCCCCAATAAACCGATTCATCCGCTTCCCATACGTCCTCGCGTCCGCCGCCGAAACCAAAAGTTTTGAAACCCATTGATTCAAGCGCGACATTTCCGGTAAGGATCATCAGATCGGCCCACGAAATCTTATCGCCATATTTTTGTTTAACAGGCCACAGCAGCCTGCGGGCTTTATCCAGGCTCACATTATCAGGCCAGCTGTTTAACGGGGCAAAACGCTGCAGGCCGGCACCCGCCCCGCCCCGGCCATCCCCAACACGATAGGTGCCTGCACTATGCCACGCCATACGGATAAACAAACCACCGTAATGGCCGAAATCTGCCGGCCACCAGGCCTGAGAGTCGGTCATGAGCGCGGTAAGGTCGCTTTTCACTGCTGCAAGGTCAAGGCTTTTAAAGGCTTCGGCATAGTTAAAATTTTTATCCATCGGGTTTGACAAAGCCGAATGCTGTCGCAGAATGTTAAGCTTAAGCTGATTGGGCCACCAGTCGGGATTACGGGTCCCCCCACCGCCGACATTATTCTTTAAAGTGCCGTTATGAAACGGGCATTTACCGATATCATTTGTTTCCTTTTCCATATTAAAAGTTGATTATTGGTTTGATAAATTGATATTACAGGTTCTATCTGTCGTATAAAATTAAGGTACTTAAACAGCTGTTCAAAATCATTTAATTCTATACGCAATAACCAAAATCTATTAGGTGAAATGATCTCGCTGAAGTCCCGGATCGCCGTGATCATTTGACCACTATTCCGGCGGGAATGATCATTACGGGAAATTCCTGTTTTTCAAGTAACGACTTTGCATTGGAGCCATTGATCAGCCGGTCAAGCAAGCTATGTTTATCATGAACCAATACAAGCAGGTCCGAACCATTCTCTTCAACCAGCTTATTGAGCCTGTTAACCAGGTCTTTACCGCTGATGTTTTGATAGGCGATACCATCATAGTTAAATTTAGCGACATGCTTTGCAAAAGCCGCCTGCTGTGCTTCACCCCCACCTTCTTCACCCCAAAGTTTCACATGGGTGATCTCGATCGTAAAATTAAACAAACGACCCAGCCTGGTGAGGTAATGTACTGCGTTGAGGTCGGCCTCGTCAAAATCCGTGGCAATAGTGACTTTTTTTAGACTTTTAAGCGGATGCCCGGCCGGGATGATCATTACCGGTCTGTCTGTATGATTGATCACAGATACTGTATCGCTGCCCATCAACAAATGATCCCAGGCACTGCCGGTGCGGGCACCCATGACGACCAGCTCAATAGTATCATTTTTGAGCATATCCTTTACTTGTGAGCCCAGGCTACCCATGCCCTGGCGGCAATCAATACTTGCGCGATAGTCAGCGGTTGGTAAAGCTGCGATAAGGGGTTCCATATCTTCTTTTAAAAGGGCAAGTTTCCTTTTACTTTCATCTGCCCATAATAGTTCTTCTGCGGACCATGGATTTGTGCCATATTCGGACAATGCGGGCTGACTGACAAATGCATTTAATAAGATGAGGTTAGCGTGCAGTTTGCCGCTCAGTTTAACAGCAGCTTCGGTGATCTGGCCGGACTGGTCAGTAAAATCGGTAAGTACAAGAATCTTTTTCATTTTAAGTACCTTTTATATTGAACGTTCTATTATTAAAAAGCCTCATCACCCATGGTTTAACGGGCTACTTTTCTGTTGATTACCAATAAAGGAACTGACATTTTACCAGCGGCCTTTTGCGTGTGACTACCTTTAAACAGCTGGTCGAAAAAGCCGTGGTCACGATGTGCCATGGCGATCAGATCGATATGTGCGTGTCCGACCAGCCAGCTCAAGCCATCTTCAACACGGTTGCTTTTTACCACCTGATAACTTACTTCCTGATGATCAAGCCCGGCCGTTATTTCGGTTAATAACTGATTCGCGATGGTGTTGCATTCGGGATCATCATTACGCTGGTCGATATGTGCAAGCACCAACTCCGCACCCAGGGGCCTGGCAAACGCAACAAGTTCATTAATTGTTTTTATATCCTGACCCGGTTGTTTAAAGTCACTGGCAAAAGCAATTTTTTTTATGGGCTTAAAAGCGGCATCAGCAGGGATCAGCAGCAAGGGCCGCACAGCGCTATCAATCATTTTCCGGCTATGGTTGCCTATCATCAGCGTTGTAAAGCCATCATTACCATGCATCCCGATCAGGATCATGTCCGCCCGGTGCGCATCCGCCTCGGCATTTACCACATCGGTCACAAAACCAGCCTCGTGCACACAAATAATTTCAGGCTGATAGCCGCCGGGGTCACCCTCGGCAATTAACCGGCATTTAAGTTTAGCCAGCTCATTATCGCTATCCTGCAGCATATCTTCATAAACATCGGCAGGCCAGGGTACCATACCCGTTTGCGGGATCTCCGCCGGAACATTCATTACATGGCAAAGCAAAACCTTTGCTTTAAGCTGTTGGGCCAGATGATAACCATAAGTGGCAGCATGCCGTGCATTTTCGGAAAGGTCAGTGGCGATTAATAGTGTTTTCATCTCGAGCTTTTTGGTAAAGTTCTGTTATCCGCGCCGGAATAAAACTGACCCTTAACAAGCCAGGATATGATCCTGATCATTTTCCGGGCGGTATAGGTTTCTCAATTTTGCCGAATACAATAATTAATGATTAAAGTAGGGTTAGTGTTGTCTGGTGGCGGTGCCCGCAGTGTTGCACATTTAGGCGTTTTACAGGGCCTGGAAGATTTGGGCATCCGGCCGGGGGCGATCGCCGGTGCCAGCGCGGGCGCAGTGATAGGGGCTTTATATGCGGCAGGACATTCGCCCAGGGAAATCCTTGAAACAATAAAAACAACGGCTTCTTCGGGTTTTATCAATAAGATATTCTCCGGGTCGGGGCTTTTTACCGTAGCCGGGTTAACACAACTTTTTAAAGATGCCAAGCTGCCGACTCATTTCGAAGATCTGGCCATGCCGTTATGGGTAACCGCTACCGACCTGTTAACCTGCCAGGAGATCACCTTATCAAAAGGCCCTCTTTACCAGCCGCTTATTGGCTCATGTGCTGTGCCGGGTATATTTATGCCGGTGCATTTTGACGGCGGCTATCTGGCTGACGGCGGCATCCTGGACAATCTCCCGGTGAGGGATATTCGTCCTGTATGTGAATCCCTTATTGGATCCAATGTTAATAAATTCCATCCATCTCTTTCCAGGAAAATGAGCCGACTACAAGTGCTGGACCGATGTTTTCATTTGATAATCGCTCATCAGGTCGCCACCAGTGCAACTTTTTGTGATTATTACCTCGAACCAGATCTTCATCGGTTCCCAATGTTTGAATTAAAATATCCCGATCTCCTGTTTAAGGCTGGTTACCGGGCTGTGATGCAACAGGAAACAAACTTTTCTGACTTGCACTGACAGGCGCTTATAGCAGGAATGCAGTAACTATTGATGATGCGCGATAAAAACCGGTACGTCCTCCACTGCGCTGATCAACTTGTCGGCCATACTGGTTTTAAACATCCGTGAAACCGCGCCCCGGTTATAAGCACCCATCACCACCATAACGTTTGGCGACAATTTTTTAAGATACGTTGCAAGCGTTTGTTCCGGCTCGCCGGCCAACAGGGTGTAAGCAGCATCCGGATAATGGCAGCGGATAAATTCTTTTATGAGTTGGTCATCAGGAAGTTTTTTTAATGAAGTATCCTCCGAAACAAATACGATCTCTGTTGGGAGCTTGCGCAGGAAAGGCATCAGGTAATTGAACATTTTAATAGCAAAAACCGAGGATGGGTGACCGTCATATAAGATCACTACCCGCTCAATGGCATGATAAGTACGCGGCAAAACCATTACCGGGCATGGGGTTCCGGCCAGCAGTTCCTTAACAAAAGGTGTTGGTTTTTCTGCCGGAAAATGGCTCAGTGTTTCTTGTGCCCCGATCAATACCAGGTCACTATAAATGCTTTCCTTCAGCAAATCGTCAATAGCAAAGCGGTCATCCTGATGGATTGTATAATCAATGCCGGCATGCTCACAGCTTTGTTTGAACGATTCAACCGCCTGCTGCCGGGTTGCTTTGTCTTTTTCTACCAGGTGTTTCAACTTGGTTGAGGATATGCCCTGACTACCGATCATGTCGTAGAGATTAAAACTATGATAGAGAAAATCTTCCAGGAAAACACCGGTTAGCATGGCCTGGCTTTGTGTAACCAGGTCAATAGCATAGTCTAACGTAGCTTTTGAAAATTTCAAGCCGTCAAAGGCTGCACTGATCTTTTTCATGATTAAAAGGTATGTAAGCAAAGATAGATGGGGGCGCCTATCCACGGGATGACGGCTGTCACCGCGATTAATGACAGGTATCATCTATCCGATGTACGCTAAACGCTGAGTGGTAATTTGAGTTCATAATCGCGCAAAGCGCAATACTGAGTGATTAATTCCAATCTGCTACTCTCCTGATCTTAAACTCTCTACCGGGTTTGCCATTGCCGCTTTAACAGACTGAAAACTTACCGTAATAAACGCAATCAACAGGGCAATAAATGCCGTCAATACAAATACCCACCATTGGATATCTATGCGGTAAGCAAAACTTTGCAGGTACTTACTCATCATTAGCCAGGCTATGGGCGAGGCTATAATTACCGCCAACAATACCAGCTTTAAAAAGTCGGCAGAAAGCAAACCGGTTATGCTGGTTATAGAAGCCCCAAGTACCTTGCGGATACCTATTTCTTTGGTACGCTGCAGGGTAAGTAAAGATATCAATCCTAACAAACCAAGGCAGCTGATAAATATGGCAATGATGGCACTTGATGTGATCAGTTTATTTATCAATACTTCTTTCTGATAAAAATCGGCCATTTGCTCGTCCAGGAAACGGTATTAAGCGAATGCCATTAATGCTATATCAGTTAATCCCGGCATGCACAGTCGCGTTAGTAGCAGCGTACCGGCCGCGAAGAGTCTCTGCTGTGGCCGTGCCCAACGCCTGAGGCCGTATAAGCGGATAACCCGGGCCGCAGGCAACGCCCTTTTTTAAAGATTGGTATTTGAAGATTAAAGATCAGTCTTATCGCTTTGCTAACCCCTCCCTACACCCTCCCAAGGGAGAGATCCGATAGCTATCGGATCGCACAGACCGACCGCCATATCCCGCTAACCACTAATCTTTAATCTTCAACCACCAATCTTCATTAACAATCTCTATTCACTATCTTTGCCCCTGCAAAAAATGAAATTTAACTTAACAGCACACGATCCGCTATCAAAGGCTCGCGCGGGCGAGATCACAACCGATCACGGAACTATCGAAACGCCAATATTTATGCCTGTGGGTACCGCGGGCACAGTAAAAGCCGTTCATCAGCATGAGCTCAAGAACGATATTCAGGCGCAAATTATATTGGGGAATACCTACCATCTATACTTAAGGCCGGGACTGGACGTGATTGAAGGCGCCGGCGGCCTGCATAAATTTAACGGCTGGGATGGCCCGATATTGACTGATAGCGGCGGTTACCAGGTATACAGTTTAAGCGAAGTGCGTAAGATCAAGGAGGAAGGCGTAACGTTCCGCTCGCATATCGACGGCTCAAAACACCTGTTTACGCCCGAGAATGTGATGGACATACAGCGCACCATTGGTGCCGATATTATTATGGCATTTGATGAATGCACACCCTACCCGTGCGACTATAATTACGCTAAAAGATCAATAGAAATGACGCACCGCTGGTTAAAGCGCTGCTGCGACAGGTTTGATAGCACCCAGCCAAAATATGGTTACGACCAAACTTTTTTTCCTATTGTACAGGGGTCGGTTTATAAAGATCTGCGGGTGCGGTCGGCCGAGGTTATTGCTTCTTTCGAACGCGAAGGTAATGCCATAGGCGGCCTTTCGGTAGGTGAACCGGCCGAAGAAATGTACGCCATGACAGAATTAGTGTGCGATATATTACCAGAGCAAAAACCGCGTTATTTAATGGGTGTAGGCACACCTATTAATTTGCTGGAAAACATAGCTTTGGGTGTGGATATGTTTGACTGTGTAATGCCCACCCGTAACGCCCGCAACGGTATGTTATTTACCAAAAACGGCGTTATCAATATCAAGAATGAGAAGTGGAAAGCAGACTTTTCGCCTATTGAGGCTGATAGTGATCTGTTTGCCGATAAGAATTATACCAAGGCCTATTTAAGGCACTTGATCCACAGCGGCGAAATGCTGGGCGCGCAAATTGCAACGCTGCACAACCTGCATTTTTACCTGTGGCTGGTTAAAGAAGCACGAAAAAAAATTATATCAGGCGAGTTTTACGACTGGAAAAAAATAATGGTTAACCGTTTGGGCCAACGACTATAATGAAGGATTTTTTAGACCGGTATTTAAAGATACTTGACTGGTATATCATCAAAAAATACCTGGGGACGTTTGTGTTTACCCTGGGCATATTTATCGTGATATCGGTGGTGTTTGATATATCAGAACACCTGGACAATTTCCTGTCTCATCATAATACTTTCTATGATGTCGCATTTAAATATTATGCCGGTTTTATTCCGTTTTATATCAATCTGCTCTCGCCATTAATTAACTTTCTGGCGGTAATTTTCTTTACGGCCAAGATGGCTAACCAGACTGAAATCGTCCCGATACTGAGTGGTAAGGCGAGCTTTAACCGCTTCCTGAGGCCCTACTTTGTGTCGGCTACGCTGATATTTATTGTGTCATTATTTGCCAATTTATACCTCATACCTTTTACCAATAACCTAAAGGTGAAGTTTGAAAATGCCAACGGTTTTAACGGTGATCAGCAAAAAAACCAGGTACATTTAAAGCTGGATAACCGCACTTATGTATACGTAGATTCATACGATAATACGTCGCATACGGGCTACCAGTTTGTGCTTGAAAAGTTTGACGGCGATAAGCTGCGCGAGAAGACCGTAGCCAATACGGTTACCTACGATTCATTAAAAAGGAAGTGGATCCTGCACGATTATTCGGTACGATATATTAACGGTTTGCGGGAAAAACTACTGCAAAATCTGCCCCAAAAAGATACCACTCTGGAGCTCTACCCCGCCGATTTTGAGGCCCATGACAATGTATATTCAGCCATGTCATTAAGCGATTTAAACAGGAATATTGTCAAAGAAAAGATTCGCGGAGCGGGCAATTTAAGAGACATGCAGTACGAAAAATGGCGCCGTTTTCTGTACCCGTTCGCGTCGTTCGTGCTTACTTTAATTGGTGTTTCTATCTCGTCCAGGCGCGTCAGAGGCGGCATAGGTTTGCCCCTGGGGATCGGTCTTTTTTTATGTTTCGGATACATTGTGGTTGATAAATTCGCCCTGGTTTTTGCGATAAAAAGCGGACTGCCGCCAATGATTGCAGCAGGTTTACCCAACTTCCTGTTCGGCTTACTGGGCTGTTATTTACTGTATAAAGCGCCTAAATAAGCATGGCACAGCGCAGTGTAAATACTCCGGAGCTCAATAAAAACCTGCTTATACTTCATTTTACGGTCTTTATTTGGGGCTTTACCAGCATTTTAGGCGCTTTAATAAGCATTTCGGCCGTACAATTGGTCTGGTATCGCGTATTAATAGCCTTGATCTCGCTATTTTTGTACTTTAAATTCAACAAAACAGCCTTTAAAGTAAGCCGCAAAACCTTCCTGAAATTGTTCTTTACGGGTGCGTTGGTTGGCGGGCACTGGATACTTTTCTTTGCTTCTATCAAGCTTTCTACCGTGCCGGTAACGCTGGTTTGCCTGTCATCAATGACATTATTTACCGCGGTTTTAGAGCCGGTAATCAGCAAAAAACGGATCTCGAAACTCGAAATTATTGCCGGTTTATTAATCATAACAGGCATCGTTTTGATCTTTAAATTTGAAACTCAATACACTAAGGGGATCATAGCAGGATTATTGAGCGCGTTGTTTGCCAGCCTGTTTTCTATCATTAACTCCAAACAAGTACAGCAAACCGAGCCCGCCGTGATCTCATTTTTTGAGCTGACCGGCGCCTTTTTCTGGGCCACATTATACCTTGTTTTTACCGGCGGGTTTAACCAGGCCATGCTTTTAAAGCATAGCGATATAGGCTATCTGATATTGCTTGGCACCATCTGTACGTCCTTGGCTTACGTGGCCGGAGTATCAGTAATGCGCGAACTTTCTGCCTTCAGAGTGGCCCTCATCACCAACCTTGAGCCGGTATACGGCATCCTGATGTCGTTTCTTTTTTTTGGCGATATGAATAAAATGACCGCCGGATTTTGGGTTGGCGCTCTCCTAATTCTATCTACTATCTTCCTGTTTCCGGTGGCCCAAAGGCAAATTCAGAAACGTAAAAACCGTTAAAAATTCTTTATCATCTACCCTTGGGCAACGACTTCTAAGGTCGTTTTTTCGTGATAATAACCGGTAGGGGATAATACCACACCCTATCCAAACGAATTTTAAGCCCCTCTCACGCACGCTGTAATTTTAGCCTATCCACATACATATTTAAAATTTCGATCAATTACAGGGCAAATTTCAAAAGTAGATTTGTGTATCGGATCTATGTTTTATTTTACCCTTAAAAAGCAGCTTAATCAATACAAAAAACGAATGGATTTTCAATTAAAAAAAGTTTATGATCGCCTTAAATAAATAATTTAATACATTGAAAATCAGATCATTATAGATATTAACTAAATTAAAAATTGATATTATATTGATTTTTAATTTAATTTTTAACTAATAAATTTAGCAAATATTCGATTTAGTGTGATTTTTTTAATTTAAATCACTGTAATTCAAAGCATTTATGACGATTATATTGACAAATTTATCACTATCGATACTTTTGGCCTAAATTAAGACAGTTAGTGTACTGAAACCGTGAAATTAGATTAAGCCCGAAAAAGGCATGATGGAGAGCGGAAGAGAATTAGAAAAAAATAAACCCTGAAACTGTGTTTTAAAAAAAAGCATTTGATTATAGGCATTGGCGTCGATGTTACGGCTTGCCCCAAAACAGAATTTGACAATCACGATTTTCTGATTTTTAAAAAGGGCTCAGCTCCCTTCCTGTTTTTTACTTTAACATTTACGGGATTTTTATTTAGCCCCCTATCCTGTTTTTTGAAATGGATTTTTATTCCATCTATAAAAATCGGATATTAGCTAAAACTGTAAACTCCCAAAAAGTTATGCGCATAAAAACAATGGTTATCATTTTAGTTACCGTGTTGCTCACGATAATCCTGATGCAAAACACCGAGCCTGTAAAATTCACCATTTTGTTTGGCACGTTTTACATTTCAAAACTGGTAGCCCTGGCGGCCTTCGCACTGGTGGCATTTATTTTGGGCGTGCTGGTTGGCCGTCCCAAAAAAGTAAGGACCCTGGGCGGCGGGTTTAATGACGGCGATTACGACGGCGACAAACCCGATACACTAAGTGACGAGGACAGGGATTACATCAGCCATCCCTAAAAAGAAATTTCTGCTAGATATTATAGAACACCTGGTTGTCGTGTTCCAAAGCGCTAAGGTCAGGTGTTTTGTCAAAGATGCCAAACACAGATGCCCCGCTCCCGCTCATGCTGGCATAGAGAGCGCCGGCCTCATAAAGTGCGGCCTTTACCCCTCTTATCTCGAGATGGTTTTTGAAGATGTTATTTTCAAAATCATTTTTGATGAATTTTTTCCATTCTCCAATCGGCTCATAAATCAGGTCGAGCAATGACTCTTTAACCGGCGCCGGTTTTACGCCGCCATAGGCTTCGGATGTCGAGATATGGATGTCTGGCATCACCAACGCAATTGAGTAATCTGAGAGGTCTAATTTTATCGTCTCAAACTCGTCGCCTTTCTCAAAAGCAAACACGGGCTTGTTCTCGATAAAGAAGGCGCAGTCTGCACCCAGTTTGCGGGCATAGTTTAGTTGTTCGCTGACGGATAGTTCAAGCCCAAATTTATCATTCATCAGCCTGATAAAAAAAGCGGCATCGGCCGAGCCACCGCCAAGCCCCGCGCCTATCGGGATATTTTTGTGCAGGTGTATTTTTACCGGCGGCAGGTCGAAATCTTTTTTAAGCAGCTGATATCCTTTTAGACAAAGGTTGTCTTCCTCAAGGCCGGGGATATCCAGGCCCGATGATTCGAAACTTAATTGGGCAGCCTCGATAGCTTCCAGGGCGTCGTTTATTTTTACGGGATAAAAAATGGTTTCCAGATTATGATAACCGTCAGGTCGGCGTTCGGTAATATTGAGGCCTATGTTTATCTTTGCGTTTGGGAAATTAATCATATAACAATTAACAACGGCAGGTATTTATACACATCCGTAGGATACCAAAAATAGATTATTTTTATTTGTACAGGAATAAACGTTTTACACATTCCATCATTCACACCATCACTCATTCAGAAAAATGAAACAGTATCTTGACCTTATGCGCCATGTCATGGAAACCGGCACCCAGAAACACGACCGCACCGGCACCGGCACCATCAGTGTATTTGGTTACCAGATGCGTTTTAACCTGCAGGAAGGCTTCCCACTGGTAACCACAAAAAAGCTGCACCTGAAATCAATCATCCATGAGTTGATATGGTTTTTACAGGGCGATACCAATATTAAATATTTAAAAGATAACGGGGTGCGCATTTGGGACGAGTGGGCCGATGCTGACGGCAATCTTGGCCCGGTGTACGGTTACCAATGGCGCTCATGGCCCACCCCTGATGGCGGGCACATCGACCAGATCAGTCAGGTGATTAACCAGATCAAAAACAATCCGGACTCGCGCCGCATTATTGTTTCGGCCTGGAACGTTGCCGATGTTAACCAAATGGCGCTGCCACCCTGCCACATGCTGTTTCAGTTTTATGTGGCCGATGGTAAATTATCCTGCCAGTTATATCAGCGCAGCGCCGACATTTTTTTAGGCGTGCCATTTAACATCGCCTCCTACGCTTTATTGACGATGATGGTAGCACAGGTCTGCAACCTTCAGCTAGGCGATTTTGTACACACTTTTGGCGACGCGCATTTATACAACAACCATCTGGAGCAAACCAAACTGCAATTGAGTCGCGAGCCGCGCCCATTGCCAACTATGAAGATCAACCCGGATGTTAAAAACATCTTTGATTTTAAATTTGAGGATTTTGAACTGGAGAATTATGATCCGTGGCCGCATATTAAGGGAGTGGTTGCTGTTTAGTTTTTTGATTTAATTGATAATGACAACCGAAGAATGCGCTTCGAATAGCTACCTGTTTTCGTGCGTCATTGCAAGGAACGAAGCAATGACGCACTTGCTAATCAACCTCTCAATTAATTGTCCTATATAGAGATGCTTCGTCCCTCGCAATGACGGCTTAATTAAATAAAATTCAACAATTCCCATGACCGTATCCATAGTAGTAGCCATCGCCGAAAACAACGCCATCGGCAAAAACAATAAATTGCTTTGGCATTTGCCTAAGGACCTGAAACACTTTAAAGAGATCACCACCGGCGGTACGGTTATCATGGGACGAAAAACCTATGACTCGGTGGGCAGGCCGTTGCCCAACCGGAGAAACATCGTTATAACGCGCCAGCAAATTGAAATTGCGGGCTGCGAGGTGGTTAATTCCATCGGGGCTGCACTGGCCCTATGCGCCGACGAATTGGAAGTATTTATTGTTGGCGGTGCCGAAATTTACAAACAGGCAATGCATCTTACAGATCGCATTTATCTGACGATAGTCCACGAAAATTTCGAGGCCGATACCTACTTCCCTGAAGTAAAGAAGGATATATGGAAAGAGACCGAAAGACAGGACCATGAACCGGACGAAAAAAACCCGCTTCCTTACTCCTTCATCACGCTTGAACGCACATAACAACGAGCCATTTAATTTTGTTTCAATTTAAAATTTCAGGGTTGCAAAATTTTGTTAGATTTGCCGTCTTGTTTAAAATGCTTATAAACTAATTAATTACATATTATAATTTACAATGCAAGGTAAAGGGGTTATTAAATTTTTCGCCATAGTGCTAACGATTGTGTGTATTTACCAATTGTCTTTTACATGGGTGGCGCGCAAAGTTGAGAAAGATGCTGAAGTATATGCGAAAGGCGATACTGCAAAAGTAAAGGCTTATCTGGATTCTGTTTCAGGATTGCCGGCCTATCCGGTGCTGGGCCATACTTATCAATACTGCCTTGAAAGAGAGCTTGCACTGGGTCTTGACCTTAAGGGCGGCATGAACGTTACCATGCAGATCTCGTTAGCTGAACTGGTAAAGGCATTGTCAAACAACAATCCGGACCCTGCTTTTAACCAGGCATTGGTTAATGCAACAGCTGATACAAGGACCAGCCAGTCTGACTACATCACGTTATTTGTTAACGAGTATGAGAAACTGGCCCCTAACGGAAAGCTGGCTGCCATATTTTCAACCAAAGACAACCAGGCTCATTTAAAATACAACGCCTCAAACAGCGAAGTAGAGAAATACCTGAAAGACGAGGCTGATGTTGCGGTAAAACAATCATACACGGTATTAAACACCCGTATTGACCAATTTGGCGTTACGCAGCCCAACATCCAGTTAGAGACTAACACCAACCGTATACTTATCGAATTACCTGGTGTTAAAGACCCTGAACGGGTACGCAAGCTTTTATCAGGATCAGCCAAGTTAGAGTTTTACCAGACTTTTGAGAGCCAGGAAGTATATCCTATGTTTACCAGCATAGACAACATCTTAGCCGCTAAAACAAAAAACGCTGCCAAAGACACTGCCAAAACTACAGCTGGGGCAGCCACTAAGGATACCGTTGCTAAAAAAGGTGCGTTAGCTTTATTAAATAAAGTTGAAAAAACCGCAGCCAAGGATACTTCACTGGCTGCCAAATCTAAATTAAACGCAGCTCATCCGCTTTTTACTGTATTACAGATCCCAACTTACCAGGATCAAAGCGGTCAGCAGCAATTGCGCCCCGGTGCGGTTGTGGGCTGGGCAATGCAAAAAGATACTGCCAAAGTAAACAGCTATTTACATAGTGCTGATGTGCAGGGATCATTACCACGCAACATTAAATTTGCATGGGGCGTTAAACCATTTGATAAAAAAATATTTGAATTGTATGCGCTTAAACTGTCGGGTGCAGAAAATGGCCCGGTATTAGGCGGCGATGTTATCAACGATGCACAAAATGACGTGGATCAAAAAGGCAGCCCCGAAGTTAGAATGGTCATGAACTCGCAAGGTGCCGAAAAATGGCGCGCGATAACTGCCGAAGCGGCACAAGGCAAAAAAGCAATCGCTATTGTTTTGGATGACAATGTTTACTCTGCCCCAAGCGTACAGAATGAAATATCAGGTGGCGTATCATCAATCTCGGGTAACTTTAAAGTTGAAGATACCAAGGATTTGGCCAACGTATTAAAAGCCGGCCGTTTACCAGCTCCCGCCCGTATAGTTGGCGAGGACGTGGTAGGTCCGTCATTAGGCCAGGAATCAATTAACGCCGGTTTAATCTCATGTTTAATGGGTTTACTGGTAGTATTGGTGTTCATGGTTGCTTATTATAACCGTGCAGGTACCGTAGCGGTTGTTGCGGTAATCATCAACGTATTCTTCCTGATGGGCGTGTTAACCAGCCTACGTGCTGTATTAACCTTGCCTGGTGTTGCCGGTATCGTGTTATTGTTCGGTATGTCGGTTGATGCCAACGTATTGATTTATGAACGTGTGCGTGAAGAGCTGGCATTAGGTAAGTCGGTCCGTTTAGCGGTTAGCGATGGTTTTAAACATGCTTTATCATCTATCCTTGACTCAAACATAAGTACCTTCTTAACAGGTGTTATCCTGTTTGTATTTGGCAGCGGGCCCATCCAGGGTTTTGCAACCACTTTGATGATCGGTATTATCACTTCCTTATTCTGTTCATTATTAATTTCAAGATTAATATTTGAGTGGATGATTGAAAAAGGCTGGGATATTAAATTCTCAAACCCATGGAGCTCACATACCTTTAAAAATGCAAACTTCGCATTCGTTAAAAAACGTTTCAGGTTCTATATTTTCTCAGGTACGTTTATCACCGCGGGTATTATATCGATGTTTGTGCAGGGCTTTAACTATGGTGTTGATTTCCAGGGTGGCCGTACTTATATCCTTAGGTTTCCTAATAAAAACGCCACTGTTGAAGATGCACGTGGGGCTGTAGAAGAAGTATTGGGTCATGGCACTTTGGTTAAAAAATTAGGATCAGACAAAATAAGTGTAACTACCAACTATCTAATTGAAGATAACTCAACCACTGCTGATGCAAAAGTTGAAAACACTTTGTTGGATTTATTAAACAAAAAGGCAGTTACACAGATAAATAAAAAAGATATTTTAGGTTCGCAAAAAGTACAGGCTACTATTGCTGATGGTTTGAAAAAATCAGCTGTCTGGACCGTATTGTTTGCCATATTGGTTATATCGGCTTATATCTTATTACGTTTCCGCAAATGGCAATTTAGCCTGGCGGCGATGGTTGCAACTGCGCATGATGCTTTAATGGTGCTTTCATTCTACTCATTGTTCAGACATGTGTTGCCGTTCCTTGATATTGACCAGTCATTCGTGGCGGCTATATTAACGGTAATAGGTTACTCCATTAACGATACCGTGGTTGTATTTGACCGTATCCGTGAGTTCCTGCATTTACACCATGCAAAAACTGACGAGCCTAAAGAGGTTATCAACAACGCCATCAACAATACATTAAGCCGTACCATTATTACCGCTTTAACAGTATTGTTTGTATTGGTTATCCTGTTCATATTCGGTGGCGACGTTTTACGTGGCTTCTCGTTCTCGTTATTAATTGGGGTATGTTTTGGTACCTACTCATCAATTTGTATCGCGACACCGGTTATTATCGACTTCGGAAAGAAAGACCTGAGATAACCACTAAAATACTTTTTACTAAAAAGCCGTCTTCAATGTTATTGAAGACGGCTTTTTTTATTACAAAAAACCTATATAGCACTATTTTAAAAATGATCAATTTTCAAGGATCACTTTTAAAGCCTTTTCTTTGGCAGCATTGCCAAAAGTTTCATACGCCGCCATTATCTGATCCAGTTTAAAATGATGAGTGATCAATTTATTAGGTTCAATCTTTTTCGACTGAACTGTTTTTAGCAGCAATGGAGTAGTTACCGTATCAACCAATCGCGTGGTGATCGTTATATTTTTAGACCAAAGCGTTTCCAAATGCAGCGTAACGCTTTTGCCGTGAACACCAATATTAGCTATATGGCCGCCGGCGGTAATTATATCAGCGCACAGTTCAAAGGTAGCAGGTATACCTACTGCTTCAATGGCTACATCAACCCCCTTGTTATTGGTAAGGCTCATTATCTTTTCAATAACATTTTCATTTGCACCATTAATGGTATGCGTTGCCCCAAATTTCTTTGCCACACTCAGCCTGTTATCATCCTGGTCAATCATAATAATTTCTGCCGGGGTATAAAACTGGGCTGTCAATAATGCGGCTATACCTATCGGCCCTGAGCCTACAATGGCTACTACGTCTCCGGGTTTAACCTGTCCGTTTAGCACACCGCATTCAAAACCGGTTGGCAAAATATCGCTCAGCATCACCAGTGCCTCTTCATCCGCGCCCGCAGGTATATGGTAAAGGCTGTTATCGGCATAAGGTATCCTCACAAATTCGGCCTGGGTGCCATCAATGGTATTGCCCAGTATCCATCCGCCATCTTCGCAATGCGAGTACATGCCTTTTTTACAATATTCGCATTTGCCGCATGATGTGATACATGATATAATGACATGGTCGCCCGGTTTAAAACTGCTTACGGCAGATCCTACATCCTGGATAACGCCAACACCTTCATGACCAATTATCCTTCCGTCTGTAACCGTTGGGACATCTCCTTTCATAATGTGGAGGTCGGTGCCGCATATGGTAGTCTTTGAAATCTTAATGATCGCGTCAGTTGGTTTTATGATTGCCGGTTTTGGCTTGTCTTCCCACGATTTTTTTCCCGGCCCATGATAAACCAGCGCTTTCATTGTTGATATTTTGTTTGCTACATTAACGTCAGGTGCGTCAACTAACAACTCTTCTTTGTTTGAAATTATATTTCCCATGGTATTAAATTTTAATAGGTTTTAAGAATGTCTAAAATTACCGCTATTTAAAAAGCGCAAAAATGACAGCAGATCGGGTTTAATCTGATATGAATCACTTATTCCTGTCATTATCTGGTTAACTAACTATATGCGGAATGATTTTTGTATTTAAAGGCCTGGATCAACACAAACCTTCAATTAATTATTACTGGTTTGCGTTCTTTATATTATATCAAATGAAGGAACCAAAAAAATCAAAATTCCCGCAGGTAGTTATCATAGGCGGCGGCTTCGGCGGACTGGAAGTTGCCAAACAGCTGGCTGACAAGCCGGTAGATGTTTTAATGCTGGATAAACATAATTATCATACTTTTCAGCCCCTGCTGTATCAGGTTGCCACGGGCAGCCTGGAGTCTGAATCCATCGCATTTTCATTGCGTAAGAATTTCGCTTCGCAAAAAAACTTCCGGTTTCGCATTGCTGAGGTTTCAGGTGTGGATATGGAGAAAAATATCGTTAGTACAGACATTGGCGATGTGCCGTATGATTACCTGGTGATCGCCACCGGGTCGACCACCAACTTCTTTGGCAACAAAGAGATTGAGCGCTACGCCATGCCAATGAAATCAATCCCCGAAGCGCTAAATTTAAGGTACCTTATCCTTCAGAACCTGGAAGAGGCCTCTTTAAAGACCACCAGGGAAGAAAAGGAACCTTACCTGTCCTTTGTACTGGTTGGTGCCGGCCCTACCGGTGTAGAGCTTGCAGGTGCGCTGGCAGAACTGCGTAATCATATCCTGACCCGTGATTATCCCGACCTGGAAAAAAATCACATGAAGGTTTACCTGGTAGATTTTTTACCAAAGGTGCTGGGGCCGTTCTCTGACCAGGGATCAAAAGCGGCCAAAAAGTTTTTAACCGATATGGGGGTTGAAGTTTTACTAAACGTAAAGGTTGAAAGTTATAACGGTGAAGAGATAAAGTTTGAAGGCGGTAAATCCATCAGGACAAAAAATGTAATATGGAGCGCCGGGGTTATGGGCGTTGTACCTGATGGCATTGGCAAAGATAAAATTGTTGGCGGCAACCGGATCAGCGTTGACGCTATAAACCGGGTAAAAGGCGCCGAAAATGTATTTGCTATCGGTGATGTTGCCGCCATGATTACCGAGGAAATGCCGAAAGGTCATCCCGGGGTGGCGCAGGTTGCTATTCAACAGGGCGCGCTGGCGGGTAAAAACATTATGCACCTGATTAAAGACGAAGCGGTAGTGCCTTTTAAATACAGGGATAAAGGCTCATTGGCCACCGTAGGCCGTAATAAAGCCATTGCCGACCTGGGCAAAATCAGGTTCCAGGGCTTTTTTGCCTGGCTGATCTGGATGTTCGTCCACCTGATATCCCTTTTAGGTTTCCGCAATAAGGTAATTGTATTCATTAACTGGATAGGCAGCTATGTAACGTTTAACGGGGGCAGCAGGCTAATCATACGCAGATTTAAAAGAGAGGAATTACCAAAAAAACATACGCAGGAAGCAAAAGCTGATTAACTTGCATCATTATGGCCGGTACGCAAATTAAACTTACTGAATGCCCGCGCGATGCCATGCAGGGTTTACCTGGCTTTGTGCCAACCGTTGTCAAAGCTGCGTATATCAACCTGTTATTGCAGATAGGTTTTGATACCATAGATTTTGGAAGTTTTGTATCGCCTAAGGCTATACCGCAAATGCGGGATACGGCGGATGTACTGGCCAAACTTGATTTGCGTAATACACAATCAAAATTACTGGCCATTGTAGCTAATTACAGAGGCGCTGAGGAAGCCGTGTCGCACGACGCGATAACTTACCTCGGATATCCGTTCTCTATCTCAGAAACCTTTCAATTGCGTAATGCCAACGCTACCTTAATTGACGCGTTTGAAACCGTGAAACGGATTAAACAATTATGTGCCGATAAAGGCAAGGAACTGATAGTTTACCTTTCTATGGGATTTGGTAATCCTTACGGTGACGAATGGAATATTGAAATTGTAAAATATTGGACCGGGAAGCTGGTTTACGAGGGGATCAAGATTGTGGCTTTGTCTGATACGATAGGCATTGCAACCGCTGAACAGATAGCCGGTATTTACCCGGTGCTTTGCCAGGCATTCCCTCAAACCGAATTTGGCGTACACCTGCATAGCACACCAACTACCTGGCATGAAAAAGTAGAAGCAGCTTACCAAAGCGGTTGCAGGCGTTTTGATAGTGCATTAAAAGGCTACGGTGGCTGCCCAATGGCCAAAGACGACCTTACGGGCAACATCGCTACGGAAAACCTGATAGGTTACCTCGAAACACAAAACGTGCTTAGCAGGCTTAATTATGATAAATTACAGGAAGCGCTGGATTATTCCGTCCGGGTGTTTGGTTAATATATTCTTACCGCCAGGGCGCGCTACCTTTTAGTCTCTTTAGCAGTCATTGATTACTTTACAAATCCGAATCGAACGTCCGGACTCCGACATTCAAAATCATTTTCTCACCATTTTAAAATGCGGGATCCCGGCCTCTTCAAACTGGGGGCCCTCTTTTACAAAACCAAATTTTTCGTAAAGGCCCATCGCTAATAATTGCGCATTAAGGTAGATATAATCCGCATCCGGCGGCAGATCGGCCAGTACCGTTTTAACCAGCTGCTGTGCCACGCCCAATCCCCTGAATGGTTTCAGGACGGCAAAACGCTCCAGTTTATAACCATTTTCGGTTTTGCGCCAGCGCGAGGCGCCGGCCGGTATATCATCAACAGTGGCTAAAAAATGGGTTGATTCATCTTCATGCTCCCACTCCAGTTCGGGTGGGCAATTTTGTTCGCCAACAAAAACCTCGCGGCGGATGGCAAAAACCTTTTCAAGGCTGGCCGGGTCACTTACTTTTTTTACTTGAATCTTTCCTGGTTCGGGCATCGGTATAATGCTTTTTTGCTTTATAGGTAGAAAGTTTAAAGTTATGGTTTTCTTCGGCAGCATCAATAGAGTGTGTACAGGTTAGGTCATCTTCCTTCTCGGCCAGATCTGACAGCTGTACATAAAATTTATGAAGATGATCAAGCTCGTCTTCGGTAATATCCTCAATATCAACCATACGGTTACTTGCACCCTGGTGTGAGGCCAGCAACTCATTTAATTTTAAATGGATTGCTTTTGAATCCTTGTTCTGCGACTTTTGGATCAGGAACACCATTAAAAAGGTTATGATAGTTGTACCTGTATTAATAATTAATTGCCAGGTATCTGAGTACTTAAATACCGGCCCGGTCACCAACCATATGATTATTACGGATATAGCTATTAAAAACGCAGCTGAGCTGCCTGTAGCGGCCGTAGCCCAATTAGAGAACCGTTCGAAAAAATTTTTCTTTTTTGCCATATATATTATTATGAGTAATTATGGTTTTATAACTAAAAAAAAGCGCCAATGTTTTGCATTGGCGCTTTTTAAGGTTATGAGGCTGCTGATTATAGTTTATCTGTAGCGTTGATGCAATTCAGGTCGTCAAAAGCAGCCGTTAAGCGTTTAACAAAGTTCTCTTCGCCTTTACGTAACCATACGCGCGGGTCGTAGTATTTTTTGTTTGGCGAATCGGTTCCCTGCGGGTTACCAATCTGCTCTTGCAAATAAGCTTCGTTAGCCTTATAGTAATCTTTAATGCCTTCCCAGTATGCCCATTGCATATCAGTATCAATATTCATTTTGATTGCTCCGTAACCAATAGCTTCGCGTATTTCTTCCTGCGTTGAACCAGATCCGCCATGAAATACAAAGTTTATTGGTTTTTGAGCCGACAGGTTAAATTTCTGTTTAACGTACTCTTGTGAGTTATGTAAAATAACCGGTTGTAATTTAACATTACCCGGTTTGTAAACACCATGCACATTGCCAAAAGCAGCTGCAACAGTAAAGCGCGGGCTAACTTTTAACAGGTTCTCGTACGAGTAGGCTACGTCTTCAGGCTGGGTATATAAACGTGAGCTGTCAACATCGCTGTTGTCAACGCCATCTTCCTCGCCACCGGTAACACCTAATTCAATTTCAAGCGTCATGCCCATTTTGGCCATACGCGCCAGGTACCTGGCCGAAATCTCTATATTTTCTTCTAATGATTCTTCAGAAAGATCAAGCATATGCGATGAGAACAACGGTTTGCCGGTTTCAGCAAAAAATTTCTCGCCGTAATCCAATAAACCGTCTATCCAGGGTAATAATTTTTTAGCAGCATGATCGGTATGTAAAATAACCGCGACACCATAATGCTCTGCCAATAAATGCACGTGCCTTGCAGCAGATACCGCGCCTAAAATACAGGCTTGCAACTTAGAGTTATCTAATGATTTGCCCGCATAAAACTGCGCACCGCCATGTGATAACTGAATAATTACCGGCGAGTTAACCGCCTTTGCAGTTTCCATAACAGCATTAACTGTATTGGTACCTATTACGTTTACTGCAGGTAAAGCAAATTTATGCTCTTTTGCTGCTTCAAATAATGCCTGCACCTGATCGCCGTGCAAAACACCTTTATAATTTTTTAAATCCATTGACTTTTGTTTGGGCCTCGAAGGTAAAAAATTTATCGGTTTTATATAGAAAAAATGTCTATATAAGTGATAGGGTATTGATGACATTGGTCAAATGCCTGAAGGCGTATGAATGGACAGCCCGGCCCGAAGGGAAACGCCCGTATACAACCGCAGTATTAAAGTACGGGTTATTATCCTGTTTCTTTAAAAACGATCCAAATCATCCCTGCTCTGATTCCTGTTTCCTGATTCTAAAGCTTCGTTTCTAAAATTTAGCAAACATCTAACAAAATAATTCGTTTCTTTGCAGTATATTGAAAGAGCTAGACATAGATATGGCGTGGTTTAAACGTGAAATAAAAGGGATCATTACGACTACCGAGGAGAAGAAAGACACCCCTGAAGGGATCTGGAACAAATGCCCTCAATGTAAAAAACCTTTACATTACTCAGAACAGGTTGAAAATCAATACGTGTGTCATTACTGCGGGTTTCACCTGCGGATAGGATCAAAAGAATATTTTTCTGTATTGTTTGATAATAACGAATTTACCGAGTTATTCCCTGACCTGGTGTCGGGCGACCCGCTGAATTTTACCGACACCAAGAAATATACCGAGCGTTTGGTTGAAACCCAGTTTAAAACCGGGTTAAAGGACGCGATAAGGGCCGGCGTTGGTAAAATAAACGAGCAGGACCTGGTAATTGCCTGTATGGATTTCAATTTCATAGGCGGATCAATGGGATCGGTAGTGGGCGAAAAGATTGCCCGGTCTATTGATTATTGCATTGAGCATAAGGTACCTTTCCTGATGATATCAAAATCGGGCGGTGCACGGATGATGGAAGCAGCGTTCTCTTTAATGCAAATGGCCAAAACGTCGGCCAAGCTGGCGCTGCTGTCACAAGCTAAGATCCCTTATATCTCTTTATTAACAGACCCGACTACCGGGGGTGTAACCGCATCGTACGCCATGCTGGGTGATATTAACATTGCCGAGCCGGGTGCGCTGATAGGTTTTGCCGGCCCAAGGGTTATCAAAGAAACTATTAAGAAAGACCTGCCAAAAGGGTTCCAGACTGCCGAGTTTGTGCAGGAACACGGTTTCCTTGATTTTATAGTCGACCGCCGTGAAATGAAAGAAGAGCTGGCGGCATTTTTAAAAATGATGAAAAATTAAAAGCCATAAGCATAAACAAAAAAAGGGCGAACTTGATGTTCGCCCTTTTTTGTTGCCTGTTTTGCGCCTATATCACGCCTGGCCTGGCACCATCTATCGGCGGCATATCTTTAATATAAACCGGCTTTTTGCCCGATGGGTTATTAGTTTTTTGCGGCTGGTCAACCTGTTGTTGCTTAACCGCAGTTTTTTGTTGATTACCGTTTCCGGAGTTTCGATTGTTAGGTTTCATAGCTTTAATTTTTAAGTAAAAACGCTACCTTTTCAGATAGCCCTTATTATAAATAAGACTATAACTTTTACAAGCTTTCTGTACCCGGCTCATGGCCTACCATACGGCCGGTGGTACGGCCTTGCGGGCGGCTTTCAAAATCGGCCTTGCCCGGGCCACGTACGGGAAATTCTTTATGATTTGGCGGGGTCACGTCATTTTGCTCGCTGTATGAAGCATCGTTACCTTTATTATGTTGTTGCTGCTCGCGTTGCGGAGCATAACCTGAACCTTCTTGTTCTGATTGATGTCTTTCAGGAGTTTCGTCTGGTCTGTTACCGTTTCCGGGATTTTGATTGTTCGTTTCCATGATTTTCATTGTTTACTAGTAATGATATAACCCCGAAAACCGTGCCAGTAATTCACCTTATGCTAAACGGCACAGCTGTCCTAAACACATTAAAACACAAAACAAGTTGAATAACCTCCCGTCGGCAAGGCTTAAAAATTTAAACTTGATACCTTAATGTGTCCACTCCTTCGGGAAGGCATTTAAGCGTTCACTACAAACAACTCGCGCACCTTATTTACTACAAAATCAATCTCTTCTTTAGTATTGTACTTAGAGAAAGAAAAGCGTACCGAAGGCCGGGTACTGCTTGCGCCTATACCGGTAAGCACATGTGAGCCGATGTCTGTACCCGAGCTGCAGGCACTGCCGCCCGATGCAGAAATGCCGGCGATATCCAGGTTAAATAACAGCATGTCGGCCATGTCCGTTTCTGGGAACGAAACGTTCAGTACAGTATACAGGCTGTTATCCTCATCCGTTTCGCCGTTAAATAAAACACCCGGGATATTTTCGGTCAGCTGCTCTTTAAGGTACGATTTCAGGCCCTGTATGTAAGTTTGATGTTGTTCCATATCTGCATAAGCCAGTTCAAGTGCTTTAGCCAGGCCAACTATACCATAAACATTTTCGGTACCGCCACGCATGTTACGTTCCTGCGATCCACCGTAAATAAATGGTTTAATTTTTATTTTATGGTTGATATGCAAAAAACCTACACCCTTGGGCCCATGAAATTTATGTGCGGCGCAAACCAAAAAATGAACCTTTAGTTTGGTCAGGTCATGCGGATAGTGTCCCATGGTCTGCACCGTATCGCAATGAAAAATAGCGTTATACTGCTCGCATAGGTTTCCTACCCTTTCAATATCAGTAAGGGTGCCTATTTCGTTATTGGCATGCATCAGCGACACAAAGCTGCGCTCATTATCCTGCAATAGTTTTTCAAGGTGGGTATAATCAACATTGCCTTTACTGTCAACATCAACAAAGCTAAGTTTGATAGTGCCTGCTTTTGCCATCGCCTCAAGCGTATGAATAACCGCATGATGTTCTATACGCGTGGTAATAGCATGGGTGATATTGTTGTCGATGATACCGCAACGGATGGCCGTATTATCAGCCTCGGTACCGCTGCTGGTAAAGAAGATCTCGGCGGGCGAGGTATGCAGCAGGTTGGCAATAGTTTTACGTGATTTTTCGATTAATGCCCTGGCTTCACGTCCGTGCGCATGTATAGACGATGGGTTACCGTAATTATTTTCCATTACCGTACACATAGCTTTCATCACTGCTGCATCCAGCGGTGTGGTGGCAGCATTATCAAGGTAAATCCTCATCAGTTAGTTTTTTTAATGAGTGAATGAGTGTTTGTGTGAACGAGGGAATGTTTCGTCGCCCGGTCACCAGTTATCTTTCACTATTTGTTTTTATCAGTTATATTTTCTGGCAGATGACGTTACTTTTAATATTTCGTTACCTTCTGTCAGTAAACTCCTTATTGCATTTTTTGTAATTATATCCGCATCTATCAAAATTCCCAACCGGAAAATGCTTTCGTCAGCTTCTATATTCACTCACCCGCTAATTCACTCAATCACTCATTAGCGAAGCTGAAGTATTTCTTTTATATCCGCGATGATCTTATTGGCCAAATTATCGGCAACCGTTTCAGAATCACCTTCAGAATAGATCCGGATAATCGGCTCTGTATTTGAACGGCGCAGATGTACCCATTGTTTCTCAAACTCAATTTTAAGTCCGTCGATGGTTGAATGTGGCTGATCTTTGTATTTATCCTCAACTTTCAATAACAACGCATCGATGTCCATCTCCGGCGTAAGTGTGATTTTATTTTTGGAGATGAAGTAGCCCGGATATGAGCTGCGCAAATTTGATATGGGTTTCCCATATTTAGCCAGGTGCGTTAAAAACAAAGCTATTCCGGCCAAGGCATCACGGCCGTAGTGTAGCCCGGGATAAATTACCCCGCCGTTACCTTCGCCGCCTATAACGGCGCCAACTTCTTTCATTTTATTCACCACGTTCACCTCGCCTACCGCGGCTGCATAATATTCGCCGCCTACTTGTTCGGTAACATCGCGTAAAGCACGGGTTGATGACAGGTTAGACACTGTATTACCCTTATTGTTTTTCAGGATATAATCTGCAACGGCAACCAGCGTGTACTCCTCGCCAAACATATTGCCATCCTCGCACACAAAGCAAAGGCGGTCGACATCCGGGTCGACGGCTATGCCCAGGTCCGCACCCTTATCCAGCACTTCTGCTGATAAGGCTACCAGGTTCTCCGGCAACGGCTCGGGGTTATGGGCGAACTCGCCGTCAGGTTCACAAAATAACCGATGTACGGTTTTAACGCCCAGCGCTTGCAGCAAAGCAGGTACAAATATACCACCCGTAGAGTTTACGCAATCAATCACTACTTTAAAATTGGCTTTGACAATGGCGTCAACATCAACCAGTGGCAGGGCCAATATCTGGTCGATATGTTTTTGCATATAGGTATCGTCAAATTTCACTTTACCCAAAGCACTAACATCAGCATAGGTAAAATCGCTGTTCTCTGCTATTTCCAATACTTCTTTGCCATCGGCATCGTTAATAAATTCGCCATCGGCATTTAACAGCTTAAGCGCGTTCCACTGCTTTGGATTATGGCTGGCTGTAAGGATAATTCCACCGGCTGCTTTTTCCAAAGGCACCGCTATTTCAACGGTTGGTGTGGTTGACAGGCCTATATCAACCACATCAATACCCAAACCCATTAACGTACCGGTAACTAGATTATTAACCATGTTGCCCGATATGCGTGCATCACGGCCCAGTACGATCTTTTTTATGCCGGTTTTTTTAACCGCCCAGGCGCCATAAGCCGAGGTGAATTTTACAATATCCAATGGTGTTAAACCATCACCTGCAGCACCGCCAATGGTACCGCGTATACCTGAAATCGATTTTATTAAAGTCAAAATATATATTCTTAATTATGCTGCAAAAGTAACGATATTTATTGATTTTGTCTGAACAAGCTGTCGGCGGGATAATGCATTTCATGATTATTTTACACTTGCTGTATTAATCTTAAAATCCTTAAATCCACAAAATCTTAGTTTATATTTACACCTTGTTTAAACGCCAATGCCCGACTACCTGCTACAGTTTGACCGTCAGTTATTCCATTTCATTAACCATGACCTGGGCAATACGTTTTTTGATCTGCTGATGCCGGTTTTACGCAACCGGTTAGTTTGGATACCGCTGTATATTTTTATTTTTGTTTTTTGCCTTTGGCGATACCGGAAGCGGGGCGCTGTAATCATTATTTTACTGGCCCTTACTTTTGGCCTTGCTGATTTTGGCAGCGCTACCATTATTAAATCATTTTACCAGCGGGTAAGGCCCTGTAATGACCCGGCTATGGCGGCAACCATTGTCCGCAGGGTTGATTGCGGGCCGGGCTACAGCTTCCCTTCAACCCATGCCAGCGACCATTTTGCCATAGCGGTGTTTTTGATCATCGTGTTTTATAAACGCCATAAATGGATATTGCCTGTGGGTTTATTATGGGCCGCGTCCATAAGTTTTGCGCAGGTATATGTTGGCGTACATTATCCGGTTGATGTAACGGCAGGAGCGATATACGGCAGCCTGGTGGGCCTTTTATTCGGCTGGATATTTTGGAAAGCTAATTTGATGCATAGCCTCTGAGGCTTTACCCCCGCTTTTCAGAAAAATGTAGCGGTTGTCGAAGTTTACCAACTCCGACCCGTGCCGGGCAACATCAATAAGGGCGTTAAAGTATAATTACCGGATTAACTCTTTTAACGTATAATTCAATGCGTCCCTTCTGTTAACTTCCAGATCAGGTCGCACACCATGCCAATCATTTTTAGTAACACCAATATCAAAATCTTTGCTTGAAGATATATGAAATTCTAATTGTGAGTTTGGCAACCTTGTCGTGATATCTTCTCCCGGTGAAATGACATACCCTCCGGTTTCCTCCCCGATTATTTTTCCGAGCTTATAAAACTTAAAGGCATTTGCAAAGTCGGCAGCGGATGAAAAAGTAGACTGGCTCGTAAGTAAAAAAACGGCACCCAAAAACTGCTCTTTTCCCGGAATGACTAATTGCTTTGACTTGTCGATAGTATCCATTGTGCCGTCCGGCTTATTTAGATATTCTTTTAGCTCCTCACTATCAGCTGGTGCATCCGTTTTAAAAGATGCTTTACTGATTTTGCTGTATCTCAATATCGTTTTTTCATATTGCGTAAACGGAACCGGACAAATGTATTTTAAAAGCTCATCACCGAGGTCAGAATTGCCACCTCCATTATTCCTGATATCAATAATTAAATTTTTGATGTGCTTTTGTCTTAATGAAGAAAACATCTCTGACAAAAACGATTTAAATCTCTTCAAACCTGAAAAACTATTAAAAGTTAAGGTAGCGGTTCTCTCATCTTTACTTATTTGATAAGAGTAATCAGGGGTTCCCGGATCCGCTGAAGCGGTATTTTTAATTTCTGATTTTTTTACAGCGATTAAGTGTAAACTGGTGTTGTCGTTAAATTGGATGTTTAATTCTTTTTCTTTACTAAAGAAGAGATTAAAAATTGTGTTAAACAGATATCCGCTAAGTGCTAAACGGCTGTTTTTGCTTTCTCCGCTACAATATTTATTAATCGTATTCAGAATTTCTTGCGAGGAATAACCATTAATTGAAACCAGCTTCTTATCAATAACATTTAGAGGAACAGAGGTTTGATAACCGGAATTTATACCAGTGACCTGCAAGCCATTTGTTGAAATGGAGAGGTTGAAGGGAAATACAAAATAGTCTGTTTTATCAATGTAAGAGTTAAGATATAGTTCTGTATGGCCATCTTCTAATTTCACGATTACCGGCTGCAGAAAGGTATATAAGTCAATAATATTTACTTGTGGTTTACGTAATAATTTACTTTCCGCTTTATCAATTTCTCTTAAAAACTGAGCTTTTGATATTCTTAAATAAGGATTAACGGTTATTTCATCAACAGCAGATTTCAAATAACTAACATCAGTTATAATCTCCTGCCTTAGCGGCCGAACTAATGGCTGCCCGGCCAAATTAAGAGACATTAAAATTGTAATAATTAAAATAGAAAGACGCATAGTTTAGGTATTAAAACGAAGATTGGATATTATAGGCCAAGCTAATATTATAACCCAGGTGTATTCAATTCAATGGCAAATCCAAGGGAGGCGGTGGTAAATCCGACTACAAAATTCAAATTCGTCTCACCCCCGCAACTTATCCAGCAGATCACTTAACTGGCCGGCTTCTTCGTTGGTAAGGTTATTCTTAATAAAATCTTTGGTTTTAAATTCGGCATCCATTTTTGCCAGCGTATCAAGGCCCTTTTCGCTGATGCGGATATCAACCGCGCGCCTGTCCTTATTATTGGTACAACGGGTTATCATTTCTTTTTGCACCAGCCTGTCAACAATGCGCGATGCATCGCTCATTTTATCTATCATGCGTTCCTTAAGCAGGTTAACTGTTGCCGGTTTTGGATATTGGCCCCTTAAAATGCGCAAAATATTAAACTGTTGCTGCGTTAAATTATGTTTCTCGAAATGGCAGTTAAAAGTATTTTTTAACCAGCCATCGGTATACGCGATGTTGATAACCGCCTTATGGTAGTTATCTTCAAACTTTGAACTTTGTATTTCGTCGTCTATCCGCATTGCTAATATTACTTCAAAGATGCAAATATCTTATTTTTTCTCTGATTTGTTATTTTCTTCTGTTTTTCCGAAGTTCCAGGGGCAGTGCAGGCATTTGTTTTTACAGCAATAACCGCGTTTTAAATGATAGGCTTCAGTAAAAACAAAGTTGCCGTCCTTATTTATATAATAGTCTTCGCCTTCCTTCATCACGGTTAATTTAGCAGTTTAACCACAATATCCGTCCCCAGATGCGCCTTCAGCCGGGCGCCATTGCCATGCAGGGTCCATACCTGTTTTGGGTTAACCAGCTTAATGGCCTGCAAAATATCGTTCCAGTCTACGTGGTCTGATATAAACAGCGTGTCCTCATTGTTCACCTGGAGGTTTTTCCAGCCGGACGCAAACAATCTTTTCACACCGGTAGCCTTTATATAACTATTAAAAGTGAAAGGCGGCACTATATAAACAAACTCCTTTTGCTCTTTCATTAGCTTGCGGCCGTATAGCTGGTGCTTTCCTAACTTAAACCCTGCCAGCTCATAAATTTGGTTTAGGGGCATTATTTTATGGTGCACCAGCACTGTTTTCTGCGGAGCGTATTCATTTATCATTTGTATTAAACGCTGGCTCTTACCCAATCCATACGCCCCCAGCAGAATATTGGTTTTAATATCATTTAATTTTTTTATCTCGGCCACCGGATCCGGGTGGATAATATCAGGATTAGCAAACGTGCTCTCTGTGATCAGTACATCGGCATGCACCCATTCAACCGGGTCGCAGGTAGCATCGGGTTGCAGCTTATAATCACCGGTATACAGGTAGCTGGCGCCCTGATATTCCATCAGTACCATTGCCGACCCCAGCATGTGGCCGGCCGATATAAAAGTAAGCTTTACATCCCTGATCATAAACGGCTGGCTGTAGCCGACGATATTGAACACCTGCGCCGCCGACCGGTGGTACCTCAGGTGCATAAACTCGCGCGTTGGGCGGGTACAATAAACCTCCTTATTGCCGCTGACAGCATGATCTGCATGTGCGTGCGATATAACCGCCGTTGCCACCGGCTGTTGCGGATCAAGATAAAAATCACCGTAACTGCAATAAATGCCGTTGGCATTAATAAAAATAAAATCGTCAAGTATCATCCGCCGCTTGCTAGCTGTAAAAACGCATGGTGCAGCTGGAGTACCTGCGGAATAATCAAATGCATTTCGTCGTTTTCAATCAGGTAATCTGCCAGTTCGCGCTTTTTGGCCTCGGTAAACTGTTTGGCCTCGCGCGCCTCTACTTCGGCCGGGGTGATATGGTCGCGCCTGGTTACGCGCTGTATCCGCAAATCCAGCGGCGCTGTAACCAGTAAGGAATAATCGCACATTTTATAAGAAGCGCTTTCAAAAAGCAAAGCAGCCTCCTTCATTACATAGGGTGCATTTTTAATATCGGCAACCCAATTATCAAAAGCCCTGAATACGGCGGGGTGTGTTAAAGCATTAAGCTTTGCCAGTTCTTCATCATTATTAAAAACAATGTTGGCTATATATTTTCTGTCGAGGCTGCCGTCCGGCAGATAGGCCGCATCGCCAAAGGCCTTCTTTATAGCAGCAACCAGCACAGGGTCGGTGGTCATTACCTTTTTGGCCTCGGCATCAGCATAAAATACGGGGATGCCCAGTACCTCAAACATTTTGCTGATGGTAGTTTTACCACTGCCTATATTGCCGGTTATCCCTATTTTTAGCATTACTTTTTAACAATGAAATCAATATTCTGCGGCTCTATATTCACCACTTTGCAAAATGCCGGCAGCCGGGTAATTTTAACCGGCAGTGTATTATAGCCATACACACGCCATAAATTAAGGTCGGCCTGGGCCTCAAAAAGCGTTTCATTTATATCGGCAAAACTGCTTAAAGCTGTTGTAAAAGTGACATTTACTTTTTGCGGAAACAGCTTCACATTAAAAAAATCGATATTGCCAATCAACTTAACAGGCAGGGCCAGCGTTTTTTCTGTAAACTCATCAACCGGAATGTTTACCTGCACCGTTTTAGGATAGATGCTGATATTCCCTTCTTCAGAAGCTTCAAGGTTTACCTGTGTGCTGATATTTTCGCCGATGTTTTTTAGCGATAATGAATCGGTTCGCCAGTATTTTATTTTATCGATACGGTTACTTGGGCCGCTGATGGTAACGTAAGCCGGTTTAATAACCGCATTGCCCGACTGGGCAAATTGCTGCTGGTACCGGATTGATTTTACCAGTTGTACAGGCACCCGGCGTACGCTGCGATTTGTAAAATCAAAATAAAGTGTGTCAGGGGTTATGGCGGTAATTACGTTATCAACCGCTTTTTCTGCATTTATAGCTGCCAGCTGCGTACTTAATACTACATAGGCTTCGCTGTCTAACTTACTCAGGTCAACTTTAATTACCCGGTTTTGCTCGTTTATTTTTGAAAGCAGCATTTGCCAGCCGCTTCCTTTAACCGTCACCAAAACGGTATCAGACTGTAACGAATGAAATGCCCGTTTTTGAGGGGCGTTTTTAAAAATAAGTATTTCTTTTACCTTGTAATTATAGGAGCTGGACAAAACAGTAGCTACCCACGCGAAAAGCGCCAGCCCCAGGCAGGTAACAAATGCCGATGCCCGCCTGCGTTCTGTTGTTGATAGTTTTACTATTGCCATATTGAGGTGAAAGGTAAAAGGCGAAAGATAAAAGGTATAAACCTTTACTTTCGCCTATTAATAATGTTTTCAGTCCCGGGCTTAATAAAGAGAAGGCAATAAGCCTTTAACCCTTTACCTCCAGCTTAACCTTAATGCGCTTATTTAGTTGAAGCCGGCGCGTTTAACGCTTTTGAATCATCTAAAGAAATTGCCGACTTGTTGAAACGTACTTTATGACCGCCTTCGGTCTCAATTAAAAAAGTGGTATCAGCAACTTCAACAATTTTACCGTGCATACCTGCTGTGGTAATGATCTTGTCGCCTTTTTTCAAATCGTTAACAAAGTTTTTCTGATCTTTTTGTTTTTTTATCTGCGGGCGGATCATAAAGAAATAAAACACCACTATAATTAATCCAAATACGATCAATTGTTTAGGGTCAAAGCCGCCGGCGGCCTGTAGTAAAATAGTTGCTATCATTTTTATTTATTGTTTGTAAGTACTTCGCCAATTAAATGCACAATACTTTGTGCCGGTTGGCTATTTGCGGTAACGGTTATTAACTTATCCTGTAAGCCTGATTTACCGGCGCTGTTAAAAGTCACGGCTATTGAACCTGTATCGCCGGGCAGAACCGGGGTTTTAGGCCAGACAGGCGTTGTGCAACCACATGATGCCGTTGCATTTGTTATAATCAATGGTGATTTTCCGGTATTGGTAAACTTAAAGCGGTGAGAAACTTTTTCGCTTTGCTTTATTTTACCAAAATCAAACGTTGGGGCGTCATATTTAATGTCAGACCCATCCGTAGTGAAAGCTACCGGTTTTTTACTTGTGTTGTTACAGGCCATTAAAGCGCCTGCCATTAAAATACCTAAAAAAAGTTTTTTCATTTTTGATTATTATTCAATTAATCCTCTACCTATTTTATTTATTTTCTTTTCTGCTTTCAGCTCAAATAAAATCTTGTCCAAGATACCGTTTATAAACGAATTACTTTTTGGCGTGCTGTATTCTTTTGATATTTCCAGATACTCATTAATAGTAACCTTAACCGGGATAGATGTAAAATTAATAAACTCGGCAATGGCCATTTTCATCAATAAGGTATCCATCATGGCAATACGTTCAGGCTCCCAATTTTTTGTTTTGGCGCTTATCAGTTCCTGGTAATCTTTATCATAACGCACGGTAGTGTCTAAAAGCTTCACTATAAACTCGCGGTCCTCTTCCCAGTTACCGGTTACTTCGGCCAGTTTATTTTTTTCAGGTTCGTCAAAGGCAAAGTTTTTAAATGTTTTGGCTATCAATGCCTGTAAAACATCTTTATCAACCGGCCAAAAGATAAATTTCTCTTCAAAAACCTGGTCGGCCAGGCTTGATTTCAGGATGATCTTTTTGAAAATAAACTTGATGATGTCTTTATCGGTCTGGATAGTATCGCCGGTCTTTTCTAAATATTCAGCATATTCGGGCGCTGCTTTCAGATTCGTAAAAAGCGTTTTAACCAGTTCCGGCTCAAAGCTCCACTCAACTTTATATTTTTTTAGCCCGGCTAAAAACTCTTTGTTTTGATTTAAGGAGATGGTGAACCTGTTGGTTAAAAGTTTAAGGTTCGCGTTCAGGTCATCGGCAGTGGGTAAATGCTTGTGTGCCCTTTCATTAGCGTCTATATCGGCATAGCCAACTACTTCTGATATCAGGGAAAGCATCCAAATATACATTTCGTATACCTGGTCTATACTTTGCAATAAGTTTTTTTCCTGTTGTTTAATATTTGCCGCGCTTGTTTGATGATATGCGTACAATGACTGTAATACTTTTACCCGTAGGTGCCTTCTGTTTAACATTTTGTAAGAACGATTTAGGAAATGAATCCTGTTTGTGATTTATTTAATAGCTTGATTTTACTTTGTTAATGTCTGTAATACGTTTTTCAACAATTTTGTTTGCCGCAACAATGGTAGAAATGTTCTCGGCTTTTGAAAGCCTTAAAACATTGCGCGTTGCCTCATAAATATTTTCTGTTAATTGCAGCGAGCGTTTTTTACTAAAACCCATCAGCTCAGAATAACAGTTTATAACACCACCGGCATTGATAACGTAATCAGGGGCAAATATAATACCTTTATCAAGTAATAATTGTCCGTGTACCTCTTCGTCCTCTAACTGGTTATTTGCCGACCCTGCTATTATAGCACATTTAAGCTTATTTATAGTTTGGGTATTAATGGTGCCCCCTAATGCACAGGGCGAATAAATATCAGCGTCAATATCAAAGATATTATTGTTTGATATCGCTTCGGCACCGTATTTTTTTGATACCTGCCGGGTCCGTTCTTCATTAATATCGCTGATGTAAACTTTTACATTCTCATCGCGCAACAGTTTAACCAGGTTTTCGCCCACATGGCCAATACCCTGTACAATGACTGATTTACCGGTAAGGCTATCTGTGCCAAAAACCTCTTTTACCGACGCCTTGATACCCATAAAAACGCCCATTGCAGCAATCGGGGCCGGGTCGCCGCTGCCGCCTATGGTTTCAGGCAGGCCCGCAACATGCTCGGTCTCCATGCGGATATATTCCATATCGCGCAAATTTGTGCCTACATCCTCGCCGGCTATAAATTCGCCGTTAAAGTTTTTAACAAAACGGCCAAATTTACGCATAAGGGCCTCGGTTTTATGCTTTCTCGAGTCGCCGATGATCACTGCGCTGCCCCCACCCAGGTTAAGCCCGGAGATAGCCGCCTTATAGGTCATGCTCCTTGACAAACGCAAAACGTCCGCCAGCGCCTCAGCCTCGGTTTTATAGGTCCACATACGTACGCCACCCAGTGCGGGGCCTAGTATGGTATTATGAATGGCTATGATTGCTTTCAGGCCGGTATCCGGATCACTGCAATAAACAACTTTTTTGTGCCCGCAATCTTCCAGCTGGCTAAAAATTGAATCTGTGGTTTTTGTGATCGGCATCTGTAGTTTATTGAGGCGCAACAAAAGTAGGTATTTTTTTTTCGCAACTAATGTTTTTTAGTCCCAAAAGTCAGGAAAGTATTAAGCAGCCGGCATATCGTACTGTAAGCATAGATTTTAAAATGAATTTTTACATTTGATTATGAATATTATTGCCCAAACTTTAAGGATGATTATCCGTGAATTTTTACCCGAAGAGCTGGAAACCTACCTAACCCATTTTACCGATGATGAGGTTGCCCGGTATTTGCCAAAGCGCAGCCGCGATGAGCGTATTGTTATTTTCAACAACGCCTTAAGTCAGTATTTAACAACCAAAGCGACAGGGATTTGGGGAATATTTGACAATGCTACCGGCGAATTTATAGGCAGCTGCCTTTTACGCCCGTTTAATGATGAGCCGGGCATACTTGAAGTGGGCTATAGCATGGAAAAGAAATATTGGGGAAGAGGTATTGGTACTGAAATGGCGCTGGCGATGATTACCCATGGTTTTGCCGATATAAATATTACCGAAATTGTAGCCTGCACTACGTTTGAAAACGTGGCATCGCAGCGGGTGCTGCAAAAAGCCGGGCTTAAACCGGTTGAAAATTTGATACGCAATGGCGAAGAGCTGGCATTTTTTAGATTGAAACGATAAAGCGGGGTTTCCTTAAAAAAATCAAATCCATTTAATGTATTTTTGCTTTACCCGCAACCCCGGATACTATCCGGATTTGGGGCCTAAGAACTATCAATGAAAGATCTAGCTTATCTTAATAAATTCTTTGTAAAATATCGCTGGCACCTGATACCCGGCATATTGTTCGTTGTTATATCGAATATTTTCAGCGTTTTGCCCGCGCAGGTTATCCGGATAGCGTTTGATTTGGTTACCGAAAACATTGGTGTTTACCAGCTTTTTTCGGGCTTTAACAGGCAGTCCATGGTTTATGAGATATTTGGGTCGAGCCTGCTGTTATTTGGCGTATTGGTATTGGCGCTTTCATTGATCAGGGGTTTGTTTTTGTTTTTTATGCGGCAAACTATCATATTGATGTCGCGCCATATCGAGTATGATCTGAAAAATGAAATTTACAGTCATTACCAGGATCTTTCACTTGCTTTTTACCGCCGCCACAATACCGGCGACCTGATGAACCGTGTAACCGAAGACGTGAGCCGCGTACGCATGTACCTGGGGCCGGGCATTATGTACGCGCTAAATACAGTTGTGTTGTTTACCATGGCTATCATTTTTATGTTGATGGTAAACGTGCGGCTGGCTATTTTTTCTATACTGCCAATGCCTATACTGGCAGTTATGATATACTATGTAAATAATATCATCAATTTTCGTAGTGAAAAAATACAGGAACGGTTATCAGCCCTGTCCAGCTTTGTTCAGGAAAACTTCTCCGGTATCCGGATCATGAAATCGTATGTGCGCGAAGGGTCTGTACGTGCTAAATTTGCATTGGAGAGCGACGATTATAAAACCCACTCTATGGCTCTGGCTAAAGTACAGGCCGCATTTTATCCGCTGGTGTTGCTTTTGGTTGGCGTAAGTAATGTTATCACCGTATTTATTGGTGGTATTGAGGTGATGAAGGGCAACATCACCCCCGGCAATATAGCCGAGTTTTTAGTTTATCTTAACCTGCTTACCTTCCCGGTAATGGCGCTGGGTTGGGTGACGTCGTTAATACAACGCGCCGCGGCCTCACAAAAACGCATTAATGAATTCCTGGATACCAGGCCTGAGATTATATCGCCTGATACACCTAAGCGAGTTATAAATGGCCGGATAGAATTTAAAAATGTATCCTTCACTTATCCTGATACCGGTATCCAGGCTTTAAAAAATGTATCGTTCACCGCAAATCCCGGCGAAATGGTGGCTATTATCGGGCGTACCGGTTCGGGCAAATCAACCATTGCCAACTTATTACTGCGGATGTACGATACCACCGGTGGCGAGATCCTGATTGATAACGAGCCTGTTAAACAACTTAACCTGGAAGGTTACCGCTCACAAATAGGCGTTGTACCGCAGGAAGTGTTCTTATTCTCGGACACTATCGCAAATAATATCGCGTTTAGCGCCGATGTATTAAATATGCCGATAGTTGAGCAAGCTGCCAAAGATGCCGCCGTGTATAATAATATTATAGAGCTTGAAAAGGGTTTTGAAACCTTGATAGGCGAGCGCGGCGTAACTTTATCGGGTGGACAAAAGCAGCGGGTATCTATTGCCCGGGCAATAGTTAAACATCCACAGATATTGATTTTTGATGATTGCCTGTCGGCGGTTGATACCCGTACCGAAGAAGAAATACTACAAAACCTGGGGCATATTATGCAGGGCAAAACAAATATTATTATCGCGCACCGCATCTCGACCATAAAAAATGCTGATAAAATATTAGTGATAGATAACGGCGAAATTATTGAGCAGGGCGACCACGATTACCTGATGCAGCGCAAAAGAACCTACTTTGAACTGTATGAAAAACAACTACTTGAGGAAGAAGAAGTACCGGGCAACTAGAAAAATTTAATAATTTTATATATAAATGTTTAAAAAAGTGGTAATAATATTTGTTTTAATACTTGCACTTTGAAAAATTATTTATATTTATGCCTGACAAACTAAACTACAACAATTACGAAGCATGGGAGATTTTGACAACAGAGAGCGCGAAGAGGTTTTTTCAAAGAAAGTAAGAGCGGGCAAAAGGACTTATTTTTTTGATGTAAAGGCAACACGGTCAAACGATTATTACGTTACAATTACTGAAAGCAAAAAAAGACTGGAAGACGGAGTTTTTATTAAACACAAAATATTTTTATACAAAGAAGATTTTGAAAAATTTGTTGAAGGACTAAACGGAACCATCGACTACATCAAAGAGAACCAGGAAGTTGTTGAAAAACGTTACGAGTTTAGCGATGCTCCGGAAGCTGCTAAAGCAATTACAGATGATGATTTTTCATTCGAGAATTTATAAAAAGAACCCAAACTAAAACTTTATTATAAACCTAAAAGTAAAGACCTGCCGGCTGGCGGGTCTTTTTTTGTTTAACCTGCCGGCTGCCCTGCCCGGATTAGCGCGCCGGATGGATCCCCGCAAACTTATTTTGATCTGCTTTGTTAAGCTAGCATCAAAACGATAATCTTATGAAAATCTTAACAGTTCCCGGCGACCCGCATTCATTAACCGCAATTATGGTACCTAAAACAGAGGAATTTCATGACCATGAAATAGTGCGCATCAATTCGTCTGACAGCGATAAAACTGTAGAAAAGAAAATCTTTCGCGTGGTGGACGCGGGCGATGACCAATGGGAACTGCAGTTTGAGTAATTCGGCTGCGTAAAGCTTTCCACTCCCGGACGACAGCTAAGCGACAACCTATTTCCCCAGCAAATCGCTCATTATAATTACCGCGATACTGAAATAAATAATCAGCCCGGTAACATCCACCAGGGTAGCCACAAAGGGTGCGGAAGAGGTTGCAGGGTCGGCGCCCAACTTTTTGAGCAACAGCGGCAGCATAGATCCGGCCAATGAGCCCCATAACACCACTCCTACCAATGATACGCCTACCGTCAATGCCACCAAAGGCCAATGCGGGCCGTAAATATTGCTAAACCCGCTCCACACGGCTATACGTAAAAAGCCGATGATACCGAGGGTAGCACCCAGCATCAGGCCAGATATGATTTCGCGGCGCATAACGCGCCACCAGTCCTCAACTGTTAATTCGCCTAAGGCCATAGCTTGTATGATGAGCGTTGAGGCCTGCGAACCGCTGTTACCACCGCTGGATATGATCAGCGGAATAAACAGGGCCAGCACTACTGCCTTTTCTATCTCCAGTTGAAAATAACCCATCGCGGTAGCGGTAAGCATCTCGCCTAAAAACAGGACTATAAGCCAGCCTACCCGTTTTTTGACCAGCTTAAACAGGTTGATATCAAGGTAAGGCTCATCCAGCGCTTCAGTACCACCTATCTTCTGGATATCCTCGGTGTATTCTTCGTTTGCTATCCAAAGGATATCGTCAACCGTCACAATCCCCAGCAGTATATTTTCATCATCGGTAACCGGCAAAGCGGTACGGTTATTCATCCTGAACACATTAATGGCCTCTTCCTGCGGATCAGTAGCTTTAAGGGCAATGAGCCGGCCATCCATTAACTGGCTTATCTTGGTATCCGGGTCAACCAGTAAGATCTCGCGGATCCGGATATCATCCAGCAAAACTCCCTTGTCGCCCAGTACATAAATAACGTCAATGGTCTCAGAGTTTTTACCAAACTGGCGGATATGGGCCAGCACGCGGTTAACGTCCCAGCTTTTTTTAACAGCGATATAATCGGGCGTCATTAAACGGCCAACGCTGTCCTCTTTATAGCCTAACAGTGATAATGCTTCTTTTCGATCGGCGGCTGACAGGTGAAGGATCAGCGCTTTCACCGCGTCGCCGTGCAGTTCGGCGAAGAACGCAGTACGGTCATCCGGCGGGAGCCCGGTAATGATCTCGGCGATTTTTTTACCCGGAAGTTTTTTAATGATGCGTTCCTGCGTAGGGAAATCAAGGATCCTGAAAACGTTTACCGCACGGTTAAGCGACAAAGTTTCAATAAAACGGGGGCCATATTGCGGAAGTTCGTCTATCAGTTCTTCAACATCTGATATATTAAGGTTGTTAAGGTAATCCTGTAATTGCTGCTCGTCTTTTTGCTCCAGCAACAATTCTATTTGTTCAACCATTTCTTCCATAATACGCCGCTTTTTACATGGGTTTACCGTTCCTGTTTAATTGCGACAAAAGTCGTTTATTTTTTCAAATTATAAGGCAGTATTTTCTCTTATCTTTGCGCTTTTTAGAGCGTGGTTTATTGGGTTGAATAAGTTGATTGAGTTTTTCACACTTATCAGGATTTAACTTAACCAACCACTCACATAATCAACTTAATAACTAATAAATGGCTTTACAATGTGGTATAGTAGGTTTGCCAAACGTGGGTAAATCAACTCTTTTTAATTGCTTATCAAACGCCAAGGCGCAGGCGGCTAACTTCCCGTTTTGCACTATTGAACCAAATGTGGGCGTAATAACCGTGCCCGACGAGCGCCTGGTGAAACTAACGGAGATAGTACAGCCAAAATCAATCGTCCCCAATACAATCGAGATTGTGGATATAGCCGGACTGGTAAAAGGCGCCAGCAAGGGTGAAGGATTGGGTAACCAGTTTTTAGGTAATATACGTTCAACCAACGCCATACTGCACGTATTGCGCTGTTTTGACAATGATAATGTTATCCACGTTGACGGCAGCGTTGACCCCATCCGCGATAAAGAAATCATTGATACCGAGCTCCAGTTAAAGGATCTTGACAGTATTGAAAAGAAGATCCAGAAGGTTGAAAAAATGGCTAAAACCGGCGGCGACAAAGAGGCAAAGAAAACCTTTGATGTGCTTACAGTTTATAAAGAGCATTTGCTTCAGGGTAAATCTGCCCGGACTGCGCCGGTTGCCGAAGAAGATAAAGAATACATTGCCGACTTATGGTTGTTAACCGCAAAACCCGTATTGTACGTTTGTAATGTTGACGAAGCATCGGTAGACACCGGCAACGCTTATGTCGACAAAGTGCGCGAGGCAGTTAAGGATGAGAACGCGGGTGTACTGGTCATATCGGCACAGATTGAAGCCGAGATTGCCGAACTCGAATCATTTGAAGAACGCGAAATGTTTTTGAACGATATGGGTCTGACCGAATCGGGTGTAAATAAGTTGATTAAAGCTGCTTACAAACTGCTTAACCTGGCCACCTACTTTACAGCCGGTGTGCAGGAAGTACGCGCCTGGACCATCACCCAGGGCTTTACCGCGCCGCAGGCCGCGGGCGTTATCCACACCGATTTTGAAAAAGGCTTTATCCGCGCCGAGGTGATTAAGTATGACGAATTTGTAAAGTATAACGGTTCTGAAGCCGCTATTAAAGAGGCCGGTAAGCTGGGAATTGAAGGCAAGACCTACATTGTTGAAGATGGCGACATCATGCACTTCAGGTTTAATGTTTAACCCCCCGGCCACTGAAAGGTGAATTTAATAGCATAAACAAAAAGCGTCTTAATTATCACAAGGCACTTTTTGCTTATATAGTTACCATCTGTTATTTCAAAAGTACCCCCTTTAGGGGGCGGAGGGCGTTAACCTTTCTTCAAAGTAATCACCGTAATCTCCGGCCAGATCCCTATGCGGCCCTTCAGACCCAGGAAACCGAAGCCGCGGTTTACGTATAGGTAGCGGTCCTTTAGTTTATACAGGCCGGCCCATTGTTTGTAAACATATTTAATCGGGCTCCATTTAAAGTTAAACAGCTCAATGCCGAACTGCGCGCCGTGGGTATGCCCCGCCAGCGTAAGGTGGATATGTTTTAGGTGGTTCAGCGTTTTGGCTTCCCAGTGCGATGGATCGTGCGACAGCAGGATCTTAACCTGGCTGTCGTCTATCTCCAGGATAGCTTTATCAAGGTCGCCGTATTTGTGAAAGCCGCCTTTGCCCCAGTTTTCAACGCCTATCAGCGTAATGCTCTGGCCGTCCTTTTCAATCTTTACGGCTTCGTCCAGTAATAAGCGAAAGCCTATCTTTTTATGCACACCCTTTAAATCGTCAAGATTAGCGGCTTTGACTTCCTCGCTGTCCCAATGGGTGTAGTCGCCGTAGTCGTGGTTGCCTAATACAGAGTATTTGCCGTATGGCGCCTGCAAGCGTGCAAATGTAGAGATCCAGGGATCCATCTCGGTGGCCTTGTTATTTACCAGGTCGCCGGTGAACAGAATAACGTCGCTTTGCTGCGCGTTTACCAGGTCAATGCCTTTGTTAACCCCTTTGGCGTCGGTAAAGCTGCCGGCGTGGATATCTGATAGTTGGGTTAAGGTAAACCCGTCAAAAGCCGCGGGCAGGTCGGGGAAGTATAAGGTTTCTTTGTGGATGGTATAATGGTGCCTCCCCTTGGTCAGCCCAAACAACAGCGCCAGGAACGGGACAGCGGCAACAGCCAGCGCCAGTTCGCTCACCCACATACTGCGCGGCGGGAAACCCCTGAACAGCCGCACGATATCCTCGATTATTAAAACCGGCGCGCCTATTAGCTTGGGGACCGCAGATAGTAACAACAACGACATCAGCCAGGAAAGGGCCCGGTGTGCCTCGCCCCTTTTGCGGCCGAAGATGGTGAACACCACACCTACCAAAATCAAAGTATCAGCCAACCAATAGGCCCAGTGCACAATCGGATTTGCAGTTAACGTTTTAACCGCTGTAAAAAAATAAACATCGGCAAACAGCCAAAGTAATATTGTATAGAGAACTCTTTTCTTCATTATATAGGGGTAGACGACTGACTACCGATAATATTTTAAATTAAATCAAAAACTTGGTCACACCTGTGTCATTGCTTTTACCGGTAGTAAAAATTACCCTTTTTCGGGTATCAGGCATTTTACCGGTAGTAAAAAATGGCGTTTTCCAGGTATCGGCACTAATACCGGTAGTAAAATCTGCCATTTATCGTGTATCGGCGTTTATACCGGTAGTAATATTTTATCTAATTAATTAACAATCAGCAAATTATAAAAACAAACCGAATATTTTGCCCATTTTCCAGATTTTTAAAACCGATAGATTAAATCATGCAAAGCACGGTTGCTGTAGGTATCAAAGATACGAAAAATGGATAGTTTAACCAATTCGACACCTGATAAACCTACCTTTCTCAGACCAACATTACCGCCGCATCGGGCTCTGCACCTTTGCTTAGTTGGTCAATACTCGTCAGGGTAATTTCTGCGATCTGGTCTAATGCTTCTTCGGTAAAAAAGCCCTGGTGCCCGGTGACCAGCACATTCGGGAAACCTGTTAATCGCTGGATCGTATCGTCATCAATGATAGTGCCCGACAGGTCCTTGAAAAACAGCTTTTCTTCCTGTTCATACACATCTATCCCCAGGTAGCCGATATTCCGCGCTTTTAACCCTGTAATTACATCTTCGGTATTGATCAGTCCGCCGCGGCTGGTATTGATGAGCGTTACGCCTTTCTTCATCAGTGCGATCACTTCCCTGTTAACCAGGTGGTGGTTATCTGCCGTAAGCGGGCAATGCAGTGAAATGATATCTGCCGAACTTATTACGTCCTCAAAAGTACCATAGCTTACGCCTGCTGCACGCAACGTTTCATCCACCACCGGGTCAAACGCCATAACCTTACAGCCAAAGCCCAGCATGATCTTACAAAACGCTTTACCGATCTTACCCGTACCTATCACGCCTACCGTTTTGCCATGCAGGTTAAAACCCAGTAACCCGTTAAGCGAATAATTTTGCTCGCGCACCCGGTTGTAAGCTTTATGCGTTTTGCGGTTAAGCGTCAGCAGCATAGCTACGGCATGCTCGGCCACCGCCTCGGGCGAATAAGCCGGAACCCGGCATACCCTTATCCCCAATTTACGCGCGGTTTCAAGCTGCACATTGTTAAAGCCCGCGCAACGCAGCGCAATTACTTTTACCCCTTTGGTGGCCAGGGTTGTTATCACCTCAATTGTAAGTTTGTCGTTCACAAAAACGCATACCGCATAGGTGTGCTCGTTAACCGCGTTCACAATATGCGGCCCCAGGTGGGTTTCCAGGTAGTCAAGCTCAAAGCCAAAAGTTTTGTTATGCTTGTTAAAAAACTGAATATCGTATGGCTTGGCCGAAAAGAAAAGAATTTTCATGGTGATAATCGATTAAATAGCTGCGCCTGAATTAATTATCCCGGGAAATTTTATCATATCGGGGCACGCAACTAACCGGCAATAAAGCTAACCATATTATAAGCAAAACTTTTAACTAAGATAACAGCGGTTTAATTATATTTGCCCAATAATTGCTCCCGTAGTTCAATGGATAGAATTATGGTTTCCGGTACCATCGATATGAGTTCGAATCTCGTCGGGAGCACAAAACGGCCTTTACAATATTTGTAAAGGCCGTTTTTATTTGGCCATTTTTGGAATTAGCATTTAAAGAAAGACCGAGGCTAATTTAGCTATTGCGGCGGTACACACTTTTGGCAATCCCATAACCCCCATACTTGATGTGAATTAAAACAGGCACAGAGTCCAAACCTTAATTCCGCACCCGAAGGATGAGTTAAGTGAAAAGACATTTTAAACGCTTCATTTTGTAACGCTTCAGGCATCGCATCATTTACGGCCTTTGCGATGCGCTCCTTTGATTCTTCAAAGTAAGCATCCAATTCTTTTTGTGTTGGCATAATTTATTAATTTGAGGTTGTCGGTGGTGGTGGATTATATCGTTTTGGTGCCGAAGAAAAAACATCCTGGACACCATTTAAAAGGTCTTTAAGGGCAAGATCAAGGGATAACCCAACAAATGGCCAGGCCTTTAGATGCCTTTTATCATAAAAGGCAGGTGTCGCGGGGTTGGTCGCTTCATATTGGAAATAGTACATCGAACCAAATGTGATCCGAACAGCATTTCCAAGACGATAACCTAACCCGGTCATTAAAGTTCCCTTCGTATTGTTAAAAAATCCGCCGATGGAGTCTGCTTTCGCTTCAAGATGAGGCCCATTGGCTACATTTACCAGGCTCCATCCAAAAAATAACGACCAATAGCTTATAAATTTATGGTTATATGTCTTCCAGGCTACATCGCGGTTCAACGGCCGGAAATTAACATGAAAACCCAGATAAGGTACGAAGGGATAAGGGTTGTTTCCTTTAACAAGCTTGGTGGTAACCACGCCAAAATCCGGGGCAATGCTGAGTTTGTTCCTGGAATCAAAATTCTTAATTATGCTGGTACCGGTAACAAGTTGGGCATTACCTAATTTAAGATCATTAATTCCATCCAATATTGGTTTTCGGGCAATTTGCAAAGTTGTCAGTGCTGCGCTTGAATTATTCAGGTCTGCGATCATCGTTGTAAATATTGGCAAAGCGGTGGGTATGTCGGGCACATGCCCTAGCGCCAGGGACAAACTGTTTAGCTCATTAATTCCTGCGATGGCATTTTTAATATTTTGTAATTGTGCATCATAGTCTCTTGGTTCAGCAGGCTTACAATTATCACAATCAAGTGGCATTATACCTGCTATTAAATTTTGATAATCTGCTAATTGCATAATTGCTAAAAGCCGGTTTAAGCGGATCATGGTTGACTTGGGGTCTTTCAACAGTATCGATTTCATTTGCGGATCAAGGTCATTGGTCCTTTGTACGATAAGCTGTAATAATTTTTTCAAACCTGCATTAGTGGAAAGTGCAGGTAAGTTACGCACTGCAAATCCCTGGTATGCTGATAGAGCAGCCTCGAATGCTGTATATCTCGCCGGCAGGCCAATTAACTGCTGCTCGTAAAAACTCTTTAAGTTCTCCATATTAGTTGCCGATTGATTTCGTTCAAAGATCACCTTAAAACCAAATTGATCATAAGCTTTCTGTCCCATATCGTCGATCAACTTTTGAGCTTTGGCCTTTGCAGCCATATCACCATTTTTGGCAAATTCCCTGTAATTATCAAGTGCTGAGACAATATCCGATACCCCCGAAATATAGATGAATGAATAGATCTTACCTGGGTTTAGCAGATGAGGGTTTTCAATCGTGATCAGCAGGTAATTCTGTGTCCCCTGCTTTTTAACAGTAAACGTATTGATTGGTACAGGCTCGAGCGGCAATCCGGATTGAAATGATTGTTTGAGCGTTTGTGCCCCGTGGTGTTCAATATACATTACATACGAAACGCTACTACTTGCAATTGGCACTTTAAGAATAAATGACTCATCAAACGGCAACGGAGCTGATGGCGTTAAGGTCAGCGTATCCAGTTCGATGATTGTTTTCTGTGCGCTTGCTTTATGGCAAAAAGCTAATAACCCGAATAGCATGGCCAAGCAAAATGAGTGAGATTTCATGTGATAAAGTTTAGTTTGCTAAATATCGCTACCAATAAGAATATTTCAAAGTTTTTTTTAGAAAAAATTTAACTAAACTATTGATTTTCTATTAGTTAAAAGACGATATACCGCTCATGGATTTTTTTGAAATCTGAGGCAGATTAAGTAAAATTCAGAGCGTTTTACAACTGTCGGCACAATAAAAAATCGGTTAACCCAGAAAGGAAGCATACCCAGAAAACTGTTTAACTAATTGCAACTTAATAGTAATTTCAATGATTAAGGGCTTTTTAAATGTTGGTGTAACTACCCCCCCTTTTGATAATGTTTGCAGTATCCCACATCCTTAAAGTGGAAATAACTATTACAAGTCAATATATGGTGATCTAAGCAACTATGTCACAAAGAACCAAAGCAAATTGCACATTGCCGGTAAAACAGAGACGCTCTTCAATAACTTTAAATAAATCTCATTTATTTAATTAATTTCGATTTATATTATATTCATTATATGAATTTTAAATCATTGATCCCCAATTCAGTTAAGCAGGAGGGCAAATATTTTCTTTATTATTTATTAAAAATTCCTTTTAACCGGGCTGGCGTACCCTCAGAGATCGTTAAATTCCTGCCAAATGATAAACCCATAAATATAATTGATATCGGTGCATCAGAAGGAAAGTTTACAGGCATTATTAATAACCACTATAAAATTAATAAGGCTATTTTAGTTGAACCAATTGCCGACCTTAAATCAACTTTAGAAAACAAGTTTCCGGACAGATCGCGCTTCCGGGTTGAAACAATTGTTATTTCTGAAAGTACCGGAGATGTTGATTTTTATTATTCAAAGGATGCCAGTGTTTTAAGTTCTATACTCAAGGTTAAAAATGACTTTTTCGACGCTGGTTTAGCTCAGCCGGTAAAAATTAAAATCAAGTCGGAAACGCTGGATAATGTTGTGGAAAAATCCGGGCTTGAAATTATTGATCTTCTAAAAATAGATGTACAGGGCGTTGAACATCTGGTGTTAAATTCAGGTCTTAATGCATTAAAGAAAACCCGGTTAGTTTATACCGAATTTTCGTACAAACCCATGTATGAAGGATCTTCCACATTTTTTGATCTGTTTAAAATTTTAACCGAAAACAATTTCCGGCTTGTAAGTACCACTACCGGCTGGATTAATCCGGATGGCGAAATCATACAAGGGGATGCACTTTTCGTTAATAACCTTTTCGGGTAAAGACAAAAAATCTGCTAAGGCTATTTTATAATCTTCAGACCACACGTCATTAAAAAAATACTTTTTTCGATAAAGCATTTTATAATTAAAATTTTATAATTTTCATTATAAAATCTCATCACCTATGTCAACCTTAAAAACCTTTTTTACCAGTAAAAAAGGCATCCTTATTACTGTGTCATCACTTATTTTAGTAGCGGTGGCAGCTTTTGCGATAAAGCATTTCTCAAAACCCAAAACTATTGACAGGGCTTTTGGCAAATACATAGAATCCTATACTTCCGGTATTATTTCTAAAGAGAGCAGCATCCGTATCAAGTTGGTATCGCATGTGCAGGGCACGCATGCGCAAAATGAGGTACTGCCCGACGGAACTTTCAGCTTCAGCCCCTCTATAAATGGAAAAGCCTACTGGGTAGATGCATTAACTATAGAATTTAAGCCCGACAAACCGCTTGATCCGGATAAAGCCTATACTGCTACATTTAAACTGGGCAAAGTGATAGCTGTTACCGATCATTTCGACAAATTTCAGTTTGGGTTTCAAACTATGGCGCCCGATTTTACGGTGATCTTTAACGGCTTACAAACCTCGCCCCGTACATCACTTGATAAAATGAAGCTTGAAGGTGTTGTACAAACGGCCGATGCCGAAAAAAATGAGCTCGTCGAAAAGCTTATCTCGGTAAACTATCCGTCAGATACACATATTAGCTGGCAGCATAATACTTATAATCATACCCACATTTTTACAGTTGATAAAATTACCCGTGCAACAAATGCTACCACACCATTAGGCATAACCTGGGATGGCAGTCCGCTAAATGTAAATAAGAAAGGCAATAAAAGCTACAATATACCGGCTACAGGCGATTTCAGGGTATTGGATATCCGTGCCGTACAAGACCAGGAACAGTACGTATTGGTGCAATTTTCTGACGCCATAATGGTGGGCCAGGAATTAAACGGACTGATAGGCATTGGCAATACCAGCGAGCCGGCTTACACCATTGAGGGCAGCATGGTGAAAATTTATGCGCCCGAACGTTTGGATGGCAATTACAATGTATTTGTAAACGCGGGGGTAGAAAACATATCGCACCAAAAAATCAAAAAGACATATAAGGCCAACGTATTTTTCGAGAATAAACTTCCGGCCGTTACCATACCCGGCAAAGGGGTTATTTTACCCAGTGCGGGCAAATTAATGATGCCGTTTGAAGCCGTAAACCTAAACGCGGTTGATGTAAGCATCATCAAAGTTTATGAAGACAATGTAGCTCAATATTTCCAGCAGAATGACTTTAACGGAGGCAGCGAATTAAGGCGTGTTGGCCGGCCGGTAGTAGAAAAGACCATACGGTTGGATGCTGATAAGTCTGTAAACCTGAACAGGAAAACCCGCTTTATGCTTGATCTGGATAAACTGATCCGCACAGAACCCGGCGCTATTTACAGGGTGATCATTGGCTTCCGTAAAGAATATTCCTTATACAATTGCAGTGCAGGCGGCCCTGTTAAAACACAGAATGGTGATGAAAATTACGGGGAAGACGAAGAAGGTTACAATGAATACGGCGGCGGCAAATCTATAAGTGATGACGATGATGATTTCTGGTCGAAGTACGATAACTATTACCCCACTAATTATAACTGGGCCGATAAGGATAACCCTTGCACCAACTCCTATTTCACCAAAGACAAATGGGCTACCCGTAATATCATAGCTTCAAACATTGGTTTGGTGGCCAAACGTGGTGCCGATAACAGTATGGTAGTTATTGCTACTGATATTTTAACGGCACAACCTATAGCGGGTTTAGAGCTGGATCTGCAGGATTACCAGAAACAGATCATCACCCGGCAAACTACAGATGCTTATGGTTTGGCTAAATTTGATATCAAACGAAAACCTTATTTGTTAGTTGCCAGGCGGGGTGACGAACGCGGATATTTAAAGCTGGACGATGGCAATGCCCTGCCCCTAACCCGCTTTGATATTGGCGGCGACCAGGTGCAAAGCGGCATTAAAGGTTTCATATATGCCGAACGCGGTGTATGGCGCCCGGGGGATAGTATCTACGTTTCATTTATACTGGAAGACAAGGGCAAAAAACTACCACCGGATATGCCGCTGGAATTTAATTTTTATAACCCGATGGGGCAAATTTATAGCCGCATTACCAAAAACAAATCTGTCGACAACTTTTATAGTTTCCATACCGCAACCCAGGTTACCGATGTTACAGGCAACTGGACGGCTAAAATTAAAGTCGGCGGAGCCACGTTCACCAAAAACATCAAGATTGAAACCATAATGCCTAACCGCTTAAAGATAAATCTTGACTTTAAGGGGCAGACAGAACTTACCAAAGGCGAAAATACCGAGGGCACCCTTAGTGCAAGGTGGTTATTTGGGGGGACAGCACAAAATTTAAAAGCAAAGGTTGATGCTTACCTGTCGCCGCAGGCAACGGTTTTTAAAGGCTTTGATGATTATGCGTTTGATGACCCTACCAAAACGTTTGACACCCAGGTAAGCACCGTTTTTGACGGCCGTTTGGATGCCGAAGGTAATACCGGCATAAAAGCTGATATTGAAGCAGAAAAGGAAGCTCCGGGCCAGCTCCGGGCCAATTTCCTGACAAAAGTATTTGAGCCGGGCGGCAATTTCAGTATCAACCAAATTAGCCTGCCGTATAATGTTTACAAGGGCTATGTTGGTATTAAAGCGCCAAAAGGCAATGCGTTGTCTGGTATGTTGGTTACCGGGCAGGACCACATTTTTGATATTGCCGATGTAGATACCAAAGGCAACCTGTTTAAAGGCACACGCACCGTACAGGTTGAATTATACAAGGTTAAATGGCATTGGTGGTGGGATAATACCAGCAACCAGAGCAGCAATTTCACCCAGGATAAATACAATAAACTGATCAAAACCGAAACCATTACACTGGTTAATGGCCGTGGTAAATGGAAAATGCGCGTTGACCAGCCGGAATGGGGACAATTTTTGGTCAAGGTTAAAGATGATGAAACCGGCCACACTACGGGCAGAGAGGTTTATATTGACTGGCCAAACTGGGCGCAAAGGCTGCAGCAGGATAATCCAAGTGAAGCGGCCATGCTATCATTTACTGCCGATAAAAAGAATTATAAGGTTGGCGAAGAAGCTACATTAACCATCCCTACGCCGGCAAACGGCAGGGCTCTGATCAGTTTTGAAAACGGCACAAAAGTTTTAAAGACAGATTGGGTAAATACCAATAAGGGCCAAACGCAATATAAATTTAAGGTAGATGAAAGTATGTCGCCAAATATTTTCATCAACGTTACCTTACTGCAGCCGCACTCACAAACCATTAACGATTTGCCTATACGCATGTATGGCGCTATACCGCTATTGGTTGACAACCCGGCAACCATATTAAAACCATTGATCAGCATGCCGGATAAGATCAGGCCCGAAACTAAGTCGGCGGTAACTATAGCAGAAGCATCCGGTAAAGAGATGACCTATACGGTGGCTATTGTTGATGAAGGGCTATTGGATATCACCAATTATAAAACACCTGATCCGCATGAAATATTTTATGCACGGGAAGCATTGGGCGTTAAAACCTGGGACCTTTTCGATTATGTGATAGGTGCCTATGGCGGCGACCTGGAACGCATATTAAGTATAGGCGGCGACGCCGGCGAGCGTAATTTAAACAAAAACATCACGGTTAACCGCTTTAAGCCTGTTGTGAAGTTTATGGGGCCTTATCATCTTGATGCCGGGCAGAAACAAACGCTTCCGTTTACACTGCCGCAATATATAGGCGCTGTTAAAGTAATGGTTATTGCCGGGCATGACGGCAGCTATGGTTCTGCAGAAAAGACCGTGGCCGTTAAAAAACCATTGATGATACTGGCGACCCTTCCGCGGGTATTAGGACCTTCAGAAAAGATACAATTACCGGTAACTGTTTTTGCTACCGAGAATAATATAAAGAGCGTTAACGTAACTATCCAATCAAATGCGTTTAGCAACTTAGGCGCTAACAGCCATCAAACCCTAACGTTTGCCAAACCGGGCGACCAATTGGTGACGTTTGCGTTGGATGTTAAAAACTTTATTGGTGTAGGTAAAATAAAAGTAATAGCCCGCAGCGGTAACGAAACCGCTGAATATGATGTTGAATTATCCGTACGAAACCCAAATCCCGGCATTACCCGTGTGCTGGAAAAAGAATTAAACGCAGGCGAGACCTGGAGTACTGCTTACAATGCAGTTGGCATGAATGGAACCAATAAAACCACGCTTGAGGCATCGAGTATCCCGCCACTTAACCTGGCGAAAAGACTGGATTATTTGATAGGCTACCCGCATGGTTGTGTTGAGCAAACTACATCCGCCGTATTCCCGCAATTATATTTAGATCAGGTAACAGACCTTTCACCGGCACAAAAGGCGTATATAAACCGGAATATACAGGCCGGTATCCGCAGGTTATCAAGTGGCTTTCAATTACCCAACGGAGGCTTAAGTTATTGGCCGGACGGCAGCCAGGCCGATGATTGGGGAACCAATTATGCCGGGCATTTTATGCTGGCTGCACAAGCAGCAGGTTATGCGCTGCCGTTTGGATTTATAGAACACTGGAAAACCTATCAGCGCCAAAAAGCCCTGGCCTGGGCGCCTGATACCCGCAGCTTTTACGGCGCTGACCTTGACCAGGCTTATCGCTTATACCTTTTGGCTTTAGCGCATGCACCCGAGTTAGGCGCCATGAACAGGCTGAAAGAATTCCCATACCTAAGTCCGGAAGCTAAATGGCGGTTGGCAGCTGCCTATAAACTGGCCGGGCAGCCCGAAATTGGTCTGCGCATGATAGCAGGTTTACCACTTACTATTAAACCATACAATAGCATGTGGGGCACTTACGGGTCTGACTTACGCGATGAAGCGATGATATTAGAGACCTTAACCTTATTGGGTAAACCACAACAAGCTGCTGCCATGCTACGTACTGTTGCGGCCCGTTTATCGCAGGACAGTTGGTATAGCACACAAACTACCGCTTACAGTTTGATCGCTATTGCGCAATACTGCGGTAAAAACACATCGCATAGTAAACTGATGTTCAACTACCGTGCTGGTGCATCGCTGGGTAATATTAATTCCGGCTCTTATATCTCACAAATAAAAATTGCCGGTAACGCTGGTAACCTGGTGCTAAAAAACAACGGCAACGCTAAATTATATATCAGGCTGATCCAATATGGGCAACCTGTAACCGGCGAAGAGGTCAAACCAATAAACAACCCTGATATCCTGCAAATGCGGGTAAGTTATTTTACACTCAAGGGTGCGCAGGTCGACCCATCGCAATTAAAACAGGGCGCTGATTTTGTAGCGCAGGTAAATATTAAAAACCCGGGGCATAGGGGACGGTATGATAACATGGCGCTTACGCAGATATTTCCTTCGGGTTGGGAGATATTGAACACCAGGTTAATGGAGGGCGATGACGCGTTTAAGTCTTCAGAATCTGATTACCGCGATATCCGGGACGACCGGGTAAATACATACTTCAGCCTGCCTGAAACAAAAGAGGTAACTTATTATGTGATGTTGAACGCATCTTACTTAGGAAGATATTATCTGCCGGCTATTTATTGTGATGCGATGTACAACAATTCAATAAGCGCGCTGGCAAAAGGACAATGGGTTGAGGTAGTGAAGTGAGCAATATCTATAAAAAACCAAAGGCTATCATTAGTACTATTATAGTTCTGGTGATAGTTTTATTGTTTTGCTTCAGTATCCCCCGGCACCTGTTCAACTCTCCCACCTCATTTGTAATTGACGATGATCAGGGCCAATTATTAGGAGCATCTATAGCGTCCGACGGGCAGTGGAGGTTTCCGTATGATGCTAACGTACCAGCTAAATTCAAAGCCTGCATTATCGCTTTTGAGGATAAGCGCTTTGAAAACCATTTGGGATTTGACTTTTTGGCTTTTGGCCGGGCCATCAGGCAAAACATAAGGGCCAGGCATGTGGTAAGCGGGGGCAGTACATTAACCATGCAGGTTATCCGCTTATCAACCCATAAAAATCGTACAGTTTGGCAAAAATTTCTGGAGATATTTAAAGCGCTCAGGTTAGAACTCACCTATTCAAAAGCCGACATATTAGCACTTTATTCAAGCAACGCCCCGTTTGGCAGTAATGTAGTAGGCTTGGATGCGGCCGCATGGCGCTATTTTGGTCGCGGCCCGGATAAACTATCCTGGGGCGAAATGGCAGCGCTGGCCGTATTACCAAACTCGCCGTCGCTGGTACATCCGGGTAAAAACAGGACGATACTATTACACAAACGTAATTTATTGTTAGACCGTTTGCAACAGCAGCATGTCATTGACCGCACAACGGCATCGCTTGCCAAACTTGAGCCTGTACCTGAAAAACCATTCCCGTTGCCGGCGCTTGCCCCTCACCTTTTGCAACGTTTTAAAACCGATCAAACCGCTCATAAGCAAAACGGCGGGCGTATTAAAACAGCTGTCAACAGCATCTTACAACAAAACGTAACCGATATCATCGAAAGGCATCATCAACTTTTAAAAGCCAACGATATCCGTAATGCGGCAGCCATTGTTTTAGATGTTGAAACCGGGCAAACACTGGCCTATGTGGGTAACATCGATCATCCTGAAAACAGGGATATGGAAAGCGATGTCGACGTAATAGCCGCCCCGCGTAGTCCCGGCAGCACACTAAAGCCCATCCTTTATGCTGCCATGCTGCATGACGGGGCCATACTACCCAACAGCCTGATCCCGGATATTCCTACCCAGATCGCAGGCTATCATCCTCAAAATTTTGATTTGGGATATGATGGCGCTGTGCCGGCTTCAAAGGCGTTGGCCCGGTCATTAAACATCCCTGCTGTAAAAATGCTGGTACAGTATAAGTATGATAGATTTCATTCCTTACTCCGCAATATGGGTATGACCACACTTACGCAACCGCCCGATCATTATGGCTTATCTTTAATATTAGGCGGCAGCGAAAATACCTTATGGGAGCTAACCGGTGCTTATGCCGATATGGCAAGGGTATTAAACCATTACCGGCCATATAGAGGAAAATATGCCGCTAACGATTATCATAACCCGGTATACACCGCAACTGCAGCCACCAAACCCGAACTGGAAAAAGGCGGGCTGTTAGATGCCGCTTCAATTTACTATACTTTCCAGGCTATGGAAGAGGTTATGCGCCCGGGAGATGAATTGTTATGGCAGCAATTTACTTCAACCCAGCGCATTGCCTGGAAAACAGGCACAAGCTTTGGCTTTAGAGATGGCTGGGCCATTGGTGTTACCCCGCGCTACGTAGTTGGAGTTTGGGTTGGCAATACCAATGGCGAAGGCCGTCCGGGTTTAATAGGCGTTAATACCGCCGCGCCTGTTTTATTTGACATTTTCAGGCAATTACCGGTAACCCGCGATTGGTTCCCGGTACCTGCCGGTGAAATGACCCGTATAGCTGTTTGCCATGAAAGCGGGTATCGTGCCGGTGAGAATTGCGATCACGTCGATACCCTGTTTATGCCTAAAAGTGGTTTAAAGGCCCCTGTTTGCCCATTCCATCAATTGGTGCATCTGGATGTAAGCCGGAAATGGCAGGTGACATCCGGTTGCGAAAGCCCGGCAAACATGGTACACCTGCCCTGGTTTGTACTGCCTCCGGCTATGGAGTTTTATTATAGAAGCCGTAATTATACTTACAAAACGCTCCCCCCTTTCAGAGCCGATTGCGCCGCCACCGTACAACATCCTATGGAATTGATCTACCCTAAGAACGATGCCAAAGTATATGTTCCTTTAGAAGCTGACGGCACACGCGGCCGCATGATCTGCAATGCTGCCCACAGGCAATCCGGCATTAAAATATTCTGGCATCTGGATAACCAATATATCGGCCAAACGAAAGATTATCACCAGATGGCATTGAACCCGTCGGCAGGTAAACATGTACTTACACTAATTGATGCGAATGGCAACCGGCTGCAAACATCTTTTGAAGTTTTAGATAAGGAGAAATAACTACCGCCGGCTTGATTTATGATGTAATCATTCTATTGCTGAAGCTGAAATACAATAGCAGCTGATCAATAAGAACCGGCAGGGCCGCAACTTTATTGTTACATTAACCATCTTATTCAAATTCTTATCAACTTTGACTATTAAAAATTGCATTAATTAGCGATATGCGCGTACTGAAGATTCATTATTTCCTCTTTCTTGCCGTATTTATGCTGGCCGCCAAGCCGTTCGTCGGTTTTAATGCACTTAAACAACTCACAGATTATAAGGCCCCGCAAATATTCTTAAAAGCATTTACCAAACGAAAGCTGGAATATGTAGAGGATAGTGCCTTTGATATCTCTGCCGTTCAAAAGCGTTTGGCTGATCCGCTTTTGCCGCTGACCCTTCTGTTTTCTTTTCTTTTAAAGTCTCTGTTTCCATTCCTATTCAGAAAAGTCAAAGAGATCACAGCGGGTATTTTAGCGGACATTCATTTAAGTTTATCTCCCCCACTGCATCGGTACCTGCTTTCAGGCAAATTGATTATTTGATATTTCTTCTTCCCGGCTTACTATCAGCGTACGCCCATATTGTACCTGCTTAACCAGGCTACCTGTTCTCGATTTCTTTAATTTTCTAAACACATCATCAAGATGCACTATCTTAAACGCTACGGGTGCGCGGCATTGTTGTTATTATTAACAACAACCGTCCATGCCCAGCAACCGGTTAACCTTAAAACACTGCTAAACCGGGTTGATCAAAAGGCGCCGGCTTTAATTACTGATTCGGCTGCTATCACCATTAGACAAGCGCAGGCGGTTGAAACCCGCAATAACTGGCTGCCCAATTTAAAAATAAGTTACCAGGCTGATGTGGGCAGCAATAACAACACACCGGGGCCTTATTTTAGTTTCGGTATGGTTCCGTCAAACTCGGGCGGGGTGCGCACGGTCAGCAACACTGATGTTGCTTTGGTAAACCTGGGCATAGTTGCGGCAGACTGGGAAGTTTACAACTTTGGTGCGTATAGCGCCCAGGTTAAAATAGCCAACTCGGATGTTTCGGTTGAACAAAACCGCTTCCAGCAATCAAAATTCCAGTTGCAGGCTTATACTATTGGTAATTACCTGCAGTTGCTGCGCCTGCAGGGTTTTCTGGCTATCCAATTGCGCAATATCCAGCGCGACCGGGAGATCGGCCGGTCTATTCAGTCGCTGGCCAAAAGCGGGATCAGGCCGGGGGTAGACACCAGCATAGCCGCAGCTGAACTATCAAAAGCACGGCTTAATTATATTGAACTTAATAATCAATTTAAACAGGTACAGCTACAGCTATCGGCCGTAAGCGGCTTGCCTTATCAAAGTATTGTGCCCGATACCCTGGCTGTTAACCGCCTTGCCGGTGAGGCTAATATAGCTGCATTGGCGAATGCAGACACCGCTAATCACCCGCTGATAAACTATTACAAATCCATTGTGGATAACAGCATGCAACGGGAAGACCTGGTGAAAAAGCAATATAACCCCAGGATCATGCTGGAAGCGGCCGCCTGGGGCCGTGGCGCCAGCGTGGATGCCAGCAGTAATTTTAATAGTCTGAACACTGGCTGGGGCTTTAACCGCGATAATTATGTGGTGGGTGTAGGCATTACCTATAATTTGTTTGATCTGCGCCGCAGGGCCTTAAAGCTCCGCACTCAAAAAACAGTTACTGATTACGCCCGCCGGCAATTGGACGAACAAAGGGACGCTTTAGCGTTAAGCGCCAGGCAGGCTGATGAGGAGCTTAACACCGCCAGGCAACGCCTGTTGGAAATACCTAACCAGCTAAATGCAGCCAACGCCGGTTATCGCCAAAAACTGTCCTTGTACAGGAGCGGGTTAACCGACATCATTGAACTTAACGCAGCACTTAATATCCTGTACCGGGCCGAGAATGACTATGTGCAGGCGAAGTATGCCTATACGGCCGCATTATTTCAAAAAGCCATTACCGGCAACCAGGTTAGTTCAATCTTAAATCTTTTAAATTAAAAAATATGTCAATGGTCACCTCCGCGCTTAAACGGCCCATCACTGTGGTAGTTATTACCATGAGTTTGATGATCTTCGCCGTCCTTAGCGCTATTAATATACCCATAGATATTTTCCCGCAGTTAAACCTGCCTACTATCTACGTTATCGAGTCCTATGGCGGTATGTCGCCGCAGCAAATGGAAGGCTTTTTCAGTACCCGCCTGCAGGATCAGTTCCTATATGTAAACGGGATCAAAAATATCTCCACCAAAAACATCCAGGGGCTAACAATGCTCAAGATCAGCTTTTACGAAAGCACCAACATGGCTGAGGCGCAGGCGCAAGTGGCCCTGCAGGTTAACCGGGCCATGAAGTTTTTCCCGCCAGGGGCTTTACCCCCGCAAGTGATCAGGTATGATGCTTCGTCCCTGCCTGTTGGTCAGTTGGTATTATCTGCACCCGGCCGCAGTCTTAAAGAAATTTATGATATGGCCGCTACCCGTATCAGGCCTATGTTTGCCTCGGTACCCGGCTTATCTGCACCCCCACCCTTTGGCGCCAACTCTCGCTCCATTACCGTAAGCGTGGACCCGGCGAAAATGCGCAGTTATGACCTGACACCCGACCAGGTGGTTGAAGCCCTGGCTAAGTTCAACGCCATGTCGCCATCAGGGAACTTGCGGATAGATAATACCATGTTTACCACCACCATCAATTCGCTGGTGCAAAAATCAGAAGAGTTTGGCGAGATCCCCATTAAAACCAAAAACGGGGTATCCGTATTAGTTAAGGATGTGGCACGTGTAGCTGATGCTTCGGATATTACGGTGGATTACGCCCTCATCAACGGGAAGCGTTCGGTGTATATCCCCATAGTAAAAACCGCCGATGCCTCCACCTGGTCAGTAGTACAGGGCTTGAAGAAAAAACTGCCCGAAATGCAAAGCCTATTACCCGATGATATCAAAGTATCGTATGAGTTTGATCAATCGGTTTTCGTAATCAACGCGGTTAAAAGCTTGATGACCGAAGGCGGACTGGGTGCTTTGCTCACCGGGTTAATGGTGCTTTTATTCCTGCGCGACTGGCGCAGCAGTTTAATTGTGGTGATCACTATCCCGGTTTCTATCCTGTTAGGGGTAATGCTGTTGGGCGCATTCGGACAAACCATCAATATCATGACCCTGAGCGGTTTGGCCCTGGCCATTGGAATCCTGGTCGACCAGGCCACGGTAACGATAGAGAATATCCACCAGCACCTGGAAATGGGCAAGTCAAAGAAGCTGGCCATTTACGATGCCTGCGAAGAGATCTCCTTCCCGTTATTACTGATCCTGCTTTGTATCCTGGCGGTATTCGCCCCGTCCTTCCTGATGAATGGCGTACCCAAAGCGATGTTCCTGCCCCTGTCTATGTCTATCGGTTTAACCATGATCGTATCTTATGTATTGGCACAAACCCTCGTACCTATCCTGAGTAACTGGCTGATCAGGGCCGAGCAATACCAGCATTACCAGCATGGCGAACTGCACGCCCATGCCGGCGAGGCTTTAAACCGAAAGGAAGAACTACAAGTTAATAAACACCTGAAAGAAGAACAGGATCACCCTGAAGATAATGACTTCTTTGAAAAAGTAAAACTGCGGTTTATGGGGATCATTACCCGCTGGATGCCCAATAAAAAGATGATCGTTCCTGTCTACCTGGTTGCCGTTATCGTTTTAGCCGGGGTTGGCTTTGTAATCATCGGCAAGGACATGATGCCGAAGCTCAACAACGGTCAGTTTCTTATCCGCATTAAAGCGCCTGACGGTACCCGCTTAGAACGTACCGAAGATAAATTTAAACAGGTGCTCAGCATCATCGATAAAACAGTAGATCACCATATCGAGATCAGCTCGGGTTATGTGGGTATTATCCCCAGCAGTTATGGCAGCAGTAACCTGTATATTTTTAATACCGGTACGCATGAAGCCGTGTTGCAGGTTAAGCTGGATGAAAGCTATAAAGTGAACATGGATGAATTGAAAGACGCCCTGCGCAAAAACATCGGCCATGCCATGCCTGATCTGCGTATCACTTTTGAGCCAATTGACATGACCGAAAAGATCATGAGCCAGGGCGCAGCCACGCCAATTGAGTTGCGGGTTGCCGGCAAAGATATGGTGCAGATTGAAACTTATGCCAACAAGGCGGTAGCCAGGCTTAAAAAGATCCCCTACCTGCGGGATGTACAGATCGTACAGCCGTTAAAGATCCCGGTGATCGCGATTACGCTCGACCGGCAGAAGGTATCGCAGTTCGGTTTAAATGTAACGGATATAGCCCGTTCGGTCACCGCCAGCACCTCATCAAGCCGCTTTACCGAGAAAAACCAGTGGCTTGACGAAGACAAGCAATATACCTACCAGGTACAGGTGCAAATACCCGAGTATACCATGAATACGATGGACGAACTGAAGGAGATCCCTTTGTTAAAAGGCCAGAGTACACCTACGCTTGCCGATGTGGCTAGTTTTAAAATGACCTACGCACCCGGCGAATACGACCGGGCCGGGCCAAGGCGATTTTTAACGGTAAGTGCCAATATTAATAAAATGGACCTGGGTACAGCTACTGCTGACGTGCAAAAAGCAATCAAAGAACTAGGCACACCGCCAAAGGGGCTGGTGCCAGAGCTAAAAGGCATGACAAGTTTACTGACCGAAACGATGAGCAGCCTGCAAAGTGGTTTAGGTTTCGCAGTATTGGTTATATTCCTGTTGCTGGCTGCCAATTATCAGTCTTTCAAGTTATCACTAACGGTCCTGTCGACGGTTCCGGCGGTAATCCTGGGTTCGCTTACGGCTTTGTTGCTGACAGGCTCTACGCTTAATTTGCAATCCTATATGGGGATGATCATGTCTACCGGTGTATCGGTAGCAAATGCCATCCTGATCGTTACCAACGGAGAGAAATTACGGTTAGAATTCAGGGATGCCACCCGCGCCTCCATCACCAGCGCGGCCATCCGTTTGCGCCCGATCCTGATGACCAGCTTTGCCATGATGGCGGGCATGATCCCTATGGCCTCCGGGATGGGTGAAGCAGGCGAGCAAACAGCGCCTTTGGGCCGTGCTGTAATTGGCGGCTTGTTTGCCTCTACATTGGCTGCGCTCTTTATTCTGCCTTTGGTATTTGCCTGGGTACAGGATAAGACCACTTACGAATCCCCATCCTTAATGCCCGAAGAAACAACAGCTATTCAAACCTCAACGCTATTATAAACATGAAAACAAGATTGATCATATTAACCTCGGCCGTATGCTTTTTAGCAGCCTGTTCAGGCAACCAAAAGCCCGTAGACCTTACTGAAACCAGGGCAACCGGCAGTAAGAAATACGAGACAGGCCGTGTAACCGAGAAGGCATTATCCAGTTATGCGCGTTTGCCGGGGCAGTTAAACCCGTTTAACGAGGTGAACCTGTTCCCCAAGGTCAACGGCTTTGTCAAACAGATCTATGTTGACCGTGGCTCGCAGGTCAGTAAAGGCCAGTTGTTGTTGACGCTGGAAGCGCCCGAAATGGAGTCGCAATTGCAGGCAGCCAACTCACGTTACCTGCAGGCTCAGGAAACAGCCAACGCCAGTAAGGAAAAATATAACCGTTTAAAACAGGCGGCGGCCGAACCGGGTTCGGTTTCCCCGCTTGATTTGGATAATGCCGTGTCCCGGATGAAATCAGATATGGCCATTGCCAATTCCGAAAGATCAAATGTACAATCAGTAAGGACCATGCAGGGTTACCTGCGCATCTATGCTCCGTTTAACGGGATGATCGTACAACGGAATGTATCGCCCGGCGCGCTGGTAGCCCCCGGTAAAACAACCGACCAACCGATGCTGGTATTGCAGGATACCCGCAAATTAAGGTTAGAGGTAGCCATACCTGAAGATTATGTGGACAAGGTAGACCTTAAGCAGGCCGTAAAATTTACTTTTAATGCGATGCCTGGTGTGGAGCATAGCGCAAAGATCAGCCGTGTTGCTAATGCCCTGGGTAATATGCGTTCTGAGGCCATTGAGATAGATGTGCTTAATCAGGATGGCCAGTTAAAGCCCGGCATGTATGGCGAAGTTAAGATCCCGATGTTATCGGGTGCCACGTCATTGTTAGTACCAAATTCAGCGATCGTCCGCTCTACCGAAAAGGAGTACGTTATTGTCGTAAAAAATGGTAAAGCTAAATTGGTAGATATCAAAGAGGGCCTGGCAGGAAAAGATTCCACTGAAATTTTTGGTGCCTTAACCGCAAATGATCAGGTTGTTTTGAAAGCAGGTGATGATGTCAGGGATGGCGACCCGGTAATGTAATTATTATTCAGCGCGGCAGCCATTTAAACGCGGCTGCCGCGTTTGTTTTTCTCAGGCTGGGCACGAGCGCTTTCTGACTAAAGAACTGATAATAATTTTATTATGTGTCCGGCTGATCTGCTCAAATTAACCGTTGGCAGGCAATGCCCCGGTGGCGGTAGTTTTCAAAACTTCAAGATCAAAGGGTTTGGGTAAATAACCGTCTGCGCCGGCAGTAGCTGCCAGGGATTGTATATCGCTGTTTGCCGAAAAATAAATAACCGGGATATTTTTCAAGGCATCTGTCGCTTTAAGCATTTTTGTCGCCACAATACCGCCTTCATCAGGAATACAGTTGTCCATCAGGATCACATCGGGTGCAAAGGCAGAGACCCTGGCTATCAGGTCGCAGCAATCAGGATAGGTCTGCACCTGCCAGTCGTCTTCTTCCAGTATGCAGGCGCAAATTGACAGGATGTCGTCGTCATCATCAAAGATCATGATCCTTTTCATCAACCGGCAGCTAAAGGCACAGTGAAATAAAAGGTCGATCCATTTCCTTCAGTACTTTCTACCCAGATCTTCCCCCTGTGGTCGGTAATGATCTTGGAAGTAATATACAGGCCCATACCGAAGCCGGTATGGCTTTTAAGTACATCCTTGGCCCGGTAAAATTTCTCAAAAACCGAGGCCGTGGTTTCGGCTGTCATTCCGCGTCCCTGGTCGGTGATACCAATCGTGACCATTCCCTGAACTGCTAACGACGTAGTTATTGTTATACTTGTATTCCTGTCTGAATATTTACCGGCATTACCCAACAGATTGGCCAATACCTGCTCTACCCGCAACTCATCGATAGTAACGTTGACGTCCGGGCTAAAACTGGTAATAAATTCATGGTGAGGTAAAATATGCCGCATTACGGTCACCTGCCGGTTCAGGAAGTCATTAAGGCTTACCACCTGCATATTGTACTGCAGGTTACCGTTTTCGATTTTCGAAATGTCCAGTAACTGCTGTACCAGGGACAGTAATTTATTTGATTGCACATCAATCTTGGCCAGCAGTTCGCGCAGATGGTCGGTAACAGGCTCTTTAGTCGCCTTGGCCATCTGGGTATAGGCCTTCAGCACTGTTATCGGGGTCTTTAGCTCGTGGCTGGCGATAGATATGAATTCCGTCTTTTTCTCATCAACAAGTTTTGACTGGCGCAACGCCTCATCTTTCTCGCTGGCAATCCGGTGCAGTGTAGCATTGCGCTGTTTGATCTCTTCATAGGCGTTAATGGGCTGCTCGTCTCCAAAATCCTTTTTCAGGATATTGATCTTTAACGGATCAAGTTTGAGTGACCGCGGAAGGCCAAGCTTCATGGTGATCTTATTATCCTCGCCGGTTTCTGACAATTCGAATTCGGGCACCAGCTTTTGGGCATAGTAAAAGCCTGCATCCGCGTTGGTAAAACGAATTTCCTTGTCAAACGTAACCGTAGCCATCAGGCTGTAGCGTGTCTTGTTTTGTTCAAGTCCGATATCCAGTAACCCGTCGTCGGTATGTTCAATCACCGTACGGGCGATTTCAGATACGGCTGTAGCAAAGGTAGTTTGGGTTGCCACAGTAAGGCCCAACTGCTCGGCTACTTTCATTGACCGTTTATGCGCCAGCACCAGGTCCATTTCATTTTCCAATGAAATCGATACTACTTTTATCATTATTTCACTTTTGCAATTACCACCGACATATCATCATTACGGCGGGCATGGTCTTTATAGATTGCCGCGGCTAAGATAGTTAAATCATATTTATACATCATGGGGTACCTGGCCAGGTCAACACGGGTTTTAATCCCGTCCGAACAGAGCATAACCTGGCTAAATTCCTCCACCGGGTATTCCTGGTCATTCATGGTATTAGGGATGTTATGCCCCACAATACCATTATAGGACATGTGATTTTTAAAGTTTACCGGTCCGAACATGCGCACGGCAATATTACCTACGCCAGCCGAAGCCCATACCCTGCGGGCATAATCATAACCGATGATGTTGATCACCGCTCCCCTTGTCTTTTTTATAGCGGTATGGATAAAGCGGAGCGTTTCGGTCGGGCTGTAATCCGGGAATACTTTAAAGGCATTCGCCGCTTCGTTGACAGCTTTATTCGCTTCGGGCCCATGGCCGAGGCCATCGGCAAGCATCAGCTTCACGTATTTGTCGGTCTTTTTAAAAGTAAACCCGTCGCCGCTGGTCTTTTCACCGGGTTTGTAAACCACAATGGGGCGCAGGATGACATCATTCTTTGTTTTGGCCTTTTCGGGTTCGCTGTAGACGCGGCTCAACACGATCGTACCCCACCCGATCTGCGAGTATAGTTCGAAAGTATCTGATAGTCTTTTCATGCTGCCCAGCCCGTGGCCCAGCGTATTGGTGGTTGAGATACCGTCCTGCATCATCCTGGCAGGGTTAATCATACCCGGGCCGTTATCGATGCTGATCAGTTCGACATACGGAGAGCCGCCGTTAGGGAATACACCCAGCAGCAGTTCGCCATCATTACTGTATTTAAATAAGTTGGAGGTCATTTCGGCCACGATCAGGTCAAGCGCGTTGATCCTGGCGGGATTGATCCCGCCTTCTGTGGCCATCCGGTGGATCTCTTTTTTGATCAGGGAGAAATAACTGCGGTCGTCCGCCGTAAAACTAATATGTGTAGCATCAACCATTGGCCCATTTTAAAATCGTGATCACTGTACCTTCGCCCACTTTGCTTTTGATATCAAATTCGTTGACTAATCTTTTTGTTCCCGGCAGGCCTAAGCCCAAACTTCTGCCTGTTGAAAAACCGTCGCGCATGGCGGCGTCAATATCGGGGATACCGGGTCCCCGGTCTGAAAATGTTAACCGGACGCCGTTTACACGCCCGCTTGAAACTACCTCAATAATACAAACGCCGCCATCGGCATAGCGCATCATATTACGTACCAGTTCACTGGCCGCGGTTAGCAGCCGGGTTTGGTTAACCAGGCCCATTTTGATCTTGACAGCAGTTTCCTTGACGCGGTTCTTTAAAAAAACCACATCCTGTTCTTTTAATACCTGGATGGTATCTTTACTCAGTGATAAGGTCATCGCTCATCTCGTCTTCGTCTGCTTCCTCTTCGGTTTCATCTATCATGGATTTCAGCAGGTTCATGCCTTTTTCCATATCCAAAGCGGTATGCACACCCTTAAGCGGCAGGCCCAGCTCAATTAAGGTAATGGCCACCGCAGGCTGCATACCTACAACCACTGTTTCCGCATCCAGTATCTTGGACATACTGGCGATATTGCCGATGATACGGCCCATAAAAGAGTCCACAATGGAAACCGCTGAAATATCGATTAAAACTCCTTTTGCGCTGGTTTTATTGACCATCTGTACCAGGTCGGCCTCCAGGTTGAGGGCCAGCCGGTCATAAAGATCAACCTGTATAGTTACCAGCAAAAAGGCTCCCATCCGGAGAATAGGGATCTTATCCATTAGCTTTGCTTATTAAAATTTTGAAACTGTATTGATCTTCTTAACTTCTAACCGCATCACTTTGAAAGAATAGGCCAGCGCGCTGGCTAAAGTTGCCTTAGTGATGATATTTGAAAGGTCGATACCCAAATGCACTACAGTTTGCGCAATTTCAGGACGGATTCCGCTGATGATACATTCGGCACCCATCAAGCGCGTAGCGCTTACGGTCTTGATTAAATGCTGTGCCACCAGCGAATCTACCGCAGGCACACCAGAAATATCTAAAATAGCGATGCTTGAGCCGGTCTCCACAATTTCCTGTAACAGGTTTTCCATTACGATCTGGGTACGGGCACTGTCCAAAGTACCGATGATCGGCAGGGCCAGGATACCGTCCCAAACGCGGATCACGGGGGTTGATATCTCGGTGATCTCGTCGGTCTGTCTTAGGATAACTTCCTCGCGGCCCTTAATAAAGGTCTCGAAAGTCACCACGCTCAGGTTATCCATGATGCGATTGATCTTCTGACTTTCTATAAAGAGCGTCATCGGGTCGCTGGTGATCTCCTGTTGTAAAACATCCAGGATAGCTTCTTTTAACGAGAATACAAAGTTACCGGTCTCACGCGGGCTAAAGCCCTGGCGCGCGCGGGTAATGGCTATGCCGCCTAAGATCTCAATTACCGGGCTCCACTCATCAGAGTCCAGATTGGTAAAATTTTCGCCTGATAAATTACTGACCAAAGCCGTAATTAACTCTTCAGACTGGCTCCGCAATTCGTCGTTACTAATTAAGTCTTCGCGCAAGCTTTCATCAGCCAGTTGGTTCTTCATCCACAGTTCCAGGATGTTTTTTTTCTTGTTTTTTAACAATTGATGCGTTTTTAATGACATGGATGAAGGATACAGGTTAAACGTTAAACTATAAGGTCCAAACTTGGCAAAGTTGAATTAAAGTTGAATTAAAGTCGAAAGGTAGAAAATAGGTTTCATAATTCGAAATATAATTTGCCCCCGGATTTTCAGCGCTTTTTAAAAAGCGGGCTTTTACAAAGCAATATTTATTCATAATCAACTGATTAATTTTGAATTTAAAACTTTTCAGTTTAATTAATGTTAATCGGATACACTTCTTAAAAATAAAATTATGTCAAACATTCTGTACATTATTGCGGTCATCCTGATTATTGGATGGGCCATCAGTTTCTTTGGTTACGCTGCGGGCGGCCTTATCCACGTTATATTGGTGATAGCCATTATCGCGTTTATCCTGGGCATTATACGCCGGGCCTAAGTAGCTGTGGATATCAGCCGGTTTAACCGGTTGCATGCTACATTAAACGGACGGCGGTCTTGTTTAGTCCGATCGTCATCGTATTATCGTGATGGCGGCAAAAGCGATTTTGCCGCCACTGATATTTTCATAATTTATTTCAATCCTGCTGTTGCCATTGCCGCGTGTTTTAGAAAAACAAGCTAAAGTTACCGCGAAGTGTCGGCGCGTTCGCCTTATTTACAGTTACGCTATTAAAGCAATTACATGGGTAGGGTAAACCAAAAGGTGGTCCCTTCGCCCAGGTGACTGTCAACCCCTATTTGCCCGTCGTGTTTTTTAATAATTTCGGCACAAATGTAAAGCCCGAGCCCAAGGCCCGACCCCTGGATACCATGGGTTTGCACACGGTAATACCTGTCAAACAAACGATCCAGCTTATCTTCTGTTATACCCGGCCCGTTATCTGTTACCGATACTTTAACCTTGTCGTTAACCTTTTCAACCCTCACCTTAATAACTTTGGATTCGGGCGCGTATTTAATAGCATTGTTTACAAAGTTGATGATCACCTGGTTCATCCGGTCGGCATCGGCGTAGATCTGCAGGGTCAAATCCCCTTCGGTAGCTATAGTATACGAGCCTTCCATGCCGATATAACCGCAGCAATCGCTGATCAATTCGGCCAGTACAAATCGTGTTTTATTTAAATGTATCTGCCCTTCATTAACTTTGGTTGCATTTAACAGGTCCTCAATTAAGATGGTAACCTTACCCAGGCTCTTATTGGCCTGCATAATCAGTTTGGGCAGCATTGCATGTGTGGGCGTGGTTTTCATCCTGTCCAAAAGCTGTAAAGAGGCTTTAAGCGTGGTTATGGGCGTTTTAAGCTCATGGCTGGCAATGCTGATAAAATCATCTTTTTGCTGCTGTAACAAACGCAGCTCATGGATATCGGTTGCTGTACCCACCCATAATAAGGTTTCGCCGTCACCGCTGTAAATCGGCATTAAACGGCTTAAATGCCAGCGGTAAGCACCGTCAATTCTTTTGATCCGGGTCTGGAACTCGCCGCCGTCCGTAGTTTTCCTGATCGCCTTAAATTGATCCAGCGTAAATTGCAGGTCATCCGGGTGGATAGTTTTGCGCCATCCCGAAGTTTTGGTCTGTTCGTTAGATAGGCCGGTATAATCATACCATCGCTGGTTGTAAAAGGTAACCTCGCCCTCAAATGTATTTGTCCATGCTATCTGGGGAATGGTTTCCATCATGTTTCTAAACTGGGTCTCACTTTCGGTAAGGGACCTGGTACGGTTCACTACCCGCTCCTCCAGTTCCTGGTTTAACAGGATAAGGTCCTGGTTGATGACCCTAAACCTTTCCTCCTGCCTGGTTAGCAATGCTGTTTTTTTGTTAAGCTTATCATTTGCCTGCCGCAGCTCTTCCTGCTGCACATGTAATTCGGCAGTTAAGATAACCAGGTCACTTGCCCGCTTTTCCTTCTCGGCGTTTTGGATAACCAATTCTTTGTTGGCTATAATTAATTCTGCTGCGCGATGTTCTTTTTCTTCGTTCTGGAAAGCAAGCTCAATGTTAGCTACCAGCAATTCGGCGGCGCGGCTTTCTTTTTCGCCGTTTTGAAAAACCAATTCGTTATTGGCAATAACCAATTCGGCGGCGCGGCTTTCTTTCTCACGATTTTGAAAAGCGAGCTCGTTATTAGCGATTGCCAGTTCGGCGGCGCGTTTTTCCCGCTCTTTGTTTTGAAAAGCAATTTCTTTGGTAGCAATTATTAATTGATCCGAATTCTTCTCCATGTTGTACTTAAAAGTATTGATTAGGGCCGCCGGGTACCGTTACAGGGCTTGATAATTAACGGCTTAAAGCGTATTTATTGCAGGTTTGGTTAAAGGTAACATAATTTATATGGTTTATTTTTTTTATCTGCTAAACCTTACCTATAATATAATTTCTGTCTGCAATTCTTTCGCGGTATTGCAGGCTGATATAAGTGCAGATATATAATATAATAATACAGCAAATACATCATCTTTAAAGCTTACCTTTACTGCCCACGCATGGAAGAAAGAAAATATTTAACAACCTGGAGAAGATACATACCGGTAATCCGCCTGCATCTTAAAAGAAGCCTTACCGCTGAGCAAAGCTTTAAATTAAACATTACGGATTTTGAATCGGCGGGAGATCGCGGAAAATCGGGTTATACGTTTAACATTACAATGGAAAACGGTAAGGTAACCAACAACATCAGCGGATCAGCAGTGGCCCGCGATTTGTATGAGGCCCTGAAAACTGATGATGCCATTAAAGGCATGCTGCAGGATAAAGCTATTAAAATAAGTGTAGGCAAATCATTTTTACTGACGATCAAGACGAGCCATATATCGGCTTATAAAGAAGCCTAGTAATTAAATTAAAACATACTAAAAGGCCGGGATGCGTTCATCCCGGCCTTTTTTTTATAAAAACAAGGCGCCAAAATACCCCACACACCACTGTGTCATCCAATCAAATCGCTGCGCTTGATTGCCCGGGTATCCCCTTCCCCAAAAAACAGACGATATAATCCAATATTAAAAAGCCAGAAAGGCAATTACTTATGTTATTTTTTTATTTTTTTAATTAATTTTTTTAGTTAAATTGTTTATAAGCTCTATATTTAAAAAAGCATTGCATTAAAAGAGCATTGTTCAAAACCTTGTTACAGATTTTTCCATCATTCAGAATACTAATCGTAAACTTTAATGGCCAAAGCAAATAAAAAGGAAGCTTCACCTGCGCAATTTCCTGTTGTTGGTATTGGCGCCTCGGCCGGCGGTTTGGATGCGGTACGTACTTTCTTAAAGGCCCTGCCGGCTAAACCGGGGATGGCATTTGTTTTTATACAGCATTTAAGCCCTACCCACGAAAGTATTTTGCCTGAAATTTTGCAAAAGGTAGCCCCTTTCCCCGTACAACAAATTACCGATAATATACATCTTGAGCCTGATAACCTCTACATTATTCCCGAAAATAAAATTGTAACCACGGCGGACGGCGTTTTAAAACTCGCGCCCCTGGATAAGAGAAATAAAAAAGGGAATACCATTGATCTCTTTTTCTCATCTTTAGGTTTGGTGCATCAAAGTTATGCGGTGGGCATTGTGTTATCAGGTGCGTTGAGCGATGGCACACTTGGTTTACAGGTTATCAAATCATACGGCGGATTAACTTTTGCCCAGGATGAAGACTCGGCCGAATTTGACAGTATGCCCCGCAGCGCTGCCCAGGCGGGTGTGGTTGATTTTGTTTTGCCGCCCGCACAAATTGCCGAGCATCTGATCGCTTTTAATCATCCGTTTAATGATTATACGCCTGCCGAAATAACAAACACCGCCCCGCAGCAGGATACCGACACTTTTAAACAAATCTTAACCGTGCTGCGTGTACGGCGCGGGGTTGATTTTACCTATTATAAACAAAGCACCCTAAAACGCCGCATTATAAGGCGAATGGCCCTCAACAAAATTGAAAAGCCTGTTGATTACCTGAGCTTTCTGCGCGAAAACAAAAGCGAGCAAGACGCTTTATATAATGATATGCTGATATCGGTCACTGATTTTTTCCGTGATCCGCAAAGCTTCGATATTTTATGTACCGATATTTTCCCGGCTTTATTAAAAAATAAAACTGATGTTGAACCCCTAAGAATATGGGTGGCAGGCTGCGCTACGGGCGAAGAAGCCTATTCAATGGCGATGTGTTTGCAGGAACAGCTGGGCGATAAAACGGCTGCTTTAAAAATACAGATCTTTGCTACCGATATATCTGAAACGGCTATTGCGAAGGCACGTACCGGTATTTACCGGCAAACAGAACTGACGGGTTTATCGCCTTCACGGATCCAGCAATTTTTTACCAAGCTTGACGGCAGTTACCAGGTTAGCAAAACCATACGCGATATGTGTGTATTTGCGCATCATAATTTATTGAAAGACCCGCCCTTCTCAAAAATCGACCTGGTTAGTTGCCGCAATGTGTTGATTTACCTGGAGCCCGTATTACAAAAAAGAGCGCTAACCACCTTTAACTATTCGCTTAACGAAGGTGGCTACCTGATGCTGGGCAAATCAGAGACCATAGGCGCCAATACGGATATTTTTACGCCCTATAACAGTACAGAAAAACTATATTGCAGAAAGGGCCCGCTGGGCCGGTTCATGACGGTTAGCTCGCCGGGCAGGGAACAGACTTTTCGCGAAATTGATAAAAAAGTTCAACAGGAAAATTCAGGCAATGATGTCTTTAAAATAGCTGATGAGGCTATGCTGGCCAACTTTATGCCCGCAAGCGTATTGGTTAATGATAAATTTGATATCGTACAGTTTAGGGGTACAACAGAGACCTGGTTAACGCCCCCCATAGGTAAACCAAGCTTTAATGTACTGAAGATGGCGCGCGAAGGCCTGGGGTTTGAACTGCGAAACATGTTGCACATGGCTAAAAAAACAAATTTTCCGGTGCGAAAATTCGGCATGTTTTTTAAGATCAATGAGCTGCAGCATTTTGTCAATATCCAGATCCTGAAACTTCAGGAAGCAGCAGAGGAACATTATTTGATTGTTTTCCAGCCGGCTTCCTCAACAGGCATACAGCCAACCATGTTTGAAAGTTTACAGCCATCGGCCGAGGATATAAATTACAACGCCGCCGAGATGCGTATTGAGCAGCTGGAACGGGAGCTGATCCAGACCAGGGCCGATATGCGTATTGTATCCGAAGAGCAGGAAACGGCGAATGAAGAACTGCAAAGCGCCAACGAAGAGCTGCTATCGGGCAGTGAAGAATTACAAAGCCTTAATGAAGAGCTTGAAACCTCAAAAGAAGAGCTGCAAAGCACCAATGAGGAGATCATGATAGTAAACAAGGAACTGCTTGACAGGAATGAGCAGCTCAATAACTCACGCCTTTATACCGAAGGTATTGTAAGCACTATCCGCGATCCGTTAATTATACTGGATAAAGACCTTAAGGTAAAGCGTGCCACCGGCGGTTTCTACACCAAATTCAAACTAACCGAAGCCCAGACAGAAGGTTCATACATCTATGAGCTTGGCAACCGCCAATGGGATATCCCGGCGCTCAGGGAACTGCTGGAAGATGTGCTGCCCGCAAAAAAATCACTGGCAGATATTGAGGTTACCCAAACGTTCCCGGTTATCGGCAAAAAGATATTATGCCTTAACGCGCGCGAAATTGATAATATCAATGACGAAAAATTAATACTGCTGGCTATTGAAGATATAACAGCCAAGCGCAAAATAGAAGAGGGCCTGGTTGAAGTTGAGCGTTTATTGAGCGAAAGTAAACAACGCTTAAAATTTGCGGTCGACTCGGCAGGGCTTGGCACCTGGGATTATGATCCGCAGGTAAAAGAACTGATCTGTGACAAGCGGTGTAAAGAAATATTTAATCTGCCGCAAACCGGTACCGTTGATATTGCCTCATTTTTTAACCTGATCCATGCTGACGATGTTGAGCGGGTTAAGGCCAGCATAGAAGAAACACTGTCAGATAACAAAAACTCGGGCCAGTTTGACCTTGAGTTTCGTACCATGCCGATTAATGAAAGGCCTAAATGGCTTAAAGCAAAGGGCCGCGCTTATTTTAATAAAGATGGCATCGCTATACGTTTTATAGGTACGTTGCTTGACATTACCGCTCAAAAACTGATAGATGAGGCTACGCGCGATCTGTTAAATAAAAAAGATGAGTTTATAAGTATTGCCAGCCACGAATTAAAAACACCTATAACCAGCCTTAAAGCCGCCCTGCAAATGGTTGAGCGAATTACCGCCAAAACAGAGGAAATGAAGCCGGCACACAACTTTGTGCAAAAAGGCCTTAAACAGGTTGATAAATTAATTGAACTGATCAAGGACCTGCTTGAAGTAACCAAAATACAGGCGGGCAAACTCGAACTCAAGAAAACACGTTTTATACTGGATGATTTAATTACGGAATGTTGCGAAGATCTGCAGGTACAGTCAGACAAACATCAGTTGGTAATAGAAGGCGAGAAGATCATTGCCGTTTATGCGGACAGGAACCGAATGGAGCAGGTTATAATCAATTTAATATCCAATGCCATTAAATATTCGCCGGGCCGGGACAAAGTTGTTATTAAAGTATCCACTCAAAACCACGAAGTAAAAATAGCAATCACCGATTTCGGTATCGGTATATCTAAAGATAAGCTCCCTTATTTGTTTGACCGCTTTTACCGGGTTGACGACACCTCCCAAAGATACTCGGGCCTCGGCCTCGGCTTGTATATATCAGCCGAAATAGTGAGGAGGCATGACGGCATCATCGGTATTGAAAGTAACCCGGGCGAGGGCTCAACCTTTTGGTTCACCATACCGGAGGCCAGCTAGGCCAGACCATATTTTAACGGCTTATTATCCTTACTAATAAGTAGGTATTGTCAATAATTGGTAAAGTTGGATCCTCGTCTGCACATATATTTGTATCCCTATTAAACCGTTTGTAAATTTTTAGTCTATATCTATAACAGCAGCAAAGCTGGCTAATTATTAAAAAACAAAATTATGAAAAGGATATTTCAGTATTTAGTGTTAACAGGCTTGAGCGGACTAGTATGCTTGTTTTTGACTGTTCCGGCTAATGCTCAACGTGGTGGCGGACATTCAGGCGGCGGTGGCGGAGGTTTTAGTCGTGGCAGCGGCGGCGGTGGTGGCGGAGGCTTTCACGGTGGTGGCGGCGGAAGTTTTTCAAGCGGCCGCAGCGCTGGCGGGTTCTCTGGCGGCAGCCGTATAAGCGGTGGTGGAAGTTTCTCCCGTGGTAACAGCGGGTTCGCAGGCGGCAGCAGCTTTTCGCGCGGCCGTACTACCAACGGTTTTAGCTCGCCGGGTGTATCAGGTTTTCAACGCGGAAGTGCTTATAGCAGAGGCGGATCATACAGTGGTGGTACCTTTAGAAGAGGCGGTGTAGCCACCGGTTATCGTGGCGGTTACGGGTCATCAATACGTGGCGGTTTTTCAAGAGGCGGACATTATTATGCAGGCGGTTATGGTGGCCGTAGCTACGGTTATCGTTACAGCCCATGGAGCAATCGCGGCGGATATTTCTACAACCGTGGTTTTTACAGGAGCGCTTATTACCCCCGTTTAGGTTTTAGCCTGAGTATTTTACCTTACGGCTATTATCCATTCTATTGGGGCGATGCTCAGTTTTATTACTATGGCGGTTATTTCTATCAGCAAAACAATGATCAATATACCGTAGTTGAGCCACCTATAGGTGCAGCGGTAAATTCGTTACCGGCTAACGCCCAGTCAATAACTATAAATGGACAGCAGTATTATGAGCTCAACGGCGTTTATTATATGCCCGTAACCAGGGATGACGGCAGCGTGGTATACCAGGTTGCAGGTAAAGACGGACAGTTAGACACCTACTCAAGCCCTGACAATGGTTATGCACCTCAAAACGACGGTTATACCGGGCCTGAGAATGCTGCCCCGCAGCAAAACAATCAGTCATCGGTAGCGATGCCTGAGATTGGCGACCTGTTTTACAGCCTTCCGTCTGACAGCCGTAAAATAAAGATCGGCGGACAGTTATACTATGTTTCGCCGGATGATTTCTACTATCAGGAAGTACTTGACCAGGATGGCAAAAAAGCCTACAAGGTTATGGGCACACCAGATGACAATCCGGGAAACTAAAAACATTCTCTTTACAGAAAAGGGCGGACACTTAAAGGTGTCCGCCCTTTTCTGTTTAATGACTTTGCGAAGAGATGATTAAAACACAGGCATGACAAACAATTCAACCCTGTGCTGTTATTTTGAGTAACAATTAAATCGTTTTGAAATAATGAGTAAAGTTTGGTTAATAACAGGCTGTTCAACCGGTTTCGGCCGGGAACTGGCTAAAGAAGTGCTGAAAGCCGGCTACCGGGCCGGCGTGGCGTCCCGCAATATTGCTGACGTGCAGGATATCGTTGATGCCTACCCCGAAACAGCCATAGCTGTAAAGCTGGATGTAACAAATGACGGCGAAATAAAATCGGCAGTAAAAGAAGTAAAAGACAAATTTGGGCAGATAGATGTATTGGTAAACAATGCCGGTATAGGCTATTTTGGCGCGATTGAAGAAAGCGAAGAAGCCGAAGTGCGCCGTATGTTTGAAATAAACTTCTGGGGGCTGGCGCATGTTACCAATGAGGTGCTGCCAGTTATGCGTGCCCGGCGCAGCGGCCATATCGTAAATATTGCTTCTATCGGCGGGTTGGTTGGCTTCCCGGGTGTGGGGTTCTACAATGCCACCAAATTTGCTGTTGATGGTTATTCGGAAGCGTTGGCCAAAGAAACCGCACCGCTGGGCATCAAAGTTACCGTGGTTAACCCAAGCGGTTTCCGTACCGACTGGGCGGGCCGGTCGGCAAATAACAGTAAGATCGTAATTGACGATTATAAGGATACCGCCGAGGCCAATAAGCAGGCCATCCGCGGCTATAGCGGCAAACAACCAGGCGATCCCGAACGTGCTGCAAAAGCTATTGTAAAAGCGGTGGCCGCCGAGCATCCACCCCTGCACCTGTTGTTGGGCGTGGCCGCTTTAAAGGGCGCACGCAACAAACTGGACGTATTGAAAAAAGATTACGACGCCTGGGAAGAAACAACCGTGGGCGCCGATTTCCCTGCTAACGAACAATAAAACATGGACTTACAACTGAAAAATAAAATAGCGCTGGTATCGGGCTCAACAGCTGGTATCGGCTATGCAACGGCCAGGCTATTAGCCGCCGAGGGCGCCAAAGTGATCATTAACGGCCGTACGCAGGAGCGTGTGGATGCAGCGGTTAAAAGCATTATTGAAGCCACCGGCAACCCCGAAGTAACCGGTGTAATTGCCGACTTTGCCGATAAGGACCAGGTAGCCGGCCTGATCAAACAAATCCCGGAAGTGGATATCCTGATCAACAATGTGGCGATCTTTGAGCCTAAGGCTTTTGCGGATATCCCCGACGAAGACTGGTTAAAGTTTTATGAGGTCAATGTACTGAGTGGCATCAGGCTTTCAAGAGCGTATTTTGACAAAATGATTGCCAAAAACTGGGGACGCATCATCTTTATTTCCAGCGAATCGGCCATCCAGATCCCGTCAGAAATGATCCATTACGGCATGACCAAGACCGCGCAGCTGGCCGTAGCCCGCGGACTGGCAGAATTAACCAAAGGCACCAATGTCACCGTAAACTCGGTATTGCCCGGCCCTACCCTGTCTGAAGGCGTTGGCGGGTTTATTGATAACCTGGCTAAGAATCAAAATAAAACGACTGAAGAAATTGAGAGCGATTTCTTTAAAACCATGCGCCCTACCTCCATCATCCAGCGGTTTTTAACAACGGACGAGGTGGCCAACATGATCGTCTACTTATCAAGCCCGCTGGCGGCGGCAACCAATGGCGCAGCTATCCGTGCCGAGGGTGGCCTGTTAAAGTCGGCGGTTTAAGCTGAGTTAGCTATGCCGGCAGTCCGGCTACCGGCATAGCTATTACACGTACAGGTGATCCGGATAAATATGGATCAGGTGGATCAGTTGGATCACTATTTCTGCTTAACTTATTGATAATTAACTTGTTGAATAACCAGAGTGGATCACTTTGGATCAGACCTATTCGTCAGTATTTTTACGTTTAATTTTAAATCAATATATTGATAATCAAATAATTGCAAAAGCATTAAATCCTGATAAATGGATCAGGGATTTGGATCACCCGCGGCCGGGTAAAGATCAAAATGATTGGCGTCAGGCAGGGCAACAAAGCCTCCCTGTTTATTTTGATCAATATTCTGCAAATGCGTCATCCTTATAGCACCATAACCACTGCTCGCCGGGCTCGGCAGAGCTGATTACCGGATGGCCGGTTGCATGGTAATGTGCCGTCATGTGTTTTTTAGGCGAGCTGTCACAGCATAAGGTTATGCCACAGGTTTGGCAGGTACGCAGGTGTACCCAACTGCCGCCGGCTTTTATACATTCTTCACATACATAATCCTTTGGCGGTATAATTTCGCTGACATTTTGCAAATGGTCGCAAAGCGCTTCGTTTTCCATCAGTTTATAAAATATTAAAAGGGTTATTACGGGCGTGGGATATTTTGGCCTCAAACATTTCGGCCATTTTGGCGGCGCGCCATTTGGCTTCCTCGGCTTTGATGCCGGTAAACAATTCGTCAACAGTTTTATTGAACAGCGCCAGCCAGGTTGCAAAGTGCTCATGCCCAACCGGCAGCTGGGCATGCGGCGGAAACGGGCTGCCTAAATAGGTATGTTCGCCCAGCAGCACGGTTTGCCAGAACCGGTACATTTTCTCTAAATGCTGCGGCCATTTATCCTGTATGCGTTCATTAAAAACGGGGGCCAGTAATTCGTCCGTTCTTATCCGGTCATAAAAGGTATTAACCAGTGTCTTAATATCATCAAGTGTTAATAGCTGGGCCTGTCGCATATTATCGTTGTTTTTCGGTGTTATTATGCCTTACGGGGGTCATATGTATAGTAAACGTGGTACCCTGCTTTTCAGTACTTATTACGGTTATGCTGCCACCGTGTTTTTCTACAATCTGCTTTACTATACTTAATCCCAACCCTACTGATTCTTCGCCACGTATGCCGCGGCGGCTGGCTCTTGAAAACCGGTCGAAAATGTAAGGCAACAGTTTCTCGGGTATGCCCATGCCAAAGTCTTTTACATCAATAAAAATCTGCCCGTCCGCATCGCGCAGCCTGATCTCGATGTGGTCGCTATCGCCCGAGAATTTTATGGCATTGCTGATCAGGTTATCCATAACCCGCTGCATCTTCTCCATATTAATATGGGTAAAAATGGGCTGGCTGGTGCCGTAATATAGTATATTGGTATGGCCGGTTTTATCCTTGGCCCATTCATCAACTATTTTTAACAGGTATTGATTAAGCTCAACCTCCTCAATATCAAAAACATTCTCTTTATCGTTATGGGCCGTTTCAATAAGATCATTGATAATAGAGGTAGCCTTATCGCATGACATTTTTATCATCTGGACGTTTTCCTGGTTATCGGCATTAATCGTCGGGTCCTCCTCCATCATCCCTGCCAGGGTCCTGATAGCTGTTAGCGGATTCCGCAGATCATGCGCAACAATACCTAATATCTCGTTTTTTAATTTACTGGCGGTTTCAATCTCTAAATTTTTCTCTTTAATTGCTTCCAGCTTCAAAAAATTATCTGCCCTGTTTGAAAATGCAAACCTGGAAATACAAAAAAAGATGGTTAGCAATATCAGTGATGCCAGGTTATTCAAAAAGATCTCACTGTATTCTGCCTGGTAATATGGGATCAGCAGCGAAAAACAGATTGCCGTTACCAGCGTAAGTATAGCTGTCTCAAAATATTCAAAAGTAAAAAACACCCCCGTTATTACCAGTCCCGCTAAATACATCACCAATGTATTACGGGGATTATGCATGGCAAAAAACGTACTGCGCATACCGGATATCATAATAAACAGCGCGAACAAAACGACAAAAACAGGGCCCACATAATTTAGCGGCTTACCTTGTTCAAATCGCTTTATCAACACCATGCTCCCCAAACAAAAAATCGGGGCAATGATGGATGAAATAATATTGGCATCATTAAACTCCGCATAGTTCCGCATACTTTGAACCGGCAGATCATAAGTAATAATGATGAGCCTCAATGAGATATTCATTAAAAAATAAATCAGGCTAACTATTTTTACGGTTTTTAAATTCTGAAATGTACTATAACTGCGAAAGGCAGGCCGGTAAGGAGAATTCAGCCTTGAAAAAAAAAGGATCTTCATGTTATTATTTGGCATAGCTAAGGTACTGATTGCATTAATTATATTATTTAAACAGCTGCTTATATTTCTGTTTAATCTCCTAAAATAAACTGTTAGTTAAAATGCTTCGCCAACATCAATAAATAAGCCTTTTGAGCCTTGTGTGCCAAAGCCATAATCAAAAGCAATACTGGTTTTTGATACTTTATTAAGTTTTATACGTAAACCCGGGCCAAAGGCCGGTTGTATAGCCTGTAAACGGGTGCCCTGCGCGGCCGAAAATGATTCGGCATTAACAAAAACAACGCCGCCGATAAGGCCGTTTGCCAATATCCTGAACCGATACTCGGCTTCGGCATAGATCATTTGTGCGCCCCTGAACCGGCCCTGGATATAACCCCGGCCGGTTGCAGAGTTGGCGTCCCATCCTACGCTGGGCAGGTCCAGGTAACCCGGGCTGCCATTTAATATGATCCAGTCGAAGTTCCAAAGCGCGATAACATTATCAGAGCCTGCCGGAAATTTAAAATATTTACGCGCATCAACCATTAACGACTGCCAGCTGCTGGTGCTGCCCAGCACCTTTACACTACTGCGGTACTGCAAAGAGGCATAACTGCCTTTTGCCGGGTTAATGCCGTTATCCCTTGAATCATAAAAAGTACTGAAGGTAAATCCGGAAGCTACAGAATGGGTTGACCTGCCATACAAAGCATAATCAGCTACGGTGCCGTTGGTATTACCTTTATCAGATATGTGATAATGGTCATCAAACAAATAACCTATGCCGGCATACCAGTTACCGGTAATGCGCCGGTATGCTGTTTCATAAAAACGGAAAAAATTATAATCCATCGGGTCCTCATTGGCCATGGTCGAGCTGCTGCCCAGGCCAAAGGTGCTTTGCGGATATTTATAGAACCGGTAATCGCCAATATAATTAAACTTGTTGTTCCTGCTCCAGATACTGGTTTGTATAGGCACGCTAAACTGTTTATTCTGGGTGTACGAGATACTTGCCACCGCAGTTGACACGCGCGAATTCGGGCCCGTACGGAAAGCCACGTTACCCGACAAGACAGCCGCCAGCTTTGACACCAGGGTGTAGCCGATTGCCGGGACAATGGAAATTACCGGCGCCGAGGTAATGGAGTCGTCAGCCGGGGCGGCGTTTTTATGGAAGATCCGGCCAATTATTTCGTAAATATCTGTTTGGGGGGTGCCCTTTTGTGACAGTACCGTGGTATCTTTTTTTATTTTTTGGGACGTGCTGTCCGTGCGGATCTTGACCAGGGGTATATTACGATTATGCTGTGCATGAAGGCTTTGGCTACATAATAGCCCGATAATTAAACCGAAGACGGTGTAAAATAGCTTCATTTAATAAGCGCCATCTTTTTAGGGTATTTATAGTAAAGGCGCATAAGCCGCTAAATTAATTATTTTGATGAGATGATGTTAATTAAACATCCAACAATTTTTAGCTATTTATTACGGGTTACTCCTCATTATTTATTTACTTTGCCAACCATACATTCTTAATTATTGATATGACTTACTGCCTCGGAATAAAGGTTAAAGAAGGACTGCTTGCTATTGCTGATACCCGGATCACCTCCGGAACTGATACAACGGTAAAAAAGAAAATTTCGATAGAACAAAAAGACGGTTTTTCGCTTTTTATCATGACAAGCGGCCTGCGCTCAACCAGGGACAAGGCCATTGTATATTTTAAAGAATTATTAGATACAACCGAATACAATAAGCTCTATAAAGCCGTAAACGCGTTTGGCGAACAGGTAAAAAGGGTAGTTAAAGAAGATAAAGAATCATTAGAGAAAGCTGGCTTCAATTTTGATCTGCATACCATTATAGGCGGGCAGCTGAAGGATGACGAGGAACACAAGCTTTTTTTACTATATCCGGAAGGAAACTGGGTTGAGTTAGGACAGGGTGCACCTTTTATAATCATTGGCAACTCCGGTCACGGCAAACCCATACTGAACCGGACGCTGAATGAGGATTCAGGCTTGCGGCTGGCGCTGAAGGTTGGATTTTTATCGTTCGACTCGACTAGGGTAAGCTCAAACAACGTGGATTTCCCGATTGATGTGGCCATCTATAAAAAAGACAGCTTTAACATTATACAGCAACGGTATGAGAAAAAAGACCTGGAAAGCATCTCGACCCAATGGGCCGAGGAACTGAAGGCAGCATTAGAACATGTATCCGAGGACTGGATGAATGTAGCATTTGATAAACTGGACAAACTAAAATAAAAATTATACCGTATGAAATTCGATGTATTCACCGAGATGGAATATAAAGTAAAGTCGGCGAGTACCTTGATTTTAAACATCAACGCGCTACGAACACCGCATCAAACAGTCCTGAGCGAAGAATTTACCATAAGCCCTTATTTAAAATCAGAAGAGCTGGTAACCGTTACCGGCGAGAACCGCCTGGTGAGGCTGGATATTCGTCAGCCCGGTACCTATAAAGTATCCTATAAAGCTACGGTTGACAATTGTATTAAAATTGTTGATTATGAGAACCATGCCGAAGTGCCGGTATCGCAGTTTGACCCGTCAATAATGCCTTACCTGTACCCAAGCCGTTACTGCCAGTCTGATAAATTATACCGTTTGGCAAATAACATGTTCGGGAACATTGTAAACCCGTTTACGCAGGTTATTGCACTTACAGACTGGATCTATCGCAATGTTCAATACCTGAGCGGGTCAACTAATGCACAAACCTCGGCGTTTGATACGGTTACCGAGCAGGCGGGCGTATGCCGTGATTTTGCACACCTGGGTATCGCGCTGTGCCGCGCGCTGACCATCCCTGCGAGGTATTTTACGGGTTACGCCTACCAGCTTAAGCCGGCCGATTTTCATGCCTGCTTTGAGGCTTATTTAGGCGGCGAGTGGATTTTGTTTGATGCTACCAAACTGGTGCCCTTAAACGGCATGGTTAAAATAGCCACCGGCCGTGACGCCGCTGATACCGCCATAGCCAATATTTTTGGCGATGCCATTTTTACCTCCATGATAGTAAGCTGCGAACTGGCAGACGAAGGGTTTGAACCTGTGATGTACGGCCATATTGATTATACGGGGATATCGTATTTATAATTAATGTGCAAATATGCAGATGTGCGGATGTGCAGATTATTTATTAATGTGCAAATATGCGGATTATTTAATAATGTCGAAATATGCAGCTGCGTGCAGCTATTTTGATACCTGTTAAATTCATTTGCATATTTGCACATCCGCACATCCGCACATCTGCACATCCACACATCTGCACATCTATCACGCCGGTTTCACCGGGCTGCCGATCCAGTCTGTTCCCGGCGACAGGCGCTCGCCTTTCATAACCAGTGAGAGTGCCTCAATGCTGGTATCGTCGCCCAGTTCGCTGTCATATAAAATAATAGTACCCGCGCCTATACTGCTGCGGGCGCCTATTTTTACCGGGCCCACCTTCATTACCCTGTCTTCAAACAAGTGGGTTTGCGGGCCGCAATCCTGGTTAAGGGCGGCGTCATCGTGGATGGTTACCATGTCAAACTCGGTAATATCGGTGGTGTTCAGCCATACACGTTTACCAATTTTTACGCCCATCAGCCGCATTACCGGCGGCAGCCACGGGGTGCCCTGCAAATAATCCAGGAAAAACGGTATGGCCAATGCTTCGTAAGTTGAAGTAACAGCTTCGCTTTTCCAAACGGCCCAGCTCCACATGGGTTTTTGCTGCGCCTTGTATCTTCCAATCAGCACCCACTTTAATACCAGCGGCACTAAAAACGCCGGGATCCCCATAAAAAACAGGTAGTAGAACGGAAATAACAGGATGATCTTCCATAAAGGGTCGTCTACCAGCAAATCGTGCGCATAAGCGATAAAGAATATCGAAAAACAAATAATGGCGCTCTCGGGCAGGATAATGCGGATGAACTCCACCAATCCCCGGGCAAACTTGCGGTAGTTGCTGGGATGGATGGTGAGCTTGTCGTCAAACGGTGTACTTTCCTGCCGGCGCGGTAACGGTATAGCCGGCGAGCCAAACCAGTCGCGGGCAGTGTTATTTTCCAATTGCTTTTCGTCCGGCGGGGTAGACAGCACACCGATCAGCATATCACTGTCCAGGTGATACCCCTGCGGGATGAGCGCGCTGTTTCCTACAAAGCTGTTGTTACCGATGGTAGTGGTGCTTAAGATGAGCTCCTGCGCCCTCACATCGGCTTCGCCAAGGGTAACTGCATCGGCAACAAAAGCGCCGTCGCCAATTTCAAGTAACGGGTGCGTAACGCTGCTTGCGGTCGATATTTCGGTATTGCTACCGATCTTGGCGCCCAACAATCTGAAATAGGTTGCCACATACACCGTAGCATAAATAGGGTGCATAACAATCAGGCTTAATGACATCAGCTGATCTGCAAACCATTTACGCACATAAAACGTACTGTAAACAGAATACCTGCCGGGCTTGATACCGCGCTGCAGCAGGCGGGTAAGCACTATGGTTTCAAACATAAACAGCAGGATATAAAGTATAGCCAGCAGGGGCACGTGCACTATATAATTAAAGTTATAATCGGGTGCGGCATTATCCATACGGTTTATGGCGATGACAGTAGGCAGCAACGGCAGTAAGATGATCAGCGGGAACATCATCATGCACATTATAAATATCAGTTTATACTTACGGCGGGTAACGGCCGATACAGCAATTGGGTGCGGCAGGTCAGCAATATCTTTAGTTTCTTTTAACTGGGCCGGGCTACCCTGCCAAACCTCACCCGGTTTGATGGCTTTGCCCGCAGGCAGGAAGCTCAGATCCTGCAGTTCGCCCCAGGCTTCGATATGGGCATCGCCGGATATTACGGCGCTGCTGCCGATATAGGCATGGTCGCCCAGGTTAATGCGGCGCAGTTTCAGCAAACCATTCTCAACGTAGGCATTATTTAAGCTTGTTTTGGAGCTCAGGCTGACATCGCTGCCAATAGTTATTAAATCCTCGGCGCCAAAACTAAAATCGCTGATCTGGGCGTCGGGGGCTATTTTGATCCCCAGCCACCGCAGGTAGGTCGGGTACAACGGTGTGCCGTTTAAAAACTGGGCCGGCAGCAAACGCTGCATAGCTTTAACAAACCACCATCTGAAATAATAACTTCCCCATAACGGGTAATCGCCTTCTTTCATTTTGCCGATAACCAGCCATTTGGCCCCTATGGACAAAACGGTAAATATGGGCGGAATGAATGAGAAAAGCACCAGCGAGGTGAGGATAGAATAGGCCACATTACCGGTTTCCTGGTCTACGTAATAATAGCCCAGGTAGGGTATAAATATCTGGAACGCAAACAGCCCGTAAATCAGCAGCAAGGAAACCGTTTGCGCAAACCAGCAAAGCAGGTACCGGTGCAGGGGCGCTTTATTATAAGCCTTTTTGGGTTTGGGTTTAATTTCAGGCTGCTGCTCCCAAACGCTTATTAAATTACTTAGCGGCCGGTTAATATAAATATCTTTTAACGACGCACCGGGCAAATTAGCATCACGCCTGAGCTGTGATACAAAACCTGCGGCCAGTAAAGAGTGCCCGCCCAGGTCATCAAAAAAATCCATTTCGGCGGTGATGTCCTTATTGGGGAATATGCCGCGCAGCACCGCAAGGATCCGGTCGGCAGCCGGGGCATTCAGATCAACGGTGCTTTGCGCATGGTGGCTTACAACCAAAAATGATGCCGGCACCGGCAAAGCCTTGCGGTTTATCTTGCCGCTTGGCATCCGGGGCATCTCATCAATCTTTACAATGGTGCCGGGCACCATGTATGATGGCAGCGTTTTAGCCAGTTCAATGCGGAAAAGATTTTCTTCAATCTCATTGATCCCGTCCATTACCACGTAACCAACCAGCTGTTCCTGGCCGTTGCCGTCTTTTTTCAGTGCAACAACCGCCGATGCGACACCGGTTATGGCATTCAGCCTCACTTCTATCTCGCCCAGCTCAATCCTGAAGCCGCGCAGCTTGATCTGGTCGTCAAAACGGCCGTGTAAATCAACGGTTCCGTTTTCATTAATCACCGCCGCGTCGCCCGTGCGATATACCATATCACCCGGCAGCATATCCAGCGATTTTGGTTTGGGCACAAATTTTTGCCGGGTAAGCTCGGGCAGTTTTACATAGCCGGTAGCAACGCCGGGGCCGGTTATTACCAGTTCGCCCTCCTCGCCTACCGGCACCAGGTTTAAATCAGCATCAACCACAGCCAGGTTATAATTGGGCAGCGGATCGCCGATAACAATTTTATCATCCTTATTTAAGGCCGCTATCGTAGCTGTTACGGTAGTTTCCGTAGGACCATAGCTGTTGTAAAAATCTATCCCCGGGCGTGCCCATTTAGCCAATACCTGTGGTGTACAGGCCTCGCCGCCGGCGTTAACCAGCCTGAGTGAGTTTATATTATCATCCATCACTGCCAGTAGGCTTGGCACAGCGTGCAGTATGGTTATATTTTGTTGTCTGATAACGTCGCCCAGTTCATCAATGGCCTTTGAAGTGGTATTGTCAGACACCCACAGCGTAGCCCCGGCAAAGTAGCTTATCCAGGTTTCTTCACACCACATATCAAACGATACCGAGAAGCCCTGGTAAACCTTATCAGTTTCCCTGATGTTAAAAACGGTTTGCTCAGACCTGACCAGGTGGCAAATTTGTTTCTGACTGATGGGGATACCTTTGGGCTTACCCGTACTGCCCGATGTATAAAGCACATACGCACAATCATCGGGTTGGGGGCCTTTGGCCAGTTTAACCATTGTACCAAAAGCGGGCATAGGCGGCACCAGCAGCCTGGGGCATGACGAGTTTAATTTTTGCAGGCTAAAAACCCCGTCGGCACCAACTTCATCCAATATTAATTCAACACGCTCGGCGGGTATTTCCCTGTCTACCGGCACATACGTAGCGCCTGATTTTACAATGCCTAAAATGGCTGCATGCAATTCTAAACCACGCTGCCACCATACTCCCACTTTACTGCCGCGGGTTATGCCTTTTTTATTAAGATATTCGGCTATGGCGTTGCTCCAGCGGTCAAGCTCGGCATAGGATAAAGATTGATCATGAAATATAAGCGCCGTTTTATCGGCATATAATACGGCTGATTTGGCAAATAAAGTAGCAAGTGTTTCCTCGCGGATAAGGTCCGGGCGGTTTGCTCCGAGTACAATACTCAGTGGATTCATATTAGATAGATATAGTTACTTTTGGGGTATCAGTTTATAAATTGGTTTGAGGCTAACTACAGTCAATAGTAAGCATTGTTTGTTTATATTTCAGATAAAATAATTCGGCTAAAGTTTAGCGCGTTTATAATGAAACAATATTATTACAATGATAGTTTGCTGCCACACCGAAATACTTAAACCCTGGAGCGACGATGAGCTGCAACAACGGCTGGAGTTTATCCCCGACCGGATCAGGCAACAGCTATTATTGAAAAAGAACCACCTGGATGTCCAGTTATCTGTAGCGGGTAACCTGTTGATCCTTGCCTTATTAAAGCATTTCGGGATCGGCCTTACTTTGGTTGAAATTGTTTATAACGATTACCAGCGGCCGTATTTTAACGGCGGGTTTGATTTTAACATTTCACACTCAGGCAACCGGGTTATAGGCTGCGCCACATTAAACGGCAAAGTGGGTGTCGATATCGAAGTAATGAAACCTGTTGACCTGGATTACGACGATTATTTTACCGCTAACGAACAGCAAAAAATCCGCGCAGCGAAAGACCCCGGTACCGAATTTTTTAAATACTGGACACGCAAAGAGGCTGTGCTGAAAGCCCTGGGCACCGGGGTCCATACCCCGCTGCCGGATATTGATGTTTCTGCGGACGAATTATGCTACAACAGCGAAACTTATTATTTAACGCCCATTGATATTGCTGCCGGCTACCACGGATGTATCGCGCATACGGTTAAGCAGGAAATTTCAGTGAACCAGCTAAGTGTTTAATATTGCTAAAGCCGATACAATCTTCGCGAAACAAGCTGTCAATAAAAATCATTTATTAATTTAATTTAAAATTGATAGGGACCGTATAGGATACCCGCGCTATTTTGCCGTAAAACAGTCCCGGCGTCCACCTGGGTGACATTTTCAATACCCGCACAGCCTCTTCAGACATTTGATCATTTGGATTTTGTATGATCTTAAAATCGCCTAATGAACCATCTTTTCCAACTACAAACGCTACCAATACTTTGCCCTGGGTACGGTTAATCCTTGCCCATCCCGGGTATTTTATCTCGCTGCCCAAAAACTGGCCAAACGCCCCCAGTCCTCCCTTAAATTGCGGCTGTACATTTCGCTGTGTATAATTATAAGTTGCGCCGGCTGCGTCTACAGATTTCCCGGTAATTAATTTTCCGGCGTCGTATTCTTCATTAAAATCAAGTTTGTCGTCGCCCAGTTTAGCGGTGCCTTTCCATTGGCCGTTCTTTAAGCCTGCTTTGATCCCGCCCTCTTCATTTACATTTTTAAAATCATCATCATAACCAATATAATAGCCAATGCCATCTTTTAAAACAACTTTTCCGGCGGTGTCAATACAATCCATTAATACCTCAACAGTATTATCCTGGTCTTTAGGCTCAAAAATGGTGTGGATATACAGTTTGCCATTTTTATAATATTTATAATATTCGCCTTCTTTATGGCCGTTATGATAGTTGGCGATTTCTTGTTTTTTTCCTGTAGGGTAATAGCTTATGCATTGCCCCTCAAATGATAGCGGATCAATATTTGAAGTTTTACTGATTAGTTTAAGTTTGTTGTCTTTATAATACTCGGCAACGTTATATAAGGTTGAGCCGGAATCGGGCCCGGTTATGGCCCTGAAAAAATCAGCTTTCTCTATTTTATCGACCTTTTCGCCCGAATTTTTTAAGAAAAAAACTGTTTGCTTCTGACCAAAGCCCTGGTAAAAACAAAAAACGCAGCAGATTGCAGTAATAGTAAATTTAAATTTCATGGTTGATAAGGTTTCAGGATCCTAAAATAACAATTATACCTAATACAATGGCTCAATCTTTGCATTTAACCAAAAAACAAATCCATGCCCGAAGGACCATCTATTTTAATATTAAAAGAAAAGTTATTGCCGTTTAAAGGCAAAAAGGTAATTGATGCCAATGGCTATGCCAAAGGTTTTGATGCGGATATGCTGATAGGTAAAACGCTTAAGGATATTAAAACCTGGGGCAAGCATACGCTGCTTTGCTTCCCTAAATTTACGGTGAGGGTACATTTAATGTTATTTGGTTCATATTACATTAATGACCGGCCTAAAAAGAATGCTTCTTTACATATGCAGTTCGCTAATGGCGAGGTTAATTTTTCTATCAGCTCTATTAAATTGATTGAAGAACCCCTGGATGACCTGTACGACTGGTCGGCAGATATTATGAGCAGGAAATGGGATGATGATAAGGCCCTGGCAAAACTAAAGGCCAAACCTAAAATGATGATCTGCGACGCCTTGCTTGATCAGAAGATCTTTTCGGGCTCGGGCAATATCATTAAAAACGAGTCGCTGTTCCGCGCGCATTTGCACCCTGAAAGTGTTATCGGCGAAATACCTGATGCTAAACTGAAGGACCTGATAACCGAAGTGGTTAAATTTAGCGGCGAGTTTTTGAAATACCGTAAAGCGGGCACACTTATTAAACACCTGGAGGCTTACGAAAAAGATATCTGCCCGCGCAACCTGATCCCTTTCCATAAAACGGATACGGGTAAAACAAAAAGGCACTCCTACTACTGTGAGAAGTGCCAGGAATTGTTTGATTGAACCGGCTCTTTTTTGTTATCTTGACTTATCACTCCACCACCCGCACTTTTAAAAAGCTCGGATGCTGTTTTGAAGTATAAATTTTATGCGTGGCAGATTTAAAATCGCTTTCATCCGCCTTCATAATATTCACAAAAGTTTGCGGGTTACGGTCAATCAGCGGGAACCACGTACTTTGCACCTGGACCATAATTTTATGTCCCTTTTTAAAGGTGTGCAGTATATCCTGCAGCTCGAAATTAACCGGCGTTACCTGTCCCGGTACAAAGGGCTCGGGGTGTTCAATATTATTTCGGTATTTACCCCGTACAGGCTCGCTGCGCACCATTTGCTGGTAGCCCGCCATTTTTACGCCCGGAGCCGTGAATTTATTATTAGCCGCCGTATCCGGGTAAACATCCAGCACTTTTACTACGAAATCGGCATCAGTACCGGTGGTGGATACCTGCAGGTTGGCCCAGATATTACCGGCCAGCGTAACATCTTTATCCAACACATCGGTTTGGTAGCTCAACACATCTTTGCGGCCGGCCAGAAAACGCTGGTCGGCTGTCATGTATTCGCGCTGCATATCCATTGTTTGCTTCCTGTCGGCCATAAACGGAACCGGGTTTGCCGGGTCAGACACATATTCGTCAAAACTATCCTTGCCTGCCGCAGCCGGGGTAAATGATAATTTACCACCCGACAAAAAATACAATTGTTTATCGGCAGTGTTTTGCGGCGGCCATACGTTATAGCCCCGCCATTGGTTAACCCCGGTTTCAAATGCAGACACCCGGGGTATAGCCAGGGGCGTTCCCTTTAAATAATGACTAAAAAAGCGAAACTCAATATCATCACGATAATGCGGCCCCTGCGCACCGCCGAAATCCACATCGCCCAGGTGGTCGCCGGGCCCGCGCGCCCAGCCGCCATGCACCCAGGGGCCCATTGTAAAATATACCGGCGTGTTCGGGTTTTTCTTTACCAGGGTTTTGTAGGTGTTGATAGCGCCATACAGATCTTCGGCATCATACCAGCCACCGGTAACCAGCACGGCAGTTTTTATATCATGCAGGTGTGTAAGCACATTGCGGTCTTTCCAGTGCTGATCGTAATCCGGGTGATCCAGCATTTCATTCCAAAGCCGGATGGTGTCTTTATAATACTTGTTATTGGTATTTTTCATCGGCCCCATTTTCATAAAGAAATCGTAACCGTCATCGGTGCCGGCGACAAAACGCCCGCCCGGGCGCTGGGTAGGTTTATCGTCCTGCCGGTTGGTAAAGCCGGGATAAAAGCCAAAGTTTGCCACCAGGAAGAAGGCGCCATTGTGCCAGCCATCGTCACGCCATAAATCAGCTATAGGCGCCTGCGGCGACGCGGCTGCCAGCGCCGGATGCCGGCTCAGCAAAGCGGTTGTTGTATAAAACCCGGGATAGGATATCCCCCACACCCCTACTTTGCCATTATTGCCGGGCACGTTTTTCAGCAGCCAGTCTATCGTATCATAAGTATCTGTGCCTTCATCAACGTCTTTATTTGTTTTGTGCACCTCCAGCTCGGGTGTCATTTCTTCATAAATGCCTTCACTCATCCAGCGGCCGCGCACATCCTGGTAAACAAAAATATAACCGTCATGCACAAATTGCGGTGAAGGGCCAAGCGCCGGTTTATAAGCATCGGCGCCATAAGGTGCCACACTATAACAGGTGCGGTCCATCATAAAAGGATATTGCTTTAAGCTGTCTTTCGGTGTGTATACAGCTGTAAACAGCTTTTTACCATCACGCATGGGTATCTGGTATTCATGCTTGGTATAGTTGGCCTTGATGTAGGCCGCCTCATTAACTGTTGCCTGTTGTGAAAAGGCTTTTGCCGTGATCAGAAAAATAAAAAAGAGCAGTTTCTTCATAATACCTCGTAATTCCTGAAAATACAGAATAATACGGCTAATTCAAAATGTCGCCCGGCCTGTTTAATAGCTAAATACCTGGCACCCAAAGGCGCTAAAAATATTTTCACCAATTGTAACAATTTTGTTATAATTATTTCATAGCTTTATTCTACCAATTATAAGGAGGTTGAGTTATGAAAAAAGCACTGCTATTTTGCTTGTTGGCTTTTGGTATCAACACGGCGACCAATGCCCAATGCCCCATCAACGAAATTCTGACCACGAAGGACCCTCAAACTATTGCCGGTTTAATTGACGGAAATACCGACTGCCTGAGACAGGCCCTGACCCAGAACCCCGAATACCAGAACTTCAGGGTATATGTAGATTATTTATACAACACTTCAAGCCCCTGGATATACCATACCAATCTGCAGAAAGAAAAACTATTTCAGGACTTTTACAACACCTGGGGCGACGCCTACCCAACCATGAGTTCCAGCGCACCTGTTAATCCCGGGTTTTACGATGCCGTTAAAGCAATGGTAGCAACCGACCCGGCATTTTTTGCGCAGAGAAGGGACACCAAAGTGCCCGTTAAGTACCAGCAATGGTTGTATGTAAAAAACCTTATCGCCAAATACGGCGAGCGTAACGTAGTGCTGTTAGCCAACGCTACTGCTAAAATAGCCAACCTCGCAACCGCAAATTATACGGTATTTGTATCTAATTAAAGTGATGTTTTTTTTAGTTCGTTAAAAAAGCGGTGGTATTATATACCTACCGCTTTTTGTTTATTGGGCAACAGTTGGTTGCCTGGTATATTCTTTTCTAACTCAAAATTTCTGCTATTTCGTCAAATCCCTTTTCGCGGGCCAGGTCAGCGGGAAGTTTGCCGCCTTCCATGCGGCTGTTAACTACCGCGCCGTTTTCAAGCAGCAGTATCAATAACTCTAAATTGCCGTTTTGCGCCGCCGTATGCAGCGGCGTAGCGCCCGCCTGTTGTTTTATATTTACCTGCGCGCCATTTTCAACAAGCATGCGCGCTATATTGGTATAATTGCCGGCAGCGGCCGAGTGTAACGGGAATACGTTAAAGCCGTTCTTTGACGGCAGGTTAACATCGGCACCTTTTAAAACCAGGTAACGGGCAACTTCAAACTGGCCAAAATAACAGGCAAGGCCCAAGGGTGTAAAGCCGTCATCGGCATACAGGTTAACCGCGTCGGGATGGTTAAAAACCAGGTGCGCCACCACGTCAAATTTCCCCGCCGCTGATGCTTCAAAAAGATTGATCTCCTCCACATATTTTAGAAGCAGCTGGGTAACTTCGGGCTTTTTGTAGTAGCAGGATAACATAAGCGGCGATACCTTATGGCTGGTTAACACGGTTGCCAATGCGGGGTTTTGCGTTAATAGCTTATTAAGGCCGGGTAAGTCACCGGTGGTGATATATTGCTCCAGTTGTTCTACGCTCATTATTGTCAATATTACTAAAAAATTAAAAATAACGACACATAGTTGTTTAATCTATTAACTTTATATTTGCACATACTTCTGTTACATAAGGATGCCGGTAAAAGGAAATCAGTTTAGATCAAATAGTTTTAAAGAGGAAAATCTTCCTCGTCAATCTTCAGAAAAAGGTTCAAAGGAACGTACAGTAAGGCCAAAAGTTGAGAGAATGCCTGTTTTTGATATGCAGGACGGGCGCTTAATAAAAATCCTGGGCTTGTTTTTCCTGTTGCTTTCCTTGTTTTTTTTGATTGCATTTACTTCTTATCTGTTTACCTGGCAGCAAGATCAAAGCTATGTATCGGCAGCTAACGGCGGCTGGCACAACCTGTTCAGGAACCAGGCCGAGCTTAAACTGAAAGGGATAGAACCGGTTGAAAACTGGCTGGGTAAATTTGGCGCCCTGCTATCCAACCAATTTATATTTGAGTGGTTTGGCATAGCGTCTTTCCTGTTTGTATTTGTATTTTTTGTGATAGGTTACCGCATGTTGTTTAAGGTAAGGCTATTTTCTGTCTTACGTACTTTAGGCTATTCATTTTTCGGGCTGATCTTTATATCCGTAGCCATTGGTTTTGTGCATGCCTTTGTGGAGGATGCACCGCACTTTTTAGAGGGACAGTTTGGATTTTGGACCAACAAATTGCTGGATATCCAGATCGGGCAATCGGGCACGGGCGGCGTACTTATTTTTGCGGCGTTAACGGTACTGATCATTGCTTACAATATTGATTTTAAGGTGCCGCAGCGCAAAGCTAAAGAGGCTGCAACAGCAGCCGGCGCTGCCGGGGGTATCCGGGACAATTTTACCAATGATCCGGTTGAACTGGTAGACGAAGAAATTTCGCATCCGGTTGAATGGCCCAAGGGAAACAAGATCATGAAGCCAGAGGCATTTACCAATCAGCCATTGGCGCCGATAGTACCCGAACCTATATTTCATGAAACAGTGGTGCTAACCCCTGATGACGAAAATGTAAATCCCGACTTTGATACCGATATCCCGCTGACGTTAGAGACAGAGCGCCCAAGCCCAGTGCTTAACGTGGAAAAAACTGACGATGACAAAGCAAAATCGCTGGTTGACCAGTTTGGCGCTTATGACCATAAGCTTGACCTGGCATCCTATAAATATCCTACGCTTGATTTGCTGGAGAACTACGGATCAGGCAAAATAGCCGTGAACTCTGAAGAACTGGAAGCTAACAAGAACAAAATTGTTGAAACGCTTAACCACTATAATATCGAGATCGACAAGATCAAAGCCACCATTGGGCCAACGGTTACCTTATATGAAATTATACCGGCACCGGGTGTGCGGATCTCCAAGATCAAGAATTTGGAGGATGATATCGCTTTAAGCCTGGCAGCACTAGGCATCCGGATCATTGCCCCTATGCCGGGTAAAGGCACCATAGGTATTGAGGTACCTAACCAAAATCCGGAGATGGTATCCATGCGGTCTATACTGGCGACCGAGAAGTTCCAGAACACCACTATGGATCTGCCTATCGCCCTGGGTAAAACCATATCAAACGAAGTATTTATTGCCGATTTGGCCAAGATGCCCCACTTGCTGGTTGCCGGTGCTACCGGCCAGGGTAAATCGGTTGGTATCAATGCCATCCTGGTTTCATTACTCTATAAGAAACACCCTGCCGAGCTGAAGTTTGTATTGGTTGATCCCAAGAAGGTGGAGTTAACGCTGTTCCGGAAAATAGAGCGTCACTTCCTGGCCAAACTGCCTGATGAGGCTGACGCGATCATTACCGATACCAAGAAAGTGGTTAACACGCTTAACTCGCTTTGTATTGAGATGGACCAGCGTTATGACCTGCTTAAAGACGCCCAGGTACGTAACTTAAAAGAATATAACGCCAAATTTGTCAACCGTAAAATAAGCGACCCCGAAAAGCACCGTTACCTGCCCTTTATTGTACTGGTGATTGATGAGTTTGCCGATTTGATGATGACCGCCGGTAAAGAAGTTGAACAGCCCATAGCGCGTATAGCGCAGCTGGCGCGTGCGGTAGGCATCCACCTGGTTATTGCTACGCAACGGCCATCGGTTAATATTATTACGGGTACCATTAAGGCCAACTTCCCGTCGAGGCTGGCGTTCAGGGTATTGTCAAAGATCGACTCGCGTACCATACTTGACGCAGGCGGCGCCGACCAGCTGATAGGCCGCGGTGATATGTTATTCTCGACCGGAAGCGATCTGATCCGCCTGCAATGCGCCTTTGTGGACACACCTGAGGTTGAACGGATATCCGACTTTATCGGTAACCAGCGCGGCTACCCTACCGCCATGCTATTGCCGGAATACGTTGGCGAAGGCGAAAGCAGCAGCGCCAAAGATTTTGATCCTAATGACCGCGACCCCATGTTTGAAGAAGCAGCGCGGCTGATCGTGATGCACCAGCAGGGATCAACTTCATTGATACAGCGCAAACTAAAACTGGGCTATAACCGCGCCGGGCGTATCATTGACCAGCTGGAAGCCTGTGGCATTGTGGGTCCGTTTGAGGGCAGCAAGGCCCGCGAGGTGCTGTATCCTGACGAATACTCACTAATGCAGTACCTGGAAACGTTGAATAAGGATTAACAAATACTTTTTGCTGCCAAACCAAAAAACGGCTTAAACGTTCCTCACAAAAACAAGTCAGAACCTTTATATGAAAAAGATAATACTTTATGCCCTTGTTATATTGGCAAGTACTCCGGCCCTCGCTCAAAAAGATGCGCAGGCTAAAGTGATCTTAAAACAGGTAAGCCAGAAATACCGCGCTTATCCCGTTATTAAAAGCGACTTTAGTTTTACTGTTGATAACCCCCAGGCCGGCGTTAAAGAAACCCGTAACGGTACGCTGATCACCCAGTCGAAAACCAACAAATATAAAGTGACCCTTTATACCGCAGGCAGCGGCAAACCTGATGTTGAGCAGGAGATCATCAATGATGGCAAAAGCCAGTGGACCTATCTGAAAAAAGATAAAGAGGTACAGCTAAGCAACGCTGATAAAAGCAGCGAGGGCTTTAACCCGGCGCAGCTATTCACCATCTATGAGCATGGTTATAAATACCTGTACACCGGCGACCAGAAAATCGGCGGTAAAATCTACCAGGCAATTGACCTGTCGCCCGAGAGCGAGAAAGCACAATTCTTTAAAATACGCCTGCTGATAGACAAGACAAAAAAGCAAATTTACAGCGCCCTTATTTTTGATCGCAGCGGCAGCAGGTACACTTATACTTTGCGCACATTTACCGCCAGCGCAAATGTTCCCGAGGCAACTTTTACTTTTGATACCAAGGCGCATCCCGGTGTTGAGGTGGTGAATTTGAAGTAAGATCAATGTAGAGACTTACGAAGTTTTAAAAACTTCGTAAGTCTGATCATTAAAATAGCGCATTATCCGTACTTTTGGTTAATGCTTACCCTTACTACCCATACGCTCGAAAAAATGGAGATGCTGCTAAAAACAGCGGGCTACAAGGTGCGCTATGAAAAAGGCAACTTTAAAACCGGGGCATGCCTTTTGCTAAACAGTAAGATGATTGTAGTTAACCGTTTCTCGAACCTTGAAAGTAAGATTCTGGCCCTGGCCGAGCTGATGCGCGAACTGGAGATCGACCCTAATTTACTGGATGATAAACAGTTAACTTTTTTACAACAACTTAAACAAACCAAACTGCAGCTGTGACCGTAACTTTTTTAGGCACCGGGACATCGCAGGGCGTACCTGTAATTGCATGCGGCTGCGCAATATGCACTTCTGCAGATAGGCACGATAAACGGCTGCGGTCGTCCATACTAATTGAGGCTGACGATAAGGTAGTGGCCATAGATTCGGGACCCGATTTCAGGTACCAGATGCTGCGCGCCAATGTGCAGCACCTTGATGCCGTTGTGTATACGCATGAGCATAAGGACCATATTGCCGGAATGGATGATATACGGGCCTTTAATTTTAAACAACAGGAACCCATGAATATTTATGCTGATGCGCGTGTTGAAGCGGCGCTGATGCGTGAGTTTCCGTACGTGTTCTCCGAGTTTAAATATCCGGGGATACCGCAGGTCGACATCCACCCTATTGGTTTGGCACCGTTTGATATCGGCAGTATCCATTTTATCCCCATTGAAGTATTGCATTACAAACTTCCGGTGCTGGGCTTCCGGATTAATGATTTTACCTATATCACCGACGCCAAAACGGTATCAGACACGGAAAAAGAAAAAATAAAAGGCAGCAGGATCCTGGTGATAAATGCACTGCAAAAGCAAACCCATATCTCGCATTTCACGCTTGACGAGGCCATCGCATTTGCGCGCGAATTAGGTGCGGAGACTACTTATTTTACCCACATAAGCCACCGTTTAGGTAAACATGCCGATATCTGCGCCGAATTACCCCCGGGCGTAGCACTGGCCTATGACGGCCTGCAGTTATCTATTTAATTTTTTTGGTAACAACCGCCGCGCAGCGGGCAGTATTAAAGCTCTATAAAACTCACACGGTCTATACAGCCCTTATATTGCTTTAAATAGCCATGGTTATGCAGATCGAGCCGGCCCCGTATACGTACTTTTTTATTGTTAATGCTGGTATAACCGCCGTTACTGTATTCAAAGAACCCAACCCGGGTGCCTGATAAATAAAGCGGGCAGTCCTGGCTAAAATTAACCCATAAAGCGGTGCTGGGCGCCGGCATATATAAGCTGTCATTAAACAAGGCCGACTGCTCTTTGCCTTCGCGGTATTTTCCGCCGCTTATTTCAATATATTTTTTATCATAATACCGCAGGCTGTCAATTAAATGGGCATAGGTAACCGGCTTAAAGGTGACGGAATTATCGCAATCACTGGTGTAAATTTTTTTGTCGCCGGTGCATGAGCCAAGTATTACCGGTATCAGCAACCACATCCAAAAAGAAAATTTTTTATTTACCCCTGCCATACTTTATCAGCTAGTTGGGTTGATCCGCTGTCGCCCAATATAAACACCTGCAACTATAGACACCATAACCTTCAAAAAGTTTAGTGTTTTATTAATAGCTAATATAGCATTACACATTTATTAAATTATCAGCGGCACCTGTTTATCTTAATTTAACCGCAAAATGTTTATGCTGATCGGACCGCGGCATTTTCAGGTTATGGTGTGTATCAAACTCATCATATTCATCAACGGTTCAGACAAAATATTTATCTTGCCCAAAGATTATTTGATTATGGAATTTGGCCGTGTACCCTCCGAAGAATTAGCGACGATAGACTTTACGTTACCCGCCGACCCACAGTTAACCATTAACACGCTTGCCGCTGCAAAAAACAATTTGCCGTTACAGGTGCATGTGGGGTGTGCCAAATGGGGGCGTAAAGAGTGGGTAGGCAAGATCTATCCCCCTAAAACCAAGGACGCCAATTTTTTGGATGAATACGTAAAGCACTTTGATTGCATTGAATTGAATGCTACATTTTACAACCTTTATCCGGCCTCAACCATTAGTAAATGGAAGGACAAGGCCAATGCCAGCCCCGATTTTAAGTTTTGCCCCAAATTTTCGCAAAGCATCAGCCACATCCGCAGGCTTAAAAATGCCGAAGAAATAACCACCACTTTTTACGAAGGTATTTTAGCCTTCGGCGATAAGCTGGGACCACTGTTTTTGCAGCTGAGCGATAACTTTACCCCCAAAAGTTACCCCGAATTAAAAGCTTACCTGGAGCAGCTGCCAAAGGATGTGCCGGTATTTGTAGAGCTGCGCCATAAAGAATGGTTTGCCAATGATGAGGTGCGCCAAAACGTGTTTAACCTGTTCCATGAATTAAACATCGGCGCGGTAATCACCGATGCTTCCGGCCGGCGGGATTGCGTGCATATGAACTTACCTACCCCGCACGCGTTTATCCGTTTTGTAGGCAATAGCCTGGATAAAACAGATTACGTGAGGGTAGACGAGTGGGTTGACCGCATTAAGCAATGGCGCGACCAGGGCCTGCAGTCGGTTTGGTTCTTTATGCATCAGCATGACGAGCGGTACTCGCCTGAGCTGGCCGATTATGTTTCTGAACAGCTGAATAAAAAACTGGGGCTTAATTTGCAACGACCTAAATTTATTGACCGCGATAAAGGATTGTTTGCTTAAACTAAACGTTATAGAACAGGCGCAGTCCAACGTGCGCAAAAAACACTAATTTTACCCTACATCATGACCGACATTAACGCATTATACCAACAGGCCGTACAGCTTTTACAGCAATTGATATCTATCCCCTCTTTTAGCAAAGAAGAAGACAGAACTGCCGACCTGATTGAAAATTTCCTGAAGACGCATGGCGTCACCCCTAACCGTAAGCTGAATAACCTTTGGGCCTGGAATAAACATTTTGATGCTGCAAAACCAACCATATTGCTTAATTCACATCATGATACGGTAAAACCAAACTCGGGCTATACCCGCGATCCTTATGACGCGGTAACCGAAGATGGAAAACTATACGGCCTGGGCAGTAATGATGCCGGCGGTTGCCTGGTATCGCTTATCGCGGTGTTTTTATATTTTTATGACCGTACCAACCTTAAATACAACTTTTGCCTGGCCACTACTGCCGAAGAAGAGATCTCGGGCGTTAATGGCCTCGAACTGATCATACCCGAACTGGGTCAGCTTGATTTTGGGATCGTGGGCGAACCAACCCTGATGCAATTAGCCGTTGCCGAACGTGGTTTAATGGTACTGGATTGTGTGGCCCACGGTAAAGCCGGCCATGCCGCCCGCGAGGAGGGCGACAATGCTATTTATAAAGCTATGAGGGACATCGAATGGTTCCGCACGTATAAGTTTCCAAAGGAGAGCAATGTTTTCGGGCCGATCAAGATGTCGGTTACCGTGATCAATGCGGGGTCGCAACATAATGTAGTACCGGCAAGCTGTAACTTTGTGGTTGATGTAAGGGTGACAGACGCCTACCGTAACGAAGAAGTTTTAGAGATCATACGCCAAAATGTGGGCTGTGAGGTAACACCCCGTTCCATCCGCTTAAAACCGTCATCTATTGACCGGGCGCACCCGATAGTGCAGGCAGGACTGGCACTCGGCAGGATCACTTATGGCTCGCCTACCACATCCGACCAGTCGTTACTGGATATCCAGTCTATCAAAGTTGGCCCCGGCGATTCGGCACGCTCGCATATGGCGGATGAGTTTGTGTATGTGGATGAGATCAGGGAGGGTATTGAGTTGTATGTGCAGATGTTGGATAAGATAGTTTAGTTAGTTCTTAGACGGGGCGTAGATGACTTAACCGGTCACTGAAAACTTATAATTTTTATTAAATCACAAGTTCCGCTGAGGGATTAAACATCCCGATAGCTATCGGAGAGATCTCATCATCATCAAAATATTTAGCATATTTGCACCATGAGCAAGCTATGGCAAAAAACCACTAATGTTGACGAGCTGGTAGAGCAATTTACCGTTGGCCGCGATACCGAGTTTGATACGCAAATGGCGGCCTTTGATGTGCTGGGATCATTGGCCCACACGCAAATGCTGCAAAGCATAGGCCTGATGAGCGCCGGGGACCTGGAAGCCGTACAACGCGAACTCAAAAATATTTATGCCGATATTGAAAAAGGCAATTTTACCATTGAACCGGGTGTTGAAGACGTACACTCGCAGGTTGAAATGCTGCTTACCCAGCGTATTGGCGATGCGGGCAAGAAAATTCACAGCGGCCGCTCGCGTAACGACCAGGTGCTGGTTGACCTGAAATTATTTTTCAGGCATGAACTGCAGCAGGTGGTTGAGGAAACACAAAAACTTTTTAAGCAGCTGATAGCATTATCAGAGCAACATAAAGATACCCTGCTGCCCGGCTATACTCATTTACAGGTGGCTATGCCGTCTTCATTTGGCTTATGGTTTGGGGCGTATGCAGAGAGTTTGGTTGATGATCTGGAGCTGGTTTTAGCCGCTTATAAGATCACCAATAAAAATCCGTTAGGATCGGCGGCAGGTTATGGCTCATCTTTCCCGCTAAACCGCACCCTGACTACTGAACTTTTAGGCTTTGAAAGTCTCAATTACAACGTAGTTTACGCCCAAATGGGCCGTGGTAAAACCGAGCGTATCATTGCACAGGCATTATCATCAATAGCGGCAACTTTAGCTAAAATGGCAATGGACCAGGCCTTATACCTGAGCCAAAACTTTGCCTTTGTAAGCTATCCGGATACACTAACCACCGGCAGCAGCATAATGCCGCATAAAAAGAACCCGGATGTATGGGAAATTATGCGCGGCAAATGCAACCGTTTGCAGGCCCTGCCCAATGATGTGGCCATGATGACCACCAACCTGCCATCAGGCTATCACCGCGAACTGCAACTATTGAAAGAGCTGCTGTTTCCGGCTTTTACAGATTTAAAGAACTGCCTGCACATGGCAACCTTTATGCTGCAAAACATCTCCGTTAATCAGGATATATTGGACGACCCTAAATATGCCTACCTGTTTAGTGTTGAAGAAGTTAATAAAATGGTATTAAATGGCACTCCCTTCCGTGATGCCTATAAGCAAATTGGCCTGGCTATTGAAAAAGGCGAATTCAACCCCAATAAAACAGTTAACCATACCCACGAGGGCAGCATAGGCAATTTAGGCAATGAGCATATTGCCGGTGCCATGACCAAACTGGTGGGCAGCTTTAAGTTTGACACGGTTGACTGGGCGGTAGCTAAGTTGGTGAAGTAAAAAAGAACTATGAACGGACAAAACAGAAGCGACATCTATCCCGGCCTGGAAGTGGACATCATCCTGAAAAAAGATCAGCGCTCGGGTAAATTAACCCGGGGCATAGTTAAAGATCTGCTAACCAGTTCATCTTTTCACTCGCGCGGTATAAAAGTACGATTGGAAGACGGACAAGTGGGCCGCGTTGCGCATATTATTGACGAGGAATAGTATATTGCCCCGTAATAACTGATACCGATGGCGAAAAAAATACTTCCAAAAATCATAAAACTTCCAAACAACGCTTTCTTTAAGTTTGACGCGCATTACCGGGTATATATATCATTCGGCGCAGCGTTGACCGCATTTTTGATTACACGTAAAAATTTTAGCTGGCCGGCGGTATCCTTAATTAGCTGGGTAACTTTTGCGCTGGCCGTAATTATAATGGACTGGATCATTATCCTAAACGCCCACCCCAGAGAGATCAGGAAGATTGCCAAATTGCAGGATTCAAGCCGGACGCTTATATTTTTGTTCGTGGTGTCTGCATCGGTAATTAGTTTGGGCGCCATCCTGTTCCTGCTAAAGTCAACCAAAGGGCAGGCGGGCGCTGATATTACCGGCCATATTTTACTGGCAATGGCTTCGGTAATCGTATCGTGGTGGCTGGTGCATACCCTGTTTACCATGCGTTATGCACATATGTATTATGACACCGATACGGATGATGGTAATACCAAAGTAGCAGGCGGCCTGCAGTTCCCGGATGAGGCGGAGCCCGATTATCTTGACTTTGTATACTTCTCTTTTGTTATCGGGATGACGTTCCAGGTATCTGACGTCGAAATCTCGGCACGTAATATCCGCAGGCTGGCCTGGATGCACGGACTAATCTCTTTTGCTTTCAATACCGCTATCGTGGCGTTAAGTATCAATATTATATCGAGCCTGGTATAGTAGTTTCCGCTTCTATCTTTGAGTGCTTTTTTGTATCCTTCATAGTTATGTAGACCACCAGCGATATCAGCACACAAAATGCCACGTACCAATAAAACCACTCCTGGTGATTATTATTTTTAAACACCAGAGCCAATGGCTCGGCGGTGCCACCGAATATAGATACCGCCAGCCCATACGGTAACCCCACCCCCAATGCCCTGACATGCGACGGAAACATTTCGGCCTTCACCACCGCGTTGATGGAGGTATAGCCGCTGACGATAATCAGCGCGCACATGATCAGCATAAATGCGGTCCAGAAATCTTTGGTATGGCCCAGTGCAATTAAAATGGGCACGGTTGCTATAGTGCCGCAAATCCCAAAGGCAACCAGCATCGGTTTGCGCCCGATTTTGTCAGATAATAAACCAAACAAGGGTTGCAATAACATAAAAGCCACCAGTGTAAAGGCAGATATCAGCGTCGCTGCACTTTTACTGAAGCCGGAGGTGATCACCAAAAACTTTTGCATATAAGTGGTAAACGTGTAAAACACCACGGTACCACCCAGCGTAAGGCCCACTACAGTAAACACGGCTTTGGGATGTTTAGCCAGCTCTTTTAAGGTGCCGCGGGTTGATAAAGGCTGCGGATGGTTTGCCAGGGATACCGACTCCTGCATGTTTCTTCTTAAATACATTACGGATATGGCCAGCACGGCGCCGATAAAGAACGGGATGCGCCATCCCCAGGCATGTAACTGTGCTTCGGTTAAAAACACCTGTTGCAATAATACCAGCACGCCCAGCGCAATAAGCTGCCCCATAATTAGGGTTACGTATTGAAAGCTTGAGTAAAACCCGCGACGCTTTCTGCCGGCCATTTCGCTTAAATAAGTGGCGCTGGTACCATATTCGCCGCCGACACTCAGGCCCTGTATCATGCGCGCTATTTGTAATATAACGGGCGCGGCAACGCCAATCTCTTTATAGCCGGGGGTTATCGCAATAATAAATGAACCCAGGCTCATTAATAATACAGACGCGGTTAATGCCGCTTTACGCCCGTGCTTATCGGCATAAGTGCCCATTACCCATCCCCCTATCGGCCGCATTAAAAAACCAACAGCAAAAATGCCCGTCGTGTTTAATAATTGCACGGTCGGGTTATCAGACGGGAAAAATATACCGGCAAAATACAGGCTAAAGGCCGAATAAACATACCAGTCATACCACTCTACCAAATTACCTAATGAGCCACTGATAATAGATTTAATACGGCTGGCAGTAGTTTGAGGTTTTAAAGGTTCATCAAGCATTTTGTAAGATAGGAATGATAAATATAAAATTTATCTGCTTACATTAGTTAATGCTTTTCACCGAAGACTTTTTGCATTACATCTGGAAGTTCCGCCTTTTTGAGCGCACCGACCTGCAAACTACCGCCGGCGAAGCTGTTGAAATCCTGGCAACAGGCACACATAATACCGACTCGGGTCCTGACTTTGGCAATGCCCGTATAAAAATCGGCGATACCTTATGGGCCGGCAATGTGGAGCTGCACCTGTCCTCTTCTGATTGGGGTAAACACAACCACTCCAAAGACCAGGCTTATTATAACGTGGTCCTGCATGTAGTTTACCGCGATGATGAACCGGTAATACTAGCAGACGGGCGCCAAATGCCAACCCTCGAGTTAAAAGACCGCATTCCTGACGACTTATATAACCGGTACCATAACCTAGTTTATGGAAACCAGACCGTCATCCCGTGCGAAGCAAGTATTGGCAAACTCGACGAATTTACTTTAAGGACCTGGTTTACGCGGATACTGATAGAACGCTTAGAGAAAAAATCAGCGGCCGTTATTACAGCGCTCGGGTTAAACCGTGGCGATTGGGAAGAAACATTCTATCAGTTCCTGGCTGCCAACTTCGGGTTTAAAACAAACGCGGTACCGTTTGAACTGCTGGCTAAATCGCTGCCGCAAAACATCCTGGCCAAACATAAAAATAACACCCTGCAAATTGAGGCGCTGATATTTGGGCAAGCCGGATTTTTAAACGAAGATTTTACAGATGAATACCCGCGAAAATTAAAAACAGAATATGAATTCCTGAGCAGGAAATTTAACCTGAAGCCGGTGGACAATCACCTTTGGAAATTTATGCGCATGAGGCCCTTAAATTTCCCCACTGTAAGACTGGCCCAGTTTGCGGCGTTGGTAGTAAACTCCAGTCACCTGTTCTCAAAAGTACTGGACATCAAGGATATCAAAAGCCTGCAAAAGCTATTTAGCGACGTTAAGGTTAATACCTATTGGGATGATCATTACCAGTTTGACAAACCTTCAAAGTCCGCTTCAAAAAATATGGGACAATCTTCGGCCGATTTACTTTTATTAAACACTTTAGCTTTATTTTTGTTTAGTTATGGCAAGCACAACCAGCAGCAGTATTATATTGACCGGAGCCTGAAACTGCTGGAAAGTTTGCCCGGCGAAAACAATAATATCATTGCCGATTTTGACAGCCTGGGTGTAAAAGCAAATTCGGCTTTTGAATCGCAGGCGTTATTAGAATTAAAAAACTATTATTGCAATTATAAGAAATGCCTGCAATGCAGCGTTGGTAATAAAATACTTAAGTTAGCCTGATTAATATGTTACAGCGATTACTCACCTTTTTTGAACGTTACTCTTTTGGGGTTTGCACTTACCTTGGCGAGCGTTTTAATATTTCTATCTCAAAAATAAGGCTGTTTTTTATTTACACGTCTTTTCTTTCTGTCGGGTTCCCGCTGATCGTTTATTTTTTCGCCGGCATTGTGCTTGATCTTCGCAATTATGTTAAACGTTGCAAAACACGCACTTCTGATTTCTAACTACTTTTGCCGAAGGGATGATCTGCATCACTTTTTTATAAAACCAATACACTATTTTTAAGGTTAATTAAACACGCATAATATTGCGTTGCTAAAATACTTATATGGCATTTATTGACTATTATCAAATTTTAGGCGTTACCAAGACAGCTACCGATAAAGACATCAAAACTGCTTATCGGAAGCTGGCGCGCAAATATCACCCCGACCTTAACCCTAACGACGACGAGGCCCACAAAAAATTTCAGCAGCTTAATGAAGCTAACGAGGTTTTAAGCGATCCGGAGAAAAGAAAAAAATACGATCAATACGGCGAAAACTGGCAGCATGGCGAACAATACGAACAGGCACGCCAGCAACAGGGCCGGCAGCAACGCAGCTATGGCGGCGGTGGCGGGCAGGCGTTTGATTTTGAGGGATTTGGCGGCGGCGGCGATGATTTTTCGGATTTCTTCCAGTCGATGTTTGGTGGCGGCGGCGGGCAAAGGCGGCAGGCTAAATACCGCGGGCAGGATTTGAATGCAGAATTACATTTGAATGTAAAAGACATATTAGAGAGCCATAAACAAACGTTAACCGTTAACGGCAAAAATATCCGCATTACCATACCGGCCGGTGTTGAAAACGGCCAAACCATAAAAATTACCGGCCATGGCGGGCCGGGTGCCAACGGCGGGCCGGGCGGCGACTTATTTATTAAATTTTTGGTTACCGATGATCCGCGGTTTAAACGCAAGGGCGCTGATCTGTATAATACGGTAAAGCTTGATCTCTATACGGCCATACTAGGTGGCGACATCACGGTCGAGACCCTAAACGGCAAAGTAAAGGTTAAAGTAAAGCCCGAAACGCAAAATAGCACTAAAGTTAAACTAAAAGGCAAAGGGCTGCCCGTTTATAAAAAAGAAGGTGAATTTGGTGATCTGTATATTACTTATGAGCTGCAGTTGCCTACTAATCTTACCGATAAACAAAAACAACTCTTTGAAGAACTGGCTAAATCATCAGCATAAATTTAAATCGTTATGACCGCGAAACATTTAATTACAGCCACCGATTTTTGTATTTACCACCAGCTGGAACATTCGTTTATTACTGACCTGCAGGAAGCGGGCCTCGTAGAGATCACTATAGTTAACAATACCACCTATATCCCCGAGAGCGAATTACAAAAGCTTGAGCGGATGATACGCCTGCATAATGAGCTGGATATTAACGTAGCCGGCATTGAAGCAATAACGCACCTGTTGCGCCGTATTGAAGATATACAGGAAGAAATGCGGTTATTAAGAAATAACTTAAAGGCTTACGAGGATTAATATACCATTTGCCATTTAATCCTTCCTTCGCGAGGCAGCCAGCTCTCCGTATATCGTATGTTATTTCTTCATTAAGTTTTTTTTGTCAATTACTTAATAAATCAGGTTTTCATATATTTAAGGCCAATTAAACTATATGAAAAAATCCATTTATATCACCCTGGCCTGCATTTTTTTTAGCGCCGCGTCGTTTAGCCAGCAATTAAACATCGGTACGTATAACCTGCGTAACGATAACAAAGAAGATTCTCTTAACGGTAATGGCTGGGGGCTGCGTTTCCCGGTAATATGCAAGATCGTACAATTTAATGATCTTGATATTTTTGGCACGCAGGAAGGCAAATATAATATGCTTAATAATATGGCTGATAGCTTACCCGGCTACAAATGGATAGGCATAGGCCGCGACGACGGCAAAAAGAAAGGCGAATTTTCGGCTATATTTTATAAGGCAACTAAATTTAAAATACTTAAACAAGGCAACTTCTGGTTATCAACCATTACCGACAGGCCCAATAAAGGCTGGGATGCCGTGCTACCCCGCATATGTACCTGGGCACAGTTTGAAGACATCAAAACCGGATTCAAATTTTACTTTTTCAATCTGCATATGGATCACGTAGGCGTGGTTGCCCGCAAAGAAAGCGCCAGCCTGGTATTAAGAAAAATTAAAGAGATGGCCGGCAACAGCGCCACCATATTTACCGGCGATTTTAATGTGGACCAACATAACGAAAGCTATGCCGAAGTAATCAGTACCGGTGTGCTGCGGGACTGCTATACACTGGCGCCTATAAAACTGGCGACTAATGGTTCATTCAATGCCTTTAACTTAAATGCCAAATCAGACAGCCGGATTGATCATATTTTTGTGACCAAACAGTTTAACGTTAAGCGTTACGCTATATTAACCAATTCGTTTAACGGCAGGGTACCTTCTGACCATTATCCGGTGGTAGCAATAATGACTTATTAAGCAGACGTTTCTGTGACAGATTGATAAGGCCCCGGGGGGCTTATCAGTCTATCATATTCGTTACAAAGCCTAACTAACTGTACTACATTAGATTACAGACTTAATCTGGCGACAGATAATAAACTGCCCCTACCCTGTTAAACCTGCTGGCATAGCTATTGTCTTAAATACATGAACAACAACATAAAAATGTTCATGTATAACACTATGAAAACATTAAAATTAGCAATAGCAGCAGTAATATTAGCCTGCACTTTCCAGGCAGCGAATGCACAAGTAAGAGTTGGTGTAAGAGTTGGAACACCGCCGCCACGCAGAGAAGTGGTAGTTGTACGCCATCCTGTTCATCGCGAAGTAATTGTGCAACACGCACCTGCGCGCAGGGTTTACAGACGCTCTTATCATAAACCGGTTTATGTTCATCATTATCGTCACCAACGTATGGTTAGACATTACTAAAAAAATCCCCGCAATTTGCGGGGATTTTTTTTGACCATTATATTGCGTTATAACAGGATTTGCCGCCTGAATTAGCTTATTGGATGTACACCTTTTTTCTTTAGTGTTATAACGGTGATCTCAGGCCATATACCCAACCTGCCGGAGAAAGCCAGGAAACCAAAGCCACGATTTACATACAGATAGCGGTCCTTCTCGTTAATCAAACCGGCCCAGTCTAAATAACGGTATTGAACGGGGCTCCATCTTACGCCGGCTACCTCAACGCCAAACTGCGCGCCATGCGTATGGCCCGCAAGCGTTAAATGGATATTAGCAGGATTATAACGCACCTGTTCTTCCCAATGCGTAGGATCATGTGATAACAATATTTTGAAGGCCCGGGGATCAACGCCGTTAAGCGCTTTATCCAGGTTGCCTACTTTAATAAAACCCCTTCCCCAATTTTGCACACCAATAAGGGATATTTTTTGACCATCTTTTTCCAGCTCCAAATGTTCGTCAAGCAACAAACGGTACCCCAGGTCTTTATGATGTTGTTTTAATTTATCCAGGTTAGCAGCTTTTTCGGCCTCACTGTTCCACTGGATATAGTCGCCATAATCATGATTACCCAGGATGGAAAACTGACCGTAAGGAGCTCTTAACTGGCTAAAGTTTGGGATATACGGTTCAATTTCCCAGGCGGCATTATTCACCAGGTCGCCGGTAAAAACAAACAGATCGCTTTTCTGAGCCTTAGCCAGTTCGATACCGCGCTGCATTGCCGCAACATTATCAAAGCTCCCCGAGTGGATATCGGATAATTGAGTGATGGTAAAGCCGTCGAAGGCTTCGGGCAGGTCATCATAATAAATGGTTTCACGATGTATCTTGTAATCATACTTACCCCTGAACATTGCATAAAAAAATCCCAAGAACGGAAACGCCGCCAGCAGTATAGCCAACTCACTGATAAATTTGCGCCGGGAAGGAAAATAGCTGTGGCTGACAGGGTCTTTATGTTTACCGGCAATATTAACCACGGCAGCTACACCGCGGCCCAAATCGCCTAAAAAAAGAACCAAAACAAACACCAGTTTGGTTATAAAAAAGGTGAGGAACAGGCTCAGCATCCATTCGTGGAAAGGTGTCATCCCTTTCGCTGTGGTAAAGGCGCCAAAGCCCAGTAAAAAAATGACGGTCACGCCAACCGAAATAACCAGAAATCCCAACGGCACAATATCACGCGCCCGCCGCGATTGCCAGTCGCTGGTAAAACTACGCAGGCCGTTAAAAACATACCAGTCAAACAATAAACTTATTGCTGCAATTATCAGAAAAACATTAAGGAAACCGGTTTTGTGCATTAATTTTAATATAAGCCTGCAATTTAAAAAAGGAAAGGTAATTAATACGTAAAATTCAGGGTCAGTAAAAAACAAAGCCTGTTAAAATTTAACAGGCTTTGAAATTATTAATAGCGATGACTGTTATCGTCGTGACGATCGTGATAATACACTAGCTTTTTTAACATCAGGTAGTTTTTAGTTGGTTAGGTGCGCGCATAGTTAGTTATCCGGGATTTGTTTTTTTGGTGCTCTTTTTTGCTGTCGCCGCCTGCCAGGCAATTGTTAAAGCATCAGTCAGCATATCTTCCCTCACCGCCTTTAATTCAAAAAAGGTACATCCCTGCAGTCCCCATTTATTAGGTACCGGGTAAATCACATCCGGGTTAAATGCAGAAAACACAGATTGGTCAATGGGCGATAGCTTCACCATCATTAATTGCTCAGGTTCCCACAAAGTTGCAAATATGCGGTTGTTTGCCCTGAAGGCCTGCTTGTCAAAATGCGGATATTCATCCGTACCTGGGAGGGAAAGCGCAATTTTCCGGGCGGTATCTAAAGTCATCGTGGTGATTGATTATTAGCTAAATTATTAAATTCTGGCCTAAAAAATTGCAGGTGCGTTAAATACTTCTGATATTGTTTAAATCTAAAATACCAGTACCATGCCCGACACTCAGACCGGAGATATAACCCTTGTTTATAGTGATAGCGGTGTAGCCACCATCAGCTTTTACCATCCGGCACAAAATGCGTTACCTGCCGCTTTATTGCAAAGCTTAACTGCAAAGATCAACCAGGCCGGCGAAAACGGGCAAACGCGCGTGATCATTTTAAAAAGTGAGGGCGATCGAACCTTTTGCGCCGGTGCCAGCTTTGATGAATTACTGCAGATAAAAGATAAAGAAGCCGGTGCTATATTTTTCTCAGGATTTGCGGAGGTAATTAATGCCATACGCAAATCGCCAAAAATTGTTATTGCAAGGGTGCAGGGTAAAGCTGTAGGCGGGGGCGTTGGGCTTGCCGCCGCTGCTGATTATTGCCTGGCCACCGAAGCCGCCTCCGTCAAACTGAGCGAACTGGCCATCGGTATCGGTCCGTTTGTGATATCGCCGGCAGTGATTCGTAAAATCGGTTTGCCTGCTTTCTCACAGTTAACTATACGCGCAACTGATTTCCAAACGGCGCATTGGGCCAAAGAAAAAGGACTCTTTAACGAGGTTTATGCTACTATTACTGATCTGGATGATGCTTTAAATGCGCTTGCAGAAAAACTGGCGGCCTATCATCCCGACGCGCTGGCAGGGTTAAAGCAAATACTGTGGGAGGGAACGGAAGATTGGGACGAATTACTTAACGAACGTGCTGCAATGAGTGGCGAGCTGGTGCTATCAGCATTTACACAGCAGGCTTTACAGGCTTTTCTTAATAAAAAATAACTCCTATTAAAAAATAAAGCCCCGCAATTAGCGGGGCTTTATTTTTAGTGATGCCATCTTTCAAAACGTTCATGACGGTAGTAGGTGTTACGAACGTATACCGGCCTTCTGTAATAACCGCGTTGATAGTATACGGTACGCACGGGCGCCCGCTCAACAAATACCTCGCGGCGGACCGGGTATCTTTCAACTACTTCTTCACGACAGTATGGGTAGGGTTCAACTATTACTCTGCGTGGTGGCGGTGTGCCTATGCTGATACCAAAGCTAACCTGCGCTTTTGCTGCCTGGAATGTACAGGCTAATATTACTGCTGCTATTGCTAATTTTAATGTTTTCATGGTCGTAAATTTTAGTAAACAACTTGTCCTGTTGTACGATATTAAGACAATAGCTATGCCAACAGGTTTAAAGGTTTATGGATCTTAGCTGTAAGAAGCTGATTCAGAGCCGTAAAAAATGTGATTATTTAACCGGGATGCCGCAGTTTTAAAATATCAGGAACCCATTTAACCCTATAAATTTTATCCAGGCAATATTTGGCCCGATTATAGCTTATATCAACGTAAATAATAAATCTATGGCAAATCATCCTGTAAAATATAATCGCAAACAACCAACCAACACCCATACCGATACCTGGAAACATAACTGGGAAGTAATGAAACCTTTTGTTCATTTCAGTTTCAAGGCAATGACTTTAATTGGCGGGGCTCTAATAGGTATTATCAAATTGTTACCTATGCTGGCGCCAACTAAAGAGGAGTCCCCAAAAAAGGAAACCAGGATCATTAAAATATAACACCCGTACACTCGCTATATTGAAGAACGGATATCTTTTTTAAGCTATCCGTTTTTTTATGCGTTTATTTTGCGGCCATCAGCATTACAGGGTTAAAGTTTTAACAAAGCATTTATAGGTTATAACTGTTAAAGTAATTTTATCATCTTTGCGGCAAATGATGTTTTGGCTGATCATTTATGTTAAAAGATGTTAATGCACCATCGGTATTTAAAAATAACAGCTAAAATATTGATATTTACTGATCGAATAAACTATACTTAATATCCATGCAATACAAAAAGATTAATAACCTGTTAGGCTGGCTTTGCTTTGTCATAGCCTCAATAACCTATATTTTAACTTTAGAACCTTCTGTAAGTTTCTGGGATTGCGGCGAATTTATTTCATGTGCTTTCCGTTTACAGGTAGCGCATCAGCCGGGTTATCCGTTGTTTGCCATGCTGGGTAAATTCTTTTCGCTATTGTCTTTCGGTAACAATGCCAAAGTACCTTATTTTACCAATATGGGGTCGGCAATCGCCAGTGGTGCAACCATCATGTTTTTGTTCTGGACCATCACCGCGTTGGCTAAAAAACTGGTTCCGGCTACTAAGGAAGGCGAGGATACTACCCGTACCGTCTTAATTATGGGCGCAGGTTTAGTTGGCGCCTTAGCCTTTACCTATACAGATACATTCTGGTTCTCGGCGGTTGAAACTATTGTGTTTGCATTATCTGCTTTATGTACCGCGGTTGTTTTCTGGGCCATTTTAAAATGGGACGCCCATGCAGACGAGCCGGGTGCCGATAAATGGCTGATCTTTATAGCTTATATAATTGGTTTATCAATAGGTATCCACCTGCTTAACCTGTTAACCATACCGGCATTATCATTGGTTTATTATTTCCGCAGAACTAAAACTATAACCGTTAAAAGTGCTTTACTGGCATTTTTGGTAAGCATAATTATACTGGGTTTGGTACAATTCGGGATCAGGCAATGGACCATCCAGCTATCTGCTTATTTTGATTTGTTTTTTGTAAACACCCTTGGCCTGGGCTTTGGCTCCGGCTCTATCTTCTTTTTCCTGTTGCTGATAGGCGTGCTGGTTGGCGGTATAGTATACAGCATACGTAGCAGCAAGCCTGTTTTAAACCTGGCATTTTTATGCGTGGCATTTGTATATTTTGGCTACAGCTCATTTGTATACATACCTATCCGCGCTACCGCAAATACCAACCTGGATAACTCACACCCGGACAATGCTTTTACTTTAAACGGTTATTTAAACCGGATACAATATGGCGAAACCCCGTTATTGACCGGCCCTTATTTTGATGCCAAAGTCATTGACCAGACAGATGGCCCCAATATGTACCGCAAAGGTGCTACCAGGTATGAGATATCGGGTAAAAAACAAGTTTATGTTTATGACCATACTACGGTTTTCCCGCGTATTTATAGTACCGAAGGACAAGATCCAAGCTTTTACAGGCAATGGTTACAAATGGGCGAAACTGATGTACCCAACTTTGCCGACAATTTAAAATTCTTCTTTAGCTGGCAGACATACCAGATGTATTTCAGGTACTTTATGTGGAACTTTGCCGGACGCGTTAATGACGCGGACGGACAACAGCAAATGGGTGGTTTTAAAGGCTATGTTGATGGCGACTGGACCACCGGTATACTGGACGGCGCTAAACAGCTACCCAAAGCGGTAACTCAAAGCCGGACTTATACGCCGTTGTTTGCATTGCCGTTAATATTAGGCATATTAGGTTTATGGTATCATTTCCAGCGTAAAAAGCGCGATGCTTTGATAGTAGCCTTACTTTGGTTCTTTACAGGCATGGCCATTGTAATTTATGTTAACCAGCCATCCGTGCAGCCGCGCGAAAGAGATTACTCATACGTAGGTTCATTTTATGCCTTCGCTATCTGGATAGGTTTAGGCGTAATAGCGCTTGCCGAATTGCTGAGAAAAGCAATAAACGCAAAAACCGCGGCCTACGCATCTACTTTAATTTGCCTGCTTGCCGTGCCAACTGTACTGGCTGCCGAAGAATGGAAAGCACATGACCGCTCAACCAAAATGATGGCGCATGACATGGCCTGGAATTACCTGACATCATGCCCTCCTAACGCCATTTTATTTACCTATGGCGACAATGATACCTATTGCGTATGGTACGCCCAGGAAGTTGAAAATATACGGCCCGACGTGCGGGTGGTTAACCTGAGCTTATTTACGGGCGACTGGTACATCCACCAGATGCAGCGCAAAATGAATGAGGCTGATGCCCTGCCGATAACCATGCCTTTTGATAAGTATAAAGATGGTGTGCGTGATGTATTGTATTTCAGAGACGCTAAAATACCGGGCTATACAGAGGTTAAGGAGGTGTTTGACTTTATATCGTCTGATGACCAGCGCGTGATGACCACCTACCCCAGCGGTGAAACCGCCAATTACCTGCCAACCAAAAACTTTAAGATCACCATTAATCGCGATGATGTGATTAAGAACAATGTGGTTCCGGCTGATAAACAGGCTATGATAGCTGATACAATGAAGTGGAAATACACTTCAAACTATGTTATGAAGGATAACCTGGCGATGCTGGATATATTGGCCCATAACAATTGGAAAAGGCCCATCTGTTTTGCCACCACAGTTGGTAATGAAAACCTTATTGGCATGCAGCCTTACTTGTATAAAGAAGGGTTTGTTTACCACCTGATGCCGCTTAAAGTTGATACAGCGGTAAAAGATCAAAGCGGTAAGGTAAACAGCCTCGTCATGTATAATAACATGATGAACAAGTTTAAATACGGGCAACTTAAAACAGCCAAATATTTAGATCATGAGTCGACAACCATGTTCTACCCTGTTTTAATCAGCACTTTCCTTGACCTGATACAAAGCCTGATAGCAGAGGGCCACAATGACCTTGCGTTAAAGGCGTTGCATAAATATGATGAGGTAATGCCCGACTTAAAGGTTGACATGCGGATTAGCGGCAGCAAATTCTATATGGCGCAAACAGCCTATAAATTGCAGGATATTAACCTGGGAACCAAATATGTAACCAGCATTAACAGCTATATAACAGATCAGTTAGACTATTGTTACCGCCAGTTACAGGCTAACTCGGGCGCATTTAATCCGCGTGATGTGCAAATGGGCATCCAACTGATCTATGCGATGGCTGATGAAGCTAAAAATGCGCATCAAACAGAATTATACAATAAGCTTGAGGGAGAAAGAAAAGCTTATGAAACCAAATTTGCACCGATCTTTAAATAGAAGATCTTCCCGATCATAACGCAGAAAGGCGAACCAGTTGGTTCGCCTTTCTGCGTTTGTTTATATGAGATGAACCCACAGCGACCCTGCATCAATTAACCAGCGGCAAATCAAAATAAAACGTTGACCCTTTGCCCAGTTCGCTTTCCACACTTATTTTACCATGATGATTATTGATGATCTCCTGCGAGATATATAGCCCCATGCCTAATCCGCTTGACATAAACTTCTTGTCCTCCACCCGGTAAAATCTTTCAAAGATCCGTCCCCTTTGTTCGGCTGATAAACCGATACCCCGATCTGTAACAGAAACCCTTACCTGACCATCATACCTGACAGCCGTAATGGTAACGTTGTTATTTGACGGAGAATATTTTACCGCATTGTTAATCAGGTTCATTACCACCTGATCCAGCCGCTCTTCATTCCCGTTAACTATGAGACCATCAACTGCATTATTTTCAAAATTATAATTAGGGTACACGTGCCGGGCATTTTCTGTACATAACTTTAAAAGTTGGGTCAGATCAACCGGGCGTAATCCATACTCCAACCGGCCGGCCTGGATCTTGCTAACATCAAGCAGATCATTCACCAGCCGTTGCAGCTTGTTTAATGAGCTTATGGCCTTATCAATGTATTGCCTCACTGTTTCAGGCAAGCTCTCTTTTTTATGGCTGACAAGCTGAAGATAGCCTTTCAGGCTAGTTAAGGGTGTTTTAAGCTCGTGACTGGCAATACCTATAAACTCATCCTTTTTCTCCATTTCACGTTTCTGATCCTCAATATCCGTGGCCGTCCCTACCCAAAAAAGAATTTTCCCCGTTTCATCCCGTAAAGGTATGGCCCGGTTTAAATGCCACCTGTAAGTGCCGTCGGCACCTTTATAGCGGTTCTCCACTTCAAATACATCACCGCTTTTTAAAGTGGCATGAAAACGCTCCATCGTTAGCGGGTAATCATCCGGATGGATCACCTGCTCACGGCTATAGCCCTCTTCGGTAAAAGTTAAACCGGTATAATCGCGCCAGCGCTGGTTATAAAAGTTAACTGTACCGTCAGGCAGGTGCGTCCAGGTCATCTGCGGGATATTATTTGCCAGCAGTTTAAAATGCTCGCGGCTTATTAACAAATCAGCTGTACGGTTGCGTACGGTATCTTCCAGTTCGTCATTTAGTTTTTCGGTGGCGCTTTGCGCTTCCGCCAGTTGTTCGTTTCTAAGCTTTAATTGCTTTTCAGTCTCTTTTTGTATGGTGAGGTCGGTAAGTATAAGGCTAAGCGCCAGGCCCTCATCCAGCTCAAGCGTGTTACAGGACAGCAGGCAACTGATCAGTTTACGGTTCGGACTAAGCAATTCGATCTCTTCCTTACACTCGGCATCCCACGCGCTTTTTATTATCTCTTTAAATTTACCGCGTTCCTCGTAGGCAATAAAAGTATCAAAAGATAATCCTATCACTTTTTCCAGCGGCATGTCTACCATTTCGGCAAAGCGCGAGTTGCTGTATAAAATCAGGCCATGTTGATTCAGGGTCACCGCACCTTCGTTCATTTTTTCAATGAACATGCGATAGGTTTGATCGGCTGTTTTAAGGGTATAAAGCTGGTGCCCGTCATTGCCCTGAATAATCAAGGCGTCTACCTGGCCGGTGCGGATAGCTTCCAGCGTATCGGTAGCTTCTTCCAGCTTTAAGCGAAGTTCATTGGCTTCGCTAAGTAACTCATCATATGTAAGTTTGTCGCGTTCCATTATTAAAATTAACTTATCCCCAACCCCTTTAATACTTTTTCACGGTTTGACATGTCTCCTATTAGCCGCCGCTCTGCACCGGGCCCTTTTTTTATTAACAGTGGCAACGCAATAATTTGCTCTTCCTGCGCTATTAAAGGCTGCTGATGGATATCAATAATCTCCATTTCATAATTATCTTTCAAATACTGCTCACAGATCTCTTTTAAATTTAATATTGCACGGGTTGAGTTTGGCGAAGCGCCTGTTACAAACAAGCGTAACCGGTAAGTTTCATCTTCATTAAATTCGGGCACTATTGGTTGCTCTGTCATCTATAGTATGCTTAGGCAGGCAAAATATTTAAACCTACCAACACTTTTTCTTCGTTTGAAAGGTCTCCGATTATTTTTCTGATAGGCTCAGGCACTTTACGCACCAGGGTGGGTATGGCAAATATCTGGTCGCCGGCTGCCAGTTGGGGTTGCACCAACAGGTCTATTACCTCTATTTTATATTGCCCCTTAAGGTGTTCTTCACAATATTTTTTTAGGTTATTTAACGCCATTGTAGATTTAGCTGTTTTACCGGCAACATATAATCTCAGCTCGTAAGCCTTTGTTTTTTCCTGCTTGCTCATTTTTTGCCCCCTTTCTCGTCAAATTGTTGGTCACGCCTGCGTTGGGTAATTTCATCGCGGTTTTTTTGCGTAACCTGTTTAACCAATTCTTCCTGCTGGTACATTTTATTCAGTTCTTCTTCGGCCGATTCAAACTCCATTTGCAGGTTAGATATTTTTGCTTCCAAAACTTTACGTTTACGTATTAGTTCGCGGTCCTTACTGCTTACTGCAAAATCACGCAACACTACGCCGGTTTCCTCCTGCAATTTATGTGCCTCGCGGGCGGACCCGGTAAGTACACCATCAGGCCCCAGATAAACCTCAACCAGGTCAAGCCCTTTATCGGTAATAATAAACTCGCGTACCTGGTTTGAGTGCTTCATTCCGCGCGATTTCATGATGTACATGCCCCTGTTACGCTCGCCGTTATTCTCTATGTCCCTCACCAGTATCCAGGCATCCACCAATGAGGATACGCCTTCGTCAGTTTGTTCATTAACAATATTGTTTAGCGATAAAGCGGTAAACATTACCGTTACCTGCTCTTCCTGCAAGAAATCTATCAGGCGTATCAGCATCGCTTTTACCTCGCTTACAGACCCAACCGTAATTAAGTTGGTAATAGGATCAAGTATAACTACGCCTGGCTTAAATTTTTTTATTACGTTGTAGATGCTTACCAGGTGCATTTCAAGACCGTGCAACGTTGGGCGCGAGGCATAGAACTGTAAGAGCCCTTTATTTATATGTGTTTGAAGATTAACATTGATAGACTGCATATTACGGATGATCTGTTTCGGCGATTCTTCAAACGCGAAATAAATACACCGTTCTTTACGCTTGCAGGTTTCATTGGCAAAATAAGCCGCAATGCTGGTTTTACCCGTACCCGCCGTACCCGATACCAGGACGCTGCTGCCCCTGAAAAAACCCTGGCCGCCCAGCATGGCGTCCATTGCCGGTATGCCTGAAGATATCCGTTCGGATGATACCTCTTTCTCCAGCTTTAATGAAGTTATAGGCAATACAGATATGCCTTCTTCATCAATCAGGAACGGATATTCGTTGGTACCGTGTACCGAGCCGCGATATTTAATTATCCTTAACCTGCGGGTTGAGATCTGGTTGATAACCCGGTGATCCAATAATATCACACAGTCTGACACATACTCTTCCAGCCCCTGGCGGGTTAGTGAGTTACCATCGCCCTTTTCGCCGGTAATGATGGCGGTAACGCCGCGGTCCTTGAGCCATTGAAACAGGCGGCGCAATTCGGCCCGAAGGATAGTCTGGTTGGTAAGTCCCGAAAACAGGTTTTCCAGGGTATCCAACACTACCCTTTTGGCTTTAATACTGTCAATAGCATAACCTAAACGAATAAATAATCCCTCCAGGTTATATTCGCCGGTTTCTTCAATTTCGCTACGGTCTATATGTACATAATCAAGCCTTATTTTCTTTTCGGCTTGCAGCTTATCTAAATCAAATCCTAATGAGGCTACGTTCATGGTCAGTTCAGAAGCTTTTTCTTCAAATGCCATAAACACGCCGGGCTCATTAAACGCTGTGGCTCCGCGCACTAAAAACTCAATCGACATTAAGGTTTTACCAGAACCTGCTTCGCCGCAAATTAATGATGGGCGGCCCTTCGGTAATCCGCCGCCGGTTATCTGGTCAAGGCCGGCAATACCTGTTGGTGTCTTAGGTAATGTCGGGTGATGCAATGGTATTTTCTTTTTCCTGGGTGATGTACTCATCTTCAATAAATATTTCTTAACAGCCTCTTATTTTTACCGGTGCTGTTAATATTAAAAATCAGGTAATATAATATCAACACTATTTAAATTGTTTGAAATAAATAATTTGTAGCAAAAAAATTATAGAAAAATATACTGGTTGGCATAGCTATTATTTGAGGTAATTGAACGGCTGTAATAAGATTGAACGGCTATAATTTCAAATGTAATTATTTTATTAATTAAATAAATATCCTAGAACTATAAATCAAAAATATTTAAGTTTCTGTACTTTATTTGCCCACCACTATTATCATCAAAAAGGCCATTTCTGTAAACTTATGGCCCTTTTTGGTGTTATCATATTTTATAATTATGCGCCCTTTTACCAGAGATGAATAACAAATTTGATTTGAACTTTACGCAGAGCGAAAACATTTTCAGGACGCTTATTGAAGAATCACTAACCCCCGTTGGCTTATATGTAGGTACTGATCTGATTATTAAAGTGGCCAATCAAACCATTATTGACATATGGGGTAAGGGCAATGATGTCATAAACAAACCTTACTTTGAGGTGTTGCCCGAGCTAAAAGAGCAAAGCATTTTTAAAATATTGCATGACGTTTACCATACGGGCATTGCTTATGAAGCCACCGAAGATCGTGTTGACCTTGTTGCCGATGGTAAGTTACAGCTACACTACTTTAACTTTTCTTTTAAACCTTTAAAAGATGACAGTGGCAAGGTATGGGGAGTATTAAATACTGCTGCCGATGTAACCGAACTGGTATTAATAAGAAAACAGCTGCTGGCATCGGAAGAACGAACGCGGTTTGCTTTAAACGCCGCCGAACTGGGCACCTGGGATTTATACCCGATTACGCAATCGGTAATATACGATGAGCGCTGCCGCGAACTTTTTGGTTTTAAAATAGACGAATCCATCACCTACACGGATGCTTTAAAATACGTACATCCGGACGACTTACTGTTTGTGACAACTAAGATGGCAGAATCCGTCAACCCCGATTTACGAAAATCCTACGACATTAAATTCCGAACGGTTAGCGATGAAAATAATCATATCCGTTGGGTGCGCACCATCGGCGACGCATCGTTTAATGATGAAAATGTATGTACCCGCTTCGCCGGGACCGTTCAGGATATCACCCGCGAAATAGCTGATGTTGAGGAACAGCAAAAACTGGTTACGTTAATTGACAATACTGCCGAAGTTATCGGCATAACTACGCTTACAGCACAGGTTACCTATCTTAACAAAGCCGGCTATAAAATGCTGGGTATTGATAGTTACGGCGAGGCTTTCAGGCCCGCGTCTGAATATTTTATACCGGATGACACCAATGAGAAGAGCGAAACCGGCACGAAATCTATACTGGAAACAGGCCGTTGGGAGGGCGAACGTCACTATAAACATTTTAAAACCGGCGAACCTATCCCGGTTTATTTAAATGCGTTCAGGATTGATGACCCGGCCACCGGCAAGCCGATAGCGATGGCATCGGTAGCGCGCGATCTGCGGCCCGAGAAAGAAGCCCGTAATGAACAGAACAAATTATTATCGCTGATTGATAACAGTTCTGATTTTGTGAGCCTTTCTGACCCGAACGGAAACGTTACCTATGTAAACACCGCCGGCCGCAAAATGATGGGCCTGAACAATGATACCTTTGAAAGGCATAACAGCGAATATCTCCTGCCTTCTGAAATAGATAAATTAAAGACCACAATTGCCCAAGCATTAGAAAAGGACGGCAGGTGGACCGGCGAAATAAACTACCGGAACTTTGAAACGGGCGAAGCCATCCCGGTGTCGGCAACTACTATGCTGGTATATGATACAATAACCGGCAAGCCGGTAGGACGGGCCAGTATTGCCCGCGATTTAAGGCGCGAGATAGCAGATAAAAGAGCATTGAAAGAGAATGAACATCTCCTGCATAATATTACCACAGCCGCTCCTATCGCGTTATGGATGTCAGACCCGGAGGGTAATATAACCTACGCCAATAAGACATGGATGACATGGACCGGCATGACCTACGAAGAAACGCTGGGCAACGGTTGGCTAAATGCCATAGTTGAAGAAGATAAACAAAATGCCGCTACAAAATTCCTGGCCGATTTGCAGGCAAGGCGGGCTTATGAAGTTAATTTCAGGATTTTAAACAAAGCCGGCGATATTCGCTGGTGCATAGCTACCGGAAATCCGCAATACCGAAGCGACGGGAGCTTTGCCGGTTATATCGGCGCATGTACAGACATTACAGAGAAAACTTTAGCCGAGCAGCAATTACAAATAAAAAACGAAGAACTTAAGGACCAGATTGAGCAGTATGAATTCGTTACCGGGTTTATGCCTGTACAACTGTGGACATCAACCCTAACCGGTGAACTTGATTATGTAAACCAGCGCACGCTTGATTTTTTTGGAACGGACCGGAAAGAAATAATAGGCCCCGAATGGATACTGCGTGTCCATCCCGAAGACAGGGACGAATGTATAACGGCCTGGACGCACTCGCTGCAAACCGGAGCCGTTTACCAATGCGAATTCAGGCTTCGCGATAAAAATGGCGAATATAAATGGCACCTGGCCCGGGCGCTGCCTTTTATAAGTGACGGAAAGATCATCAAGTGGTTTGGCACCAATACAGATATTGATGAGCAGAAACAGCTGCAGCGTCAAAAAGACGATTTTTTGGGCATCGCCAGTCACGAACTGAAGACACCTGTAACCAGTATTAAAGCGTATGCCCAGGTACTTGGCGCTATGCTGACTAAAGAAGGTGAGGCCAAAAAGGCCGAAATGGTAATACGCATGGATGCACAGGTAAACCGCTTAACCAACCTGATAGGCGACCTACTGGATGTTACTAAAATAAACTCCGGTAAACTGCTGTTTAATAAAACGTGGTTTGATTTTAACCAGGCTATACATGAAACGGTTGAGGACCTGCAACACACCACGCAAAAACATAAATTGATTACTGAGTTTACAGAAACGGGCAAAATATTTTCAGACAAAGATCGTATCAGCCAGGTAATCACAAACTTAATAACTAATGCCATTAAGTATTCGCCGCATTCTGATAAAATCATTATCCAAACCAAACTAACTAATGGCGAGGTGATTATATGTGTTCAGGATTTCGGTATAGGTATACCCAGGGACAAAGCCGACCGGGTGTTTGAGCAGTTTTACCGGGTAAGCGGCAACAAACAGCATACTTTCCCCGGACTTGGCCTTGGATTATACATTTCATCGGAGATAATTAAGCGCGAAGGCGGCAAAATATGGGTTAACAGCGTGGAAGGGAAAGGGTCCGATTTTTGCTTTTCACTACCTGTTAATAATCAACAAACAGAAAACTAATTTTATAAATTTTTATACTCCACATCTATAGCTAATGACGCCCACCCCCAAAAAAATAATGATCGCTGATGATGACCCCGGCATTGTTGATGCCATAGAGATGCTGCTTGAGTTTGAAGGCTACCGGGTTACAACAACAGTTGACGGCGCGACGGTACTTGATATGAAGGATGAATTGCCGGATCTTTTACTGCTTGACATCTGGATGTCGGGTGAAGACGGCAGGGATATTTGCAGAAAATTAAAACAGACAGATACGATCAAGAATATCCCGGTTATCATGATCTCGGCCAGCAGAGACATCAGGGAATCTGCAATAGCTGCCGGAGCCGATGATTTCCTGTCTAAGCCGTTTGAAATGAACGACCTTCTTGAAAAAATCAGGAACTTTATCTAATAATTATTAATTAATCAGTTAATTATTAATTATTATTATTTTGCAAACCTTTTGATATTTATCTTCGTATAACGTTTCGACCAATTTATTTGAAGTGAAAAACGTAAACTCAAGCTCTGAACATTTTTATCATTGCCCTAAATGCGGCTCGCGGCATCATTACAGATTACATAGAAACTGGTTATTTAAAACTTTCCTTTTTTTTCTGCCGATAGGAAAATACTTTTGTGCCAAATGCAAAAAGGGATTTTATGTAATCAGGAACCCCGCCATTAATGAAACGCCCTAACCGGCCTCAGCCAGCTTAAATTAAATTTTAGCATATAATCACCAATTAGTGTTTTTAACGAGTCAACTACCAGCCTATTCAATCGCTGCAACTTTAAGCACCATGCGTCAGGCTGTGTTTAACTTTACTAACTAAAACTGGGGGCAATCATCGGCTGTAGTACGCTCATTGCAATAGCGCTACCACATCTTCTGTGTTACCTATCTCCCCTATCGCCGGGAAAATATATTTAACACTATTGGCATGAGCATCGGCTATGAGGTCGGTCATAGCATCAGTAACAAAAGTCAGGTTATAGCCCCTTTCGCTGGCCTGCCGCGCGGTGCCTTCCACCCCACGGCTGGTTGACACTCCGCCTATTACTATGCCGGTGACATTTCTTTTTTTCAACTCTTCATCCAATGCAGTTTCAAAAAAAGCGCCCCAGGTATGTTTGGTAATAAAAACGTCAGTTGGTTCGGTTTTAATTTCCGCAACTATTTCGGTCCAGCCGGCAGTTGGCGCGGGCCGTGCGGGACTTGGTTCTTTGCGCGATTTTGTCCAGGCAGCGCCTGCCGTATCAACGTTAACAATTATAATAGGCTGTCCCGCTTTGCGGAAAGCAGCCACCAGTTTAGCGCAGTTTGCCAAAACACCCTCAATAGGATGAGCGGCTGGATATGAAACTATACCCTTTTGCAGGTCTATCAATATCAGCGCGGTTATTTTATCTAGGGTGGTTATCATAGTTATAGGTGTGGATGTACAACAAATTTAACTGTTTTTCACGGCAGGCATTGTAAAAATAAGGGTACGTAAAATTTGCAAACACAAATTAGTTTTAACTGTTATCCTGTTAAAGCATATAAGTATCATGGCAAATTTTCAGGACATCATCGCATCAGAAAAACCTGTTTTGGTTGATTTTTCGGCCGAATGGTGCGGCCCCTGTAAAATGATGGCGCCAATTTTACAACAGCTAAAAAGCACCATGGGCGACAAGGTGACTATTATTAAAATAGACATCGACAAAAACCCGGCGGCAGCAAACGCCTATAAGATACAGGGCGTGCCAACCCTGATGATATTTAAAAAAGGCGAAACCAAATGGCGGCAAAGCGGTGTGGTGCAGGCCAGCCTGCTCCAGCAAATTATAACACAGTACTTATAACCATAATTTAACAAAAGCTTAGCTATAACTTAATTTTTAGCGGCTATGTTTGAAACTTGCTATTGGCGCATAATTTTTAGTATTTTTATACTAATTGCCTAAATAAATTGTTATACCAATATATACCGATTGCCCAACTAATTAAATGCTTAATGTCTTTAAACCGGGAGGTGATATGTCACAGTCATCAGTATTTATGCCACAGCGCCAGTTTCACGTATTAGTAAATGATGCTAATGAAGAACAAAATTTAACCGTTTTACCCGGTACGCAGGGTAATTTTAAAGTAATAAAGCAGGGCGAAGTTTTGGGCGAGGTTAGCTATACGCCGCAACGTAAAATAGTATGTTATAAGGGCCGGCTTAAAAAAAGGTTAATAAACCAGTTGGAAAAGCATATCACTAATTATTACTGGTACGCCTTTTAGTTACTCAACAAATACCTGTTTCTGGGTTACATCAATAACACCCTTGCTGTTATCAATAGCCAGGCGCACAACCATGTGGTAAAGAAAGCTTTCATAAATATAGATATTGTCCTGCTTGTCGGCCCCTTTGAAATTTTGTATCAAACCAGCTCCCTTTGCCTGGCTGGTTAAATTAATAACATCCTGTGGGTTGGGGCTAACGTAACTTACCGTATGCAATATAGCGCCGCTGGCAGTTTTAATCCCCGTGCCTATAATGATAGTTTCTATCCTGTTTCTTGGGGCCGATGTTTGATAATGCTCAACCACAAAACCATTCAGATCTTCGCCATATTGCAAACCCCAGGTTTTGCCTGACGTAAGCGTATTGCCTGCCTGCGTGTTATTAAGGCTGGTTAAATTAATCAGATTAAGTAAAGTAATGTGCTGCCCATACACCTGGGTGCAGCATAAATAAATAATCAGCGTCAGCAAAGACTTCTTCATTCGGGTTATAGGGGTTAATACCTGTAAAATAGTAAATTTTTATGAAAGTATAACATTACTTAGGGTACCACGCCATCAGCAATAAAACCATTTGGTTATAGGTATCCATGCCATGTGGCTGATTGTTAGCTTTTAAATAATCATCATAAAAAATGCTGCTTATTATGCCAATTTTGCCCCTGTAGGCCAGCCAATAGGCCCGCTGTGCTTTAAAATCATTACGTACCACAGTTGATATATGTGTTTTTAATTCGTTGTTGGCCATGGTGTCCCGGCGACGCAACGCATGCATACACTCATCCAGCGCCTCCTGATAGGCAGAGTAGCGCAATAAGCGGTCGGCCGATCCTATCCCCACCAAAAAACCGGCGAAATTAGCCTCATCTTCCGGCCCGTATCCCAGTTGGTGCGAGAGTTCATGACAGGCCACAAACGGGCGCTCAAAAAAAGGCATCTGATAGTTCATTTGCGCCTCGGAGGTAAATGGATTATAATAGCCGGATGTGCCCAGGTAGTTCATCAGCGGTGTTAACAGTGACGACTTTATATAAGGATGACAGGCACGAAAATTAACTGAGTCGGCCGATATTTTACTCACTGCTTTTAAAGCTGTTTGATAAATAGCAGCATTATTTTGCAGGGTATCGTCCCGGGTAATGCGCGCGCGGGTGGCGTTGGCGCTGTCAATGATCTGGCAGGTAACGTCCTGCAGATGAGCGGTGGTATAATTGGTATCACGTAAGTTAAGCCGCTGACCAGCAGACGGTCTGAAATAATTCAATCCCCAAAAAAGGTAAAAAAACGTCATGCCGGTTTGTATACCTATTACAATGCCAAGCACCAGGCTCAAAGCTTTTGTAAATTGCTTTTTTAAGACAAATGCGATCAATTTTACCAGCAGGTATATGAGGTAGGCAACAACCAAAATATACAGGACATCACCGACGCTAAAAGGCAACAGGTTAAACACGGGATGTAATACCCGGCAAATAAAAACATATAACCCCTGCGAGTAGTACCGCTCGACCGCAGCCGGATGATCCTCAAATACCGATATCAAAAACAGCACTACAGCCAGCATCGCGATAGCCAGTAATCGTTTTTGTATTTTATTAGGTTTAAAGAGCATGTATATTGCAAATATAGTTTTACTTTAAAAAAAATAGCGATGGTTTTAAACCCATCGCTATTTATACCATTAAAGCAAGCTGCTTATTTCACTTCAACCGAAACCGACGTAGTTTCCCAAACCAGGTCGAAACCTTTGGCAGTTATTACGTATTTTAAACGCTCGGTCATAGGTACCATTTTAGGTGTAACAGTCACTACTACTACATCCTTAGCAGGGTCATCATTTGCTTCGCCGTTACGTTTTATACCCCATTCGCCCAGCTGAGAGTTGAAAATTATTTTCCACTCTTTTTCGCCCGGGGTTGCAAACAGGCTGTACTTACCGGCAGGCAAAGTTTTGCCGCCAATTTTTACATCTTTATTGGTGGTAAAGGTTGTAGCCTCATTTGCACCTGCTCTCCATGTTTTGCCAAATGGCAGCAGTCCGCCAAAAATTTTGCGTCCGCGTACAGATGGTGCGCCGTAATTAATACTGATGGTTGCTCCATGCACCTTGCCGCTTACACTATCGCGCGGGCTGGCTATTGTTTTGCCATTCATTTGGGCACAGGCAACTGTCGAGATTAAAAGTGCAACCGCAAATACTGCAATTGCCTTTAATTGAAATACTTTTTTCATGTTTTAATTGGTATTGATTTACAATATAAAGATAGAGCGAAATTTGGTTGCTGCAACCCTGTTAAAATCAAATTTTTTGTACCCTTTTAAAACCAAGTTAATGATAAGGTGTTATAACAACTGATTCGCATTGCAGTTCGGAATTGACTGAGGGTTTCATAGCCCGAGGTTAAACAATTGTTGTGAGTTGGCCCTTGCCCAAAAGGCAGGGGTTTTTTTATGCTTATATGTGGGATGAAACAGCCAAAAAACCTATTATTACACTTTATTTAACAGATGAAGAATAAAGACAAGCCTATTTTTTTACTATTGTTTGTTTTAGCGTTTGCGGTTAATATAGCGGGTATAAACGTAAAATTCTTTACTGACGATCCCGGGCTATACGCGTCAATAGCAAAAAACCTTATTTATAAGCACGACATTTTACAGCTTTTTACCTATAACCAGGACTGGCTGGATAAACCGCACTTCCCATTTTGGATGGCGATGCTTAGTTTTAAACTGTTTGGCATAAGTGTCTGGGCCTACCGCTTGCCGGCCCTGTTATTCTTTTTAATAAGCGCACGTTACACCTACCTGTTTGCCCGTAAATATTATGATTGGGAAGCCGCAGCTGTAGCGGTATTAATATTGATGACCGCGCAGTATGTGATCATGTCAAATACCGACGTTCGCGCCGAACCCTATTTAATGGGATTGGTGATCGGCAGCATTTATCATATAACCAATTTAGAACAGCGGTTTACACTTAAGGACCTGCTATTGGCTGCACTGCTAACCGCCTGCGCTATTATGACTAAAGGTATATTTGTTATAGTAGCTATTTACGGAAGCTTGTTGGGTCAGCTTATTTTCACCCGGAAAATAGCCGGTTTATTTAGCCCCAGGTTTATTGGTTTGTACCTGCTGACATTATTGTTTACCCTGCCCGAATTTTACGCACTGTACCTGCAGTTTGATCTGCACCCGGAAAAACTGGTTTTTGAGCGGCATAATGTATCAGGTATTAAGTGGTTTTTATGGGACAGCCAGTTTGGGCGCTTTGTCAATAACGGTCCTATCAGCCGCAATAAAAGCGGCGATGTTTTCTTTTACCTGCATACTCTGTTATGGGCATTTGCACCATGGTGCCTGATGTTTTATTACGCGGTTTATAAACGCCTGCGCCAAATCTATTATAAAACCCCATTGCCCGAGTATTATACCTTGAGCGGCGGATTATTGTTGCTGCTGCTATTTTCTTTATCGCGGTTCCAGCTGCCGTTTTATGCTAACACCATATTTCCGTTGTTTGCTATAATTACGGCGCCGTATTGCTACCGGCAGCTATCGGTTTTTGGCAATAAATTCAGGCTGATCAATCAGTGGGTTTATATCGCCTTGCTTACGCTGGTTATTTTTGTGATCAATTTCTTTTTAAAACCTGCCGGCATAGCTTTTTTCGCGCTTGATTGCGGGCTGTTCTTTTCGCTGATAGCGTTGATAAACAAACAGGTAAAGGACCTGCCCCGCAAAACATTTTTTGTCAGCTGCTCGGCCGCCCTCTTTGCTAATTTTTACCTGGCAATAGTGCTATACCCAACAATTGCTGCTTACAGTGGACAAGTGGTGGCAGCCGGGTATATAAATCAGCCGCGATATGATCAATACCATATCTATTCGGCCCGGATGGAGAGCAATGTATTTCAGTTTGAATGTAAGAGGCCGGTTGATTATCTGCCGGCAGCGGAATTTAGCCAACTGGATGCAACGAAAAAAAACGCTTTATATGCCACGCAATTTACTTTGAATTACCTGATAGCCAATCATATCCCCTACCGCGTTATCAAGTCTTTTCAAAACTATCCACAAGAACGCATACTGCCGAAATTTATAAACAGCACGACACGAAAAACGGTGTTGGATACGGTGTACCTGATTACAAAGTAATTACTCGCCGCCGCCGTTAATCATATCTGATATGATACCTTTACTGTCTTTACGCTCAGCTAAAAGCACCCCCAGGATATGGATCACGATAAAGCCTATGATCAGGTACATTGTAAAACCGTGTACCTCTTTAACCGAGTGGCGTATAGATTTATAAGGTGCGAAAAAATCTTCAAACGCCAGGAACAGGCCGGTAGTGGCCATTATCACCAGCAATAAATAAAATATGGCGTAGAGGGTTTTAACCACCATTTCGTGCCTTGCCAGCTCGCGGTTTTTCTTAGTAGTATTGTATTGATGATAAGCGTGTTTAATAATGCCCATAAGTTTTTGATCAGCTACCTGAAAAAACTCTAATATTATTCTAAACAACAGTAAGGCAGCCAGCGCGTAGCCGAAATAGGTATGGATAGCCCAAACCTGGTCGCCCAGGTCATGTGATACCGAATTAGCCTGGTCGTCAGTAACAACCGCGCCTGATTTTTGCAATGTTTCTTTTATAAAAGGCGCGTTAGTCTTGCGGTCAAGCAAAGTCGAGTTTATCAGCACGGTAAGTAAAGATCCGGTGATAACTATCGCGTTTAACCAATGCCACAGCCGCAAGGAAAATGAATATCTTTTTATTTGCTGCGGATGTTCTAAATTTTTCTTAACCGGTTCAATAATTGCCATATTTGGGAGTTGTGTATCAGTGTAAAACTAGCTGTTATTTATAATATACCAAATAAGACTTTTACTCTTTCTCTTCTTCCCAATAAATGGTATTCAAAAAAATACTGTTCTTTGTTGCAACCTCTGCTTTAACTTTTTCAAGTTCGGCTTTAATATCAGCTTCATTGAGGCTATTTTTTATAGTGTAATGATAAATTACATAGCCCGTTTTACTATTTATAAATTTATAATGTTTTTGGGCGGCTTTCATACGGACGTTTCTTGTATAAACTGAACATATTTAAACCGAAATTGTTTGTTAATACGCTGTAACCTCTTCCCTTATATTATTTACCAGTACGATGACCAATGCCCCCAATAAAGCTATCAAACCAAACGACCACCGTAAGCCCCACGCCTCGGCTATAAAACCAACAAACGGAGGTACCATTAAAAATCCCAGGTAGCCAATGGATGATATAGATGCCAGCGCCGTACCGCTGCTCATGGTGGTTGATTTGCCTGCCATCTGGAATACCATAGGCACAATGCATGATACCCCGAGGCCAACCAATATAAAGCCTGTTATTGCTGTTGCCGGGTAAGGAAGCAGTACGGCTAACAATAATCCGCAGAAAATAAAAATGCCGCTAAACCGCAGCAGATTCTTTATACCAAAACGATTTACACCTGCGTCGCCGATAAAACGGCCAAGCGTCATGGCTATCATGTAAACCACAAAACCTTCGGTAGCGGTGGCTTTAGGCACCTGTACAACCTTATCAAAGTAGATGCCGCTCCAATCGTAAAGCGTATTCTCACAAGCCATGCTGGCAAAGCAGATCAGCGAAAACGTCAGCAACGATTTATCGGGCAGGGTAAACAGTTTCTTTTGAGGCTGGGGAACAGGCTGCTGGTAAATAGTATCCTTGATGAACCAAAACGAAAACACTACCAATAGCACACTCACGCCCAGCAAATGATAGCTTGCACCAATGTTATAATACACCATAAAGTAACCAGCAGCAGCCCCCGCGAAGCCCGCCATACTCCATATCCCGTGAAAATTGGCCATGATAGAACGGTCATACAAAGCCTGCACCGCCACCGCCTGTGCATTGGTTGAGATATTAAACAAATTGCGTGATACGCCAAAGCAGAACAATACCAGCACCAGTTGCCATACATTAGCCGCCAAACCTATCAATGCCAGTACCATAGCAAAAAACAGGCTGCCAAAAAACATGATGCGCCTGCTGCTATATTTACCAAGTAAGCTGCCCGTTACCGGTAAAGTAAGCAGTAAACCAATAGGCATAGCAAATAAAACACCACCCAACTGGGCATCGTTTAAATGTAACTGGTGCTTTATGGTAGGTATGCGCGATGCCCACGAAGCATAACCAAATCCCGACAGGAAGAAAAAAACGGCGTTGGCAATGCGTAACTGCCCTGGTGTTCTGGGTATTCTTATTTTTTCTGCCACAACAGGTAATATTAACAGGTATGCAATTATAACGGAAAAACCTGGTGTAAGAGCTGTATTGATTAATTTGAGGTATTATTAGATAGCTGATCCTGCTGTTATTGCTGAACAGGTTTGTTCTTTTTGATATCATCAATCACCATATCCAAATCCCGGTTAAATTCGGCAGGAGCTTCTACCATAGCGAAATGGCCCGTGCCCCTGGTATAGAATACCCTACCGCGCAACTTTTGCGCGGTAATATAGCTGGTATCGGTTGGGGTTACGTCGCTGTTAATTAAATAAAGTGTTTTATTGGCCTGTGCCAGCTTGTCCAGTTCGTCAAAACCGTCACCTTGCTCCATAACGTTTACAGCTATGGTGCTATCAGTGTGGGCCACGTCATTAAGCACCCTTCTTTTTATCTCCGGCGATGTGGCCGCAGAAAACAATTGCTCATTAAACCATTTGGTGGTTACGCCTATAAAGTCTTTACGCATCTCGGCAATAGCCATTGCCATTTGTAATTTATCGTCCGGATTTTTAGGGGCGCCAACGCTTTTAAAATTATCTACCCCCACTACGCCGATAACTTTGTTGGGGTTATCAATAGCTGCCTGTAATACAATATCGCCGGACATGGAATGGCCCACCAATATTACTTTTTGAAGATCAAGCTGTTTAATTACCGAATCAATATCACTGCTAAATTGAGCGATCCCCCATTTGTCGCGGTTTTTGCCTGATTGACCGAAACCCGGTAAATCAATGGTCACCACCCGGTATCGCTTCCCAAAATAGGCTACCTGGTTTGCCCAATAGCTTTTATTGATTGCCCAACCATGTACAAATAGCAAGGTGGTATCGCTTTTACCCGTATCGGTGAAAGCAATGTTGACATCATTGTTATGGATAGCTGTTACGCTATCGGTCATTATCGTGTCGGCCGGCCTTTTTCCGTTATTACAGGCTGTGATGGTGTAGCTTACTAAAATAATAGCGGCAAGATAAAACAGGTTTTTCATGGTAAATGTTTTTATGAATTAACTTGGGCAAGCTAATATTGTTTTCTGATAACTGATCATCAATAAATTGCGCGTTAAGGCGTCAGAAAAATATCCTGTTTAATCTCCGGGATTATTCCTTTTTCCAACGCCGTATCAAACAATAATTTAATAGCCTTCCTGCCCTCTTCCCCTAAATCAACCGAGTATTTATTTACATAAAGCTCAATGTGTTTGTACATAACTTCTTCGCTCATTTCCTGCGCATGGCTGCGGATAAAATCCAAACCTGATTTTGGGTTGGCAAAAGCAAACTCAACAGATTTACGCAACACCCGGTTTATTTTATGCTGAACATCTAAAGCCAGGTTGCGGTTGGCTACAATGCCGCCCAACGGGATAGCGCAGCCGGTTTGTTTTTCCCAGTAATCGCCCAGGTCTATTATTTTTTTTAAACCTCTGTCCTGGTAGGTAAAACGGTTTTCGTGGATAATGAGGCCGGCATCTACCCTTCCCTCTAAAACAGCGTTTTCTATGTCAGAAAAAACCAACTCTACTTTATTTACAGCTTTGGGAAACGCTAGTCCCAACAAAAAATTAGCGGTAGTGTATTTGCCGGGGATACCAATTTTAAGTTGTGGGTTGTCCGTTGTGAGTTGTGCATGTAATTTTTCAGGATCCCCTTTACAGATCAGCATGGGGCCAACGCCGTAACCCAGGGCGCTGCCGGCATCCAGTAAAACATACTGGTTTGCTACGTAAGCAAAAGCATGATAACTTAGTTTGGTGATATCCAGCTCGCCGCGAAAGGCCTTTTGATTAAGCGTTTCCACATCATCATAAAACACCTCAAAATCTAACCCTTCGGTATCAATTTTATGGTGGATCAGCGCGTCAAAAATAAAAGTATCATTAGGGCAGGGCGAAAAGCCAAGAGTTAGTTTCATTGCGTTGTAAGTTATGAGTTGTTAGTTCTGCGTGTCATACAACCGATAACACACAACTTACAACTCTCTGATCAAATCCAGCGCAAATGTATTCAGATTTTTAACAGCAAGCCCTATCTGCCAGTTATCGCGGTTACGTTTTTCAACATAATTTGACACTGCCCTGATTTGTACGCAAGGGACCTTCAACTGGCGGCAGGCAAAAAAAAACGCGGCGCCTTCCATGCTTTCCAGTTGCGGGTTTACCCGGCTAACTACACCGGCTATGGTATTGTCATTACCATGCACCGTATTTACGGTAATAGCGGTGGCCTTAGGCAGATTAATTTTGCCGGTAAAATGACCGAGGCTGCTGGTAGGATTAAATATGCTTGCTCCTAAACCCAACTGTTCAATATTAATAAAGCGGGTATCATCCTCGGCGCCAAGCTCGGCAAAGGTATCTTTAGTTATTTCCAATACCTCGCCCAGTTTAATATTTCGGTCAAAACTGCCGGCGACACCCAGGTTAACAACCAGGTTATAAACATTGTGCGGCAAATGCCTGCCCAAAGCAAAGGCGGTAGGCACCATGCCTGCGCCGGTAACCAGTACTGAGCAGTTGGCTACCGATGGATGACGGGTAACAAACAGGTTTTCTTCTTCGTCCGACTTTTGCATACCCAGGGTTTGCATTAAAGGGTCGACTTCCGGCTGTGTGGCAGCCACAATTAATATCCGCATAACCGTTATTTATTCCCCTAAGATAAACAAACGCCCTTATAATTGTTTTGTATATTTGCACCCACTAAATATTATGATGATACATATTACGCGCAGAGAACATTTTAATGCAGCACACAAAATGTACCGCGATGAATGGAGCGCAGAGAAAAACGCGGAAGTATTTGGCAAATGTGCCAACCCAAACTGGCATGGGCACAACTACAATTTATATGTGACTGTTAAAGGCGAAATTACGCATGCAACCGGCTACTTAATAGACCTGAAAGAGCTCAAAGTAATTATTAACGATTACGTGATTGAAAAGCTTGACCATAAAAACATCAATTTGGATGTTGATTTTATGAAAGGCAAAATGGCATCGACCGAATTACTTTGTATTGAAATATTTAACCAGTTAAAAGGCCCGATTGAAGCTTACGAGGGTGTATTTTTACATTCGGTAAGATTACATGAAACAGAAAATAACTCGGCAGAGTATTTTGGTGATTAAACCTGCACAATGATTAACGACAACAATATCCCCGACAGGGATGACGACATTAACGGCTACGAAAAAATTGACCGTTATAACCCTGAGCTGATTGAAAGCTTATCGGGCCACTACAAACAAGTATTAAAGCAATTAGGCGAGAATCCTGAACGCGAGGGTTTATTAAAAACGCCTGAGCGTATTGCCAAAGCCATGCTGTATTTAACCCATGGATATGATCTTGATCCTAAAGAGATTTTAAACTCGGCTTTATTTAGAGAAGAGTACAGCCAGATGGTTATAGTTAAGGACATAGAGGTATACTCTATGTGCGAGCACCATATGCTGCCGTTTTTTGGCAAGGCTCATATCGCCTATATCCCTAACGGGCATGTTGTAGGGCTAAGTAAAATACCACGTGTGGTTGACGCTTATGCGCGCCGCTTGCAGGTGCAGGAACGGCTAACCAATGAAATACGCGACTGTATCCAAGAGGCCCTGCAGCCCGTGGGCGTAGGCGTTGTGATGGAGTGCCGCCACCTTTGTATGTGTATGCGTGGGGTACAAAAACAAAACTCAGTTACTACGACTTCGGCTTTTTCGGGCGGATTTTACCAGGAAAAAACCAGGGCGGAGTTTCTGCACCTGATATCGTCGAAATTAAGCTAGGGTTGGGAAAGATTGGTGATTGAAGATTAAAGATTGGGATGAATCGCAAACGAAATCTTTGATCTTTGGTTATCAACTAATCGCACCAATAATTAACAACATAAACTAATCTCTAATCTTCAATCACTAATCTTTCTTATGAAAGCATATATTTTTCCAGGACAAGGCGCACAGTTTGCAGGTATGGGTAAGGACCTTTACGAACAATCAGGCAAAGCACGCAAACTATTTGAGCACGCTAATGACATTTTAGGTTTCCGCATTACAGATATCATGTTTAACGGAACCGATGAGGACCTGAAACAAACTAACGTTACCCAGCCGGCAATATTTTTACACTCGGTTATACTGGCCAAAGTATTAACTGATTTTGCACCCGATATGGCTGCGGGCCACTCATTAGGAGAGTTTTCTGCATTAACAGCCGCGGGCGCTTTATCGTTCGAAGATGGTTTACGTTTGGTTGCCGCACGTGCAAATGCTATGCAAAAAGCCTGCGAGATACAACCATCAACCATGGCAGCTATTTTAGGGCTGGATGATTTTACGGTTGAAGATATTTGTCATCGCATAAGCGATGTAGTGGTTCCGGCTAACTATAACTGCCCGGGCCAGCTGGTTATATCAGGCACCATATCCGGTATTGATAAAGCCTGCGAGCTCATGACAGCGGCAGGGGCCAAAAGAGCCCTAAAGTTAAATGTCGGTGGTGCGTTTCATTCGCCGTTAATGGAAGCAGCAAGGGTTGAGCTGGAGCATGCCATTGTAAACACAGTTATTAACGAGCCCGTTTGCCGCATCTATCAAAATATTGATGCCAAACCGTATACAGATCCGCAACAAATAAAACATAACTTAATTGCACAGCTTACCGGCCCGGTTAGGTGGACCCAAACCGTAATGCACATGCTGGAAGACGGCGCAACCTCATTTACAGAGGTAGGCCCGGGCAATGTATTACAGGGCCTGGTTAAAAAAGTAGACCGGGCAATGCCAACCGCAAGCGCCGCTTTTCAACAATAATTTTATAGCCGCAAACCAAAGCGGCTTTTTTTTATTGTAAGTTTACATAAGTCTATTTAAAGCATTTGAGTTACTCCGGAAAAATACGTTTAATGCTGGCGCTGCTTGGCGCCAGTTTATTATTAACGGCAATCATCGTCCGTTCTACGTATACTTCTGCTGTTAATTTAAGTCAGACAGCCAGGATGCTGGAGGATAATCTTCAAAAAAAAGAAGATTATATTATTAAGGCGCTTGGCGCTCCAGGCGGCATTAACCGCTTTAAAGGCCTGGCCAATAATTATGAAAACGGTTTAAAGTGTTTACAGGAATTTACTACCGGGCGTAATATAAAAGTAGTAACCGTAAAAGACGGCATCCTGAAATATTGGAGCGACATCACTTTTATTCCCGAAAATCCTTCTTTAATAAAAGAAGGATACTCCTTTATTAAAGAGCCTAACGGGTATTACGAAGCCATTAAAAAAAACGACGGCAACTTTTCGGTGATATTCTTTATCCCCGTAAAAGTAAATTTTGTAGTACAGAACCAATATCTGCGAAATGGCTTTTCAAAAGATCTGCTTAAAGACAACAACATCGATATTGCAGATTTTACCGATAAAAACACCTATGCCATACACAGCATTACCGACACCTACCTGTTCTCTGTTAAGGTATTGGATAACGAGGTTAATTACCGTTTCTTCTACTTCGAGCTGGTTATATGGGTATTAACATTTATTGTGATATGCACGTTGGTTCAAAATATTTGCAACTACCTCGCCAACACAGGGCGTTTGCTGCTGTCCTTTGTTTTCCTGACGCTGTTTATTGTGGGTATCAGGTTTATCAATCTGCAATATAACTGGCCCAACTTTACTTACAAGCTTGATATTTTTAATCCGCATTTATACAGTTCGGGCAAGGTTTTCCCATCGTTAGGTGATCTCTGTATAAATATATTAATGTGTAGCTGGCTAACCGCCTTTATTTACAGGCAGCGTTTTAAACTATTAAAATATCTTCCGGGCAAAACCGGGGCGTATCCACTGGTAACAGGATGCACACTTATACTTATTGTGGTATCAACTGTTTTATTAAACGTATTTTATGGTCTCGTTGTCAAATCCGAGATAAATTTTGATGTAAATAATGTACTGAGCTTATCGGTATATAGTTTGTGCGGTATATTGATGCTGTGCTTCAGCTTTTTTATATTTTATTTACTTGCCGAGGTTTTTTTAACAGTTTGCAACCGGCTGCATATACCAGCACGCCACCAGCTTTTAATTTTAATAGCAGGTGTTTTGCTGGCTACCTGTTATTACAGCATTTTGCGGCATGAGCTGATAGTATTCTATATACTTTGGTCGTTTTTGGTAATGATAAGGGGCTATGCTTATTACTATAAAAACGGCAAGACCACCACCTTTATGTTTGCCGGCGTACTTTTAGTCTGCTCGGTCATCTCATCAACCAACCTCAACCATTTTGAGTCGATAAAGGAAAAACAGTTCCGTAAGGAGCTTGTAAAAAAGCTGGAGAACCCCACGGATGCCACGGCCGATTACCTGTTTAAGAAGATAGAAAAACAGATAGTTAAGGATCCGTTTATCATTCGTTATTTTAATGATACTATACACAATACCGATTATCTGCAAAACCGGTTTCAAAAGCTTTATTTTGATGGATACCTGTCAAAATATGATTTCAAGATCCATGAGTTTAATGCTGCGGGACAATCCGTGTCTGCCGATAAAAATTACCAGCTGGATGTTTTTAAAGACATGGTTCTTTATAGCTCGCTTAAAGTATCAAACTATTTCTATCGCGAAAACGAATCCTTCGGCTTTCAGAATTACTTTGCTATACTGCCTGTTATTGATAAAGACAAAACGCTTGGGTCCATCGTTATCGAATTAAAATCAAAAGCGCTGCAAACGTCTAACTATTTCCCCGAGCTTTTAATTGACGGGCAATCAAAAGACGAGGATAATTTTAAAAATTACTCGTACGCTTTTTATTCAGACAATAAGCTGCTGGCACAAAGCGGCGACTATGTTTATAAACTGGTGCGCAATAAAAATATCATTTACAAGCCCAAAACTTTTGTCTTTAAATCGCTGGCTGTAGAAAATCCGCTGTGGTACCAGCCATTTACGTCCTACAGCCATCTCATCTACAAGCCCACTGAGCGTAACCTTATCGTCATCAGCAAAGAAGAGAACACGGTATTTTACAACATTACATCTATCACTTTCTTCTTTGTAATACTGCTAGCCTTTAGTGTTTTCGTCATAGCGGGCAGCTGGGCGTGGCTGCGTATTAAAATATTAACCATTACCAATAACAAAATTAAGTGGGGCCTGAAAATTACGCTTGATAAGATACTGTATAAAACCCGCATTCAGTTTTCGATGGTGTTTGCCGTGGTGGTTACGCTGGTATTGGTGGGTATAATAACTTATATATCCATAAGCTCGCAGTACCAAATGCAGCAGGATAAAATGATACGTGATAAGCTGACAAAAATCACCGATGCCTTTGAGAACGGCCTGTTTGATAAATACATGGTTAATATCAATGAACAAAGCCAGATAAAATTTGATGCACTGGCTGCCTCCTACTCCTCAGACCTGGTGCTGTTTGACAGTCATGGCCGGTTACTCATCACTACCCAACCACGCATTTATGAGTATGGCTTAATTGCCAAACGCATGAATGCCAGAGCTTTTATCACGTTGCATAACGGGCAGCGGTCTGAATACGTAAACGATGAAATGATAGGCGGGCTGAGCTACAAAACCGTTTATGCGCCCATAAGAAATACAAAAGGAGAAACCATTGCATTTTTGCAGCTCCCCTATTTCTCAAACGAAGCTGATTACAAGGAGCGCATAGGATCACTGCTTAATATTATGATCAATATTTACGCGCTGATATTTATTTCCATAGGCTTATTTGCTGTAATTATTGCCCGCCAGATTACCAATCCGTTAAGTTTCATACAGCAAAGCCTGAGTAAAACTATCTACGGCAAAAAAAATAAGCCTATAAAGTGGGACAGAGACGATGAAATTGGCGCTCTGGTAAAAGAATATAATAACATGATCGCCGCCTTGGAGGCCAGCGCCGTACGACTTGCGCAGTCAGAAAGAGAAAGTGCATGGCGCGAAATGGCCAAGCAAGTAGCACATGAAATCAAGAATCCGCTTACTCCGCTAAAACTTGGCTTGCAGTTGCTGGAAAAATCATGGCGTGAAAAAGACCCCAAATTCGACCAGAAGTTTGAACGTTTCAGCAAATCATTTGTGGAACAGATTGAGAGCTTATCGCAAATAGCGTCCGAGTTCTCGGCATTTGCAAAAATGCCTGATACCCGCATGGAGCGTTTTAATGTGTTTGAAGTGATAAGCCAGGCGGTCGTCATTTTTAAACAGATGGATAATTTCGCCATTACTTATAATGCGCCAAAAATCCCGTTTTATGTTAATGCAGATAAGGACCAGTTGCTGCGCTGCTTTAACAACCTGTTAAAAAATGCCATTGAAGCTACCCCGCCCGATAGATTTGGACAATTAGAGATCGATCATCAGATAACCGGGAAAAATATATTGCTCACGGTTAAAGACAACGGCAATGGCATTCCTCAAAACATGCGCGAAAAGATATTCGAGCCTAACTTTACCACCAAAAGTTCGGGCACCGGGCTTGGGCTTGCCTTTGTAAAAAACTCTATCGAAAATGCAGGCGGAAAAGTTTGGTTTGAAACCGAAGCCGGTAAGGGTACCACATTCTTCCTGAGCCTGCCTGCGGCAGTTTAATTAGCAGTGGTACGGATAGCCGCCCAACAGCACGTTAACCAGGTATTAAGCTGCCCCCCTTTCATAGCCGTGTCTAAAGTTGGTTGCAGTGTTTCTATACCTCGTCAGAAAACCGACGGTTTAATATTGAGAAAAAATTCAGGCCAATATCGATTAAAATCTGAACTGGCTGTAACATTACTCTTGATATTAAAATATCAACACCAATGTTCCGCTGATGATCAGCGCCGCCGCTATCCCGGTTTTCAGGGTAAGTGTCTCGCCTAAAAAAACTGCCGCTAGAATTATTGCCAGTGCAACGCTTAGCTTATCAACAGGCGCAACCTGCGATACTTTGCCCAACTGCAGGGCCTTAAAATAACAGATCCATGATAAGCCTGTAGCACATCCCGAAAGGATCAAAAATGTCCAGTTTTGGCGGGTCAGGCTTGCAATGGTGCTGTTACTGCCTTTAACAAATACAATTGCCCAGGCAATTATGATAATAACTACCGTACGGATAGCAGTGGCCAGGTCGGTATCAACCCCTTTAATGCCAATTTTTGCAAATATGGCCGTAAGGGCCGCGAAAAGTGCTGATAGTAAGGCGTATATCCACCACATAATACTTATTTTAGTTAATTGTATTGGTAAATATCCATAACAAATCTGTACCAAACTTGTTGACCGTGTACAAATTTAATACAGAATTATAAAGTATTTTAGCTGATTAATACCCATAGCGCTGCCACCGGATGAAATTATTTCTAAGTGTTTTTTTTGTAATTAGTATTAATACCGCCTCGCTGGCCCAAACCTATTCGCTGGATCATTATCTTGAAGTTGCGCAAAAAAACAGTCCGCTTTTAAAAGACATGCGCAACCAGGTTGGCATGAGCAAGCTGGACAGCTTAAGATTAAGGGCGGGTAATAATTTCCAGGTAAACGCGTCAAGCGCAGGTTTATTCGCACCGGTTACAAACGGCTACGGCTACGCAGGCGCAATTACCAATGTTCAAACGTTTAACGCTTTATTAGGCGTAAGTAAAACTATAATTGGCCGTGGCAATTTAAACAGCCAGTATGCAGCTATACAGTTGCAGCGCGATTCATTAATAGCGGCGGCACGTATTTCTGAGCAGGATCTGCGCAAATCTATTATAGCACAATACATTACCGCTTACGGAAGCTCGCAACAGCTAAAATTCAACCAGGAAACTATCGATTTATTAAATCAGGAAGAAGTGCTGCTTAAAAAGCTGACACGCGCCAATGTATACCGCCAAACAGATTACCTGGCTTTTTTGGTAACGCTGAAACAACAACAGCTGCAACTGTTACAGGCATCCTTACAATTTAAAAATGATTATGCCACCCTTAACTATTTAGCAGGCATAGCAGATACCAGTATGGCCCGGCTAAGCGAGCCGATGATTGAAAAAACTTATGCACCGCCGATAGCCAACAGCATTTATTATCAAAAATTCAGGCTGGATAGCTTAAGGCTGACCAACAGCAGCCGTTTAATTGATTATGCCTATAAGCCCAAAGTAAACGTTTTTGGCGATGCCGGCTTTAATACTGATTTTACCGGGCAGGAATATAAAAATTTCGGCACCAGCGTGGGTTTCAATATCATAGTGCCTATTTATGACGGCGGCCAGCGTAAATTACAACACCGCCGGCTGGAGTTTGAAGAAAACTCAAGGCAAAACTATAAAACGTTTTTTGAGGTTCAGTACCGGCAGCAAATTGCGCAGTTAAATCAGCAGATCCTTGAAAGCGATAAGATACTTGAAAAAGTGAACGAGCAGATAAAATTCACCGAGAGCCTGATCAAAGTTGATACCCAGCTTTTACAAACCGGCGACCTCAAAATTGCCGACCTGATACTGGCGGTAAACAATTACCTTACAGCAAAGAACCTGCTTACACAAACTACCATAAGCAGGCTGCAATTGATCAATCAGTTAAATTACTGGAACAAATAGTATGAAAAAAATCCTCCTAGCGCTTATAAGTATAACCGGGTGTTCCGCTTTGTTCCGGGGTGTTCCGCTTTGTTCCGCTCATTCAAAGTGGAACACTGTCAAATTGCTGTCAGTAGCGTCGGTATTGAGCTTGGTTATCTTACTGGCATCGTGCAAAGGTAGTACCACCCCCGCGGATGAAACTGCCACCCCCGAAGTGCAAACTCCGGTAAGTGTAACCACCGTAAATGACAGCACCCTGGTTGACTATACTACTTTAAACGCCACCTCAACCTTTCAAAAAAGAAGTGTAATTAAGGCCAACGCCAACGGGTATCTCCAAACTGTAAGGGCGCAGATAGGCCAATATATAAATAAAGGTGCGGTAATATTCTCTATTAAAACCAAAGAGGCCCAGAGCATTGGCAATACTATCAATATTTTAGATACGTCGTTTAAATTCTCGGGCATCAACCATATTAAAGCGGCAGACCACGGTTATATAACCCAGCTAAACCACCAAACCGGCGACTATGTGCAAGATGGCGAGCAGCTGGCAGTAATAAGCGACCGGTCGAGCTTTGTATTTATCATGCAGTTGCCTTATGAGATGCGCCAATCTGTAAAAACCAACCAAACGGTACAACTCACCCTGCCTGACGGGCGGCTGATCAATGGCAACATAGCCTCATTTATGCCCGCGGTTGATACCGCATCGCAAACCCAGGGCGTGGTTATCCGGGTTAATGCAGATAGCTCAATCCCTGAAAATTTGGTAGCCAAGGCGCGTATAGTTAAATCATTAAAACAAAATACACAATCGCTGCCAAAAGGTGCGGTACTGGCTAACGAAACCCAGACGGAATTTTGGGTGATGAAATTGATTAACCCGACAACCGCAGTTAAAACACCTATAAAGAAAGGAATGGAAAGCGGCGACCAGATAGAAGTGCTGTCGCCAAAGTTCTCTCCGCAGGATAAGATAGTTGTTACCGGCAATTACGGTTTAGCAGATACGGCTAAAGTTAAAGTGATAAAATGACACCTAAAATAACAGAAACAAGAGTAGGCAAGGCAGAGAACTTTTTTGTTTTTTACAGGAAACCACTGTTACTGGTGCTGTCGCTTATTTTAATGGGCGGCGTTTTTGCCTATACCAGGTTGCAAACTTCGCTTTTCCCAGAAATTACCTTTCCAAAAATAAAGATCATCGCCGACGCGGGTTTACAACCCGTAAACAAAATGATGATCACGATAACCAAGCCGTTAGAGAACGCCATCAAACAAATACCCAACCTGCAAATGGTAAGGAGTACCACCAGCCGTGGCAGCGCAGAAATATCTGCCTATATGGATTGGAGCGCCGATATTGATCTGAGCAAGCAACAGATAGAGGCACAAATAAGTAAAATACAAAACACCCTGCCACCCGATGTTAATATATCGGTTGAAAAAATGAACCCCTCTATTTTACCGGTAAGCGGGTATACGTTAGAGAGCCATAACCGTTCGCCCATTGAATTAAAGCAACTGGCAACATTTACCGTAAAACCTTTTTTATCGCAGGTTGCCGGTGTGTCAGAGATCCGGATAATTGGAGGTAAAACCAAAGAGTACTGGCTGGTGCTTAACCTCGAAAAAATGACATCCCTGTCGCTAACGCCGGATATGATAAGCACGGCATTAAGCCAAACCAATTTTATCAAATCAGAAGGCTATTTATCTGACTATAAAATGCTGTATCTAACAGTTACCGACGCCACCGTAACCGGCAAGGACCAGTTAGAGAACATGGTGATCAGCAATGACAGCAAACGGGTTATCCAACTTAAAGATATTGCATCCGTGCAAATAAGCGAGGGGATTGAGTATACCAAGATCAACGCAAACGGCCATGACGGGGTATTGGTTGCGGTAATTAAACAGCCCAACGCCAACCTGATTTCGCTGTCCACAGAAATGGCCCGGAAGGTTGCTGCCCTGCAAAAAATATTACCTAAGGATGTAACTATAAAACCTTATTATGTACAGGCAGATTTTGTAAACGAGTCTGTTAAAAGTGTTACCGATAGTGTTTGGATAGGTTTATTGCTGGCTATAATAGTTGCCATTATTTTCTTAAGGTCAATTAAGGCCAGCGCCACTATTTTAATTACCATCCCCGTTACACTGGGGCTCACCTTAATTGTACTGTATATAATTGGCTATAGCTTTAATATCATGACGCTGGGCGCCATAGCCGCTGCCATAGGGCTAATTATTGATGATGCCATCGTGGTGGTTGAGCAAATACACCGCACACACGAGGAACACCCCGAAGAGCCCACCCGTAAATTGTTAAAGAAAGCTATTGACTATCTGTTCCCGGCAATGTTGGGTTCGTCTATCAGCACCATAGTAATTTTTGTTCCGTTTTTACTGATGACCGGGGTGGCCGGCGCTTATTTTAAAGTAATGACCAATACCATGATCATTACACTGGTTTGCTCTTTCTTTGTGACCTGGATTGGTTTGCCCGTTATCTACTTGCTTTTAACCGGGAATAAGCCCCATACAGCAACTAAAAAAGAAGAAACGCACGAGGTAAAAAGACAGCCATGGGTATCTTTCTTTATCCTGCGCCCGGTAATGAGCATTATTGTTATCCTGGTGCTGGTAGCTGTTATCATATTCATCCCTGGCCGGCTGCAAACGGGTTTTTTACCTGATATGGACGAGGGCAGTATCGTAATGGATTATAGTTCGCCGCCGGGGACCTCGTTAGACGAAACCGACAGGATGCTGCGTGAAGTTGAAAAAATCATAACCCGACAGCCTGATGTAGCAGCATATTCGCGCAGAACAGGGACGCAAATGGGGTTCTTTATCACGGAGCCAAATACCGGCGATTACCTGATCCAGCTTAAAAAAGATCATAAAAAAACCACTGAAGAAGTTACCAGTGATATCCGCAGCGAAATAGAAAAAACACAGCCCGCGCTCCGGGTAGATTTTGGACAGGTGATTACCGATATGCTGGGCGATCTGATGAGCTCTACCCAACCTATTGAAATAAAAGTTTTTGGTGATGACCAGCATATTTTGCAGGACCTGTCTAAAAAAATTGCGGCGCAGGTTACCGCCGTTAAAGGTACCGCCGATGTTTTTGACGGTATTGTTATAGCGGGCCCTTCTGTAAGCATCCTGCCAAATTATACAAAGCTGGCACAATACCGCATCACCCCTGCCAGCCTGCAGTTTCAGGCGCAAACCGCGCTTGACGGCAACGTGGTAGGCAGTTTATATGAAACACAACAGCTGGCCCCCATCCGTATGGTGTACCCGGGAAACCGCAGTTTAAATATAGCAGCCATAAAAAACCTGAATGTATTTTTAGGCAACGGCAAACTGATTCCTATCAGCCAGCTTGCTACGGTATCAGTGCAGGCTGGCGATGCCGAGATCAGCCGGCAGGACCTGCAGTCGATGGGTGTAGTTACCGCCCGGTTAGAGAATAGCGACCTGGGGACAGTGATCCCGTCCATTCAAAAAAACATCGCCGAAAAGGTTAATTTACCGCCCGGATATCATGTTGAATATGGCGGCGCCTATGCCGAGCAGCAACAATCATTTAAAGAATTGCTGATCATCTTGATCACATCAAGCTTATTGGTTTTTGTGGTCATACTTTTCTTGTTCAAACAGTTCAGGATAGCGTTTTTGATATTAATTATAGCCGTTTTAGGTATTTCGGGCAGCTTTTTAGCGCTGTTTATTACCAATACGCCATTAAATGTCGGCAGCTATACCGGCCTCATCATGATAGTGGGTATTATTGGCGAAAACGCTATTTTCACCTTTTTACAATTTAAAGAAAGCGCGCTTGAAAAAAGCGTCGACGAAGCTATCATCTACTCTATCTCTACCCGCCTCCGCCCCAAGTTAATGACGGCCCTGGGCGCTATAATAGCTTTAATGCCGCTGGCCCTGGGCATTGGCGCCGGCGCGCAACTGCACCAGCCGTTAGCCATAGCCGTTATTGGCGGGTTTTTGGTGGCTTTGCCGTTGTTACTTATTGTGTTGCCCAGCATGTTGCGCATCGTTTACCGTAACGGCGGCGTAAACCCCCAGCTGGAGAATCATCAAAACATTTAAATACAAGTTTTAAACAGAATTGCAGCCGATATTTAAATCAAAAACTCGTCATGAAAAAGTTCCTGCTGACTACCGCCGCATTGCTAATGGGCGGCTTAACTTTTGCACAAACCTATGTATTAGATAAAACAATTGCTTTAACTGGTGACAGTGGTTATGATTACCTGTCTATTGACCAGGTAAATAACCGTTTATATGTATCGCACGGCACAATGGTTAACGTTGTTGACCTGGGAACCGAAAAACAGATTGGCACAATTGAAAACCTGAAAGGCATCCATGGTATAGCTATAGACAATAAAGCCAACCTGGGTTTTATAAGTGACGGACGCGCAGATGAGGCAGTTGCATTTGATTTGAAAACCTTGAAAAAGGTTGGATCAGTTGCGCTTGATGCCAAAGGCCCGGATGCTATCATATATGATCCTTACTCGGACCGTATCTACACTTTCAACGGCGAAAGCAATAATTCGTCCGTAATTAATCCTAATACACTCAGGCAGGTGGGTACGGTTGACCTGGGCGGCGCCCCTGAGTTTGCGGTTAGCGACGGTAAGGGTAAGATCTATAATAATCTGGAAGATAAGAACAGTATGAACGTGATCGATACCAAAACTTTAAAGGCTATAAAAAACTATCCGCTGGCACCAAAAGGCGCGCCTACCGGTATCGCCCTGGATCAAAAAAATAAACGCACGTTTTCTGTAGCGCGTGGAAATAACATCATGAGCGTATTAGATATTCACACCGGTAAAATAATGGCAACACTGCCCATAGGCGGCGGTGTTGATGCAGTAGCGTATGACCCTGAAACCAGACTGATATTTTGCTCAAACGGAGACGGAACAACAACAATCATCAGGCAGGAAACCGCTGATAAATATAGCGTTATACAAACTTTAACCACCCAAAACCGCGCTAAAACCCTGGCGCTGGATACAAAAACACATAAAATTTATTTAAGTGTGTCCTCATTTGAGCCCGGCACGCGCAAGCCGATGCCAAACTCATTTAAAGTGCTTGTTTATAAACAACAATAACTGTTTCATAACCGATATTTAAATTTTTATAATTATTTTTGAAGAATTGAGTTATATGATAAAGTATCCCCGTTAACTTAAATTAAAGATTCTTATAAAGTTTATGATAAAAAAAACTGATTTTGTTTATTCGGAGATTGCAGAACCGCACCGCATTCGTACCAAACAAATTTTAAAGCAATTCCCGGGTTTACGCAACCTGATCGGAAAAAATCCTAATACCATATTTGCGATAATTGGCCTGGTAGCATTTCAGCTGATATTAGCCTGGTTCCTGCGCGACCAATCATGGTGGCTGGTATTTGGCGCGGCTTATTTATTGGGTGCCTTTGCAGACCATGCATTGTTTGTAATGATCCACGAATGTGCGCATCAGTTACTTTTTAAAAATCGGTCGGCTAACCGCTGGGCGGGTATACTGGCTAATATGCCGCAAATTTTCCCAAGCTCTATTTCTTTTGAACGGTATCATATCAAACACCACTCGTTTCAGGGTGTGCATGAGCTGGATGCCGATTTACCCAACAGATGGGAAGCAAAGCTTATCAATAACTCGTTTTTGGGTAAAGCATTGTGGTTGTTGTTTTACCCGGTTTTCCAGATTTTCCGTTTATCAAGATTAAGAGAGATCCAGACATTTGATATCTGGATAGTAATGAATATATTGGTACAGGTAGTTTTTACCGGCGCCATTTATTATTTTTTGGGATGGCATTCTTTAGCATTCTTGCTGCTAAGCTTTTCATTCTCCGTCGGGCTGCACCCGCTTGGCGCCCGTTGGGTACAGGAGCATTATTTAACCCACAGTGTTGAACAGGAAACTTATAGCTACTATGGTGGCTTAAATGTAGTTGCCTTTAACGTGGGTTTCCATAACGAGCATCATGACTTCCCGTCAATACCCTGGAACAAATTGCCCGAGATCAAGAAAACTGCGCCCGAGTATTATGATACTTTATACTATCATAAATCATGGACCAAATTATTCTTCCGCTTTTTGTTTGATAAAGAAATTTCACTGTTTAACCGCATTTTAAGGCGCGAAAGAGGTAAGGTGGCCCTTACAGATGTTTCAAAACCTGATGCGGAAATGACTGCATAACTATTTAAATAAGAGGCTCCGCAAGGGGCCTTTATTATTACCATAAAGTATTTTCTTATCTTGCATTAAAATTCAGGTTATCATGGCGTTACCTCCAAAACGGATCGCCTGTTTAGCACCGATGCCGTTTAAAAAGCAAAAATCATTCATCAATAATCATTTTAGGGATATATCGTTATAATTGGTGGTTTTGTAACCGGTAAAAAAGATCAAAAAAAATCGCGACGAAAATAAAGGCCAATAATTTAAGCTTAAATACGTTACGCTATGGTAACTTTACAAAAACTTCTCAGCACCCTAATGAGCAGAGCTAAAAAAATAAATGTACTTGTCCCGGTTATCTTCCTGCTGTTTTTAGGCGCATATGCCCGTCATAAATATATCAGCCATGAGATCGTCCTGTCCGGAAATTTGCAGGACAGGCAGCTGGACGAAATATCCGGCATATCAGCCTCGGGCCTTAACAATAATTTTTACTATGTGCATAATGACAGCGGCGACACCAGCCGTTTTTTCGCGATAACCACCGATGGCAAATTGAATACAACCATCTATTACAACGGATCGGGCGCCGCTCCGCAGGGAGTTTTTGATTGCGAGGACATTGCGGTGGGCCCCGGCCCTGATCTTAAGAAAAGCTATGTTTACCTGGGAGACATTGGCGACAATTACGCCACCCGCAAATACATAACTATCTACCGCATAGCCGAACAGGCCGCATGGTTTAAAGGAGCCAGGGCAAACGCCACTGCCACACCGCTACACTTAAAATATCCCGACGGCCCCAAAGATGCAGAGGCATTGATGGTAGATCCGCTGCAAAAATTGCTGTATATAGTTTCAAAAAGACACGATACAGTTGGCATTTATACCACGCCACTGGCGTTTAAAGCCAATGATACGGTTGTACTAACCCGCCGGGGCAAGTTGTTTTTTAAGGGCTACAAGCCGTTTAAGTGGATAACCGCCGGTGATATATCAAAAGATGGCCGCCAGATATTACTAAAAAGTTACGAAAAGGTTTATTACTGGAAACGTAATGCCAGCGAGCCCATTTGGAAAACTATGGCCAGGCAGCCGGACGAATTAAACTATCAGCAGGAGAAACAGGGCGAAGCCATAGGCTTTACGCCCGATGGGAAAGGCTTTTATACCACCAGCGAAGGCGTTTTTGCCCCCATTTATTACTATAAAACCCCGTGATAATAAAGTGATTGGATTTATTGAAATAAAAATTCTAAATTTAGAGGAACATAAACAAAAATCATGAAAAGAATAATCCTGACTACAACCTTAATGCTTTGCGCGGCGTTGATTTGCTTTGCAGCTATAACTGATTTAACCGGCAAATGGAAAGGTGCTATATTAATGGCCGATGGTAACGAAATACCGCTTACCTATACTTTTAAAGTTGACGGCGAGAAACTAACCGGTACTGTACTAACCCCGCAGGATCAGCTAACCATTTATGATGGTAAAATAACCAGCGACAAAGATTTCAGTTTTAAAGTTGACGTTAATGGCGACGCTGTATTAAGCACCGGCAAATTTTATGGCGATTCAGTAATAGTCGTAGCCAATTTAGCAGGCGATAAATTACGGTCTAAATTAAAGCGGGTTGTTGATAAATAGTTGATTTAGCATTAACAAAACCTCCATTTAATATTAACAGATAACTTAAACTTAATTTGTTGTTCATTTAATCGTCAGGTAATTTTCTATTTACACGGTCGCTGTACCTTTAAATAAAACTACCACGATCATGAAAAAAGTAATCTTAACAACCGCACTGTTAGTATTATGTAGTTTTGTTGTCTGCCTTGCAGCAATAACCGGGTTAAACGGCAAATGGGCCGGAACCGTAAAAATCTCTGAAGATGACGAGCTTGCGCTTACCTACAATTTTAAAGTCAGCAATGAAAAACTGACCGGTGTTGTGCAAACTCCTGATGGCGAACTGCCCATTGCCGATGGTGTAATGTCTGGCAATGAGTTTGCCTTTAAAGTTAAAGCCGGTAAGTACACCGTTTTCCACACTGGTAAATACTGTGGCGACTCGGTAGTGGTTTCGGCCGATGTGGCAGGTAAAACCCTGCACGCTACACTTAAACGGACTGATAGATAACACATTCCCGGGTGTCACACTGCAGGGAGCTGAAAGAAGCATAAATACTGCTTCCGCCGAACCCGGCGTGACACCCTTTTTATAAAAGCAATTCGTTCTTGCTTTTACCCTGTGCCGCACTTACCTTTGCAGCGGCATGCTCAACAGGTTTACGGCTATCGTATTATTAGTTGCATTGGTTTCGACCAATTTCTCGCGGTATTTTGTTTACGCGGGATTTGAGCTGAACAGAAACTATATCGCCGCCAAACTTTGCGAGAACCGCGACAAACCCTGGCTACATTGCAACGGGCGCTGCTATTTCATGAAAAAGATCAAAGCCGCGCAGGACGACGAGAAGAATGAAACCCGCCAATCACAAAAAAATCTTTTTCAGGAAGTATTTTTCCTTTCATCTACCAACATAAAATTCCATACAAAGTTATTGCATGTGATATCAACACCCTATCACCGTCTGTTGGGTGTAATGTTTAGCGGCGCTGTTTTCCGCCCGCCGCAATTAGGTTAAGCCTCCCCTTCTGTTTACAGTTTATTGATAACGTTCATCCTGCCCGACGGGTATGCTGATGGCGCTATACGCATAATACTGTTTTACATCCATCATCTTTCTTAACCGGAAGGCAACTTCCCTTACACACTAACATGAAGAAATATTATTTATTTTTTGTGCTGAGCCTGTTTACAACCGCGGCTTTTAGCCAAAATATAACCGGTACCGTAACCGATGCCATCACCCATGAACCATTACCCGGCGTAACCATCAGCAATAACAACATTACCCTGGCCCATACCAATGCTGCGGGTCAATTCAAGATCACTGAGGATCTTCAAACCATCCGTATTGCCATGGTGGGTTACAGCGCCCGGCTAATCACTATTAATGGCGCAACCAAACTGGATGTCAGGTTAGAACCATCGGCTGTTGATCTGCAGCCCGTGGTGGTCTCTGCCAGCCGCGAAGGCGAAGCCAGGCAGGACGCCCCTATCGCCATCAGCAAGATCAATTCAACACAAATTAAGGACACCAAAGCTACAGCGCTATACCAGCTGTTAAATAAAGTAGCCGGGGTATACATGGTTAATTTGGGCAATGAGCAGCACACCATGGCCATCCGTCAGCCTATTACTTACAACGCACTGTATCTGTATATGGAAGACGGATTGCCGATACGCCCTACCGGGATATTTAACCACAACTCGTTGTATGAGATTAACATGAGCGGGATAAAGGATATCGAAGTAATTAAAGGCCCGGCATCGTCATTATATGGCAGTAACGCCATAGGCGGCGCGGTTAATTTTATCACCCAGGGCCCTCCGGCGGGTTATGCAGCCAATATTGCCCTGCAAGGCGACAATTACAATTACCGCCGGATTGATGCTGACGGTGGTTTTACATCGGGCAGGTTTGGCTTGTATGCCGGCGGCTATATCGCCCATCAAAAAAACAGCTGGCAGGATTACTCGGATTTTGATAAATATTCGGTTAATTTTAAAACAACGTACGCGGTTGATGATCGCACCAAACTAACCGCGACAGCAGCTTATAACTACCTGAATACCCAAACACCCGGCAGTTTAGACAGTGCACATTTTTACAACAAAAGCTATGGCAGCAACCAGCGTTTTACCTACCGTAAAGTTGAAGCTTTAAGGGCCGGCGCAAAACTGGAACATATCTGGAACGAAACAAACGCTACATTTTTTACCGCCTTTTTCAGGGATAACTCTACAGCTCAACTACCCAGCTATTATATTGCCGACCTCAGGAATAACTTAGGCGCATATCAAAGCTCAAACGGGCAGGTTAATGATCAAAAGTTTCAAAGCTATGGGTTTTTGGTGCAGCACCGCAGTAATTTTGATTTCCTGCATTCGCGTTTAATAGCGGGGGGTTATCTGGATGACAGTCCGAGTTCATATTACGCACAGTTTTTAAATATCACTAAGGATGTAGCCAATAATTACTATACATCTTTTACCAACACGGGCACTTATATTGACAATTATCGAATAAGGTTATTTAATACCGCCGCCTATACCCAATATGAAATTAACCCAGTTGAGCCGTTGCGCGTGGTAATGGGCTTACGCTTTGACCGTGTACATTATAACTTTACCAACGCCCTAACCAGCGGCAGCAAATACAAACAACAGCAAAGCAATGATTTTAATATTGTTGCCCCAAAGCTAGGTTTAACTTATGACCTGGGCGCCAACAAGGGATTTTACGCTAATTACAGCGTGGGCTTTCAGCCGCCCGAAACCGGCGACCTGTATAGCGCGAGACAATTAACCCCGTTAAAGCAGGCGACATTTAACAACTACGAAGCAGGCGGCTGGGTATCGGCATTTGACAAGAAAATGTATATCGAGGTTAGCCTATATGACCTGGAAGGACATAATGAGATCATCAACCAGCTATTGCCGGATAATACCACCCAAAATCAAAACGCGGGCGCCACGCGCCACCGGGGGATAGAGTATGCAATTACTTATGCGCCTGTTAATGAATTGAATTTCAGGTTTAATGGCACTAACGCCAAACATACTTATATTGACTATAACGAAGTGGCGACTAACTATAGCACCAATACCAGCTATAGCATAGGCTATAACGGCAAACGGATGAACAACGCGCCGGCCTGGATAGCAAACGCCGAGCTTACTTATAAACCTGTTTACCTGCCGGGATTTAGGATTGCCGGGGAATGGCAGCATATTGCACAATATTATACCAATCCGGCAAATACCAAAACCTATCAGGGTTATGATATTTACAACCTGCGCCTGGGCTATGATTTTAAAAGCAGCCTGATCAAAGGCGCCGGCATTTGGTTTAATGTATTGAACCTTACCGATAAGCTTTACGCAACCACCGTAACCAGCAATCAATACGGCGATACCTACAATGCCGCGCCGCCACGTACCATAACATTGGGTATCAGCTATTCATTCGCAAAAAACTGACCATGAAAAAATCCACAGAACAAACCCGGCTGGCCGCGAAACGCGGGTTTTATAAATGTCACCGGATATTAGGCCTTACAGCACTGGTGCCGGTTATATTCTGGACCATCAGCGGCTTATCACATCCGTTTATGTCCAACTGGTTCAGGCCCTATATCCCGGTCGAGGTTTACCAACAGCCGGTGCAAAGCGAGTTAAGGCCTGCTTTGTCCATTCAGCAGGTACTGGATCAAAACCATATTAATCAGCTCCGAAACTTTGGCCTGGTGAGCTTTAATAAGACGGCTTACTACCAGGTTATAGCCGCCGACAGCACTTATAACTATTATTCGGCGGCTACCGGCCGGCCATTGCCTGATGGCGATAAGCAATATGCTATTTATTTGGCCCGGTATTTTACACAGGATTCGGTATCTGCCATAAAAAACATCACTTTACAAAAAAAGTTCGACGGGCGCTACCAACCCATTAATCACCTGTTGCCGGTTTGGAAAGTAGCTTTTAACCGTGCCGATGGCATGGATGTCTACGTCGAAACCGCGCAAAGCCGTATGGGTACGTTCAATAACAACACCCGTAAGGTTTTGCTATGGATATTTGAACAGTTCCATACCTGGGATTTTTTGGCGGCTATTGGCGGCGATACATTTCGCCTGATTGTTCTTTTAGTTTTAGTAAGCACTGTGTTTTTGGCGCTGTTGAGCGGGTTGACGGTTTATGGTTTGTTCTGGAACAATTTCAAGACCGTCGCCCAAAAGCTTAAGGATAAGCAAACCGGGGACAGACGCTTTGTGCACCGTTATCATCGCCAGCTGGGGTTAATTATTTCTTTTATCCTGTTGATGTTTATAATCAGCGGTGGCTTTCATATTATCGCCGGGTTACGCAGCAACGGGGCCGAAAAACAGCAATATGCGCAGCTCATCAATCGCAACGATCTGGCCCTATCCAATTTGCAATTACCGTTGGCTGATCAACAAATCAAACGCGTAGGGCTGGCAAGTTTTAACGGTCGCACTTATTACCAGGTTACCAACAACAAAAAACAGGTTTTGTACTTTGATGCAGTTACCGGCAGTGAGTTGGTTAACGGAGATCAGCAATATGCCGCTTTCCTGAGCAATTATTATGGTGTTAAAACAACGGGGTCACCAACAATTACCCGCATAGGCCAGTTTGATAACGAATACGGTTTTATCAATAAGCGCCTGCCGGTGCAAAAAATAAGTTACCCTGACGGCACCAGCTGGTATATTGAAACCACATCGGCAAAACTGGCGGCAAAAATAACGGGCATTGACCGTGCCGAGGGGCTGAGCTTTATTTTCCTGCATAAGTTTTTCTGGATGACCTGGGCGGGTAAGGATATCCGCGATATAGTGAGTATGTTAGCGGCATTAACCATATTGGTTGTTTCGTTATTGGGATTTACGGCATTTATCAAAAATAAGTAAGATGAGATCGGCATTAATAGCATTGGCGTTTATTGGTTTGAGTTTGGAGGCCTGCAGTAACACCGCCAAAGAGCAAACCGCTAATAAAAAGCAATACAAATACTATTGCGTTATGCACCCCGATATTGGGGCAGATAAACCCGGGATCTGCTCTAAATGCGGGATGCAACTGGTTGAACGCGACACCACCAAATAACTTTTATTTTACTTTATGCTTACGTTGCTGTAATAGCCTTGTTGTAGATTTGCTGCATGAATTGAGCATGGTCAATAAAATGACCAGGATTGCTTCATCACCATAAAAAAAATCAGGTACCGATGAAAATACAGATTTGGAGTGACGTAATGTGCCCGTTTTGCTACATTGGCAAGCGCAGGTTTGAACAGGCTTTACAGCAATTTGAGCATAAGGATGACGTGGAGATTGAATGGAAAAGCTTTCAGCTTAATCCTGACCTGGTTACTGATCCGGCCATAAATATTAACCAATACCTGGCTGATATTAAAGGCATAACTATTGATCATGCCAAACAACTTAACAACCAGGTAACCCAAATGGCTGCTGAAGTTGGCTTAACTTATGATTTTGACAGCGCCATAGTAGCTAATAGTTTTGACGCGCACCGCTTTGCGCATCTGGCCAAACAAAACGGATTGGGCGACGAAGCTGAAGAAGCCTTATTTAACGCCTATTTTACCCGGGGCAAAAACATTGCCGACCATGATACTTTGGCCGACCTGGGCGAAGAGATCGGTTTAGACAAAGCTGAAGTTCATCACACCTTAGCCGGTAATAAATACGCTATTAATGTGCAGCAGGATATTGTACAGGCACAGCAACTGGGCGTGCGCGGCGTTCCGTTTTTTGTGATGGATAATAAATATGCAGTATCGGGCGCGCAGGCGGTGCCCACCTTTTTACAAACCCTGGAAAAAGCCTACAGCGAATGGGCACCCGCTAATAAACAGCCTAAATTGGATGTTATTGAAGGCGATAGCTGCGAAATTGGCGGGGATTGTTAACCCGGTTACTCCCTATTCAAATCGCCGTCATTGGGATTTAAGATATACTCGAAGTTTTCATACCCGTTATGGAAATGAAACTTAAGGCGCGATTTAGGTACCTCGATATCCAATGATAACGCGGCCAACGTTTCGGGCAGGATATCCCGTATCAGTTTCAGATCGGTAACATGAGGCATTTCAACATAAATATCATTATCTAAAGGTTTAATTTCCCAGCCCGGCAGGTTAGCATTGTGCAATATATCCAGCCATTTTTGTTGATAAATGTTCATAGCGGTGGTCTTTAATTTTGCAATACAATAAACAGGCCAATGATTTATTGTATCCTCATAATTTTTTGACTTTACGGTAACACAAACAAATGTACATTTGCGGCGTTAATCATTTGATTAATTAAACAGCTAACAACAAGTTTATTAACTTTTTGTAGAAAATAGTCAAGAAAATATCTTGTATAAGTAATACCTTTGCCAGCATTAATGGATACTGAAATAAGCACACCTATTCAATTTAAAAAAAAGGCCCCAAAACCCAAAGGCAGGATTACCACTTTTTTTATAAGTCTTTACGATATACATAAATTTATTCTCCGTTTTTTTAAGGAGGCGTTTGTACCACCTTTTGAATTTAAAGAAATTGTAAGGCAATGTTATGAGGTGGGCGTACGCTCATTTACGCTGATCTCATTAACCGGTTTTATAGTTGGTTTAATCTTCACCAAGCAGTCGCGCCCGTCGTTGGGTCAGTTTGGTGCAACGTCCTGGCTGCCGTCGCTGGTATCTATAGCCATAATGCGTGCACTGGCGCCACTGGTAACCGCACTGATAGCGGCCGGTAAAGTTGGTTCAAGCATCGGCGCCGAACTGGGGTCAATGCGCGTTACCGAACAGATAGACGCTATGGAAGTATCGGGCACCAAACCCTTTAAATTTTTGGTATGTACCCGGGTTTTGGCCACTACGCTTACCATACCTATTTTGGCCACCTACACCGGTTTTATAGCCATATTAGGTGGCTATGTAAACGTGGCAACAAACGAAGGCACCAGCTACAGCACCTACATGCAACAGGTATTTGATCCGTTAACCTTTATTGATTTTACGGCATCGCTTATAAAATCAATAGTTTTTGGATTTACGATTGGTATTGTTGGCAGTTACCAGGGTTATAATTCAACCAAAGGTACCGAGGGCGTAGGCAAAGCTGCTAACGGCGCGGTGGTAACAGCCATGTTTTTAATATTTATTGAAGAAATTGTTATAGTACAGATAACCAGCTGGTTCCGTTAAAAATAAATTATGCATAAGCCGAAGGCACCTATTGATTACAATAACGCGGTTATAACCATTAAAGGATTAGAAAAATCTTTTGATGATTATCATGTATTACGCGGTATTGATCTGGAGCTTTTCCAGGGCGAGAACCTGGTTGTGCTCGGCCGCTCGGGCACTGGTAAGTCTGTATTGATAAAGATCATCGCGGGCCTGCTACAGGCTGATAGTGGCAGTATTGAAGTTCTGGGCCAGTATATCAATAAGATATCCGACCATGAATTACAGCAGTTGCGCATCCGGATGGGGTTCTCTTTCCAGAACAGCGCCTTGTATGATAGCATGACCGTGCGTAAAAACCTTGAATTTCCGTTGGTTCGTAACCGTAAGGGCATCACCCGTAAAGAAATTGACGACGCGGTTGAAAGTGTACTTGATGCCGTAGGGTTAAGCCAAACTATTAACCAGATGCCTTCCGAACTTTCGGGCGGTCAGCGCAAGCGTATAGGTATCGCGCGTACACTGATACTAAACCCCGAGATCATGCTGTACGATGAACCAACAGCGGGCCTTGACCCTATTACCTGTATTGAAATTAACGAGCTGATAAATGAAGTTCAGCAGAAATATAAAACGTCATCCATCATTATTACGCATGATTTAACCTGCGCCAAACAAACCGGCGACCGGATAGCTATGCTGCTTGACGGCCAGTTTCAGCGCCAGGGCACTTTTGACGAAGTTTTTGATACCATAGATGAAAGGGTAAAACCATTTTTTGATTACAATTTTATAAAGTAGATTCACACAGTATTACATATAATGGATAAAGCAGAAAACAAACGCGCAATAACGGTAGGCTTATTTTTAGCTGTCGGCTTAATTGTATTTATTGTTGGCGTTTTTACATTGGGGAACCAGTCAAAAAGTTTCTCAAAAAGCATACATATCAGCGCGGTGTTTGATGACGTGTCGGGCTTAAAAACCGGTAACAGCGTTTGGTTCTCGGGCGTTAAAGTGGGTAGCATCAGCAAAATACATTTTATTGGCCCGGGCCAGGTTGACGTGCGCATGAGTATTGACGAGGCAACACAACAATACGTGCACCGTAATGCCGGCGTTCACATCGGCTCAGACGGGTTGATAGGCAACAAGATTATTGTAATTGACGGCGGCAGCCCCCAGGCCCCTATCGTGCAGGACGGTGACGTTTTGCAAACCGAAAAACTAACGTCAACTGATGATATGTTAAAGGTATTGCAACAAAACAACCAAAACCTGTTATCAATAACCGGCGATTTTAAAATGCTTAGCCGTAAAATATTACAGGGCAAAGGTACCGTGGGTACGTTAATGGCCGACAGCGCCGTAGGTATACAGTTCAGGAACGCGATGAGCAATTTTGAAAAAACCAGCGCAACATCAGCACGTTTGGCCGCGCAGCTGGAACGCTTTAGCACCAAAATGAACACCAGAGGAGGCCTTGCCGACAAACTGTTGACCGATACCACAACTTTTGCCGACATAAAAGCAGCAGCTAAACAGCTTAAACAATCAGTAGCAAATACTACCGAGGCTACCAATAACCTAAAAAAAGCCAGTGATAAATTCGACCGTACCGATAATGCTGTTGGCGTATTATTGAACGACCCTAAAGCTGCGGCACAGTTACAAAATACCATTCAAAATTTACATGAAAGCTCTATTAAATTAAATGATGACCTGGAAGCTGCGCAACATAACTTTTTCCTGAAAGGTTTCTTTAAAGACCGGGCAAAAGCTAAGGCTGACAGTATTAAGAAAGCGAATAAGAACTAATTTTAAAGATTATGGGATTTAAAATCCTGTGATCTTTAAAATACTTAGAAATCACGGTTCGGGCCGGAAACATTTTCAACTTTCATAGGTTTAGTTAGCACAGGCTTCTTGTGCCTGTAACATTAAATTAATAGTTATGAAAACGGCAAAATCAGCAACAACCAATCCCACTGCAAAAAAAACCAGTACCAAGGCCCGGGAAGAAATTAAAACCGATTTCCCGTTGAGCGAGAAAGACGAAGTAAAGAAAGCCGAGCATAAATTGCAGCAGGGACCAAAAAGCAAATAGCCAGGTTAGCTATCCGAATTATTTCGACATCCTGCGGACAGGTAAACCACATTGTTTGTAACTTAGCTGTACCATGAAACTGCAATCAGCCTTACTGTTAACACTCATTTTATTAGTTGCCGCGTGCAAACCCGCCGTTAAGCCGAAAAACCTATACGGAAAATGGAAATACATCCGGGTGCGCAACCCAAACGCAAGCCCGCCCGACAGCGTAGGCGCTATGACCCTGCTTAGCCAAAAACCGTTCATTCAGTTCACAGCCAAAGATAGTTTGTTAATTTATTGGGATGGCAAGGTACTGTCGCACGGTACGTTTACCATGGATGGCTCAAACATTCTATATACCGAGATCATCCCCGGCGGTACCCGCAAGTTCCCTTTTTATATTGAGCGCTTTGACGGCAAACAACTCATCTTCTCTACCAAAGGTACCGACGGATCAGAGGTCACGGCGGTGAAAGAATAAAAAGTTTAAAATAAAAGGTGATACTTAACCCGTAACCAGCACATATCTATAAACAGCACATTATGCCCGGTACCAGCATTTCAGACAGATCAGCGCAACGGCAGGAGCTTTTTATCAGTTTGTATAAAAAGGCGTTCCCGGTTGTGGCCAGATACATCAGCCGCATGGGCGGCAGCTTTGATGAGGCTAAGGACGTGTTCCAGGACGCCCTGGTCGCTTATTACGAGAAGAGCCGGCTATCAGCCTTAGATAACGATACCGCTTACCTGGTAGGTACGGCAAAGCATTTATGGCTGAAGCGTTATCGCCAGACCAGTCAGAATGTACCTTTGGATGATATTGATTTGTTTGATGAGGATCTTGCAACCCCGTCAAACAATCGCCTGATGCGGTTTTTAGAGACGGCGGGCCATAAGTGCATGGAACTGCTAAAGGGGTTCTATTACGATCAGCTCTCGCTTAGCGAGATAGCCGGCGAGTTTGGCTACAGCGGTGTGCGCAGCGCTACCGTACAGAAGTATAAATGTTTGGAGAAGGTACGGGAAACCATTAAACAAAAAGCATTGGTGTATGACGACTTCATGGAATGAAACCAGACAGATAGAGGCCCATATCCTGGGTACCGCCAACACCGGCGATGCTTTGCTGTTCGAGGCTAAACTGATGCTGGACAATGACCTGACTGATAAACTAATCTGGCAGCAAAAGGCGTATGCCACCATCCAGCAGTTTGGCCGCAGGCAACTGAAAAAGGAAATAGAACAGATCCATCAACAACTGTTTACACAGGCGCAACACATCAGCTTTGCTGATAAGATAAGGCGGCTGTTTAGTAAACAATAAACCAACAACATCATGAATATCGACAAGAACGAGTTCCGCAAATTTGCGGTGGGGCATTGCCATGTCCGGGCCGAGCGGGTAGACAACTACCTGACCAGCGTTGAAAGCGCGGCCATACCAACCGCCATGACGCCTTATATTACCGAAGAGCGCGAGATGCGGGTATCGCAGATGGATGTCTTCTCCAGGCTGATGATGGACCGCATTATCTTTATGGGCGCGCCGGTCGAAGCCAACATTGCCAACATTGTGCAGGCACAGCTGCTCTTCCTCCAATCAACCGATGCCAAGAAGGATATCCATATGTACATCAACTCGCCGGGCGGCGAGGTATATGCCGGATTTGGTATCTATGATACCATGCAGCTGGTAAGCCCGGATGTGGCGACTATCTGTACCGGTATGGCCCTTTCCTTCGGCGCGATATTGTTATGCGGCGGCGCCAAGGGTAAACGCAGCGCGCTGGCCCACTCGCGTGTAATGTTGCACCAGCCGCTGGGCGGCGTACAGGGACAGGCATCTGATATCGAGATCACCGCCAACCAGGTGTTAAAAGTGAAAAAAGAACTGTATGACATCATTGCCAAACACAGCGGCCAGGATTACCAAAAGGTGCACGAGGTTTGCGACCGCGACCACTGGATGGTAGCCGCCGAAGCAAAAGCTTTCGGGGTGATTGACGAGGTTTTAGGGGATTGAAACCGGTGCAGGTGATCCACTAAAAAAAGTGGATCACCCGGATCGCCATTTTTGGTTAACTTATTGTAAATAAGTAATTTATATTTTTAAGCGGATCACTTTGGATCAGCCTTATTCGTCAGGGTATTCAAGTTTAGATTTTAAATAAAACTCTGATAATCAGCATATCGAAAATAGTCGCTTTTTGACCGTTTTTTATGGGGATGGATCACTAAAATGGATCATACCTAAGAATCTTAGGTATTGTTATTTGATGTGCTATCACTGCACATTTTTCACAGCGGCAATCATTAAATTCCCTCCCCACGGGAGGGGTGCGTAAGCCGGTGCGTTGGAAGGGAGGGGTTTAAACGCCTTCCGTACCATCATTTCTCTTACTTTAAAACGAATCCTTTTCCGTTGCAATAATTCACTTGCATTATACTTAATGCGCCATCACCGCACCTGCCCCGCTCACATCCACCTTATTTTTTATCCGCCTGCGGCCGGTTAACAATATCAGCAGGCCAATTATTGCTGTCGACTCCATGATGGCCGCCATGGGCACGGCCGAATGGCTGTTAAACATACTGATACCCAAAGTGGCCAGGGCGCCCAAGCCGAGCTGCAGGGCGCCTAATAATGCCGATGCGGTGCCGGCATTCTTCTCAAACGGCGCCAATGACAGCGCCGATGCGTTGGGGCTGGTTGTGCCAACGCAGCAGAGTAAAATAAATATCATGCCGATGGTGCTGTACAGGCCATACCAGTTATACCAGCTGCCAATGAAAAACAGCAGCGCTGTAACAACCTGCACGCCCATGGAAACCCAAATGATCTGCTCGCTTTTATATTTTTTCAGCAGCAGGTTATTCACCTGGCTCGAACCTATAAAACCAACCGATAAGGTGGCGAAGATCCAGCCGTAAACTTTGGCGCTTACCTTAAAAACTTCCATGAATACTATCGGCGAAGCCGATACATACACAAACAATCCGCAAAAAGCGAAAGCTCCGGCAAAGGCGTAGGTATAAAACTGGGGCTCTTTAATTACCTGTAAAAAACTATTGATAATAGGCGCAGGTTTTAAAGAATAGGTTGGGTCGGCTTTATAACTCTCGGGCAGGAAGAGGATCACCGCCAGTAAGATCAGCAGCGCCATAATGCCCAGTATCACAAATATCTCGTGCCAGCCCCATACCACGGTAACATACCCCCCAATGGTAGGCGCCAGCATTGGCGAGGCGCCGAGGATCAATATCAGCAGGGCAAATATTTTGGCATTGTCCTTTAGCGGGAAAATATCGCGCACCATGGCCATTGATGCCACACCAGCGGCACAGCTGCCTATCGCCTGTATAAAACGCAGCAGGATCAAGGTTTCAATGCCGGTTGAAAAAAAACAGCCCGCCGAAGCAATAATGTACAGCACCAAACCCACATACAATGGTTTTTTCCGGCCAAATCTATCCAGCAGCGGCCCGTATAACAACTGCCCTGCGGCCAGCCCTATAAAAAAGCTGGACAATGAAAGCGAAACCTGCGCGGTAGTGGTATGAAGTGATTTGGCGATGGCCGGGAAACCGGGCAAATACATATCAATTGAAAAAGGCCCCAGTGCCGTAAGCGAACCTAAGATGAGTACAGTAAGGAAATAACGTTTTTTAGTCATAGATAAAAAAAGAGAGAAGCCTGTCCCCCCGGATGCGACAAAGATCGGTTTTCCATATTAAGCTCAACCACAAAACGGGTAATATTTTAGTAAATAACCGGCTAACCGACTACTATAGTATACAACGCTATGTTCAGCCGGGATAACATTAATAGCCGTTTATGGGTATAGTCTGCTAAAAACCGGGGTTTAACACCTGTTATATTTTTTGGCCTGTTATTTGAATTATGATTAAATACTAAATTTATTTACAGTAAAACAAGCTATGAAAAAGTTAATAACATACACCGGAATACTTACAGCGCTATTGCTGTCGACAGGACATTTCGCGCAAGCACAAGAGAAAAAAGGAATAAGCGACCAGGGTAAAGGTGCCATCATTGGCGGCGCAGGCGGTGCCGTTGTTGGTGGTCTTATCGGCCATAACGTTGGCGGCGCTTTAATAGGTGGTGCACTTGGTGCCGGTGGTGGTTACGTTATTGGTAACGAAACACGTAAGCATAAAGAGAAAAAAAGAATTGCTGCTTACAGGGCCGCTTACTATCGTAAACACGGTCATTATCCAAATTCTTACGTGTATCAAAAAAGAAAATACTAAATATTGGTTTAAAAGGCCCGTAACTTACGTTACGGGCCTTTTTTTGTATATTAAACCAGTACTTTATTCGTTATCAGGTTAATGCTTAAAATCTTATTCCTAATTATTGGGGCCGTAACGCCTTGTTTATTATTTGCGCAAAACGATAGCAGTTCTGCAAAATTTCGCCCTATTGATACCGTCGAAAAAAAAGACCTGATAGATATTGCGCGTTCAATTGTAAAGGTCAGATCACGCCCTACAAACACCGACGAAAAAAAGAAGATCTATTTTTCTATATTCCCGGTATCATCAACAGCCGCTACTGACCGTAAGATGCTCATCACATCAACCACCGCGGGCTTTTACCTGGGCAGCCGCAAAAGCACTTACCTGTCATCAGTAACCTTTGCGCCTTATTTAAATTTAAAAGGGCGGTATGGTTTGCCTGTGCACTCCAGCATTTGGTTAAAGGACAATAGTTTTAACATACAGGGCGATACCCGGGTTATGAAATACCCGCAATACACCTGGGGGCTGGGCGGCGGCCAGCCGGCCGACAACAAATTCCTGATTAATTATGTTTATGTGCGCTTTTATCAAAGCGTTTTAAAACGCATAACCTCCTATTTTTATGCCGGCCTTGGCTATAATTTAGATTATTACATTGATATTGAAAGCGATAACGGCTCGCAAATGGACCTGGGCCAGTTTACCAAATATAAATTTGGCACCAAAGCCGAGCAAAATTCATTTTCGTCGGGCCCCAGTTTAAATTTATTGTACGATACGCGCAATAACTCTATCAACCCTTTGCCAGGATGGTATGGTAACCTTATTTACCGGTATAACGCCGAAGCGTTCGGCAGCGACGATACCTGGCAATCCATCTACCTGGATCTCCGGAAATATGTATCATTATCACAGTCGGGCCCCAAAAATATGCTTGCTTTCTGGACCTATTACTGGACCGCCCTTTCATCGGGCAGCCCTTATCTTAACCTCCCGTCAATTGGCATGGACCCCTACCAGCGGTCGGGGCGCGGCATTGAGCAAAACCGGTACCGGGGCGAGAGCCTTTTTTATTTTGAAACCGAGTACCGCCGCGATATTACCGCAAACGGGCTGTTTGGTTTTGTGGCGTTCGCCAATATAAACTCGGCAAGCGAGGCCAACAGCCGCAGGTTTAAATATTGGAACCCGGCTTACGGCGCCGGGCTGCGGATAAAATTCAACAAAAAATCCGACACTAACCTGGGCATTGATTACGGCCGCAGCAAAGATTACTCGGCCATCATGGTAAACCTTGGTGAAGCTTTTTAAACTAAAAAACGCCGTGGTTGCGCCGCAGAAGCCTATTTAATTTTGCCGGTTAAATAACCAGATATTATAACCAGATTATTACATACGAGACTGTGAATATTAGAAAATATGGTTATCTTTGGCCCAACGATTTCGAAAAAATTTTCAGCTGCATCCCCTTATGCTTTTATAAAGCATTTTCACTTAAACGATTTATAGTTTTTCGAAGAATTAAGATCAGTAAATGTCAAAACGCATTTTAATATTAGACGACAATCAGGATATCCTGGATATTGTTCATGAAACACTTTCTTACGAAAAATTTGATGTGAAAAGCACATCAAGCGGCGAAGAAGTTATGGACATGGTTGAAGATTTTTCTCCCGACCTGGTGATCCTGGATTTTCGCGTGGCGGGCATTAACGGCGGCGAACTATGCAAGCAAATAAAATGTCACCCCGAATATAAGGACGTACCGGTTATTATTTTCTCTGCTTATATCAATCATGATGATGAGCTTTTTGGTTACGGTTGCGATGCTGTTATTAACAAACCATTTGACCTTACCGAACTGGTAGAAAAAGTTAACAGCCTTATTTTATAATCCGTCTCTCCGCTCCGGCCGCTTCCCGTTATAATATTAAATAGCACAAAACAATCAAAACACACCGGTGTTGTTTGTAAAGGCCTCCGTAAAAGATATTTATCAAAAACACAACATCTTTTATTGATTATAAATGCCTACTATTGTTATAACTAATTGTAATTCTTTTACCAGATGAAAATTTTTATTGCCAAGCTGCCTTATCAGTACCAGCAAGCTGACATCATTGAACTTTTCTCGCCGTATGGCGAAGTAAGTTCGGCCAACGTAATTATGGACCGTGAAACCGGCAGAAGCAAATGTTATGCATTTGTTGAAATGCCAAACGATGAAGAGGCGCAAAATGCCATTACCAATCTTGATGAAAAACAAATTTTAGACAAAACAATAGCAGTAAGCCAGGCTAAAGAAAAAACCGACCGGCCTGCCGGTGGCGGCGGCGGCGGTGGCGGATATAACCGCGACAGGAATAGTGGTGGTGGTTACAACCGCGACAGAAACAGCGGCGGTGGCGGCGGCTACGGTAGTGGTGGCGGTTACAACCGCGACAAGAGCAGCGGCGGCGGTTATAATAAAGATCGGGGCAATGGTGGGGGCGGCAGCTATCGCGACCGTGACAGTAACAAAGGAAACTCAGATTATTAATCTGTAAAAATAAAACATAAAAAAAGCCGGGGCATGATCAATGCCCCGGCTTTTTTTATGGGTTGTTGTAGGGTTAGTTCAGTTTAAAACCTATGCCAAACTGCCAAACCTGGTTACGGTAGTTAGGCACATAGGTGCTGCCCTGCGAATCTGTTTGCTGCAGATCAAGCGTGTAACGTGCATGCAGATCAACAGATCTGTTTAAATCAAAGCTTACGCCAAGCACACCGTCTAAAAATGATTTATGGCCGTTGTTATCTTCATAATAGTGCTCGCTTGATACCAGGAAACCATCGTCATAAGTATTGGTGGTTGATAACAGGTAAGACAATTGCGGGCCGATATAAAAGTTAAAAGCCGGCCCTACTTTAAATTTTGCAAGCAAGGGCACATCAATAAAGTGGGTGCGTTGGGTAAAAATACCATTAGCAGTAGTGGCCTCGTAGCCTTTTTGTGAGTATAATACTTCAGGCGCGAAAGACAATGGGTAAATAATAGGCAGATCAAAAGTTAGGCCGGCGTTTAAACCGCCCAGGCTGCCCGTGCTGTAGTTAGAGCTCGACGTACTGATCTGGTTTGATACGTTAGCGCCTATTTCGAGGCCTATTTTGGGGCTGTAAAAATCATCACCACTGCTTCTTGAACCACCATCTCCGCGCGGCGAATGATAATAACGGCGTTGTGCACTTACTGAGCCTGCAACCAGCAGACATATAGCAAAAAAGAGAATTTTTTTCATACGATATGTTTTTCTTTATTAAATAATGCTTTTTAGAGCACCGGCATCAATAAAGGTTTATTTTAAAAAATATTTTTTATTTATTTTTAGGCAAAAACCCGCTGTAACAAGTATTAATATTTACTGTCAAATAGGCTCTTGGCGGCGGCCAGTCAATGGCTGATTAACAAATAATCCGCTTTTTTCAATTGAATTTTTTAAATACTTTTATTGTTTAAACAAGTAGCATGAAACAAAAATTATTCCTGATTGGCTTTGTCCTGGCCGCGTTTGTATCCAACCTTAAAGCGCAGGGAGTTATTGCCTGGAAACACGCAACATCGGGCGGTTATTCGTACAAATACGTAACCGGCGACCCTACCCACTCGCGCTTTTACACGTTGAAAAATGGTTTAACGGTTATACTCAGTACAACCAATAAACAACCGCGTATCCAAACTTATATCGCCGTAAAGGCAGGCAGTAAGACTGATCCTGATAACCATACCGGTTTGGCCCACTACCTGGAGCACCTGATGTTTAAGGGGACCGATAAGTTTGGTACCACCAATTGGGTAAAAGAAAAACCATACCTCGATAAAATTGACGCGTTATATGAACAGTACAACTCAACCACTGATGACGCAAAGCGTAAAGAGATCTACAAGGAAATTGATCAGACTTCCGGCGAAGCCGCCAAAATCTCCATCGCCAATGAGTATGATAAAATGATGGCTGCCATGGGCGGTCAGAACAGTAATGCAAGTACCTCATTTGAGCGTACCGCCTATACCGAAGATATCCCCAGCTCGTCTATTGATAAATTTTTAACCTTACAGGCCGAGCGTTTCCGCAACCCGATCCTGCGGATATTCCATACCGAGCTTGAAGCTGTATACGAAGAAAAGAACCGCACACTGGATGACGATGGCAGCAAGGTAAACGAAGCCATGTTTGCCAGCCTGTTTCCTAACAATAACTATGGCAGGCATACTACAATAGGTACCGTGGCCGATTTAAAGAACCCGTCTTTAAACGCTATCCGCAACTATTATTACACCTATTATGTACCTAACAACATCGGTATTATTTTATCAGGCGATTTTAACCCTGATGTGATGATAAAAAAAGTGGATTCGCACTTTAGCTATATGAAAGCTAAACCTATCCCCCCTTATACCTTTGTGCCCGAACAACCCATCACCAGCCCGGTTAAGCGTGATATTTACGGGCCGAACCCTGAAAATTTAACCATCGCTTTTCGTTTTCCCGGCGCCGCTACCCGTGATGCGCGGCTGCTTGGCCTGATGGGCTCAATGCTTACCAACGGCAAAGCAGGTTTATTTGATCTTGACCTGGTAAAGAAACAAAAACTACTCGGCGCAAGCGCAGGCTCCTACTCGCTGAAGGATTATAGTGTTTTATTGTTGCGCGGCAACCCCATAAAAGGGCAATCTTTAGATGAAGTAAAGGACCTGATGCTTACCGAAATAGGCAAATTAAGAAGGGGTGAATTTTCTGACGATCTGATCAGGTCAATCGTCAATAACCAAAAAAAGGAGATTATAGAAGATAACGAAAGCTATATCAACCGCGCCGACAACCTGATGAATGATTTTGTGGCCGGCGTCGACTGGCGCGCGGAGGTGGCTTCGGTTAGTGAGCTGTCAAAAATAACCAAGGCGCAAATTGTTGAATTTGCCAATAAATATCTTAACGACAATGATTACGTAATTATTTACAAACACCAGGGCGAGGATAAAAGCATACAAAAGGTTGAAAAACCGCCAATTACCCCGGTAGAGGTAAACGCGGCTTCACAATCTGAATTTTTAAAGCAGGTAAATGCCATGCCGTCTAACGCGGTTAAACCGGTTTTTCTGGATTACCAGAAAGATATACAGCGGGCAAAATCAGGCAATGTTGCGCTGCTGGCGGTTCAAAATAAAGACAACAGCATCTTCAGGCTTTACTATCGTTATGATATGGGTAGCTGGAACAATAAGCTGTTGCCTATTGCCGCGCAGTACATACAGTTTCTGGGCACCCGCACCAAAACCGCCGAAGATTTCAGCAAAGCATTTTATAAGCTGGCATCATCATTCAGCATATCTACCGGTACCGAAATATCAACCGTCAGCTTCAGCGGACTGCAGGAAAACTTTGGTGCCACTGTTAAATTATATGAGGACCTTTTGGCCAACTGCCAGCCTGACGAAAAAGCGCTGGCCGGTTTAAAGGCGCGCATAAAAAAATCGCGCGAGAATGCCAAGCTAAACAAAACCACAATTGCGCAGTCGCTGGTAAGTTATGCGCAATATGGCGCCTCAAATCCGTTTAACTACACCCTCAGCGAAGAAGAGTTAGACAATTTAAAAGCCGAGGACCTGGTTAATATTTTACATGAGCTTAATAACTATAAGCATACCATCTTGTACTACGGCCCGCAAACCGCAACCGCGGCGGCCCTAACCCTGGCGACATTGCATAAAACGCCGGCTGTTTTTACCGCCTACCCGGCAAAAAAGCAGTTTGTTAAAGTATCTGTCGACAAAAACAGGGTATTATTTGCCAACTATGACATGGTACAGGCCGAGATTTACTGGGTCCGCACCGAAGGAAAATACAATCCCGAACAAACCCCGAAGGTTGAACTGTTCAATAATTATTTTGGCGGCGGTATGAGCACCGTAGTTTTCCAGCAGATCCGCGAATCAAAAGCATTGGCTTACAGTACCTATGCTTACTATGTATCACCGGCGAAAAAAGAGGATCAGAATTACTTTTTAGGATATATCGGTACACAGGCCGATAAATTGAATGAATCAATAAAAAGCATGAACGAATTGCTTACCGACATGCCCGAATCTGAAAAATCGCTGGCTGATGCTAAAGATAACATCCGTAAATCAATAGAAACCGAGCGTATAACCCAGGATGACATCTTATTTAATTACCTGGCAGCACAGCGGCTCGGACTAAATTACGACGCGCGCAAAACTACCTTTAGCACGCTGGGCAGCCTTGACTTTGCAACAATAAAGAACTTTCATGACACCGAATTAAAAGGCAAGCCTTATACTTATTGCGTTGTTGCGTCTGATAAACGGGTGAGCGATGCCGATCTGAAGAAATATGGCGAGCTGATTAAGCCTGATTTGAAACAGCTTTTTGGCTACTAAACACTAATAGTGTTGTGTAAAACAAGCAGTTAGGTTGCATAATAAGCAAATTAATTAAACTATAAATAAAAATCGCGCTTAAAAAATTATAAATCTGAAGTTTCTGTAGCCAAAATACAGAAATAAGACTGCAGAATGAGATTATCTATAGATATGGTATAGGAATTGTTATAACGTTAACATAACAACCTCCTATACCTTTTCATTTTAGGATAACTTTAATATAATAAAAATGCAACGGATATTAGCGGTCGATGATGATAAAGATATTTTAGAAGTATTGCAGTTGATACTGGAAGACTCAGGTTACGAAGTTGAAACGCTCGCCGACGGGGAATTTTTATTTGACAAAATTAAACAGCAACAACCTGATTTAATCATACTGGATATCATGCTGGGTAACTATGACGGCCGCGAACTGTGCCGCAGCGTAAAAGCCCGGAAAGAAACCCATAATATACCAGTTATATTATTATCTGCCAGCCACGCGTTAACAGACTGCTACCGGGAAAGGGGCTGCCCCGACGATTTTATTGCCAAACCATTTGATATTGATGTGCTGTTAAACAGCGTTCAGAAAAATTTGGCTGCAGCCTGAATTTCGGAGACAGGCATCCCGGTATTATATTCAGTCAACCTCCCCTGCCAGCCCGTTACCATACGGCTGCGACAATCATTAACAATTTAAAAGTTTTCCACACCTATACCTCGCTTTTATTATAGGCGTTAAAAAAGTGTTATCCACAGTTGTTAATTACTATTGTGGATTGCATTTTTGTGTTTAGCTAAATTGCAGCACCATTTTTACGCACTATGATTAAAATCAAATACAGCATACTCCTCTTATCTATATTTTTTGCGCTTAATTTACACGCACAGCAGGATCAATCTTTTAAACTTCATCGTACCTATCATTCGGCCGGCGACCTGCTGGAGCGGGGAATGTACGTAGCGGCAGCGCAACAGTACCGCCTGGTTACCGAATCAAAATTAAAAACCAGCAATCAGCCTCAATTTGAAAGCGACCTGCCTTTGTTAAAAGAAAACGCGCAATATTATATTGCCCTTTGCGCACTTGAATTGGGCAATGATGATGCCGAGAGCCTGTTCCTGAAATTTATCCACGAGCATCCGGAAAATCCGCTGGCCAAACTGGCAATTTACCAGATAGGCCGCTCCTACTCAAAAAAGGGCGACTATAAACAAGCCCTGTTGTGGTTTGATAAAATAACGGCGGGCCAATTAAGCGGCAGCGAAAACACCGAATATAAATTCCGCAAGGGCTATGTTTATTTTTCGTTAGGCGATTATACCAATGCGCAACTTTTATTTAGCGAGGTAAAGACCAGGCGATCACCGTTTACGGATGACGCCACCTATTATTTTGCCTACATCGCATACCTTAACCAGGATTATCACCTGGCGCTGGTAAATTTTGAGAAGTTAAAAAACTCAAAAAAATATGAGAGCAGCTACCCATATTACATTACCGCTGTTTACTTTCTGGACAAACGTTATGATGATGTTTTAAGCTATGCGGTACCTATTGTAAACCATACCAAACAGCAAAACGAAACCGAAATGCTGCGCATCATCGCCGCATCCTATTTTGCTAAAGTTGATTATGATAACGCGGTTAAATATTACGACCGTTTTGAGGCGCGCGACCATGGCAAAACCCAAAGCACGCAGGACAGCTACCAAATGGGTTATGCTTACTACAAGGTGGGCAACTACGCCAAATCAGCCACCGAGCTGGAAAAACTGATTGAGCAAAAAGATACTTACAGCCAGAGCGGCAGCTATACGTTAGGCGAAGTTTTCTTAAAAATGAACAACAAGCAAAGCGCCCGTAACGCCTTTTTAAACGCTGCAAAATTAAATTTCGACAAGCAGTTACAGGAAGATGCTTTGTACCAATACGCCAAACTATCGTACGAACTTGATTTTAACACCCAGGCGCTTGAGGCTACCCGCGCGTATTTAAAAAACTACCCTGCATCAACCCGCACCACCGAAGTTAAAGTTTTACTGGGCGAGGAATTACTTAACTCGCGCAATTATAAAGAAGCTGTTGAGATCCTGGAGCCTATCCCCAATAAAACACAAAGCGCTAAGATAGCTTACCAGAAAGTTGCCTATTACCGCGGATTAGAATTTTATAACGAACGCGCGTTTGAGAACGCGATAGGCATATTTTTACGCTCGCTGAAGGTCCCGGTTGACCCTAAAATCAAGGCCCTTACCACTTACTGGATGGCAGAAGCGATGTACGAGGTGCGCAAGTACTCCGAATCGGTTTCAACCTTCCAGGACTTTTTAGATCTGCCGGAGGCAAAAGAAACCAACGTTTATAACTACTCTAACTACGCGCTGGCCTATGCCGCCTTTTACGGCGAAAAGTACCGTACTGCCGCCACTTATTTCCAGAAGTTTATTGATGGCGAAGAAAAGGACCGCAATACGGTTAATGATGCAACCGCCCGGATCGGTGACAGCTACTTTGTATTGAAGAACTATGATAAGGCTTTAGAATACTATAACCGCATTATTAACCAGCATATTAAAAGCGAAGATTACGCTTTATTTCAACGTGGTATGATACAAGGTTTGCAGGGCGCACCCGATACCAAGATCAGCACCCTTAAAAATCTGTTAAGCACTTTCCCTAACTCTGATTATGCAGATGATGCCGATTTTGAGATAGCCTACACCTACTTTGTAAAAAATGACGGCCCTACGGCCAAAGCGGCTTTACAAACCATGATCCAGAAATATCCGCGCAGCAGTTATATACCGCGGGCGCTGGTTACCATTGGTTTAATTGACTATAACGCGGGCAACGATGACCTGGCAGTTGAATCATTTAAACAGGTAGTAAAAGATTATGCGTCAACCGATGAGGCCAAGCAGGCGTTAAAGCAAATTGAGAAAATATATACCGATAAGGGCGACGCGCAAACTTTCATCACTTACGCGGGCACAACGCCGATAGGCAACTACTCGACCGCCGAACAGGAAAACATTATGTATACCGCCGCCAACAACCTTTATTTAAGAGGCGACTGGCAGGGTACCGTATCAGCCGTTGGCGCTTACTTTGATAAGTTTCCCACCAAGCCTATTTATGAAAAGCAGGTTAGGTTTATCCGTGCGCAGGCATTGGTTAACCTTAAACGTGACGATGAGGCTATTGTGGATTACAACGTGATCCTGAATGACTGGACCAGCAGCTCGACCGAACAATCACTGATAAGTATGGCCAAGCTATACATCAACAAGAAAAAATATAATGAAGCGGTGGTATTCTTGAAAAAGCTGGAGATCAACTCTGAATATAAGGCTGATTATACCTTCGCCATTAATAACCTGTTGCTGTGTTATGCGCATATGCACGCCGCGGATGACGCGTTAAACTATGTTAAGCTGATCAGGCAGAATGAAAAATCAGCACAGGAGGATAAATTCAGGACAGGGTTATACGCCGGCCTGGCTTACCTGCAAAAAGGCGATACTACCGCGGCTGTAAACGAGTTTGACTACACTATCAGCAATACCAAAACCGTAGCAGCTGCCGAGGCCAAGTATAACCTGGCCTATATCCAATACTTAAAGCACCAGTACAAAACATCGCAAAAAACATGTTTTGAGCTGGCTAAAGAAATGCCTAATTATGATTACTGGATAGCCAGGACGTTTATTTTGCTGGCCGATGATTATGTGGCGCTAAAAGACAACTTCCAGGCCAAGGCTACCCTGCAAAGCATATTGGATAACTATAAAGGTGACGATGAGATCCTGGCGACCGCCCAGCAAAAGTTGGACAGAATATCGCCGCCAAAACCTGCCAAAAACCAGGGCACCGACGAAATGAAAACAGATACTACTCAAAATAAACCGGCTAACAAAGAATAGAGAAACAAGCACATGAAATTCAAATACACCTATACGCTGTTTACTTTGATCATGGTATTATACTTTGTTCCGGCTAACGCGCAAAAAAGTACCAAAGGTAAAAAAACAACGACTGCCAAAACTGTAAAGAAACAACCGGCCAAAGCCCCGGCTAAACCGGCAGCTAAAACAGCAACAGCCAAAAAACTAACGGATGTCAGGTCGTTGGGCGACCAGGCCGCTAAAACCAACGCAGCCGATACTACTAAAGGCGGCGGCACAGGCGGTACCAACCCCGCTAATGGCAGCAGCTTATCTGAAGAGATCGTAATTACTTCGGCTTATAAACCTTTATTGGCCGATGCCGTAAAAATACGCCGTAACCCTGATCTGGAAGATAAAACGCCATATAAGGCCCCGTTAAGCTATGCACCCATGGATAAACGACTGGAGCAGAACTCAGAGATTAAACAATTAAGTGCCATGAAGATACCGGTGCAACAGGATACCCTGCCCTACAATAATTTGGTAAGGGCCGGCATCGGGAACTTAAAAACCACGTTTTTAGAAGGTTTTTTTGGCAATGGCACCGACCAGGCTTTGCAGGCCGGCGTTTATGTTAAACACTTTGCGCAAAGCGGCACTACCTACTACAAGCAAAACTCAAACAAAGATGAAATAGGCGTTTTTGGTAAAAACATTGGCGATGTAAACACTTTATCAGGACATATCGACTACAGCAACACCGGCAGTTATTTTTACGGGTATGATAAAGCTAACCCTCCGGCTAAACTGGATGTGGCCCATCAGTACTTTAATACATTAGGCGCCGAAGGCGAGATCGCCAAAAACTATAAGGACGTTGAGAACGACTTTACTTATGCCTTAAAATTAAAGGGCTATGTATTTGGCGACCGGTTTAAAGCCAGGGAGAACAACTTGGTGCTCTCAGGCTTTTTAAACCAGACCATTAACCAGTTTTATGCAGGTTTAAGCGTGTCGCTGGATCTGAGCACCCAGAAAGACTCGCTATATTCGTACAATAACAGCATAGTGCGGTTAAACCCTTACATCAAGTTTCAGGGCGAGAACTATAAAATTGATGCCGGTATAAATATTGTTGACGAATTTGGCTTTGCCAGCCGCTTCTCACTGTTCCCGGCAGCGAAGCTGGAGTACCAGGTAATCCCTAAGTATGTCCGTTTATTTGTTGAGGCCAAAGGCGATGTAAATAAATCATCATTAAGAGATTTTTACAGCCTCAATCCTTTCCTGGGCAGAAACCTCAGCATCAAAAACTCGGTTGATAAACTTGACCTTAGCGCCGGTTTAAAAGGCACCCTTGCACCGGGGCTTGGTTTTAAGGCAGATATATACCGCAACACGGTAAAAGACATGCCGCTGTTGGTAAGCAACTTTTATTTCGCGGGCGGGCAAAACAGGTTTGCCGTGATATATGATAACGGCAACTCAAGCGTAAATGGCTTTAATGGCGAATTGGATTACAAAGTATCCGGCGATGTGGACCTGTTTGGCCATATAGAGTTTAAAGACTACCACATGGCTTCCGAGGCGCAGGCCTGGAACATGCCTAAGTTTAAACTTACTGCCGGCACAGCCATCAACATCAATGACAAGGTTAAAATTACCGGCTCATTAATGTTTAGAGGCGCTGCCTATGATAAACCAAATGCAGCGGCATTTACAGCGGCCTATGGTATTGCCCCACCGGTGGGTACCTCGGTGATATCAGAGGTTAGCCAGTTTGCTGATCTGAGTGGTGGCGTTGAGTATAAAGTCAATAAACAGATCTCTATTTTCGGACGTGTTAATAACATTTTAAATTCAACAAATCAAACCTGGTTGTACTATCCTGACTACGGATTTAATATATTTGGCGGCGCTAGTTTCAGCTTCTAGTCAGTGCCCGGCAGTCGAAAGTTAGCTAATACTTACGATTACAGACTCTTGGCCCGGGACTAAAACAGTTTGAAGTTAACTAATTAACCGTTACTTTTAGCAAATGGATGTAGGCTTTTATTTAGGCGAATTGCTGATGCAGCAGGGCGAAGTAAGTGTACCCGGATTGGGTTACTTTGTGCAGGCACGCGTAAGTGGCTATTACGACGAAAATGAACGTAAATTTTATCCGCCTTATCACCGGGCGCAATTTGATGCGCAATCTATTGACGATGACTCGCTTGCCGAGTATATCGCGGTTAAAAAAAACATATCGGTAGCGTCAGCCAAATACTTCGCAGAAAAATATATTACCAACCTGAAGCAGCAGGCGCTGTTAAGCGAGGTGCCTATCGGTAACCTTGGCTCCTTTTATACAGAATTTGGCCAGCTGACTTTCAGGCCCGCCGAAAAGATAATTGACGATATTGTTTTTTACGGGTTAGAACCTATCAGCATCAATAAAACCGATGCGGCACCGGTAGAGGAACGGCCCAAAGTTGAGCTTAATTATCCGCCGCCAGTACCGCCAAAACCCGTCATAACTGACGATGTTGCCGATGATCTGCCGCCGGCCGAACCGGTGCGGGAAACTATTTCTTCGCCCGCTGCGGACGAACAGGAAGCAGGCATATCGCCCGAGTTCTTTGATCCGGAGGGGGAAGAAGCCGAAGCCAGGCGGGGCCCATGGCGCCTGATCCTGATCGTACTTATAACTATGGCAGTAATAGGCGTAGGTGTTTTTGCGTTATACACATATCAGCCGGATACATTTGCCAGGATGGTATTCTGGAAACCGAAGGCTAAAGTAATTGATTCGGTTAAACCAAAAGATACCCTAAAGGCAATTGTAGCGGATACTTTAAAATCCGATAGCCTTAAAGCTGATACAACAGGCGTTAAAGAAGATACGGTTGCCAAAACAACCCTGGGCACTAAAAAAGAACAGGTTATAAGTGTGCAACCGGCAGCTAAAACAAAAAAAGAAGATTTGATTGTTACCCGGTCCATACCTGCTCCAGCCAAAACAACGCCGGCCAAACCGGGCGCCGCGGGTGCAGCGGCTGTAAAACAATCTGCTGCAACAGGCACCCACCGTTTCGAGGTTTACGCGGGTGATTGCAGGACGATGACCGAAGTTGTCCAGTTAATTAAAAGATTAAAAAAGAACGGGCTCGACGCGTGGTTGGTACCGGACGGTACCGGACCGCTTTACCACGTATCTGTAGGCTATTTCGCTACCCACCTGGAAGCAAAGGACTTTGCCTCAAAGGCTATTGAGGCGGGCAAAATACCCCGCGGCAATGCCTATGCCATCGAGATAACACCTAAAACCCAGGCGATAGTTGCATCAACTGTACCAAACCAAACCGCACCGGCCAAACCAAAGATCATTAAGAACAGCGCGGGCGTAAGACAATCTGATGCCACAGGTACCCGTCGTTTCGAGGTTTACGCAGGCGATTGCCGGACGATGGCCGAAGTTATTCAGTTAATTAAAAAATTAAAAAAGAACGGGCTCGACGCGTGGTTGGTACCGGACGGTACCGGACCGCTTTATCACGTATCTGTCGGCCATTTTGCCACCCGCCAGGAGGCTAAGGACTTTGCCTTTAAAGCTATTGAAGCAAACAAGATACCCAGCGGCGACGCCTATCCAATTGAAATTATACCACAAAAATAACACAACATATTAATGCAAGCAGTTACAGACACCGTTAACAAATTAACAGATACCGCTAACCATGCTGCACAGCAGTTAGCAGCTATACCAACCCAGGAACTTCGTTTTGGCGATTTACTGCTTAAGGGCGGTTGGGTAATGATCCCGATAGGTATCTTAGCTGTACTTGGATTGGTTATATTTTTTGAAAGATATTTTACCATTCGTAAAGCCTCAAAAAACGAGAATAACCTGATGCAGCAGGTGCGCAGCAGCATCCTGTCGGGCAACCTGGAGTCGGCTATTGCCATTTGCCGTAACAATAACTCGCCATTGGGCCGTATGTTGCAAAAGGGCCTGCTACGCATTGGCCGCCCTATAAAAGATATTGAAGGCGCTATTGAAAACATAGGCAAGCTGGAAGTATCCAAGCTCGAAAAAAACATAGGCATCCTGGGCATTGTAGCCGGTATAGCGCCCATGTTTGGTTTCCTGGGCACCATTGCCGGGGTAATTAAGATTTTTTATGATATTTCAAAAACTGATAACATCAGTATGGGCGTCATATCAGGCGGTTTATATGTAAAGATGGTGACATCGGCAGCAGGTTTATTTGTAGGTATTGTGGCCTACGTTTGTTACCACATTTTAAACATGATGGTTGACAAAGTGATCCTAAAATTAGAGACCGATGCCATTGAATTTATTGACCTGTTAGAAGAACCCAGCAAATAATGAATTTAAGAAAGAGAAAAAGGGGGGCATCTGCCGAGATACATACCTCGGCCATGAATGATATCATGTTCTTCCTGCTTTTGTTTTTCCTGATCGCGTCAACGGTTACCAACCCAAACGTGATCAAACTGATGCTGCCAAAATCATCAAGCGGCCAGTCGGTATCCAAAAAAACAATTACGGTATCTATAACCAAGGATCTGAAATATTACGTTGATAAAAAAGAGATCCCGGTAACCGACCTGAACGCGACACTGCTGAGCTATAAAACGTTGGCTACCGAACTTACCATAGTGCTGTATGTAGATAAAACCGTAGCAATACAGGACGTGGTACAGGTAATGGATATAGCGCAGAAACTGAATATTAAACTGGTATTAGCTACAGAGCCGAAGGGATAAATTAGTCATTGGTCATTAGTCATTGGGATATTGCTGATGACTAATGACCGATGACCAATGACTAAATAAAAATGAACTACCAACAGGAAGAAAATAACTATCCAAAAGCATTTTTAGCGACAGGCATTATCCTGGCGTTTATAATGGCTTTATGTTATTTTATTGTGTTTACCAATCCGCCGAAACCGGAAGATGGTACCGGGGGGATATTGGTGAATTACGGTACCACAGACGAAGGCATGGGCAGCGACTACATGAGTACCGAGCAGCCTTCGCAATCAGAAAAAGCAAATCATACCAAACCCGATAAAGTTACCCCCGCCCCGCCTACCGAGCAAAAAACACAGGCCGAAAGCAGTGACAAGACCGTAGTAACCCAAAATACAGAGGACGCGCCCGAAGTGGCAGCCAATACCAAAAAACCGGCCAATACCGTGGCAACGCAGCCCACCAAAGCGGTTGCCAAACCAACGGTTAATCAAAACGCGCTATATAAGGGCAAAACCAATAACGGCGTTGGCGAAGGCGACGGAACAACCGGCACCCCGGGCAACCAGGGCAAGCCAACCGGCAGCACCCTAACCAATAATTATAACGGCACCGGGTCAGGCAATGGCGGCAGTTTAATGATGGCGCAGCGTAACTTTACCAGCAAGCCGGCAATCAGCGATGATGGCAGGCACAGCGGCAAAGTAATGGTTGATATCCGCGTTGATAAAAATGGCAATGTGGTTTATGCCCGCGCAGGCGCCCGCGGTACTACCATAAGCGACTCCAACCTCCTGCAAAAATGCGAGGACGCCGTTAAAAACTCCAAACTCAACCCGCTTGATTCGGCACCCGACCCGCAAATTGGTACGGTAGTGTTCGTATTTAAGGTTAATTAAGAATATCGTTCTTTTTCTGATAAGTATGATTATGGCGCGCGTGGTACGGATTACTATGACGAAAGGATTGGGTCATTACCTTTATTTTAGTTAAGCTGAAAGCTTAACATGTCTTAGGACGAAGTTACGCTAGGCTAAACTTCGACCAGTATTGGTAGCCAGCTTCAGTTTCAACAATACTAATTCACCGCATCCTGCAAACAATGCGCCTTTACTTTTTCCATAAAAAAGTTCAGGTCGAATGGTTTGGCAATATGGTCGTCGGCGCCGCAGTCTTTGCTAATCTGCGGCAGGTCGCAGTTGGCCGATACCAGGATTACCGGCAGGTGTTTAATATCCTCGGTAGTTTTAATATAATTACACATTGATTGCCCGGTCTCGCCACTCAATTGCAGGTCAAGTAAAACTAATCCAACTTCCTTCTCGTGTAACCGTCTTCTCGCCATTCCGGTGTCTCCCAGACTAATCACTTTGTAGCCACCCATTTCCAGTAAAATACTCATCATTTCGGCAATAACGGGTTCATCTTCTATTACAAGTACCTTTTTTTCCATACTAAATTGATTGTAACTATATAATTGCAATTGTTATACCATAATCGGCCGCTTCCCTGCTGTAAAATTATTATTGGTTGAAGTCAGCCAAAGCTTAACTTTGCCGCTAGCATGACCTATCAACAAACCATCGATTACCTGTACGCACAATTGCCCGTATTTACCCGCGTAGGCGTATCTGCCTACAAAGCTGATCTGAGTAATACTATCCGGCTTTGCAACCGGCTGGATAACCCGCAGCATAAATTCAGGACCATTCATATCGCCGGTACTAACGGCAAGGGGTCAACCTCGCATATGCTGGCGGCGGTACTGCAAACAGCGGGCTACAAAACCGGGTTGTACACATCGCCCCATTTAAAAGATTTCAGGGAGCGGATCCGCATTAATGGCGAAATGATCAGCGAACAAGCGGTGATTGATTTTGTGGCCGGCCATAAAGCAGACTTTGAAGCTATCCAGCTTTCTTTTTTTGAAATGACGGTGGGCCTGGCCTTTGATAGCTTTGCAAAAGAAAAAGTGGATATCGCGGTTATTGAAACCGGGTTGGGCGGCAGGCTTGATTCAACCAATATCATCACCCCGCTGCTGTCTGTCATCACCAACATTGGCTGGGACCACATGAATATACTGGGCGATACCCTGCAACTGATCGCTGCGGAGAAAGCCGGTATCATCAAACCCAATGTCCCCGTCATCATTGGCGAAAAGCAGGCCGAAGTGGCCGATATCTTTATCCGCAAAGCGGAAAAAGAAAATGCACCAATCAGCTTTGCTTCGGATCTGTTTGAGGTAAGGGCACAGTTAGACTTAAAAGATGAGCAGGCGGCAAAAGGCTACGATGAATTACTGGATGTGGAGGCTACCCGCAACGCGCCACCCGAAACTTACCATTTACAACTCGACCTAACCGGCAGTTACCAGTTAAAAAATTTAAAAACTGTTTTATCAGCAGTAGATGAATTGCGCCGGCAAGGCTTTCTGATTAGCGACGGGCATGTTAAAACAGCATTACGCCAGGTTAAGGCGCTTACCGGTTTGCACGGCCGTTGGGAAACTTTAAACAACAACCCGCTAACCATTTGTGATACGGGCCATAATCCGGACGGAATACAGGAAGTGCTAAAAAACATTGCGCGGATAAAATATACCCGGTTGCACTTTGTTATTGGTATGGTGAATGATAAGGACAGCAGTAAGGTGCTGGCTATGCTGCCTAAAGACGCGGTTTACTATTTTTGCCGGCCGGATATTCCGCGCGGGTTACCGGCCGAAAGCTTAAAGCAACAGGCAGGAAGCTTCGGCTTAACGGGCCAGGTCTGCGCGTCGGTAAAAGACGCCCTGGCATCGGCACAAAAAAATGCGGAAGATGGCGACCTGGTATTTGTTGGCGGCAGCACGTTTGTAGTTGCCGAAGTTGTGTGAAAAATTCTATTTTTATCGCATGAGCAAAATTACCTGGGGTATAATTGGCTGCGGCAACGTAACCGAGAAAAAAAGCGGGCCGGCGCTAAGCAAAGTGCCCAACAGCAAACTGATAGCTGTAATGCGCCGCGATGCTGAAAAAGCTGCGGACTACGCCCGCAGGCATAACGTAGCCAAATGGTATGACGATGGCGAAAAGCTGATGGACGATGCCGGTATTAATTCGGTTTATGTAGCCACTCCCCCGGCCTCTCATCTTGATTATACACTGGCCGCTTTAAAAAAGGGATTGAACGTTTATATTGAAAAACCGGTAACCTTAAATGCCGCCGAAGCCATTGTGATAGCTGATGCTGTTAAGCAAAGCTCCGGCAAAGTTTCAATAGCGCATTACCGCAGGGCACAGCCGTTTTTCCTGAAGATAAAAGAGCTTTTAGACGCGGGGCTAATCGGCGATATCCGCACCGTACAAATACGGATGTGGCAAAGCAGGAAACCGGCCCTGGTAACCCACCTGGAAGCTAACTGGCGCGTAAACCCGGCCCTGTCGGGCGGCGGTTACTTTCATGACCTTTCTCCGCACCAGCTCGACCTGATGTTATATTTTTTTGGCGAACCCGAGTATTATCATGGCCACGCGCTAAATCAATCGGGCGTAAATCCCTGCGATGACCATGTAAGCGGCCAGCTGATATTTAAAAGCGGGGTTGTGGTAGACGGGTCGTGGTGCTTCAACGTAGCCGAAGAAGAATCGGTTGACAGTTGTGAAATAATAGGCTCAAAAGGCAGCATCCGCTTTCCGTTCTTTAATGCACCGCATACCATAACGTTAAGAACCGGTAATAACGAGGAGCTTATAAATTTTGCCCCGCTTGAACACGTACAGCAACCCCTGATTGAAAAAGTGGTTAACTATTTTAACGGCCAGGGGCCCAACCCCTGCTCAATTGATGAGGCTATTGTTTTGATGAAGATAATCGACGCGTTTACCCTCCCAACCCTCCCCTAAGGGAGGGTTTTAAAATTGCCTGTTAAAAATTTCCCTTCGGGAGACTGGTGGGTTTATTTCTTCTTCGGCACCCTGGCACCTTCTTTCCTGGCCTCTGATAAACCGATAGCAACCGCTTGTTTTTTGCTGGTCACTTTTTTACCGCTCCCGCTTTTTAGCTTGCCTTCTTTCATTTCGTGCATGGTTTCCGCTACTTTTTCCCCTGCTTTTTCTGAATATTTTGCCATGGTATTTAATTTAAGTAAATGATATTAACCCATGCAAAATATTTGCCAATTTTACGCGGATGAACCGGATATCAGAAACTGACTTAATTTTAAACGCCGACGGCAGTGCCTATCATTTAAATCTGCATCCGGGCGATATTGCCGAGACCGTTATAACCGTGGGCGATCCGGACCGGGTTGGCGGGATAAGCAAGTATTTTGATACCATCGAGCTAAAAAAAGGGAAACGCGAATTCATTACCCATACCGGCGCTATTGGCAATAAAAGGATAACCGTACTTTCAACAGGCATTGGTACTGATAATATTGATATCGTGTTTAATGAGCTGGATGCATTGGTCAATATTGATTTTAATACCCGCACGGTTAATCCGGTTTTACGCAGTTTAAAACTGGTACGCATAGGCACATCTGGTGCTGTACAGGCTGATATACCCGTTGATAGCCTGTTATTATCGTCGGCAGCTTTTGGGTTGGATCCGCTGATGCTTTATTATCAGCAGGCATTAACCGCTAACGAACAGGCGCTGCTAACCGCTTTTAAAAATGTATTGCCTGCCGGCGCCCCGCTGTCGCCTTATGTGGCGTCGGCAGGGCAAAGCCTGTTAGCCGCATTAGGCAAGGGCGAAGAGCAGGGCATAACTATTACCGCCCCGGGTTTTTACGCGCCGCAAGGCAGGCAGGTACGGGCAACAGCGGCTATCCCGCAGTTAATGGACATTATACAGCAATTTAATTTTAACGGGCAACGCATAACCAACCTGGAGATGGAAACAGCCGGCATATATGGTTTGGCCGCAGCGTTGGGTCACCAGGCGGTATCCTGCAATGTTATACTGGCTAACCGGATTACCCAAAAATTCAGCACCCAACCGGCAAAGATCATGGACCATTATATTAAACACTTGCTGGATAAGCTAACCCGAGCCTGACCTGCCGACCCGGCGGGCATTGCATAAAGCGGCACCCGGAGATACTATTATTTTGAAAAATCCCGCGGATTAACTATTATGCTTATCTTCAAAACATATAACCGGCTGCAACGTTGCCTGTTAAATTTTTAATACCCTATTGAATTTTATGACGACAAAAAAGATCATAGCTCCTTTTTACGAACGCTTATCGCTGATATTAATTGGCATTTTGGCGCTGGGCTTCCTGGTGGTACAAGGCAAGGAAATTCTGGACCCGCTGCTGTTCGGTTTGTTGTTCGCGATCCTTTTGTTACCCATTTGCAGCCTTTTTGAGCAGAAGCTGCGCCTGCCGCGCAGTATATCGGCGTTCCTGTCTATCATCCTGTTGGTAAGTTTTGTCGGTGGTGTTTTATATCTGGTGGGCTCACAGATCTCCAGGCTGATGGATGACTGGCCGATGCTTCAGAAACAGCTTGCCCAATCTGTAAACAACCTGTACGACTGGGTTGAAGGCACCTTCCATTACGACGTAAGTAAACAAAAGGCCTTTTTAAGCACTACTGAAAAAAAAATCATGTCGTCCGGAACAGAGGTGGTGGGTACCACCTTTGGCGCAGTATCGTCACTGTTATTGTTCTATGTGTTCATCATGATCTTTACCTTCTTTATTCTTTTTTACCGGAAACTGCTGTTCGGCTTTATCCTGCAGGCTTTTGGTAAAGACAACGAGCCGGTTGTATATGACATAGTTGCCAACGTTCAAAACATATTAAGACAGTATATTTTAGGCCTTTTATTTGAAATGATCATAGTAGCCACCGTAGCCTGCACTGCGTTTTGGTTTATCGGCATAAAATACGCGGTGCTGCTGGGTATAATCGTAGGGCTTTTTAATATCATCCCTTACCTGGGGATATTTACCGCTTTAACGTTAAGTGTGTTAATAACCTTTGCAACGGGGCCCATAACCAACGCAATCGAGGTGGGTATAAGTGTAATTATCATCCACGCAATTGATGCAAATGTATTATTGCCTACCGTAGTTGGCTCAAAAGCCAGGCTAAACGCGCTGATAACTTTTCTGGGTATTATTTTAGGGGAAATGATCTGGGGCCTGTCGGGTATGTTCCTGTCAATACCGATGATGGCAATATTTAAAATAATTTTTGACCGGATTGAGAGCATGAAACCCTGGGGGTACCTGTTAGGCGGCGATTATGAATTTAAAAAGAAGGCGGAGAAAAAAATGAAAACAGAATAACTCCAGTCGGCTTGGCCCTGCAAGCCCCGGGGGCTTCGATTGGTTTTAGCGCGATAACTGCTTTTTCCTATCTTTACCCCCTGTATGAAATATCTGCGCCTGCTATTATTTCCTTTTTCGTTGATCTACGGGTTAATTGTGGTGATACGCAATTTTTTTTATGATGCCGGGCTGTTTAAAAGTCGACAGTTTGATTTGCCGGTAATTGCTGTTGGCAATCTTGAAGTTGGCGGCGCTGGTAAAAGCCCGATGACCGAATACCTGATCCGCCTGCTCAAAAACGATTTTAAGTTAGCTACCCTAAGTCGTGGCTATGGCCGCGAAACCAAAGGCTACCAAACGGCTACTGCAACCGCTACTGCAACTACCATTGGCGACGAGCCGGCGCAGTTCAAACACAAGTTCCCGGATATTACGGTTGCCGTTTGCGAGAAACGCGTGGACGGTATTGAGCAGTTAAAGAACGACCACGATCTTATCATATTAGACGATGCCTACCAGCACCGTGCGGTTAAACCAGGGTTAAGTGTTTTATTGTTTGATTATAATAAACTGGATGATCTGCACCTGGTGCTACCGGCCGGTAATTACCGCGAGCCTTTTTTTGGGAAATGGCGGGCAGGAATTATCATTATTAGCAAATGCCCGGCAGACCTTTCTCAGGATCAGTTGGAAAAGATAGTTAATGATATAGCACCACAACCCTATCAGCAAATGTTTTTTACAACCATAAATTACCTGGGATTGCAGGATATGGCTGGTAATGCTAACGAAACTACAATTGACACCGATACCACGGTTTTCCTGCTAACAGGTATTGCAAACGCACAGCCGTTGGTTAATCATATCAAAAAACAAACTTTACACGTTATTCACCATAATTATCCCGATCATCATCGCTTTAGCTTAAAAAATATCACTAAACTTGCCGATGAATTTGCCGCATGCGCATCACAAAAAAAAGTAATCATCACAACAGAAAAGGATGCACAGCGTTTAGGAGAACAGGAATTACTGCCGCTTGTTAAACAACTGCCCGTTTTGGTACTGCCAATAGGCATTAGTTTTTTACGTCACGGGCAGGAATTTAATGAAATTGTAACAGAATATGTCAGGAAATATAGAGAGCACCACCCAATACATTAAAAGCCGCATTGGCGATTTTGAACCCGAAGTGGGTATAATTTTAGGCACCGGTTTAGGCGGCCTGGTTAATGAAATTGAGGTGGAAAAACAATTGATGTACAGTAACATTCCTGATTTCCCGATCTCTACATTAGAGTTCCATTCGGGCAAACTGATCTTTGGCACGCTTGGCGGCGTTAAAGTGGTTGCCATGCAGGGCCGTTTACATTATTATGAGGGCTACAGTATGCAGCAGATCACTTTCCCGGTAAGGGTTATGAAAATGCTGGGTATAAAAACTTTGTTTGTATCAAACGCCAGCGGCGCGTTAAATCCGGCGTTTAAAAAAGGTGATCTGATGGTTATTGAAGACCATATAAGCCTGCAACCCGAAAACCCGCTGGTAGGCCGCAATGACGCCGACCTGGGCCCGCGTTTTCCTGATATGAGCGAGCCTTATAAGCATAATCTTATAGACAAGGCGCTTGATATCGCTTCAAAAAATAACATCACTTGCCATAAAGGCGTATATGTTGCTGTTACCGGCCCTAATTTAGAAACCCGTGCCGAGTATAAATACCTGAGAATTATTGGCGGCGATGCCGTTGGAATGAGTACCGTGCCCGAGGTTATCGTAGCCAACCACATGGGCCTGCCGGTATTTGCCATATCAGTACTGACCGATGAGGGCTTTCCTGAAAATCTTAAACCGGTATCGGTTGAAGAAATAATAGCGGTAGCTGTGGCAGCCGAACCCAAATTGACCCTTATCCTTAAAGAATTGATTGCCGGTTTAAATGCCTGATAAATTAAAATACGTCCTTTTATTACTGATCTGTTTCGCGGCGCGGATTGCTGTTGCCCAGCAATATCCGCCGCAGCGGTATGATCCCAATAATCCGAACCGGTATAATCCTAATAATCCGAACCAGCAGCGTTACGGAAGTGATACCGCGACAAGATCAGGCAAAGCGCTTACCAGCGACCAAATGATTGATACCCTGCGTAAGCGTGAGCAGCGCGACCGTGATACAGTTATTTTCACCTCAAAATTTATCAAGGTAACCAATGAGAGCCTGTTGCGGGACAGTACCCAGCTGTTTGCTATTGATACTACGCTTGCAAACTTCGAAAATTACAGCCAGCTTTTCCAGCCACGGTCGCCCAAAATAAGCCTTGGCGGCACCGAGGGATTAGCCACCCGGAGCTTGTTATTTGAATCCGCAAAAACCATCGGCTTTGACGTTGGTTTACATGCGCTTGATCTTTGGCTGCTAAAACCCGAAGACATTCAGTATTATAACGCCAGGGTGCCATACACTCTGATGAGCCTGTACACAGCCGGATCGGCCGAACAGATATTTAAGGTAATACATACCCAAAATATAAAGCCCAACTGGAACGTTGGCGTGAACCTTAATTTTATTGGCTCGCGCGGTTTTTACAGCAGTAACCGGGTACTGGGCCAAAACGTAAGCGACCTTAATGCGGCGGTATTTACCTGGTACGCCTCAAAAAACAAACGGTATAACCTGTTAGCCAATGCGATATTAAACAACCTTAAATCGCCGGAAACGGGCTCCATATTAAACGACTCGGTTTTTACCAGTTCACGCGGGTCATTTGATAAGAGTACCGAAACGGTGCGCCTGCCCAACAACTTCGAAAACTGGAAAACCGGCGGCATTTACATTAAACAGTTTTATTATATAGGCCGTATTGATACCACCATCCGCAAAAACAACGCTAATATATTACCGACCCAAAAGGTGAGTTACACGTTAAATTATAACGTTACCAAATATGACTTCCTGCAAAATGATGTAGACACCTATCATGTTTTTCCGGATTATTATTTCAGTTCAAACCGGTCGAGGGATTCGCTTACGGTAACCCACGTGCAGAATGATTTTGGTTATAGTTTTTACCTTCGGGGCAAATCAAACCAGTTTGTGAAGAACGAGTTGAAGCTTGACCTCGGCCTTACGCACGATCTGTATGGCTATACCCAGTTTGTAAGCGATACCACGGTTGACCAGTACGGCAATAAGTTGCGCAAGCCCGATAAAAAGCAGGACGCCTCTTTTCAAAACATCACCATAAAAGGTAAATTAAGTTACCGGTTCAGCGACCGCGTAAATTTAGAGGCCACCGTAAATCAAATAGCGGTTGGCCATAATTTTGGCGATTTTTTATATGATGCCAAAGCCCTGCTTGCAGGCAGCAATAAAGCAGGCAAGATAATTTTGGACGGATACGTGCAAAGCAGTTCGCCATCAATGGTGGCTACCAATTGGGTATCAAACCATTATATTTTTAATAATAAGTTTGCCAATCAAAAAACAACCAGCGTATCATTCAACTACATCAATAACGCGTTACAGCTTGATTTAAAGGCCGAGTATTTTTTAATTGCCGATTACCTGTATTTTGAAGCCCAGCCCGGTGGTGTAGACGCGCATCCCGTTCAGGTTTCAAACAATATCAATCTGTTAAAAGTAAGCTTTGGTAAAAACCTGAGCTGGCGCAATCTGCATTTTGATAATTATATTGTATACGAGAAAACTGACTACCAGTCAACCCTTCGTGTACCCGAGGTTTATACTTACAGCAGTTTGTATTATAATGCTTTCCTGTTTAAACAACTGCACATGTCTACCGGTGTGAACGTCCGCTATAATACTACCTATACAGCACCATCTTATGCAGTAGGATTAGGCCAATTTTATAACGGACCCGATGTTACCTTTTCATCATACCCCGTAGCTACCGTTTTTTTAAAGGGCACTATCAAGCAAACCAATCTTTTTGTAATGTATGATTATGCCAACCAGGGCCTGTTCAGCAAGGGATATTATACGGTTAACCGTTACCCGCAGCAGGACCACGCCCTTAAATTTGGTGTAAGCTGGATGTTTTTCCAGTAAATCGGCAGCGGGTTAATTACGATGTAAAGACAACATTTCAAGCATTATACCCGACTTAGATTATATTACCTAATTTGCCGGTCCAATAACTTACCTTTAACCTTTAATCTCTAATCACGTTTTCAGTTTTTTCTTCTTTGCTGCCGGGAACAGTACATTGTTTAAGATCAATCGGTAGCCCGGCGAGTTGGGGTGAAGGCTCAGGTCCGTTGGCGGTTCGTTGGGGCTGTATTGATAGTTCTCCGGGTCGTGGCCGCCATAAAAGGTCCACTGACCCTTACCATATTCACCGTGAATGTAGCGGGCCTCGTTAGCGCTTTTCATTTCGCCCATTATGGTTACGGTTGATTTTATCTTACTTTTATCAAAGGCGGTAGCCAGGCCCAGGAAACCTTTTATCACGCGGTCATGATCCTGGGTAAGCATAGCGGGCACAACGTCCCATTTGGCCGAGAAATCAAACAGCGTAAAAAAGTCATCCTCCTGGTTAATATGCCGGGTATTGCTTACGTCAATATTACTGAACCTGCCCCCGCCCCTGCCATAAGCATAACTGCCGGTAACGACGGTGAAATTTTGAAATGCGAAGGTCTGGCTAAAATCAAGTTTAGATTGCGCCTGCGGATCGGGCGGGTCGCCGTCATAGATCTCGTCAACAATATCTGTCTTAGCGGCGGCGAGCGCAATATCAAAACTATCCGCGCCCGAACACATGGCCAGTAAAAATCCGCCTCCAGCACAAAAATCACGAATGTTTTGTGCTACTGCCAGCTTCATTTTTGAAACTTTGCTGTAGCCAAACTTTTTGGCAGTAGCTTCCTGTAGGGCTTTGGTTTCTAAAAACTTGTCGGCATTGCGGCCGCGGTTCTCTTTACTGTACTGGCCGGTAAAATCTTCATGGTGCAGGTGCAGCCAGTCATATTTATTTAAATCGCCTTTTAAAACCTCTTCATCATAAACAATATCAAACGGGATTTCGGCATATTTTAAAACCAGGATAACGGCGTCGTCCGCCGGCTTCACCCCCACTTTTGGCGAGTATATTGCCATTCGCGGCGCCTTTTGTAATTTAACCAGGTCCATATTAATGGAAGGGTCATTTATCTGGGCGATAATCTGCGCCACCAGCGCGTCGGCTATGACCTCGTAGCTAACGCCGCGTACCCTGCATTCGCTCTCGGTTTTTTGACTGTATTGGGTCAGGAAGCTGCCGCCCCGGTAATTGAGCAGCCAATCAACTTCGCCATCGTTTTTTAACACCCAAAAAGCAATGCCGTATGATTTTAAATGATCTTTTTGCGCCTCATCCATAGGTATAAGGATGGAAACCGCCTTTAAGCTATAAGCTGAAAGCGTTAAGGCAAAAAGCGAAAAGGTGAAAGCTAAAAGGTTTTTTAGCATATCCTTTAATTAAAAAATGCGCTATAATCAACTACTTAACATACTACTCAACACCCATTACCCAACACTCATCACTGCTCCTACGTCTTCTGTTTCTTTTTCCTGGCAGCCGGAAACAGTACGTTATTTAAAATCAGCCGGTAGCCGGGCGAATTTGGATGCAAAATTAAATCCGTCGGTGGGTCGCTTACCGAATGCTGGTAATCTTCGGGATCGTGGCCGCTGTAAAAAGTCCATTGCCCTTTGCCAAACTCGCCGTGTATATAACGCACCTCGTTGGCCGTTTTCATTTCGCCCATTATGGTTACACCGGGTTTAATGGTGTTCTTGCTAAACGCGGTGGTAAGGCCCATAAAGCCTTTAATAACTTTATCATGATTTTGAGTAAGCATACTGGGCACCACATCCCATTTGGCCGAAAAATCAAACAAGGTAAAAAAATCCTGGGTGCGCTCAACCTGGCGCGTGTTTGTTACATCAATATCGCTAAAGCGGTGCGACATGGGGTTAAGGTCAAGGTTAAAGTTTTGAAAAGCGAAGGTCTGCGTAAAATCAAGCTTGCTTTGCGCATTCGGGTCTGCCCCATCGCCATCAAACATGCCCTCGCAAATATCTGTGTTGGTAGCAGCCAGCGCTATATCAAACGTTTCAGTACCCGAGCACATGGCAAATAAAAATCCGCCCCCGGCCGTAAAATCGCGGATATGCTGCGCCACAGCCAGTTTCATTTTTGACACCTTTTTAAAACCCAGTTTTGCGGCCATATCTTCCTGCGCTTTTTTATCATCAATATACCATTGCGCGTTGCTATAGCCTGCAAAAAATTTGCTGTATTGGCCGGTAAAATCTTCGTGGTGCATGTGCAGCCAGTCGTATTTAGGCAGATCGCCGCGCAGTACTTCCTCATCATACACCAGGTCGAACGGGATTTCGGCATATTTGAGCACCAGCGTAACTGCGTCGTCCCAGGGCAGTTTATTTTTTGGCGAATACACGGCTATCCTGGGAGCTTTCTCCAGCTTCACCAGATCCATATTTACCGACGGGTCATTTACCTGGGTAAGTATTTCGCTCACTTTAGCATCGGCTATAACTTCATAGCTGATGCCCCGGATGTTGCATTCGTCCTCCAGCTTCTTATCATACCGGGTCATGAAACTGCCGCCGCGGTAGTTAAGCAGCCAGTCAACCTCACCCCCGTTTTTTAATACCCAAAAAGCAATACCATAAGCTTTTAAATGATTTTTCTGCGCTTCGTCCATCGGCATCAACAGTGATGCGGCCCTGCTGATGAAGGTTAGAAGCACAAAGACAAAAAGCAAAAGATATTTTAAGCGGTGGATCATAATCAAATTTAACGAATAAATATAGCAAACATTATATGTTAATAAGATGAGCAGACTGCCCGGTTTTATAGGTGAATTAAGATAGCCGGGCACGGTTATTACATAATCAAACCTCTTTTTGTGAGCTGCGGGCAGGGTGGTAAACAACCATTCTGTATATAGTTACAGCCACCAATACGCGTGTAACTAACTAATCTTTAATCTCCAATCACTAATCTCTAAAATTTATTACCTTTGCCAACTATTAAAAAATTTGACGATGAGTAAAGCAATTATAAAAACCGAAAAAGGTGACATGACCGTAGAGTTCTACGAAACGGACGCCCCTAAGGCAGTAGCTAATTTTAAAAAACTAGCAAAAGAAGGATTTTACAACGGTATAGCTTTTCACCGTGTTATCCCTGACTTTATGATACAGGGTGGCTGCCCTTTCTCTAAAGATCCGGCTACCGCTTATAAAGCAGGCAGCGGCGGACCAGGTTATAACATTGATTGCGAATTAACCGGAGAACTGCAATATCATGACCGTGGTGTATTATCAATGGCCCATGCCGGCCGTAACACCGGTGGTTCACAGTTCTTTATCTGCCATAGCCGTACCAACACTGCGCATTTAGACCGTAACCATACTTGCTTCGGCAAAGTTATAGAGAATGTTGACGTAGTTGACGATATCCGCCAGGGCGATAAAATAACATCAATAGAAGTAATAGAGGATTAATTTACGTTGGATGTTATACGTTGTACGTTCTAAGTCAGACGTACAACGTATAACGCACAACTTATAACATACAATATGAATTTAAGCGGAATTGTATCGGTATCAGGTAAACCGGGTTTATGGAAAGCATTAGTACAAAACAAAACAGGTTTTGTATTGGAAAGCCTTGATGCGCAAAAAACAAAACTGATAGCCAACCTGTCTACCGCTAAATTGGCGGCGTTAGATGAGATCACTATTTTTGGCGATGACGAGGATATCAAATTAAAGGATGTTTTTGAGCGCATGAAAAATGCGGCTAACATTCCGGATACCAAAGCTGACGGTACTAAACTAAGAGGTTTTTTTAGAGAGGTGGCCCCGAGCCATGATGAAGAAAAAGTTTATGCTTCTGATATGAAGAAGATCTTAAACTGGTTCACCATACTAAAAGATATGCCTTTGTTTAGCGAAGAAGCGCCAAAAGCCCCCGAAGCTGGTGGCGAAACCGAAAAGGCTGCAGTATCCGTAAAGGCCGCTGATAAACCAAAACCGGTAGCTAAAAAAGCTACTTCGGCACCAAAAGCACAGGCACCAAAGGTAAGCGCACCAAAAAACCCATCAAAGAAAGGGTAGGTTTTTAATGTGCAGATATGCGGATGTGCAGCTGCCTAACAACAAAAAGGCTTACGAAATCTCGTAAGCCTTTTTGTTTGTATTTGATTATGGTTTCATTGCACATTTGCAAATCTGTCTAACAATCCGGCTCATCGCACTTCTCGTTTGAGAACTCGGGCTCAAATGTGCTGTGATTAATATCCAAATGCAGCAGGCGGTGTCGCAGGTCTGCTTTAATGCTGTCAAATAAATGCAGATCTGCCGGGGCTATAACCAGGTGGGCCGTTAAAGCATTTTCAGTAGTACTTAGCGCCCAAACGTGCATGTGGTGTACATCAACAACCCCCTCGGCTTTCTTAAGCTCAGCCTTGATCTTGGCCAGGTTCATTTCTTTGGGCACGCCGTCCATCGCAAGCCTTAAGCTATCTTTAAGCAGGCTCCAGGTGCCGCGTAAAATCACAATAGCGATGATTAAGCTCACTACACTATCAATCCAATACAATTTGGTAAAATAGATGATCACGCCGGCTATTACCACACCTAATGACACCACGGCATCCATTGCCATGTGCAGGTAAGCGCCTTTTATGTTCAGGTCGGTATCTTTATCTTTTACAAATAGCCAGGCCGTAAACGCGTTAATAACAATACCTATTAAAGACACCCACGCAATGGTATCGCCTTCAATAACCTGTGGATGGATAAAACGGATAACGGCTTCGTAAACTATGATGCCGATGGAGGCTACCAATATCACCGCGTTAAAAAACGAAACCAGTATGGTTGAACGTTTATAACCATATGTATAATTGCTGTTTGAGCCTACCTTGGTTAGCTTAAAGGCCAGTAAAGCCAGGGCCAGGCCTACAACATCGCTCAGGTTATGCCCGGCATCGGTTAATAGCGATAGCGAGCCGGTTAGCAGGCCGGCAACCACTTCAATAATAACAAAAGCCGAGTTTAATATAATACCCCAGATAAAAGCCGCATTTAAATGGTCGAGCTTTGGCTGTTCGTGATGATGATGACCAAAGCCATGAGAATGATCGTGAGAATGAGAATGGTCGTGACCTGACATGGCGCAAAGGTAAGCTTTTAGTAAGTTAAAAATTAGTATTCAAAAGTCAAAAATAAGCAAGCGTGCTACTCATGATGATACGGCTCGCCTTTTAAAATAGTAAACGCCCGGTATAGCTGCTCTGTGAAAAATAACCTGATCATCTGGTGCGAGAAAGTCATCCGCGATAGCGACAGCTTATCATTAGCCCGGTCATAAACTGACGGGTCAAAACCATACGGCCCGCCAACTACAAATACCAGGCTTGAGGTTGAGCTGACGGATTTTTTTTCAAGATAGGCCGCAAATTGCCTGGAGGTTAATTCAAGCCCTTTCTCGTCTAACAAGATGACATGATCTAACGGAGCTATTTTTTTGAGGATGAGGTCTGCCTCTTTTATTTTTTGTTGTTGCTCTGTTAAGGCCTTGGTGTTTTTCAGTTCGGGCAGGTCAATAACCTCTAATTTGGTGTAATGCTTCAGCCGCTTTACATATTTATCAATGCCATCCTTTAAATAAGCATCTTCTGTTTTACCAACGGTTAAGAAAGTTATCTTCATAAAGCAACAAATAAACGGTTATTTCAAATATTAGTGCTTATTTTGACTGATTTTATTTAGAGAATGGAACAGGATATTATTGATCATTATAAAAACAATGCGCAGCTTGCCACGCAAGAGGCCGATAAATTTAAAAAACTGGCAGATACTTACGCATTAATGCGCCTGGGGATTTTCGGTGCCATGGTAGTGGCTGTGTACTTTGGAGCCGTTAATGATAATTTTACAATAGTAGCGATAGCCTTCATTGTTTTGCTTTTTGGCTTTATGTGGCTGGTGAAACGGCAAAGCGGCTATGAGCGCCAGATGAAATATTTCAGGGATCTTGCCCTGATCAATACCAACGAAACAGCCTGCATACAAACCCGCGACAACATTTATGACAACGGCAGCCGGTTTAGTAATGAAAAACATTTTTACACCGCCGACCTGGACATATTTGGCAGCATGTCGCTGTTCCAATTGATGAACCGTGCGGCGACCTCGCCGGGTATCACCAAACTGGCCGATTGGCTAAGCGCTCCTGCAAAAAAAGAAATAATCATAGCGAGGCAATCTGCGGTTAAAGAAATAGCCGCTAAAAACCAATGGAAACTGGAGTTTCAAACCCTGTTGCTATTTGCCAATAAAACAGATGTCAACCAGCTTAAAGGTTTGTTTAATTATTTACATACACCGCTAAATATCCCCGGAGAAAGCACACTTGTTAAATACATTAAAATAGCGCCATACCTCTTACTGGCTACCATCGGCGCCAGTTTTTTTTGGCCGATAGCACAGTTAGGCACCCTGCTTTTAGCCGCAGCCAACTTAACTATTGTCGTAACCAGGGGCAGTTATATCGCCCAATCATCAGCCATTGCCGATAAGATAAGCAAAGTGCTGGCCGGCTACGCCGTTGTGTTTGATAAAATTGAAAATGAAGACTGGAAAGCCGGTTATAACGCTGCCTTAACCGCCAAGATCAAAGAAAACAAAACATCAAAAAACATAGCCGCCTTGTCTAAACTTATTGATAAACTGAGCTATAATTTGATTATGATTGTGGGCTTTGTGCTGAATGTTTTTATGCTGTGGGCACTCAAACAAACCATTGCCATTGAACAATGGAAACGCAATAATCACGAAAGCCTGGAAGATGCCTTTGAGGTAATAGCGGGGTTTGAAGCATTGGCCAGTATAGCGGGCCTGGAATTTAACTATCCGGAGTGGTCGACCCCTGAAATTGAGGATGGCGAAGCTTATATGCTGGTTGCTCATCATATTGCCCACCCGCTCATCAACAGTAAAAACCGGGTTACCAATGACTATGAATTGACCGATACTTTTAAGATTGACATTATCACCGGCTCGAATATGGCAGGCAAGAGTACCTTTTTGCGCACCATTGGCATTAATACCGTGCTGGCACTTTGCGGTGCGCCGGTTTGTGCCGAAAGTATGCGGGTATCGGTTATCACTATAATAAGCTATATGCGGATCAAGGATTCGTTAAATGAAAGTACCTCGACCTTTAAAGCCGAGCTTGACCGCCTGCAAATGCTGCTGGCCGGGGTTGAACAGGAATATAAAGTTTTCTTTTTAATTGATGAGATGCTGCGCGGCACCAACTCGGTTGATAAATACCTTGGATCGAAAGCGGTAATTGAGCAGTTAATTACCAAACATGGTGTTGGTATGGTTGCCACACACGACCTGGAGATGGCTAAGCTGGAAACCGCTTACCCTCACTATGTACGTAATTTCCATTTTGATATACAGGTAATTAACGGTGAAATGCTGTTTGATTATAAAATGAAACATGGCGAATGTAAAACGTTTAACGCTACCCTATTACTTAAACAGATAGGCATCAATATCCCTACCATTTAACATTAACACCCATAGCCGGTTTCAAGCGCGGACGCCGGATAGGCGATCAGGTAGATTTTTTTTTAATAAATTTGCGCAAGCAAATACTTGCATTTATATTTGCAAGCATATACTTGCATAATGATTCAGAGAAGAGATGTATTCCAGGCCATTGCCGACCCTACCCGTCGCCAGATCATCAATATGGTGGCCGCTCAACCCCTAAACGTAAATACCATTGCCGACAGCTTTGATGTAAGCCGTCAGGCCATTTCGCTGCACATAAAAATTTTGATAGAGTGCGAGCTGCTTAAAATAAAGAAGCAGGGCCGCGAGCGCTACTGCGAAGCCCAATTGGACCAGCTAAACGAGGTAGCGGTATGGGTTGAGCAATACCGCCAGCATTTTGAAAGTAAACTAGACAACCTGGAAACTTATTTAGATAAACTTAAAAAAGAAAGACAACATGGAAAGCAACACTAAAGACCGCGAATTACTGCTTACAAGAACCCTTAACGCGCCTGTTGAATTAGTTTGGGAAGTATGGACCAAACCCGAACATATAGCCCGGTGGTGGGGCCCAGATGGCTTTACCAACACCATAACCACCATGGATATGAAATCCGGCGGCGAATGGAACCTGGTTATGCACGGCCCTGATGGCACCGACTATAAAAACAGGAGCATTTTTAAAGAGATAGTGCATCACAAGAAAATAGTTTATGAACATGATTCGTCGCCGAGGTTTACGGCCACCATACGGTTTGAAGAACAGGGCGAACAAACCCTGCTTACCTGGCACATGCTGTTTGAAACACGCGAACAGTTTATACAGGTTGTTGAAACCTTTAAAGCTGATGAAGGCCTGAAACAAAATGTAGCTAAACTGGAGGTTTACTTAGCTGGAAGAATTAAAAAATAAGACGATGAATAATCATAAAACCACCATAGGTCAACATGCCGCCATTAATGGTATTAGTATGTATTATGAGATACATGGCGAAGGGAATATGCCCCTGGTATTGATACACGGCGGCGGATCGACTATCAACACCACTTTCGGACGGATACTCTCCCTACTTTCTGCGCATGGCAAGGTTATAGCTTTAGAACTGCAGGCACACGGCCGCACCACTGACAGGAATGCTCCGGAAACATTTGAGCAGGATGCTGATGATGTTGCTGCCTTACTTAAACATCTCCATATTGAAAAAGCTAATATTTTAGGTTTCAGCAATGGTGGTACCACTACCCTTCAACTAGCCATAAGGCACCCGCAGCTGGTAAATAAAATAATTGTTATAGCAGGCGCTTATAAACGCGATGGTTTTTTACCCGGTTTTTTTGAGGGCATGCAACAGGTAACTATAAACCACATGCCTGCTATCTTAAAAGAAGAATTTTTAAAACTAACCCCGGACGAAACACGCCTGCAGGCTATGTTTGAAAAAGACAAGGCGCGGATGATCAGTTTTAAGGATTACAGTGATGAGACCCTTAAATCTATAAAAGCCGCGTCCCTGTTTATAGTATCTGATAAAGATGTGATTACGGTGGAGCATACTCAGCAAATGTCATTGTTGACAGAAGGTGGGCAACTGGCCGTATTACCGGGTGTACACGGCGGCTTTCTTGGCGCCATGGAGTCTGACCTACCTGCAGACAGTAAAATGCCTGAACTAACAGCTATGCTGATCCGGGAGTTTTTGGAGCAATAATTCTTTTAAATTACAAACAAAAAAGCGGCAGGTTAATACCCGCCGCTTTTTTGTGGAAACTGGCAAATATTATCTGCCACCGCCGCCGCTAACACCGCCTGCGCCACCGCCACCTACACCGCCGTCGCCTTGTTTTAGATCGTCGTTGTTAACGCCTTTCTTTTTCTCCATTGGATTAGGGTTGCTAAAGCTCATTTTACCAAAGTTATAGCTAAACGTTAAACCAAATGAACGGAAAGGTAACTGGAACTTGCTGGTTTGGGTAAAGCCGGGGCTGCTGATGTTCGAATCGAAATTTTTGTAAGTGCTAAACGGCTGTATTGCATTTAAGCCCAGCGCATATTTTTTATTATCAAACTGCTTTTTAACACCTACCCCAAAAATACTAAACGACGGGTTGCTGCCCTGTATGGTACGGCGAGATGAACTGCCGAAAGCAAATGACTCTGCCACGATGTCTTTAGGCAATGTCAATGTCGCCCTTAAAAACCCCTGGTATTGCATGTATGTACCATTTTGTGATTGTGCCAGGTTAAATACGCCCGACGGATCTGGTTTGTACGTGTACGCATTAATATTACCCATAATAGTTAATGCTTTAAATGGGGTTATCGATCCAAAAAAGCTGCCGCCTAATGAGTTATTGTTACCTATGTTTTGGTAAGTGGTAATTGTACCGCCCTGCGCCACACCGTTAACAACAACTGATATCGGGGTTGCAATACCTTCAATCAATCCCGAGGTATGCTTGTAGTAAGCAGACAGGTTAATGATAGAGCTGCCGATATAGGTGTTGTAGCCTAACTCAATAGTTTGCGAGATCTCCGGGTTTAACCTGGGGTTACCTACTTTAAGGCTCTGCACGTTTGTGCTGTCAATATACGGGTTCAGGAACTGCAGGCTTGGGCGTGTAATACGTTTGCTGTAACCGAGTTTTATAGTTTGCGTAGTACTGATTTTCTTTTGGAAAGTCAGGCTCGGTATTAACGTATTGTAATCCTGCGTAAAAGGTGTAACTGCCTGGACCAGGCTATGCGGGTTACCGGTTATTGTTGTATACTCGTCCCTTAAGCCTGCCAGTACACTATAACCTTTAGGCAGGGTTATGGTAAATACAGAATAAGCGGCAGTTACATTTTGGTTATAACCGTAGGTACTTGAAGTAAGGTCGTTAAAAACAAAATCATTACCAACCGGGCTATACAGGTCATTGTTGGTATTTATCCTCCGGATAATATATTTACCACCTGATTCTAATTTAAAGACCTTATTAATTGGCAGCGTATAATCAGCCTGTACGGTGTACTCATTGTTTGTTCCGTCAATATTATTCTTTAAATTTTTAAATACAGCGCTGTAGGTATTAGTAAACTCTGTGGTACCTATGCTGTGGCTCCATTGGGTTGACAAGTCAAGCTCTTCGCCCTCTTTTTTAAATTTATGTACATAATCAATATTCCAGTCAAACCCGCTCGCCGGCACGGCATGACCAACAGAGTTTAAACTATAGGATTTTGCTGCCGCAGTTTGTGAATTTGTTGTTGTGTTGAACTCGATCTGGTTTAGGCGGATACTTGTATTTAAGCTGTTAAAGGCATTAAATTCATAACCGGCCGATACTGAACCTATTACAGCATGGCGGCTAACCCTGGTAGTACCTTTTGTCTCGGTAAAAGTATGAACCGTGTCCCTGTCAATTTTTTGTGAGAAGTAGGTATTGGATAACTGCGGCCATGAGGCATTACCACCGGCGTTAATAGTTAAGTTAAACCTGTTTTTATTATAGTTCAGGTTCATGTTGCCATTATTTTGGCGCGTACCAACACCGCCGCTGATACTTCCGCTGATGCCTGAGATATTTTTTTGTTTGGTGATGATATTAATTATACCGGCTGAGCCTTCTGCGTCATATTTAGCAGATGGCGAAGTGATTACCTCAATGCTTTTGATCTGGTCGGCCGGGATGCCCTTTAATACGTCGGCTAAACTGGCCGATGTTGCGCCTGACGGCCGGCCGTTTATAAGTACGCGCACATTGCCGTCGCCACGTAAAGACACGTTGCCATTAATATCCACCGATACCAGCGGAACTTTTTGCAATATATCCGTAGCGCTGCCACCCTGCGAAGTCAGATCTTTTTCGGCATTATAAACAATCTTATCAATGCGGTTTTCAACCAGTGCGGCTGTCCCGGTTATGGTAACTTCTTTTAATGCTTTGGCACTTGGCGACACCACCAGCACCCCTAAATTTTTATCGGGTTTTCCGGGTGTAGTTTCAACATTGCTGATAACCTTGGTTGGATAGCCTACAAAAGTTACCTCTAAACGGTATACACCCGGGTGAATATTATCCAGTTGAAAATTTCCTTTATCGTCGGTTAAAACACCGGTTATCGGCGATTTTCCGGTGCTTCTGAATAAGCTAACGGTACCATAATCTAAACCTTTATGCGTAATTGAATCGGTAACCTGTCCTGATATTTTCCCTACGATAGAAGGGCCGCCGCCCCCAACACCAAATTGTGCCTTGGCCGAAATAACAGAACAAATTATGAGAATAAGTAGAATAATACGTTTCATTTTAACATTTTTTGTAATTGGAGGCGAAATTACTCCAAATGTTACAATGAAAAGGCAGATTTATTAAAATTACAAACAATATCGGCGTAAATGTTACACTACCAAAACTTTAGGTATGGATACCGATAAATCCGGTCACTTTTTCAGGTGTCCCGGGACGCAAAACCGGGGACACCTAAGCCGGTTAAACCACCATATTAACAATACGGCCCTTAACTACAATTACCTTTTTGGGTTGTTTACCATCCAGGTAGCGTTGCACATCGGCATTCGCCAATACAAATTCTTCGATCTCCTTTGATTCCAGGCTCAGGGAAATATTCAGGTTCATCTTCGTTTTTCCGTTGATAGAAACAGGATAAGCAAACTCGTCCTCAACCAGGTAGGCCGGGTTAAATTTAGGATAAGCCGCGTATGATAACGTACCCGCCCCATTGCCCAGCATCACCCAAAGCTCCTCACAGATATGCGGCGCATAGGCTGATAATACCACAACCAGGTCCTGCAACACCTTGCGGTTATTGCATTTAAGATCTGTTAATTCATTTATAGCGATCATAAAGCTGGATACCGAGGTATTGAACGAAAAACGCTCAATATCTTCTTCAACCTTACGGATGATCTTGTGCAATGATTTCAATTCGGCTTTGGTCGGCTCGGCGCCTGTTACGGTAAATTCCCAGACATCGTTATGGAACAAGCGCCAGAACTTACGCAGAAATTTGAATACCCCTTCAATACCATTGGTATTCCACGGCTTGCTTTGCTCCAGCGGACCAAGGAACATCTCGTACATGCGCAAAGTATCGGCGCCGTAACGGGCAATCAGATCATCCGGGTTAACCACGTTGAATTTAGATTTCGACATCTTTTCAACCTCAACGCCACAGATATATTTTCCGTTTTCCAGTATAAATTCGGCGTCCTGATATTCCTCGCGCCATGCTTTAAATTTATTGATGTTGAGTACTTCATTCTCAACTATATTAACATCAACGTGTAATGGAGATGTTTTATACCGGCCAATTAAACCATGCGATACAAAAGTGTTAGTACCCCTGCCCTCTTCGTCTATCAACCGGTAAACAAAGTTTGAGCGCCCCTGGATCATCCCCTGGTTAATCAGTTTCTTGAATGGCTCTTCCTCAACAACTAAGTCAATATCCTTCAAAAACTTGTTCCAGAAACGGCTGTACAGCAAGTGGCCGGTAGCATGCTCACTGCCGCCGATGTACAGGTCGACATCTTTCCAGTATGCAATAGCTTCTTTTGATGCAAACTCCCTGTCGTTATGTGCATCCATATAGCGGTACCAGTACCAGCTGCTTCCTGCCCAGCCGGGCATAGTACTCAATTCATAATCGCCCTCCGGATGCTTCCATCCTTCGGCACGGCCCAACGGGGGTTCTCCGCTTTCTGTAGGCAGGTATTTATCAACTTCGGGTAACAACAAAGGCAAATCGCTTTCGCTGATTAAGTGTGGTAATCCTTCTTTAAAATAAACCGGCACAGGCTCGCCCCAATACCGCTGGCGGCCAAAAATCGCGTCGCGCATCCTGAAATTCACTTTCGCTTTGCCCAGGCCCAATGCTTCCAGTTTGGCAACAACTGCCGCTGTCGCTTCTTTGTATGCCAATCCGTTTATAAAATCAGAGTTGATATATCTACCTTCTTTCGTCGGGTCGGCTTCAACAGTTATATCCTGGGTATCCAGTATCGGTATTACCGGCAGGCTAAAATGCCGGGCAAACAAAAAGTCGCGCTGGTCTCCGCTGGGTACCGCCATAACAGCGCCGGTACCATATCCTGCCAAAACATAGTCGGCAATATAAATCGGAACTTTTTCATTATTCAACGGATTGATCACATAGCTGCCCGTAAATGCGCCCGACACCGTTTTGGCATCAGCCATCCTGTCCAGCTCAGATTTCTTTTTGGTTTGGATGATATAAGCGTCGATCCCGGCTTTTTGATCCGGGCTTGTTAATTCGGCAACCAATTCATGCTCGGGCGCTATAACCAAAAAGGTAACGCCGAAAATAGTATCAACACGGGTAGTAAAAACCTCTATATAGTTTTGAGTAGCGGGTTTTGAGTTTTGAGCATCGATAGGAAATTTTACCGACGCACCGGTACTTTTGCCTATCCAGTTACGCTGCATTTCTTTTAGCGGCTCCGGCCAGTCTATCTTGTCCAAACCTTGTAGTAAACGCTCGGCATAAGCGGTTATGCGCATGCTCCACTGCATCATTTTCTTTTGCTCAACCGGGTAGCCGCCGCGTTCGCTAAAGCCGTCTTTCACTTCATCATTCGCTAACACGGTACCTAAAGCCGGGCACCAGTTCACGGTGCTTTCGCGCAGATAGGTAAGGCGGTATTTTAATAATTCTTGCTGCTGCTCATTGGGGCTCTTAGCCTCCCATTCATCAGCTGTAAAGCTTGATATCTCTTCATCGGCTACGGCATTAACTCCTGCTGATCCGTTCTTTTCGAAATGTTCAACCAGTTTGGCTATTGATTGTGCCTTGTCGGCATCTTTATTATACCAGTTGTTAAACAACTGCATAAAGATCCACTGGGTCCATTTATAATAATCGGGCGAGCTGGTACGCACTTCGCGGCTCCAGTCAAACGAAAAACCGATCTGATCCAGCTGGCGCCGGTAAGTAGCGATATTTGCTTCGGTAGTAACCGCGGGGTGCTGGCCGGTTTGTATGGCATACTGTTCGGCAGGCAGGCCGAAGCTGTCATAACCCATGGGATGCAATACGTTAAAACCCTTTAACCGTTTATAGCGTGCAAAAATATCAGAAGCAATGTAGCCCAGCGGATGGCCCACATGTAACCCCGCGCCCGATGGGTAAGGAAACATATCAAGCACGTAGTACTTCGGTTTGTCGGTTTTATCCTCAGCTTTAAAAGTTTGGTTATCGGCCCAAAACTGTTGCCACTTTTGCTCTATATCTTTAAATTGATAGTCCATGCTTAACTCCAGGGTTATGAACCGCGAAATTAAGAAAATCTCTATTAGTTTAGTAGCTAATTATATAAGTGTTGAGCTTTTGACCGCTCAACAATTAAAATATTGTTAATTAATTTCAAATTTTAAATTAATTTAGCAAACCTAAAAAGCCACAATTATGAAAAAAATCTTTACAACATTAGCCATTATGTTGGGTGTATGCTCATTAGCCAGCGCACAAACTAAAAACCAAAATGAATTTGACGTTAGTGTAGGCTATGGCCTGGCTTATGTAACTGCCAACCAAACCTATGGCAGCGGCACCGGCCATATTGGCGGCGTTAATTTTGCAGTATCTGCTGATCATTATCTTAATGAATCATGGAGCATTAGAGCAAAGGTTATGTACGATCCCAAAGGCTGGGGCAACAGTTATCTCCAACTCCAGGGGAAAACGGTTACCGGCGTTTATTATTCATTAAATTATATTACTCTGCCTGTTACCGCCAGCTGGCATTTTGGGAAAGAACATGAATGGTATGTAAATGCCGGACCATACGTAGGCTTTTTAACAAAAGCATCTGAAGACTATAATAACAGTGATTTAAAAAGCAGTTTTAACAGTGTTGATATGGGAGCTGATTTAGGATTGGGCCTAAAACTCCCGATATCCAATAAATTAAAGTTCTTTATTGAATATGATGGCCAGCTTGGTGTTTCAAACATCTTAGCCCACGATTCTTCCGGTGCCCAAAACCAGAGATCTGCTTTAAATGTCGGTATAAAATTTTAAACTATAAACTTCAGAAGGGCTTATAGGGTGCATTCCCTATAAGCCCTTATTGTTAATAATCCGCACGCAGAGTTTCGAATTCAAAATTTCAATTATCTTTGCAAAAACTTAAACTATCACTTATGAAAAAAATCCTTACCACACTTTTTATGGCGCTGGGTATTTACTCACTCGCACAGGCACAGCATAAACCAAAGGACGAATTTGGTATTGGCTTTGGTTATAACGGCGCCTATCTTACGGCTGACAACTCCTACCAAAGCACCGACGCTATAAGTGGTTTTAACGCGCAAGTTTATGCCGACCATTATTTCAGCAGAAGCTGGAGTTTAAAAGTTAAGGTTGTTTATGACCAAAAAGGATGGGCCAACGGCTATATTAACACACCGACATCAACTATTGATGGTGTTGATTTTAACCTTAACTATATAACTGTACCTGTATTAGCCAACTGGCATTTTGGAAGAACGCACAACTGGTACCTGGATTTTGGCCCATACATTGGTTTTTTAACCAGTGCCCATGCAGCCGGTTATGATTTAAAAGATGGCTTCAACAGTACAGACGGCGGCCTGGCTTATGGCATCGGTGTGAAAATACCGGTATCGCGCAAAACCAAGTTCTTTATAGAGTATGATGGCCAAAGCAGTGTAGTCAACGTTTTCAACTCTGGTGATGTTGCACGTAACGAACGTTTTAGCTTTAACGTAGGGTTAGCGTTTTAAACACCCGCCGGGAAAATATCCCGTTTTGTGAGCGGAACATTTTCAAATACCCTTACGACGTTTAAACTTCGTAAGGGTATTGTTGTTTCTGCATCTTTAAGATACCCAGTACCTCGCCATCGGGCAAAACAGCATCAACCCTTTTAACAGGCTGATAACCCATGGCGGTATAAAGCGGGACACCAGGTAAAGTTGCCCCTAATTCAAAATTGGTAAATCCGTTATTTTTTGCCTCGGTTTCGCAAACGCTGATAATACGTCTGCCTATCCCCTGCCTGGCATAATCAGGGTGCACAAAAAATGCGCGGATTCGTGCAGCATCATGTTCAGGATTAAGCAAAGGGTCCTCAACCGGTTTATGCTGATCACCGCCATACAGCGTATTGCGTTTGCTCCAGCCGCCACAGCCAATTATTATTCCGTCAGTTTGCGCTACATAATAAGTACCGTCAATAATCAACTGGCTATCAATGCCAAAAATATATTTGATGGCACTGTCAATTTGAGCCGGGGTATAATAGCCAACGCTTAAACCACGCACAGATAATGCTATCAGCGCCATTAATTGCGGCACATCATCAAAAGTTGCCGGGCGGATGGTAACAGCCATGTTATTCAGTTAAAATATCAATACATTTTTCAGCAAGTAATGCCAGTCTTCCGGTTAAAGTATCCAATGCCTTTTTATCTTTCAGGTTGGTATAAAGTGTTTTTATCAGGGCCAGCGTTTCATCGCTCGGATCACAGGCCTGGGCTTTTTCTAAATGCGGCAACGCTTTAGTTACCGCTGTTTTATATTGCATCTCAATTTCTTTATCCCCGGGCGATAGTTGCAGTTTCGCATACAATTCGTCTGTAGGTTTCAGGTACAGATAGCCAAGCGCGCGGTGTACCACATAATAATCGGGCTGGGCAGCGGCAACCTTTTCATATAATGGAATAGCCTCTACCGACTGGTTATCGTCATCATATAATTTAGCAAGGCTGTTATAGAAGCTGATTTGGCTTTTGCCGGCCAGTTTACCAACGTTTGGTAAAATATTTTCGCCCAGTGCTAATGCCGCCGCAGTATTACCCTCCAGTCGCTTCAGGTTAAAATCAAGATATTGATCATAAACCGCGTCGGCTGTCTGGGCTTTAGCAATGCCCGTTAAGCAGAGTATAAAAAGCAAAATGTTTGTTCTTTTAGACATATGACAAAGATAAGCCTAAAAATTTCAATCATTTCAAAATCAAAATTCCTTCCCAGATTTTCACCGCAAAAAACTATCTTTGCCCATGCAAGAAAAAATCCTCATTCTTGACTTCGGCTCGCAGTTTACACAATTGATAGCGCGCCGGGTTAGGGAACTCAATATTTACTGCGAGATCCACCCATTTAACAAAATCCCTGAAATTGACGACACTGTAAAAGGAATCATCCTTTCAGGCAGCCCCTATTCGGTTCGGCAGGACGATGCGCTGCATTTTGATTTTATGAGCTTTCATGGCAAACTGCCCATTTTAGCAGTTTGTTACGGCGCACAGTACCTGGCCCATTTTCACGGCGGTGAGGTACTGCCGTCAAGCACGCGCGAATACGGAAGGGCAAACCTGCAATTCATCAATAGCGGAAACCCATTATTTAAACAGATATCTACCGGTTCACAGGTGTGGATGTCGCACGCCGATACCATCGCCCGTATAGCTGATAACTTTGAGATCATAGCCAGCACAGATACCGTAAAGATAGCTGCCTATCAGATAACCAATACCCAAACCTACGGCATCCAATTCCATCCCGAGGTTACCCATAGTTTAGACGGTAAACAATTGCTGCAAAACTTTTTAGTGGACATCTGCGGCTGCTCGCAGGACTGGACAGCAGACTCGTTTGTTGAAACAACCATTGCCGCATTAAAAGAAAAACTGGGTAACGATAAAGTGGTATTAGGATTATCAGGCGGTGTTGATTCATCTGTTGCAGCCGTATTGCTGCACCATGCTATCGGCAAGAACCTGCATTGTATATTTGTTGATAATGGCTTATTGCGTAAAGACGAGTATCAGTCGGTACTGGATTCCTATCAGCACATGGGTCTTAACATCAAAGGTATTGACGCTAAACAGCGTTTTTATGATGCACTGGCCGGATTATCAGACCCTGAAGCTAAACGTAAAGCCATAGGTCGCGTGTTTATTGAAGTTTTTGATGACGCAGCACACGAAGTACAGGACGTAAAATGGTTAGGACAAGGCACCATCTATCCGGACGTCATTGAGTCGGTATCGGTAAAAGGTCCGTCGGCCACCATAAAATCGCACCATAACGTAGGGGGCCTGCCCGATTTCATGAAACTGAAGGTGGTTGAACCGTTAAATACTTTATTTAAAGACGAAGTACGCCGCGTTGGTAAAGCGTTGGGCATTGATCCGACCATATTAGGCCGCCACCCTTTCCCGGGTCCGGGTTTGGCAATCAGGATATTAGGCGAGGTAACGCCGGAAAAAGTTGCTATATTACAGGAAGCAGATGCTATTTATATCAACAATTTGCGCAGTGCAGGTGTTTATGATAAAGTATGGCAGGCCGGTACCATATTTTTACCGGTTCAATCGGTAGGGGTTATGGGCGATGAACGGACTTACGAAAACGTTGTTTGCTTACGTGCGGTTGAATCAGTTGACGGGATGACGGCAGATTGGTGCCACTTACCTTATGATTTGCTGGCTAAGATCTCAAACGAGATCATCAATAATGTAAAAGGGATTAACCGGGTAGTATATGATATCAGTTCAAAACCGCCTGCCACAATTGAGTGGGAATAAGCGGTTAATATTTTTAGGGATTGCATTGCTAACGGCTGCGTGTTCACCAAAACTGCGGCCGGTGGCAACACCCGTAAAAACTGAAACTGAAAAGCCGGCTACCAAACCCACCCCTGCCAAACCACAACCGGGGCTGCCGGAGAGATCGACAATTTCAATGCTCCTGCCCTTTGCGCTTGATCATTTAAACCCCGGCGCATCCTATACCGAGGCCGGTTTAAAACAAGCCAACATAGCGCTTGATTATTACCAGGGCTTTAAACTCGCATTAGATTCACTGACCGCAGCGGGCTACAATTATAAGCTGCAGATATATGATACCAAAGGATTAGCCTCACAGGCACATGCACTGGCGTTTAACCCGCAGGTGCGCGAAAGCGACCTGATTGTAGGCCCTATTTTTCCGGAAGATCTGAAAGCATTTACCGGCGTATTAAAAGCAGCACGCAAACCCATAGTTTCGCCATTGTCACCGGCGGCTCCATCAACCTTCGGTAATCAAAATTTGGTTACCGTTACACCGCCGCTTGAATATCATGCCCGGGCAGCCGCAAAGTATATCCAGGCACGCTTAGTTCCGCAAAAAATATTTGTGCTTAAATCGGGCTACTCAGAAGATAATGACTACATTATCCCGTTTAAAAACGCTATAGACAGCCTTAGCGGCCGGAAAATACAGATCATACAAACAACCGTTGTAAGGGGCCGCTTAAATACAATGGCCTTACAATTTTCATTAACCGGCCCTAATATTGTGGTAATGCCATCAACCAACCAGGCATTTTTAACCATCACCATGCGGTCGCTGGATTCGCTGGCAAAACATTATCCAATTATTTTATTCGGCCACCCAAGCTGGGAAAAATTCACTTTTTTGCATAGCGAAATTTTGCAGCGGCTAAAAACACATATCACCTCGGCAGATCAGGTTGACTATAAAAGCGCTGCCACGGTTGAATTTATGCGTAACTACCGCAAAGTTTATCATCAGGAAGCAGGTGAATATGCCATAAAAGGGTTTGATGAAGGTTTATATTTTGGCAGGTTATTAGGCGCCAATAACGGCGAAATAAAAAATTTAACATCGGCTGATTTTACGGGAATCCATAATAATTTCCACTTTATTAAAAAGCCCGGAATTGGTTATATTAATACCCATGTAAATATCATGGATTACCGTTATTACGAATTGAGGAAGGTAGAATGAAGGCGATAAACCAGCTTAAAACGTTTCAGCGGATATTGGGCGAGTATCCTGCCGAAACCCCTTTAGGCAAATTTTTACCGGGCTTTTATCGCCAAAACAAACAAATGGGCTCAACCGACCGGCGCATTGCCAACCGGTTAGTTTATAATTACTTTCGTTTAGGTAAAGCGCTTTGGAACACCCCTACCGAGGACCGTTTAATGGTTGCCGAGTTTTTATGCAATACGCAGCTTAACTCTTTCCTGCAACATTTTAAGCCCGATTGGGCGGCCTGTGTTGGCTTTACTATTGAAGAAAAAATAGACCTGGTTACCAAAACCTATCCGGGTTTTAGGCTGGAGGATGTTTTTCCGTGGACCAGCCTTATCTCGCCTGATATTGATAAAACGGCCTTTCTGAAATCGTTTTTTGTACAGCCTGATCTGTTTATCCATGTACACAACGGCTACGACCATTTGGTAAAGGCCGAATTAAACAAAGCATCAATAGCTTTTAAAGACGAGGGGAACGGCTGTATTGCACTGCCCAACGGCACCCGGCTGGAAACTATTTTCCCGACCCAGCATTGGTTTGAGGTGCAGGACTATTCATCACAACAAACCGCCAATTATTTCAGGCCCAATGTCTGGGACTCGTGGTGGGATGCCTGCGCGGCAAGCGGCGGCAAATCTTTGCTGCTGCATGAGCTGGAGCCAAATATTAAACTGGTGGTGTCTGATATCCGTGAATCTATTTTAGCTAACCTGGACGAGCGCTTCCGCTCCGCGGGATTAATGAAATATCAAAAGAAGCAGCTGGACCTGACCCAAAACGTTGACCAAACCCTGCATGATTATGCGTTTGACGGTATTATCCTGGATGCCCCCTGCAGCGGCTCGGGCACCTGGGGCCGCACACCCGAAATGATATCGCAATTTGAGCCGCAGAAGATAGAGTTCTTTCAGCGCCTGCAAAAAACCATAGCCGCTAACGTTATCAAATTTTTGAAAACCGGTAAACCATTAATCTATATAACCTGCTCGGCTTTTAAGGCCGAGAATGAAGATGTGGTTGATTATTTAGTTAAAGAATGTGGTTTAAAGCTGGAAGAAGTTAAAGTATTGAAAGGATATGAAGGCAAGGCAGATAGTATGTTTGTGGCAAGGCTAAGCCGGATTTAATTAATCAACTTATCATCCGCCTTAACATACGTCTCCCAACGTGAAAAATATTAATTTTTTTAAATATTAATATTAGGGCTTAGTTTAGCTTTATAACCAACGACACCAATGCGGCACATTACTTTACTATTGTCTGGCGCATATTAGCATAATTATGCAGTCTTACTAAAACATCAACACTATGAAAACAAAAAAAATCTGGGCCAATTTTAGTGTAAAAGATACCAATCGTACCTATCAATTCTACACCCAATTAGGCTTTAAGCCAAGTGCACAAAACGGTTATCCCAAGTTAGCCAGTTTCCTTTTTGGCGATGATGAATTTACAATCCACTTTTTTGAACAAGGCTCTAAAATAGATGAATATTTATCGCCCGGACCAACAACAAACAGCGAGATTATTTTTACGCTTGCCGCAGACACCGAGGCCGAAGTGAATGAATGGGCTGAGAGAGTTAAAAACGCAGGTGGCGCCATTTTTCAGGAAGTGGGCAGAGACCAGGCTAATTATTATGGCTTTGGCTTTGCAGACCCTGACGGCCATAAATTTAATGTAATACTGATGGACAAGATGTAAGAGCCCGGCAACCTACAAATGCGTATTGCTCCTGAACAGTTTTATCGCGATAGCCAATAATATTATCCCAAACGCTTTACGCAGAATATCAATTCCGGTTTTGCCAAATAGCTTCTCCAGCCATTGCACGTTTTTAAGTACCAGATAAACAAACATGGTATTGAGTACTATGCCTATCAATATATCCTGCGTTTGGTATTGTGATTTAAGCGATAACAGCGTGGTCATGGTGCCGGCTCCGGCAATTAGCGGAAAAGCCAGTGGAACGATAGAAACCGTGCTTGACATTTCCTCGTCGGGTTTAAAAAGGTGAATGCCCAATATCATCTCCATCGCGATAATAAAGATCACCAGCGAGCCCGCAATGGCAAATGAAGCCACATCAAGGCCGATGATATCAAGCAGTTTATCGCCGACAAACAAAAACACAATCATTAAAATCAGCACCACTATACTGGCCTTTTCCGACTCGATGTGCCCGGCACGTTGGCGCAGCTGGATAATTACGGGTATGGCGCCGAGGATATCAATGATCGCGAAGAGGATCATGGTTACCGACACTATCTCTTTGAAAATGAAAGGGTGCATAATAATGGTTTTAGCGGTTTACACAAAGCTATAAAACAATATCAACAAAAAAGGTCCTGAAAATATCCCAGAACCTTTTTTGATTATCGTAATATGCTGTTATTACTCAACAAATTTAGGGTTTGGCGGATCTATGGCATTCTCGGGCTTGCCGTGGCGCACATGCGAGTGTTTAATGCTGTAGCCAAAATAAACCGCCATGCCGATACCCATCCAGATAAACAGGCGCAGCCAGTTCTCCAAACCTTCGCTGCCCATCATACATAAACAAATGACTGCGCCCAGCGGGCAAACTATCATGTATAATGGTGTTTTAAACGGACGCGTAATACCCGGATCTGTACGGCGCAAGATAAAGATACCCAGGCATACCAGCACGAATGCAAATAATGTACCTATACTCACCATATCGCCTACAATACTGTCGGGGATGAAACCGCCGAAGATAGATACCATCACAAAAAACAACCATTGCGATTTATAAGGTGTACGGAATTTAGGGTGCAGTTTTGAGAATATCGGCGGAATTAAACCGTCAACACTCATGGTATAGAACACACGGGTCTGGCCCAGCAACATTACCAGGATAACCGATGAAAAACCGGCCAGAATAGCTATAGTAACCAGTTTTGCCAACCAGCCGTAACCGCCGCCCATGGCCGCGTTTATAGCATAAGTTACCGATGCTTCTTTACCTTGTAATAAAAATTCTTTGTAAGGAACTAAACCGGTTAACACGTGCGAGAACAGGACGTATAATAATGTACAGAACACTAATGAGATCAGGATACCTTTTGGCATATCTTTCTGCGGGTTCTTGGCTTCCTGTGCCGCGGTTGATACCGCATCGAAACCGATAAATGCGAAGAACACTACACTTGCGCCGCGCAATACGCCCAGCCAGCCGTGGTTAAACGTATCGGCATAGTTTACCGTGCCTGTATTGGTTGTAACTGTACCTGCGTTAGCCGGTATCAGGTAAGGGATATGGTTTGCCGGATTAATAAAGCTCCAGCCTAAACCAATGATCATTAATACGATGGCAACTTTAATGATTACGATAACGTTGTTTACCGCTGCCGATTCGGCCGTACCTTTGATCAGCAATAGCGTAAGCATTAAAAGGATAAAGATAGCGGGTAAGTTAACGATACCGTGCGAACCTAATTCTGACGCGTACATACCCGTAGTAGTGGTTGATACTTCAAACGGTGAGTGTGATAACGCAAAAGGAATATGACAGTTAAAGAAAGTTTCAAGGAAGGTATTGAAATATTGCGACCAACCGATAGCGACAGTGGCGGCACCTAATGCATACTCTAAAACTAAATCCCATCCAATGATCCAGGCAATGAACTCGCCCATAGTAGCGTAAGAATAGGTATAAGCCGATCCTGCTATGGGTATCATACTGGCAAATTCAGCATAGCATAACCCTGCAAGGGCGCAACCTGCTGCTGCAATTAAAAATGAAATGGTAACGGCCGGTCCGGCATGCTCGCCTGCGGCTGCAGCTGTACGCACAAAAATACCCGCGCCGATAATTGCGCCGATACCCAAAGCGATAAGCGAGCCAACACCGAGTGTACGTTTTAATGTCTTCTCTCCTTCTTTCGAAGCGGCCATTAATTGTGCAATAGGTTTTTTAATAAATAGCTTCATATTTGTTTTGAAAATCAGTTAATCTATTCCCAAACATACTTATTTTTTTTGAAAAAATTAATGCGCTGCAATTGTGCTTAAATATGCACCCGAAAGGCTCTGATCTGACAAATTGGGATGCCGGTTTGACAGCAGTTTAATTGTCATGGTTCTTTAGCTGATTCCTTACGCTACGGCTTATTATTTTTCAGCGCCTTTCTGATTTCCAACGGCAATAAAATCAACGTAATAAGCGCAGTAATTGATAAAGCTACGGACACACCAATCACATCATTAAACAGCTTAGATAGAATAATAGCTAACGTAACAAAAAAACCTATTTCAATGGGCGATATAAAAGTGAGTATTTTTATTTTTCCCAAACCATTTATAAAGTTTGAAAAAGGAGCATTTAAAATAATGATTATCGTATAAATGCCGATGGCTGCCGATAAATTAAACGGTATATGTACTTTATCTCCGAGCCATATTTTATATATCCAGCCCGATAAAAATATCATTATGACGGTTCCTGCACAAAACAATAAAGAGAAGTAGTTTAACCGCCTTAATGCGGATTTAATCCACTCATTGTCCTTTTTTACAAAAGCCTGGGTCACCAGTGGCATTATCGGGCTGCATATTAAACCAAATATCATAACAGGCATGGTAAATATATTGGTAACTATGCTAAACTGGGTAACTGCTGCAGGGTTAAATAGCTGTGTTATGATAAAAGGTGAGCTTGAATATAATATGGTAGCGGTTATTTGAACTATGAAAAACTGCAGGCTTAGCCCTATTAAGCTTTTTGAGTGTTCAATCTTTACGGCACTAAATGATGGCCTTATATTTTTATATTTTTTACCGAAAACAATCAAACTATACAGGGTGTAAACCAGTACCGGCACCACGGTAACAATAGTGCATAGCAGCAAAATATTGCCTTTTTGAGTAAATAAGGTTGCCAGCCAAACCAATATAAGCGATACGCCATTGCCAATAGCAAGTAACATCGCCGCTTTTGCAGAGTTGCCGTGAGCTGCATCAACCATTGTGATCGTATCAACTATAAACCTCAAAATCACACATGACACCGCCACGCTGGTAATTAAATAGAGTTCGTGCCTGGATATGGCATGCGTATTCAATATAACCTGCCAGTTTATAAACGGGTTAACCGCCATAAAAAGAATAAGCACACTTAAAAAAATCCCCCCTAAAAAAGCATAAGCCGTGCTGATATATATTTTGCCTAGTTTAATATCTTCTTTGGCGAGAGCTTCGGCAAGTTTATTGCGCAAACCGTTAGACATGCCGATATCCAGCACCCCTATCCAGTTTACAATTGTGGTAAGCGTTACCCAGATGCCATATTTCTCAGTATCTAAATATCCAAGGGCAAGCGGTATGTACAGCAGGGATATGATAACACTACCCGCTTTAATAAATAATGAAGCAAATACCTGCCGGATATATACCTTACTTAAAGAATGCAGATTATTTAACCGAAACCGCGAAGATATTTTATTTAAGAGATTGCCCAATTTAAATTAACTAGGTTTATTATTTAAGTAACACAGGTACAGCATTCCTTTCAGAATATATGCTTGATCTCATTTACCATGATGAGCCTGCCGTTACACTACCAAACATACTTAATTTATTTAAAACCCGCCTTACAAGTTTAAATAAGCAGGTTTGTGAACAAAAAAAGGGATACCGGTTCGGTATCCCCTTTTCCATGGAATTATTAATTTATGCTTTCTTGTCAACCTTGATTACATGCGTAGTCATTGATTGCAGTTTGATTTGTTTTTGCAAGCGTGCGCTATGATCAACCGCGCTGTTTAAGTGCGGTGCGATAACCAGTGATACGATTGACATTAACTTGATCAATATGTTCATTGAAGGGCCTGAAGTGTCCTTGAACGGGTCACCCACGGTATCGCCGGTTACAGATGCTTTATGCGGTTCTGATTTTTTGTAATGCATTTCGCCGTTGATCTCCACACCTTTCTCGAATGATTTTTTAGCATTGTCCCAGGCACCGCCGGCGTTGCTCTGGAAGATCCCCATCAATACGCCTGATACGGTAACACCGGCTAACAAACCGCCCAAAACTTCAGGGCCGAAAATAAAGCCAACCACTATCGGGGTGATCAATGCGATTAAACCCGGGGCAACCATCTCGCGGATGGATGCTTTGGTTGATATCGCTACGCATTTTTCATACTCGGGTTTAGCTTTGTACTCCATAATGCCCGGTATCTCGCGGAACTGGCGGCGTACCTCTTCTACCATCGCCATTGCAGCCCGGCCCACAGCCGAGATACATAATGCCGAGAAGATAAACGGGATCATACCGCCCACAAACAAACCGGCTAATACGTTAGCTTTATAAATATCAATATGCTCAATACCTGCCACACCCACAAAAGCCGCAAATAAGGCCAGTGAGGTTAACGCTGCCGACGCAATGGCAAATCCCTTGCCGGTTGCTGCGGTAGTGTTGCCTACGGCGTCCAGGTTATCTGTACGGTGACGTACTTCGGGCGGCAACTGGCTCATTTCGGCAATGCCGCCCGCGTTATCGGCAATAGGGCCAAACGCATCGATAGCTAATTGCATGGCTGTTGTCGCCATCATACCTGCGGCCGCAATAGCCACACCATATAATCCTGCGAAAAAGAACGAACCATAAATACCGGCTGCCAGCACTAAAATTGGCAACACGGTTGATTCCATACCAACGGCCAAACCGCCGATAATATTGGTTGCATGGCCGGTTGATGATTGTTTAATGATGCTCATAACCGGGCGCTTACCCATTGCGGTATAGTACTCGGTAATGATTGACATTAAGGTACCCACAACTAATCCTACCAGGATAGAACCATAAACACCGTTTTTGGTAAATACCAATGATCCTTCTTTCAAAACGCCGTTGGCGTCCAGATCACGCACCAGGTGCATTTGGGTATTGGGCAGCATCCATTGTACCACAAAATAAGTAGCAATGGCCGTTAATATAATTGAGGCCCAGTTACCTATGTTCAGTGCGTTTTGTACGCTGTCAGTTTCGTTTTTAATCCTGACTAACGATGCGCCGACTATTGAGAATATCAAACCCAGGCCGGCAATCACCATCGGTAATAAAACCGGGGCAATACCGCCAAACTGATCGGGAGATACAATTTCACGGCCCAGCACCATTGTAGCCAGCATTGTCGCTACGTATGACCCGAACAGATCGGCGCCCATACCGGCAACATCACCTACGTTATCACCCACGTTATCGGCAATGGTAGCCGGGTTACGCACGTCATCCTCTGGGATCCCGGCTTCAACCTTACCAACCAGATCCGCACCTACGTCGGCAGCTTTGGTGTAGATACCACCGCCCACACGCGCAAACAGCGCGATAGACTCGGCGCCTAACGAGAAGCCGGCCAGTACGTCTAACGCTTTAGCCATAGCCTCATGGTTAACGTCGCCACCTGTATTTTTAACATAAATAGTATAAAACACAATAAATAGAGAACCCAATCCAATGATAGCCAATCCCGCAACCCCAAGACCCATTACAGTACCGCCGGTAAACGATACTTTAAGCGCCTGCGCCAAACTGGTTTTAGCGGCTTGTGTTGTCCGCACGTTTGCTTTGGTAGCGATACGCATGCCTAAATATCCCGCAAAAGCGGATAAGAACGCGCCAATAATAAAGGAAATAGCAATAACAGGGCTTGAGGTAACTACCGTAGTACCGCTCCAGGCCAACAATAACGCTGTAACTACAACAAAGTAGGTCAGTATTTTCCATTCGGCGCGTAGAAAGGCCATTGCCCCATCAGCAATGTAGCCGGCCAGCTCATTCATGGAAGCATCGCCGGTTTCCTGTTTGGTAACCCAGGCCGACTTGATACCCATAAATAAAATCCCCACTAAGCCAAATACGGGAATCAGGTAAATTAAGTAAGTGTTCAGAAAATCCATATACGTTATTAAAGTTTATATTTAGTTTGTTTTGATTATTCGGTTAATACTATAATTGGTTTTGCAAATTAGCAAATTAATTTCTTTACAATAGCGTGTCAATTATAAAGTTTTTTGAATAGTTTAGAACTTTAAATTAACATGATTAATGAGCAAAGAAACCGAACCAACCAAATTAAAAGCATCACTGGGCCTGCTTGACGGTACCATGATCGTAGCCGGATCAATGATCGGCTCCGGTATCTTCATCGTAAGCGCCGATATTATCCGTAATGTAGGCTCGGCGGGCTGGCTCATAGCTGTCTGGCTGATAACCGGTTTCATGACCCTTACCGCCGCCGTTAGCTATGGCGAGCTAAGCGCCATGTTCCCCAAAGCGGGCGGACAATATGTGTATTTAAAAGAGGCTTATAATAAACTCATCGCCTTTTTATATGGCTGGAGCTTCTTCGCAGTGATCCAAACCGGCACTATAGCGGCGGTGGGTGTGGCATTCTCGAAGTTTACGGCTTACATAATGCCAGCTCCTTTAGTACACTTAGTAAGTGAAGACTATAAGGTTGTTGATACTATGTTTGGTAGTTATCACTTTACAATAAGTTCGGCACAAATTGTTTCAATCATCATTATAATACTCTTAACAGCCATTAACACCCGTGGCGTCAAAACCGGCAAACTTATTCAAAATACATTTACCATAACCAAGCTCGCCAGTTTATTCGGGCTGATCATATTTGGGTTGATCATGATCAAAGGCGACGTATGGACCGCCAACTGGACCAACGCCTGGAATATCCATAAACTAAACTTTGATAGCAGTACTTCTTCTTATACCATGGCTGCTGCCCTTGGCGCGGTTGCCGCCTCAATGGTAGGTTCAATTTTTAGCAGCGATGCCTGGAACAACGTAACCTTTATAGCCGGCGAGATGAAGAACCCGCAGCGCAATATCGGCCTGAGCTTATTTTTAGGTACCCTGATCGTAACGGTTATTTATGTTAGTGTTAACCTGGTGTATACCGGAGTTTTACCATTACATGATATCGCGACAGCAGAAAAGGACCGTGTGGCGGTATCAGCGTCGCAGGTAATATTTGGCAACATAGGCACCTATGTCATCGCAGTAATGATCATGATATCAACCTTTGGTTGCAATAATGGTTTAATATTAGCCGGTGCACGGGTATACTATACCATGGCCAAGGATGGCTTGTTTTTTAAACGTACGGGCACTTTAAACAAGAACGCTGTACCGGGCTTCGGTTTATGGATACAATGCATTGTGGCCAGTATATTATGCCTTAGCGGCCGGTACGGCGACCTGCTGGATATGATCTCCTTTGTGGTGGTGATATTTTATGTATTGACGATTTTAGGCATCTACATCCTCCGCGTAAAACGCCCTAAGGCCGAGCGCCCGTATAAAGCCTTCGGTTACCCGGTGCTGCCCGCTATTTATATGGTGATGGGACTGGCGTTTTGTTTATTGCTGATTATTTATAAACCGCAGTTTACCTGGCCGGGCCTGATTATTGTACTGATAGGCATACCCATTTATTATATAACCAAGTATTTTTCAAAAGATGAAGAGCAGTTTGAGAGCCCGGTTTAGTTTACTCCTATTATTAACAGCTACACAGGCATGGGCACAAACATCTTTACAGCAAAAATTATCGGCGGCGTTTAACCGTTTACAAACCGATAGCCAGTGCAAATACGCATCGGTATCATTAACCGTACTGGATGCCCGAACGGGCGAACAGGTGTTTGCCGGCAACCCCAATATGGGTTTGGCGCCGGGGTCGACCTTAAAAACGGTGACCACCATTACCGCTTTTAATTTATTGGGGAAGGATTTTAAATATCAAACCCCGTTTGGCTATAACGGCACCATAGCCAACGGAACGCTAACCGGCGACATCATCATCAAAGGCAACGGCGACCCTACCCTGGGCAGCTGGCGCTGGGCAAACACTACCCAAAACTATGTTTTAAATGAACTGGTGGCTGCCCTCAAAAAAGCCGGCATCAAAAAAATAAACGGCCGTATTATTGGCGACGATACCCTGTACGGCTCGCAGTCTGTCCCGGATGGCTGGATCTGGCAGGACCTGGGCACCTATTACGGCGCAGGCGCAACCGCCCTTTGCTGGCACGAAAACCAGTTTGATATCAATTTAAAAACCGGCCCGGCAGGCTCGGCTGTAAAGGTGGCGGGCACTACGCCTGATGTCCCCTACCTGACATTTAAAAGTGAGTTGACCACCGGGGCAGCCGGCACCGGCGACAATGCTTACCCCTACCTGCCCACGGGCTTAACCAATATGATGTACCTGCGGGGTACCTATGCTATCGACCAAACAAAAAAACTCATCTCGGCCGCTTACCCCGACCCTGCTTTTGATGCCGCCTTCCGGCTGTTAGATACTTTGAGGCGGCTAGGCATAACGGTAACCGGCGCACCCGAATCAACCCTGAGCCTTACTGCAAAGGGGCTGCAAACGCCGCCAATTACCACTACGCTTACCACCCTGCTATCGCCGGGACTGAGCCAGATTGTTTACTGGACCAACCGCAAAAGCCTAAACCTGTATGCCGAAGAGCTGCTGAAAGCCATTGCCGCCAAAGCAGGCAAAGAGGTAACCACGGCAAACGGCGTGGCTGTAATACAAAACTTTTGGAAAGCGCGTGGCATTGATGTTAACGCGATGGATATGATTGATGGTTGCGGCCTGTCGCCCGAGGACAGGATCACTACCCAAACCGTAGCCACCATTATGCAATCGGCCAAAAAAGAAAGCTGGTTTGCTGATTTTTATGACAGCCTGCCCGTTTATAACGATATGCACATGAAAAGCGGCAGCATCCACAACGTACAGGCCTACACCGGCTATCAAACCCACCAGGGGCGTGAGCTGGTATTTAGCATTATGGTAAATAACTACAATGGCCCCGGCAAAGGTATCAGGGAAAAGATGTTCAGGGTTTTGGATGAGTTGAAGTAAGGTTGCTTTTTTTGTCATCCTGAGCCGCAGCAAAAGCCAGGGGTGTAAAGATAGTTAGTTGGTGTCTTGCGGTGTCTTGTCTGTCTTGTAAAAATAATTAACAAGACACTTAAGACAGTGTCTTGTTCTGTCTTGTCTGTCTTGTAAAATAATTAACAAGACAGTACAAGACACTACAAGACAGTTTAACCATTCCTCCCTCCTTGCAATCACCGCGGGAAGACGTGGTGGATTATCAAGAAGCCTGTCTTGCTTGTCTTGTCTGTCTTATAACGAGACAAGCGAGACAGTGCAAGACAGTTTTTTACCTACACCCTCTCCACCAGGTTATTGCGAGGAGGGAGTAATAAGGCAGTATAGCTATTGAGTTGCCTGTCTTGTAGTGTCTTGTAAAATAAATAACAAGACAGTACAAGACACTACAAGACAGTTTAACCATTCCTTCCCCGCTACAATCGCCAACATCCTCCCGTGTCATTGCGAGGAACGAAGACAACCGACCATAAGCCAATCAGCTGTGATAAATCTTGCACTAAATAACAAAGGCCCCGGTAAACCGGGGCCTTTTGTATATCATTTTGTGTGATAGCTTAATCATTTATCGCTTTAACACCCGGCAATTCTTTGCCTTCCATATACTCAAGCAAGGCGCCGCCTCCGGTTGATACGTAGCTTACCTGTTTGGTCATGTTAAATTTTGAAACTGCCGCTGCCGAGTCGCCGCCGCCGATAAGCGAGAACGCGCCGTTTTGGGTTGCCTTAACAACCGCTTCGGCAATGGCTTTGGTACCTACCAAAAATTTCTCCATCTCAAAAACACCCATCGGGCCGTTCCACAGGATGGTTTTTGACTCGGCAACCACTTTGCTAAACAGGGCCACGGTTTCAGGGCCAATATCCAAACCCATCCAGCCGTCAGGGATCTCGCCGGTTTTTGCGACGCCGGTATTGGCGTTGTTTGAGAAATCATCAGCAGTGACATTATCTACGGGTAACAACAGGTTAACACCTTTTTCTTTTGCTTTTTTGATCAGGCTCAATGCCAGGTCCTGCTTATCCAGCTCAACCAATGAGGTACCGATGTTGCCGCCCTGCGCCTTGGCAAAGGTATAAGCCATACCACCACCAATGATCAGGTTATCCACCTTGTCCAAAAGTTTCTCTATCAGCTCTATTTTATCAGACACCTTTGACCCGCCCATAATAGCGGTGAAAGGTTTTTCGGCATCATTTAATATTTTTTCGGCATTAGCCAGTTCGCTGGCCATTACATAACCAAAGTATTTGGCATCCGGGAAAAACTGTGCAATAATGGCGGTTGAGGCATGCGCGCGGTGGGCGGTGCCAAAGGCGTCATTTACATAAACATCGCCAAGTGCGGCTAATTTTTTGGCAAACTCAACATCCCCTTTTTCTTCTTCTTTATAAAAACGCAGGTTCTCCAGCAACAATACTTCGCCACCCGACAGCGCTTTTGCTTTTTCAACAGCCTCGGGGCCGATACAATCATTGGCAAACTGTACTTCCTGTCCCAGCAGATCAGACAGATACGGGATCACGTGCTTTAAAGAATCTTTCTCATCAGGACCATTTTTTGGCCTGCCCAGGTGCGACATTAAAATTACCGCGCCGCCATCAGTTAATATTTTTTTGATGGTTGGGATAGCCGCAGTTAAACGGTTATCGTCCGTAACTTTGCCATTCTCATCCAACGGAACGTTGAAATCAACGCGGATAAGTGCTTTTTTGCCCGTAAATTTTATTTGATCGATAGTTTTCATGCTGTCTGTGGTCTTTTTTAAGAGTCCGCCAAATTCAGCATTTAATTCTAAAATCCGAACTCAAAAAACAAAAAAGGTATTTTTAGTCTGTAACAATAAGTGCTACGAAGGTAAACCGGCAATAATTTTACCGGGCCCGTTATTGTATTTTGGCATAAAGTACCTGGTGCGGGCCAATGCCGGGTATATCAAACTCGGGCGATACGATTTCGAAACCCATATCCAGGTAAAATTTCAGGGCTTTTTTGCGGCCGTTGCACCATATGTAGTTTGCTTTTTGCCCGCGTAAGTAAACAATACCGAAATTAAGCAGCCTGGTACCGATACCCTGCCCGCGAAATTTTGCAGAAGTTGCCATGCCACGCACCTGGTAGCCCTCGCCCTCAAACTGGCCATACTTTTGGGGATGGAACGATGCTATGCTGGTGAGTTCGCCTTTGATATAATACCCTATATGAAAGTTGCCTGCCACATTATCAGTCGGGAAACGGCACTCGTCGGGTGTTAATTTGCCTTCGCGCAATACGGCATTGCGCAGCGGCAATAGTTCTTCTACAGGTATAAATTTGATCATGTAAGTAAATGTATCTTTTCAACTAAATCTGCCAGGCGGCTTGAGTAGCCCATCTCATTATCATACCAGCCCACAACCTTAACCAGGTCGCCTACTATCGAGGTTAACTGCGCATCAAATATGCAACTATGTGTATTACCCACAATATCCTGCGATACAATGGGATCCTCGGTATACTCCAGCACGTTTTTCATATCGCCCTGCGCCGCCTGTTTAAAGGCCTGGTTAATCTCAGCTACGGTCGCCGGTGATTTTAAGATGCAGGTAAAATCAGTTAATGAACCGTTTAAAACCGGCACGCGTATGCCCGCGCCGCCCAGTTTACCTTCTAAATGCGGGAATATGGAGGTTATGGCTTTTGCCGCGCCTGTTGTTGTCGGGATAATTGAGGCTGATGCCGCGCGCGCCCTGCGCAGGTCCTTATGCGGGGTATCATGCAGGCTTTGATCGCCGGTCATGGAGTGTACGGTGGTAATATAGCCATCCATAATACCCCAGTTGTCGTCCAGTATCTTAACCATTGCCGCCACGTTATTAGTGGTACACGAAGCGTTTGAGAGTATGGCCGACCGCAGGTCTACTATACCGTCATTAACCCCTAAAACCACCGTAGGCGCATTTCTATCGGTTGAGGGGGCCGAGATAATAACTTGTTTGGCACCGGCTGTTAAATGCTTTTCGGCATCCTGCCTGGCGGTAAATTTACCGGTCGACTCAATGACCAGGTCAATAGCAAGTTCTTTCCAGGGCAGCTTTTCAGGTTCACGCCGGGCTATTACTTTTATGCTTTTGTTATTAATATACAGATGTTCTTCATCAAAGTTAACCGTACCGGCAAACCCGTGATGCACAGAGTCATACTTAAATAAATGGGCCAGCGTGCGGGTATCGGCCAGGTCATTCACAGCAATTACCTCAATACCCGGTTTAGCTAAAATATTTCGTAAAAATATCCGCCCTATCCTGCCAAATCCGTTTATTGCTATTCTCATTATGTTAACATAGATATAAGGCAAAGGTAACTAAAACAGGCCCTTGCGCCTAAATTTTTAGCTATAAACAGACATTAAGATTAGAATTGAAGTGTGTTTAAACTACACAAACAGGTTACGAAAAGTAACATGCTCGCGCTCTTTAGAGCGAATCAGGAACGTAATTGCCCAGTTAAACAACATTGACATGGCGAATATAATAAGGATCAGCACAAAGTTACCCAGGCCGCTAAAGGCAAGCGCCAGCACCACCGTAACCAGGTTAAGGGTAGCCAGTATCATCGTTGTTTGCATATGCGTATAACCTAATCTTAAAATACGGTGATGGATATGATTACGATCGGCAGTAAACGGGGATATGCCGCTCATTATCCTGATAAAAAACACCCGGAGTGTATCAAAAACCGGCCCGATCAGGATGGCTACGGTTATGGCAGGGGCCGAACTGATTTGCGGCGTACCGCCGGGGACAAATTTATTGACCTCAATTAATTTAATGGCCATTACCACTGATATCAGCCCGATAAACAGGGAGCCGGTATCGCCCATAAATATCTTGGCCGGCGAGACATTGTATCTTAAAAAGCCTGTTATAGAACCTACCAAAATTAAAGAAATTACGGCAAGCTGATATTGGTGGATATATAAAAACAACAGGGTAAAGATGCAATTTGTAAGGATACCGGTAACACCGGCCAGCCCGTCAATGCCATCAATAAGATTAAATGCGTTTACAATTAAAATTATAACCAGTACCGACAGCGCACAACTGATAGCAAAAGGCAGGTCATACACACCAAACACCCCATACATACTGGTTAACCGGATGTTGCCAAGTGTCACTAATATCAGCGCAACAATAAATTGGATAGAAAACTTGGTGCTTGAGTTTACGCCCGAAAGATCATCCTTTAACCCAACTATAAATAAAATTACACTTGCCGTAAGCAAATAGCCAATGGGGAACGATTGGTCAATCAGGCTAAAAACCAAAGCGGTAATGCTAAAACTAACAAAAATTGCAACTCCGCCTAACCGCGGTATACCGTGATCATGTTGTTTTCTGAAATGACCTATATCATCATATAAATGACGTGCACGGGCAACGTGCAAAATTGAAGGGATGGCAATGGTTGATAACAGCGCGGCAAACCCGGTTATAGACAAATAATAAATAAGCTGGTAATGAATTATAAATTCTGGCATATAATTAACCAGTAGTGCTTTAGCGTATATATTAGCGACCAAATTTATTAACATGACTTGCTCTTATAGTATTATACTCGTTAAAATCTCCACTAATCAGCCTGTGTTATACATACTGAAATATCTTTCTTAATGGTTTAAAAACTACACACAAAAGGGGGATTATCACCCCATTTTTCTTCATGGCCCTAAAATCACATACCCAGGCGTTAAAACGGTTATAGTAACTCCGGTTACTAACTCCACCTACAACCATATTAACCATTACTTTATTTAAATAAGCAGTTTTAGCCTTATTTAAGTGGATGAACCGCAGCATCAATTCATAGTCTGCGGCCGTTCCAAATTGCAAATTATACAAGCCCCACTCTTTATATAAAGATCTTTTACAGTAAAAAGTGGGATGGGGCGGCATCCATCCCCAGTTAAACATACCGTGATTATATGTTCCGGAAACCCATCTGCGCTTTGTCACTCCTTCCGGATTGATATAGTTCAAATTTCCGAACACAATATCGGTATTTTTCTTTTTAAAAACATCGGCTACGTCAAATAATATTTCCTTATACGCAAAAATGTCGTCAGAGTTTAGTATTCCGATAATATCGCCGGTAGCCAAACTTATCCCTTTATTCATTGCGTCGTAAATTCCCTTGTCGGGTTCTGAAATAAGATGGCTGATATGTTGCCGGTGTTGATCGATAATTTGCAGCGTGCCATCGGTTGATCCGCCGTCGATAATTATATATTCAACGTTATTATAATTTTGCGCTGCAACTGATTCAATACAGTGACCTATAGTTTTTTGCGAATTGAGCGTAACGGTAATCAAAGAAATTTTTAAATCCTGCACTTGTGAAAAAATACGCTAAGTTATAGTGACAAATATGTAGTTTTGGGATTAATGCTGAATAGATATAAAATATTAAGCTGAATTTTAATATACATATGCGCTATTTAATTATTCTATCCCTTATTACCGGGCTGTTTTTTACATCATGTTCGTACAAACAAGACCAGGCACTTTTTGAACGAAAAACTTTGACCCCGGACAGCAGTCTGTCACAAAATCTTTCAAATATAAGCAATTATCGTATTAAGCCTCAGGATATTCTGCAGATCACCAATGTGCAAAACAGCAAAAGCCTTATTGACCTGTCGGCAGGTGCGTCCCTTGCAAGCGGGGGCAATACGGGTGCACCCAACACGGCACAGGAAGATATTTATCTTGTTGATGAAGATGGCCTCATCGGCTTGCCCGGATTGGGGCGGGTACCTATAGCGGGCCTGACGCGCACAGAGGCCAGGAAGCATCTGGAAGAATTATATAGTAAAGAGCTAAAACATCCCCTACTTGAGGTTAAAATAATAAACCTTAAAGTAAACATTACCGGCGAGGTCAAAGCGCCGGGAAATGTAGTTTTAACCAAAGACCGCCCTACCCTAATTGAGGTATTAGGCGATGCCGGCGGCCTTACCGCGAACGCTGACGAAAAACACATTAAAATAATTCGCGCGGATAAAAACTCAACTATAGATATTATTGACCTTAGCGATATCAGGACGTTAACGAGCCCCAGAATTATCGTCCAGAATAATGACATCATTTACGTGGCGCAAAACAGAAAAGCAATACGTAACAGCAACCTCCAGAATTTTTCAGCTCTAGTACAGCCGGCTTTACTTTTAGTTAACACAGTATTGATAATTTTAACACTTGTGCGTAAATAATGGAAGAGTTAAACAAAACGCAACATAAATCACCAAACCAGGAGCTGGATTATTTAAAAATTGTCAGGATCATACTAAGCCGCTGGTACTGGATAGCCGGTTCTGTTATAATATGCGTGCTGGCGTCAAATATTTACCTGTGGTATACGCCCAAGATTTATTCTACAACTGCAATAATGAAGTTTGAGGATAAAAAATCTGAGATAGGTGATTTAGTAGGCGTACCAAATGTTATTGAACGCACCAATGGCTCCAGGCTTCAAAGTGAAACTGTGGTATTGACAAGTACACCGCTGCTGTTAAATGCAATCAGGCAACTTGATTACCGGATAAGCTTTTATGTGGTAGGCCGGGTTCTTAATCGCACTAATGAGTTATATCCGTCAAAACCGCTGGATATCCAGCTGATAAAACTTGACAGTACAAATTTTTTTCACGACCTGATAACCTTTAAGCCGGTAAGCGATAATTCTTTTAGCCTGAGTTATAAAGATGGCGGTAAGGAAATACAAAAAGTATATCGCTATAATGCGCCGTTTGTTATAGGGCCAACCGCTATCAGCATAAAAAATCCGGGTAATTTATCCAAAACAACTTCTATTTTATTTAAGCTAAACGCGCCTGAAGATTTTGTAGCCCGGGTAAGGGCTGGTTTACAAACCAGCGAAACCTCAAAAAACTCAAACATGCTGTTGCTGCGTCAAACCGACATGAACCCCCAGTTTGCCACAGATGTTTTAAATGCCATTGTAAAGGAGTATTTAAATTATGACCGCGAACAGAAAGCGCAGTCGGCGTCGCAAATGATCAGGTTTATTGACAGCCAGCTTGAGGTTCTCTCGGGCGGGGTTAGAGGGTCTGAAAACTCTATAAAACAATTTAAGCAAACCAATAAAATGATGGATTTAACGTCGGCAACTGAAAGGGTTGTCGGCAAGGCCAAAGATCTTGAATCGCAGATAGATTTGTTAAAAATTGACCTGATCGCTATTGATCAGCTCAGGCAGGACATCATAAAGGGCAAAGACAATGTAAATCTTAACCTGGTAACCGGCGCCAGCGTTGTGGATGGCCAGTTAGGGACATTTATAACCAGCCTAAACAGTTTGCTGGTTTCAAAAACAGCCTATCTTAAAACCTATAACAGCGCATCGCAGGTAGTACAGGATATAGATAAGCAAATACTGTTACTTAAAAACAATGCATTAACCAGTATAAATTTATCAAGGCAGCTAATTGAAAGTAAAATTAAATTTTTGCAATCACAGCTTGGCCCCGTTAATCAAAAAATTGCTGAGTTACCCACCGCCGAACGTGACCTGGTTAGTTTGAAACGCGATTTTGATGTTAATGATAAAGTTTACTCTTCCCTGTCTGAGAAAAAAATAGATCAGGAAATATTCAGGGCCGGCATTTTACCGGGTGCAACCATCGTAGACCTCGCTCATCTTAATTATGTCCCTGTTTCGCCGGATGAACGTGGCACCCACCAAAAAGCATTAATGTTGGGGCTTGCCATCGGCCTGGGCGTAATTGTTTTAATACGGGTTTTAAACCCCTTTATTTATGACAAGGAAACTGTTGAAAGCTTAACTACAATACCGATAATTGGGGTAATCCGTAAATTCCCTGATGAGATCGATCAGTTTAGCACGCAAATATTAGCTATCAGCAAACCCAAATCTATTTTTGCAGAATCTGTACGTTCGGTACGTACCAATTTAAACTTCCTGGCGTCCGAAAAAGAGAGTAAAGTAATTTGCATAACTTCAGAGGTAGCGGGCGAGGGAAAATCATTTGTTGCTGTAAACCTGTCAAGCACGCTTTCATTAATTGATAAAAAAGTAGTGCTGGTAGCTGCTGATTTAAGGCGGTCTAAACTGCATAAAACGTTCCATGTGCCTAATGACATGGGGTTAAGCAGTTTCCTGGCTAATCAGTGTGCTGCAGATGATATCATAAATCACTCTAACCAAACCGGACTTGATTTTATAGTTTCGGGCCCGGTACCCCCTAATCCGTCAGAGTTATTACATTCTGAGCGGATGCGTGAGCTGATAACTCACCTTTCAACAATATACGATATTGTAATGATCGACACCGCGCCAATAGGCCTGGTATCAGATGCGATACCTTTAATCAGGATAAGTGACATTAATGTTTTTGTGATACGGTCGGGCAAATCGAAATTTCATTCAGCTACGGTTCCGCAACGCCTGGCTAACGAATATCACCTCAACAATACGGTGATCGTATTAAACGCCTTTGCGCAGGATTTGCTTCACTCCAGATATTACACTACTAAATTTAACGGAGATAACTATGGCAAATATTACTATTATTCTGACTATAGCGGTTATGACGGCTCTGGCTATTATATAGATCCGGACGAAAGTAAATGGTGGCAAATATGGCGTTGGTTTAAAAAATAAGACGCTGTTTAATTTATGGTTTCAAGATTAAATAAGGCCGACTACAAGTGGTACCCGGTTTATACACAACCACGAGCCGAAAAAAAAGCCTGCCAGGCATTGTTAAATAAAGGGATAGAGGCTTATTTACCCCTTCATCGCCAGCTAAAGCAATGGAGCGACAGAAAAAAATGGGTGGAAGAGCCCTTTATTAAATCCTATCTTTTCGTCCGTATTACAGAACGTGAGCAAACCGAAGTGTTAATGACCAAAGGGGTGGCACGTTTTATATACTTTTCGAACAAAATAACCTCGATGCCCGACAGGCAAATTGATGATGTTAAATTATTAATGGCCAGCCCCTATGAACTGGAAATTACCGAGGAAAATTTACAACCAGGCGAAAAAATCATGATCAAAGCCGGCCCGCTTAAGGGAATGACCGGCGAAATAATTTCTTATCGTTCACAAAAACAATTAATATTAAGGCTTGAAAGCCTTGGTTGCTCCATCGTCGTAAATATCGCGGCAACGTTAATTGAAAGGTTTTAATTATAGTTTTATACGGATAATGGCATTTTTAACTTAATTTAAGCCCGTTATTCATGTCAGGTCAGCGTTTTAATTATATTTAAATCACTGATAAACAATAAGTTAATTTAAAAAATGTAACTTACGGGGCGAAGCTATGAATATACTTTTACTATGTGCAGGATAGCAGGGATAGTTGCCCAAAGGTTAAATCTTGAAGAGGACCGGATTAAAGTAAATTTAATGTGTGACGCCATGAAACATGGCGGGCCTGATGATGCGGGGATCTTTTCGGCTGCGGAAGCTAACCTGGTGTTTGGGCATCGGCGGCTGTCAATTATTGATCTCAGCAGCAACGGCCACCAGCCAATGGCTGACATTGACAAGAGAGCGTGGATAACTTTTAACGGCGAAATATACAACTACCGCGAATTAAAAAGTGAACTGATAAATGCCGGCGCCAGATTTCATTCGCACACCGATACTGAGGTTATTATACAAGCCTACCTGTATTGGGGCACTGCCGCTTTTAAAAAGCTACGCGGTATGTTTACCTTTGCGATATATGATGTTACCAACGTGCTGACTTATCTGGTACGCGATACCACTGGTATAAAACCGCTGTATTACTATATCAACAATGGCCAGCTAAGTTTTGCATCCGAAGTAAAAGCCTTTAAAACAGCCGGCCTGGCAGCCGAAGAAAATCAGGATTGGCTCATTAAATTTTTAGCGTTTGGCCATGTGCCCGAACCCGACACCGTCTTAAAAAATGTATACGGTTTACCTAAAGGCCATTTCCTGCGCTGGAACAATAAAGACGGCACAGCCGCCATACTAGATTACACGAAACCGGTTACCAATAGTGCTTACATCACTGATATAATTGAGGCAAAAAAACAAATAGACAGCGCGCTTAAAATGGCCATAGGCCGCCAGCTTATCGCTGATGCCCCGATTGGTGTGTTTTTAAGTGGCGGTATTGATTCAAGCCTGCTCACCCTGTTGGCCGCCCAGCAAAAAACAGAGCAGCTTAAAACTGTATCTATCTTCTTTGACGAAAAAAAATATGATGAAAGCATCTACCAGCAACAGATCTTAAGAAAAACAAAAGGCGAAAAATTTACCCACCTGGTAAAACAGCGTGATTTTGATGAGTTTTTTCCGGATGTTTTGAATGCAATGGATATGCCTACTACTGACGGTATTAATACTTGGTTTATAAGTAAATATGCCCGGCAAGACGGGCTGAAGGCGGTGCTCTCCGGCATCGGCGCCGACGAACTCTTTGGCGGCTATCCGTCTTTTAACCGGATAAAATACATTGAGTATTTACGGAGGGTGCCGGCACCGCTCCTTAAAACAATCAGTCATTTCGTTACAGATCCCTTTAAAAAATTATCCTTTTTAACCTGTCGTCATCCGCTTGCCGACTATCTTTTCCTGAGGGGCGTTTTTGCGCCCGAAGATATAGCCGAGATATTGAATTGTGACGAGGGGCAGGTTCAAAATACCTTGTTCGCAAAAAACGACCATCTTTACCCTGTGGCTTACAATAAGGAACAAGCGTCCTGGTTTGAAACTAATTTATATATGCAAAACCAGTTATTGCGTGACACAGACGTGATGAGTATGAGTCATGGATTAGAAGTAAGGGTGCCATTTTTGGATGAAGATTTTCAGCGCATTGTGAACAGGCTAACGCCGCAAATCAGGTTTGATGATAACCAGCCAAAAAAAATACTGATAGATACCTTTAAAGATCTTTTGCCGGCACCTGTCTGGAACAGGCCCAAAATGGGTTTTAGTTTACCCCTGCAGCAATGGATGCGAAACCATGCTGAATTAAGTAACGAAGGGTTATACAGAAGCAGAAAAGCAAAAAGAATTATCAGGGGTTTTAAAAGCAATACCATCCATTGGTCAAAAGCATTTGCACTTTATCAAATACAAATGCATGCCTAAAAATGTAACTCTTTTTACCTTACAAACGTTTAGTACCACTGGCGGTATACAAAAAATGACGCGCACACTTGCCCATGCATTGCAACACATTGCTTCACATAACAATTGGCAGTTTAAATTATGGTCTGCTTATGACGCGGATGAAGACCTGATGCCGCAATATCTGCCTAAGGAAAACTTCAGGGGATTTAATGCCAAGCGTTTTTCATTTATAATAAAAGCGTTAAAAATTGCCGCGGTATCTGATGTTTTGATCATCAGCCACATTAATATGTCGATTATCGGGCTGATGGCTAAATTAATTAACCCTAAATGCCAGGTTTGGTTAATTGCGCATGGCATTGAAGTTTGGCGGCCATTGTCCGTTATTAAAAAATTGTTTTTAAACAGATGCAATAAAATAATATGCGTAAGCAACTTTACCCGGCAGGAAATGATAAGGTGGCACAGCATTAATGCAGATAAATGCCTGGTATTAAATAACTCGGTCGATTCATTCATGAAACTACCGCTAACCTTTGCCCGGCCGCAAAAATTGCTTTACCGTTACCAGCTGACTAAGGATAACCTGATATTATTTACCCTGACCAGGCTGGCCGCTACAGAACAATATAAAGGTTATGAACAGGTTATCAAGATTTTACATAAATTAAAGGCTAAGCTGCCTTCGGTTAAATATATTCTATCCGGGCCTTATGACGATGTTGAGGAGGACCGTCTTAAACAGTTAATTGCTAAATATCAGGTTCAGGACCAGGTGATATTGACGGGTTTTATTGATGAAAATGAGCTGACGGATCACTTTTTGTTAGCTGATCTTTTTGTATTACCGAGTAAAAAAGAAGGGTTTGGTATTGTTTTTATCGAAGCGTTAGCCTGCGGGCTGCCCGTTATTTGCGGGAATGTCGACGGGAGCCTTGATGCTATCAGGAACGGGGAACTGGGCGAGGCCGTAAACCCCGATGATTTGACCCAACTTGAAAACACGCTTGAAAAACATTTAAAAACCCCTTTAACTTTACAGATGCGCCAAAATCTTCAACAGCAATGCCTGCAATATTTTAATGAAGATCAGTACATCCGTAAATTACAACAATTATTAAACAATGAGCCAGCCTGCTGAAGAACACTGGGATATAGAAATAAGCCCCAAAAACAACTTATTTAGTTTGGCATTAAAAGATGTCTGGCATTACCGCGATCTACTTATCCTGCTGGTAAGAAGGGATTTTGTTGCTTTTTACAAACAAACCATATTGGGCCCGATATGGTTTTTTGTGCAGCCAATAATCACCATCATGATGTATACACTTGTGTTTGGCAATTTGGCCGGCATACCTACCGACGGTATACCCAAACCCCTATTTTACCTGGCCGGAACCATAATTTGGAACTATTTCGCCGATTGCCTTACTAAAACCTCAACCGTTTTTAAAGACAATGCATCTATGCTGGGCAAAGTCTATTTTCCCAGGTTAATAATGCCTCTAAGTATCGTGCTGTCAAACCTTATCCGGTTTGCCGTGCAGTTTTTGTTGTTTTTGTTTTTATTATTGTTTTTTGATCTAAAGGGACTTTCCATAATCCCCAACGCCGTTGCGCTGCTGTTCCCGGTACTGGTTATATTAGTAGCGGCCCAGGGACTGGGATTGGGCATGATCATATCCTCGGTAACCACCAAATATCGCGACCTGGCTTTTGTGGTTGCCTTTGGGGTGCCTTTGATGATGTATGCAACCACGGTCATTTATCCCCTATCAGCAGCCGAACTGAAATATCCCGAATATAGCTGGTTAATCAGGTACAACCCAATTACAGCTGTAATTGAAACTTTTAGATACGGTTTTTTAGGCAAGGGTGATTTTAGCTGGAAGATTATAAGTTATAGTTTTCTTAGTACAGTAATTATATTTTTAACAGGCACCGTAATCTTTAACCGGGTTGAAAAAAACTTTGTTGATACCGTATAACAGCGAAGCTAAATGACCAAAGTAATTAAAGTAGAACATCTTTCAAAAGCCTATCAACTGGGCGATTTTGGAACAGGCACCATATCACGCGACCTGGAACGGTTTTGGGCCAGGTTAAGAGGTAAAGAAGATCCATTTTTAAAAATAGGCGAAGTTAATGACCGTACTGCCAGGGGCGTAAGCGACGTAGTATGGAGCTTGAAAGATATCAACTTTGAAATTAACCAGGGAGATTCGGTAGGTATTATTGGTCGCAATGGCGCCGGGAAAAGCACTTTGCTTAAGATCTTAAGCCGGGTAACCGCCCCCACCAGCGGGTCGGTTAAAGTAAGGGGCCGTATAGCCAGCCTTCTGGAAGTTGGAACCGGGTTTCATCCCGAGTTAACCGGTAAAGAAAACATCTATCTAAATGGGGCCATACTGGGTATGCGTAAGGCCGAGATCAAACGTAAATTTGACGAGATTGTTGATTTTGCGGGCGTTGAGCGTTATATAGATACCCCCGTGAAACGCTATTCATCAGGTATGTATGTAAGGCTTGCTTTTGCCGTGGCCGCCCATCTCGAGTCGGAAATACTGATAGTGGATGAAGTACTGGCGGTTGGCGATGCCGAATTTCAGAAAAAATGTCTCGGCAAAATGGGCGACGTGAGCAAAGGCGAAGGCCGGACTGTTTTATTTGTAAGCCACAATATGGGCAGCATAAGGCAGCTGTGTACCAGCGCAATGCTGTTAAACAACGGCCAGTTAATAAAGCAAGGCAGCGTTGACGAAACCCTCTCGCTTTATCTTAAGTCAAACATCATAAACGGGGGCCTTGAAACCTGTAAACAACAGGGCAGTATAACAAACAACATACGTTTTGTTGAATTTTCAATTAACGGCATTATTAATAAAGAGGCTGTATTTTCGCCGTCAGAATCATTGGCTGTCCATGTAAAATATACCTGTTTAATTGGGCTGCCTAAATTCAGGGTATCGGTTAATTTTTATAAAGACGGCGTTTTACTGTTCACCATACACAACAAATCATGGCCAACTCAACTAATCGCGGGCAATTATGCAGACAATTTTTTAATACCGGCCAACCTGTTAAGGCCCGGAAACTATACAATTGGCCTGGGCGGGCATAATGGCGATCCGATAAGTGATGGTAACGAATGGCTATATATTGACGAAGCCTATTCATTTACAATAACAAATGAGTGGACCGAATTAAATGATTTTTCTGCCAAAGGTTTAATAAATATCGATTCGGCTAATGAAATATAGATACACCCCTTATAATGCAAAATGCCCCATCTGCGGTAATGTTGATAACCTTCTTTTATATGAAATAAATTCAAGAGATGCGGCGAGCCAGTTCCTGGTTAATCAAAGCCTAAAAGAAAAAAAAGAAGCAATTGATATTGTTGAAAACAGTATCCTGAAACTGTGGAAGGCCAAAACCGCCGCTGTGGTAAGCTGTAAAAATTGCGGATTTGGCTTTGCAGATCCCTTTACTGGCGGCGACCATGAGTTTTATAACCTTATTACCCACGCCAGTGAAACCGGGATAGAACCAGTGCCGTACCAGAAGTGGGAATTTGACAGGACATTTAAAGAAATAAACGTTTTAACCTCAGAAGAAAGCGGGCTAACATTATTGGAAATCGGTGCAAGCAACGGCAGTTTCGCAAAAAAAATCGCTGAGCTAATCGATAAAAAAAATATTTTCTGCCTGGAATATTCAGATACCGGAGTTAAGTTTATAAAAGACATAGGCATAGAGGCCCACAGCTGGAATTTCAGAGAGTTAAAGTCGAAGCCGGAATTTTGCAACCGATTTAATATTATTTGCTTATTCCAGGTTCTAGAACATCTGGATAATTTGAAAGACACTTTTGAAACATTTAATAGTATTATCAAACCCGGCGGGCACTTATTCATCGGAGTGCCCAACAGTTATAAAATTAATTTCAACGAACTGCATAATGGTTTATTGGATCTACCGCCTAATCACGTCGGCAGATATAACAAAAACAGCTTTAAAATATTAGGACAAAAATACCAATGGGATTTGGTTGACCTAGACTTTGAATCTTATTCGCCGCTGGACGTAATGAAAACGGTAATGTACTCAAGGTCATTAAAAAAGGCGCAGTTCCCCCCCGTTAAACGTACACTGTGGTATAGGGTGAAAGAATACCTGGATATAAAATTTTTACAGTTACAAGCGTTCAGTAAACATAAAAAATTGGGAGAAACAATTTGGGTGCATTATAAAAAACCAATATCAACTTTATTATGATTACTATAATGCCTTCCGGAAAACTGGGTAATCACCTATTTCAATTTGCATTTGGCCTGGCTGTTTCAAAAAAAATGAAGACAGATTTTGTATTTAATACAGAGGAGCTTGAAAAATATTTTGAATTAAAACCTTATAACAGCCCTATTTTAAAAAAAATAAGATTGCTGCGATACATGTTTTCGCTTAAGTTTCATAAATATAGCGCCGCAAACCTAAGCCTGGACGAACCACCTTTTGCTATTTTAAACGCGGTAAAAGACCATACAGTTATTTATGGCTATTTCCAGTCGGAGGCCTATTTTAAAAAGTATGAGCAACAAGTTAAAAAAGCCTTTAAAATAAAAAGCGGGCTGATGGATAGTTACCAGTCAAAATTTTCAGAGTTATTTAAAAAGGAGGTGGTTTGTATTGGCATCAGATTGTCAGAATATCGGGAATGGCACATTAAAGAAATAGACAACAATACGCCTTTTATAGAAATCGACTATTATAAAAGAGCGCTAAAAAGCATTGCTGATCTCGAATCAAAAACGTTGATATTTGTATCAGAAGATATTAAAACCGTTAAACAATTATTTAGATATGACAATGCGGTATATATGGACAATGTTACCGATTGCCTTATTTCACTAATTTTGGCTGATAAGTTGATAATTTCAAACAGCTCTTTTTTATGGTGGGGCGCGTGGTTAAATAATAAACCCGATAAGGTTGTATATGCCCCAAGGTACTGGCTGGGGCATAAGGTAAACAGAGAATTCCCTCAAAATATTATCCCTTCAGATTGGTTACAGCTTGATGTATAAATTAGCTTGAAAATATTAATCTTAAATACACCGCCGGCACTTACCCCCAAATCGCAGGCATTTAAATATCCTGCACATAATAAAGATTATGGGGTGGAACAGGACTTTTTAAGATGGCTAAAAAAGCAACCTGACATTGTTACCAACGATCTTACTGCTGCCGATTGGCATTACCTGCCTGTCTTCTGGACCCGCTGGCACATTAATCACAATTTTGCAACAGATGGTGAAGGCCTCAATGAACTTCAGGCCGCAGTTGATAAAATCATAATAGATGACAGTAAAACTTTTACGGTTACGCAGTTTGACGGTGGCACCTTGTTAAACCTGGGTCAAACTATTGAATTCACCGCTGCACGAACAACCAATAAAGGTATTGACATACCTATTCTTTGCAGCCCGCACCGCAAACCGCCGTTACCGCTAAAAAAAGACTACCTCGCCAGCTTCAACGGAGCTTTTGATACGCATCCTATACGGATGGAACTCCTGAAACGATATAAAGACAATGCCGATATATTGGTACAGGGCGGATTGCCGACCAGGTTTTATAAAAGGTGGTTTTGGGGCAAAAGTTTCAACATCAATACCATGAAATCGTATATCGCTTTAAGTCCGCGTGGCACAAGCTGCAACTCATTCCGTTTTTTTGAAGCTATGCAATTAGGTACCGCTCCCTGTTTATTAGGTGATGTTGACGCGCGCCCGTTCAAGAAATTTATACCTTGGGATGAAATAAGTTATTATGCAGCTACTGTTGATGAACTGGATCAGCTACTTAGAAACCTGGATAAAAACGAGGCGCTTGAGAGGGGTCGGAAGGCTTTCCAATACTGGAAAAACGAACTATTTTACCAAAAATGGTGCAAATATGTATTAAAAGAACTTGAGCAACTCAATGAAGACAAGTCAATCAAAATACCTTTATAATTTAAGACAGCAGCAGCAGGCCTAACTTTATATGTTTAGTAAACTTTGGAAATTATTGGGTTTAAATATCAACATGCCAGCAGAACGGGTTTATGGTCTTGATATTTTAAGAGCCTTTGCTATTACAGTAGTTGTCGTTACACACGGGATGGCCTATACCCCCCGGGCCCTCAACAAAGTGATAGAAGCTACTTATTTAGATGGCGTATCCATATTTTTTGTTTTAAGCGGTTTTTTAATTGGCCGCATTTTAATAAAATCCATGAGTAAACAAAACCTTGATTTCTATACATTACTCAATTTTTGGTGGCGAAGATGGTTAAGAACAATTCCGGTATATTTTTTCATATTGTCAGCAGTTATTTTTTTCTATAATTATGGCAAGCCGCCCGGCCCGACTTTTAAACGTTTTTATATTTTCTCTCAAAACCTATTTACGCCCCATCCTACTTATAAAACGGGTAAAGGTTTAATGTTTAAGATGATTACCTATATAAGCCTGATCTCTTATTCTGTTTATCTAATTAACTTAACGCCGATGCAGGAGTATATTATACCGTTTATTAATCATGATTTACTATGGTTGGTTACTAATAGAGATACATTAAAGACGATTAATATCTTCTTGTATTATTTACTAACTATCCCATTGTCTGTATACTCTTACAAACTGATTGAAAGGCCATTTATGGAGCTCCGTAACAAATTTATTTTTAGCAATAAACAGTCTTGATGGACAATATCAAAAAAAGATTTTTTAAATATAAACGCCGTTTGTCCGGCCCGACAGCTCATGGCTAACATATCCTTCTTTATTCCCGCTTATAATTGCGCTAAAACGATAGCCGAATCAATTGAATCAATCATAGCCGGTAATCTAAATAACGGTGATGAACTAATAGTTGTAAACGACTGTTCGACAGATGATACCGCGGAGGTATTGCTGGCGTTAAAACAACAGCACCCTTTTATAAACATATTTACCCATAAAAGAAACAAAGGAGGCGCCGCGGCTCGAAATACAGCGGTTGAAAACGCTGCAAACGATTTATTGTTCTGCCTTGATGCAGATAACGTATTGGCCCCGGATAGCGTAGATCCCTTAAAAGAATACCTGATCAGTATGAATGCTGATGTAGCCTCTTTTCAGTATCAGCATTTTTTTTCGGCTGACAAACTCAAACCCGATTACATATGGTCATTGCCCGAAGGAGTATTTGATTTAGAATTTTATTATAATGGTGGCAATACGCCCGGTCAGCATGGCAACTATTTATTTACTAAACAAAGCTGGGTTAAGGCACTGGGTTATGCAGAGGGTTCCGGTGCGCTGGATACCTGGACATTTGGGTTAAGGCAGGCAATGACCGGAGCTGTTACCGTGGTTTTAAAAGACACGTACTATTATCACAGGTTAGATTATGAAGGATCTTATTGGATGCGCGACGCAGAGGCCGACTTATGGTCTGTGTCCGTAAAAGCAACTTATGCGTTGTATCCATTTTTTGACCGTATAGACGAAAAATACTTAAACTATATGTTAGGTAAGGGCCGGTACAACTGGTTCTATAACCGGACCGGCAAACCCCTTAAACTAGTATCAAAAGGATCAAAAGATATCTTTTATAAAGACCTCCATCAAAAAGTAGTAAAGTTCATTTACCCTAAAGCCAACTTTTTAAAAAGGGGCACTGACAAAATTAAACGAATATTAAATTATGGTGGCCGTTAAACTCGAGGGCAGATTAGGTAATCAGCTATTTCAATACGCCTTTATTTATGCAACGGCTAAAAAGCTTGATACAGGTTTTTACCTTGATAAAAGCATTGAGCATTTTATTCCGGTTAAATATTTTAAACTTAAAACAGATTTCCTGCTACCGTTAGATTCCTCTTTCTTCTCAACAAAAGGCTTTAAAAGAAGTCTCCGTTTAAATAAGAGGAAATCTTTTTATGCCTGGCTTCAAAAAATCATTTTCGGCAACAAAAATATAACGTTATATAATACAGATCCACCAGACGAGGCCCTGCAGCGGTTAAAAAACAACTATATGTATCAGGGCTATTTTCAGTCTGAAAAATATTTTGAAAGCAGTAGTGCCGACATCAGGAAGTTACTGGTCATAAAAAAACGACATGTCCGTAAGTTCAAAACATTGTCCCGAAATGTCCTGTCAACCCGGAAAACAATAGTGATCCACATAAGGCGCGGCGATTATATTGATCATAGCTGGTCATTGCCCTTATCTTATTATAAAAAAGCATTAGACCTAGCCGACTACGAGAATGCCAACTGTGTATTCATATCTGATGAACCTGAATTTGTAGAAAAAGAATTCAGTTATATCAAAAAAAAATACGTTTCAAATAATCCGGAGATCATTGATCTGCAATTTCTGATTAATGCCGATATTGGTATTTTATCAAACAGCAGTTTTAGTTGGTGGGGTGCTTGGTTAAATAATAAGGAGCACAAACAGTTTTTTGCACCTAAATATTGGCTGGGTTTTAAAACCCTGCAGGAATATCCTGTAGAAATAGGCGCCTGTATGAATTTCAATTTGATAGAGGCATAACATTAGCTCTAATATGTTAAACACACCTATTTTGTTTTTAATTTATAACCGTCCCGATAAAACCTTAAAGGTTTTTGAGGCGATTAAGAAAGTCAGGCCCGCGAAGTTATTTGTTGTTGCCGACGGACCCCGGAATGAAGAAGCCGGTATTTTATGCCAGCAAACAAGGGATGTGCTTTTAAATATTGATTGGGACTGTGAATTAAAAACCCTTTACAGAACTGAAAACATCGGCGTAAAACGCAGCGTAAGTTCGGGTATAAACTGGTTTTTTGAGCACATTGATGAAGGGATAGTACTTGAAGACGACTGCGTGCCAAATGATAGCTTTTTCTTTTTCTGCTCTGCCATGCTTGAGTTTTACAAGGATAATGAAAGCATTATGCATATAACCGGAACCGACCTGATTGACAACGGGAAAAAGCATGACTATACCTATTATTTTTCAAACTATCCTAACATTTGGGGATGGGCCACCTGGAAAAGAGCCTGGCGCAAATACGATCTGGAGTTGACAGATAAATCATACTATAAAAAACTGATTAATACCCGTTTTAAAGATCCGTTTGAAAGACGATTTTGGCATACCGTACTGGAGTCACTAAAGACGCTTGATACCTGGGATTATCAATGGATGTTTAGTATCTGGAAAGCTGGCGGTATCTGTATTAATACCAATTATAACTTTGTGTCAAACATTGGATTTGACGCTACTGCAACCCATACAAAATATGATAGCCCTTATAGCGGCTTAACTACCAAAACTATTAATAAAATAGTTCACCCCGCCACTATTGCCATAGACAAAGAAACTGAAAACGATTTTTTAAAAACGCTCCATAATTTGGACAGAAAGGGTTACCGGGGCTATTTTTTAATGAGGGGTAAAAATTTGATTCATAAGATAAAGCTATTGTTAAAAAAAATCAAATGAAAAAAATGATCAGAAAAATTGCATTACTTTTTTTGAAAGTATTTTTTCCCCGGCTTTATGTAATTGAAAAGCAGAATGGTGATATCGGCCGTATAATTAAAAATATTAACAGGAGTACCATCAGCAATAAGGCAAAAATTTACGGCCCTGCACAAATCGGCGACTCCCAGGTTGACGATTACACTTATATCAGTGGCAATTCAACTATAAGCCTTACCACCATTGGTAAGTTTTGCAGCATAGGCCCTAATTTTAATTGCGGCTTTGGCATCCACCCAACCAACGGCTTATCTACCTCTCCGGCATTTTATTCTACCGGTAATGCATGTGGAATAACATTTTCTGCAGACGATAAAATAGTTGAGCATAAGCAAATCCGTATAGGTAATGATGTGTTTATCGGTATCAATGTAACCGTGATTGATGGCGTAACTATTGGCGACGGCGCGGTAATTGGCGCCGGCACAGTAGTTTCAAAAGATATTCCGCCTTATGCCATTGCAGTGGGCTCACCTGTTAAAGTAGTAAAATACCGTTTTGACGAGCCAACGATAAATAGACTGCTAAAATTAAAATGGTGGGATTTTGAACCTGATAACCTTAAGGACGTAGAAAAGTATTTTTTTGACTATCAGGGTTTTATCGAAAAATACAACGATAAGGTTTAATTGTTACCTAATGTAATTAATAACTTCCATAACCTAAATGGACCCAATCATTAATCTTTCATACATCATCACTACGCGTAACCGCCTGCCTTTTCTAAAGATCACTTTAGAAAGGTTAATAAGCGGGCTGCAGCACGATGAAGAAATAGTGGTAGTTGACAGTGAAAGTACCGATGGCTCAAAAGAATATCTTAAGCAGCTTTTAGAGCGAAGTAAAATACAGCAGTTTATTTCTGAACCGGACAAAAACCAGGCGCACGGCTGGAACAAAGCTATGCTTCTTGCTAAAGGCATCCTAATAAAAAAAATAATTGATGATGATGTTTTTTGTTACGATGCCATCAGAAAATGCAAGCTATACATGCTGCAGAACCCGCAGGTTGACATCGTTATATCCAATGATTTGTCAAGCGAATTAAAAAACCATCAAACCATAAGCAGGCATAGCCGGCTGCCACAATTTGAAAACTGGCGCAAAGCGTCAGTACCTTCATTTACTTTTGGCGATGTACATATGCTGATCAGGCGCGGCTCATTGGCTTATATCGGTCTTTACAATATATTATATACTATGATGGACTGGGAGTTTTCGTTACGTGCAAGTTATTTAAAAGCAAACATCAGTTATTATACCGGCTATAATGCATTGAGCGTAGCGCACCCGCAAACCGTAACATCATCCGTAAACAAACCCGAGATAAAAGAGCAGGGTAAACAGGCTGCTATTTTATATGCCTATGCAGGCGATGATAGTGAAATAAGTTATTGGTCGAAACTTAAAATCTTTATTGGCAAGGCCATTTACAAACCAACAAACACAATTGAAAATAATAATATTAACCACGAAATAGATTCGGTGTACGGCCATTATTACCATGTCATTGCAGAGATCAATAAAGGCGATGGCTTTACATTTATAGGCAGCTGTTGAAAAGGTTACCTTCGTTAGACGGCTTTAGGGCAGTCTCCATAATTCTTATTCTGATCTGTCATGGCCGGCTTTCCTATGGCTTTCCCGGTTGGTTTGCCGATATTGCCCGGCACGGATTGGTAGGGGTAACCGTTTTTTTTGTCATCAGCGGCTTCTTGATCACCCACCTGTTATTAACCGAGGAGGCAAAATACCAAAGCATACATCCCGGCAGGTTTTATATCAGGCGTGCATTCAGGATCTTGCCGGTATTTTTGCTCTATACCCTATTTATCCTGGTGGTAAACAACGTTTATCTTCTCGGGCTAACCAGAACCAACTTTATTCATGCATTTACATTTACCGTCAATTTCGACCCTAAAACCAATTGGTTCCTGGGTCATTTTTGGTCGCTTTCTGTGGAAGAACAGTTTTATTTGATGTGGCCCCTGCTATTACTTTTCTGCAGAAAACACTTAAAACCCGTGTTAATAATACTTATAGTTTACGCATGCCTGGCAAGAGTGATTGATTATAAGCACCCCGCCTACAGCACCATCACCCTATCCCCTTTCTTTATGCATGCCGATGCCATTTTAATAGGGGCGTTTGGCGGCTTGGTTTATTTCGACAATCCCGATTTCATAAAGCATAAAGTATTCCATTCTAATGGATTAAAAGTTTTCTCTGTTACCGTTATACTTTTATTTATTTACCTGTCAGGTTATGGCAAATTGGCTATCCTGTCCTTGCCGTTTAGCGGCCTGTTTATTTCGGGGGCTGTTTTATTCTTAATACTGGGCAACCTAACCCCATCAAACAATCTGCTTTACAAATTACTGAATAACAGGGTCATGGTACATATCGGCGTTTTATCCTACAGCTTGTATATTTGGCAGGAGTTTTTCTTTGTGGGCGATGTTGTCGTATGGTGGCGCACCTGGCCGGTAAATATCCTGATCATCTATATAGTGGCCCTGGGCTCTTATTATTTATGGGAAAAGCCTTTTTTAAAGCTGAGGCAATACATTTTAAAATGATTTTATTAGGGTGGTTAAGCGCAAAATAAAACTGCATTTTCAAAACGGCCTCACGCTCCAAAATTTTAAAAAAGAAGTTTTCGACCTGGAGGGGCTATCTGACAAATTTGATTTTGAAGAATCTGCTGATCCAGATTTCGTGATCTTTGGGCCGTACGGCAATGATCTTCCCCAAAAAGGCAGTTACGTCCGCATAGGCTATTATTGCGAAAACATACAACCGGACATGACCATCTGCGATTGGGCATTCGGGGTACCGCGCGCCGAAGAAGTCAATCACGCGCGTTACAAACGAATACAGTGGCACGGCACCGACCCGGCAACATTAATTAAACCTGCAGATTATAATGCTGAAGAGATAGCCGGCAGCAAGAAATACTTTTGCAATTTCCTGTATTCGCACAAAGTGCCTTATCGCGAAGAATTTTTCAGGCAGCTATCTAAATACAAAAAAGTTGATGCGCCCGGCAAATCCATGAACAATATGGAAAGTATTGATCAGCGGTACAGTGGTGATATGTGGCAGCGCAAACGCAGCTTTTTAAGCGACTATAAATTTACTATCGCTTTTGAGAATGATATCTATCCCGGCTATCAAACAGAGAAACTGTATGATGCCATGCAGGCTAACAGCATTCCTGTTTATTGTGGTGATCCGTTTATCGGCACCATTTTTAATACCGCCAGCTTTATAAACGCTACAGAACAGCTGCATTCAAAGAACAGCTGGTTAAATAACAAACTGACAAGGCTTGGGCAAATGGATTTTGAAGATATACGCCCCGCACACCTAACTGGTATAAAGCATAAAGTAAAACGTAAATTGAAAGCAATTACACGGGATATAAACAGGCGGTTTCATTTTAACGAGATGGATTTTAAGCCGGTAATTGAACGCATCATAGCTTTAGATACCCAGCCCGATCTTTATGTAAAATATTTAACCCAGCCCTGGTTTACCGGTAACACGATACCCCCTGCGGTATCCAACAGAGCGCGTTGGATAGAAATATTCAATTCAAAATGAAGCCTTTGGTATCCATTATCATCCCTGCTTATAATTCAGGGCGCTATCTGTCGGCAACCATCAGGTCAGCATTGGGGCAAACGTGGGATAGCAAAGAGATCATCGTTATAGACAATGGATCAACCGATAATACTGCACAAATTATTAAAGATTTTGAAAATGACATTGTCAGTATAACCATGTCGGCAAACAATGGGGCAGCTGCTGCACGTAATGCAGGTTTAGCCGTGGCCAAAGGCAACTACATACAATTCTTAGACGCTGACGATTTGCTAAGTGCTGATAAAATTGAGAGTCAGCTAACGCGCCTTAATAATTCGGCCACCCATTTATCAATTTGCCGTACCGTCCATTTTATGGATGGTGAAAATCATACTCTTGTTAAACCCGATTATAGCTGGTTTGATGCGGATAGCGACAATCCGGTAGATTTTCTGCTAAAGCTTTACGCCGGAGAAGAGGTACTGCCCGGCTACGGCGGCATGATCACTGTTCATTCATGGCTTACCCCGCGTAGCGTGATTGACAAAGCAGGGTCATGGAACGAAGAATTGAGTGTTGATGACGACGGCGAGTTTTTTTGCCGGGTGATTTTAGCCTCGGCCGGGATAAAATTTAGCGAACAGGGCCTTTGTTATTACCGCAAATTTACCGGCAGGCGTTCTTTGTCGTCACAAAAAAATCTCCGGGGACTACAAAGTACAATAGCTGCAATAGATTTAAAATACCAATATTTAACAGCAAAAAGTAACGATAAATTGATCAACCGGATATTTGCCAGGCACTACTGGTGGACCGGGGTGCTGGCCTACCCCGAATTTAAAGCACTTTCAAAACGTTGCATACAAAAAGCCACTGCGTTGGGTTATAACGGCGAGAAGTACGTCGGCGGGCCCGCGGGCCATACTATCGCAAATATTTTAGGATGGAAGGCAGCACGGCTTATTGTTCACTATCAACAGGTTTTTACAGGCTCATGAGCGCGGCAACTAAAATAAAATACTTTTTAAGGCAGTTCCCGTTTATCTATCCTTCAAAAATCATCTATTCCTGCCGGGATTGGATCATAGGTCAGCGGGAACGTAAAGGGTTATACTATAGCCAGCGCGGGCCATGGTTTGAAGATATTTTTCCCGGCGAGTTCTTACATCACCCGTCGCCGCAGACTTTAGGGACACCAAATGACCGCGCGTTTTATAACAACAAAGATTACCCTACTGATAAGGCAACCTTGTTTTATTTACAGAACAGCTATGTATTGGGCCACAAAGGTTTAATTCTCAATAATAAGCACCAGGTTTTTCAGGAGTTTAGCCATCATTTCGGAATAGCAACGCTAAAGAAATTCCTGTGGAGCAATCCATTCTATATTTTTTCGAAGGATGTTAAAAAAGTAACCGGCACAGGCGCAGCATTGCTCTCGCCAGAGAGCCATAACTATTACCATTGGCTAAGTGATGTATTACCGCGTATCCGGCTATACCAATCTGTTCTGGATAAAATCGACCATTTCTGCGTATCGTCAAAAGTCCCGGTTAAGTTTTTGGATCTGCTTGCAGATTTTGATATCCCGGCAGAGAAAATATTGCTGATAAATGATGGCGAAAAAATACATTTTGATCATTTATACGTGGCCTCATTACCCGGCAGCGAAGGTCGCTCGCCAATATGGGCGGTAAATTATGCGAGGGATAAGCTGATTAAAAAGCCGGTGTTAGCATTCGGTAAAAGAATATACTTTAAACGCGGCGGCAATATAGAGCGGAAACTCTTAAATGAAGATGTTGTAATTACCCTGTTGAAAAACAAGGGATTTGAAATTATTGAGCCCGATAACCTTAGCGTAGCAGATCAGGTTAACCTGGTACAGCAAGCCGCCATAATTATAAGCGTGCATGGCGCTGCATTAACTAACCTGCTGTTTGGCCGTAAGGGTGCGGCTGTTATTGAGCTGTTCTCGCCTGATTATTTTCGTACCGATTGTTACTACACCCTGTCTTGTATGCTAAAATTAAATTACTGGTATTTGGCGGGGACCAAGCCAGCCGATGGTAACTGGGGGGATATTACTATTGATAAAGACCTGCTGCTAAAAATCATCCATATTATTGAAAATGAGCAATCAGCTTAATATATTAACCTTAGCCACCGGCAAAAAGCTGTATGTTGATATGGCAGTAAACCTGGCACGATCATTTTGGTTATGGAACAAAGACGCCGGCATTGATTTTTACCTGGCGACGGACCTGCCGCACTACCTGCCTGATGACGTGAAAAGCTATGTTAAAGTCATTGCATTACAGCCGGATGAACTGGGGAAAGGTTTTTCGCCAAAGCTACATTTAGATAAGCTGGCCCCCGCGGGGCAAACGCTGTTTATTGACAGCGACTGTTTAATTTATGGCAGCTTAAAGCCGGTATTTAATCTTTTTAAGGGTTATAGTGTGGCGGTAGTTGGTGTTTACGTTAATGACGGCGAATGGTTTGGCGACGTGGCAGCCATCTGTAAAAAGAACCATATTAAACAGCTGCCTAAATTTAACGGCGGCATTTATTATCTGGAACGCGGCGACAAAGCAACGCAGGTTTATGAAACAGCCCGTGAACTTGAAACGCAATATGATGAGATAGGTTTTGTCCGCCTGCGGGGGCGCCCCAATGACGAAGTATTAATGGCATTGGCTATGGCATTACATGGTCAATCTCCTGTTGATGATAACGGCAGCATACTGGCCGAATTTGTGAACTTTCAGTCGGGTATAGAATCTGATCTGCTTAAAGGAAGCGTTACATTATATAATAAGCCCGGTCATCCGCGCTATCAAAAAAACTGGCCTTTAAAAGAGGCTAACCCTTTAATAGTTCATTTCCTGGGTCATCACAATCAAACTTTACCCTATATCAAAGAGGTTAAGCGGCTTAAATATATTTTAGGCGATAAATATCCGGCAGGTAAGGCGGGAGCCCTAACCTGGCTACAGGTAACGTTACCGGCCAATGCCACTACCCTGCTTAAACAATTATTCAGACCACTGTACCGCGCTGTCGCCGGGACAAGAAAAGTAAAGCAATCAGAACGAGTGATCAATTAATAATGGATATCAGTATCATTATACCAACCTATAACCGGCTCTGGAGCTTACCCAAAACCATCGACAGTTGCGGCGACCCGCACCTAAAAATTCAAATTATTATTGTTGATGATGGCAGTACCGACGGGACCTGGGACTGGCTGCAACAACAGAAAGACCTGATTGCCATCCGGCAGGAAAACCGGGGGAAAGACTGGGCCGTGAATGCAGGTTTTGCCCTGGCTACCGGTAAATACGTCAGATTTTTAGATTCGGATGATTGGATCTTACCCGGCTCATCCCGGGCATTATTTAACGAAGCCGAGAAAAACAACTTAAACATTACCTGTGCCGGCTACCAGCTTTATACCGGGGATGAAAAACTGATCAAAGAAATAAGCTGGACCGTTTGTGATGATTTTATAGCACAACAGTTAGGCGAGTGCGATTCATCCCATTACAGTGCTTACCTGTTTAAAAAAGACTTTATAAAAGATATACCACACCGGCAGGAATTTGGCGCGTTGGATGACCGCCAGTTTATTATTGAAGCCGCCATGAAACAACCTGTAACAGGCTATATCAACCAGGCTACGCTGGCGCACCGGGTGCATAACCGGCCGCGGTTGCAAAACATGGGTGGACTTAAAGAGATAGGCAACCACCTGGCTTATTTAAATATCTACCAAAAAGCATTTGATATTTTAAAAAATACAGGGCAGCTAACGCAACGCCGTAAAAACGCGGCTTGCAATAATTTATGGCACCTGGCGCACTGGATAGCCAAAACCAACATAGCTGACGGCCACAAAATTTATAATTGGGTTTATGAGCTTAACCCGCAATTTAAACCTGCCGAAAATAAAAACCTGGCTACCCTATACAAAACTTTTGGGTTTGCTTTTACAGAGCACCTTTTAAAACTAAAAAGAAGTGTTGGATAAAGCCCTGAACTTATTTTATGCCGAACCAGATCCTGACCGCTGGTTTAAGTACGACCGGTATCCGCGTAAGCTAATAAGGCGCCTGGTACGCGGCAAACCCCGCCCGGGTGGCGTAATGCGTGTTGCGCTTAATTTAATGCAGGGGCTTGACAAACTAGGTATCCCTTACCGGCTAAACGACTATAACTATATTATAGCCCATCCTCAGGAAATAGCCTGCATTATAGGCAAGCCCCAGGTATTGTTTAACCAAACCTGGACCAATCCTATTGTATTTGGTGCAGGCATATACTCGCACCCTATTGATCGGCCTGAGTTATTAAAAGAGTTCCCCAACGTAAAAAAGATATTGGTGCCCGGCGAGTGGATGCGGCAGATGTTTGAGCCCTTTTATGGCGCTAAGGTGGTAGCCTGGCCAACCGGGATTGATACAGATGAATGGCAGCCATCACTGCAAAATAAAGTTTACGATTTTTTAATCTATGACAAGATCCGCTGGGAACATGACCGCTTTAGCGACGAGTTGATTGATCCCATGGTCAAAATACTGGACCGGCATAACTTATCGCATCATCAAATCAAATACGGCGCTTATACCCCTGCAGAATTAAAAGATAAATTAAGCCGGTCAAAAGCCGTGATATTTTTATGTGAACATGAAACGCAGGGCCTGGCTTATCAACAAATACTATCAGCAAACACCCCTATTTTGGCCTGGGACCGGGGCGGTTACTGGCAGGACCCTGAATATTATCCAGACAGGGTAAAGTATGGGCCGGTTAGTTCAGTACCTTACTGGGACGACCGTTGCGGCAAAAAATTTACCGGGGCAGCCGATTTTGAAGAAACCCTGGCCGGCTTTTTAGCTGATATTAATTTATTCAAACCACGGGATTACGTAATAGAAAACCTATCGCTTGAAAAATGTGCGTCTGCCTATTTAAAAATAGTTCAGGACACGTACTCAACGCTTAATAATGAAGCTATAAAATGAGGATACTGCTGATTATGGACCCGGGCATACCTGTGCCGCCCGAAGCATACGGCGGGCACGAGCGACTGGTATACGCCTTTGCCGAAGAATATCACCGGTTGGGCCATGAGGTAACCTTGCTTGCGGGGCCAAACTCCTATTGCAGCGGCAAAACGGTAACGTTTGGTATAAATGATTTGGGACGTTCTAAATGGCAACGGACACTGGAAGCAGGCTTCGCCTGGAAATATCTCCTGGACAACAAAAACAACTTCGACCTGATCCATAACTTTGGCCGGTTGATATATCTGGTGCCGGTTTTAAATACAGCCGCAAAAAAAATAATGACCTATGGCCGGAAGGTTACCGAATCGGGCATTAAACTAATCAACAAACTACCTAACCGAAACCTGATCTTTACTGCCTGCAGCAACTATTGCGTTGGCACGGGTAATGTAGCCGGGAAATGGAAAACAGTTTATAACACCATTGATTTTTCGCGATATCAGCTCAATGAAAGTTTGAGTAATGATGCGCCGCTGATGTTCCTGGGCAGGCTTGATAAAATAAAGGGCGCCCATACCGCAATTAAGGTGGCCAGGGCCACCAACCATAATTTGATATTGGCAGGTAACATACCCGATACGCCGGACAATTATCAATATTTTAAAACCGAGATTGAGCCGCTGATAGATAACCGGCAAATTAAATATGTTGGGGCCCTCAACGATGCCGAAAAGAACAAGTACCTGCAACAGGCGAAAGCATTATTGTTCCCTATTGAATGGGATGAGCCTTTTGGGATGGTGATGATAGAAGCAATGGCGTGCGGCACGCCGGTTATCGCTTTTAAACGCGGGTCGGTACCCGAGGTTGTGCAGGAAGGCATTAATGGATTTATAGTAAATAACCAGGCCGAAATGACGGAAAAGCTGGCTGCTGTTAACACTATTGACAGGAAAGCTTGCAGACAAACCGCCGCCGACAGATTTGACATTAAAGTAATAGCGCAAAACTACCTCACTTTGTTTAATGAATAACGGCAAATCATTTTTTGCTGATAAAAATCCTGCAATCAGAAAAGCTACGACATGGCATCACAAAAAGTAGTTTTAATATCCTCAGGACAGCCCTCGCTTAATCCGCGACTGATTAAAGAAGCCGATAGCTTATGTGATGCCGGATATGACGTTACGGTGCTATACGCCTACTGGAATGACTGGGGAACGGTTTTCGACCGGCAGCTTATCCCGCTTAAAAAGTGGAAAGCGGTGCGAATTGCCGGTGATCCGCAGCAACAAAAATCAACCTACTTATTCAGCAAAATTACTCATCGCGCGGCAAAGTACATTAACCGGGTAACCGGGGGAAAATTGTTTACAAATATTGCCATAGCCCGATCGGCCGGCTTGCTGAAAGAAGCGGCAAAAAAACACAGAGCCGATTTATACATCGCCCATAATTTGGGGGCATTGCCCTCAGCTGCCAGCGCGGCTAAACTATACAATAAAGTATGTGGTTTTGACGCCGAGGATTTTCACCGGTATGAAACCAGCGATGACAGTAACAATGCCGAAGTGATGCTTAAAACCAAAATAGAGGACCAATATTTGCCCCAGGTAAACTATTTTACCACAAGCAGCCCGCAAATAGCCGAAGCCTACCAACAACTATATCCCCAATTAAAGCCGGTTGTGTTGTTAAATGTGTTCCCGAAAATTGAAACGGCAACAAAAAAGGTCGAGAAAAAAGGCCCGGTAAAATTGTTTTGGTTTTCGCAAACCATTGGGCCAAACCGCGGCATTGACGATGCTGTAAAAGCCTTACAACTATTAAACAAGACCGACTTCGAGCTCCACTTATTGGGAAAGCTGCCGCCGGGCAGCGAAAAGTTTATCAGCAGCCTGATTGACAGCGATATCAACCTGCAGATCCATAATCCGGTACCGCCGGATGAGCTTGCAGGCTTTGCATCTCAGTTTGATATTGGCCTTGCGCTTGAGCCCGGGTTCAGTATCAATAATAACATCGCGCTCAGTAATAAATTATTCACTTATATGCAGGCCGGTTTAGCTATTGTTGCAAGTGATACCACGGCCCAGCATGACTTTATGACTAAAAACGCAACCATTGGCCACGTCTATCCGAAAGGAGACGTAGGGGTTATGGCCGCTATACTGCGCAATTATCATCAACATAGCGCACAGCTTGCCAACGCTCAAAACGAAGCCTTGCGCCTGGCGAAACAACAATATAACTGGGAGACCGAGGGCCTTAAGTTTTTAGCAATAGTGAAACAAACCTTATTACAGCAAAAATAATGCAGCAAAAGCAATCAAACAAATGGTTTTATGGGGTTGACAGCATAAGGTTTGTGCTGGCCTTTGTAGTAATGTTGTCGCATTTTGATAATGTGTATGCCGAAACCTTAAAAACATCCGCTCATTTCCCCTTAAAGGTCCTGGGTGCGTTTTTAGCCAATGCTTTTGATGGCACCTCGGCTGTTATTGCATTCTTTATTATTTCGGGATTTGTTATTCATTATCCCTGCAAAAACGGTATCGACAATACGTTCCAGTTTTGGATAAGGCGTTTCCTGAGGATACTGATACCGCTGGCTGTTATACTTTCAGTTGGGATGGCTTTTGATCATCCCGAGAAAACAGTCACCTGGAGCTTATATTGTGAACTGATATACTATGCTCTATACCCCCTGTTGTTAAAGATCAACCTGCGCTGGAAGATGAAATTTATAGCAGCCTGGTGCATTGCAGCAGTTTTTATTGGTGTTGGGTCTTTCCATGATATACAGGCATTTTTTAAACAAACCGATAATCATTATCACGGTTATTACTGGCAATTTGGCAATTATCTTACCTGGCTGGTTGGCCTGCCGTGCTGGCTGCTGGGCGTATTAATAGCCGAAAATATAGATAAGCTAAAAACAATAACTACCGGCAAAATTATAGTGTACAGATTATCGGTGTATGCAATAAGTTGCATCTTATGCATTGCTAAATTTCACCTGCATCTTAGTTATATATTGTCGATGAATGTTTTCGCGCTGTTGCTATACAAATGGATACAGGCCGAGATAGTTTATTATAAAAACAAACCGGCTAACAGCTTACTTGAAAAAATGGGAAAATTCTCGTATTCCTTATACTTATGCCATCCGGTTGTGTTTTTGCTGCTGAAACGATACCTGGTGTTTAACAATTTCACCTATCCGTTATTTGTTTTGTTAACTATTTTATCGGCATATCTTTTTTACCTGTTAATTGAGCGACCGTCGCACCGATTGGCAAGGCGTATCAACAATAGATATTTTTTAACTACAAATTGAAACGGGTACTCATTATTTCGCCTTATTTCCCTCCGTCAAACACGCCCGACATGCAACGGGTTAGGATGAGCCTGCCCTATTTCGAGCAATATGGCTGGGAGGCTGAGGTAGTAACAGTAGCGCCGGTTTATTCTGATATGCAAAAAGACGAATTGCTGCTTGAAACCGTGCCATCAAACATTAAAGTCCATGTGGTAAAGGCGTTTGAAAAAAAGCGCACCGCGAGATTTGGTTTCGGGAATATCGCGTTTCGTTCTTCTCCTTTTTATAAAAGAAAAGTTAATGAGTTGTTAACCGAAAAGAAATATGACTTGATCTATTTTTCAACCACACAATTTGCCATATGCGTTTTGGGTGCCTATTGGAAAAAAAGGTTTGGCGTACCTTATGTAATAGACATGCAGGACCCCTGGCACTCCGACTATTACCGTGATAAGCCCAAACATCAGCAACCGCCTAAATATTGGTTGTCTTATCGGCTAAACAAGTACCTGGAGCCTATAGCGCTAAAAAAAGCCGACGGCTTGATAAGCGTTTCTGAAAGTTACATCGCCGATCTTAAAAACCGTTATCCTGCGATAAAAAACATCCCCGCGGCTACGATAACTTTTGGCAGTTTTGAGCCGGACCTGGATATTGCCATTAAAAACAGCAAGCGGTTTTCCGGCCTGCTCCGGCCCGGGCTTACTAACCTGGTTTATATCGGCCGCGGCGGCCTTGATATGCACAGCGCGGTACAACCGTTGTTTAAAGCCCTGAAGCAGGGGCTTACATCAAACCCGGATCTGTTTACACAACTTAAATTATATTTTATTGGCACCAGTTATGCGCCAAAAGGTAAAAGCATGCCTACCATAATGCCATTAGCCCGGCAGATGGGCATAGCTGATCATGTTATTGAAATAACCGATAGGATAAGCTATTTCGAAGCGCTGGCCACCTTACAACAAGCCGATGGCCTATTTATACCGGGATCTGATGACCCTAAATACACGGCATCCAAGATATATCCCTATCTGATGGCCCGGAAGCCGTTGCTGGCTATTTTTAATTCGCACAGCCCCGCCCTGCAGGTCCTGAAAGATTATGATGTCCCGAATGTTTACAGCTATGATGATACTGACGGACTGGATAATTATATTTCTGATTTTTTAAAATTGCTAGCTGAAAAGAAAATTGAGGCACCCGTTTATAATGCTGCGGGGGTTGAAAAATACTCGGCCCAAAATATTACAAAAAAACAATGCGATCTGTTTAACCAGGTTTTAACCGGCATATGCGTTTAGCAATTATAACTACCCATCCTATTCAATACTATGCGCCGGTATTTAAATTATTGGCGCAAAAAATTGATTTGATGGTTTTTTACACCTGGGGTGAAGCATCAATGGCTAAACACGATCCGGGTTTTGGCCGGACCATAAAATGGGATATTGATTTATTGGACGGCTATAACTATCAATGGGTAAACAATAAGGCGCGTGATCCGGGCACCCATCATTTTATTGGTATTGACAACCCCGACTTAATCAGCCAGATAACCAACTGGCAGCCGGATGAGCTATTGGTTTATGGCTGGGCCTTTAAAAGCCATTTAAGTACAATGCGGCATTTTAAAAATAAAATACCCGTGCTTTTTCGGGGCGATTCAACCTTGCTGGATGAGAAACCGGGCTTCAAAAACCTGCTGCGTGCTTTTTATTTAAGATGGGTTTACAAATATATTGACTATGCTTTGTATACCGGCACAAACAATAAAGCCTATTTTAAAAAATATGGCCTTAGTGAAAAACAACTGATTTTTGTACCGCACTCTGTTGATAATGAAAGATTTGCCAACCAACGGACAAATGAAGTTGCCGCGTTAAAACAACAGCTTAACATTAGCCATGACGACCTTATCGTACTTTTTGCCGGTAAGCTGGAGAAAAAAAAAGACCCCGAGGCATTGTTAAGATCGTTTATTAACTTAGCTGCACCGGGCGTGCATTTATTATTTGTTGGAAATGGCTTTTTAGAAAAATCACTAAAAGAACGGGCCGCGCGGTCCGAAAATATTCACTTTATGGATTTTCAAAACCAAAACATTATGCCGGTAGTTTATCAGGCTTGCGATATATTTTGTCTGCCCTCGGCTGGGCCAGGTGAAACCTGGGGACTGGCAGTTAATGAGGCTATGGCTTGCGCTAAAGCGATACTGGCATCTGATAAAGTTGGCTGCGCGGTGGATCTGGTAAACAATGAGGTTAACGGTTGTATACATGAAGCTAATTCAGAAGTAAGCTTGTCTGAAAAATTGAGCCTGCTAATTTACAAGACCAAACAAGAACTCTCAGCGATGGGGCTGAAATCAGCGCAATTCATCAAAAACTGGGACATCAATATTCAGGCGGATAATATTGTTAACTATAAGAGATGAAAGAAAACGGCCCGGCATTTATGCGATATCTGATATTATACCTGCCCTGGGTATTATCATTGCTGTTTGCCAAAGATCCAATTGTTTCATACTTTATCGCCTGGCTGGGTTCTTTTTTTATCTTTTTTATCTGCTATTCGGGCTGGATAAAACCATTGCCAACAGACCGCACTATTGGTGAGCAATTAATGCGCCCCATATTTTTGGTGCAGATTATTTTTATAGGTTACATGGCCTGTAGCTCCATTTTCTATTTTCTAAACCTTTTGGGGGTAAATGATCTTTCAGGAGCGGGTGATTTATTTGCTATAGACTATGAAAAAGTAGCACTTACTGCCGAATGCCAGCGATATTATATTCTAGGTCACGCCGCTTTTGCCACCGGTTTAATCATTTCAATGCGCTATCCGATCGATCACAAATACAAGATTGAAAAGGAAAAGATTGCCAATATATTGTTAATCATAGCACTCATATTTCTTCCCTTAACGGTTTTAGCGTATACCATTAGTGGCCTTGCACAATTTGCTCATCAATTTAATTCATTAAGTTTTATTGCAGGTACGCTGGCTTTGGCCTTTGCTATCCCCCTTAAAAAAGTTTTTAACACGTTATTGTGCCTGCTTTTATATGTGTCTAATTTTTATCAGGCATTAACGTCAGGTTTTAAGGAACCCATCATTGTTAGTGTTTTGGTACTCGGGATTTTTTTATATCCCAATTATAAAAAAATAGTCGTCCTTACCTTTATACCTACATTGTTAATGCTTTTTGTATTATTGCCAACCTTTAATCACATTTTTCGTGAAAATGCCTGGGGAGAAAATGCCTCTGCGAATGATGCTTATAAAATAGCACTGGATGCCACAATTAACAGATCAGATGATGAGAGTAACTGGGGCTTCTTGGTATACCGGCTAAGCGAAGTTGATATGTTCACCGACTTTTTACAATCTACACCCCAGTACATCGATTACTATAATTTTCAGTTGGTACAACAATCTTTGATATCTATAGTACCCAGGGTACTTTGGCCGTCAAAACCCTTTACAGAATCATTAGTAATGGAACGTGTATATAACGCCGGAGTTGCCAGCAGGAGCTCCAATGTCTCCGCCAAGCCGGCGTATCTGGTTGATGGCTATCTGTCAGGTGGGGGATTGGGTGTATTTTTAGCATTATTTATTTATGGCGCAGCAGTACAGTTAATCTCTCAGAAAGCCGAATTTCTCTTCGGCGGGTACGTTATGGGTACCGCATTGATATTTTCGGGCCTGTTTCAAATTTTCTGGCGGGGGTTAAGCTTTGAGTTTTTAGTAAACTCAGTTTTTTGGAGCTATATTACCATGATGGTCATTCATAAAATATTACGGATGAAAAATATTTTAGAAGAAATTTGAAAATATTACAGATAAATGCTTCTTACAAACCGGCTTACATTTATGGTGGCCCTACCATGTCTGTAGCTAAATTAAGTGAACAGTTAACAAAGGCCAATTGCACGGTAACCGTGTTTACTACTACAGCAAATGGTAATACCGAATTGACGGTTAGCCCTGGTATTGAAACACCTGTAGACGGTGTTTCTGTTACCTATTTTAAACGCATAACCAAAGACCATAGTCACCTTTCGCCAGGCTTGTTAATTAGCTTGTGGAAGAATGCGCGAACTTTTGATGTTATCCATATCCATGCCTGGTGGAACCTGGTGTCCGTTTTATCCGCCTGGATCGGTTTAATACGGAAAGTACCTGTGGTTATTTCGCCGCGCGGAACCTTAAGCGCCTATTCGTTTACCAATAAAAACAACCTGATAAAAAAAATCATACATAATTTATTGGGGAAACGTTTATTGAACGGCTCATTTTTGCATGCTACATCTTTGGCCGAGCAACAGGCATTGGCAGAAATTATAAAGCCTCGGGCGATATTTGATATCCCTAATTTTGTAAAAATTATTTCATCATCCCGCAAAAGAAAATCGGGCGGACCGATTTTAAAACTTCTTTTCCTGTCAAGGATTGAAGAAAAAAAAGGTCTTGATATTTTATTACATGCGTTGCCGCTTTTAAATATCCCCTATCATTTAACTATTGCCGGCGATGGGGATGAGAACTATATTAATGTATTAAAGAACATAGCACATTACAACTTAAGTGATGACAATATTAGCTGGATAGGATTTCAAAACGACAGCAAATTTGACGTTTTTACTGATCATGATTTGTTGGTACTGCCTTCATACAATGAAAATTTTGGTAACGTTGTTATTGAAAGCCTTAGCGCAGGCACTGCCGTTTTAATAAGCGGGCAGGTGGGCCTAGCCGACTATGTGGTAAACAACCAGTTGGGCTGGCTATGCCAAACTACGCCACAATCTGTTAGCAATGCCATCAATGATATAGCAATTCAACCAGATAAACTGGCCGACATCAGCCTAAAAGCCCCTGCTATTATTCATCGTGACTTTGACGACGATCAATTAGTTAAAAAGTATATAAATATGTATCAACAAATTATTAATCATGTCAGGCTATAAAGATTACGGATTTAAGGTGGATGCGCCCGCGCATACCATGTCTTATCTGCAGGAGCCCATCCTGGCCATGCTGGATAAAAGCATTAATAAATGCATATTAGACCTGGGCTGTGGTAATGGTTACCTGGTTAACTTTTTAATAGGCAAAGGTTATAATGCCTTTGGCACCGACGCTTCTGCCGAAGGCATAACAATTGCCGGCCAGACAAATGCCGGCAGGTTTTTTCTGCAGGATCTGTCAACCGGAAAATTACCCCCGGAATTACAGGGAAAAGCCTTTGACACCATTTTGTCAACCGAGGTTATTGAACATTTATATGACCCCAGGGGATTTATTGATTTTTGTAAACAGACCATAAATAATAACGGCGAAATAATAATATCCACACCCTACCACGGCTACCTGAAAAACCTGATGTTAAGCCTGTTTAATAAATGGGATACCCATTTAAACCCCATGTGGTATGGCGGGCACATCAAGCTCTGGTCAAGAAAAACTTTGAGCAACGCACTAATTGATGCCGGCTTTACCGACATTAAATTTAAAGGTTGCGGCCGGATACCTTATTTTTGGAAATCAATGATCATAAAAGCCAGATTAAGTTGAGCCCACCCTATTCATTTATAGTTTTAACTTACAACGAAGAGTTGCATCTGCCCCGTTTTTTAAAATCAATTGCGGATTTAAATGCACCGGTTTTTATCATCGACTCAGGTAGTACGGACGCAACTGTAAAAATAGGGGAAGAATTTGGTGCGCAAATTCTTTACAATCGGTTTGAGAACCATCCCACGCAGTGGGATTTTGCGCTTAAAAATTGCCCTGTTCAAACCCCCTGGGTAATTTGCCTGGATGCTGACCAAATGGTGACACCCGAGCTAAGACAGCGCCTGATTAATTTCAAAACCGACGATTTTTCTGATATTAATGGCATTTACTTTAACCGCAAAAATTTTTTTAAGGGCCGTTGGATAAAACATGGTGGCTATTACCCGTTTTATTTATTGAAGATGTTTAAATATGGGGTTGGCTACTCGGATATTACCGAACTTATGGACCATCGCTTTGTTGTACCGGGTAAAACGGTAATCTGGAAAGACGGGTACCTGTTAGAGGAGAACCTGAAAGAGAACAATATCAGTTTCTGGATAGAAAAACATAACCGCTATAGCGACCTGGTTGCAAGGCAGGAAGTTGAGCGCAGGCAATCATCTATAACACAATTGGAACGGCCCGCGTTTTGGGGTTCGCCCAATGAGCGTAAAGCCTGGTTCAAAAAAATATGGTGGAAACTGCCCCGGTATGTGCGCCCCATGCTTTACTTTACACAACGGATGATTTTTCAGCTGGGGATACTTGACGGGCGTACAGGTATTATATTTCACTTTATGCAGGGTTTTTGGTTCAGACTGGTTGTAGATATCAAAATTGATGAAATTTTAAAACAGCAAAATGATACCCGATAAGCAAAATAACCCCCTAAAGTTTGCTGCCTGGTTCATTGGCTTATTTTTGTTATTTTATTATTTTAATATCGCGTTTTTTGGCATTACCAGTCCCGGTAAATTATACAGCCCTTTTTTGGCCGGTCATTTAAACTATATATCGGCTTTACGTGGTTTTTTATTAGACAGCAGCGCATTTATTTTACGGCGCCTAGGATATATTACAATAACCAATAATCACCAGTTACTGGTGGCCGGGCATGGGGTTATCGTGTTGGTTTATACCTGCCTGGGGTTGGGTGTTTTAAGTTTTTTTGCGGCATTTGTGCTGGCCTTTCCCAAACCGTTAAAAGCAAAAATCATTTTCCTGCTAACGGGTATAGTAGCTATCGAGTTTTTAAACGTGATAAGATTTGTTTTACTTGCTTTGTTTTGGAATAAAAATGCAAACAGAGAAATAGATCATCATACGATTTTTAATATATCAATCTATTTTATTATCAGTATAAGCCTTTACTTTTGGGTAAAAAATGACGCTTCCGTAAAAAACCAGCATGCAAAAAACCGATCTTGAATCTTATAACAACTTTCCTTACCACCCGGGCGGCAGTGCTGTTAAAAGAATTTTATGGTACTATATAAACGGCTTTGTATTTAAAACCAGCCTCTTTCCTGTTTATGGGATAAAAGTTGCGCTGTTGCGTTTATTCGGCGCCAAAATTGGCCGGCGGGTCGAGGTCAAGCCCTGTGTCAACATCAAATATCCCTGGTTGCTAACCATAGGCGACGAGGTATGGATTGGTGAAGATGTCTGGATAGATAACCTGGTAGAGGTGACTATAGGTAGTAACGTATGTCTCTCGCAGGGCGCGGTAATATTAACCGGCAGCCACAATTATAAAAAGACATCTTTTAATTTAATAACGGGTAACGTAGTAATCGAAGATGGCGTGTGGGTAGGTGCAAAAGCTATAGTTACACAGGGCATCATCCTGGCGTCGCACGCAGTGCTTACTGCCGGCTCTGTAGCTACCAAAAATTTAGAAAATTATTGCATTTACCAGGGTAACCCTGCAGTGAAGGTCCGCGAACGCGAAATCAGCTAGTCTGCTGTTTCGGAATTACCCGGTTATACCAGACTCCTCTATTGATTATTGATCTCTTTCCAAAGCAGATCCTTCAATTCCATAATATTTTTCTGGGCTATTGATGAGATAAAAATCGACGGGATATCCGTTGGCAACTGCTGTTTCATCTCTTCCATCAGTTCATCATCCAGCATATCAGATTTGGTAACCGCTAATACCCGGGGTTTGTGCATTAACTCGGGATTATATTCGTTAAGCTCATTTAGTAAAATGCTGTATTCCTGCTGTATGGTACGGGTAGTATCCGCCGGGACCATAAATAGTAATACTGCGTTACGCTCGATATGTTTCAGAAAGCGGATACCCAGCCCCTTCCCTTTTGACGCGCCTTCAATAATACCCGGTATATCAGCCATAACAAACGATCTGTTGTTACGGTAAGCCACTATACCCAAATTAGGTACCAGCGTTGTAAAGGCATAATCTGCTATTTCAGGCTTGGCTGCCGACACTACCGAAAGCAAGGTTGATTTACCCGCATTGGGGAACCCTACCAAACCAACATCCGCCAATATTTTCAACTCTAAAATGTTCCACACTTCCTTGCCGTCTTCGCCGGGTTGTGCAAAGCGCGGAGTTTGGCGGGTTGCGGTTTTAAAGTTAGCGTTGCCCAGGCCTCCCCTGCCACCTTTGGTTAAAATTTGGGTTTCGCCATCGGTATTAATCTCAAATAATATCTCCCCGGTTTCAGCGTCTCTGGCTATTGTTCCCAGCGGGACTTCCAGAATCTCGTCGCGGCCGGTTTTACCGGTACTTAATGAGCTGCTGCCCGATTCACCATCGCCGGCAATTACATGCTTACGGAATTTAAGGTGTAGTAATGTCCAAAGCTGCGCGTTACCTTTTACAATAACATGCCCTCCGCGGCCGCCATCGCCGCCATCAGGGCCTCCGGTTGCGGTATGTTTATCACGGTGCAAATGCGATGACCCGGCTCCGCCATGGCCTGAGCGACAGCAAATTTTAACGTAATCAACAAAATTTGAACCTTGAGACATAGAGATCGTATTTATAGTCCGAAAGCCGGAGAGTTAGAAAGTCTGAAAGCCCTACTGATGGTCTTTCGGACTATAAAACTAATAAGAAGCAATAACGTGGTCAATAGCGGCAAAAATTTCGTCTATTGATCCCATTCCGTTGATGCTTGTAAATTTGTGCTGGTCTTTATAAAAACCGGCAACAGGTGCGGTTTTATCATTATATTCTTTTACCCGCTTGCGGATAATTTCCGGATTGGCATCATCAGGGCGGCCAGAGTCTTTGCCTCTTAATAAGAGCCTATGTTCTAACTCGGTATCATTAACCTGTAAAGCAATCATGCCTGATATAGCCGACTGTTTGCTTTTAAGCAGTTCGTCTAAAGCTTCAGCTTGTGCTACTGTACGCGGAAAACCATCAAAAATAAAGCCTTTGGCCGTTTTATTTGCGTCAAGCTTATTGCTTATCATGCCTATTACTACCGCATCCGGCACCAATAAGCCTTCGTCCATTAGCTTTTTTGCCTCTAAACCCAGTTCAGTTCCCTGTGAAATTTCGCCGCGCAGAAGGTCGCCGGTTGACAAATGGATCAGACCGTATTTTTCGATAAGTTTTTGTGATTGAGTACCTTTCCCAGCTCCTGGCGGGCCAAATAACACTAAGTTGAGCATGTGCGTCTATCAAATTAAAAGCCTTCCGGTAGTACACAGAAAGGCTTCATTTATTAGTGCACTTGAAGGGAGTCGAACCCCTAACCTCCTGATCCGTAGTCAGGTGCTCTATCCAATTGAGCTACAAGTGCAGTATTCTATTTTGAATATCCGCTTTTTTTAACGGACTGCAAAAATAGGATTTCTTTTTTAAAGTGTAGAAAATATTTGAAAATTACTTTACTTTCTCTGCAATTGCCGCAAAATCAGGCAATTCTCCGGCCGATTCTAATACTTCTGCATAAATAATACGCTGTTCTTCATCAATTACAAAGGCTGCTCTTTTAGACACGCCTCTCAATCCAAATACAAATTCATCGTATATCGCCCCATAAGCTGTTGACACTTCTTTGTTAAAATCAGACAGCAGATCAAACGGATATTTATTCTCCTCTTTAAACTTAGCCAGCGTAAAGGGCGAATCGACAGAGATCCCCAATATAACAGCATTTAAACCATCATAGTAACCAAAACTATCGCGCATGGTACAAAGCTGTGTGGTGCACACCCCTGTAAAAGCCATCGGGAAAAAGTGAATAACCACCTTACGCCCTTTAAAATCGGCTAGTGAAACCGCTGTCAGAGACGATGAAAATAAAGTAAACTGTGGTGCCGACTGGCCAATTGCTAATGACATATGCTGATTTATTTTCTGCAAAGAAATGATATTATATATTAACATTCAAAATCTGCGGGTAATAATTACCGGACAGGTTGCAGATCTAAACAATTATCATTTACTTTGCAATACAAAGTACTTTTAAATGATATTTAATCAATCGTATTTCTCATTCGCGCTATTACTTTTTATCACAGAGGTTTTAATAGCCCGCTGCCTGCACGACGCTTTTATACGCCCTTACGGAGGGGACTTCCTGGTAGTGATACTGATCTATTGCTTCATAAAAACTTTTATTAATACCCCTGCTGTTAAACTGCACTATATGTGCTGCTGTTCTCGTACCTGGTTGAAGTATCACAATATTTTAAGCTGGTCAATTTACTGGGCTGGGGGCGTTCAAAATTCGCGGCGATAATAATGGGCACCTCGTTCTCCTTTATTGATCTGTTAACTTACACGTTGGGCATAGCAGTGGTAATTATTATTGAGAAAGTTATTAATCATGGACAATCAGCAAAAAGATAAATTATCACATCGAATACGCTTCTGCATCCGGATAGTGATAGCGGGTTTGTTTTTAAGCGGCGTTACCGCCTTCCCTATCGAAACCGAACTGGCAACACTGGTCAGGCATCAATGCGCAATTAACGATATGAGTATATGGCTCAATAAAGTTTATCAGGCGGTTGAACTAACTAACACTAATTATCCGTTTTTAAGTTATGGTACAGACTGGCTGGCCTTTGCACATTTAATGTTGGCTATCCTTTTTATTGGCCCGCTAAAAGATCCGGTTAAAAACATTTGGGTAATTGAATTTGGGCTGATAGCCAGCGTAATGATCTTCCCGTTAGCATTTATTGCAGGTGGCATACGGGGTATTCCATTTTTTTGGACCATGATCGATTGTTCATTCGGCGTAGTGACTTTGGCGTTGCTATTATATTGTTACCGGGCTGTTATTAAGTTAAGGAAATTACAATGAAATATTTTGTAAAACAAGATTCTATCGTCCGTCAGATATGGGGCAGGGCCGATACAACCCTGTTTATTTTTGCCGGGTCGGCCGCCGAATTTGCTTTAAATAAGGCGGTAGACTGGCTATATTTTACCGGCAGACTCCCGGCTGATCCATTGGGACGGCTATTTTCGACTGTGACCTATGCCCGTGAAATTATTTTTGCCGAAGAGGAAGCGGCGCTTAAATCAATTGATAAAATCACAGTCATTCATAAAGGGGTTGAGCAAAATCGCGGTGCGCGGATACCTGACTGGGCTTATCGTGATGTTTTATTTATGCTGATAGACTACAGTATCCGGTCGTTTGAATTGTTGGATCGCCCGCTCACTTATGCCGAAAAGGTGGAGGTGTTTGACGTGTTTTACCGGGTTGGCATCAGGATGCGCTTAACCGGCCTGCCGCATACTTTTACCGGGTGGCTACCCGCCCGCCGGGAACATTTACAGCAGGATCTGGTCAATAGTACTTATACCTATCACCTGTATCAGCAATACAAAAAACATTTGGGGCCGCTCAGATACCTTTTATTAATTAAAGTTCAGTTGCTACTTGTACCCGAAACGGTAAGTAATTTACTGGCCCTGGGTAAACCAGGGTGGATCAATCCGGCACTAAAATTTTATAAACTTTTAAGACGGTTTAAAGCCGAAGGCTTTTTAAGAAATGCCCTGCTGCCTGCTGATTATAAGGTACAGATAAAGCAGTTGGATAAATATTGATTTTAAAAATTAAAATTATATCTTCAACTTAAAATTCCAAACCTTACACTAAATGAAAAAGTTAATTACGGCTATCGCCCTATTACAGCTTTGTACCACGCTAATTTGGGCTCAAAACACAACCATAAAAGTTATTGTGGCGCACGTTTCAAGCCCTAAATACTTTTATATTTTGCATACCCTCCCCTTAAAACAAGAATTTACAACGAAGACTTATCAAGTTGACACTGTAACTAAAACCTTGACGGCTACCATAAATCTTACTTTAGATAAGCCAACAAGTTTTACACTTTATTTTAACAATGGAGACGATAAATCAGGCCCGTCTGCATATAGGTTTAGCCTTTCTCCCGGATATAACCTTACGTTTAAAGCTAACTTAGCAAAGCCTGATAAAGGTATTGAGGTTACCGGCAAGGGCAGTGAAGATAATCAACCTTTACCTATAAGCGTATACGCAAAAGCCGACGCCTTTTATGGTGATACACTGCCTAATCGCATTACTGCATTGATAAACAGCCAGCAGGCTACCAACAAAAAAATACTTAATGATTATATAGCCCGTTATAACCCATCCGCACAATTTAAAAAAGCACAAAATTATAATGTTGATTATTATTCAGCTTATAACTACCTGGCTTTTAAAGAGAATAATAAATATAGACAAGAGCGTGAATACGTTCGGACTAAGCCCTTATGGGATAAGATACAGGATAGTTTGTTTGCTACAGCAAGCGCTAAAGCAAAAGGGCAAAAACCTGACTTCAGTAAAAGTGAATCTGATCTGATCAGCGATTTAAATAACGATGACGCCCTCGTATCAGAGGCTTACCAATTGTTATTGCAAAATATTCTACTACGGAAAAAAGAATGGCTATGGAACGAGTCATCCAACAATCCCGGTATTTTTTTTAAGCAGTGGTATAACGCGGATGAAGAAAGCGGCAGAAAACAGTTTAATGATGATATGGAAAATCTGCTGAAAGAAAAAATAATCAAGGCTTATTTTACAGGCAAATCTGCCGAGTTCCTGTATGCTACGTTATTTACAGAAGCTGAGCACGAAAGCAACCCTAAAAATATCCCCTTAATTTTTAACCGATTTAAAAATGAATTTCCAAAAAGTAAGTATACAGCTAATTTCCAACCCTTTGTAGACGATATTTTAAAAAGAGAGTCGCAAACGATTACTGATAAAATGATCTTTGCGGCAGACAATGGCACTAAATTGACAACGCTAACAGAGGTATTAGCGCTAACAAAGGGAAAAACGGTGCTGGTAGATATGTGGGGAACATGGTGTGGCCCCTGCCGCGAAGAAATTGAAAAAAATTCAAAAGCTGTAAAGGAACATTTTAAAGACAAAGGCTTGAGTTACCTGTATGTGGCCAATTTTGATTCAAACAACGAAAGCACCTGGAAAAAATTGATTACTTATTTTAACCTGGAAGGCACGCATATTTTAGCCAATGACCTGCTTAACAAAGATATAATGACTAAAATAAAGGGAGATGGCTATCCAACCTACTTTATCATCAAAAAAGACGGTACCTACGAGTTATCAAAAGCAGGTTATCCAATGGATAGAAATGTCCTGATTAAACAACTGGAAACTGCCATGAACCAGTAAGCGTTAAAACAATAATAAATTGCCGACAGTTATAGCAACATGAAAGCTGTAATAATTACCCAACCCGGCCCTCCCGGAGTTTTACAAATAGCCGAAAGACCCATACCCGGTTTTACTGCAGATGAAGTATTGATAAAGGTTGCGGCAGCCGGCGTTAACCGGCCCGATGTGGCGCAACGCAAGGGCCATTACCCGCCTCCTGCAGGTGTACCGCAGGATATCCCCGGGCTTGAAATAGCCGGCACCATCACCCAGGTTGGCGGCAACGTTACCCGCTGGAAAGTTGGCGATAAAGTTTGCGCGCTGGTGGCCGGGGGCGGCTATGCCGAATACTGCAATGTACCCGGCGGGCAATGCTTACCTGTCCCGCCTAACTTTACTTTTATTGAAGGCGCATCCCTGCCCGAAACTTTTTTTACGGTATGGAGCAATGTATTTGACCGCGGCAGGCTGCAGCCCGGCGAAACTTTGTTAATACATGGCGGATCAAGCGGTATCGGGGTGGCCGGTATCCAGATGGCGAAAGCCATGGGCAGTAAAGTATATGTAACCGCAGGCAGCGATGAAAAATGCAGGATATGCAAAGAGTTGGGCGCAGATATAGCCATTAACTATAAAACTGCCGATTTTGTAAACGCCATAGATCACCTAACCAATGGCAAAGGCATTGATGTAATACTGGATATGGTTGGCGGCAGCTACACCCCGCGCAACCTGCAGGTATTGGCAGATGATGGCAGGTTGGTAATGATCAACATGATGGAGGGCAAAGATACACAGATCGACCTGTCGGTTATTTTGCGCAAACGGCTAACCATAACCGGCTCTGCGCTGAGGCCGCGCAGTGTGGCATTTAAAAATGATGTAGCGGCATCTTTAGAAAAAAATATATGGCCATTATTGGCCTCAGGACGAATCAAACCCGTGATAAACGCCATTTTCCCCGCCAGTCGCGCTGCCGAGGCTCACGCTTTAATGGAAAGCAGCCAACATACCGGCAAAATAATTTTAAGTTTTGAGGTTTGAGTAAATCACTACAAACACCTAAATATGAACGATTTATATTTTACCAATAGGCTTTTGTAAAATAAACTGCTCTAAGCAATAGTTCGCGCCGCTTTTATTAATGATAAGGGCAAAAAAATCTTACTTTAAGTGTTTTAATATTGTATTATAAACCTTAACTTTGCGCCCTGAAATAGCGCGAAAAGGTTTCAAACTATTTTAACAAAGTATATTTTAAAAAATACCCGGTTATATATGCCCAACATTGGAAAAATATCACGGATCATCGGTCCGGTAGTCGACGTTAGTTTTGCAGAGAATGCACATCTTCCTAAAATTTACAGCGCGTTAGAGATCACTAAAGAAAACGGCCAAAAGGTTGTTTTAGAGGTTCAACAGCATTTAGGCGAAGACCGCGTACGTGCGGTTGCCATGGATTCAACCGATGGTTTATTACGTGGTATGCCCGTTTTAGACTTAGAATCGGCAATTAAAATGCCTGTCGGCGATAATATTAAAGGCCGTGTATTTAACGTGGTTGGTGATGCCATTGATGGTATTGCTAACTTAGATAAAACCAATGGTCGCCCAATACACGCTAACCCTCCGCGTTTCGAAGATCTGTCGACCGAGGCTGAGATATTGTTTACCGGTATTAAAGTTATCGACTTATTAGAGCCTTATGTAAAGGGTGGTAAAATTGGATTATTTGGTGGTGCCGGTGTAGGTAAAACCGTATTGATCCAAGAACTGATCAACAACATCGCGAAAGCGTATGATGGTTTATCAGTATTTGCCGGTGTGGGCGAGCGTACACGTGAAGGTAATGACCTTTTACGTGAGATGCTGGAATCAGGCATTATAAAATATGGTGATGCATTTATGCATTCAATGGAAGAAGGTGGCTGGGATCTGACCAAGATCGACAACGAAGCTTTAAAAGAATCTAAAGCAACCTTCGTTTTCGGACAAATGAACGAGCCTCCTGGTGCACGTGCACGTGTGGCACTTTCCGGTTTAACTATTGCCGAGTATTTCCGCGATGGTGATGCAGATGGCAAGGGCCGTGATATCTTATTCTTTATCGATAACATCTTCCGCTTTACACAAGCCGGATCAGAAGTATCAGCATTATTGGGTCGTATGCCTTCGGCGGTAGGTTACCAGCCCACTCTGGCAACAGAGATGGGTACCATGCAGGAGCGTATTACTTCAACCAAACGCGGATCTATTACATCAGTACAAGCGGTTTACGTACCTGCGGATGATTTGACCGACCCTGCGCCGGCCACAACATTTGCCCACTTAGATGCTACTACGGTATTATCACGTAAAATTGCCGAGCTGGGTATTTATCCTGCGGTGGATCCTTTGGATTCAACTTCACGGATCCTGAGCCCTGCTATCTTAGGTGATGAGCATTACAACACCGCTCAGCGCGTTAAAGAAACTTTACAACGTTACAAAGAGTTACAGGATATCATCGCCATCTTAGGTATGGACGAGTTATCTGAGGAAGATAAATTAGTGGTATCACGCGCACGTCGTGTTCAGCGTTTCTTATCTCAGCCGTTCCACGTAGCCGAGCAGTTTACCGGCTTAAAAGGTGTATTGGTTGATATTAAAGAAACCATAAAAGGCTTTAACATGATCATGGATGGCGAAGTAGATCAATATCCTGAAGCAGCATTTAACCTGGTTGGCAGCATAGAAGAAGCTATCGAAAAAGGTAAAAAATTATTAGAAGAAGCAAATTCTTAAGTTTGTTGTAAGTTATAGGTTGTAAGTTGCAAAACTTATAACCTATAACTTACACCTTACAACATACAACTTAACAAATGACATTAGAAATCCTTACTCCCGATAAAAAAGTGTTTGAAGGCGAGGCTACCTCGGTAACTCTTCCGGGCACTTTGGGTTTTTTTGAGATATTGAATCATCACGCCCCTATCATCTCTACTTTACAGGATGGCAAATTAACCGTGCGCGGTAGTGGTAAAGAAGAAGTTTTTTTTATTAAAGGTGGTGTTGTTGAAGCATTAAACAATGTAGTAACTGTTTTGGCCGAAGGCATAGAGCAACGCTAATATCCAATATTAAAATATGGAAAGCCTGGATGAAAAGTCCGGGCTTTTTTGTTTATCATTCTCCTGGGCTTGTTCCAGCCTGTCCCGCTTATCCTATACTTTAAATAGCGGGACAAGTGGGACAACACACAATATCTGAGTAAAAACTGTCTTGGCTGTCTCGCTTGTCTCAATTTCAGAAACCGAGACAAGTGGGACAACCAAGACACCACTATTTACTATCAACTATGTCAATATATACCATGATATAATATATAAGGTGATATTAATACTTAAGCTTCTATTCAATATTTCTGATAAAGAATTTGGCGCGTTACTCCATTAAACAACGGTAATGCGTACGGCAGTTAGATAAATGTAATTCTGAATTTGATATTACTATTAGCTGAGTTGTCCCATCTGTCCGGGACAGTCATAAACACTGAAGCAGCCACACAAATTATGATCTTGGTAATAGCGCTATCCGGTGCCTCAATTTCTAACTATCCTTTTTACCTATTTTAACAAACTTCTTCTCTTCAACCCCAATTTCACGCCGAAAAATCGCCATTTACTATGCATGCATAAAATGAATACCAAATACCGTTTTGAACTTTGGTATAGTAGCTTAAAAATTTAATTTTGTTTTTATTGGTTATTAAAGAATTAAATAGATATATTTAATATTAAATTAAGAATATAGTATTTAATTGAAAAAAATCAGATATGCTATTGCCAGTTTTTTAGGGGATGTCTATCTTAAGGGAAACAAAAACAGATCTTCCAGGAAACCTAAATCCTGCAATAAAAATAACGACTAAAATGAGTTCATCTAACAGCACAACCGGCGTAGAGTTAAATAAGTACAGCAAAACTTTTACGCAGGATCCTACCCAGCCTGCAGCACAGGCCATGCTTTATGGTATTGGCCTGACCGACGATGATATGAAAAAAGCACAGGTAGGTGTGGCAAGTATGGGCTATGACGGCAATACCTGCAACATGCACCTGAATGACCTGGCTAAAATTATTAAACAAGGTATTTGGGCCGAAGACCTGGTGGGCCTGATATTTCACACTATCGGGGTGAGCGATGGTATGAGCAATGGTACCGAGGGTATGCGCTACTCGTTGGTGAGCCGTGATGTAATTGCCGACTCGATTGAAGCCGTTACAGGTGCGCAATATTATGATGGTTTAATTACCCTGCCGGGTTGTGATAAAAACATGCCGGGCTCTATAATGGCTATGGGCCGTTTAAACCGTCCTTCGATAATGGTATATGGCGGTACGATTAAACCGGGCCATTGGAAGGGTGAAGATCTGAATATCGTATCGGCTTTCGAAGCTTTAGGTAAAAAGATAGCCGGTCAGATTAGCCCCGAAGATTTTATGGGTGTTATTAAAAATGCTTGTCCAAGCGCCGGCGCCTGCGGCGGTATATACACTGCCAACACCATGGCTGCGGCTATCGAGGCATTGGGCATGAGCTTGCCTTACTCGTCATCAAACCCTGCTTTAAGCGAGGAAAAGAAAGCCGAGTGTTTAGCAGCCGGTAAAGCCATTAAGATATTATTAGAGAAAGATATTAAACCAAGCGATATCATGACCCGCAAAGCATTTGAGAATGCGATGGTGGTGATTATGGTATTGGGCGGATCAACAAACGCGGTACTGCACATGATAGCCATGGCAAAAAGCGTTGACGTTAAATTAACGCAGGACGATTTCCAGGCGGTAAGTAACCGCATCCCCGTATTGGCTGATATGAAGCCAAGCGGCAAATACATGATGGAAGACCTGCATAACATTGGCGGTGTACCGGCGGTGATGAAATATTGCCTTAAACAAGGCTGGCTGCATGGCGACTGCTTAACCGTAACCGGCAAAACAATTGCCGAGAACATGGAAGAGGTACCTGAAATAGAATTTGACACACAAAAAATTATATGGCCGGTTGAAGCGCCTGTAAAGGCCACTGGTCACTTGCAGATACTGTATGGCAATATTGCCACAGGTGGTAGTGTAGCCAAAATAAGCGGTAAAGAAGGTACTCATTTTGAAGGCCCGGCCCGTGTATTTGATGGCGAATTTGAACTGATTGCAGGCATATCAAGCGGCCGAGTCAAAAAAGGTGATGTGGTGGTTATCCGCAACGTGGGCCCTAAAGGCGCGCCGGGTATGCCAGAGATGCTTAAGCCAACATCAGCAATTTTTGGCGCAGGTTTGGGCAGCTCGGTAGCATTAATTACCGACGGACGCTTTAGCGGTGGAACACACGGTTTTGTGGTGGGCCACATCACCCCCGAAGCTTTTGACGGCGGTGAGATAGGTTTGATTAAAGACGAGGACAAGATCATTATTGATGCTACAACAAACCAGATCAATGTGATGATATCAGACGAAGAGATGGCAGCCCGCAAGGCAGCCTGGATCCAGCCGAAGTTAAAAGTTACCAAAGGTTTACTATACAGGTATGCCAAAACTGTTTCAAACGCAGCCGAAGGTTGCGTAACAGACGAGATGGAATAAAAGGTTGTACGTGTGACGTTATACGTTGTACGTACTTATCAAATTAACAAAAAACGTATAACGTATAACGTACAACGTATAACAATAAACAGTATGGAAGTTGCACAGCAGGAAATACTAACACCGGCACCCGCTAAAGAAACCACCAGGGTTTCCGGCTCGGTTGCACTATTAGAAGCATTAATTGCAGAAGGCGTTGATACCATCTTCGGTTATCCGGGTGGTGCCATTATGCCTATTTATGATGCTTTGTATGATTATAATGATAAACTGAACCATGTATTGGTTCGCCATGAGCAGGGCGGCACACATGCCGGCCAGGGTTACGCACGCACATCGGGCAAAGTGGGCGTGGTTTTCGCCACCAGCGGCCCCGGCGCTACCAACCTGGTAACCGGCCTGGCCGATGCACAGATAGACAGTACACCATTAGTATGCATTACCGGCCAGGTGTTTGCGCACCTTTTGGGTACCGATGCTTTCCAGGAAACGGATGTGATCAATATTACTACGCCGGTTACCAAATGGAACTACCAGGTAACTGATGCCAATGAGATCCCCGAGGTTATTGCCAAAGCTTTTTACATCGCTAAAAGCGGCCGCCCCGGACCGGTACTGATTGACATTACCAAAAACGCGCAGATCCAGTTATTTGATTACGAAGGCTATACAAAATGCGACCATATCCGCAGCTACAGGCCAACACCTATCGTTCGTCCGCAGTATGTTGAGCAGGCAGCAGCATTAATTAACCAGGCTAAAAAACCATTTATCTTATTTGGCCAGGGCGTATTATTAGGCAGCGCCGAGCAGGAATTTAAAGCTTTTGTTGAAAAGAGCGGTATCCCCGCAGCGTGGACCATCCTGGGCGCCGGCGCTATCCCTACGGATCATCCCTTAAATGTGGGTATGTTGGGTATGCATGGCAACTACGGGCCAAACGTATTAACTAATGAGTGCGATGTATTGATTGCCATAGGTATGCGTTTTGATGATCGTGTTACCGGCCGTTTAGATAAATATGCCAAACAGGCCAAAGTTATCCATTTGGATATTGACCCTGCCGAGATCGACAAAAACGTTAAAACAACCGTTCCTGTTTGGGGCGATTGTAAAGAAACCCTGCCGTTATTAACAGCATTGGTTGAAGAAAAACAACATACTGATTGGGTTAAACTATTTAATGAGTACACTCAAAAAGAAGTTGAGGCCGTGATCCATAAAGAATTGAACCCCAGCGACGGTGAAATGACTATGGGCGAAGTGATCAAACAACTAAACGACCTGACCAAAGGCGAAGCGGTGATTGTTACTGATGTTGGCCAGCACCAAATGGTGGCTTGCCGTTACGCGCAGTTTAATAAAACACGCAGCAACGTAACCAGCGGCGGTTTAGGCACCATGGGATTTGCATTACCTGCAGCCATAGGCGCTAAATATGGAGCTCAGGACCGTACCGTGGTAGCTATTATTGGCGATGGCGGTTTCCAGATGACCTGCCAGGAATTAGGCACCATCATGCAATCGGGTGTTGATGTGAAGATCATTATTTTGAATAACCGTTTCCTGGGCATGGTACGCCAGTGGCAGGAGTTGTTTAATGAGCGCAGGTACTCGTTCGTTGATATTCAAAGCCCTGATTTTGTGGCGTTGGCAGCAGCTTACCGCATCCCCGGCAAATGTATCTCTGAACGAGATGAGTTGCAGGGCGCCTTAAAAGAGATGTTAGATAACAAGGGTTCATTCCTGCTTGAAGTAATGGTAACTAAAGAGAACAACGTGTTCCCGATGGTGCCGCAAGGCTGCAGTGTTAGTGAGATCAGGCTTAAATAATCAAAAAGGTAAAAGCCAGTGACCAATGACAGCGAAGCAAAATGACCAGTGACTAATCAATAAAGACAATGAGCAATCAAGAACCAATCCAGCAGGAATTTAACATCACTATCTATACAGAGAACCAGGTTGGTTTGCTAAACAGGATAGCGATCATATTCACGCGTCGTAAAATAAATATAGATAGCCTGAATACTTCTCCGTCAGAGATCGAGAGTATCCACCGCTTTAATATCGTGATCACCGAGTCGGAAGACGTAGTACGCAAGCTTACCCGCCAGATTGAAAAACAGGTAGAGGTTTTAAAAGTATACTACCACACTAATGAAGATGTGATCTGGCAGGAACTGGCGCTTTACAAAGTATCGACAGATGTAATAGCCGAGAAAGTTAGCGTTGAGCGTTTACTGCGCGAAAATGGTGCGCGCGCAGTTGTCATCCGTAAAGATTATACCGTGTTTGAAACAACAGGCCACCGTGAAGAAACCGATAACCTGATCAACATCCTGCAACCCTACGGCCTGATAGAATTTGTGCGCAGCGCAAGGGTGGCAATTATTAAAGACAGCGAAGGCTTTAACGCCAAACTACGCGAGTTTGAGCGTTTAGAGCCCGGCGAAGAAGTGATTGAGAACGAGTATCTGAATAAAGGAGCTAAAGTGTTTACCATGTAATTATGTTTGAACAGATAAGACAACAATATCCGTTAGCCTACAATGCTATAAAAACCGCCAGCGAACGCAGCGGCTTTACGATGGCGTCTGAGGTGTTAACCTGCTCTTTACTTAAAACCTTGGCGGCATCAAAACCTGCCGGTAAATTCCTGGAGCTTGGTACAGGTACGGGTTTAGCTACTACCTGGATATTGGACGGCATGGACAGTGCTTCAACGTTAATATCAATTGATAATGATGAAACCATTTTAAACATCGCCAAAGAAAACCTTGGGGTAGATAAACGCTTAAAATTGATCTGTGCCGATGGCGCCGATTGGATCAGGCAAAATATTAAGCAAAAATTCAGCTTCGTATTTGCCGATGCATGGCCCGGCAAATTTCTGCTGCTTGATGAAGTATTAGGGATGCTGGAAAAAGGCGGAATTTATATCATTGATGATATGCTTCCGCAACAAAACTGGCCCGATGGACACGCTAATAAAGTAACCGACCTATTGGCTTATTTAGATTCAAGGGACGATTTAGCAATAACAAAATTAGGCTGGGCAACCGGCGTAGTAATCATCACAAAAAAATAAATCATAAACATAAACCCCATCGGTGTAGTCATCGGTGAAATCAAAATCAATAAAAAAAAACAAAATCATGGCAAAATTAATTTTCGGCACTACTGAAGAAAATGTAGTAACCCGCGAGGAGTTCCCTTTAGCTAAAGCACAGGACATTTTAAAAAACGAAGTAGTAGCTGTTATCGGTTATGGCGTACAGGGCCCGGGGCAGGCGCTTAATCAAAAAGACAATGGTATCAATGTAATTGTTGGTCAGCGTAAAAATTCTAAATCATGGGATAAAGCTGTCAGCGATGGTTTTGTACCGGGCGAAACTCTTTTTGAGATCGAAGAAGCTCTGGAAAGAGGTACTGTAATTTGTTATTTATTAAGCGATGCCGCACAGATTGCATTATGGCCAACTGTTAAGAAACATTTAACTCCGGGTAAAGCATTATATTTCTCTCATGGTTTCGGTATAACTTTCAATGAGCAAACCGGTATCGTCCCTCCTGCTGATGTTGACGTATTTTTGGTTGCACCAAAAGGGTCAGGTACTTCATTACGTCGTATGTTCCTGCAGGGCCGTGGCTTAAACTCAAGCTACGCTATCTTCCAGGATGCTACAGGCCGTGCTTTTGAGCGTGTTATTGCTTTAGGTATTGCAGTTGGCAGCGGTTATTTATTTGAAACTGATTTCCGTAAAGAGGTTTATAGCGATTTAACCGGCGAGCGTGGTACGCTGATGGGTTGTATCCAGGGTATTTTTGCTGCACAATACGAAGTATTACGCAGCAATGGCCACTCTCCGTCTGAGTCGTTTAACGAAACTGTTGAAGAGTTAACTCAATCATTAATGCCTTTAGTTGCAGAAAATGGTATGGACTGGATGTATGCCAATTGCTCAACCACTGCACAACGCGGTGCTTTAGACTGGTGGAAAAAATTCCGTGACGCTACTAAACCGGTATTTGAAGACCTGTACAAAAGCGTTGCAACCGGTGTTGAGTCACAAAAATCAATTGATTCAAACAGCAAAACTGATTACCGTGAGAAACTGGATGCGGAGTTAAAAGAACTACGCGACAGCGAATTATGGCAGGCAGGCAAAACTGTACGCAGTTTACGCCCCGAAAACCAGGCTGTAGAAGCATAAGTTAAGTAGCAAGTATGTAGTATCAAGTAGCAAGATTGATAAATAAAATGTCTTGCTACTTGATACTAACTACTTGATACTATTAAAAGAAATCAACAACAAACAAAAAAAGATATGTTACACGATCCAAACCGAGTCTACGTTTTTGATACCACGCTGCGCGATGGCGAGCAGGTACCGGGCTGCCAGTTAACTACCCCTGAAAAAATTGAGATTGCCCGTGAACTGGAAGCACTAGGAGTTGACATTATTGAAGCAGGTTTCCCTATATCAAGCCCCGGCGATTTCCAGAGTGTGGTAGAGATATCAAAAGCTGTAAAAAATCCAACCGTTTGCGCGTTAACCCGTGCCAACAAAGGCGATATCGATGCCGCTGTTGAATCATTAAGATATGCCAAGCACCCACGGATCCACACCGGTATTGGCTCGTCTGATATGCATATCAAGAACAAATTTAACAGCACCCGCGAAGAGATTCTGGTGCGTGCTGTTGAAGCGGTAAAATATGCCAAAAAATCTGTTGAAGATATTGAGTTTTATGCGGAGGATGCCGGTCGCGCCGACGTTCACTATTTAGCTCAGATGATTGAGGCAGTAATTGAAGCAGGTGCCACCGTGGTAAATATACCTGATACCAATGGCTACTGCCTGCCCGACCAATATGGTCAAAAAATTAAGTTCCTGAAAGAGAACGTAAAAAATATAGATAAAGCCATTATATCTGTGCATTGCCATAACGATTTGGGTTTAGCTACGGCAAACTCAATCGCAGGCCTGCAAAACGGCGCCCGTCAAATTGAGGGCACTATTAATGGCATTGGTGAGCGTGCAGGTAATACTTCTATTGAAGAAGTAGTGATGATCTTGAAAACTCACCAGGTGCTGGGTTTACATACCAATATCAACACCAGGAATTTTTATGAGCTGAGCCGTATGGTTAGCTCGCAGATGCGCATGCCGGTACAGCCAAACAAGGCTATTGTTGGCAGCAACGCGTTTGCACACAGTTCAGGCATTCACCAGGATGGCTTCCTGAAAAATCGCGAAAACTACGAAATTATCCGCCCTGAAGATGTTGGTTTCCCTAACGCAAGTATTGTATTGACCGCGCGCAGCGGCAGGCATGCTTTAAAGTTCCATTTAGAACGTTTGGGAATCAACCTGAATAAGGAAGAATTAGGCGATGCTTATCACCGTTTCCTTACCCTGGCCGATAATAAATTAGATATAAATGATGATGACCTTTTATTGTTAATGACGGGCGACAATATGTACGTTCAGTCGGTGCAAAAAAGATAATAAATACAATTTAAAAAAATGAGCAAGACATTATTTGATAAGGTGTGGGATGCACACGTAGTACGTAAGATTGAAGGCGGGCCGGACGTGCTTTTTATTGACAGACACCTTATTCACGAAGTTACCAGCCCTGTTGCCTTTTTAGGCTTAAAAACCAGGGGCACTACCGTTTTGTACCCTAACCGTACATTCGCCACTGCCGATCATAATACACCAACCATTAACCAGCATTTACCGGTTGCTGACCCACTGTCAGCCAACCAGTTACACATGCTCGAAGAAAACTCAAATGAGTATGGCATTAGCTATTGGGGCCTGGGCCATCAAAAAAATGGCATCGTACACGTAGTTGGGCCAGAGTATGGTATCACCCAGCCGGGTGCAACCATCGTTTGCGGCGACTCGCACACGTCAACTCACGGTGCATTTGGCGCTATTGCTTTTGGCATCGGCACATCTGAGGTGGAAATGGTATTGGCTACCCAATGTATCATGCAGCCAAAGCCTAAAAAAATGCGCATTAATGTTAATGGCAAATTAGGCAAAGGTGTTACGCCTAAGGATGTTGCGCTATTTATTATTTCGCAATTAACAACCTCGGGGGCTACCGGCTATTTTGTGGAGTATGCCGGCGATGTTTTTGAAAACATGACCATGGAAGGCCGCATGACAGTTTGTAACCTTAGTATTGAAATGGGCGCACGTGGCGGTATGATCGCTCCGGATGAAACCACTATCAACTACGTAAAGGGCCGCGAATTTAGCCCAAAAGGCGAAGCCTGGGACAGGGCATTAGCCTATTACAAAACACTAAAAACGGATGCCGATGCGGTATTTGATAAAGAATTAACTTTTGATGGTTCAGCTATCGAGCCAATGATTACCTACGGTACTAATCCGGGTATGGGCATGGGTATATCTCATGAAATCCCCGACGCTGCTGACGTTGAAGGCGGAGCCGCAACCTATGCAAAATCATTAGGTTATATGGGCTTCAGCGAAGGTCAGAGCATGATTGGCAAACAGGTGGATTTTGTTTTTGTGGGCAGCTGCACCAACGGCCGTATTGAAGATTTCAGGGCGTTTACCTCGTTGGTAAAAGGCAAACATAAGGCCGATAATGTTACGGCCTGGTTAGTACCCGGATCGCACATTGTTGAGGCACAAATTAAAGAAGAAGGCTTACTGGATATTTTAACCGAAGCCGGATTTGAATTGCGCCAGCCGGGTTGCTCGGCCTGTTTAGCTATGAATGATGATAAAGTACCTGCCGGCAAATACGCAGTAAGTACCTCAAACAGGAACTTTGAAGGCAGACAGGGACCGGGCTCACGCACCATGCTGGCCAGCCCGCTTGTTGCAGCAGCAGCAGCAGTTACCGGCGTAGTAACAGATCCGAGAACATTAATTGAAGAACTTGTTTAATTAGTCTTGAGTCTTAAGTCCTTAGTCGAAAGTAAATTAAATCGACTATAGACTTAGACTAACGACTACAGACTTAAAAAAATGGCTTACGATAAATTTAATATACTTACAAGCACCGCGGTACCATTGCCTATTGAAAATGTGGATACCGACCAATTAATACCTGCACGTTTTTTAAAAGCTACAGAGCGCGTTGGTTTTGGTGACAACCTTTTCCGCGACTGGCGGTATAACCCGGACAATACACCTAAAAAAGATTTTGTATTAAACGACCCTACCTACACCGGTAAAATATTGGTTGGCGGTAAAAACTTCGGTTCAGGCTCATCGCGCGAGCACGCTGCCTGGGCGGTTTATGATTATGGTTTCCGTTGCGTGGTATCCAGTTTCTTTGCCGATATTTTTAGAGGCAACTGCTTAAACATAGGCGTGTTACCGGTACAGGTTAGCCCCGAATTTGCCGAGAAGATCTTCGCGGCGATATTTGCCGACCCCAAAACAGAAATTGAAGTGAATCTGCCAAATCAAACCATCACCCTGTTAGCTACCGGCGAAAAAGAAACGTTTGATATTAACTCTTACAAAAAGAACAACATGCTTAACGGCTTTGATGATATTGACTATCTGCAAAGCATAAAAGGAGAAATTGAGGAATTTGCAGCGCAGCTTCCTATATAACCGGGCGTTATGCTACAAGTTCCTTCCCCGGAGGAATTTCACCTTTGATATCATAACAAAGCGTTTCATAATGTGGAGACGCTTTTACCTTAATATACAGTTGCTACTTTGCCAGACCAACCAATTACAATGGAAAGAAGGAAAATAGAGATAATGGATACCACACTCCGCGATGGCGAACAAACATCAGGCGTGTCATTCTCCATATCCGAAAAACTAACCATCACGCAGCTATTATTAGAGGAGTTGAATGTTGACCGCGTTGAGATAGCATCGGCACGTGTATCCGAAGGTGAATTTCAGGCTGTTAAAACAATTTTAGACTGGGCGGCTATCCACGGCTACACCAACCGGATAGAAGTATTGTCGTTTGTTGACAACGGCGTATCTATTGAGTGGATGATCAACGCCGGCGTTAAGGTGCAGAACCTTTTAACCAAAGGCTCATTAAACCACCTCACCCATCAGCTTAAAAAAACACCCGAACAGCACTTTGCAGAGATAACACAGGTAATTGAGCTGGCCGCTAAAAACGGCATAGCCACTAACGTCTATTTAGAGGATTGGAGCAACGGCATGCGCAATTCGCCCGAGTATGTTTACCAGTACCTTGATTTTATTATCCAACAGCCGGTAAAAAGGATTTTATTACCGGATACGCTGGGCGTTTTAACTCCCGCCGAAACCTATCAATTTTTATCGGCACTGATTACCAGGTACCCTGATACGCATTTTGATTTCCATGCGCATAATGACTATGACCTGGGCACCGCCAATGTATTGGAAGCCGTAAAAGCAGGCATAAGCGGCTTGCACCTTACCATTAACGGTATGGGCGAACGTGCGGGTAATGCGGCACTGGCCAGTGCTGTGGCCGTAATCAATGACTTTGTGCCGGAGGTTGAAATAGGGTTGAAAGAATCGTCTATTTATAAAGTCAGCAAGCTGGTTGAAACTTTCTCGGGCGTGCGGATCCCTACCAACAAACCCATCGTCGGCGAAAATGTGTTTACGCAAACAGCCGGCATCCATGCTGATGGCGACAACAAGAACAACCTTTATTTTAATGACCTGCTGCCCGAACGTTTTGGCCGCAAGCGTAATTATGCACTGGGTAAAACATCCGGCAAGGCCAATATTGAAAAAAACCTGCAGGAACTTGGGCTTAAATTAAACGATGCCGATTTGAAGAAGGTTACCCAGCGTGTTATTGAGCTGGGCGATAAAAAAGAAACCGTAACCAAGGAAGATCTGCCATATATTATATCTGATGTATTGGATAGCAGCCTGTATGACGAAAAGGTTATTGTAGATTCATACGTGCTGATGAACGCAATGGGTTTGCGCCCGTCGGCTACCATAGCTATGAGCATCGATGGCGAAAAATTTGAAGAGAATGCGCAGGGCGACGGCCAGTTTGACGCTTTTATGAACGCGCTGGCTAAAGTTTATGCTAAAAAACAAAGGACATTACCAAAGCTGATAGATTATGCGGTACGTATAGCTCCCGGCAGTTCCTCTGACGCCTTGTGCGAAACCATCATTACCTGGGAAACCGATCAAAAGAAATTCATAACCCGCGGGTTAGATTCCGATCAGACGGTTTGCGCTATTAAAGCGACGCAGAAAATGCTGAATATCATATAGAGGTTAGAGATTGGTGATTAGAGATTAGGAATAAAATTGAACAAAAAATCGATGTAATCAACACAACATCGGTGTAATCATAAAACACAACTATAAAATGAAACTAAATATCGCCCTTTTAGCAGGAGATGGAATTGGACCAGAGGTTATTGACCAGGCCGTTAAAGTATCTAACGCTGTAGCAAAAAAATTTAATCATGAAATTGTTTGGACGGCTGCCTTAACCGGTGCTGCCGCGATAGATGCTGTTGGCGAACCTTACCCGGATTCGACTCATGAGGTTTGTATGGCTGCTGACGCGGTATTGTTTGGTGCTATCGGCCACCCACGTTTTGATAACGACCCAACCGCTAAAGTACGCCCGGAACAAGGCTTATTGAAGATGCGTAAAAAACTGGGGCTGTTTGCAAACGTACGACCTACGTTTACCTTCCCTTCGTTAATTGACAATTCGCCGCTTAAACGCGAGCGTATTGAGGGTACTGACCTGATCATCCTGCGCGAGCTTACCGGTGGTATTTACTTCGGCGAGCGCGGCAGATCAGAAGACGGAAATACTGCTTTTGATACTTGTACGTACACCAAAGACGAAGTAGTGCGTTTAGCTAAACTTGGTTTTGAAATGGCGATGCAGCGCAGCAAAAAATTATGCTGTGTAGATAAAGCTAACGTTTTGGAGACCTCACGCCTTTGGAGACAAACCGTACAGGCAATGGAAAAAGATTATCCTGAAGTTACCGTTAGTTATGAGTTTGTTGATGCTGTGGCTATGCGCCTGGTACAATGGCCAAGCAGCTACGATGTATTGATCACCGAAAATTTATTTGGCGATATCCTGACCGATGAAGCATCGGTAATATCAGGATCAATGGGATTAATGCCGTCATCATCAATCGGCGTTCATACGTCGTTATTTGAGCCTATACATGGTTCGTACCCGCAGGCAGCAGGTAAAGATATCGCTAATCCGTTAGCAACCGTATTATCAGCAGCTATGATGTTTGAGGATGCGTTTGGTTTGAAGGAAGAAGCAGAACTGATCCGCAGCGTTGTAAATAAATCATTAGCCGAAGGTATCGTAACAGAGGACCTTGCCGGTAAAAATAAAGCTTATAAAACCAGCGAAGTAGGCGATTGGCTGGCACAAAACATATAGTTCGCCCGTTAACCCCCTGAAGGGGGAATAATTAATGATATTCAAAGCCTCGTTTTAAAGAACGGGGCTTTGTCATTTCGAATGAGCGTAGCGAAGAGAAATCTTAAACGCTGGTAGGCGGATCGCTCGTTTAAGATTGCTCACTCATTCCTCGTTTCGAAATGACAATAAAGAATTACCTTTACACCTATAAATAATACACTTTCAAGTATGTCAGTCAACACCGTTAAAATAGATTTCGAAGCCGCCGCAAAGCGATTAAAGGACGTTGTAAAACATACCCCGCTTATTTATAATCCGCGCCTTTCAGAAAAATACGATTGCGAGATCTACCTTAAGCGCGAGGACCTGCAAATTGTGCGTTCTTACAAACTGCGCGGCGCCTATAACATGATAAGCCAGTTAAGTGCTGACGAATTAAACCGCGGGGTGGTTTGCGCCAGCGCGGGCAATCATGCGCAGGGAGTAGCTTTCTCCTGCGATAAATTGGGTACCAAAGGCGTAATTTTTATGCCCGAGATCACCCCGAAACAAAAAGTACAGCAAACAGAAATGTTTGGCAACGGCAGCGTTGAGCTGGTGTTGGTAGGCGATACTTTTGATGATTGCCTGATGGAGGCCCTTGCCTATACTGCTAAACATCAAATGACCTTCATCCCCCCTTTTGATAATTATAGTATCATTGAGGGCCAGGGAACAGTTGGTGTAGAGATATTAGAAGACCTGCCGGATACCGAAGTAGTGATCATGCCTATCGGTGGTGGCGGCCTGGCAGCCGGCGCCGGAACTTATCTTAAAGAAAAAAATCCAACTATAACATTGATAGGTGTTGAGCCCGAAGGCGCTCCGTCTATGATGGAAGCGTTTAAACATGGTGGCCCGGTTACTTTACCGCAAATAGACCGTTTTGTTGATGGTGCATCCGTTAAACGTGTAGGTAATTTAACCTATAGCCTTTGTACTAAAGTCCTGGATGAAATAAAGCTTGCCGCCGAAGGTAAAGTTTGTACAACCATCCTGAAATTATATAACGAGGAGGCGATAGTGGTTGAGCCTGCCGGTGCATTGTCAGTTGCAGTTTTGGACCAATGTAGAGACCAGATCAAAGGTAAAAAGGTGGTTTGTGTTATCAGCGGCGGTAACAACGACATTGCCCGGATGCAGGAGATCAAAGAAAAATCATTATTGTATGAAGGATTGAAACATTACTTCATCGTCCGTTTCCCGCAGCGCCCGGGTGCACTAAAGCTATTTGTGAACAATGTATTGGGCCCACATGACGATATTACCCGTTTTGAGTTCATCAAAAAAACAGAGAAAGAACAAGGCCCTGCCCTGGTAGGCATCGAGCTGGCTAACAGGAATGATTATGAAGGGCTTTTAAAACGATTTAAAGAACACCGTTTTGAAGTTATTGAATTGAATAAGGAACAGACGTTGTTTGAATATTTGGTCTAATCATAAAAGAAGATTTGACAATCTTACCAGGTTGTCAAATCTATTCACACAATTATTGCCCGTTTAAACCCGGCAGTTTCCGTTTCTCGGGCGGCAATGCCTTATATTTCTGATAAGAATCATTGATATATACCGCCAGCGAGGGGCCGGTGTTATTTTTTACATAAGCATAACTTGGACGATACAGGGCCATAAAGTTTTGCAGCTCAATGCCTTTTAAGGGCACCAGCGAGCCAACGTAACTGGCAGTGTAATATTTATCTACATAACGTTCGCGTTCCTCGATAGCAAAAAAGCGTTTTAAACGCCTGGCATCCTTACCCTCTTTGGAAAACCAGGTGCTTGGCGAGAATACATAAACCTTGCTTTTGGTGTAAACCTCGGGATACTCGGTACGGGGATTAAACGTTGCCGCGCGTGAGTTAATATTAACCTCTTTTAAAACGATGCCCACCTGTTTCAATTCAACCCTTATCGGCCTCATATCCGCCAAAAACAGCGTATCAGACAGATAGCCCGGCGAATCAAAAATAAGCGTATGGCCGGTCGCCGCCCTTATTTCAAATCTGCCGTTCTTATCAACCAGGGTTATTTGTTTGTTATTGGTATTATGCACAAACACATTGCTTAGCTTTTCATGTGTGTCCGCTTCCACTACCGTCCCTTTTAATATATCCTGCGCATTGGCGTAACAGGTTATCAGCAACAATACAATAATTCCGAGATAGCGTTTCATAGGTTGTGTGTTATACGACTAAGGTAAATCAATTATAATACCAATAGTTGGTATTACCATATATTTTAACATTGGCTGTTTAAAATTAACAAACCTATTACAAACAAAAAACCCGGCATTGAGCCGGGTTCCTGTTTTATTGTTTTTTCCAAACGTTGTTTGACGGGTTATAATCCGGCAATGTCGAGTCAGGGTTATAGGTGACAGACTCGATTGGTTCGTTAGACATATATCTAAACGACCAGCTTACGTTACGCTCCCAGATCTCGCCGGTAAAGTTTACGCGCTCGGTTTTGCCGCTAACGGTTTTAATTTCCAACACCACAGGCATTGCCATCTTCTCCAGGTTATCAATAGTGATGATAGCCCCCTTGGTTGGGTCATTATCAATATACTTCACATCGCGAACGGAAACGTCAAGGCGCCAGTTGTTTTCAAACCAGCCTCTCCAAAACCATTGCAGGCTCTCGCCTGCCGCGTTTTCCATCGTTCTGAAAAAGTCGTCAGGTGTAGGGTGTTTATAGGCCCAGCGGTTAATGTAAGTTTTAAACGCGAAATCAAAACGCTCGGGCCCCAATATCTGCTCGCGCAGCATAACCAGGCCCGCACTTGGTTTGCTATACAACAAGGTACCGTTATTAGTTTCTTTCAGGTTATCCGGATTGCTTAATATTGGCTCCAACCCGGGGCGGGTAAAATTTTTCCAGTTAGTTAGCAAACGCTCGGCATTGGCTGGCTTATAAAACTCGCCGTTTAATGAATTTTGGGTTGATAAAGTATTGATAAACGTATTGAAACCCTCGTCCATCCAACCATACAAACGCTCGTTTGATCCTACGATCATCGGGAACCAGTTATGGCCAAACTCATGATCAGTTACGCCCCAGCCGCCGGCTAAGCTGCAAAATACAAGGCCCGGATATTCCATACCACCTGCTTTACCGGCAACACCCGTAGCAGCAGGATATGAATACTCAAACCATTTTTTTGAATTATACTCTATCGATGCTTTAATAAACTCGGTGCCACGGCTCCATTGGCCACCACCTGCTGTGCTGCTTTCAACCGGATAGGCTGATATTGCCAATGATTTTTTGCCGCTTGGCAAATTCATTCTGGCGGCGTCAACTATAAATGATGCAGATGCGCCCCAGGAAGCATCACGTGCGTTCCTGATCTGGAAGTGCCAGGTTAATTCTTTTTTTCCTGCCGGACGCGACGCGGGATCAGTAACCTCATCCGCAGTACGGATCATTACTGTTTTATCGCTTTGGGCCGCAGCTGCCCATCTTTTTTGCTGCTCGGGTGTATAAACATCTTTAGCGTTCAGCAATTCGCCCGAACATACCACAATGTCTTTTGCCGGCGCGGTAATGTTAATATCAAAATCGCCATACTCTAAATAAAACTCACTCTCGCCGGTATAGGGAAGCGTGTTCCAGCCCTGCACATCATCATACACACACATACGCGGGTACCATTGCGCCACCTGGAAGATCTTGCCATTTCTTGACTGGCCCTTTTCTGTACCCTGTAAGATGATACCCATACGGTCTGATCCATAGTCAGGCGATACAAATGAATATTCTATTTTAAGTTTAAGCTGACCGCCTTCGGCGGCTAACTGTGCCGGTAAAAATACCTGCATGCGGGTATCATTGATCAGGTATTTTGCATCAACCTCAGCAACGGTATTGCTGCCTTTGGTTATACTTAAAACTTTTACTGATTTTATTTTAAAGCCGGCATCAAACACCTGGCCCTGGCCCCAGTTACGGCTGCGTGGGGTCCCGGTATTGTCAAGCGGCACTTGTTTTATACCTCTCGAGTCCTGTTTAAATAGGTTTTGATCTAACTGCATCCATATAAAGCCCAGCTTTTGCGGGCTGTTATTGGTGTAGGTTAATATCTCGGTACCTACCACTTCGTTGGCATCCTCATGCAAGGTAGCATTTAGCTGGTAGTCGGCTCGGTTTTGCCAGTATTTGGGGCCCGGCTGACCATCGGCTGCGCGCATTTCATTACCATTTTTGGTATAAAAAAACGGCTTAAAGGTTTCGTGGTAATCGTAATTGGTTGGCGGGGCATTCGGGTCGGCAACCTCAACGGCGCGGCCCGTGATGCGTGCTTGTTGCTGGGCCGCGGTTGGCGTAGTTTGAGCCTTAGCGGCGCCCATACCAGCGCAAAAAGCCAGTACAAAACCGGCATTAATGTTAAATTTCATCAGCTATTTTAGTTTGAGTTGTAAAAATAAAAAAATAAGGCAATCAAATTATACGTAAGTAAATTATTACATCAGCGTAGCGAATACGCTATACGAGATTATTTTGCGTGAGACGCAAAATATGATGTCTCTACCGCTTAAAATGAGATTGATAAGCAGCCTCATCAAAGCCAAAAAACAAAAAGTCGCCATCCTCAATAACGGGGCGTTTAATCATGCTGGTTTTTTGTTGTAAAAGTTGCAGGGCATCTTCCCTGGTCCTGATGCTGTCCTTGGTTGCCGGGGCAAGTTGTTTCCAGGTAAGCCCCTGTTTGTTTAAAAACTTTTCATAACCGGCTTTGCTGTCCCACTCCTGCAGCTTTTCCTGGCTTATACCCAGTTTTTTAAAATCATGAAACTCATAAATAACGTCATTGGCCTTGAACCAGTCGAGCGCTTTTTTAACTGTATTGCAATTGGTGATCCCGTAAACTTTCATGCGGTAAATTTACAAGTTATTAATTACCGCCGCCAGTACTTTTACCGGAACCGCCCCTGGTATCGTCATTATTAATGCCGCGCTTGTTCTTCTTTATGTCGCTGTTGAGCTTGCCAAATTTGTAGTTAAACCTTACGGCAAGTGTGCGGTAAAAATTTTGGTTGTATGATGTCTGATAATAATCAGCCGTGGTAGTGCTTGACCTAAATGATCTGAATTTGCTGTAAGGGTTATTTGCCACCAGCGATATAGTAGCCGTTTTGTTTAAAAACTCTTTTGACATAACATAAGACGAATATATAAACGCGTTTGATTGTCCTTGCAAAACCACATTACCGCTGTAATAGCCGGCATCAATATTAAAACGGTAACCTTTATCAAACTTGTAAACAAGGCCGCCGAAAGCATTGCCGGTATAACCACTATTTTTATACATCTGGCCATTATATTGCCCTTTTAGCCACACATGGTTTAGCTGGGCATTTATATTAAAGGTTAGTTTTTGGGTAATGTTAAGGTTGGTGTTAAGATTTAGCCCCAGCGTATTGTTGCTGCCCAGGTCTTGGAAAGTTGTAATGGTAACGGTATCCAATTTACCGGCAACATTATTTACCTGTAAACCCGATACATTTTGTATCGAGTTGTTTGAAAACGAGTAGCTTAAGCCGATATTGATTGGCGTTTTAGAGAAATTACTGTAAGTAAACTCGAACGAATTATTTAACTCGGGCCGCAGACCGGCATTACCGGTGCTGATAAATTTGGGGTTGGTTTGATCAACAAATGGATTGAGCTGGTAAATAACCGGGCGCTGTATGCGTTGCGTAAAACCCAGGTTAAGGCTGCTGCCTTTTAAATTGCGTTGTATGGATATAGACGGTATAAAATTATTATAATCCTGTTTTACCGTGGTGCCTGCAGATGAAAAATCGGCATCAACAGTGGTGTGCTCCAAGCGCAGCCCTGCTTTGGCTGCCCATTTATCCAGCTTTAGCTGATATGAATTATAAAAGCTGTATACATTTTGGCGGTAATTAAAATCATTGGTTTGGCCGGGGTTGGTTATATAGGTATTGGTACTGTAATCTTTATCATCTAAATGATAATTGCTGAAATTATTACGCATAATGCCCTTGGCGCCGGCTTCAATCGTGATTTTTTTAAAGGGATGCGCATAATCCAACTGGATGGTGTGCTCACGGTTGCCGGCTTTATTATATTGCTGAAAATCTGGATGCGACGTTGTTGGATAATTTATACGATCAGAAAAAAGGTTATCATTAAACTGATTGTAAGGGGCATAATTATATTTATAGGACAGCGTAAGCAAACGGTCTTTTTTATTTTTAAAACCCAACTGATAGTTGATGGCCCCACCACCACCCGCCTCATTGCCATTGCCGGTGTTGGCCAGGCTATATCCCTGGTCTATACCGCCAGAACCATTGGTAAGTGTAGAGGATTGGTTATTATACTGGTTAAAATCATTGCCGTAAAATTCAAGGGACGCGGTTAGGAGGTTAAGCGAGTCTATCTCATAACTCAACTCGGCATTACCGTATTGATAATTGCCGCCAAAAGCATTGATCCCGCTTTGCGACAGGGTAGACTGCTGGCTGAAAAAATTTTGCGTACTGCCCGATTCTCTTTTACGGTTAATATTACCGCCCTGCCCAAAACCTCCAAACGCCGACATACCAAATTTACCCTGCTTAACCGTGCTGTTGATATTGATGCCGGGGCCCCAAACAGTATTCATCCGTCCGTTTATACCCACGTTATATCCCTGATCCGCATTTTTTTTAGTGATGATATTGATGATGCCTGCCAAACCCTCGGCATCGTACTTCGCCGGAGGCGTGGTGATTACTTCTATCCTTTCAACATTGGTTGCAGGCATGGCTTTTAATATGTCCGACGGACTTTTGGCAACTAAAGCTGACTCGCGACCGTTCACCAGGATCTTATAGTTACTGTTACCCTTTAATTTAATAGCGTCATTGCCATCTACAGATAACAGCGGTACTTTGCGCATCATGTCTAATGCGGATACCGCTTTGCTTTCCGGATCGGCCTGTACATCGTAGCTTATCCTGTCAACCTCGCGCTTCATTAATGGTTTGGCAGCGGTTATGGTAACACCCGCAAGTTGTTTAGTGACCGGCGACAGGACGATATTACCGACAGCAACAGCGCCAACGCTATCTGTTAAGCTAAGCATCTTGGGCTGATACCCTGCATTGGCAAACACCAGCCGATAGATTTTAGAGGGCACATCAAGCTCAAAACTACCATCGTCGCTGGTAAGTATGCTCTTAACTGCTACCTGTGTTTTAGCGCTCTGCAAGGCAACGGTGGCATAGCCAATAGGCTTATTAGTAACCGAGTCGGTCACTACGCCTTTGATCAATAAAGTTTTTGGAGCCTGGGCAAATATCGATGCAGCTATACAAATTGTGAAAAAGGTAAGGATAAGTTTTTTCATAAGCGTTTGATATAAAGACACTAAAGTCTTTATATCGTTACACTTTTTAAAAACTTTAACATAAATTTAACTAAAGGATGATTTTGGCTACTTATTAAACTTCGTCATCGTCAACTCCGTCCCTATCGTTGCAAAGCTTTTTATCATTTCGATAGACCGGTCTATCAGCGCAGGCAATTCAGGTTTTTCGTCATCATCAAATCCGCTTAATACATAATCAACCTGGCGGCCTTTGGGGTAGTTATCGCCGACACCAAAACGCAGGCGGGCGTATTCATTATTGCCCAGGGTGGCTTCTATATGTTTTAAGCCGTTATGGCCGGCGGCGCTGCCTTTGGGTTTAAGGCGCAGCGTGCCTAATGGCAGGGCAATATCATCAACCAATACCAATACGTTCTCTACCGGTATCTTAAGCTCCTTCATCCAATGGTTAACTGCCTTGCCGCTAAGATTCATGTAAGTTGTTGGCTTAATCAGGCATAGCGTACGGCCCTTGTAAGTTACTTCGGTATAATAAGCCAGGCGCATGTTATGAAACTTCGCACCTTCCTGCCTGGCCAGTTCATCCAATATCATAAAACCAATGTTATGCCTCGTATCAGCATACTCGGGACCAATATTACCTAAACCAACAATCAGATACTTCATTTCGTTTTACACCGGCTTTTTAAATGTTTACTAAAATAGGATTTAATGTCTATGTTATTAATTGTACCGGTTATTACTGATTTCACCGATGGAACCTTAATCCCTCCAACAACAACTTGTTGCGAAGATATTATTTTCTAAAAAAAACAAAAGCGACAAGTATTAAACTTGTCGCTTTTAAAATCTGTGGAATCACTAACTAATCAGTGAAATCCTTAAATTATTTTTTACCTGCTGCTGCTTCCTGCTCGGCCTGACGTAAAGCACGTGAAGTTGTAACAGAAACAATAGTATCTTCTTTAGAATTTAAGATAGTTAAATTAGGTAAGCTGATTTCTGCAACCTTAACTGATTTACCAACTTCTAAAGCTTCAATGCTAACATCAATAAAGTCTAAATGATCTTTAGGTAATGCTTTGATTTTTAGCTTACGTAATTTTTGTACCAGTTTACCACCTACTTTAACACCTGGCGAAGTACCTGTTAAACGTACAGGGATGTCGATAGCAATAGGTTTAGCTTCATCCAATAATAAGAAGTCTACGTGGATGATCTGCTCAGTTAATGGATGGAACTGCAGATCTTTAATAATAGCCTGTGATTTAACACCAGCAATGTCAAGGTCGATGAAATGAACAACCGGCGTATAAACTACGGCTTTCAAATCAGCTGCGGACACCGAAAAGTGGGTTTGTGTTGCACCACCGTAAAGCACTGCCGGTACCAAAGCCTGGTAACGCAGCTCTTTCGCGTCTCTTTTCCCTACGTTCTCTCTTGGAGAACCGCTAATAGCAATTGATTTCATTTGTTTTATTTATTATTTATTTATAAAGCCCTGCATCGCGCAGGGATATTTTTAATCTACTTTAAACAGCTGGCTTATTGAGCCATGTTCATTTACGTTCATTATCGCTTTGGCAAACAAATCAGCTGTGGATAACACGGTTATCTTTGGGCTTGGTTGTTTTAACGGTATGGTATCTGTAACTATCAGCTCGGCCAGGGCAGAGTTTTCAATAGTTTCATAAGCATTACCAGACAATACCGGGTGCGTACAAACTGCACGTACGCTACGTGCGCCACGGTCCATGATCAGCTGAGCCGCTTTTGCCAGTGTACGGGCCGTATCGCAAATATCATCTATTAACACAATGTCCTGGTTGGTAACATCACCTATCAGCGTCATTGATTCTATCTCATTGGCGCGTTTACGTTGCTTGTCGCAAATTACCACCTCGGCGTTAAAGAACTTGGCAAACCCACGTGCCCGGTATGAGCCGCCCATATCGGGCGATGCAATGGTTAATTTACTTAATCCCAGTGCTTTAATATAAGGTACAAAAATTATTGAACCGTCCAGGTGGTCTACCGGAACGTCAAAAAATCCCTGTATCTGCGCTGCATGCAAATCCATGGTCATAATGCGGTCTATACCTGCCGCCACCAGTAAATTTGCAATCAGCTTGGCACCTATAGCAACACGCGGTTTATCTTTCCTGTCCTGTCTTGCCAAACCAAAATAAGGTATAACGGCGTTTACATGATGGGCAGAAGCCCGGCGGGCAGCGTCTATCATCATTAATAACTCCATTAAGTTATCGGTAGGCTGATGAGTAGAATTAATCAGAAAAAGATCACAACCACGAACAGACTCATTAAAATGGGGCTGAAACTCGCCATCGCTGAAACGGGATAAAACAGATTCACCTAGTCCATGACCATAAGCATCAGCAATTTTTGTTGCCAGTTCTACAGAGCCAGAACCTGAAAATAATTTAACTGTGTTAAATTGTAAGGGCATCGTTTGGTTATTGCTATAAAAAACAATTTCGGATTTGAATCTTCTCCGGAACTAATCCGAAATTGAAAATCCGAAATCCGAAATCGTTAATTGTTGCCCGACCAGGATTCGAACCTAGACAAACGGTACCAAAAACCGTCGTACTACCATTATACTATCAGGCAATCTCCGCCCCCGAAACATATGTTCCGAAAAGGAATGCAAATATAAGACGAAATTTTCAACTTCAAAATGGAAATCTCAAAAAAGTATAAAACTTATTGTGTGACTGCAAATTATGTTAAAATATGCTAAATCCTAACGGGGGCAGCCACAATATCAGCTTAGTTTTATTATTTTCGGCTCAGATTTAAACCATTACCTCTTATATTTTCCAGATGAAATATAACAAGATCAATAACTTATTTGGCTGGATAGCCTTCCTGATAGCTTCAATAACTTACATTTTAACCCTTGAACCATCAGCCAGTTTTTGGGATTGCGGCGAATTTATTGCCTGTATATACCGTCTGCAGGTAGCCCACCAACCGGGTGCGCCGCTATTTACCATGATTGGCAAAATATTTTCTTTATTGTCGATGGGGCATCTTGATAAGGTAGCTTACTGGACTAATATGGCGTCGGCGCTGGCCAGTGGGGCAACCATATTATTTTTATTCTGGACGATTACCGCGCTGGCAAAAAAGATCCTGATAAAAAAAGAGGACGACCTTCATCTCACCAACATCATCCTGATTATGGGTGCCGGTATGGTAGGCGCGCTGGCTTACGCTTTTTCTGATACGTTCTGGTTCTCTGCAGTCGAGTCGGAAGTTTATGCGCAGTCATCGCTTTGTACCGCTATTGTGTTCTGGGCTATTTTAAAATGGGATGCGCATGCCGACGAACCCCGTTCTGATAAATGGATCATTTTCATAGCGTATGTAATGGGCCTGTCAATCGGCATTCACTTATTAAATTTACTGGTAATACCCGCCATTGCGCTGGTAGTATATTTCCGCAAATCAAAATCTGCGAGCACCTGGGGCACTATCAAAGTGTTTTTATTGGGCGTGGTAATTGTGGCGGCCGTGTTGTGGGGCATTATACAGTACACGGTAAAAGGCGCCGCTTTTTCTGACCTCTTTTTTGTAAACACACTTGGCTTCGGTTTTGGCAGCGGTGCCATTGTATTTTTCCTGCTGCTGTTTGCAACACTGATTGCCGGGATACTTTATACCATTAGGCCATCAAATACAACCATTATTACTGCCGCTGTTTGCTTTGTGTTAACGCTGACCATAAGCGCCGGTATTTTGGGTTTTTTTATGTCGGTTATTATAGCGGCTATATTAGAGTATGGTTTTAAAATACGCGAGAAACGTTTTGCATTAAACAGCTTTTTAATTTGCACCGCTTTTATATTGTTCGGTTACAGTTCGTTCGTGATGATCGTTATCCGTGCCAAAGCGGGGACCAATCTAAATAACAGTAACCCGCAGGACGCCTTTGCCTTAAACGGCTACCTTAACCGTGATCAGTACGGCGACACTCCGTTATTGTACGGCCAGTTTTTCGATTCAAAAGCCATTGATCAGACAGAGGGCGCAAACATTTATCGCCGTGGTGAAACCAAATATGAGATAGTAGGTAAAAAACAAAACATTGTTTATGACCACAACACTATCTTTCCGCGGATGTTTAGTGAGAAGGCAGGCCACGCGCAATTTTACCGCGATTGGGTACAACTGCCCGAAGGCCAGAGCCCAACATTTGCCGACAACCTTTCATTCTTCTTTAGCTGGCAGGTTAACCAAATGTATACCCGCTATTTTTTGTGGAACTTTGTGGGCCGGACCAATGAAATGGACGGACAGGACAACGGAATAGACGGCAACTGGATTAGCGGCTGGAACTTTAGCAAGGTACTGCCCTACTCGGTAACCAAAAGCAAAACTTATAACCGGCTGTTTTTCTTACCGCTGATTTTAGGATTGCTGGGCGTTTATTTCCACTTTAAGCGCAACCAAAAAGATGCCGGCGTGGTGGTGGTGCTTTTCTTTTTTACCGGTATCGCCATATTATTATACCTTAACCAGGACCCATTGCAGCCGCGTGAGCGTGATTACGCTTATGCCGGCTCGTTCTATGCCTTTGCAATATGGATAGGCCTGGCAGTCCTCTGCATAGCCGATCTGTTAAGTAAAAAAGAACGCAAGATCAATGCTGCATTACTGGCCACCGTGGTATGCCTGGCGGTTGGCCCGGTTTTAATGGCAAACCAGGAGTGGGATGACCATGACCGCTCAACCAAGCTTACACCGCATGATATGGCGTATGATTACCTTAACTCGTGCGCCCCAAATGCCATCCTGTTTACGTTTGGCGATAATGATACGTACCCCTTATGGTACATACAGGAAGTTGAAAATGTGCGCCCTGATGTGCGTATTGTAAACCTGAGCTTATTAGGTACTGATTGGTACATCAGGCAGATGACAGGCAAAATGAATGAGTCTGCACCGTTGCCGATTACCATGGCTTTTAATAAATATAAAACCGGCACCCGCGACTTAATTTATTATAACGATGCCAAAATACCGGGATCATTAGAATTAAAGGATGTATTTGATTTTATAACGTCAGATAACAAAGATGCTATGGTACAGTTTGAGAATGGCGAATCAATGAATTACCTGCCTACCAAAAACTTTAAATTAACGGTAAATGCTGATGACGTTATTAAAACAGGCACCGTGCCTGCCGATAAAAAGGACCAGATTGCCCCGGTTATGGACTTTACATATCCGGGTGGCGCCTATGTTACCAAGGATAATTTAGCTATGATGGATATTTTATCACATAACAACTGGAAAAGACCGGTTTACTTTACCGTTACCTGCCCGCCCGAAAATATGATGGGCCTGGGTAAATACATGTATAACGAGGGTTTTGCCTATCGCCTGTTACCTTTAAAACCGGATACTGCCGCCACCCCATTGGATGCTACTAACAGCCTGGTAATGTATAATAACCTGGTTAACAAATTTAAATGGGGCAATTTTAAAACGGCAGGCTATCTGGATCATGAATCATTAACCCAGTTTTTACCGTTAATTACCCGCGTTTATTTAAACCTTGCCGATAAGCTGGTTAAAGAAGGGCACCCTGATCTGGCTAAAAAAGCTTTACATAAATTTGATGACGTAATGCCGGCTATTATACCGGTGCAGGAAATAGCTGTGCGCAAGTATTATATGGCCGAACTGGCCTATCGCCTTGGTGAAACCGCCCTGGCTGACAAAAACGTGAGCCAGATTGAAGATTATGTAGCCAATTCATTAAACTATAACTACTCGTTGTTTAAAGATGGTAAACAAACCGCCGGGAATGAGGTACAATTTGGGATCTCTTTATTAAACGGATTAACGGGTCTTACCAAAACCTATAACCACACCGGCTTAAGCGATAAATACAAAGCACAATTGGATGTTTATGTTAAAGATTTTGGGGTTAATTTGAAGCAGTAATAGCCATTATGCGCAGCACAATTACAATTTTACAGCGTGCTGTTACTTCGCCGCGCCCCTCCGGCAAAAGCAAATTATATTAAAGAAAAAGGCCGGGCTTCCTATGAAGCCCGGCCTTTTTTCTTTAAGGATCACTGTTATCACCCTTCTATTACCACACCCATTGAGCAGAACTTGTCTATACGCTCGGTAACCAGTTCGTTAACGTCGCGTTCTTTAAGGGCTTTAATATCTTTTAACAGTTGTTTCTTTAAGGTGGCTGCCATGGCAACCGGGTCCTGATGTGCGCCGCCCAGTGGCTCTTTAATAACGCCGTCAATCAGTTTATTTTTTAACATCTCGGTCGAGGTCAGTTTCAGCATCTCTGCAGCACGTTCTTTTTGCTCCCACGTTTTAAACAGAATGGTTGAGCAGTTCTCGGGCGATATAACCGAATACCACGAGTTATCCAGCATCATTACCTTATCGCCAATACCAATACCCAATGCGCCACCCGATGCACCTTCGCCAATAACTACGCAAATAACCGGCACTTTAAGTACCGCCATCTCCAGCAGATTCCGCGCGATGGCTTCGCCCTGGCCGCGCTCTTCAGCTTCCAGCCCCGGGAACGCTCCCGGTGTATCAATAAGCGTAACTACCGGTTTGCCAAATTTTTCGGCCAGCCTCATCAATCTTAAAGCCTTGCGGTAACCTTCTGGGTTAGCCATACCGAAATTGCGGTACTGCCGTTCTTTGGTATTGCGGCCTTTTTGATGGCCTATGAACATAACTGTTTCGCCATTTAAGGTACCAAAACCACCAATTATAGCTTTATCGTCGCCAACCGTGCGGTCGCCGTGCAATTCAATAAAATCGTCGCACATCAGCTCCAGGTATTGTAAAGTATATGGCCTTTCGGGATGACGGGAGATCTGCACTTTTTGCCAGCCTGTCAGGTTACCGTATATTTCTTTCTTGGTTGCTTCTAATTTACTCTCCAGCTCAGCCACTGTTGCAGACATGTCTAACTTATTTTTGTCTTCAACCTGCTTCACTTTTTCAATCTGGTGAAGCAAATCTGCCAATGGTTTTTCAAAATCGAACGTAATCTTCATATCTAAAATAATGAGGGCGCTAAATTAAATAAATTGAACGGCATATTCATCAATTACGTTTCTGCAAGCCTTCATACCTGTCTATTTGTTTCTGCGACAATAGTTTTTGTGTTGATAAACAGGCCTGTAACAACGCGTTTCTTAATTCGCCCTGGTATAATCCATAACGGTTAGCATAAAAAATAAGGCCGCCATCCTGCACTTTATTATACCTGAACATGCTATCAAGCATCCGTTCTGTATCAATAACAGAACCGCCAATCTGTAATCTGCGACGCCTTAGGTAAGCGCTGGCCTCAGTTATTTTCTTTATTTGTATAGGACTAAGGTCTAGTTCATTGCGCCATTTCAGTACTTTATCCGGTAGTGGATAATGGTTCATTTCAGCAACCCGGGCCAGTTCCTCGCCTGCTTCACCTTTTAAATAAGCCTGATATTGCTGATAGGTTAAGGTACGTGCCGGCGAATGCCCGGCCGATGTATCCGTATGGGTTTGCGCATAAATTAAGGTAGCCATCAGCACCGGCAAAAAAGAAAATAAAGTTTTAAGCATAAATTTTGTTTACCCAATAAACGGCATTTGAGCCACAAAGTTCATTAAATTTTATAATTTTCGGGAAATTAACCTGCTGCGTTATGGATGTTACCGAAGTTATCGCCCTGTTAAAACAAAAAGCCGACGCCAAATACCGCGACGGAATGCTGCGTTTTGGCATTGAGAATGAAAAAGCGCTTGGCGTTAAAATTCCGGAACTGAGACAGCTGGCTAAACAGATCAAAAGTGATCATGAGCTGGCGCAAAAATTATGGGCTACTGACATCCACGAGGCGCGCATACTGGCGTCAATGATAGATGACCCGGCGCTGGTAACACCACAACATATTGACAGGTGGGCCAAAGATTTTACGTCCTGGGATATCTGCGATCAGGTTTGCGGCAACCTGTTTGACCGCACCCCGTACGCCATTGAAAAAGCAATTGAATTTAGTGCACATAAAGAAGAATTTGTAAAACGCGCCGGCTTTGTGCTGATGGCCGCATGCGCGGTGCACAATAAAAAAGCACCCGATGATGTTTTTATCAGCTTCTTCCCCATCATGGAACGCGAGGCCTGGGACGACCGGAACTTTGTAAAGAAGGCTGTAAACTGGGCGTTGCGCCAGGTTGGTAAACGCAACAGGGTGCTGTTACCGGTTGCTATTGCCTGCGCAGAGCGGATTTTGCTACAGGATAGCAAAGCTGCCAGATGGATAGCGGGTAATGCGTTAAGCGAATTGAGGAAGAAAATAAAGTAAACCTATGCTTTTCCATTTTAAAAATCAATTTCCGCAATTAAATCCATTTTGGGATAAGTATCTTGAATTTCAGCAGCGGCAGGAAGTTGCCGCAAAAACCATTTTGCTGGCAGAAGGAACAGTGTCACAAAATTATATTTTTATTGAGAAAGGCTGTGTCAGGGCCTTTTTTAATAACAACGGAGACGATAAAACCGTACAGTTCTTTTTTGAAAATGAAGGCCTTACCTCGTTTGAAAGCTTTATTAATGATACCCCCGGCCAGTTCACTATTGAAACCATCGAACCATCGGTTGTCTATTTATTGCCTAAACAATATGTTATCCGGTTGATGGAGGAGTTAAGTTCCGAGCCTTATTTTGCCCGGCTGATTATGCAGGTATCGGCCGGGCGGCAAACCCATTATATTAATGAGTTTGTTTCCTTTATCAGGGATAAGCCCGAGCAGCGTTATCAAAAATTACTAACTGAAAGACCACATATTATACAACGGGTGCCGCAGCATTACATAGCATCCTACCTGGGTGTAAGCACTGTGCATTTAAGCCGCATCAAAAGCAAACTGGCAAAAGGTAAATTACATTTCTGAATTTGATAACATATGTTATCGTCGCCGCGCTGCTTACTTAGCTAATTTTATCCCCTGACAAAAAAGAAAAAAAATGAAAGCAGCAATAATTTACGACAAAAACGAATTGCCTCAGTATATGGATTTCCCCGATCCCATAGCCCAAACCAATAACGAACTACTGGTAACGGTCAGGGCTGTCGCCATTAAACATTTTGATAAAGGGCGCGCTACCGGTAAGCACTATACCAGCAACGCGCCCAAACCCGGTAGCCGGGTGGTTGGCGGCGATGGCGTTTGTTTGCTTGCAGACGGCACCAGGGTGTATGCAATGGGCGTATCTGGTATGCTGGCGGAGAAAGCGACTATAGACCGCGACCGGATGGTTAAATTACCCCGGGAACTGGATGATGCCGCAGCGGCTGCGCTGCCTAATGCGGTAATTGGCGCGGCAATGGGGCTGAGGTTTAAAGCGGATATCCAACCCGGTGACGTGGTACTGATTAACGGCGCCACGGGTTTTACCGGCCGTATAGCTGTCCAGATCGCCAAATATTACGGCGCAAAAAAAGTTATTGTAACCGGCAGAAATCAGCAGTCGCTTAATGACCTCTTAAAACTTGGTGCAGACGAAGTAGTTTCTGTTTTGCAGGATGATGAGTCATTTAAAGCACAGCTTAAAGCAATCCATGCCCAAACACCTATTGATATTATCATAGATTACCTGTGGGGGCACACCGCCGAAATCATACTTGCCTGTATAAAGGGCGACGGCTCATTTACCAACCATATCCGGTATGTATCGGTAGGCAGCGTAACCGGCGATCTGATCCAGCTATCGGCAGCTAACCTCCGGAGTGTCAACATTCAGCTAAGCGGCTCGGGTTTGGGCGCCTGGTCAAGGCAGCAGGTTGGCCTGCTTTTTACCGAAATATTGCCCGATATGTTTCAACTGGCCGCGGCAGGTAAACTTAAAACGGAAACTATTACGGTTAAGCTAAAGGATATCGCTAAACTTTGGGATATGGATATTCCGGCCGGAAAACGCCTGGTGGTAACCATCTAATTGCGGCAATGATCTTTATTCTAAAGATCATTGCCGCCGAAGGCGCTTCAAAACCGTATATTAGTGAGGCAATTAATAATGTCACCACATGCGCCTTAAAAACCTTATCGTCCTAACTGTATTAATTTATAACGGATTATCCGCTTATAGCCAAACAAGGCTCAATGGCAAAGTGATTTCCGCTACAGATAAACAGCCAATCTCTAACGTTTCCATCAGTCTGCAAGGCAAAGATATCGGCACCGTTACTAACGAAGAAGGCAGGTTTACACTCGTTGCCCGGCTTACCCCCGCCGATTCATTAGCTATTGATTACCTGGGCTATAAATCACAAAAAATAGGCCTGAATAATATTAGATTAAGCCAGGAATTAGTGATCCAACTGGATACTTTAATCCGGCAATTAAAAGAAGTGGCTGTAAAACCACTTACGCTGCGTCAATTGCTGGACAGCATTACCATCCATAATCAAAAAGCGTTTTTAACTCCCATGAAATTGAATGGCTATTATCGCGAATTTGTATTTACCAATAATAAATGCACCGAATATGCAGATGCGCTTACCACCTATTTTAGAAGCACCAATAAATTATCAGATGACGGGCAACTAAAGATCATCGCATCCCGCTGCGCCGAAGCAAAAGAAGACAATAAAGACAAGTCGGCCGCTAAAGAATTTTATCTGGACTCAAAAGTGCCACCCAACAGGCTTTTTGAATATGCCATGCTTTATGGAATGATAGATAAGTACTTCCCGGTTGAGGACTTGAAGTATTATAATTATACCATGGAAAGCGTGCAAAACTCAACCGACCTGGTAGTAATTGTGTCGCCAAAACCTGCAGCTGCTGATAAAATACACCGGGTAACATTTCATCTGACTGATGATTTTACCCTGCAATCATACCGGCTGGAAATAGATCCCACACGAATGCAAAATTTACCCAGCCGCAGTTTACTGGGCATCCACGTAAAAGTCTTGAAACGATATGCCGAGGTTAATTATGAACGGTCAGGCAATAAAATATATCCCAGGTTTTTCAAATTTGATGTGATGGTACATATTGGCGGTAAGTTTTCAGGCACAACGCTTGATCAAACTTACAATCCACGAAGTGAGTATGTTACCACGGATATCAGTACAACTAACCTTACACCTTTTGCCCGCAGCGAAGTTTATAAAAAAGGCAACCTCTGCAATAACGGTGTGGCAATTAATGACGCCTTATTAAAGGAACACAATTTTATTACGCCAAGCACGAAGGACAGTTTGGCGATAAGCTCGATGAGGTAATCCCCCGGGATCTCTTTTTAGCCGAGACTTTTTTATTTTTTAAAGCCCCCGCTTTTAGGCGGAGGGTTTGGGTGGGGTGAAAAAAGATATATATTTGCCCCTATTATGAGCAAGAATACCGACGAACTGTTTAAAAACGTTATAGCACACGCCAAGGAGTATGGCTTTGTTTTCCCGAGTAGTGAGATCTATGATGGCCTGAGCGCCGTTTATGACTATGGCCAGTTTGGGGCCGAGCTGAAAAACAATCTTAAAACCTACTGGTGGAAATCAATGGTGCAACTGCATGATAATATCGTTGGTATTGATTCGGCCATATTTATGCACCCTAAGATCTGGAAGGCAAGCGGTCACGTTGATGGCTTTAGCGACCCGATGATCGACAATAAAGATTCAAATAAACGCTACCGCGCCGACCAGCTGCTGGAGGACCGCATAGCCAAACTTGACGAGGAAGGCAAAACCAGCGAGGCCGAGGAATTACAGGTAGAAATGGATAACGCCCTTAAAGCCGAGAACCTTCCACGCCTGCGCGAACTGATCATCGAACAAAATATAAAATGCCCTATCAGCGGCACTGCTAACTGGACAGAAGTACGCCAGTTTAACCTGATGTTCAGCACCCAGGTAGGCGCTATAGCGGATGAATCTGACACGATATACCTGCGCCCTGAAACAGCGCAGGGCATTTTTGTAAACTATCTTAACGTACAAAAATCAGGCAGGATGAAAATTCCGTTTGGTATAGCGCAGATAGGTAAAGCGTTTCGTAACGAGGTTATTGCCCGGCAGTTCATTATCCGCATGCGTGAGTTTGAGCAAATGGAAATGCAATATTTTGTGCGCCCCGGCACACAGAAGGAGTGGTTTGAAAAATGGAAAGCAGCCCGCCTTAAATGGCACCTTGCTTTAGGTACCGACGCTGCTAAATACCGCTATCACGAACATACCAAGCTGGCCCATTATGCGGATGCCGCCTATGACATTGAGTTTGAGTTCCCGTTTGGTTTTAAAGAGGTTGAAGGCATCCATAGCCGTACTGATTTTGACCTGAGCCAGCACCAGCAGTTCTCGGGCAAAAAAATGCAATATTTTGATCCGGAAATTGATCCGGCTACTGATAAACCTTACGGCAACTACATCCCTTACGTAATTGAAACCTCCATAGGTTTAGACCGGATGTTCCTGCTAACCATGATAAATGCCTATGAGGAAGAAGACCTGAGCACTGCCGAGAAACAGGATAGCCGCACCGTGTTGCACCTGCACCCCTGCCTGGCCCCGGTTAAAGCCGCCATTTTCCCGCTGACTAAAAAAGACGGCCTGCCTGAAAAAGCCCGCGAGATTATGGACCAACTTAAACTTGATTTTAACCTGCAATATGAAGAGAAAGATGCCATTGGTAAACGCTACCGCCGCCAGGATGCCATAGGAACGCCTTTTTGCATCACGGTTGATCATCAAACGCTTGAAGATAATACCGTTACCATCCGCCATCGCGACAGCATGCAACAAGAGCGGGTAGCTGCTGATGAATTGGATAAGATCATTGGCGACCTGGTAAGCTGGAAGAATTTGCTTAAATAAAAAAAACTTAATTAATAAACAAAACAGCCCGCTTAGTCGTTTTAAGCGGGCTGTTTTGTATTTATTATTTACCGATACTTTTTAAATAATAAGTTATACTTTTATTCTTTATTAACTATCGAATAATAACCGCTTGAGACCTTATTTCGTCCTACTTATTATTTTTAATCTGGCCAGTTTTAAACTGATGGCCAAACAGCAGGATAAATCGGTCGATAGCCTTAAAAGACTCATAGCACCGGTATTAAATAACAACGCGCAGGCTATTGATACAACTACCATCAAGCGTATTGATAAACTGGCCGCCAAATACTTTGATTCATACCCAGACAGCACCTATTATTACGGCAAATTAGAAATCGGCCTCGCCAAGAAAATAAATTACAACCTGGGCGTGGCTAACGGTACCGCCAAACTGGCCGCCGTAAACACCTTCAGGGGTAACTATACCGAATCGGCCAAAAACTATAATGCAGCACTAAAAATCTATCAGCAATTTAACAACTATAAGGGAATCAGCGACAGTTATAACGGGCTGGGCCATATCCAGGATTTTTTGGGTAATTACGATGCCGCTCTGCAGCTATACCGCAAGTCGCTGGCTTATTGCTTAAAAACACCCAGCGAAATCGACGAAGGCCATTGCTATAATTTGATGGGAATCAGCTACGATAGCAAAGGTGATCTGTCAAAAGCGCTGGATTGCTATTTCAAATCGCTTTTTATTGATATCAAATATAATAACAACCGGCGGGCCGCCGATAAATACAGCAACATAGGCATTATTATGCAGGAGCTGGAGCTTTACCCAAAGGCCCTGACCTATTATAACCGCGCCCTGGCCCTGTGGCAAAAAGCAGGCGACCAGCAGGGCATCAGCACGGGCTGCCTTAACATCGGCGACCTCTACATCATCCAGGAAAAATATCCGCAGGCAATAGGTTATATCCGTAAAGCACACGCCATCTTCACCCGGATGAATGACAGCGAGGGCCTTGGCATGGTGTATTATGACCTGGGCTTGTACAATTACTTTGCAGGCTATAAAGACAGCGCCAAGCGCTACCTTAACCTTGCGCTGAAATCGGCATTAAAAAATAAAATACGCTATAATAAGGCCTATGCTTATCAGGGCCTGGCCAAGGTTTATAATCTTGAAAAAAATTACACTCTGGCCTATAAATACGCACTCCAGGCCCAAAAAACCGCCCGTCAGCTAAACAGCCTGATAGCGATGACCGATGCCACCCTGCAACTAAGCACGGCGCTGGCCGGCCTTAAACGTTTTGAGGAAGCCTATCAGCAGCACCGGCAATACTCGGCCTACAAAAGCGACCTGAGGCATAATGAAAGCATCAATAAAGTAATGCTTTATAACCTCGAGATCGACTTTAATAAAAAGCAGCGCGACCTTGCCTACAGCCAGCGGAAAAAAGAGCTGGTATACCAGCAACGCCTGGATAAACAGCGCAATGAGAATCTGATCTCGGCAGCCATTATCATTATTTTAACCATAATTATACTGGTGTATTACAACGCCAAAAGCAAGCAGCAAAAAATTAACCGCCTGCTGGCCGAAAAGAATAAAGAGATCATATCGCAACAGGAGGACCTTAACGCACAAGCCACCAAGCTAAATGAGCTAAATATTTTAAAGGACCGCCTTATAGGTGTTTTGGCGCATGACCTGCGCGCGCCTATAAGCACCCTGCGCGGCCTGTTTAATTTAATGACCGATGCCAGCATTACCGCCGCCGAGTTTATTGAGCTTACCCCCAAGGTGTTTAACACACTTGAGCATACCAGCGACTTTTTAGATACCCTTTTGTTTTGGATAAATAGCCAGGTTGACGCCAGCGAAAATAAAACCAAAAACTTTTTACTGGCCGGCCTGGTTGACCGCGAACTGCTGCACCTGGAAGATAAGCTGCAACAAAAAAATATAATCGTTCAGCTGGCGCTCGCTCCAGATGCCGTTGCACTGGCCGACCCCAACCCCGTGCGCATAGTGATCCATAATTTTTTAACCAACGCCATCAAATTTTCAAACCGCAACGGGGTGCTCGAGATCTCGGCATCGTTACAGGGAGACGAGGTGGAGTTTTGTATAAAGGACCACGGCATAGGTATGAGCCCCGAATATCTTAACACCCTGTTTAAAAGCCAGGTAATAAGCAATGCCGGTACTGAAAATGAAAGCGGCACCGGCATGGGCCTGCTGTTCTGTAAAGATCTGATCCAAAAGCAAAACGGCCGTATATGGGCCAACAGCAGCCTTGGCCAGGGCACTGAGCTTTGTTTTGCCATACCCGCCGGCACCCCGGCAGGAAACCTTTTCAAAAACAATTAAGGCTAATTTACCTTTGTTTGTAAAGCTTATTTGTTATGGCCATTAAAGAATATCCATTTTATTTAAAAAGCACCGTTATCCTGTTCGGGCTTATTTTGCTGGTTTATATTTTTGTACAACTGATTGATATTATGGTGCCCCTGGCCTTTGCCGCCTTTTTATCTATCCTATTAAACCCGCTTTGTAACCGATTTGAGCGGCTGGGCCTGCGTAAAATTTATGCCATTGTACTGGCTATGCTTATTATGCTGATAGGTGTGGCCAGCGTATTTTATTTCCTGTCCACCCAGATCATCCAGTTTGGCGACTCGCTACCGGCGCTGCAGCAAAAATTTGCCGAGTTATTTATACAGGTTAAAGACTGGGTGGCCCAAACCTTTGGCCTGGCCGTAAAAAAACAGGACCAAATGATCAAGTCTGCCCTGGACAGCAGTCAGGGCATCGTAAGCAGTACCCTGGGATCATTACTGGGTACTTTGGCCATTATATTTTTACTGCCGGTATACATATTTTTAATGCTGTATTATAAAACCCTCATCCTTAATTTTTTATACGAGGTTTTTGCCGAAGAGAACTCAAAAAAAGTAAGCGAAGTGTTAATGCAAACCAAAACCGCCATACAAAGCTACATTGTAGGTTTATTGATCGAGATGATGATTGTTGCGGCCATGAACTCGGCGGCGCTGCTTGCGCTGGGGGTTAAGTACGCCCTGCTGATAGGCTGTATTGGCGCTATACTAAACCTGGTGCCCTACCTGGGTGGCATTATAGCTATTGCCCTGCCCGTGTTGATGGTCACCGTAACTAAAGATGGCTACAGTACCCAACTGCTGGTAATACTGGCCTACATAGTGATCCAGTTTATTGATAACAATATACTGGTGCCGCGCATTGTATCCTCAAAAGTGCAGATCAACTCATTAATATCCATTGTGGTGGTGCTGCTGGGCAACGCCATGTGGGGCCTGGCGGGAATGTTTTTGTCCATACCGTTTATAGCGGTGCTCAAAATCATATTTGACCGTATTGAGGGCCTTAAGCCCTGGGGCAAATTACTGGGCGACTCAGTCCCTACCCGCCACATGGGCCAGATCTGGAGCCGCCGCCGCAAACAGGCCGTCGGCGTAAAATAGTCGCATAACCTGCTTTTTACTGCCTCACAATTATTTCAGGCTTAGTAGGCGTTAATCACTCTACCCAAAACATCATTTCAATATCGTGCTTTATTTCGGCCGGCAGATCAGGCTCTGTGATGTGGACAGTGACCAGTTTTTTACCTTCAATAACTACGCACGACATGATGCCGCGCCTTGCAGTATCGAAGTAGTCTTTATATTGCTTTTCAATTGCCTTAAGATATTCAACGGTAAACTCATAATCGGTCATGCCAAATCAGCTTTAGGTAATAAAACTAATTCATTATCAGTCAATTAAAAATGATCTTCATCACTAAGGTAGTATGGCGATAACCGTTCACGGGTACAAAAAAGCCGTAACTCCGGATGATGATTACCCGGGGTTACGGCTTAATAATACTGTACGGTGACGTTGTTGCTTATTGGTAGCTAATATTTAGCGTAATGGGCACACTCAGCGCCTTGCTGATAATGCAGTTGGCCTTAGCGCCTTCGGCAATCTCTTTAAATTTATCTTCAGATACGCCGTCAATCACCGTGCCTTTAAGCTCCAGGTGGATACCGGTAATGGCAAGCGCCTGCATATCAAGGTCAAGGATGGCATCGGTGGTCAGGTCGCCCGGGGTAAAGCCGGCCTGGCTAAGGGCGGCACCCACGGCCATGGTGAAGCAGCCGGCATGCGCGGCGGCAATCAGCTCTTCGGGGTTGGTGCCAATGCCATCGGCGAAACGGGTTTTAAATGAATATTGCGTATTATTTAATATGGTGCTCTGGGTAGAGATCTCTCCCTGGCCCTCGGTTAAGGTGCCGTTCCAATGGGCGTGTGCGGTGCGTTTCATATTAGTTTTGGTTTTATTGTTGTGTATGTAAATATATAAATTTAATAAGTTTTGCCTGCGGCGATGCGTTAACTAATCTTTAATATTCAGTTAAATAATCATAGCCGGTGGCGACCCTAACATCAACCGTTAAGCGGGCCATTTGGCACGCTCATATTGCACGGGCCATTTCACCCCGGTATAACCCAGCTCGTGCGCGGCGCGCAGCGGGAAATGAGGGTCGCGCAACAACTCGCGCGCCAGCATCACCATATCCGCCCGACCCGTTTGGATGATTTCGTCAGCCTGCTTAGGGTCGGTTATTAAACCTACAGCGCCGGTAAGTATGCCGGTGGCGCGTATAGCTTCGGCAAACTCAACCTGGTAACCGGGTTTTAAAGGGATCTTAGCAAGCACATTACCACCCGATGAGCAGTCGATAAGGTCGACCCCGGCATCCTTTAAAATTTTAGCCAGCGCAACGGAGTCGTCTATGGTCCAGCCGCCTTCGGTCCAGTCGCTTGCGGATATGCGCACAAACAGCGGGTTGCCCGCGGGCCAAACTTCTTTTACGGCGGCCACCACTTCCAGTAGCAGGCGTACGCGGTTTTCAAATGATCCGCCATATTGGTCGGTACGTTTATTACTTAGCGGCGAGTAAAATTCGTGCAGCAGGTAGCCATGGGCGGCGTGTAGCTCAATCACCTTAAACCCGGCCGTTACGGCACGGATGGCGGCTGCTTTAAAATCGGCCTTTACTTTTTCTATCCCGGCCTTATCCAGTTCCTGCGGCGCTTCTTCGGTATCGGCAAAGGGCACGGGGCTTGGGGCCAGAGTCTTCCAGCCATTCGGCTGGTCAGACGCGATCTGCGCATTACCGTTCCAAGGCAATTCATGGCTGGCTTTGCGGCCCGCATGAGCCAGTTGTATGCCGGCTACGGCCCCCTGGGCGTGGATAAAGCCGGTGATCTCTTTTAGTTTGGAGATATGCTCGTCTTCATAGATCCCCAAGTCGCCATAACTGATCCGGCCCTCGGGCGATATAGCAGTGGCCTCAGTAATAACCAGTGAGGCGCCGCCTACCGCCCTGCTGCCTAAATGTACCAGGTGCCAGTTGTTGGCAAAGCCATCTGTACTGCTATACTCGCACATCGGCGACACGACGATACGGTTCCTGAATTCGATATCTTTTATTTTTAGGGGGGAGAATAGATTTGGCATATTATGTTTTTTACGGGCAAATATGGATAGTAACATTCGGTGCCGTTTCACAGTTTTGTAAAATACCGGCACTAAAACTTTTTATGACATTTATTCGGTTTTTTCTTCGCGTTTTACCAGCAAAACTTCGTCGTTATCCAGCGGTAAATAGCCGTACTCATAACAAAAGTGGTAAGTTTTGCCATTTTGGGTATCGTACTTATTGGTTAGGTATTTAAAGTTAAAACCCCTGGCGGCCATTTTTGCGGCAGTGGTTTTGGTTTTGCCGGTGGGGTTCATTTCTTCCAGTATGCGGCGGTTGCGTTTCAGGATGTTATTGATATTGCGCACCAGGTTATAGCTGTTACTGTTGAGCTGGTTATTATAATTATTGCGGCACAGATCGTTGCAAAACTTTTTATCGGCACGGCCGTGAATAGGATTACCACAATCAAGGCAGGTTTTTTCGATTTCCATAAGGCTAAGGTAGTCAATTATATATCCGCTTGCAAACGTTTGCAAATGTATATTGTCGACTATAAACGCTTAATAACCGACTAATTTTCGGGCCCCGCTGCACTTTTGTATCGTCAATTAAAAACACACACGATAAATCAAAAGTTATGAACTCATTAAAAAACAGCGTACGCCTGGTAGGTAACCTGGGTATGGATCCGGAAGTAAAAACATTTGACACTAATAAAAAGCTGGCCAAGCTATCCCTGGCTACCAGCGAGAGCTACAAAAATGATAAAGGCGAAAAGATAACAGACACCCAATGGCATAACTTGGTGATCTGGGGCGCCCAGGCTAAAATAGCCGAAGACATCCTGAAAAAAGGTGACGAAATTGTTATTGAAGGCAGGATAAATAACAGAAGTTACATAGATAAAGACGGCAATAAAAAGTACACCTCAGAGATTGTAGTGAACGAATTTTTAAAGGTAAGCAGCCGCAACTAATAAATGATTACACCAATTTGCTTTGATTATACTGATTTTGCCGCCTAAACCTTATCACTTTATATCATATCGGAAAAATCTGTGTAACCCTATCAATAACCTAAACCTTATCACTTTACATCGTTGAAAATCATATTGTACTTTGATGTAAGCATATTAATACCATATTTATTATGTACTTAGAAGCAAAAGAAACCGTCCGGTTGTATCAGTTGTTATCAGAAAAATTAGGTAACGACACCGCCGAGGCCATGTTTAAATACATTGATAATAAAACAGAGCGATCTGTGGAAAACAACATCCAGGCATTAGCTACTAAAGATGACCTGTCAAAGGTTAAATATGACCTGGGTAACGACATCCGCAATTGGGTAAAGTGGGTGTTCATTGTTTGGATCGGACAGGTGGGCGCAACACTGGCAATTCTGCTGATCCTTAAAAAATAAGTCTGTAACCATTAAAAAGATAATCACTAAGCCGATCTCCATAAACAGTTATAAGGTTATGTGATTACAGTAAACAACCCCCACCTAAGGTGGGGGCTTTATTCTAACCTCTGAAAGAGGTATTCGTCAAAACAACTTCAAATCAGTCGAGCCATCTTCTTTTCGTTCTTCCTGCTCCTGATACTTCACAT
>NZ_JAJIWO010000005.1 GCF_020880695.1 Mucilaginibacter sp. UR6-11
CCTACAAAAAGGGCTCAGAAGAATCTGAGTCGATGCATTTAGACGAGAAAAAGCTATATTCACAAATCACATCTGACAACTTTTAAAACCAAATAACTGTCAGATCAAGTAGTGGCTATTACAATTTAATCCTACATAATTAACTCATCCAATTTTGTGGACATGAAACGATCGATGTTAGTCTCATTATTTTGATCTCGATATACCAACAATGTCTCGATGTCTTGATCTGTTAAAACGATTATAATTCCTTGGTGATCATTGAGGACATCTTTGCAACGTCGAATTAAGGCAGATTTGTCTGCGATACTTCGACATAGCAAAATTCCAAATTTTCCACGCAGCGTACTAAAACGTCCAAGTAATTGGTCGACCTCGGGATTACCTATTTCATGACCGTAATTTTTGCATTCTATAAGGATTTTGGGGCACTTGATGTGATGTAAATTATTTAAATCATAAAAAAAGCCGTTTTTATCAGCATTATTAAAAACGATATCAATCCGTTTTCGCCCTTCATTAATTTCACGTTCACGCAAAGGATTCGTTAATCTATTGCCGAAAATTTGAATTAAATTATCAAAAGCGATTTTATGGAAATTTCCAGCGTCTTGATTACCTGGCTTAATGGCTGCCATAATTAACTTGCGTTCAGTCGAATTAAGAATTCTTTTTTTTGTTTCTAACTGGACTTTGCCGCCCTGTTTCAACGCAGAAGTTCGCAATTCTTCCTTATACTTTGTTAAGATTTTGGGATGGAGCTTTGAAAATTCGTAAAGAAAATCAACATTCAAAGGATATTTGTCTTTAAGATCACCTATTCTAACGATTACAGAGCCATTTTTCATTACAGTGGCTAATGCGTCGCCCGCATGCTCGTGTTCAGCCCTTAAAAACTCCAAAACAAAATTTCGATAATATTTATCTTTACTTAATTCTGGGTCTCGCCTAACGCTATGGATGGGCAGCAAGATCTTGGCTCTCCCATTAATGACCGGTAGGTCAGCATAATAGCTTATAAAATTGAAGTTTTCAAAATCAAAAGCGTTATTTACGGCAACCCTGCTTACCGGTATTTGATGTTTTGCACATTGTTTTTGAGTAAATTCAATAAGCTTCTTCTTTAGAATATTTGCAGTAATATCAGAAATTTTATCGCGACTTATGCCAGGAATCAACAACGCACAGTCAGCAATATCTTTTATATCCCCTGATTTAGCAGCCTCGCTTGATTCAAAAGCTGATTGAATTTCTAATGCCTGCATCTTACCAATACCCCGGCCGCTTGGTTCGTTAGCTGAGTATCCTAATGCTATTTCATCCACCTCATGCAGGGCATTGAGCAACTTAGCCACTGTCTTTTTATCCCCTCTATTAATACTGTCCAAAAGATACTGGAAGTAAGTTGCAATTTGATCTTCGCACTCTTTTGACCAAGTATCCCTCATCGCCGAGAGTCCGAATGGGTCGAGAAATAAGGGAATATCCTGGTAGGCGTAGATGTCTAAAAAATCATATCTGCCATCAGCTAATTTAAAATATTCACTAAATTTTTGGGGTGTTATTCTTTCTACTTTCATGACCAGGTTTATCATTCAAATATAGGTCACAAGTTAAAGGTATGCTATGTTATTTCCTAACAATCAGTCATTTGCCAACACTTATGTATCCAACTTAAGTTATGGGAAAGCTTTTAAAGGTGCAGTTATTTGTATCTATTATATAAATACGCGATATTTATAGTTATAAATCTTATGCATTCAATATTTCATCAAATAAGATGATCAAATTCAACAATTATACCGCATGAAAAATAGTGACAACTCATTGTCAGAAAATTTAATTAAAGATTGTTCACGTATTGGCTATTCTGCTATGTCATCGTGGATGAAGGAAAATGAAGTTGAAATGTCGGCGGCCGATAATTTTTTAGATGCAATTGCATTAACAATTGCTGACGGTAAATTATCAGTTGAACAGCTTAATACTGCGATTGCTGAACTCGATGAGAACAGTGACAAGAAGATTTTTTTGATGCGTTTAATGAATCTACCTGAATTAGCCGGAAAGAAGGAAATCTTAAAAGAGTTATTTATCAAACACAGAATTGCCCCTTCCGATAAAAAATGGGTGAATGGCCTAGTAACTTCTAACCAACCAACCTTTATTTATCTATTTTGGGACGAAGATATTATCAAATTAAAATATTCCGAGATCCAGTATGATATTGAGATGGATATTGAAAATGATAAAATTGTCAGAACTGCGAAACGAGTAAATGTTATCTATCTTATTGATCCCAAGGATGGCTTTGTTCAAGTACGGTGTGATAGTGCTAAGATGCTTCACCAACACAAGAATGATGCAGGCAAAGCAACAGATAGCTCTTTTGAACAATATTATAAAAACTTATTGGCTGAATTGTTTCCGACACTTGTTTTCCAGGATATGAATTTGAATCGGCTGGCCAATCATATCGCTAATAATGAGTTAAGCAAATTCAGAATCACAAAAGGGGTAACTACTATTACCAATAATGCAAAACAAACATTTGCTACATCTTCTACTCAAGCAGATATTCGTAACTTACCGGAATATGCCGGGGCAGCGGCTACAGGATCAGAAACTTGGTTATCCGAGGATCTGGTAGGGTATTGGGTTTCGAAGGAATCCGAGGGCGCCTTGAAAAAAGATCTTTTTATGCGGATTTACCGCAAATATTCTCAAATTAGGGTGCAACGCGGATGTTTGGCCAAAGAGCTTGATTATGGAATTAGCAAGATTAGAGAAATACAAAACTCAATTTAGGCTCTTCAAAAGTGCTATTGATTCTATGCAGTCTTATTTACAGAAAGTAAATAGGCAGGCAAAGGATGCAGTTATAATCACGCCTTATAATTTGTCTGCGGTTTTAAATATACCCGAAACCGACGCTTTTTTTTTATTGTCCTTAGCCGAAAAGGAAAATATCCTCCATAAGAAATATAAGGTTTTTGCAACAGCTGGCAATGATTTTTTAGGCGATTTTGACGACACGCATAGCATTCCCGAAGAGATTACTGATCCTGAGGGAAACAGCTTTGATCGGGATCATTATTACGTTGATATCACTTACGAGCTTGAAAAATGAGCAAGCCGTTAAAATTTAGTTATAATGGAGGGCTCGCAACAGAAGTTGATATTGTAGCCGAAGCTTTCAAAAGGGTAGAAAGTTTACCCGCTGATGTCAGAACAGAGTATATTAATCAGATAAAACAAACCTTTTCCAATTATCGAATGAGAAGTAAATTTCAAACTATTTTTTTACCCATTATTGGTGTTGTTTTTTTGGTGGGGATACTTTATCTCGCCTATTTTACACCTTTTCCTACCGCATTCCAATCTGGTGTATTTTGGTTGGTTTTATCTTTGGGCGCTGCTGGTTTCGCTTCGTTAATTCCCGGTTTCATAGAATTCAAATATCAAAAATTTCTTCGTGCGGGCGGAGCGTTGGCAGTTTTTTGTTTAATGTACTTTTTTTCTCCCGACATCATCAACAAAACCAATCAATCAGTGCAAAATAAGATCGAGCTACAGGTTGTTCAAGACGACGGCAAAGTTGTTCAATCAATCGCCCCAGATTTTGATATGAACAGTCGGGTGCCGCTCTATAAAGCAATTTCCGAATCTGTAAATAATTATTATGGGAGTAGTTTTGGACCGGAGCACTATACTTTATATAGAGCCTCAGATGGAAAAGTTTATACCGCCGAGACATGCAATCAATTAAGAGAGTTTAAAATTTTGGTTATTCCTAACGCGGTTGTAGCCCATTTTAAAAACAAACGTGAAGCCTATTTAAAATTCGTTAATAAAGGCAATGCCGTGATAAAATAGACATAGCTCAAGAAGTTACGCGAAAGTTGTTAGCGATAAGTTGTTAATTATCATTACCTTCAATATCATCCTAATTCCTGAATGTGTCACGCGCCAAGATCATAATTCCTATTGTCAATCAGCAGCTGATGGACTTCGATAATCCGCCGCCGCCATTGGTCGTGTGGCCGGATCAGTATTTGTTTCCGTTGAATTTAAAAGAGGGGGATTTTAAACGCACGGTACTGGCGGTGGTAGAGGCGGATATTGCGGCCAGTGAATCATATTTGGTGGTGACGGGGTTTACATCTTTGGCGCATATTATTGAATTGTTTGGTGGGCGGGTTAGTTTTGATCGGTTGCGGGAGGTGCGCATCGCACTGGGTTTTGAACCGGAATTGCGGGAACGGAAGTTGTGGAAGCGTGCGGAGTTAGATCAGGATGTAAAGGAGTATTGGGCCGGACAGCATTATTCCTTGCTGAATGGTGGCGTAGTGATTAAAGTGATAGAATTGATCAAAGCAGATAAAATCTGTTTTCGTTTATCAGATAAATTGCATGCTAAGATTTATGTAGGTGAACAGCATGTTGTACTGGGTTCGGCGAACTTCAGCCGAAACGGCCTAACCATCCAGCGAGAAGCTAATATAAGACTGGCGAATGATCCGCTGAAGCCAGTCGAACAGCAACAATACGGACAGGTCAAACAGATCGCAGAGAATTTTTATCTGCTAGCCAAGTCTTATAACGAGACGATTATCGAACTGCTGAAGAATTTACTGAAGCTGGTGACCTGGGAGGAGGCGTTGGCGCGGGCCATCGCCGAATTATTGGACAAGCCCTGGCTGAATGACATCCCGGAACTGTATAATAAACTTAACAGCTTGAAATTATGGCCATCCCAGCGGCTGGGTTTGGGCCAGGCGATGTATATTTTGCAAACACAGGGTTGTGTACTGGTCGCTGATCCGACGGGTTCAGGTAAGACCAAAATGATCAGTACCCTGCAATTGGTGCTTTATCATTGGCTGTGGGAAACCGGGCGGCGGAATAAATCTTACGCGGTGACCATTTGCCCACCGTTAGTAAAAGACAGTTGGCACAAGGAATTTGTGGATATTGAATTTTCGCAAAGTGGTCAAATTTCCATGGGGGCTCTGAGTTATACTAAAGGAGACAGTCATGGTACGCATTTAAAAGAGATCCGGAACGCCAATATTTTGGTTGTAGACGAAGCGCATAACTTTTTAAATCTGCATTCCTATCGCAGTATGAGTGTGGCAGAACATACATCCGATAATATCATCCTGGCGACGGCAACGCCGATCAATAAGCGCCCCAAAGATCTCATGCGCCTGATCGAATTGCTTGGAGTAGATAATCTGGGTGATCAGGAGCTGGAGGATTTTAAAGCCTTAAAAAAACAGCGGCATATTAAAAGCAATTCCCCCGAATTTGGCGCACTCAAAACATACATCGAGAAGTTCATCGTCCGGCGAACGAAATCTCAGCTCAATAAACTGATCGAACGAGAACCCCACTTATATGTAAACCGCGAAGGAAAACAATGCCGTTACCCGGAAAATGCACCTGAGATCTATAAGACTGGTGAAACAGTTCAAGACCGGCGTATTGCCGCCGAGGTCAATACACTGGCCGACAAGTTGAACGGACTGATTTATTTGCAGGCCATCATCAAACCCGATGACCTGGAAACTAAAGACGAAGCTTATTATATTGAGGTACGTTTAAGGGCAGCTAAAGCGCTGTCGAAATACAATATCCAGGCTAAAATGCGCTCTTCAAAAGCCGCCTTGCTGGAACATGTCAAAGGAACGGAGGCCGCGCTGACAGAATATGATTTCAAATCGGCCAAAGATAAATCCGGCAATGTGATCGGGACATTGCGCAAGCTAAGGGAAAAGTTACCTAAAAACCAGCTTAAACCCGTTTGCCCGGCATGGCTGACCGATTTGGCGGCATATCAGCAGGTCTGCGATGACGAGATCGGTATTTATGAAAGGATCGCCCAGCTTTCTATCAATTTGAGTCCCGCCCGTGAATTAAAAAAGGTTGGGGAATTATTAAAACTTTTCAAAGAGCATAAGCTGGTGCTGGCTTTCGACAGTACGGTGCTGACACTCGATTTTTTGAGTAAACTTATTGAGCTGCATCACTCCAACCATGTAATCACCCATCATGTGGTGACGGGAGCCTCCTCTAAAACTACCGTGAAAAATATCTTGAAAAAATTCGACTTGGGTTCCACCAGTGAAAATGTACTGGCACTTTGCTCCGATTCGATGTCGGAAGGAGTAAATCTGCAGCAGGCCTCCGCTTTGATGTTCTTAGATATGCCCAGTGTCCTTCGTATTGCGGAACAACGCATCGGCCGTATCGACCGATTGGATAGCCCTCATGATAAGGTCAAAGTCTACTGGCCGCTGGATAGTATCGAATTCGCCTTGCGCTCCGATGAGCGCTTGATCAAGACTTCTTTTGACACCGAAAGCCTGATCGGGTCCAACTTTACCATCCCCGATGAGATCATGGACAAGCATATGGAAAAGGTAATCAAGCCGGACGAAATGATTAAAGCGATCAAGGAAAATAAAGACCAAGAATATTTGTGGGCCGGTGTACAGGATGCGTTTACCAGTGTACACGAATTGTATGAAGGGAAAAATACACTGATTGACCTTAAAACGTATGAGACCTGGAAGGATGTAGATGCCAGCGTCAAAGTCAAACTCAGCATAGGGCGTTCTGAAAAACCCTGGATATTCCTGGCAGTAAAAGGGACAAAAGCCATTTCGCCACGCTGGTATTTTGTGGATGACAATCAAAAGATATCTATTGAATTGGGCGAAGTTTGTCAACAATTACGTTCCCATATCAACGGCACCAAACATTGGGAAATGAAATGGTCAGATGATGTCCAGCCGGAACTGGACCGATACATCAAGCTGTTGTTGCGAAATGAGATCAATATTCTACCCAGCAAACGCAAACGGGCCATTGAAGTGGCCAAAGTAATTTTAGAACGGGAACTGAAACAGGCCGCTAAAAATATACCGCGCCGTAAACTCATCCGGGATATCCTGGAAATGTTCGATCCTAAAATTGTCAATACCGAGGATAATATCGACTATTATCATTTTTCCCAGCAATGGCTGGATATTTTTACGCCTATTCTGGCAGAAAAAAAACGGAAACAGGGTAAGAGGGATAGAAAGGTTTTATCCCTGTTAGATCTTAAAAACGATAAATCCATTGAACTTAGCGATGAGATGTTGGCAAAAATACTAAATCATGCGCCTTTGATTGTCAATATGTGGAGCCGGGTCGCCTCCTGCATCATCGGTTTGCCCGAGAACTAATTATGGACAAGATACCGGTATCCAAAGCCAACCGCATCCGCAAGAAATTTATCCATCCACAACAACGACTACCAAATCCCCGAAGAATGCCGGCAAACTATTAACCAGCACTTCGCCACCCGTAACCAACATTTCCTCGAAAAACCCAAACACACCGGCCATAAAATATGGGGCCAGAAAACTAGCACTTCCGTATTCAAAGACACCTACCATTGATTCTGTCCGAATCGACATTTTTATGAAATGTTGTTACTTATTTGTAACTAAAAAATCCATAACTATCTGATAGTCAATATTTTTTACTTTTCTGTTAGAAAGTGAGCAAAAAAAGTTATTAACATCTTGATTATCAATAAAATAATGCTTATCTTATTTTTTGTTACTATTTTGTAACTCAAATCTCATAACTATCTAATAATCAACGACACATAACTTTCTGTATCGGTAAATAGAGGGGTAAAGCCCTGCCAGGAAATTGGCAGGGCTTTGTTGTTTGCTTTTTTTTGACCTTCGGCTTGTATTTAAAATAGTTATTGTGTTGATTCTGGTAAAATTTTTCAAAAATATTTGCAAGTGATAAAAGAATAATTACTTTTGAAGTGTATTATCATATTAATACACTAATATGGTTAAAATCGATCAACTTAATTTTGCGTACCACGGGGACAGGCGGGTATTGCGCGATATCAATCTCAACCTGCAGCCGGGGCATATTTATGGTTTGCTGGGTAAAAACGGCTCCGGCAAATCCACTTTGCTGAAATGTATGGCCGGTTTAGTGTTTCCTACCGCCGGGGCGTGCCTGCTGAACGGTCAGAATACGGCACTGCGTTCAGTTGGCGTTTTGCAGGAGCTTTATTTTATACCTGAAGATATTTATGTGCCGGCGCTTAGCCCCGAACAGTTTGTTAATAACACCGCCATTTTTTATCCCCGTTTTGACTGGGCCCAATTCGTTCATTTTTTGCAGTTATTGGAGGTCGATCCAAAACGGCCCATGAATAAGTTATCCTATGGCCAGCAAAAAAAGGCCATGGTTGCCTTCGGCTTAGCCACCGGTACCCGATTGCTGATCATGGACGAACCCACCAACGGTTTGGATATCCCTTCGAAGATCCAGTTTCGCAAGCTCATTGCTGCTGCCGTCTCTGACGATCGCTGTATTGTTATATCAACGCACCAGGTCAGGGACCTCGACAACCTGATCGATACGCTTCTACTGATTGACCAGGAGCGGGTTACCGTAAACGTCCTGGTTGATGAATTAAGTGACAAATTGATCTTTGGTTTTTTTGATGATACGACGGGCCTGGATGTAATTTATTCGGAAGAAACCCTGAAAGGACACTACGTGATCGCCCGTAATACTACAGGCAAATACAGCCGCACGGATCTGGAACTTTTATTTAATGCCGTAGTTACCGGTAACCCGGCTTTGCTGGAGATTTTGAAGGAGGGAGGTACCCATGTCTAAGTATTTCTTCTTCCAGCGTTTTTTGCGACTGCTTATTAAACACAGCGCCGAACATTATCGTACCTACCTGATGTCAACAGCGGTATTAGTCGGCGTGATGCTGTTTGGCGGCGGGTTTTTGTTTGTCCTGATGCCTGACCCGCCTGATGCCGGTTTTCAGAATGTCTGTTTTGTCATGCTGCTATTGTTGTCCGGAACGATGTTTACCAGCACGATATTCAGTGATTTTGGCGAAAAGAACAAAGCTTCGGCAGTTATTATTTTACCGGCTACCACGTTAGAAAAATTCTTGGTTGGCTGGCTGTATTCTTATGTGCTGTTTATCCTTGTTTATACGTTGGTGTTTTTTACAGCGCTGTACGGGCTGGCGAACTTCAGGACCTGGGGAAACAGAGCTTTTATGATATCAAGTCCGGGGCGGGATGTATTGATTGCGGTGTTCACCTTATATTCTTTCCTGCATGCGGTCGCTCTTTTTGGCGCCATGGCGTTTAAACGACTGCATTTTATCAAAACTGCCTTTTTATTTTTCCTGGCCTACGCGGTATTGCTCTTACTTAACTATCTGTTCCTGCATCAGCTTACCGGGGCTCAATTTGTACATGTTGACGTTCCGTTTGCCGGTCTGAGTTTGATGAGCGACGGGAGGTATTACGTCGTTGAAAATGCCTCCTCGGCAACAGTTGTTGTCGTGGTAAGTCTGGTGGTTTCATTGCTGCTTTGGGCCTCAGCTTATTATAAAATGAAAGAAAAACAAGTAGTATAGGAGCGTCAGATGGAATTTAAAGATAACGAACCTATTTATGTCCAGATCGCGGCCCTGATCTGCGAAAAGATCATCACCGGTCAATGGCCCGCCGGTCAGCGCATCCTGTCAGTGCGCGACCTTGGCGTAGAACTGGAAGTGAACCCAAATACCGTGATGCGCGCTTACGATTTTTTACAAACGCTGGGTGTATTATATACAAAACGCGGTGTCGGGCTTTTTATGGCCGATGACGCGGTAGAGAAAGTGAAGGCGCACCGCAAACAGGAGTTCGCGGCCCAATACCTGCCGGATTTTTTTAAACAGCTGTACCTGTTGGACATCCCGCTGGATGAGATCGCCCGCCAGTATCAGGCATTTAAAGAAGAACAGAGAAAAACGAAGTCATGAAAAAAAGCACGAAAATATTTATTGCCGCAATACTGGTTTTGTTAGCCAGCCTGGCTATACACGATCTTGGTTTACGCGCGGCCTACTTAAAAGGAGATTACAAAAAACCTTACTATGGTTTTGAGCAGCTGGATTTAAGCGCTTTCGACCGTATCCAACTCGATGCGGCTACCGCTGCAAACCTTAAAATAGAACAAGGGCCTTTTCAAGTCCGCGTTAATCCACAGGCTAAAGGCTTTTTAAGACTCAAGCAGGAAAATGGCACTTTGCATATCAGTGCGGAGTTTCCGGAACATTACCAGGGCGTCAACGCGCCTTATGTGGTCTATGTGCGATGTCCTGAGCTGCAGGTGCTTAAAGTGAATGCCCGTTATACCTTTGCCGGTCATCCGGTTACCGACACTTCCGCTCGCGATCCCGATTGGAAGCCTACGCTGGTTTCGGGTTTTAAGGCAGACAGCCTGTATATCGAGGAAGATTTTGCGGCTAATGTACGCCTGGAAAATAACCAGCTCCGGCAACTCCATGTTGTCGCGGGTGTCAGCCGGCATGCCGGTTCTGCGCTGACTATTGGCGCCGGCAATATAATCAATAAGGCAGATCTGGACATCCGTAATTACAGCCTGCTGCGTTTACAGGGCATTACGCATGGAACAACAAATTATAAGCTGGCCGACGGCGCTCATTTAGCTATGGATGGCCTGGCCTCCAAACCATTTATTAAAAACATACAACCATGAAATTAGTCATCAATTCACTCTCAAAAACGTATGCCAACGGTGTACATGCGCTCAAAAATGTGTCGCTAACGCTGACCAACGGCATGTTTGGTCTGCTTGGCCCTAATGGGGCCGGTAAATCATCCCTGATGCGCACCATTGCCACTTTGCAGGAGGCCGACAGCGGCAGTATCCTGCTGGACGAGCTCGATGTTTTGAAGGATAAAACGCGTGTCCGGCAATTATTGGGTTACCTGCCCCAGGAGTTTGGCGTATACCCTAAAATTTCGGCCGAGCGCATGCTGGATCATATCGCGCAGCTCAAAGGCGTGGCTAACGGCGGTGAGCGAAAAGAACTGGTAAGCGGATTATTGGAAAAGGTCAATTTATTTAAGGACCGTAAAAAGCACCTGGGCACTTACTCCGGCGGGATGAAACAACGCTTTGGCATTGCCCAGGCGCTAATCGGTGATCCCAAACTGATTATTGTCGATGAGCCAACTGCCGGCCTTGACCCGGCGGAGCGCAACCGTTTCTACAACCTGCTGAGCCAACTGGGCGAAAATACCATTGTTATCCTGTCGACGCACATTGTAGAAGATGTCAGTACACTCTGCTCCAATTTCGCCATCATTTGCCTGGGTGAAGTCCTTTATGCCGGTGAACCTGAAACCGCGGTCAGGCAGCTCGACGGCAAGGTCTATTCCAAAGCGATCGACCAGGGTGAACTTAAATATTACAATGATGTTTACAGCGTCATTTCCACGCAATTGAAATCAGGAAAGCTACATATCCGTATCCTGATGGAAAGCGGTACGCCTCAAGATGGTTTTGTGATTACCCCGCCAAACCTTGAAGATGTCTATTTCAGTAATATCGCCAAACGTGTCGATGTTAATACTTTGTAAGTCACTCTAAAACAATAGCTTATGTTTTCTAAAATATTTTGGTTCGAGATCCAAAACAGGATCCGCAGGCCCGCCGTATACTTGTATTTTTTTACCGTACTGGCTTTGACCCTTTTATCTTTCGCTACCGGCTCGTTGCCGGTGGGCGAAAAAGAGCATATCAACTCACCTTACCTGATCAGTTTTTGGTGCGCGGCCATGTCCATGATGATGATGCTCGTCAGTTCATCCGTGATGGGTACGGCCCTGTTCCGGGACATCGAATACCAGACCAAAGACTATTACCTGACTTATCCGATCACCAAGAACGGTTATTTCTGGGGAAGGTTCCTGGGCTCGTTTACTTTTATGCTACTGATTGCACTGGCCATACCCATCGGCATCTACCTGAGCAGTTTTGTCGGTCCGCTGACCGGTAAAACGCTCGCCGCGCAGTTCGGTCCCAACCGGGCTATTTATTATTGGTATCCGTTTTTAATGCTGGCTTTACCCAATATATTTTTCTCATCGGCGGTATTTTTTGGCTTGGTGGCGGTGGTCCGCAACGTTAAAGTCATCTACTTTGGCGGTCTTTTGCTGTTTATGTTTTACACGCTGTCGGTTTATTTTTTGAACCATACCACCAATCTTACGGTTATACAACTGGCGGATCCGTTCGGCCTCAACGGCGTGCGGTTTCAAATGAGCAATTCAAGTACCGACCAGCACAATCAAACGCTGATCCTGATGAACGGTGCGTTCGGGCTCAACCGCATCCTGTGGACGGGTATCAGTTTGATCGTACTGGCCATTACCTATCTTCAGTTTAATTTTGAAAGCTTTTTTGCCGGTAAACGAGACCGTTCAGCTATAGGTGAAGCTGCAAACAGAATCCACCATATCCTGATTCATCCGGCCGTCAGCTTCTCCGGCACTTACAACAGATCGACCCTGAAAAGCCTGATCGGGCTGGAGCTGAGCAATATCCTGCGCGATAATTATTTCAGCATTATCCTTGGCGCCGGCAGTGTCTGGCTGGGCTTTATCCTTTGGCTGGGCGACAATCACCACGGCATCGCCGATTATCCGCGAACAGTGGTCTACCTTGGCTTATTTGCCGAGACCTTTCCGTTTTTATTGTTTTTTATCCTGATGTTCTACACGGGCGAAACGCTGCAGCGCGACCGGATCAGCCGTTACGCCCTCATCAACGATTCGCTCCCCCCGCCAAATTGGGTAATTAATGCTTCCAAGCTAATTACCTTATTGATTATAGCGGTTGGTTTATCTTTCGTACCATTCGTCTTAGGGGTATCGGTACAATTGATCAAAGGGTATACCACGCTCAATCTTCCGGCTTATCTAAGTTTCATATTCGTCATGCTCATGCCAAAATTACTTGCGGCTACGGTATTTTGCTATCTCACGCAGGTAATCTTTAATAATAAATTTGCGGCCTTCGCTTTTGGCATTACGCTTTGGGTCGGCATGTATTTTCTGGACAGTACCAGCACCTTTAATTATCATCTTTTATTATATTCTTATACGCCTAAAAGTGGCATCAATGACATGGATAGCTTGGGTCACATGCTCAAACCCCTGGTTTGGTTTAATGTGTATTGGCTGTTGGGAGCGGGTTTAATGATCGTTTTGACCGGCTTATTTTTCAGCCGTGGGGTGGGTGCCAGTTTTAAGGAACGCCTGCAATTAGTGCCTGAGCGATTTAATCGGGGCAGCAAATTAGCATTAATTGTTGTCCTTCCTTTGTTTCTGGTAACAGGTATGTATATTTATTATAATATAAGCTATCTTAACGAATACCTGACCAAACAAGAAGGTATTGACCGCGCTGTTCTTTATGAAAAGACCCTGAAACGCTATAACGACCTGCCGCTGCCCAAGGTGACGCGTATGATCCTAAAAACGGATCTCTACCCCAAAGAAAAAAAGGCATTTACCGATGCGGTGGTAACTATTATCAACAAAAACCGCCAACCGATTAGCCAGATGTTATTGGACGCGGATATGCTGACCAGTTATTCCATGAGTTTAAACGGAAAACCAATACGCTACACCTGCCCACTTTTATATAAGCACGGCTTGTTTAGCTGGTTCAGGCCTGAAATGGATACTGCGGCCTTCCGCCTCTATACTTTTGATAAACCGCTGGCTCCCGGTGACTCGGCTACGCTGCACATTCGGTCGGCTATTGTTTTTAACGGTTTTCAAAACGGTTTTTATGCCGGGTCCATGCTAAACAATGGCACCTTTTCAAAAGGCGGGCTGCCAAACCTGGGCTATGATGAGGATGATGAGCTTAGCAGCCCCTACGAGCGCAAACAGGCCGGTTTACCGCCAAAGGTTGAAACGGAGATGGCGCAGAACGATCCGAAGGGCTTGCTTAATTTGAAGTCGGGCGCGCCTATTGACCTTTTCGCCGTCGATATCACGGTGAGTACCGATGGTGACCAGCTCGCGGTGGCCAATGGGGAGTTAGTTAAACAATGGAAATCCGGAGATCGTAATTATTTTCACTATATACAAAACAACCCAAAAATGTATATGCCCTTCGGGATCTTTTCGGCAAGATACGCCGTGCGCCGGGATAGCGTAATGCTCGACAGGCCGGTGGCTATTGAAATTTATTATAACCCGGCCCAGGGCAATAATCTTGACCGTTATTTACAGGGTTATAAAGACGGGCTGAGATATATGAGCAAAACCTACGGAAATTATCCTTTCAAACAGATCCGCCTGGTACAATGTTCACCCTATGGCTCTGCCGAAGGCTCGTCTGCAACTCTTGATTTTTACAGCGAATTAAATGGCTGGAACGCTGATTTTACCGATCCTAACCAGAGCGACTATCTTTACAACAGCACCGTATTTAATACCGCGCAACAGTGGTGGCGCTTTCAGGTCGCTCCGAACAGCACGGTCGGCTCACTGGTTATCCCAGAAGGTATTGCCAATTATGATGCGCTGGTGATTAATGAACAAAAATACGGGCGCGGTAATCTGAGAAATACGATAATTAGCCCCTTAGGGTATTACCTGTTCGCCCGTCGCCATATGGATGAATTGGAACGGCCCATCATCAAAGCCAATCAATCGGTGGAATGGGGTTTTAAAACAGGCACTGTTCTTTACGGATTGCGTGAATTGATTGGACAGCAACTTATAGACCAGGCGTTGCTTGAATTCAAAAACACCTATGCATTTAAATCATCCGGCCCTTTCGCCGGCGCGCCTGATCTTTACCGGGTACTGCAAAAACACACGCCCGATTCGCTTCAGTATTACCTGAATGACACCTGGCAAAAGATAACGCTTTACGATAACAAAGTGTTAGCTAACCATATCAAACGGACCGGCCGGCATAACGAATATGAAATTAGTTTTAAAGTACGCATGGCCAAGACCTGGCTGGGGAGTAACGGACAGGAAATACCAGCACTCAACATGAACGACTATTTTGATGTCGGTGTTTATGGCGACGACGCCAAAGCCAAAGACGGGCGAATCATCGGTCATATTATCAAGCAGCAACGTTTCAGGCTAACTGCAGGCGATCATGAACTTAAAATGATCGTTAATGGCAAGCCAAAGGCGGTGGTGCTTGACCCACTGGCTTACCAGCTTGATCGCAATCCAAATGATAACTGGCAGGATATACAACAGTGAGCTGAACAAGGTCCGGCGTTAAGAGCCGGGCTTTGTACTTTTTAATCAATTACTCACGCGCGGTTGGTGGCGGATAATTGTAGTAATCCGGATCATTAATGTTAAATATTTCCAATCGCTTAAAATTGACCAGTAGACGCGTTTCGTTGAGGTCCTCCCAGCCAAGTTCGAAGCAATAATAACGTGTGATTCCTGTTTCAGCTAATTCGCTGCTGGTGTAGAACTTTCGGTCAAAGCCTTTGAAGTACAGATCGGCGAAATCGACCATCTATTCTTCACGGCCGCCGATGGTCTTTTTCAACAGACTATAATTTCTTTTGATAGCCCGAATAACAGCCTGATGAGCATCTTCGTACCAACGACCTGATTTTCCTTATTCCGTTTTCGGGTATCCCTGGCCCGGCAAATATCATCGCAATAACGCTTATCGATGCGGCCATACTTGATTTCTTTGCCGCAATTTAAACAATGTCTTGCCGATTCTTTCATTTGATAATGAATGCGTTGCCTTTTACTAAACGAACGCCGTTCGGCTATAAATGATTGCATTCCGGCTAATTTTTTTGTGCTAGTTTCCGCAACCTTGTAATAAACAGCAATACAACAAATCAGAGGACAAGATAGCAATCTTCAGGGGAACTGTTATACCATTAAAGCAATAAAGGGATGAGTTGGCTCATCCCTTTATTTAGAAAAGAATTATTTCATTAATCTTATTAATGTTTAGCCCACCAAAGAGGGGTTAGTACCGCATCGGGACCACCAAGTGCAGAAACCGCCTGGCCATAGCCGGTGATATTGCTGTTCCTTAACCCTGATGGATATTTCATACGCTGAGCAAAGAATTTAACACTGCTGGTCATATAATTTGAGCTGGTCAAATCCGGCAGATCTGGCATGATATCTTCAACTGCCGGGTTTTCAAAAAATGGCAACCCAAGTCTTCTATGATCATTCCAGGTTTCTAAAGGCAACCATGGTAACTGAGCTAGATATTTTTGAGTGATGATCTTAGTTAATTGATCATTTCTTACACTGCCTGATTTATAAAGATCATTTTTAGGGTAGTTAATAGCAACTGTACCTGTAGCGCCGGTAAGGCCATCTTCATAGTTCATGATATGTGTTGAGCTTGGCTCGGTGGTATGATCCCATTTAACAGATGTACCAACCCTGTTATAATCTGTAGAAGCCAGGTAAGTGCTCAAATTAGCGCTGGTTCCAAAATACTCAAAGCTTTTCGCGATACCTGTTTCGTACGCGGTTTTAGCATCAACCGGTGTAGCCCAGCCACGAACGGCAGCTTCTGCCAAAAGAAAATAAGATTCCCATGGACCAAAAAACACACGTTTGTTGTTACCGTTCCGGTAAACCAGGTTCAAAAGCGGTTTAAAACCATTGGTGGTGATTGCATCGTTCATGCCTGCTTTTGCACCCCAGTTACCATCAACTTTAGCATTCCAGGTATTGGTAGAGGTTAGCGTTTTAACTACTGTACCTGTAGCGTCTTTTAAATCTTTTTGTGTAGCAGTAAAGTTGCTACCGATGGCAGGGTAGTTAGGGTCTGTTGTGTTACCCGGGATACTAAATATCTTGTAGGCACGGGGGTCGATGGTGAAAGGCAGGCCATTGAACCAGTAGCCGGCGGCCGGATCATTAGTCTTGGTTGCAAACTGGTCTGTAAACTTTTGGCCCATCCAGTCGGCCGGTTTAACAGCTGATTGAAAAGATGCGCCCAGCTGATCAGCGGTTTTAACACTACCTAAGCCAAATACAAGGTTGTTGTAGGTTGCAGATATAGGCAAGCCCATCCACGATGATTCTTTCCTGAACACGCTGCTAAACGGGTTGTAGCTGTTTGGGATTTCCTGTACGCTAAAGGTTTGTGAAGCATCTGTAATAAAATCATTAGTAGCGGCTGCGGCCTCAAATTCTGCTTTAGCTTTAGCAGGATCAACCTCTGATAAACGCATAGCCAAACGCATACGCATAGCGTTAGCATATTTGCGCCATTTGGCATAGTCATAACCAAACGCAGGATCTTCACTTTTCAAAGTTTCCGGGTTAGTTACTGTAAGGTCCAGTTTTGAGCTGGCATCTTTCAACTCATCCAGCAGGTAATAATAAACGGTTTTAACATCTTTAAAGTCTGGATTAACTCCCTGGAAACCGTTAATCGGCATAGGGCCAAAGCTGTCAGAAAACTCGCTCATCAGGTACGCTCTCCAAATCCTTGCAACCTGGATAAGATTTTTAGTATACACCTTAGAGGTTCCTTTCGCAATCTGATCGTTACCTACTGAAATAGCGCTATTGGCATTATTTAACCATTGAGATGATTGACGATAATATTCAGATGTCCATCCGTCATCGTATGATCCGCGTGAAAATGTATCACCATCCTCGTCTTGCAAGCCATGACCGCCTACTACCCAGTATAAAATGAACACACGTTCAGACAATCCAGGATCCTGCTGGGCGCCTACTATTGAATTATTAAGGAAATATTCTGTTTGTACCTGGTCTCCATTTGCTTTGAGCGGGTCATTGTTAAGAGCATCAAATTTTTTGCATGAAGATACGGAAAGCAATGCAGCCGTAAGCAGCAAACCTGATTTTTTTAATGTCGTTTTCATATTTTATGAATTAATTATTTTGATCTGAAATTTAGAAGCCTACCGTTAAATTGAATAAAATAGTGCGTGTTGTAGGAAAGCTGCCACTCTCAAACCCAACAGCATTGCCGCCCGTAGCATATGACGATTCAGGGTCCATGCCGTTCATATGGCTTGAAATCAACCAAACATTGTTTGCTGATACACCTATTTTAGCGCGCTGGGCACCTATATGTGATACCAATTTCTGCGGAAGGTTATAGTTTAATTGAACGTTTCTGATACGGATGTTAGATGCATCATATAGATTTGCTTCAGTTACACCAATATTACCATGACCGGCTACTACGGTCCAATAGTTTTGTGGCGTAGTTTTTACGGTGTTGGGTTGATATTGGTTGGTGGTTGTATTTAATACAACACCGCTAACAAGCATGTCTGCTCTGTCACCATTAACTACAGTTTTGTCTGATGTACCGTATTGCTCCATATTAGCAATTGTTCCTGAAAATATCTGACCACCGAAACGGGCATCAACCAGGAATGAAAAATCAAAGTTTTTATAAGAGAATGAGTTGGTAATACCAAGCAGGCTTGATGCCTGTTGATTACCAAGTCTTGCTCTTTCAGGATCTACCTGGGGTAAACCATTGGCATCTAATAATAACTGGCCATTATAAGGGCTGTTTGCGTCTTTTACTCTCAGGAAACGTGAACCGTATATTTCACCAAAAAGCTGGCCGGTTTCAGCAACGATTGACAGATCATCAAAACCGCCAAGCGGGTATTGGGTGACACCATCTGTTAGGTATTTAACGGTATTCCTGTTGATTGAAAAATTGACTGTCGTATTCCAGTTAAAGTTTTTATTTCTGACGATCTTACCGTCAACCATTAGCTCCAGGCCCTTGTTCTGAATATCGCCGGCATTGATTTTTCTATAACTGTAACCACTTAGCTGATCCATTGGCAGGTTGATTAATTGCCTGGTTGCGTTTGTTTTGTACACAGCAAAGTCGAAACCTAAACGACTGTCAAAAAAGCGCATTTCTAAACCAGCCTCAAATGATTTGATCAGTTCGCTCTTAACAGTTGAATCATAAAGTACGTCACCGCGGCTGGCTGTAGTGTTACCATTCGCATCTTTGCTAATAGTATAAGTATTATACAGCTGATATGGATCCATATCATTACCTACCGCTGCAAACGAACCCCTCAGTTTACCATAAGTTAACCATGATGGCAATCCGCCGTTTTTAGCCATTAACTGGGTAAATAAAAACGAAGTACTTACTGAAGGATAAAAATAAGAACGGTTGACAGCGTTTAATGCGGATGACCAGTCATTTCTGAAAGTTCCGTCAACAAACAAGTAACCATCATAATTCAAACCCAATGAGCCGTAAATAGAATAAATATCATGATTAGACAACTTCTGGTCGACTGTCGGGCTACCTGTGCCATTATTGATGAAAAATAAGTTAGGCACCTGCAATGGGTTTGCACTTGCACTTAATGATGAAGACTGACGGTTCATTAAGTTGCCGCCTAATGTTGCGGTTCCTCCCAGTTTTCCAAAAAGGTTATCTTTTTTGGCTGTCAGCAAGCCACTATAGTTAGTTTCAGTAAATGTGTTTTTACCCAATGCATATGATCCTGTAGAAGTAGGTGTCGCACCTGCATAAGTACGGCTTTCGGTATTGGTTGTATAAGTATCAGCACCGCCCCTCAATTCTGCGGTTAACCAATTGTTAAATTGGTATTTGATAGACGCGTTAAGTAAAAACCTGTTCCTGACATCCTCATTAAGGTTATATTTAGATGCCCAGTAAGGGTTCAGCACATTGTTCTGGCGCCACCAAATCATTTTGCCGTTACCATCAGTAGCTGGTTTAAAATCCCTGATATCGATAGATGTTGGCAGTAAAGACATTGCATAGAAATTATTGCTTGGGTTATATCCTGCCTGCGGGCGGTTAAGTGCGGTAGAATTAATGTATTGAACTTTGGTATCAACAGTCCATTTGTCGTCTTTACCAAATTTGCTTACCGTTCTGCCCATGACGTTATTCCTAATTAACTTAGCGCCCGGAATGAAGCTTTTTTCATCAAGCCTGCTATATGAGGTGTAAACGGAAGTTGATTTATATTGTTGCTGTAATGAGATACTTTGATTTGCAGTTAAACCATTATCAAAATAGTTGCCTATGTTATCATAAGTATGTAGCGGCGCGGTGGTTCCGTCCCATTTTTTTTCAGCCTGTCCGGTTGCTTTTGGTCCCCAGCTGTTGTCTGAAGTAGCGCTATATAAGCCACTTTCTCCCTGGCCAAATTCTGTTTGAACACCCGGTCTTTTAAAAATGCTTTCGGTACCTATTGATGATGAAATAGTAATACCTAAGCCTTTTTGTGTCTTACCTGTTTTGGTAGTGATCAATATAGCACCATTACCGGCTCTTGAACCATATAAAGCCGCTGCGGCAGGGCCTTTCAATACGCTAAGGCTTTCTATATCTTCCGGGTTAATATCCGATAAACCGTTACCCATATCCCGCGACGGGTTATAATAATCGTTATTGCCATCCACCGGGCCGATAAAGTTATCCAGCGGTATGCCGTCAACCACAATAAGCGGTTGGTTTGAGCCTGTAAGCGAATTGTTACCACGCAAGGTAATCCTTGATGATCCACCCGGCCCGTTACCAGAGCGCGTTATCTGTAAGCCCGCAACCTGTCCGGACAGGGCATTTACGATATTGGGCTCTTTTGCTGCGGTAAGTGTTTCACCTTTAACTTCCTGTACGGCATAACCCAGTGATTTCTTTTCCCTTTTTATACCTAACGCTGTAACTACTACTTCGTTAAGTGAGGTCTCATCGGCCTCAAGTACCACATCCAGCGTAGATGCTGAACCTACCGTAAATTGGGCAGATTTATAACCAATGAAGGAAAATGTAAGCACAGCGCCGGGCTTAACCTTCAGACTGTATTTACCATCAACATCAGTGGTTGTCCCACTGCCGGTACCTTTTTCGGTAACGCTCACACCGGGCATAGTCTGCCCGGATTTTTCAGTCACTGTCCCGGTGACTGTTGTTTGTGCATAAGCTGTCATTGTTATCACACTAAACAACAAGAAAGCGAAACACCTTACGTAAATTGTTTTCATTGGCTTGGTTTTAAATTAGAATAGAACTTTGGTTATTTATCGATTTATTGAGTTTAATTAAAATTGCAATTTTCTATTACCAGCGTGGCCGCACCCAAAAGTTCGGCATTGGTGGCTACTGTAGATACCCGTATTTCCGTCTGCTCAGCTAGCCAGGGTATACAAAACTCATTGATAGCCTGTTGAATGGGCGCCATTAGTATTTTTCCGGCTATAGCCCCTCGTCCGCTTAATACAATCAGCGTTGGGTTCATAATATGTATTAATGTTGATATCCCTTTACCAATCAAAAAAGCCGCGTCAGACAGAACAGACACAGCCAGTGGATCACCAGATTTAGCAGCATTAAGGAAGTGATCAACAGGCAGCCCGCCTGTTGTTTTATACACCTGTTCCATGCTTGAACTTACACCTGAGTCCATTTCTGACTTAGCCCGGTCTATCATGAAGACCAGCGAAGAATCCACTTCCAGACAGCCACGTTTACCACAAGAACAAATTTTATTGCTTTGCGATAAAGGGATATGACTAAATTCACCAGCATACCCACTATGCCCGCGAAAAAGGCTGCCATTAACAATCATGCCTAAACCAATACCCCAGCCAATGTTTACGACAAGTACATCTTTCAAATCCTTGCCGGAACCAAATTTCTGCTCGGCTAGAGCTATTAAACTCGAGTCGTTGTCAATAAAAACAGGCAAACCCAGCTCTGCGCTCAGGTGATCTTTTAGCGTAACCTTGCCTTCAAGCTTAAAAAAGGTGTGATTGACACCCTTGACAGCACTTACAAAACCAGGCATGCCTATACCTATCCCCAATATTTGGTTCAATGAGATCCCCGATCGTGCTATATAATCTTTCAAAAAGGCAATGAATCTTTCTGTAAGCTCCGGCGTTTCAACTAACACCAGTTCCCGCTTTTCTAACCCTACCTTAACATTATTTGCCAGATCATAAATAACAATCTGCGTAACCATCTGATCTACAGCTACGGCAACAATGTAACGCTGTTTATCCGCATTTAACTGAAAGGAAGACGCCCTTCTTCCACCGGTTGAGGCGGCTAATCCATTTTCGTGTATGTACCCATCTTCAATCAGACCGTTAACCGTGGTAGCTACCAATGGTAAACTTTTTTTCGCACAATGGCTTAACTCGGCTAATGTAAGCCGGTTATTGTAGTAAAAATGTTTAATGAGCACGTTACGCAGTAAGTGCTGTTTCTTTTGAACACTCATAATTGGTTAAGTAAACTTAATATTATTTTTTTGTTAAAACAAAAACTTATTAATAATATTTAAAAGTTTATCAAAGTTCTGGTTTAATATTAAATCTATCCATCGGTAGGATGACTAACTTTTTTGGTGGTGGAGACAGTCAAAAACAATATTATTCAGTATAGGGGATATTATTTGAGGTTACATTACAAGGCTATGATGGTCTTAACAATTACGGAATTTTACTATCGTCAATTTTATAAGTTCCGGGACATCCTGAAAGAAAGTAGCATCAGCATCACCTGTAATGGAGTGAATGACACAGCGTGGATTTATTTAACTTTCTAAATTATTCACATTTATCAGATATAATATGCCCTAAAAAGCATTGAATTTTTTTCTTACCGGCCTGCAAATTGATAAAATCACTGGCATGATGAAACTTTTACTGTTATAATCTCTTTAGTGTAAACAAGGACTAAAAATGAACCTTCGGACTAAAACAAATGGAAAAGGAAACAAAGAATGACGATTTAAAAATAGAACTGCGAACCCTGACTAAGGATGATTACCTTGGCTTAAGAGCCTCGATGATAGAAGCCTATTCAGAATGGGAGGGAGCATCCTCTTGGGGCGAAAGTCATATCAGCAAACTGGTTGAACTATTTCCAGAAGGGCAGATTTGTATCCTGGTTAACGGCCATATTGCTGGCTGCGCTCTATCTTTGATCGTTGATTATGAGCAGTTCGGAGATAATCATACTTACGCACAAATTACAGGTAATTATACTTTTTCAACCTATGATGAAAAAGGTGATGTTTTGTACGGAATTGATTTTTTTGTACACCCTGATTTCCGGGGAATGCGCATTGGCAGGCGCCTTTATGACGCGCGCAAAGAGATCTGCGAGCGGCATAATCTGCGTGCTATTATTGCCGGCGGACGAATTCCCAAATATAAAGACTACGCCGATAAGCTGACCCCCAAAGTCTATTTAGAAAAGGTGAAAGGTAAAGAAATTCATGACCCAACCCTGTCTTTCCAGTTGGCGAATGACTTTCACGTGCGCAAAATTTTAAAAGGTTACCTGCCCGGCGATACCCAATCGCTGGAATATGCATCGTTATTGGAATGGAACAACATTTATTACAATGAAGAAGCCGCGCATATTAATTCAAAAAAGTCTATTATTCGCTTGGGGCTGGTTCAATGGCAAATGCGGCCTTTCCCCAATATGGAGTCTTTGTGTGAGCAGATCGAATTTTTCGTCGATGTAATCAGCGACTATCAGAGCGATTTTGTTTTGTTCCCCGAACTCTTCAATGCGCCGCTAATGACCGCTTATAATCATCTGAGCGGAGCGGAAGCGATGCGCGAGATAGCCAATTTCACGATACCCCTCCGGGATAAGTTCATGGAATACGCCATTAGCTACAATATCAATATCATTACCGGCAGCATGCCATTTTTAGAAAACGGGGTGCTACTTAATGTCGGTTACCTTTGCCGGCGGGACGGCTCGTATGAGATGTATCGTAAGATACACCTTACACCGGCCGAAAAAAGCGCCTGGGGTATGGTAGGTGGCGATACCATCGCAACCTATGATACCGATTGCGGAAAGATCGGTGTTTTGATTTGCTATGATGTCGAGTTTCCCGAACTTCCGCGCATATTGGCCGATGAAGGAATGCAGATTTTGTTCGTGCCCTTTATGACGGATACCCAGAATGGCTACACCCGTGTGCGCAGCTGCGCACAAGCCAGGGCAATTGAAAATGAATGTTATGTCGCTATAGCAGGTAGTGTAGGTAATTTGCCTAAAGTACACAATATGGATATCCAGTACGCACAATCGGCCGTTTTTACCCCTTCTGATTTTTCATTTCCAAGTAACGGGATCAAAGCAGAAGCTACGCCGAATACCGAAACGACACTAATCGCGGATGTTGATGTAGATTTGTTGAAAGAACTCCACAACTTCGGTTCGGTAAGAAACCTAAAGGACCGGCGGCCCGATATTTATAAACTAATTAATAAAGGCAGGAAATAATTATTTAGGCTAATTTTCGGTAGCACGATTAATATTGGGGGGCTGTCTTTTAGGCTGGCTTCCTAAAAAATTGGCCGCGTTCATATAAATTGACCTAATAATTCAATTTTATGCTTGAAATAGCAAATCAATAGCCTGCTTTTACAACGATAATAATTCACTGTACAAAGGTGCCCTCTTCCGAAAAGGCTGCGGTAAGTGTATGCCACACTGCTATGAGATCAAAAATAAATTATATTAGCTAAATCAATTTAGCTTTAATAGATTTGTAGGATGAAGAGAAGCTTATCCAACTTGTTTTTATTTTTTTGTTTAATAGCAACTGCCAGGGCCCAAAATGTTCAACCTTTTCACCAGGGCGACCGGGTGGTTTTTACCGGTAATAGTATTACAGATGGCGGCCATTATCATTCTTACATCTGGTTGTATTATTTAACCCATTACCCATACAGGCGTATCACTGTCTTTAATGCCGGAATCGGAGGCGACGTAGCACAACAAATATTTGAAAGGCTGGATAGCGATGTCTTTGCCCATAAGCCCACGGTGATGACGCTTACCTTTGGCATGAATGATACCGGTTATCAAAACCTTAAAGGAGATAAAGCGGATTCGGTTTATAACGCCAAAATTGCGGTTGCTCTGAAAAGCTTTGCTTTTATTAAAGCAAAACTAAGTGCGCACCCTGAAGTCAAAAAGATCATGATCTCGTCACCACCCTATGACGAAACATCTAAAATAAAAATTACCACCTTATTTAAAAAGAACGCCGCTATTTTAAAAATAGCAGCCGAACAACGAAACGCCGCAGCCATTAACAATTGGGGTTATGTAGATTTTAATGGCAGCCTGACACAGGTCAGCCTCCAGGAGCAGCAGCGTGATTCGCTGTTTACGTTTAATAATTCCGACCGTATTCATCCCACTAATGACGGACAGATGGTTATGGCATATGCGTTTTTAAAGGCCCAGGGCCTGGCAGGTGCAAAAGTGGCGGACATCGTAATTAATGCTTCCAGAAAAAGGATAGAACGTGCCGAAAACTGCCTCATCACCCGACCGGATATATCATCGGGAGTCGTCAAATTTAACTATTTGGCTTACTCGTTGCCTTACCCAACAGACACAATACCGGGTGGTTTTGGCAGGCCGCAGCGCGCGCAAGCTGAGGGTTTAAAACTAATACCCTTCACAGACGAATTTAACCAGGAACTATTACAGGTTAAAGGATTAAAGCCAAACCCGTATACGCTTAAAATTGACGGTAAAACTATTGGCACTTATACCGGCGCCAAACTTAACCATGGTATTAACCTGGCTTTAATAAAAAACACGCCGCAATACCAGCAGGCGTTGGCTATATTGCATATTAATGAAGAACGCTGGGAAATTGAGCGGCGCCTGCGCGAATATTACTGGATCCATTATTCAATACTTAAGCCCAGGGAGCTTTTGTTTAACGATGGCGACGCCACCATTGATTCGTTGCGGAAATATGCCAGGAAAGATTTTTTTGTGGCGGTAACCATGCCAACTTATCGCAAAGCAAGGTTTAAAAGTGTCCGCGAAGCCTGGCAACAGGAAATAGACACACTCACCAACCAAATGTATAAAGTTAATAAGCCGGTCACTCACCGTTTTGAAATCACCTTAATCAAATAAATAGCGATGGTAAAAAAGTCAGCTTACCTGCTTATAGTCTTATTTATTTGCCTAAACTGTGTAAAAGTTTCTGCCCAAACCGCTTATTTTATAGACGGTTATCATGGCGGGATATGGGGACATTATCCGGATTGGAACACACGGTTTATGACAGAAATGTTAAAAAAAAATCCCGGTTGGAAAATCAATATTGAACTGGAACCAGAAACCTGGGCACGGGCGAAGGTGATTGACCCGTCAGCTTATGCAGATTTTAAGGCGCTTTTTGCGGATCAGTCTTTGAAAGGAAGAATTGAGTATGTAAATCCTGCTTACGCGCAGAGTTATATGTACAATATATCTGGCGAGAGCATCATCAGGCAGTTAAGCTATGGGATGAAGATGATAAAAAGCCATTTCCCCGAAGTCGTTTTTAGCACTTATTCATCAGAAGAACCTTGTTTCACCAGTGCATTACCGCAGATATTAACTTCTTTCGGTTTTAAATACGCGTCGTTAAAAAACCCGAATACTTGTTTTGGTGGTTATACCCGGCCGCATAGCGGCGAACTGGTTAACTGGATTGGCCCTGACGGTACCCCTATAATAACTTCACCACGTTATGATGTCGAAAAACTGGCTGCCAAATCCACCTGGCAAACAATAGCCTGGAATAATTCGGCGGAATATGTTAACGAAGTACTGGCCAACGGCATAGCACACCCTATAGGGATGACATTACAGGATGCCGGTTGGAAAGGCGGTCCTTTCATCGGCGATGGTTTGCATGGTAGTATTAAAAGTGTTTATACTACCTGGCGCAACTATTTCGCTGACATAGCTGCAGGAGATGCGAGACAAAACTGGAAGGTGACGCAGGAAGACATACTGGTAAGCCTGGTTTGGGGCTCGCAGATCACCCAGCAAATTGCTCAGAAAGTAAGGATATCCGAAAATAAGTTGGTAGCCGCCGAAAAACTGAGAGCTATGGCGAAAATCTATGTCAACGCCGTATGGCCGCAGGTTGCTTTAGATTCGGCATGGCGCACGCTGTTATTATCACAACATCATGATTGCTGGATAGTACCTTACAACGGCAGGCGCGGTAATACCTGGGCTGACAAAGTAACTACCTGGACAGGAAATACCAACCGGCTGGCTGATAGCCTGACGACTGCGGCATTGATGGCTTTAAACCAGCCTCTGGTGAATGGTAATTTTATTACCGTTTACAACACTACCGCGGTTAATCGCGATGAGGTAATATCTGTAAAGCTAGCCGGCACCCGGAATTTGACTCATATGAGTTTGGTTGACGCAAACGGACAGACAGTTTCAATACAAATAACAGACAACAGCATTATTTTTAAGGCCCGTATACCATCAATAGGTTATGCGGTTTATCAGTTGTTAGATAAAGGATCGTTAACGGCAAAAGGTGCGGGTGTAAATAAATTGGCTAATGGTAATTACCAGGTAGAAACAGATTTATATAAGCTCATTATCGACCCGTGGCACGGCGGGGCGATTAAAAGCATCATCGCCAAAAAATTAAATAATAAAGAATTTGTTGATCAGTCAAACGCTCGTAGTTTTAATGAATTACGCGGCAATTTTTACAACCATGGAGGTTTTAAATCAAGTGTAGATAGCGCCGCTAAGGTAGAAATCATAGAAAACGGGCCACTGAGAATTAAAGTTTTAGTAACAGGCCACATAGCTGGTAACAATTATACACAAGTTATTTCTTTAGCTCAGGGCCAACCAAGGATCGACATTAAATTAAATATTGATTGGAAAGGCAATACTGCTATAGGTCAGGATATTAAACCGATATACAAACTTGATTTGCCTGCTAAACCTTTTTATGATGATCATTATAAGCTGCTTGCACTGTTCCCGCTAAATTTAAAGAAGCAAAAGGTTTACAAAAATGCGCCCTTTGACGTAACAGAAAGTGAATTAAAAGACACTTTTTTTAACCGCTGGGACAGCATAAAAAACAACGTAATATTAAATTGGGTAGATGTTACTGATAACAACGACCAGTATGGTATGGCGCTTTTTACAGACCACACTACAAGTTATACCCATGGTGAAGAATTCCCCTTAGGGCTTAATGTCCAGTATTCAGGTATAGGGTTATGGGGCCGTAACTATGGTATTAATGGTCCCACACAAATCAGCTACGCTTTAATACCACATGCCGGCAGATGGGACAAGGCCGGCATATGGACGGAGGGCACCAAATGGAGCGAACCGTTAATTACAGTAGTTGCCCATAAGCATCCGTTGAAAATGAGCAGATCACTGGTTAAAGTGCCGGCCGGGTATGAAGTATCCGCTATAAATTTTAATGGTAATGATATGTTGGTGCGCATTTTTAATACCGGTACGAGCGGTCAGGAAAAGTTGATTTTTGGCTGCAGGGCAACTAAAGCAATATTGACTGAACTTAATGGGAAAGAAGGGGAGGAGCTACCATTGTCACTACAGCCGCACCAGATTTCAACGACAATAGCTGTTCCAAAATTTGGAATCAGAACTATTAAACTGGTGAATGCTGTTAGCTTTTAACAGAAAAACAATAAAAAAGTTGATGGAATTAATTTGCCAAATATTTGCTAAATCGTTTTTTCTTTAATAATTTGGCCATTATTAAACCAATTATTCATACATACTGTATTTAAACGCATTTTTAATAAATACAAAAGCGTAAAAACACAACAATGTACTTTACTCGTGCGATGCAATAAAAGCAGCTGGTCATAAAAAACTGATAGTCTAAACGCCGTGTAATATTTTGAACTTATAACAAGAAGAAGAGCTAAAATTATGAGGAAACTGTTTTTGATGCTGATAGGCGGCATCGGTATTTTTTCTGCAACGCAGGCCCAAAAGGTTGCACCTTTCAAGGCAGGTGATCGTGTTGCGTTTGTCGGTAACAGCATCACTGATGGGGGGCATTATCACTCATACATCTGGCTGTATTATATGACGCATTTTCCTAATATGCGTATTACCTGTTTTAATGCAGGTATTGGCGGCGACGCAATCGGACAGATAGCCGATAGGTTTGACGATGATGTCCTGTCTAAAAAGCCAACGGTTTTAACCCTGAGCTGGGGGATGAACGATAGTGGTTATTTTGAATGGTACCGTGCAGATGCACAAGATGTATTTGATAAAAGGATGGTGACCAGCTATAAAACCTATGATCTTGTTGCAGACAAATTAAAGCAGCGGCCAGAAATTAGAACGATATTAATAGGAGGCTCGCCGTATGACGAAACCAGTAAATTTACTACCAAGAATATCTGGCCCCATAAAAGCGCCGCACTGGCCTCGATAATAGCGCACCAGGAGCAATCGGCAAAGGACAACCATTGGGCATTTGTTGATTTTTTCCACCCTATGACAGAGATCAATAAACGCTGGCAAGCCAAAGATTCAACCTTTAGCCTTACCCCGAATGACAGGGTACACCCGGATAACGACGGGCACCTGATAATGGCAGCCATTTTCCTGAAAGCACAGGGAATGGACAACAAAGCAGTGGCTGATATCAATATTAATGCTGCTAATAAAAGTGTAGTTAAAGCTGTTAACTGTAAAATAACCGGTATTACCGGCACCCCGAATACATTGGCCTTTACTTACCTGGCTAACTCGTTACCATACCCGCTTGACACGATCCCGCGTAGCTGGGGTAATCACAAAAAGCAGTCGGACGCGCTCAAGGTAATACCCTTTAACAAGGAATTTAACCAGGAAGTGTTAACAGTTAAAGGTTTAAAAAAAGGCGATTACAGCTTACTGATTGATGGCGAGAACATGGGGACCTGGTCGGCCGGTCAATTTGCCGATGGCGTTAACATGGCCGAAATTACAAATACGCCACAATATCAGCAGGCAATCCAAATTCGTGAACTAAATGAAGAACGATGGGAAATTGAGCGACGCCTGCGTATGTATATCTGGATGGAATATGATTTTTTAAAAGGTAAGAACCTCTTATATAATGATAGTAACGCCGCTATGGATACAGTAAAAAAATACGCAGTGAGAGATATTTTTGTTAATGGCAATAAAGACAACTATATGCGCGCCCGTTACAAAAGCCTGCGCGACGCCTGGCAAAAAGAGATGAACGTATTAACAGACCAGATATACGCAATTAACAAACCGCAATCACATCGTATTGAATTGGTGGCATCCGATAAATAATAAAAAGACCGATAAGAAATGAAGATCATGAAATTTATGATTCTGGTATTATTTTGTTTTTGTTTATATAGCAGAACAAGCGCGGCCACTATAGATACTGCATTTACCCACAGTATCGCAATGCATAAAGATATTAAAGCAGTTGTTATAAAACCTGATGATTATGCTACGGGTAAAAGGTTCCCGGTGATATACCTGCTTCATGGCTTCAGCGGAAACTATAGCGACTGGATAAAAAAAGCACCTTCAATTGCCTATCTGGCCGATAACTACCAGCTAATTATTGTTTGTCCAGATGGTAATTTTTCAGGTTGGTATTTTGACAGTCCGGTTAATAGTAAGTGGAAATATGAAACCTATATTGCCGGCGAACTGGTAAATTATATAGATAAACATTACGCTACGTTAGCCGATAATAAACACCGGGCAATAACGGGCCTTAGCATGGGTGGGCATGGCGCACTTTTTTTAGCGTTTAAACATCAGGATGTTTTTGGCGCAGCAGGTAGTATGAGCGGCGGGGTAGATATCAGGCAGTTTCCGGATAGTTTTGGTATAGAACAGGTACTTGGTAAATACAGCCAGTATCCCGAAAGGTGGGAGCAGAACAGCGTGGTTAATATGCTTTATTTGCTAAAACCTAATGCTCTCGCTATAACATTTGATTGCGGGTATGATGATATGATGTATGCTTCAAATCAGGAACTTCACCAAAACTTACTGCAACGAAAAATCCCTCATGATTATACCATAAGACCCGGCGGCCACTCCTGGGAATATTGGAGCAACTCCATAAATTACCAGGTATTGTTTTTTAGCAGATACTTTAAAACCGGACATTCATAATGCCGCTATTTATTAAGGATTTCATGATAAAGGTTTTTAAAATTTATTATTCTGATAAAGAATCTTAGTCGTCAATTAGAATATTTAAATTATAAAAAAAAGAGTAAAATAATTTGCTAAATCGTTTTTATGATCTATATTAGCACTATATAAATACCAGTTATATAAACCAATTATTGATATTTCGGTTATCGCAAGTCAAGCTGCACAATTCAAAGAATTGCTAAAACGATTTTTGTATTTAGCAGCGGCTGTCGTTGATTAAATATTATATTTTAATAAACCTAGTATATGAAGAGAATTTACTTTCAGGTGGTTGCGTATTCATCCTTAGTAATCGTGTGTTTTTTTACATCGTGCAAAAAGGACGGCTTTTTAGGGCAAACGCAAACATCAAATTTAAACCAGACCACCGTTTTTGCCGATAGTGCCAACACGGTAGCCTTTTTATCCAATATCTACGCCAACGTAGGATTCAGCGCATCGGCCAGCAGGTTTACTTATGGGCCTCCACTGGCTCCGATACCGAATGGTGGTATAGATGCCTCTTCTGATGAAGCTGAAGTTTATAACTCTGGTGGTTCCACAGCCCTGGCATGGGAAACAGGCACTATTAACCCCGCCGTCGTAACAGATGATGCCTATAAAATATCATATATAAACATCAGGTCGGTTAACCAGTTGTTAAAAAATCTGCCGAAAGCGCCCATCAACGCTTTTGTAAAAACCCAGATGAAGGCCGAGGCCCGCTTTCTGCGTGCCTGGTATTACGCCATCCTGTTAAAACATTATGGGGGTATACATTTAGTTGGTGACAGTATCTATACCTATACCGAGAATATACCAACTACCCGGAATACCTATGAAGAATGTGTAAACTACATTGTATCAGAATGTGATGCCGCCGGCCAGGACCTGCCTTTTACACAGTCTGGTGTTAACTATGGCCGGGCGTCCCAGGGTGCATGTATGGCACTAAAGGCGCGTGTTTTATTATATGCAGCTAGCCCGCTATTTAATCAGGCGCCATTAAAGGGTACAAAGAATGATGCGATATTGGGTTATACTGCTTACAGTAAGGAAAGGTGGAAGGCAGCGGAAGACGCTGCGCTCGCGGTAATCAGCAAAAATGCTTACAGTTTATATATTGATAACAGCACCCCAGGAATAGGCTTTCGCGACCTGTTTACAATGCGCTATAATAAAGAGTATATTTTTCAGCTAATGCGCCCAACAGGTAACTCGGACCTAGAAGCGTTGTTTGATCCGCCATCACGCACCGGCTCTCATGGCGCGTTTCCACTGCAGGGTTTGGTAGATGCTTTTCCGATGAGCAACGGTAAGGCCATTACAGATCCAACCTCGGGGTATGACCCGCAAAATCCTTATCTGCATCGCGACCCGCGGTTAGATTTTACAGTGATCCACGACCAAACACCATTGCAAAACCGCCTGGCATCAGGCACATCGCCCATTAATATTTACCAGGGTACGTTTAACGGAGTAAGTACCGGCCCGGATGCAGTGCATGTGGGTACTTCAACCGGTTATTATGTCAATAAAATGTTATCGCCAACGGCAGTATCCCAGGACTTTTTGCATGTTACGGACAGGGTATTGCCATTGATCCGCTACGCAGAAGTGCTGCTTAACTATGCCGAAGCAGCAAATGAATACGAAGGTTCGACTGCACAGGTATATCAGGCTGTTGAAGCTATACGCCAGCGTGCCGGTCTTGTACCTTATCAACTGCCTGCAGGCTTAAGCCAAAGTGATATGCGTTTAGCTATTCAAAACGAGCGCAGGATAGAACTTGCCTTTGAAGAACACCGTTTTTGGGATGTCAGACGCTGGAAAATTGCTGAACAGACTGATAATATTCAAACAAAAGGAATGCAGGTCGACCGTAACGGTAATGCTGTAACTTATACCATTTTTGATGTACGCAAAAGAAATTTCCGTACAGCTATGTACTTATGGCCTTTGCCGCAAACCGAAGTGGCAAAATCGCCTTCACTTATACAAAACCCAGGTTATTAACAGGAAAAATTATTACATGGAAACGAATTACAAAATCAGGCATTTGTCATTATTGCTGATTATGGCAGTGGTGTTGTTAGCATCAGCCTGCAAAACAGAAAAGGTATTACCGCAAAAAGAAGCTTTAAAAGATATTAGCGGCAACTGGCAGGTAATAAAAGCTACCCGTAATGGAACCGATTTAACTGCTATAGTCGATTTTAGTCAGTTCAGGCTTAATTTCACTAATGGTAATTATACATTGCAAAATAAGCTGCCGTTTCTGGTAGATCAAAACGGATCTTTTTCGCTTGATGATCCACAATATCCCTACAAAATCACATTTATTGCTACGGGTAAACAACCGGTTTCAACAGCATTTACTTATCCCATTGTAAATGGCAAAAGGCAGCTGAGCCTGACATTTAGCCCGGGCTGTGCTAATAATAGTTATATATACGTGCTACAACAGGTGAATTAAATCTTAACAGAAAAACGAAATTATGAGATCATATTTATATATAAAAGGGAAAGCGTTGTGGAGGGTATGTGCCTGCCTGTTATTGGGTATTGTGCTGGCTTGCTGCGGCGAAATAATAACTGGCGTTGATCAGCCGGCTACTGCTACCGTTGGTTCTACAATAGATATTACTGTACATATTGATATACCTACCGTAGGCAATGGCGGCCCCGATAACTTAATATTGGGTATACTGGTGCCAAAGGGCTGGAAAGCTGCGCAAAATACAACCATTAATTATACCAGCCCATTGGGGAGTGGCACCATGACTTTAGTGCCAGACGCGTCGCTACCAAAAAACGGTAATGGCCTGACATGGTCGGCCTATATGAAAAAAACTTTTGGTATTGGTGGCAACCTTATCGACGATATGGAGTGGGTGGCTTATCAAACTGACAAGGCCTATTCACATAACGGATCTGAAATTAAAGGTGATCTGCAGATAAAAATGAAAGTAGGCGCCGACGGTAACAACACGCGGGTAAAATTAGGCTATGTTATAACAGATACCGGAAATGGTTTTGTAAGCGACAGTAACGGTACTTATTACAGCGAAGTAATAACCCCATGTTTTGAACTTACCGGTGCCAGCGGCGACATCATAGATTTTTGTAATCCGCAATTAACAGTTATTGATCCACCAAAATCACTGGATAACGATTTTATAACATTAACTTTTGATGGTACCATAGTGGCTACACCAGTAAGCGGTGAAACAGAGCTTTATCTGTGCGCCACAGCCTATACCAGTGATGGTAAAACTATCTCGGTGTGCGAGCAAACAGCAAAAACGCTGATGAAACAAACTACCGCCACCAGCAAGAAGTACCAGATCACCTTTTGGCCCCGTTCGTTTTTTGGTCTACAGGATAGCCAGACTATTATCCGGATGGAATATTTTGTAACCAATAAAACAAATACAGCAAAAGTCGGCTATGGCAATACTTTAGCCCCGTTTGTTTATACATTTAAATGCAGTTAAAAAGCTAATAATCAATTGACTAGTGCTTTTTATAGTACGATTCGATTGCTAAAACGATATTTTAATTTTTGCCAACAATTTAAACTTTATACTATGGCTAATTGCTACATAAAGAAATATTTCATGGTTATCGTGATATTGACGCTAATGCTGGCCAAAACCAGTTATGCATCAGCACATAATAGCCCGGGCTGGGGTAAAACCGTGCCGGATACGGTCAGCGGTGTTGTACTGGATGAATATGGTAACCCCCTAAAAGGTGTTAGCGTTACCGTAAAAGGCAGCCCCGATTTCGTAACTACTAATGCAAGCGGTCGGTTTGTTATTAATGCCGCCGTAAATAATGTCCTGATGTTTAATTATCCAAATTACAATGTAACAGAAGTTGTTGTTAAAAATAACAAAGGCCTTACGGTACGTTTAATCGATAGTTATTTAAAATCGCCCGAGAAAATAAATATTCTATATGGCACCGCTTTCACCTCAAAAAATATAGGGGCCATATCAACTGTTTATACTAATCAGCTAACTACTACACCGGCTACCTTGTATACTTATGCTTTGCCGGGTCAGCTATCGGGCTTGTATACCCAGCAGATAAGCGGTTTTGCGGCACCGCAAACAACCGGGCAAACGCATGCTGATTTTATAGGAAACGTAGTTAACCACAATAACTATTCAGAAAACGATAACACAGAATTTTTTCTTTCTTTAAGAGGGCAGGCGCCGATAACAGTGATTGATGGTGTACAGCGCGAAATATCTTCGCTTGATCCGGAAAGTATTGAGTCAATATCTGTTTTAAAAGATGGTTTGTCTAATATACTTTTGGGTATCAACAGCTCAAGGGGCGTGTTGCTGGTTACTACCAAACGGGCACAGGCAGGCCCGCCGCGTATATCATTTACCGCTCAATACGGGATGCAGCAATCGCTTGGTTTGCCTACACCGCTATCTGCCTATCAGTATGCTTATCTGTATAATGAGGCCTTACAGAACGATGCTAAACTGCCAATTTACAGCAGCTCCGACTTTAATGCTTACCGCAACCATACCGACCCAAATCGCCATCCGGATGTGAATTGGTTTAAAACTATCCTCCGTGATAATTCTCCGATGACCAGTTATAAGCTGAATGTTAATGGCGGATCTGATATTGCACGCTACAGTGTGTCTTTAAATTATTTAGATCAGGCCGGCATATTTAAAACAGATGCTTCAGTACCGTATAACACCAATAACGATCTTAACCGGTATATTATTAACTCTGATCTTTCGGTTAACGTAACAAAAAAATTCAACGTAGACCTGCAATTGTTTGGCCGCATACAGCAAGCCACCCAACCCGGACCGGGATATAACAGTATTTTAAGTACGTTATTTACAACACCCAATAATGCGTACCCGGTTTATAATCTAAATGGCTCATTTGCCGGTACCACCAACTTTACTAATAACCTGCTGGCGCAGACAGAGTTCTCCGGCTATCAGCGTACCAGTAGTAATGATGTGCTGGCTAACCTTGATCTTAAATATGATATGAGCAGTGTAACGCCGGGTTTATCAGCAATAGGTAAAAGCAACCTGTCATTTTCGTCGCAAAGCGTAATAAACAGGGGGCTACAAAATAATGCCTATCTTATTAAGGCTGATAGCACCTACTCGGCTGTTGGCACACCGGTTGCGCAGGCCAATGCTTTTGGCAGCGTATCAAGCGCCAGGTATTTTTACGCACAGGGAGCTTTAAATTATGACAGGCAATTCGGTAAACATAATATTACCGGCATGCTGTTTTATGACACCCGTTCTGTCACCTTAAATTATGATCTGACCGCTGTAACAACTAACCGGGCTTTAAAGGCCGGTTACAATTACGATGATAAATATTTTGTGGAAGCCGCAGTTAACTACAGTGGTTACAACAGATACCCTCCGCATAACCAAAATGGCTGGTTCTACGCGGGCGGCCTGGGTTGGCAAATGGGTAAAGAAGATTTTATTAAAAATAACTTTAGTGGTATTAATTCCTGGAAATGGCGGGCCGATTACGCCCGTACCGGAAATGCCAATGTCGATAATTTCGGTTATTACAACTTTTTGCAAACTTATAGCGCATCAAATGGATATGTTTACTCTACAGGTAACAGCAGGGCGCCTGTACAGGGATATAGCGAGAACGCGTTGGCTAACCCGCTTATCAGTTGGGAAAAAGCCGACAAGATTGATATAGGTACAGATATAGCTTTCGGGAGCAATCACTTCAAGATCAATGCCGATTATTACCATGACAGGTACAGCGACCTGTTACAAATAAGAGGTAACAGTATAGCTTTATTGGGTATTCCTTATTCTGCCGAAAACCTGGGTATTAATTTAGTACAGGGCGGCGAGTTAAGCCTTACCTACCAAAATAATATTGGTAACTTTAATTACTTTTTAACCGGTAATGGTTCTATACAATCAACCAAGATCATTTTTAGTGATGAAGAGCCGTCTCCTTACCCATGGTTGCGTCATACCGGTAATTCGCCGGGCGCTATCTACGGCTATACCGCAATAGGTTTCTTTAAAGACGCCAATGATGCTGCAACCAGTGCTACTACAACCGGTTATACCGCCCAGGCAGGTGATGTAAAATATAAGGATCTTAATAATGATCACGTTATTAATCAGTTTGACATCTCCAATATCGGCAATAACAAACCGCTTATTTATTACGGGTTTTCATCCGGATTTAGCTACAAGGGTTTTAGCCTTAGTTTTATTATTCAAGGGGTAGGCAACAGGCAAATATTATACAACAACCCAATTGTTAATGGGTTCGAAGGTATCGGCTTCCTGGGTTTAACTTATGCGGGACAGGGCTACGAGGCTTTGACCGGCAGGTGGACGCCTGAAACTGCCAATACCGCCACTTTGCCGCGGCTGTCTTTAGGCAACGCTAATAACACAGCAAACTCAACACTATTTCTGCGTAACGGTAATTATTTAAGATTAAAGAATGCCGAGATCGGTTACAATATTCCTTACAGCTTTGCAAAAAAATTACGCCTATCAGGTATAAGAGTTTTTGCTAACGGAGAGAACCTGGCGACGCTCTATGGCTATAAAGGGATTGATCCTGAGGTTTACGGTATTGCCTATCCAATTCAGCGGGTTTTTAATGCTGGTATTAACATTAAGCTTTAATTTTTGCCATCTATAAATATAAGATCATGAAAAATTATAAAAATATTATAGCAATCACCGCATTAATATTGGCAATTGCCGGTTGCAAAAAGTACGAGCAGTTCCCGGTAGATAAAGTGACCATTAATTATGTTTTCGACAGCAAGGATTCTTTAGGATCTAATGCCCAAAAGTATTTGTTTAACATTTATGGCTTTTTAAAGAATGGCCATAACAGAGTTGGCAACGATTACCTGGATGCCGCCAGCGATGACGCTATTTCATCAGCCTCATCGTCAACAAACGTAGTTACTATATTGGCGACAGGTGCTTACAATTCTTATTCATTACCGGCTGATGAAAATCTTTGGGCCTATTATTATGCAGGTATACGCGACGCAAATGAATTTGTTACCAATATTGGCGTGGTACCTGTAATGGCCAAATACAACGGCTATTCAATGAAATATGTTTGGAAAAGCGAGGCCCGGTTTTTAAGAGCCATGTTTTACTTTGAACTGGTAAAGCGTTATGGAGGTGTACCTTTATTGGGTGACAAAGTTTTTAAAATATCTGATAACGTTGCTCTTCCCCGCAATTCGTTTGACGATTGCATAAAATACATTACCAGCGAATGTGATGCTATAAAGGATTCGCTGTTGGTTGCTCCGATTGCTGACCCTAATGCCGATAGCCATCGCCCGACAAAAGGAAGCGCCATGGCTTTAAAGGCAAGGGTATTGCTATATGCTGCCAGCCCACTGTTTAACGGCGGTAATATTGACGCAGCAAACCCGCTAACCGGTTATACCAACTTTAGTGCAGGCAGGTGGGCCGCCGCAGCAGCGGCAGCCAAAGATGTGATGAACCTGGGTAGCTATTCATTACTGTCAAACTTTAAAGATGTATTCATCACTCAAAATAATTCCGAAATATTGTTTATGCGCGAGGTGGGTAATAATAATAATATCGAGACCAATAACGGGCCGGTAGGGTTTACTACCGCTGGCGGCAAGGGGCAAACAAGTCCAACGCAAGAACTGGTAAATTCTTTTCCGATGTCGAACGGCCTGCCTATAACAGATGCCGCGTCAACATACGACTCCAACAATCCATACAACAATCGCGACCCGCGATTCGCTGCTACCATAATATATAACGGTGCGCAATGGCTTAATACCCAAATTCAAACCTATGAGGGCGGCCAAAGCAAACCTAACAGTACATTGCAGCAAACCCAAACTGGTTATTATATGCGCAAGTTTATGGGCAACTTCGAAAGCGCAAACAATTATAGCTCACATAGTTCAGACTGGTTGGTGCAGCGATACGCAGATATTGTTTTAGCCTATGCCGAAGCACAAAACGAGGTTGCCGGACCGGCGCAGGACGTTTATGACGCTGTAATTAGCATTCGTAAGCGTGCCGGAATTGCTGCGGGGAGCAATGGCCTCTATGGCCTCACTGCGGGTATGAGTAAAGACCAGATGCGTGCCATTATACAAAATGAACGACGGATAGAATTTGCTTTTGAAGAGAGCCGGTACTGGGATATCCGCAGATGGAAGATTGCCGAAACGGTGATGAACAAGCCGCTTACAGGCATAAGTATAGTGAAGCAAAACGCAAATTTAACCTATAATCCGGTAACTGTTTTAACGCCTAAGTTTTTTGTACCAAAGATGTATTTGTACCCTATACCGTATGATGAAGTGTTGAAGAATCCCAATATGAAACAAAATCCCGGATGGTAATTCGTAATCAATTTAATCAATTAATTAAGCAGCTATGAGAAAAATAATACTTTTCTTTCAAATAATAATAACCTTGCTTCCGGTGGCATTGTATGCTCAAAGTACAACTATTACAGGTAGGGTACGGGATATTGCGGGTGTTTTACCCGGTGTATCTGTTGTGGAAAAAGGCATTCCGACCAATGGCGTTGTAACTGATGCCAACGGTAAATTCACCCTAACCCTGAGGGGAGAATCTAAGACAATTATAGCCAGATTTATAGGCTATACTGCGCAGGAATATAAGGTAGGCAGTTCCAATGTCGCGGATATCATTCTGCAAGCCAGCACAAATGGCCTGGATGAAGTATCTGTAATAGCTTATGGTACCAAAAAACGTATCACTAATACAGGTGCAGTAAGTTCAATATCAGCCAGCGACATACGCACTGTGCCAACTGCCAACGTGCAGAATGCTTTAACAGGTAAGCTGCCCGGATTTTTTTCTCAGCAAGGGTCCGGCCAACCGGGTAAAGATGCATCAGATTTTTACATAAGGGGCGTAAGCTCTTTAAACCCGGCAGGTAACCAGCCACTGATTATTGTGGATGATATTGAGTATAGCTATGACCAATTGCAACAAATAAATGTAAACGAAATTGAAAGTATATCTATTCTTAAAGATGCTTCTACTACTGCCGTTTATGGTATTAAAGGTGCAAACGGCGTATTGGTGGTAACCACCCGTCGTGGTAAAGGTGGCACGCCAAAAGTAAACTTAAGGGTTGAAGGCGGCGGGGCACAACCAACCAAAACACCAAAGTTTTTAGATTCTTATCAATCAGCGCTATTGATTAACGAGGCGCAAAAAAATGATGGTATACAGCAAACATTCACCCAGGCAGATCTGCAGGCATTTAAGGACGGTACAGATCCTTATGGTCATCCAAACGTTAACTGGTATGATAAGGTTTTTAAAAAATATAGCACCCAGGCCAATACCAATTTAGATATTTCGGGCGGATCTGAGGCTTTAAAATATTTCATTTCTGGTGGTGCTTTAAACCAAAATGGTTTAGTGCACGATTTTGCCGATCCGCAGAGCCTTGTTAATACCAATTACTACTTCAGGCGCTACAATTTCCGTTCAAACCTTGATCTGAAAGCCAATAAGACGCTCGATCTGCGTTTAGACGTAACTACCCGTTTTGGCGATCTGAATCAACCCTATAATGAAAATGCGGTAGGTGAAGTTTATAATTTTACCAAAGAGACACCGTTTACTGCGCCCTATTTAAACCCTAACGGAAGCTATTCATATGCTTATTCCAGTTTTAACCCTGAACATTTGCCTACGCTGAACGCCAGGCTGGCAACAGGTGGTTATCAGCATTCGCGCCGCACAGATTTTAACTTCCTGTTTGGTGCAACACAAAAATTAGATGCCATAACTGACGGGCTTTCGTTAACAGGTCGCGTGGCTTACTCCAGCATTGAGCAATTTACCAAGCAAATATTTAATGGAAGTGGTAACGGGGACGGTATTCCTGCTTATCATTATAACCCTGTTACGGGTCAATATGCATTAAGACCTGGTGCTACCTATGTTTATCAAACCTATGCTTTAACCGGTAATACTGATATTAACAGTAATAACTATAACATCCAGTTATATGCCAATTATGATCGCACTTTTAATAGCGCGCATCACTTTTCGGGATTGTTACTATTCAATCAAACCTCAAATACCTTCTTTGCACAACCGTTACTTGATGCTGCACAAGTGGGGGTGCCGCAAAAGTTCAGGGGGATATCGGGTAAAGCAGGTTATGATTACAAACAAAAATACCTTATAGATTTTAACGTAGCCTATAACGGTACTGACAGGTTTGCTGCTAACCACCGCTATGGCATTTTTCCGGCGGCAAGTGTTGGTTATAATCTTGCTAAAGAGTCTTTTTTTAACCATGCTTTACCCATCTTCAGCCTGTTTAAAATACGCGCAAGTTATGGTTTAGTGGGATCTGACGCTGCGCCGGGTAACCGTTATGTGTACAACCAGGTTTACAACCAGGGTGCGCCGTATAGCTATGGACAGTCAGCGCAGGCCTATAACACTATATCAGAGGGCGCGCTGGGTAATCCTAATGTTGTTTGGGAACGAGCCCGTAAACTGGACATGGGTTTAGATATGAACTTTTTTCAGGATAAGATATCAGTTACGGCCGATTATTTTCATGACATTCGCTACAACCAGCTGATTACGCCCGGCAGTGTGCCTGAAATACTGGGTGTAAGCCTGCCTGCCGTAAACATCGGCAAAACACAAAATCAGGGTATAGACGGGCAGATAAGCTATCATGGTAACGCTGGTAAAGTACAATACAATGCGGGCTTTGTATTCTCCTATGCAAAAAATAAAATACTGTTTGAAGACGAGGCTACGCCGGCATACCCGTATCTCGCCCGTACGGGACATGCTATCGGCCAGCAGTTTGGTTATCATTCCTTAGGTTATTATACAGCAGCGGATATCAATGAAATCACAGCTTACCGTGCTGCTCATGGTAATTCAAACACAGGTAACACAATCGCTATACCTGATAACGGCATACCATTGCAACCCGGCGATCTTAAATATCAGGACCTTAACGGGGATGGTGTGATTAATGTGTTTGACCAAAGAGCTATTGGCAGGCCCAATCTCCCTAATACTATTTTGGGGCTATCTTTGCAGGTAGCTTATAAAGGATTTAGTATGAGCGTATTAATGCAAGGCTCCTTCAATTATAGCTTTGCCGTGCTGGGCACAGGTATAGAACCTTTCCAGAGCCAGTTTCAGCCAATACACGAAGAGCGCTGGACTCCGCAAAATTCGATTAATGCCAATTTCCCGCGCTTAGGTTTGAACCCTACATCAATAAACAGCCCTACAGCTTATTTTTCTGATTACTGGTTAATAAACGCTTACTACATCAGGGTAAAAACCATAGATATTGGTTATCAGCTGCCAACAAAATTGTTACCGTTTAAAATAAATAATGCACGTGTTTATCTGAGTGCCTATAACTTATTCACTTTTGATAACTATAATAAATATCAGCAGGATCCGGAGATATCTACCAATACGGCAGGTGACGCTTACATTAACCAGCGTGTTCTTAACCTGGGGATTCAGCTTGGCTTTTAGCAACTCTTTATGTCGGGATAAGGGTTAACGTTGTTAAAACGTTAACCCTTTCTGATAAAATGCCGTATGAACAATTGATATTAATACCTTAGCATTATGTTTCCTACCATAGGCGATCTTTTCTATTACCTGTTTAATATCGGTATCAGTTTCCCTGTCCAAACCTTTGGTTTTTTTGTTGCGCTGTCTTTTTTCATTGCATACATCGTATTTAAATCAGAATTTAAACGGTATGAGGCTAATGGTAAAATTCATGCCTTTAAACGTAAAATTGTTATTGGTAAGCCTGCTTCCGTAGCAGATATGGCCGTTAATTTTTTATTAGGATTTTTGTTCGGTTTTAAAGTCTTAGGAGTCATTTTTAAATATGGAATTTTCGCCCACGATCCAAGGGGATACGTCTTGTCAGCACAGGGGAATCTTTTCGCCGGTTTATTGGCTGGTTTAGCTTTTGCCTGCTGGGTATACTTTGACAGAAAGAAACACATTTTAACCCGGCAAAAAGTTGTCGAACAAACCGTGCATCCTTATCAATTGTTAGGCCTGATCGTTTTTAGCGTTGGTATTGTTGGCTTTATCGGGGCAAAACTTTTCGACAGCGCCGAGCATATTGATCAGCTACTGTATAATCCTTGGGGTACCTTATTCTCTGCAAATGGTTTTACCTATTACGGCGGTTTAATATTTGGGGCGCTTACTTATCTTTACATTGGTCATCGTTATGGAATGAAACAGGTGCATCTGGCAGATATTGGCTCACCGGGCATGATGCTGGCCTATGGCGTCGGCCGCATTGGCTGTCAGTTATCCGGCGATGGCGACTGGGGAACCATCAATAATCATATCAAACCATTGTGGCTTGATTGGCTGCCCAATTGGATGTGGGCGTCGCGTTTTCCGCATAATTCCATTAATGCAGGTCTGCCAATTGCGGGTTGTGAGGGTAATTATTGTAATCAGTTAGTTCAGGGGGTTTACCCGACGTCATTTTATGAACTGGTTTTATGCATTGGTATGTTTTTACTGATATGGGCATTCCGAAAAAAAATTAAAATACCGGGGCTCATGTTCAGTATCTACCTTATTCTTAACGGGGGCGAACGTTTTTTGATAGAACATATCCGCATAAATTTTAATTACAGTTTTTTTGGCTTTACATTTACACAAGCAGAAATTATAGGCGGCCTGATGCTGCTTGGCGGGCTTATCGGCTTAGTTATCCTAACAGTTAATAAACTTATGCATAAACCATTGGTGACCTGATATGCTTTTCGCAGACATCCCAATTAATAATATATGAATATGAGATCTTTTATAGTTGCCGGTTTATTTAGCTGTTTTTGGTGCTATGTCGCGACTGCACAAATAAAAAAAACACCTAATCTTACCGACATTAAATTTACAGTTGAAGAAGCGCCTGAGTGGTCGGCGCTGCTTAAAAGAGACAGTGGCTGGTTTGGCGCCGACGGTATATATACCATACCTTTTAACGGGATTAAAAACCGCCAGGCAAATACCGGGGATAGCGTCCTGTTTATTTTTAGTGATACGATGGTAGGTGAAATTAAGGAAAATACCATGATGCCGGGCTACAAAATGATCCACAACTCGGTAGCTATTTTAAATGGTCACGTGCCGCTAAAAAACCAAATGAAATTTTATTGGGATAAAGATGCCAAAGGTAATGCTAAATCGGTGTTTATACCCAGAACGCCTCAAACCGATACTGCTGATTATTACTGGCTGGGCGATGGGTTTGTAAACCAGGCGCTGAGTAATGCTATTTATATTTTTGGTTATCGGGTGCATAATATAAGTACCGGCGCATTTGGATTTAAAGAGGTTGGTAACACCCTTATAAAAATTCCGGCGGGTAGTAAGCCTCCATTCAAAAATGCCAGGCAAATGGATACTCCATTTTTCTTAACTGATAAAAAAGGCGAATCAGGTTCATTCGGCGCGGGTATTTACGTAAATACCAAACAGGCTGGGGCACTGCACCCAGACGGTTACCTATATGTCTATGGCGTTAAAGGGATGGCTAAAAATTTGATTATCGCGCGTGTATTGCCGGAGGATTTTGAAAATTTCAATAAATGGCGTTATTGGGATGGTACGGCATGGGTTGGCGATATGTACGCTGCTGCAGATGTTACAGATGGGGTTTCTAACGAATTGAGTGTTTCGGCTTTGCCAGATGGACGTTATGCTTTGGTATTTCAATTAGGGGGCATGAGTACTACTGTAGGCATGCGGATAGGGGCAAGCCCCAGGGGGCCGTTTGGGCCTGTGATTAAGTTGTGGGACTGTACGCCTGATCTTATTGAAAAAACATTTGTGGTATACAATGCCAAGGCGCATCCCAGCCTTTCTAAACCAGGAGAACTGCTCATTAGTTATAATATCAACTCTGTTGAATTTATTAAGGACCTTATGGTACATCCAAATTTGTATCGTCCCAGGTTTATCCGGGTAGAATTTCAGTGATTTCATAATTAATTTGCAAGTAGAAAAATTATCATTTACATTAGCTAAATCAATTTAGCATACTCTTTAATAATACATTATGAAAAAGATTATTTTGCTGGCAACTATTTTTGCTTTATGCTCATTTAAACCCCAAAAACCAGTTAACGTGGTTTTTTTCGGCGATTCTATTACCGAATATGCAGTACAGCCAAATGGTTTTATTGCTTTGTTACAGCAGCGGTTAAAAGATGAGCATAAAGATGCCGATTACATGGTTAGCGGAGCAGGTATTGGCGGCAACAAAATTTATGATCTATACCTGCGATATGAAGATGATGTGCTTGTTAGAAATCCAGATGTGGTTGTGATATGGGTGGGTGTAAACGATGTATGGCATAAGCGCCTGGCCGGAACGGGCACAGATTATGACAAATTTGGCCGTTTTTATACCGCTTTGATCAAGAAATTCCAAGCCCGGAAAATTAAACTGGTATTATGTACGCCGGCGTGCATAGGCGAAAAAACAGACTACAGCAATGAACTTGATGGCGATTTAAATAAATATTCACAATGCATCCGCGATCTGGCTAAGCAATATAATTGCGGCCTGGTAGATTTTCGCAGCTTGTTTCATGCGTATGGACTTAATAACAATCCGCAAAATAAAGACAATGGCATTCTAACAAAGGATGGTGTGCACCTTAATGATGAGGGCAATAAATTCGCCGCCACACTAATGTACAAGGCTGTAATTAATTAAAATAGGTTGGTTTGTATTTGGTAAGGGAGGTGGTAGAGCCTCCTTTTTTGTAAATAATTGGTAATTAAAATATAAAATACTAATGAATAATAGCCTACTCATCTGCGCTACATTGCTATTGGGCAATGCCTTATTTGCCCAGCAACCAAACTTGGTCAAATATGTTAATACCCGGCAGGGTACTAATACAAAGTACGAATTTTCTTATGGTAATACTTACCCGGCTACATCTCTGCCATTTGGTATGAATACCTGGACACCTCAAACCGGAAAGAATGGTGATGGCTGGAAGTATCAGTATTTTGAAAAAACTATCCGCGGCTTTCAGCAATCACATCAGTGCAGCTCATGGGTTAACGATTATGCGGTATTTAGCCTAATGCCGGTTACCGGTAAACTGGTAGTTGATGAAAATGAAAGGGCCTCATCATTTAGTCATGATAACGAAATAGCGCAGCCATCGTATTATAAGGTAAAACTCGACAATAACATCACTACAGAAATTAGTCCCACGGAACGCGGTGCGCATTTGCGATTCAGGTTCCCCAAAGGTAAGGGCTCATATTTGGTGCTGGATGGGTATACAAAAATGAGTATGGTAAAAATTGATCCCGCCAAAAGGATGATAACCGGCTGGGTAAACAATTGCCGTTGGGCGCCGCAAAGTTTTAAAAACTATTTTGTAATTATATTTGATAAACCTTTTGCTGGCTACGGTACCTGGGAAAATAAAAAAAACACCAAAAATGCCCAGCAAATAGAAGCCCAAGGCCATGGTGTGGGCGCTTATCTGAAATTTAAAGACGGTGAAACGGTATCTGCCAAGGTAGCATCATCCTACATCAGTCCCGATCAAGCACAGTTAACATTACAAAAAGAGCTGGGACAATACCGCTCGTTTGAGGAAACCCGCGAGGCTGCGGATAAGATTTGGAATACATTGCTGGGGCGAATGGCGGTGGAGGGTGGAACCGAAGCGCAGAAGGCTACATTTTACTCTTGCCTTTATCATGCCAATCTGTTTTCGCACCAGTTTTTTGAATATAATAAGGATGGCAGGCCTTATTACTACAGTCCTTATGATGGCAAAATCCACGACGGATACATGTATACCGATAATGGCTTTTGGGATACCTTTCGCGCACAATTCCCATTAAATACCATTATGCACCCCAAAATGGAGGGACAGTATGTAAATGCTTTACTAGATGCCCAACAGCAATGCGGCTGGCTGCCGGCATGGTCGTTCCCGGCAGAAACGGGCGGTATGCTTGGCAACCACTCCATATCCTTGTTAACCGATGCATGGGTAAAAGGTATCCATACCTTCGACCCAAAACGTGCCTTAGACGCTTACTACCACGAGGCTTCCAACAAAGGCCCGTGGGGGAGTGCCAACGGCAGGCCCGGATGGAAAGAATATTTCACTGACGGCTACGTGCCATTTACACCGCAAACACAAGGCGCTACCGCCTGGACACTGGAATTTGCTTATGACGATTTTTGCGGTTATCAGCTGGCTAAGCAAACTGGCGATACACATTACCAAAATGTGTTTGGCCGGCAGATGTATAATTATAAAAATCTGTTTGATGTAAAAACCGGTTTTATGCGTGCTAAAGATGCCCGGGGGAACTGGATAGAGCCTTTTGACCCCCTGGATTGGGGCGGCCCTTATACCGAAGGAAATGCCTGGCATTGGACCTGGTCGGTTTTTCAGGATGTGCAGGGCTTAGTTAATTTAATGGGCGGCAACAAGAATTTCACTGATAAAATGGATGCAGTATTTACAGAGCCCGGAACCATTAAAGTTGGGGGGTATGGGCAGGTAATTCATGAGATGACAGAAATGGCAGCTTTTAAGATGGGCCAGTATGCACAGGGCAACGAACCTATGCATCACATGCTCTACCTATACAATTATGCAGGCCAGCCATGGAAAGCGCAACAGCACCTTCGCGAGGTAATGGATAAAATGTATAATGCTACGGAAAATGGCTACCCGGGTGACGAAGATGAAGGACAGATGGCATCATGGTATGTACTGAGTGCCGCCGGTTTTTACAGCGTTTGCCCGGGTACCGACCAGTATGTAATTGGCAGCCCGGCGTTTAACAAGATGATCATTACGCTGGAAAACGGCAAGAAATTCACCATTGAGGCTAATAATAACAGCAGCCGAAATGTATATATCCAATGGGCTGTGCTAAACGGCAAACCTTTTACACATAACTGGATAAGCCATGCTGATATTATGAACGGCGGCGTTCTGCATTTTGAAATGGGAGATAAACCCAATACAACCAGGGGACTTGCTTTAGAAGATAAACCATTCTCCCTGTCAAAAAGTGAATAATTATGAAAAGCTGTAAATATATTCCGTTTTTGCGGATTTATATTGAATAATAGTGGTTTGATACGTGTAAAGTTTTGATTTAATTTAGGGCACCAATATTTAGCCCTAATATTAAGTTGCATAACGCTATACGGTGATATTCTTATTCGGTATAGCTATAAGAAAATGAATAAAAATCAACCTGATAATCAATAAAATATTGCGTTAATGGTTAGATAAATCGATTTTATTCATATTTATACAGCAGCTATCATACTTGCAGATATTGTTTTATATTTGATTTTATAAAGCCAGCACGTGAAAAAACTTTCAATAGTAGACATAGCCAACCATCTCAACGTTTCAAAAACTACTGTTTCCTTTATCCTGAACGGACGTGCACAAGAAAAAAGAATAGGTAAGGAACTGGTAGAACGTGTTCAGAAATTTGTTGACGAGGTAGGGTACAAACCTAATTCATTGGCCAAAAGCTTACGTACAGGCAAGTCGAATACTATCGGGCTGATGGTTGAGGATATTTCTAATCCATTTTTTTCGGCTATTGCCAGGCTTATAGAGGATAGGGCCTATAAAAACGGCTATAAGATAATTTATTGTAGCACTGATAACGACACGCTCAAAACTAAGGAACTGATTAACATGTTTCGGGACCGGCATGTAGATGGATATATAATCGCCCCGCCCGAAGGTATTGAAGACGATATCAATTCGTTGCTAAAGCAGGGAATGCCAGTGGTACTTTTTGACAGGCATTTACCTAATGTAAGCACCGATTGTGTAGAGATAGATAACCTTTTTAGCACCTATAATGCCACAAAGCATTTAATTCAGCAGGGGTATAAGAATATTGCCTTTATTACATTCGCTTCCGGGCAAACGCAAATGCAGGCACGCTTACAGGGCTATCGCAATGCTTTGAGCGACAGTGGATATAAACCAGCAGTGTTAGAGATTGTATTTAACCAAAATGAAGATTTGATCTTAGCACCGATTGCTAATTTTCTGAAAAAGAATAAAAAACTCGATGCTGTTTTTTTTGGTACTAATCACGTAGGTACCTGTGGCCTGAAAGTTATCAATAACCTGGGTATAAAAGTACCTTCAGATCTTGCATTGGTATCTTTTGATGATTATGATGTATTCAAGCTTTTCTCGCCGCCTGTCACAGCTATTGCACAACCGATAGAAGCTATTGCAGATAACGTTATCACCGTTTTGTTAAATAAATTAAATACCTCGTCCCGGCATATCAGTTCACAATCGATTATTCTGAAAACCGACTTTAATATACGGGCATCTTCCAAACACCGTTAGGCTGGCTTCTCCCGTCAGATTGCAACACACCACAGCGTAAGCTTCAATTGTCATTAATGACCGGCATCCGACATTAATTTTAACGTGTATTCGGCAAGCATATATCTTAAGTTGTAAACTAAGTGGCACAACGTCGCCGGCAGGCAAAGGATGGTTTCGGTATTTAATATTAACTCAGCTGTTTATCAAATAAATCAATTAAAAGAAATATTTGCTAAAACGATTTAGTTAAATTAAATTTACTTAACAGTTATTACCTAACAACAATAATTATGAAAAAAAATTACTTGCCTGTACCCTGGTACTGGGCTTACTTGCGGCTATAAGCTGCAGCAAAAAAGAAATGAAGGTAACCCAATTAGGTGCTGCCAATCAATCAACTATGGCGTTGCCAGCCAGTCCGCCGGCATCTTATGCCTGTTTTACCATTAGTAACGTATTTAGCAGTAAGCTTCTGGAAGTACGTGGCGATTCAACATTAATGCGTGCGCAAAGCAACCCTGCCAATGTGCAGCAAAATGCCAGTGCCGGTTCTGGTCAGGGCATAGCAGCAAACCAAAAATGGTATCTTATACAACAAGGTACAGGAACAATCACCAGTACCACGCCTTTTAAAATTATGAATGTTGAAAATGGGATGTTTCTTGAAGCGCCTAACGGTACATCAGGGACAACACTATGGGTTGACCATTCTAACGGCTTCCCTTCACAAATATGGAACATACAGCTGGTAAGCGGACAAACTTACTACATTATTAAAAATTCAAACGGACTGGTGCTCACTGATCATGCCGGTTCAACAGCCAATGGCGCGCCGATTAACGAAGAAACGGCTACCAGCAGCAATACTCAATACTGGAATTTAAACAGTATAACGGCCGAGGCTTACCGTGATGATGTTGTTGTAACTTACTTTCACCGGGGCGCTGTAACCAATACAACAGTAGCTTTTGATCAGGGAAACAGTATCCCGCTTACTAATGGCGCCAATAATGGTAAGATATTATGGATAACTCAGGATGCGTATGCTTCAAGCCAGTTGCAAAGTAACGGCCAGTTATTTTGTCAGTTTTTTTCATATCACAATTCGGGGCTTTTGCAGCCCTCTATTACCAATTGGGCGTCCGCTTCAACGCCAAATATCACCACTACGAGCAATGCCGGCACCGGGATAAGCGCATTGGAAATAATTAAAAGCCCGGGCAGTCACAATTCTACTTACACCTGGCCAGGTTCGGGTGTTGAGATAGGCAGCAACGTTGTATTGAACGGGTACGAATCGGCCAATGGCTCTATCCCGGCTAATCAGGCGTTATATAGTATAGCCGAGAACACCGGCAGCACGACATGGGGAGCCGCCACCCGCCTGACGCCTAACGGCATGTCCGGCCAAACTAAAATGCTTTTCTCTGTCGGCATGATAAAAAAGACGACAGGGGATACCGTATATGTTTATGGCGCACAAAGTACTTTTTTTAACCAGAATGCGATAACACTAGCCAGGTTCCCGGCAAACAATCCTTCATCATGGTCATATTGGAGGGGACATAGCTGGGCGTCGACCCCCGACACTACCGCTTTATCAGGCGCCATAACTGTTGGTTCCGGAACTGCAACACAAGCAAACGTTATGGTTTCCTATGTTAATGGTAAATATGTGATGATGCAGATGGACCTGGGATATTTCTGCGATCCGGGTTCGCATGCTATTTATATTTCAACTGCAACCAGTCCGTTTGGACCGTTTTCAACTCCAAAATTAGTCTACACTATAAATGACTGGTACAATGGGCACCTGGCCAAATATTACACGCCTATAATACACGGTGAATTTGTGAATGGCCATAACGAGTTGCTTGTTACTTACTGTTTAAATTATAATGCATCAGGCGGTTCATGTTCAACAACGACCTGTTTCAACAATAATCAGGATCCAAATTATTACCAGATTAAGGGCGTACGAATACCTTATTCAGTTATTGGTTTATAATTATCCCCGCAATTTTAATAAATTAGGGCGCCAGCGTGTTTGGCGCCCTAATCTATTAAATACTCTTATCAAAACAGTTGAATTAACCTGCTATATAACGAATGAATTTGAACCTGCTTTAAGCACGTATGCTTTGGTTTTCCAAACCAGTATTCCAGATGTTTTTTCCGGAAGATTGATGCTTATTTGCCACTTACCTCTTTCTAATTTATAGGCGACTGAAATTTTTCCGGCAGGGTGGGGTATGCTGCCACTTATATTTGTTAAAGTACCCAAATGTGGCTCTATTTTTATTTTAGTAAAACCCGGTGCGTCGCTATCAATACCCAATACCGTTCTGAAAAACTCGATATTTGGACTAGCACCCCAGGCGTGGCAGTCCGAACGGGTGTTTTGCAGGTCGGATACTTCGGCCCAGGTTGTCATGCCCATTTTAATATTGTCTCGCCACACATCCAGCCAATTCATATAATCGTTTCCCAGCCCGCCTTTTATCAGTGCCTGGTGCAGGTAATATTTAAAATAAATAGTGCATTGTGTTAATGTCCTATCGGTTAATAGTTTTTTGGTTAATGCGGGCAGTTCGGCATTTTGCACCATGCCCGTAAGTATAGCCAGCGAGTTGGTATGCTGAGAAAATCCTGTTTTTTCTTTGGTGTCGCCATATAATTTTTTAATCGGATCCCAGTATTTACGCTGGATAGTGGCTTTTAACTGTGCGGCTTTTTGATTGTAAATATTGGCATAATCCCGCAGGCCAATTTTGGATTCCATTTCTGCAGCCCATTGGTACGCCCAAAGCAACTGCAAGTCATAGATAGCGGCGCTGCCGTCCGTGCCTTTGACATCGCCGGCTAAGTTTCCGGCCCAGTCAACAAAGGCCCAGTATGGCGTATCTTTTAATGAGCCATCCGGTTGCTGGTATTTGCTAAAAAAATCCAGCACCGCTCTTTCGCCCACTAATTTATCTTTAATAAAATCACTGTCGTTGCGATACATCCAGTAATCATGTAGCATGCCAATATACCATAGCGAAAACGTTGATATGATCTGTGTGCCCTTAGTAGGGTAACAGCTTCTGGTAACGCCTTCTGCTATACGCGAATGATCCATTAAAGTGAGGGCGTTACGCGCCAGCCGGTCATCGCTGGTATTATAATAAGATATCAAGGCCTGTATCCGGGTATCACCAATGTACTGTAACTGCTCATAATAAGGGCAGTCTGTATAAGTTTCCCACGCGTTCAGCCTCGCCGTGCGCCAGCCAATATCTAATATTTGCTTTGATTCGATATCATCTGTGTTAAATACCGCTGTCCGTTCAAAAGGATAACCTGTGAAAGTACCATAGAGATCATTTATAATCAACGGATCATTTTTGGTTCGTACAATCAGCCTGATGTAACGGTAAGTGCGGAAGTTTAATGTAGTAAACGATTGCCCTTGACTTCCGTCTGCAATCAGACTGTCCTTTCGCCCTATAAATTCCTTGCCCTCGACTTCATTCCGATTGCTTTTACGCGTGCCGTTGCTGCCTTTGTCGTAGAGTGCTTCGGCATAACCTAATGATATTCCTGCATCCTTACCGCCGCTAAAATTTAACGTTACATAAGCGTTTGTTTCAAAAGTCTGATCGAGCAATAAAGCAATTGTAGTATTGGCGGGGATGGTTAAAGGGACCTTTTTTTCCGGAAACGTTGTCGGGATGCTCATGCCAATTGCGCCACGCAATTTAGTAAGTCGCTGGTAAGTCATTTCCCTTGCCGGCAATGGCGAGGGTATCAACGCCCAGTCTATACCCCATGACATCCCTTTAAGTTTTCCATCCAGCACTTTAGTTGCACCGCGCCACGTACTGTCATCATATTTCACAGCTGTCCAATCGCCTTTAACAGCCTGGTTCATATCTACCATTTCGCCTTTACTGGCAGCAAAAAAATAGCCGGGAATGGGCTGATGCCCAGCATCGCGAATGCATTTCCAGGTACTGTTGGTATTCAGTATCTCTTCATTAGTGGAGCTTCCTTGTATAATAAAGGCCGTACGCACACTTATCTGCGCTTCTGGACGAAACTGGGCTTCATTAAAAACAAGTGCCGATATAGTGTTTTTACCCGCGATAAGGTAAGGAGCCAAATTAACCGTTTCATAGTTCCAGAAATAGGTATCGCCACGTGCGGGGCCCAGCGATACGAGCCTGCCGTTAACGTATAACTTGTAGCGGTTATCTGCCGAAACGTGGATAATAAAAGATGCGGGTTTGGCGACAAGTTCGATGCTTTTACGAAAATAGTAGATACCATATTCGTTACCGCCATCGTTGGCTGCGGCTATCCAGCTGGCATTCCACGGCCGGTTATCTGTTTGAGTGGATTTAGATTGTGAATAGCCGTATGGCAGGTAAAGCAAATTTGCTATAGCTAACAAAAAAATACAAAAAAGTTGTTTCATTAAAAAAGTTGATAGGTTGCTAAATTGATTTTGCAATTTAGAAAAAAAAGTAATTGGTTTCCATTAATCACCGGTTGATGAGGATAAATCTTGATTTTTGTTAGATTTCGAACTTCCTTACGCCTTTAGCTAATTTGCTGTTGCGTCAACAGCCTGCTGGCAATATGGTAATTGCAAATAAGCCGATTGAATACTGCACCCTGGTGTGTTCTTCCTGAATTAATGGCAGCCTCGTCCGTGGGCAGGATTAGGGTATATATCATTAAACTGTAACCGCCGTATGGGCTGATCAAACGCGTAAAAAGATTTTTTTCTGATACAGGATATACATGAATAACCATTTGATCATCACATAACAAATAGCGCCAACTACCAGGTTATACGGATCGCCGATTAATTGAAACAGCCAGTTAAATAATCCTTTGGTTGTGTACTCCCAATCAATAAATTTACCTGACATATAGATCAGAATAGAATTCATGCCGATCACTTTAAAAAAGAAGGCCCATTTTTTATATCCTAATACATCTATTATATAATAAAACAGCGCCATCAACAACAAACTTAGTCCGCCAACATTCAACACAAATGAACTTGTCCACAGGTTTTTATTAATAGGAAAATCTAGGTTCCAAATCTGCGCCAATACAAGAAATATAATGCCCACAATAATTAATCTAAACACTTTAGTTACCTGGCTAAGTGTGGTCTTTTTCAAGGTAATGCCTGTCAAAATACCTAATAAGCCCGTACTGATAGCCGGGATGGTCGAAAATAATCCTTCCGGATCATGTATACCCAGGTATAGCCTGCCCGGCAATAAACTTCTGTCAACAAAAGAAGCAAAGTTCCCCTGCATCGTCAGATCGCCGGCTTGAAAGCCCGGAGCAGAGGTGAATTTTAGTACGAGCCAGTATCCGATAATGAAGAACCAAAAGCAAAATATCTGGAACCTTTCTGTTGAGTATAAATAGATGATGTTGGCAAACATATAAGCCAAACCAATTCGACCCAAAACGGATGCAAACCGTATTTCGGTTATGGGCTTAATATTTAATCCATTATTATAAATGATCCCCAGGATAACCAGGATAAGGCCTCTTTTAATTACCCTTAAAAGCAATTGATTGCGCGACTTACCTTTTTCCAGTTCCCGGCCCACAGAAAATGGCGTGGAAACCCCTGCCATAAACAAGAAGAGAGGGAAAATAAGGTCATATAAATGGAAGCCATTCCAGGCAGGGTGAGTTAGCTGATTGGCTATTGTGTTAAACACCGGCCAGTTCGTTGCTTTGGCTAAATTACTAAAGATCTCCTCGGCACCCATTATCCAGAACATATCGAAGCCACGCAGGGCATCCAACGAATAAAGGCGGGTAGGGGTTTGCTGAAAATCGTCAGCCTGAGTTGTAGCAGCCATTGTGAATGATTTTTAGGGTTATTTAAAATAAAACTAAAAATTTAGATTAGTTTTTCCTAATCCTGCCAGTTATTTATAAATCGCCAAAATAAGCGCCTGCACGAAACTTACCTGGCGAAACGCCGATTTTAGTTTTAAATATTTTTGAAAAATAGCTAAAAGATTCAAAACCCACCTGGTCTGCAATTTCGCTTATAGTTAGATTACTGAAAGATAGCAGGTTTTTGGCCTTATTAAGTTTTAAATCAAGCTGATATTGATTTGGAGATTTACCAGTGATTGTTTTAAAGTCTTTTCTGAATTTTGAATAGCTAACGGGTAATTTGCTAATGATCTGTTCGATATTGTCAGACTTTTCAATACTTTCCGTCAACAGAAATTTCGCCTCATCTATTAATCGGGTAGTGTTATTGGTGTTTAAATTGTTATACTTTAGGGAAGCCTGTATCAGACCCAGGATTTGTAAGGTTATACCGGTAATAACCTGGTGATATCCGGGAGTTTCCTGTTTAACCTGATCAAGCAATTCTTGAAAAAGGCTTAGTAGTTTATCATTACGGCCTGTGGTAATAAAAGGAAGATCAGTATTGAAATTCTGCATTAATATGTCAGGATATGATCCTTTAAAGCCTATCCAATATTCTTCCCAGCCACTTTGTGCATTTGGCTTATAACGGTGCCAAATTCCGGGGAATAATAGAAAACAGGTACCTGCTTTTATATCTGCAGGTAATGTTTTTGCAGATTCAAACACGCCTTCACCTCTTGATATGAAAACGATGTAATAACCATCAAGTACCCGCCCTTTGTTCCAGCTGAATTTATGGCTGTCCGGGTGCTGGTTGTTTAAAGGGTAGCTTTGATTGATGTCAATTTTGGCATAACCGGCAGTAGTTGTATAAAATCCCCAGTCTTCCTCTAACTTGCTTGAAAATAGATATTTATTGAAGAAATTCATTTTTATTTAGTGCTTAAAGCTAATGCTAAAATATCAAAAACTACAAATAATTAAACAGAAAGTATAATCTAAAAGCGATAACAGAGCCTACCTTAGTACCTATAAACCGAATAAATTATGAATTCTGAATTATCTGCTGATCAGATTAACTTCTATCAGGAAAACGGCTATGTAGTTATTAATGATTTTTTAAATGCTGATGAGCTGGAGATTTGGCGTGAAGCGGTAACCGAAGCGATTATCGACAGAAACGGCTTGAAGATGCCGGGCAAAGGCATCAAAATTGATGAGAATGATGGTATAAATAAGGACGCGGATTATTTCAATAATGTTTTTGATCAACTTCTTAACCTTTGGCAAACAAATGATAAGGTTAAAAACATAATGCTTGACAAGCATCTAGGTAAGATGGCTGCTGAACTATCCGGTGCCGATGGGATAAGAATATGGCATGACCAGGCATTAATAAAGAAGCCGTGGGCCAATCCTACATCATGGCACCTGGACACGCCGTTTTGGTCGTTCTCTGATCGTAGGGCACTTTCAATATGGGTGGCTTTGGATGATGCCGTGCTTGAGAACGGTTCTTTGTTTTTTATACCCGGATCACATAAACAGACCTCATTTGACAACCCGGGCATCGGCAAAAATATGAATGCCATATTTGATTTTTATCCACAGTTTAAAAATACAAAATCAGTGGCTGCACCGATGAAAGCCGGCAGCTGTTCTTTTCATAATGGATTAACTATACACGGCGCCAATGCAAACATGACACCGGGTTTCAGGCGGGCTATGACCTGTGCCTATATGCCTGATGGTAATGTATTCAACGGCGAGCCAAACATCCTGCCTGACGCCTACCTGCAGACCATTAAAGCTGGCGATTTGTTAAATAACGATTCGCAAAATCCGCTTATCTACCATAAATAAGATGGAGATCAAATTTTATTTCCCAAGGTGGGGATCCGAACATATTGGATGGGAAGATTTTGCTAAGCGGATTGTTAAAGACGGCTTTAGCGGAGTGGAGGTGTATCCGTTACAAACGCTTAATGAAAAATCAGATCTGTTAAAAGCGGTTAGCGACTACGGCCTGGATTTGGTCTTACTTCAGGCTGAAATGATTGAAGGGCAAAACTTTGAACGTTATAAAGATGCGTTCATCCGAAATCTGGACGTGTTGGCTTCCTATCAAACCTCAAGTGTTAAACCTCGTTTTATTAATTCGCAAACAGGTAAGGATTATTATACCATGGAGCAAATGGTCGAATGCTTTGCTGTTTGTGATACGTTTACCAGGGACACCGGTATTAAAGTAATCCAGGAAACACATCGCAATAAATGGTCTTTTGCGGCGCATATCACTAAAAATTACCTGATTAAATACCCTGATATCAGGTTAGCGCTTGATCTGTCACATTGGGTTTGTGTGGCCGAAAGTTATCTGCAGGATCAGGATGATGCAGTTGAAATGGCTATTAAACATGCCGACCATTTACACGCAAGGGTAGGCCATATCCAGGGCCCACAGGTAACTGATCCCCGAAGTCCTGAAAACGCTGAAGCGCTCAATAATCACCTGCAATGGTGGGATAAATGGATTGCCCTGCAGGCGGCCAACAATGCTGAATTTTGTTCAATCACACCCGAATTTGGCCCTTATCCTTACATGAGTTATCAGCCCGGTACAACTAAACCCGTTGCAAATCAGTGGGAGATCAATGTTTACATGAAAGACCTGTTGAAAAAACGCTATGCTAAATATTTATAATAAGCTTATTGCCGTATTGTTTATAGCGGCTATGTTAAGCCCGTCATTAACTAAAGCGCAGGGAATAAATTATCAGGCTATCACGGCAAAGAGATCGGGAGCGACAAATCCGTTGTCGCCCGATCCATTAGTTAATTATAGCTGGCCTAATCCTAAAGCAACCGACGATCTGCAAACATATTCATTGCACTCCGTAAGTTTTAAAACCAATGATGCCGGTTTTGATATGTCTAAGTTTAAAGAGGATAACCTGATAACGGTAAAAGGTAAAGGGGATATCCGATTTGATTTTGGCCGTACGAACGCCGGATGGCTGGAATTTGAGTCGGATGATTTAACGGATAGCATAGCCTTAAGCATCAGCGAGTATAACGAACCAGCTATTGTTAATGAAGGCGCTCTGCACAGATTTAAAACGTTGGCGCCGGTTAAACATGGAAATACTTATCGATTGGAATTGAACCCTGAACTTTATGAAGGCGTACGCTTTGGCTGGGTACATGTATTATCCCATAAAAAAAACTGGCATATCAAAAATCTGCGCCTGATTTGCCAAATTAAACCAACCAATTACAAAGGCAGCTTTGCGTGCAGCGACCCCGAACTTACCCGGATATGGTATACCGGCGCTTATACGGTTAAGTTAAATTTACTCAAAAGTTATTTCGGTGCTATATTGATGGAAAGGAGTGATCGCCAATCATGGACCGGTGATGCCTATCCGTCGCAAGCGGCATCAATGGTAGCATTTGGAAATTATGATTTTGTTAAGGCCAACCTGATTAATACTTCAGGGCTGGACAACGGTATAGCCAGCTATTCATTATACTGGGTATTAAGTTTGATTGATTATGTCAACTACTCCGGCGATACTGAATTTGGGGAAAAATACATTGAAAATGCTTGCGAAAAGTTGGATAAGGCCTATCAGAATTATGGTAAATCACCCCGGCTTGGGTTTTACGGTTGGGATGAGCGGCTGGGTGCTGGATTTGAAAATCCTGATAATCCAGAAACGGAAAATGCGTATTCGATGCTTTCTATCCGTTCATGGGCAGAATTTGGCCGGTTAATGAAGCAGATCGGCAGAGCCGATCTGGCTGAAAAGTACACCGGTTATGCACAGGCAAAGATCAATGAAGAACGTAACCAAAATAGCTGGTTAACTACGTTCGGCCTCCATGCATCTGCCGACGCTGTTAATACCGGCTTAACCAACTTTCATGAGGATTCGGTTTTTTATCAGCTCAATTATACCGACAGGGTAAATCGGGTATCGTACTCGCCCTTTAATGAGTATTTTATAATTGGTGCGCTGGCAAAAATGCAACGGTATGATGATGCCTTAAGCTCCGTAAAAGATGTTTGGGGCGGACAGTTGCGATATGGTGGCACCACTTTTTTTGAAGTATATCGCCCAAGTTGGAACCAAATATTGGCTAATAATGACGCGCCGGTAAATAACCAATGCGGTTATACCAGCTTAACCCATCCCTGGAGTGCGGGTGTGGTGAAATGGTTGTCTGAAGAAGTTCTGGGTATAAAACCTTTAGAACCCGGTTTTAGCGTATTTCGAATTTTGCCGCATTTAGGATCGAGACTTACATCGGTTAAAGGTGTCACTCCGACGGTACACGGTTTGATATGTGTTGATTTTAATTTACGCTCGGGTATTAACAGGTTTACCATCCCGACAGGGGCAATTGCAAAAAGTGTCGCTATTCCGCTGGCGGGTACAATCAGTTCTGTTTCTCTGAATGGTAGATTGATCTTGCATACGGGTATGTCGCGTAAGAATATAGAGATCAAAGATCGCTATCTCAATTTATATGAAGTGACGCCAGGTAAATATGAATGCAGGATAATTTACAAATCCGTTAACAATCAAACTCTGACAAAGGAGGTTGCCTGGAAATACGCGATCAATAAAATAACACAGGATAGCCTGACAGGTGGTCAATGGATAAAACGATATGGTAAAGACGGCTATATGCTGTTTAACTATTTTAATAGCGGTAAACATTTGCAAAAGTTACCTACCTGCATTTCTGCGATAGGCTTGAGGCACGAGGCTAATGTATTGCATACGATTGCTACACCTGGTAACTATCTGTTAACTGATACTGCGGGTTTTGCCCATCATCTGGGTGCAATTACTACCCGCGATCCCAAGGCTTGTTTACAAACCATGACGCTGGATATTAAGGTCACTGACAGCAACGTGCATCAAATAGCTTTATACCTTTTAGACTGGGATAGCAAGGATCGTCGGAGTGCCATCGAAGTTTTTGACTTGAAAACACTGAACCTGCTGGCGCCGGTGCAACTCGTAAAGAATTATCAAAAAGGAAAATATATGGTGTTTAATTATTCGGGGAGTATAAGGATACGTATCAATCAGATCACGGGAAAAAACGCGGCCCTAAGTGGTGTATTTTTTGATCCGGTATTATAAATTATGTTATATCTGATTTTACCAATGTGATTATGTTTTATTCAAAATTATCTATAGCTTTTCTGTTTTTGATGAGCGGCCTACTTGTTCAGGCCCAGATTGTGAAATATCCACCCATCGTCGCGAAAAGAAGTGGCCCGGCAAATCCGTTATCTCCCGATCCATTGGTTAATTATAGTTGGCCAGATCCCAAAGCTGACGACGATCTGCAAACTTACCCACTGCGCCCTGTCAGTTTTAAAATAGATAATGACGCTGGCTTTGACATGTCGGGATTTAAAAAAGATAATGTGATTGCCGTAAAAGGTAATGGAAATATCCGCTTTGATTTTGGCCAGACCAACGCCGGTTGGCTAGAGTTCGAGTCGGACGACTTGGCTGACAGTGTCACGATGAGCATAAGCGAGTACAACGAGCCTGCAATTGTTAATAATGGTGCCATACACCGGTTTAAGACCCTGGCGCCTGTAAAATATGGGCATACCTATCGCCTGGAGCTAAATCCTGAGCTTTATGAAGGTGTCAGATTTGGCTGGATCCATGTGCTTAACCATAAAAAGACCTGGCATATCAAAAACTTTAGGGTACAATGTCAGATAAAGCCGACCAACTATCGGGGCAGCTTTGTGTGCAGCGATCCCGAGCTTACCCGCATTTGGTACACTGGCGCCTACACGGTGAAATTAAACATTCTTAAAAATTATCTGGGAGCTATATTGATAGAAAGACAGGACCGTTTTTCATGGACGGGCGATGCCTATGTCGCACAGGCGGCATCAATGGTTGCGTTTGGTAATTATGATTTTGTTAAGAAGAATATCAATTATACCTCGACGCAAGATAATGGTATAGCCAGCTACGCGCTTTACTGGGTTTTAAGTTTGATTGACTATGTTAATTATACCGGCGATATTGAATTTGCCAAAAAATACATAGCTAACGCGACGGGCAAGTTAGACCGGGCTTATCAAAATTTCGGTAAATCGCCGCGATTAGAATTTTACGGGTGGGATGAAAGGTTGGGCGCCGGATTTGAAAATGCTAATAATCCCGAGTCGCAACGCGCATATTCGATGCTAAGCATCCGTACCTGGCTCGAATACGGAAGGTTGATGAAACAAATCGGCGACGATGACCTGGCAGCTAAGTACACTAAATATGCCAATGAGAAAATTGCCGAAGAAAGAAGCAAAACTACCTGGCAGGATGATTTCGCACTGCATTCGGCCGCGGATGCTATTAATACCGGCCTCCTGACATCCGGGGAATCGGCCGCATTCTACAACCAAAACTTTACCGATAGGGTGAACCGAATCTCATATTCGCCGTTTAATGAGTATTTTATTATCGGTGCATTGGCCAAAATGCAAAAGTATGATGACGCGATAAGTGCAATTAGAGATTGCTGGGGTGGCCAAATAAAATACGGCGGAACAACCTTTTTTGAAGTGTACCGTCCCAGTTGGAATGCTATTTTAGGTAAAAATGGTGCGCCGCCCAATAACCAATGCACCTACACCAGTTTAACTCATCCGTGGAGTGCGGGCGTGACTAAGTGGTTGTCCGAAGAGGTTTTGGGTATTAAGCCCTTAGAACCGGGATTCAAAATATTTGAGATTGTGCCACACCTGGCCGATACGATTACGGCTGTTAAGGGCAGCACACCTACCGGGCATGGAATTATCTCGGCTGGGTTTGATTTAAAAACGGGCCGGTCGACCATCGTAATACCAACAGGAACTATGGCAAAACTGACAGCCGTCCCGATAGGAACAAATACGGCTAAAGCGCTTTATTTAAACGGTAAGTTAATTTGGAATGGAAAAGCAATAAAAAGCATTTTTCATAACGATATTGAAGTTAAAGACGGTTATTTAAACATCGCCGGACTATCTGCAGGTAAATATCAATTTAAAGTTGTTTATACTGGTTATCATAAACCAAAACCAGTTACCGGGCTGCCCTGGCATTATGTCATAAACAATTTCAGGCAAGATAGCGTGACATCCGGAAAGTGGAGAGGCCATTATGGTAACAATGGTTTCGTACTGTTAAATCAGGCAGAAAAAGGTAAGAACGTGCAAAAAATGCCCTCTTACATATCATCTGTTAATTTAAAAAACGAAGCGAATGTTCATTTAGATTCACCGGCAGATAGCAGGGTTTTAACTGACGCCACCGGTGCTGTTACCGGGTTTGGCGCAGCAATAACCCAGGACCCGATACCGTTGCTGGAAACAATGACTGTTGATATACAGGCGAACGGAAATCAACAACATCAGCTGGCTGTTTATTTTCTGGATTGGAGCAGTGAAGCGCGCCGGTCGGCAATTGAAATATACGATGCCGGAACCTTAAAACTGTTAGCGCCGGTTCAAATGGTTAAAAACTATCAAAACGGACGGTACCTGATATTCAATTATACCGGCAGCATCAGATTACGGATTGACCAGGTACGTGGCCCGAATGCCGCAATAAGCGGATTGTTTTTTGACGATCCTAAATAACTATTTGATTAAATATGGTTTAATAGCGCTTTCCCAGATGGCATAGCCTAATTTGGTCATATGCAGTTTATCGCTAAGATAAAGTTCGGGCCTTAGCTTACCGTTGTCGAGCATTAAAGGGTATACATCAATAAATACGGCGTTCTTTTCTGTAGCCAGGAAAGTTTTGATCCTTGAGTTAAATTCAATTTCCTGCGGCATTATTTTCTCACGCGAGGGGCTCGGCTTCATACCTATATAAAGTATAGACACGTCGGGCATTTTTAGCCTTATAGCCTGGTATAGCTTCATCGTGCGGTTATATACCGAATCGGCAGTTGATACTTTGTCCATCAAATCATTTTCGCCAACATAAATTGCAATTTGTTTTGGCTGATATTTAAAAACAATATCATTTAAATAGTAGATAATATCATTGGTAACTGCGCCGCCAATGCCGCGGTTTAATGCGTTGTATTCGGCAAACGTCCATTGAGCATCGTCCCATTTACGTATAGACGAACTGCCAATAAACAAAACGGGGTGTGCCGGTGGTGCAAACATGCTGTCATATTTTTTGATCACCTGTACATCTTCCCAAAAGGCTGGTTTTGGTTGCGGTATCTGTGCAAAAGACGCAGCAACAAATAAATTAAAAATGACTGTAACTACCAGGTGCTTTTTCATTTAAATGGTTTATAAGATGTTTGAATTGGTCTGGCAAATTATGCAAATTTTTAAACAATCACTATGCGCCTGCTTCAAAGTGCTGGCGCAGTTTTTCTTCTTCCAGGTCTAATAGTTCTAATTGGTGCCTGATTAATATGTCGCTGATGTTTTCCTTTTTGTTTAAAGTTTGCAAGAAGACCCGCTGTTCTTTCAACAGGTGGGCCATGATGTCGCGATAATCTTTATAAAACTTATCCGCACGACTAGCATTATCATCTTTCTCCCAATCTTTCAAAAATTCTGCGTCGGCAGCATAGCGTAACTTAAGCGCTTTAATCATGCCGTTATGCACAGTATACTCATGATAATTTTCTTCTAATATTTTAAGCGAAAGATAGGATAACTTCTTTCTTACTAATTGCCGTTGCTGCTCAATTGACATAACGGCAAAATCAGGATCGGGCATATTTACCAGTTTTACCAATGCAGGTAATGTCAGTCCCTGCAAAACCAGTGTCACCAATATTACGCTAAAGGTGATAAACAAAATCAAATCACGATTTGGAAACAGGTGCCCCGTATTCAGTGTGATAGGTATGCTCAATGCCGCCGCCAATGATACTACACCACGCATTCCGGTCCAGCCCAGCAATATTGGTGCCCGCCAGCCCGGATTGGGATCAGCTACGGTAATGATCTTACTCATAACCATAGTGATAACCGTTGCGCCAAAGGTGCTTGCAAACCGGGTCACAATTAAAACGCCGGTAATAATGGCGCTATACCTGATGGCTGACGATAAACCATCGGGCCCTAAGTTTTTGATCACCACAGGGAATTCCAATCCAATTAGTATAAAAACTATTCCATTTAACACAAAAGCTACAGCCTCCCATACATTAACACCCTGCAGCCGGCTGCGATGCGACAGGAATTGCTGCTGCCGGGCAGACAAAAACAATCCGCCACTAACCACGGCGAGTACACCTGAAAAATGAAATTCCTCAGCTGCCATATACATGGCATAGGGGGTGATAAAAGTAAGCACCACATCCATATTGTTTGAGGTAGGTAACCAGCGATGAATGGTATAAAATATAAATCCAACGAGCAGCCCTATAGCAACTCCCATAACAATCACCAGTACAAAATCTGTGGCTGCATTAATAAAAACAAAATTACCTGTAAGCACAGCTGCCAGGGCAAACCTGAATACTACCAAACTGGAGGCATCATTCATCAGACTCTCGCCCTCCACAATGGTGATAAAACGCTGGGGTACTTTAATGTTTTTGAGTATGGCACTTGCCGATACCGCATCGGGTGGCGAAACTATACCGCCAAGTAAAAAGCCGGTAGCCAAAGTAAAACCAGGTATCAAACTGGCTGATACCAAAGCCACCACACACGAAGTAATAATAACCACCGGAAAAGCAAAGCTACTGATTACCCGCCGCCACTTCCAAAAGTCCTTCCATGAGGTGTTCCAGGCAGCTTCGTATAACAATGGTGGCAAAAATATAACGAATATTAATTCGGGTTTTATTTCAACACCGCGTAAAAAAGGGACGAAACCAAGCGGCAGGCCAACCAAAACCAATACGATAGGGTAGGCTATCTTTATTTTTTGCGCCAGCATTACACTGAATAAAACAATGGCAAGCAGGCAGGTATACTGTATAACGGCATTATGCATAACAATAAAAATACAATAAACTGCCAAAATATAATAACGCTATTTGCTGTTGTATTATTAATTAAAAACGCCGGTTATTTCGTAATTAAGTGTAATAAATACAATTATGGTTACTTGTAAATACAAGACGGCAGGTTTAAGTTCGTTAATCTAATTTTTGGCAGCTATATTTTTAGAGAGTATATTTTTTTAGGATTAGAATTACTGGGATAATTAACTTATTAATTACATATTTGTACAAACCAATATTTGCAATTCTTTCAATTGCCTTATTAAATTAAAATCATGCAACACAAGTACCTGCCAAAATTTATCCCATTAAAGGTGTTTTTATGGGCAACCTGTATCCCGTTTTTTGCTGCGGCACAAAACCGGTTACCTCAGCAAATTTCGCTGAATGATCTTTCGGCTTTTAAAAGCCCAAGTGCAAACTGGTCTATAGCAAGCGCTGTAACCGCCGATTTTGCTAAACCGGAAACCATGACCAAAAAAGAGGGCACGGGCATTTTGGTAAGCATCCCTACGAAGGGGAAAAATGAAGATCTTTTTACCAATATGGAACATGGTGATATTGATCTGAGTGTTGATTTTATGATGCCAAAAGGATCAAATTCAGGCATTTACTTACAAGGTCGTTATGAAATTCAGCTATTGGATAGTTGGGGTAAAGAAGCGTTAACCAGCGGTGATTTAGGCGCTATTTATGAGCGTTGGGACGAAACTCGGCCGGCGGGACAATTTGGGTATGACGGCGTTGCACCACGTATAAACGTAAGCCGTGCACCTGGCCTTTGGCAAAATATCCGTATCGTTTTTCAGGCGCCTAAATTTGATGGCACCGGAAAAAAAATCGCTAATGCACGCGTAATCAGGATCGTGTTAAATGGTGTCATAATTATTGAAAATGCAGAGTTGCAGGCGCCAACCCGTGGTTCGGCTTTTGCTGGTGAGGCTGCTACCGGTCCATTGCGCCTGCAAGGTGATCACGGACCGGTTGCCTTCAGAAATATAAAATATGGTACCAGGGTTAATAGTTTCCAGGTTGACGGTACCAAAAATGTTTGGGACGCAAACGATAATCCGGTTGCTATAGATGTTAAGGGCGAGCCGGTTGTTTTCCGCAGCTTTGTTGATATTCCTGGTAAAAGGGTTACCCATTCTGCAAGTGTTGGTTTACTACATCACATCAGCTATGGTTATGATTTGAGCAATGGCGCGGTTTACCAGGTATGGAAAGGCGCGTTCCTTGATGCCTCACCAATGTGGTTATCACGTGGTGATGGTAATGCCCGCCCGGTTGGTAGCGTAGTAGCCTTAGGCGATAAACCTTCGCTGGCTTTAATTCATGATGATAATCAGGCTTGGCCGGATACTTTAGCAAAAGGCGTTTTCCGCCCTAAAGGCTATGAGCTTGACGAAGCCGGTTTACCTACATTTAAATATATTTTTGAGGGTATTTCAATTAATGATAAATCAACCAGTGATGATGGTAAATCTTTAATGCGTAAGATCAGCGTAGATGGCCCGGCGCCAAAAGATTTATTTACCCGCGTTGCTGATGCCCATGACATTACCGACTTAGGGAATGGTTTATTTGGCATAGACGATTTTACCTATTACGTGCAGCTGGATAAGGGTGTAAAGCCAATTATCCGCCCGTCGGCAAAAGGTAAAGAGTTATTGTTGCCGATAAAGAATACCGACAAGGGTACCTCGGTTCAATATTCATTGATCTGGTAATTTAAAACACATTAAAATGAAAACTATTTTTAAAAATATATTAGTTACTGTTACAGCAACTTTAAGTTGCACTGCCACTTTTGCGCAGAGCAAGGCGGTCCCTACCGAAAAAGATTTTTATCGCATTGTTACGGTTCCGGTTCCTGAAGGTGTAGAGTTAGAAGTTGGTGGACTGGCATTGATGCCTAATGGCGATATGGGTGTGTCAACCCGTCGTGGGGATGTATATATCATACAAAATCCCTATCAGCTTAACGGAAGCCTGCCTTATTATAAAAAGTTTGCCACAGGTATGCACGAAGTACTGGGTTTGGCCTATACCGGTGGTAATTTTTACTGCGTACAACGCGGGGAACTAACCAAATTAATAGATAAAAACGGCGATGGTAAGGCTGATGTTTATGAAACAGTTTACGCGTGGCCGGTTTCAGGCAATTACCACGAGTACTCATACGGGCCGGTAGTAATGCCCAATGGCAACATGATGGTGAACCTTAACGTAGGTTTTGACAACGAATGGTGGCGCGGTAAAAGTTTAGTACCCTGGAGGGCCTGGTGTTTGGAGATCACTCCGGATGGCACAATGAATCCCTATGCCACTGGTTTCCGCTCACCATGTGGGCAGGGATTAATTGATGGAAAATATTTTTATTCTGAAAACCAGGGCGACTGGGTTGGATCCGGTTATATTATGCAGCTAGACAGGGGCGATTTTGCAATGCACCCGGCCGGTTTGCGTTGGGCCGCCGATCCGTCATCGCCAGTTAAAGTTCGTACTGAAGATATCTATTCGCGTGTTAATCCCCGTTTTAATGATCCGGAAGGAAAGATTGAAGACAGGGATCCAAACCGCCCGTTTAAAACATTGGCTGAAGTGGCCGGCGAGGTTAAGAAAGGTTTTAAAACACCTGCTGTTTGGTTGCCGCATGGTACAATGGGTAACTCCACATCATCAATGGTACAAATACCTAAAGATGATAGCTTTGGCCCGTTTGCCGGCCAGGTATTGGTAGGCGACCAGGCACAGAGCCGTATTAACCGCGTGTTTTTAGAACAGGTTAAAGGTTTATATCAGGGCGCTGCATTCGCTTTCCGCGAAGGTTTTGAGTCAGGTGTGTTAAGGCTGGCCTGGGGCGCTGATAATTCTTTATTTGTTGGCCAAACAAGCCGCGGCTGGGGATCAACCGGGCAAAAAATATTTGGCTTGGAGCGGTTGGTATGGTCTAAGAAAACGCCGTTCGAGATGAAAGCTGTGCGGGCAATGCCTGATGGTTTTGAAATTGAATTTACTGAACCGGTAAACAAAAAGGCAGCAGCCGACCCGGATAACTATACTATTACCGGGTTTACTTATAAATACCACCCGGTATATGGCAGCAGCACCATAAGGGAGAAAGTACATTTGGTTAACGCCGCTATCGTATCAGAAGACGGCCTACGTGTACGTTTGGTGGCAGATAGTCTCCGTGAAAAATATATTCATGAAATTAAGGTTGATAAAAATGTAGTTTCTGCTGATAGCAGTTTTAATTTGCTGCACCCGGTAGCTTACTATACATTGAACAATATCCCTGACGGTATTAAGCTTAACTTGCCTAAAAGAAAACCCAAAATGGTGCATAATATGGCTGGAATGAATATGGACATGGGTGCTGTTAAGTCATCAAACGCCAAAGCTGTTGCGGTTGCCGGTGTTGCGCTTAAAAAGAACCAAACTGTTAAGCCGGCTTCATGGACAAAAATTGATCAAACTGTTGTACTGGGCACTAAACCGGGTTTAAAATATGATAAAACGGATATTACCGTAAAATCCGGCAGCAAAATTAAATGGACATTTAACAATAATGATGATATGCCGCATAACTGTGTAATTGTACCGCAGGGAGAAGCAATTGCCGTTGGTGAACTTGGGTCAAAGCTTGGGTTACAAAGTGTTAAATTAAGCTATATAGCAAATACGCCAAAATTGTTGTTTAACACAACACTTGTTGGGCCGGGATCATCACAGACAATTTATTTTGTGGCCCCTAAGCCTGGTAAATATACTTACGTTTGTACTGCACCCGGGCATTATTATGTAATGCAGGGTACATTATCTGTTGAATAAAAGTTAAAGAAATAAACAAATAATTTAAAGCTGGATGGTGATACTGACGAGACATATAGTCGAATCAGTATTACCATTTTTTGTTGGTGCTTTTTAAAGTATAAACTTGTATAAACAGGTTCATTTATTGTAAATTAGTTTATCAATATATATCTGATGGCGCTTTTTTTTCAAAAATGTTTTGTTTTTCCCGCTCTCGTTTTAGTTATTGGTTTGGTATGTCCTTTTACTATACAAGCACAGGAAAAATCATTTAAACAAAATTTTATGTGGGCTCATGCAGATCCGGAAACTGAGGGAATGTCAGGTGTTAAGCTTGATGCTTTTAAAAAGGCGCTTTTGACAACCGGGACAAAAAAAATACTTATCATCAGGAACGATAAAATAATTTGCGAGGGTTTTGCCAAGGGCTGGGCTGATTCGGTTACAACCAGCGGCACGGCATCATTAGCTAAAGCGCTGGTTAGCGGCATGTCATTAAATGCTGCAATTGCTGATGGTTATATTAATGCCGATGCGCCTGCTTGCCTGTACATACCCGCCTGGAAAAAATCAGACATAAAATCAAAGATCACTATCCGCCAATTAGATACGCATACCTCCGGTTTGGAAGACTCGGAGGGAACGGACGAACAGGAGCAACAGTTAATCAAACAAAAAAAAGACAGGCACATGGATCTGCCGGGGTGGAAGGGCCAATTTTGGCGAAAAGATCCCGACCCAATTACATTGTCGCGCGATAGCGCAAAAGTTTTATTTAAACCCGGTAGCAGTTCGGGGTATAGTAACCCGGGCATTGCTATGGTAAATTATGCGGTGACCAAAAGTCTTCAAGGCTCTCCTTACAATAACATAGCAAGTTATTTAGACCAGCGTATATATAGCCGCATCGGTATTAAAAAAGGAACTTATTCAATAGGATATAAAGCCTCTTATCACGTGGATGGCCTGGACGTAATTCCGGGTTGGGGAGGCGCTGCTTTCACGGCGGATGCTGTTGCGAGGATTGGCCGGCTCGTTTTGAAAAAAGGAAACTGGCAGGGCGGCCAGATTATAGATTCATTGGTTATAAAAAGAGCGTTAAGCTTTAACGGGACCGCAATGCCGTCGGTCTTAAACAATATCCACAGCCCAACCTGGGATAATAGATCAAGCGATAACCCTGTGCCGGTTGCAGCATTGGGTTGGTTTACCAATTATGACGGTGTTTTTAAATCATTGCCCAGGGATGCTTTTTGGGGCGCCGGTGCGGGCGAGCAATTGTTATTGGTGATCCCCAGCTTAAATATAATCGTGGTAAGAATGGGAACCACGATGTATAAAGATAGTGACGGAAGTTACTGGAAGTTTATTGAAAACAATATTTTCGATCCGGTGGTTGATGCGGTTGAAGCGGCACCTTACCCTAAAAGTGATTTCATTACCGCTGCGACATTTGCGCCGGCGAAGGACGTCATCAGAATGGCAGAGGGGGGTGATCTGTGGCCTTCTACCTGGGGCGATGATGGCGCAATGTATACCGCTTATGGAGACGGAAATGGATTTAAACCACAAACAGATATCAAATTAAGCTCTGGTTTGGCCGTGGTATCCGGTACGCCGCCTGATTTAACCGGAGTTAATATACGTACACCATCAGGCGAGCGTGTTGGGGAGGGCCCGGCAGGTGAAAAGGCCAGTGGCATCATTATGGTTGATGGTAAGTTATACTTATGGATGCGTAATACAGGAAACGCACGGTTAGCTTGTTCTGCAGACCATGGAAAAACCTGGGTATGGGCCGACTGGAAGTTTGACACTAGCTTTGGCTGCCCAAATTTTATTAACTATGGAAAGAATAATGCCGGTGCTAAGGATGATTATGTTTACACTTACTCTGTTGATGATGCCAGCGCCTACAAATATGCCGACCAAATGGTGATGGCGAGGGTGAATAAAAACCACATAATGGATTGGGCGGCCTATCAATTTTTTGCCGGTTATGACAGCGCCGGCAGGCCGGTATGGTCTGAAGATATCAGGAAAAGAAAAGCATGTTATGTAAATCCGGGCAAAACCTATCGTTCAGGTATGACCTACGATGCTCCATTGAAAAGATATTTATGGTGCCAGATAATACCGTTATCCGGAAATAAAGAAGAGCAGGGTCCGAGATTTAAAGGTGGCCTGGGAATATTTGAGTCTCGTGATCCGTGGGGGCCGTGGCGAACCGTGTTTTATGCCAGACAATGGGATATGGGTCCGGGAGAGTCTGGTAGTTTGCCAACTAACTGGATGAGTAAAGATGGCAAATCGCTTTATTATTTATTTTCAGGAAACGATTCTTTTTCCGTTAGGAAACTGGTACTTCAAACAAAGTAATATTTGTATCCCCGGCTAACAGACTTATCGGCAATTACATTTAATAATAGGCCAATACAGCTTATTAAATGGAATGATCCTTTGAATACATTTATCGTAAATTAAAGATTTATGCTAAAGAAAAATATTGCCTTGCTTATTTTACTAACAGTGTTTTTTAATGCTTTTAGTAATAATGTAAATAAGCCGCAAATCATTCCGTTCGGTAAAAAGAACCAGCTCATTATTGACTTAGCTACAGGCACATTTAGTATTAAATACAGCGGGAAAATTATAATAGCTAACGCCTATGCAGCTTTTACTACCGGCGAAGACAGATATCAGACTACCGATTATGGGAAGCGTTCGATAGATATAAAACATATTAGTGATAAAATAGGCGCGGGCAGCCTGGTAACGCTTACATCGTTAAAAACAGGCGTGCCAGTTATGAAGCAGCTTTTTTATTGCTATAGCAACAGCGATTTTATTATAACCGGGTTAGAAATAGATGGTCATGACTTAAGTTCAAACTACATGGCACCTTTAGTTACAGGTAAAGCCAGCCTATATGCGGGACAAAAGTTGCAAACATTATTTATCCCATTTGATAATGACACTTTTATCAGGTATCAGTCAAATACATTAAGTGATGATGTTAATACCAGCGCGGAAGTGGGCGTAATATACGATAACGATTCAAGGAAAGGATTAGTTACGGGCTCATTGATGCACGACAATTGGAAATCGGGGGTTAAAAGCAGCGGCGGTAACGGGCAGATTAATAAATTAGAGGTTTTTGCCGGTTTAAACGAGGTTACAATCACGCGCGACTCAATGGCACATGGTTCTTTAAAAGGTGACAGAATAAGGTCACCCAAAATGTTCATCGGTTATTTTGACGACTGGAGAACAGGCTTAGAAACGTATGCGCGCACCAATAGCAAGGTCGAGGGCCGTTATATACAGCCATGGACGAAAGCCACCCCGGTGGGTTGGAATAGCTGGGGCGTTATTGCGCAACATATTAATTATGAAAAAGCAATAGGTGTGGTCGATTTCTTTGACAAGAAAATCCCAAAATTTCGTAATAATGACAGAACAGCTTACATAGACCTTGATTCATTCTGGGATAATATGGTTAAAGGTGGCCTGAAAGGCGATTTTTCAAAACTTAAAGAATTTGTTAATTACTGTAAAGAAAAAAATCTTCAACCCGGGGTTTATTGGGCGCCTTTTACGGATTGGGGATTTAGATCAGCTAATACTAACCGCAAAGCCGAAGGAAGTGATTACAAATTTGCAGATCTGTGGACAAAAACAGATAAGGGTTATCATGACCTTGATGGTGGCAGAGCACTTGATCCGACGCATCCCGGCACACAGGCGCGCATTGCTTTTGTACTTGGTAAATTAAAAGACTGTGGCTTTAAAATGATAAAAATTGATTTTCTGGGTCATGGCGCTGCCGAATCAACCCGATTCTATGATTCTTCAGTTACTACAGGTATGCAGGCCTATCGCGTTGGTATGGAAACTGTTACCCAGGCCCGGGATAATTCTATGTTGGTATATGCAGCTATATCTCCATCACTGGCGACTGCAAGATATGTACACATGCGAAGGATCGCCTGTGATGCTTTTCACTCTATTAAAGATGCAGAGTATACGCTGAACAGCATTAGTTATGGCTGGTGGCAAACCTATTTATATGATTATGTGGATGCCGATCATTTGATCTTTGAAAAAGAAAATGTTGGCACAAACCGGGCGCGGTTAATATCAGGTTTAATAGCAGGTTCAGTGATTTTGGGTGATGATTATAGTAAAGAAGAGCCGTGGCAACAACAGGTAAAAGTTTGGTTGCAGCGCCCCGATCTTAAGCAACTGATAAAAAGTGGTAAGGCGTTTATGCCGGTTGACGGAGATGAAGACGGCGCCGCTGCCGGAGTGTTTATTAGAAAAAAAGCTGACGGGTTTTATCTGGCAGTTTTCAATTATAAAAAACAGCCCGCCATAGTATCGTTTAATGCCAAAAGGCTAGGCTTGGTGGCAGATAAAAAATACAGGCTTACCGAAGTGCTGGGTGGCGATAATATTATTATGTTAAATGATGCCAATGTAAAATTTAACCAGGAGGGTGCTTATTTGTACAAAGTTAGTTTGATTAAATAACTGCTTATTTTTTTATCATTATATTTTGAAGAAATATCCTTGCATTTAATTCACAATCGCCTATTATTTTATTAAAATCATGGTTTACTTGTTTGTAAAATTCGGGTGCTGAATTTTGCAGGTTTGGGCTCTTTAAAAGTATTGACGAGATATAGATCTTCAAAAACTTATAGCTTGCTTTACTAGTGATGTTATTTATGTTTTTCATCTCGGCCGCAATCAGGTTTTCTTTAGATGTATTTATCAGCGTCCGGATTTTTAAACTATAAAAAAGCACCTTCATATAAGGAGTTAATAAATCGTCGTTTTTTTTGAAGGTAACAGCTATTGAATCATATATCTCTTCAACCTTGGCGCGTTCACCAAGTTCAAAATAGGCGTTTGCAGTTAATATTTTTAAGAAAAATCCATATTGCGACATCTGATCTTCCAGATTATCAGTCCTGTAATTCTGTTTCAAAAAAGAAATAAACCTGAGTGTTTTTTTGGGATTATTAGCTAACAATAATGTATATGATCCTAAAAGATAAAGCAGATCATTCGCGGCGCTTTTATTTAATTCCAATGAATTTCCTGAATTAAAATATAGCTTGGTTAAATCGGATAATGCCTCTGTTTTAATGATACCGTATTTTAAGTGGTAATATACGGCATCGAGGCAGTTTATGGGATTTATCGAAAAAGATTCAAATTCGGCTTTCGGGAATGCTTTAAGTTGGGTCAGGCTCATTTCAAGATCATTCAACTCAAGCTGAATGATCGCGATAATTGACAATGTGGAATATATCAGAATTTTCTTTTTATCAGATAATTCAAATTTGAGCAGAACATGAAGGAATTTTTTATAATCAGAATTTATTAGCTCCAGCCCAAAAAAGTAATCAAATAATTTCTCGCTAAATGAATGTTTAAAGTATTGGATTAATGATTCATTCCTGTTGGTTGATGAGTATTCGCTGTCTAGTACTTCGCCAAGGAACGTTATCAGTTCTGATTTTTCATTGTCACTCAGGCATACGCCGATAATATATTCAATGCTTTTTAACTGCCCTGATTTAATGGCATGTATCACACACCATTTTATCACATTTACCTTATGCTCATTGTTAATCAGTAGCTTGTTTATCGCATTAATAAGATCACCATCAAAAAGGTTACTGTTATCATAAAGCAGGGTTTTGGCGATACTATGATCCATAAATTCATTATTGCCAAACACTATATAGATGTCAACCAGATATTCGTTGCTTTCATTAAGCTCTCTTACAAACCCCACACTTAACAACTCCTGGTAAGCATGATTATATTTTTTAATGACATCATTAACGCTTGGTTTATCTATCTTATATTGTTCATTTTTTATATTCAGTTTCTCGACCAGATTTTTTATAAGTAATATTTTCTCGGTTGAATAATTGCCGAGGTAAACTTTTTTGAGAATAAAAGCAGAGACTGTTTCATAAAAGGAAAGATGATCTATGCTGTTTTTGAAAAAAACATTTTTATGTTGCTGATAATAAAATTGAAAATACAGTGGGTGATTAAAATTTTCGATTACTTTAGCAGCTATAAGGTTCTCGATTCCCGGTTGAATTTGATGGCAAAGCAATTTCATTTCGGTCAGGTTGAATAAGGGTACGTTTATACAGCCATCGTCCTTTTTAAACCCAGTGTGCCATAAGTTATCACCCGTTTCAAGTTCATGCCTGTTATTGATCCATGTGGCTGTACGGACCACCAAAACCAGTTTAAACCAATCGTGATCTTTATAAAAGGAAAAAATATCAATAAGCTGGTTGAGTATAACCTTAAAATGATCACTTTTAAACATATGCTCATCGAGGCCATCAATAATAAAATAAAACTTGTTTGATCCCCTTTGTCTTATGTCAAGAAGTATATCAATATCATTATTATAGCCCAACAAGGCCAGCATCCAGTCATGTATGTCTCGGCCTCCCACCAGGACACTCATAATGGCATTACTGCTAAATAATAATATGATATCATTGGTATTATTCAATTCATCAAATTCGATTTTTTTTTCTACCCACTGGCAGAGTGCTATGGTTTTTCCATAGCCGGCCGGAGCAGCCAGTACGGTACCTGTACGGCCCGATTTTATGAATTCATCAAAGTGAAAATCAATAAACGCCCTGTTTATTGTTTGACCATAAGGTATGCCTGATTTGTTTTTTAACGCCCGTAAGGTAAACTCTGTTATTTTATGGGCGCCTTGTCGTAGTAACTGCCAGTTGAAATCTTTTGATGATGTTAATTCTTTTTTGTCTTGCTTTTCGCAAAAGTCGTCCCAGCCTTTATAATTGCAATATTTGGCTAATACATTTAAGGTAAATAATGAAGGGCTATACTTACTATACGCAAAACCATATATACGTTTAAAAGTGGTTTCACTAACTCGGTTGCCATTTTTTTTAAATACCCTGTCTGACAAGGCTCTGCACTCTGACGGGAGGACCTGGGCAATGTTGGCATTAATAAGCACCAATTTTTTTAGTTCCTCATACTTAGGCAATGAAATTTTACCCATATCATTTCCCTTCATTGATTTTGTGGAAGTCTTTCTTTAAATTTTACAGCCTGGCAGTTTGTTATTTTAAATGTAATAAATATAGTTGTCGGGTTTGCTATTATTAGCAACAATAGCTAAATATTAATTTTTTGAAGATATCTTTTATTTTTCAAAAGTTTAATAACTTTTCAATTTCTGAAGATTTTTCTTCAAAGACGATGTGAATTCTTTACCGGAAAGAACTAGCAGGTAGGAATTATTAGCTGAAAAATGTTTATTATGGTTAAGGAACGTCTGATCAAATTTATTCGCTTAAAATATGAATTTCTGTCCTGCGGTTTATCTGATGATCGGCTTCGGTGCAATATTCGCCTTTTACGCATTGATTAAGCAATTGGGTGTCGCCATAACCTTTAGCAACCAACCTGTAACGGGCAACGCCATGCCTGACTAGATAGTCGACAGCAGCAGCAGCTCGTCTGTTAGATAATTCCAGATTATATTTAGATGGCGCACGCGAATCGGTGTGCGAGCCAACCTCTATCCGGATTGACGGACGTTGCTTTAAAACAGCAGCCAGTTTGTTAAGCTCTCTGGCGGCGTCCGGCCGGATGTTTGATTTATTTAAATCATAATAAATCTTATTTAAAATAATGCCCTCACCTTTCTTTAGTGTTAATAAAGCGGTGGCTGGCTGTGGCGCAGGAATAAAAACAGGTTTGGTAGGTTTACCGGCTATCTTAAGAGCAGGTGGCGGGGGCTTATATCCGAAACTATATATATCATCGTTACCCTTTCCGCCTTCCCGGTTTGACGAAAAATAGCCGGTTAGGCTATCACTGGTTATAAAATAAAAATCGTCGCTGGTACTATTAACCGGGAACCTTAGGTTGACAGGTTTACTCCAGCTTGCTTTTTGACCTTTTGCCTTAAATATATCAAGGCCGCCCATGCCCGGTAAACCTTTTGATGAGAAATATAAAGTATTATCGCCACTGATGTTAGGGAAAGATTCGTCTTCTTTAGTATTGATATTTTTACCGCAATTTACCGGAGCTTCCCAGTCGCCGTTACTCTGTTTAATGCAATACCATATATCCGTTTTACCTTCGCCGCCAGGCATGTCTGATGTGAAATAGATCACATCGCCGTTTTTTGACAACGCGGCGTTTCCAACTGAGTATTCTTTTAGATTATTAAAAGGGAAATTCTTGAAACCTGCCCACTGACCGTTTATTTTGGTGGCCATAACTAACTGGAGACGACGGGTATAAAGTCTTTGTGTGCTGTTTTCAGACTTGCTGTCCAAGGGTAACTTCTTTGCCGGGACAGTCGTGGTAATAGTGATGTAAGCGGTATCTCCTGAAGCTGAGAAAGCCATTGGGCCTATATGATAATTATTATCAAAGATCGGGTTGTTTTTGGTGTTTAACTCTAGTGGGATAACGATATCCCCACTTGTTTGATACAGGTTAAAATAACCATCGCCCGTTCTGTTATAAACGTCCTTTTTCTTCGTGTTTGTTATCCTGTCAGACGTAAATACATAACTTGATTTGCCCGTATTGGTTAAACCCCAATCAGAATATTTACTGTTATATTTTTGTTCGTTAGTTACTGTAAACCCATTTTTGGGGGACCTTATCCATTTTTCGGCAGTATCACAGGTAGCCAATTTAAATGGAAGCTGGTCTGAATTCTCTGCTGCATAATAGATTTTGTATTGCTCGCGTGCTTCTGTGAATTTTTTATTGCGCAATAATACCTCGGCGTAATAATAATGGTCGATAGCGGCAGCTTCAGTAAAAGCTATCGCTTTTTGATACCATAGCTCGGCCTTTTCATAGTCATTCATTAACCGGTAACAATCGGCAACGCGTTCAACGGCATAATACCTTGACCCATTTTTACCGGCTAATTCAAGATAAATGCTAACGCTTTTAAAGTATTCATACCGTTCAAAAAGATTATCGGCCAATTGTTTTTTATTAAGCTGTTCCTGGGCGTTTACCCGCGTTAAAAAGCTAATTATTAGTAGGATAAGAATAGTTATCTTTTTCATATAATCGCCTTTAAAAAAAACGTGGACTTAATATTCTTCCTTTAGCTCTTTTGAAACTATAGCTAAACGAAACTTCGTGCGATGCACTTTGATAACCAGATAATTTACCCGTGCCGAAATCATAAGAGTAACCAAAACGGCATTGTGGCGTAATATTTACTGCTACCGCGCCGGTAAGGGCGCCGTTTTTGTTTAAGTCGCCTTGCAAGTTCGGTTTATTCCAGAGTGATATGCTGGTGCTATAGGAGGCACCAACCCATAATATATCACCAAAAAGAAAATAGCTGGCCGCGCTTATGTTGCTGGGCCCTTTAAAATCCTCTTTATATAATACGGAAGGTTTCCAGTTAACATCCGAGGATACAGGTATTACAAATCCAGTGGTTAAATAGTACGTTCTAACTTCCTTGATAAATATGGATACAGGATCCGGATAGGCGTTAGGAATCAAATTAAGTGCGGATGCTCCCAGATAAAACAAAGGCGAATAATAATAAACGCCAGCCCTAAAGTCGGGCGCCAATTTGTTTTGAAGATATGGTGATATAGCGGGATCGGTACTACTGCCTGTATTAAACAAAGAACCATCTATAGTATAAACTATGGCGCCAACGCCAACGCCAAAGCAAAGGCGCTGCGAATCATCATTGTTTAAGCGTATCCTGTATGCGTAGTTGGCGTAAACAGCCGAATTGTTCTCGGGGCCAAGTCGGTCATTGGTAACTAATAAACCCAGACCAATATTTTTTGTATCAGGATCAGTAACACCGTCTACAGATAATGTGCCTGTTTTAGGGGCACCATCAACACCAACCCACTGCAGGCGGCTGCTTAAGTTTACGGTCCAGTCTTCTTTATAACCTGCATAAGCCGGATTTACAACTAGGCCGTTAAATATATACTGGCTTAGCTGTATGGTCTGCTGCGCATAGCTTTTGCTTAGCCCAAGTATAATTATTATGGATAAGATATATTTCTTCAGACAATTCATCTCAATGTTTTAAATATATCCAGCCTTTAAATACCTTGATTTCGCCCGTTTTCTCTTTACGGTTATACATATAAAAATAGGTACCTTCTGCCAGACCTTGTCCAGCCCAGTTGTTAGCATAATTATCTGAGTGAAAAACCTCATTACCCCAGCGGTTATAAATTGATAATTTACTTCCCGGATAAAGTTCTATGCCGGGGATCACTAAAGCATCGTTATTGCCATCGCCGTTTGGTGTAACAACATTATGCACATCTATAGTTGAGGAGGTTACGTTAATAATTACGGTATCGGCACAACCATTGGCGTTAGTGAAAGTAAAATTATACGGTCCCAGATCTGTTAAGCCTGATATTGTAGTTTTGGCGCTTGCCGGTGCGTTAATATTCGCTATACTTGGTGTAATGCCCAATTGTGCCCAGGTACCCGTTGTGTTAGCTGTTAATGTAGCTACGGTGTTTTTCTCCACCACCTGATCGGCACCGGCGTTGGGCGAAATTATAAAGTTTGTACTGTTGGTTTTTATGTTGTTGCATCCGATACCTGATGGTTGTGAGTCACATTCGGCAAGAGGATCTGAAGGAATGGCTGCGTCTGGATTTGTAGCATCCGGGTCAGTAACATCTGCAGGCCGTAAAATAGCCGCAGTCACATCTAAACTTGCGGCTGGCAAGATCGCGACGATACCGGTAATGGTAAAGGTTCTTACGGCGCCATTTGCAATGCTGAGTTTTGTTTTATAAGAGTTGGTTGACGTTGTGTCGCCGACAATGGTTGATACGCCGGTAGTTGCGTCGCTGGTTGCTTTTACGCCAGTTAATTCTTTCGGAAAAGTAAAGGAAAAAGGCGCGTCTGTAACATCATTGGGTCCGTTGTTTTTTACCACTGTAACATAGGTCACTTTTTGCCCGACGCAACCCGTGCTTATATCTGACGTTAAATTAACGACTTCCAGGTCAGCCTCCTGAATAACAAAATTAACCGTTGTAGTGATAGGAGGGCTGCTTACATAGGCCCAGGTGTCCAGGCTTCGGTTATCACCAAAATCAATGCCGTTACTTGGGTCGGCGCTTGGGCTTCCCCATTTATGTCCGTTACTTAAGCTGCTGAGCCCGGTTACGTTTTTAATAGGGGATGATGGTGTACCAATTATCGAAATCTGACTATCATCCCAATAAATAGTATTATCAGGCGCGCCTGCCCCAGTACTCCTGGTTAATTTCATTCCGTTAACGTTACGTTCCACATCAAAAAAAGGAAAATGAACCTCGGCGCTGTAAAGTTGCAGCGTAATATTTACGGTATAACTAATTGTACTGGCAGGCAGTTTATTACCTAGGCCATCTAATCCGTCCCAGTTTACTGCGTTTGCGCCGGCTGCCGATATGCCTGTTAGTTTACGGTCAATAGGATCAGTAAAAACCCCGTTATGATTTGCGTCTATAACTATGGTGTAGCTGCCGTTACTCGTAGCCGTAAAGTTAATCACTCCACCCAGTGGAGCTGTTCCGCTTTTATTTAGCGTTCCTTCAATCCCGGTAAAATTAACGCTGGTTATACTTGGTACAAACGGAGGGTTTGCCAGCCAGGTGCTACCTCCGCCGGGTGTATTAGCCGTTGCCGGCAGATCTAGTGCCGGTGGATTGAAAAATATTTTATGGGTAATGTCTGATTGTGTATCAGGAGCCCTGGGGTCTTGCACATCCGGATTAACAGTGTTATTGAGACTTTGATAACTTGCTGCCCCACCCGGCGTTCTGAATCCCTTATTGTTAACAAAAAAACAAAAGCCGTTGCCGGCTTGTCCGTTATTATCAAGGTCATATTGATATCCGTCTTTAGTAAGGATATGAAGTATACCGTAAAAACCGGTATTATAATTGTTGATCAGCCCTGAAAAAACGTTGGTAAATACCCTGCCTTTTAAAAATGCTGTATTTGCGGTATTTCGCACAGAAATGTCGAACGCCGCAATAAAACTGCCTGAAGGCTGCACCCAATTAGAAACCGCAGTGGTAGGTGTTGGATTTGATTCGACATCATTTGAACTGCTGGGTGCTATAAAGTCGATTTCCCAAATACCTTCCTGTCCCGCCGCAACAGTACGGGTGTATGGATTATATCCGCCAGCGTTCGGTTGTGGCCCGGCCAGTTCCTGGTTACGGCTGTTTATAAGACCTATAGTTGTTGATGTGCCGCTTGTGTAGGTATTGCCGTTAGGTGATCTTAAGTTAATGGTTCCTGTGCCAATCCCCTGCGCGCTTGAACCCAGGTAAATGGTTTCACCAACCTTTACATACACTTTCATAGTGCCTAAAGTAGGGAAGGGGAATGACGACTGACTATTGGTGCTTGAATAAAGAAAAGCACGGTTACCACCATTTGAATTTAATTCTTTACTTCCTTCGGCAAAGTTTTTTTCAGGCAAAAGCAATGATAATAACAGACAACAGCCTAATAGCCACTTTCTGAAAAAAACCTTTAATTGTGATGTATTCTTACTATTATCAGCCAAATATGGTCGCAGCATTTATTTAAAAGGCTTAATGCATAAAACTAAATATAAAATAAACAGATGCTACAATATCTTTGAAGTTTATTGCGCAATTTATTCACCCCCAACAATATTAATTATTTGAAAACGAAATTATATTAATTACCTAAAGAATAATAATCGAAGGTTTAACAATATTTTAATAATGAGTTTTAACGTAAAAAGCCGGTCGTTGGTTACGACCGGCTTTTTAAATTTCCTTTTTTTCTTTTTATATCCAATGGCCTCTGTGCCAGGTATAACCGCGCGGCCCCGAATACCAGCTGCCGCTAACCCAGGTTCTGCCCGCACGCGGCCTTACCCAATGGCCCCCGATATAATTATAACGTCCGCCGCTCCATACCCATTCCCCACCAATCCATACCGCACCTGCATATGGTGAAACCGGTCTTACATAATAAGGTTCTTCGGGGTATGAAGCTACATAATATTCGCCGGCACATGAAGTTAATAAACTGCCGGTTAAGGCCAATAATATTCCAATTTTTGCTATTGTTTTCATCTCTCAACGTTTATTTTATTGACAGCTGATTATTGAAAAAGTTTAATTTTTTATTTGCTAAACCTGTCGGCTACTATTAATTCTTTGTTTCCGACGGTATATTTATAAAATCCGCTCCCAGTTTTAACGCCCAGGTTTTTAGTTGCAACCATATCAATTAGCAGGGGACAGGGCGCATATTTTTCATTGTTGAAACCAGTATATAATACCTTCATAATTGCCAGGCAAACATCCAGCCCGATAAAATCTGCTAACTGTAGCGGCCCCATTGGGTGTGACATACCCAGTTTCATAACTGTATCTATTTCTTCTACGCCGGAAACCTGCTCATACAGCGCATAAACAGCTTCATTTATCATTGGCATTAATATACGGTTGGCTACAAAACCAGGCGCATCATTTACTTCTACTGGGATTTTATCCAGTTGTTTAGCCAGCTCCATTATGGTTGCGGTAACTGTATCCGTTGTTTCTTTGCCTTTTATTACCTCAACCAGCTTCATTAACGGAACAGGATTCATAAAGTGCATACCAATCACATTGCCCGGGTTGCTGGTTACAGCGGCAATCTGTGTTATAGATATGGATGAGGTGTTTGATGCAAGTATAACATCAGCACCGCAAATTTCACTCAATTGTTTAAACAGGTTTAATTTAATGTCGTGATCCTCGGTGGCGGCTTCAACAACAAGTCCGGCGTTTTTAACAGCTTGTTTCAGATCAGTATAAGTTTTAATTCTGCTTAAAGTAACTATTTTCAGCTGATCGGTTATTGTGCCTTTTTTAATTTGCTTATCGAGGTTATTGGTGATAATTGAAATCGCCCGTTGCAGTGCTTCATTGTTTATATCTGCCAGCGCTACATCAAAGCCATGCTGAGCAAAAGTATGTGCAATCCCATTGCCCATAGTTCCTGAACCTATTACTGCAATTTTTTTCATAAGGCTTATAATTAAAGGTCTATTTTAATCCGCGCTATATTTTGTTTGTTAATATCATTAATTGCCGGGATGATTATAGTTTTACATTTGGCGTAACCGGTAATTACACTTTCTGACCACTCATCGCTATCGCCATTAAATATAATGGCTTTTAAAGGTATGTTTCTGCTCTTTAATGCATCTAATGACAGTAAGGTATGATTGATACTACCCAGGTAATGTTTTACGATCAAAACCACTTCGGTATTTAATTGCTGTATCAAATCGATCATTAAAAAATCCTCATTTAAGGGAACCATGAGCCCACCGGCCCCTTCTATAACTAATTGATTGTCAGTGCATGGTTTGGCTATTGTTAAAGGATCAATCCTAATACCATCAAGCGCCGCCGATTTATGCGGAGAATAGGGCTGTGTTAAACGATAGGCTTCCGGATGAAAAATAGATTTGGTATTGGAGACCAGCTCTTTTACTTTTAAAGTATCGCTGTTTTCCAGGTCGCCTGATTGTATGGGTTTCCAATAATCAGCCTTCAGGCTTTCAACCAAAATGGCCGAGACAATGGTTTTGCCAATGCCAGTACCAATCCCTGTGATAAATAATGGTTTATGATGCATTTGCTAAAGTATTGATTTTATGAGCCAATAAATTTATTTCCCCGGTGGTGTTAAATGAATGCAGGCAAATTCTTATTCTTTCGCTTCCCTGAGGTACAGTAGGGCTTACTATCGCCCGGACATCAAAACCTGCCCGTTGTAATTCGGCTGCTGTGTCAGTGGCTTTCTGACTGCTTTTAAGTACTATACATTGGATCGAACTGTCGCTTTCAATCAAGTTACAGGGACTATCTGCCGTTAGTTTTATTGCTTGTTTAAATAAGGCGATGTTTTTGCGCAATTGTTCTGTTTCAATAGCTTCATTAATCAACATATCGGAAGCTGCTTTTATGCCCGCAAGCTGATGGAACGGAGCGGCGGTAGTATAAATAAATGACCGGGCAAAATTAATAAGGTATTGCCTTAACAAATTGCTGCCTAATATAACGGCACCATGACAGCCTAATGCTTTACCAAAGGTTACTGTACGGGCAAAGATGCGGTCTTGCAGTCCTAAATTGGTAACGATGCCTGTTTTATATAAACCGACCGCATGGGCCTCATCTACGATCAGGTTGGCGCCGTATTTTTCTGTCAGCGTCAGTATTTCAGCAAGGGGGGGTGTATCGCCATCCATAGAGTATACGCTTTCTATTACAACATAAACTATCCCTTTGGCGCGCTGTAATTTGGCTTCTAAGCTCACCAGGTCATTATGTTTAAAGGTGTACCGGTTTGCATTGCTTAGGCGCCCGCCGTCAATTATAGACGCATGTATCAGTTCATCATTAATTATGGTATCACCGCGTTGGGGTAGGGATGACAGCAGGCCTAAATTAGCGTCATAGCCCGAATTAAACAGTAACGCGGCCTCGCTATTAAATAATGCGGCAATTTCCCGTTCCAGGAATTCAGTATAAACGAGGTTCCCCGATATTAATCTTGAGCCGGTGGCGCCATTTAAACTGGAATGTTTATTTAACTCAGCCGCTATATTGTTTTTAAGTACAGACGAACGGGCGAAACCCAGGTAATCGTTCGAGCAAAAATCTACCAGGCTATTTTCAGGTTTTAGGGATCTGTAACTTCCTGCCTGTTGCCTGGCTGTAAGCCGTGCTCTAATGTGGTTTTCTGCTGTCGTCAATGCCAAAAAATTTTAGCTAAAATAAAGAAAGCCCCGGTTTTATCGGAGCTTTCTTTATAATATCATTTTTTGATTAATTGCCTTGCATGCGGGCTTTCATTTGTGCAGCGCGCTCATCTGCTATTTTTTGATAAGCCTTAGCCTGGTCGGCAGTTAAAACTGCTTTAATTTTTGCGTCGGTTACGGGCATCATTTTCATGAAAGCACCCATCATTAAGCTGCGGTCGCCGTTTGCGGCAGTCATTAAGCTATCACGCTTTTTTGCAGCTTCAGTATAAATAGCCGTGATTTTTGCAGCCTGGTCATCGGTAATGCCCGTGATTTGCTCTTTTAAACGGTCAGTTTGTTCTTTCGGGGTTCTTCGGTTGCCGCCCTGGGCTAAGCTAACAGCGCTAACGCCAATTACAAAAGCGCATACTAATAATAACTTTTTCATCTTTGGTGTTGTTTTATTTGGTTTATTATAAAGATAACGGGTTATAACACAATATTCAATGTGTAACTTAATTGTTGCTATGGATGCAATCCGTTATAAATAATAAAAGCGCCCGGTAGCCGCTCTTATTAATATGCTTTTAATATTAGTTTCCGTTTCCGTTACTATTTTGCTGCTGTCTTGCAGCTATATCAGCCAACTGTTTTTTATAAATAGTGGCCTGATCAGGTGTCAAAATAGCGAGGATCTTTTCAGTGGTCGCTTTCCTTAACGCTTGTTGAGCGGGCCTTATTGCAGCTCTGTCGCCACCTGCATTAGCAGTTCTTAAGCTATCCTGAACTTTAACCTGAGCAGCATAAATAGCTGTTACTTTTGCCACCTGGTCGTCATTAAGTGTTAATTGCTTTTTTAACCTTTCAGTCATTTGTGCCGGATTTCTTCTGCCGCGACCCTGACCACCCTGGGCTGTTTGATCCTGTGCGAAACTAACAGCGCTAACACCGAACACAAAGGCGCATACTAATAATAACTTTTTCATTTTCTTTTCGATTTATTGTTTGGTGTTTTGATAAAGTTAAATGAATAAGGTTTAACAATGATACTGTAACTTAATTGTTGCCTTCCAGTTTTGCAATCGACCTTTGCATTTGTGCCATCATATTGGTAAGGCTTTCCATGGTTGGTTCGGGTGCGGGCAGCGGCAGATGCGTGGATATATATGCCTTAGCTTTCCATACTTCTAAAATATCTTCACCGTTAATTTCATAAGGTTCATAGACCGGATTGTCAGATACCAGCTTCAGCTTCTTATTATCTTTAAATTTATTGCCGATACGTTTATAAACCACCCCATCGTTTTTTGATATAATAACGTAAGTTTCTGATGGTTTAATATCACCCCAATTCTCTACATACTCACCTATAATAGTAGTGCCCGAAACGAGCGGTAACATTGAATCGCCTTTTATTTCAAACCCACGGTACGTGCCCTGTTTAAACATGGGCAGGTATAACTTAGGGAGCTGCGCCACATATTCAGGGTCGGCATAGCCATTCATATAGCCGGCGCTTGCTTTTAACGGCACCATCTCTATATTCTCATTATCTTCTTTATCAACCGATATACTTAACACGCGTAAGCCGCCCTGGTTAGGCTTGGGTTTAGCTAGCCATTTCTCATCAATGGTCTCGTTTATAAAGTCATCAACAGTAATTTCAAAAAACGATGCTATATTTTTTAGCAAATCATACTTGGGTTCGGCTCTTTCTTCTTCATAAGCGCCCACCAACGATCGTTTTATACCTACCTGATCTGCAAACTGTTGCTGGGTAAGGCCTTTCTTTTTCCTGAGAAATTTAATATTTGATGAAATTTTTGTCATAAAATTTGCATTTGCTAAAATTATTAGTATTTTTATGCTCATAAAATTAGTAATTATTTTTTAACCAGCAAATTTTATTATCAAATGAAACGCTTTATCTACATTATTACAGACAGAAACAGGAATAATTTACATGTGGGCCTTTGCTCTGATCTATTAAAAACGCTTAATTTTTACAGCGAAATGCCTACGTTATTTTTTGACAGTGCACAGCAGCTAAACAGGCTGGTTTATTTTGAAGAGATTAATACCGAAGAAATGGCAATGGAGCGTTTTAAAACGGTAAGTACTTATACCCGGCCCCAAAAAGAAAAAATGATCAGACCCGTAAACCCCGACTGGGTAGATCTGACCATTGGATTAAATTATGAAAGCAGCGTGCGTACCCGGCCGCAGCTACGTCCGGCAATTAGCGCGCGCCGTAGTTCAGTTACTTTTTGATAAATTTTAGTGCGCCCGAATTCATGCAGTATCTTTTGCCCCCCCTGTCTGCAGGGCCGTCATCAAATACATGGCCCAGGTGCAGTCCAGTACTGCGTTCTATAACTTCGTTACGCGTTTCACCGTAACTGTTATCGGTTACGATCTTGATTTTTTTCATATCAACCGGCTTAACAAAGCTGGGCCAGCCGGTTCCGCTATCATATTTATCTTCTGATGAAAACAGAACGTCGCCGGTAGCAGCGCTTACGTAAACCCCTTTTTCATGGTTATTATAATAGGCATTTTGGTATGGGGCTTCGGTGCCGCTTTCCACCATAATATGATAGGCATTGGCATTAAGTACTTTTTTCCATTCAGCAGCCGGCTTGCTTAGTCTTTTAGCATTATTTTGTCCGTTGCTGTTTTGACAGCCAAAGGCGGTTACTACAACTAATGCCGTTACCGCTAAAATTAATTTTTTCATGATTTGTAGTCTTTTAGGATTATAACTAACTACGTAGATATATTTTGCATGGTTTGTCATGCCTGTGCAAGCTTAAATATTTTTAAACCTGGGCATTAGTACGCCGGTAACAATATGGATTAAGCCGTTGTTCTGCCCCAGGTTAAATGTGCTTATCACGCTTTGCCCCCCATTCTCGTCAATTAAAACAATGTTATGGTTTGAGTCGAGCTTAGCCATTAACTTATTTCCGGTGAGCGTTATTAACGTTGCCAGCCCTTTATTTGAATTTATCTGATGAACAATGTCTTTTGAGGTAACTACTCCGGGTAATGCATGATAGGTTATAAAAGCAATCATATCATATTTGCGCTCAGGCCTTTGCAGACTGTCTAATTTGCCGGCCGACAAATTTGCAAAAGCCTGATTAGTAGGTGCAAAAACGGTAATAGGGCCTTTGCTTCTAAAAGTTTGATCTAAACCGGCGCGTTTTACCACTTTATAAAAAGTATTTAGTTCTGGCGAGTTATAAATGTTGGTGACGATATCGGTAGCAGAAGACATGGCGGCGCCCTCCGACTTTTTTAATGAAGAACTGGTCAGCCTGGGCTGCCTGGCCAGGGAATCCTTTCCTACTGCAGGCGCATTTTGGGCAAAGACATTTAAACCGGCTAACAATATCAAACAAACCAAAGAAGTTATTTTACTCATGCTTATATAACCCAAAAGCTATTGATATGTTTAATAATTACCATCCCGGTGTAAATCCTAAACCAAATACCGGTTTTTTAACATCGTTGCGGTTTAATGGTACTGCTAAATAGGGTTCTAAAACAAAATAGCCAAAGACATTTACCCGCAATGATAACCCGGTACTTAGTGCCGGAACACGCTGATTGGTATTGTAAATGCCATTACCATTGGCGTCGGTGCCCACCCTGTCTGGTGCCATCTGGAATTTTACCTGGTTACCTGAGCTCCAGGCCAGGCCTGCATCAAAAAAGAAGTTAAGTTCTGAAAAGAAAAACTTTGATTTTACCGCTGATAATTTCTCAGGCCCGGTAAACGGTAAGCGGACTTCGAAATTCGCTACTGCTGTGCGTGTACCGGATAGCTGATCAATAGTGAAGCCGTTGCTTGGTTTACCGCTGCCGTTATAGAAAGTCTGGGCCTCGTAACCCCTTATCAGGAATGGATAGCCGACATATAACGGGTAAAGTCCATCTGAATTGCCGAAACGCCCATAACCATATAAACGCGCCGCAAATGTTATCGGAGCAACCCTTACATATCTGCGCAGATCAATTGTAGGAGCAAAGAATTTATAAGTGCCAAAATCATATTCGCCCTGGATCCGGTAACGGAAACCATTGAGGGGAGATGCTACACCAAAAAACGAATTATCGCCAACAAGCGAAGTGCTGACATTGTAAACGGTAAATGGCCTTAACAAAGTCCCGCCGTTTAATGGGTCGTTGTTATAATCCGAGTTAGATATGTGGCTTTTTTTATAATCAAGTACATTACCTAATGTATCGTACAATGTGCTGTAGCGATCGACTCTATAATAATATTGTGAAGCGCCGCCACCGAGTTCAACACGTGTTGACTTTGAAAGAGGATAGGAGGTAAATAATGATGCCTGATCCTGGAAAATGCGGATAATGTCGTAACGCTCCTCGGTAACGGGGATTATTTTACCGTTAAAATTATGGTTAGTTGCCACTACATTATAATTGGCAAACTGGTAGGGGATATGTGATATACCGCCACCAAAATTCCACCGGCCTTGTTGATTGATATAAATAACCTGTCCTCCAAAATCATATACCTCACCATTTATTGCCGCCCCGGCATAGATCTGATTTCGGCCAAGAATATCGCTAAACACCCCTTGAACACCGCTTGCCAAACCCGTTCCGAACGAGCTTACAGACGCACCAATGCCGCTGCTGGCTAAATAGTCTAATTTAAATTTTGGTTTATAAGGCTGATCTTTGATAGAGTCGGTTGATATTTTTTGGTAAGCCAGGTAATTCTTAAGGTTTGAGTTTATCAGGTCGACACCTACCGCACGCGCAGGCGGAAGCATAGCCGCGTCAAAATTAATTGACGAACCACCAACGGTTTTAGGTGTAAACTCGGAAGCTTTAGCATTGTAAAGCTGGTATTTTTGAGCGCGGTAGTAAGAGTAAACAATATCATTATTAGCCGAGATGCTTAATGCCGGTGAAAACTCGGTTATACCGCAGATTCCTGTAAACAAGTCTGTCATCTGCTCAACTTTACCGCCGCTGATAGTGTAGCGATACATATTGCGGAAACCGTCGCGGTTTGATAAAAAGTAGATTTGTGTGCCGTCTGACGAATATTGAGGATTTAAATTATTGGCGCCGTCAAATACCGGGATGTCTGTGGTTTTGCCGGTGGCAAGGTCATATTCGGCCAGATTGAAGGTTATATCTTGTGACAGCGTACGGTCATAAGTAGTCCTATCGCTCGAAAAAACGATCTTTTTGCCATCTCTTGAAAAGCTTGGCTGATAGTCGGAGTATTTATCATTGGTTAACTGCTTAACCATTTTCGTTTTAAAATTGTAGAGGTACAGATCACCCTGACCCTCTGATAACCCCTGGAAAACCAGTTGGTTACCATCCGGCGACCATGACAGGTTACTAAACTGCTCGGCTTTGCCCATTGAAATGTCCTCTATGATTTTACCGCTCGGTACCTCAACAACCAACATCCGGTTACGACCTTTGTTAAACACGCTGAAAGCAAACTTTTTACCGTCAGGAGACCAGGCACCTGCCGACTCAATAAAGTTAAATTCGTCAATATGTGTATTTGATATTTTACTGGTGAGTTTCTTGAGTATGACGCCGGTTTTTGCATCGGCCAGAAAGAGGTCTATCGTAAACAAATTTTTCTCTGACAAAAACGCCAGGTATTTACCATCCGGACTAATAGCCGGCGCAATATTCATCTTACCCGAGTTTTTATCGCTTACTACTAATTGCCCCACAGGTTTTTGAACAGTATCTTTCAAAAAAGGCTTGTAAGTGTTCTCAATCGACGTCTTCCATAGTTGCGACAATGTTTTATCATCATAGCCAAATGTGCGTCTTATCCCATAAGACAGGCCGAAACGGGCCGTATTTTTAAAAAATGGCGTGATTATCGTATCGCCGTAAGTCGAACCAATAAAACTCCAGAAAGCCTCGCCGTAGCGGTAAGGAAAGTATTTGTTGCTTTCAGTAAGATCTTTTACCGTTGGGATATCGTGATTTAAATAAGCGTCTCGCATCCACATGGCCGTATAGGAGTCTTTTTTTCCTAAAGACAGATATTCGGCCATACCCTCAATCATCCATAAGGGCAGGTTGTTAATGTTCTCGTAATTGTTATCCTCCTTGCCCAACAACAGGTGATACTGAAACGCATGAACCAGCTCGTGCCCGATAACGTGACGGGTCATCTGGTTGTTCTCCATCACCGGCATTACAACCCGGTTTTTTAAACCTTCAGTGATGCCGCCTGTACCCACGTCAATCTCTCCGTCAATAGCGGTAGTTTGTTGGAAATCGGGATGATTGGCATATAAAATAATAGGATTAACGTTCCTGAAGGTATCCCTGAAAACCTGCTGATGCAGTGTGTACCACAATTCACTTTCCTGAGCAAAACGTTTGATCATACTATCATTTTTCAGGTAGTAGTAGATCTCAAAGTGCGGCGTTTTATAAACCTTGAATTTTAATTTTTTGTAACGCACTTTATTTTGCCCAAAATATTGCGCTTTGGCTATGGGGCTAAATAGCAGCAAACCAATACAACAAGTTAAAATGAATGAATATCTTTTTGCTTTGGTTATATGCGGATTACTTCTATTCATAAGGTCAATATATCAGCGCTAATTTAATAAATCACTATCAATAATACATCAAGGATTGCCGCCGGGCTGGTTCAAGTCGGGCGGAGGTGTGTTGTTTAACGTATCAACCGGCATTTCCAGGCTGTCTGTAGCCGTTGTATCTGCTGAGATCCGCGGCGAAGGGCAGTCATAACTTTTGGTGATCTTTGTCCACGGTTTTGGGAATGGCCCGTACGTATAGCCTGACTCTTTATCAGCATAAACCCGCTCCATAAAACTGCCAAAAATCGGCAGTGCCGTGTGCGAACCCTCGCCGCTTTCTGAAGTAGTGAAGTGAACGCTTCTGTCATCGGCCCCAACCCATATACCGGTAACCAGGTCCTTTGTAATACCCATATACCAGCCGTCAACATAGTCAGACGAGGTGCCGGTTTTTCCGCCGATCTGATTGTCTTTTTTCCATAATCCGGGATATTCCCATAGCGCCTGTGAAGTGCCTCCCGGTTCTTCCATGCCACCTCTAAACATATATAACATCAGCCATGCCACCTCTTCACTTATGGCGCGTTCGGTCTTTAGGGCAAATTCCTGTAAGGTGTTTCCGTCCTGGTCTGTTATTCTGGTAACCAACAGCGGATCTATCTTTTCGCCTTTATTTAAGAAGGTGCTATATGCGCGCACCATTTCATAAACAGATACGTCATTTGATCCCAATGAGACGGATGGCACCGCTTTGAGCGGACTTTCGATGCCGCATTTATGCGCATATTCAACAACTTTATCCCAGCCCACTTTTTCAGTTACCTGCGCGGTTATAGAATTCACAGATTTACCCATCGCCCAGCGTAGTGACATTTCCTGGTACGAAAACTTAAAATCTGCATTATTTGGCGCCCATACCTGTTCTTTGCCGCCATCTTTGTATTTGATCGATACGGGCTGATCTGTAAACTTATCGCAAGGTGTAAACCCATTATCCAGAGCGGTTAAATAAGCAAATGGCTTAAAGGTTGAACCCGCCTGCCTTTTTGATTGGTTTACGTGGTCATAATTAAAATATTTGTGATTAATACCACCAACCCAAACCTTTATTTTACCGGTTGAGGGCTCAATGGTCATCATACCGGTATTTAAAATGCGGGTATAATATTTTATGGAATCAACGCTTGAAAATGTAGTGTCTTTTTCGCCTTTCCAGGTAAACACTTTCATCCGCTTGCGTTTTTCAAAATACTGATTGATCTGGGTAGTGTCGCCATGATACTTTGCCAACAGCATTTTGTAAATTGGCAAGTGCTGCTCGGCTTTTAGCAGGAAGTCCTCAATTTCATTTCCCTTAGAGTCGCGCCATGGATTTTTTTTGCCCCAGATATTATCGAAACGTTTTTGCAGCATCTTCATTTTTTCTGCTACTGCTTCCTCCGCATATTGCTGCAGGCGCGAATCAATGGTGGTGTATATTTTTAAGCCGTCTTCATACAGATCATAATCATTGTCTTTGCACCATTTTTTTAACCAGCGCTCAACCGCCTCACGGATGTAAGAGTCGCCATGCGAATCATTTTCAACGTAACTTAAATTTAAGCCGATGGGCAATTTAATATCATTATTGTATTCAGCGGCACTGATATAGCCATACTTCTGCATTTGGCTTAAAACCGTATTTCTTCGCTCAACAGAACGCTCAGGATTATTGATCGGATTATAAGTTGAAGTTGCTTTAAGCATGCCAATTAATGTAGCAGCTTCGGCAGGGGTAACCGCATCAGGTGTTTTATCAAAAAATTTCAAAGTGGCCGTTTTAATGCCGAAAGAATTATTGCCAAACGGAACCGTGTTAAGATACAGGGTAAGGATCTCTTGCTTATTATAAACATGCTCAATTTTATAGGCAGTTAACCATTCTTTACATTTTGAAACCAACGTACGCACCAGCGGGATATGCCTCAATAATCCCTGCGATTTTCTTTTGCGGGTTGAGTACAGGTTCTTCGCCAGTTGCTGGGTGATGGTGCTGCCGCCACGTTTGTCGCCTTTGGCTGTTGATAGTATGCTGGTAAAAAACGAGAAAAAATCTACGCCGCCGTGTTTATAAAAACGCACATCTTCGGTTGCGACCAATGCATTGACAATGCTTGGAGAGATCTCCTTATATTCAACCGGCGACCTGTTTTCGCGATAATATTCGCCAATTAATTTGCCATCAGCAGTATAGACCTGTGAACCCACAGACATGTTTGGGCTTTTAATATCCTGCATATCAGGAGTGTAACCAAACAACCAAAGGAAGTTTAATTCGACGGCACAGAAAAAGATAATTATAGTGTAGATAAATATGGCAAAATATCTCAGGTATTGGTTTTTTATACGTCTGAACATGCGGTAAAGATGTAAATTATTGGCTCAAAATCATAGCCGGTTTGTAAATAGGTAACAACGCAATTTTAACAGTTAAATTTTAGGGGAGATGCCGGTAACACAAATTTCACTGCCTTACTTTTTGGTTGCCTTTGCAAACTTATTAAAAGCCACCGATCTGTTTATCCAACTGTCAAATTCCTTTTTAGTTTTCATAGCTTCGCTGCTTACAAATACAAAATCTTTTAATGCCTTTCCAGCGCGGATCATACCGCGCACGCCATTTAGTTCTAATGCGTCTTTATATCCGGGACCTATGCGGCAAAGCATTTCGTCGCCGCTTACACAAATACACATTTTGCCATTAACCATAAAACATAGTCCGCGAAACATTTTCTTTTCTTCAATATCCGTCAATTCAAAACCGGTGAGCGCTTCGCGTATTTTATCTGCTAATTTTTCATCGTGAGCCATTGTTTTAAATTGATGCTGTTAGAAATGGGCCTCAGTTACAAAACTTGATTTACCATTTTTAACCGCTATAGCTTTTATAATTGTTTTTACTGATACCGGGATAGGTTTAACATAAACAGGCGACAATGGGGTTGGCGTAGAACCATCCGTTGTATAATGGATCACATTAACTTCGATATCATTACTATTGATAGCTGCCTGTACGGGCGGGGCAAATGTTTTAAGCAGATTAATGGTAGGGTTAGGGACAATAAGATTATCTGTTATGCCCGAGGTTGATTTCTCCAGATCCTGCATAAAAATTTTGTTGGCCAGCCGGCCGGTATAAACCTCAAACTCGCCACCATTGGCTATATCTTCATAATCAAGATAAAGCTTATTATAGGTTTTTTTATTTAAGTTGATCCCCTGCAGATAAATATTATTTCTGGCTACAGACGAACCCGAATTTAAAACAGTGAATTTTTTACCATTTTCCAGGTTAATCACTGCTTTTTCAAACTGGGGTAAACCTATCTGGAACTGCTGTTGGCCCGGTGCAATATTGTACATACCCAAAGCGCTCATAACATACCATGCAGACATTTGGCCGCAATCATCATTTCCGGAAAGACCGTCAGGTTTATTGCTGTATTGTTCTGTTAATATTTTGTTGACGAAAAATTGGGTCTTGTCTGCATCATCGGTAAAGTTGAATAAATAGGCCATGTGATGACTTGGCTCATTACCATGTGCGTACTGACCTATCAGGCCCGTAATGTCGGATTGGTCGATGCCGGTTAACGGGGCCGTGGTGGTAAATAACTCGTTTAGCTTGGTCCCGAAATTAGCCTTGCCGCCCAGGCGGCTAATCAGCCCGTTAACATCCTGAGGGGCCAAAAAGGAATATTGCCAGGCATTGCCCTCAACATAGTTTTTGTTTACTTCATTTGGGTCAAAAGGTTTATACCAATCGCCATTAACCCGTGCCTGCACAAAACCATTATCTTTGTTCTGTACATTTTTCCAATATTGAGCGCGTTGGGTATATTCAACGTAATCTATTGGCTTATTCAGCATTTTTGCCATTTGGGCAATGCACCAGTCGTCATAAGCATATTCCAGTGTCTTTGATACAGATTCCTGGTTATCATCGGCCAGAACCAAACCGTTTTTCCGGTACGAATCAAGGCCAAACTGATCGCGGTTTACCGAGGCCTTCATGGCAGTAAAGGCCTTCATAACGTCAAAATCCCGTATCCCTTTTGCATAGGCGTCTGTGATAACCGGGATAGCATGATTGCCTATCATGCAATAAGTTTCATTTGATGCTAGCGACCATATAGGCAACAATCCCTGCTGATCATAAATAGCCAAAAAGCTCTTAATAAAATCAAGCGTACGTTTCCTGTCTATTAATGTGAGTAAGGGGTGCTCGGCCCTAAATGTGTCCCATAATGAAAATACCGTATAATAATTAAAGCCATCTGCAGTGTGGATCTGTTGATCCATGCCGCGGTACCGGCCGTCAATATCACTATAGATATTTGGGGACAACATGCTGTGATATAGCGCAGTATAAAATATGGTACGCTTTATTTTTCCGTAATCAACTACGGCGGTTTTTTTACTCGGCGGGCGTCCGTAACCATACGTCATTGCTTCTGCCGACTGTTGTTGTTCTTGCTGAACAGGCGGCGCACCACCCTCTATTTCAATTTTTGCCAGCGCATCTGCCCAGGATGTTTTTGCCGCTTTCTGGATCTTTTTGAAATTAAAATCAGGGATCTCCGCGTCCAGATTTTTCAACGCGCCGTCAGCACTAACTGCCGATATGCCAACCTTGGAAATTACTTCGCCCGGATCATTAAAACGGATATAGAGTTTGATGTTTTTTCCTTCGGCTTTTTTCAGCCCTTCCTGCAACTGATCGTTAACAGCTATACCGTAAGTTTTAAATGGTTTTGAAAACTTTGCATAGAAATATATATGCTGATCATTCGCCCAGCTTCTTGACTCGCGGTAACCACGGATCTCATGGTCATTGATAACCTCAATCCATGAATTTAAAACCTGGTCGCGGTGTTGCAGGTCGATAATAATATTTGCCTGCGGTGTTGATGGATAATGATAGCGGTGCATCCCGGCCCTGATGGTAGCCGTTAGCTCCACATCGATACCGTATTTATCCAGTGTTGTTTTATAATAACCCGGAGATGCAGTCTCGTTCTTCTTTTTAAACGGAGAACTGTACGCGGTGTTTTTAAACTGAGGATCGCCGGTTGTCGGCATAAACAAGATATCGCAATAGTCGGCAATGCCCGTACCGCTTAAATGGGTGTGCGAGAAGCCGTATACCACAGAGTCCGTATAATGATAGCCCGAGCAGCCGTCCCAGCCCTCTAAACGGGTATCGGGGCTTAGCTGTACCATGCCAAATGGCAGTACCGCACCCGGATAGGTATGGCCGTGCCCGCCCGTGCCGATAAACGGGTCAACATACGGTGTATAATCCTTTTTCTTTTGGGCCGATGCACTGAAACCACAGGCCAGCGCAACCAACAGCAAAATTCGGGAAACCTTTATCACTTCAGATGAGTTTAGTTAAACCGCAAATTAATAAAGTAAACAGATTTATAAAAAATTAACCGGTTAAATAAGGTTAAAACTATCAGCATCTTTTAAAAAAGGCAGCGCCCTTCGCGTTTTTAATACCTCATCTGCAATTATAGAGAAAGTATAAACATCTTCTTCATCACGTTTATAATAAACCACATTGCCGTTGGGGTCGATACAGGTCGAGTCGCCGGAATGATATATTCCATTGCCATCATGCCCCACGCGGTTAACCCCGATAACATAGGCCTGGTTTTCAACAGCGCGCGCCGGTATCAGTGTGCGCCAATGAAGTGCCCTGCGCTCGGGCCAGTTGGCCACAATCAACAATAAGTCGTAATCTTCATTATTATTACGCATCCATACCGGGAAACGCAGGTCATAACAAATCATCGGGCAAATTTTCCAGCCTTTTAATTCAACAATTAACTTATTTGTTCCTGCGGTATAGGTATCATCTTCTTTAGCTAGTGCAAACAAGTGCCTTTTATCATAATATTTACAGGTTCCATTGGGTAGCATCCAAATTAGCCTGTTATAATACTTACCCTTTTCAGCGACGATCAGGCTGCCGGTTACCACGCAATCATATTCTTTGGCAATTTTGTGCATCCACTGCATTGTTTTGCCACCCATAGGCTCAGCAAGTTCCTGCGCGTTCATCGTAAAACCCGTGTTAAACATCTCGGGTAAGATGATCAAATTGGTTTTCTCACGTATCCCGGTCAGCCGCAATGCTATGTTTTGCAGATTTTGGTCTATTTTTTCCCAAAATAAATAACCTTGAAATACAGTGATCTTTAAATTCTCCATAGCAGTTTTGGTTCAGATTAACTAATAACTAATACGTGATAGTCTCCATCAAAGTTTAAAATCTATCAATCTATTAACGGCATCATCTAAAGTTTCTTGCTTTTTGGCAAAACAAAACCTTAAAACATGGTGGTCTGTGCCCTGTGTATAAAAAACAGAGGTGGGTATACAGGCCACGCCGGCGTCTTTAATTAACCTTAAGGCAAAATCGGTATCAGCTTCATCAGTTAAGTGACCATATTTAACCGACTGGAAATAAGAACCATATGAAGGTAGTAATTCGAATTTGGTTTCAGCCAATCCTTTCCTGAAATAATCTCTTTTTTCCTGAAAAAAAGCGGGCAGGTTTAAGTAAGTGTTTTCATCCTTAAGATACTCAGCTATAGCATATTGCATAGCTGAGTTTACGCTGAAAACTAAAAATTGATGGATTTTTTTAAACTCCTGCATCAAATAAGCCGGGGCAAGGCAGTAGCCTACCTTCCAACCGGTTGCATGAAATAGTTTGCCGAAGGAAGCCACTATCAAACTGCGTTGTTGCAGTTCGGGGTAGCGCGCCATGCTTTGATGTATTTCTCCGTCATAGATCAAATGTTCATAAACCTCGTCGCTTAATATTAAAATATCCTGGTCTTTAACTATGGCGCTTAATTCTTCAATATCTTCCTGGTGCAAAATAGTAGCGGTAGGGTTATGCGGCGAGTTAAGTATGATCAGCTTAGTACGATTGTTTATCAATTTTTTAACCATGCCCCAGTCAATCCGATAATTATTATATGGTTCCAGTTCCAGCGATTTTACAATGCCGCCCATCAATTTAATGGCGGGCGCATAAGAATCAAAGGCAGGCTCAAACACAATAACCTCATCATTAGGATTTATAACGGCGCATATCGCGGTAAACAGGGCTTGTGTGGCCCCCGCTGTAACGGTTATTTCCGTATCCGGATCATAATCAGCGTTATAGAGTCTTTTTGTCTTATAAGCTATCTGATCGCGTAGCGCTTTAACGCCGGCCATCGGCGCATATTGGTTATGACCATCTTTCATGGCTTTGTTTACCAGTTCGATCAATTCAGGAGCGCAGTCATAATCCGGAAAGCCCTGCGACAGATTTATTGCACCCACATCTGCTGCCAGTGCCGACATGGTGGTAAAAATGGTAGTTCCTACCTGTGGTAGTTTTGATATTATAGAGGTCATGGCCGGCTAAATTACTAAAAAACGCTAAAACCAGAGGTTGTAACGTTTGTGCGGGTTGTCTAATTTTATTTTCACCTTTTGCTTTCTGTTTTTGCCTTTCAGCACTAATAGTTAACTTAGTAAAATGAAAAAGTATCTATCGTTTATTTTCTTATCCGTAACTATGGTTGCCTGTCAGTCGCCCAGGTCTAATAAAGGACCGGTTGTTGGCTTTGTTGATGCTTTTGAGGATGCTACCATATCCCAGGCCAAAACCGGATTTACTGATGCGCTAAAGAAAAATGGATTTAGTGAAGAAAAAAAAACGGTTCAGATCGAGTACCGCAACGCACAGGGTAATATCCCAACTTTAACACAGATCGTTAATTATTTTGTATCAGAGAATGTTGACCTGCTGGCTACCTGCACTACACTATCATCTGTGACCGCAGTACAGAAAACCAAAACCATACCTATTTTTGAAATGGTTTCGCCTACGCCCGAACGCATGAAAGTTTTGGATGACAAAGGTAAAGCACCGGCTAATTTATTTGGCGCGGTTGAGGACCTGCAATATATCGACACATCCTTTTCCATCATCCCGAAGTTGTTGAAACCGAAAGGAGCGAAGCTGGTAATAGGGATGATTTATAATGAGGCCGAACCCCAGTCGGCCGATGCGATGCAGCGTATAAAATCATTGGCGGATAATCTGAACGTCTCGCTGATAGCTTTACCGTTAAATTCATCAGCCGATGCCCAGTTGGTGACGCAGGCATTATTAGCTAAGAAGATCGACGCTTTTTTCGCTAATCCTGACAATACGGTATTCGCCTCTTTTGAAACCATATTAAAAAATTGCAACCAGGCTGGTGTGCCTATATTTACCAGCGAAGCCGGCCTGGTGCAACGCGGTGCCGTGGCGGCATTTGGCGCTGATATTTATCAATGGGGATATCAGGCGGGATTGCAGGCTGCACAATATCTTAAGACTCATAAAACCGATGGTTTAAAGCCGGAAATGGTAAAGATCAGGAAACGAGTTTATAACCCCGTAGCTGTTAAAAAGTACAACCTGGCCATACCTTCAAACTTTGAAGCAGTAAACTGATGGATTTTTATCTCACCGCTTTATTGCAGGGGCTTTGCTTTTCGGGAATAGCGTTAGGGATCTATATTTCCATGAAGATCTTTAACATCCCCGATATTACCACCGATGGCAGCTATACGCTGGGTGGAGTGGTAACGGCCATCTTGCTTACCCGCCATTTGCCGGGATATTTAATTTTGCCGGCTGTGCTGTTCGCCGGTGGGATAGCGGGGGCCGTTACCGGATTTATCCACACCAAACTTAAAATCAATCCCCTGCTTGCCGGTATATTGGTGATGACGGCGCTCTATTCTGTTAATTTAACATTAATGGGCCGCTCTAATTTACCGCTGATCGGTACTTCATCTATATTCACATTGTTACAAATTTTAAGTAATCCCAATCAAAATACTTTTCTGATTTTGTTTTTCTTTGTGCTGGTAGTTACCTTGTTGATTGGTTATTTGCTGAAGACTGATTTTGGTATAGCCATGCGCGCTACCGGAAACAGCGAATCAATGATAAGGGCACTGGGCGTTAATACCAACCGGATGAAAATAATAGGCCTGGCGTTGGCCAACGCACTTACCGCGGTAAGCGGCTATCTGATAACCCAGTTTCAGGCCTTTGCTGATATGAATATGGGGATAGGAATTGTGATAGTAGGGTTGGGGTCGGTAATTATTGCCGAAACATTTATCGGCTGGTTACATACTACATCGGTATGGTTGAGCCTGGTACTGGTGTTAGCTGGGGCTGTTATATTTCAGTTGGTATTGGCTCTTACATTACGTATGGGTGTTGATGCAAATTTATTAAAACTGGTAACAGCTGTTTTTGTATTGTTAATTGTAAGTTTACCACGCTTAAACCGCGTTAAAGAATAAACCTGATAAAATGAAAGTATTATATAAAAGTTGCCCGGTTGTATTGATAACCCTTTTTGTGTTTGCTACCTGCTTGTTCTCCGGCCTGTATGCGCAAGCTGCATCGCCGTATTATTATCAGTTAAAGATTTATCATTACAAAACAGCATCCCAGGAGAGTCGTCTGGACGCTTACCTGCAAAGTGCTTATTTACCGGCATTGCATAGGGCCGGCGTTAAAAACGTAGGTGTATTTAAAGTGCTGAAACAAGACAGCCTTGACAAAAAGATATATGTATATGTCCCATATCGTACCTGGGACGCATTAGAAAACACGGATCAGAAAATACTAAAAGATCAAACTTATCTGGATGCAGGCAGGGATTATATCGATGCGCCCGCCAATGATCCGGCTTATACAAGGATAGAGACCATTGTATTGCGTGCGTTTCCGGCTGCCCCCGAGCCTGGTGTGCCCAACCTTACGGCAAAAAAATCAGACCGTATTTATGAGCTGCGCAGCTATGAAAGCGCTACCGAAAAATTTAATGCCAGTAAAGTAAAAATGTTTAACGTTGGTGATGAAATAGGGATATTTAAAGGATATAATTTTAACGCCATATTTTATGCCGAGGTTATAGCTGGCAGCCATATGCCCAACCTGATGTATATGACAACTTTTAACAGCTTACAGGACAATAAAGATAAATGGAAGCTATTTTTTAGCGACGAAAGATTCAAAGCACTGGGCAAAATGGCCGAGTACCAAAAAAATGTTTCTAAAGCCGAAAGCCTTTTTCTGTATCCCGCAGATTACTCTGACTATTAATTGTCTGGAAATTCTGCGTTAACTGATTGCGTGGTATTTTGCCCGCTATCTGTGTACCTATCGGTTTTTTTAGAATCCTTTGACGTAATATTGGTGTTATTTTGGTGTAAAACAGTAGCTATTAATACAACTTCGGATAAACCTGAAAGAAAAACACCTGCAAACAGAATAATTGCAAGTTTTGATAAAAAAAGCGAGGGCGACTTCTGGTGATGCATATTTTCGACTTTACTATTAGGGGTTAGTATGTAGCGATTGAATAATAATTAAAATATTAAAATTTGATTTCCAACTTTTTATTCAACAATTAACTATTTTTTTTAAAATTCATAAACTTTAGTTTTATTATACTAATACGTGTTTAGTTTTTAAAAGGTTTAACTAAAATGAATTAATTAAACTCATTATTAAAATTAATTGATAAAAATTTGCCAAATGGCGTCAAATAAGTTTTTTTTAATAAGAATTTACAGTTTAGGCTCATATTAATTCAAGTGACTTATGCATTCATCAGATGTAAATATGAGCAAAAGCAGGCTGGAGGCTTTCAGTGACGGCGTTATAGCTATTATCATCACCATTATGGTTTTGGAACTGAAGTTGCCTCAAGGGCATAACCTGGAATCTTTGATCCCAATGTGGCCCGTTTTTGCCAGTTATGTAATGAGTTTTGTTTACGTTGGTATTTACTGGAATAATCATCACCATTTGTTACATGCTATTAAGTCCGTAAACGGCGCTATATTATGGGCCAATATGCACCTGTTATTTTGGTTATCGTTAGTACCCTTTGTTACCAATTGGATGGGCGAAAGCCATTTTTATGAGATATGGCCGGTTGTATTATATGGCTTTATATTACTTATGAATGCTATAGCCTATACCATTTTAGCCGTATTATTGGTAAGACATGAAGGTGAGGATTCTTTGCTTGCCAACGCCATAGGAAACGACTGGAAAGGTAGGATCTCATTAGCATGCTATTTTGTAGCGATCGGACTGGCGTGGGTAAGTACCTATTTAAGTTTAGCTTTATATGTGTTAGTAGCCTGTATTTGGTTTATCCCAGACAGACGTATTGAGAGAAAGCTGGCTACAGAACACGTTAAACCGTAGACATCTAAAATCTACGTCTTCTAGGCATTTGAGCGTGGTGATCGTACCCGCCGAACCAAACTGAATCGTTTATGGAATTAACAGGGAACTTTTTATTAGAAATTGACCGTATATCTGGTTGATAATCTTAGATAAGGATAGTTGCTGCTTACGTCCGGATATTTTTGATAATAACCATGCAGGTTAAAATACCCCGACTCAATACTAAACGAAAACCCTTTAGCAATTATAATGCTTGCCTCGCTTGATACCGCATGTAAAAAATAATGGGATGGGTGGCCGTTAACTGTAACTGTCCAGCCACCACGATAATTTATTCCGTAGATAAACCTGTTGACCAGGGTTAGCTGTCCGCTGGCATTAATTGAAAATCCGGGGCCATAGTCGTAGTTTCTGCCATGAGGCAGAGATAGATAGGCGTCCGGTATGGCGGCTAATAATACAGGCCCCGCACCAAAAACGGTATTGATCCTGGTTTTGCGGGTGATGTCATATTCTGAAAGCAGGTTCATTTTAACGCTTTGCCCACCATAAAAAAATGCCGAGTTATGCAAGAAATCATAATTAGCTGATACAACAAGCAAGTGTTGCAGTTTATCGTTTGATTTTAATTCCCATCCGGCTAATGAACCATAAACGCTCACCATATTGACTTTTGAGCTGTCATCTTTACCAAACTCTACGTTAATGGCTATATTGCTGAAGGGCGTCTCATAATCTTTATAAGGCGTGCCGTATAGCAATTTGATATGCCCGTACCAGCCATAGTTGCGATTATGCAAGATGTTTGAATTATCCCGGTTAAAAGTCCGGGTCCCGGCATCAAACTCGGCAGTTATTTGTGATGAGTCGCGTTTTAAGTTTTTCGATACCTTTCCCCATTTACCATCTAAAATGCGGTTGATGCCATTTGCGGGGTTAATTACAAAGCCCAATACCTCGGTTGCCTGTCTTCTTATTCCCGTACGTTCATTGTTTATAAGTTTGTTGGCCAGCCGATAGGTCATCTCACCAAGTACTATACCGCCAAAAGTGGTATTGATAAAATCATTTATAGCCGGCGGTTGGTTTTCGGCGGTGCTTTCCCAAATAAAGCTACCTATCGCCGCGGCGGGTGCCGACTGCCAAAATGTATAGCCGTTTGATCTGAATGTATTATAAAACTGGCTTCCATGAAACGGGTGGCCAAATTGATTGGTTTGAAAGTTGTCATCATCCCAGGTCCAGCTGCCGGGATTTAAATTATGGCCGACGGTTTTGAAGGAGATATCGGCATAGTCGGCCTTTTTTAAAAACTTATCAAAGGCCCATGGCAGTACCTCAGCGGCGCCAAGTTCAATAGCGGCGCGGCCAAATTTTTTATTCCCGCCGTGTAGTCCCCGCCTGGCCGGTTTAGGCAAAGTGTCTTTAATTGATTTTTGCTCATATCCAATTGCAATCTGGGCATGCAGTGCTGCAGATGGCAAAAAAACAGCTAATAACAAGATTAATATTACTGCAAAGCATTTAGAAAAAGTCCTTTTTTTATAGAAACAGGTGTAGGTAAACAACATACAATACTAGCTTCGGGAAATGATTAATAATTATAGAAGCTTTGAAGTAAAAGAATTGTTTTATGATATATAATTAAAACACAAAGTTTATATATTTGCCCAATAATAGTTTATATATCTGATATGAAAAAGACCTTAGGACTTATAATTACATTAATTGGCATTTTAATAGTAGCCGGATCATTTGTTTTTACGCCTGACCACGCATTGAATGCTGCTGATTCAGGAAACGGAATAAGCGCGTCTGCTCCATTGTGCTATGGCGGATTTATAATTTTTGGTATAGGTATAGTTCTTTATATATCAAGCCTGCCACTTGCCGGCGAAAGAAAATAAATATTCTATTTTATTTTAAGTGTTAAGGGGCCATTAGCTTTAAAGCGTGGTCAGTAGCGTTAACACATAAAGTAAAGTATGTATTAGAAATGCCCGATATCTTTGTGTCGGGCATTTTTTGTTTAACACCAGTCAGTTAAAAGAATATGCCCAACTGTAAGGCGGTAGTTAATGAAGTACCTGTGTTATTGCCAAATCGAGTGGCGAACGGGATGGCCACAAACGGACTTGCATCCTTACCTTTTACCAATATTTTGTTAAATATAGTGGTAAATCCAAAGCGGCCACTGGTTTCAAATGCTACACGTTGCACAATAGCAAAATTATGCTGGAAGCGGAATATCCCACCCGGACTAAATGCCACCGAACTAACTTTAGCGATATTTTTCTCTGTACGAATGCTTGGCGATATTTCAAAACTTACTCCAAACCTATCGCTTTTCAGTAAATTAAGTCCGAACGGGAAGTTAATTGTATATGCGCCTGAAAAATTGCCTCCTATCTTTCCGTTAGCTAACGTGGCCAGCGGGTTTGCGATACTGAAATAACCTACTGTTTTAGGATAAGGCAATTGCTGTGCAATGGCTGATTTTGCAAAAGAGATTAAAATAACTATGGAAATAATACCCAGTCTTAAAAAATTAATATAAAATGTGTGCATAGTATAATTAGGATTACGGTATAAAATGCTGCGAATATAATAGTTGTCAGCATAAATTAAGCATAAGGCCCGGGTTAACTACAATATTTCTGCCGATTAGTTTTACTTTAATACTTTAATATTGGCAAATGATATACATCACTTTTGCAGCCGGTATACATTATTTATTTACAAAAAAGCGGTAGATGGTTTGAGAGGTAAATAACTGCCCCGGCCTTAAGATCACGCCGGGGAAATTTGTGTGGTTAGGCGAGTCGGGGAAATGCATGGTCTCCAGGCAAAGCGCTCCCCATTGGGTAAATGGCTTGCCTCCCCGGCCAATTATCCGTTCGTTTAAATAATTTCCGGTATATATCACCACGCCGGGCTCGGTGGTGTAACATTGCATTATCCGGCCACTGGCTGGCTCGTAAACGGTGGCGGCTAATACCAGCTTACCGGTAGCGTTGTGCAATACAAAAGTTACGTCATACCCATGTCCCCAGATTAACTGATTATCACTAACAGTAATGTCTCTGCCAATGGGTTTGGGTTGAGTAAAATCATAAGGCGTGCCCTTTACGTCCAATAGCCTGCCGCTGGGCATATTATCTTTGTCAGCCTCGAGGTATTGATCTGCTGCTATGGTTAGTTCGGTGTTTACCACCTTATCGGTAGTCCCGGCAAGATTGAAATAAGTATGGTTGGTTAAAACAACAGGCGTTGGCTTATCTGTAGTGGCCGCATAGGTTAATTTAACTTCGTTGTTATTAGTTAGCGTATAGGTAACGGTCAGGTTTAAATTGCCAGGATAACCGCTCTCGCCATCTTTACTTAAATAGGTTAATTTTAAAGCCACTTCCTTGTTGCCAGGCACTTCCTGAATCGCCCATACCTTCTTATCAAATCCACGCGGCCCGCCGTGGATATTAGAGGTCAGGACATATTCCTTACCATCAAGCGTGAATTTTTTATTGTTAATGCGGTTGGCTACGCGGCCGACCACAGCTCCCAGTAAGGCGTTATCGCGGCCCAGGTATTGTTTTAATGAATCAAAGCCCAATACAACGTCGCTCATTTTTCCGTTTTTGTCGGGCGTTATAATGTCTGTTATGGTAGCACCGTAATTGATAACCTTAACCTGCATGCCTTTACTGTTGGTAAGCGTATACTGATAAATCCTCTGTCCCTCAGTCTCTCCATAAAATATTTTAGTAATCAACGGCTTTCTGGCCGTGGCGTGATAAGGCACCGGCTTGGCAGTACCGACTTGTACTATTGATAAGAAATAAAACAGAGGAAAGAAGAACGGCAGGTTTTTCATTATATATAATTGAAGAGTTACGTTTGAATTTGCTTAATACAAATAACAGATTAAATCAGCTTACTGCAAAACTATTCAGAACCGGACACGATCTAAAAGAAAGAGATGGCCATTCAATGCTAAAATAACCTGTAGATTTTGTTTCTTTGTTTTATGGGCACGATGGTTACGGCAGATAAAGTGAAAGCAGATCAGGAACAAAAGCTGCAGCAGTTGTTATTACATATAAGTCAAAACTCTCCTTTTTACCGGGAGTTGTTTGCCGAACATAATATCGATATCAGATCTGTTAAAACAATTGAAGATCTGGCCGCTATACCAACTACCGGCAAAGAAGATCTGCAAAAACGCAATAACGATTTTTTATGTGTGCCGGTAGAAAAGATCATAGAATATGCTTCTACATCAGGAACGCTGGGCAGCCCGGTTACCATTGCCCTTACAGATAATGATTTAAACCGCCTGACGCTCAATGAATATAATTCTTTTATTTGTGCCGACGGGAAGCCAGAAGACATTTACCAGTTAATGCTAACGCTTGACAGGCAGTTTATGGCCGGTATTGCTTATTATTCCGGTTTGCGCAAATTGGGGGCAGGCATCATTCGCCTGGGCCCGGGCGTGCCATCGTTACAAATAGAAACCATACAGCGGTTAAATCCAACGGCTATTGTTGCGGTGCCGTCTTTTATATTGAAACTGATACAATTTGCAAAGGACTTCAATATCGATCTGAATAAAACATCTGTAAAAAAAGCGATCTGTATTGGCGAGAATATCCGTAATACCGATTTTTCATTAAATATCCTTGGTAAAAAGATAACCGAAGCGTGGGATATACACTTGTACTCAACCTATGCCTCAACCGAAATGCAAACCGCATTTACAGAATGCAGCGAAGGACATGGCGGGCACTTACAGCCCGAACTGGTTATTGCAGAATTATTAGATGAAGAAAACAACCCTGTGCCCCCCAATACACCTGGTGAGTTAACCATTACCACGTTAGGTGTTGAGGGAATGCCTTTATTGCGCTACAAAACAGGGGATATGTGTATGTATTATCCCGGGTCGTGCGTCTGTGGCCGTACAAGTTTGCGTTTGTCGCCCATAATAGGCCGTAAAAAGCAAATGATAAAATTTAAAGGCACTACGCTTTATCCGCCTGCCATGTTCGATCTGTTGAACGAGATGGAAGAAGTGTTGGATTATGTGGTTGAGGTATACTCCAATGACATCGGGATGGACGAGGTGTTGCTGCATCTCTTACCTGTAGACGATACCAAAGCATGTGATAACCGCATAAGGGCCTACCTGCAGGCCAGGTTACGGGTAAGCCCGCATGTCAGCTACCTAACAGCCGAACAGATGCATAAAATGCAATTTCCGGAGGCAGTACGTAAGGCCGTAAAGTTTGTAGATAAAAGGGTAAGCCAGTCTACAGGCAACTAATCACCAATCTCTGGTCACTAATCATTAAAATCAATTATATTTGTCATCCCTCACGGCAAACTATTAAGCTGTATATGGGTTTAAAAGATTGATTATTAATATTCGCCTATGATAACTGTTGGACAGGATGTCCTTTCTTTAGCTGACTTTAACGAGATTGTGTTTAACAAAAAGTCGGTTTCTTTATCTCCTTCAGCTTTAACCAAAATTGAAACTAACTTTAAGTTTCTTCAAAACTTCTCATCCAATAAATTAATTTATGGAATAAATACCGGTTTTGGCCCCATGGCCCAATATAAGGTAAGCGAAGAAAATCTGTTAAACCTGCAATATAACCTGATTCGGAGCCATAGCTCGGGCAGCGGTGCGTTGCTGACCCCAACACTGGCAAAAGCACTGATGGTTGCCCGTTTAAATAGTTTGATCCAGGCTTATTCAGGCGTGCATACGGATATAGTTGAATTGCTTAAGGCACTAATTAATAACGATATAACCCCGTGTATCTATGAGCATGGCGGAGTTGGAGCAAGCGGCGATTTAGTACAACTGGCGCATTTAGGTTTAGTTTTAATTGGCGAAGGCGAGGTATTATATGAAGGTGTTTTACGCCCAACAAATGAAGTATTTAACCAGTTAAATATAAAGCCACTTACTATTCATGTGCGGGAGGGGTTAGCGACGATCAACGGTACCTCGGCAATGACCGGGATCGGTATGGTGAATGTTATACAGGCACAGAAGTTATTGGGTTGGTCGGCTATGTTCTCGGCAATGACTAATGAGGTGGTTGAGGCTTATGATGATCACTACTCGCACGAATTAAATGTTGTTAAACATCATAAGGGTCAAAATAAAATAGCCGGCATGTTGCGCGATATTTTAAAGGACAGTAAAATGATCCGCAGCCGTACCGATCATTTATATCATCCGGACAATATTGATCAGGAGATATTTGAAGATAAAGTGCAGGAATACTATTCGTTACGCTGTGTAACACAGGTATTGGGGCCGGTTTATGATACAATAGCCCAGGCAGAAGTGGTATTGGTTAATGAGCTTAACTCGGTAAATGATAACCCGGTGATTGATCATATTAACCAAAACGTATTTCATGGTGGTAATTTCCATGGTGATTATGTATCGCTTGAAATGGATAAACTAAAGATAGCCATCACCAAACTATCGATGTTATCAGAGCGCCAGTTAAATTATTTGTTAAACGATAAACTGAATCAAAAATTCCCGCCGTTTTTAAACCTGGGCGTTTTAGGATTGAACTTCGGTATGCAGGGAGTGCAGTTTACCGCCACATCTACAGTGGCCGAAAATCAGACGCTATCGTTCCCGATGTATGTACATAGCATCCCTAATAACAATGATAATCAGGATATTGTAAGCATGGGTTGCAATGCCGCTTTAATGACCGGCAGGGTAATAGATAACACCTTTACCGTGTTATCTATCCAACTGATGACGATATTACAGGCCATTGATTATTTAGGCTGCCAAAATAAACTGGCGCCTAAAACACTGGCGCTTTACAATGAAGTCAGGGTAATATTCCCTAAATTTATTGAGGATGCCCCGAAATACAAGGATATGGAACGGGTAAAGAATTTTTTGGAGAAGAACAATCCGTCAATTGCCTGACAATATGAAATGTGCTTTAGTTACAGGTGGGTCAAGAGGAATAGGAAGGGCGGTCTGCGCTAAAATGGCCGCTATGGGTTATTATGTGTTAATTAACTATAAAAGCAACACAGAAGAAGCTAATAAAACCTTACACTTGGTTAAAGGCAACGGGAGCAATGGCGAATTACTTCAATTTGATGTGGCTGACAAGGAGCAGATTAAAGAAGTATTAGAAAGCTGGATTAACGCTAACGGGGATAAGATCATAGAGGTGCTGATTAATAACGCCGGGGTCCGTGATGATAGCCTGATGGTATGGCTTAAAGATGAACAGTGGGATAAAGTAATAAATACCAGTTTAAACAGTTTCTTTTATGTAACCCGTTTGGTGTTAGATAGCATGATGGTTAACCGTTACGGACGAATTATTAACGTTGTTTCTTTGTCGGGTATAAAAGGTTTGCCGGGGCAAACTAACTATTCGGCTGCCAAGGCGGGCGTAATAGGTGCCACCAAGGCGTTGGCACAAGAAGTAGGTCGCAGTGGTATAACCGTAAATGCGGTGGCGCCGGGGTATATTAAAACAGATATGACCGAAGAGTTAGATGAAAAAGAATTAAGACGGACTATACCGGTAAACAGGTTTGGCTTACCCGAAGAGGTAGCGCACGCGGTGGGCTTTTTAGCCTCGAAAGAAGCATCCTATATTACAGCTGAAGTATTGTCAATTAATGGTGGTTTATATTCATGATTGAAGGTAAAAGTATCCTGGCGTTGATCCCCCAAAAGCCACCCTTTGTAATGGTGGATGAACTGCTGTTCTCTGATGACAATATTACCAAAACCAGCTTTACCATTACCGCTGACAATGTATTTGTAATAGACGGCGAATTTAGTGAAGCCGGATTGATGGAAAATATGGCGCAGACCGCAGCAGCCGGTTCAGGTAATATGGCCCGGATAGAAAACAGGGCCGTAGCTAACGGTTACATAGGGCAGGTAAAAAACTTTGAGATCCACAGCTTACCAAAAGTAGGTGACGTGCTTTTTACCGAAGTGAAGATGGAGGTACAGGTATTTGATGCGGGTATTGTATCCGGCAAAATATGGTGCAATGAAATCGAAGTAGCACAGTGCGAAATGAAAATATTTATTAATCAATAATGCCCGCGGTTTATCTTGTTTCTGATAATATCTATTCGCCCATAGGCACCACCACCGCTCAAAACTTCGAGCGGATTAAACAAGGTGGTTCCGGTATCCAACAACATAATAAATTAGCGTTATCCAACGGGCCATTTTATGCTTCGTTATTTAATCACGACGAAGTAAAAAACCATAATAGCCTTAATTGCAGTATTTTTGAAGATTTACTTATAGAATCTATTGAACAATCTTTGTCTGGTATTGAACTGGATGTCACTGATGATAAAACCATCTTTATTGTTTCATCAACCAAAGGAAATATTGGTTTGCTGGAAACAAACGGTAGTGATCCCGATCTGGAGGAACGCATCGCAATGCATACTTCTGCCAAATTGGTTGCCGGACATTTTGGTTTCGTCAATCAGCCGCTGGTTGTATCCAATGCCTGCATATCAGGTATTATGGCAATACTCGCCGGCGCCCGGCTGATACAGTCAGGCCGGTATGAAAACGCGGTGATAGCAGGCGCTGATGTGATTACTAAATTTATATTGTCGGGTTTTCAGTCATTCCAGGCCATAAGTGCTGAGCCCTGTAAGCCTTTTGACGAAAACAGAACAGGCATTACCCTGGGTGAAGGTGCGGCTACCATGGTTTTGTCTTCAAACTCAAAATACGCCGATAGAATCAAAGTTTTAGGCGGGGCGGTAAGTAATGACGCCAATCACATTTCGGCGCCTTCACGGACAGGAGAAGAGCTTTGCGGGGCAATTAAACGCACGTTGAGCATGGCCGGTTTGGTTTCGGAAGATATAGACCTGTTGTCTGCACATGGCACAGCTACCAGTTATAATGATGAAATGGAGGCGAAGGCTATTACATTGGCTGGGTTGAGCCTGGTGCCTGCAAATAGTTTAAAAGGATATTACGGACATACTTTAGGCGCGGCCGGTTTAATTGAATCCATCGTTTCCATACAATCTTTAAAACAAAATTTGATTTTGCCTACTTTAGGTTTTGAGAAAATGGGAGTGAGTAACCCCATCAATGTTTGCACTGCTCTAACACCAAAACGGCTTAAGACCTGTTTAAAAACTGCGTCGGGTTTTGGCGGATGCAATGCGGCGGTTTTATTCAGTAAATAGTTTAATTTTAAGTGTGACAAATTGTCATTTTTATAATTATAAATAGTTTATAATCAAATAATTACCAATTGTATATAAAGAGCCGCATAACATCAAATTGCACCATCAGCAAAAATGTGATTTACAAAAACGAAGTACCCGTTTTTGAAAATCGCGGCGCTGATTTACCTGCATTTTTGTTATCAGCGTATCAGAACTTCGGGTTAAATTATCCCAGGTTTTATAAGATGGATAATCTGAGCAAACTGGGTTGGCTGGCGTCTGAAGTATTGCTGAAAGGAAGTGGTATAAAGCATTATGAACCGGAAGAGGCCGGAATTATTCTGTCTAATGCTAATTCAAGCCTGGATAGCGACAAAAAGTATATCCAAAGTGTCAGCGATATACCCAGTCCGTCATTATTTGTGTATACCTTGCCTAATATCATGATCGGCGAAATATGTATCCGCAATAATTTTAAAGGCGAGGATGCATTTTTTATCTTTGAAAAGTTTGATGCAGCTTTTTTTGAAACCTATGTCAGTAATCTTTTGGAAAACGACGTCTTAAAGGTTTGTATCTGCGGATGGGTAGACGTGTTGGACGATGATTATAAAGCAGTTTTGTTTTTAGTGGAAAGGCAGGAGACAGAAGACGGAATACCGTTTTCTGAAAAAAACCTGAATAATATATTTGATAATTTAATAATTGATAAAATATAAATGAGTTCACCGGTTTATGTTGCAGGTGTTGGAGTAATTACGGCGGTTGGCAATAACGTGGCCGAAAATATGGCGGCGTTTGAGCGTGAAGAAGCGGGCATGGGAGATATCACCTTGGTAAATACCATACACCGTGGTGTATTACCGGTCGCCGAAGTAAAGCTGGATAACATTCAATTAGCTGAACTGGCAGGCCTGTCATCAAAACTGAGCCGCACCAAACTTTTAAGCCTTGTGGCAGCGAGAGAAGCTTTAACTGATGCGGCGATTCCCGGTTTTGGTGAGCTTCGCAGCGGTTTTATATCGGCCAATACAGTGGGCGGAATGGATAAAAGCGAAGACTTTTTTGTTGACTTTTTAAACGATAACAATAAAGGAAAGCTCAGAAATGTATTTGACCACGAATGTGGCAGCATGACCGAGGTCGTAGCTGATGAATTGGGGATAACTGATTATATGACCACCATCAGCACCGCATGTTCATCATCAGCCAACGCTATATTTTATGGCGCCAGGCTAATCAAAAATGGCTTATTGGATATGGTAATCGCCGGTGGGGCTGATGCTTTAGTAAAATTTACGCTTAACGGCTTTAATACCCTGATGATATTAGACAAGGAATATTGTAAGCCTTTTGATGACAACCGGGAAGGATTAAATTTGGGGGAAGGAGCCGGTTACGTTGTATTGGTGTCCGAAGAGGTCGCCAGGACCTTAAATAAGCCCCTGTACTGCACTTTAAGTGGTTATAACAATAGTAACGACGCCTATCATCAAACTGCGTCCTCGCCTGACGGTACGGGCTCGTACCTGGCCATGCAGGGCGCCCTGGCTAAAGCGGGATTGCAACCAACGGATATAGATTACATTAATCTGCACGGTACGGGTACCCCCAATAATGACAGCGCAGAGGGAACGGCTATAAAGCGTTTGTTTGAGCCTAATTATCCGCCAATGAGTTCGACCAAGTCATTTACCGGGCACACTTTAGGCGCCAGTGGCGGGGTCGAGGCGGTTTTTGCTGTTCTGGCTATTAAAAACGGCGTAATTTATCCTAACCTGCGTTTTAAAACACCTATGAAGGAATTGCCTTTTACACCCGAGACACATTATTTAAAAGATCAGCCTGTAAAAAATGTATTGTCAAATTCGTTTGGATTTGGCGGTAATTGTACATCTTTAATATTTTCGGCTGTTTAATATGAAGATCTACATCCGTTCAGCAGCCGCTATATCAGCCCAAAGAACCTTTGGCGACGTCCCGTTTTTAACCGAACCGGTCGACTATCAAGGTACCCGTTTAACCGCAATAGAACCGGATTACAAAGAGTTTGTTGATCCGAAGCTGGCCAGACGTATGAGCCGCATTATAAAAATGGGTGTGGCCGCGGCGTTGCAATGCCTTAAAGAAGCCCAGGTAACGATGCCTGGCGCAATTATAACCGGCACTGCTTTAGGCTGCCAGGAAGACACTATTTCGTTTCTGACCCGGATTATTGAACTGGATGAAGAGATGCTGCCGCCGACGGCCTTTATACAATCAACACATAACACAGTGGCGGCGCAGATAGCTTTAACCTTAAAGTGCCATCAATACAACAATACTTTTGTACATAAAGGAATCTCTTTTGAAAGCGCATTACTTGATGCCACTATGCTTTTGAACGAAGGCGACGCTGATAATATACTGGTAGGCGGTACCGAAGAAATGACCGACACCGCATTTAAAATATTGACGCGTTTGGGTTTATATAAACGTTGGCCGTTATCCAATCTTGATCTGCTTAAAACAAAATCAAAGGGGACAATAGGAAGTGAGGGTTCAGTTTTTTTCTTACTCACAGAAAAATCGGCTGCTGATAATCTGGCAGAATTAGTTGCTGCTTGTACTTTTTACCGGCCAAAAAATATCAGCGATATTGAATTGAATATTAATAAGTTATTAGATGTCAATTCAATTAAAATGGAAGATATAGACCTGGTTATCACCGGCAAAAATGGCGACCTTAAAAATGACGGAATTTACGAAATTTTGGGTAACTCGATATTTGCAAATTCATCATTGGCAAACTATAAACATCTAAGCGGCGAGTATCCGACATCTGTTTCATTTGCCTTATGGCTGGCAGTAAACATTATAAAAAGAGGCGAAGTACCTGTGATAGTAGCAGAGAATAATCTAAAAAATAAATCGCCCAAAAAGATCCTGATCTATAATCATTATCAAAATACTTACCATTCATTAATGCTGGTATCTGCCTGCTAATCAAGTTATGCTTAAAGAACCCCTGTTTAAGATATTATCGCTTCAGCAAACAGAGCATGTAATAGAAGTTGTTTTAGAGATAGATCAGCTGAATAAAATTTTCGCCGGACACTTTCCGGATCAACCTGTAGTGCCGGGTGCATGTATGTTACAACTGGTCAAAGAAACCTTAGCCGGAGCTTTAAATAAGCCCCTGCGGTTAGCAAAGGCTGATAATATCAAATTTCTGTCGTTGGTAGAGCCATCAACGCCATCACTTCAGTTAAATATAGCTTATCAGCCGGGTGAAACCGATATTAAGGTCAATGCCAGCCTAATGGCCGCCAGGACCGTTTGTATGAAATTACAAGCGATTTTTATTAAAGCGTAATCCGGTATTATACCTACAGCTCAAAACGAATCGGTAACGTATTAGAGTTACGACTGATTTGAAATTATTTGCCAGATACCTGTTTCGGGGGTTAAAACATCCCACCTTTATCGGGTGGTGCTTCTATTTCTTGCGGTGTTCCTCAATATAATCAGCCATCGTATTGATATCTACCAATGCCTTACGGCCCTCCTTGGGGTCACGGATATCAATGCCATATTCTTTCTTCAATAAGACGATCAGCTCAAGCGAGTCTATAGAGTCTAATCCAAGGCCATCGCCAAATAAAGGCTCTTCGTCTTTTATATCGGCAGGGGTAAGGTCCGTTAAGTTTAAAAATTGTATGATCTGTACTTTTAACTGCTCTTTCAGCGCTTCTTTTTCCATAAGGTAATTATATCAAATTTTTTCTTTTCAACCCTAAATAAGTTATGAATTGAATGATAATGGTAATAATAAATAACGAGCCAATATTGTTTAACACATCTTTTAATTTGGCACCCTCTAAAAACAAACTGTAGTAAGCCTGCAGGCACCAATGCATTGGTGATATATTGGTTAATGTTTTTGCCATGCCCTGCATTGCAAAACTGGGCACCATCAAACCACCTATGCAGGCAAGTATAACTATTGATATGGCACCAAAGCCGTTGGCCTGTTCCTGCGTATTAGCGAACACGCCTACACAGATAGCATAGCTAACGGCGCACCAGCCGCAAACCAGGGTAACTACAAACAGGCCAAATAAGTCGGCTGGTAAATTTAAAGCGGGTAGCCCTATAACCGGAAACAACCATATACCAATAGAAAATATTACAACAGCCTGAATTAAGGTAACTGCCAGGTAGGTCATCTGCTTTGATAATAAACCAACCAGGTAATTAGTAGGTAATGTTTTTAGACGGATAAAGCTGCCGCTAACTTTTTCTCTGACCACACTGCCCCCCAGCGACATGATTACAAAGAACATGGCGAAGATGGTCCATGCCGGTACGTTGTGCTGTGAAGCATTGGGCGTAGTGCGGGTGCCGTCTTTAGATACCGGGAGCATGTTGATGGTGGTATTGCTATTCAGCATTTCATTTTCCAGGCTTTTAGGCAGCTCCTTTTCGTTTGATGCGTAGTAAAGCGTTCGCAACGTTTCGCGGGTTTGCACCAGCTGCAGCGCACTGCGTATTGCACCTTGTATAGAAAACCGGAGAGACTCCTGTAAAACAGGATTATAGTATAGCGTCAGCGGATCAATATTGGCTGCTTGTTTTGTAACCGCTTTAACAGAATCTGTTTGACCGCTAAAAGCTGCCATAGCTTTATCTGAAGCCGCTTTGGCTTTATTATTTACCTGGGAAGAGAAATTTGTCGGGATCACTATTCCCAGCAGCGCGTCTTTATCATGCATCGCGTCAGCAATAGTTGTTGCTTTTTCGCCGGGGATTTGTGATACATTGAACATCCCGATTTTATTGACAGATTCAATAAACTGCGCGCCGGCCTTACCCGTGTCTGTATTACAAATAATGATGGGCAGTTTATTTTTATTAACCAGTTGGAAAGTGCTGTTTTGGATACTGGTTACCACAATAACCAATATTATGGGCATAACAAACATCAGCGAGATACCTACTTTATCACGAAGCAGTATCCTTATATCTTTCTTTATTGAGATCCAGAGCTTAAACATTAGTTTCTGTATGCTTTTCCGGTTAAATTGATAAACAGTTCTTCCAGGCTTTCGTGCTTATGCTCTTTTAATACATCGCCAATGGCGCCTTGCGTTATAATTTTACCTTCATCTATCATGGCTATCTGTTCGCACAGGTCCTCGGCCTCATTTAACTGATGCGAAGTGTAGATCAGGGTTGTACCGTTGTCATTGAGCGTGCGCAGGTAGCTGATAATGGCTGTGCGGGTTTGTACGTCAACGCCGACGGTAGGTTCATCTAAAAATAATATCTGCGGATTATGGATTACACCGATAGCCAGGTTAACCCGGCGCTTCATACCGCCCGAGAATTTTTCCACGGGTTTATCACGTACGTCCTCCAATCCCAATATATGCAACAGTTCATCGGTACGGTTAGCAATTTGGATTTTGTTTAGTCCGGCCCAGGCGCCAAAAAATTCCAGATTTTCGGCGGGGGATAGTTCCTGGTAAAAAGAAAAATCCTGTGGGACAAAACCAAATAGCCTGTTTACTTCTTTATTTTGATTGCCTGTTTCCTGTCCCAATAACTTAATGCTTCCTTCATCTGCCGATAGTACGCCGGTCATTAAGTTCATTAAAGTAGTTTTGCCCGCTCCGTTTGGTCCAAATAAGCCAAAACGTGTTCCTGTCGCTACCTGCAAATTCAAATCAGCAAAGGATACGGTAGTGTTATCAGGGTACTTGAATCCCATCTGCTCAATACTTATCGCAAGAGAAGGAGTTACTGCCATTTTATATTTTTTAATGCTGTAAAAGCTTTTTTCTCTATTTCGGCAATTTCTAATAAGTAATCGCCCATGGTATTAAAATCTTCCTGGCTACCCAAGCGGCCCTTGTAAATTCCGGCTGCCTGTACCGCGGCGGTACGCCATAAGTCGCCGGAAGCGGTGAATTGGGTTGATGTTTCTAATAATTCATCATTCGGAATATAAGCATAGGCCTCCTGTAAAAAAGCGCCATAAATATACCTGAAGCCACCGCCGCCTGTGCCTATTTCTTCCTGCATACGCACCAGTTGCGCTAAATATAAACCAGCCTCTTTTAAACCCAATTTATCGCGCCAGCCCTTTATTTTTTTTCCGGTATATCTTATTCCGTTTACGCCGGCTATTGGTCCGGTAAATGGCGATATCATATTGAATACGTTTTTTTTAATACCGCCCTTAATACCCATCTTCATCTGCTCCTTGGTCACCGCTTTTGTTTCTTTCGGATAGTATAACTGACCGTTGGGAGCCAAAGCTCCTTTGGCAAACCGTACACGCTCAAGCTCGTAAGCCGTCATTACATTTGTACCCTCCATTACGGGGTCGCTTACCATATAGTTGCCATCCTCGGTACCATAAACTATCAGATTATGGGCGTTGAAATGAAAGCGGTATTCTTTAGGGAAATAAGGTAAATAATAAACGCCAACCTGGCAGCCAACAGGGTGGCCTCCGGCGAGGCATTCGTTTAAGAATGCTTCTGCCGCTTCTTTCGACCGGAACTTTTTACGTACTACCGGTATATCCAAAGCCTTGCAGGTTCTTTTAAATATTAATCCGGGTAAGGTACGGAAGGCTATTACCGGCCCGTTGTTAATTTTTAATAACGGAAGATAAACAAAGAATAAACCTGCGCCAATACCAAACGCCAAAGGTTCCGTAATCTGTTGAACGCCTGCATTTTTCAACAAGCTCATGGTCACGCCGTTTTCACAGTGTGCGGCCTGTAGGTGTTCAAAATCAAGCTTCATTAATAGTCATTGTTTTTAAATCGGGTACACTAACGTTAAAAACATCAGCATATTTTTGCAGTTTTTTATCAGACAGGGTATTAAATACTTCAGGCTTTAAATGTCGTTTAACCTGCCATTGCCAGAACCCGGTATAACCCGCTAATATTTGTATATCCATTAAGCCTTTTTCCATGAAGAACAGGAGGGGGCTTGCTTCGTTATTCAGCACTTTTTGTTTTGCTGCCGCGATACGCTTTTCTACCTGTTGCCAGGCCGTAGCCAAAGCGGTCGATTTAACGTCCCAGCCATTGCTTAATTGTGTAGTATATTTACCGGATGCGTCCGTAGCATAACAAACCTCCTTGGTTATTTTACCCAAAGCGCCTAAATCCTGCGGAACGTCCTCTTTTTTCATATGTGTATCTTAATTACCAAGAAGAGACGACTTCTTAAAAGTTGTCAAATCTAATGAATTTAGCAAACGGTAAGCATCGCATACATATAGGAGAAGCGTGAGCTTTCAGGGACAAGCAGTAATATCTTTTCGCCTTTCTTTAAACGGCCGCTGTGGAATAGCTCGTCTATCATTAAATACACGGATGCCGCACCAACGTTACCTACGGTATAAAGATTGATAAACCATTTCTCGTAAGGGATGCCGCCACCATAAATTTCAACCAGGTCATATATTTTACTCCTGAAGAAATTGCTGGATATATGTGGCAGAAAATGGTCAATATCACTTGCTGAAAGTCCTCTTTTCTCGAAAATCTCTTTTATTTTTTTGCCGCCAAGCGGGACGATGTTATCGCTCAATAAATTGATATCCTGTTTAACGCTAAAGATGGATTTGGTCATGATCTCTTCGGGCGTGTAATCCATAAAACCTTTCAACGTGCCATCGGCCTGCTTGTCGCCACCCATGTACATACAGGTCTCCATTTCGTTAGCGTAGGATACGCCTTCAATCCAATCTACCTCTAAGCTTATTCCATCTTCATTCGGCTCATCACTTAAATGAAATGCCGAGGCGCCGTCAGATAACATCCAGCGTAAAAAATCTTTTTGAAAAGCAATGAACGGATTATCTGTCAGTTCTTTTAATTTTTGCGCTTCCTCTTCAAATACATCAGAAACCAGCAAACCCGAAAAACGCTCAGAACCGGTCGCGACAGCCGACTTAATTTCGCCGGCTTTTATAGCCAGGTAGGCAAATTTTAACGAGTGCATACCTGCGCAGCAGACCCCGGATGGCGATACTACTTCTATAGGCCCGATCTCTGGCAACCAGCCGTGGGTCATCACGCCGTGCGACGGCATCATCTGGTCGGGTGAAGAAGTGCCGCACGACAGTAATTCAGTCCCGGCCATTTTTTCCGGATTGTTCTTAAATAGTTCTTTAACTGCAAGCGCCGTCATTTCGGCGTTGGTATGGGTAGGTTTGCCACCTTTTTCTAATGCATAATAACGGGTTTTTATACCGTTATTGCGTAATACAATGCTTTTTGATTTTGACGGCTTATCATTAATATAACCCAGGTATAGTTCCATATCTTCATTAGGAACTGGTTCATTCGGCAAAAACTTAGAAGTATTAGTAATATAAACGGGCATACCGGTTAATTTAAATTTAAATAATATTGTTTTTTCGCCTTAATACGTTTAGGCGAGGTAAACCTGAATAAAATTGCATCCAATGTTATTAAGATGGGTGCCCCTACAAAAAAAGCGATCAACAGGTAATATTTATAAGCCCTTATCCAGGGCAGTTTATTTTTCTTTTTAGCTATAATATTGGCCCAAACCTTAAATATTTTGCTGGCTGTGCTTTCAATAACCATAAGGTTATAGTTAAGCACAACAGCTTTATCAACATCGAACTCGTCCTGCAGTCCTTCCCAGTTATTGTTTTGCAAATGCGGCACGACGTGTTCACCAAATACACTGGTATGCTTTATATCTGAATCTGAAACACCCGGAGGGGGGAAAATGTTTAGATACCTGTCTTTTTTTCCGTGCAGCATCCAGTGGAATATGGTTATAAAGCTAACCGGGTTAGGGTGGGTATCAACTAAAGCTATATTACCCACCATTTTGGCCCCGGCAGACCGTAAAAGTTTTTTTACTCTTACAAAGGCGCTCAACCACATATTACGTGCACCGGTAGCGGTAATAACCGGGGTGTCCTTTAATACCGCCCTCAGCTCAGCATTTTGCATTAACGAATTAAAAGGGATGCTGGGCGATAAAAACCATGCCTGGTAGCCCAGGACAACCAGGTCGTATTTTGTTTCTTTTAATTGAAAGGGCTGTAGCTCGGCCGGGATATCCAGCTGGCAATCCGGCATTACGCTAAAAAAAGTATCTGCTGTCCAGGGGAAGTTGGGCTCGTTAACCAAGCTTACGCGCACTTTTTCAACCGAAATACCGGCATCTATTAGTGGCTGGGTAAAATTATCAATGATCTCGCCTAACTGGCCCGATTGCGAATAATATATAGCTAATACTTTTTTGCTCATTCTGCTATTTTAGTTAAGATCCTGAGCGCGTAATAATTTTGAATTTCGGGTATAATCCATAATGGCATGCTGTACAACCGGCGACAGGTTTTTATAAGCCCTGATGATGATTTTTTTATCGGCTTCCAGATCAGCATGGTATTTAACTATTTTGGGCGCATGCTCCTGTATAGCAAAACGCAGGAAATGAAATTCAACATTGTCTTTATCGGCAGATATTGCTGTGTCAAACTTTATCCGGCCGGCTTTAAACAGTTTAAGTTTTTCGGCCGGTCGTTTTACCAATCCCGCTTTTCGCATCAGCAATGCGCCGGTATAACCATCTTTGTCAGCCAATGATAAGGCTGACACAACATCGATCTCACTACTGACTTCGTCTAAATTGCCGCGGTCCATAACCATATAAAATGCAGCTTTATCAAACTTTTGCTGGTTGTTTTTGCTCAAAACAATCGCGCCGGGCATCAATAAAAGCAAGGCAAATATCATTCTTCTTTTCATATTTTAGTTATGGATGTCAGTGGTTACAAATATAGCCAATAATACTGTCTTGTCTAATTAAGTGAGCGGCATAAGCTGTAAATACGAGGATTTGCCTTACTTTTAGACTTTAATATTTATAAAAGTTAAGTGCAAAATAATAATAAACAATTTTCTGATAACTGGGCGCTGATTTTAGGTGGATCCAGCGGGTTTGGATTTGCAACGGTTGAAAAACTGGCACGGCATGGAATGAACATCGCCGTATTATATCGTGAAACCGCGGCTATAGAAAGAGCGTTAAAAGTAAAGCTTTCCGCTATAGCCGAATCTAATCAGGTAATTATAAGCCCTTATAATATCAATGCATTAGATGTATCCGCGCGCAAGGCGTTTGTTGATCAGTTTAGTGCTGATAGAAAACAAAAAGTTAAACTCTTGTTACATTCTATAGCCCGCGGTAACTTGAAGCCGTTAGTTAAGGAGGGGGATAATGAAGCGCTTACACAAGAAGATATCCAGCTTACAACCTATGCGATGGCCACCAGCCTGCTTGACTGGACAAAGGACCTGATTGCTGCCGGTCTGTTTCATGCTGACGGACGTATTATTGGTTTGACAAGTGAAGGCTCAGATAAATATTGGGAGGGATATGCCGCTGTTTCTATCGCAAAAGCATCCCTGGAAAGTTTGACAACTTACATGGCTGTCGAGCTGGCAAAATATGGTTTAAAAACCAACCTGATACTGGCAGGCATAACAGCCACACCATCCCTGAAAAGGATACCTGACAGTGAACGTTTGATAGCGCATGCTCTCGCCAGGAATCCATCTGGAAGAATAACAAAACCAGAAGACGTTGCAAACGTTATATACCTGCTTTGTACAGATGAGGCGGCCTGGATAAATGGCACCGTGATACAGGTAGACGGCGGGGAGCACTGCAGGTAACAGCCTGATTCCAGTTGTTTTATACCTAATTGATTAATTTTAAATGAACGATATCTTAAAATATTTACCTTATAAATCCTCTTTCCTGTTTGTAGATAACATCACATCATTAAACGATGAGGGTGTGTCGGGCGATTTTACATTGAAGGGAGACGCCTTTTTTTACGAAGATCATTTCCCGGGTAACCCGGTAACGCCGGGTGTTATTATCACCGAGATAATGGCGCAGATAGGATTAGTTGTACTGGGGATACATTTAATGATCAGCGGCACACGGCAGGAAGGTGTGGTAATGGATGAAGGTTCTTTCCCGCTGTTAACCTCAACCAACGTCGAGTTTTTTAAAATGGTGCTGCCCGGTGAGAAGGTTATCGTAACTTCTAAAAAACAATATTTTCGGTTCGGTAAATTGAAGTGTTTGGTTGAAATGCAAAACGCGGACGGCGAATTAGTGGCAAAAGGGATATTTTCAGGCATCATTAAAAATGCTGTTAAACAAATGTTAAGTATAAATAATGGGTAACCGCGTTGTTATTACAGGTTTGGGTGTTGTATCGCCAAACGGATTAAATATCCCTGATTTTTTACATGCCATACAAAACGGCATTTCGGGCATTCGGTTTATACCGGAATATGAGGAGCTGAAATTTAATTGCCAGGTGAGCGGCATACCCGAGTTTGAATGGGAGCAGCTGCGTAATTATATTACGGAAACCAGTTTATATGGCCTAAAAGGAAAAGGCATTGCCTACGGTATAAAAGCGGCGCTTGACGCCTGGACAGATGCCGGTAATGAAATTGTAGCTCAAGATACGCTCTGGGAAACAGGCTGTGTATTTGGCAGCAGTGTTGCCGATACAGATGTTATAAAAAATGCCATAACCCGGGTAGATGCCCACGAATCAAAAAAGCTGGGCTCGCGTGTGGTTGAACAAATCATGAACAGTGGGGTTACCGCTTATATATCCGGAAGGTTAGGTTTAGGCAATAAAATTATCAATAACTCTGCTGCCTGCGCCACCGGTACGCAATCCATCTTAATGGGTTTTGAATATATAAAATTTGGCATGGCCAAACGAATGGTGGTTGGCAGCTGTGAATATGTAGATAAATACGTTTTTGGCGGATTCGATTCAATGCGCGTGCTATCACGTAAGTTTAACCATGAGCCCGAAAGAGCATCAAGGCCAATGAGTATGTCGGCCGGTGGGTTTGTACCGGGGTCAGGCGCGGGAGCTTTAGTTTTAGAGGATCTGGATTTTGCTTTGGCCCGCGGTGCTAAAATTTATGGCGAACTCTTAGGGGGCTCAACCAATTCGGGCGGCCAGCGCAACGGTGGCAGCATGACGGCTCCCGGACCGGAAGGCGTTGTAAAATGTATCAGAGAGGCCATAAGCAACGCAAACATTAACGCCAACGATATCGACCTGGTGAGCGGACACTTAACCGCAACGATTGCTGATAAACTGGAAATTCAGAATTGGGTACATGCTCTTAAACGTAGCGGTGATGATTTTCCGATGGTAAATTCATTAAAATCAATGGTAGGACATTCGCTTAGCGCAGCCGGCTCTATTGAGACAGTTGCAGCGGTTTTGCAGCTAAAACATAACTTTGTACACGCTAATTTAAATTTAGAAGACCCAATTCCGGAAATTTTAGATATAATTGGGGAAAACAATTTGCCTACAATTAAGGTAGACAAGGAGATTAACACTGTTGCGAAGGCCAATTTTGGTTTTGGTGACGTTAACAGCTGTTTAATTATCTCAAAATATAAAAACGACTGATGGATAGAAAAGAAATTTTAATTGAATTAAAAAAAGTACTGGCCCCGTACACGGAAAGCAAGGAGATGTTAGAAGGGATTAATGAACAAACAGACCTTATAAAAGACTTAAAAATCAACTCGGCTAACCTGGTTGATATTATTATAGATGCTGAAGCGCAATACAATATTGAAATTGATTTTGATGCAGCTGAAAAAATGTACAACGTTGGGAATTGCATCGACGTGATTGCCGATAAAATCAACAAAACTGCGTGATAAGTGCCGGCAATGATATTGTCGCGCTTAAAGCTATTGATAAAGAGCGGACCTGTCTGCCCGCATTTTATTCAAAATTTATAATCCCTGCAGAACTTTTACTCCATAATCCTGATCAAATTTCTTTCGAAAATTTTGTATGGTTATTATGGTCTGTTAAAGAATCGGCCTATAAATATCTTAAAAGAGGAGATAGTGACCTGGTTTTTGCACCGCATAAATTATCAATCACAGAAATTCGAGTTCCTGATGACCTGGAAACCACGGAATTAAACACCGACCAATCAGTCGGCTTGTTTTACGCTGGAACTGTAAGTTTCAAGGGTGCAGAACACCATTTCCAGTCGGTACTTAATGATGATTTTGTCGGCAGTATAATTAAGGGCCGCCATAGCTGCTGGGGTATCAGGAGAATCAATGCAACCGACTATTCAAGTCAATCAGCAGCGGTACGATTATTTGTACTGGATAAATTGAAGGAATCCCTTACGTTGGATAGCCTGGAAATTAAAAAGCATGCCGCCGGTTACCCCGTTTTATACAACGGAAATGAGCCAATAGATATCCCCATATCATTTTCGCATCATGATCGTTACATAGCTTACTCATTCCAGATTCCGAATTAAAAATTTAATCTGCATTTTTACGACATGCCATCCGCTTATATTCGCCACTATACATTAATTGCCCTGATAAGTGTTGTTTGCTTTGCGTGCAAATTTAATGATCCCATAAAAAACAAAATATCTTTTGAACCGGTAAAACGAATTAACTATATCGAAGTGAGGCGTAGTTTTGATAGCGGGCTGATATTTAACAAAGACGGCTACCAGCTTGCGCCCATATGGAAACTGATGTTTTATTCGGATAAATGGGCAAGTGTTTATAGTCCGGATAAAGATAAGTTCCTGAATTTCGCGGTTACGTTAGATCACGATTCTATTTTCAACATTTCTGGTACCTGGTTAAAAGCAATGCACATAAGCAAAGACAGCCTGAGGTTCCAGGTGTTAAAGGTTGAAGGTAAAACGGTGTATTACGTAAAGTCAAATGTCTATATGACCATGTATGCCGAAAACTATATCAAAAACGTTTTACACAAAACTATTGACGAAGTAAGAAAACCACTAAGGCGGGATAGTTTATACCTTGTTAAACGAACAGCCAGTGTAAACGTTAAGCCTGATAGTTTCTTTGCCGCACGGAAACCGGTGCAGTTTATAAGCGAAAGCCCGCGGGCTACAGTAATAAAAAAAGGTGTGGAAGCAGATATTATGAATAAATGGGATGCCTCAGACGAGTATATGTTTCCTGAATATACCATCACTATAAAAAAAGCCTACGAAGATTTCTCGTATTCTTTTTGGGCTACGGTAGATACAAAGGGTCAGATCCATTACCAAAAATCACTGACCTATGTGTATCCTGAATTTGTAAAATCAACAGATCACACCATAAAGGCCATTATCGATGGCTATTTAAAAGCGTATTTTCAGGTTATTCCAGGCACTACATTAGATATACCGCATAATAGCGCAGTTGCCTTAAATGTAATAGGCAGAAAAAACTAACCTAATTTTGCGGAGCATTTTTTAAATGCTGATATGTAATTATAGAGACGCAAATTTGCATCTCTATAATTACGTGTGTTATTTTTTTGCAACCGGCTTCGCAGGCGCTTTGGCAGCCGGCTTTACCGCGGTTTTTGCAGGTGATTTCACTGCTGCCGGTCTTGCCGGAGCAGCTTTAGGTGCTGTTTCTACTGCTACCGTGGGTGTTTTAGCTACGCTGGCAGGCCTCTTCTTTGCAACAGCCGGTTTATTGTTTGTTATTTTTGTTAATTTTTTTGCAAGATTTTTAGCCGCTTTTTCTATTGCTTTCTCAGCTTTTTTTAGTCCGGGTCCAAATTCACTTACCAGGGTTTTTATTTGACCGGAAATTTTGTCGCTTAAATCTTTCTTTAGCTCTTTTTTAGCTTTTTTTTCTATCGCGTTATTTTTATTTTTTTTCATTTTGTAATATATAGATGTACAATAAGGTTTTGAATTTATGTGTGCAAAGTTAGGTTAATATAAGATGTATTTAATATTATATTTATGTTAACAAAGAATAGTGTGTTAAGTGTTTTAATAAAATTATTAATAAGAGTTGACTGACATTCAGATTATTAACTTTTAAAAATTTACCAACATTCCAATTTTTTGCCCGTCAAAAGTAATTGGATTTTTCATTAAAAATGCGCGTAATTTGTTGCCCGCATTTTTTTCAGAACTGTACATAACCGTATCAAACAACAGTAAAAAAGCACCCTGCATGATTATGGCGTTGCCATAGCCCCGGGATTGATCTGAATTGTTAACAATACCCCGGTGGCTGACATATAAACCGCTCCCGATATAAACCAGGTCCAGCGCACCGTTAACCAGGAATATTTTTTCGAGCTTCTTCTGTTCATCCAGGCTTTCGCGGGCGGTATAGGTGCGGTTCCTATCGCGTTGTGTGCTTGCATAACCCAGTATGGCCACGCCTAAATTAGCGACGTTCCAGATAGCATTCATCTGGTGAAAATACCTTGTTTGACCGGCGGTACGTGCCCAGCCAATGCCGCCAACTGCGATATTGGCCACAGCCCAGCCGCCCAACACCTGCATACCCGTATTTTTGATATGATTTCGGTTAAAATTTAAAGTTTGTAAACTGTCCTGCGCAAAGCATTTTATACTGATAATTAGAAACAATAAAGTATAAAGTTTTTTCATCTTATAATATTAACTGTTAAGCTGATAACATTGTTTGTCACGCCAAATTAAACAAATTGTATTATCTCAATTAATTGATTGCAAAATCTTCAAAGGCAGATTATTTGACTATTTTTGCGGCCTGAAATTTAACTGTCTCAGCATTATATCGCTATACCAGTTGACCCGTTAAAAGGTCAATCAATGATGATTTATTTATCTTATAAAGTAATACTATAAAAATGATAATTGGCGTTCCAAAAGAAATCAAAAACAACGAAAACAGGGTAGCCCTGACCCCGGCAGGTGTAGAAGCATTAGTTGCGGCAGGTCACAAAGTATTAATTCAAAAAACAGCCGGCGAAGGATCTGGTTTTACCAACGCCAGTTATGAAAAAGCCGGGGCTACGCTGGTAGATGCCGCTGCTGAAGCATGGGGCGCCGAGATGGTGATGAAGGTTAAAGAACCTATTGAAAGTGAATTTCAATATTTCCGCAGCGATTTAATGCTGTTTACCTACCTGCATCTTGCTGCCGAGCCAAAACTAACCACAGCATTATTAGAAAATAAGGTTACCGCTATAGCTTACGAAACTATACAGTTGCCAAACGGTACCTTGCCGTTACTTACGCCTATGAGCGAGGTTGCCGGCCGAATGTCAGTACAGGTGGGTGCAAGCTTTTTAGAAAAACCCAACGGTGGCAAGGGCGTTTTATTGAGCGGCGTACCGGGTGTCCGGCGCGGTAAGGTTACCATTATTGGTGGCGGCGTAGCGGGTACAAACGCTGCAAAAATTGCCATTGGTCTGGGCGCCGATGTTACTATTATTGATAATAACTTAGATAGATTACGCCAGCTGGACGATATTTTTGGTTACCAGATATCAACACTTGCTTCAAACTCAAGCAACATAGCTAAGGCGGTTAAAAATTCGGATCTGGTTATTGGTGCTGTTTTGATTCCGGGTGCCAAATCACCTAAGCTGGTAACAGAGGCCATGATTGTCACGATGGAGCCGGGTTCTGTTATTGTTGATATCGCTATTGATCAGGGTGGTATGTTTGAAACTGCTGACCATGCGACCACACATGATAATCCGGTTTATGTAAAACATAACGTATTGCATTATTCTGTAGGCAATATGCCCGGTGCCGTGCCAAATACATCAACCATAGCGCTTACCAACGCAACTTTGGGTTACGCTTTGCAAATTGCTAACAAAGGTTACCGTAAAGCATTTTCTGAAAACCCAGCCTTGTTGAAAGGACTGAATACTTATAACGGTACGGTAGCTTATAAAGCCGTGGCCGATGTCTATCAACATCCTTTTGTTGAGGCCATATTTAAAAATTAAAAATCAACAAATCCGTTTAAAACCACGCTTTTCCAAAAAAGAAAGCGTGGTTTTTTTATACAACACTGCCGGGTTGTCTCGGTAACATGCCCCGCCGGCTATTCCCACAAACCAGCTTAACCTGGTGATGGTACACCAGGCATCTTTAAATTGAAACTTATAACCAAAAGCAATAAATTACAGGTACCTTGACGCCATATCGTTCATTGTGCTTATCTGCTGATTATTGGAAGAAATATTTAATGCCCTTATTGACAGCTTTATAGCGGATAAGGTAGGCATCACTCAAAATTTTATCAGCGCGCAGCTTTCGTTGCAGCTTAAACAAAATTTAGCAGATTGTTATTCCCAAAATCGTTTTAAACAAGCAGGTACTGGAAACGGTACGGATGCTTTGCATGATAGCAAGGTAAGAGGTGATATGATTTATTGGCTTGACCGGAGGCACAACAATAAGCATGAAAACGCTTTTTTTGATTTGATGGACGGCTTTGTGCTTTATTTAAATAATACCTGTTATACGAGTATTACCGGTTACGAATTTCATTACACGTTATATCCCAAAGGCAGCTTCTATAAAAAACACTTAGACCAGTTTAAAAATAATGACAGCCGTAAATACTCGATGATCATTTATTTAAATACCGGCTGGCTGCAGGCAGATGGGGGAGAACTGTGCATCCATCATAAAGACGGCCCACAGAATATATCTCCTGAAGATGGCAAGAGCGTGTTTTTTAAAAGCGGTGAACTGGTACATGAGGTTTTGTGCACCAATAAGCCAAGGATGAGTATAACAGGTTGGCTAAAAGTCGACTAGCCGGTAATTTCTTTAAATTCAGGTCAGTATTCACAGGATAGTGTCTTTTGCTATACAATGCCTTGAATCTCCATAAACTACAAAATACCCTTAAATTAACTTAAAAGGGGTTTTTATAGTCATTAAAATCGCGGCACTCTTTTTGGTTAACTGGTAGCATGAAAAACTAAACAGATAAATTATGTTACTGATAGCCCTACAAATAGGATTAATATTAAGCGCGATATTATTACCCTTATATGTTAAAATACGCCGTTCAACTCAATATAAAATTGATACTGATACTAATGACGCAAATTACGCTATCAATGAACATGGGGTATTAGAGCGGTATAAACGCATTCGTTTAGGTAATCCAAAACAACAGGTAAAAAATTAGGATACCGTTCCTGAAAAAATTCTGCTTCCGTTAAGTAAACTTTGATGTCCCAAAGTCTTGGGGTTATAATTTAACAAAATACCACCATTAATTAAAGGCAATATTAATGGTGGTGATTTGTTTATGACAAATATTTTGCGGTACTTCGATAGTGCCAATTTATAACCCTAATATTTCTACATAAATGAATCATTTATCTACCGGAGATTACATTGTATTCTTCATTTATTTTATTGTGGTATCCGGTTACGGATATTGGGTTTATTACAGTAAGAAAACTAAAAACGTCGATACAAAAGATTATTTCCTGGCGCAGGGTTCATTAACCTGGTGGGCCATCGGCGCCTCCATAATCGCCTCAAACATCTCTTCCGAACACTTTATCGCCATGTCGGGCTCCGGGTTTGCCATGGGGCTGGCAATAGCCAGTTATGAATGGATGGCCGCCGCCACTTTAATTATTGTAGCGGTGTTCTTCCTGCCAATCTACATCAAAAATAAAATTTACACCATGCCGCAATTTTTGTCTCAGCGCTATAACGATATGGTAAGCGGGCTAATGGCGATATTATGGTTGTTGATCTATGTATTTGTTAATTTAACGTCGATATTCTTTTTAGGAGCCCTCGCAATTGAGACTATTACCGGGATCTCTTTTAATGTATGTGTAATAGCTCTTGCTATATTCTCGGCAATAATTACTTTGGGCGGAATGAAGGTTATTGGTTACACTGATGTTATACAGGTGTTTGTGCTGGTAATGGGTGGTTTAATTACCTGCTATATGGCCTTGCACCTGGTATCAGAGAAATTGGGGGCCAAAACCGTTTTTGATGCGTTGCCCTTATTAAGAGAGCAGGCGTCCGACCACTTTCATATGATATTTCATAAAGGCGACAAGTATTACAACGAATTACCAGGCATAGCTGTACTGGCCGGCGGCTTATGGATAAACAACCTAAATTATTGGGGTTGCAACCAATATATTGTACAGCGCGCCTTAGGTGCAGATTTAAAAACCGGGCGCAGTGGTTTAATATTCGCTGCTTTTTTAAAATTATTGATCCCGGTTATTGTGGTGATACCAGGCATTGCAGCTTATGTATTATATCAGCACGGATATTTTCATGCGGAAATGTTAGATGGTAAAGATGTAAAACCAGATCATGCCTACCCGATATTAATGAATTTATTGCCCGGTGGACTAAAAGGATTGGCATTTGCAGCGCTTACGGCAGCCATTGTGGCGTCACTTGCAGGCAAAAGCAATAGTATAGCTACAATTTTTACGCTGGATGTTTATAAAAAGCATATCGATAAAAATGCGTCAGAGCGTAAATTGGTTAATGTGGGCAGGCTGACGGTTATTTTCGCTTCGGTTATAGCCATGTTGATAGCACCTGCTTTACGTACGTTTGACCAGGTTTACCAATTTATTCAGGAATATGTAGGCTTCATTTCGCCCGGCATATTCGCCATATTCCTGCTGGGTTTTTTCTGGAAACGGACAACTTCAAGGGCTGCTTTGGTTACGGCTATTGTTACTATACCGCTATCAGTTCTGTTTAAATACCTTCCACAGCTAAGCCACGGATATATTGAACCCATTCCGTTCTTAAACCGTATGTCATGGGTGTTTTTAATTGTAATTTTGTTAATGGTTGCGGTAACACTTACCGATCCTGAAAGTAAGGATAACAAAAAAGGACTCGAGGTTGATAGCAGCATGTTTAAGGTTACCCCGGGTTTTGTTATTGCGTCGGTAGCTATATGTGGCATATTAACAGCGCTTTATACAATTTTTTGGTAACTTTAATTAAAGAAAACATATATGGAAAATCTAAATGAAAAGGACCTGTCCCCGTTAGCCAGTCTGGACGTATGGGAAGATGATGTTTTAAAAAGATATCCTGAAACCGGGCCCGCGAAAGCTAAAGAAGAATTTAGAAATTATGATGCGCCTGAAATTGATGGCGTCCGCGAGTTTTATCGCCTTAACCATAAATATCAAACCTACGATAATGTGTTAGCTAAGAAAGCTAACTTTTTAAGATTTGATAAAATGGAAATGCCCTGGTGGAAAGCCATGGAGTATCTGAATACATTGGTTGATGATTCAGATCCTGATATCTCCCTGGATCAGCTGCAACACTTGTTGCAAACCGCCGAAGCCATCCGCGCTGATGGTTATCCGGATTGGTTTATACTAACCGGTTTTATCCATGACCTGGGCAAAGTGCTTTGCTTATTTGGCGAGCCGCAATGGAACGTGGTAGGAGATACCTTTCCTGTCGGATGCGCATTCTCTGATAAAATAGTTTACCCGGAGTTTTTTGCTGACAACCCGGATATTCATGACGAGCGCTTTAATACCAAATACGGTGTTTACTCGCACGAGTGCGGATTAGATAATGTCCATATGTCATGGGGGCATGATGAATATTTGTATCATATTACCAAAGATTATTTACCGGAGCCGGCGTTGTATATGATCCGTTATCATTCGTTTTATTCACAACATCGCGAAAACGCTTATCGTCATTTATTAAGTCCGCACGATAAAGAGATGTTTAAATGGGTGGATAAATTTAATCCATATGATCTTTACTCAAAAAGCCCGAAAGTGCCGGTGGTGTCAGAACTTAAACCTTATTATGAGGATTTAATAGCTAAATATTTACCGGCGACAGTTAAATTGTAATACACTGGAAAAGCCTTTCTGCCAAGAAAGGCTTTTCTTATATACATTAAGCTCTAAGCGGCATTTCACCCATCTCCAGCACCAATGTTCCGCCGTTTACCAGGTCATCATGTGAGAACCACATCGAGTCCAGTTTTTTGCCATTCATGGTTGCCGACTGGATATATTTTTTGGTTTTTGAACTGCCGTTGGCTAATAGGGTAAACACCTTACCGTTTGGCAGGTCTATACTAACCTTGCTAAATACCGGACTGGTTATTGTATATACCGGCGATCCTGGTTTTAATGGAAAAAAGCCCATTGCACTAAATACAACCACCGAAGACATGGAACCTCCGTCTTCATCGCCGGGCACACCTAATACCGTATCGTTAAAATAAACATCTAATATAAAGCGCGTCCATTTCTGCGTTTTCCACGGCGAACCGGTGTAGTTAAAGAGGAACGGGATCTGGAACGAACATTGATTGCCCATAGCAAACTGGCCGATGAGCCCCGTCATATCCGGAAATTTGGAATAGAACGTGGCACGGCTGCTTCCCAGCCCTTCTCTGAAAAATTGGTCGAGCTCCTGTTCAAATTTGTCTTTTCCGCCCATCAACTCTATCAGGCCCTCTATATCATGCGTTACGCCCCACTTATAGGTATAACCGTTGTTTTCGTTATAATAGGATTGTCCCTGTGTTTTTGGGTCAATATCTACCCACTCACCTTTATCATCCTTAGGCATAAACAAAACCTTATCCCTGCTCCATAAATTTTTATAGTTTTTGGCTCTGGGCGCAAATTTAAGGTGAACCGGGATGTTACCCAATTCTTTAGCCAGCTCGCTAACCGCCCAATCATTATAGCTTGCAGCCAGCGTAACCGCAACGGCCGATCGCGCGCTGTGGTGGGCCTTAGCCACCGGGTCAGACTCAGCCTCGCCGGGGTGCAGGGCAGGGTAGTAGCCTTTTTCATAATAAAAGTCTTCCAGGGCACCTTTTGGACCGTTGGTAGAGGCGAGCATGGTAGCCTGCTCTGCATTCTTTACCATGCCTTCCAGGGCCTTTTTTGTATCGAAGTTTTTTATTCCCTTACGATAGGCATCCAAAAACATTACCGACGAATAAAACCCAAACATACCCGGCCGGTCGCCAAACACTTTGGGGTATTCGGGCATCCAGCCGCTTTGCTCATACATGTTAACGTACGATTGCAACATATCTCCTTCCTGTTGCGGATTGAGTATTGCGCGCAGCGGGTGTTGAGCGATATAATCGCCCCAGGTATAGTCATCGGTATAGATGTTGCGTTTATCATCATGTACCTTGTTATCATACCCGCTAAAATATTGGCCATCTTCGGTAATATTCACCATGCGTACATAACTACGGTATAATGCGGTATAGAAAGTCCGTTTTTGCGATACGGTGCCGCCTTCAACCTTTATTTGGTTAATAACTTTCTGCCATACTGCTTTGCCTTTAGCGGCCAGCTGATCAAATGTAATACCGGCAAGCTCTTTGTCGTGGTTTTTCTTCGCCTGTTCGGGACTAATGAATGATACACCGAATCTGAATTCAATAACATCCGGATCATTTTTAGCGTAGCTCATAGCCACTTTTTCGCCATTCATCATTTTAGGCGTAGCTAAAGCGCCCTGTACCGTATATTTTCCCCAATCCTTATCTCCCTCTGATTTTGTACCCGCCGGTTTACCTGAAAAGGTTCCGTACATATAAGCTTTCCCCTTTTGCGCATGGATACTGTCAATTACAAACTCGGTTCCGGTAACGCTGTTATCAGTGTCAATGCTGTATAAGCCGTTATCGTAACAGTGTGTAAGCAACACGTGTTTCTCAACATCTTTCGGAAATCTGAACCGGTAAATACCACCTTTATTGCTTACGGTATGTTCAACCCGTATGTCCTTTTCAATCAACGTAGTAGCATAGTACCATGGGCGGGTAATTTCCAGATCGTGGTCATAGGTCAGCCGCTCGTTCCAGTCGGCATCCGTAATCGGGCCTTTTGCCGGCCTTACCGAAAAGATTACCTGTGGCGTAATAACATTTAAGGACAGTAACGTAAAACCCGATACCTGGTCATCCAGATAGTCCTGGCGCCGCGGGTGCGTCCTTACCATTTGATTGGGTAAATGTACCACCGGGCGGTTTGTATTAAGCAGCGGGGCTATATTACCTATTGTTGGGTCGATATATTGCAGGTAATCATCTTCCGGGATATTAACAGTGCTTTCGGCCTGTTTTTCCGCGCCGTTTACAACTTTGGCAGGGATAACTGCAGTGGCGGCAATCATACCGCCGGCTTGCACGAATTTACGTCGCGAGATCCCGTCTTTTAAATCTTCTTTCATATAAAAGTATGTTTGTTAACCTTTCGTCGCTTCGCGGATCGCCCGTCCGGCGGCGTCAATAAGGTTCAAATTCATCTCAGAGTATTTGCGTGATATAATAATCCCGTCCGCACCGGCCCTATAAGCGGCAAGGGTAGCCTTATAAACATCATCAGTGGTTTGTTTACGGCTGTTTTTTCCGGTCGGGATACCGATATCAATACCGGGAAATATCAAACATTTGCCTTTAACACCTTTAAGGGCACGTTGCGTTTCGCGGTAAACATAATCGGGTGATAAGCCGGCCATAGGCAGATTATCGTAAGATGCTTCGTTCTCGCTATAACCCAGCAGGCGGCTGTTAAACCGCATAAGCTCTTCGTGCGGGATATCCTTGAATATCGTCGAACCTATATTTTTTATAAAATGCTGGTAACGCTCGCCGCCGCAGTTGTTATAAACCACTATTTTCAGGAAATCAACCCGGGTAGCGAGGTCTGCATAATCACGCGTAGCGCGAAAGAAAGGATTAAATGAGTTTACATGCTCAATATGCAAACCAACCAATTGCTTTTTACCGAGGGCCTTAATAGCTTTATAAACGTCGTCAACAATCTGGTGCTTGCCGTAGTCAAATAACTGATCCCAGGCAACAATCTCCGGGTATTCCAGCATGATCCGTTGAAACTCGACATAATAGCCATCGCTGGGTCGTTGATCAGCTAAAGCCGCTTTTGCAAAAGCATCCAGTTTATGATAGCCTTCTTTAGTACGTTCTAAGTTAATCCCGCGTTTCTTTGCCGCTTCCTGGTGATACCGGCAAAAGCAGGTAGATTTAGAAGGATCTACCGTGCCAACCAAATGGCTCGCCCCTAAAGCATTCAATAGCGGGCCGCTGCGTTCGTTAAAAAACACAAGCCCGTCAAGATCATAACTCGCGCAGGTATCGGTAGCCAGGGCTGTCCAAAAGGCGCGTACATTTGGGTTGAACAGGCAGGTTGTTTTTGTTTTACGGCCCAGCAGATCAACCTCGCGGCAATCATCAATGCCGGGTACATCATCGCGCCATTGATCTTCAATGGTGGCAAACAATTTCATGCCACGTTTGCGGGTGCCTTTGATCACTTCGGCAACTAAGTCGCGGCTCCCATATTCCGGCGACCGTGTATCTTTTAATGTTGTATTATTATAATATTGGGGATGGGGGATAGCATAGTTACCGCCATGATAATTCAGATCCTTTTCTTGCGGGCCGTGATCAGGAAACGGCTGGCCGCTAACCTGCCTGCCCGAAAGTCCGTCACCATAAGTAAATGTGTTTAAGAATATGGTGTTGATGGCACCGCGTTTTTGCAGGGTATCCAAAACTACATCTACGCCTTCATCAGCAAAGGAAGCTATGCCCACCTGGAGGCCATTGATCAATTCTTTAGCGGGTTTGTTTGCCGCAAATGCCGACATTTTTACCAGCGGGCCGGCAGCTAGCAAAGCAGCCAGTGCTGCACTGTTTTTAATGAATATACGACGTGGATTTTTACCAACAGCCGAAGCGACAGGCGATAGCTTTTTAGGATTCATAAAATCAGTTTATTATTGGTTGACTAAATATGCTAAATCTTCTTAGCATAATGGGTTACAACTGTTGTAAAAAAACTGATACTATAAGGATTTCCTGATGCTGAAGTATGAACAAAATACTTCAATCTTTACACGGCAGGCTGTAATAGGTGTACAAGAGGCCTTTTATTGGTATAATAAACACCCACCGGGCTATTTATTATACAGATCAGACGTTATCGGAATAGTGTAACTAACCCTTACAGGTTTGCCATTCAATAAACCGGGAAGCCATTTGGGGCTAAGCTTCAATACCCTTACTACTTCTGCATTAAAATCGTCTGAAAGGCCCCGTACAATTTTAATATTAGTTATCATTCCGTTTTTTTCTACAACAAAATTGGCAATAACTTTTTCTTTGTAGTCTTTATCTAAATAAGGCCACTTTAGATTTTTTTTCAGAAAAGAAGAGAGTTTTTCCATGCCTCCCCGGAATTGAGGCTGTGATTCAACCTGGTTATAGATAAAATTCTTATCATGCGTTGGGTTTACTTCCGGCTCAGGGATTGGCTCATCAATTCGTATGTCGATTGTTGAGTTATCTTTTGCTTTATCCAATTCGGTTTTTTTAGAATTTTGGGCGTATGTGCAGAATGAAGAAAGAACTCCGAAAAACAATACGTAATAAACTTTGATAAAAGACATATATTAAAGTTACTAATATTCCCTCACCATTAACCCATCAGCAAAATCGCGCAGGTATTGCTTGTTTTCTTCCGGCAGATTGATTTTCTCTAATGCCTCAAAAGCTTTATCGGCGTAGGCCTGCATCGTGGTTTCTGCATGTTGTTTTACCTGCACGGCGCTATAAACAGCCGTAACAGCCTCTACTTTTTCATGGTTATCAAATTGTTTGGCATCAATCCATTTGGTTAGTTCTGCGGTTTGTGTAGCATCCGCCAATTCCAGTGCTTTTATCAGCAGGTAAGTTTTTTTATTGGAGATAATATCGCCGCCAACCTGCTTGCCAAACTTTTCAGGGGAACCATATACATCCAGGATATCATCCTGTAACTGAAAAGCAATGCCAAGGTTTTCGCCAAATTCTGCAATCAGCTCAGCATCTTTCATATCGGCGCCGCCTAATATCGAACCAATTTTTAATGCGCCGCCTAACACAACAGCAGTTTTAAGCTTAATCATGTAAATATACTCGTTGATCTTAACGTCATTCCGGACCTCAAAATCCATATCCAGTTGCTGCCCCTCGCAAACGCCTACAGCAGTTTTGTTAAATATATCCAGGATCACCCGCAGCAAACGGTCCTCAACCTGCATCATCAGCTTGTAACCTTCAATCAACATGACATCGCCCGATAAAATAGCCGCATTGTGGTTCCAGCGCTCGTGTACCGTGACTTTGCCACGGCGTAAGGGGGCGTTGTCCATTATGTCATCATGCATCAGGGTGAAGTTATGGAACACTTCAATAGCCAAGGCAGGAGACAGGGCTTTTTCAACATCGCCACCAAAAAGATCGCAGGCCATTAAAAGCAGGGCAGGGCGCATGCGTTTGCCGCCCATGCCCAGGATATAATTTATAGGCTCATACAGCTCTGAGGGATACTCGGGGTATTTAAGCTGGGTAATCGCGTTGTCAATTAATAATTGTAATTCCTGTAGTTCTCTCATGTTTTGGTAAATGGTGAATGGTTGACTGAGTTAGCGGTAGCCAGATTTAATATCATCCGGACTTTATAACTCAATCAACCAAATCCAACTTAAATCAGCTATATACTAGTCTTGTACTAACGAAAAATCAATTTGTTTTTTTGCCAGATCAACGTTTTTAACACGGATATTTACTTCATCGCCCAACTGGTAAATTTTCTTTTTACGTTGTCCGATGATGGCATAATTTTTCTCGTCTAAAGTATAAAAATCATCAGAGATATCCCGCAGCCGGATCATGCCTTCGCATTTATTTTCAATGATCTCAACATACATACCCCATTCGGTAACGCCGGAGATCACTCCGCTGTAAATTGAACCAACCTGGTCCTTCAGGAACTCGGCTTGCTTATATTTAACTGACGAGCGCTCGGCATCAGCAGCTTTCTTTTCCATTTGTGATGCATGCTGGCACATTTTTTCATAATGATCTGCATTAACCGACTGGCCGCCGTCTAAATAATACTGCAATAAACGGTGTACCATCACATCCGGATAACGGCGGATAGGCGAGGTAAAGTGCGTATAATGATCAAACGCCAAACCGTAGTGACTGCTGGTTTTAGTGGTATAAATAGCTTTCGCCATTGACCGTATAGCTAAATGCGTCAATACGTTTTGTTCTTTCTTGCCCTCTACATCCTCCATTAAAAAATTAAGGGATTTGGCGATTTCTTTGTCTGATTTGGTATTGATTTTATACCCAAACCTGGCCGCGAAATTAGCAAAACTAGCCAGCGCGTCTGGTTTTGGCGAATCGTGCGCGCGGTATACAAAGGTGTATTTCTGTTTGCCCTTGCCCTTGTTGCTAACAAATTCGGCAACCTTGCGGTTGGCTAAAAGCATGTAATCCTCTATCAGTTTATGGGCATCTTTGCGTTCTTTTATATATACGCCCGTTGGCTTGCCCTTTTCGTCCAGGTGAAATTTAACCTCGGTTGTTTCAAAGCTGATAGCACCGTTCTTAAACTTACGATCGCGCAAGATATAGGCAAGTTCATTTAGTTTTAATAGTTCGACTGAATAGTCGCCTTGTTTGGCTTCAATTATTTCCTGCGCCTCCTCATAAGTAAAACGGCGGTTTGAGTTGATAACCGTTTTACCAAACCATTCGGTAACAACGTTAGCTTTGTTATCCAGTTCAAATACTGCCGCGAAACAAAGTTTATCTTCGTTTGGACGCAAAGAGCACAGCCCGTTTGACAGTCGCTCCGGTAACATCGGGATCACGCGGTCTACCAGGTAAACCGAAGTGCCACGGTCAAACGCTTCTTTATCCAGTGCAGAGTCGGTGATAATATAATGCGATACATCAGCGATATGCACCCCGATCTCGTAATTGCCATTCTCTAAAACTTTAAACGATATGGCATCATCAAAATCTTTAGCGTCAAAGGGGTCGATAGTAAAGGTTGTAACGTCCCTGAAATCTCTCCGTTTAGCAATCTCGTGCGCGGTTATGTCCGCTGATATTTCTTCGGCGTCATGTTCAACCTCGGCAGAGAACGATAGCGGGAAACCATACTCGGCAAGGATGGCGTTCATCTCGGTATCATTCTCGCCCTGCGCACCCAGGATATGTTTGATACGTCCCACCGGGTTCTTAGCCTGCGCCGGCCAGTCGGTAATTTCTGCAACGGCTTTGATCCCGTTTTTTGCCCCGTTGAGTTCGCTCATCGGGATAAAAATATCGTGCATCATTTTGCGGTCGTCGGGAATAAAAAAAGCGTACCGGTCTGACAGTTTTACGATACCGGTAAACTCCATTTTAGCGCGTTGTAATATTTCAATTACCTCGCCTTCCTGGCGTTTCCCTTTACTTATTGCATATACATAAACTTTAACGCGGTCGCCATTTAAAGCGTTGCGTAATTTACGCGGGGCAACAAATATGTCGGTTTCATCCGGATCATCCGTAACAATAAAAGCCGAGCCATCATTGGTCAGGTCAACCTTGCCCTCAACAAAAGTTTTTAATTCAATTAATTGAAACTTGCCGGGAGTAACTTCTTTTAAGGTTTGCTTAAATGCCTCCTCTTTTAAAATATCAAGTATGGTATATTTTGCATCAGGATCGCGGATATTTAATTTTGCTGATACCTGTTTGTAGTTTAGTGGTGTATTGCCATTTTGCTCAAAAATATCAAGCACCATTTGCGTGAGCACCTGGTTAATAGTTGAGCTGTGTTTCTTTTTATTAGACATAGATAGATATGTATTTATGCGAAGATACGGAAAAGAAGAATGCGGATTATGCAAAGCCCCGTACGGAAATTTGAATGTGTTTTTGAAATGATGTGGCTGTAACGCTAACTTAAGTGCAGTTTGCAACGTGCATTCACGCTAAAGCAAATTTAAAAATGCGGGATGGAGTCGATCAACCACTTTGTGTAGTCTTGTTTGGGATGATTATAAATATCGTCCGGATCGCCAATTTCAACTATTTCGCCTTTATTCATCACCATCATCCGGTCTGAAATATGTCTGATGACTGACAGGTCATGCGATATAAAAATATAGGTCAGTTTAAATTCCTGTTGCAACTCGCGTATCAGGTTTAACACCTGCGCCTGTACGGAAACGTCTAACGCGGATACCGACTCATCACAAATAATAAACCGGGGTTGTAATGCAAGGGCGCGCGCTATTACAATACGTTGCCGCTGCCCGCCCGAAAACTCGTGCGGGTACCGGTTAAAGTGGGCGGGCAGCAAATTCACCCTTTCCAGCAGTTCCATAACCTTTTGTTTACGTTGCTTGTCCCCGCTATATACGCCATGTACCTGCAGCGGCTCCATAATCGATTCGCCAACAGTTAACTGGGGATTTAAAGAAGAGTAAGGGTCCTGGAAAATGATCTGGATGTTACGCCGCATACGGCGCAGTTCATCTTTACCCAAACTCCGCAGATCATTCCCTTCAAAATTAATGTTTCCTGAGGTTGGCTCGATCAATCGCAGGATGCTCCTGCCCAATGTGGTTTTACCGCAACCTGATTCGCCAACCAGGCCCAGCGTTTCACCGGGGTAAACGTCAAAACTGACCTTGTTAACCGCCTTAATAACATTTTTCGGCTGACCAAAAATGCCGGTGCCGACCGGGAACCAGGTGCTGAGGCCCGTAACCTTTAAAATGGGATCCTGATTGTATAGTTTTGTTTTGTGCTCGGCCCGTTCTTTTTGGGTATAACTATAGGCTGCGCGCAATTGTGCTATGGTTGTATCACTATCCAAAAAGTCGGCAATTACCGGCAGTTTTTTAAGATGATATTTAACCGATGGCCGACAGGCCAGCAAGCCTTTGGTATAAGGGTGCTTCGGGTGGGTAAATAATGTTTTGGCGGCTCCTTCTTCCACTATTTCGCCTTTATACATCACCAGCACGCGGTCTGCTATTTCATTAACCACGCCAAGATCATGCGATATAAAAACAAGGCTCATCCCGCGTTCGTCCTTGATTTTTTTCAGGAGGTCGATGATAGTTTTTTGCACGGTTACATCCAGCGCCGTTGTTGGCTCATCAGCAATTAATATTTCCGGATCACAGGATAGCGCCATAGCAATCATTACCCGTTGCTTTTGGCCGCCGGATAGCTGGTGCGGGTAGCTGTCAAATATGGCTTCAGGGCGGGGGAGTTGCACCTCCTGAAACAGTTTGATGGTTTGAGCCTTTGCCTCCGCTTTGGTTGCCCCTAAGTGTAGCTGTATGGCTTCGGCCACCTGGAAACCGCAAGTCAGCACCGGGTTAAGCGAGGTCATGGGTTCCTGGAAGATCATCGCCAGCCGGTTACCGCGTACGGCCCGCATTTCTTCTTCAGTTAAATCAAAAAGACTAAATTCGTCCAGAACTACTTTTCCGCCGACTATAGAATTGCCTTTGTCCAGCAAACGCATTAAAGCCAGCGAAGTAACAGATTTGCCCGAACCCGATTCGCCTACGATGCCAATGGTCTCGCCTTTGGCCAGATTGAACGATACGTCTTTAACGGCATCAAATAAGCCGTTCGGCGTTTTAAACCCGATGTTAAGATTGGTTACGCTGAGCATATCAACCTACTATGGTAATATTTTCGTCAGCTATCAGCGCTTCGCCGCGGTATCGCCTTAATAGCTGGGCGGTAGCTATTACATCTTTTTGGCAATAGGTGCAAATGCGCTCCAGTTGATTTTCCTTCCAGTATACCGAGCCCACCATACTGCCGTCGATATCATCTTTTGGCGTAGGTATGTTAAATATAGAAGTAAGCAGGTTTAATGATGTATAGCTTTTATAATCGCCAAATTTCCAAAGTTCCATGGTATCCAGGTGACCGATCTCCCAGGGTTTCTTGCCGGCTATGTCCAACTGTTTGGGCAGGGGCAGGCCATTGATAAGCATACGGCGGCAGATGTATGGAAAATCAAATTCTTTACCATTGTGCGCGCACAATACCAGGTTGTTAGACTGGCCCGCCAGCATGCCTGAAAATCTTTCCAACAGGTCCTTTTCATCATGGCCGGCAAACGATTTTATGCGGAGCCCGCGGCTGCTGCCGCCGGTAAAAATACCTACCGATATACAAATGATCTTACCAAACTCTGCCCATATCCCGGCGCTTTCGTAAAACTCTTCGGCGGTTTCATCCTTGCGGATGCGCTGGGTTTTAAGGTCCCAGAGTTTTTTGAAATGGTCGGGCAGGTCATCATGCGTGCTGTATTGGGGCACGGTTTCAATATCCAATACCAATAAATTACCCAGATCGTACTGTTCAAGCATGCGTGTAGTTTATAACAGGCAATATAATAATTGACCGGGAACAATTAAACTAATATAAATCTTACTGACAGCCGCCTGACAGTGCAATGGCTGCTGAATAAGCCTGCAGTAGTTATCAGCTATCCCTCCGGCGGCAGCGTAAACCAAAATATACTGCCGACGCCCGGTTCGCTTTCGGCCCAGATCCGGCCACCGTGACGGCTGATGATCTCCTGCGAGAGGTAAAGGCCAATACCCAGCCCTGATACATTAGGGTTGGATTCGTCAACCCGGTAAAAGCGGGAGAAAACATGCTTTATTTTTTCCGGGGCGATACCTATACCGAAATCCCGGATGCCTACTTTCACATTGCCGGCTTCACGGCTCAGGTAAATAATTATCCGGTTGTTACCGGGCGAATAACGAATGGCATTGGTAAGCAGGTTGTTGATTACCTGTTCAATACGGTTAGGATCGGCGCTTATCATTAATTCGGCCAGGTCCGTCTCCAGTGTAATCTGGTAATTGTTATTACCGTACGAGAACAGCTCGATCACTTCGGTAATGACCTGCCGGATATCAAACCGCTCGATAGAAAAACGCAACTTGCCGGCCTCTATTTTGGATACATCCAGCAGATCTGATACCAGCACGCTCAGCTTTTTAAGCTGCCGGCGGGTTTTTTCCACAAACCGCGCGGCTTTTTCATCTTTTATCAGCGTACTTAATATCTGCAAATAACCACCGATGCTGGTGAGCGGGGTTTTTAATTCATGGCTTGCCAGCCCTATAAATTCGTCTTTCTTGTCATTAAGCGCTTTTACCTGTTCATAAAGCCGGGCCCTTTCTTGCTCGCCGTCCAGCTGTTCGCTAATATCACGTGCGATCTTTGAAGCACCGATTATCTTACCCGTGTCATCCACAATAGGAGATACGGAAAGCGAAATGGGTACCAGGCGCCCGTCTTTGGCCTTGCGGATGGTTTGAAAATGATCCAGCTTGTTGCCTTTTGATACCTCGCCAATGATGAAAATCTCTTCCTCAATCCTCTCGGGCGGAATAATGATGGTGACGTGTTTGCCGATAATCTCCTGTGCGGTATAGCCAAACATTTTCTCCGCAGCTTTATTCCAGCTGGTAATAATCCCGTCCAATGTTTTGCTCAGGATGGTATCGTCTGAACTGTCGACGATTGCAGCCAGCATTCCCTGTTTTTCAGTTACTTTTTTGTAAATGGAAATATCACGAACGATCTTTGAGGCACCGATGATCTTGCCTGACCGGTCGGTGATAGGCGAAATTGTAACCGATATGGGGATCAGGTGGCCGTCTTTAGCCATACGTATGGTTTCAAAGTGGTCTACCTTATTGCCTTTTGCTACGTTACTGATGATCAACTCCTCCTCGTTCATTCTGTCAGGGGGGATAATGAGCGAAATATGACGGCCAACGGCTTCCTGTTCTGTATAACCAAACATTTTTATGGCCGCCGGGTTCCAACTGGTAATAATACCTGCCAGCGTTTTGCTGATAATGGCATCGTCCGAATCAGCAATGATAGCTGCCAGTATAGCCTGCTTTTGGTCAGCTATACTCAGATCGCCCGACAGTAAGGGTATTTGCTTAGGAGCGTTCTTATCCATGTCAACAAATTAACCATTAATATTCCGATTTGTTATAATGTAGTTTCGCTTAGCCTCAGGCGGCCCCGGGTATTAACTGGTAATTATACCGGCATAAAATTGGCGACGTGTTTCAAACCCTAACCCGTTTTTGAACCATCTTATTCAATTAATTGAAAGTTAAGCCATTGTATATTTTATTATATTATACAGGTAGCAATTAAATTATAAAGAAACTTATTTTATTTACCTTTGTTGTTATAAGCGTATATCAGATTTATTTCACAGCCGCATCCTCCCCTTGCTAATTGCCGATAATTCTTTCAGATTTATTTAGTACTAACCCAAAAAGGCATGGAAAAGCGCATTTTAGTTATTGACGACGATATTGAACTCCTGGAAATATTGGACGGTGTTTTTACCCGGAATGGATTTCAGGTAGAGACAGTTACCGGGACGAACGACATCTTTAAAACAATAAAAGAGCGGTCGCCTGATTTGATTGTGGTTGACTACCTGTTAGAGGGTGTTAACGGCGGAGATATTTGTGCGCAAATTAAAAAGAATCCGTTTACGTGTGCTATACCGGTTGTTTTGATGACGGCTTTTCCCAGGGTACTGTTATCATTAGGCACTTATCAATGCGACGAATTTATTGAAAAGCCGTTTGATCTGGATCATCTGGTTAACCGGGTACAATATTATTCAGAAACTCCTGTTATTTCCAATAATATCAACTAACTTTATAATTAGATAATTTCATTTTCAATATGTTATATGCCCGGGATTAATAAGGTTATACTGGTTGGTTATTTAGGAGAGGACCCTGACTTTAAGGTACTGCCTGATGATACCGCAGTTTTATCGTTTCCGTTAGCTACCATTGAAACGGTAAACAAAAACGGGGCAAAGGTTGAACAAACCGAATGGCATAATATTGTTATGCTGCGCAGCCTGGCGTCGGCGGCAGCGCAGGTGCTTAAAAAAGGAAAGTTACTTTACCTGGAAGGAAAATGCCGCACCCGGACATTTGAAGACAACGAACGCGTTAAAAGATATATTACCGAGATATTTGTCGAGAGTTTTAAAATACTCGGCGCAAACAATGATCTTCAGGAAGAAAGCCTGACCAATGAACAATTGCACCTGTTAAAAAAATAGTTTCACTCTTTTACAGAAGGCGTCTTGTGTTTCTTCATCCATCCCCAGTTATAATAATTCATATCAAAGCCCTGTAAGTAACTGATCTTCCAGGTGCCGTTTTCTTTTTTAGCCTTTACGTTATAAAAAAAATTATCACCCCAGGTCCATTTAAAACTGGCTGCGTCCGTGGTGTATTTAATGCCGGTCAGGGTTAATTTATCCCAGTATCTGTCGGGATAGTCCTGGCAATTGCACCATTCGTTTACGTCGTCGTTAAATGTTGGTAACTCTCCTTCAATCCACAAGGACGATCCGTCTTTAAGCTCTTTGTCCATGCGTACGGCAACTGCGCGGTAATCCGCTAAAAATTCGGCGGCAAAAAAGCCGGTTTTAGTTAGGGCTTCAATAGCCCTGCTGTTTTCGGCCAGGTCAATGCCGTTGTATATGGTGTCTGCCGGGTTTTTCTTTGTGCCCGCAAAACCCTCAACTTTGGGCGTGGTGTCATACCATTTGTACATGGCCCTTACCAGTTTGGTAAGTTCGGCGCTATCCCGTTCATGATCAGCAGCAGCGGTCTTAATCTCAGTGATAGTTTTTTTTATTGTACCGGTGCTTTTTGTGGACGTATTTTGCCCGGGTTTATTGTCATTGCCACAACCCGTGACAAGGACGATGATCAACATATAAAAGGAGGCTGAGAGGATTAACTTCATATACTACAAATTAGTTTCCGAATAAAGATCATGGTAATTCCGGTATGATGGCGGGCAGCCAAAGATAATTCTGTCATAAGTTAGATATCACGTCTATAAAGCTAACCATTTGTCTAAAAATAACAAAGCCCGGTAGTTTATTACCGGGCTTTGTTTATGGATGAGTCAGCAAAATCTTAGGTAGTATAGCCTAAGATCTTCAACACCTGTTTACTGTTTTGTTCCTCGCCAAAAACCTCGAAGTTAAATGTCTCGTCGCGGTTGCGGCGGATAATAACATGTTTGGGCGATGGCAACAGGCAATGGTGTATGCCGCCATAGCCGCTTAAAACTTCCTGGTAGGCGCCGGTGTTGAAAAAGCCAAGGTATTGTACCTTACGGGTTTTAGGCATAAAAACACTGTTCATGTGTGCTTCCTGGTTGTAGTAATCCTGGCCGTCGCAGGTTATGCCGCCAAGGTTAACACGCTCGTATTCAGAGTCCCAATTGTTTATTGGCAACAGGATGTATTTTTGGTTAAGCGCCCAAACGTCGGGCAGATTGGTAATGAATGATCCGTCCAGCATCAGCCATTTCTCGCGGTCGTTTTGTTGTTTACGGCCCAATACTTTGTATAATATCGCCGACGCTTCGGCACAGGTATACTTGCCAAATTCGGTAATGATATCCGGTTCAACAGTATCGTTATCGGCACAGATCTCTTTGATCCGGCTCACGATCTCGTTGATCATGTACTCGTAATCAAAATCAAATACCAGCGAATCTTTAAACGGCATACCGCCGCCAATATCCAAAGTATCTAAATGCGGGTTGATCTTTTTAAACTTGCAGTATAGTGTTACGTATTTCTCCAGCTCGTTCCAGTAGTATGGCGTATCAGAGATACCCGAGTTAATGAAAAAATGCAGCAGCTTAACCTGGAAGTTAGGGTTGTTCTCTATCTTGTTATAATAAAAATCAATAATATCCTCCATGCGGATACCCAGGCGCGAGGTGTAGAATTGTGAGTCGGGTTGCTCCTCAGCAGCTATCCTTATACCCAGGTTGCACGGGGTAGCCATTTCTACCTCGTCATCATACAGGTTAAATTCTTCCTTATTATCCAGTACCGGGATGATGTTTTTAAAACCATCGTGCAGCATATCAATAATATATTGCTTGTACTGGAAGGTTTTAAAGCCGTTGCAGATAACGGTCATGTCCTTGGTCAAAGCGCCTTTTTTCTCCAGCGCGTCAATCATCGGCATATCAAAGGCTGATGATGTTTCCAGGTGGATCTCGTTCTTCAGCGCTTCTTCAACGATATGTTTAAAGTGCGAGCTTTTGGTGCAATAGCAATACTTATAGCTGCCGCGATAATTATTTTTGACGATGGCCTGCTGAAACAGCAACTTTGCCTGCTGGATTTTTTTGGTGACCATTGGCAAATAAGTGAAGCGCAGGGGCGTGCCGTACGTTTCAATCATCTCCATCAGATTAAGATCGTGGAAATATAATTCATCATCAATAATCTCGAAGCCTTCTTGCGGGAAGCCAACACTTAAGTCAAGAAATTCCTGGTAACTCTGCATTAATTAAAATTTTGGCAAAAATGTAATTTTTTAACGGAATTAACCGCTATTTGTTAGCGTAATTTTATTGTTGGAATGTAATTATTATAAAGTCGGTACTCAACAGCGCCTCTGGTTATTGATTTCATGGGGATAATGGCGGTTGTTTTTTCTTTTTTGGGGGTGACGCGCCGACAGTAATTTTGAAATCCCGCCCTCAATCCTTATCTTAACGGTGCAATAATTAACACCTCATCAGGATATGGCAGGTACCGGTACGGAGCAGTTAAAGCGGGTATTAAAGCCTGTGCATTTATGGGCAATAGGGGTGGGCCTGGTTATATCCGGCGAGTATTTCGGCTGGAACCTGGGCTGGGGGGTAGCAGGCACCATTGGTTTGCTGATAGCGACCATCGTGGTCACCATTATGTACGTAACTTTTATATTTAGTTACACCGAACTTACCGCCGCCATACCCCATGCCGGCGGCGCCTTTGCTTATGCTTACCGGGCCATGGGGCCATTCGGCGGCCTTATTGCCGGCTACGCCACCCTGATAGATTTCTTGTTGGCTACGCCCGCTATCGCAGTTTCTTTAGGCGCTTATTTACACTTTTTATACCCGGCCATCCCCATTATGCAGTCGGCTATGCTTTTTAACGCCACATTTATATTGCTGAATATATCCGGCGTAAAGGAGTCGGCCACCTTCTCTGTGTTCATCACCCTGCTGGCGGTGGCCGAACTGTTGTTGTATATGGGGGTCGTGGCCCCGCATTTTAAAATGGCCAGTTATTTAACCGACCCTATGCCGTTTGGCTGGCCGGGGGTTTTCGCGGCCCTGCCATTTGCTGTGTGGTTTTACCTGGCGATTGAAGGCATGGCTATGGTGGTTGAAGAAGTTAAAGAGCCTAAAAAGAATATCCCCAAAGGCTATATATCGGCTATAATAACCTTGGTGTTTTTGGCACTGGCTGTAATGGTGCTAACCGGCGGTATCACCAACTGGCATAGGCTAAGTACGCTTGATTACCCGCTGCCCGAAGCCATAGGCATTGTACTGGGCAAGGCCAACGGACTAACCCGGATATTCGCCAGTATCGGTTTGTTTGGATTGATAGCTTCGCTGCACGGCACCATCCTGGCCTCGTCAAGGCAGGTGTTTGCAATGGCCCGCAGCGGTTATTTGCCGCGTGGACTGGCGCAGATTAACCATCGGTTTAAAACACCGCACCGGGCTTTAATAAGTGGTGGAGTAATAAGTTTTATTGCTATTTATATCGGCACTACGGCGCAGATCATTATTTTATCAGTGCTAGGTGCCGTGGTGATGTACATGATGAGCATGATAAGCCTGTTTATCCTCCGCAAAAAAGAACCTGGTTTGGACAGGCCGTTTATATCCCCGTTTTACCCTGTTTTTCCGGCGGTAGCCTTGGTTATATCCATCATATGTTTATTCGCTATTATGTATTTTAACCTGGCGGTAGGTTTAATATTCTTCGCAGTGCTGGCTCTTGCCATCATAATTTTTATGCTGATGGGAAAACATAAGATAAAGATCATGGACGATGTGCTAATGGTACAGGCAGAAAGTATGATTAAAGGCAAAAGCTAGCTATGTACCGCCATATCATCAAAAGCAAAGTTTACAAATTTGCAGATCTTAAAGATCTGCTGGCCAAAGCCTCACCCTGCCGGTCGGGCGATGAACTGGCAGGGGTTTGCGCTGCTACCTATGAAGAACGCGTCGCCGCGCAGATCACCCTGGCCGATGTGCCGTTAAAAACTTTCCTGAATGAGGTGGTTATCCCGTATGAAAATGACGAGGTTACCCGCCTGATCATCGATACGCATAACGTTAACGCCTTCGGGCAGATCAGCCATTTAACCGTTGGCGATTTTTGCGACTGGCTGCTGAGCGACCACACCACTACCGAAACGCTGCAAAACATCGCCGCAGGCATAACACCCGAGATGGCGGCGGCAGTATCCAAACTGATGCGTAACCAGGACCTTATCGCGGTAGCAAAAAAATGTGAGGTGGTTACCCGCTTTAGAAACACGATCGGGCTCCGCGGACATTTCTCTACCCGCCTGCAACCCAATCATCCAACAGACGAACCAAAAGGCGTTGCAGCCAGTATTATTGACGGTTTACTGTATGGCAGCGGCGACGCCGTTATCGGTATTAACCCGGCAACCGACAGCCCGGCGGCGGTGGCCAATTTATTAAGGTTGATTGATAACCTGAGACAGCAATTTGACATCCCGACGCAGTCATGCGTATTGAGCCATATTACCACAACCCTGCAACTGATCAATGAAGGTGCGCCGGTTGACCTTTGCTTCCAGTCGATAGCCGGCACCGGCCGGACCAACGCCAGCTTCGGCATTGATCTGGCTTTGCTGGATGAAGCATACGACGCCACGCTGTCACTAAACCGGGGCACGGTTGGCAACAACGTCATGTATTTTGAAACCGGACAGGGCAGCTCGTTATCCGCAAATGCCAGTTTCGGGGTGGATCAGCAAACGTGCGAAGCACGGGCCTATGCGGTTGCCAGGAGATATAATCCGTTGTTGGTTAATACCGTTGTAGGTTTTATCGGCCCTGAATATTTATATGACGGCAAGCAGATCATCCGCGCAGCGCTTGAGGACCATTTCTGTGGAAAGCTATTGGGACTGCCCATGGGGGTCGACGTTTGTTATACCAACCATGCCGAGGCCGACCAGGACGATATGGATAACCTGTTGACTTTACTCGGCGTTGCCGGCTGCAATTTTGTAATGGGCATCCCCGGATCAGACGATATTATGCTTAACTATCAGTCCACCTCGTTTCATGATGCTTTATATCTGCGTAAAGTATTAGGCCTGCGGCCCGCGCCCGAGTTTGAATTATGGCTGATGAAACAGGGGATAATTGATGATAAGGGCAACTTATTGTCAGTTAACCCGGCGCATGGGTTATTAGCCGGAGGTATAACATGAAAAAGGTAATTAAACCAGCCGATCCCTTAATTGCCCTGCAGGAGTATACCGCCGCGCGGATAGCCATAGGCCGTGCCGGAACCAGCATTCCGCTGAAACAATCGCTGGAGTTTAAGCTGGCCCATGCCCATGCGCGCGACGCCGTATATTCGGCGTTGGCTGTTGAGGCTTTAACTGTCCGCCTCAAGCAGTTTGAATTACCCGTTTTACACCTGCACAGTATGGCCGGTTACCGCGAGCAATATTTGCAAAGACCTGATCTCGGCCGTAAATTGAGCCAGGAATCGGTAACGGAGTTGGCGCACGGTGCAACACCGGCGGACATAGCTGTAATTATTGCTGACGGCCTTTCGGCTATAGCTATCAATACCAATGTTATAGAGTTGCTTGAGTTATTGATACCGATGTTACGGTTTGCCGGTTTTACGTTAGCTGACATCGTACTGGTGGAACAGGGAAGGGTAGCCATAGGCGATGAAATTGCATCGGCGTTAAGGGCCAGGCTTTCCCTGGTGCTGATAGGCGAGCGGCCCGGCCTCAGCTCGGCCGATAGTGTCGGCGCCTACTTAACCTATAATCCCAAACCCGGTTTAACCGATGAACTGCGTAACTGCGTTTCAAATATCCGCCCGCAGGGGCTTACTTATAAACAGGCCTCCAAAAAGATCTTTTATTTAGTGCAGGAAGCTTTCAGGCGTAAATTATCGGGGGTTGCGTTAAAAGACAACGCGGGTTCACTCCATGAATAAACCCGCGTTGCTATTTCAGAATCAGCTCTTAGTTCTTTTTAAACTCCTCGATATAACCGTTATAGGATATCGGCTGCTTGTTAAGTGATGTTACCCGCAATGAAGCATATCCGTCGGGGTTTACGGTTAACTGTAATACCTGTACATCTTTAACACCCGGAGGATTAGAGTCGGTTGGTTTGAGGGTGATTTCCCAGCTGCCTTTTTTATTAACGGTAACATTGCTAAAGTTTGATGTCTTTAATTTGATACCGCCATCATTCAGATCGCGCGGCGCGGCATAGGCCCGGCCAAAATAAGGCAGGTACACCTCTAATTTATCTTTGGTTACCGTAACATCATAATCGCTGGTTAAATAACGCGGCGTCATGGTGGTAGGTATTACATAATTTGCTTTAAATACGTAACTCCCCGAAGTTATGATCCGCTTAACCTCGGCCGCCTTGGCGGCTTTTTTATCAATTTTGGTGGCTTGCGCATAACTCAGGTTTAAACCTAAAGCGCAAATAAACAGGATGCAGAATAATTTTAAGTTTTTCATAATACATGGTTTTAAAGGTTAACAGGTTTATAACGAATGGGTTTCGTTTTTCTATATAAAGTTACCTAATAACTTTTGACAAAACAAAAAAGCCGCTTACATGGTAAGCGGCTGGTATTTTATAATGTCCGTCGGTTAAAACTCATCAATAGTATCCCGCCTTATCGGGTCGTGGATATGAAGCAGCAGTTTGTTGTTTACTGCGTCAATTTCAAAGTCTGATTTCTCATTAGCCGGCTCATCGCTGCTGATATCCGAACATCCAAAAAAGAAACGGACCCGGTACCTTAAAACAACTTTACCGGTATGCGCTCCAGGATGATAGGTTACTTCCCCGGGTAAAATCGTAAACGTTTCAACCTCCGGCGATCCGCCGTCACCATCATGGAAGGCAACCAAGCCCGCGCAGATGATTTCCAGGTTGTCATCAGCGCCCAAAACATCAGCCAAAAGTTGGCTGACGGCCAGTTTGCCGCCCTCCAGCTTTTTAATTAAATCATTCGGGACATCAAACGTTACCGTTGCCATTAATGGTTGATCAGATCAAATTAACGCTGCGGTTAACAAATTCGGTCAGCTCGGCTCCGGTTAATAAACCCTGCGATAACAGCGCCAGGTCAAACGCCTGTTTTGCTAACTGCAACTGTACCTCTTCGTTTTCATCCTGTAATATCCGGCTCACCAGTTTATGGTTGCCGTTTATCACCACTTTATAATTATCAGGCATATTGCCATAAAAGCCCATACCGCCGCCCATGGCTGCCATATCTTTCATCCGGCGCATAAACTCGTCCATGGTTACGGTAACCGGTAACTCGTCAGGGTTCAGGCTTTCCAGCTCAACTTTATAAGCCGGGCGGTTAATTGCCTTATCAAAAATGGCTTTTACTTTGGTGCCCTGTTCTTCGGTTAAAACATGCTCAGGCGCATCATCTTTTTTAATCAGTTTATCGGCAACATCCGCGTCAACACGTTTCAACGATGTCTTCTCCAGTTTTTGCTCCAGGTGGCTTATAAAATGGGTATCAATCGGCGAATCCATCAACAACACATCATAACCTTTTTTATTGGCAGACTGGATAAACGCATCCTGTTTTGAAGGATCGTTGGTATAGATATAAACCAGCTGACCGTCTTTATCGGTTTGTACCGGCGCTACCTTGTCTTTGTATTCGGTTAAAGTAAAGTTTTCTTTAGCGGTGTTGGTTAGTAAAACAAAGTCTTTGGCTTTATCATAAAATTTATCTTCGCTCACCATACCATATTTTACAAACAGGCCAATGTCGGTCCATTTTTCTTCGTAACCTTTACGGTCGTTTTTAAACAGCTCTGCCAGTTTATCAGCCACTTTTTTGGTGATGTAGCTGTTTATCTTCTTAACGTTACTATCTGCCTGCAAGAAACTACGGGATACGTTAAGCGGGATATCCGGCGAATCAATAACACCATGCAGCAGCATTAAAAACTCGGGCACAATATCTTTTACCTCATCGGTAATAAATACCTGGCGCGAGAATAATTTGATCTTATTACGCTGGATCTCGAAATCCTTCTTCAGCTTAGGGAAATATAATACACCGGTTAAGTTGAACGGATAGTCAACATTCAGGTGGATCCAGAACAACGGGTCCTCGCTAAACGGATACAGCTCTTTATAAAACGCCAGGTAATCTTCATCTTTCAATTCAGACGGCGCTTTTGTCCAGATAGGGCTGGTGTTGTTAATCACATTGTCAACCTCAACATCGTTGTATTTTGGTTTGCCTTCTTCATCAACGCCATCCTCAACCGACTCGGTTTTTTTACCGAACACAATCGGTACCGGTAAGAAACGGCAGTATTTATCCAGGATCTCCTGCAGGCGGTGCTTGCTTAGAAACTCTTCAGACTCCGCGTTAATATGTAAAGTGATCTCGGTACCGCGCTCTGCAAGTGTACCTTCGGTTATTTCAAATTCGGTGCTGCCATCACAGGTCCAGTGTGCAGGTTCTGCACCATCCTGGTATGACAGGGTTTCTATTTCAACCTTATCGGCTACCATAAAGGCAGAGTAAAAGCCCAAACCAAAGCGGCCGATGATCTCGTTGGCATCTTTTGCCTCTTTAAACTTCTCTACAAACTCGGTAGCGCCGCTAAATGCGATCTGGTTAATGTATTTTTTGATCTCTTCGGCGGTCATACCCAAACCATTATCAGATATGGTGATGGTTTTTGCCTTTTCGTCGAAAGCTATTTCAACACGCAGATCGCCCAGTTCGCCGTTATATTGACCCAGTGAGGCCAGCCGTTTAATTTTTTGGGTGGCGTCAACCGCGTTTGATACCAGTTCGCGTAAAAATATCTCGGTATCAGAGTACAGGAATTTTTTAATTATCGGAAAAATGTTTTCGGTGTGGATCGAAATGGTTCCTTTTTCTTGCATAATTTTATAATGATTATTTGGAATTAATGTTTAGTAACAACCCTGCATATCAATGAGCGTTCCAAAGGGTAATGTTTGTCAAATTGTCAGTGATGTGATTTCGCAGTAACTGGATAATAACTATCTTAGCATAAACTTATCACAATGAAGTCCGTTTTATTTACCATTATAATGCTCTTGTATTCATTTTTGGGATATACTCAAATTAGCAAGATGTATCTAAACAATAAGGCCGAAAATGTTGCTCCCGAAAAAGCTACTTCTTATATTTTAATAGAAAAAGTTGGAGACTCTGCTTATGTAGCCCAACAGAATGACATGACTAACAAAATATTATTGAAAGGAAGTTATAAGGACGAAATGTTGACCATACCGCACGGAAAATTTTTTTATTATAACAAATGGATACATTATCCGAATATATATGATAAGCAACATGCAGATACCACTACTTATTTAGAATATGCAGGTTTCTTTTTAAATGGTGTTAAGGTTGGTACCTGGATTGACTATGATAAAAATGGAAAAAAGGTGTTTATGTATACGTTTGTTAACAACAAGGTGAAAGGACCATTTCAGGCCTACAATTCCTCCGGCCAGTTAATTCAAAAAGGCAATTTAGATGACAATAAAAAAGAGGGAGATTGGGAGACATATGAGCCGGGAATGAATAAACCTTCGTATACAGAAGTTTACTTACAGGATAAGTTAATCAAAAAGAGTATTCATTTTGTAAAAGCAGTACCTCCCCGAAACTTTGAAAGTTATTTAAAGAAAGCATTAAAAAAACATATGGATTCATTAAATAATGTAACCGTTTTACTGTCCATAAATAAAGAGGGGAAAATTGACAGTGTGACTGTCAATAAAGTATTAAATGCAGCTATTTCCAAAGCGGTCATCAATGCATTTTTAAATGCTCCATTATTTAGCCCGGGTTTGTATGACGGTCAGCCAGTTAAACAAACTTCTTATTTTAGTTTTTCTCTTATGCTGAGTAAAGAAATATTTATTGAAAGGGAAAACAGTAAAAATGTAGACATTGTTACCAGACATGCTGAGTCCATAGGTAGAGGACTAAATAGTATAGGATTGGGTACACGGCTAGATTAAGTCTTTGTGTGGATACATATTAGTTTAGTGTACAACTTTAACAGGACATCAATAATGAAGGATAATATCGATGACCAACCAAACGTTTTTTGAAATTTAGACAGCTTTTAAAAAAACGGCAATTGTTTCCTGTAATTTTTTCGCTGTTTCCTCATCCTTAACATTTCCTTCACTATCCATCTTCGACCGGATAAATTGGATCAGCAAGGTAGTTTCCGGTATAACATTAGCAGTTAACGCCCCCAAAGTAAGCAGGAGCGAAGCATGGGCATACTCGCCAGCTGATGACGCGGTGATCAGCGCCACAGGTTTATCAACCAAAGTGCTGCTTGACACCAGCCAGTCCAGCGCGTTTTTTAACGAACCGGGCACCCCAAAAGCATATTCGGGTGTACAGATAATAAGGCCGTCGGCTTCCGTTAATAATTTACGTAGCGAGGCCACCGGTGCGGGCGGACAATCGTTATCCAGCCCGGGATCAAATGCCGGGATCTGCGAAAGTCCGTTATAAATAGTGTATTCAACATCTGCAGGAGCCATCGAACCCAAAAACTGAAGGATTGAATGGTTGGACGAACCCCAGCGTAAACTGCCCGATATGGCTAAGATTTTTTTCATGATAATGACCGGGGCAAGTTATTATAAAATTAATAAATGCAGCGGGTGTAACAGACGTTTTTCCGGCGAAATCAGGTGATCCGTTTTATTGATCCGCTTCTCAAAAACAGGCAAAAATATGCTGTTTTTCAATTACTTGATTATCAAATAGATTTGGTTAATTTATACCTGAAAATCCTGACGAATAGGGCTGATCCAAAGTGATCCGCTTAAAATTATAACTTACTTATTTACAGTATTTTAACAAAAATAGGTGATCCGGGTGATCCATATTTTTAAGTGGATCACCCAACCCCAAAATCTAATGGCAATATACTGACTAATGCCTATTGCCGGGCACCGCAATAAATGCTACTTTTGTGCTTCATTTTTTAAAAGATGTCTGAAACTATTGAACATGTAAAATGCCTGATCATCGGGTCGGGGCCCGCAGGTTATACTGCTGCTATTTACGCGTCGCGTGCTGATCTGAAACCGGTGATGTATACCGGTATGCTGGCTGGTGGCCAGCTTACCCAAACTACGGATGTAGAGAACTTTCCGGGTTATCCGCACGGTATCATGGGTCCTGAGATGATGGAAGATTTCCGTCAGCAGGCCGAGCGGCTGGGTACCGATATCCGTTTTGGTTATGTAAGTTCTGTTGATTTTTCAAGCCTGCCCCACAAGGTTGTGGTTGATGAGAACAAAACCATACTGGCTGACACCGTGATTATATCAACCGGCGCCTCTGCCAAATGGCTGGGGCTGGAGTCTGAGCAGAAGTATAGCGGTTTTGGCGTTTCGGCCTGCGCGGTATGCGATGGCTTCTTTTTTAAAGGCCAGGACGTTGCCATAGTAGGCGCAGGTGATACTGCTGCCGAGGAAGCGACCTATTTAGCCAAGCTATGTCGTAAGGTTTATATGATCGTTCGCCGGGATGAGTTTCGTGCTTCAAAAGCAATGGTGCACCGCACGTTGAACACACATAATATAGAGATCCTGTACAATACCGAAACTAAAGAGATCCTGGGCGACGGCCAAAGTGTGACCGGTGTGCAGGTAATCAATAACAAAACAAACGAAGAAAGGACACTGGATGTTACCGGTTTCTTTGTAGCCATCGGCCACTCGCCCAATACCGAGATATTTAAAGGTTGGATAAATATGGATGAGACCGGCTATATCCTAACCAAACCGGGGTCGACCCAAACCAATATAGAAGGCGTGTTTTGCTGCGGCGATGCGCAGGATCATATTTATCGCCAGGCGGTTACCGCGGCCGGTACCGGCTGTATGGCTGCCATTGACGCCGAGCGTTACCTGGCTGCCAAAGAGCATGTAGTGACCGCTTAATTGATCCGCAGATACAAAATAAAAAGGTTGTCTATACAGGCAACCTTTTTTTTTGGCATATTTTACAGGATAGGCTGCGATATATTTTTAAAATCTTTTAACTTCACCATCTTTAAATTATTGGTCAATCTATAATTATGTATAAAAAGATATTTCTGCTGCTGGTTGCTTTTTTTAGTTTATCCCTCGCCAATGCGCAAGACAAAGACCCAAACGTTGGCATAATCCCGGCTCCGGTATCTGTTAAAAAGGCCTCCGGCACATTCATACTAAGCCAGGAAACGCAGTTATTTGCGGATTCGGTAGACAACAAGGCAGTTGTTTTTTTGTCAGATTATTTGAAAAATACAGCCATGTTGCACATGCCTGTAAAGCTGAACAGCGGTAATAAGGTGGGCAACAGCGTGGTATTAACCAGTGCGGGTACCGATGGTTTACCTGCAGAAGGTTACCGGTTAACGATCACCCCAACCAATATTACCATAGCGGCTAAAGGCGCAGGTTTGTTTTATGGCATCCAAACCCTTATCCAGCTAATCCCGGCTGATAAAGGCGCGGTGGCCAGGCTTCCCTGTGTACAAATAGAGGATTACCCCCGATTTGGCTACCGTGGCTTAATGCTTGACGTTTGCCGCCATTTTTTCTCCGTGCAGTTTGTTAAAAAATATATCGATTTGATGGCGGCCTACAAGTTAAATACTTTTCACTGGCACTTAACGGATGATCAGGGCTGGCGCATCGAGATTAAGAAATATCCTAAACTCACCGAAATTGGCAGCCGGCGCGCCGAAACCGTTATAGGTAACTATCATGACCGCACACCACAACAATATGATAATACCCCTTACGGCGGTTACTACACCCAGGACGAGATCCGCGACGTAGTTAAATATGCAGCAGACAGGTATATTACCGTAGTGCCTGAAATTGAGATGCCGGGGCACGCCATGGCTGCCTTAGCTTCGTACCCCGAGTTAGGCTGCGAGCCCACCTCAGGATACCAGGTACAGGGCACCTGGGGCATATTCAGAAATGTCTACTGCCCGTCAGAGAAAACATTTGCTTTTTTGGAAGATGTGTTGACCGAGGTGATGGCGCTCTTTCCAAGTAAGTATATCCATATCGGCGGCGATGAAGCCCCTAAAGATGTCTGGAAAGAATCTAAATTTTGCCAGCAACTGATCAAAAAATTAAAGCTGAAAGACGAGCATGGCTTGCAAAGCTATTTTATCCAGCGGATAGAGAAATTTGTAAACTCAAAAGGCCGCAGCATAATAGGCTGGGACGAGATATTAGAAGGCGGCCTTGCGCCAAACGCTACCGTAATGAGCTGGCGTGGTGAACAGGGCGGTATTGACGCCGCAAAGCAAAATCATGATGTAATTATGACCCCGGGAAGCGGCGGTATGTATATAGATGCCGCCCAGGGTAAATTAAGTACAGAGCCCTTAAGTATAGGTGGTTTTACACCATTGGTCAAAACTTATCGTTATGATCCAACCCCGGAGGCGCTAAATGCAGATCAGAAAAAACATATCCTCGGCGTACAGGCAAATATGTGGACCGAGTATATCGCTACCGAAAATAAGATAGAGTATATGTTATTGCCGCGGATGCTAGCGCTGGCTGAAGTAGCCTGGACACCATTGGCTAATAAAAATTTCACAGATTTCTCTGAGGTGCGGCTGCCGTCCCATCTGGCCTGGTTAGATAAAAATGGCTTTGATTATCGTGTACCCACAGCTATTGGCGCAAAAGATACCGTAGCCTTTGGTAACCAGTTAACAGTTAACTTAAAGCCATCTGTAAAAGGAGCAAAGGTTTACTATACTATTGACGGTTACACTCCCCGCGAAACGGATATTGAATTTAATTTGCCCGTTACCTATAACGTACCTGCTGATCAGTACCGCGAATTACAAACTATCGTAATTACACCAACCGGAAAGCGCAGTGTGGTTACCAAAATGGTAGTATATAACAAGGCGCCGTTGCCACCTGTAAATTACAGCGGTAACAGCAACGGGTTACGTTACCAGATCTTCCCGGGCGAGTATAACAGTACCGGCGAATTTAAGCTGTCTGCTGATGGTGCCGACTCCCTGATCTCCAAAAGCTTTAACATCAATCCGTTCCGTAAAATGACGGCGTTTGGGGTTATCTATACCGGTTATATCCGCGTCGATACCGACGGTGTTTACGGCTTTGGTACCTCATCTGATGACGGATCAACTTTATTGGTGGATGATCAGCTGGTTGTGGATAATGACGGTAAACATCCGGTGAGCGGTAAAAATGGCGCTATAGCTTTACAAAAAGGTTATCACCGCTTTACCGTAAAATATTTCAATATAGGTACCACCGGAAGCCTGAAAGTTTTTATTACGTTACCCGGAAAACCAACCGGCGAACTGGGTTCTGATTTGCTTTATAACTAAACAACATGAGCACAAGGTTTTATTTTTTTATACTGATAGGATGTGCAATTTTAGCCGGCTGCGCACAAGAGCAAAAAAAGCCGGTTGTTGCCGATAATATGCCCAAACAGCCATTACTGATGGATCCTTTTAAGTTCCATAAAATGGTTGAAGTTGCGCCCGGCCAATACTATGATGTAATGAGCTGGGGCAGGGGCGCCACAGATACCGGGTCGTTTTTAATCCTTCATTCAGATTCGGCCGGAAGAAAATACACCACTACTACGGGCGATCTTAACGGTCAGATAGTTGATGTTTATAACGCTGATATGGATATTGACGGCCATCCGGAGATATTGATCCAGGCCAAACGGAAGGATACCATTAACTATACAACCATTTATGCTTTTGAATTTTACGAAAGCAAAGTGCAAAAGCTTGATTTTCCTAAATTAACCGGCTCGCAACGAAAAGGTTATCGAGGCAATGATAACTTTTACATATCCGAAGGTAAGTTTATCAGGGAATTCCCTATTTACGAAGGGAGCGGCCCGTCTGCGAAATTAACCGGTGCAAAGCGCAAATTCGAGTATAGTTTAAGTAACAACAGTTTTAATGTAAAACAGTTAAGTAAGGACTCTACCACGGTTAAAAATAAACCGGCAGCTATCCAAACACAGCAGAAAGCTCCGGAAAAAAAATCTGCCAAAATTAAAAAGACCGAGAAGAAACATCATCATAAAACAGAGACGCATAAAAAGAAACGCAAAAAGCACCATCGCAGCTAAATATCAGTGCCGTAAATTTTGTTTACCGACGGAGGGGTCTTTGCGGTAAAAATTTGCACATTTGTATATCTGCACATTTGCACATCAAAAATGCACTTTCTATATCCGGCTTTTTTATTTGCATTCATATCCCTGGCTATACCCATATTGGTTCACTTGTTTAATTTCAGGCGATATCAAAAAGTTTATTTCAGTAACGTTCAGTTCCTAAAAGAGATACAGGAACAGCAGTCATCCCGCAGAAATTTAAAAGAACTTTTGATATTGGCAGCGCGCTTATTGGCGCTTGCTTTTTTGGTACTGGCTTTTGCCCGGCCGTATATTTCAAACCGTAACCATACCAATGCAGGGGCTAGCCGCACTATCAGTGTTTTTCTGGACAATTCATATTCTATGCAAACGCTGAACCGCGAAGGTTCATTACTGGACGAGGCTAAACGGCGCGCAAAAGAAATCGTATCTGCCTATTCAATGAATGATAAATTCCACTTGCTTACCCAGGATTTTGAAGGTAAGCATCAGCGCCTGCTCAGCCGCGAAGAATTTAATGATGCGGTTGATGCCGTTAAGATTAGTCCCAGAAGCCGCAGTTTACAGGAGATCATTAACCGTCAGCAAAATTTATTGAGCATGCAGCCCGGTGCCGGCCGTTCAATCGACATTATTTCCGACTTCCAGAAGAACATAGCCGGCACACAGCCTTTAAAAATTGATACCGGCGTCCAGGTGAGCCTGATCCGGCTCAATGCCAATCCGCAGGTCAATGTTACGGTTGATTCGGTATGGCTGTTAAGTGCCATCCATCGCCCCGGCGAAACAGAAAAACTGGTGGTTAAATTACATAACTATGCCGGCGAAAACTCGGCTAAAATACCACTTAAGCTAACCATTAACGGCGAGCAGAAGGCATTGGGTGGCTTTACTCTGGCGGCCCGCTCCATACAAAATGACACGCTTACTTTTTCCGGCTTAAAGCCGGGTTGGCAAAGGGGAGAGATCAGCCTGCAGGACAACCCAGTTACGTTTGATAACCAGTTTTACTTTACCTTTAATGTGAAGCAACAGATGCCGGTGCTGTTAATTGATGGTGGTACGGTTAATCCGTATTTAAAGGCGGTTTTTGGCATCGATCAATTTTTTAAAGCTTACCGGGTGCCCGAGGGTAACGTAGATTACGCAGGTTTAGGTACTTACCCGTTAATTGTTATAAGCGACATTAAATCGGTTTCGGCAGGGTTGTCACAACAATTAAAAGTCTATGTTAGCAAAGGTGGTACTTTGGCGGTATTTCCTGCAGCCGACGCCGATCTGGCTGGCTACCGGTCATTTCTGCAGCAAATGGGTGCAGCTTATCCCGAGAAACTGAATACCGAAGATATCAAAGTATCCGCGCTTAATTTGCAGAACCCGGTATTTAAAAATATTTTCGAGGACTTTCCGAATAATCCGGATTTACCCGTGGTAAAAAAATATTTTCAGATTAACCCGGCGTCTGCCAGTTCTGAAAACCTGATGCTGCTGCCGGGTGGGTTACCATTTTGGGCCGGATACAGGAGCGGTAAAGGTAAGGTATATGTTTGCGCAGTGGCGTTAAATGAAGATTTTAGCAACCTGCCGCGTCACGCGCTTTTTGTGCCGGTAATGTTTAGAATAGCGCTGCTAAGCGGTCATGATCAGCCCTTGTTTTACAGCCTTGGGCATGACGAAACTATTGAGACCGCCCCGGTACAATCATCTGGAAAACAATTATTAAAATTAATAAAAGGAAAGCAGAGTATTATACCTGACGTAAGACAACGGGAGGGAAGCACGCTTTTATATGTATCAGACCAGTTGCAGGAAACCGGCCTTTATGAGCTTAAAAAACAGGACAGTACAATTTCTGTAATGGCATTTAATGACAACAGGAATGAATCTGACCTGAGTTATTATACGGCAGCAGAGCTTCATAAAATACTGCCGGATAAAAGCAATGTTATTGAAGTTAATAAAGGCTCGATAAAAGATATTGTAAGCCAGGCAGATTTTGGTGTGCAATTATGGAAACTTTGTATAATTTTGGCATTGATTTTTCTGGCTGCCGAAATACTGCTAACCAGGTACTACAAAGCTGATAAAGCAGTACTTTTGCAAAACGAAAAATCAACCTCAATCCATACATAAAGCAGCGCTAATGAATTTGCTTATCAAATCCGCTATCATTGTTGATCCCAACTCGCCCTTTAATCAACAAGTTGCTGATATTTTAATAAAGAACGGAACTATTACAGAAATTGCCCCGAACATTAAAACCGATGAAAAAGTGTTTGATGCCACGGGAAAGCAGCTATCTCCCGGTTTTTTTGACCTGAATTGTAACATAGGCGAACTTGGCCTTGAAACCAAGGAAAATCTGCAAACCGGTACTGCCGCTGCTGCTGCGGGTGGTTTTACTGGTATAGCGCTAATGCCCAATACCCAACCACCTGTGCACTCAAAGGCCGAAGTGGAGTACCTGCTTAACCGCGCAAAAGGTAACCTGGTTGATGTATATCCGTTGGGAACATTATCACATAAACGCGAGGGTAGGGACCTGGCCGAAATGTACGATATGTACCTGAGCGGCGCAAAGGCTTTTACCGATGGCAACCGCCCGGTGCAGGATGCCGGTTTAATGGAGCGTGCCTTACTTTATACCAAAGGGTTTGAAGCAACTGTTTTCTCTTATCCTGAAGATACCGCTATTGCCGGAAAGGCCAAAGTGAACGAAGGTGAGATGAGCACACTACTCGGGATGAAGGGTATACCATCGCTGGCCGAAGAACTGATGATTGCACGCGATCTTTACCTGGCGGAATATACCGACTCAAAAATACATTTCAGTACCATATCCACAGCACGGTCTGTTGAACTGATAAGAGATGCCAGGAAAAAAGGCCTGAAAGTCACCTGTGACGTGGCTGCCCATCACCTTGTACTTACTGATGATGTTTTAGCCGGGTTTGACAGTCTTTATAAGGTAAAACCACCACTACGTACCCATAGTGATGTTAAAGCGCTTTTAAACGGCTTAAAAGACGGTACAATTGATGCCATCGTATCGCAACATACCCCGCACGAGATTGAATTTAAAGATGTAGAGTTTGAGGTAGCCGAATTTGGAATAACCGGTTTCCAAACGGTATTATCATTAGCGATCAAAGCCGGCTTGTCAATTGAGCTCATCATACAAAAACTGGCCGTAAACCCGCGTACAATACTTGATGTTGAGGTGCCTGCAATAGCAGCAGGCCGGCAAGCCAACCTGGTTGTCTTTGATAAGGACGCCGAATGGGAATATACCAGAGCAAATAATCGCTCCAAATCATATAATTCGCCTTACCTGGGGCAGACTTTAAAAGGACAGGTACTTTTAACTATTAATAATAATCACTTATATAAATCAAATACATAATGGTCGACCCTAAAATACAAATCGCACTTGGTGCAGCTTTACAGGCTTTTTCGAAATATAACGGATTAGATGTAAGTAAAATACACGGCGAGTTTCAGTCGGTATTTGAGTTGGAGGATGACTTTTTAACAAAAGTTGACGCCTTAGACCGTGTCTTTGATGATTATCCGCAGATAGAAATTTTGCACGAGGTGTTTTTTGACTTGCTGATGATCAACTTTTTTAGCGCCGATGTTAAAAAACTGGAAGAAGATTATCTGGACACCCCTGAATGGGAAGATATAGAAGAGCAGACATTGGATAGGGGTACAGAACTGTTGAACCTGCTGCTTTATTTAAATGAATGCGAAGATGAAGGCATTGAACCCGAACTGGAAGATTACTTAAAAGAGTTTTTATTGGTTGATGATGACGAGTTTCAGGATGAATACCGCATTTATGAGCCGGTGATAGCACACCAGATTTTGATGGAAAGCCCCGTTACAGAAATAGCTGCTGTAGCAGCTAAATTGCCCGAGGATTCTGAATTAAAAGAGTTGTTTTACCCGATGATGTGTTTTTTCCAGAACACAGATCCAACTGACGAGGACAAAAATAATATTGCCGCCAATGCGGTAGATAAAGAATTCGATATGCCAGTGTTAAGTATATTAGAGTCATTTATTTAACCTTAAAACAATTAAAATGGAAGATCAAACCAAAAAAGCAACTATCGGCAAACTTGGCGTTCGCTATGGGCTATTGATAGGCGGCATATCGCTTGTGCTGTCTGTCGTATGCAGGATAGTAGATCCGCTAATGCAGTTTACAAATATCTGGATGCAGTTATTGGGCGGTGTAATTGCAATAACATTATTAGTGGTTTTCGGAATTGAAATCAGGAAAGCTATTGGTGGTTATTGGAGTTTTGGTGAAGCCTTTAGAGGGCTGATGACTATGGCCGTATTTATAACCTTAATTAGCGTATTATATAGTTTTATCCTTTTTAAGTTTGTTGACCCCGATATGCCGGCAAAAATAAACGACGCATCAGAGAGGGTGATGACAGAACGTTTAGCAAAAATGGGGATGGATCAGGATAAAATTGATCAGGTATCAAAAACATTTGAAAATGGCGAGTTTAAAGCAAAACTTGAACCAACCTTTAAAAATGAAGCTACCGCCTTTTGCTTCGGATTAGTTTTTTACGCGATAATTAACTTAATTGTGGCTGCCTGCATTAAGAAAAACCAGCCACTTGTTGTTTTGGATAATGCGGTTGATGATGCGGTATAGCCCAACAAGACAGGATATAATAAAAGAAGCCGCTTCAATTTGAAGCGGCTTCTTTTATTATAATTTAAACCCTAAAGTTATTACTACAGCATTTACAATGCACCGGGTTTTATGGTTTACTCTTCAATACCTGTTTAACAATATCATTACCAAATACAAATACCATTAATGATATTAACAGTACAAATCCAACTATCTGGGCACGCTCCAGGAATTTGTCACTTAGTGGCTTGCCTTTTATCATCTCAATAAGTAAGAAAACTGCATGGCCGCCGTCAAGAGCGGGTATAGGTAACAAGTTGGTAAATGCCAGCACCATTGACAGGAAGCCTACCAGGGTCCAGAAATGCACCCAGTCAACCTTGCTGCCAAACATAGTTGCAATAACTACCGGGCCGCCAACTACTTTATTGAATTTAGCCTCACCTTTAAACACCTTGCCGATAGCTTTGGCATTGTTTGAAAACGTACCCCAGGCCTTATTAGCGCCTACCGGCAATGAGCCAAAGAAGCCATATTTCACCGTTTTTTCTTCGGGTAAATTAAATTTAGCGGCAATGCCAAAGCCGCCGCCTTTTGCGCCCAGTTTGCCTTCTTTATTAACATCTACGGTTAATAATTTAACTTCATTATTGCGTTTTATCTGAAGCGCTGCGGTTTTATTTGCATTTTTTTTCAATTCGGTTTGCAGTTCATCATAGAACCTTATCGGTGTTCCGTTTACTGCAGTTATGCTGTCGCCTTTTACCAAGCCGGCTATCTGCGCGCCGCTACCCGGTACAACAGAATCAATGGCAAAGGTTGTACGCGGCAAGGGGCTTATAAACTGGTCAATGCCATAGTCAGACAGGTCATTTATAATATTAGCCGGTACAGTAAGGTTCATTGTTTTGTCGCCTCTTTGCAGGGTTAAAATCGTATGATCCAATAACACCTTTGAGCTCATCAGGTCCTCAAACCGGTCAACAGGCTTGCCATTTACCGCAATAATTTTATCACCTGCTTCAAGGCCCATTTTTTTACCAATGGTACCTGGTACAATACCATATTTAATGCTCGAGTTTGCTATATAGCTTTCGCCTAAACGTGCGGTAAGCATCCAAAATATAAATATACCCAATACTATGTTCACAAAAACACCGCCAAGCATAACAATTAAGCGCTGCCAGGCCGGTTTTGAACGGAACTCCCATGGTTGCGCCGGCCCCGCCATTTGCTCGGTATCCATTGACTCGTCTATCATGCCCGCAATTTTAACATACCCGCCTAACGGTAACCAGCCAATGCCATACTCAACACCTTTATAGTTAAATTTAAAAAGGCTAAAGCCCCAGGCATCAAAAAATAAATAAAACTTATCCACTTTAATACCAAAAGCTCTTGCAGCTAAAAAGTGGCCCAGCTCATGCAATATCACCAAAATCGAAAGTCCCAGTATCAACTGGCCAACCATAATTACTATACTCATTCTTTATATTAAATTGTATGCCTTTACCGGCATTTGTTTTATTAAATTTTGCGCAAATATGCGTGTTTCTTTGTCAGTATTCAAATAATCGTCAAGGGTAGGTTGGGTTTGGTATTTAATGCTTTGCATACTGCTTTCGATAATATCGCTCATGGCCATAAAGCCCAGCTCATTATTTAAAAAACCTGCAACCGCTACCTCATTAGCCGCATTTACAATGCAAGGCATATTACCGCCTTTATTTAGTGCCTCAAATGCTAACCCCAGATTTTTAAAAGTTTTAATATCCGCCTTTTCAAAGGTAAGATTAGGATAATCCATAAAATCAAACCGTTTAAAATTATTTTTTAAACGACCGGGGTGGGCCAGCGCATACTGTATGGGTAATTTCATATCCGGCAATCCCATCTGTGCCTTTAGTGAACCATCCTCAAACTGAACCATTGAATGGATGATAGATTGCGGATGGACAATAACCTCTATTTGTTCTGCCTCAAGATCAAAAAGCCATTTAGCCTCAATTACTTCCAGCCCTTTATTCATTAACGTAGCCGAGTCGATTGTTATTTTGGCCCCCATTACCCAATTAGGATGCTTTAACGCATGCTCGCGCGTTACGTTTACCAGGTAGTCAGAAGTTTTCCCCCTAAAAGGGCCGCCCGAAGCTGTCAGGATAATTTTCTCAATAGTGTTATCCTCTTCGCCGGCCAGACACTGGTAAATAGCCGAATGTTCAGAATCAACCGGTAATATTTTAACGCCATGTTGTTTGGCCAGTTCGGTAATAAGCCCTCCGGCAACAACCAGGGTTTCTTTATTTGCTAACGCGATGTTTTTGCCCGCTTTTATCGCAGCTATGGTAGGCTCCAAACCGGCAAATCCCACCATCGCCGTAAGCACAACCTCAATTTCGGGATGGGTAACAATCTCTATAATTGAATTGATGCCCGAAAGTACTTTAGTTGCTGTGCCTGCCAAGGCCTGTTTTACCTCGGGGTATTTGCTTTCGTCGCAAATGACCACATAGGCGGGGTTAAACTGCAGCGCCTGTATGATCAACAGATGGGCATTACTGTGAGCAGTTAAAACATAAGCTTTAAATAATGACGGGTTTTCGCCTATCACTTCCAGCGCCTGTGTGCCTATACTACCTGTCGAGCCAAGAATGGCTATATTTTTAATATCGTTACTCAATTCTTAAAGAATATATTCTTTTAATCCATCGGCTATTTTCCGGTCATTGGCCAGCCGCGGCACTTTGTTTTGACCCCCAAGTTTACCCTGCGAACGCATATAATTAATAAACGCATCTTTTTTCAGGCTTTGGATGATCAAAGGTTGCAAAATGTTACCATCAATAAGGTCAAAATAATAAATATTTTTTGCTTGTAAGGCTTTATCAACTTTTAATGAGAAGCTTTTCAGGTCCTTAGGTTCAGTAACAAACTCTATGAACCATTCGTGGTAAGGCAACTGGTTTGCTTGCGGGTTTACCTGCGGCGCTACCGTAAATTCAACTATTTCAATTCCCTCCTGGTTAGCTGCGCTCATTAACGCCTGTTCAACTTCCTCGCCAATAACATGTTCTCCAAACGCAGAAATGTAATGTTTAATACGTCCGGTCACTAATATTTTATAGGGGTTCCTGGAGACAAATTTTACGGTATCGCCCAAGCTGTACCCCCATAAACCTGCGTTTGTGTTCAATATTAACGCGTAGTTCTTGTCTAATTCCACATCCTGCAAGCTGACCCGGGTCGGATTTTCATTGAAATATTCATCAGTAGGTATAAATTCATAAAAGATGCCTGAATTAACCAACAGTAATAATCCTTTTTCTTTTTGTGAATCCTGGAAAGCTATAAAACCTTCTGAGGCAGGGTAGGTTTCTATTGAATCAATAGCAAAACCAATGGTCTCCTGCATGCGGGACCGGTAGGGTTCAAAATTTACCCCTCCGTATACAAATAATTTAAAATTGGGAAAGATATCTTTTATTTTTTTGCCGCCTGATATTGCCGAAAGCCTGTCGAAATACATCTGGCACCACGGCGGGATACCTGATATAAGGCGCATATCCTCCTTCGCTGTTTCCTTTACGATGGCGTCAACCTTTTCCTCCCAATCCTCAATACAATTAACCTCATAGCTCGGCAGGCGATTTTTTTGAAGATATGCCGGGACATGATGCGCGACGATACCCGATAACCGGCCTGTAGGTATGCCGGCCTTCTCGGCAAGCACCGGGCTGCCCTGTAAAAATATCATCTTACCATCCAGAAAATCAGACTTGCCAGTTTCATGGATATAGCTCAATAAAGCATTGCGGGCAGCTTTAATATGCTCGGGCATACTTTCTTTGCTTATGGGAATATATTTTACGCCTGATGTAGTGCCTGATGTTTTGGTGAGATAGGTTGGTTTGCCGGGCCAGAGCACATCAGCTTCGCCATTGGCAGTGCGTTTAATATAAGAACTCAGCTCTTCGTAGTCGCGGATGGGGACGTATTTTTTAAAGTCCTCATAGGTTTTTACCTGATTGAAGTTATGATCTTTGCCAAATGCCGTATTTTGGGCATGGTGTACCAGGTACTCAAAAGTTTTTTGCTGTAGTTGTACCGCGTTTTTGCGGATGCGATTGAGGTCTGTATTTACCCATGCGGCAAAAACCTTGCTTAATATGGCTTTTAAACCCATAGCTTAATTTGTTTCGGCAATATCGTCATCCACATCCTGGTGGCTGTAAACCAGCTTGCGATAGGTTACCGCCAACAGGATATTAACAAGGGGATACGTAAATATGATGGCAATTGATACAAATCCAAATCCGTCATACCTCGAAATAGCAGCAGGAAGCGCAATGAATAATAGAATTATGCCCAGCATTATCAATACTTTGAAAAAATAACCCCTGGTAAGTTCAAAGCTTTGGCGGATAGATTCAAAAGCCCCCGACTGGTCGTCAACCACAAACGTGATAAAAAACATAACACGTAAAGCAATATAAAGCGCTACAATGGCGGCAATATTTTCAAGAACCGTCTGAATGTTGGGATAGTTATCAAATTTTACCATCAAAAAATGAAATGTGGTCACCAGGAAAGCGATAAAGAAAACCACGATAAGATAGCTCACTATACTTTTAAAGGCGGGCAATACCTGCCTGAATTCAAATTCGTAATACTCACTGTCAATCACCGTAAAAATTAATTTATAGAGCCCAAGTGTGGTGTAGGCCTGTACAAATATCATGATAAAAGAAACCGTCATTTTGCCCGCGAATGCTTCGGGCGAGATCAAATATTCTATTATGATACCCAGAATGGAAAGCAGCAAAAACGATATAAATGAGTAAACAATTATAGTGATAAAGTTTTTTTTAAAAATAGTCCAGGCAGTTTTGGTGGTTTCTGCTACAGAAAATGGATGATACATACTTGTTTACGACCTTTTTAATATTACGCGCTTCCAGAAATCCTGCATAAAACCCAACCCGTAAGCGGTTAATTGAATAAAGGAAGCCATTACGCTCAAAAATGCAATTTTTACCGACTTGTTTTTACTTAATGAGTGAAAAAATATCAAAATAATAATAAGTACGGCAATCACATTACATAAAGTAGCAATTGGCCAGCCAAAAATGTTTGCAATAGCTGTAAATATTACACCTAAAGTAAATATCGCCGGGAAGAAATGTACCGCCTTAAGCTCGTGGGGGTAAAATTTATAAACATTAATGCGGGCCCTGCCAAAAAAATGGAGCTGTTTATAAAATTGCAAAAGGCTGGTGCGACGTTTATGGTACACTTTGGCACGTGGTATAAGCCCTATTTTATAGCCCATTGAATGGATACGGATGCTATATTCAATGTCTTCGCCTGAGCGGGTGATGATAAAGCCGCCCGCTTTTTCCCATACCTGCCTTGACAGCCCCATATTGAAACTACGCGGATGGAACTGGCCTATTCCGTTTTTGTTTCCTCTGATACCGCCGGTGGTGAACGGCGACGTCATGGCATAACTAATGGCTTTTTGGGTAGGGGTAAAGGATGGGTGTGCTGCATCCGGCCCGCCGTAGGCATCAAGCCAGTTTTCGGCAAGAGCCGTATTAACGATCTCCAGGTAATCTTCGGGGATCAGGCAGTCAGAATCAAATATGATGAAGTAGTCGCCTGCAGCGCGTTCAAAAGCAAAATTGCGCGCGAAGCCCTGCCCTGCATTTTCTTTTACAAAATATTTTATATCCAGCTGTCCTGAAAAACTCTTAACAATTTCTTCGGCGTCGTCTGTTGATCCATCCTCAATAACCAGCACCTCAAAGTTTTTGTAACGCTGTAGCGTAAGCGTCTCCAGCAATTCTTTTATCTCTTGCGGGCGATTGTATAAAGGTATAATGATGGAAAAAAACATATGTTATACAATGTGCAGATATGCAAAAGTGCAAATGTGCAGTTTTTTTTTAATTGGGATTAAGTTGTTGAAAAATGGCTCGTGTTTATTTGCAGGTCTACACATCATGCCTTTGTGTATCAAATACTATCCTCTATCTGGTATTTATTCCGCTCGGGGGCGCTGCGGGCTACCAGTTCGGCAACAAAGCCGGTTAAAAACAACTGCGAACCTATAATTATAGCTACCAACGCAATGTAAAACAATGGCTGGGCAGTTATTTCGCGCTGATATTTGATGTGGTGGGCAATATCGTAAAGTTTATCGCTTATTATCCATAAGGCACAAACCGTACCTGCAAAGAAGCTTAAACTGCCCATAGCACCAAAAAAATGCATTGGGCGTTTGCCGAATTTTCCTACAAAAAATATCGAAAGCAGATCCAGGAAACCATTTATAAAACGGCTTAACCCAAATTTTGTAACGCCGTATTTGCGGGCACGGTGTTCAACTACCTGCTCGCCAATTTTTGTAAACCCCGCCCATTTGGCTATAACGGGTATATAACGGTGCATCTCGCCATACACTTCTATATTTTTAACTACCGCCTTACGGTAAGCCTTAAGGCCGCAGTTAAAATCGTGCAGGTTATTAATGCCCGACATTTTACGGGTGGCATAGTTAAATAATTTAGTAGGGACGGTTTTGGTGATCGGGTCATACCGTTTTGCCTTCCAGCCCGATATCAGATCGTATTTTTCTTCAACTATACGGCGATATAATTCAGGTATCTCATCCGGGCTGTCTTGCAGGTCAGCATCCATCGTTATAATTACGTTGCCCTCTGCAGCGTCAAAACCAACGTTTAAAGCAGCCGATTTGCCATAGTTGCGCCTAAACTTAATCCCCTTGATAAAAGGATTGTTTAACCGGAGTTTATGGATCATTTCCCACGACCCGTCTGTGCTGCCATCATCAATCAACACAATCTCGTACAGAAAATTATTTTCATCCATTACCTTGCTTATCCATGAGGTAAGCTCGGGTAATGATTCAACTTCGTTATATAAAGGTATTACAACTGATATATCCATTTATTGGTGATAGGGCCGGAGCTAGTGCTATTATAAACCCCTGCAAAAATATAAAAAATGTGCATTGATTTCGCACGGATTAGTCCCAATTATCAAGCAGCGGTTTTTCCCGTTGCGATTCGTGTTTTAAGTCGTCATTATTGAACCACGCGATCCAGCATTGGTGCTTATTACTGTATTTAACAAGGGCCTCAACAGCCAGGTTATCAGCTTTATCGTTATCGTAGTCTTCATCCCATACAATTGCCCTCATGTCGTCATATAATCTTATCTTCTTGTTATTGCCCTGCCTGGCGGTAGCTCCCTTTGTAACAAGCTTTACTCCACCATCACGCCGGTTATTAAAATCAACCTTAAGTAATGCTAAGCGCTCTGCAGGCCATTCTTTCCTTTTTAAAAGATAAACCAGGATACTGCCGATCAGCATAGTTACCATACTTGCCAGCCATAGCCAGTAACCTGATCTGTAATCGGTTATAAAAGATGATCTGCCGGCCCTGACATCCGTTATTTTGGTAGCCAGCAGGAATGATGCGGCTATTATTGCCGCGGCCAAACTAAAAAGGACTGTTCGTTGAGGGCTTTTGTTTATAAGCGACCATGCTACCCATAGCAACGGATTGGCATACCACGTTAACCCGGCTACACTCATAATTCCGCCAATAGCGCCCAGGGCTACAAGGTAAAGGCCCGACCAATGGTCGCCGCATGAGCCGGTAACGCAATAGCATTCGCGGGTTAATGAAATAAGGTATAAACCAATGCTTGTCGCTAAAGTTATTTTGGCAGCTGTTACATACGGTCTGGTTTTCATCGTCATTTATAGTCACACAAAATAACAAGAAATATTACTTTATAACATGCAGGCGAAATCAACTTTTAAATACTTATTCAGTGTATTAATTGTCAGCGTCTTAATAATCAGTGCGGGTTATAAATACCGGGTAATCAGGTCATTCAAAGTAACCCGGTTAATCAAATTGGTTTTGCAGGCGGATAAGGCGGTCAATCATCAGGTTAAGCTTATCCTGCTCGCTTTTTACAAACCGGCCCCTGATATAAAAAGTAGAAAATAAGATGAAGGCAAAATAAACAGCGTAGGCCACTATTTTAAAACCTGTAGAAGTATTTTGCAGCACCTCATAAAAATAGAGTAACAGGCCTGTATTTATTGAAAATACGTATAGGTAAAACATCCATCCATAAACTTCGGCTCGGTTTTTTTGATATTCTTTAAGGCTCTGCAGATAGTCGGCAGGGTTAATGGTTCTATCCTGTTTACTAATGATGCGGTAATCGCGCAACATCATCATCAAGGATAAAATAATAGTAATAAGTATGATGATTATCCCCAGGTAAGTTATCCATGAGTTAAAGACAAAAAACAACAGCACTGCAAACAAGCCCGCAAAAGAAATGGTCATACTGGTAATATTCCACAGCAATTTCCTGCTCAGGGCGCTCATCCCTTTCTTTACCTGTTTCAGCACATCATCCACTGAAAGCTGATCCTTCTTTGGCTGTTCCTGCCAGACCGACATTAAATGATCAAAGTCTTTCATATTGATTATATAATTCTGTCAATTTCTGTTTAATACGGAAAATCTTCACCCGCAGATTTCCATCCGATATCCCCGATATTTCTGCTATTTCAGGATATGGCATTTCGTCAAGCACCATCGTTATTATAATTCTTTCTGACTCCTCTAACTTCGATATACACTTATATAATAAAGCAACCTGCTCATTTTTGTCAGAAACCTCTTCCATTTTGGTTTCGGCTATCTGTGGGGTAAGCTCATCCTTTGCCTGGCGTTTTTCAGATCTGAGATACGTCAAACAGGTGTTTACCGCAATCCGGTATATCCAGGTTGATATCATCGCCTGATTACGGAACTTATCCAGGTTTTGCCAAACTTTTAAAAATGTTTCTTGTAAAAGGTCGTTCGCAGCATCATCATCCCCGGTATAGCTATAGCACAAATGGAATATTTTCTTTGAATTAGCTTCAAATATTTGCTTAAAGACAATCTCCTTTTCGGCCACAGTTATAGGTCACTTTTTATTTAGATGCAAAGATAAGCGTATTGTTACAACAAGTAATCGTTCCTATTAAACCAGCTTAACTTTTTTGCGGCATCTTCCAGCATCAGGTTGTAGTCATTAACGTAATCAAACTGCAGCTCTTCGTGTAATTTACCAACCGCTACGCGCACTTTTTCAATCTGCCGCACTAAAATAAGCCGTAAGGGTTTGTAAGGTGTCCGGCTATCGGCATACTGGATATAGTTGTTGCAAAAGTTTATTAACAATTCAATCTCCGCTTCTTTTGATGCGATGAATTTAACGTATTTACCTATCAGCCTTAAAATTTTACGTAGGTATTTTGCGGCATCATAGCTTCGCACCGGCAGCTGGCTAAACATAAAACCAACCTCGGCCTTTACTTTCTCAATAAACGCGGATTGGTTATCGGCTTCAAACAATAAATAGGCCAACAGTTCTTTATTCTCTTTTTTATGCCTCGCCAAACGCAGGCACAGATCTGCTATTTGCAGGCCTGATAAGTGCTGTAATTCTTTTTTTATATCCTGTAAGCCATAAGTGGCTGTGCTCATGTTATTGAATTTATATTTTTAGCAAAATAGTAAATAGTTGTAGCTTCGCACCGTTATATTATATAAATGAAAAAAAACAAGCTTACGTTTTACATTTTTATCGCGCTTATTTTAGGTGTGATCGTTGGCTACATCTATAATGTATCTGTAATTACTGCTTACAATAACAAAATTAATGCCGCAGAAACCGCAATCAAGGTTATTGATAATAAGTTGGTTTTGATAAAAGACACCACTTCGGTTAACTATAAAGATCTGCAGGCGCAGCGAATATCCCAGGCTAAAATCCGTAAACTAAATGATGGCATACGTGAAGGTAAAGTACAATACTTTACTATTTTAAGTGATATATTTTTACGATTAATAAAGATGATTGTGGCGCCGCTGGTGTTCACCACGTTGGTTGTTGGTGTTGCCAAAGTTGGCGATATAAAGGCTGTGGGCCGTATTGGCGGTAAAACGCTGCTTTGGTTTTTAAGCGCAACGCTGGTGTCGTTATTATTGGGCATGGTACTGGTTAATTTATTTGAACCGGGCCGCGAAATGCACCTGATGTTACCTGACAGCCATTTAGGTACCGAAATACAAAGGACGGCTCTTTCTTTAAAAGACTTCATCAGTCATGTTTTTCCGAAGAGTTTTTTCGAGTCGATGTCAAACAACGAGATATTGCAGATTGTGGTATTTGCCTTGTTTTTTGGTGTTGCAACTGCCGCAATAGGCGAGAAGGGTGAGATTGTGGTAAAGGCATTTGATGCTATAGCGCATGTTATCCTGAAAATTACCGGTTACGTGATGATGCTGGCGCCCTTCGCCGTATTTGGCGCAATTACAGCCATAGTCGCTAAACAGGGATTGGGTATATTGTCAACCTATGCCATATTTATCGGCGAATTTTATTTCTCACTCATCATACTATGGGCGGCCATTATCCTGGCGGGGTTTTTCGTATTAAAGGGCCGCGTGTTTAAACTGGTTAACAGTATAAAGGATGCCATGTTGGTAGCGTTTGGTACCTCAACCAGCGAAGCAGCTTATCCACGGGTGTTAATTGAAATGGAACGCTTTGGCTGCAGTAACAAAATTGTAAGTTTTGTATTGCCGCTTGGCTATTCATTTAACCTGGACGGCTCTATGATGTATATGACGTTCGCTTCCTTGTTTTTAGCCCAGGCTTACAATATTCACCTTTCATTTGCCCAGCAGCTTGTTATGTTGTTAACTTTAATGTTAACCAGTAAGGGCATTGCCGGTGTGCCGCGTGCGTCGCTGGTAGTAATAGCGGGTACAATAGCGATGTTTAATATCCCCGAAGCCGGATTGGCATTGTTGATCGGGATTGACCCATTGTTAGACATGGGCAGATCGGCCACCAACGTTTTAGGCAATGCGATGGCTACGGCAGTAGTAAGTAAGTGGGAGGGCGAATTGACGGAAGGCAACCCTATCGTTATAGAATAATCAATAATTCAATAATTCAATAATTAATTTATATGTTATCTAACTCAAAAAAAATATTCCTCGCTGTCAGTATAATCGTTCCGTTTTTGTTCTACTGTATTTATTATTATGGCATGATGTTAAAAAACGCACCTTATAAGTTTACAGAGTTTGATTCTATGAACATCCAATACGGCAACCGGGATAGCCTGATCAATAAATATGATTCAAAAACCGGAAATTACCAATATTTGAACAACCGCGATTCATTGGTTAAAAAGCATTTGCACCTTAATCAAAAGGACCTGTTGTATTTGCACCGTAAAGCTGCTGATCTGGGTTTCTGGGATTTTCCTGCTAATGAAACCGGCGACAGTTTAAAAAACGGCCCCCAGCCGTTGCGTTATATTATCGAGTTTAAATATAAACGTAAAAGTAAAAAGGTGGTGTTTGATGCCAATTTTAACGGCGACCCAAGGTTGGTGGACGCCAACCAGCGCCTGATAAAGGAAATAACGCAGGTTTTGGAGACTGAAGAGGCTAATCAGAAAAAATAGTCATAGATGAAAAGCTTTTTGTTATTGCCTGCCCTCTTAATTTCTTTTTCTTCATTTGCACAGCAATTTAATTATACGCAATGGAAAGAAGAAGCTAAAACCGAGATTAACTTAATACCCGAGTATGGAAATGTTGCAAAAACCAAGGGGCAATTAGCCGAAGACGATACCTTTATTAAACTTTGCCTAAAAGAGGACGGAACTTACCGGAAAGCATCCGAGCATATGGTTCAGCTGGGCTTTAAGTATTTATATCAGAGTGATATTAAAACAGCGATGCGCCGCTTTAATCAAGCATGGTTGCTTGATCATCAAAACGAGAATGTATATTGGGGTTTTGGTGCAATATATTTTTCATTTAATGACTATGATGAGGCTTTAAAGCAATTAGACAAAGGTCTTGCCATCAACCCTAACAGTTCAAACATCCTCACTGATAAAGCCACTATTTATACGGGATATTTTGTGATTAAACACGATAAGAACGATTTAAATAATGCTATTAACTTGTTTACTAAATCATATAAAATGGATCCGGTTAATCAAAATACATTGTTTAAACTGTCAGTAGCTTACTTTTATAAACAAGATTGCGTTAACGCCTTAAAATATTATAATGAGTGCGACAAGCTTGGCGGGCAACCAATTCCACCAGGGTATGCTGATGCATTGAAAAAGCAATGCGAAAAGTAATTGAGAACGTTGTTGCATATTGAAAATGTAATTCCTATATTTGCACCTCGAATTTTAAAACATTAATTAACAAACCATGTACGCAATAGTAAGTATAGCAGGACAGCAATTTAAAGTTGCTAAAGACCAGCAGATCTTTGTACACAGATTACAAGGTGACGAGGGCGCTAGTATTGAATTTGACAATGTGTTGTTAGGAGAAAACGAAGGTAAATTCAAATTAGGAACTGATTTGAAAAGCGCTAAGGTATCTGCTACGATCCTGTCTCATTTAAAAGGTGATAAAGTAATAATCTTCAAAAAGAAAAGAAGAAAAGGTTACAAAAAGAAAAACGGTCACCGTCAGCAATTTACCAAGATCCAGATCACCGGTATCACTTTATAATCAGATTTTTAAAACGATCAGCCGAAAGGCCGGTCATAAAAATATAAGAAAATGGCACACAAAAAAGGGGCCGGTAGTTCAAGAAACGGCCGCGAGTCACATAGCAAACGTTTAGGTATCAAGATATTTGGTGGTCAGCCGGCAATAGCAGGTAACATCATCGTACGTCAGCGTGGTACAAAACACAATCCGGGCCTTAACGTAGGTATCGGCAGAGACCATACTTTATTTGCTTTGACGGCAGGTAATGTAGTTTTCAAAAAGAAAGCTGATAACCGTTCATACGTATCAGTTATTCCTTTTGCAACTGCACCTGTGGCAGAAGATGCCGCACCGGCACCTAAAGCAAAAGCAGCCGCTAAACCGGTTGCTGAAAAAGCAACGGCGGTTGTAGCAGAAACTGAAGCAGCTCCGGCGGCTGAAGAAGCAGCACCAAAAGTAAAAAAAGCAGCAGCTCCTAAAAAGAAAGCCGCTGATACTGAAGAAGCACCTGCAGCTGAGTAATTAGCAACGCGATAAGATAAAAGGCCTGTATCAATTTGATACAGGCCTTTTTTTTGCGATTTTTAATCGTTTTTAAAATGCAACGCAGGTTATATACAGGTTTATTAATATGTTTGGATAGTATAGTCCTAATCCACCATGAAAAAAACGGCCCTGGTATTTTCTTTTTTCCTAATGTCTGCATTATATGCAGCGGCGCAGAACCGGTTACAAGTAAATAAATACCGTGATTTATATCCGGATACCTGGGTTGCCACCGATGCGCTTGGCCGTACAATGCCCGGGTTTAACGTGGTTGGCCCGATAAAAACGGATCATAAGCGAGTGGTGGGCATTTTTTACATTACCTGGCACAGTGATAACCTGGCCGGTATGAAAAATCCATATTCGGCAGATGTAACCCGGGTTTTGGCAGCTGATTCGAATGCCAGGCTCGATGCGCATAATCCGCAGTGGAAAGAGGGCTCATATCATTGGGGTGAGCCCGAGATGGGCTATTTTTTAAGCCGCGATGAATATGTTATCCGTAAAGATATGTCAATGCTTGCCGACGCGGGAGTTGATGTGGTGATATTTGATGTCACCAATGCCGTAAGGTACTGGAGCGAGTGGGAAACCATTTTTACCGTTATGGAAAAAATGAAGGCAGAGGGCAATAAAGTGCCGCAATTTTGTTTTTGGGCATATAACGGCCCGGTCATCACGGTAGTTCAGGATCTGTATGATAAAATTTATAAGGTCCATAAGTACCAGGATCTTTGGTTTTATTGGGAGGGTAAACCTTTGTTATTGTATAACGGCACACCACAAGCCAAAGATGCCACGGGTAATGTGCAGCAAAACCCCAATCCGCATTATGACGGGGCCGCACTTACGGATAAAAACAATCCTCATTATGGCGATAAGGACTATACAGATAAATTCTACACGGATTATACCCGGGAGGTTAAAAATACATTTACGCAGCGCAGTATGTGGTGGGGTTACTATAAATGGGCCGGTAAGCGCTATGTAGGCACAGAAGATAACTGGAGCTTTGGGTATGATCTGGGTGATAAAAAGGTAAGGGCGCTAAATCCGGATAGTTTAATGGCCACGCACCTTGGTAAGCGCGAAGAAATGGCGGTTACCCCGGCACAACACCCGTCAAGCCTGGTTGGTAAATCCTGGTCAAGGGCCGATGGCGAACCCCGACTCAACGCCCGGGATATGCCGGTTGAAGCTTATGTGCCATGGCTGAAAAAGAAAGTGGAACATCCCGAAGGCTACGGGATTTATTTCCAGGAGCGCTGGGATGAAGCATTGAAAGCTGATCCGTCATTTTTATACCTGAACGACTGGAACGAGTGGACCGCAGGTAAATATCAGCCCGACGCCGGTAAAACCTTTGATTTTATGCGCCGCAAAAATTCTTATTTTTTTGTCGACCAGTATAACGCCGAGTTTAACCGTGCCATACAGCCCATGAAAGGTGGCTATACCGACAACTATTACATGCAGATGGCCGAAAATATCCGGCGTTATAAAGGAGCGAGGCCAGTCCCGGTATTAAAAGGCGTTAACCCTATCAAAATTGATGGCAATTTTCATGACTGGGACATGATACGGACGGAATACCGTGATACAAAAGGAGATGTGATACACCGCGACTATAACGGTTACGGAGGTTTGCATTATACGGATACTTCGGGCCGGAATGATATCCTGACCTGTAAGGTTGGGGTAGATAATGCGAATATATATTTCTATGCACAAACCGACCAGCCGCTCAGCAGATCATCGGGTAATAACTGGATGTTGCTGCTGCTGGATGCCGATCAAAACCCGGCTACCGGTTGGTACGGGTATGATTTTATGATCAATAAAAAGGTGATCGACAGCAAAACAACGACATTAATGCAGTATGATGCCAAGGCACCCGGGGATCACTGGATTGAGGCAGCTCGGATCAATTACCGGTACAAAGGCAATCAATTCGAAGTCGCTGTTCCGCGTATATTGCTGAAACTAAAAGGGAACGCCATAAGCTTTGATTACCACTGGAGCGATAATGCAGCAAGTTTGGAAGACCCCATATCATTGAGTACCAGTGGCGATAGTGCACCAAACAGGCGGTTTAACTATAGGTGTATCTGGAAGAAATAGTTAGATACCGTTTCACTAAGAGCCAATATGTGTAACAGTAAAAGCCAACCAAACATTAGAATATTATTTTTAGTTTAGTAATATATTCAAACACAACAACCATGAAAGTTAAAATTATACTGGCCCTTTTTGCGGCTATAGGCCTGTCGTCTGCCAGAGCGCAGTTAATAACCCCGGATCATGAAATGATAAAAGGCACCGGGCTAACCATTCAGCCGGTTAATCATGCTACGCTGGTACTTAGCTATCAGCATAAAAATATTTATGTTGATCCGGTTGGCGGCGCGGAAGCTTTTAAAGGTTTGGCAACGCCTGACATGATCATGATTACTGATATACACGGTGATCATTTCGATCCAAAAACTCTTGATGCGATCAACACAAATCATGCTGTACTATTGGTTCCGCAAGCGGTAGCTGATAAAATGCCGCCGACAACAGATAGGTCGAAACTGGTGATCGTTAAAAATGGAGAGACAGTTAAACAGATCGGCATCAGCATTACTGCTATGCCCATGTATAATTTACCGGAGTCGCCAAAGGCATTTCATATAAAGGGCAGGGGCAATGGCTACCTATTAAATATTGGTGGTAAAAATATTTATATATCAGGTGACACCGCAGACATCCCCGAAATGCGTTCACTCAAAAATATTGACATCGCTTTTGTTTGCATGAACCTCCCTTATACCATGGATGTTGTAACCGCGGCAAAAGCAGTATTGGCCTTTAAACCGAAGGTAGTTTACCCTTATCACTATCGCGGCCAGGATGTTAATCAATTTAAAAGCCTGGTTAATGCCGGTGATAAAGATATTGAAGTAAGATTGCGGAATTGGTATCCAACTGCTAAATAAGAGACAACTTTACAGTATGTAGCAAAGCCCCGTTTACCGGGGCTTTGCGTTTTTGGCTGATTTATCCTGTGAAAAATCTAGAAATATTTGCGTAGTTAAGTAGCTACGCATATATTTGTAGTCATATAGCTACAAGATGAATTTAAGACGAGACGTATTTCAAGCCATTGCGGACCCGACAAGAAGGGCGATACTACTGTTGGTTGCTTCGCAGTCAATGACAGCAGGCGTAATAGCCTCAAACTTCGATACGGCAAGGCCGACTGTTTCTAAACACCTGCAAATACTTACCGAGTGCGAGTTGCTTGAACAGCAACAAAATGGCAGGGAGATTTATTATCATATCAACGCAAAAAAAATGAAAGAGGTGGCCGACTTTATTGAGCCGTTCCGCCAAATGTGGGATGATCGGTTTAATAAACTGGAAGCCATAATGAAGAAATATAAAAGCGAATAGCATGGAATCAAAAACAAAAATTAAAGCGGAAGAGGGTAAACAGGAGTTGGTGATTACCAGGGAATTTGATTTACCCTTAGCCTTACTTTTTAAAGCTTATACCGATGCTGAAATTGTTGAGCAATGGATGGGAACGAAAGTGCAGAAACTTGAAAATAAAAGGCACGGCAGTTACCGGTTTGAAACCAGCGATGTTCAGGGAAATGTGGTATTTAAGGCAAATGGAGTGATCCATGATTTTGTTCCGGAACAAAAAATCACGCGGACGTTTGAGATGGAGAACACGCCTTTTGCTGTTCAGCTTGAATTCCTGGAATTTGAACAACTCGCTGACGGCACCAGCAAACTCACTATGCATATCGTCTATAAATCAGTTACAATAAGAGATCAGATACTTCGGTTGCCGTTTGCCCAGGGTATAAATATGGCTCATAACCGATTGCAGGACATCGTCAATAAATTAAAATAGCATACCATGGCAAAAAGGAATAAAATCATTTACTGGATTGCTACGATCTGGCTGGCGCTTGGAATGTTATCAACCGGGGCAGTACAACTATTAAAAGCGAAAGCAGGAGCAGGGGGACTGGATAGTATTACCCATCTGGGCTATCCTGCTTATTTTTTAACGATATTAGGTGTGTGGAAAATTTTAGGGGCTATAACTGTCCTGATTCCTAAATTTGGGCTAGTAAAGGAATGGGCTTATGCAGGCTTTTTCTTTATCATGACAGGAGCGGTATTTTCGCACTTAGCCGGCGGAGATGGTGCCAAAGAATTTTTTGGACCGATATTATTATTGATCCTAACAGTAGTATCCTGGTATTTCAGACCAGCGGACAGAAAGATCATTTCAATCAGTCAATAAACATTAGTATGAAGAAAGATTTGTTGCCAAAACAACGTGAAGAACTGCTCAACACATTGAAAACGCGTTTTGAGAAAAACAGAGATCGCCATAAAGGTATTGAATGGCCTAAGGTCATGGCCAGGCTGGAAGCTGATACCGAAAAACTCTGGACGCTAAATGAAATGGAATTGACCGGCGGCGAACCCGATGTTGTCGGTCACGACCAAAATACGGGCGAATACCTTTTTTATGATTGTTCGGCGGAAAGCCCAAAGGGCCGCAGAAGCGTTTGTTATGACCGCGAAGCGCTGGATTCGAGAAAAGAATATAAACCGGCAGACAGCGCTGTTGATATGGCTGCCGCTATGGGTATTGAGCTTTTAACCGAGGAACAATATCGCGGACTACAGGAACTCGGAAGCTTCGATTTGAAGACGTCGAGCTGGGTAAAGACACCTGCCGGTATCAGGAAACTGGGCGGAGCCCTCTTTTGCGATCGTCGTTACGATACAGTCTTCGTTTACCATAACGGGGCAGAATCCTATTATGCCGCCAGGGGCTTCCGTGGGGCACTTAAGGTTTGAATTATATACAACTAAAACAAAATAGTCAAATGCCTGCGGGTCAAGGGTTGAGAAATTCTTGATGGAAAAGGATTGGATGATTAGTAAGTTTGATGAGAAATCAATCAATCAAATTTTACGGTCTTATATTAAAAATGAAACAGCAACTACTTAACTTAATTACAGCTTTAAAAGAAAACTCACTGGCGTTTAAGGATGTGATTGAATTTATAGAAACCTACTACCAACATCAGCCAACGGCATTTAAAAATGGTGAGGCCTATAACGAAGCAGCCCAAAACCAGGGCAGTGCGAAGGTTTTTGCCTTTGCCCGGCTAAATCACTTAAGTGCTGCAGATACGCTTTACTTATTTGCAGAACATTATCAGTCGGTACTGGCCCATCCTGATGCAGCGGATCATCAAAATATCAGGCAGTTTATGGTTCACGGCTGGCCGGGGATAGTTTTTGAAGGACGGCCCCTGGTTGCAAAATAAGAGGTTCTACCGCCCCGCAGCCTGATATACTTTACTTTTACGTCATTTTATGGAGAAAAGGGCAATTTAAGCTGCCCCTCTCATTTGGCTGCTTCTTAAAATATTGCCAACTTTGCTGCCATGACGGAATTGAATGAATATGAAGCTGAAATGCTGGATGCCGTCCTGGAAGCCTTTGGTATTCCCGACAGCCTTACGCGTACACAGTTGCTTGAGCTTTTTGACCAGGATGAAGCCACCGCTTTCGCTATGGTGCAGGTATTGCTTAGGGAATCGTTTATAGCGGCATCAGGCAAACCCGGTCCGTTTGATTTGCCCGAGAAGCTGGTGCTGAAGCCGAAAGGAGAAAAATTTCTGAAAGAAGGCGGCTTTACCAGGCGTTATAAACTGGAACAGGAAAAACCGGTAGAGATTGGCGGGACGCAGGCAAAACTTCAACAACAAAATATGCGGTTGCAAAACGAAAAGCTGTCCAACCAATCACAGATCAGGGAGCTGCAAAAGACAATTGACAAGCTTCGGGCCCGGCAGTATATCTTCTTTGTATTAATCATAATCGCGCTCATCGTCGGTTGCTGGCTCGGGCATGCCTTGTTTGGGAAAGGGTAGGAGGCCGTTGCTGATCCACTTAAAAATATGGATCACCCGGATCATCGTTTTTAAATAACTATTTGAAAATAAGATAGTTGACTTTTTTAGCGGATCACTTTGGATCAACCTTATTCGTCAGGATTTTTAAACTGAAATCTCAACTAAATTATTGATAATCAACAAGTTTAAAAACAGTCATTTTTTACCTTTTTTTGAGGAGCGGATCACCAAAAGCGGATCACCCCCTGAGCAATGACCCGGCCCGTAACTGAATTTTCCGGCTCTCGCTTTCCTCTTTTTTCTACGAAAATCCACTCCGGATAAGTGCTGTATAAAAAATATTAAGATAATATTTGCATCGTACGATAAAAATCGTACCTTGGTTTTATTATGAGTGATAAAGAGCAAAACAAGGCATTAGAGCCTACCAGATCTGAGTTGGAAATTTTACAGGTATTGTGGGAATCGGGGCCGTCAACTGTGCGTGAGGTAAACAATAAACTGCAACATCAGAAAGAAGTAAACTACACAACCACTTTAAAGCAAATGCAACTGATGGTTGATAAGGGCATGCTTAACCGGGACGAGGGCCAGATGAAACATATTTACAGCGTAGCCGAGGACGAACAAAAGACTAAATCGTATTTGTTGGATAAATTTGTGGATTCAATGTATAAAGGTTCTGCCGGTAAACTCATGATGCAACTTATCGGAAATAAAAAACCTTCGAAAGATGAGTTAGACGAAATCAAGGAAATGATCAAAAAATTAGAAGAATAAGTTATGGAAAATGTTATTGTTAAAGCACTTTGTACAACGCTGATGGCTTCAGTTTGGCAAGGTTTAATTTTAGCCGTCATTACCGGGCTCATCGTGTTGCTGACCCGCCGGTCATCACCCGCCAAACGTTATAATTTATTGCTGGCCGCAATGTTGTTGTTTGCTTTAGTAACAGGCATTACGTTTGTAAACGCTTTAACATCCGGCGGCAGGGGGGCATCTGCCGTTTTTACATCTCCTGCCTTAACTGTCTTCACCGGGGCAACAGCCATCGCGCCCAACTATGCAAAGGTTGGTTTTTTTGAGAATCTTAGCGACTATTTGTTCCGTAACTCCGGCACTATTGTATTGATCTGGTTCCTGGTTGTTTGCGCCCGCTGCCTGCAGCTTGCAATGGGTTTACAAAATATTTACACCCTGCGGCGCCGGTACGTTGATGAAGTTGACCGGCAATGGAGCGATAGGGTGGCCTTATTATCGCGAAAGTTGGGTATTCACCGTAGTGTCAGGCTCGCTGAATCAGGTATTGCGAAAGTTCCGCTGGTAGTTGGTTATCTTAAACCGCTGATCTTAATTCCGGCCGGTTTGCTGGCGTCCCTGCCTGCAGAGGCTGTTGAAGCTATCCTGGTACATGAACTTGCCCATATCCGGCGGGCAGATTATGCAGTGAACCTGCTGCAAAGTCTGCTGGAAATTATATTTTTCTTTAACCCGGCCATCTGGTGGCTGTCTTCGCTCATCCGGGCAGAACGGGAAAACTGTTGCGACGATATCGCCGTTGCGCAAAGCAGCAGTACGGTTGCCTACATCAAAGCGCTGGTAGCCTGCCAGGAATACCGCGAGGGCTCTGCACCAGCTTTTGCAATGGCTTTAAAAGACAATAAAAAGCATCTAAAAAACCGCGTAACGCGGTTGATTTCCAGCCAAAACCATTCACTGAACCACCTAGAAAAATCATTGCTGGCAATTACGCTTATAACCACAGGTTTATTTGTTGCCGCTTTTACCAACGCCAAAAAAATAGAAAACCTGGTTGTAACTACCCAACATAAAGTTGCCCAAATAATCAGTTTACCCGGCGCCCGCCTGCAACCCAAATCAGCCGTTGATTATGCCGATACGGTAAATAAACTTAAAAAAGCTGCGAACAAAAAAGCAATCCCTGCCCGGCCGGATTCGGCTGGTGCAGCTGCCGGGGACACTATGCGGCATATTCCGTACCCGGCTCATCCATCAGCCTATCAATCCATACCGCCGCATGATCCTAGCGCTCCCGGTTATAAAGCTTACGCAACCGTTAATGATGATACCAGGAAAGCAGCCATCATCAATGATATGCTTAAAGATGGTATTATCAGTACGACGGATAACTTATCCTTTAAGATCAGCACGAATGAATTTATTGTTAATAGCAAAAAGCAGCCGGACGATGTATACCAAACCTATCGGAGAAAGTATGTTAAAGTTGTTGGCAATGGCGAATGGTCATGGATGTATAATTTCGATACCGGCAAAAAGCAGGAAACCAATAGCGTAGTTGACAACCCTAAAAATTAAGACTTAATCTCACTTACTTATGAAATTAAAATTAACGGCTTTTATAGCCGCCTGGCTTACTATTGCCGCAACTTTTGGCTACGCCCAAACTTTTAAAATAGCCGGTAAGATAAAACACGGCGACGGCGCAACGATATACCTGAATACCGCTGCAGATTCCATATTGGTAAAAACGGCACTTGCTGATAGCGCGGGCGGCTTTGTATTTGAACATCAAAAACAGGGACGTTATAAGCTGACGGTAAGCAGTGTGGGCTTTCAAACCTATCATAGCGGGATTATCCGGTTAGACAGTAATAAGTTACTGTCAATAACGCTTGTGCCCAACGCCGTCGGTTTAAATGCAGTTACTATTAATGCCCAAAAGCCGTTGGTAGAGCATCGGATTGACCGGACCGTGGTTAATGTGGACGCGCTGATCAGCAATACCGGGTCGACTGCGCTTGACGTGTTGGAAAAGTCGCCGGGCGTAATTGTTGACGAAAACGGCGCCATCAGCCTGAAGGGCAAAAGCGTTAAGATCTTTATTGATGATAAGCCCACTTACTTATCCGGTGCGGAGCTTGAGAGTTACCTGCGGTCATTACCATCATCGGCGATGGACCAGGTGGAACTGATGAGCAACCCGCCGGCCAGATACGATGCCGCCGGAAACGGCGGTATCATCAATATCCGAACAAAAAAATCAAAACTGAGAGGCTTCAACGGGGGGATAAACCTGTCCTATTCACAGGGTATTTATAGCAAAACCAATAATAGCTTTAATTTTAATTACCGCAATAACAAGCTCAACGTTTCCGGCAGCCTGGGTTACCTTACCAATAATAATTTTAATGACCTGAATATTAACCGGCATTTTTTTAAACCGGATGGCAGCGCGGCATCTAATTTTATTCAAAACTCCTTTATCAGGCGCACGGCTAAAAACTACCGTAGCAAACTGGCTGTTGATTATTACCTGTCAGATCAAACTACACTGGGTATCGGCTTAACCGGCCTTAGCATACCTTCTGATGAAAATACGCTGGCTGCCAGCCAAAGCCTGGACGCCGGTAACAAACCCGACTCGACCATACTTGCTGATAACCGGACGTATGAAAAATTTAAAAATGGCGGCGTCAACCTGAATTATCGTCACCAATATGACAAAAAAGGGACCGAGCTGGCTGCTGATTTTGATTATATCCGTTATACGGATCAGCAGCAGCAAACTTTTCTTAACAGTTCTTACCTGCCCGGCGGCCGGTTTACCGGCACCGACCTGCTGACCGGCAGTTTACCATCTAATATCAATATTTACGCTTTTAAAACCGATTATTCGCATCCATTAAGCAATGGGCTCAAGCTTGATGCCGGGCTGAAAACCAGCTATACCCGAACTGATAATATCGCCGAATATTTTGAAACCGTTGGCTCGGCAGTCTCACCGGATTATACCAAAACCAACCATTTTATCTATAAAGAAAACATCAATGCGGCCTATTTAAACGCCGGCCGTGATTGGAAACGGTTGTCAGTACAAACGGGGCTGCGTTTTGAAAACACCGGCTCTAACGGGCACCAACTGGGTAATGTGCAAAAACCAGACTCGGTATTTAAAAGAAACTATAACGGGTTGTTTCTAACCGTTTATGTGCAATACAAACTGGATACGGCCGGCAAACAATTGTTAAGCCTTACTTATGGCCGCCGCATTGACCGGCCCTATTTCGAGGACCTGAACCCGTTCCTTAAACCGCTGGATAAATTTACCTATTATACGGGCAACCCTTTTTTAAAACCATCCTATACACAAAACACCGAACTATCTTATAGCTGGCATAATATTACCGGCTCGGTCAGTTACAGTAAAAGCCATGATGATGTTAACGAAACCATTGAAATTTTAAACGGGATTTATTACAGCCGCCCAGGCAATTTAGGCAGTACGGTAATAAAAAGCCTGACGATAGACGCCGCCTTTGAACCAGCTAAATGGTTTAACTTTCACCTGTTCGGCTTTATCCAAAATATCCATGTTGTCAGCGACTTTTATACCGGTACGTTAAATACGCAGGGTACCTTCTATTTTATCAAACCCGTTACCGAGTTTAAACCGGGCAAAGACTGGACGGTACAGTTGGATGGCGGCTACCAAAGCAAAATTACCAGCGGCCAGTTTGTTGTTGGTAACCGGGGGAAATTGAATACTGCGTTATCAAAAAAATTAACTGCCGGCACCACGGTTAAATTAGTGGTTAATGATATATTCCACAGCTTCACTAATAGCGGACAGATTAATAACCTTGCCGCCACGAAAGCCGACTATCGCAATATCAGCGATACGCGCACGGCAGTGTTGTCATTAAGTTATCGGTTTGGCCAAACAATTGCCGGCCAGCGAAAAAAAGGTAATAATGCTGCCGAGGATGAGCAGAACCGGGTAAAAAATTAAGGGCAGCGATGGTCGGCCGTAGCGGGAATTTTTTTCGCATTATGCGGAAGATATGCCCCCTTGCCACACCTGTTTATCGCCCCGCTTACAGATAATTTGGTTGGATTGCTTTTTGTTAAGTGGTACCCGTAGCTGCTTAGGATACCCCGGGCAGCTGCGTAATTTCAACATGAAGCCTGTATACGCAATTTTATTATCCTTATTATTAACGGGCTGTTTAAAGGCTAACATCGCACCAATATCTTCAAAAAACAATACCGGCGCTATTAAACCTGATACATTGGGTAACAATGCCGGCACCACGCAAGGCGTTACATTAAATACTTACGATTGGTTTAACGGAACAAAGGGCGCTGCATTGATACAGGTTACCTGTAACGACTGTAATGCGATAGCGACCATAGGCAATGTTAGTATACCATTCCTGTTTAACGGGCAGGGGATAGGGCAGCTTAAATATACCCCGGCACCCGGCCTTGCCGTTTATATAGCGGTATGTCCCGGAGCCGTCAAAGCAATCAAAGCTGAAATTTTTGATGCGGCAAATACCTCCTTATACACCTATTACGGCGTTAGCGGTAACTGGAATAACACTTATATTATTAAATAACGCCGGAAGTTTAACCGATATACGGTCAAAAAAGCCACTTATTCTCCCGGATCCCGGTAGCATTTCATGTGCTAAATGGATATCAAACGATCCATAACAGCATATTTGCCAAATACCGGCCAAAATGCTAAATTTGTTAACCCAATTGTTATGACCGCCTTAAGTACCCTCTCTGATCCCGAATTAGTAGCCTTGTTGCAGCAGGGCGACCATGCCGCGTTCACAGAGATATATGATCGTTATAACGGGTTGTTATATGTTTTTGCTTATAAACGTTTGCATGACCGTGAGGAAGCCAGGGATGTTATTCATGAACTGTTCCTGCATTTCTGGACAGGTCACCAGGATCTGTTTCTGACCAATAATTTGTCTGCCTACCTGTATACTGCTACCCGTAACCGTATTATTAATGTGGTTACGCGTCAAAAAGTAGCCAGCCGCTACATTGATTCTTTTCAATCCTATCTTGACCAGTCGCCGGCGGCCGGTACCGATTATCTGGTGCGGTATAATGAGCTTAATGAATTTATAGAGCACGAGATTGCGGCCCTGCCGGAGCGAATACGCCTTGTGTTTGAATTAAGCCGAAAAACCAACCTGACCAGAAAGGAGATCGCCGAAAAACTGGGTGTTTCCGAAGAAACGGTCAAGAGCCAGATGCACAGCGCACTGAAGGCCTTGAAAACAAAACTGGGGCCTTTCTTCTTCTTCGTTTTTTAATTTAAAAAAAAGATCCTTTCGACTCACCCCTTACGCCGACTTGCTTGTCATGGTGTTATAAATGGAACGAAAACAAGCAACAGAAATTTTAGCAAGGTACCGGGCGGGTACCGCCACCGAACAAGAGAAAGTCTTGATAGAGGATTGGCTGCTGCATGGCGCGGCTGGGCCGTTTGACCTGAGTGAAGATGAATTGTTAGCCGACCTCCTGGCCGTCCGCCGGAGACTGGCCCGGGATCTGCCGAAGAAGCGGATAATACCGCTCTGGGCCAGGATCGCAGCTGCGGCTTCGGTTTTGGTTATCATAAGCTTAGGCGCATACCGGCTGTTGCGGGGTGAACAAAGACCCCAGTTGGCGGCCGCCATCCTGCCAGGTAGTAATAAGGCTGTCCTGACCTTAGCCAATGGGCAAAGAATCTATTTAAACGATGCTAAGAGCGGTGCCTTGGTTCAAACCGCCGGGATAAAGGTTATTAAAGATAAAAAGGGGCAAATCACTTACGTCGTGGAAAAGCAGGGACCGAATCAGCTGGTACAATATAACACGACCACCACGCCCAAAGGCGGGCAATGGCATTTGGTACTGGCGGATGGTACCAATGTCTGGCTAAATGCAGCTTCGTCCTTATATTATCCCACAGCATTTGCCGGTAAGGAAAGGATCGTGAGGTTAACAGGCGAGGGGTATTTTGAGGTTACAAAGGATAAGACGCACCCTTTTATTGTACAAACCGCCGATGAGAATATAAGGGTTTTAGGCACACATTTTAATGTTAATACCTATACCAATGAGCCATCGGTTAAAACCACTTTGCTGGAAGGTTCTGTGCAGGTTGAGCATGGCGAACGATCGGTCTTTATTAAACCTGGCGAACAGGCCGTATTGACAAACGACAGTTTAAAAGTAAAGGAGGCTGACACTGAAGAAGTAACCAGCTGGAAAGACGGGTTGTTTATTTTTAATGATGAGTCGCTTGAGAGTATTATGCGCAAAGTAGCCCGTTGGTATGATGTGGAAATTGTTTACCGCGGTGTCAGCCCGAAAAAAACCTTTTGGGGCGGGGTATCCCGGTATGAACACGTAGAACAGCTACTGCACAAACTTGAATTGACCAAAGGTGTTCATTTTAAGATCGAAGGAAGGAGGATCATCGCGACGCCGTAGATATTTACCCTAAAACCGATAGGCAAAAAAAACCGGAAGTAATTTGACCTACTTCCGGCGTGTTTTGACCGTCTACTGATTAATTAAAATTTTGTTAAACCGTGGCAGCCGCCGGAGATTTTCGACGATTTAGGGCAGCGCCAGCATCAAAACAATACAAATTTATGAATAATTATCCGCTCCACGGGTATATCACACACTGTATTATACCCGGGCAAGTCCTGAGAATTATGAAAATTGTCATAGTGATCATTATGGCCGCTTTAGTACAGGTAAGTGCTGCGACAAGGGCGCAGCAAATAACCCTGAATGCAAATAAAGCCAGCCTTAAAAGTGTATTTAACCAGATACGCAAGCAAACCGGCTATACGGTATTGTGCCAGTCTGAGCAGCTTAATCATGCGCGGCCGGTTACCGTTAAGCTCCATAATGCTCCGCTCAGTGAGGCTTTAAACAGTATCCTGACAGATCAGGATCTGACCTATACGATCGAAGACAAAGCTATTGTCATCAATGAAAAAAACCAGGCCCTGGCAGACAGTAAACCAATAGCGCCTGCCGATTCGGTAGTTTATAAAGGCCGGGTATTGGATGAAAAAGGGCAGCCGCTTATCGGCGCCACTATTCGGCTGAAAGGTGGTACTAAAGTTTCTATTTCTGTGCCCGGTGGTTATTTTGAACGTTATGGAACACCTAAAAATACACTGGTAGTATCTTATATAGGATATCAAACCGCTGAAATTTCCCTGTCAGGCCGAAGCCCTAACGACCTGATCCTTGTAAACATGGTGCCAAGCCTGAGCCAGTTAACAGAAGTGGGCGTGGTAAGTACCGGTTACCAGGATATACCCAAAGAACGCGCAACTGGTTCTTTTGAATTGGTTACCGCTAAAGATCTTGCTCATAGTACTGATCCCAGTCTGCTAAACAGGCTGCAGGGCATAACTACGAGTCTTGATTTCAGGAACGATACAAGAGCGATCAATTCGGGCACGGCAACAAAACCATTGCCTGCTATCAGCACTTTAACGATCCGTGGCAGGAATACGCTCAATACAGCAATTACAAGTTCAGCGTCTATTAATAAAAACCCCAGCGGCACGCCATTGGTCGTTGTAGATGGGATCGCCGGAGCTTATGATATTGAAAGTATAGACCCGAATGATGTGGAAAGCATTTCAATTTTAAAGGATGCGGCAGCAGCATCTATTTGGGGCTCAAGGGCAGCTAACGGTGTTATCGTTATCAAAACCAAAAGGGGGGGATTTAACCGCCCAACGCGTGTCTCCTTTAACGCGAATTATAACGTAACTGAGAAAATAGACCTGTTTTATAAAAAACTGATGAGCACCTCTGATTTTATTGATGCCCAGGTGTATGCCAACCAGTTTGATTATCCCAATCCGGTGCCCGATCCTACCGATTATCACCAACCTCAGCCTTTTATGTCTCCGGTAGCAGAGATCCTGAACCAACAGAAGCTGGGAGTGATCAGTGCCGGCGAAGCGAACAAGCAACTGGATGCTTTACGAGGCAACGATATCCGGCGTGATTATAATAAATACATACTTCGCAATGCGCAGACACAATCTTATTCGCTTGCTATTGACGGAGGCACTAAAGCGATTGCATCGCGCCTTTCAGGCAACTTCAGCAATACCTTAAATAATACGATAGGTTCAAGTTCAGATCGTTTCACATTAAGCTATAATGCCTCCGCTCAGCCCTTAAAGAACCTGTCCGTAAATGCCAATATCAATCTAACCCGGCAGGATAGCAGGAGCCAGGCATCCTCCAGTTTAATTGACCCTTCTAATTATACCGCTCCGTTTTACCCTTATACACGGCTTGCGGACGATCAGGGAAATGCCCTGACCGTTTCAAGGGATTACCGACCTGCCTATTTAAATCTCCTGACAAATGTTTATGGCAGTAAACTCCTGAATATGAGTTATACCCCTTTGAATGATATGAAAGAAGGCTACTTAAAAAATACCAATTATGGTATCAACCTGAACACCACTATCGGCTATCAGATCAATCCCGTATTTTCAGTAAACGTTACCTATAGCTATAATAAAGCGATCAGCTCGGCCAAAGAGTTAAGAACGCAGCAATCCTATTATATGCGAAATCTGATCAACCAGTTTACAGACAGTACCACCTTTAGCAGGGCCGTTCCGTTAGGTGGCTATTATGCCCCCAACAATACCCAATCAGATACACATACCTTGCGCGGCTTGTTAAATGTAAACAAGACCTGGAACGATAAGCATAACCTGACTGGCATCATTGGCGTGGACGTCAGCCAAACCTATAGCACCTATAATCAAAATCAGTATTACGGATATGATCCAAATACCCTTAAAGTAAACAACGCGCTTAATTTCAGCACGGCGCTGACGACCTTCTTTAGCAACCCGATTGACGGCAGCACGACAGCATTAATCCCATCAAGCGCTGCCTTTCTTGACTATTGGAACCGGCAGTACAGTTTATTCGCTAACGGAGCTTATACCTACAACAACCGGTATATCCTGTCGGGTAGTGTACGTAAAGATGCTTCCAGCGCATTTGGGCCTGCCACTAATAAAAGCGGTTCGCCCTACTATTCATTTGGTTCCGCCTGGCTTATTAATAATGAGGACTTCTATAAACTTTCCTGGTTGCCTAGTCTGAAGCTGCGCGTAACCTATGGCTATAACGGCAATGTGAATACCAGGGTGACGGCTAATCCACTGATCACTTACAGCACCACGCCGGGATCAAATGGTTTATTTTACGCTACCACCGCAGCAGCTGTGGCCACTAACAGCAAGCTCCGGCCGGAAAGATCAGGCATATTGAATATCGGACTTGATTTTGGCTTAAAAAACGACTGGCTGTCTGGTAGTATAGAGTATTACGACAGAAAGACCTTCGACCTGCTTACGCCAAACAACGTAGACCCTACCATTGGCTATAACCAGCTTACATTTAATACAGGTAACCTCAGGTCGCAGGGGGTAGATCTGACCCTGAACTCGGTTAACCTGCAGACAGGAGCTTTTAACTGGACCAGCAATTTATTGTTTAGTTATAACAGGGTTAAAGTGACCCGGCTATTCATACCCGGAGCCAATACAGCAGGATATATCGTAGGCAATCAGTATACCGAGGGGTATGACCTGAACCGCTTATTCGCCTGGAAATGGGCCGGGCTGGATCCCCAAACAGGAAATCCGAGGGTGTTTTTGAACGGGCAACCAGTAACTGTTGACGGAACGGACTTTACGGTGATTGATAAATTAAATAACGCTCCGATAACTGAGCTAAAATACTTCGGATCAGCAGTTCCGGTTTATTTCGGTTCGTTTCGCAATACCTTTACCTATGGCGCATTCTCCATATCAGCAAACCTGCTTTACAAGCTTGGATATTTTGCACGTAGATCAGCCCAAAGTGTAGTACAATATTCCAATTTATATGGCGAGTTCGGAGTTAACATCCCGCAGAGTGCTGACTACGCACAGCGCTGGCAGAAACCCGGAGACGAAAAAACAACCAATGTACCTTCACCGGTTTATAGTCCGGGGGCTACGGCACGGGATAGCTACTATTATTATGCAGATGTCAATGTTTATAAGGCCGATCATATCCGCCTTCAGGAAATAAATTTATCTTATGTGTTTCCAAAACGCAATTGGTTTATCAAAAATCCAAGGATCTATGCCAACGTCAGCAATTTGGGGATCATATGGCGGGCCAATAAGTTAGGGCTTGATCCTGATGTTTTTGATTATCCTGTTCCCCGTCAATATAGTTTGGGCTTTTCAGCAAATTTTTAATGTAAACAGCAATGAAAACATATCAAATATTTTTACTTACAGCCGCATTCAGCTGCATGCTGGCATCCTGCCAGAAATACCTGGATATTAAGCAAAACAGTAATCAAAACTTTATTACTACCGCTAATGATTGTCAGTTGCTCCTGGATAACTATGCAACAATGAACGTGCTATACCCGAGCGACGGGGAAGCGTCGGCGGATGATTATTACCTGTTTGATGCCAGGTACGCCGCTTTATCACAGGAAAATAAGGATTTTTACAGTTGGCAGCCAACCGCCCAGCGCGCGCTGGCTATTGATCAATGGCAAAACCCTTACCGGATCGTATTCAATGCCAATCTTGCCCTTGAAGGGATAGCTAAACAAAATACAGCGACTTCAGACCAGGCCACGCTGAACAGCATCAGGGGGCAGGCCCTGTTTTTTCGATCCTTTGCGTTTTATGCCTTAGCGCAGCTCTATACCGCTCCCTATAATGCTGCTTCTGCAAATCAGGATCCGGGAATCCCGTTGAAAATGACCTCCGACCTTAACGAAGTATCGTCAAGGGGAACGGTGCAGCAAACCTACACGCGCATTTTGCAGGATCTTCAGGAAGCCGTAACCCTGTTGCCAACAACCTCGCCGGTAAATTCGAGGCCGAACAAGGTGGCCGCCTACGCCATGCTGGCGCGTGTTTATCTGGCAATGCAAGATTACCCGAACGCTCTTATTAATGCCAACGCGGCGCTTGCACTCAACAATAAACTTATTAATTACAATAGTTTAAGTACTACATCCAGTACTCCTTTTACGCCCAGATTCCAAAATATCGAAGATATCTTTCATGCGGTGATGGTAGCTAATAATGCGCTGTTAAACCCGGCTACAAGCGCCACTTCAAACGTAGCTAAAATAGACCCTGATCTTGTTGCATCTTACGCAACCACTGATTTGAGAAAGTCGGTATTTCTGAAAGCCAATACGGTTACGGTAAAACTGCCTATCAATTTATCCAATCCCGCTGTCACCGCCAATGTCACCGTCCCCGACGGGTCGTATCGCTTCAGCGGTAATTATGAACCGGTAACCAATTCTGCCTTGTATACCGGACTGGCGACCGATGAACTTTACCTGATAGCTGCGGAATGTAATGCCAGGGCAGGGAATGCTGATGCCGCTATGGCGGGTTTAAATGCATTGCTGATAAAACGTTATAAAACCGGGACCTACACTGCCCAGACGGCAAGCAACGCAACTGATGCCTTAAATAAGGTGCTTGATGAAAGACGGAAGGAGCTCCTGATGCGCGGTTTACGCTGGACAGATCTGCGCAGGTTGAATAAAGGTGCCGTGAGAAAGACCCGGACGATTACATTTACCGGCACTACCACAAGCCCGATACGTACAGAAACCATAACAGCAACATACACACTTGCGCCAAATGATTTACGCTATGCACTGCTTCTGCCGACGGAAGTAATCACCAATACCAACGGCGGCCTCCAACAAAACCGTCGATAACGCTCAGGCGTCCACCATTACGCTGCTGAATACCCGTCGGGAAACGGATGGTATTCAGCGGCCATGGCTGGTGCATGGCAATTAATAGATCATAAAAAATGAAATTAAAATATAAATTATTAACAGGGATGCTGTCCCTTATTGTATTTCAGGCGCAGGCGCAAAAAGATACGACAGGATTTGTTTACCGGAAACCGCTGTTTGATTTTGACTATGCCAAACCCGTATTCAAACTGGATACACAGCAAGAGGCAAATATCGACAGGTTGCTGCGGTTTTCTGTTTTTACGGGCTATCGCGAAGGCGTTGAACCCGTACATCGTGAATTCGGATTCAATATGGCCACCCAGGAAAACAGGGAGCAGGGCACTATCAGGCAAAGTATCTACAATGCGTCCATCGTAGAAATGCTAACCCATGGCTTCGAAACACCCATGCAGAGCAGGATCTTGCTTGAAGTAAAGGACCCGTCAGCCTATCGGTACCTGCCGGCATACGGTAATAAACAGGCATGGCTCCGTAAAAATGCCTATTGCTACGAACTGCTGGTGCCACGCGCTGCCTTTTCAGTAAGGAAAGTTAAGATGATTGAGGATGACGTTGCTCAGCACTTTAACATCAGCTTTGGCTACGAAACACGGAAGGTGAAGACACTGGTACTGGTGCGTACTTCCGGGCTAGATAAGCTTAAACCAAGTGGTTCGTCCGAGCCTGTTTTTGGGAAAAGCGGCGTGTTCAGAAATGTTGGGTTAGGCTATCTAACCCAGGCTGTTGAAAAAACAGGATTAACGCCGGTAGTTGACGATACAGGTTATCCCGGAGCCGTGGATATAGACCTGGGTTCTGTAGACTACTCCAACACGCAGCTACTGCGGTTGGCATTAAGCAAATATGACCTGGACCTAAAGGAAGACATGCGCGAATTGAAAATTTTTGTGATCAAAGAACTTAAATGAAATCCATGAAGATAATATATCTGCTTACGGCATTCTTAATCATGTTGTCAGTTAATGCGTCCGCGCAAACCCGCGGGTTAAAAATCGGCGACCGGCTCCCGGAATTTACCATCAACAATATATGGCACGGAGCGCAGCACAGTGCTGAAGTTGCGGACTTCAAAGACCGGCTGCTCATTATAGATTTTTGGGCCACCAGCTGCGGGGGCTGCGTAGAAGCCTTACCTAAAATGGAAAGCCTGCAAAAGCAATTCGGGGGCCGGGTAAAGATATTGCCCGTTACTTACGAGACCCGTGCTTATACAGAGACTTTCTGGAAGGCGAATGTTTTTACCCGGAAACTTACCCTGCCTGTTGTTACAGACGATAAGTTATTTAACAAATATTTCCCTCACGAAGTTATTCCTCATGAAATATGGATCAACAAAGGTAAAGTGATCGGTATTACTTCTGAAGGATATGTTGACAGTTATAATATCCGGCAGGTGCTTGATGGCCAAATCCCCAACTGGCCCATAAAAGACGATTATTATATGTTTGACGGAGCCAAACAACCGCTGTTTACGCCGGATGAAAACCAGATCGATATGGAAGGTACCCGGCTGGAATATGCAGCCATTTGCGGGTATAAAGAAAAAAACGGGGCAAGCGCGGCGGGTCCTTTTGGCAATTCAGGTATTGTCAGGGATTCTGTTCATAATACTGTCCGGGTTTATTTTATTAATCAAAGCATCTTATCCATTTATACTACCTGCTGGAATAAATTGGTTAAACTCGGAAAGTTGGTCAAACCCTCTGTAGTCGGCACGGTCAACCAAACCGTATGGGAAGTTACAGATCCGGCAAAATATACCCACCAAACCTATCTCACGCCACAGTTAAAAACGGGGTACATTGAAGATTGGGTGAGGGAGCATGCTATCTGTTTTGAATCGCAATACAAGGATAACGGACAAACGGATATCGAAATTACGCAAAGCGTTATTGCCGACCTTGATCGCTTGTTAGGTTTACATGTAGGCTGGCAGAAACGTCGCGAAAAGGTATGGATAGTTAAAGCCAAACCGGGACGAACTGCGAATAAAAACGTGAAAAGCAACGAGTCACTAGGATCGGTGCTTTACCAGATTAACCAGCAACCGGGCAATCCTTACATATTTAATGAAACAGGCATAAAAAGCGACTATCCTGTCGCTGTTAAATTAAATTCATGGACAGACATTGAAAGCATCCGCGACGCCCTGGGAGCCAATGGTTTTGAACTGAAGGAAGAAGAAAGAATAGTGGATAAATTTGTGTTTGCCGAAGTTGAAGGCGGCCTGATCGTCGATACAAAAAAGATAAGAGCGGCAAAAGCCAGAAGAGAGGCTCAGGGGCACATGGCACTGCCCTTGGCAGAAGAAAATAAGGATTTCCTGCGGCGGAATAAATTGCAGCCGGGGGTTATTGAACTGCCATCCGGCTTACAGTATAAAGTAATCAAAACAGGAACCGGTAATAAACCGTCTGGCGATAGTAAAGTCCTGGTAGATTATACCGGCAGTTTTGTTAACGGCAAAATATTTGAAAGCTCACTGGAAGGCGGCCTGCCTTATGTCACCAAATTAACAGACGTTATTAAAGGCTGGACAGAGGCCTTACAGCTGATGCCCACAGGCTCTAAATGGATCATTTACGTTCCCGCCGAATTGGCCTATGGCGATAGGGGAACGGGCAATATCCCGCCAAATAGTAGCTTGATCTTTGAACTCGAACTGTTGCAAATCACACCCTGATAAAAATGAATAAAATTTATAAAAGTTGCCCAAAACGCAAATTAATAATATGGCTGTTTCTGATGTTTTTTCAAGCCGCCGGTGCATTGGCGCAGCAACCGGAAAGCCCGTCGGTAAACTGGCAGTTGATGGATTTAAAAGCGGATGGTGTATTTGGCATCAGCATGGAAAAGGCTTACGCCGAAATCTTAAAGGGTAAAAAGGCAAAAACGGTTATAGTAGCGGTGCTGGACGGCGGTGTGGATGTGAGACACGAAGACCTGAAACAAGTGATCTGGACCAATGCCGGGGAAATTCCCGGAAACGGTAAGGATGATGATCATAATGGTTTCGCGGATGATCTGCATGGCTGGAACTTCTATAGCCCGATGACCAAAGGTGACCCGGAATTTGATATCGCCGAATTGACCAAATCAATCAGGGCCAGTCAAGCGGAAGGGAAGGATGTTTCGCAGCTCCGGAAAGCACTGGACGAAAAACTATTGCCCTTAAAACAAAAGCTGGAAACAGCAACAGCAGAAAAAAAGGCACTTGAAAACATGACCGGGCGCATAGGCAGGCCGGTGCCCACGCAATCAGACTTCAGGAACTTTATACCCCGAAATGAGACGGAATTGAGCTTGCAAAAAAATATGGTTTACGGCTTAAAAGTTTATCCGGACTATGTCAACTATAAGCGGCACCTGATAGACCGGTCCGTAACTCAGTATCAAATGGAAATGGATTTTTACCTTGATCAGGATTATGACCTCAAAACAGGCGGCCCGACAACTTATCATGGCACACACATCGCCGGCATTATTGCTGCCGTACGTAACAACAAAATTGGCATGAATGGGGTAGCCGATAAAGCCCGGCTGATGGTGGTACGTACCATAGGCGGAATTGATTTAACGGACAGCCCCGGCGAATTTACCCGGCCGAAAATTGCCGGTGAAGAGGAAGAAGCCGATTTACGGGTTGCTTCGGCTATCCGTTACGCGGTAAATAACGGTGCCCGGGTGATCAATATCAGCTTTGGTCAGCGTAAAAGCATGCTCGCCGGAAAACGGCTGGAAGCTATCAACTATGCGCTTTCAAAAGATGTGCTTATTGTTCACGCGTCAGGCAACCAGGGACAGGATGAGGACCTGTTAAATAACGCAGACAATGCCGTACCGTCTCCGGCTAACTGGATTGAGGTTGGTGCCTCAGGCTTTAAAAACGATGGCTCACTGGCGGCTGCCTTCTCTAATTACGGTAAAACAACTGTTGACGTATTTGCGCCGGGTGTAGCTATTTATTCAACGGCCCCCCGTTCGGCCTATGCGGTTGATTCTGGAACCAGCATGGCGGCACCGGTAGTTTCAGGCTTGGCGGCTGTGTTAAGGGAATACTATCCTGATCTTTCTGCCGAACAGGTGAAAAACATTATAATTGCATCAGTAACTAAATCTGAATTTTTAAAGGATAAATGTTTGTCGGGAGGCGTGGTCAATGCCTGCCAGGCGCTTAAACTTGCCGCCGGGACCATGAAAAGAAATTGATATGAATCTTAGGCTATACTTCATACTGATGCTGTGCTTATTTTCAGCCACTGTCCGGGCCTGGCAACTACCTGTTTGGCAAGCCGCGAGCCAGCCCGCCGATTGGCTGATCAAAGCTCCGGCGGTTAAAGCCGGGGTATTTAAAAGCGCCGACGGCAAAGACCTTATCCTGGATAACGGGTTGCTCAAAAGAACTTTCCGACTCGGGCCAAACCTGGCCTGTACCGGTTTCCGTAACCTGAGCAGCGGCGAAGAACTTTTACGTGCCGTTGGCCCGGATGCAAAGTTGACCATTGACGGTAAAACCTACGCCATAGGCGGTCTGTACGGGCAACCGGAGAAGGCTTACCTGAAAAAAGAATGGATAGACGGCTTAAAAGCGCATGACGGGGATTTTAAATTTAAGTCCTATGCGGTCGGCCCGATAGTGCCTTATGTTAACTGGAAACCGGTTAGCAAAATATGGGCCGCCAACAAAAAGCAGCCGACCGGGAAAATGCTGAGTTTGCTGTTTACCTCAACCGAACCCGCATTATCGGGCATCGGGGTGCGGGTCAATTATGAACTCTATGATGGTATCCCGCTCATCTGTAAATGGCTAAGCGTGGAGAATAAAGGTTCGCATAAGATCAGGTTAAATAAGGTCATTAACGAGGTGCTGGCCGTACACGAAGAAGAATCTTCGGTTGCGGGTCCTGCTGCCCTGTTCCGTCCGCCGCACGGGATCTATGTGGAAAGTAACTATGCTTTTAACGATGCCATGAATGCCCGGTTTTCTGACCAAACCACGCACTGGCAAACCGATACGACCTATACGTCGCAGGTGAGCTATGACCTCCAAACCCCCTGTGTGCTGGAAGTCTATCCGCCAATCGGACCGGGCGTAGAACTGGCGCCCGGGCAGATCTTCAAATCAATCCGTACGAACGAGTTACTGCTGGAGGGTTATGACCGCGAACGTAACGGGCTTGCCCAGCGCCTGATGTACCAAACCATTGCCCCCTGGGCTACCCAGGCGCCTACCTACCTGTTTTGTAAAAGTTTTGATGAGCGGGTGGTTAAAAATGCAATCGACCAGTGTGCCGCAACGGGTTATGATATGTTGGTGCTCAGTTTCCATACCGGCTTTAGTATGGAGGATACAACTAAAAGCAATATCAGGTATTGTAAAATGCTGGCCGATTATGCGCACAGTAAGGGCATCCTTATCGGCGGCTATTCCCTGCTGGCCAGCAGGCGTATCAGTGATAATGATGATGTTATCGATCCGAAAACCGGCAAGCCGGATGTCCATGCTCTTTACGCTCATTCTCCGTGCCTGGGCAGCCGGTGGGGACTGGCATATTTTGAGAAGTTAAAATACTTTTTGAAAACGACTGGTTTTGACGAATTTGACCAGGATGGTGCTTATCCCGGCGACGTCTGCGCCTCGACCACCCATCCCGGCCACAAAGGGCTGGAAGATTCGCAATGGACGCAAATGGAGCAACAAAAAGCATTTTACCATTGGTGCGCAGAGAACGGAATCTTTGTAAATACGCCCGACTGGTACTTTTTGGACGGTGGCAGCAAATGTGCGCTGGGGTACCGGGAGGTAAATTTCTCGCTGCCGCGGCCACAGCAAATGATCCTGAACCGGCAGAATATTTATGACGGGACCTGGGAAAAGATGCCAACCATGGGCTGGGGCTTTGTGCCGCTAACGGAATATCAGGGCGGTGGGGCGGAGGCGACCATCGAGCCGCTATCAGAACACCTGGATGCCTATGAACAACTGATGATGCAATATTACGGCGCCGGAATCCAGGCCTGTTACCTGGGCACCCGGCTGTACGACACCGAAGCAACCAAACAGCTCGTCTTGAAAACGTTAAACTGGTATCACCAATACCGTGATATTTTAAGTTCACAACTTATTCACCTGCGCCGGGCCGACGGGCAGGACTGGGACGGGATATTGCATGTTAATCCGAATTTGAAAATTAAGGGAATGGCGATGCTATATAATCCGACCAGGGAGGTGATGGTCAGGAAAATTAAACTGCCGCTGTATTATACCGGCTTAAACAATACAGCGCTAATCAGTGAGATGGGCGATACCGGTAAAATTTATCAATTGAGCCGGGACTACAATGTGGAGGTGCAAGTTCATATCCCTGCCAATGGTTATACCTGGCTAACAGTACAAGAATAACAGTTTCCGGGCATAGCCATAGCCATAACCTAACTTACCGCCTGGACAGTTTTACTCAATCTGTACGGCGCCGTCTTTTATCTCAAAATATTATTGGTTACAAATAACTTAATATTTGCAAAGAGATTGCATTATCCGCCCATTCACTTTCTTTAAATCTTATTACCCACATCATGCCTGATAACCATTTTCCGGTTCAACTGCCGTGTCAAATCAAAAGGCCGATAAAAAACAATTAATGATACTATTAAATTTATTTTTTTTAATAAAAAGTTGTTGTATGTTTGTACTATATATATAGTACAATAGTATTTTAAAATGATCAAGTTCAAATTAGATCCCAAAACGGGCACCCCGTTTTATCGACAGATAATAGATCAAATCACATTCGGTATAGCAGCAGGAAACCTGAAAACGGGCGAACAATTACCAACCGTGCGTTCGCTGGCTGTAGATTTAAAAGTAAATCTGAATACGGTGGCCAAAGCATACAAAGAATTGGAAATTCAGAAGGTTTTAGAAACGCAGCAGGGGACGGGCACATTTATCAATGAAATAAAAATTCAGATATCTGATCGGGAGAGGGGCGCTAAATTAAAAGACATCTGTAATGAGTTTTCCTCCATTGCATTTAGTTACGGTTTTTCAACAGACGACATTATTAATCAACTTAAAAAACAATAATATGATAACTACAAAAAAGAACACCAAGCTGGTGGCTAATCCAATTTCAACGGTAATTGCGCTTGTATTGATAGGGGCATCCGTCGGGGCTTATTGTGCAGGCTATATTAATGGTTTGGTTGGAGTTTTGCTCGTGATAGTTTCCCTGTTTATTTCCGGTTCGATACATATAGCAGACCAATGGGAAAAGGCTATTGTTTTACGCATGGGCAAATACACCGGATTACGGGGGCCCGGTATCTTTTTTACGATCCCTATTATTGATACAGTTGATAACTATATCGATCAGCGGGTTAGGGTTACAGAATTTAAAGCGGAACAAACACTGACAAAAGATACAGTGCCGGTAAATGTTGACGCCGTTGTTTACTGGACGGTATGGGACGTTGAAAAAGCTGCTTTAGAAGTGCAGGATTATGAAATGGCTATCGCCTATATCGCTCAAACCGGACTAAGAGATGTAATAGGTAAACATGAACTGGCTGAACTGCTGCAGGAACGGGATAAGGTAACGGACCTGCTGCAAAGGATATTGGACGAGCATACCAATCCCTGGGGAATAACCTGTCAGAATGTAGGTATTAAAGATATTGTTATTCCGCAATTGCTAGCCGATGCCATGAGCAAGGAGGCCCAGGCAGAACGTGAACGCCGGGCAAGGGTGATATTGGGAACAGCTGAAACAGAAATTGCCGAAAAATTCGCCGAGGCAAGCCTGCAATACATAAATAACCCGGTAGCCCTGCACTTAAGAGGAATGAATATGCTGTTTGAAGGTTTAAAAGAAAAAGGTTCCATGGTTATTGTGCCAAGTTCGGCATTGGATTCAATGAATCTTGGAGCTATGGGTGGATTAATCTCATTGGCAAAATCAAATGAGTCGCAGCCTGTACAACAAGCCGAACAGGCCCAAGAAACTAAAAAGAAAGCTAAGCCAGGGAAGAAAGCATAATAAAAAGATAGTTATAATGGAATTCAATTTTATAGCAGTTGACCAATTTAGCATTGACACTTTAGATGACCTGGAAAAATTCGTTGCTATTTATCCAGATTTTCAAACTGTAATGTTGGCCGATGAAAATGAACTTACATTACTGTTGAAATTAATGGAAATGCCAGAATTTGTTAGCCAAAACCTAAATAACAGTGATTTTAGTAAATTTTGGGACTTGTCCGGGTTTAAGTTACCGGAATTAGATAATCAACAATTTGACAAATTTTATGAGAACTGGATTCAGAAATCGCATAGGGAAAATAACATGGATGAATATGGGAACCTGATTTTTCTACAGGGACTAAGTACGAAATGGAATAAACTTAAATATAGATTGATAGTCAAGAGTAATATTTAACTTATCGATCGTTGATATTTCCAACACAACACGCACCCTATTTAAAATCTCCAGGCATTTAGCCTATGGTAAGTGTTATCACCGCACATTTCAAATTTAACTCATAAAAAAAGTAGCCAATAAAATTGGCTACTTGTCATAAATAGTACTCAGAGCGGGAATCGAACCCGCACTCCTTTAACGGGAACAGGATTTTAAGTCCTGCGTGTCTACCAGTTCCACCATCTGAGCAGGTGATTAACCTTTTAACAATAAATCCCTTCTTGTGAAAGGGATTTGAGCGAAAGACGAGATTCGAACTCGCGACCCCGACCTTGGCAAGGTCGTGCTCTACCAACTGAGCTACTTTCGCGTTGGTTATTTCCGTTTGTGATCAGCATTACTGCCTTCTCGCTTGCGGAGTGCAAATATAGACAGAATTGAACATTCTGCAAGAAATTTCTGCATTTTTTTTGAAGGTTTTTATAAGTCGCTGTTTTTCAAAACTTCCAATATCAAATCATTTTCAAATCCGCGGCCCATGGCATATTGTTGCAGCTTGTAGCGGCGTTTATAACTGTCTTTTTCGGTTAATATAATTGCCTTTTTTGTTAAAATAGTGGTCAGTGTATCCAGGTAGGCATCGCCGTCAATTAACAAAAGCGCTTTTTTTATCAAAACGTCGGGTACTTTTTTAAATTTAAGCCCCTGTTTAATCTTGATCCTGCCCCAGGCTTTCTGCCTGAACTTGCCCAGGGTGTAAGCCCTGGCAAATCTTTCCTCGTTTAAAAACCCGGCGCCAATCAGGTCTGAAACGATACGCTCTACCGCTTCGGGCCACAGTCCCCATTCATATAACTTATCCCTTACTTCCTGCTGCGAACGTTCCTGGTAGGCGCAATAATGCTCGGCTTTGGTTAAGGCTACCTTTGGGTCGGTTATTTTTTGTTTTTTGGGCGCGTCCATTAAAACCAAAGTTGTTAAAAATTCTTCTATTGACAGAAATATAAGCAAATTAGTACCGTTATGCTAAGCAATCAATATTCAATTACAGAAGTTAAGCAAATTATAAATGCCGAAGGCGAGATCATCAAAGAAGATCTCATCAGCGTATTACTAACAGATAGCCGCCGGATCAACATAGCCGCCGAAGGTTTGTTTTTTGCGTTGAGCGGCAGGCGTAACGGTCATGAATTTATTGCCGAAGCATACTCGGCAGGTGTACGCAACTTTGTCGTTAAGCAGGGCCCCGAAATTAAACTTCCGGATGCTAATTTTTTAATCGTGGTAGACGTGTTGCTGGCCCTGCAAACATTGGCCCGGCATCACCGCAACCGTTTTAATCTGGATGTGATAGGCATTACCGGCAGCAATGGTAAAACTATTGTTAAAGAATGGTTATACCAGTTAATGGCTGCTGATAAAATTATTGTTCGCAATCCTAAAAGCTATAATTCGCAAATCGGCGTACCGTTGTCGGTATGGCAGATCAATGAAAAAAATAACCTGGGCATATTTGAAGCCGGCATATCATTACCCGGCGAAATGGAAAAGCTGGAGGCCGTTATTAAACCCAACATAGGGATACTGACCCATTTGGGTACCGCGCATGACAGCGGCTTTGAAAACACCCGCGAAAAGGTGCTGGAGAAACTCAAACTTTTTAAACATTGCACCTTGCTTATCCATAACTATGATCAGCTGGTCGATTACCAACAAGATATCCCTGCAACCACCTGTTTTACCTGGAGCCGAAGCTTTAAACAGGCAGACCTGTATGTTTTTAGCGAGACGGTGATCAAGAAGAACTATTATCTGCGGGCTATATTCAGGGAAAAAGAGATCGAATGTTTAATACCGTTCCTTGACCAGGCCTCGATAGAGAACGCTATAATTTGCTGGGCTGCGTTATTAGCTTTAGGTTACCCGGCCGCTGAGGTTGATAAGCGATTAGAACGCCTTAACCCGGTTAGTATGCGCCTTGAGCTTAAAACGGGCATTAACGACTGCTCGGTAATTGACGACTCCTATAATTCAGATATTCAGTCGCTGGAGATTGCGCTTAATTTCCTGAATCAGCAAAATCAGCATCATAAAAAGACATTGATCTTGTCTGATATCTTTCAGTCAGGCTTGCAGGAGGATGTGTTATACAAACAGGTTGCAGAGCTGATCAAATCAAAAAAAGTCGATAAATTTATTGGAGTAGGTACCGCGCTTTTGAGCCGCCAGGAATATTTTGACGTACCTGAAAAGTTTTTTTTTACAGATACCACCGAATTACTCAACAACCTGCTCACGCCCGGGTTTAAAAGCGAAACCATTTTGATCAAAGGCTCGCGCAGTTTTGAGTTTGAGCGGGTAAGCAGGGCACTGGTGCAGAAAACGCATGAAACTGTGATGGAGATCAACCTGAACGCCATGCTGAACAACCTGAACTATTATAAGTCGAAGCTAAAGCCGGGCGTGAAATTAATGGCAATGGTAAAGGCTTTTAGCTATGGCAGCGGTACTTTCGAGCTGGCCAACATGCTGCAGTATAATAAGGTAGATTATTTAGCGGTAGCCTATACAGACGAAGGTATTTCATTACGGCAGGCCGGCATAACCATGCCAATAATGGTGTTAAATGCTGAGCAATCCGCATTTGATAAACTGGCAGAATTTAAATTGGAGCCCGTTATCTATAGCTTTGGTTTGTTTGATAATTTTATAAAATTTGTACAACAAAACGATATTTTAAATTATCCGGTACACCTTAAGATCGATACCGGAATGCACCGTTTGGGATTTGAGCCGGTTGATATGGACCTGCTATGCGATTTACTGGAAGAAAATAAATATATAAGGGTTCTGTCCATGTTCTCCCATCTGGCAGCCAGCGAGGCGCCAGAGCATGATCAGTTTACCCGAGAACAGATCGGAAGGTTTGAAAAAGCGGCCGGTGCAATTGAAGACTGTCTTAATTACAAGGTGATTAAACATCTTTCTAATACGTCAGGTATTACACGCTGGCCCTCGGCGCAATTTGATATGGTGAGGCTGGGCATCGGTTTATACGGAATTGATGCTGCTGTGCCGGCAGATGACAGCGCCTTACAGCCCATCACGAGTTTAAAAACCAGTATATCCCAGGTAAAAAAATTAGTTGCCGGCGACACGGTAGGCTATGGCCGCAATGGTGTAATGAAAAACGACGGCAGAATTGCTACGGTACGGATAGGCTATGCAGATGGCTATTTGCGGGCCTTTGGAAATGGCGTGGGCAATATGCTGGTTAACGGGGTACTGGTGCCCACCATAGGCAATGTATCTATGGATATGTGTATGATTGATGTAAGCGGGGTGGAGGTTAAAGAAGGCGACGAGGTTATTGTATTTAATGAGCAGCATAGAATTGAAGAGCTGGCAACCCAGATAGGCACTATTCCGTACGAAATATTAACTAATATTTCACAGCGCGTAAAAAGGGTGTATTTTTACGAGTAGAATTTGCAGATCAAAATGAAGAGAATAGCCACGGCCTTATTAAATTACTTTTTTAAAGGATTAATTGTTGTTGTGCCGATAGGAGCAGCGGCCTTTTTAATATTTTGGGCGGTTTCAAGCGTTGACAGCGCATTAAATCTAAGTGACGTTTTATGGACAGACAGCCACGGCAAGCCAATGCATATCCCCGGCCTGGGCATATTAAATGTTTTATTGGTTATAATGATTGCCGGGATATTGGTAACCAACGTAATCACCGACCCGATAAAGCGCTGGTTTAAAAGATGGCTGAACAGGCTGCCATTTTTTAACTTTCTCTATTCCTCTATAAAAGATCTCACCGAAGCATTTGTTGGCGACGAGAAGAAATTTAACGAAGCTGTTATTGTTGAGGTTAATGAGTTTGGCTTAAAAAAAATCGGCTTCCTGGTGCAAAAAGATCTGGCTAAATTAAATTTACCCGGCGAGGTGGCTGTATATTTTCCATACTCTTATTCATTTGCCGGCCAGGTAATTATCATATCGGCCGATAAGGTAAAACCGATTAACCGGAACGCCGCGGATATGATGAAGTTTGTGATATCAGGAGGGGTTAGCGGACTTGACTGACCGCACTTTGCCAACATGGTTCCTGAAACTTTTTATCGCCAGAAATACGCTGATCAGCATCAGGAACGCGGCCAGCAGGTATGGCGCCCCGGGGAAATAAGTACCATGCGTTTTATTGGTGAAATTGTAAAATATATAACTGAATATAAACGGCCCGATAATAACGCTTATGCTGTTGATAATGGTTAAAGCGCCCTGTAATTCTCCCTGCTCGTTTTTTGCCACTTTTTTTGTAGCCAGTCCCTGTAATGCCGGGCCGGATATACCACCCAAACAATATGGGATCATAAATAAATACATCATCCAGCCCTTTGTTGCAAAAGCTATGAGGGTAAGCCCCAGCGCATAAAAGATCAGTCCGAATACAATGTTTTTTTCCTGCCCGAATTTTGGGATGGTATAACGTATCAAACCACCCTGGATGGCTACCAGCACCACCCCGATAAAAATACCCAGGGTACCAACGCTGCTTAGTGCCCAGTTAAACTTCTCAAACAGGAAGAACGATAGTAAATACTCTACAGCTTTTTGGGCGATATAAACCAGGGTGATGCAGCCTATTAAACCGCCCAGCCCGGTATGTTTGGTAAATACCCTTATCAGGGCACCAAGGGGATTGGCCCGTTTCCATTCAAATTTTCTGCGGTGCTCGGGTTTTAACGATTCAGGCAATACAAATAAACCGTACAAGCCGTTAAAAAAGGCAAACCCGGCAGCAGCCATAAAAGGGAATTTGATATTGATCTCGCCCAGGTAGGCGCCTAAGGCAATGCCAATAATTACACCAAAGCCGGATGCCGCGCCAACCAAACCAAAATTAGCGTCGCGCTTATGCCCGGTGCTGATATCAGCTATATAGGCCGTTGCCGTTGATGTACTGGCACCTGTAATCCCCGCGATGAAGCGGCCCAGGAACAGCCAGGCTATTGATGGCGCAAAGGCCATAAACATATAATCAATACTAAACCCAAATAACGATATCAGTAAAACCGGCCGGCGTCCGTACCTGTCACTTAAATTACCCATTATTGAGGCAAATACCAGCTGCATGGTAGCATAAATAAGCGTTAGCCAGCCATTGTATTTTGATGCGGTACTCACATCAACATGACCCAGCATTTGCAATAATTTAGGCATTACCGGTATAATAATGCCAAGCCCCAGTACATCAATAAAAATGGTGATGAAAATAAATCCTAACGCGGCGGACGGCTTTGATTTGGTAACCTTTTTAGTAATTTTAGTAACAGGGGGAAGCTTGTCAGCCATAGGATAAATTTGAACTTTGCAGTCAGTATAACCAATAAAATTAGTTTGTGTTTCTTTTAAAACTTCGCACGGCCAGCAAGGCGCTTAACAACATCAATATCGCGCCTAAAATAAACGGCGCCCCCGGCAGATAAAGCGGTGCGCCCGGTTTGGTAAATTTGTAAAAAAGGTAGGTCATTATCCAAGGCCCAAAAATTGAGCTCAGGCTTGCCAGGCTGGTTAAAGCGCCCTGTAGCTCGCCCTGCTCATTGGCGGGCACCTGTGCGGTCATAATTCCCTGTAGTGCGGGGCCGGCTATACCGCCTAAGGCATAAGGGATCATAAAGGCAAACATCATCCAGCCCTTGCTGGCTACAGCGAATAATATCAGCCCCATGGCATAAAAAGACAGCCCCATCCAGATGCTGCGTTGCTGGCCAAGTTTAGGTATCGCAATACGGATCAATCCGCCCTGTACAGCGGCAACGGTCAGCCCGACAAACCCTAATGAGTAGCCAACCCATGCCTCATTCCATTTAAATTTAGTCATGGTATAAAACGTCCAGACGCTTTGTACAGACTGCGCCGCAAAGTAAACCAGGAATAACGATGCTGCTAAACCTAATACCGCGGGATATTTGTTAAGTTGTAATAATGACCCCAGCGGATTGGCGCGTTTAAGCTCAAAAGGGCGCCGGTGCGCCTTATCTAAAGATTCGGGCAGTACAAAGTATCCGTAAATGGTGTTTAGCAAGGCCAGGCCCGCAGCGGCCAGAAAAGGGAGGTGTGTACTGTATTTACCAAGGATACCGCCAATAACTGGGCCTATGATAAATCCTATGCCAAATGCCACGCCTATCATACCAAAATTTTGCGCCCGCTTTTCGGGTGTGCTAACGTCGGCAATGTAGGCTGCCGCCGTGGTGAAACTTGCGCCGGTAACACCGGCTATGGCCCGGCCCAAAAATAGCCAGCCAATGCTGGGCGCAAAGGCCAAAAACAAATAATCAATACCAAATCCAAGTAAAGAGCCTAACAAAACCGGCCGCCGCCCGTATTTATCGCTTAAATTACCTAATACCGGCGCAAATAAAAACTGCATAACGGCATAAGCCAGCGTTAATAACCCGGCGTAACGCGACGCCTCGCTTAAATTACCGTGGATGAGTGTTTCTATCAGCTTCGGTAATACGGGGATTATGATACCTAATCCGGTTACGTCAATTAACAGGGTGATAAATATAAAACCTAAGGCAGCTTGCTTTTTTGATTTGGCAGGTTGTTCCATCCTTGCAAAATAAATAAACTATGCCGAAATCTTAATTAAATAATTATTAATTCTTTTTGACGGTATAAATTTTTATGTAAATTAGTATTGTAAACACCTTATCCTTACCATCCTATGAAAAACTTAAACGCGCTCTTGATCGTCGCAGGTGTGTTTTGCATGCAGCATGCAATGGCACAAACTAAATCACATCTTACCTTATCAACAGATTATCCCGAGGTTGAAAAGAAAGTCAGTTTTACGTATGATTCGGCGGGGACTGCGGTAGCGGGCCAAAAGGACATGTCGGCTATCGTTTATTTCTTTGATAATAAATTATACCCCGCTAAAGACGTTTCGCTAACGCCGTCGGGAAAAGCCTTTAAGGGAGTGTTGGAAATTCCGGCCAGCGCCAAAGCTTTTTTAATAAAAATAGTTGCCGGGGATAAAACTGACAATAACAATGGCGCAGGGTATATCTACCAGGTATTTAAAGGTAAGCAACCCGTACCGGGGGCTTATGCCATGCAGGGCTTTATATTGGCGGGCACCGGTAATAATATATCAGGGGTTAAGCAGGATATGAAAAAAAGCCTGGACCTGTATAAAAAGGAATTTGAACTACATCCCGATATAGAAAAAGATTACGCCAGTCCATATTATTATTATCTATTTCGTGTGCCTGAATATAAAACGCTGGCAGACAACAAGCTAAACGGTCTTAAAAAGAGCAGTAACGAAAAAGACCTGTTATTGGCAGTAGATTTGTTAAATGCAACCAAACAAACAACTATAGCAGATTCGCTGAAAGCCGCCATCAGTACAAACTTTCCTAACGGTACCGGAGCCAGGAACAACTTAATTGTTGCGGTGATGAAAGAGAAAAATCCGGCTATCAAAGAAGAATTATACAAGGCTTACAAAGTAAAATATGCCACTGGTGATGAAGAGAACGATGAACGTTTAAAAACCCGGTTGGCCGAAGCGTATTTATTTAACGGCAAACTGGATGATTTTCGGCGGGTTGAAGCGACTTTGAAGAGCAAACAGGATTTGATACTCCCTTTAAATGACGTTGCTTATGACCTTGCAAAAAAAGGGGAGCGTTTAACTGATGCCGAAGAGCTATCCCGACAGTCGCTGGATATGGTGCGGCCGTTAATTGAGAAACCACAGGTAATGTCGTTTATAGCACCGTCACAAGTGCAGCGTAACAATAAAGTTTACAATGCGATGTTTGAGGACACTTATGCCTACATTCTTTTTAGACAAAATAAATTTAATGAAGCGCTGCCACACGAAGAGGCGGCCCGTGCAGGCGGCCGGGGCGAAACCGAAACCTATGTTTTGATTTTAGATGCCCTTGGGAAAACCGATGAGGTAATTAAAGTAGCCGGCGAAAGTGTAAAATCAGGTTGGACGACAGACGTGATCAAAGAAAAATTAAAGAAAAACTATATTGCGAAAAACGGAACTGACAGCTATGATAAATTTTTGACGGATTTATTAAAACAGGCCAGGGAAGAAGCCAGAACCAAATTGGCAGCAAGCATGATTAATAAACCCGCGCCCGATTTTGAATTAAAAGACCTGGATGGCAACCCTGTATCGTTAAAAAGTTTAAAAGGCAAAACCGTTGTAGTTGATTTTTGGGCCACCTGGTGCGGTCCGTGTAAGGCATCTTTTCCTGGTATGCAAATGGCTGTAAATAAATACAAAGACGACCCCAATATCAAATTTCTTTTTGTTGATACCTGGGAAACTGGCGCCGATTATATTACCGGGGTGAAGAAATTTATTGCTGATAATAAATACACTTTCCATGTATTAGTTGACGAAAAGAACGATGCGGGCAAACAAGCGAAGGTGGTGAACGATTTTGGCGTAACCGGCATCCCCACTAAATTTTTGATTGACAAGAACGGCAATATCCGTTTTAAATACGTAGGCTATTCTGGCAGTTCTGACAAGGTTGCCGATGAAGTTAGCGATATGCTTGAGCTTACACAAACCGCCGGCGAAAAAACAGCAGGTACCAAACCCGAAACTAAAGAAAAATCAAAGTAGCCTAACTTAAAAGCATTATAGCAAAAAGGGAGCAGCTAACTTAGTTGCTCCCTTTTTGTTAGTGGTAAAATCCTTAAAAGTTGGGTTTCAATACATACTTATCATAGAAACGGAAGATATGCTCCGTAGCTTCTTCGGCTGTATCAACCAGGCGGTAAAGGTTCAGATCATCCGGGTGGATGTTATGTTCCTGGTTAAGCATTTTCTCAATTACCCAGTTAAACAAACCACCCCAATATTCAACACCAACAAACACAATAGGGAAACGGGCGATCTTACCGGTTTGAATCAGGGTGATGGCCTCGAACGATTCATCCAAAGTGCCAAAGCCACCCGGCAATACAATGAAGCCCTGCGAATATTTCATGAACATTACCTTACGGATAAAGAAGTAGTCAAACTCCAGTACCTTATCCCGGTCGATATATTTATTGTGGAACTGCTCAAAAGGGAGTTCAATATTTAAACCTACAGATTTACCGCCGGCTTCATAAGCGCCTTTGTTAGCGGCCTCCATAATACCCGGGCCTCCGCCTGATATCACGCCATAGCCGCGTTCGGTTAGCAATCTTGCGGTATCTTCCGCCAGTTTATAGTAAGGGTTGTCATTTTTTGTACGTGCCGATCCAAATATAGATACGCAAGGGCCTATTTTAGCCAGTTTTTCAAAGCCGTCAACAAACTCGGCCATTATTTTAAATATCTGCCAGGAATCGGTTACTTTAATTTCCTGCCAGTTCTTGTTCTCAAACGCTTGTCTTATTTTTTCTTCTCCGGTCATTATTTTATCTTGTAGTAGTATAATTAGCTATTTCCTCTTTTGTTTTAGGTTTGGAGGTAAATAACAATCCCGCAAATGTAATAATTCCATTCACCAGGATGAGTTCGTTATCAAAAGTATAGCCAAATAGCTGTGCAGAATGGGCGCTTAAGTAAAAACATATAGCTGGCGATATCAAACAAATAAACGGCACCAACTTATCCCTGACCTGCCTTTTACTAACAAACAAGCCAAAGGAATATAAACCCAATAACGGCCCGTAAGTATACGATGCAACCTTAAATATGGCGCTCACCACAGCATCGTTATTAATAGCATTAAATATAATAATGGTTAAAAACAATAAGCCCGAAAACGCGATATGCACGTAATGGCGGATGTTAACCATTTTCTTACTGTTTACGTCTTTACCCTTGTTAAAGTTTAAAAAGTCCACGCAAAATGAGGTAGTTAAAGCTGTAAGCGCCGAGTCGGTAGTAGCAAATGTAGCTGCCGTAAGCCCCAGCATAAATACAATTGCCGGTATTACTCCTAAATATTTTAGGGCAATGGTAGGATAAAGGAAATCTGTTTTTGCAGGTACCGTAATGCCGTAGCGGGTGGCATATATATATAGCAAAGCACCCACGCTTAAAAAGAAAATGTTGATCACCACGAACACCCCCGTAAAGCTGAACATGTTTTTTTGCGCTTCGCGGATGTTTTTCATGCTCAGGTTTTTCTGCATCAGGTCCTGGTCAAGCCCGGTCATGCCTACGGTAATAAACAGGCCACCAATAAATTCTTTACTTAAATGGAAGTGGCTCGTCATAAAATCATTAAAGAAAAAGATCTTTGAGTAGCTACTGTTTTTAACAGCTTCGACGGCTTCAAAAACGCTGAAGTTCATGGCCCGGCAAATAAAGAATATCGACAGAAAAACCGACGATACCAGGAACAGCGTTTGCAGGCTGTCGGTAATAATAATGGTTTTTAAGCCGCCTTTAAACGTATAGGCCCAGATCAACAAAAGGCATATTAAAACCGTAACCGCAAAGGGCACGCCGTAGTTGTCAAAAATAAATTTCTGTAATACAATAACCACCAGGTACAACCGGAATGATGAGCCAATTACGCGGCTTAATAAAAATATAGCTGCCGCCGTTTTATAGCTCCAGGTGCCTAACGCATGTTCTATATAGCTGTAGATGGAGGTCAGTTTCATGCGGTAATACAATGGCAGTAATACCGTAGCTATAATAATGAAACCGGCCGCGTTGCCTAACACAAATTGAAAATAAGCAAACTGATCCCCGCCCGGTGCGCCAACCTTACCCGGAACCGATATAAAAGTAACCCCGCTTAGCGCCGTGCCTATCATCCCAAAAGCTACCAGGTACCATTTGGAATTACGATTGGCTACGAAGAAAGTATCGTTATCTGAGGACTTACGCGATGTTAACCAGGATATAATCAATAACACTAAAAAATAGCCTATAATAAAGGATAACAGTATTCCTGGTGACATATGTTTTGTTTAAGCCCGGAAGCCCGAAAGTCGAGATAACCGGAAGATTTTCATTTATTTCCTGCACACAAGTTATGTATAGTACCGCACTAAACAAAAAAACTTTAATACTTAGTCTTTACCCCGGGCCTTTACAACCCTCGGTTTACGGGTAATTGACACTATTATTTCAGACCTCCGGTCTTTCGGGGTTGCAGACTAATAGCTATCTTCGCGGTATGAACTTTTCGTCGAAGTTATTAGAAAACGCGGTTGCCGAATTTGCGAAATTACCGGGTGTGGGACAAAAAACCGCATTGCGCCTGGTATTACACCTGCTTAACCAGGATAGGGAAGAGGTACACCAATTCAGCGCTACTATAAGCAAACTACGTAACGAAATCCAGTTCTGTAAAACCTGCCATAATATTTCTGATCAGCCGGTTTGCGAAATATGCGCCTCGCCTAAACGTGACCATAGCCTGATCTGCGTTGTTGAAGATACCCGTGACGTCATGGCAATTGAAAATACCAGCCAGTATAACGGCGTATACCATGTATTGGGCGGCTTAATATCACCTATGGACGGTATCGGCCCGTCTGACCTGGAGGTGGACACGCTGGTACAGCGCCTTGATGACGAAGAGGTAAAAGAGGTAATTTTTGCCTTAAGCGCTACCATGGAAGGCGACACCACTATCTTTTACCTGCATAAAAAGTTAAAACAATTTAATGTAAGTATCTCAACAATAGCTCGTGGCATAGCCTTTGGAGGAGAATTGGAGTACGTCGATGAGATTACGTTAGGTCGGTCTATTGCTACACGTGTTCCGTATGAAAATTCTTTATCCAGGTAAGTATGAAACTATCGGTAATTATTGTTAATCACAATCGTTGTGATTTGCTAAAGCTTGCACTTAATGCTTTAATTAAGGCCGGTAATTCTATTGATTATGAGTTAATTATGATTGATAATGCATCAACTGATAACTCGGTAGAAATGGTTAATGCCGATTATCCGGATGTCAGGATAATTGCCAACCTTGCCAACGAGGGCGTGGCAAAAGCTGGTAACCAGGGGATAGAAGTGTCCAGGGGAGAGTATATTTTACTGGTCAATGCGGATACTATTTGCGGCAAAGAGACGCTGGATAAAGTGCTTGATTTTATGAATGTTCATAACGAGGCTGCAGGCGTCGGTGTCAGAATGCTGGGAGCGCAGGGAAGCTTTTTGCCTGAGTCAAATCGCGGCCTTACCCAGCCATGGGTCACTTTCTTTAAACTGATAGGTTTTGCCAAAAATTTCCAGAAAACACGTTTGTCAAACCGTAACCATAAAGCCTGGGTTGAGGAATTTCAAACCTCAGAAGTTGATGTTTTGAATGACGCTTTTATGTTAATACGTAAATCTGTTTTAAATGAAGTGGGTTTGTTTGATGAGCGTTTTGTACAATATGGGCACAACATTGACCTGTCATACCGTATGCGGTTAGCCGGGTATAAAAATTATTACTTCCCCAAAACGTATATTATTAACTTTAAAAGCAACGATCAGTCAAAATTTAGCTGGCAGTACATAAAGAACTTTTATGGCGCTATGCTTATATTCGCCGCCAAGTACCTGTTTAGATTGCCTGAAATAAAAATAGAAGGCATGCAGATGTACCCGGCAGCCTATGAAGTTGAACAATAAGATCGTAATTATAACCGGCGCCTCGTCAGGCATCGGTAAATCATTAGCAGAAGAATTTGCCCGTCGCGGCGCTAACCTGGTTTTAGCAGCCCGTCAATATGTTACGCTGTGTGAAATTGCGCAGTCGTTACAGGATAAATATCAAATTAAGGCTGTGGCAGTGCAATGTGATGTAGCTGTTGAAAGCGATTGCGAACACCTGATCACACAAGCTATCACTACTTTCGGTAAAATTGATATCCTCATCAATAACGCCGGTATATCTATGCGGGCCCTGTTTAAAGATGCCGATTTACAGGTTTTAAAAACTTTAATGGATGTAAATTTCTGGGGGATGGTTTATTGTACCAAATACGCACTGCCCGAGATCATTAAAACAAAAGGATCTGTTGTTGGCGTGTCGTCTATAGCGGGTTATAAAGGTCTGCCCGGCCGAACAGGCTATTCGGCCTCTAAATTTGCCATGAATGGTTTTCTGGATGCTTTGCGGGTTGAGAATTTAAAAACCGGCGTACACGTAATGACCGCCTGCCCGGGTTTTACAGCTTCAAACATCCGCAACACCGCCCTTAATAAAGATGGCAACCAGCAGGGCGAGAGCACACTGCACGAAGAAAAAATGATGACAGCCGACGAAGTAGCTATAATCATTGCCGATGGCGTTGAAAAACGCGAACGTACTTTAATTATGACTGCGCAGGGGAAACTAACAGTATTGCTAAGCAAACTGATACCCGCCAGGCTGGATCAGCTGGTTTATAATGTGTTTGCAAAAGAAAAGGATGCCTTATTGAAATAGCCTGTCATACCTGCAAAGGTTGTTCCTGGGGCGCTATTGAAGCTACCAGCTCATAATCATCAATTTTATCCAGATTTAAAACAAGCCGGCCTTCTTCGTCCCTGTCAAACGCGGGTTTAAATTTAGCCCCCCATATTATTTCATCATACTGGTAGGAGGTACGTGAGTGTACGGTTTGCGAGAAAGTATCGTCAAATGCTTTTAACAATACTGCAAAGCTGGCTTCGGTATTAACCATTTCTTCGGGGGTTATGTCTTTTATCGGGCTGTCATTGTCCAACGGGTGAACCACCGTCCAGCTAAGCGTGAGTATGCTTACCCGTTTCCGCTCCAGTTCGAGCGATAAAAAACGCCGTACCATTTTACCGTCAACGTCTTCGTTATAGGAGAATATAACTTCCATCTGCAAATCGATCAATGTGTTTTTACGCAGATTGGTGAGCCTGAACATGATCCCTTTTCCATTATCCCGGTAAGGGGCAACCAGCAAATGATCGCTGTACCTTATTTTTGCCGATGGCTTTGAAAACCGCCCGTATAACAGGCCTGTAGCCAGTGCAAAAGCCAGGAGCCCCAGCATTGACTCTAAGGCCGCCACGCTGTTAGCGGCCATGCCATGCGGGCTTATATGGCCGTAACCCACCGTAGATATGGTTTGTGCCGAAAAAAAGAAGGCATCCATAAAACGGTAAAAAAAGGTATTGCCAACGGCGCCATCCAATGTACCCGGCCCAAGAGACACGTATATAAAAGCGAAAATTATATTGGCCGCCAAATATCCGGATAATACCAGCAGCCAGAATTTTATCCAGCTCATGGTGATTAACGTATGGTAATTATTTGAGGTATTGAAAATAGAGAGCCCCTTGCGTTTTACATTTATGGAGCCATCATGGTTCACCAGCCGCTGGTTTCTGATTACCGCCTGTGTACCGAAACCAAGATCATCCTCGGGGTTAAATTTTCTTTTATGTATGGCCATAGTTTGTGAGTAGTTTGAAGTAAGTTTGACGGTATCCGGTTTTAAGCAAACTACAGCTGTTTACTTAATCAACTTAATAAACCATCAACTTTCAGTAAAAATATCATTCTGCTTGCTTTTAGAAAAAACTATTTCCATATTTGCGCCGTAATGATAACTAAAATGTTAAATAATAATTGGTGGTGGCTTAACGATTAATCGTAAGGCAAACTCCTGTTATTTAAAATTATATTTAAAGGGTTGCCGTAAGGTAACCCTTTTTTGTTAGCAGCATTTAATAGTTTTTAATAAACAATCCCTTTGGGGGCAAAATATGAAACAAATACTTAACCATCTTTTTGAAAATAAAACACTTACCCGCGATCAGGCAAAGGATATTTTAACGCTGATATCCCAGGGTTTGTACAACAACTCGCAAATGGCCGCGTTTATGACGGCCTATTGCATGCGTACCATAACCGTTACCGAGTTGGAGGGTTTCAGAGATGCGATGCTGGACCTGTGCCTGCCTGTTGATTTGGGCACCGATGACCTGATAGACCTATGCGGTACCGGCGGCGATGGCAAGGATACGTTCAATATTTCAACCCTGGCGTCATTCGTAGTGGCCGGTGCGGGTTATAAAGTTGCCAAACATGGTAACTATGGTGTTTCCTCAGGTTGCGGATCATCAAATGTGATGGAATACCTGGGCTATAAGTTCACTAATAACCTTGCCGAACTGAAGCGAAACCTGGATACGGCCAATATCTGTTTTTTACATGCACCGCTGTTTCACCCGGCTATGAAAACTGTGGCGCCGATACGCCGTGAGCTGGGCGTAAAGACTTTTTTTAACATGTTGGGGCCGATGGTTAATCCGGCAAGACCCAAAAACCAGCTGGTTGGGGTTTATAATTTGGAGCTGGCACGGATGTATGCCTATCTTTATCAGCAGTCTGATAAAAAATATACGATCCTGAACGCCCTTGAAGGTTATGATGAGATTTCGCTTACCTGCGATTTTAAAACATTTACCCCGGAAGGTGAAAAATTAAATACACTGAAAAGTATAGGGTTTGATCGCCTTGATCCGTCTGCAATTACCGGCGGAAGTACGGTTGACGAGTCGGCTGATATTTTTATGCAGGTATTAGGCGGAAACGCCACAACGGCCCAAAGCGATGTGGTTTTAGCAAATGCTGCGCTGGCAATAAATACCATCAATCCTGAAAATAGTTTTGCTGATTGTTTTTACGAGGCCGAGGAATCTTTGCTGGGTAAAAAAGCATTGGCAAGTTTTAAAACCCTGATTGGAAATTAAAATGAAAATAAAGGTTTGCGGATTAAAATATCCGGATAATATCAACGCCGTGGCAAATTTAGTCCCCGATTATGTGGGCTTCATCTGCTATGACCGTTCACCGCGGTTTGTGGGGGATATTGCCGCTGATACTTTAAAAAGCTTACCTGCTTCAATATACAAAACAGGCGTATTTGTTAATGAAAGCCGGCAGGAAATAAACCGTCTTGCAGCTAACCTGGGTTTTAACGCCATACAACTTCATGGCGATGAGGATCCTGACTTTGCAAACTCATTTAGAAATAAGGTGCAGGTAATTAAAGCATTTGGCGTAAACCCGGATTTTGATTTTAATCAATTAAATGATTATGCCAACAAAGTGGATTATTTTCTGTTCGATACCAAAACAGCTGAATACGGCGGATCGGGAAAAGCATTTGACTGGTCTGTTTTAAATAAATACAACTTAAACGTGCCATTTTTTTTAAGCGGCGGTTTAAGTTTGGATAACCTGGCGCAGCTGGCAAAAATTACGCATCCGCAGTTTTACGGGGTTGATTTAAACAGCAGGTTTGAAATTGCGCCCGGCAACAAAGATTTAGAAAAACTAAAACAGGCCTTTAGCCTGATAAAACAATATACTACGCATGAAATACGGAGTTAACGAGCAGGGATATTATGGTGATTTTGGCGGCGCATATGTGCCCGAGATGCTTTACCCCAATGTTGAAGAATTAAGGCAGCGCTATTTAACAATTATCAGCGACCCGGATTTTAAAGCCGAGTTTGACCAGCTTTTAAAGGATTATGTTGGCCGGCCGTCTCCGCTTTATTTTGCGAAGCGGTATTCTGAAAAATACGGCGCCAATATATTTTTAAAGCGCGAGGACCTTAACCACACCGGTTCGCATAAGATCAACAATGCCATCGGCCAGATCTTATTGGCACGGCGGCTGGGTAAAAAACGCATCATTGCCGAAACCGGCGCCGGCCAGCATGGTGTTGCAACAGCCACCGTTTGTGCTTTAATGGGTATTGAATGCGTGGTTTATATGGGCGAGATCGACATGGCCCGCCAGGCTCCCAATGTATCCCGCATGAAAATGCTGGGCGCAAAGGTTGTGCCCGCTACATCGGGCAGTAAAACATTAAAAGACGCGACCAATGAAGCCATGCGCGACTGGATAGCAAACCCGGTGGATACGCATTATATCATCGGATCGGTTGTCGGCCCTTATCCATATCCGGATATGGTTGCGCGTTTCCAGTCTATCATATCATTTGAGACCAGGAAGCAGTTGCTTGAACATACCGGTAAAGAATTGCCCGAATATGTAATGGCCTGTGTAGGCGGCGGCAGTAATGCCATGGGCATGTTCTATCATTTCCTGGACGATGAAAGTGTAAAACTGATTGCTGTTGAAGCAGCCGGAAAAGGTGTGGACAGCGGCCATTCGGCAGCGACTACTTTTTTAGGTAAGGAAGGCGTATTACATGGCAGCCGCACTATTTTAATGCAAACTGACGACGGGCAGGTTGTTGAACCTTATTCAATATCAGCCGGGCTGGATTATCCCGGTATAGGCCCGCAACACGCGCATCTGTATAAAATAAACCGCGCGCAATATGCAAGCGTTACTGATGATGAGGCTTTGCAGGCAGGTTTATTATGCTGCCAGCTGGAGGGCATCATCCCGGCTATTGAATCGGCCCATGCGCTGGCACAACTGGATAAAATGAAATTTAAAAAGGATGATAACGTGGTTGTCTGCCTTTCCGGGCGCGGCGATAAGGATCTGGATACTTATATCAAATATTTTAACTACTAATAATGAACCGTCTAAACCACCTTTTCGCTACCAGGAAAACCAATTTATTATCCATCTATTATACCGCCGGTTATCCTGAAATCAATACTACGGTTGATATTGCCGCGGCATTAGAAAAAGCAGGTGCTGATTTTTTAGAAATCGGTTTTCCCTATTCGGACCCGGTTGCTGACGGGCCGACTATCCAGCACAGCTCACAGCAGGCGCTGGATAATGGCATGACCCTTAATGTTTTGTTTGAACAGTTAAAAGAGCTGCGCAAACGGGTTACCATTCCGGTATTATTAATGGGTTATGTAAACCCGATAGTGCAATATGGTGTTGAGCGTTTCTGCAAAAAGGCTGCCGAAGCAGGCGTAGACGGCATTATCGTGCCCGACCTGCCCATGTACGAATATGAGAGCATGTATGCTGATTTTTTCAGGGATAATAACCTAAGCAATATATTCCTGGTGACGCCGCAAACCTCGCCTGAGCGGATCCGCAAAATAGATGAGCTTAGCGACAGTTTCATTTATTTACTTTCATCATCATCAATTACCGGCGGCAGTTTAAATGTATCTGATAACATAGCGGCTTATTATACCCGGGTAAAGGCCATGGGGCTGAAAAATCCAACCATAATTGGTTTTGGCATATCAGACAACGCCACATTTACCAAGGCTTGTCAATACGCCAGCGGCGCAATAGTGGGCAGTAAGTTTGTACAGCTTTTGGCCGAAGAAAATTTTATGGATAAGATCCCGGGGTTTATCAAATCTATCCGGGGTTAAGATCTGCGATTACAGGTACTGCTCCAGATCGCCTTTACCTTCACGAATGATCTCAAAATCACCCGAGGTGCAATCAACAACGGTAGATGCGATGTTATCGCCGTAACCACCGTCAATCACCAGGTCAACCAGCCCTTCGTACTTCTCATGGATCAGCTCTGGATCGGTTGAATATTCCATGATATCGTCCTCATCCCTTATAGAGGTGGACAGGATAGGGTTACCCAGCTCTTTTACAATGCGGCGCGCTATGTCATTGTCGGGCACGCGGATACCTACCGTTTTTTTATTGGAGCTTAACAGCTTGGGCACATTATGGCTGGCATTGAAAATGAATGTGAACGGCCCCGGTAGGGCTTTTTTTAATACCCGGAAAACCGTATTGTCAATAGGCTTGATATAGTCTGATATATGGCTCAGGTCATAGCATACAAAAGAGAAGTTTGCTTTTTCAGGCTTAATGTTCCTGATCTTACATATAGCTTCAATAGCCTTATGATTGGTGATATCACAACCCAGGCCGTAAACAGTGTCGGTAGGGTAGATGATGATGCCGCCTTTGCGTAATACCTCAACAACCTGTTCTATAGCTTTGGGGTTTGGGTTTTCAGGATAGATCTTGATTAACATTATTGCAAAGGTAGTAAAAGTTAAACCGGCCAAAATAAAAAAGGCTGATAGTTTGCACTATCAACCCTTTTATTTATAGATCGTTTTTAAAATTTACGCTTGTTTGGTAAACTGAACGTTGATAGATAATTTAATGTCAGAACCTAAAACTACCGAACCTGCTTCAGTAATACCGTCCCAGGTTAAACCAAATTCTTTACGGTCAATTTTACCGGTTATTTCAAAACCAGCTTTAGTATTACCATAAAAATCAGCAGCTGAGCCACCGTATTCAACCGCCAATGTAACCGGTTTGGTAACGTCTTTTATAGTAAGATTACCTTTCAATTCGTAATCATCACCGGTTTTTGTAAACGAAGTTGATTTGAAAGTGATCTTTGGATAAGTTTCTGCATCAAAAAATTCAGCAGATTTTAAATGTCCGTCGCGTTGCTCCTGTGTAGTGTCAATGCTGTTAACGTCTAATGAAAAGCTGATGTCTGCTCCTTCGAAATTATCATTGTCTGTAGTTAATTCGCCTTCAAATGTTTTGAAAGATCCGGTTACAGTTGAAATAACCAGGTGTTTTACTTTAAATTGTACTTCTGAGTGTGCGGGGTCTAATACCCATTTAGTTGTTGCCATGATTGTTTTGTTTTAATGATACAAAGATAATATAATAGATGTTTAAACATGTAATTTTATTGTCATTTCTATTTGCTCATTTCAATGCCCGGCAGGAGGGGACGTTATTCTTCTGATTTCTTCCCAGTTAGCTATACCTAAGCTGCTTAGGGTGATCCGTTTCAGGTGATCCACTCATTAAAAAGGGGCAAAAAACAGCCTGTTTTCAATTAGTTGATAATCAATAAGTTACATGAGGTTCCAGTTTAAAAATCCTGACGAATAAGGCTGATCCAAAGTGATCCGCTCAAAACGTTAACCTTTTTATTTTCAATTGGTTAACAAAAAAAGGTGATTCGGGTGATCCACTTTTTTAACCGGATCACCCGTTGCTGTTTCGCGCTACAATCATACAACAAAAAAGGGGCTAAATGCCCCTTTAATAATTAAATAATATTAATATCAGCTTATAATCAGGCTAATACCTGTTTAACGATCTCAGCAGCTTCTTTTAATAAGATCGCCGAGTATACCTTTAAGCCCGAATTATCTATTAGTTCTTTTGCTTCTTTAGCGTTGGTACCCTGTAAACGTACAATGATGGGTACAGGGATATTTCCAATTTCTTTATAGGCGTCAATAACACCCTGGGCCACACGGTCGCAACGTACAATGCCCCCAAATATATTGATCAGGATAGCTTTAACGTTAGGGTCGCTTAAGATGATATTGAAACCGGCTTTAACCGTTTGCGCATTGGCAGTACCGCCAACGTCAAGGAAGTTAGCTGGTTCACCACCGGCAATTTTAATAATATCCATGGTAGCCATCGCCAAACCCGCACCGTTAACCATACAGCCAACGTTACCGTCAAGCTTTACATAGTTAAGGTTTGATTTACCCGCTTCAACCTCGGTAGGATCTTCTTCGTTGGTGTCGCGCATCGCCGCATAATCAGGATGGCGGTATAAAGCGTTATCATCTAAATTAACTTTAGCATCAACTGCCAGTATCTTGTTATCAGATGTTTTTAATACCGGGTTGATCTCAAACATTGATGAGTCGGTAGCATCGTAAGCTTTATATAACGCAGCAATAAACTTGGTCATATCCTTAAATGCCTCGCCCGATAAACCCAGGTTAAAAGCGATCTTACGGGTCTGGAAGCCCTGTAAGCCAACCTTAGGGTCAATCTCTTCTTTAAAAATTAAATGTGGTGTATGCTCGGCAACCTCTTCAATATCCATCCCGCCCTCGGTTGAATACATGATGATATTACGGCCCTTACCACGATCCAATAAAACGCTTATATAAAATTCTTTGGTTTCGCTTTCGCCCGGGTAGTAAACATCCTGCGCAACTAATACCTTACGTACCAGTTTGCCCTCGGCCCCGGTTTGCGGTGTAACCAGTTGCATACCTAAAATATCGGTAGCACGCTGCTTAACCTCATCTAAATTCTTAGCTAATTTTACACCGCCGCCTTTACCGCGGCCACCCGCGTGTATTTGTGCTTTTATTACCACCCAGCTCGAGTTGTAATCTTCTTTCAATTTTTTAGCGGCTTCAACAGCTTGTTCAGGCGTATCAGCAACAATGCCTTCCTGTACCCTAACACCAAAACTTTTTAATATTTGTTTTCCCTGGTATTCGTGAATGTTCATATATACTTTTTCGAAGAATTTGCGGTAAATCTAATGATTTTGTTTTGAAATCAGAGAGTAGTGATTGGAGATTAAAGATTAGTTTTTACTTTGGTATGATCAGGGTAAGTTGTTTAATAAAAATGTTACAAGACGGGGGCGTCGTTTTATAAAATTTGGTAACTAATCACCAATCTCTAACCGAAGCGTAGCGGGCTCATTAATACCTAATAAAAACAAATACTATATTAATAATCTCTAATCACTATTTTTGACCCCATGCTTAAAGCAACTGCTATTAATAAGTCATACGGTCAGCTTCAGATTTTAAAAGGAGTTGATTTCGAAGTTGAAAAAGGAGAGATCGTTACCATAGTCGGTGCATCGGGTGCCGGTAAAAGTACACTGCTTAACATCCTGGGCACCTTAGATAAGCCCGACTCGGGCCAGCTATTTATCAACAATGTGGAGCTAAACCGGCTAAGCAATAAAAATCTGAGCAATTTCCGTAACCGCGAAATTGGTTTTATATTTCAGTTTCATCATTTATTGGCCGAATTTGATGCTTTGGAGAATGTATGTATCCCCGCATTTATAAAAGGAACCTCGCGCCCGGAAGCAGAGCGGCGGGCCACGGAGCTTTTAGAGTTACTTGGGCTGGGGCACAGGCTCCAGCATAAGCCTAATAGTTTATCCGGGGGTGAGCAACAGCGGGTGGCGGTGGCGCGTGCGCTCATCAATAACCCGGCATTAATATTTGCCGATGAACCATCGGGTAATCTTGACTCAACCAATGCGCGCGAGTTGCATGAGTTGTTTGTCAGGCTGCGAAATGAATTTAATCAAACTTTTGTTATTGTAACACACAATGAGGATCTGGCTAACATATCAGATCGCAAGGTTTTAATGGTTGACGGCTTAATTGTTCAATAAACGGTGAAGGTTCTTATCACTTCTGCACTTTCGGCAACGGCCCACCGCTTAAAAAGCAAACTGAACATTGATAATGTTATTCTGGGAGATTATAATGATCTGCCGGCTTTTATGCTTTCGAGCGGTAAAATGATCAAATTACCTGATCCGTGCTCATTTTCCTACACACATGAAATGCTTGCGTTGTGCCTCGACAATTTAATTGATCTGGTTTATGTAGTTGATAGCGGGGAGATAAAACTGCTGCTTGAATCAAAGCAGCTTTTTGCAGAATATAACATAGATATAAAGGTAGCAGATGATGAAATATAGCGATATAGATCAGCAGAAGAGCGCTTTTGTATTTGAACTGGATAATGTTATCTATCCGGAAAAGGATTACCTTTTCCAGGTATATTACCTGTTTGCGAGTTTTTTAGAATATACCGAGTTAGTTGACGCGAAGTTAATCACCGCGTTAATGGTGGATACCTACAATACACAAGGCAAGGACGCGGTGTTTGACAAAGTGAAGGAAAAGTTTGCTATAGACGAGAAATACAGAATAAATTTTCAGCATTTGTTGCTTACAGTTAAACTTCCGTTAAAATTATTGGTCTATCAAGCTTTGCTTGATATGTTGCAGGAAATTGTGGTCGACCGTAAAAAAATCTTTATTGTTGCCAATGATAATCCGGCACTGCAGCTAAATAAAATCAAACAAACAGAGTGGCATGGGCTTGAGAATTATTTATTTTGCTATTTTGCGGAAGAAATTTCACCTATGCCCGAGCCGGATGTGCTTCACCTGTTAATGAAAGAACACGGTTTGGCGAGAAGGGATGTTGTTATGGTAGGATACTCAGAAGCTGCGGCCAACAGTGCCGAAGCTTGTGGAATTGATTATTATAATATCCGAGAAATTTTATAATCCTCAGTTATAAGATAATAAAGAGGGGTTCGTTATCAATAATTTAACAACATGAAAAAACTACTTTACATCACTATTTTACTTGCCGCTGCCGATACTATATCTTGTAAAAAAGATAAGAAGAATGCTTATAATGGAACCGCTCCGTCAAAAACTGGCTCAACCTTAGATCTTATAAGGGACTCTGTATTTCTTTATGCCAAGGAGGCTTATTATTGGTATGACGCATTACCATCTTATGCCAGCTTTAATCCACGCTCTTTCGCAGGGAGCACCGATTTGGCAGCATTAACCAAAGAAGTTGATGCCATATCTCAATATAAAATAAACCCAAACACAGGTCAGCCTTATGAATACTATTCCGGAGCTCCGGGCGAGGCCAAATATTCATTTATCGACGAGGGCCAGGTATCAACCGAGTTAAACGGCAGCAACAATAATTTTGGCTTTGCCCCACTATATAATGATGTTAATGATTTGCGTGTTAAATATGTATACCCTGGCTCGCCTGCCGATCTTGCCGGCGTTAAGCGCGGTTATAAAATAATTAGTATAAATGGCAATTCAGACATTGCTTATGATGGGGGTTCGGGCCCGCATACACAATTTGTAATCAATGCCTATTCTGGCAGCAACACAATAACCATGGTGCTTCAAAAAAGCGATTTGAGCACTATTACAGTAAATTTAACTGCCGCAGCTTATACCACTAATCCGGTAATAACTTATAAAACATTTAATGTGGGTAATGGCAAAGTAATAGGCTACGTGGTTTTTAATACGTTTACATCCGAAGCAAATGCTGACGCGAAGTTAGATGCTGCGTTTAATTATTTTCAATCACAGGGAATCACTGACCTGGTAGTTGATCTTCGTTATAATGGTGGTGGCTATGTGGCAACTGCCGAATACCTGGATAACCTGATTGTGCCGATTGCTAAAACCGGAGCTACGATGTACAGTTATTATTTTAATGACATACTTGCCAGCAACAAAGAGGTTTTACTAGGTAACCAGGTAAGACGTGAGCCTTCAACCAACCAGTTGTATAATTACGGCCAGTTTAGTTATACCGTTGCGGATAATACTACCAAATTCACCAAGAAAGGCTCGCTAAACATTGGCCGGGTATTTTTTATTGTAACCGGCTCAACAGCTTCGGCCAGTGAGTTAACTATTAATAATTTACGCCCTCACCTGGATGTGCAATTGATAGGTACCACCAGCTATGGTAAGCCGGTTGGGTTTTTTGACATCGATATTAATAAATATCAATTGTATATCCCTGAATTTGAAACTAAAAACTCAGCAGGCCAGGGGGGATACTATACCGGCATGACCCCGGGATCTGCTGAGTATCCAGGCGTAAAAGATTATGACGATGTTACAAAAGAGTTTGGCGATACTACCGAAACATTGCTTCACCATGCCGTAAATTATGTAAGAAGGGGCATTTATAGCTCGCCAACCGAAAGGATACAGGGATTATCCGGCAGGCAAAAGACATTTTCAATCGACCAGGCTAATGCTGCTGCAATTGAGTTAAATGGTAACAAATTCAGCGGAATGATAACCAAAAAGACGTTTAAAAATAAATAGACTGTAGTGTAAATGCACTACAAATTAATCTGCTAATTCCCTGATATCTACCGGGACAACGCGGGAGATTCCCTGCTCAACCATTGTTACACCGTAAATTACATCGGTGCTGGCAATGGTTCTTTTATTATGGGACACAATGATGAACTGAGACTCTTGCGAGAACTTGCGGATGATGTTATTAAATTTATCAATGTTCGTATCGTCCAGCGGCGCATCAACCTCATCAAAAATACAGAAGGGAGCGGGCTTTAACAGATAAAGCGAAAAGAGGATGGCTGTGGCGGTCAACGTTTTTTCACCGCCCGAAAGCTGATTGATCGACAAGGGGCGCTTACCCTTTGGCTTGGCGATAATATCAATATCTGATTCAAGCGGATGCTGCGGATCGGTCAGGATCAGATCACACGAATCTTCTTCATTAAATAGCGATCTGAATACTTTAATAAAGTTTTCGCGCACCAGGGTAAAGGCAAGCATGAATTTCTCTTTTGCAGTATCGTCAATCTCCTGAATGGTGGCCATCAGCGATGCTTTTGCCTCACCCAGATCTTTTTTCTGATTCTGAATAAACTCAAAGCGCTCGCTCATCTCATTGTACGCTTCAACAGCCATGGGGTTAATGGCACCAAAATCGTCCAGTTGCGTTTTTAATTTATCGGTACGCTCGCGTAGCTGTTGCTCGTTCTCATCGCCGGCTGTTTCATTTTCAGGCAGCTCGTTAATATCTACGTTAAACTCAACTGATAAGCGTTCTTTTAATGCGTTTAATTCTATCCGCAGGTTATTACGCTCATCTTTAAGTTCATTTTCTATTACTTCGGCCTGGTCTTTTTTGCGGCGCAGCGCCGTTATGGCATCTTCAGTTTCTGTGATTTTGCCGCGTAGCTTATAATATTCCTGTTCAGCCTCCTGGGTCGCTTTTTCAAGCTCTTCCTTTTGGCTGTACATTTCAAGCAGGCTGTCGTCAGAGGTGTCAGACTGGTGCAGATTTTCCTGTATGGCTGCTTTTACTTTTTCAAGTTCCTCATTGTTTTGTTTTATCCGGCTCTCCAGGCTTTCCTGCTGCGTAAACCGGTAGTCGAGGTCCTTATTCAGACCTGAAACTTTATTTTGCTGTTGATGAAACTTGATGTTCTCCTGGTTATAGGTATTTGACTGTACCGTTACCATTTCATTCAACTCATTAAAAGCACTTTGTTTGTCGGCAAGTAATTCATTTTGAGCCTGCTTGGCGGCTTTTAGTTCAACAAGCAGTGGTTGCAGTGTGGCAATCTCCTCTTTTATTCCGCTTATTTTTTTAGCGATATCGTCTTTTCGGTTAAGGCTGTTCTCAATAAAGGTTTCATACTGTTCCTGCCGGGTTTTAACCGTAATCAGTTCTGTATTTAAGTGGTTCAGTTCGGCCTGCTTTTGATTGAGTTCGGCAGCTTTACCGGCAGCTTTTAATGAAACCGATTTTGTTTGTAATTCGTTTGACCTGGTTTTAAGCTCAAAAAGATCCACTTCCAGCTTTTTGATCTCTTTAGCCAGGTTCTCTAAATTTTTGGCGCGGCCAATTCTTTTACCCTCAAACAAACCTACCGAGCCACCGGCCATGGTATATTTTGATTTGTTGAATTTTCCGCTTTGTGCTAACAGTACCAGCCCGTCGGTTAATCCTGAATTATTTAATTCGGCTTCATCATTAACCAGGTAGACATTTTTTAGTAAATGGCTCACCAGCGGCTGATATTTTTTCTCAACTTCAATAACGCTAAGCGCGGGGATACGACCGCCAACAGCATCCTCTTTAAATGGCAACGATACTTCATCAGTATAATTGCTCAGGATAAAAAACTGGGCCCTGCCCCGCGATGAGTTGCTTAACAGGTTGATGGCCTTTACCGCTTCATCATAACTCTCAACCACATAATGATTCATTAGCGGCTCCAAATAGTTCTCGATAGCTACCCGGTACTGCTCGCGGCAAAATAACACGTCGCTAAAGAGGGGAGCGTTCCTGGCCCATTCGTTATTGTTTTTGAGGAAACGGATGGACTCGGGGAAGCCTTCAAGGTTATCAACCAAACTTTTGGTAAGGTTATACTCGTTTTGCCTGGCGTCAAGCTTACGGCTTTCGGCTATTATCGTTTCTTTGACCTTATCTGCGTCGGCATCAATATTGGTAATTTGTTCCTGCAGCTCAGTTTCCCGTTGAAGCTCCTGCCGGTAATCTTTCTCCAGGGTTTCGGTACGCCCCTCTAACTCGGCGACAACTTCTTTAAAATGCGATAATTCTACCTTTTTATTGGTAGCATCTTCCATATTGCGCTGGCTTTCCTGCTCCAGCGCCTGTTCCTGGATCTGCAGGATATCAATATCTTTTTCGGCTTTATAAGCCTGATTTTGCAGATTAGTGTTAGCGGCGGTCAGCTCATTTAATTCATTACGCGCGCTTGATTGTTGCAGACGCAATTCATCAACCATTAATTTAAGGTCGGCAACTTTTTCTGTTATAGCCTGCAGGTTCTCGTCTTCCCGCGCTTTTTCTTCATTAAGGCGCTTAATGTTATAAAGTACGTGGTTAAGTTGGTTGCGGTCGCGCTCCAACTCTTCGCTTAATCTTGTTTCTTTATCCTGTTGAAACTTTAATTGTTCGTTCTTTATTTTCTTTTCGCTTTCATACGCGCGGATCTTGCCGACAAAATCATTGGTGGCTTTTTGCTGTACAGAAAGATTTTTTTCTTTCGTGATGCTTTCCAGCCTGGCTTGCTGCAGGCCGGCTTCAAGCGTATCCATCTGGGTTATTACGCCTGATTTTTCCTCACGTTGCTTAAGCTCCTGTTGCTCAATAGCGTTTAGCGACGTACCAAAGGCGGCAATTTTAAATGATGCCAGTTTAATACTCAGGGCCTTGTATTCATCTTTTATACGGTAATAGCGCTCGGTTTTTTTTGCCTGATTTTCAAGCATCTTCAGGTTTTTCTGTATCTCAAACAGTAAATCCTCTACACGTTCCAGGTCGGCTTCGGTTTCCTTAAGCTTATTAAAGGTTTGTTTTTTGCGGAGTTTATATTTGGATATGCCCGATGCTTCTTCAAACAAATTACGGCGCGAGCCTTCTTTGTTTGATATGATCTCTTCGATCATCCTAAGCTCGATTATGGCGTACGAGTCTGAACCGATGCCGGTATCCAGGAAAAGGTCTGTAATGTCTTTTAAACGGCACTGTACGTCATTTAAACGGTATTCGCTGTCGCCGCTGCGGTAAAGCTTACGCGTTAAGGTAACCTGCGAATAATCAGTAGGCAGGATATTTTTTGTGTTATCAAAGGTTAATGAAACTTCGGCCAGGTTAGCAGGCTTACGACTTTTGGAACCGTTGAAAATAACGTTGTCCATTTTTTCCGAACGAAGCATTCGTGTGCTTTGTTCTCCTAATACCCAGCGTATGGCATCAACAACGTTTGACTTCCCGCAGCCGTTAGGACCCACAATAGCGGTAACACCCTCATTAAAATTAATGGTGATCTTATCGCCAAAGCTTTTAAACCCTTTGATTTCTAACTGTGTAAGCTGCATTTAATAGTAATAGCCCCTGTCCAATTTCCAGGGTTCAAAATAATCATAAAAAAATGATTTTACCATATTTTTTTGAGTTAAAAGACTGTGCATTCAGGTTAAAGAAAAAGACGAAAGGTTAAGGTTTTGGAATGGCTGTTAAATTATCTTTTCCATCAAACAAAATATAACCTTTTGCCTTTTACCTTTAAAACTTTTACCTTTTATGAAAATAGCCGTATTTGGAGCAAGTGGCCGCATTGGCAGCCGCATAGTTCAGGAAGCATTAAATCGCGGGCATGATGTAACGGCGGTTGTCCGCCATCCCGAAGATTACACGTTGATACACGATCATTTAAAGGTAGCCAAAGGCGACCTGTTTAAAGCACAGGATGTGGAAACCGGTGCATTTGACCAGGACGCTGTTGTTTGCGCTTACAGCAACACCAAAGGCGCGCCGGCATCAACCATAGCCGAGTTACCAATACCGCTTATTAAAGGCTTAAAACAAGCGCATACTAAAAGATTGCTTATAGTAGGAGGGGCCGGAAGCCTGGAGGTGGCACACGGTTTGCAATTGGTTGATACACCAAATTTCCCGGTGGAGTATAAAACTACTGCGTTAGCACACCGGGATGCTTTAAAGCTTTATCAGAACGAAAAAGAATTAGACTGGACCTATGTAAGCCCTGCCGCCGAAATTGCGCCCGGCCAGCGCACCGGCAAATTCCGCGTAGGCGGCGGTCAGCTTCTGACAGATGTGCAAGGCAAAAGCTTTATTTCAATGGAAGATTTTGCTATCGCGATTGTAGACGAAATTGAAAATCCCATGCATATCAGGGCGCAGATGACGGTTGCTTATTAACAGGCTAATACCCGGTTAAACAAAAATTTCTCCTTTTAAATAAGTAACCGCTTTACCGGTCATTAACACCCTGTCACCCCGCAATTCGCACCATAACTCGCCTTTACGTGCCGAGATCTGGTAGGCGTGGAGTGTGTTTTTTTCAAATATCCTGGCCCAGTAAGGGATCAGGTTACAATGCGCTGAACCGGTTACCGGGTCTTCGGGAATGCCGGCCCCGGGAGCGAAAAACCGCGATACAAAATCAACGTCATTCCCGGGCGCAGTTACAATAACGCCCACGGTGTCCAGTTTTGATAAGGCAAAAAAGTCAGGAGTGATGTCGCGTATCTCTTTTTCAGAATCATAAACCACAAAGAAATCCCTTGATCGTAAGATGGCGGTTGGCGCTATGCCACCCAGTGCTTCTACTAATCCGTTGGGTTCTTCAATAGGTATTGGCGGTCGCGACGGGAAATCCATCGTGTATTTATCACCGTCTCTTTGTACTGTAAGAGTACCGGCTTTTTTTGTTTCGAAATGTATCGTATCGCCGGTATATCCCAGCTCGGTGAATAATATATGTGCAGACGCCAGCGTGGCGTGGCCGCACAGGTCAATTTCATATTCGGGCGTAAACCAGCGCAACGCGTAACCATTGTCGGTTTTAACAAAAAATGCAGTTTCGGCCAGGTTATTTTCAACGGCTATTTTTTGCATCAATTCATCGGGCAACCACTCAGTAAGCGGACAAATGGCTGCCGGGTTGCCACCAAAAAGCTGGTCGGTAAATGCATCGGCCTGATAAATAGGGATGGTCATATCGTATCTATTTTATACCACTAAGGTAGTTGTAAGTAACTAAATCGTCAACGTTTTTTAGGTGTTTTGTACAACCGTTGGTTAAAAGTATGATTCTGTCGCTTATATCCAGTACATCATAATATTGATGGTCGGTAATTATAATGCCCTTGGTTTTTGCAATGGTTTGTATAATGCTTTTAAAATAGTCAGCCTGTACGGGTGTTATATGTGTAAACGGCTCGTCCAGTAAAATAAAATCAGCTTTGCTAAAAAGTATCATTAACATCTCAAGCTGTCTTAATTCACCTCCGGACAACTGTTCGGCATATTTATGCTGATGATCCTGATAAATTCTGAGATTTGAAAACTGCTGCCAATATTGCCCGTCTATAAGCATTGATGCTAACCTGTTTATTCTTATTCCGCCCGGCAGATAATTTTGTTGTGGTAAGTAAGCTATCCGGTTATTAAGATATCCGTATTGAATAACGGTACCGTTAATATTTACGTGTTTATAAAATGGGGTAAGGGTACCAAAAACTATTTTTAATAACGACGATTTACCACTGCCATTGCGGCCTAGCAGGCCAATCACTTCGCCTTGTTTGCATTCCAGGTAAACGTCCTGCAATATCTTGCGTTCATCAAATGCCAGTTGTACGCTGTCAATTTTTAAAGTAAGCGGCTGCATGTGAAAATGGTAAGGCTATAATCAGTGAACAGATCAAGATATCAAAAGCAAAAGCACTGCTAAATAATGTTATAACATGGTAGCCGGCATTGCGAAAATAAAAATAGGTTTGTTTGGACGAATAGTAGTGTAAGCCAATAGCAGCTAAAAAGCCGCATACTTTAGCCGAAAAGAAAATTTCTGCATTAAGGGTACCTGCCTCCCAAATAAAAATAAACGTAGCTAAAAGCGTGAATGCTACATTGTATAGCAATAGCAATTGGTAAATTGCAGTGTGAGAATGCCTAAACGTTTCAAGTGGTAATTGCGATAGTTAATCAAACAGATTAAACGCCATATTATTGTTGAAACAATGCTAATTATTGTTTAAGCAGGAGAGAGGCAAAAAAAAAGCCTCCAGTGGTTTACCGGAGGCTTCTAAAAGGATTAACCTAAATATGATTTCAGAATCTTACTTCTGCTGGTATGGCGTAACCGTTGTAACGCTTTATCTTTGATTTGTCTTACACGTTCGCGGGTCAGATTAAATTTCTCGCCAATTTCCTCTAATGAAAGCGGGTGATTGGTGCCTAATCCAAAGAACAATACGATGATCTCGCGTTCGCGCTCGGTCAGCGTCGAAAGTGAACGTTTGATCTCTTCTGAAAGTGATTCATTGATCAGGATTGAATCTGTGTTTGGCTCAGAGTTTTCCAATACATCTAATAATGTATTTTCTTCGCCCTGTACAAATGGCGCATCCATTGATACGTGACGGCCCGAGTTGCTTAAGGTATCAGAGATCTTGTCAACTGTAGTTTCAAGCATGTCAGCTAACTCTTCCGGTGAAGGTTCGCGCTCATACTCTTGCTCCAATTTAGAAAACGCCTTGCTGATCTTGCTTAATGAACCTACCTGGTTTAAAGGCAAACGCACGATACGTGATTGCTCTGCAATGGCTTGTAATATTGATTGACGGATCCACCATACAGCGTATGATATGAACTTAAATCCTTTGGTTTCGTCAAAACGTTTAGCAGCCTTAATTAAACCTAAGTTTCCTTCATTTATCAGGTCGCCAAGTGTTAAACCCTGGTTTTGATATTGTTTGGCTACGGATACAACAAAACGAAGGTTAGTTTTGGTTAGACGCTCTAAAGCTGCCTGGTCACCTTCTCTGATTTTTTGGGCTAAAATTACTTCTTCTTCGGCTGTAATTAGGTCAACTTTACCAATTTCGTGAAGATATTTATCAAGTGATTGTGACTCACGATTGGTAATGGATTGTGTTATTTTGAGTTGTCTCATTTATTTTATAAACCTCGATTCTTAGTTTTAGAATTGAACGGGCAAAGGTACAAAATGTTTTGCCTATATTTTAGTATAAAAAAAAGATTATATATTATTCATTTTCAGTAATTAATTGCATGGTTTTTGTGGTGTGTACTTATAACGCACTAAGCTTAAAAGTTTCCTTTAAACGTACACCTTTTTCTGTTTGTTGCAAAGTGCAACATTCATTTACGGGATCATGCTCCAGGAATAATACGTAGTTTTTAGCAACAGCTTCATTTAAAAAAATCTTTTTTTCTGTTAAGGTTTGTAATGGAAACATATCATACGCCATTACATACGGTAGGGGTAAATGCCCAACCGACGGTAACAGATCGGCCATGTATAATATCTGTCGTCCTTTGTACCTGATTAACGGTAACATCATAGATTCAGTATGTCCGTATACAAACCTTATGCTTATCTGGTCGGTAAATTTTACATTATCATGAGCCTCAACAAACTTTAGCTGACCACTTTCCTGTATTGGCAATATATTTTCTTTTAAAAATGATGCTTTTTCGCGTTCATTTGGATTAACGGCCCAGTCCCAGTGCCTTTCATTGCTCCAATAAGTCGCATTTTTAAATGCCGGTATCAGTTTGTCTCCCCGGCGCACAATTGCACCGCCAACGTGATCAAAATGCAGATGGGTTAGAAATACGTCGGTAATATCGTCTCTATGAAATCCCAATGTGGCTAACGAACTATCCATCGTGGCCGCGCCATGTAAATAATAATGACTGAAGAATTTTTCATCCTGTTTATCGCCGATGCCGGTGTCGATTAATATCAGGCGGTCGCCATCCTCAATTAATAAACAACGCATGGCCCAGGTACACAGGTTGTTTTCATCGGCGGGGTTGGTTTTGTTCCAGATGAGTTTTGGCACTACGCCAAACATGGCACCGCCATCTAGCTTGAAAAAACCGGTATCTATCGTGTGAAGTTTCATTGGTTAGGTCAAAAGTAAAAATTCAAAATTAAAAATAGTGTGGGATGTCAATAAAAAAGGGCCGGTAGTTTGTAGCTACCGACCCTTTTTTATTGACTTTTAAATCTCGATTTACAAATGTATACACTCTCCGTACGCATCAGCAGCAGCTTCCATTAAAGCCTCGCTCATGGTTGGGTGCGGGTGTACAGATTTGATGATTTCATGGCCGGTAGCTTCCAGTTTACGCGCGGTAACTACCTCGGCAATCATCTCGGTAACGTTAAAGCCCAGCATATGCGCGCCTAAAAACTCGCCATATTTAGCATCAAATATTACTTTAACAAAACCATCTTTAGCGCCGGCAGCACTTGCTTTGCCCGATGCCGAGAACGGAAATTTACCGACTTTAATTTCATAACCTGCCTCTTTAGCCGCTTTTTCAGTATATCCAACTGACGCAATTTCCGGGCTGCAATAAGTACATCCGGGTATGTTGTTGTAATCCAAAGGTTCTGGTTTTAAACCCGCTATTTTTTCAACGCAGATAATACCTTCGGCCGAGGCAACATGCGCAAGCGCCTGGCCCTTAACGATATCGCCAATAGCGTAAACTCCTTCAACGTTTGTACGGTAAAAATCATCAACCAATACTTTACCTTTATCGGTTTTTACCCCATTTTCTTCCAGTCCGATACCTTCGATATTGGTTGATATACCTACGGCGGATAATACGATCTCGGCCTCCAGCACCTCGGTGCCCGCAGCGGTTTTTACAGTAACTTTACAACCTTCACCGCTGGTGTCAACTGATTCAACGTTTGAGCCGGTCATGATATTAATGCCTTGTTTTTTTAAGATGCGGCCCAGCTGCTTCGAGATCTCTTCGTCTTCTAATGGCACAATGTTGTCCAGATACTCAACTACGGTAACTTTGGTACCTATCGAATTATAAAAATAGGCAAATTCAATACCAATGGCTCCTGATCCGACCACGATCATTGAAGCCGGTTTTTTTGGTAATATCATTGCCTGGCGGTAACCAATAACCTTCTTGAAATCCTGTTTAAGGCTGGGTAACTCGCGTGAGCGACCGCCTGTAGCCAAAATAATATGTTTCGCAGTAAATTCTTTTGCACCCTCGTTGTTTTTCACTTCAACAACGCCTTTGCTTTTTAACTTACCAATTCCCATTAATACGTCAATTTTATTTTTTTTCATTAAAAATTGTACGCCCTTGCTCATTCCGTCGGCAACGCCGCGGCTTCTTTTAATAACACCTTCAAAATCAACCTCACCTGTACCATTTACTTTGATGCCATAATCAGCAGCATGATTGATATATTCAAATACCTGTGCGCTCTTTAATAAAGCTTTAGTAGGTATACAGCCCCAGTTGAGGCAAATACCGCCTAATGATTCTTTTTCAACTATAGCAGTTTTTAAACCAAGTTGGGAGGCACGAATTGCGGCTACATAGCCGCCCGGGCCAGACCCTATAACAATTACATCGTAATTCATATGCTTAGATCTGTTCTTTTAATTTTTAGAAAGCCAAAGCTAAGTAAAAGGGCTGAAAGCAGAAAACAGCAATACGGCATTTGCATCATTAAATATCATATAAAACCTATATACCCCAGTAAAACCATAGTTTAACTCAAAGGTAAAAAATTTAAAAATGATGTGAGTTTTATATTAAATGGGTAATATTATTTTGCATTTATTTACATATGCGATAAAATGTTGATAAAAACACAATAAATAGTCAAAATTGTTAACACTAACTTAACAATAAAGAGGATGTTATGATTTATATTTGCCCCTGCAATTTTTTAGTTAACATATATTCAAACACAAATCACGTATGAGGAAGCTTTTACTTATTTTATTTATCGGCCTTTTTACTACCGGTTTTGCGCTTGCGCAGGATGGTATGGTAGTGAGAGGCAAGTTGCTTGACGCACAGACCAAAGAGCCGCTTATTGGCGCTACTGTAGGGGTAAAAGGCACAACAAATGCTACATCGGCATCACTTAGTGGTACATTTAAACTTAACGCATCAAGTGGTACCACTTTAGTTATTAGTTATATTGGTTACGTAACTAAAGAGATTACTGTAACTACCAGCGATCTTGGCGATATTTTAATTGACCCGGTTTCGGGCGCATTGAACGAGGTGGTAGTTTCCGCAAATCAATCACTTGTAATTGACAGGCAAACACCTATCGCTTCGTCAACTGTAGGTGCAAAATACATTGAAGAAAAGGGCGCTTTAGCCGAGTTTCCTGAGTTGTTAAAAGCTACTCCTGGTGTTACTGTTAGCCGCGCAGGTGGTGGTTACGGTGATTCACGTATAGCTATACGTGGTTTTAACAGCAACAACTTAGCATTGTTAATTAACGGTTTACCTGTTCAGGATCCTGAAGCTGGTAAAATTTACTGGAATGACTGGGCGGGCTTAGCTGACGTTACTACTTCAATGCAGGTACAGCGCGGTTTAAGTGCTTCACGTGTAGCTGTACCTTCACTAGGTGGTACAATTAACATAACTACAAAAAGCCTGGAAAGCCAGCAAGGTGGTACTATATCACAATCTATCGGCAGCTACGGCGCTACAAAAACCAGCTTCTCTTATGCTACAGGTTTAACGCCAAGCGGTTGGGCTGCATCTTTTTTACTATCTAAAAGCCAGGGTGATGGTAACGCCGAAGGTTTATATTACACCGGATATAGCTACTTTGCTAACATTTCAAAAATCTTAAGCAAAAATCAAACGTTGTCTATTAACTTCATGGGTGCTTCTCAAAGCCACGGTCAGCGTTACACTTATCAAACAATTAACACTTATCGTGCTGCTCCGCAGGGCGAGCAAAGGTTCAACTCTGATTGGGGTAATTTGTATGGGAAAACTTATAGCGCTGAAATCAATCGCTATAATAAACCACTATTGTCTATTAACCATGACTGGAAAATCAGCGAGACTGCTTCATTATCAACTGTGTTATATGGTTCATACGGCACCGGTGCCGCTGTTTACTTAGCAGGTAGCCAGGCTGGTCTTACTCCGGGTGGTTCAGCTCCGCGTTTAGGTGATTTTTATTCGCCAATTGATTTTGATGCTATTGTCGCTACTAATAAAGCTAACGTTAATGGTGCTGCAACAACTTATATTAACCAAGCGCAAAATAACCATTACCAATACGGTTTGATCAGTACTTTCAAAAAAACTGTAAAAGACATCAACTTCCTTGCGGGTGTTGATTTAAGAGGTTATCACAGAGATAATTTTTATGTATTGAACAACTTGTTGGGCGGATCATACTGGGTTGATAACAACGATGTAAATAACCCTAACAGAAATACAGTAACTGGCGATAAGATCAATCAAAATTATAGTTATGACATCTTCTCAGAAGGTGTGTTTGCACAGGCTGAATATGTTAAAAATGATTGGTCTGGTTTCATAACTGTTGGCGGTAACAATACCAGTAACAGAAAGACTGATTATTTTGACTATTTAAACACAAACCCATTACGCAAATCAGCCTGGGTTAATTTCATAGGTTTCCAGGTGAAAGGCGGTGCTAATTACAACATCGACGCTCATAACAATGTTTTCGCTAACGTTGGCGTTGTTGAAAAATCACCACTTATTGCTACTATTTTCCCTAACGCAAAAACAACAGGTGTTAACGATACTAAAACACTTGAAAAATTATTCAGCTATGAATTAGGTTACGGTTACAAAAGCGCTATGTTCACCGCTAACGTTAACCTGTATCGCTCACAATACAATGACAGAGCAAAATCTATTGCAGGTGTTGCTAATCAAGATGGGTCAATTCCATACGGTAATGTAAACGGGATTAATGAAGTTCACCAAGGTGTTGAGGTAGATGCTAAACTTCGTCCGGTAAAAGAAGTGACTATAAGCGGTATGCTTTCAGTAGGTGATTATCATTATACATCTAACTCAGGTTCCGGCATAATCAGCAGCGATGCTCCGGGAGCAAAAGTAACCACTATTAATTCATTAATTTTAAAAGGAAAAACAATAGGTGATTTTGGTAGCTCGGCTGCGTCAAATGCGCAAACTACTGCTGCTCTTGGTTTAGATATCGATGTGTTACCTCAGGTTAAATTAGGTGCTAACGCTAACTACTACGGCCGTTTCTTTGCTTCTTATGATCCGTCAAAGATGGTTCCGGTTGCTGCAACCGCAGTTACTCCGGCTTTTGACCCGAATGCTTTTTCGGCTGTTACACTACCTAATTATTCAACTATTGATTTGAACGTGGTTTACAGATTTAAATTTGCAGGCCTTGACGCTTCATTTATAGGTAACGTATACAATTTATTGAATGCGACTTATCTAACAGAAGCTTATGAGCCAAATCCTACAAACGGCACTAGTGTATCAAGATTAAATGCACTTGGCGTAAACTATGGCAATGGTAGATTATATATGACCACGCTAAAAATTAAATTCTAATGTATATTAAAAAAAATATCATGAAAAAAATATATCTTTTTGTTGCATTAATTGCTGTTGTAGCATTTAGTGCATGTAATCCGTTGGATAAAACATATAAGCAGTTAGGAGATATACCTGCCCCTACAGTTGCGCCTCAGGCGTTAACCCTGTCAGCATCTGATTATGCTTTATTGCCAAAAGGACACGCCGCTAAAACAGCACTTTACTTCAAAACTACTGATACCGCTAAAGCTGATATCCCAGTAATTTTGAATTCTAAGTTCCCTGCTTATCCAAACAAAACATCGGTAACGGTAACTTATGCAAGCGCACCACTTACTATTAAACCAATAGACACTGTATTTGCTAATATTGCTTACACTTTACAACCTGCTGATTATACATTAAATGGTGGCACTACAACTTCTACTAACTTTAGCGCCACCCAAATAATTACATGGTTAGGTATTAAGTACCCTGCAGCTACAGAAGGTAAATTAGCGGTTATCACTTTTAACTTTTTTGATCAGGGAGCTACCACTACTGCGGTTCAGCAATCGTTCTTATTTACAGGTGGTGTATGGACAAAATTATACCACATTACTCCGGCTCAATACGCTTCAATAGGCAAGGGCGGTAATAACAATGATTTTGTGGCTGCTGACGCAGCAATACTTCCAACATACTTTAACGCTTTCTTAAAGGCTGATCCTGCTGTTTATATTACTGCTAAAACAGGTGACATAAAATATGTAAGTTATAAGTATTATGCTGGCGGAACCGCGCCTAATACATTTCAACGTGTTGCCGTACTTATTTATAATGGTACCAATTGGACAACTTCATCTTTACCGGCTACAATTGTTTTCGCTAAGGCAAATGGTGTTTGGGTTCCTGATAATACCGTAACCTATAAGCTTACTGCAACAGATTATGCTTCTATCAAAACTATGACGGTAGGCATTCAAACTGCAAGAGATAACGTTGCTCAATTTGGTGATTTTAATATCAGCGTTCCGCTTTCAGCTACAACTGGCTGGACAGAAGCTGATATCAATTCTGTATTGATAAATATCTTAACTAAAGATTTTCCAACTGCTGTTGCTGATCAAAAGTTTATTATTACTTATTTAGCTTATAACGGTGCTACAATTAATGTAACTAAAACTTTCCAATTTAAAGGTGGAACATTTGTATTGGTTCAATAATTAAACGCTAACAATAATAAAGAAAGCCACTCAATTTGAGTGGCTTTCTTTATTTAAGAAGATTAGTAATTATTATCCCTGGTAAAAATCTGCAAGCGCGCCAAAATAACTGTCATTCCATCCGTCAACCAAATCGTCATAATCAGCATCGGGGATATTGGTATGTCTTAATTCAACTGACGTACCTGCTTTATCAGGATGAAGTTTAATAGTAACAATCGACTCTTCCGGCTGCCCGTCAAAATACCATTGCTGAACTATCTTTTTGCCGGGTTCAAATTCAATATTTCTGCCTATAATACTACCGTCCCACATAGAAAATTCAGAATCGGGGATAGTTGACATTTCTGCCGATTCGCCGGTCCATAATTCAATCGTAAGCGGATTGGTTAGCGCTATAAAAACTTCATCGGGCGTAGCCGGTATTATATAATATTTCTTAAAATCTTTCACCTGCGCAATTTAGGCATTTACGGGGCCAATTGGTAATACAGTTTTACCATAAACTTCGTTAAGTACCTGGGCAATGCCGGTATAGATGGCAGACGCGCCGCATATTATACCCTCATAGCCGGCCAGATGCGTAATACTTTTATTTTCGGTAGCATCGCCAACCGCCAGTAGTGCAAACAATATAACAAGCGAGCCAAAAACAAATTGCAGCGCACGGTTCAATCTCAATGTGCCAAAAAACAGTAAGAGGGTAAATATTCCCCACATAACCAAATAAGCAACCATGGCATTACCTGCCGGGGCGGCTCCCCAACCTAATTTAGGCAATACAATCAGCCCGACCAGTGACAGCCAGAAAAAACCATATGATGTAAAAGCAGTTAAGCCAAAAGTGTTGTTCTTTTTAGCTTCGATTATACCGGCAACTACCTGAGCCAGACCACCATAAAAAATGCCCATGGCCAATATCATCGAATTCATTTCAAAGAAACCAGCATTATGGATGTTTAACAAAACGGTGGTCATACCAAAGGCGCATAGCCCAAGTGGCGCAGGATTGGCGATGCCATCCTTAACGGGTGCAATTGTTGTCATAAAGTATTAGTTTTTAATTGGTTTATAATGCAATTTAAATGATTTATAATCATTTACAAATATTAAAACTGATTTATAACTTTAAACGTTAACTCTTTAACATGCAGAAGCTAGTATTAATGCGCCACGGCGAAAGTGTCTGGAATAAAGAAAATAGATTTACAGGCTGGACAGATGTTGACCTTTCTCCGGCAGGTTATGAGCAGGCCAAAAAGGCGGGCGAACTATTAAAAAAGAATGGATATAATTTTGATGTCGGATTTACGTCTGTGCTAAAAAGATCTATTAAAACCCTGCATATTGTATTGGAAGAACTCGATCATTTATGGATCCCTGTACAAAAATCATGGCGGTTAAATGAACGTTTTTATGGCGCTTTGCAGGGGTTAAACAAGCAGGAAACTATTGCTAAATATGGCATAATGCAGGTGCAAAAATGGCGCCGGGACCCCAACGAAGATCCGCCGCCTATTACTAAGGATGATGAACGCTATCCCGGCTTTGATCCCAGATATAAGAATCTGACAGAACGCGAGCTCCCGTTGACAGAAAATTTAAGTGAAACCATGAACAGGGCGTTACCTTTTTGGAATGAATTTATCGTTCCGGCTATAAGGAAAAATGAGAAAGTAATTATCTGTGCACATGGTAATAGCCTTCGCGCACTCATTAAGTATATAGATAATCTTAATGATGAAGATGTAACAAAGCTTGAAATACCAACCGCAGCACCACTGGTATACGAACTGGATGACGATTTAAATCGGATAAGGCACTATTATCTCTAGCGATAGTAACCTATTTGTTACGGTGTAAAACACCTGCCGGGTTTGTAATATGGTTTGGGCAAACTACTTTAGCTTATTATTTTTGCGACTAAGCCAATGAAAAAGTTAACCTTCTTATTGATCTTCTCTTTATTGACTTTTGCTGCATTTGCTCAAAGTTCCGATGAAAAAGCGGTGGCCAGCCAGGTAGAAGCCCTGCGCAAAGCGATGATAGCGGGCGATAGGGCCAGCCTTAATGACGTGATGTCTGATCAGTTGAGCTATGGGCATTCATTTGATTTTGTACAAAACAAGGCACAATTTATCGATGCCCTGGTAACCGGCAGAGCTGCATTTACCAAAATTGACCTTAAAGATCAGCGAATTACGGTTGACGGGAATACGGCAATTGTGAGGCACCGCTTTATTGCTGATACTAATGATAAGGGTAAAATAAACAGTATAACCCTGGGGGTTTTACAGGTTTGGAAAAAAACAAACGGCAAATGGCAATTATATGCCAGGCAAGGTTATAAATTGCCTAACCAGCCCAGATAAATTTAGTTTTCTCCTTTGTATAAGTCGCCGGCCTTTTCGGCTGATAGTTTGATGCCTTTGATCATAGCCGAGCTAAAGCCATTATGTTCCATTTCATTTAACCCGGCAATAGTGCAGCCTTTGGGCGATGTCACTTTATCAATTTCCTGTTCGGGGTGTGATGACAATTGCAGGAGTAGGTTTGCTGCGCCTTTAGCGGTTTGTGCCGCCATTTTAAGCGCGTCCTGCGCATGGAACCCAATTTCTGTACCACCTTGAGACGCTGCCCTGATCGATCGGAGGAAAAACGCAATACCACAGGCGCAAAGGGCGGTGGCTGCCGTCATTAGTTCTTCATTAATCTGTATGGTAACACCGACAGTATCAAACAATGATTTTACCAGGTTAACATTTTTTGCGGTGCCGTTATCGGTGGCAATACAGGTCATAGAGTCGCCTATGGCAATGGCTGTATTAGGCATAGCGCGTATTACCTGTACATTAAGCTCTAATTGCTGGCGGATGTCATCGCAGCTTACGCCTGATATCACCGAAACTAAAAACTGTTTCTCTGATTTAATGGCAGGTTTTATTTCGTTAAGCAGTTTGTTAAGTTGTTGGGGCAATACAGCCAATATAACAATATCCGCTTTCTTGGCTGCTTTGGTGTTATTGTTGGTGGTTTGATACCCTTGTGCAGCATACCACTCTAAGGCTTCCAGGTTACGGCGCGTTAGTGTTATTTGTTGTGGTTTGCATATGCCTGATTTTACCAGGCCTTTTGCCAATGATAAACCAATGTTACCGCTGCCTAGAATGGCAATATGTTGTTGCGAATTCATGTCGTTTTACTAAGTGTTGTTCCAAATGGCCGGCCTTTTTTAAGCTCACCTAAATCATCAGAGCGGCCTATTACCACTGCTTTAACACCACAGCTTATTGCTGTAAAGGCATTTTCAAGCTTGGGCAGCATCCCGCTGTGAATTATCTGTTTCATTTTTAATTCTTCGTATCTAACCGGGTCGATATCTCTTATTATTGAGTCATCATCATTTACATCCATCAAGACCCCCCTCTTTTCAAAACAGTATATTAAGGTAGTTTCAAACAGATCAGATAATGAAACTGCCAATGCAGAAGCTATAGTATCTGCATTGGTATTTAATAACTGGCCGTCACCATCATGCGTCAACGCGCAGAAAACAGGGGTGAAGCCGGCTTCCATTAATCTGCTAATACCTTTACTGTCTATTGACTTTTCATCAATATCGCCCACAAAACCATAATCAATAGTTTTTACCGGACGTTTTTTTGTGCGGATAAAATTGCCGTCTGCGCCGGTTAAGCCTATGGCGTTAGTGCCAAACCGCTGCAACTGGGCAACAATGTTTTTATTGATCAGGCCGCCATAAACCATCGTGACTACACGCAAGGTTTCAATATCAGTAATCCGGCGCCCGTCAACCAGCTTAGCCTCAATACCTAACGTTTCTGAAAGCTGGGTTGCTACCTTACCGCCGCCATGTACCAGTATCTTATATCCGTCAAGCGCGGTGAAATCGTTTAAGAAATGATATAGATTTTCAGAATTATCAATAACATTTCCACCGATTTTAATAATATGTAAGGATTTCATGCCCACTATGTGATAATTAGCTACAAAATTAACATTTATTGGGCAAGTACCTGTGCTTTTGACAATTTTTCAATCTAAAAACGGTATAACTGTTAAAAAAGTTATATAACGTATAAAATAGTTGTATAACTGAAAAATAAGTTATATGTTTGAGTTATGGAAGAACTAACCAAAACAGAAGAAAGGGTGATGCAGATTTTATGGAAGCTTAAACAATGTTTTGTAAAAGACATCATTGATGCTTTGCCTGACGATCCTAAGCCACCTTATAACACCATATCATCAATTGTACGCTTACTGGAGAAAAAGGGATATGTAGGCTACAAGGCCTACGGTAAAACTTATGAATACTTTCCGGTAATATCAAAGCCAGAGTACCGCAAAACGTTTTTCAGGAAAATGATAGCCGGATATTTTGATAACTCGGTTGAGAGTTTGCTGTCTTTTATGGTAAAAGAAGAGCAACTAAGCGAGGAGGATATTAACAAGATCAAAGACATCATCAATAAAAATAAATAGTTATGGATTTTTTTGTTTATCTGCTTCAGGTGAGCGCCTGCACCGGCATTTTTTTTGGCTTTTATTATTTGATATTAAACAGGTTTACATTTTTCTCTATCAACAGATGGTATCTGCTGGCTACATTAATTTTAAGTTTTGCTATACCGTTATTAACGATAACCGTCAGGGAGGAGTATGTACCAATTATCCAGCAATCTGCCTATCTGACCAGCACCGATGTGGTATCGCAAGCTGTGGTAGCTAAACCGGTCGAAAATATGAATTGGCTTATTGTTTTGAAATGTGTATACGCATTAACGGTGGTATTATTATTGGCAAGAATGTTAATTATATTGGCGGCATTTTTTGCGGGTATTAAAGGCAAAACCACCAACCGGATAGGCAATATACATATTTTGTGTGGCGACAGGTTAAACAATGGCTCATTCCTTAATTATATCTTCCTGAATGATAAAGAACTGAACGATGAGCAGATAAAACAGATTGTCGAGCATGAAATGCTGCATATTAAACGGTTACATTCCGTTGATAGGATCATCGTTAAAATAGCTCAAATTGTATTATGGTTTAATCCATTCATATACTTATACGCCCGCTCTGTTGAAGACAACCATGAATTTGAGGTTGATAGCGAGATAGGCCGTTTTACCGACAAAAATAAATATGCCAGCCTCTTATTGCATTTGTCAATTGCAAAGCAAAATATGCTTTACAACGGCTTTAGCGTAATACCATTAAAAAAACGCATTACCATGTTATTTAACCAACCTACAAAAAATATGAAAAAAATCACTTATGTACTTATACTACCGTTAGTAGTAATAAGCTGCCTGGCATTTGCCAATTTAAAAACGATCAGAAAACCAGTCGGCAACCTTGAACCGAAAGATGTTTTTCAGGCTGTAAGCCGTCACCAGCAGCAGGTACGCCAGGCCCCGGGTATTGCGATTGTCAGTCAAAAGGCTTTAATTTCTGATATTCCGACAAAACAAACAAAGGCTGTTGCCGATACCGAACGAAAAAAACTACAGCTAAGTATTGATAACGTATCCAACGGGCATAACAATAGATCAACCGGCGAGCCTGAAATTACGCTGATAGATGATACTAATAAAAAAGTATTAAAAATTGTTAGTGCACAACAAACCCCTGATATAAGGATAGATGATGGAGCACAAGCCGGTATAAGGATTGTCAGTATTAAAGGGGATCGATTTTTTACCAGAACACATATTGTGGATGCTGACGGTAAAAAATTCGACCAAATCCATTTTCAACTACCGGGTGAATCCGGTTCTGCAAACCTTGGGGTCGACGATAAAGCAGCGGCTTTTATCGACGGTGAATTTTATGATGAAGAAGCGCTTAAAAATATATCTCCCGAAAAAGCTGCAACATTAAAATTTGCAGGATCGGGCGATGTAAAGCGGGGCAAGATGCCGGTTGGCAACTACGCTATGCCTTTTAGCTTTAAAACCAAATAATATTACTTAAAACTTAATACAATCATTATCGGCACCTGGTCGCCCCAAAGCGATCAGGTGTTGATTTATCTGGCTAAAAAATCATTAATAATCTTAAACTCCTTTTCAGGTTCTTCAACCTGTGGATTATGACCTGATTTTTCAAACATTACAAACTGTGCCTGCGGGCAATAGTCTTTAAATTTTACGGCCATCCACGGTACGGCGACGCGATCATATCTGCCGGTTACAATTAATACGGGCATCTTTAAATCTTTAAGCTGTTTACGATAATCAAAGGTGCCAATGTCGCTGCCTACAATAAAATCGCCATCCTTTCCAACCATTTGGTAATATAATTTGGTATTGTTAGGGTTGGGATAGGGTTTGCGGTTACTCCGCGCGGCAAACTTATCGGGGTTATAGGCATATAAAAATCCATAAGGTACCCGCCCATAAATTTCCTGGTGCCTGGCATCACTTGATATGGCTCCCTGGTCGCGTATTTTCGTTAACTCGTCCCAAATTTCGGGATAGTTGGTTTTAATTTCATGGTTTGAATTATCGTCGTTTTCCTGCCACATCACAAAGCTATGGAAGGTATCCGCCAGGATTAAATGGCTTAAATGTGCTGGATATTTTATAGCATAGCCCTGCGCCACAACACCGCCGTACGAATGGCCAAGCAATGATATTTTGTCCAGTTTTAACGCTTTGCGTAAACCTTCAATATCTTCAATGTCGCGTTCGAGCGTGTATTCAGCAACATTCCTGGCCGTATCAGACTTCCCTCGGCCGAAGGCATCGAAATATATTAACCGGTGGTGGTTATCAGCCAGCGGATCAAAACTGCGGAGGCCTAGATGAGTTCCGCCCGGCCCGCCGGGAATGAATATTATCGGATCGCCCTCGCCAACGGTTACCACCCATAGTTTGGCACCATTAATGTTGAGGTACTTGCCATCTGTCCAGCTGTCAACAGGTTTAACCTGGGCACCGGCAATGGCGGCGCAAAAGAATATAGTTGCAAAAAGAAAAAGCTTTTTCATTTAAGTTTTGTTGTAGCTAAAATTAATAAACAGACTTTACATATTTTAGCATTTAAAATTTAACGCTAAACACTAAAATTTATCACAGCAAACATACATGGATCAGCAAAATAATAAAAGGCCGCGAGTGGTAATTGTAGGTGGCGGGTTTGCCGGGTTACAGTTGGCTAAAAAATTAAAAAAAGCGCCGGTTGATGTGTTGATGTTGGATAAGCACAATTATCACACTTTCCAGCCATTACTTTACCAGGTTGCGATGGGGGCGATCCCCGCTGATTCAATCGCGTTTCCCATCCGCAGGATATTTACTTACCAGGATAACTTTAGATTTAATCTGGCGCATGTTGAAACTATCTGCCCTGAAATCAATACGGTTAAAACTGATATAGGAGATATCAGTTACGACTACCTGGCTATTGCAACCGGTTCAAATACAAATTTCTTTGGCAATAAAGACCTCGAAAGCTGTGTCATGCCCATGAAAAACGTGCCCGAAGCTTTGAATTTGCGCGGCCTTACATTGCAGCATTTAGAGAAAGCTATCGTAACAAAAGATAGAGGTGAGAAAGATGCCTTAATGACCTTTGTAGTGGTTGGCGGCGGACCTACCGGTGTTGAACTGGCAGGCGCACTGGCCGAAATGCGGCATTTGATATTGGAAAAAGATTACCACGGACTCAGCAAGCATGACATGAAGGTTTACCTGGTAGAAGGGAAGGACCGGCTACTGGCAGCGATGTCAGATGGTGCATCAAAAAAGGCAAAACAGTTTCTTGCTGCCAACGACGTAAATATTTATAATAGCGTACACGTCGAAAGCTACGACGGCTTAACACTGAAGATAGATGATGGCATGATGATAAAAACCCGTAACGTGTTTTGGGCGGCGGGGGTAATGGGTGAGGTGCCCGATGGCATGGCTAAAGCTTCGGTAACCCGTGGGTCACGTTTGCAAACTGATGAGATCAACAGGGTTAAGGGTTACGATAATATTTTTGCAATTGGCGATGTCTCTGTAATCATCAGCGAGGAATTCCCAAATGGCCATCCTGGCGTAGCGCCGACAGCTATACAGCAGGGCGCGTGGCTGGCAAAAAACCTGGTGCATATTATTAAATCAGAACCAACTGAACCATTTAAGTATAAAGATAAAGGTACCCTGGCTACAATCGGCCGCAACAAAGCAGTCGCAGATCTGGGAAAAGTTCATTTCCAGGGATTTTTCGCCTGGTTACTGTGGGGATTCGTACACTTAATCTCGCTGGCCGGTTTTTCAAATAAAACTTCGGTTATCTTAACCTGGATGATAAACTATTTCACCAAAAACAGCGATAACCGCCTTATCATACGCAGCTTTAACCGTAGCACCCGAACGGTAGAACCCGAAAAGTAAAATAATAAAGTTATATTAACCCCAATGGATCTGTTTGTTATCATTGCTTTGCTGGTTGTTTTAAGCGCATTTTACTCGTATATAAACGCGCGTTTTATAAAATTGCCGGGTACTATCGGCATTGTAACCATTGCTATTGCAATATCAATCATAACGATTGTGGTTGATTCTTTAAACCCAAGCATAGCCCGTTATCTAACTGTTTTAGCAAAGAATATCAACTTTTCGCGCACGGTATTAAATATCATGCTGGGTTTCCTGTTATTTTCAGGCTCCTTCTCTTTAAATACCAAGCGGTTAAAAAAAGAGATGCGCCCGGTATTTGTATTAAGTACGATAGGTGTGATCCTGTCTACTGCTATATTTGGCGGCTTGTTTTACGGGATAACTATTTTGTTTCATATACATATCCCGCTGGTGTACTGTTTCCTGTTTGGCGCACTAATATCTCCTACAGACCCGGTTGCGGTTGGCGCCATCATTAAAAATTCAAGATTGCCGGTGAACCTGGAGACTATAATTTCGGGCGAATCTTTATTAAATGATGGTATAGGGCTGGTATTGTTTGTAACGATACTGGAGTTTACCGAGTCGGGAGGTGATAAACTGGACTTTGCAAAGACCGCACTTTTATTTGTACGCGAAGTTTTTGGCGGGATTGTTTTAGGAATAGTTTTTGGCTTTATCGCTTTCCGCTTAATGAAAACCATAACCGACTTCCAGACCATTGTACTGGTGTCTGTGGCCCTGGTGATGAGCATATCGGTAGCGGCAACCTTTATGCACTTCTCTATTCCGCTGGCAGTTGTAACAGCCGGATTATTTGCCGGCAACCGAAGTATAAATATAGACAGCACCGAGCATTCGCACCAAGCGCTCGAAAAATTCTGGCAACTAATAGATGAGATGCTCAACACTATTTTATTTGTGATGATAGGCCTGCAAATGATCAACCTGCCATACCTGAATAATTATTGGCTGATAGGGGGGCTGGGTATAATTGTGATTTTGCTGTCGCGATGGTTTAGTATTATGATACCGCTGGTGTTTTTCAAAAAGATAGTAACCAGCAATTTAAAGAACATCAACATTTTAACCTGGGCGGGTTTACGCGGAGGGATTTCAATAGCCCTGGCGCTGTCATTGCCCTACAGCCCTTACCGGCATATTATATTGGCCGGCAGTTATTTTATCGTAATTTTTTCTGTGGTTGTGCAGGGGCTAACCTTAAACAAGGTCATTAATGCTTTCATCCCGACTGAAGGGAAATAAACTACTTTAACTTCGCCATATAGACGGCAATCGCTCTTTCGGCCGAATCTGGTTTATTGTTCAGTGCGGCGATGATATTTTCTCTTTCTTTTTCGGTTTTAAACCGGGATCACCTACAAAGCTTCCAGCATCTGTTTTAATACCACCTGCGCCGCCCATACACGATTACCCGCTTCATGTACCACGATAGCGTTTGGTCCGTCCAATACCTCAGCAGAGAGCTCTAAATTGCGGCGTACCGGCAGGCAGTGCATTATTTTAGCATTGTTGGTGATCTTTAGTTTCTGGTTGGTTAACATCCACTCTTCATTGCCCGGGAAAACCTGTCCGTAAGGTTCATAAGCCGACCAGTTTTTAACGTAGATAAAATCGGCACCAGCCAAAGCGTCAGCCTGATTGGTGGTAATAGTTGCGCCCCTGGTAAAATCTGTACTTAGTTCATACCCGGCCGGGTGGGTAATAGTAAAATCAACATCAGCTTTGCACATCCATTCGGCAAACGAGTTTGGAACCGCCTGTGGCAACGGCTTGATATGCGGCGCCCAGGTTAAAACCACCTTAGGGCGCACCTTTGTTTTTAATTCTTCTATAGAGATTAAATCCGCCAGGCTTTGTAAAGGGTGGCGGGTGGCCGATTCTAAGCTTACCAATGGTACGCCGCAAAATTCAACAAACTTGTTAAACACCACCTCCGTATAATCTTCTTCACGGTTTTTTAATCCCGGGAAAGAACGAACGCCTATAATATCGACATACTGCCCCATAACAGCCGCAGCTTCGCGGATATGTTCGACAGTGGTGCCGTTCATTACAACGTTATCGCGAAGCTCTAATGCCCAGCCCTCCTTATCCACATTAAGCACCATTACGTTCATGCCCAGGTTAAACGCAGCCTTTTGGGTACTCATGCGGGTACGTAAGCTCGGGTTTAGGAAAACAAGACCTAAGGTTTTGTTTTTTCCCAGTTGCTGATGTGCATATGGGTCTTTTTTCAAAGCCAAAGCTTCAGCAACAAGTGCTTTTATATCGGTTACGTCGTTAACGGAAGAGAATAGTTTCATTTTATCAAATTTGCTTGTCATTTCGAAACGTAGTGAGAAATCTTATAGGTTATGTATTAACGGCAGGTCGCTTGTATAAGATTTCTCCTCGTTCGAAATGACATTTATTTATTAAGTACAGTTGTAAATGCCTCCAAAAATCTATCAGCATGTGCTTTAGTTAAGTTAAGCGCCGGCAACAACCTGATCACGTTTGGTTTGGCTTCGCCGGTAAAGATATGATGTTTAAATAATAAGTCTTTTTTAGCATTGGCATATTCGGCAGGCAGATCAATACCGATCATCAAGCCCCGGCCACGCACTTCGCTAACCTGTTTGAATTTTTTAAGCTCATCGATTAAATAACCGCCAATGTCGGCTGCGTTTTGCATCAGGTTGTCCTGCTCCATGACTTCTAAAACCGCCAATGCAGCAGCGCAAGCCAAATGGTTACCGCCAAATGTTGTACCCAACATTCCATACGCAGGCTGTATTTTTGGCGCTATACTGATAGCGCCAACAGGGAAGCCATTACCCATACCTTTAGCCATGGTATAAATATCGGCATCAACGCCGGCAAAGTCATGCGAGTAAAATTTGCCAGTGCGTCCGTAGCCGCATTGTACCGAGTCGGCAATAAATACAGCGTTATACTGGTCGCAAAGTGACCTTATTTTTTGCAGGAAGCTCTCCGGCGCAACCTGTATACCACCGACGCCCTGAATACCTTCAATAATTACCGATGATATTTCGTTACCCTGTTCTGCAAAGACTTTTTCTAAAGCGGCTTCGTCTGCCCAGGGTAATCTGATGACACCCTCCGTTTCGTTAACAGGAGCGACGATCTTGGGATTATCGGTTACGGCAACTGCCAATGATGTACGGCCATGAAAAGCGCCGGTAAAAGCGACAACCTTTTTTCGCCCGTTATAAAAAGACGCCAGTTTAAGCGCGTTTTCGTCAGCTTCAGCGCCTGAATTGATTAAAAATAACTGGTAATTTTCTTTACCTGATACATGGCCCAATTTTTCAGCTAATTGCTGTTGGATAGGAATTTCGATAGAGTTAGAATAAAAGCCGATTTTATGCAGCTGGTCTTCCAACCTTTTTACATAATGGGGGTGGGTATGCCCGATAGATATAACGGCATGGCCGCCATACAGATCAAGGTATTCCTGGCCTTTGTCGTCATAAACATAGCTACCAACGCCTTTTACGATATTGATATGATTGATAGGGTATACGTCAAATAATTTCATTGTGTTAGTTTTAAATTGATACTTAATTGTTACAGGATGTGCGAGGTGGCTGTCGGTTAAAAACCGGTCGCCTTAAGTCGTAAGCCTGCGCGCTCATCAAAGCCAAACAACAGGTTCATGTTTTGAACCGCCTGACCTGAGGCACCTTTAAGCAAATTATCTAACATGCTGATAATAAATATCTTATTGCCATATTTTTTAACTTGCAAAAATACTTTATTGGTGTTTATTACCTGTTTAAGATCTATGTTCCGGCTTGTTACGTGGGTAAAAGGATGGCCGGCATAGTAATCTTCATAAATTTTTAAAGCCTCTTCTTCGGATAGTTCACTACCCAAATAAATCGAAGCAAATATCCCTCTGGTAAAATCACCTCTGTGTGGAATGAAATTTACAGCCTGATTAAAAGCAGGTTGTAACTGTTTTAATGATTCGCCAATCTCATTTAAATGCTGATGATCAAATACTTTATAAACAGAAAGATTGTCATTACGCCAGGTAAAGTGTGTTGTTGCAGATGGTTTTTGTCCAGCACCGGTTGAACCGGTTGTGGCAGAAATATGAACCTCGCTGTTTAGCAAACCTTTGGCCGCCAATGGCAGCAGACCTAATTGTAAGCAAGTGGCAAAACAACCGGGATTAGCAATATTTTGTGCCGATTTAATAGCATCCCTATTTAATTCAGGCAGGCCATATATAAATTTTTTATTTTCAAGTTGTGAATTTTGACCTAACCTGAAATCCTGGCTTAGATCAATGATCTTTATGTGATCAGGAATAGGGTTGGATTCCAGGAACTTCCTGGCATCACCATGTCCAACACATAAAAACAGCACATCAATATCTGTTGAGAGCTCGCCTGTGAACTTCAGATCAGTGTCGCCAAATAAATCGGTATGCACTTCATAAATAAAATTACCGGCATTGCTGTTGCTATGTACAAACGCAATGTCAACATCGGGGTGATTTACCAATATCCGCAGCATTTCGCCGCCAGTATAGCCCGCACCGCCTATTATTCCGGCTTTTATCTTATTTGATTTCAACTCTGTCATTTTTTGTAGATGGATAAGAATATAAAATAAACTCCAGGTCGGTGTTTTGCAGGTTGGCTATAAAATGCTTTTGATTGGGATTGATCTGGATAGCCTGCTGTTCCCTTAGCTCTGTAACTTCGTTATCAATGGTAAACTTCGCCCGTCCTTTTAAGATAAAAAAGAACTGGGTAGCAAATTCATGATAATGAAGTTTTTCGGCTGTATCAGGCGGCATTAATTCTTGTTTAACAGATAAGGCGTCGGTATCAACAAAAGTCCACCCGTGGCAATCATCACCCCAGGTATAATGTTCTAAACATTCGCCTTTTGAAAATACCGTGTTCATTATCCTTCGCTGTTAACTTTATGATAGATCATTACCTGGTTACCAAAAATTTTGGAGAACCCTTTAACATCCTCGCCGCTCCATGAATTATTCATTTCGCCATAGCTGCCAAATTTGTTCGACATCAGGTCATGGTCAGACTCAATACCAACCACCTGGAAACGATAGGGATTTAACTGTACAAATACTTTACCGCTTACATTTTTCTGCGTATCAGTTAAAAAAGCTTCCATGTTGCGCATAATCGGATCATGGAACTGACCTTCGTGCAGCCAGTTACCGTAAAACATAGAAAGCTGATCTTTCCAGGTTAACTGCCATTTGGTTAAGGTATGTTTCTCTAAAGTATGGTGCGCCTTGATAATGATCATCGGCGCCGCCGCTTCAAAGCCTACACGGCCTTTAATACCTATAATGGTATCACCAACGTGGATATCACGGCCAATACCATAAGGCTGTGCAATGGCTTGCAATGCTTGTATCGCTTCGGTTGGATGATCATATTTCTTTCCGTCAATACCAACCAGTTCACCTTTTTCAAAGGTCAGTTCAATGTCCCTTACACCAGTTTCCGTTACCTGCGTAGGCCATGCCTCTTCAGGTAAACCTAAATTAGAAGTCAAAGTTTCTTTACCACCAACTGATGTTCCCCAGATACCTTTGTTGATAGAATACTTTGCTTTTTCAAAGTTCATATCAACACCATGTTTCTTTAGATATTCAATTTCCGCCTCGCGGCTCAACTTCAAATCGCGGATAGGGGTAATGATACCAACCTCCGGAATCAGGATATTAAAGATCATATCAAACCTAACCTGGTCATTACCGGCACCTGTGCTACCATGGGCAACATATTCGGCACCAATTTCTTTGGCGTAGTTGGCAATAGCAGTAGCCTGGCTAACCCGTTCGGCACTTACAGATAATGGATAGGTGTTATTTTTCAATACGTTACCGTATATTAAATAGCGTACGCAGGTATTGTAAAAGTTTTCGGTTTCGTCAACAACATGGTGTGAGGTCACGCCCATTTCGTAAGCGCGTTTCTCAACGTTATTTAGTTCCTCTGCACTAAAGCCACCGGTATTTACAATAACCGAATGTACTTCATAACCCAAATCGCGGGTTAAATAAATGCAGCAAAATGAGGTGTCTAAACCTCCGCTATATGCTAAAACTACTTTTTTCTTTTCCATTGTTGTTTTGATGTAAAGACCCGGAATACCGGGCCTGAATTATATTGCTAAAAGACGCAATATACTGCGTCTCTATACGGTGTTAAATAATCTTAAGGTCCTGTCCAAAGCTTTTTATGGCGCTTTCAATACGCTCAAATAAGGTGGCCTTTTTGGTCATCTTTTCCAGTTTGGTATCGTCAGCTTTTAACTTCTCTGCGTCTTTGGCTTTCTCGGCCGGGTCAAAAAGCATCGCGGTACACATGCAGTTTTTACGCTCCTTCATGGTAAGGATGTCATAATTAACACAGCTGCGGCAGCCTTTCCAGAATTCTTCGTCCTGAGTAAGCTCAGAATAGGTAACCGGCTCATAGCCCAGTTCTGAGTTGATCTTCATTACTGCCAGCCCGGTGGTCAGGCCAAATAATTTTGCCTCAGGATACTTTGTTCTTGAAAGCTCAAATATCTTGTGCTTAATAGCCTTGGCCAAACCGGCTTTACGGTATTGTGGTGCTACTATCAGGCCCGAATTAGCCACAAAATCACCGTGGCTCCAGGTCTCAATATAGCAAAAGCCGGCCCAGGTACCATCTTTGTGTAACGCAATTACTGCCTTGCCTTCAAGCATTTTAGCAGCGACATACTCAGGCGAGCGCTGGGCTATACCTGTGCCCCGTGCCTTTGCCGACTCGGCCATCTCATCGCAAATGATGGGCGCATAGTCTGCATGCTGGGCGGTGGCAACCTGAATATCAAAATCTTGTATGGTCATTGTAAATAGAAAAAATTACTGTTAAATTTTGGCCTTAGCCTTAAGTAATTAGATGGTTTTTTGTTGAGAAGTTTAAAAACTTCGGTTGACGGGCAATGAGGTATGGTGGTGATTAAACCCGTGGCATATACAGCCTTCGTCGTGATGGAGTAAATAAAACAGTTGAAACCAAAGCAGCAGCAACCGGAGCAAAAATTGCTCTAACAGTGGGCTTATTTAAGGTTTGCAGTATCATTTTTTATTATAATGTGTTTTATTTAAAATTTGATGCAAAAGTTTGCATTAATTTTTACTTATGCAAGAGAAAAATGATTTAATGACAAGCAGGTGTTAGTCAGCGGTATAAAAGTTTTAAGTCGGCAGCCTATTTCAAACCATAAATAAAGACTTAAGCTTTCTGCTTAAGACCGCCTGTCGACAATATCATCCACAATCATATCTGCATGTATGCGGCTGTTTTCAATAAACCACAGGTGCGTATCCAGCCCTCCGCATACCACGCCGGCAAGATATAAGCCGGGCAAGTTGGTTTCCATCGTATCCGGGTTGTATTGCGGGATAAATTTGACGTCAGACAGGATCAGTCCCCATTTTTTAAGCTGGTCGAAATTTGGTTTATAGCCCGTCATCGCCATAACAAAATCGTTGGGGATAGTTATGGTTCCTTTGGGCGTATCAATATCAACTTCGGTTTGGCGTATGGCTTTCAGGTTTGAGTTAAAGTAAGCTTTAATACTGCCTTCTTTTATCCGGTTAATAATATCCGGCCTCACCCAATATTTAACGCGCTCACTGATTTCGCTTCCGCGGATCACCAAAGTAACCTCGGCGCCTTTGCGATAAGTTTCTAAAGCCACGTCAATGGCCGAGTTGCTTGATCCTACCACCACCACTTTTTGCATGGCGAAGAAATGCGGGTCTTTATAATAGTGCTGTACCTTGGGCAGATCCTCGCCGGGGATATCCAAATTAACTGCAACATCATAAAACCCGGTAGATATAATAATATGCTTTGCGTAGTAGATAGCCTTGCCGGTGGTTACCGTATAGCTATTATCCGGTTGATGAGAGATAGCTGTAACCTCTTCGAAAAGATTAATAGGCAGGTTATTTGAAGTTGCTACGCGGCGGTAATACTCTAAAGCTTCTGCACGGGTAGGTTTGTTGTTGATGGTTACGAAGGGAATGCCGCCAATCTCCAGCTTCTCGGAGGTGGAGAAGAAAGTCATGGTAGCAGGGTAGTTGTAAAGCGAATTTACCAGGCACCCTTTTTCAATAATAACAAAGCTTAAACCTGCTTTTTGCGCTTTAAGGCCGCAGGCTATTCCGATTGGGCCACCGCCGATAATAAGGATGTCGAGCATATTTTGAACTTTATGCAATAATAATCAGTTTGATTGATTAATGCCGGCTTATTGTATATTAAGCTATTCTTAATACACAATAATGAATTTGGAATGACCAAAATCAAGGTTCATGCTCATTCTATTGTCAGGTTTGATTGGCGCTAACTCAAAACAAATACAGCTGCACTTTTCAGTACATTAATTTTTAACACCCAAACCCGGTAAGTTTGCATTTACACCATGCATACAGTTAACGGTTTAGTAAGTTTTAAAAACACGCTGGCCCATGGCTGCTGCCAAACGGAAACTTGTTAGCTCTGCCGTGTAAATGATAATCGCCGGATTTATGATCGCGATACATTTTTGCGGTAGGGATTCGGTCAGTATGCAATTCTGGATTATCGGCACTGGTCTTATCAGACTTAGAAACCGGTATAGATCTTTTCTTCATGATTACTCCTCCTGAGAATTAAGGATTATAGAAATTGCTAAATAAAATTAAGCATTTGGAGGCTTATCTGCAAGTGTTTTGCGAAAAAAAAGGCACAAAAAAGGGTAAGCTACTCTTATCGCGCCGCTCAACTCTCTACCCTTGCTGTGTTCCCACCCTGGGGGAGTTCAAGAGGAGCTGGCCGTAAAAGACTTACCCCGCTGCAAATATAGCAAATGGTTTGTTTTTGGGTTAATAAATTGTTAAAAAAGGATGCAAATGTGCAGGCCGACAGGTATGCATACAGGCAAATGTTTGGGAGTGTGGGTGTTGTGAAGATATTATTAATTCGTTTTTGCCAACAAAGCCGGTAATTTTTATCTAATTGTTTTTTTTTTCAACGCATAGGGTAGACCCGGCATTTGTTATTTAGTGCTTTTATTTCCTAAAAATTTTATCCATTGCCCTTCCTTTTGCTAATTCATCAACAAGTTTATCTAAATAACGCACCTTTTGCATTAGTTTGTCCTCAATTTCTTCCACACGATAGCCGCAAATTACTCCTGTAATTTTTGAAACATTTGGATTTATTTGTGGGGCCTGTGCAAAAAACGTTTCAAAATCAGTTTTATCGGCGATGTGTTTTTGCAATGTTTGCTCATTATAGCCTGTCAGCCAAAATATGATCTCATCTAATTCGGCTTTTGTGCGGCCTTTCTTCTCTACCTTATGTATGTAATGAGGATAAACACTTGCAAACGACATCCTGTATATTCTTGAATTGTCCATCTTATTGGTGTTAATTGATACTATTGTTTTTTATAGCCTCGGCGCTATTTTTTCAAACATAATAATAATCATATAAAACAAAAAAAGCCTTCAGCTTTCGCTTAGGCTTTCATTGTTAAAAGTGACCTGGGAGAGGATCGAACTCTCGACCCACTGATTAAGAGTCAGTTGCTCTACCGGCTGAGCTACCAAGTCATTTATTTGTTGGGGTGCAAATATACTGCAATATATTATATCTGGCAATTCTTATATCTTATTTAAACCATTTAAATAATTCGTTTGCTATTAACGCATTGCCGCTTTGGTTAGGATGGTTGACTTGTGCCATGTAATGTTGTAACGAGTCGCCTTTGGCAAACAAGTCGTTAAATACGCCAAAGCTATTGACCACGCCGATATGATGATACCGCGCCAGTTCCATGACCTGATCTGTATGGTGTTTTAGCGGATTGTTTGGGTCGGCCAGATTTACGCGCAGGTCGGGCGAGGGGGTAAGCAGGATAACCTTAATATGGTGTTTTAAAGCGCTATTTATCATAGCATTCCAGGCTTTATGAACCTTTGCGGAGTCGGTATTTAATTCGTTAAGCGCGTAGTCAATAAACAAAACATCAGGTTTATGGATCAATACGTCACGCTTAAACCGTTCGGCGCCTTGTATAGAGTTTTCGCCACCTTTAGATGTAAGTATGATATTGATTATAGCATAGGGGTAACGTTGTTTCAATAAAGCCAACAGTTGATAGGGATAAGAGTCTAAGGTGCGCACCTCCGGCGTTTTAGCGTAGCCGGATGGTACCGAATGACCGTGGAATACAAGATTGATGATCCGGTTATTGGGCCATGGTATTTCCAGTTGGGTTTTGATATCAGCCAGGTAACTGTTTTGACTGGCAATAACGTGCCCGGGTTTTACCGCAGTGCATTGCATCATTATTAAAACTAATGCACAGAGGCAAACTAATTTAATTTTCATGGCGGGAGGGTTTGACTGTGTTAAATATATAACTTGATATTTGATTTGTAATTTCTGATTTAGATATATTTACAGAGTCCTAACTCATCAATCTGCTATGAAGATCAAACATCAAATAAAAATATGGCTAACGCTGGCCTGCCTGCTGCCGTTACTGCTGAACGCGCAAACTATCCACAACTTTAACAGGAAGGGCGAGCAGGTGACCAAATTTAGCAAGCTGGGCGATGCGGTTGACGCGCATGACGGCGAGATAGCTTATTTTGATGGTACTTATTACCTGTACGGCACCAGTTATGGCTGTGGTTTTGAGTGGGGCCATAAGGATGCCCCGTTTTGCGGCTTTACCGTCTATTCATCAAAAGACATGGTAACCTGGACAGATAAGGGAATGTTGTTTGATGCCTCAACCACCGTTTGGCAAACCCGTTGTAACGGTAATACGTATGGCTGCTTTCGCCCGCACGTTATTTATAATAAAAACACCGGGCTATACGTGCTTTGGATCAATGTTTATGATAACCAGGTAGGTTACCGGGTATTCACCAGTAAAACTCCTGTTGGGCCGTTTGTAGAGCAGGAGCAGCCAAAACTGGCCGTGAACAGCGACGCAGCAGTAGCCGGCTTAAACAACGGCGACCATGACACCTTCGTTGATGACGATGGCACCGCCTACCTGGCTTACACCGACTGGCGTGCAAAAGGAGCCATAGCGATAGAGCAGTTAAGCGCCGATTATTTAACCGGCACCGGCAAAGTTGTAAAAGCGATAACCGCCGCTCAAACTGAGGCGCCGGCATTGTTTAAACGGAAAGGAATTTACTACCTCGTATATTCTGATCCTAACTGCGGCTATTGCGCCGGCACGGGTGCGTCATACCGCACCGCTAAATCGCCTTTAGGTCCATGGTCTGACGGGATAAAGATCAGCGACAATTCATGCGGTGGACAGCCGTCGTTTGTGTCATCAATTAAACTAAAATCAGGGGATGTATTTCTCTTCGGCAGCGATCTCTGGAATAAGGGCGCCAAGAACGAATCGTTGGCAAATTATTACTGGGCGCCGCTAACTTTTGCGGCTGATGGTTCTATTAACCCGATAGTTTGCCAAAATACAATTGCTATTCCGTCGGCGGCAAAAACAAATACCAGGGATTTGAATTATGCACCCGGCTGCGATATCAATAACAGCCTAAAGCGTACACAGAATTTTAAACCGGCTAAGACAGGGCTATTGAGTAGCCTGAGCATATCCACCTTTAAAACAGCCTATCCCGATGCGCCATTAGTAGTTGAAATTGTTGATGCCGGCACCGGTAAAGTGTTAAGCTCGGTAACTATTGCAGCCGGTGCACTAAGCTGGTCGCCAAAAAATATAGTGATTCATCCTAAATTACAGGTAACAGCGGGTAAAAGCTACGTGATCACGGTGAGCTCGACTGCCACTACGGGTTGCTATGGACTGGAATATGATCGCGCGACGAATGACGACGCACAACCAAAGTTTTTATATCAGGCGGTAATAGCTAAAAAATGAGCTTACGCCATGGCGTAAAGCTCGTCTCTTTGTTTTTGTACGGCATCGCTGTTGATGTATTCGTCGTAGGTCATCAGCTTGTCGATGATACCGCCCGGTGTTAACTCGATGATCCGGTTAGCAACAGTCTCAACCAGCTCATGATCCCGCGAGGTGAACAGCATAGTACCCCTAAAGTCCTTCATGCCGTTATTTAACGCGGTGATAGATTCCAGGTCGAGGTGATTGGTAGGCTCGTCAAACATCAGCAAATTGGCCGATTGCAGCATCATGCGGCTAAACATACAACGCATTTTCTCACCACCGGATAACACACTGCATTTCTTTAAAACTTCCTCGCCCGAAAATAACATACGGCCCAGGAAACCACGGATAAATTGATCATCCTTTTCGCCGGGTGAATACTCGCGCAACCAGTCGATCAAATTTTCATTTTTACCCTGGAAGTATTCCGTATTATCTATCGGGATATCAGCATAGTTAATGGTAACGCCCCATTTAAACTCGCCTTTGTAATCTTTATCACGTCCGGTTAATATATTGTAGAAAGCCGTGGTGGCCAAACTGTTGTTTGATAATACTGCTATCTTATCGCCTTTATTAACCATCAGGCGGATGTCCTTAAACAGGATCTCGCCGTTTAGTTTTTTTGTTAAGCCTTCAATCTGTAAGATCTGATCACCGGCTTCACGGCCCAAGTTATTAAAGATGATTCCGGGGTATTTACGGTTTGACGGCTGGATCTCATCCAGGTTGATCTTATCCAGCGCTTTTTTACGGCTGGTTGCCTGTTTTGATTTTGATGCATTGGCACTAAAACGGCGGATAAACTCCTGTAGCTCTTTAACCCGGTCCTCTGTCTTTTTATTCTGATCAGAGCGTTGTTTCAAAGCCAGCTGGCTTGATTCATACCAGAACGAGTAGTTACCGGTATAGATGGTCATTTTAGCAAAGTCAATATCTACCACGTGCGTACACACGGTATCCAGGAAGTGCCTGTCGTGGGATACTACTAATACAATGGCTTCATAACTTGCCAGGAAATCCTCTAACCAGCTAACGGTATGGATATCCAGGTCATTCGTAGGCTCATCCAGTAATAATATATCGGGTTTACCAAAAAGGGCCTGCGCCAATAACACGCGTACTTTTTGCGTATTGTCCAGGTCTTTTACCAATTGGTAATGAAACTCTTCTTTAATACCCAGGTTGCTTAGCATTGTGGCCGCATTACTTTCGGCGTTCCAGCCGTCCATTTCAGCAAAAAGGTTTTCCAGTTCACCGGCGCGTTCGCCGTCAGCATCTGTAAAATCGTCTTTAAGGTAAATGGCGTCTTTTTCTTTCATGATGGCATACATCTCTTTGTGGCCCATCATCACTGTTTCAATAACGGTAAACTCGTCAAAAGCATAGTGATTTTGACTTAATACCGCCATACGCTCACCGGGGGTAAAGCTTACCTGCCCGCTGGTAGGGTCAATTTCGCCGGAAAGGATTTTTAGGAATGTTGATTTGCCCGCACCATTGGCACCAATAATGCCATAGCAGTTACCCTGGGTAAATTTTAAGTTAACGTCTTCAAATAATGTACGCTTACCGTAGCGTAGAGATAGATTGGATACCGAGATCATGCTGCACCTGTAATTTGGCGCAAAAGTACGGATTTTTAGCGAGTAGAAGGTTAAAGATTGGAGATTAGTTACTAAAGATTGGGATTAGCTTATTGTTCAAGCGCATTCTTTAGCGCTTCAACTTCATGATCTGCCAGTTTTTGCAGCGGGCCTGATGTCATCATTTTCATCATCATGTTTAACTCAGCATTGATGGTAAATGTTACTGCGGTACCATCGCCCTCTGTTGCCAGATCCCAGTTAAGGTTGATGCCAAATGGCGGCGTGCCAACAGCGACGATATTTACAGATTTATTCTCAACGCGGCTTTCAATCTGCAAAGAAAGCTGCACCATATTTTGAATACCAAAACTGGCCTCGTCATTGGTCGAGGTCCAGTTTTGTATATTATCGGGCATTAATTGCTGGTGATTATTAAAATCGGCCAGGAACCGGTAAACCCTGCTTAACGGGCTTTTTATAAAAGTTTTACTTTCGAAGGTTGACATAGTTATTCGGCGGCTTCTGTTCCCCAGGTTGACGGGCTTTCGCGCCATTCTCTTAATACCTCAACATCTTTACGGGTGATGTATTGATGCTCTTCGGCATAAGCCAATAAGGCGGTGTAGTTTGATAGTGTTATAAACGGACAGTTGGCCGCTTTAAAATTCTCTGTCGCTATATCAAACCCATAGCTGAATATAGCGGCCAGGCCGGCTACATCATAACCAGCATCGCGCAAAGCGGCTACAGCCTGCAGGCTGCTTTTTCCGGTAGATATCAGATCTTCAATCACCACGACACGTTTGCCGGTAAGGATATCGCCCTCAATCATATTGCCGGTACCATGCTCTTTTGGTTTTGCACGTACATAAATAAATGGAAGGCCGAGCTCCTGTGCAACCAGCGCACCTTGTGGTATGCCGGCGGTAGCAACGCCTGCAATACAACCAACAGATCCAAATTTTTCCTGGATAATCTTGGTTAACTGTTGTCTGATATAGGTACGTATAGTTGGATGTGAAAGTGTAATGCGGTTATCACAATAAATAGGTGACTTCCATCCTGATGCCCATGTAAAAGGATTATTAGGTTGTAATTTAATTGCTTTAATTTGCAACAGAAATTCCGCTACCTGTTGTTCGGTTTCACTAGTATTAAACATGGCTCAAAAATACAGAATTTATATTAACCAAAAGGTTATCTTATTAACAGAATCTGAACCAAAGAAATCTGCCCATTATCAAAAGATTGATAGCCAGACATTTGATTTAAAAATAATTTATACCTGGATCCTGGCGCATAAAAGCGACCTGTTTTATATCCGCTGTAATGACGCCAGGTTATTTTTAAAACAGGTAAAAGAGAGTGTTAAAGTTATTGAGGCGGCGGGTGGCCTGGTCAAAAATGAAAACAAGGACCTCCTGTTTATTTACCGGAATGATAAATGGGATTTACCCAAAGGTAAAATTGAAAAGGGCGAGACCGTAAAAGATGCTGCGGTGCGCGAGGTTGAAGAGGAGTGCAGTATTGTAGTAAGCAAACGCGGTGAGAAGATCTGCAAAACCTATCATGTTTATATTTATAAAGACGAAGTTGTTTTGAAGAAAACGCACTGGTATAAAATGAAGGCCAGAGGGCAAAATAAGCTGAAGCCCCAACGGGAGGAAGGTATAACAGATGTACGCTGGTTTAAACCCAATGACATTGACGCCATATTAGTCAACACTTTTCCATCTATTTTGGATGTTCTGGTGGCAATGAAGCTGGTTACAGATAAGCCAGCGCTTCTTTCGGAATAAACTGGGTAACGTCGCCATTGTAGCGCAGTATTTCGCGCACAATGGTTGAGCTTATGGATGAGTAACCCGGTTTGCTTACAATAAAAATACTTTCAATATCCGGCGCCAGCGAGTGGTTCATCTGGGCGATCGCTTTTTCGTACTCAAAATCAGATACGGTACGTATGCCGCGTATCATATAAGCAGCGCCGATACTTTTACAGAAATCAACAGTCAACCCTTCGTAAGCTACAATATGTATTTTAGGCTCGGTATCGAAAACGGCCCGCAACATCTGCTCGCGTTTTTCAATGCTTAAAAAGCCGGGCTTGGTACTGTTGGCGCCAATACCAATATAAACCTTATCAAATAAGCCTACTGACCTTTTCACAATATCAACATGAGCTTTGGTAACCGGGTCAAATGATCCCGGGAAAAGGGCTGTTTTCATGATCTGCTGCATTTTACGTAAAGATAAGCGGTAGTGTTGTTTAAAGGTAACTTCTATTTTAAATTCTGGATAAAACCGTAATGCTTATCTGCAATTTTTCCATCGGGCATTTGATTAAAAGCCTGGTACAGGATATATTTTTTATCCCGGTCGACCCCTTTAAATAAATCACCGATATGTTGTTGAATTGCATTATTCTCGGCCCTTAAAGCTACAGTATCGGTAAGTTTAATTGACGATTTATATTTTATGATCGGGAAGATACCCCGGTGTGCCGCTTCTTCAACAAACTGCGGGCTGACCGAAAAAATCTGCGGTTTTGTTTTAACCCAGCTAACAATCACCGGGAACTGAAAGCGATTATTGGCCTCATTAATAACGGTCGAGAAAAATATCCTCATTGTATCTTCGTTGCGGTATTTAAAAAAGTCGCCGGCCGGGTTAGCCAGCTGCGAGGTAATGATCATCGTATTGGATGCATCAACCAAACTGCCTTTTTTATATTGATCCGTTGCCAATTTATAATAATCCGGGGCCGTTTTGTCTTCAATGCTGTATTCGCCTATCTGCAGTACGTTTATCTTCCAGTCGTTGCCGTATTTGCCATATACAGCCAAAATCAGGCAGTTTACCGGCAGGCCTTTGGTAACCAGCAGGGATGTGTACATCTCTTCATTCATCGCCTTATAGCTCACCAGGTAATCGTTGGCGTTCTTATTTGGCGACAGCGTGTCCGGGGTACCTTTAACATGGTGTTTAGTATAATATTCGTCAAGCACCTCAAAATCTTTGGCGGCGAAGCTTTGTGCCGATGTGTTTACGAGGGTGTCCAGCTTATTACCCGACTTCTGAATGAGCTTATCGGACAATAGCGCTTTAACCGCATCAATATCCTTTGCCATAATACTATTAAAAAGCTTCCTGTTCAGTTGGGCTAGCTGTGCTTTAATATCGCTGTTGATCTCATCATTTTTCCATATTCCGTTATTGCCCCGGTGGCAGCTTGCCAACGGAATAATTAAACAAAAGGCTAACAACAGGTGTAATACGTTTTTTTTCATCGGTTATAAATTCTGATTTTTAAAAAAAGAGAAAGCGGAATGCCCATACTTACGCTGCTCAACAAACGCGGGATGGTTTGTTAAATTTTGCATAGACTGGTGTTCTACTATCAGCAGGCCATCCGGTGTTAACAGGTTCTTTTCAAATATAATTTTAGGGATCTCCGGGATTTGGTTCATATCATACGGAGGATCGGCAAATATCAGGTCATATCGGGCAGTTTCCAGTTGCAGATATTTAAAGATATCCGCCTTGAATGTTTTAATTTGATTTAAACCATGCTGGCGCGCCGTATCCTTAATATAATTGATGCATTGAAGGCTCCGGTCAACGGCCGTTACCTGTTTGGCGCCGCGCGACGCAAATTCATAGCTGATATTGCCGGTGCCGCAAAAAAGGTCAAGCACGGCAATGTCATCAAATTCAATTTGGTTTTGCAGGATATTAAACAGCGCCTCTTTAGCCAGGTCAGTAGTAGGACGTACCGGTAGGTTTTTTGGCGGATTTAACCTTAGTCCTTTTAAAGTACCTCCGATGATTCGCATAATGATAATGCAGCTAAAGTCAGCACCTGTTGTGAGTTTATTTGCTCCGGCAACTCTAATAACTGCGGATTAAAGAAAGTAACATTCGGGAAAAACTCTGTTAAACGAATACTGAATTTATCTTCGGGTTTAACGCTGCCGCTTAATTTAAGGTGAACGTTATAAGGATATAACCCCAGTTCCTGAACCACCAAAGCTGCGTAATAGGCAAGGTCATCTTCGTTTTGAAACTCAAAACTATTATAGAAACGGATAGTTCCGTTTTTTAAACAGAGGAACTCTGCCCTGCCATTTTCTGTGTGCAGGTAAATATCTTCGCCGGTAGGATTATTTTCCGCAGCGGCCGTTATCCAGCCTTTGCCGATGTAAACTGCGTTGTCCAGGTCAAATTTTTCCACTGCCGACACTATTTTTTCATCAACCTTATAAATAATAAAGTTTTGCGTATCCAGTGGTTGTGCAAAAACTTTTTCGTCGGGCTTTACGTCCAGCAAACGGGCATAATTGGCTGCCTGGTTTTTACTGAAAAGCGGGGCGGGTACCAAAGTAAAACCGTTAGCCGGTAAACCAATAATTACCTTTTTATAGGTTGCGGTAAGTTCATTTGCCAGTTCCTGCGGATCAGAAAGCTCGGCCAGGTTACAATTGGCATCCCAGGCCAGCAGTTGTTTTTTATACGTTATGGCGTACGAGAATGACATCGCGTCGACCTGTATCAATAACGTATAGTAGTACGCCTCGTTCAGATTAAATGATGGATCGCGGAAGGTGTAAATTTGTTCGCTCATGCTATTAACAAAAGTAATATTTTTTGAATTACTTAGGTTAGTTATCCGCATTTTTGCAAAGTGTCCGCAACAGATCAAATCCGCAAAGCTTTTCCGCACGAACCTACTGCCCAGCAGCAACAGCTGTTTGGCCTGTTAAATGATTTTTTGTTTAAGGACGAAGGCGACGAATGTTTTATACTTAAAGGCTATGCCGGCACCGGTAAAACAACTATTGTTGGCGCGCTGGTAAAAGCGCTGCGCACCTACAATTATAAATCAGTGTTGCTTGCGCCTACAGGGCGCGCAGCTAAGGTTATTACTGCTTATTCAGGCCGTAAGGCATTCACCATTCATAAACGCATCTACCGCAAAAAAACAGCCCTGAATGTTGATGAAACATTTATGATAGCCGATAACCTGGCCAGCAACACGCTGTTTATTATTGACGAGGCCTCGATGATCTCTGATCAGCTAACCGGCAATAATCGCAACACGTTGTTGTATGATCTGGTTAAATATGTCTACAATAAAAAAAACTGCAAACTGATGCTGGTGGGCGATACCGCGCAGTTACCACCCGTAGGGTCGGACGACAGCCCGGCGCTTAATGAGCAGCTAATAAAAATTGATTATGGTTTAAATGTTTTCAGCTATGAGCTGACTGACGTATTGCGCCAGCAAAAGGATTCGGGCATTTTATTTAATGCCACCAATATCCGGGATATAATTCGCCGCCGACTGGAGATCATTCCGCAGATCACCACAAAAGGCTATACGGATGTATTTAGAATGACCGGCGAGCGGCTGGAAGAGGGCCTGGAATATGCCTATAATAAATATGGTGTTGAAAGCAGCCTGGTGATTTGCCGGTCGAACAAAAACGCCAATCTGTACAATAAACAGATACGTGCCCGCCTGCTTTGGCGCGAGGAAGAGCTGACCGGCGGCGACCAGTTAATGATTGTGAAGAACAATTATTTCTGGCTGCAGGATCAGGAGGAGGGTAGCACCGGTTTTATTGCCAACGGCGACATCGCCAGGATCAGAAAAGTACGCAGGATAGAGGATATGTACGGTTTCAGGTTCGCCGATGTGCAGCTGGAATTTATTGATTATGCCGAGGACCCGGTTTTGGATTGCAAAGTATTGTTGGATACCCTGTATGCTGAATCACCGGCTTTACCACACGAAGACCAGAAACGGCTGTATACGGAAGCCATGAAAGATTACGATCATATCCCCAACAAACGCGCAAAGCATCAGGAACTAAAGCTAAATCCCTATTACAACGCCCTGCAAATAAAATTTGCTTATGCCATTACCTGTCATAAAGCGCAGGGCGGGCAATGGGACGCGGTTTTTGTTGATCAGGGATATTTGACGGACGAGATGGTGAATACGGATTTTCTGCGCTGGTTTTACACCGCCTGCACCCGCGCCACCAAAGAATTGTTCCTGGTGAATTTTAACGATAAATTTTATGGCGGCCCGGTTGAGCAACCATTTTAATAGCCTGCCTGTAATTGGATCAGGAAGGTGGTGCCTTCACCCTCAACACTGTTTACACTGATCTTACCTTTATGGCTTTCAATAATCTGTTTCACTATGCTTAAACCCAGGCCCGTAGATTTTTCGCCTTTTAACCCGGCGCGGCCGGCTTTACTAAAGCGATCGAAAATATGCGGTACCAGATCCTGGGGGATACCCAAACCCTGATCTTTAACTTCAATCGTAATTAATTTATCTTTCTGATTAAGTCGTAGTTCTACCTGGTCAGTTTCTTTTGAAAATTTAAGGGCATTGCTTATCAAATTATCAAGTGCCCTGGTAAATTTTTCAACGTTTAACTGCGCATATAAAGGGTTAATGGCGCTGGTCAATATAATTTTAATGGGGTTTTGTATTTTCCAGGCTTCTATTATCCCTTTCAGATATTGATTAAGCTCTGTCTTTTCGGTTTCCACGATATTGATATTTTCGTTTCTGGCGGCTTCCAGCAAGTCATCCAGAATGCCGCGCGCTTTGGCGCACGACTCTTTGATCATGTTTACATTTTCCTGCATGTCCTCATCAATTTCGTCCAGCTCTATCATCATGGCAATGGATTCAACCGCGCCGATCGGGTTACGCAGGTCATGCGCTACCATACCCAGTACCTGGTTTTTAAATTCGCCCGCTTTTTCAATCTCGATATTTTTGCTGCGGATCTCAATGATCTGTTGATAATAGCTGGCCTTGTAGGAGAAGAAGTAGCGTGATATTAAATAAAACCCGGCCAGCAAGACAACAGATATCAACTGGTCATATAACATGCTGGTAGCATCCGCATGGGCATACAAAAGCATAGCGGTAAATGCAACTTCGGTAAGGATCAAAAGCACGATCACTTCATCATATTCAAAAACACACATTACGCTGATCACACATAGCGCTATCAGATAAATGGTTAATGCATTGCGCGGATCGGATGTAACTATAAAGCTGGAGTACATTCCGCATAAAATAATATAAAACGAAAACAAAAATACAAACATGATCATACCGGCGGTAGCCTTTTTCGTCTTCCTGATCCGGCCGATAAGTAAATGGCTTATCAGGAAAAAAACCGGCGTTAAAATGATATATATCCAGTTAGTGAAGTCAAATTCGGGAAAATTCTGGGCCTTGGTAACACTTATGGGTAATGACCAGGTTAATATCCTTAATGATATATTAATCATGAAAAATATAAGCGCGCAGTTACGTATCGATAATAAATTTTGCAGCGTATAATAATTGCGAAATGCCGAACGGTATTTTCCGGGTAAACTTCTAAAAAAATGGAGATTCAATGTAATAATTTTGGGTAACCAAAAATATTAAAAATAGTGAATTGATTTATGTCTGAGATCATTTTTTTACCGTTCATTAATCAAACTTTAACCCGATTAATTAGTTGTAAATTAGACACATCAAATTAAACCCAGGCGACAAAAAGACATATATATTTATCTTAAAATGACATTATTTCACAAATTAAGCAATGGCAGGTATTTTGACTAACTTTAAACATGAACTTTAACAATTTTACCATAAAGGCCCAGGAAGCTGTACAAAAAGCTTCAGAGATTACAACCGGTAATCAGCAGCAGGCTATTGAGCCTGCGCACCTGCTAAAAGGTTTATTATTGGTTGATGAGAATGTTATTACCTATTTATTGAAAAAGCTGAATGTAAACATCAACCGGCTTAACGAAACACTGGACGAGCAGATCGCTTCATTCCCGAAAGTTAGCGGCAGCAATGTTTACTTGTCATCAACGTCAAACTCGGTATTGCAAAAGGCAACCGGCTATTTAAAAGAGTTTAAAGACGAGTTTGTCTCGGTCGAACATATATTATTAGGTATTTTAGGTGTAAGCGACAAAACCAGTTCGACGCTCAAAGATTTGGGGGTAAATGAAAAGGACCTTAAAAAAGCCATCGTCAGTTTACGGGGCGACAATAAGGTTACCGATCAAAATGCCGAAGCGACCTATAATGCACTAAACAAATATGCCCGTAATTTAAATGAGTATGCCGAATCAGGCAAGCTCGACCCGGTTATCGGCCGTGATGACGAGATCCGTCGTACCATACAAATCTTATCGCGCCGCACCAAAAACAACCCGATATTGGTTGGCGAACCCGGTGTGGGTAAAACCGCTATCGCCGAAGGCATTGCCTTCCGGATTATAAAAGGGGATGTGCCCGAGAGTCTGAAATCAAAAACCGTTTACTCGCTGGATATGGGCGCACTTATTGCGGGTGCCAAATACAAAGGCGAGTTTGAAGAACGCCTTAAAGCAGTAATCAAAGAAGTTACCCAGGCTGATGGCGAGATCGTGTTATTTATTGACGAGATCCACACCCTGGTAGGTGCCGGCGGCGGCGAGGGCGCTATGGACGCCGCTAATATTTTAAAACCGGCCCTGGCACGTGGCGAGCTAAGAGCCATTGGCGCGACAACGCTTAATGAGTATCAGAAATATGTTGAGAAGGATAAAGCCTTAGAACGCCGTTTCCAGATGGTTTTAGTTGATGAACCTGATACTGCCGATGCGATTTCTATCCTGCGTGGATTGAAAGAGCGCTATGAGGCACATCATAAAGTCCGTATTAAAGACGAAGCGATAATTGCCGCTGTCGAGATGTCGCAGCGTTATATATCTGATCGTTTTTTACCGGATAAAGCTATTGATTTAATGGACGAGGCTGCATCCAAACTGCGAATAGAGATGGATTCGGTACCCGAAGTGGTTGATGAGCTGAACCGCCGGATCATGCAGTTGGAGATTGAACGTGAAGCCATCAAACGCGAAAAGGACGACAAGAAGGTTAAAGACCTGAGCGAGGAAATAGCTAACCTGTCTGCCGAGCGTGATTCATTACGCGCCAAATGGCAGGGCGAAAAAGATGTGGTTGACGGTATCAACTTAAAAGTTGAGCAGATAGAAAACTATAAACTGGAAGCGGACCAGGCCGAACGTGCCGGAGATTATGGCAAAGTAGCCGAGTTGCGCTACGGCCGTATCCGCGAAGCACAGGAAGAAGTTGAAAAACTAAAAGAAGCGCTACTGACTAATCAGTCGAATAGCCGAATGCTGAAAGAGGAGGTAACTTCCGAAGATATTGCCGGTGTTGTTTCCCGCTGGACGGGGATCCCGGTTTCAAAAATGATCCAGAGCGAGCGCGAGAAGCTGTTGAGCCTGGAGGATGAGCTGCATAAACGCGTTGCCGGTCAGCATGAAGCCATTGAGGCCATAAGCGATGCTATTCGTCGCAGCCGTGCCGGTTTACAGGATAAGCGTAAACCAATTGGTTCGTTCATCTTCTTAGGAACTACCGGCGTTGGTAAAACAGAATTAGCCAAAGCACTGGCCGAATACCTGTTTAACGACGAACACGCTATGGTACGGATAGATATGAGCGAGTACCAGGAGCGCCATGCTGTCTCCAGGCTGATAGGAGCGCCTCCGGGTTATGTTGGTTATGATGAGGGCGGCCAGTTAACTGAAGCCGTACGCAGAAGGCCTTACAGCGTTATCCTGCTGGATGAGATCGAAAAAGCGCACCCTGATGTATTTAACATCTTATTACAGGTATTGGATGATGGCCGTTTGACGGATAATAAAGGCCGCGTGGTAAACTTTAAGAATACCATTATCATCATGACGTCCAACATTGGCTCACACATTATCCAGGAGAACTTTCAGGATTTTGATGAAAACGATAAAGACGAGGTTATCGCCAAAACCAAGGGCCAGTTGTTTGAGGTGTTAAGGCAAACCATTCGCCCAGAGTTTTTAAACCGGATCGACGAGATCATCATGTTTACACCACTTAGCCGCGACGAAATAGGGGAGATCGTAAAACTGCAGTTTAGAGGCGTACAACAAACATTGGCTGAAATGGGAATCGTTATCGAGGCATCAGATGAAGCATTAGACTGGTTGGCCCAATTAGGTTACGATCCGCAATATGGTGCGCGTCCGTTAAAACGGGTAATCCAGAAACGGATCCTGAATGAACTATCCAAGCAGATCCTAGCGGGTAAGGTCGACAAAGACAGCAAGATCAAACTGGATATGTTTGATAACCAGTTTGTGTTTTTAAACACAGGTGAAGTAGAAACTGCGGAGAAGTAATAAAATAATTAACTCAATATATATTAAGGAGCTGCCCGTTTGGGTGGCTCTTTTTGTTTACAGCTTTCTGTCATTTCGAAGCGTAGCGAGAAATCTTAAACGCTTTATCAGCAGATCACTCGTTGAAGGTTTCTCACTCGTTCCTCGTATCGAAATGACACTATCGGTTATCTTTTATTATCCCCTTCGCAAACTCATCCGTCCTCATAAATTCATAACCTTTTGATTGCGCCCAATGGATAAACGCTTTTATCTTTTTCACATAATCATCGCCCGAATTTTTAGAAACATAGTTTGGAAAGCCAAACCGTTCGGGTTGTTTCAAATCAGTAAATTCCCAGGGGTGAAAGTATAGATTCAAATAACCATCCTTACGATGCGCTGCCGCACTCATAAATTTGATAATGCTTAACGAGACATTATGAAACGTCAGCCAAAACAACGGGAAGCGAACTAATGGCGATACCGAAGCCGGAATCTGTAAAACGCCGTAATCAAAATACCAGGCGCGTGGTTTCTTTAAATTATTGTATCGGCCGGGAATGAAAGTTGGGTTCATGGATGTGTTGTAAGCATAACCCGCTTTGGCTATCTCCGCCTCATCAACCGGCATCATCCGCGCCATACGGAAACCGGTTACTTTGGTGCCCGAAATTTCTTCCAGCTTAACTTTTGATTGCGCGAGGTGCTCCACCTTAAAATCAGAATGGTAATAACCGTGCGATGCTATTTCATGCCCGCCGGCGACCATTTTGGCTATAATATCAGGTTTGTTAACGGCGTAGTTTGCGGTACAAAAAAAAGTAGCCTTTATGCCGGCGGTTTTCAGCAGCTCCAGTATTAAGAGCGTACCGGTGGTTGATATGGCCAGCTGCTCATCAAAAGGCAGGGTCTTACCATACTCAAGCGGCATATCAAATTCTTCAACATCAAACCCCAGTAGAATCATTTCTCGGTTTTAACAAGTTTGTTGAACGGATAATATAATTAGGGCGGTGTTTGGTCTGCAAAAATATCTTACCTAAATACGAGCCGATAATACCCAATACCAATAGCTGCAGGCCGCCAAAAAAGGCCACAGTCGCAATTAACGATGCCCAGCCCGAAACAGCATCAAAGCCGTAAAAATAGCTGATAAAGATATACGGGATGTATAGCAGTGCAGACAGCGAAAAGAACAGGCCCAGCCCGGTGGCTATATATAGCGGCCTTACGCTAAACGCCATTATACTGCCAACTGCCAGTTTAACCAGTTTAAAGAAAGAATAGCTGGCTTCGCCGGTATGGCGTGCGGCGGGTGTGTAGGGGATACCTATTTGCATAAACCCAACCCACTTTACCATCCCCCTGAAAAATATTTCGTACTCGGTAATCTGCCTTAATTCGCTGACAACCTTTTTGTCAAGCAGCCTGAAATCCGATATACCGTTTTCTAAGGTAATATCAGATAAAGCATTTATACCCTTGTAAAATAGTTTGGACCCGAACTTTTGAAAATTACCAACATGGGGATTTGAATCTTCACGATACGTATAAACAATATCGTAACCATCCTCCCAGTATTTTAACATTTGCGGCAGCAAGTGGGGGGGATGCTGCAAATCGGCATCCATTGTAATAACCGCGTCGCCCTTGGCCAGGTCAATTCCGGCTTTCAGGGCATAGTCCTTCCCGAAATTTTTTGACAGCTCGATATAAAAAACATTGGGATGGGTTGCCGCCAGTGCTTTTAATTCGCCCAGTGTATTGTCCTTGCTGCCGTCATTAACAAAAAGGTATTCGTAATCGTAACCTGTTGCTGTTAATGATTTGTCCAGCTCGGTAACCAAATGAGCGATATTATCTTCTTCGTTATAAGCCGGTATTATAATTGAAAGCTTCTTTTTCATGCCGATACTGCAATTATATCCTTATTTGTGAACTTTCTGAACAATGCTTCGTAAATAATTTTCAGCCATATTACAAAACAAGGCAGGGCCTTTAAAGCATAGGGCATCACATAGTTATCTTTTAAATACCTGGGGAAAAGATCAGACGGCGAAAGACTGGTTAATATAAAAGCAAATACCAATAAACCGATGTCAAACTTTGAGACCGGCCTTTCGCAATTGATGAACCAGATGGCTACGCCGACAAAAGCAATAATATAGGTTGGCGACTCTGACCCGGTACTAAAGATCACCGGAAATATTAAGGTAGAGGCTAAAATTAACAACTGGTAATTTAAATTACTGAAAAGCTTAAACCTTAAGTAGGACAACGCAAAAAGCACTACCCCGGGCAACAGCACAACCAGGTTGGACAGATCATGAAAAGCAATCTTACGAACCATGCCCATTACCGATACGTCCTCGCGGGTTGACGCTATATTGGTTAGATTTTTACCCTGCAGGTCAACATACCAGTCATGATAGGTTTGAATGATAAATTTAGGTGACGAGATCAGCATTGGCAATACAAATAAAACCGCCGACCAGAATAAGAATGAGCCAACCAGTTTCAGCTTATTGTTGGAAAAGAAAAAGAACGCCAGCCCGACAATACCGTAAAGCTTAATAAAAGTGCCCAGGGCAATCATCAACGCCGCCCAAAAATCCTGTTCTTTTTTGATAAAGATGAAGCTGAATAAGATCAGGGCCGCTATCAGCGGGTTAATCTGTACGTTGGCTGCCGATGTCATCAGCTCATGCGCGCATAACAGCACGATGAGCAGGTAATGACTGTTTTTTACAGGTAGTTTTTGGATAGCAAATAGCAATAACCAGGCGGTAAACATTACCCAAAGCACCACACCCAGGGCATCGGGCATTAAGGCAAACGGCCCTATAATGTAGGCAAATACCGGCCCGTAATGATTAAGGTCGAAATAATGTTCGGGATAATAGGCGTATAAGTTTTGCTGATGTATAACGTGGTAAAAGTTATACTTATAAACAAAGTAATTATTGTGGATATGGCTATGGCCTAAAACCACACTTTTACCAACGGCAAACAGGCTTAAACCAAACCATAAGGCAATAACAAAAGGTTTGCTTATTAAAAATTTAGCAAGTTTATTTATAAACACAGGGGTATTATTTAGTGCCGCAAAAATAGATAAAAATTGCAAACATTGGTTTGTACTTAATTGGTTAACAGGTTTAGGTTTCAAACATAATAAAAAAAGGGGCTCTTTTAAAAGAACCCCTTTGCCACCTAACTAAAAAAAATCAGGTATTATTTTTGTGCCGGTGCTAAACTGACCCCTGTTAGCTGGTCGGCGAAAGCGACAAACGCCTTGTCCCCGGATATACGCGATTGGTTTTCAATCAGTTTTTGCAGGTTAACCTTACCGGTAACATATTTATAGTTGCCCGAGTAGTAACGCTCATTTATGGTCTTAAAATCCAGCAGTTTAACCAATTCTTCGTCTTCATAACGCAGATAAATATTTAGCTCAATATCATTGGTAAAGTTTAAGCCTTTGCTGCTTTTTGTCTTTTTGTACTCATACTGATAATCGTAACGCAGGGCGGCAATGTCAGACAGTACGGCCGAACCGGTAGGGTGGCCACCGGCGCCTTTACCAAAAAAGAATTGCTGATCGGCAAACGCGGCCTGCACCGTTACGCCGTTATATTCGTACTCAACATTATATAAAAACTCGGTTTCGTTTACAAACTTTGGTAACACAAACAGGGTTACATGCTCGTCATCCAGTTCTTTGGCAATAGGTACCAGTTTTATTTTCAGGTTCTTTTCGCGGGCGTACTGGATATCCTGCGCCGCCAAATTCTGGATCCCCAGATTAAACACCTCCTCCGGGTCTATTACCACGCCATAAGCATGCGCAGCGGCAATAATCAGCTTGTATTTGGCATCATAGCCGCCAACGTCGCTAATCGGGTCAGTCTCGGCAAAGCCAAGGTCCTGTGCCTGTTTAAGCGCGGTGCCGTAATCCATGTTCTCTAAAAAACCTTTGGAAAGGATATAATTGGATGAGCCGTTAAAAATCCCGCTTATAGAGTGCAGCAACTCGTTATCATAATACTCTTCCAGATTACGGATAATTGGGATACTGCCGCAAACAGCGCCTTCATATAATAACGAAGTACCGTATTCATGCTGCAGGGCGATCAATTCGTCCAGGTGCAGGGCAATCATCTTTTTACTAGCCGACACCACATTTTTGCCGGTTTTTAAAGCGGTAGATACAATATCAAACGCGGCCTCGGTATCATTGATCAGTTCAATAATGGTATTGATCTCCGGGTTGCCCAGCAGTTCGTTTTTATCGGTAGTGAAATAATGGGCCGGCAATGAACGCTCTTTGGTGGCATCCTTAATGGCTATCTTTTTTATTTCGAGGTTTAGATTTTTTGTTCTGATGATATCGTATAATCCCTGGCCGACAACGCCGAAGCCAAACAGGCCGATATTTAGTTTTTTGCTCATTATGCTATTTGCTGTAATTGGATGATCTTTCCTTTTACGTCTGTTTTAAAAAATGATGTGATAATATTGGTTAATGCTTCTGTTTCAATTAAAAAACCGTCGTGACCGTAGTACGAGTCGAACTCGGCAAAGGCCGATTTAGGGATATGCTGAAATAAATATTGTTGCTCTTCGACGGGGAACAGCAGGTCTGATTTGATGCCGATAACCAGTGTCCTTGATTTGATCAGGCTCAATGCCTTCTCAACGCTGCCCCGGTTGCGGCCCACGTTATGCGAGTCCATTGCTTTGGTTAAATACCAGTAACTATAAGCGTTAAAACGGGCAACCAGTTTATCGCCCTGGTAATTTTGATAGCCTGCGGCTTTATAGCCGTCGGTAAGCTTGTCATTATCTTCCTGCTGGCTGATACCGTAAGTTTTATAGCCACGGTAAGAAAGTAAGGCAATACTGCGTGCAGCTTTTAAGCCTTTTGCACCGCCGGCAGGGCTGTTTGCCAGGAAGGTTCTGTCGGCAGCGATGGCTAAACGCTGTGATTCATTAAATGCGATGCCCCATGGTGAATGTTTGGCATTTGCAGCAATTAAAATCAGGTTCCTGATAAAATCCGGTTCTATGATGGCCCATTCCATAGCCTGCTGGCCGCCCAGTGAGCCGCCAATTAACGTATGAATGCTTTCAACGCCTAAATGTGCAGCCAGTAACTGCTGCGATTTGATCATATCGCGCACAGTTACCTGCGGAAATGCCAGGTAATAGGGCTGACCGGTTGTCGGGTTAATGGTTAAAGGCCCGCTTGAGCCATAAGCCGAACCCAGCATATTAGCGCAAACAATAAAATGCTCTGCGGGATTAAAGTAATCGTTATCGCCAAAAAGACCCTTCCACCAATCCAGCACGTCCGAATTTGCAGTGAAGGCGTGGCATACCCACACCACGTTGTCCTTGTTTTTGTTTAGCTTACCGTAAGTATGGAAACCCAGTTCCAGCCGGGGCAGTTGATAGCCCGATTCCAGCTCAAAAGGTTGCTCGTACTTAAATATTTGTGTATTCATTATAAAATCTATTAGGCTCTCCCAAAAAAAAGAGAGCCATTTATTGATTATGCCAACTGGCCCGCCAGTTGTTTTATTTTACTAAATGCCTGTTCAAAGTCTGCTTTAATATCGTCAATATGCTCAATACCAACCGCTACACGTAACGACGTCGGCGTAACCCCCGCTGCTAATTGCTCTTCGTCAGACAATTGCTGATGCGTAGTGGCAGATGGCTGGATAATCAGTGTTTTGGCGTCGCCTACGTTAGCCAGGTGACTTACCAGTTGTAAGCTATCTATAAATGCGCCAGCGTTTTCTTTATCGCCTTTAATCTCAAAAGACAATACGGCGCCAAAGCCGTTCTTTAAATATTTTTTTGCAAGTTCATGATAAGGAGACGAAGCCAGGCCCGGGTAATTAACTTTACTAACCTGCGGATGCTGCGCTAGCCATTCGGCCAGCTCAAGCGTATTGTCAACATGGCGCTGAACGCGTAATGACAGGGTTTCTAAACCCTGCAGCAATAGCCACGAATTGAATGGCGATTGCGACGCGCCAAAATCACGCAATCCCTCAACACGGGCGCGAATGATGAACTGGATATTGCCAAACGGGCCGCCAATGCCAAATACATCGGCAAAAACTAATCCGTGGTAACCTTCGGATGGTTCGGTAAACTGCGGGTATTTGCCGTTGCCCCAGTTATAATTACCGCCGTCGACAATAACACCGCCGATAGAGGTGCCATGACCGCCGATCCATTTGGTAGCCGACTCGACCACTACATTTGCGCCATGCTCAAACGGGCGGAACAGGTAGCCGGCAGCGCCGAAAGTATTATCCACAATTAAAGGCAGGTCGTGCTTTTTGGCCAGTGCGGCCACTTTATCAAAATCAGCAATGGTAAAGCCCGGGTTGCCTATAGTTTCAAGGTATATGGCTTTTGTTTTATCGTCTATTAAAGCCCCGATATTTTCGGCGGTATCGTCTTTCGCGAAACGGGCCTCGATGCCCAGGCGCTTAAAAGCAACTTTAAACTGGTTGTATGAGCCGCCGTACAGGAAAGGAGAGGTGACAAAGTTGTCGCCAACCTGCAATATATTGTTTAATGCTAAAAACTGGGCCGACTGGCCTGATGCTGTAGCCAATGCCGCTACGCCGCCTTCAAGCGCTGCTATCCGTTTCTCAAATACATCCGTAGTTGGATTCATGATCCGGGTGTAGATGTTGCCAAACTCTTTAAGCGCAAATAAATTGGCGCCGTGCTCGGCATTTTTAAATGCGTATGATGTTGTCTGGTAGATAGGCACCGCGCGCGAACCTGTAGTTGGGTCAACTTCCTGACCGGCGTGTAGTTGTAAGGTTTCAAATTTTTGAGTAGCCATGATTTTTTTGTTTTAAAGGTTTAATGAATTTTAACAATTGATTATGTTTTGGCAACCGGATAAATTTATCCATTGACAGAACACGTGTTTTTTTTCCGGGAATAGAAAAAGGGAAACGTATTAACTGCGCAATCAGCAACAGCAACACATACAGCAATTAAAATTGGCGTATATGCGTGATAAGCCTTTTTGGGCGTTAATAATGTTTACAGGGATGGTGTTTGTTAAATTTTCCATGTTGTTAATTTATATTTCCCGGGATATTTACCGGGCCAGGAATTGGCACCTTCTCTAACCTTAGAGGGTTGCCAGCGGGTCACGGAGCCTGATCTCTCGCCGCTTCTTTATAAATCAAAACCTTGTGAGGGAATTGATCATGGGTATTGCTACCGATTATGGGTGCAAATTAAGTGGTTTATTATTATTAAAGCAAATTAATTTGTTATTTAGGGCCAAAGGTCCCTTTATATATAAAAAAAGTAATGGCCTTTTACCCTTTACCCTTTACCTTTAGCCTTTAACCTCAGGCCAACGCCTGCTCCAAATCCGCAATCAAATCATCAATATGTTCCAAACCTACCGATACCCTTAACAGGTTAAACGGGGTTTGGGTATCCGGCCCTTCAACAGTGGCACGGTGTTCAATCAGGCTTTCTACGCCGCCAAGGCTGGTGGCCCTGGTAAATAGTTGTACTTTATTAACCACCCGGTTAGCTTCATCCCGTCCGCCTTTTAATAAAAAGGACAGTACAGCGCCAAAGCTGATCATCTGATCTTTGGCTACTGCGTGATTTGGGTGCGATGGCAGGCCGGGATATAAAACCTGCTCAACCTTGGGATGCTTATTTAAGAAACCGGCCAATAACTGTGCGTTGTGTACATGGCCGCGCATACGGTAAGGTAATGTTTTAATACTGCGCACCAGGTAATAACAATCCATAGGCGACGGGATAGCGCCGCCATAGGTTTGTACATCACGGATCTTTTGCCACCAGTCACTGTTTTCGGCAGTTATTAAGGCGCCTCCCATCAGGTCGCTGTGCCCACCAAAATATTTGGTGGTTGAGTGCATCACCAAATCAGCGCCTAAAGCAATCGGTTGCTGGCAAATAGGCGTGGCAAAGGTGTTATCGCAGGCTACTTTAATGTTGTGCTGCCTGGCTATCGCAACAATCTTTTTAATATCAGTTACTTTAAGTAAGGGGTTTGACGGGGTTTCGATCCATATTAAACCGGTGTTTGGCTTAATGTGTGCCTTTAAAATATCACTATCATCAACATTAATAAAATCAAACTCCAATATCCCGGTAAATAAGTTTTTCAACTGGTTACGTAAACCATGGTACATATCATCAGGCGCAATAATATGTGTACCGGGTTTTAAGGATTGAAAAACGGCCATCCCGGCAGCGTTGCCCGACGAAAAAGCCGCGGCATCCGCGCCGCCTTCTAACTTTGCCAGTACATTTTCTAATGAGGTGCGGTTTGGGTTGGCCGCGCGGCTGTAAATATAACCCTCACGGAAACTGCCATCCTCCATTCGCTCAAACGTGGTTGACATGGTGATGGGTTGAATAACTGCACCCGTTGTATTATCGGTATGGTTACCGGCATGTATGGCTATCGTTTCCGTTTTCATGGCGCAAATTTAAAATTTTTGCCGTGCTTTTTGTAATGATGCTTTAATAACGACAGGTATGGAATATTGGGAACGATAGATTTAAAACTCTGCGCCGGGATATGTAAATGGTTTCAGCCGTATGACTTGTCTTCTGAAACAGGGTGATCCACTTTTACTGATCCGCTCATTAAAAAAAGACAAAAAATAGCCTGTTTTTAATTATTTGATTATAAACTAGTTGTTAAAGTTTTGAACTTAAAATACCTGACGAATAAGACTGATCCAAAGTGATCCGCTTTTTTAGTTAAAATATTCATTACCAGTTTATTACTTAAATAGGGTGATCCGGGTGATCCACTATTTAACGGATCAGCAAACTCATATTAAATGTTACACCACCATTACATTAACATTTGTTATTTTTGGCAAAAGTTTTTTTAATGAGAACTGAAGACAGGTTACAAGTATTATTGCAGGATCCGGATTTATCTGCTGATTTAAAACACATCGCCAACAAGGTGCTCAACCATGAGCGCATCACTTTTGACGAAGGTGTTTTACTTTATGAAAAAGGCGAATTAGGCTACCTGGGCGTTTTGGCCAATTATATCCGCGAGGAGCGTCATGGCGACAAGACGTATTTCAACCGCAACTTCCATATCGAACCCACCAACCTTTGTGTATACGATTGTAAGTTTTGTTCGTACTCGCGCCTGCTGAAACAGAAAGAGCAGGGCTGGGAGTATACAATGGACGAAATGTTTGACATGGTGACGAAATATGATAACGAGCCGGTTACCGAGGTGCATATTGTAGGCGGCGTATTGCCCCAGTACGATGTTCCGTTTTATGTGGAACTGTTTAAACGTATAAAGGCCCACCGCCCCGGTTTGCATGTTAAAGCATTAACCCCGGTTGAGTACCATTACATCTTCAAGAAAGCTAAGATCGATTATGCAACAGGCATGAAAATGATGCTGGATGCCGGCCTGGAGTCGATCCCCGGCGGTGGGGCCGAGATCTTCCACCCCGAGATCAGAGAGCAGATAGCCAAAGACAAGTGTACCGCCGACCAGTGGCTGGCCATACACGAAGAATGGCACAAGCTGGGCGCACGCTCAAACGCTACCATGCTGTATGGCCATATTGAAAAATACTGGCACCGGATAGATCATATGGACAGGTTGCGCCAGCTACAGGATAAAACAGGCGGTTTTCAAACATTCATCCCGCTGAAGTTTCGTAACCAGGATAACCAGATGTCGCATGTGCCGGAGTCGACCGTGGTTGAGGATCTTCGTAATTATGCCATATCGCGCATCTACCTCGATAACTTTGATCATATCAAAGCCTATTGGGCAATGATAAGCCGTACTACCGCCCAGTTATCCCTGAATTTTGGGGTTGATGACATAGACGGAACGTTGGACGATACGACTAAGATCTACTCGATGGCCGGAGCCGAAGAGCAAAACCCCGGCATGAGCACCAAACAGCTGGTTGAGCTCATTAAACAGGTTGGCCGTTACCCCATAGAACGTGATACACTCTACAACGTGGTTACCGACTATAACGACTATCAGTTTGCCGAAGAGCCCAAGCCGCAGTATTATAAGCTGCCGGTTATTAATTAGTTGATCGGTCATTAGTCGCTGGTCATTGGTTAAATTACTGATGACTAATCACCAATGACCAATGACAAATAACATGATAATAAAGACACTATACATTGTCCGCCATGGGCAAACCGATTTAAATAAGCAGGGCATAGTACAGGGCAGGGGCAGGGACACCGATCTTAATGACGAGGGCCGCAAACAGGCCGGCCAGTTTTATAATGCCTACAAGTCTGTCCCGTTTGATAAGATCTATATATCAGAACTTAAGCGCACCCAGCAAAGCGTACAGCAGTTTATTGACCTGGGTATCCCTTACGAAAAGCTGTCCGGCCTGGATGAGCTGGCCTGGGGCGTATATGAAGGCATGCCCAGCACACCCGAGACCAAGGCCGCCTTTTTAATTATGATGCGGAAGTGGGTTGCGGGCGAACTGGACAGTAAGTTTGAAAACGGCGAAAGCCCTAACGAAGTCAGGCTCAGACAACTGGAAGCCCTGCAGATTATCATGAGCCATACCGAAGAGACTAATGTACTGATCTGTATGCATGGCCGTGCGATGCGTTTGTTTTTATGCCTGCTAACCGGCAAGCCGCTTACCCAGATGGACTGCTTCCCTCACCAAAACCTGGTATTATATAAAGTTACTTTCGATGGCGATAAGTTTGAGATCGTCAGCTTTAATAATGCCGAACATTTAAAACACGACTAACTACTTCTGTGAAAAACATCAAAATATCAGCTGTAAGCTACACTAATACCAAACCATTTTTATACGGACTGCAACATACCGACATCATTGATAAAATTGATCTTAGCCTGGACATCCCTGCGGATTGTGCACAGAAGCTGATCGATAACGAGGTCGATATCGGCCTGATTCCGGTTGCTGCAACACTCAATTTACCTTATTGGGAAATTGTATCAGATTATTGCATTGGTGCCGTAGGCGCGGTTAATTCGGTATTTATCTTCAGTAATTCCCCTATACAGGAGATTACCACCCTGCAGCTCGACCCGGAATCCCGGTCATCAAATAACCTGGCCCGTGTGCTGCTTAAAAACTTCTGGAAAATAACCCCCGGGTTGGTTGTTAACGCGCCGGACTATTCAGTCAACCCAAATACAGCGTTTGTACAAATAGGGGACAGGACCTTTGGTAAAAAGGATCAATTTAAATATGTATATGATCTGTCAGAAGAATGGCAAAAGTTTACAGGGCTGCCATTTGTATTTGCAGCGTGGATTGCCAACAAGTCAATCCCACAGGATTTTATAACTGAATTTAACCAGGCTTTAAAGACCGGCCTTGATCAGCGTGCCACGCTGTTGAAAGAACTGCCGGCCCGGCCGGATTTTGACCTCGAAGATTACTTAATGCATAAGCTTGATTTTGACCTTACAGCAGCTAAACGCAAGGCATTATATCTGTTCCTTGATTATATAAAAGCGCTCTAAAATACTGTACCTTAAAATTTTTAATACCTAATTAAACCAAGTTAGTTTAAGCCAATCAAAACGATACCATTAATAAAATGGTTTACAATTGATTATGGCAAACAGGTTAAGAAGATATAGCACCAGCTTTAAGGTTATTATGATCTTAATAACGCTGATTTTTACCGGCTATATCTTCAAATTAACTACCGGTACCAAACAGGTTATACTTCCTGCCGTTGATAGTACCGCGGCAATCCATCCTCCTAAAAAGCGTAAAAGAAAACACCGGGTAAAAAATCGAACCGTAGCGATTGCCGTTGTAAAGCCGGTAACTGATTCAACTAAGATCATTCCTGTTAAAAAAATCGCCGCCGTTAAAGTAGTACCCCAAAAATCAGAACAGGCAGTGACCATGCCGCTGACAAAGCCTGTGCCGGCAAAACACCTGCCCGGGGTTGACAGTACAGCAAAAAGTTTTCTATACACAACATCTGTGCAGCCCAATGTAACCGGTATTGTAAAACTGCGCCAGCAGGCAAACTTTTATTCAGACGTCATAACAAACATCCCCGCTAACGCAAAAGTACAGGTGCTTGAAAAAGGGCCAACTTATTATCGTATTGCCTACAACAATAATATTGGCTTTGTGCCCAGGTGGGCGTTGCAGAACAAATAAGCCGGTTTATTTTAAGGGTATCCTAATGCCAGTTTTTTGTAGCTTTTTAAGGCCAAATTTGTGTAAAGGGCCTGTTACAATGCAAATAAGGCATTTTTTTGGCGATTTCAGGATTAGCATATTGTACAAAATACACTAAGTAATTTAAAATATTTTTAATTTAGTAGTTTATATCACCATTAATTATGAAATATTTATAAAAATTGAGATTTATTATAATTAATTGCAAATCGACCGTACTTTTGTTAATAATATTAAAAAACAAATACCATGAAAAAATTAATCTTTACCGCAGCAATCGCTACTATGCTTAGCGTAACTGCCTTTGCCGATGGTGGCAAAAAAGCTACTACCGAAACTGGTGAACAAAATGTATCATATGCCGTACTTACTCAATTTAAATCTGATTTTGAAAATGTAAGCAACGTTATCTGGACGGTTACAACCGGTTCACAAAAAGTAAGCTTTACTAAAAACAACGTTAACTATACAGCTTATTATGATTCGTTTAATGAATACTTCGGTTTAGCACAGGAAGTTTCATTCGCAACGGTAACCAATGCTATCAAAACAACTATAGCAAAAGATTACAGCAGCTATGCTATTAAAAGCGTAACCAGGTTTGAAGCACAGGATGGCGAAGAACCGGTTGTGTACTTTATTAACGTTAAAAATACTGCAAACAATGTTATTTTAACCATATCACCTAATGACGGTGAGGTAAAAAACATTGAGAAAATTAAGTAATTAACACCCTGATTATAAAGCCCTGTCAGCTAACCGCGGACGGGGCTTTTTTTATCGTCATGAATTATAATATGTAATGTCTATGTAAATAGTAGTTTATTTTTTATTTCGCTATTGATATTTAAAACAAAGCCAGTAACTTTAAAAAATAATTCTATTTAAAACATAAATATCATGAGTTTAAGATTAGGCGATAAAGCCCCGGATTTCACAGCACAAACCTCGATAGGAGAGATCAACCTTTATGAATACCTTGGCGACGGCTGGGGAGTATTGTTTTCGCACCCTGCAGATTATACACCGGTATGTACCACTGAGCTGGGCCGTACAGCAGCTTTAAAAGATGAGTTTGCCAAACGCAATGTTAAGGTGCTGGCGCTAAGTGTTGACTCGGCCGAGTCGCATAGAAGCTGGATCAAAGATATTAACGAAACGCAAGGCGTAGAGGTAGAGTTCCCGATCATTGCCGACGAGGACCGTAAAATTTCAGAAGCCTACGACATGATCCATCCAAACGCTTCTGTTAACGCAACGGTACGTTCATTATTTATTATCGGCCCGGATAAAACGATTAAGCTGATCATTACTTACCCGGCCTCAACCGGCAGGAATTTCGCCGAGATCTTACGGGTGATTGATTCACTGCAACTTACTGCCTATTACAGCGTTGCCACGCCTGCCGACTGGAAAGACGGTGAAGACGTAGTGGTTGTTCCTGCTATTAAAACAGAGGACATCCCGGCAAAATTTCCGAAGGGCTTCAGAGAGGTTAAACCATACTTACGGTTAACGCCACAACCTAATAAATAATTTATTTTGATATTAAATAATTTTATATATTTGGAAAAGGGAGTGTATTATTCCACTGATTATTAATACCATTTGTACTCAGGTCGGCGTAGCTCTATATTCTTAATAACAAATTATTAATACTATTATATTATTATGAAAACTGGAAAAGTAAAATGGTTTAACACACAAAAAGGTTACGGCTTTATTGTTACCGAAGACGGGAAAGATCTTTTTGTACACTTTAAGGATGTGCAAGGCGGCGTAAACGCTATTAAAGATAACGATAGCGTTGAGTATGATGTAGAGGATGGTAGAAAAGGATTACAGGCAGTAAATGTAAAGAAGATATAATTTACTTACCCCGGACTAAAAGGACCTCTGTAAACCCAGAGGTTTTTTTTTGGCAAAAAATTTAAAAAGCTGCTTAATTCGCTTACTTTAGGCCAACCAATTATTTTTCGATTATGACTGATGCCGTATCGGCCAAAGCCTCCAGGAATGTTGTTTTTTTAGTGCTTGTTGCCTCATTGGGCTATTTTGTTGATATCTATGACCTGGTAATTTTCTCTATCGTGCGGGTAAAAAGCCTGCAGGATATCGGGATACCGGCTGATAAAATAGCGGCCGAAGGTGTGTATGTGATCAATATGCAAATGTTTGGCCTTTTACTGGGCGGTATCATATGGGGCGTAATCGGCGACAAGCTGGGCCGCATAAAAGTATTGTTCGGATCAATATTTCTATACTCGGTCGCCAACTTTGTAAATGGTATGATCCATGATATTGACAGCTATGCCTTGATCCGCCTCGTGGCGGGTATCGGGCTGGCAGGCGAGCTTGGCGCCGGCATAACCCTGGTAAGTGAAACCCTGAGTAAAGAGCGTCGCGGTTATGGCACAACCATTGTCGCCATGATAGGCCTGTTAGGCGCCGTGGCCGCTGCTTATGTGGGTAAATATGACTGGCGCACGGCCTACTATGTAGGTGGCGGCCTGGGCATTGTTTTGTTGTTAATGCGGATGGGCACGTTTGAATCAGGCATGTTTAAAAACATCCATGATAAAGACGTATCCAAGGGCAATATTTTAATGTTGTTTAACAATCGTAAACGTTTCCTGAAATATCTGTACTGCATCTTGATTGGCGCGCCGCTTTGGTACGTGGTAGGGGTGCTGGTTACCCAGGCGCCCGAATTTGGCAAAGCGCTTGGCGCACCGGTGCCATTGAGCGCCGGCGACGGGATTATGTACACCTATGTGGGTATTTCTGTAGGCGGTATTTTTGCGGGTTTACTGGCCCAATACACCCGGTCGCGCAAAAACACCATGTTTATATTCTTACTGCTGTCGGTAATAAGCGTTATGTTTTACCTGAGTGCCAAAGGCATCACCACTTCGCAATTTAGATGGTTATGCTTTTTTATGGGATTTGCGGTTGGTTATTGGGCAACATTTGTTACCATAGCGTCCGAGCAGTTTGGCACCAATATCCGCTCGACCGTGACTACCACGGTACCCAACTTTGTTCGTGGCTCATTGATCCCCATCAACTTCGCCTTTAATGCCCTGATGCTGCATTTCGGCCGGATCTCCAGCGGCTATATTGTAATGATTGTGCTTACGCTAATTGCACTATTTGCTACCAGCCAGCTAAAAGAAACTTTTGATAAGGATCTGGATTATATTGAGGATGAAGGCGCTAATATGACGACTTAATTTATCGCGGTAATATTTGGAGGAGCTGATGCTTACGGCAAAACACTGAGCATTAATTGTGCTTGTTTAGATGTGGACGACAAGAAGTATAAATCTAAATGCCTGCTAATAACTGCCGTATAAGATTTCTCACTCGTACCTCGTATCGAAATGACAAGACGGTTATATGCCAAATCAACTAAAAATTGCATTTTTGCCCCGATGATTAGCAAAGAACAAATAGCCGCCGATTACCAGACCATCCAGGACGAGATCTGCCGGGCCCTGGAAGCCGTTGACGGTAAAGCCACGTTTGAAGAAGAAAAATGGGAGCGCGAAGGCGGCGGCGGTGGCCGTACCCGGGTTATACAAGACGGTAATATCTTTGAAAAAGGCGGCGTAAACTTCTCGGCTGTTGAGGGTGAATTGCCGGAGGTGATGAAAAAAGCCCTGAAGGTTGACAGCAATGATTTTTTTGCTACCGGGGTATCTATCGTTATCCATCCTAATCATCCGCTGGTGCCGATCATCCACATGAATATCCGGTATTTTGAGTTGCCGTCATCATTCGGAGACGGGCAGGAGCCCGTCCGCTGGTTTGGCGGGGGCATAGATTTGACACCGCATTATATTGATGATGAGGATGCCAGATTTTTCCACGGCAGCCTAAAGGCGGTCTGTGATCAATTTAATGCTGATTTTTATACCCGGTTTAAAAAGTGGGCCGATGATTACTTTTTCATCAAACACCGTAATGAAACCCGCGGAATTGGCGGCATATTTTACGACCGGATCACCGCCTCTGAAGATATGAGCTGGGATGATATATTCGGGTTCTCTAAAGCCCTGGGCCGGTCGTTTATCCCCATCTATACCGAACTGGTTAATTGCCATAAGCGGGAGAGTTTTACTGCAGATCAGCAACAATGGCAATACCAACGCCGCAGCCGGTATGCCGAGTTTAACCTGGTTTATGACGCGGGCACCAAATTCGGACTGGAAACCAACGGCCGCATCGAGTCGATCCTGATGAGCCTGCCGCCAACCGCCAGGTGGCTTTACAATTACCAGCCGCAGCCGGGCAGCGAAGAAGAAAGAACATTGTCTTTATTGAAAAAAGATATTAACTGGGTTTAGTATGAAGAAGCTGTTGGCACTGTTTATTGTTACTATCATTTTGTCTTTTAAAAGCGATGCCTCTTTACAAGGCACCTGGCAATATTGTGGCGGCAAATTCAATAACAAGTTATCGCCACCACCGGCAGGCTACCAACAACTGAGAAAATACACCGATAAAACGTTTGAAGCTTTTTTACTGGAAGACGGTGAAAAAGATGTAAAATATGAAAGCGGCACTTATGCCTTAACCGCAGATAGCTGTACAGAAACCCAAACTTACAGCCTGCAGGAGTCTAAACTATTGAACGTGCCCATGCATTACCGGTACACCATGCAGAACGATACGCTTATTTTGAAAGGTACATTACCGGGCGGCGCGTTAATTGAAGATTATTGGAAGAAGGTGAAATAAGGCTTATAAATAATTCATTTGGTGATCCGGATTATTGATCCAAAATCTCATTTTTCAATCAGCTGATAATCAACAATTAAGGCGTCAGTTACACCTAAAGTTACCGACTTAAAATGGTGATCCAAAGTGATCCGCTCAATTTATTAAATAGCTTATTATCAATTAGATAAGTCGTTTTGATGATCCGGATGATCCAACTGATCCACATTTATCCGGATCACCTGTGTTTAATTTGTGCCGCTAAGAATCAGCGTTAATCAATGCCGTAATCCATTAAAAAAAACACCTTAATGTGGAGTACCGGCGATATGTGGAAAAAAAGCCCAATAGCTGTACTTTTGGAACCAATTTGTTAGTAAAAAAGGACTATTAAATCAACTAAATTCTTAACTTCGCAGGTCGTATAAAAAATCTGTTTTTTACGATCAATTATAAAGCAAAATATCTACAAATAAATAAAAATGGCTGAAGGTACAGAGAACGATAACCCGAACAAAGAAGACAGAATTATTTCAATAAATATTGATGAAGAAATGCGATCGGCTTACATTGATTATTCAATGTCTGTTATTGTATCGCGTGCATTGCCTGACGTACGCGACGGCTTAAAACCCGTTCACAGGCGCGTGCTTTTTGGGATGCTTGACTTAGGTTTAAATAATAATAAGCCTTATAAAAAATCTGCCCGTATTGTGGGTGAGGTAATGGGTAAATATCACCCGCATGGTGATGCTTCTGTATACGATACCATGGTACGTATGGCGCAGGAGTGGAGCTTGCGTTATCCGTTGGTTGAAGGCCAGGGTAACTACGGCTCAATTGATGGTGATAACCCGGCGGCAATGCGTTATACTGAGGCAAGACTTGAAAAGATTGCTGAAGAGATGCTGGCCGATATCAATAAAGACACTATCGACTACCAGTTAAACTTTGACGACTCGTTACAGGAGCCAACAGTATTGCCGGCCAAGTTTCCTAATCTGCTGGTTAACGGTGCGTCGGGTATTGCGGTAGGTATGGCTACCAATATGGCGCCACACAACCTGTCGGAAGTTATTGATGCCACTATAGCATTAATTGATAACCGTGATATTGAGGTTGCCGAATTGATGAAACACGTTAAGGGGCCTGATTTCCCTACAGGCGGTATCATCTATGGCTTTGAAGGCCCGCGCGAAGCGTTAGAAACCGGTCGTGGCCGGGTAGTACTACGGGCCCGTGCGGAGATTGAAATGCATGGTAATGACCGCGAGCGCATCATTGTATCCGAAATACCATACCAGGTAAATAAAGGTTTAATGATTGAGCGTACCGCTGACCTGGTTAATGATAAAAAACTGGAGGGCATTTCGGCTATCAGGGACGAGTCAAACCGCGAGGGTATCCGTATCGTTTATGAGATAAAGCGCGAAGCCAATGCAGCGATCGTACTAAATAACCTTTTCAAATACACCGCATTACAAACTTCGTTCAGTGTAAATAACATTGCGCTGGTTCACGGTCGCCCGATGATGTTGAATCTTAGGGACCTGATCCATCATTTTGTTGAACACAGACATGAAGTTGTTGTACGCCGTACCAAATTTGAATTATCCGAAGCCCAAAAACGCGCGCACGTTTTAGAAGGGTTGTTAATTGCCCTGGATCACCTTGACGAAGTAATTAAACTGATCCGCGGATCACAAACCCCTGAAGAGGCCCGCGAAGGTTTAATCAGTCAGTTTGGTTTAAGTGACATACAGGCACGCGCTATTTTGGATATGACCCTGAGAAGGTTAACCGGATTGGAGCGCGACAAGATCAAAGACGAATACGAAGGTTTGATGAAGCTGATAGATTACTTAAACAGCATCCTGGCGGATGAAGGTTTAAGAATGCAGATCATCAAAGACGAGTTGTTAGAGATAAAAGAAAAATACGGCGATGAGCGTAAAACCGAAATGGTTCATTCATCAGCAGAAATGCAAACCGAAGACTTTATTGAGGATGAAGATGTGGTAATTACCATATCACGCGAAGGATATATCAAACGTACACCACTTACTGAGTACCGCAGACAGGGCAGAGGCGGTAAAGGATCAATCGGAAGCAATAGTCGCGATGAAGACTTTATTGAGCACCTGCTGATCGCGTCAAACCACAACTATATGTTGTTCTTTACAGAATCAGGTCAATGTTTCTGGTTAAGGGTGTTTGAAATTCCGGAAGGGTCACGTACCTCTAAAGGCCGGGCTATCCAGAATATCATCAATATCCCTAAAGAAGAAAATATAAAGGCATACATTAAGGTTATAAATTTAAAAGACCAGGATTACCTGGAGAATAACTTTATCATCATGTGTACCAAAAAAGGCGTGATCAAGAAAACTTCGTTAGAAGCTTATTCCCGTCCGCGTGCAAACGGTATCAATGCTATTAATGTTAATGAGGGGGATTCATTACTTGAAGCAAGCTTAACCAGCGGTACCAGCGAAATTGTAATGGCTTTAAAATCAGGCCGTGCTATCAGGTTCAATGAGGCAACGGTAAGGCCGATGGGGCGTACTGCCACAGGTGTAAGGGGTATTAGTTTAGCTGATGATAAAGATGAGGTTGTTGGTATGATAAGTATTGATAACCCTGAGACCACTGTACTGGTAGTATCAGAAAAAGGTTACGGTAAACGTACTGATATTGATGATTACCGCGTTACTAACAGAGGTGGGAAAGGTGTTAAAACACTTAATATAACTGAAAAAACCGGAAAACTTGTTGCTATAAAAGGTGTTACTGATAATGAAGACCTGATGATTATTAATAAATCAGGGGTAATTATACGGATTGCTGTCAGCGAATTAAGAGTAATGGGCCGTGCAACGCAAGGAGTGAGGCTGATTACTTTAAAGGGTAATGACGAGATAGCATCAGTAGCTAAAATTGAACACGACGATGAAGAGGAGGAAACTGAAACTGAAGGCGGAGATACACAATCAACATCTGATGCAGCTACAGATACCGAACCAACATCAGGCGAGATAACTGAATAAACTATGAATGTCCGTAAAATAATTTTGTCGGTTTTACTGGTACTGTTTACTTCACCGTTTGCATTCTGCCAGTCAGAATTGCTAAAGGGTGTAGTGAACAGTTTGGCCTTCTATAAGCAGAAAAAAGAGCTTAGGTTTTTGGTCAATGCAAAAAAATCGATTGACAGTCTGCTAAAATTAGCACCGGACACGAATGATCTGGAAAAAAATGTATATCGGGCCGTTGTCAACTCGGCTATTTTATATATAGATTCAACCAACACTACCGGCCAGCCCGAAAATTATTTCAGGAAAACGGTTGAACAGGTAGATATCTTAAATACCCGTAAAAAGATATATAAATACCAGCCTGAAATGGATTTTACCAGGGAGTGCCTTGCAAATGTTTATATACGTAAAGCATTTGCCTATGCACGCATTTCTGACTATCAGAACGCCGGTGTTATGTTTATGAAAGCGCATAAGTATGTACCTTCTTTTAAACCGCTTAACGCTTATATTGCTTACACCAATAATAAATTGGGCAATGTTACAACCGCAGAAAAATATTATGATAGCCTGGTAAAAACAGATAGTACCCGGACGGATTATATAGAAGCCGCCGCAAACGTCTACAAAGCCGTAGGGGATACCGCGAAAGCGCTCGAAATGCTAAAAAGAGGGCGGAAGCTGTTGCCTGCCGATAAATTCCTGCTGTTGGATGAGGCTAATATTTACAATAACAATAAAGATTATAAATCATTAGAACCATTATTGCCACAATTGCTTGACTTTAATGCAAATAACCCCGATATTGTATTTGTAGCTGCAAATTGTTATGATCATCTTTATCAATATGATAAAGCAGAGTCACTTTATTTGCAGGTGATAGATTTAAACAGTTCGGCATTTGAACCGATCTTTAATCTGGGGTTGCTTTATTTGAAGAAGAGCGCATTGAAACAGGGGAGTGAGGCGGACAAAAACCTGGCTTACGCCCAGAAATGGATGGAAAAAGCAAGCGAGATATCGCCAAATGATACAAATTGTTTAGAAGTTTTGCAGCTGATATACAAAAAGACAGGTAACAAAGACCAAACAGAAAAAATAAACAATAAACTAAAACAGTTAACCAATCAATAAAACTATGAGAGTTAAATTTTTGATAGCGGGCTTAATGGCCGTAGCCACTACTACTGCGTTTGCTCAAAAATACGAATTAAACAATGCTAAAGAAACGTATGATAAATACGTTACTTTAAACAAAGTAGCCGCAACTTATACCGAAGCCGATAAAAATCTTATCGCCTCAAAAGAATCTATTGATAAAGCTGCCGCTAATGCAAAAACAGCCAATTTGCCTTTAACTTATGCGGTAAAGGCGGCTGTATACGCTACCTATGCTTTACGTGATACTTCAAAAGCAAAAACTATCGGTTTTTTTAATACGGCTGATGAAGCGTTAAAAAAAGCTAAAGAGCTGGATGCAACCGGCGAAAACAAAGCTTTGATATTAGAGGCCGCCAACAACCTGGCACAATACCAGTTAAACAAAGGGGTAGCCGACTTCAAAGACAAGAACTTTGACCTGGCCTATAAAGATTTTGATTATTTCCACAATCTTTTTCCAGAAGATACCACAGCCTTATATTATTCAGGCCTGGCAGCAGTTGCGGGATCAAATTATCCGGCGGCGCTAACTGCTTATTCAAAGCTCTTGCCACTTAAATTCTCTAAAAAAGAAACCATTTATATGGATATGTCAAGTATCTATTTAACTACAAAGGACACTGTAAATGCGCTAAAGATTGCTAGTGAAGGAGTAGAGAAGTTTCCGAATAGTTCTGACCTGAGAAGAAGAGAAATTGAGGTGAGCCTGCAAGCGGGTAAAGCACATGAGATTCTGGGTAAAATTCAGGCTGCTATTGCAAATGATCCGAAGAACAAAAACCTATATTATTATGCTGGCTTAACTTATACTTCCTTCGGATCAAACACGGGGTCTGATATAGATAAGCTTAAAAAAGGTTCAAAAGATGCAGCTGCAATAGCGGCCCTTCAGGCAAAAAAAGATAATTATTTTGCTCAAGCTGTCGAAATGTATAAAAAAGCGCTCGAAATTGATCCGGATTATTATGAAGCTAATTTAAATATTGGCTATGCTTACCTTGCGCCGGCAATCGATTTATATAATGCCGCAAACCAGTTGCCGCCAAGCAAACAAAAGGAATATACAGCAGCCATCGCAAAGTCAACGGCACAATTTGAATTAGCTAAACCATATTTAATTAAAGCAACAGAATTAAATCCAAAATCAAAAGATGCCCTGATAAACTTAAAAAATTATTACCTGGGTACAAAAGACACCGCTAATGCTACCGCTATCCAAAAAAGGATAGAAGCCTTATAAGCTGCACGAGGAGTGACATAAATAAAGCCCGCCGGGAAGCGGGCTTTAAATTAAATACACTACTTAACATAATGTTAATTATGAGATAATAATAAAGGAACTAATTAGCAGTTGGTCATTGGTTCATTAAACATTCATTAATTACATTTTAGACGCCGACTTACCGGTATCATGCAATTGTGTTGGAATTACCGATTTACTTTCGGAATTATAGCCGATAAAGATTTGCGGTCATTGCCACGGCCAAGCGCAAAACGTAAACTGATAGAGAAATAAATATATTCATAAAGAAAATTTAACGAGTCATTAAATTCCGGTATCAGTTGTGGTTTTTAATTTTTATTACTGATATTTAGGCGCCATGGTAGTATCAGAAAGATTATCAAAATGGGGAATGCGCATCTACCCTCCTCTTTTTTTCCAGCGTATTTGGGTGGTTAAAATTGATAAGGGATTTAGAGGAGTCACCGTAAATATCAACAAGAGTATTTTAAATAGAAATTATAACAACTCTATTTTTGGCGGTACCATTTTTTCGGCCGCCGACCCGTTTTATCCATTGTTGTTTCACCAGCTATTTACGCATAAGGGCTACAACGTTATCGCGTGGTCAAAATCATCTGAGATTCAGTTTTTAAAGCCCGGGTTAACTAAACTACAGTTTAAGATCAGGATCAGTGATGAAGAAATTGCGGAAGCCGAGCACGTTTTAAACACCGGCGGCAAGTATATCAAAGCCCATCCGATTGATATATATAATACCAGCGGTGAAATTTGCGTGACGTTGATGAACGAGGTTTATTTACGTAATATTAACTTTATTGAAAACGTACAATGAAGATATTTATAAATGATAATGTATTTTTAGAGAAAGGATTTCTGATCTCGACAGATAAAAGCCTGCTTGATTTTGACGTGATCCATAACTACCTTAATCAGGATTCTTATTGGGCAAAAGGTATACCGCCTGAAAGGTTGAGATCTGCTATCAACAACTCTATTTGTTTTGGTATCTATCATCACCGGAAACAGGCGGGTTTTGCCCGCGTCATTACAGATAAAGCTACTTTTGCCTATATTGCAGATGTATTTGTTCTGCCTGAATTTAGAAACAAAGGTTTGTCGAAATGGCTGATGCAAACTATTATGACGCAACCGGACCTGCAGGGATTAAGGCGATGGTCATTAGCTACCGCCGATGCACACGGATTATACAGCCAGTTTGGTTTTACACAGATAACCCGTCCTGAACGATGGATGGAAATATTTACGCCCTATCAAGCGCTTAATAATAAAGAAGATGAACGTAAAGAAGCAAATTTTTGAGGGCGAAGGTGTTACACTTGATTTTAAAAAAACAATAACCAGTTGCGAGAAAATAGCGCGCACCATGGTATCATTCGCCAATAATAAGGGCGGGCGCCTGTTGATTGGGGTAGCTGATGATGGTACTATAAAAGGCGTTAAGTCTGAAGACGAAGAGCGTTATATGATAACAAAAGCCGCTCACCTTTTTTCAAAACCGGCGTTAGAGCCCAAATTTGAAGAAGTTTATGTTGATGACAAGCTGGTACTGGTAGTTGATACGCCCGAGAGTACCTTAAAACCGCATTATGCCCTGGCAGAAGACGGCAAATGGTGGGCATATGTACGTGTGAAGGATAAAAGCGTTTTGGCCAGCAAGGTCGTGGTTGATGTATTAAAAAGATCGGCAGAAAATACAGGTGTGCTGATTGAATATTCTTCAAAAGAAAAATCATTACTGGAGTACCTGGAGAAAGCCGCCCGTATAACGGTTAAAGAATATTGCGATTTAATAAAAGTAGGCCGTCGTGCTGCCCAGCGTATCCTGGTTAACATGATACTTTCGGGCCTTATACGCGTGCATACTACCGAAAAAGAAGAATACTATACGGCGGCTTAATAATATCTTGTAATGCCTTCTATCTTTAGCAAATACCGGTCGCATTACGGCGATAACCTTAAACTGGCCATCCCGGTTGTAATATCGCAATTAGGTCACACGCTGGTTCAAACATCTGATACAATAATAGTGGGCCACTTTGCCGGCACGGTTAGTTTAGCTGCCGTTGCACTGGCTTCAAGCATCTTTGTAGTCCCGCTTATTATTGGTATCGGCATATCCTATGGCTCTACCCCTTTAATTGCCCAGCATAACGGCCGTAAGGAATACAGGGAATGCGGGCAATTACTATCAAACAGCTTGCTGATTAATGTATTAACCGGTATCATCCTGTTTGCGATCGTTTGTTTAGGCTCAATATATCTCCTGGATCACTTGCATCAATCGCCGCCCGTATTGAAACAAGCCCGGCCTTTTTTAATGTTATTGGCTTTATCGGTTATCCCCATGTTGGTGTTTAATACATTTAAACAGTTTGCAGAGGGCCTGGGATTTACTAAACAGGCCATGATGATATCGATATGGGGTAATATCCTTAATATTTGCCTGGGGATAACCTTCGTGAAAGGATTGTTCGGGATCCATCCGATGGGTATTATGGGTGTTGGTTACAGTACATTGATAGACCGCTGCTTGATGGCGCTTATTATGGGTATATATGTGTTCAGATCTAAAAATTTTAAACAATACCTGAAGGGATTTGCGTTGAAAAATATCGATCGCGTCCGTTGTTTAAGGATTTTGAAAATTGGCGCCCCGGTAGCGTTGCAATATACTTTTGAAATCAGCGCGTTTAGCGCGGCTGCGGTTATGATCGGCACCATCGGTTTGGTGCAGCTGGCAGCACATCAAATAGCAATTAATTTAGCGTCCATGACCTATATGATGTCGAGCGGTTTATCAGCCGCTGCCGCCATCAAATCAGGAAACTATTTTGGCGCAAAAGATCACGGAGGGCTTCGGTTATCGGCAAATGCCAGTTATCATATTGTTTTGATTTTTATGAGTTTGACGGCCTTGATCTTCACTTTTGGCAACCATGTTTTGCCCTGGATCTATACTTCAGATGGCAGCGTAATACTTATTGCATCACAGCTACTTATACTGGCAGCAATCTTCCAGTTATTTGATGGCGCACAGGTAGTTGGCTTAGGGATATTAAGAGGTATGGGCGATGTAAATATCCCCACAGCCATTACATTTCTGGCTTACTGGATAGTAGGCCTGCCTATCGGCTATTATTGGGGCATCCATTTAAACTGGGGAATTAACGGAGTTTGGTACGGGCTGGTTTTAGGTTTGATGGTATCGGCCATACTCCTTTTCATCCGCTTTAAAATTATCAGTAAACATCATCGCGATAAGCAAATAATTATCATAGCCCGGGATTAAAATGAATAATTACTGGTGGCCTGTCGGTGATAAAACCGATTTAAGACCTTAAATCATCCGCTACAAAGCATTTTTATAGAACTGATGGTAAGACACGCCCGAGACACAACCCCCTGCTTAAATCGCCTCAAATAGCTTATTTATTGGGCTTGCTCACATACGGATTGCCTTTAAGATAAAACCGGTAAGGCAACAGGGCATCCTCCTTAGCATAGGCTACGCCAACCCTGGGTACCGCAACTATTTGTTCATCCGGTATAACCATACCCTTCTCCTCTATCCATAGCGTATCGCTTTGCAGGCTGATAGCGTTGATCTTGCGTGATATCCCCAACGCCTGCGCCACCGAACCGGGACCGGATGTTATTGTGGGTTTTACTACCGGCATGTTTCGGCGGAGCTGCATAATATCAAGGCCGTCAGTTGGTTGTATCGCTCTTATTAAGATAGCATGGGGTTGGCCCTCGACAGACGTTACCACATTAAACATCTCATGGATACCATAACATAAATAAACATAGGCTATGCCGCCCTGCTCGTACATGGTTTTAGTTCGGGGCGTTAAGCGGTTACCAAAACTGTGTGATGCGCGGTCAATAATACCATTATATGCTTCTGTTTCAACAATGTAACCGCCGGTAACCTCCCCATCAATACAGGTAAATAAATACTTGCCCAGCAGCTCGCGGCTTATCGCTACAACGTCATTACGTTCATAAAAAGACTGAGGAAGTTTCATTTTTTCTTTAAGATCCCTTTCAATAATTTATTGATCTGTTTAGCTTTATCAAATACCATGATATGCGTCCCACCTTTGATTATAGTTGCGTTTTTGATCTTTTTATAATTAAAAACCAGGTCTTTATCGCCAACTATATGGTAAACATTTGCAGGGATGATTTCATTATCCCATTTTAACACCGCCCCAATAGCCCATTTTATAAATTTTGGCGATGACTTCCTGAGCATGTCGTTAAATAGCCAGGCATCCCGGGACGACATGTTACCAAATACCGGCTTAATTAAAAATCCTAAGTTTGTCAATAGCCGCCCGGACAAAAGTTTATAAGCCGGCAAAACCTTAAACAGTTTGAAATACCAGGGAGCTTCGTTTACGGTCTTGATACTCGATATCAATATCACCTTATTAAGTTTAACCTGCCTGGCAATTTCAATAGCGATCATACCGCCTAATGACGTTCCGATAACAATAGAATTATCGTATATAAAATACTGATGGATAAGCTTTTGTGCATAGGTATTTAAAGTATCACATTCATTAGGCTCAATCCAGTCAACAGGCTCTACTTCATTATCCAGCAGATCAATGTTATTATAAAGGCGGGTATCGGCGCCAAGGCCGGCTATTAAAAATATTTTACTCATTAAAGTTGATCAGCTTTAAAACGCTTTCAAGATATTTAGCGTCAATTTCATCAAACTGAGCTAAATTTTCGCTGTCAACATCTAACACACCAATCACTTCATTGTTGTGAAATAATGGCAATACAATTTCAGACCGTGATGCCGAACTACAGGCGATATGGCCGGGGAATGCATCAACATCCGGGACAATCAAGGTTTTAGCCAGCTGCCAGGCGCTGCCGCATACACCTTTACCTTTGGCAATCCGGGTACAGGCCACCGGCCCCTGGAAAGGGCCCAATACCAGTTCTTCTTTCTTAACCAGATAAAATCCTACCCAAAGCCATTTAAACTGCTCCTTTAAAGCTGCGCATATATTGGCAAGGTTAGCAACCAGATCAGGCTCACCGTCCAGTAATGCTTCAATTTGCGGGAGTAGTGACCGGTATTGCTCCTCTTTGTCGGTTGATGTAATAATTGTCAGATCTTCTGCCATATCATCAAAGGTAAGTATGTAGTATTAAAAGTAAATAAGGCAAATCTCATTTTTAATCTTTTATTTAGTAGCGCAATGATAGCCAGTTTCACCATAGTCCGTTATAAAAAGTTATTAATACCTTTTGCCCTGCTGGCTATGGCTATACACCGGTTGCCGTTAGCGCTGCAAAAAGGCTGCGCCTTTTGGAAATTGTTAGGCAGCGGGCAAAACGGGACTTTTGATCTGCAACCCGACTGGCAGCAATGGGGGCTGTTAGCCGTTTGGCAAACCCGCGAAGATTTTGAACAGTTTCATAAACGCTCATTTATCGCTTCGTGGTGGAGGTTCTTTGGGGTCGAAAAGTGGACGATCCTCTTGTCGCCCCTGCAAAGCCACGGCAAATGGGACGGTAAAGAACCTTTTGGCCAGGCGGAGACAAATGACTACACCGGGCCGATAGCCGTTTTAACGCGCGCCACCATTCGGTTAAACAAACTAAAGCACTTCTGGGGTAGTGTAGACGAGGTTGCCGGTTTAATGATTGCAGCAAAGGGCTATATAGCATCCTTTGGCGTGGGCGAGGCGCCCCTATACCGGCAGGCCACGTTTTCTATTTGGGAAAGTGTGGAGGATGTTAAGGCATTTGCCTATCAGTCCAGGGAGCATAGCGAAGTGATCCGGAAAACGCGGACAGAGAATTGGTATAAAGAAGAACTTTTTGCACGCTTTAAACCCATTGCCACCTTTGGTACCATAAAGGGTAACGACCCTTTAAATAATCATATTAAATTATTTAACAATGAGAGTAATAGCAGAGTTACCGCACCCTGAATTTAAGATAACCATCTTTAACATGAACCAAAAGTTTATTGTAAAAATGGAGCGGGGTATTTTAGAGCAAAGCTATAAAATACCTGAAATGGATGTAACAGACGGGGTAAACAGCGTATTTGAATTGCTGGATGAGGAGTTTTTGAATACAGTTGCAACACGGTTTGCAGAGATGGGCAAAGATTTTAAAGCAAGCTATCATCGCTATAATTATTAGTATATATAAACTACATAAATAACTGATTTTTAATATTATATATATCGTTAAAATAACAAACAAAATTATATTTGGCATATAAAATCGGTAATATTTAGTCTATTACGCTGACGATCCAACTAAATAAACCCTGCCGACATCGATTGCGTAGAAAAATAAACAGGTTGGCTTTTGTTTCTGCGGGAAATTGTAAAATTGTCAATCATGTCCATTTCAAAAAACGTCCGTTATTCAGCTAATTTTATGAACATACACATCCGGTTAAAAACAGCAACCTGCTTCTCTGTTATATTGCTGTCTCTAATGGCAGCGATATTTGCGCTGGCCTCTTTTACTAAAAATGATAATCCTGCGGATATCACTATCAACTCGGTAAAAATCACCGGTGGTATCCAGGCACCGACGTCAATGGCTTTTCCTGAACCCAGCAAAATCTGGATCACTGAACAAACCGGAAAGATCCGCCTGGTAAAAGACGGCCGGTTAACCAACGTTGTTATATTGGATTTGAAAGACAAAATGATCAGGGTTAATTCCGGTTATGAAGAAAGGGGCCTGTTAAACATTGCCTTGCATCCCGAATTTAGCTCGAACGGCAAATTCTATGTTTTTTACAGCCGGCCGGCAACGACCCAAAATCCGGCCAACAACCATAAGTTTGATCATACAGATGTTGTGGCGGAGTATAAACTAATACCCGGCACAGACCAGGCCGACGAAAAGAGCGAACGCATTATCTTAACCCAGGACAAACCCGATGGCAACCACAACGGCGGCGGTATAGTATTTGGGGCGGATGGGTATTTATATGTAACCTTTGGTGATGGCGGCGGCCAGCATGACCAGCACGGCCCTATCGGTAACGGTCAAAACATGAATACCTGGCTGGGCAAGGTGTTGCGGATCAATATTGATGTTGATTCAACCTATTCTGTACCAAAAGATAACCCGTTTACAGGCAGGTTCGGTACAAAACCAGAGATCTGGGCATCAGGCTTCCGTAACCCCTACCGGATTTCATTGGATAAAGCTTCAAAACAATTATTTATTGGTGAAGTTGGCCAGGACACCTGGGAGGAAGTTGACATCCTGGAAAAAGGTGCCAACTACGGCTGGCGGCTGGTTGAAGGCAATCACTGTCATAACCCTGAAACCGGTTGCGACTTTACCGGGCTTACGCCACCAATAGCTGAATATCATCATAGCGAAGGTGTTTCTGTAATAGGTGGTTATGTTTATAACGGAAAACAGGTATCATCACTTAAAGGTAAATACCTGTTTGGCGACTGGACCGGCCCTGTTTGGTACCTGCAAAAAGCCGGAAACAAATGGCAGCGTGGTAAAGTCAGGGTTAAAAACTTCCCGGCAAGCGGTAAGATTACCGGCTGGGGCGAAGATCAGTCCGGTGAATTGTATTACCTGATTAATTCTGAAGCAGGCCCGGGTCCTGCGGGTTCAACTACCGGCAGTGTTTACAAGATCATAAAAAACCAATAAATGAGAAAGCGTTTTAGCAGTCGGTTAATAGTTGTCATTGCATTTGGGGGAGTTAGTGTTTTACTGCTCCCTTCTTACGTTTTTAACAAACCTAGGCCGGTAAGCGGCGGGTTAGCGCCGACGATAAGCCTCAAAGCGCAGCAATTGGTTACCGGTTTGCAGGCTCCGCTGGATATGGCTTTTACCGGCAACGGTGATATTTTGGTAGCCGAACAGGCGGGGAAGATCAGGCTGATTAAAAACGGCAAATTAACAGCAGCGCCGGTATTGGATATCAGCAGTAAACTGATCAGGACTATGCCGGTTGACGTGCGTGGCTTGCTTGGTTTTGCCCTGCATCCTAAGTTTAAGAGTAATCATAAAGTATATGTTTTTTATAGCGCGCCGACAACTACTGAAAACGCCGATCATAAAAATATAATAGCCGAATATACCTTATCAACCAATTCAACTCAGGTTGATCCGGATAGCGGCCGCATATTATTTACGGCGGACGAGCCGGGGCAGGGTGATAACGGCGGTTGCCTGAAATTTGGGCCGGATGGATATTTATATATAGCCATGGGCGATGGCGGCGGCGGTGGCGATAAACACGGCCCCATTGGCAATGGTCAAAATATGAATACCTTGTTAGGTAAGATACTGCGGATAGATGTCAACAGCGATTTAACCTATATCGTTCCTAAAGACAATCCGTTTGTAGGTAAAACAGATGTCAGGCCAGAGATATGGGCCTATGGTTTGCGCAACACCTGGAGATTCTCTTTTGATAAGGTAACCAGGCAACTGTTCACCAGCGACGTTGGCGAAGGTGCCTGGGAAGAACAGGATATTATTGAAAGAGGCGGTAACTATGGCTGGCGAATAACGGAAGGTAATCATTGTTTCAATCCTAAAGCCGATTGCGACTTTACGGGAACTATTAAACCCATTTCAGAATACGATCATAAAAGCGGCGTATGTGTTATAGGGGGTTACGTGTATCATGGCAGGCAATTGCCATCAGCCAACAAGGGCAAATATTTTTTTGCCGACTGGACTGGCCCCATTTATTATATTGAAAAAAATAGCACGGGATGGCAGCGCGGAAAAGTTGAGCTTCAAAACTATCCTCAAAACTTAAAGATAACCAGTTGGGGCGAAGATCCGTCCGGCGAGATTTATGTGATAACCAATGGCGGCACGCTGTTGAGTGACGTAAAAGGAGCTATTTATAAGATCGTGAAATAGTTTTGCTGCTGGTGATGACAAAGTAATCGCCACTGAAATTTAAAGCTTTCTTAGCTCAGGGGTGATCCAGCTTAAGTGATCCACTCAAAAACCACACAAACTTTAAAATAACGATAAGTAACTTATTTACAATGATTTAACTATATCTGCTTAAACAATTACTAGTGATCCAAAGTGATCCGCTTTATTTATTAATTATTTGATATACAATTAATTAACTAAATTAAGTGATCCGGGTGATCCACTTTTTAATATGGATCACCTGTCAATAATTCCTTCACTAACTTCGGTACACCGTCACTAGCCTTCTCTTCTATCCTGATAATATTTTTAATCCTGTTGATCTCCGGTATCTTAGGGTCGATGATGTATTTAGGTACATCATAATGCACATAGTTTACCAACCCCGCTGCCGGGTAAACCGCCAGCGATGAGCCGACCAGGATAAAAATATCCGCCTGCTGGCAGATCCTGGCCGCGGGAATGATCATAGGGACATCCTCACCAAACCAAACCACATGCGCCCGTAATTGCGAACCCAGCTCGCATACCTCTCCCATTTTTAGCTCCCATCCCGCTATCGGATAAGTTAACAAAGGGTTGATGCTTGATTGCGAACGGGTAATGACCCCATGCAGGTGCATTACATTGACAGACCCTGCCCTCTCATGCAGATCATCAATATTTTGCGTGATAATAGTAACGTCGTATTGGTTTTCCAGTTCGGCTAATGCATAATGAGCGGCGTTTGGTTTGGCGGCTAAAGCATCCCTTCTGCGCATGTTATAAAAGTCCTGCACTAATTGCGGGTTTTCCTGCCACGCCTCGGGTGTCGCAACTTTTTGCACATCGTAACCCTCCCAAAGGCCGTCGCTGTCTCTAAAGGTCTTTAAACCGCTTTCAGCGCTTATCCCCGCTCCGGTTAATACCACTATCTTTTTCATAAATAATAATCCATAAAAAAAGCGGCCGAGAACCGGCCGCTTTTTAATTATTTAATACTTTAGTTTAAAGGGCCAATTTTTGGTTTGCACGTAATATGGTAAATTTACTTTTAGCCAATTCAAACCCGCCGAACAATATAATACCGAATACAACATCGCCCAAAAACATATTTTTCTCAAATGGTATGGCAGCGACTAAAGCTTCCCAATATCCAAGTGGTGAATATGGATAAAGTGACGCGGCGCCGTTTATCCAGGGCAGGTCCATAATTAACCAATGGATCGTTACCGGAGCCAGTAAAACAACTATACCGTTTACTAAATTCAGTTTTTTTATCAGTGATCCAACAAATACAGTTATTGAAAAACATACGCAATTCCAAAATGTATCGCTGCTCCATAACGACCAGTGTGAGGTATAGGCATGGTTAATGATAACGTCACTTACAACAAAAGTAAGCAATACGGTAAGGTAAGCCTTCCATTTTTCCTGAAAATAAACTCCGCCAAAAATAGCGATAGCGCCTACCGGTGTAAAATTGCTCAATACCGGGTATTTTAGGGTTAACAAACGTACCCCCGCAGCAGCTATAATTACTAAAGCGAGTATGATGTTACGGGTATTTATTTTCTGTAATGCTGACATAGGGTAAAATTACGTAATTATCCTAAAATTACTAAACAATTAAACAAAAGCTATTTATTTGTTTATCAACGCCATTTTACCCGGATTGATACCAACGACTATAGAATATTCTTTTTTTCCGGTTTTATCAAAAGCCGTTAATGTTCCGTTTGATGAATAATCCTTGGCATCGGTAACAAATATTTCGCCGGTTTGTGAGTCGCCCGAGATAGCATATGGTGTGGTAATTACAGTACCATCCGTAATGAAATTGGCGGATGCTGCAGTTTGTGTCTTAGCATTATAAACAGCTATTTTATTATCAGCGGTTGGATAATAAACAAAATCACCTTGCGCGTAAATCGGCACATTATAACCCAAATTCAGATCTGATTTTGATTTAACAACATCTGTTGTATTATTGATGATAGTTATTCCGGGATTAACGCTTTTATCTTTAGTGTCGATTCCTAATGATAGTACATATATATTTCCAAATGTATCTGCCGTAACCGAAACAGGATCTTCGGTAACCGTTATTGATTTAACCACCGCCAGCGTAGCCAGATCAATTACCGATACTGTTGTTCCTACATTGGGATAATCCAGGCCTCCTGAATTGGCTACATATAATTTACCATTAACAACAGCCATTTGCTCGGGGCTGCTGCCTACATTGATAGTTTTTGTTATAGTCATGGTAGCTGTGTCAATTACAGATACCGTGTTATTGTAAGACGTGACAAAAGCATTGGTTTTGTAAAAAGCAACACTGCGTGGCTGATTTAACGTAATGGTTTTTAAAACTTTCGAAGTTTTAGCCGTACTAACATAAACCAGGTTTGATTTATTTACAACGATATACATTTTTGATCCGTAAATACCCAGGTCGTTACCGGTGTCGCCAAGCTTGGTAGTGTTGGCCGCTATAAAAAAGTCGGCAGTTAAAGCCTTAGTGGTATAATCGTAATACGTTAAGGTACTATTATTATTACCGTAAGTGCCCTGGTTTAATACATAAACGCCGGCACGTTCTGCAGTTGGTGTTTCTGTGTTTGGTGCTGTTTTGTCTTTATGGCATGATGCCAGTACTGTTACAAATGCTAACGCGATAAAGAGGTTGTGAAGTTTAATTTGTTTCATGATTTATGTTTTATATAGTGATTTGAAATGAAATTCTGAATGATCGTCCCGGCATAGGGTAACTTTGTACCACCATATAGTTGGTGTTAAACAAATTATTAACCTCGGCAGCTAAACTGACCGGAAAATGATTAACAGCTCCTTTATAAACTACCGACGCATCACTGATACCATAAGCCGGCATATAATCGAAGGAGTTGTTATCGTTACCATAATATCTTGATGATGATATTACCTGGTTGTAATACAGACCAAATGCACCCTTACTTATACCGGCGTTTATGGCTACTGTATGTTTAGGCGTATAAGGTAATTGATTAAGATATATGGTTTCTGCAGGGTCCGTCACATTTTGCACCTGCTGATAGGTATAATTTGCCGATAATGTTACTGTAAAGAGTTTAAGTTTTGCCTGCGTTTTTAAACCCGCATCAAGCCCCAGCACTTCAACTTTGCCTGTGTTGCGGGCATAACCGTTATAAAGGCTGGGTATGTTTATAATTTTATTGGTTATATTGTTGTAATAAGCATCGGCAGTAAAACCCAGGTAATCAAACAATCCGTTAAGGCTTTTCAGGTAACTAATGCCCAGGTCATATTGCTTTGTAAATTCGGGCCGCAGGTCGGGATTTACGGTGAAACCATAATACTGATCATTAAATGTTGGCGCCCTGAATATGTATTTATAGAAACCACGCAACTGTAAGTTTTTATCAGCAAAAGGTTTTACTGTGGCTATCAAGGTCGGTGCGTAAATGTTCCTGTCGGGTGTTGTGGTGCCCGTTCTTACGGTTTCGTGCAGATGGGTATTAAGCAAACTGCCCTGCAGGGTTAAATCACCCAATATTAAATTGCTTGCTAAAACATTAAGGATGGTGAGCCGGGTGGGGTAACGAAAAGCTGGCAGGTCGGCATTCATGTTATTTACAGCCAGGTCGGCAGCGTATGATAGCTGCCAGTTTGGTTTGATAGCATAAGTCAAAGCCGCCGATTGATAATATTCGCGCTGGCTAAAATGCTGATCGAGCACCCCTGCCGTGTTCGGGAACTGCGGATCAAAATACCGCAACTGGTTTTGTGAGAGCTTTGTGTTTATTAATAGTTGTAATCCACTGTTCCATTTATGCTGGTAACCACTCTGTAAAAACAGGTCGCGGTTATATAGTTTTTGTCCGCTTGGTGGCGGTGTATAAAGTATTACTGCACTGGGTAACCCCCGGTCAGAGTTATAATAGTTAATCCGCAGATTAAACTTGCTGTTGCTGTCGGTCCTGTATAAAGTGCCATCAACCTGCTGGATAGCGACCTCTGATCCTACCCTTTTTTGTTTGGTGTTGGTTGCGCCGTTAAAAAGCAAATAGTTGTAGCCGCCGTCGGCATTTATAGTATAACTATTGATGATAAATGCCCATTTACCACTGAGCCGCTGCTGCCATTGCAGATAAGGGTTGATTAAACCAAAACTGCCCGCTTTTATTCCGGCAGTTACCAGGTAAGGTTTTTCTGCGGATAAGCCGGGTTTTATGGTTTCGATAGACAAGACGCTGGCTGCTGCAAAAGCCCGTGCCGTTTGCAAAATGTCCGGTGGCTGCGCATTATATAAACTGATCCGCTGGATGCCGTTCACATTCAGCTTACTCAGGTCGATCTGTCCGTTCTCAGCATCGTTGATCTGAACGCCGTCATATAAAATCGAAGTATGGTTAGCACCAAGCCCCCTAACTGACATTGTTTTTAAGCCCCCTATGCCGCCGTAGTCCTTAATAATAACACCTGAGAAATCGCGGATAGCATCCGCTACGTTAAAAGCATTATAATGTATAAATTCATTTGCCGACAGAGATTGCGAAGGCACTATAACTTGAATTTGGGGTATAGCTGATGATTTGACTTTAACCTCTTTCAGTTTTTTTGTGGTGTCACTTTGCGCAAAAAGAGGATTAGACAGGAACAGGACAATCAATCCAATAAAGCATCCCGGAAAAAATCCTGGACAGTTAAAAGCATACAGTATTGGTTTTTTCATGCCTGATGTAAGTAATACTTACAGCATAACGGAATAACAATGGAATGAAAACACGCCGGTTTTACAGGAGAGCATCTCACATCCAAGCTTCAATCCCCGAAAGCTGTGAATAATATATAAGGCTCTGGCAGGTCTTCTGACTTACTCCCCTTCGTCCCGTCTTCCCTTTCGCAGTGCGATTAGTGACTAAATGAATAGACTATGGTTATGGAGCTTACAGCTGCGGGACAGTTACAGAATTACACTGTATTCCCTTTTAATCCCTGGTAATTTTAAAATCGCCAGGAAACCTAAAGCGCTGTAAAATTAGGATAAGAATTGGTAACGACAAAGCAAACGGCCGTATTTAATTTCATTAAAAGAAAACCTCGGCGCCTGTATGCTGTTAACTAACAATAACATAAAGCTAGATATTATGGCAACAAATACATTATCCCCTGCTACGCGGCACCAGACAATAACCGAACCGGCAGACATAAATTTAAACTGGCCCGAGCGTTACATTTCTATCGCGACAGGTGTAAAACTTACATTTTCGGGATTAGGCAACTTATTTTCGAGCCCGCTTTCAAGCATTTTAAAACTAGGCGCCGGAGGCTATTTATTAAATCGCGGCGTTACCGGCCATTGTGCTATTTATTCAAAAATCGGTAAAAACACGCAGGAACCTGTAGATATCAGCATCCGAACAGCTTTCACCATCAATAAACCACGCCACTTTGTTTATGATTTTTGGCGCAAGCTGGATAATTTACCCTTATTTATGAATCATTTGGAAAGTATTGAGGTGATTGATGATATCCGCTCGCATTGGGTGCTTAAACTACCTACCGGGGTTGGCACTGTAAGCTGGGATGCCGAGATCGTAAAAGATAAACCTGGTGAAATGATTGGATGGAGTTCATTACCAGATTCGATAATCGATAACGCCGGCAAGGTATTTTTCAGGGATTCTGCCGATGGCAAAGGAACTTTGGTGGACGTTGTGATTACTTACCAACCACCCGCCGGCGGTGTTGGCGCCAGCATTGCACATGTACTTAACCCGCTATTTAAAAATATAGTGGATAATGACGTGCGCAACTTTAAGCAATATATGGATTTGGAAAATTCATTAAAACCGATAGCTCATAATGGCAATGCGCATAAAACGGCAACGCGTAAATCTGTAGCAAATAAATAAACTCTCAATATTTAATAAAGCCCCGTCAATTTTGGCGGGGCTTTTGTTGTACTGCAAATCTAATCAGCCTTCTTGCCATACTTATCACTAAACTTCCTGTAAAGTTGTTTGTGTAAATTATCCAGGCTGATATTTCTGCCCTGTATAAATGCCGATGTCACGTTCAGTGTGATCATATCCAAAGCATCACCTTCTGAAATAAACAGGTTAGCATCCTTACCTGTTTCCAGGGTCCCCGTGGTTTTATCAATTCCCAGTATCCTGGCGTTATTAATAGTGATCATGCTTAGCGCCTGTTCTTTGGTTAAACCGTACCCAACCGCCTGTCCTGCCTCAAAAGGCAAATTGCGCTGGCGCCAGAAACCTATGCCTGTTAAACCGTATAACACTCCGGCGTCCTGCAATATTTTAGGTAGTTTATAAGGCAAATAAACATCGTCTTCATCGCGTGCCGGTAAGGTTTGCGTCTCTTTAATGATAACAGGAACGTTGTTTTGCCTAAGCAGATTAGTCACAAGGTATGATTCCTTACCTCCTACTATAACTGCCTGCATACCTAACTTATTGGCAAAGGTCACCGCTTCAATGATCTCCTTTGCACCGTCAACATTTACAAACAATTTCTTGGTGCCTTTAAACAGGCCTTTCATGGCTTCAAAACGCAAATTAATAACATCCGGTTTTGCTTCAGCGTAAGCCTTCGCCTCTGTAAATAAATTATTCAGGGCATCAAGCGCTTTTAATCTTGCCTCATCCGGTGATTCAGCTCCCGGAAGAGCTGCCACCGGCCCTCTTCTGCGTGCGGGCCTGATAACCGGCCAGTTTAGATGTACCGCAACATCGGTTTTATATGCGGCGTCCTCCCAGTTCCAGGCATCCAGTTGTACTACCGATGACTGGCCCGACAATAAACCCCCTTCGGGCGTTGGCTGTGCCAGTAATATCCCATTTGAGCGGACAGTCGGGATTACCTTCGAGTCGGTATTATAAGCGATCAATGAACGGACGTTGGGATTGAGTTCCCCGGTTTCCTCGGCATCAACCGTACCTTTAGCGCCTTCTTCTACCTCAATCAATCCAAGGGTGGTCACCGGGCATATAAACCCAGGGTACACCTGTTTTCCGGTTGCATCTATGATCTCTGCTCCGCTGGTATTTGGTGAATTGCCCTCGCCAATAGCCGTTATTTTTCCCTTTTCAAAGGTGATATAACCGTTGTTTATTACCCTTCCGTCGCCTATATGAATAGTGGCGCCTGTTATGGTTATCGGTTTTGATTGTGGTTTGGCAGGCGATATCGTAGCCTGTGCATAGGTAAGGACCGTGCTTAGCAATAATCCTCCAAAAATTAATATCTTTTTCATTCGGCTGGTCTATTTATGGTTAAGCATTCCGTTATAACTATCCGCAACTACATAGGCGTCATCTTCTATCGTATCACAATCATAGGCGGGGCGGCGTCCCCCGCCCGTTGGCCGTTGTGTCGCAGCGCCTTTGTTTTTTGCTTCCAGCATTTTTTGGATAATACGGCCCTCGTCAGCTTTTAATTCTTTTTGTTTGGCAGCATCTTTTTCGTAATCCCAATAAGGAATCCCGTCGACATATGTTTTTTCGGCAACGGCGTAAATTGATAACGGATCGGCCGACCAAAGCACTAAATCAGCGTCTTTACCCGGTTTAAGGCTACCTACTTTATTATCAACGTGCAGCATTTTTGCGGGATTAAGTGTTACCAGCTTTAGGGCCTCTTCTTCGCTCATATGGCCATAAGTAACAGCTTTGCCCGCTTCCTGGTTAAGCCTGCGTGCCATCTCCTCATCATCCGAGTTAAAGGCGGTCACAACGCCCATTTCATTCATGATCTTTCCATTGTAAGGGATGGCTTCCCCAACCTCACTTTTATAGGCCCACCAGTCAGAAAAAGTAGAGCCGGCTATGTTGTGCGCCTTCATTTTATCAGCCACTTTATAACCCTCCAGGATGTGTGTGAAAGTGTTAATATGAAAACCCATTGAATCGGCTACGTGTATCAGCATGTTTATTTCTGATTGTACATAAGAGTGGCAGGTGATGAATCTTTTATTATCCAATATCTCCACCAATGCATCTAACTCCAGATCACGACGAACATGATTGCCTTTTACAGCACGGGCTGCCTTATATTCTTTGGCGCGGGTAAAGGCGTCAACATAAACCTGCTCTACCCCCATCCTGCTTTGCGGAAACCGGGTATTTGGCCCGGGTTGTATATTGAAATTACTTTGTTTTACATTTTCCCCCAAGGCAAATTTGATAAAGCCGTCAGCACCTTCAAATTTCATTTGATCCGGCAATACGCCCCAGCGGTGTTTGATCAGCATCGTTTGCCCCCCTACCGGATTGGCCGAGCCATGCAGGATATGCGAGGTAGTAACCCCGCCCGCCAACTGGCGATACAGATTAATATCTTCCGAATCCAGCACATCACCGATCCTGACTTCTGATGTTACCGCCTGGGTACCTTCATTTATACCGCCGCTGGCAGCAATATGCGAGTGTTCATCAACAATACCTGCAGTAATGTGCTTGCCTGTTGCGTCAATAACTTTTGCATTGCCGGCAGCCAGGTTTTTACCTATTGCTTTGATCTTGCCGTTCTCAATTAAAACATCAGTATTTTTAAGTATGCCGTCCTTTTCGTTTGTCCAAACGGTAGCGTTTTTAAATAGCACAGTCTCGGCCTTCGGCAACTCTGTATTGCCAAAAGCAGTAAACGGATAAACTACCGGGCCTGCCGTTAAATTTGGTTTTGATTCATCAGGGCGGTTAGCCGCCGGAACCGGGCCTGAATAAACAGCCGACCAATTGGTTGACGTACCATCAGGCAGCACAGCGCTGCCACTTAAGGTTATTGGTGATGTGGCTGAGATATACCCGCTTAAACGGATTGTTCCGGCAGGATTATTTTTCAGGTCGAAATAAAGACTCACCCCATCGCCAGTGCGGGTAAATGTTCCGCGGGTGCGAACGCTGTCTGTACCGCTGCGCTGTACACTAAGTTCATAAGCTCCCGGGTTACCGCTAACACGTAAGGTGATACCGGCCAAACCATCGCCTGATAATTTATAGCTGCCGGCCAGGTTGATCGCGCTTACCCGGCTGACGATATATTGGCGCCCTTCAATCCAGTTCTCGTAGATTACATTTTCTTTTTTAAATAAGCCGCCGGAGGTAATTATGAAGTTGGCCATTTTACCCTTAGCTAACGTCCCCACTTTATCACTCACACCCAGTATTTGAGCGGGTATCTCTGTTAAAGACTGCAGCGCCTGCGCCTCGCTTAATCCATGATCAATAGCTATGCGCAGATTAGTCCAAAAATCGCGCGGGTTATTTAACCCATACGAGGTAATGGCAAAAGGGATACCTGCCTTTTCCATCATCGCCGGGTTATTTGGGGCAAGTTCCCAATCCTTTAATTGCTCATAAGTGATTTTGCGTGCCTGCAACGGGTCCTCTACATCAAAAGCATCCGGAAAAGTAAGCGGAATAATAAAGCTGCTTCCGGTTGCTTTCATCGCATCTATGCGGCGGTATTCATCGCCGTCTGTTTTGAAAATGTATTTCTTTCCAAATTCCTTAGCAATTTTATCGGCCCGTAATACACTTAAGGGATCGGTCGCCTCGAATATCTGTGGTAAGGATTGTGTCCGATTGAATTCGGCTAACGAGATGTTATATTCTTCCTTTTGCGAACTGTACCATTGCCCGTCTAAATAAGTTTGACGAAGCAAAGCTATACTACCCATCAGTGAGGACGGATAGTTGGTCGCCGCTGTACCCTTATTGAAAGAGTAATTAGCTGCTGCATCCTCGCTCAGTATTACCAGGTTATCGCGTTCATCGCCCAGCGTAGCAACTACTGATGTGCCGCGCGCGATGCCGTCATGTATTAGTGATTGCACACTACCAAAGCCATTCTTTTTAAAAGCTTCGGCTTTAGCGGCGTCAACGTGGAAAATTGATTTGACATTCATCTCCGGCCTGATGGCTTCGTTCCAGCCATAAGCACCCTGTTTGGTCGACAGCGGTGTCACCGTACGGGTAAAAGTTAAGGCCTGCCGCGGCGCATCTGGTAAACCATAGCTGGTGTAGGCATCTATCAGCCCGGGATAGATATATTTCCCTTCCAGATCTACCACTACATAGCCTTTGGGGACAGGCATGCCTGTCCCGACAGCTTCTATTACCCGGTCTTTAACTAATAAAGTACCATTACTGATAGTTTGCCGGGAGTTTACAACGATAGTTGCGTTGGTGAATGCATATAATCCGGGCCGGATATCCTGCACCCCGTTTACGGGGAAGGTTTGCTGCGCCCTGGCAAAATTGCAAAGGAGCGTGGCGAAACCATAAAGTAAGAGTCTCTTCATGTTTTCTAATTATGAGTCAGTTAGTTCTCCGAATATAATTGTAAAAAATCACGTTTTTATGAGGTAACAAAAATATTAGACAAAAAAAAGACCCTCTCCATACCGGAAAGGGTCCCTTTTATATCTGTAAAATACGATTATTTTACTGCGTCAACTATCGCTTTAAATGCATCAGGATGATTCATTGCTAAATCAGCCAATACTTTACGATTTAAACCAATTTCACTTTTGATTAATTTACCCATCAATTGTGAGTAAGAAATTCCGTGCTGACGGGCACCAGCGTTGATACGTTGGATCCATAAAGCTCTGAATTCTCTTTTCTTGGTTTTACGGTCACGGTAAGCGTATTGTAAACCTTTTTCTACTGTGTTTTTAGCAACGGTATAAACCTTGCTTCTTGAACCCCAATAACCTTTGGCGAGGTTCATGATCCTTTTTCTGCGTCTTCTCGACGCTACGGCGTTAACTGAACGTGGCATGTTGTTTGTTTTTTGGTAGTAGGTGCCTTTTTAAGGACTTTAATACACTAATACCTGGTTAAAAATTAATTAATTACTTACCGATGCAAAGCATACGTTTAACGTTACCCATATCAGCTTTTGAAACTAAACTGGTGTGAGTTAAGTTACGCTTGCGTTTGGTAGACATCTTGGTTAAGATGTGGCTTTTGAAAGCGTTCTTTCTTGCAATTTTACCGGTTCCAGTAAGCTTAAAACGCTTTTTTGCACTGGAATTGGTTTTCATTTTTGGCATAACTATTTATTTAGATTGAGATATGAGATTTGAGATGGGAGATTCATTTCCCGCCATCTGCCTCACGGCCCGTTTATTAATTCATTTTCGTTATCAGCTACTTCTTTGCTCCTTTTGAGGCAACGGTTAAAAACATCCGTTTTCCTTCCAGCTTTGGTAGTTGCTCTACCTTGCCTACTTCTTCCAAAGCTTGCGCAAACCGCAGTAACAATATTTCGCCCTGCTCTTTGTAAACAATTGCACGGCCCTTAAAGTGTACGTAAGCTCTAACCTTTTCTCCAGCTTCTAAAAACTTCGTGGCATGCTTTAATTTAAATTCAAAGTCATGGTCATCGGTATTAGGCCCAAAACGGATCTCTTTAATAACCGTTTGCTTGGCATTACTCTTAATCTCTTTCAGCTTCTTCTTTTGCTCGTAAATGAACTTGTTATAGTCCGTTACTTTACAAACCGGCGGAACCGCGTTCGGAGATATCTCAACCAGGTCTAATTCCTGCTCTTCGGCTATTGCCAAAGCATCTCTTAGAGAAAAAATACCCTGTTCTACATTGTCGCCTACTAAACGTACTTCTGTAGCCCTGATAAATTGATTAATGTTGTGTTCAGCTTCTTTTTTCTTGAAAGGAAGCCTTGGTCCTCTGTTGAAGGGTTTGTTTAATGCCAAGTTATACCGTTATTTCTTTAATTATTTGTTGTTTAAATTCTTCTATACTCATACTTCCCAAATCACCCTGACCATGTTTACGAACCGAAACTACATTTTCAGCTTCTTCTTTTTCGCCCACTATCAGCATGTACGGGATCTTTTTAACTTCAGCGTCGCGTATTTTGCGCCCGATCTTTTCATCCCTAAAGTCAATCAGCCCGCAAATATCGGAATTCTTTAACTCATCTGAAAGTTTTTTTGCATATTCTTCATATTTTTCAGAGATAGGCAGGATAATAAATTGCTCGGGCGACAACCATAACGGAAAATTACCGGCGCAATGTTCAATCAAAACCGCCACAAAGCGCTCTAACGAGCCAAACGGCGCACGGTGAATCATTACCGGGCGATGCTTCATATTATCACTTCCGGTGTATTCTAATTCAAAACGCTCAGGCAGGTTATAATCAACCTGTATGGTGCCCAGTTGCCATTTACGGCCCAGCGCATCTTTCACCATAAAGTCGAGCTTGGGGCCGTAAAATGCAGCTTCACCCAATTCAACTACAGTTTTTAAACCTTTTTCTTCTGCAGCTTCAATAATAGCCGATTCGGCAAGCGCCCAGTTTTCGTCGCTGCCAATGTATTTCGCTTTATTTTCCGGATCGCGAAGCGATACCTGCGCAGTATAATCTTCAAAGCCTAAGGCTTTAAAAACATAAAGCACCAGGTCAATCACCTTCATAAACTCTTCCTTCACCTGATCCGGGCGGCAAAACAGGTGGGCATCATCCTGCGTGAAGCCACGCACCCGGGTTAAGCCGTGCAGCTCGCCGCTTTGCTCATAACGGTACACGGTTCCAAACTCAGCTAACCTTACCGGAAGATCTTTGTATGAGCGTGGTTTGGTTTTATAGATCTCGCAATGGTGCGGGCAGTTCATCGGTTTTAAGAAGAACTCCTCTCCTTCCTGCGGCGTTTTTATCGGCTGGAAGGAATCGGCACCATATTTTTCATAGTGACCGGATGTTACATATAAATTTTTATGGCCGATATGCGGGGTAATTACCTGCTCATAGCCTGCTTTTTGCTGGGCCTTCTGCAAAAAATTAACCAGTTTTTCGCGCAGAGCGGTGCCCTTGGGTAACCATAGCGGCAGGCCCATCCCCACTTTTTCCGAGAAAGCAAACAACTCCAGTTCTTTACCCAGTTTGCGGTGATCCCGTTTTTTGGCTTCCTCGAGCAAGTGCAGATAGTCTGTTAACTCACTTGCTTTAGGGAAAGTGACGCCATAAATGCGGGTTAGCTGCTTACGGCTTTCGTCGCCGCGCCAGTAGGCACCCGCAACGCTCATCAGCTTAACTGCTTTTATAAAGCCGGTATTAGGAATATGCGGGCCACGGCAAAGATCAGTAAAGTTGCCCTGGGTGTAAAAAGTAATGGCGCCATCAGGCAGGTCTTTTAACAGGTCAAGCTTGTATTCATCATCCTTCTCGGTGAAATAGGCAATAGCATCCGCCTTTGAAACAGGTTTACGAACAAATTCTTCCTTTGTCTTAGCCAGTTCAATTATTTTATCTTCAATCTTTTTGAATTCTTCTGATGAAAATTCGCGGTCGCCAAAGTCAACATCATAATAAAAGCCTGTTTCAATAGCCGGGCCTATACCAAATTTGGTACCCGGATAAAGCGCTTCCAAAGCCTCGGCCATTAAGTGGGCGGATGAATGCCAAAAGGTTGATTTACCTTTAGCATCATTCCAGGTTAACAGTTTTACGCTTGAATCTTTTTCAATAGCGCGGCTTGCATCCCAAACTTCGCCGTCAACTTCGGCACCTAATACGTTACGGGCTAAACCTTCGGAGATAGACAATGCTATCTGCATGGCAGTGATCCCTTTGTCATACTGACGAACGGACCCATCGGGTAGTGTAATATTAATCATCTACAACTATGATTTTAAAGTTTATAAAATTACGTTTTTTGATCACCTACGTGCGTGATCTTTTATTTGAGGTGCGAAAATACGATAATTTTGGAACTATTGAAGGATAGAAATACTATTTCAACCTGGTCTGGTAATGATCCCTTACATGCTGGTTAATGTAAGTGGTTAGTCCCGTTCCTTTTTTAGCCAGGGTCTTCATTTCCGCGATAGCCGCCGGGCCGGCACTTTGGTTGGTGTAAATATATACTGATCCGTCTCTGAATTTTACGCGAATGTTATCCTCGCCGGTTTCATAAGCAACAACACCGGTATCATGACTGGCCGCCTGATATTTTTTCATAAATAAAGTGCAGCAAAATAGTTGCCAAATTACAACCCTACAGAAGAGCATTTTTAAAAACTTTAGCTATTTTAGCAATTTAACCAATCAACCACCTATTTAACTTATGAATTTAAGAAAGCTGCTAACCCTGCTGATCTGTGCAGGATTTTCATCGGCGACATTTGCGCAAAGCTGGGAACTTAAAAAGGCACCGCTAATGAGCAAATTTGCCAAAGATGTAAACCCAGCCAATGTATTGCCCGAATATCCGCGCCCGCAACTGGTACGTAAAGAATGGCTCAACCTGAACGGGTTATGGCAATATCAACCCGGAGCCGCCGGCGACGCATTACCTGCCGGTAAACTGGATAAGACCATCTTGGTACCTTTTCCTGTTGAGTCGGCGCTATCCGGGGTTAAGGAGCATCATGACCGCCTTTGGTACCGCCGCACTTTCACCGTACCGACAGCCTGGAAGGGCAAGCGTGTGGTCATTCACTTCGGCGCGGTTGATTTTGAATCGCAGGTATTTGTAAATGGTAAAAGTGTAGGTGTCCACAGAGGCGGCTATGATCCGTTTAGCTATGATATCACACCGGCCTTAACAGCAACCGGCAAGCAAGAACTTACGGTACGTGTCTGGGATCCTACAGACGAGGGCGGCTTTCCGCGTGGCAAGCAAACTTTAAAACCACAGGGCATTATGTACACCTCGGTTACCGGGATCTGGCAAACTGTTTGGCTGGAGCCAGTGGCAAAACTGGCTATCAGGGATATTAAGATCGTTCCGGATGTTGACAGGTCTTCGGTGAGGCTAACTGTGTTTTCATCGGGCAATGCCAGGGGTGCTACAGTTGCCGTAAAAGTAAAAGACGGTAATAACGTGGTAACCACTGTTTCTATAAAGCCAAACGTTGAAACCAGTATTAAAGTAGACAACGCCAAACTGTGGTCGCCTGACAGCCCGTTTCTTTATAATCTGGACATCGCCCTCAATAAAGACGGCGCAAATACCGATGCTGTAACCAGTTATTTCGGTATGCGCAAGATTTCTGTCGAAGATGAAGGCGGTTTCAAAAAACTTTACCTGAATAATAAGTTTCTGTTTCAGCTTGGCCCGCTTGATCAGGGATTCTGGCCGGATGGCGGCTACACCGCCCCTACTGATGAAGCCCTGAAGTATGATCTGGAAATGATCAAAAAATTTGGCTATAACATGGTGCGCAAACACATTAAATATGAGCCCTACCGCTGGTATTACTGGGCAGATAAACTGGGTATAATGGTTTGGCAGGATATGCCATCGCCTAACTCTTATACTGAGCATACGCCGCCGGTTGACACCGCAGAGTTCAGGTCCGAATTAAACCGGTTGATCAGAACACACTGGAACTCGCCAAGTATCGTGACCTGGGTGATATTTAACGAGGCACAGGCGCAGCATAATACAGCCGGACTGGTTAATATGGTTCATAAGCTTGATCCATCGCGTTTAATCAACCAGGCCAGCGGCGGCGACCATTTTGGTGTGGGCGATTTCCTGGATATCCACAGCTATCCGCCACCGGCGGTGCCGTTTAGCACCAAACAGGTTTTGGCCTGCGGCGAGTATGGCGGTATCGGTTATATCATTCCAAATCATACCTGGAAGGTTGGCGATACCTATATCATGATCAACAATAAAAAAGAGTATACCGACCTGTACGATAAATATGCTGATGACCTGACCCTTTACAAAACCAACATGGGCCTGAGCGCGGCGGTTTATACAGAAATAACCGATGTTGAAGTAGAGCTGAACGGCCTGATGACCTATGACCGCGAGGTGATTAAAGGCGGTGTTGATAAGATCTACGCCTCAAATTACAAGGTTATCCATGATAATGTTTATATCAGGGAGGTGTTGCCATCATCCCAAAAAGACGCGCGAACCTGGAAGTATACTACCGATGCCCCGCAGGATGGCTGGTTCCAGACCTCATTTAATGATGCATCATGGAAATCAGGACCGGCCGGTTTTGGTACCCGCGGCACGCCCGGCGGCAATATCAAAACTATCTGGAATACCGACGATATCTGGATGCGCCAGGAGTTTACCCTGGGCGACCTCCCGGCTGCCGAAAAAGACAAACTGGCTTTATACATCCATCATGATGAGGATTGCGAAGTTTACATCAACGGCGTTAAGGCCGCCACTATCAGCGGCTATTCATCTGCTTATACTATGGTTCCGATGAATGCCGAGGGCAAAGCCGCGATCAAAACGAACGGTAAAAACATCATCGCCATCCACTGTAAACAAACACGAGGCGGGCAATACATTGATGCCGGCTTATCTATATTGAGCAGCACCAAGTTATAATAAAATCTTTTTTAAAAGTAAAGCGGATGACCTGATGGTTATCCGCTTTTTTTATGTTCAGGTGATCCACAAAAATGTGGATCACTTGGATCACCTATTTTATTTAATTTATTGAAAATGAATATTTTAAGTAAAACGGTGGATCACTTTGGATCACCTGCAATGCTTTAGATAAAACCACTTAAATTGCTGTATATTAATAAGTTAAATACTTTTCACGCAAATCCTTTAAAACAGGGTGGATCATTTGGTAGTGCGATTTTTAGAGAACCGGATTACTTAGCCAGAAGGTTTTGGTTAACAGAATTTATCAGATCGGCGACCAGCTTATTTAAACTTACCAAAGCCTTTTTTGAAAGTTTTTTATTGAACGGCACCGGGTTTAAAGTTCCCCTTGGATATTTCTTGCCCAATACATGATTTACCAGATCTTCGGCAGTGAAATAAGTGCGTGGCAGTTCAGGTTCTTCCTGGTAGCCTATTATAATATCTGATATGTTAATGCTGTAAATGTCATTTGCTGAATTTATTTCAATGGTCTTACCTACCCTGCTGGTAACATCCATATGCAAAGGGCCTTTAAATGACAATACATCCCAGCCCGAGCCGGTTAAGCGGCCGTTAGACGCGTCCTGTACGTTTACGCTGTCAAGGTTGTTATACCGTTTTTCAAACCATTCCCGCGCGTTGGTAAAAAGTAAAGACCGCGATTTACCCGGTACTTTAAAGGTTTTTTGATAAACCACTTTGCCATTAGTAAAAGGGAGTTTTAGCCCGACAGTGTCTTTATTTTGAGCGTATGCGATGTTAGCGAACAATATGGTCGCCATAATGATCAGGTTCCTCATAATGAATAAAAGAGCTATATATAATATCGTGTTAGTTGTACGGCTGTTATATAATTGATTGGTAACTAAATATACTAAAATATAAAACACAATAACAACATGAAAATAATCAGCAGATCATCACGGTAGCAATATTAAAAATCATCGTTATCATTCATGGTTTCATTGATCGAGCCCATCAAATTATCAACCAATATATTTAAATTTTGAAGCGCCTTTTTTGATTGATTTTTATTGAAAGGGTTAAGACTGCTAACCGTGGCAACATTCTCTTTTTTCCCCAGTACCGCGTTCATTAACTGCTCCGCGGTTATAAAGTCTTCAGTTTATTAGCGTCTTCAATTTCTATAACAACATTAGATACGCGTGCGCGATATCTACCATCTCTGCTATCTATCTGGATAGTCATAGTTACATGGTAAGTTAATTCCATCCCCAACAATCCTCCTTTAAATGTCAATATGTCGGTGCCATTGCCAACTACACGGGCAATAACCTCATCCTGGATTTGAATGTTGTTGAAATTTTTAAAACGCTTAACAAACCATAACTCCGCGTAGCTGTAAAGAACTGCAGCGGGTCTACCCGGAGCGTTAAAAACTTTTTGATATACTACCTGGCCATTAATAAAGGGTGTGTTTAAGCCCACCGTATCTTTTTGTAAATACCAATACGATAAGATCTTTCATGGTGATAGTTTAGGTAAAAAAATAAAGCTAGTTGCGCCTGTTTGACAATCTGCGGCAGGCAAAGTTTAGAGCGATAAAAAATAATTACCGGCTATATTTCACACATTTCCCCAGCCATGCGCTAACACATCGGCTAAATGCATGCATTTTATGGGTAGTTTATTTTTGTCGATATAACCTTGCAAATGAAGCAAACACGATGCGTCTGTCGAGATGATGTACTCTGCACCTACCGACAAGGCGTTATCAACCTTCTGCTGCGCCATAGCGCTTGATATGGCGTCGAACTTAACAGCAAACGTTCCGCCAAATCCGCAGCAGGTATCGCCCTGCGGCAGATCAATTAATTCAAGACCCAATACTTTTGACAATAACTGGCGGGGCTCTGCCTTGATATGGCATTCGCGCAAACCGGCGCAACTATCGTGGTATACGGCACGGCCTTCCAACTCGGCCCCAAAATAATCAAACTGAAGGATGTTAACCAGGAAGTCTGACAGCTCATAGATATTACCCTGGATGGCCCTGCATTTGTTGTGCACTACGGTATTGGTAAACAGGTCATTATAATAATTTTTAACCATGCCTGTACAAGATGCCGACGGCGTTACAATTACGCTGTCTTCCGAAAATCCGTTTAAAAATTTACTTCCGACAACTTTGGCCTCATCCCAGAAACCTGCATTGAAAGCAGGCTGACCGCAACAGGTCTGTTCGGGGTTATAGTCAACCGTACAACCGGCCTTTTCTAAAATTTTTACAGTATTAAAAGCGGTATCGGGATATAGCTGATCTATAAAACAAGGAATAAACAGTTCGGTCTTCATGGGGCGCTAATTTCAGAAAAAGTAATGAGTTTTAGGTGATGAGTTTAACATTTAAGCGTGATTTTTTGAAAGAATCTTTACTTCCTGCCGGTGCAGGGAAAGTAACAGCGCCAGCCCGACTAAAAAGAAGATGCAAAGCATCAAAGCCGAATAACGCATGTTGCCCGTAAGCTCTTCAATAAAGCCAAAACTGAACATGCCGCCAACTATGGCCAGCTTTTCAGTAACGTCATAAAAGCTGAAGAAAGATGCCGTATCCGGGATGTCCTGCGGCAGATATTTAGAATAAGTTGATCTTGAAAGCGATTGTATCCCTCCCATTATCAGTCCGACAACCCCTGCTAAAATATAAAATTGAAATGCGGTAGTTGTAAAATAGGCGCCGATACAAGCCAGGATCCAAACAGATACCACCGCGGCCAATACCCTTACATTCCCGTAGCTTTCAGACAGTTTTGACATTAAGTTGGCGCCGGCAATGGCTACCAGTTGTATAATCAGGATGACGGTAATTAAGTTGGCGGTAGGTAAATTTAATATCTTGGCGCCAAAACTTGCTGCAACCAACATAATGGTTTGTACCCCCATCGAGTAAAAAAAGAATGCCGGCAGATAGCGCTTAAGCAGCGGCATTTTTTTAACCTGCTGCCAAACCTTGCCTAATTCAATAAAACCGCCTTTTATAATATTTTTATGATGGGTCTGCGCGTTTGGCGAGCCCTTGGGCAGCACCGTAAACGGAATGTAGGCAAAACCCAGCCACCACACCCCCACCAGTAAAAATGACAGCTGCGCGGCGCTTGCAGCCGTTAAGCCAAATACTTTTGGGAACAGCACAAATACAAAACAAATGATCTGCAGTATCACGCTGCCTATATAGCCGTAGGTAAACCCTTTGGCGCTCACTTTATCCTGCATATCAAGCGTGGCAATTTCAGGCAGGTAGGAATTATAGAACACAAAGCCGCCGGTATAGCCGATAGCCGCCAACCCGAAACAGATCATGCCGAATTCTAAACTGCTCAGCTTAAAAAAGAACAGGCAGGCGCATGATAATGCCCCCAGCCAGGTAAAGCACTTCATAAATATTTTTTTGTTGCCCTGGTAATCGGCTATGGATGTTAATATGGGTAAAAGCAGCGCGACGATCAGGTAAGCGGTGGCCAGCGCATAGTCTGACAATGCCGTGTTAACAAAGCTTTTACCAAAAAACATCACCCGGTCGCCGTTAGCTTTATTGGCGGTAATGGCCACGTAATAAGCCGGGAAAATGGTAGAGGTGATCACCAGGTTATAAGCCGAATTGGCCCAGTCAAACATGGCCCAGGCGCGGATGGTTTTCTGATTGTTTTTGATCTGCATTATGTAGTTTCCGTTATAGGGCCTATCGGCAAGTTTTTAACTTTCTTTTCAGCTGCGAATAATGCGATCAATAAAACCAATCCAACCACAAAGAAGCAATCCAATGCTAATGCCGAGTTGCGCATGGTACTGGTATGATCTTCCACATAGGCAAAAACAGCAAGGCCCACAACGATAGAAAGTTTTTCGGTAGCATCATAAAAGCTAAAATATGACGCGGTATCCGGTATGTTCTCGGGCAGTAATTTGGCATAGGTAGAACGTGATAAAGACTGCACGCCGCCCATTACTATCCCAACTGCAAAAGCAGCTACATAAAATTGATTTTGATTGGATATATAGTAAACACTCAAACAGGTTATAGTCCAAAAAATAACTAAAACAATTAGAGCCTTTGTATTGCCATATTTGTTTGATGCCAGGGACGTAAGCCACGCGCCTATTATAGCTACCACCTGTATAATAAGGATAATGGCAATTAAATCGTCATCCTTCATGTGCAATTCTTTTGCGGCAAATTCGGCAGCAACCAGCATAATAGTCTGCACACCTACTGAGTAAAAGAAAAACGCAGGCAAAAATCGTTTAACCAACGGCATAGTTTTGATTTTGCCGAACACTTTTGCCAACTCTTTAAACCCTCCGGTAATTACATTGAATTTATGAGATCCGGCATTCGGTTCACCTTTTGGCAGTATTTTAAAAGGAATTATAGCAAATCCTATCCACCATAAAAAAACAATGATAAACGAAATCCGTGCACCCATATCTTCGGTGATCCCAAATGAATCGTGGAACAATACCCCGACCAGACAAACCAATTGTACCACAATACTACCGGCAAATCCATAGATAAAACCCTTGGCGCTTACATCATTCTGCTTGTCTAATGTGGCTATTTGCGGCAGGTACGAGTTATAGAAAACAAATCCTCCGCAATACCCTATGGTAGCTAAACCAAAACAGATCATCCCAAACTCTATCGGCCCGCCTTCTTTCAAAAAAAATAAACCGGCACAGGCTAAAGCCCCCACCCAGGTAAATAGCTGCAAGTAAATTTTTTTAGCTCCGCGATAATCGGCTATAGACGTTAATATGGGCAATAAAAGCACGATGAGCAGGTAGGATGCCGCTAAAATGTAATTCTGCAATACGGTATTTACAAACTTATGCCCAAAAAAGCTAACTATGTTTTTACCATAAATGGTGTTGGCTGTAATACCTACATAATAAGCGGGAAAAATGGTGGAGGTGATCACCATGTTATAGGATTGGTTGGCCCAGTCGAACATGCACCATGCCCAAATGGTTTTCTTGTCGTTTTTTTCTTTCATTGCGATTGCTAAAAGTATATAATTTTTAGCAATCAGGAAAAAGCAGCGACCTGGTTATTTGTCTGCGTATAGCTACGTTAAGGTATTATTTTTGTTATAAATTAATGTAATTGCAGCTTAACCAATCAAACATGGACAGAAAAAGCAAGCTACCGAAACTCTCCGGCCCGGAAGGGCAAATCCGTGAAGCACTGAATGCGCACTGGCACGCGTCGGCAATCGGTGATATAAACGCGGAACATGATATTTATGATGACGATGCCATCTGTGATTACCCCCAGTCGGGCGAGCGGGTACTGGGGCGAAGCAATTTGCAGGCCTTACGGAGCCATCATCCGGGTAAACCATCAGGCTTCAATGTCAGGCGCATTCTGGGGGAAGGCGATCTCTGGATTACAGAATATATAATCACTTACCAGGGGCGGCCAGCATACACCGTAAGCATTATGGAGTTCCGCAACGCTAAGGTCGTACACGAAACACAGTATTTCGCCGATCCCTTCGGGGCGCCGGCCTGGCGAAGTCAATGGGTTCAGCAAATCGGGTGATGCCCCTTTCGTTATTTTAAACAAAAATCCCCTATAATGTTATACAGGGGATTTTTATATGTGTGAACGAAAAGTTAATTAACCTGGCGATACCGGCCGCTTACAAATAATCCTTTGAAACCATCCATTTTAAAATTCTTCCCAATGCGATTTCATTCCGGTCTGATGGTGTTGAAGCCAATATTATCTTCTCTTTTGTAGGGATACGCACTACCTGTCTTTGATTGTCTTTTACGGTATATACTTCAAAGTTCTGTGCATTGTTGCCGCCTGTAAAACTTATTTTTACCACGGTCAGGCCGTTGGGCAAGCTAAATTCATAGCTGTCAATATCAGCGTTTGCACTCACGTCCTTAAAACGTCCTATCAATTTTTGGTTCTGTTCAATCGACTTGTCTTCTTTCAACAATATCGGCCAGCCCCTGTCGCGACCTACCACCGTATAATCAGCAGCAACCGGAGGGTTCATGCTTTTGTAGGCAATAAATTCGGTTACCTTTCCGGCATCAAGGTCATCATTAGCTATGATGTTGGCAGCACCAATAAGCTTCACGAACGATTTTTCGGCACCTAACCTTGATATCGGGAAAACGGCCACCTGGTTCGCAGTCAAAAATGTAAAGCGATAATAAAAAAATGAATTGTCACCATTAGGCGGTACAAAATCTGTTGCCAGCACGGCAATGATCAGTTTTTTGCCTGATAGTGAATAAAGTTCAAAATTGCTGGTAAGGCCAAAATTTGTTTTGATCCTGTTAACCCTTGCCAGGTCATTGCCGTCCATGTTAATCACATTGTTTTTATATTCTATCTTTTGTGCAATAGCATGACCGACAATGATCACTGCAATAAACAGCATTGCTAATTTTTTCATTTGATTTGTTTGATTTTAGTTTGATAAAGGTATAAGGTTTCTAATTGCTTGATTTCAGGGAAATTAAGATCAGATTATATCCGTGGGTTAAACGTTTCCGGGATTTCCAGGTTACAATCTTTACACAATTATACGATTAAAACAGTAAATCACCTGCTTTAAAATTAGCATTTCAAATCCATTGGCTGATTTGTTTGGACATGTCATGCCCGCTAGCTCACTGCCGGCATAAAAATGTTCATTCGGACCGCAAACTATTCACGGGGTTTACTATCGCCGCCTTTACCGCGTGATAGCTGATCGTAATAACAGCCACCATAACGGCAAGCAGCCCTGCCCCGGCAAACATCCACCATTGAATAGAGATGCGGTATGCAAATCCCTGCAGCCAGTTATGCATCACGTACCAGGCTATGGGCGAAGCGATGAGAACGGAAAGGAATACCAGCTTCAGGAAATCTTTTGAAAGGAGACCGTTAATCGACGATATACTTGCTCCGAGTACTTTTCTTATACCTATTTCCCTGGTGCGTTGCTCAATAGTAAACGCTGCCAGGCCGAATAGTCCCATGCCTGCCAGTACGATAGTGATAACCGTAAAGATGCTGAATATGGAGGCCAGCCGGTCTTCAGCTTTGTACCGGGCATTAAAGGCATCGTCCATAAATGTGTAATCGAATGGCGTATCGGCGTCATGCTTTTTATAGATTTTTTGTATTGCCCCAAGCAATGTTGGCAAATTAGTATGGGGTTTTATTTTCGCAAAAAGGTATGATCCTCCCAGGGTTTTCCAATATTTCGCAGTGTCAGGAAGGATCCAAAGGCCTATAGGTTCAATCGGATCTTCAAGGGAGCTAAAGTTGAAATTTTTAACAACACCTGCCACCTCAATATTTTTGGGGCTTGATTTAATATAACTGCCAACCGGGTTCAACGGCAACTGCAGTTTTTCAACAGCAAGCTCATTGAGCACAACCTTATTTCCCGTGCTCAAATTGTCATGGGCCAACGGCGGATATTTCCATTTAAGCCCGAGTAACCGGAAAAAATCTTTGTCGACAACAAGCGAAGGAAGCAATACTGTTTCGTCTTTGGTTTTACCGGGTATCCCGAACCTGTCGATATAACTAAACATGCCGTATCGTGACGTTGCTGTGGTGCTGACAGCCGCTAATGACCTGATTTCACGGTTAAAACCAGCATAATTTTTAAAATTAGGGCCAACAGGGATCATTACAACATTCTCACGATCGACACCAATATCTGTGTGTCTGAAAAAGTAAAGCTGCCTGTCTATAATAATTCCGCAAATGATCAACGCAACGGATATCGTGAATTGCAGGGTCGTAAATATTTTTCGGATCATAACGCCGCCCGATTGTTTACCCATTTTACCTTTGAGTGTGACAACAGGTTTAAAAGCTGACAGCACCAGCGAAGGGTAGCTGCCAGAGATTACCACAGTAACCAGTAATAATAGGAATAGCAGGCACAGGATCAGGGGGCTGTAAAGGAATGAATCATCTATTTTTAGTTGAACGACATTAAAAAATAGCGGTTTAAATACGTAACACAGTATGTACCCTAACAGGAAAGATATAGCTGTTAAAACAGCCGATTCGATATAGAATTGCAGGGCAACGCTCTTGCGGCTCGCCCCAGATATTTTACGCACTCCTATCTCTTTCGCTCTCACCGTGGCTCTGGCGGTAGACAAACTCATGTAATTAACCAGGGCAAGCGATAAGATCAATAAGGCCACTAAGGGGAATATAGTGAGGTATTTCAAGTTAGCTTCGTCCCGCGATCTGCTATTCAAATGCTGATCAACAATGGGTAGCGCTGAATATATCGTTTTGGCATGATCCTTTTCGTGGATAAAAAGAGATTTAAGGCCCCGTGCCACTGCCACAGTATCAGAACGGTGTTTTAATAACAAGTAGACATCAAAATTACCACCGCCCAATTTTTGATCTCCTAAATAAGGTTTAGCCTCTTTTGTTGCTGCGAAACCTGATAGGGATGCTACAAACTTGTATTGAATGGACGAATTAGAGGGGCAATTCTCTGACACTCCTGTAATCAGGTAGGTATGCGCGCTATCGGTTTTAATAGTAAGCATTTGTCCTACCGGATCTTCATCACCAAAATATTTTTTAGCAATATCCTTTGATATTACCACCGAAAATGGTCTTGACAAAACCTGCGAGGACCGTCCGGAAAGCAGCTTAAACGAAAAGAAATTAAAAAAGCCCGCATCAGCAAATAATAGTTTGTCTTCGGTAAATTTCCTTTCAGGCAGTTTAGGGTTACTTATCACCACTGCCGGCCCGAAATAATTCATCGTACGCATGTAATCCTCCACAACCGGGAGCGATTGTTTTAGGATAGGACCGGATACGTAGGTCATTGGATTCAGGTCACTCGACGGACCATCCGTTATAACGCGCCCTTTTGGCTTAAATATCCTGTCGGCATTTTTATGAAAACGGTCATAGCTATGCTCATGTGATACATAGATCATGATCAGCATACAAACAGATAATCCGACGGCCAGGCCTGATATATTAATCAGGCTGAAAAGCCTTTGGCGTACCAAATTACGCCAGGCCATTTTGAAATAGTTTCTAAACATAATGCTGTGGTTTAATTTCTTAGAAAACCACTTCGGTGTGGTTTCATGATTCGAAATTACCGCCGAAAACCGGGCGCTGCGTCCCAGTTTATAAACTGGGAACTCTTTTTTCAGATCGTTTTTATATTCCGCCGGGCTTTTGCCGGTCATTTCTTTAAAAATACGGTTAAAGGTGCTTTTTGAATTGAAGCCGGAATCGTAAGCAATGCCCAGTAAAGTGATATGGTCATATCTGGCGTCCTGCATTTTCTCAATTACTGCGGCAACGCGATATTCGCTGATGAAATCAGGGAAGTTTTTTTTCAGCGCCGTGTTAATGATCCGGGATAGCTCATGAGGGGTCAGGTCAAGCTTGCCGGCCAGCGAGTTCAAATTGAGTTCCGGGTCATGGTAATACGGGTTGGCCTTCATGACTTGCTTCAGCCAGGTACCTTTTTGCCTCAGTTCGGTGGGGAGCAAGGGTTTTATAAATGCGGGCGTTTCAACCGGCGCGCCAGCCAATGCCCTTACATAAGCTGCGGCCGATATCCAGATCACCATCCCTGCCAAAAGGAGGTATAACGGATAATAAGCGTGTATGCCTAGCCGGTAATGATAACCAAAATAATCAATGGCTGTATAAGGTATCCATAATAGCCACAACAAACCGAAACTCCTCAGTAAGCGGTCTAGCCACACCAATTCGTATCGGTACCGGTCACCACCGCTAAATTTTAGTCGTTTGTAAAAGCGCTCAATCAAACTGTAAGACAGGCAGAGGTACGCGCATACCGAAATAAAGGTTAGCAACTGCAACACCGGGTTCAGTTGCTGAAAAATCGATGTATCATAAGTTGCTGCTCCCGTTTTTATGCTTTCTTCTATCTCCGGTACCAACGCGCCGGTTTGCAGTAGTAACGGACTGAAATGCACGAGGTGCAGGAACCTGAATTTCAGCTCCGGCCGGGTTATTTTAAGCACATAAAAATAAATCAACGGACCAAGCGCCAGCGAAAATTGCAGCGGCAGCCAGCTCCAATGGGCAAAATAAGCTCCAAGATCAATGTCCCTGCCCAGCACCCAAAGTAGCCATAGCACTATCGTAGCCAGGGCCAAACTCAAAAAGCGGTTTGCAGCGCGTTTGTCCCCTTTGGTAAATCCCAACTGCAAAGCAAAAGTCAGCCCGATAAATATCGCTCCCATGAATGCCAGGTCATAAACGTTGATATGTAATGTAAAGGCGTTCAAATCGGTTTTAGTACTTCAATCCTTGTTCCAAATCGGTATCTTACTGATATCAAGCAAACTTAAGTTTATTTGATATATTTTATGTAACAATAGCGGACAGTAGACGTACGGCTTTGAGTTGCGCATTTCATATACCCGGTTCAACGATTATCTTATCCCAAAATATTTTGACATATTTTAATAGAAACAAAATGGATACCCCAAAAAATTAAACTTTTTTATATACTGTCATTTTCATGGCTCATCATACATTTTATTCATAGGCGATCATACACATTCACTGTTCTGGCAATTAAACCAAAATCTTTGATAAGGGCGTATTTCGCATCTTTCCTAACACCGGGAGTGATAATAGTGTCACTCCGCACGATCTTAACACCAGGTAGAATTGACACTCCCTTTTGGCTACAATTATCAGACAATTGGCTACACCTGTTTTTGAAATTGTGCTGAACTTTGTATTAACAAAACCCAACGGCAAAAATGAAACTAATCGCGATCGAAGAACATTTTTTGACAAAAGAAGTCAGAAATGCATGGCAAAAAAATGCCGACAAAGACGACCCGACCCATAAACTCCACTTTGGTGAAATTGAAAATCGTCTGGAAGATATTGGGAATTCACGGCTTCAATTGATGGACGAAACGGGTATAGACGTGCAGGTGCTTTCGCTCACCAGTCCAAGCCTTCATAATTTAGGAAGTGAAAGCATTAGTCTTGCCATTCAAACCAACGATTATGTTGCGGAGATTATAAGGAAAACACCCGACAGGTTCCAGGGATTTGCAGCGTTGCCAATGTTTGCACCGAAAGAGGCCACAAAAGAATTGGAACGTTCTGTAAAAGATATCGGACTGAAAGGTGCAATGTTATGCGGGCGAACCCGGGAGAAAAATTTCGACCACAAAGACTTTTGGGAATTGTTTGAATGTGCGCAAGCACTTGGCGTTCCGTTATTCATTCACCCGCAAATTCCGCAAAAAGCGATCAGGGACATTTATTATTCAGGTTTTGACGAACTAACCGACCTTGCGTTTTCAACCTTTGGGCTGGGCTGGCATTATGAGGCAGGAGTACAATTTGTCCGGTTGGTCTTAGCCGGTGTTTTTGACCGTTTTCCAAATCTTCAGATAATTCTTGGCCATTGGGGCGAGGTGATTTTATTCTATACAGAAAGGTTGGCTTCATTGAACAGAGCCGCTAAACTTGACAAACCTTTTATTGATTATGTGCGCCAAAACCTCTATGTAACCGCAAGCGGAATGTTCAGCCAGGCTTACCTGCAACGTTCAGTTGAAACTATTGGAACAGACCGCATACTTTTTTCTGCCGACTATCCTTATCAATACCGGCAAGGACGAGATGCCCGCAACTTTTTAGAAGCAACAGCGTTAGGCAAGGAAGATAAAGAAAAATTTGCTTTTAAAAACTGGGAACGCTTGACCAATAAATTTGCATAATGGAACAAAGACCGACACGAAGAATAAAAACGATCAGCGAATTTCACCGGTTAAGAGGCTTATCACAACCCGCACACCCGCTGATCAGCGTTGTTGATTATGCGAAAATTCAACGTCCTGTTGATATCAGTGAAACCAATTGGGTATTTAATTTCTACCAGATCTCTATAAAAAGAGGAATGAATGCCAAACTGAGGTACGGACAACAGGAATATGATTTTGACGATGGTGTTGCCTTTTTCGCTTCGCCCAATCAGGTTTTCAGGATTGAACCGGATCCCCATCCTACGACAAAGCGTTCGGGTTGGATATTACTCGTCCACCCTGATTTCCTTTGGAACACATCGCTTGCAAAAACGATCAAACAATATGCGTTTTTTGAATATTCCGTAAATGAAGCTTTATGGCTTTCAAAGAAAGAAGAAGCAACGATCAATAGCATTATTCAAAACATTCAGGAAGAACATCTTTCCAATATAGATAAATTCAGCAAGCAAATTATCGTATCTCAAATTGAAAGTTTGCTTAGCTACTCGGAGCGTTTTTACAATCGTCAGTTCATCACCAGGGAAAAATCCAATCATCAGATTTTAGAACGTTTGGAGAAAGTATTGACTTCCTACTTTGACAGTGATGACCTCGTTTTAAAAGGTTTGCCGAGCGTTGAATACATCGCAGGCGCCCTAAATATATCGACAAAATATTTAAGTGGCCTACTGAAAGTACTGACGGGACAAAGCACACAACAACACATACATGACAAGTTGATTGAAAAAGCCAAGGAAAAATTATCTACCACAAATTTGTCAGTTAGCGAAATTGCTTACGAACTGGGTTTTGAACATTCACAGTCGTTCAGCAAGCTGTTTAAGGCAAAGGCTAAACTTTCGCCGTTGGAATTCAGGGCGTCGTTTAACTGATCAATGCTCACTGATTTTCTTCCTGTGGTTTTGACCCCATAAAATCATTTCTTTGATAACCGGCAATAGGGAATGCATGTAATCAGGCACTCTGTATTCAACTGCAAGCGGTTCTTGATAAACCGTTCTGATGACTAACTTGTTCTCTTCAAGATGTTTTAACTCTTTTGATAAAACTCTGGTTGTAATTAAAGGCAAACTTCGTTGTATATCACGAAAACGATAATTCCCGCTGTGTATTGCCCTCAATATGGGCAGCTTCCATTTACCGCCAACGACAAATAAGGTATCTTGTAAATACCTCATTGCCTGTTCCTCTGTCATTCCTTTCATAATCAAACCTCTTTGGTATCCTTTAGGATATTGATATCAAAAGTACACTGGATTTAGAAATACATTTGCATAAAACAATTATAATAATGGACGAGAACACAGAAATTATTACTGACATTGACGGTAATATTTATCACACAATAGCCATTGGAACCCAAGTATGGATGGCAGAAAACTTAAAGACCACAAAATACAATGATGGTAGTGATATCCCATTGATAACAGATACTGCCGAAGCCTGGTATGAACTGAATTCACCAGGCTATTGCTGGTATAATGATAATGAGGCGAATAAGCAAACTACAGGTGCTTTGTATAACTGGCACGCCGTAAATACTGGTAAACTTGCCCCTAAAGGCTGGCACATGCCAACGGATAAAGAATGGTCAATATTGGCAGAATTTCTTGGTGGCGAAACTGTAGCGGGTGGAAAAATGAAAACAACCGGTACGCAATCTTGGTCGAGCCCAAACACGGGTGCAACAAATTCAAGTGGATTTACGGCTCTATACAGCAGTTTTCGTGGCAAAGGCGGATTTATTCCTTCGAGCAATGGGACTTTATTACTTTGGAGTAGCACAGCGTATGACGATGTGGATGCCTGGGCTTGGTATTTGCGATCAGACAGCGAAGCTTTAGGTAGAAACCATGGTGGAAAGTATCACGGCTTTTCTGTCCGATGCCTGAAAGATTAACAGAGTATATGTATCAGATTAACAGACTCTTATAGCATTACCAAATTTATATAAAAGGCGCCATAAAACATGGTTAACCTTAGCCCGCCGATTACCGAATCATTTTAAAACAAAAAACCCGATCAAATTGACCGGGTTAATGCAGTGCGGAAGAAGGGACTCGAACCCCCACGCCGTGAAGCGCCAGATCCTAAGTCTGGTGCGGCTACCAATTACGCCACTTCCGCAGTTAGGATTTTTAGAGCTGCAAAGATAGATTAAATTGACAGAATATAAAATTACCGGGCAAACTTTTTGCTAAACCCTTTATTGTTTAGCACTTATATTTTCAATTAACTGTTTAAAGTATGCCGGAGCAAGCAATAACCGGCTGCCATACCATGAAAACAATTCGCCGTCCACCAATATTAGGGTTGATTTTGGCAGCAGTTGCTTAAGCTCTTCCAGGTGTTTTTGAGCGAAGGGATAGGGTTCTGATGATAACAGTACTACCGCGGGATCAGCAGCAATCAGCATCGCGGATGTTACTTCGGGATAACGGTCGCCGTCGAAGGCGTTAATCAAGCCACATTTCTGTAACAGATGGTCAATAAAGGTCTGCCTGCCCGCAACCATATAAGGTTTGCGCCAGATCAGGTAAGCAGCTTTTAAGTTAAGCGCCCTGGCCGTAAGCTGGCTAAATTGATATTTGATATCGGTAACCAACAATTGCGCCTGCCCTTCCCTGGCCACTAATGCCCCTACTTTCAGGATCATATCATACGCGCTGGCCAGATCGTTAATATCGCTCACCCAAACCGGGCAAAAACCCGCCAGCTCTTCTATCTGCGATTGGTCGTTTTCTTCTTTATTGGCGATAATAAGATCGGGCCTAAGCTCTTTTATCAATTCAATATTTAGCTGTTTGGTACCGCCCACTTTAACGGTTATATTGAACTTGCCGGCAGGATGAACGCAGAATTTAGTAATGCCGACAACCTCTTTATCCAATCCCAAATAAAATAACAATTCGGTTTGTGACGGCACTACGGAAACTATGCGTTGCGGAATCCCGGGCAATTCTATCTTTCGGTTTAGCTGATCATAGAAAACAGCCATTGCCTTTACCGGGTATAGATCTGGTAAACCCCAACTATCCTTCGTTCTTTGCCTACAAGTACGTTGGTTATCTTCTTTTCCATCATTAACAGCTCTACCTGGCTTGCAAACTCGTCGCCGTCAATGATGATGGGGTTTGCGGTCATCATTTCTTTAACCGAAAGCGCGGCAATATCCTGGTTTCTTAACAGCGCCCTGCGCAGGTCGCCATCAGTGATGATACCTTCTACATGATCCTTTGAACCCACAATTACCATCCCCAGCTTACCTTCTGACATGCGCAGCAACACATCGGTAAACGAAGCGTCAGTTTGAATAAATGGCAGGTTATCGGTCCGCATCAGGTCCTTTATGCGCGCAAGCAACTTGTGTCCCAGGCTGCCGCCGGGATGAAAGCGTGCAAAATCCTCTTCCTGGAAATTGCGCGATTCCATTAAAGCCACAGCCAGGGCATCGCCCATAACCAAAGCGGCGGTGGTAGACGATGTTGGCGCTAAAGCCAGCGGGCAGGCTTCGCGGGTAATATTGATATTTAAATGATGGTTGCTGTTTTTTGCAACGGTTGAGTTAGGGTTTCCGGTCAGGCTGATGATCAGGTTTTTATTCCATTTTAAAAACGGAATAACTTTTAGTACTTCATCTGTTTCGCCCGAATAGGAAATCAGGATCACGGCATCAGCTGCGCTGATGATCCCCAGGTCGCCATGAAAAGCATCACCCGGATGCAAAAACAAACCCGGCGTGCCGGTACTTGAAAACGTAGCGGCTATTTTTTTACCGATAAGCCCAGATTTACCTACGCCGATAACAATAACCTTACCTGTACAACTTAATATCGCCTCTACAATACGGGTAAATGAATCATCCAACAACCCCGCCACATGCTGCAGCGACTCTATCTCAACCTCAAATACTCTTTTGGCAATATCTTTCATTCTTTATGTTATACGTTTTGTTTTTATTGATATTACGTACAACGTATAACGTCACACGTACAACCTAACTATCCTATTAACGGTTTTATTACTTCTTCCAGCTGGTGTAGCTTAACCATGTTAGGGCCGTCGCTCCAGGCATTATCCGGGTCTGGGTGGGCTTCCATGAAATAGCCATCGGCACCAAATGCTTTGGCAGCAAGGGCCATCATGGGCACAAAGGTACGGTCGCCGCCCGTTTTGCCACCCGCCCCGCCCGGGCGCTGTACAGAGTGCGTACAATCCATACAGACAGGGTAACCAAACCCTTTCATATCATAGATATTCCTGAAATCAACAACCAGGTTATTATAGCCATACATGTTGCCACGTTCGGTTAGTATTACCTGGTTATTACCCGCTTCCACCACCTTTTGTGCCGGATAAAACATATCCTGGCCCGACAGGAACTGTGCTTTCTTAACATTAACGATCTTCCCGGTAACCGCCGCGGCTACCAACAGATCAGTCTGACGGCATAAGAACGCCGGGATCTGCAATATATCAACCACTTCCGCTGCAATAGCGGCTTGGTAAGGTTCGTGTATATCGGTAGTAACCGGAAGGTTAAACTTATCTTTTATCTTTTGCAGCATCTCCATGCCTTTTTCAATGCCTGGGCCGCGTTGCGCGTGTACGGATGTCCGGTTAGCTTTATCAAACGACGACTTAAATACCACTTGTATAGGATACTTCGCTCCCAGTTCGGCCACTTTATCAGCAACGGTATAGAGTAATTCCTGGCTCTCCATTACACATGGGCCCAATATAAAAAACGGCTTCTGCCGCATCTGTTCAAACAATGCCATGGTGCAAATATGAGAAATTTTATGTTAACACAAATTGTTCATCCGATGCTGTTAAACACATGGGTGATCCACTTTAAAATGTGGATCACTTGGATCGTTCTTTTTGTGTAACTAATTGTAAATAAATAGTTTAACTTTTTGAGCGGATCACCCTGGATCGCATGTAAAACTTTAGGTAGTTATTTTTAATATACTCTAAAACAATAACTTATGTATTTAAGTGTTTTCTGGGCTTTTCAGGGTGGATCGGTCAAAGTGGATCACGCCTAAGATGCTTAGGTATTGCTGTTTAAATAAAAAACATCTTTAACCAAGCGCTTTTAATAACCAATCCGTATTATGGGTAGTTAACGGCTTTATGGACGATCAAACACTTTCAATACTTATAAGCGGCTGCATGGCCAACAAACGAAAAGCACAGGAAGAACTGTACCTGATTTTTTATCCGGGCATGTACCGGCTTTGTATGCGTTACCTCCGATCGGACGATTTGGTACCCGAAGCGCTGAATACCGGTTTCCTGAAAGTTTTTACAAAGATTACAAGCTATCATGAAGCAAAGGGCAATTTGAAGGGATGGATAAGCGCGATAATGATACGCAGTTGTATAGACCTGCAACGCAGCGAACTCCGTTTTCAGCACTACGAAGATATTACTGAAGCAAACAATACGCCGCACTTATCGCCCGATGCCCTTGATCGCTTGTATGCTGCCGATCTGCTGGCATATGTCCGCGCGTTACCACCGGCCAGCCAGATGGTATTTAATTTATACGAGGTGGATGGTTTTGATCATGGCGAAATAGCCACCATACTTGGTATCAGCGCAAGCACTTCGCGCTGGCACCTGACATCGGCAAAACAGCAATTGCGACAATTAATCAATCAAAAAAATTAGCATTATGAAACAAGAAACATTGTTAACACAACATTTACAAAATAAATTTGATGAACTGCCGATAAATGGTAATGCAACAGCAGATTGGAAGAAACTGGAAATGGCCCTGCAAATAACAATGCCCATTGCTCTGTTCTGGAAACTATGGTTATCTAAGAAATTTTTATGGATTTCTATGATCGTGCTTGGCGGCAGTGGCATAACGGCGTTGGTAGTTTACCAAACCAAACAGGCAAACATAACTCAAACCGCTCAACCGGTAAAACCCATAAAAAATGTTGTACCCGGCCTCAATGCTGCATCGCCCCAGTCAAACCCGACTCCAAAAATTAGCCATTCCCCAACAGTTATTGTTTCCAAATCATACCAGGATACGCCTGCAGTTCAAATAGATACAGTACCTATGCATAAACACAAAACGTCTTTACCAACAAGGCTGGACACGGTCATTCATAGACATAAAACACCCTTACCAACAAGACTGGATACAACCATTCGTAAACATAAAACAGCGCCTTACGCCAGGCCAAATGGAACTCTTACTTATCACAATTAAAAGCTATTATTTAAAATCTATTCACATCATGAAAAAAATTTATCTGATCACATTCCTGATCTTACCGGTTGCGTTATGCGCACAAAACAATAAAAACTGGCTTATTAAAACTGGCAAACTGTTTGACAGCGAAACAGCGCAATTTAAAACCGGCCTGGATATATTGGTGAAAGACGGACGTATCGAGGACGTAAAGCCCGATGTCGATATAACCGCCGATCAGCGAAAGCAATATACACTTATTGACCTGTCAAACTCCACTGTTTTACCGGGGCTGATAGACGCGCACACCCATTTACTATACCGTGAAGGGAATTCGGGGAATGGCCCCAATACAAGTACCATCGCTTTAGAAAGACACTTAACGATGGATGGTGATGCCTACAGGGCATTGTATGGAGCCGCCCGTGCCAAAGGATATCTCGAGGCAGGTATTACATCGGTACAGGACCTCGGTAACTCAGGCATGTATGGCGATATTGCCCTACGCAAAGCCATCGCCGACCGCTTATTACCCGGGCCTAACATGAGTTGTGCCGGGCCGGGACTTGCTGCTGCCGGTGCGCAAATGCCGGGCTTGCTTGCCGGTGACCAACATCTTGTCGATGGTGAATACCGTATAGTTTCAGGAGTGGACGACGCGGTGCAGGCGGTACGCGAGCATGTTAACCAAACAGTTAATGTTATAAAAATCTATGCGGATAACCGCCCTAACCGCACCTTTCTGTCGGTTGAAGAAATGCGGGCCATCGTAAACGAAGCGCACCGGTATCATCTAAGGGTTACTGCCCACGCCACGGTAGATGAGTCTATCAAAAATGCTGTGCTGGCCGGGGTAGATTGTATTGAACATGGTTATAATGTCTCTGACAGTACGTTGATGCTCATGGCCAGCCACAAGGTAATGCTGGTACCTACCGATGGCGATAAATCCGGATTGGTAACTTTCTTTATGACGACAATGAAGGACACTACTGGTATGGATGCACGTGTAACCCGTAACAGGAAGTATTATATTGACAGGTTACAAAGGGCGCTGAAGTTTGGTGTTACCATTGCCTATGGGTCTGACGATTATGCCGAATCAAAACTACCTTTCGGCGAACCTTCAAAGCATAACCTGATAGGCTATACTGAAGCAGGCGTACCTATCCCGCAAGTCTTGCAGATCGCGACACGTAACTCGGCCCGGCAACTTAACTGGGGCAAATATCTTGGCATAATAAAAAAAGGCTACCTGCCTGATATTATTGCTGTAGATAATAGCATTGATAAAGATATCCACGCCATTATGGATGTTAAGTTTGTGATGAAAGGCGGCGTTGTTTATGTGAACAAATAAAGGCGGGTTATTCCCTGACAGCAAACCAAGAATACAGGATTATAGCCCCGATGGAAATACCGGGGCTATAGTCTATGCTTTGTTTGTATTTTTTAATCCTCTATTGCCTCGATCCCCTGTTCTTTAAGGCGTTGAATATTATCCTTCATTTCCTTCAACCGTTCCGGCGAGTGTCCCTCCCACTCAGTAAACTCGCCCATAACCAGCAGGGGTTCGCGGGTACGATAGGATTTGGTTGGATTTCCGGGGAATTTCTTGTCTGTTAAATTGGGATCATCCTCAATAGCACCTGTCGGCTTTATGATATAAATTCTACCCGGCCCGTCGCCTAAAGCCAGTTCGGCTCCCCAAATTGCAGCATCCAGTGTAGCTGTCAGGTAAACATATTTCGCCTGTTTCTGCTTGCCATAGTTTGAATTAAAGCCAGCCGAAATCAGATCCCCTTGTTTTAGCTGAGCCTTAGTGCCGTGAAAGAATTGTTGCGTGTTGGTATTAGTTGATTTGTCCATATTTTCCTTTCTAATTGATGATAACGCCAAAAATATCAGGTACAAAACACTAAAAAAATGCTTTTCGACTATATTTTTTTAAGCGCAATAGGATATATGGAAGGGCGTTATATTTACAACAAATGAAAGATTGCAGCGTAGTAATTCTAATTATTTAATACAATTGGTATGCATATCGCCTAACTTTGCAGCATGATCAATTATTTTGACTTTTACGCCATACCGCAATCTTTCAACCCTGATGCTGCACAGCTTAAAAAGAAATTTTATGAGTTAAGCAAGCAATACCATCCCGATTTTTACGCCAATGAGGATGACGCTAAACAACAGGAAATACTGGAACTATCAACGCTAAATAACAAAGCTTATCAAACACTTTCTGATCCCGCAAAGCGGTTAGAATATATTTTAAGGCTGCATGACCTGGTGTCAGACGGTGCCAAACCGCAGCTTCCTGCAGATTTTTTAATGGAGATGATGGACATTAACGAGCGGCTGATGGAAGTTGATAATGCTGCCGAATTAGGGAGCCTGACGGCGGAAGTACTTGCCATTGAGGGTGATATAAACGAAGAGCTGTCTAAGTTAACAGATGATTATGAGAGCCTGGACGATACCGCAAAAGAGAGCCGCTTAAATGATATTGCAAATATTTACTATCGGCAAAAATATCTGTTGCGAATTAAAGAGAGTTTAAATACATTTGCATCCCGCTTCTGAGAAGTTGAAAGACACTCTCAGTAAAGCATGCCCAGCTGGCGGAATTGGTAGACGCGCTGGTCTCAAACACCTGTGGGAAACCGTGCCGGTTCGACTCCGGCGCTGGGTACAAAGCCTTGATAGAAATATCAGGGCTTTGTTGTTTATTTCAATTATAAGTGGGTATACTGCTTATGAATTAAAACTCCCGCAAGTTATAAAACGAATTCATCAGTGTCCGGCCGGACGGGAAAATATTCGTATGTTCTTTATCTGATTTAATAAAAAGGCTCGGTACTTCAGATACCGGGCCTTTTTATTTGCTATAACTGCGGCTTTCTCCGCTCAGGCTTATGGGCGCTGTCTTTACTTGAAGTTTGGAAAGACTTTTGCCCGCCCGAATTACTAATGCCCCGTTCTTTCATTTTTTCATTCTGATCTGTAAAAGCACGGTCGGCAGTGGTGCTGCCCTGGCCATTGTTGTTGTTTTTAAAATCCTGAGTCTTCATAATATTTAGATTTAATTAATAAACCTGCTGCAACAACTATACCACACTTATCTATGCCGATTCCTTATTGCAGTGCAACTCGCGAAACTGAGCCGTATACATAAATCTTCCGCCAACATACATTGCACCGATAGCGCTTAATAGGCAGCCAAAAAAACAATGACTTCACCAGAAATCCTCTGTGTACCCGGGTATCAAGTTCGCCCCGTCCACATTTGCCACATCTCATCCTCTCTTTAATAATTTCATGTTTCATCACAAATAAATTTTAAAGAAACGTTAATAATAAATTCGATCAGGAACCAATAAATATCCTTTAAAATTAAATTACCAGTTACAAAAAAAATAATTTAGTTAGTAGACAAAATGGGGACAAATAAAGCGGGCAAAACGCACATCCCTTCAGGAAAAACAGGATAAACTTTTATCCGCAGTGACTTGCTGAGGCTATATTTTTAAAATTGTTTCCTCGATGGTAATCCGGCTTTCGAGGTTCATTTTCTTTTTTAAGCGTTGTTTGGCTTTCTTAACACCTTCTACCGTTATGCCCAGCATATTTGCAATCTCTTTGTTGGTAGATTGGAGCTTTAGTAATGTCAGCAGCCTGATATCAGATTCTGAAAGTGAAGAAAATTGTTTTTTTATGTCGAAAAAGAAATTAGGATAGACTTTTAAAAATATCTTTTTAAATTCCAGCCAATTATCATCAGTCATGATATGCGCCTGCATCAATTCCTCGAGGTGACCAACAACCGCAGCATCTGCGTTCTTTATTTTTAGTTGCTCTATCTGTTCTTTAAAGCTATCAATCAGCATGTTGTTTTTTCGCAGGTTTTCGGTGTAGCTGCGAAGTTTCATCCCTGTATATTTTAATTCATCGTCTACCCGTAATTTTTCAGAACGTAAAATCTCTTTGTCTTTTTGGATTTTCAGGGTTTGCCTGTTATACACCAGTACTAAAATAACCAGTAATAAAAAAAACACGATAAAAACGGTATCACGCGCAACTGTCTCAACTTTTGCCTGCGTTTTAAGCCGGGTCTCTTCTGCCAGTTTTTTACCGATAACGTATTGCATTTTCACCACTTCAACCGCAGCAACATTGTTTTGCTTTGTCAGGCTATCCTTTGCAATTTCATATTTTTTTCTAAACTCAAGTGCAGTGGCCGGCAGTCCCATTTTTTCGTAAAATATGGCCCTGAGATCCAAAATATCGGTTTCCAGGTTTAAAACCGGCACCGGGCTGTTGTGTATTAAAATTTGGGCGGTGTCCAGTTGTTTAAGGCCCTGTTTAACGTTGTTTTTTAGCAGGTTGATCTTAACCAGGCGCAGCAGCGCGATGGTTGCATTGATTTTTTCGCCGTATTTTAAGGATTGATTATAGTCAGTTTGTATATACGGTAAAGCTTTTTCATACTGGTTCAGCATTAAATAAACCGAACCTATATTGCCGGTGGCAATCCCTATCCATACCGTATCTTTATTTTGACGCGCTAAATTTAGAGCCCTGTTAAAATAGTTTAACGCCTGCTGATACTGATGATTGCTGCGGTAAATTAACGCCAGGGTATTTTCAATACCGATCCTTTCCCTCGGTGTTTTTATTTTGTATTTAAGCGATTCCTGCAATTGTATTTTAGCATTTGCGTAGTCGCCCAGGTTATAATAAAATTCGGCCACCTGGCTATAATAGCTGCCGATGTTTGGCACCTTGTCAAATCCTATATCTCTGAACGCCTCCTGAGATTTCAGGAAAAACAAACACGCCGCGGTATTATGTTTAAAATTAGCGTAAAACATTCCTTCATGGTGAAGGTAAACTGCCTTTTCAAGCGCCAGGTTGTTATCAGTTGCAAAGTCTATCGCTTTTTGATAATAAGCGATACTTAAATTGTTAAATAGTTTATTTACGGCGTAATAATCGGCTTTCAGGTCAAAAACCACGCTTTCAAGCGCCTTGTCATTAAGGTCCCTGGCCATTACCGACAGCTGATCCAGGTACTTCATAGCTATAGCTTCCGGTATATGCCGGTAATGTCTCTTGTAATGTATGGTAGCCGCCTCACAACGGTTAGCTTTGGTTACCTTGTTAACGGTATCAAAAGGATGTTGAGCTATAATTACGTTGCTTTGAATTAAAAAAGCAGCTGATAAATGAAAGGGATGAACCGAGAACAAAAAAAGTAACAATAGCCCCAAAACAGTTTTTTTAACCCGGGTAAATTTCATAAGGCTTGGGGGTGTAATTATTACTTAAAACTAAAGTAATAATTAATATTGACTTGGTGATGTTTATAAACCAATTAGTGCCGTTTAACCCCAAAAACAAACAACTAATTGAGTTATGCAACAGAAATTGCTAATTCTGAGATTATAAAGGTAATTTCGCGTTTTAATAAAAGATATAATACAATGGCAGGGTTTGATAAATTAAAGCTGAATAAACAACTGATTAAATCGGCTACAGAAGCGGGTTATGCGGTTCCTAAAGAAATACAGCAAAAAACCCTCACCCGTATTATTGGCGGGCAGGACATTATCGCCATCGCCCCGGAAGGCTTCGGCAAAACCACCGCTTATATTCTGGGCACGCTCAACCGCTTTAATTATTCGCCCGAAGGCGTACCTAAAGTACTGATCCTGGTACCTGAAAAAGAAGATGTATTAGCCGTGATTGAGCAGTTTGAACTATTGAACAAAAACAACTCAATAGCAATTGTCGGCCTGTATGTTACCCCCGGGACCGAAGCGCAAATGGACGCACTGGCCGACGGTGCCGATATTGTAGTGGCTACACCCGACCGGGCGCGGGCCATTTATTTAAAACTGGCGCTTAACCTGAATAAAATGGAACTGCTGATCATTGACGATGCAGACCGGATGATAAAAAAAGGCATGCAACTGCCTATTACCGAACTGGCTAACAGCATCGGCAAATGCCAGCACCTGGTATTTACGGATGTAATGCATAGCCGTATTGAAAAGCTTGTCGCCCCGTTTATGAATCTTCCCGCTATCATTGAGGTAGAAGCTTTAGAGGAATCTCCCGTTAAAACCCACCAGCAGTTATTGTATAACGTACCTAATTTCCCCACAAAAGTAAACCTGCTTAACCTGTTTATGTATGATGAGGAGGTATTTACCAAAGCCGTGGTTTTTGTAAATAAACAGGCTACCGCAGAGAAAGTATTTCAAAGCTTAAACCGCCGGATACAGGACGCTGTTGGATATTTTAAACCCAGGTTCTTTGATGTCAAAGGTTTTAATACCGTGGCTGATTTTAAGGCTGAAGCCGATGCAAGGGTGTTAATAGTGGTTACAGAAAATGAAGACGCTATAGAACTTGACGGGATCCCTTTCCTTATCCATTTTGACCTGCCTGCCGATAAAGAAACCTACATACAGCGTGTTACCAACAACAATACCAATAGCGAAGACGAAACGTTAGCGCTTACATTTGCAACCGATCTCGACCTGAGCCTGGTAAAACGGATAGAACAGGCAACCGGCAAAAAAATGCAACCCGCTGCCCTGCCGGATGACCTGGTGATTGTGAATGATGTAAAGCCAAAAGCAACGCCGACTAAACAGTCTACAAAAACAACCGAGCCGGAAACCGGCGCTGCGTTCCATGAAAAGAAAGCCTCAAACAACAAAAACTATAATTTCAGCTCGGGACAAAAAGCTAAGATGAATATGAAAAAAAAACACGGGTAATCGCTTAACCGTTGCCGCTAAAAACAAAAAGCCTTATACTTCACGTATAAGGCTTTTTGTTTTTAAGTTGGGTTAGCTTAGTTCACCAAAAACTCATAACTACCCGAAGCTATTTTCAATCCGTTAACGTCAGCAATTTGTTTATCCTTCAGCGTAACTTTTGATCCCGCAGGGAAAACAACCGTAGCCGTAGAGTTTGCCGGTATGGTTACCGAATATTTAACCGTGCCGCCATCCCTTCTCCATGAAGAAATAATTTTACCATACGGCCCGGTATGGTCTGATTCAAAATGATCCAATTGTGCAATAAACGCCGGGGTTAGCAGTACGTTTTTAAAACCCGGGCTTGTAGGGTCAACTTTTATACCACCGATCCCTTTGTAGTACCACGCCCCTATCTCGCCAAACATGATGTGGTTTAATGACAGGTCGCTTTTAGCAAAAACGTCCCAGTTTTCATAAAGGGTAGTTGCACCGTTCTTGATCCACCAGCCCCATGACGGGAAGGTTTCCTGTGATGCTATCGCGTAAGCTACATCGGCATAGCCGTTATCGCTCAGCGCCCCTAATATGGCCTTAGCGCCCAGTATCCCGGCATCAAGGTGGTTGTTGTCCTGTTTAACACGCTCAGCAAGGTTGGCGGCCACTTTGGCTTTCAGTTCATCAGGCACAACACCCCAGTAAAGCGGCATGCTTAATTCTGTCTGGTAGCCTTTATCATAAATGCCGGTGGCGGTGTTTAAATATTTGGCATTGATGGCATTCTTTATTTTTAAAGCGATGGCAGTATATTTTTGTTCGTCATCAACCCGGCCAAATAATCTGGCTGCCTTAGCCAGGATATTAACGTCAGTATAGTAATAAATAGTCGATACAAACTCAACCGGCGATACCGATTTAACCGGTACCCAGTCGCCCAGCCCCCAGGTGGTTAACCCCGAAGGGTATAGCTCATCAATATGATTGACATACCGTTTTATCGCGTCATAATTGTCATTTAATGTCTTGCTGTCGCCATAAAACTGGTACAGGTTCCACGGAATAATAGCTACGGTACTTGTCCAGTCGGGCCCGTTACCCCACTCATAACCCCAGCCGTCCGACGGGATGATGGACGGCAGCACCCCATTGGGCTGTTGCTCGTCGCGATGATCGGCCATCCATTTTTCGTAAATAGTGATCCCGTCAAAACCATATAAACCGGTTTCGCTGGCGATGTGGGCGTCGCCTGTCCAGCCATTTTTTTCGCGTTGCGGACAGTCTGTAGGATAACCAAACAAGTTTGACAAATAAGAAGCATTGGTAGCCGACCAGATTTTATTCAAGGTCGTGTTCGAGGAGCTGATATTCCCTATTGGCGCTACATCGCTGTGCATAAAATACGCGATAAGGCTGCTTTGGGTTAAGGTAATGGGCTTATCGCTGGTAACTTCAACATATTGAAAACCCTTGTAATTAAATTTAGGCATAAACGTTTCCCGGCCCTTGCCGCTTAAAATAAATATATCCGTTCCGAAGGGGTCCTTGTCATCCGTAGGGCGGTAATGCACATCGATATTTGACTGGTCTGCGCGCCCGTTTGCACCTAATTTCTCGGCATGTTTAAGCCGGATAACCGTACCGGCTTCGCCCGAAACGGTGATTTTGGTTACACCGGCAATGGTGCGGCCGATATTAAACAGATAGGTATGATCGTCCTGTTTGGTCATACTCACGGCATCTATTTTTTCGATAGCGCGGATTGGCTGCATCGCCTGCGATACGATATTTGCCGATGGTGCCGGTCTGGGGATCACACCCCTCCAGCCCTGGTCATCAAAATTGGCGGTATTCCATCCCGGTTGTTCCAGGCGGGCATCGTAATGCTCGGCCGTATAAATGCTGTTAAAAATTATCGGGCTCCCTGATGTTTTCCATTTCCGGTCAGACGACAATGTCTCTACCGTGCCGTCTTCGTAAGTTACCCTTACATCCAAACAAAAAGCCGGGCGGTTGCGCCACGGCGCTTTATGGAAATCCCACACGGCGGTACTTTGCATATTGTACCAGCCGTTACCCAGCAATACGCCAATGGCATTTTTGCCGGTTTGCAGCTGTGCGGTTACATCGTAAGTAACGTAAAGGGTGCGCCTGTCAAAACGGGTGTACATAGGGTCTAACCGGTGATTGCCTATTTTCTCACCGTTGATGTACAGTTCATATAATCCGGCTACGGCTATATAGGCCCTTGCCGATTTTACTTTTTTCCCCAACTCAAACACATTGCGAAAATATGGCGCTTGTTTCACTTCAGGCCCGCGGCTATCACTGATCCAGGTGCCTTTCCAGTTGCTTTTTTCAATCAGGCCGGTTTCAAAACTGGCTATGTCTGATGTGATTTTATTTTTTTTATCGTCCCAAACGGTAACGCGCCAATAGTACCTGGTAAAAGGCTGTAAAGTACTGCCGGCATAGGTAATCAGGTTATCCTCTGATTTTACTTTAGCTGTTTGCCAGGTATTAGCCGCATCTTTTGTTAAACCGACGGAGTCTGTACTAACCAATAATTGGTAAGACGTTTGTAACGCGCCCTGCCGCGCATCATTGAGCATCCAGGTAAGGCGCGGGTGCACGGCATCAATACCTAAAGGGTTGATAAGGTATTCGCATTTAAGCCCGTCTATCGCGGCGGCGTTGGCCCGGCCTGCAGTTAACAGGCCTCCTGCGATAATAAATAAGAGAGCAATATTTTTCCTTACGGATAAATTAACTGGTAAAAAAAGATTCATTAGTTATGATGTTTGGATGGCTAAGATAGAAATTATGCCGTTCAAACAAAAAAAGCCTCTGCATTACTGCAAAGGCTTTGTGACGATAATGAAGTTGTTTATAATTATTTTTCAACCGGTTTGCCAATCAGGTCCATAAACTGGTCTAATTTTGGCGTAATAATTATTTGGGTGCGCCTGTTTTTCAGCTTGCCTGCAGGCGTGCTGTTATCAGCTATAGGGTTGTACTCGCCCCTGCCCCCGGCTGTTAAACGCTTAGGGTCAACATTGAAATTATTTTGCAAAGCCTGTACAACTGATGATGCCCTTAAAGCGCTCAAATCCCAGTTGTTACGGATGTTGGTTTGTTTGATAGGCACATTATCTGTATTACCTTCTATCAATACATCGTAAGTTGAATAATCGGTTATGATCTTGGCAATTTTGCTCAGGGTTGCACCGGCCTGATCTGATATTTCATAGCTACCTGACTTATATAACATATTATCAGACAACGAGATATAAACCACGCCTTTTAATACCTGTACATCAACGTCCTTCATCTCGGCCTGGCTCAACGAACGGGTAAGGTTATTGGTTAACACCATGTTAAGCGAGTCGCTTTTACCTTTGGCAGCTATCAGTTGTTTAATGTATTTATCAGATGCAGTGATCTGGTCGGCCAGTTTGGCAATATTAACATTGCCCTGGTTGTTGCCTGCCAGACATTTGTTCAGCGCGTCCTGCAAAGCGGCACGGTTTGATTTTTCGGACGCTATTTGTTCTTCCAAACTTCTAACCCTGGTTTTTGATCCTTCCAGTTCGCGCTGGGTGAGGTCATAGCTTTGTTTCAGCTCGGTTTGTTTGGTTTGCAGGTTGTTATAATTTGTTTGCAACTCGGCATACTTTTTATTGCTTACACAACCTTGGGTAAGAGCCGCTGTAATCAGTATCAGTAATAACGGTAATTTCGTTTTCATAATTTGTAATTGTTTAACGCCTGATTATGATCCGTTCATAATCTTCTAGCCAACAACAAACGATTTGCCCTAAAGTTTTATCAGGATTGCAGGATAGCTAAACCGCTTAAAAACATCCTGAATCAATGTAAAACAAAACTGTAGCGTCGAGGAAAGTTTTGTCGTTTCATCAACAAAAAAAGATTTTATATGAAACCATTTATTTACTTTTTCACAGCGGCAGCTTTACTTATCTTAACGTCCTGCCAAAAAGAAACGGTTAATCCGGGCATCGAACAACAATTAATCGGAAAATGGAAATTTGAAAGCACCATACTGGGGCTGAACGGCGTACGCTATGTAGCCGTTCCAAGTCAGGTTGACATCATCGAATTCAAATCCGATCATACTTTTGTGAGAACCACAAACGGGGACCCCGTTGCGCATGGAAATTATGATATCACTCAAAGTAAAAGCATATTCACTCAAAAAAACGACAATACCTTAAGTTTTTATCCTGAACAGGGCCCGCCAAATATAATCAGGATTGCCAGTGACACCCTGTATATGGCCCAAAACGTTTATGACGGATCAAGTTCTGAGTTCAGCAAGGTAAAATAAACTGCCGTTAACCCTGGTTAAAAAAGCGCCCTCCATTTTCGTGGAGGGCGCTTAATATTTATAGTTTAATTTTAAACAAAAAAAATCAGGGCATTGGTGCGGCTGATGGCGGCGGCGAATTGGCGCCCCAGGTTTTATTGGCAACCGGCCCCATCTCCAGTTCAAGCAAGCCGCCATTGGCTATATCGCTGTGTTTAAACCAGGGTTGGTTCAATACAACACCGTTTAGTTTTGCTGATTGAATGTATTTGTTGGTAAACGAAGCATTATGTGCTTTGATCTCGAAGAACTTACCATTGCCTACATTCATTTTTACGTGCGGGAAACTTGGGCTGCCAATATTATAGGTTGGTGAGCCGGGCGTTACCGGGTAAAATCCCAGCTGGCTAAATACCACAAAAGCCGTCATACCGCCACCATCTTCATCACCGGGTACCCCCATCAGGTCATTACGGTACCATTGGTCAAGTAATGAGCGGATCCGTTTTTGTGTGCGCCAGGGCTCGCCTGCATAATTATACAGATAAGGGATATGGAAACTGGGCTCGTTAGCCATCGAGAACATCCCTACGTTGCCGGTATGGTCGGGCAGTATCGCGTAGAAATCCCATCTTGACATTGGATAGGGCTCATTAAACATGTCCTCTAAAGCCGCTACAAATTTTTTATTGCCACCTACCAGGTTAACCAGGTCGCCTATGTTATGCTGAACGTCCCAGCGGTAAATGTAACCGTTGTTCTCGTCATAATAATCGCGCGCGCCGGGTCCGCCCGATGTACGGTAATCCAACGGCTCAATAAAGTTTCCGTCCTTATCTTTCGGATGGAAAAACCCTGTTTTAGGATTAAATACGTTGCGGTAATTGTATGATGCCTTCAGGTAGTGTTCGGCATCCGCTGTTTTACCCAGGTCGCCGGCTATTTGCGACAGGCACCATTCGTCAAAGGATGTACCTAACGTAACTGCTATCGGCTGGCGCTTTTCCCATTTGCTTACATTGGGTACGGTTTCTTTTTCGCCCGGTTTTAACGCGGGGAAATAACCATGCTTTTTGTAAAACTCATCCAGCTCGCCCGATGGGACGGCGTTTGACCATGGCAGCAATGATTTATCTTCAATGGCACCTTTACAAACCTCGTAAGCTTTGGCCAGGTCAAAACCTCGCAGGCCCTTGGCATACGCATCGGCAATGCTGGCTATGCCGTGGTTACTGTTCATACCATGCTCATCGCCGGTAACCCCCGGGAAAGTAGGCATCCAGTTTTGGCCGGTTTGCTGCGCCATTAAGATATAGGAGCGCAGGATGTCGTTCTCCACTCCTTTGTTGATTAAGATCCTGAGCGGATGTGCTGCGCGATAAGTATCCCAGGTCCAGTCGTCGGTTGAAAAAGGATGGCCCTCATCATTATGCACCTTACCGTCCGAGGCGCTAAAATAGCGGCCGTCTTCGCTGATACAGATCGGGCGCTCAAAAGTGCGGTATAATGAAGTATAGAACACTGTCGTTTCTTTGTCAGACGCACCTTCTACAGCTATTTTACCCAGTGCTTCGTTCCATATCCTTCGGCCCGTGGCAGCAACTGCATTTACATCGTAATTATGGATCTCGCGGTTAAGATTTTTCTTAGCCTGTTCCTCACTGATAAAAGATACGCCATAGCGGATGCCGATCTTTTTTGTCCCCGCAGGATATACTAAAGCGATGGCTGCCGCCGGCGCGCTGTTCCAGTTTACGCCACCCTGTTGGGGTACGCCAGCTTTAGTGGGTGCTACGTCGGTCTCGGCATACAGGTATACCGAGGTATGGTTACCTAATTCCTGGTAGCCGCTAAGCACGTTCGCGCTTGCCCTCAGCTGGCCGCGACGACAATTAAAAATCAAATAAGGCGCTCCCTGTTTCTCGAAAGTGATATTGTAAACCGCGCTTTGGTGCGATGGTGCAAAATCCACGCCCATGTTCAGCTCATCCAAATAAACCTGGTAGCGGTAGGGTGTTACTTTTTCCTGGTCATAGCTTAAAGGCTTGCTTACTGCTATCTCAGTTTCGTCACCCTGGTAAGGGTAAAAATTAAAGCTGGAGATAGACCGATGATGCGTTACTATTAATGGCAGACCGCCCAACCGGTTAGTCGTATAATCCTGCCGTACCGGGAAAACACGCATCATGCTGTTAGGCAAATGTGTTGTAGGGTACGTGGGCACCAGCATATGGCTGATATTGCCGATATGCGGGTTAACAAAATCAACAGGTTGTTTGGCCGGCGCGGTAGCAGCTTTTTGAGCAGTAGCTGTAAGTGACAGACTTAACGTTCCTACTATCCCCGTAAGGGCCAATAAGTATTTAGCTTTCATCATAAAGTGGTTTATTTTGGGTAGTAAAGAAACAAAAAATCCATTAAAGTTAACCACTAATTATTAAGCTTATTACCTTATAATTAAGGTTTGTTGTGGCTTCGGTCCTCAGCTTAAGGTGTTGAAATTGTAACAAAAGAAGATATGCAAAGTCAAATCAACGAATCTTTTTTAAATGGATTAAATATGTTTTCTATATTTATTTTTTAAACCTTAAAACATCACTATGAGCTTTTTTGACAGACTTTTAAACGAATTAATTGATGTAATTGAGTGGGTGGATACCACGCAGGATACTTTGGTGTGGAAATTCCCGCGTAATGACAACGCTATAAAAATGGGCGCTAAATTGATCGTCCGCGAATCGCAGGTAGCTATTTTTATCAACGAGGGGCAAATTGCAGATGTATTTACTCCCGGCACCTACGAGCTCCATACCCAAAACATGCCCCTATTAACCACGTTAATGAGCTGGAAATACGGGTTCAACAGTCCGTTTAAAGCCGACGTTTATTTTGTAAGCATGCGGCAGTTTCTTAACCAACGTTGGGGTACAAAAAACCCGGTAATGTTACGCGATGCCGAGTTTGGCCCGGTTAGGTTAAGGGCATTTGGTTCGTTTAATTTTAAAGTTCAGGATCCCAGGTTGTTCCTTAAAGAAATATCTGCAACTAACCCCGACTTTTTAGTCGACAACGTTAATGAGCAATTGCGAAATACCGTGGTTGCCAAAGGGATGGATGCGGTTGCACAATCAAAAATAAATGTACTTGATCTTACCGCAAATTATAACGAGTTGGGCACACTGATCGCTCAAAGCATAGAGCCCGACTTTGAGGAACTGGGCCTCACGCTTACCAAGTTACTGGTTGAGAACATATCATTACCACCCGAAGTTGAAGAGGCTTTGGATAAACGCAGCCAAATGGGCATTGTTGGTAACCTGGGTGCGTACGCACAATTCCAGGCTGCTAACGCAATGGAAAAGGCGGCAGAGAACACCATAGGCGGAAATTTAGGTGCAGCGGGTATGGGCATAGGTGTTGGCGCGGCAATGATGGGCCAGGTAGGTAACATTTTTCAGCAAAACCAGTTTAATCCTAATGCAGATAAAAACTCGCCGCCACCTATAACGTCAGACATTGAGTATCACATTGTTAAAGATGGGAAATCTGATGGCCCGCATAGTTTAAGTGAGCTGCGGACAATGATTGCCGGTAACCTTGTAAATAGGGAGACCATGATCTGGACAAAAGGCATGGCAACATGGGCTGTGGCCGGATCGGTTGATGACCTTGCTGCAATTTTCAATAACCAGCCGCCACCAATAGCTTAATTAATATATTAAATATTTGTATGAGCGAACTGGCCAAACCATCAGCAATTAACAATTCTTTAAGCTGCGCCGGCTGCGGTGCCTTATTACATTTTGAACCCGGCACCCATAATTTAAAATGCGATTATTGCGGCGAAAGCAATACCATAGCTACTTATGAGGAGGAGGATGAAATTTCATCTTTTGACTACGAAAATTTTATAGCGGGAATTGACACCGACAAGCAGGGCGACACCCTAAAAGTAGTAAACTGCCCCGGCTGCGGATCTAAAACTATACTGACGGAATTTACAACATCAGACAAATGTCCGTTTTGCACAGCCCCCCTTGTGCTTGAGCTGGAAAGCGGCCAGCAATATGTAACACCACATTACATACTGCCGTTTGAAATTACCCAACAGCAGGGCGCCAAATTTTTTGCGGATTGGATAAGCGGGTTGTGGTGGGCGCCAAACGACCTCGCTAAAAATGTTGGCGGCACATCATCTGTCTTAAAAGGTGTGTATCTGCCCTACTGGGCATATGATACAGATACCGTAACTGATTATACCGGAGAACGCGGCGACCATTATTACACTACCGAGACCTATACCGAAACTATTGACGGACGATCGGAAACAAGGACAAGGGAGGTACAGCATACCAGTTGGAGCAGCGTGTCAGGCACGGTATACTGCGATTTTCGCGACCTGGTGGTGCCTGCCAGTAAGTCGCTACCCGAAAAGACTTTAAATAAACTTAGTCCATGGAAATTTAAGTCGTTAGTTAAGTTTGACGAGCGTTATATGAGTGGTTTCCGGTCCGAAGCTTATCAGCTCGCCCCCCAACAGGGCTTGTTGGTAGCTGTTGAACAAACCGTGTCGCAGATAAACTCCGAAATATATAATGACATCGGCGGTGACGAACAACGTATAAATCATACAAACACTGACTATAATAACAAAGCCATAAAATATTTAATGCTGCCTGTATGGGCCAGTGCTTATACCTATAATGGTAAACTATATCAATTTACCATTAATGCCAGTACCGGCGAAGTTATTGGAGAGCGACCGTTAAGTGCTGTTAAAATTATATTGGCCGTACTGCTTGCAATCATATTAATCGCAGCAGCGGTATTGTATTTCAAAAATGCTTAACTGAATAATTAATGACCAAAAAAGGTAAGATCTCATTGATCTTACCTTTTTGTTTGATGGGGCTGTTATAGACTAATTACGAACCAATTTAGAAAATAGCACGGATTGAATACGGTTATGGTGCAAAAATCGAACCGATATATCGAAGATTGCTTCGCTGATAATTCAGCCTTCACGGCGGTTATAAGATATCAAGGTCGCGCGCCACGTAATAACTGGGTACCAATAAGCGGAAACCTGTCTTGCGCAATTTAGAAATGTCCGTGATACCTTCGAACGGATCGGCCAGCGGCGCTTCCACCGCCTCGAAAGCATCGGCCGCCTTCCCGACTGAATCGGCCAGTTCATATAAGGTGATCGGCGCATCATCGGCGATATTAAAGATCTCCCCGTTCAGGCCGTCCCGTTCCAGCAGCATGATCAGGGCCTGGGCCACATCCAAGTGGTGCACCATGTGCATGCGCGAGCCCGAGTGGCGCTTCATCTTTTTGAGCAGTGGGATGATCTCTTCTATATGCGGGTCCTGATCCCCATAGACAAAACCCAAACGCAATACGCGCACATCCATTTCTTTTTTTAACAGTTCCTGTTCGGCGGCGATCTTGCTGGAGGCGTAGGGCCTTGGGTCATTAATATTCACGAAATCATCCTCCCTTGCGGGGTGCCCGTAGCCCGAACCATATACATTGCTGGTGCTGACAAAAATAAAGCGTTTGACGCCTGCGGCAACTGCCGCATCGCCCAGTGCGATCGTGCCTTCATGGTTAGTCTTGATGATCCCTTCGTTATCGGTGAACGTACGGAACAGCGCCGCCAAATGGATCACCGCGTCTATGCCCGCTACCGCGGGCGTTAAACTAGCTGCATTAAAGAGATCGCCGGTCACGACCTCGGCGCCAAGTTCCGCCAATGCGGCTGCCTTCGATGGGTCACGAACCAAAATACGCACGTTATAGCCTTTTGCTAACAAGCGCGGAACAAAGCGGCTGCCCACCTTGCCGGTAGCCCCGGTAACTAATATCTTCATAACCCAAAGATCGGGTTAAAGGCCGCGGTGTTTAAACGATAATCAAACCAATAAGTATGATTATCAAACCTTGCGCAAGGATTTAGGGGTAACGCCCGTTACCCTCTTGAAAAAATTATTAAAATAGGTCGGGTAAGCAAAACCGAGTGCATAAGCAATGTCCGCCACGCTCCAGTCGGTATGCAGTAAAAGCGCCTTAGCCTCTGCCGCTATGCGTTCCGCGATATGTACGGAGGTCGGCTTGCCGGTAACCGTTTTTACTGCCCTGTTCAGGTAGTTGACGTGGACCGCCAGCTTGGCGGCAAAATCCTGGGCCGTCCGCAATTTAAGCGGCTCCGCGGCATGCTCGATCGGGAATTGTCTTTCCAGTAGGTCCATAAATAAATGCGTCATCCGGGCCACGCCGTTGACCTGCTGTTGCACAGGGGGCTGTATTGACAAAGCTTCATGAATAATAATTTCGATACAGCTTTTGATCAGGTCGCTCTTATATGCATAATCGCTATCCCGCACCGCCAGCATCTTTTGAAAAATGCCCGTCATAAAAGCCACCTGTTCGCTGTTCAGGCGAATGAGCGGTTGCTGCCCGGCGTTAAACAAAGGCGACTTTTTGACGATCGCCGGCATAAAGGTTTCGGTAAAGATACACGCGTAGCCCGTCGTCGATCTGGAGCGGCGCAGCACCGAACGCGGTACCCTGGGATTGACAAAAAACAGTACGGTATCCTGCAGTTCCACCACCTGGTCGCCATAAACCATGGTCATTTCACCGGTGACCAAACCCATTTTATAAAAATCCCGACGGCCATGCACCGCCGGTACACCGACGAATGCGGGCAGTTCATGCACCTTAAAGCCTTGCAGCCGCAGTTCGGCCATGTTGACACCCGGAATTTCATTACTCATCCGGCAAAGTTAATCAAATCAAACCTTATTGAAGAGGTGTCCCATCTTAAAAACAAATGAGAGGGAATAGGATTAAAGAAAAACCTCAAAAACTTAGAACCGCTTTTTTGAGGTAAAAACGACTATTAAAACGTTAATTTTTATAAGTCATATTAAAAAAAAAGAGGTAGCCAAAAAATGACTACCTCTTTATGGGTAAATGATGGGGCTCGAACCCACGACCCTCGGTACCACAAACCGATGCTCTAACCAACTGAGCTACATCTACCGTTTTGGAGAGTGCAAATGTAAAAATCTTCGGGGTAATTGCAAAGCCTTTTTTAATATTACATTATGCTTACGCTTTTACCCTTTGGGTATGAGTAAGTTTGTATTACTATGGCAGAGCAATTAGTAGAGTTAAACGTAACCGGGATGCACTGTAATAACTGTGCCCTATCTATACATAAATTACTGGAAAAGAAAGGTTTAGGCAACATTTTGGTTGATTTTGCCGGCGAAGAGGTTAAATTTAGCAATGATAACAACGCCCAGCTCCCCGAAATTATAAAAAGCATAGAGCAATTGGGTTTTAAGGTGGTTGACGATCCGTTAACACATATGCCAAAGTTCTATGAAAAGGTAGAAAACAAATTTATCTTTTGTGCCATATTTACCGCTCCGCTATTATTACATATGGTTTTTCCGTGGCATGTGCTTCATATGCCAATGGTACAGTTGCTGTTATGCCTGCCTGTTTTCGTGGTAGGCTGCCTGCATTTTGGTAAAAGCGCTTTTCATTCGCTAAAAGGTGGTATGCCTAATATGGATGTGTTGATCTTCATAGGCTCAACCTCGGCATTTGTTTACAGCCTGGTTGGAACTATCCAAAACCTGGGCGAACAGTACCAGTTTTATGAGACCTGCGCCACTATTATCACGCTGGTGCTGCTGGGTAACGTTTTTGAGAAACGCTCGGTAAATCAAACCACATCAGCCGTAAAGGACCTGGTTAAATTTCAGCAGGTAAACGCCAACCGTATTATCGACGGCACGGTCGAGGTCATCAGTGCGCGCGATGTTCGCCCGGGCGATATCCTGGTTGTCAATCATGGGGATAAAATCCCGGTGGACGGCGATATTTTAGAAGGCAGTGCTTCGGTTGATGAGTCGATGCTCACCGGCGAAAGCGTCCCTGTCGACAAAGAAAAATATGATAAGGTTATTGGCGGCACCATTGTGCAAAACGGCAATTTCCGGATGATAGCGACCAAGGTGGGTTCAAACACCGTGCTTTCGCAAATTATTGAGTTAATGAAAAAGGCACAGGCAGCCAAACCGCCGGTTCAAAAACTTGGCGATAAAGTAGCCGCGATATTTGTGCCTGCGGTTATATTGATATCCTTAATAACTTTTGTGCTGACTTATTTTTTAAGCGATACCGGTTTACAGAAATCGTTAATGAATGCTATTGCCGTATTGGTGATCTCCTGCCCCTGCGCTATGGGCCTGGCTACGCCTACCGCTGTGATGGTTGGCTTGGGGCGTGCTGCAAAAAATGGTATATTAATTAAAGGCGGTGATACCATTGAGGCTGTGGCCAATACCAATTATGTGGTGTTTGACAAAACCGGGACGCTAACTACCGGCAAGTTCAGCATCAATGATATTAAGGTTGAGGATGGTGTGGACCTTGAACATATCCGCGGGATCATTGTGGCTATTGAGGAACGGTCTAACCACCCTATCGCCAAATCATTGGTGGATGGCTTAAAGGGCTTGCCGCAAATCCGGCTGATATTGCGCAGCGCCACTGAAGAAAAGGGCCTGGGTATGCGTGCCGAAGATGTGGATGGCAATAACTATTTCCTGGGTACCGGTAAAACGGCTAACGAGAACGACTTTAATCTTTCGCTTTATAAGAACCAGGTATTGCTGGCGCAGGTAGCTATTGATGATACCATAAAGCCCGAAGCGTCGGCTTTGATCAGCGAGTTAAAAAAGATGGGCATAGTACCGGTATTATTAAGCGGCGACCGTAAAAATCGTTGCCTCAAAGTTGCCAAAGCCATTGGCATAACCGAGGTACACGCCGAGAAACTGCCAGATGAAAAACTAACCGTCATTGACATTTACAAGCAAAAGGGCAAAACCGTAATGATAGGCGACGGCATTAACGATGCCCCTGCCCTGACCAAAGCCGATGTGGGCGTATCCATGAACGATGCCAGCCAAATAGCTATACAATCCGCACGGGTTATTTTGTTGAATACCGACCTGGGTTCGGTGGTCAAGTTCCTGCAGATCAGTAAACATACCTTACTTACCATCAAACAAAACCTTTTCTGGGCATTTGCCTATAACGTTATAGCGATACCGGTAGCAGCATTGGGTTTCCTGAACCCGATGGTAGGCGCCCTCACCATGGCTTTCTCAGACGTGGTGGTAATTGGTAATTCAATCAGGCTGAAAAGAAAAAACATCACCCGCTAACCAACCTATCGCTTTAAATAAGGAGGCTCCGCCGGAGCCTTAAATAGTTAAAGGGCTATAAACAGGCGACTCCGCTGGAGTCAAAAACACTGTTTAGCAACCCCGGAGGGGTTCCCTCTTTATAGAAAAAGTAAAGAAATAAAAGGCTCCGGAGGCGCCTCCGCTGGAGTCAAAAACGATGTTTGGCAACCCCGGCGGGGTTCCCTGTTTATAGAAAAAGTACAGAAATAAGAGGCTCCGGAGGCGCCTCCGCTGGAGTCAAAAACGATGTTTAGCAACCCCGGAGGGGTCCCTGTTTATAGAAAAAGTAAAGAATAAGGCTCCGGAGGCGACTCCGCTGGAGTCAAAAACGCTGTTTAGCAACCCCGACGGGGTTCCCTGTTTATAGAAAAAGTAAAGAATAAGGCTCCGGAGGCGCCTCCGCTGGAGTCAAAAACGCTGTTTAGCAACCCCGGAGGGGTTCCCTGTTTATAGAAAAAGTAAAGAAATAAGAGGCTCCGGAGGCGCCTCCTGCTAACCGCGTATTTTGAAGCCCCTCACCTTCAAGCGGAATTGTTAAGCGTAATTTCCTGTTTTATTATTAATTTTGGCCCACCATAATAGCTCCCCCTTTAGGGGGCTGGGGGGCATGATAGAAATTTATACAGACGGTGCATCAAGCGGTAACCCGGGTCCGGGTGGATATGGGGTGATCTTACGCTCTGGCCAGCATTATAAAGAGCTGTCTGAAGGTTTCCGTAAAACCACCAATAACCGTATGGAACTGCTGGCGGTGATCAAAGGACTGGAAGCTATCAACAAACCCAACCAGGATGTCATGATCTTTTCTGACTCTAAATATGTTATCGACTCGATAGAAAAACGCTGGGTTTACGGCTGGCTGCAAAAAGGTTTTAAGGATAAAAAGAACAAGGACCTATGGCTGCGTTACCTCGATATCAGCAAGCTGCATAATATTAAATTCACCTGGGTACGCGGGCATAACGGGCACCCCGAAAACGAACGCTGCGACGAATTGGCGGTTGCTGCCGGTAAGCAAAGGGAACTGTTAATTGATACTGTTTTTGAAATGGAAGCGGCTAAGACCAATATGTTTTAGCCTATACCTAAGTTGCTTAGGTATGATCCGGCTCAGGTGATCCACTCTAAATTTTAGAAACATCTAAAAAACATTCAAATTTGTCAATATCAATTACTTATGTGATCTAATCTAAAGTTTTTGTACTGATCCAAAGTGATCCGCTTATTTTGTTAATTCTTTGATTTTAAATTAGTTAAATAAAAACAGTGATCCAGGTGATCCATATTTTTAAGTGGATCACCGTCGTTTATTTCGCGCCTAATTCAATCACCTGCAGGTCCTGGATCTTGTTGCCATCGATGTTAAAGCGCATCAGCGTACGCACCTTCTGCCAGCCTTGCTTGCCCGCCGCCCCAGGGTTTAAGTGCAGGCAGTTGATCTTTTTATCATAGATAACTTTTAAAATATGCGAGTGGCCCGATATAAACAACTGCGGCGGGTTAGCGTAGATCTCTGCCCGGATCCGCAGGTCATACCTGTCCGGGTAACCGCCGATATGTGTCATCCAAACGTCCATAGCTTCACATTTAAACCGCAGGTTTTCAGGATAAGTCTGGCGGATCTCCTTGCCATCAATATTGCCGTACACGCCGCGTAAGGGTTTAAATGCGGCCAGTTGACCTGCCAGTTCTATGTTCCCGAAATCGCCGGCATGCCAGATCTCATCGCAGTTTTCAAAATGCTTGAATACTGCGTCGTCAAGGAAGCTGTGGGTATCTGATATGAGGCCGATGCGAGTCATTAGAATATGGTAAAGAATGGCTTTAATATGGTTTGATACTGCTCCGAATATACTTTAGGTTCAGCATAAATAACAAACTGTTCATCTGTCTCCCTCTTCTTACCCAAAGTTAAAACTAAAATCTCACGATGAGGGACAGAACCGGGATAGGATAATACTTTGATCACCTTTTGAATGTTTAACCCATGTTTTGAACTTATGTCCTTAGCCAACTGTGCTGTCTCTAAAGGTAAGATCAGCCAAAAGCTACCCTGGGCAGTTAAGTGTTTAGCTATAGTTTTAATTAATGTCTCAAAAAATTGCTGGTCGGTATGTTTGGCCAAACTCTTCCTGGCTCCCGGTGATTCCAGCGAGTTAATGTAAAACGGAGGGTTGGAGACGATCAGGTCATATTTCTTATCCGGATAGTTGCTTAAATGGTTCTCAAAGCTATCTGCATATAAACTGAGCCTACGGGCGAACGACGAGCCTGCAAAATTGCGCTTCGCAGTTGCTGAAGCGGTTTCATCTATTTCAACAGCATCAATCGTCGCATCGGCAAATCGTTGTGCCAGCATCAAAGCTATTACACCAGTGCCGGTACCGATATCCAATATGGTCTTGGGTTGATCTGTTTCCGCCAGCGCCCCAAGCAATACCCCATCGGTATTGATCTTCATGGCGCAGCCCGCTTGGTCTACGTTAAATTGTTTAAAACGGAACATTAGGCTGACTATTAAAAAACGCTGTCATTTTCGCTTTTATAAGATTTCTCACTCGTACCTTGTTTCGAAATGACAATTAAGGTTTGCTACTTCTCGTAAAACTCAATAGGCAACCCGTCGGGATCGGCAAAGAAAGTAAAATGCTTGCCGGTAAACTCATCTATGCGAATAGGTTCAACAATAACGCCATCGGCAATTAGCTCTGCTACAGCTTCATTAATATTATCCACTTCGAAAGCCAGATGGCGCAGGCCCGCAGCTTCGGGGCGCGAAGGCCTGGGTGTAGGGTCCGGAAAAGAAAAAAGCTCGATCTGGTATTGGTTGCCCACTTCCAGATCAAGCTTGTATGATTTGCGCTCCGCGCGATAGTTCTCCCGCAGTATTTTAAACCCGAGCACCTGCGTATAAAAATGCTTCGACCGTTCGTAATCAGCGCATATTATGGCGATATGGTGTACCCGGTTAATCTTTAACATTAGTCTCCTAGTATGGCGTGCAATACGTTATCATAAACCAATTTAACATCGGTGATATGGCCAAATGATTCTTCATCCACACTTAAATAGCCATTGCTCACTGATCCTAATAAGCTAAACTCGACTTCGCTGGTTGCCATCAGTTCAATAAAACGTTCATGGTCGGCCGGTGCTACGCTCACTACTACCCTGCCCTGTGCCTCGCCGAATAAGAAGGCGTCTTTACGGATCCCGTTTTCAGACGCAATCTCAAAGCCGAAACCGTTTGGCATAGCCGATTCAATCAGTGTGATAAACAAACCACCATCGGCCACATCATGGGCAGATTGGATCATTTTATGTTTGATCAGCTCTTTTACTACCTGGTGCATATCATATTCTTTATCGATATCAAAATGCGGTGCAGGTGCAGCCAGGATCTTATGCCATGAGGCCAGGTATTGTGAGGATGCAATGTCGTTAACCGATTCGCCGATGAGGTAAATCAAGTCCTCTGGTTGCTTAAAGTCTGATGTCATGATGTTATTTACATCATCCATCACCCCTAACATACCAATGGTTGGTGTCGGAAAAACCGGTCCGTCATCGGTAGATTGGTTATAAAAACTTACGTTACCGCCGGTAACCGGGGTTTCAAACTTACGGCAGGCTTCGCCCATTCCCTTAATGGCGCCAACAAACTGCCAGTAAACTTCAGGAACATAAGGATTACCAAAGTTTAAGCAATTGGTTATAGCAACCGGTTCGCCGCCGGCACAGGTAATGTTACGCGCAGCTTCTGCAACGGCTATAGCCGTACCTTTCTGCGGATCGGCATATACATAGCGCGAGTTGCAATCAACGGTTATAACAATAGCTTTATTGGTACCGATAACATTAACAACAGCTGCATCGCTTGGGCGGTTGGTGGTCATGGTAGACACGCCAACCATCGAATCGTACTGGTCACTAACCCAACGCTTTGAGGCGATGTTTGGATGAGAGATTAAATGCTCGGCCACATCTAATAAATTAGCCGGCTCGGGCACATCTTCTATTTTAAATTTCTGGTTCTCGGCAAAATAAGCAGGCTCACGGTATTCGCGCTCGTAAACCGGCGCACCGCCACCTAATACCAGGTCATCAGCAGGTACATCGGCAACTAATTTGCCGCCTGCATAGTATTCCAGGCGCTTGGTATCGGTAACCTCGCCTATGATGGCACAGTTCAGATCCCATTTATCAAAAACGGCTTCAACTTCTTTTTCGCGGCCCTTGTGTACTACGATCAGCATCCGCTCCTGGGATTCTGACAACAGGATCTCGAAAGGTTTCATGTTATCCTGGCGGGTAGGCACAGCATCCAGATTGATGCGCATACCATGTTCGCCTTTGGCCGACATCTCTGAGTTGGAACAGATAATACCTGCCGCACCCATATCCTGCATGCCTACAACGGCTCCGGTTTTAATAACTTCCAGGGTAGCTTCCAGTAATAGTTTCTCCTGAAACGGATCGCCCACCTGTACAGCTGGTAAATCGTTAACTGAGTCTTCGGTAATATTTTTTGATGCGAATGCCGCACCATGGATCCCGTCTTTACCCGTTGCTGAGCCTACGATATATACCGGGTTACCAACACCATACGACGTTGCAGACACGGTTTCGCCAGCCTTAACAATACCGGCCGAGAAAGCGTTAACCAACGGGTTAACATTATAGCAATCGTCAAAAAACAATTCACCACCTACTGTTGGTATACCAAAGGCATTACCATAATGGCTTATACCTTTAACTACACCTTTTATTAGCCATTTGGTTTTATCCAGTTTAATATCACCAAAACGCAAGGAGTTTAGCTGCGCGATGGGCCTTGCACCCATTGTAAATATGTCACGGTTTATACCGCCTACACCAGTTGCAGCACCCTGATAGGGTTCTAACGCCGACGGGTGGTTATGTGATTCTATCTTAAAAGCACAGCCGATACCATCGCCCAAATCAACCAAACCCGCGTTTTCTTCACCGGCCTTAGCCAGCATGCGCGGGCTATCTTTTGGTAAAGTTTTTAGCCAGGTAATTGAGTTTTTGTATGAGCAATGCTCGCTCCACATTACCGAGAAGATAGATAGCTCGGTAAAATTGGGCACACGGCCCATTATTTCAATTATACGGTCGTATTCTGCGGGTAGTAGGCCTAGATCTTTGGCTGTTTCAACGGTGGTGAGTTCCTGGTTGTCCAATGTTGTCTGTTTTTTTAAAAGATGCCCAAAATTAGAAAAAAAAGGCGAAAGGTAAAGATAAAGGTGAGGTAAAAGGCAAAAGGCGAAGGTTAAAGGTGCCAGTGGGTAATCTATCGTTTACCTCATATTAATAGACAGCTATGAACCTTTCGCCTTTTACGGTTAGCCCTTATTAATTATCCAAAGAGAACCTGACGGGCAATGTTAATTTCACCCTTACGTGTTGACCGTTTTGCATACCGGGTGTCCAGGGCTTGGCCAGTTTTAAAACCCGTGCGGCTTCCTCGTCCAAACCATAACCGGGGCCCCGTTCTACTTTAATGCTTGATAAGTGACCGTCTTTTTCAACTATAAAACTTACAAACACCAATCCGCTCATTTCTCTTTCCAAAGCCTCACCGGGATAATGCAGATTTTTTTGCAAAAATTTGGCCCAGGCCTCGCTGCCCCCTACCGGCTGCGGCATTACTTCGGCAAATTTGTAGGTTGTATTATCGGTACCGCCTGCAGCTACCGCGGGTCCGTCGCCGCCCTTGCTGACACCTGTTCCGGGTGCTTCTCCGGCTCCGGTGCCTTTTGTTTCGGTTGGGCCGGTAGCGCCTTTCAGTTCATCAATTTTCGGCATTTCATCAACAACAGGTTCTGACGTAACAACTGGCGACAGGTTTTTGATGACTGACACCGACGCTGCAGGTTTTGCTGCTGCGGCGGCCCGTTGAGGTTCGGGCTTAGGCAAAACCGGTTTCGGGGGTGCGGGCGGAATAACATAAACTGAATTATCAACCGGCACCATTATTTCGGTTATCGGTTTTACCCTGATCAATACCCCTACGATAGCAATGGTAACCGTGATACTAAAAAAAGTAATTAACATGGCTTTTACAACGTTGTCGGCATAATGCTGACGGATGTAATAAGCGCCGTACTCTTTGTTGCGTTTAGCAAATACAAGTTCGAGCCACTCAGACTTGCACAAATTAAAGTTTGAAATAAGCATAGTGATTAAAATTTAAAGTTTAATAGTATAACGCTTGCCAAATTAAAGTTGTTGCAACAATATTGCTTTTTGATAATATTGCAACAATATTGCATTACATTATTTATCAATTTAAAATCACCCTCATTTATTTATAAAAATGGCATTAAAATGCAACGACGTTGCAATTAACTCTATAGCGCAAAAACGACTAAAAGTAAACAACCCCCACCTAAGGTGGGGGCTTTATTCTAACCTCTGAAAGAGGTATTCGTCAAAACAACTTCAAATCAGTCGAGCCATCTTCTTTTCGTTCTTCCTGCTCCTGATACTTCACA
>NZ_JAJIWO010000006.1 GCF_020880695.1 Mucilaginibacter sp. UR6-11
ATACCGGCATTCTGGAACGGCCCGTAGCTAAACAAATAGGAAGTTGTATAGTTAAAGTTTCCTGTCGGGGCTATAACCTCATAGCCAACAAACGTAGCCATATAGCCACCCGTTAAATTGAAGTTATCCGTTACGTCATAGGATACGTATAAGTTCTCGATATGATTAGAAGGAACCGGTAACGAAGCATCACTGCGCGGGCCAAAAGATAATTCACCTACAAAAGCAGCTTTGCCTACTTTCTTCTTAAAACCAAAATCGATCATACCTATTGAAAATGAATTCTGGTCATTGCCATAATAGGTACCTCCCGCCGGAAGCGCAATGTTGTTATGACCTGAAAAATCATATTTATAATAAGCATCCGCCGAACCGAAAATAACTAACGGAGCATCACTGGTCGTTTTAACAGTATCCTGGGCTTGCGACGCCAGGCTAAATGCTGATACAGTAAGTAATAAAAGTAATAATTTTTTCATGATAATTTGATAAGTGATTGATTAATAATAGATTGTTGTGTTTTATTGCTGTTGTAATAGTTTATTTTATAAATTGTATGTCAGGACCTTATTAATATTTTTTTCGTTAGTTGCTTGCAGTCAGATATAGCTAACCCTTGTACGATTGATAATAGCGTGGCATTATCAGCCGCACAAGGGTTAAATATGTATTTATACCTTAAGCTGTTACTTTAGTGCCTTTATCAAAAAGGCCGCTTAAGCTAATATCATCGTCAGTTACCGGATATACTTCTATACCGTGATCAAACATATCAATACCGCCTACACCAAGTTCGCCATGTTCTTCAATACGCAGTCTCCATGGATTTGGTAATTTATTGATGATGTACATCATGGTTATTGACACCACAAACACTGCTATCGCGATAGTAAATGTACCGATGGCCTGGGCCTCCAACACACTTGCGTTACCACCATAAAATAAACCGGTTACCGGTGCACTGTTATCCGGGCCGCTAACGCCTGTTACGCCGTATTGACCAGAAGCGAATAAACCTAAAGACAGAGTTCCCCAGATACCGCAAAAACCGTGTACAGATACTGCACCAACCGGATCGTCGATACGTAACCACTCAATAAAGTTCATTGCCGCATATACCAGGAACCCGGCAACAGCACCTAAAGCAAGCGCGCCAAGCGGGCTAACCCAGTAGCAAGGGCAGGTAATGGCAACCAGGCCACCTAATAAACCATTTAATGTATAACCCAGGTCAAATTTACCTTTAGTGGGGCCCCACCATAAACCGGCTAACATAGCCATCATACCACCAGAGCAGGCAGCAAGTGTAGTGTTGGCAGCAACGCGGCCGATACCCTGTACATCCATACCAGATAAGGTACTTCCAGGGTTAAATCCGTACCATCCAAACCAAAGGATAAAGGTACCTACTGCGGCAAGAGCCATGTTGTGTCCCGGTGGCATTCCTCCTTTTTCTTTATCATCCCGGGCAAATATTCTGCCCAAACGCGGGCCTAATACAATAGCACCGGCTAATGACGCCACACCGCCAATGGTGTGTACAACTGTTGAACCGGCAAAATCACGGAAACCCTGGCCAATACCCGGTAAGAAACCGGTTGGTGTACCCATAGTAACTAAGAAACCGTCAGGTCCCCAGGCCCAGTGGCCTATTATCGGGTAGATAAAACCAGTAATACCTATACTATAAAGGATATCTCCGCGGAAACTTGTACGGCCGATCATTGCACCCGATACGATAGTTGAGCAGGTATCAGCAAAAGCATATTGGAAAATCCAGTGTGCCAAAATAGGTACGCCGTAAGCCTCATAAGTTGCAGGCGTATTTTGCAGGAAGAACCAGTTTTTACCGTCAGCGCCACCCCATCCTATAAAACCGTTTCCATGTCCAAACATAAATGCGTAACCAACGGCATAAAATAAGATCCCGCAAAGGCAGGTATCATATATACACTCCATTAATACGTTAACTGTTTCTCTTTTACGAGCAAAACCAGCCTCAAGCATTACAAACCCTGCCTGCATCCCAAATACCAAAAACGCAGCTACCAATGTCCAAACTGTATTGATTGAATTCATGATTGAAGTTTCAATATCAGTTGGTTTTGCCGGAGCAGCGGCAGCGTGAGCTGCAGTAGGCAATAACCCCGGAATAGTGAACATTGCTGCCACCACCAAGCCTAAGCCAATCATTTTTCCAGTTAAAATGGTCGCACCCAGCGCCCATTTCTCCCGCGTCAATCCGCGAAACGCGCTTAGCAGGGTGAATTTTGGTTGTTTTACTTTCATTTTGTTTGTTGATTTAGTGAATTAGTTAAATGTGATTTTGTTTCTTGTATAATTAATAAGCGTTGTTGCAATTTTTCATTTAAATATTAACAATATCGTTGTTGAAATATCAGTTTGTTAATATTTTCATAAAATTATGGATGAATTTTATGAAAAACAAGAGTTTGATTAAAAAAATTGCATTAAATCGTAAATTATTACGATAAATATAAAATTTAACAATTATTTAATAGACTTTTTGAATAATTTTTAATTGAAAAACTATACAAGGTATAATTTATACAATTATTTATCCCAACTTTATTTGATTTTCTCCAAAAAAAGATGATTTATCTTTACGATTTCCAATAAATAAATAGATATTTTTCAAAAAAGGCTCTTTTTAATTCTAAAAAACAGAAAATACACCAAATAAAGTGCGGCAACCCTATTTATATTACCATCGTATAAAAAAATAGAAAAAAGCGCGGAACTTTTATAAATTCCTATAATAATTACCGTTTATTTTAAAGTATAATTCTATTTTTGAGCTAAACCATCAAAATAAAAACGCAAACCATGCCTAATATTCGTTTTCAAGCCTTACAGGCTGTATTAACAAGGACAATTCCTGAAACAAAGGCGCCTTCTTCAAAAATTTCTGATTTTTTTGGCGCCAATGTATTCGATATAAAAAAAATGAAGGAGCTTCTTTCAAAAGAAGCTTATAATAGTATAGTAAACTCTATTGAAAAAGGCGAGCCTATCCCCCGGGACATGGCAGAACAGGTTGCAACCGCTATGAAATCATGGGCTTTGGGTAAGGGCGCTACCCATTATACCCACTGGTTTCAGCCCCTTACCGGCACCACAGCCGAAAAACATGACGCTTTTTTTGAACCCACAGCCGATGGCGGTGCTATAGAAGTTTTCTCGGGGGATGCCCTGGCGCAACAGGAGCCTGATGCTTCAAGTTTCCCAAGCGGCGGTATCCGTAATACATTTGAAGCCAGGGGCTATACCGCGTGGGACCCATCTTCTCCGGCATTTTTAATGGCGCGCACCTTATGTATACCAACTGTATTTGTATCGTACACCGGTGAGGCATTAGATTATAAGGTACCTTTATTAAAGGCCGTTAGTGCTTTGGATAAAGCTGCGGTTGATGTTTGCCATTATTTTGACAAAGGCATCGAAAAAGTAAATGCATCATTAGGTATTGAGCAGGAATATTTTTTGGTTGATATTGCCTTATTTAATGCACGCCCTGATCTTTACTTAACCGGACGTACTTTATTCGGCCATATGTCTGCCAAAAATCAGCAGCTAGAAGATCATTACTTTGGTTCAATACCTGAACGTGTATATGCGTTTATGCAGGATATGGAAACCGAGTCGTTATTACTGGGCATACCATTAAAGACACGTCATAATGAGGTTGCACCATCGCAATTTGAATGTGCCCCTATTTATGAAGAGATCAACCTGGCTATAGATCATAATCAGCTATTAATGGACCTGATGGATCGCGTAGCCAAGCGCCATAACTTTAAAGTTTTGCTGCACGAAAAACCTTATGCCGGTATAAACGGATCAGGCAAACACAATAACTGGTCGATGATTACCAATACGGGTAAAAACTTATTGTCGCCGGGCAAAACGCCCAAGAACAACCTGATGTTCCTGACGTTTTTTGTTAACACCATTAAAGCGGTGTATGAACATGCCGATTTATTGCGCGCATCCATTGCCTCTGTAAATAACGATCACCGCCTGGGCGCAAATGAGGCCCCTCCCGCTATTATATCTATATTCCTGGGCAGCCAGTTAAGCGAGCTTTTGGACGAGATAGAAACCTCACGGATCAGCAAAAAAGTTAAAGATGAGGCATTGCTATGGCAGGGCATCCCTAAAATACCGCAAATATTAAAAGATAATACAGACCGTAACCGTACTTCGCCGTTTGCATTTACCGGTAATAAGTTTGAGTTGCGCGCGGTTGGCTCATCAGCAAACTCGGCCAGCCCGATGACGATCTTAAATCTGATCGTGGCCGATCAGCTTAAAAAATTCAAGTATGATGTAGATAAACTGTTGAAAAAAGGCGAGAAAAAAGACGTTGCCTTATTAATAGTGATCAAAAAATATATTAAAGAATCAAAAAATATCCGCTTCGAGGGTAATGGCTACAGTGAAGAATGGGAAAAAGAAGCCGAACAAAGGGGCCTGTCCAACTTTAAAACCACGCCCAAAGCGCTTGATGCATTCGTCTCAGAGAAATCCGAGATCCTGTATGCAGAAAGCTCTGTATTTACTAAACGCGAAGCGCAGGCGCGCCATGAGATATTATTAGACGCTTTTTATAAAAAACTACAGATCGAGGCCCGCGTTATCGGCGAACTGGTAATGAACGTCATTATTCCGTCGGCAATTGATTACCAAAGCAAACTGGTTGAAAATGCAACCGGGCTAAAAGGTTTGGGACTGGACAGTTCTGTTTACCAGGTACAGCTGGACATTATTAATAAAATTGCCGAGCACATTAATTTCATCAAATTAAACGTAGACCAGATGGTTGCCGAGCGCAAGAAGGCAAATGATATTGAGGACCTGCGGGAAAAAGCTATTACTTATGATGAGAAAGTTAAATCATACTTCCAGCCTATCCGGTACCATGTTGATAAACTGGAGCAATTGGTAGATGATTCATTATGGCCACTACCTAAGTTCAGGGAACTGCTGTTTATTAAATAATTTTTCACGAAATGCACGAAATACAGGACGAATTTCACGAATTACCTTTGTGAAATTCGAATAAATTCGTGCATTTCGTGTTTATGACGGTATATTTGGCCCATGATTTCTTCGCAAAGATATGATCAAAGAGGCGTTTCTGCCTCTAAGGACGATGTACACAACGCTATAAAAAACATTGACAAGGGCATTTTTCCGCAGGCATTCTGCAAAATAGTGCCGGATATTTTAACCAATGATCCGCTGTATTGCAATATTATGCATGCCGACGGCGCCGGTACAAAATCTTCGCTTGCTTATACCTATTGGAAGGAAACCGGCGATATCTCTGTTTGGCGCGGGATTGCACAGGATGCCATCATAATGAACCTGGACGACCTGCTGTGTGTAGGCGCGACGGACAATATCCTCTTATCATCTACCATCGGCAGAAATAAAACCCTGATACCCGGCGAAGTTATCGCAGCCATTATTAATGGTACCGAAGAAATACTGGCAGAGTTGAGGGAGGCCGGCATAGGCATTTACTCGACGGGTGGCGAAACAGCGGATGTTGGCGATCTTGTTCGTACTATTATTGTTGACTCGACGGTAACCTGCCGGATGAAACGTGAGGACGTAATATCAAACGACCGTATTAAACCGGGGGATGTTATTGTCGGATTGGCCTCTTACGGGCAAGCAACGTATGAAAAAGAATATAACGGCGGTATGGGGTCGAACGGATTAACATCTGCCCGTCATGATGTGTTTAATAAAAGCATAGCCGATAAATATCCAGAAAGCCATGACGCTGCTATCCCGCAAGAGTTAATATTTTCTGGTACCAAATCGCTAACAGATCCAATCAGTATAGGCGGTGGAAAATCTGTTACCGCAGGCAAACTGGTTTTGTCGGCCACCCGTACTTATGCGCCCGTTATTAAGCAGATACTAGATAACTACAGAAGCCAGGTGCACGGTATGGTGCATTGCAGCGGCGGTGCGCAAACTAAAGTATTGCATTTTGTTGATCGGTTACATATTGTTAAAGACAACCTCTTCCCTATTCCGCCTTTATTTAAACTTATACAGGAAGAATCAAAAACCAGCTGGCAGGAAATGTATAAGGTATTTAATATGGGTCACCGTATGGAACTTTATGTACCCGGGGATATTGCTGACGATCTGATTAAAATTTCTCAAAGTTTTGGTGTTGAGGCACAGGTAATAGGCTACGTTGAAGCGGCCGAAACGAAACAGGTAACGATCCGCTCAGAATTTGGCGAATTTATTTACCAATAGGTAAAATTATCAATAACAAAAAAGTCCGGCCAAAATTGGCCGGACTTTTTTTGCTTAATTATTATAGAGATTAAAACAACGTGAATTCAACACGACGGTTCATCTGACGGCCTTTTGCAGTTTTATTAGTTGCAATTGGCTGTGATTCGCCGTAACCGGTAGCTTCAATACGAGATGGGTTAGCACCTTTGCTTACCAGGTATGATTTGATAGATTCTGCACGATCTTTAGATAATCTTAAGTTTGCTTCATTTGATCCGACAGCATCAGTATGACCTGCTAATTTCAGGCTAAAGTTTTTGTCGATCAGCAATTGAGCAACTCTGTCTAAACTTGGGTATGAATGCGCACGGATAGTCGCTTTTCCAAAGTCAAATTCAAGATTTCTGATAGCTTCTTTTACAATTTTTCTATCTTCTTCAGTTACGTATACTTTAACGTCAGGTCTCGGTGCTGCTGCAACAGGTAACGGACAACCTGAACCATCAACTTTAACGCCAGATGGTGTACCCGGGCATTTATCATAAAAATCAGCAACACCGTCACCATCACTATCAGTGGTAAATTTAGCAAGGTTAGCATTAGTTGCATTGATATCATTTCTAAGTTGATCATTGATTGCTTTTTGGGCGTCAATCTGACTTTGCAATCTTTGTTCTTCAGTTAAGTATTCATGCTGAATAGAAGTGATCGGGTTAGCCCATTGTAAATGAGGTTTTGATTTTGAACCCAAAAAGAACTCTATACCACCATAACCATATGAGTAATGACTGGTTTTAGGATATTGATTAACACCGTTAAAGCTATTTGCATCAATAAAGTTCTCGTTATAACCTAAGTTAATAGCAACGGCATCACTTACTCTAAATTTGACACCTCCGCCAATTGGCATAACCAGGGCTGATGATTTAAAAGAAGAAGTTGCCGTGGTAGGGAAATCGGTGCCATTATAACCGGTAACAGTTGGTGTATAATAAACAACACCCAATCCTGCGTTTAAGAAAAATTGTACTGCATTTTTACGACGCAGATAATCAACTGTAGCGAAGTTAAATACGCCGCTTAAACTAACCTGATTAAATTTGGTGCTAAAGTCTGTATAACGCTCGCCGGCATTGTTGGTAATATAAGGAACATTTGAAGGAACTCCGCCTTTTACTGTACCACCATTATAATCTAATTGCAAACCAAACGAATGAACAAGCTGATCTCTGATAGACAGGCCATAACCAGCAGCTGGCTTCCAATGGTCAAAACCATTATGGCCGCCGGTTGCTAACATTAATGATGGCAAGCCCCCGTTAATACCAATTGACCAGGTATTGTAAGCTGAAGCACCTGAAAATGGTTTCACATACTCAGTATTGCTTACATCAGTTGTTTGGGCAAATACACCGCCGCCTAACAGAACCCCTGTCATCATAAGGGCAGCTTTTTTTAAATTTGTTTTCATAATTGTTGTTTTAGTTGAACGCCTAAAAAAGGCATATACGTGTAAAGGCAATTGTAATGCCATATCGGTAAAACAACTTAATCGCTGCGAGGCTGTGTCCCATAAAAAAAGTGCAATAATTAATTATTGCACTTTAAAGTATACAGTTTTGTATAATATGTGTCAGATTTGAAGCGGCTAATTAGCCTGCACTTTTCTCTAAAGCCTGAGTAATATCAGCTATTATATCTTCGGCTTTTTCCAAACCTGTTGATATGCGAATCAGGCCCGGGGTAATACCCACGCTTAAACGCTCGGCGTCCGTTAAACGCGAATGTGTGGTACTTGCCGGATGTGAGGCGATGCTGCGTGTGTCACCCAAATTGGCGGTAACAGAAAGCATCTGCAAGGCATCTAAAAACTTGCGGCCGGCTTCTAACCCGCCTTTTATCTCCATACAAAAAACACCACCACCCATTTTCATCTGTTTTTTGGCGATGGCATATTGTGGGTGCCCCACTAAAAAGGGATATTTTACCGATGAAACACGCGGGTTATTTTGTAAAGTTTCAGCAACCTTAAGCGCATTTTCGCAATGGCGGGTCATGCGTACATCAAGCGTTTCTAAACTCTTGCTTAATACCCAGGCATTAAACGGCGCTAAAGCCGGGCCCGTATTACGGCAAAACAGGTAGATCTCTTTTATCAGGTCGGCACGGCCAACTACAATACCGCCAAGCACCCTGCCCTGCCCGTCTATCCATTTGGTAGCCGAGTGTACAACAAGGTCGGCACCATATTCAATAGGTTTTTGCAATAAAGGGGTTGCAAAGCAATTATCTACATTTAAAATAAGGTTATGCTTTTTAGAGAATTTACCCGCCCACTCCAGATCCAGTATCTCCAACTGCGGATTGGTAGGGGTTTCCAGGTAAACCATCTTTGTGTTTGGCTGTACAGCAGCTTCCCAGGCAGCCTCATCCCCTGCAGGAACTAAAGTGCAGGTAATGCCATAGCGTGGCAAATATTTGGTTACCAGCGTAAATGTACTGCCAAAAACCGAACTGCAACTTATCATGTGGTCGCCCTGCTTCAGCAATGCAAAAAAGGACCCAAATATGGCGCTCATGCCGGTGGAGGTTGCAAAACCATCCTCGGCACCTTCCAGGGCGCACATTTTAGCGATAAACTCATCAACGTTAGGATTGCTGAAACGGCTATAGATATTATCGTCTGTTTCATCAGCGAAAGCAGCGCGCATGGCTTCAGCTTCATCAAAAATAAAGCTACTGGTTAAGTATAAAGGTGTGGAGTGTTCCTGCTGTTGCGTTCGTTCGGTTTGAATGCGTATAGCCTGGGTTATCGGGTCTGTTTTAGCTGACATTTATATATATGCTTTTTATTTAGTAACAGCAGGATGTACAAATACCTGCGTTTTAATCTCGGCGCCGCCTTTTTCTAAAGTAGCAGCAACCGAACAATATTTATTTACAGAAAGATCCACGGCGCGGTTGGCTTTGTCAGGATCTATGTCGCCGTACAGGTGAAACTCAATGGTAACATCTTTCCATAGGGACGGTTCTTTGCCTGCTTCGCGGCCGCCATTGATCACCATTTTATAATCCTTCACGTCCTGCCGCTGTTTCTTTAAAATAGTAATCACGTCAATTGCCGAGCATCCGCCCAACCCCATTAGCAGCATTTGCATAGGGCGCACCCCAAAGTTTTCGCCGCCGCTTTCCGGGCTGCTGTCCATATTAACCGTATGTCCGTTTTCATCACTTGCAGCAAAGCCGAAGTCGCCGTGCACGCGTTCTAAATTTATAGTAGGCATAATCTATGTAACAAGTGTGCTAAGTTATAACTTTTGCAGGAGTAAACTTTGGGCTAAATCAACATTTTTGTAATTTTAGCAACATGCTATTGTAAAATAGAGCGATCAAAAAACTCACTCTGCGGGTCTGTCCTTTACCGGGATAACCAATTTTAGCCCCGACCAAACCTCATTAACTGCGCAAACTTTTATGTCAACCAAACCTATGCTTATCGCGTAATTTCTGATGATATCTTCGGTAATATCAGCACTCACTTTTGATGCCTTTTTGGGCCATGATACCCATATTATTCCCGCAGGTTTCAGCTGAGCTTTTAATCGCGGAAGCAGGTCAATAAATTCAGATTTGTGTTTGGTGAAGAGATGGATAAAATCCTTTTTAACGCCGTCATCACTAACCAACCTGCAGTCATTCGGAAAGTCAGTAAACAGATCGAAGTAATTTGACGGCTCATTAATCAGGCATAGGGTAAACCCTGATTTTACACCCAGTTTCTTAGCCAGCGGCGTTCCCGAATATCCTGAAGTTTGGTTTGTCATCCTTACAGATGTTTATATTTAATTAAAATTGCGTAAAACAACAGTGCTTATCAAATCAAAATTGCATATTTTCACACCGCTATAAATACGCTCAACACATGGCTTTAAATTATATCTGGGTTGCCTTTTTCTTAATTGCGTTTGTTATCGGCCTGATTAAGCTGATATTTTTTGGCGATACAGAAATATTTAAACTCATGGCCGAGGGAACTTTTGACACGTCAAAAGCAGCTGTTATGGATATTGCGTTGCCATTGGTGGGGATAATGTCCTTATGGTTGGGGATTATGAAAATTGGCGAAAAAGCCGGCGCTATTAATTTCCTGTCGCGCATAGTGGGCCCGTTTTTTAACCGCCTTTTCCCGGAAGTACCTAAAGATCATCCTGCTGTCGGGCAGATGATGATGAACTTTTCGGCTAACTTATTGGGATTGGATAACGCAGCGACGCCATTTGGCTTAAAAGCGATGAACGGTTTACAGGGGCTTAATAAGGATAGCGATACGGCGTCAAATGCACAAATCATGTTTTTAACGCTGCACGCTTCCGGCCTGACAATTTTGCCAATTGCCATAATTGCGCAGCGGGCCATATACCATTCTGCCGACCCTACTGATGTGTTTATCCCCTGTATAATAGCTACCTATGTTGCAACGCTGGCAGGATTAATTGTTGTTAGCATTAGGCAAAAAATAAACCTGTTTGACCGGGTGGTTGTATCCTGGCTGGGCGGAATAACGGCCGCCATTGGTTTAATGATATGGTATTTTGTGGCTTTTTTAAACAAACAGCAGATAGGCGAATTTTCGAAAGTATTTAGCAACATTGTTTACCTGACCATCCCTACGTTATTTATACTGGGCGGATTACGAAAAAAGATAAACATATTTGAAGCATTTATTGACGGCGCAAAAGAAGGGTTTGAAGTATCTGTTAAAATTATCCCCTACCTGGTTGGTTTACTGGTTGCTGTGAGCCTTTTCAGGACCTGCGGTGCATTAACCTATATTGGCGATGGTTTTAAATGGATATTCGGACATTTCCATAATATAGACACGCGGTTTACCGATGTTATTCCTATTGCTTTTATACGCCCGCTAAGCGGCTCGGGTGCCCGGGCAATGATGCTGGATAACCTGAAAACCTTTGGAGTAGACAGCTTTACCGGCCATTTATCGAGCGTGTTATATGGCACGGCCGACACAACTTTTTATATTGTGGCGCTTTATTTCGGCGCGGTAGGCATCAAGAAAACACGCTATGCCATCCCCGCGATGCTTATAGCTGATTTTTTCGGGATAATGACAGCTATTTTAATTTCTTACCTATTCTTCGGTTAGTCTAACCAGTTATATGCTCAACACTGCAAACAGCACCGGAACTATTTTAAACATTAAAATCTAATACCTTTTTTATAGCATGCCTAACAATTTATCTGAAAACAAAACCCAAGATTATTTAAACCAAAAAGCCAATAAGAAAAAAACCGGCAACCGGGCGTTGTGGGTGTTCCTGGTATTTATTTTTATCGCGATAACTGTCGTAGTAAAAATAACCCTTACTGGCTCATTAAAACCGGAATTTTTTAAAGGGATGCCCGGCAGCGATGATGTTTATGCTGTAGCTAAAGAATTTATCCGCCCAACCCTCCGGTCATCAGGCGTCACATTTGCTGACAGTAAATACAAGTTTGGCAAACAGGCCGATTCTGTTTATGTAATCCAATCATCAGTTGAATCAACAAATGATAACGGCGAAAAGATCAATACTGAATTTAAGATAATTTTAAAATATAACGGCGGCCAGGTTGACAAGCAAAAGAACTGGACACTGATAGACCTGAGTGAACATTAAGCCGTTAAACCAAATAAAAAAGCAGGCTGAAATTTTACTTTCGGGCCTGCTTAATCACTCTAAAACAATCACCTCTTAACTTTAGAAGTATCTTTTATAACTAATATATTGTGTATCGATTATTTACTAAACTAAAAACTTTAGTCAAAGGTATTAATAAGTTAGCTGTTTAAACTCATAATAAATATTTTTTACGACGAGGTGACAGTGGCCTGTTAGTTAATACATTAACCCTTTAACAAAAATATCAAGCAACATTAATCTTTTGCTATGTATCTCATCAAGATGCTCTTTTTTAGGGAACATAACTTTTTTATGCGACACTGCGCTAACCCTTACCCCATGCAGGGCATCCAACAGTAAGTCGACAACTTCAATGGGATTAGCAACCGGCTTTATATTTCCTTTATCAGCTTCAATCTTTATGGCCGCGCTTAACAGCGTCAACTCGGTTTGATGGATCTCTGTTATAATTTCCCAAATGGTATCGGGCAGGTTCTGCTCATTTACCCTGAAAAAATCAAAGAAGTTATAATTCTTAACGATAAAATCATGCTGCGCATCTATCTGCGAAATAAAAGCCTCTTTAAGATTATCAAACTGGTTAAGCTTACTTTCAAGCGTTTCAATATACTCACCGGCCAGCTTGCGCATAACATCAATATATAACTGGCTTTTATCCGGAAAATAATAATACAATAACGCTTTGGACAAAGACAGATCACCGGCAATTTCGTTCATCGTGGTTTTTGAATAACCATAATGCAAAAACCTTTGATAAGCCGCATCTAAAATTTTATCTCGCTTGATATCCTGCTGGTCGCTTCCTGAGCTCATTGTAGATTAATTATTCCAAAAACTGACTATTTAAACAAAATTATCAATAATTCTACATTATTAACCTATTATCCCGCCTTTAAGTGTTTAAACTCTCAAAATTGATACACAAATTACATTGAGATTAAATTCAGATTAGATTCAAATGTACTTTGCTCAAGCCAGTCTGGCCAGCTCAATTCCGGCCCCGACCACCAATGCGTCCTCTATTGCGCCAATAACCGGATCGATGATCCCGGTGGCTTTAACAGTCGCTTTACGTAAAAAGAAACTGCCAAATGTTGAAGCGACAGCTGCCGTTCCGCCTAATAAAGCACCGGTAAATGCGTTGCCGCCACTTGCTTTTAATATCCCCGCGCCTGCCAGCGCGCCTGATAGGCACCGGGCAACCAGTACAACAGGTTTTATCCGGTTAGGTGTAAAAGGTAATTTATCGCCAACAAACTCTGCCAGCGCCATATATTTTAAACCACTGGCAACAACGTTCGACTGCAAAAAGCTCAACTTGGATTTTGTCAGGGTTTTAGATTTGTGGTGACTCAATAGATAACTGGTGATTGCAGGAGCAGATGCTGACCGCATCCCCGCCAATGCACCAACACTTAATACCTGCCAAAATGGTTTCTCTATCTTCAGTTTCATAATTACAAGTTTTTCCACTTCATTCGTCGCAATAACCGTTCCTGAAAAAAAGCAGAGTTTTAAACAAAATCCATTGGGGCTATAACGGGATGGGCATAGCCGGTTATGGAAGACCATTCAACAAAAAAAGACCGGACATTTGTGCCCGGTCTTTTTTACGATGTGATCTTTGATCCGACAATTATACTTCTGCCAGCTCGGGTTGTGTTTTATGCGGCTGGCTGTTTTTACTAAACCTTGCCTTGATCCGGTAACGAATCAGGTACATACATGGAACGAGGATCAGGGTGATAATGGTTGCGAAACCTAACCCAAATATCATTGTCCATGCTAATGGCCCCCAGAATGCAACGTTATCGCCACCAAAGTGGATATGCGGCTGGAAATGGGTAAATAATCCAACAAAATCAATATTGAAGCCTACTGCCAACGGTATTAAACCCAATATGGCTGAAGTAGCTGTTAACAACACCGGGGTCATCCGGGTATGGCCGGCTTCAACAACCGCGTCATGTATGTTTGAGCCACTTTCCATTAACATGTCGGTAAACTCAACCAGTAATATCCCGTTACGTACCACAACACCCGCAAGGGCAATGATACCTACACCGGTCATTACAATAGATATGGTCATCTTAAAGATACTCACACCCAGCAATACACCAATGATACTAAACAATATTTCGCTGAGTATGATCAGCGTTTTACCGGTCGAGTTAAACTGGATCATCAGGATGATCAGGATCAAACCAAATGAGGTAGCCAGGGCACCCAGCAGGAAGTTCATAGCTTCTGCCTGGTCTTCCTGGCCGCCGCCCATTTTAATGGTAACGTTAGCCGGTTTTTTAAAGTTGTTTATCGCCCTTAAAATATTGGCGTTAACTTCATTGATATTATTGGGCTTAATAACATTTGATCCCAGTGTTAACACCCGCCTTTGTTGTTTGTGCTTAATGTTACTATAGGTTGTAGTATACCTAACATCTGTAAAAGCAGATATCGGCACCTGGCGTATAGCACCACCTGTGGCTAAGTCGCGGTAAGTGATCTTTAAGTTCTTTAAAGCGTCCAGATTACCGCGCTGGCTTTCAAGTGCCCGCACTTTTATCTGGTAATCATCTTCCCGCGTATTCCTGAAATCGCCGGCTTTACCGCCAAATACCGCGGTAGCTAATGTTTGCGTTATCTGGCCGGTGCTTATACCTTCACGGTTGGCACGTTCACGGTCAACGTCAAATACAATTTCGGGTTTATCAGTTTGCACGTCGGCAATCAGTCCTTCAATACCGGCTATATTTTGTTTAGCCAGGTAGCTTTTCAGGTGATTGGCTGTTTTAACCAGCGTATCTATATTATCACCCGCAATTTCAATACTGATATCTTTTTGCACCGGCGGGCCACCGTTTTCCTGGGCCACCGCTATTTTAGCGCCCGGGATTATACCGTCAACAGCCTTACGTACTTTTGCAAGAACTGCTTTGGTGTCCTTACCATTACGTTTACCAAATTCAACAAACGCAACGGTTATCTTACTCTTGTTCTCGTAATCGCCCTGATCTTCATCAGACGGGTCGGCAACGCTGGCCGTAACGTTTGATATGATTGACGATACAATATCCTTATCCGGTTCAACGGCTTCTGCAACACGTTTCTCTAACTTTTTGGTTACCTCATTGGTGTAAGCCTGGTCGGTACCGATGGGCATGGTTACATACACAAAGGCAAAGTTAGGATCACCCGCCGGGAAAAACTCCACTTTTGGCGACCGGGCAACCAGGAAGAATATGGTGAAAATAAATAAGACTACCGTTCCGCCTAATACCACCCACGGGCTTTTAACGGCACGTTCCAGCCATCTGGCATACCAATCTTTAAAGCGGGGCCAAAAATTATTTTGGAAACCGTCTATCGCTCTTAATAAAACAAAGTGGTTTAGCAGGTATAACGCTATGATCAGCACCATAAAGTTACCAAAGCCAAAATTTATCAGATAGCCAACTACGGTGGCTATTACCAGGTACAATAATGAACGCTGTACTTTTTTATCAAATTTTGGATGATCATGTTCGCCTTCAACATGCGGTTTCATAAAATCAACCGCGAATACCGGGTTAAATAAATACGCTACAACTAATGACGCCAATAACGTTATGATTAATGTGATAGGCAGGAAGAACATAAAGTGACCGATCAGGCTATTCCAGAAAGCCAGCGGGATAAACGGAGCAAGTGTGGTCATGGTACCAGAAAACACCGGTAAGAATACCTCGCCTGCCGCCATCTTGGCAGCCTGCTTAATTGGGATTGCTCCGTTGTTAAAGATCCGGTGCGTGTTTTCAATTACCACAATGGCATCATCCACCACAATACCCAAAGCAAGCAAGAAGGAGAACAGCACGATCATGTTTAACGTAAAGCCTATAGCCGGCATCACCAGGAAGGCAATAAAACACGACAACGGTACAGACAGCGCCACAAATATGGCGTTGGTGCTACCCATAAAGAACATCAGGATAATGGTAACCAATATAAACCCAATAACAATGGTGTTTATAAGGTCATTTAAGGTGGTACGTGTTTTGTCTGACTGATCGCCGGTTACGGTAATCTTAAGCCCCTTGGGGAACGTAGTTTTTAATTTTTGCGCAATCAGGCTATTGATCTTGTCAGAAGCTTCGATCAGGTTCTCGCCGGTACGTTTACTTACGTTAAGGGTGATAACGTTTTTGAAATCCTTACTGTCATTCGTTTTTAAACGGGCATAACTCTCCTGCTCTAAAAACGAATCTTTGATCTCCGCTATATCACGCAGGTATATCGGTTGCCCTTTGGGGTTTCTGACTACCATTTCGGCCACTTCAGCAGCGCTTTTGTAATCTTTTTTAATGTCGATACTGCGGCGGATACCATCAGTAGTTACGTTACCTGCTGAGGCAATGATATTTTCATTACCAATTGCCTGCATAATATCATTAAAAGTTAATTGTACTGCCGCCATTTTATTCATGTCGACATTGACCTGGATCTCGGGCGTTAACGCTCCTACTTCCTCAACCCTTGATATTTCTTTATAGCTTTCAATTTCGTCTTTTAAGTTATCCGCATATTCTTTTAACTTTTTCAAGTCGTAATCGCCTGAAATATTTACGTAAAGAATAGGGATATCGGCAACGTTAATATCAGATATAATAGATTCTTTCAGGTTGGCATCATTTTGCGGCAGATCCTGTTTCGCTTTGTCAACGGCTTCCTTAACATCAATCTTTGCGTCCCTGATCTTAACATCCGCATTAAATTCGGCTGTTATAACAGAGATGTTTTGTTTTGAGTTTGAGGTTACCTTTTTTAACCCTTTAAGTGATTTTAATTGCTTCTCTAACTGCCTGGTTACCAGCAACTCAATATTTTGCGGCGATTGGCCGATATAAGGCGTGCTCACAAAAACCTTTGATTGCGCTATATCCGGGAAATTCTCCTTAGGCAAATTATTGTAGCTGATAAGACCGAGTACCGTTATTAAAAATATCAATACGTATATGGCAGTCTTATTATCAATGGCCCAGCTTGATGGCCCAAATTCTTTGTTAAGATCTTTCATTATAGATCAAATTAGTTAAGTGTGATTAATTAACAGACTGTAGCACATTTACCTTGTCGCCGTCATTCAAATCAGATGCGCCGGCAGTTATTAACTGATCGCCGATAGCTAAACCTGATGTAATTTCGGCCTGGCTGCCATAGCTTGCGCCAACTTTAATGTTTTTGCGTGTGGCTATGCCGTTATTATTAACATAAACGTAATCGCCCTGCTCTGATTTTTGAATAGCGTTTAACGGAATAACAATTGCCTTGCTATGGTTATAGTCAGCTATCTTAATAATTGCTGTCATATTTGGGCGCAATGTTTTGCGTGCCGGCAGGGCTATCTCAATAGCAAAACTACGTGATGTCGGGTCGATTGCTTTAGCGGCAAAAGTTAACCTTGCACTTAAAGAATCGTTACCATCAGGGATAACAATTTTAACATTATCGCCCTGGTTCACCCGGCCCGCATATGATTCAGGCACATCAGCCTTTACTTTCAAAACATCGGCATTTACAATACGTATACCTGTGGTACCCGGCTGTGCAACCTGGCCCAGTTTCAGATCCATTTGGTCAATGCTGCCGCTAATTGGCGATATGATGCGGTACAAATCGGCTTGTTGACGCAATCCGTCCACCTGCTTTTGTGCGCTTTGCATTTGGGTTTGTGCCTGTAAAAACTGCACTTCGGTACCAATCTTCTGATCCCACAGATTCTTTTGACGCTGGAACAAAGTTTTAGCTAAAGCCGCCTGCGACTCGGCCTGTGCGATGTTTTCTTTTAACACGCTGTTATCCAGTTGTACCAATAGCTGGCCTTTGTTAACGTGCTGACCCGGCGCTACATATATTTTGGTAATAACACCCGGTGATTGCGGGTAAGCCGTAACATTATCTTTAGCGTCAATTTTACCTTGTATATCAACATAATGGGTAAAATTGGTTGCTGCAATTTTTAACACGCTTATATCAGTGCTTTTTGAAGAATCCTGACCTGCATCAGCTAGCTGTAACGCTGCAATTTTTGAATTGATATCTGCCTGTTGTTTTTTAAGATCGGCTAATTCGGCCGCTTTATCTTTTGGCTTGTGCGAGCAGGCCGCTAACAACAATAAAGCCGGTATGTATATTAATTTTTTCATTTTTATGGTGATTTTAGTTTTAGTTAATGCGTGCATATGCTTTATCAAGATCTACCTTGCTTATTAAAGCATTGTAAAGCGCCTGTATATATTGGTTATCTGCGTTCTCAAGTTCGGTTTGTGCCTGTGTAACTTCAATACTTGAACCTACCCCCTGCTGATACTTGATTTTTGATACCCGTAAAACCTCCTGCGCCAGCTCGCGGCTGCGTTTTTGGTTGTTAAGCGATTGCAGGCTGTTGGTAAATGTAATTTGTGCTGCGTTGGCTTGTAGTTTGAACCCGTTAGTTGCGTTATGCAAATCGTTTTGTGCCTTATAAACGCTGATCTGTGATTGCTTTAACTGATTAATTTTTTGGCCACCACTAAATATGGGTATGTTAATATTTAAACCTATGAAGCTGGTTGGATAAGCGTGGTTGTATAAAAACTTAGCGTGATTTTCTTGAAACACTTCAGAAAAACCGCCATTTAAACTAACAGATGGCAAAAATTCAGCCTTTTTGCTTTGAACGTCCAGCTGGTTTAAAATAACATTAGTTTCTAAAAGCTTGTATTCTATCCTGTTATGATAAAAACTCGTATCCACTGCATTTTGCAATGTTTGGTCAATGTTGACATCAGCCAGTTTATCTGTTAAGGTCAGGTCCTGCTCAATCGGCATACCCATCTGGAACTTTAGCATCTGGTAGTTTAAGGTCAACGCACGTTGTACATTATCGCGGTTAGTTACCAGGTTGTTATATTGAACCGATAAACGGTCAACGTCAATCTTCTCGACAAAGCCTTGCTTATTTTGTTGTGTAGTTTGGTCAAGCGTTTGTTTTAGCTGCGCGATGTTGGCATCCAACAACGTAATTTGCTCGTTGCTTACCAGGGCCTGGTAGTAAGCTTTGGTTACGTTAACATTAGTTTCAATTTTTGAGCGTACCAGGCTGCGTTGCGACAATTCTCTGAAAGTTTTTACTGCTTTCAATCCGACAAGAAATGTTCCGCTAAACAAAAGCTGGCTGGCATTAAGCGCATAAGTATTATTATACTTTAAAGCACCAAACGGAAGCGCAACCAATGGCGCATTGAAGTCAGGAGTACCTGCAAAGATACCTGCCGGAGCTAACGAGGTTGGCGTTTTCAAAAAATCCTGAAAGGTAATTGAGCCGTTAACCTGCGGTAACCCGGTAGCAATAGTTTCTTTTACCTTATAATCAGCACTTCTAACATCCAGATCGGCATTTTTTACCGAGTCCTGATGTTCATATGCATATTTTATACAATCGGCCAGGCTAAAGCTTACCGGCGTATTGGGTGGCGGTGCCTGTTGCGCATAGCTGCTTAATGCTATGGTGCAAATTAAGGACGCTGTTAAAAAAATATATTTCATTGTATTGTTGTGTTGTTTAGTTGTATTATTTATTAATTATCTTCAAAATAACATCGCCCGGTTGACAACCCTATGTCAGCAGTCAATTTTATTCGTTAGCTATATTTTTATATTCATTTAATAGTTTATATCCTTTAAGCGTACAAATACCAAAGTTAAAATGCTCTAAAAGCTGGTACTGTACTTTCCAGGTGCTAAACTCGGCTATCGGGAAGATGTTGGGATTAAACCCCATCTCTACCTGGTTTACCCGCATCCGCGCCATAATTTTTACATCAATATCCGGACGTATATAGCCCTGTTTAATCCCTTTGGTTAATAATTCTTCTAAAGTGCGTACAATAACATCGGCCTTAAAGCTTTGAAACTGCTGCCAGGCATCCGGATGATACTTTTGCAGATCGTGAATTACTATCGGGTTGATGCGTGAAAAAATATCCTCAGAACATTTCATCATATTGATCATCTCTTCGATCACATTGCCCGACTGGTTGATGATGGCGCACATCTGATCTTCGTCCTGCTGCAGCTTTTTCTTTACCAAAGCTATCACCAACTCGTTTTTATCTTTAAAGAACTGGTAGATGGTTTTTTTTGACATGCCTAAGTGTTTGGCTATATCATCCATCGTTACGCTTTTGATGCCTGCTGTTAAAAACAGGTCCTCGCCGCCTTGTATTATTCTATCTATTTGACCCATTGACTTGATTGGTCAAAACTAAGGAAACATTTTTAGATTTCAAAGTTTCCATTAAAAAATGTTTTCCACATCTGTTTAGCCAACAGGCCAATTCCCCACTACATCTTAATAATGCCGAATTTGTTACCTTTGCACAAAATCAAAAAAAATGACACTTACACCTCTATCTGCAATATCACCCATTGATGGCCGTTACCGAAAAACTACTGCCGGGCTTGGCGCTTATTTTTCTGAATATGCCCTGATCAAATACCGGGTGTTTGTTGAGATCGAATACTTTATAGCTTTATACCAGCATCCGTTGCCACAATTACAGGATTTTGATGAAAATCTGGTAGAAAAGTTACGGAATATTTATAAAAATTTCAATGAAGCTGATGCGCAAAGCATCAAAGACATTGAAAAAATAACCAATCACGATGTTAAAGCGGTTGAGTATTTTATTAAACAGAAGTTTGACGGGTTAAACCTGCATGATTTTAAAGAATTTATCCACTTTGGCTTAACCTCGCAGGACATTAATAATACTGCCATACCTTATACTTTTAAATTAGCCTTAGATGAGGTTTATTATCCGGTCATTGATGAGCTGATTAGCTTATTAAAAAAATATGCCGGCGACTGGGATAAAGTACCCATGCTGGCGCATACACACGGACAAGCGGCGTCTCCTACCCGCCTGGGTAAAGAAATACAGGTTTTTGTTGAACGCCTTGAAAATCAGCTTGTATTATTGAAGCAGGTGCCAACCTCGGCTAAATTTGGCGGCGCTACAGGTAACTTTAATGCACATAAGGTAGCTTATGGCAACATTGACTGGAAAGCGTTCGGCAATAATTTTGTAAACAATATTTTAGGACTCAGCCGCTCGCAATACACCACGCAAATTGAACATTATGACAATTTTGCCGCCCAATGCGATGCGTTAAAACGGATCAACAATATCCTGATAGATCTGGACCGCGATATGTGGGCCTACATCTCAATGAATTATTTTAAACAGCAAATTAAAGCCGGCGAAGTTGGTTCGTCAGCCATGCCGCATAAAGTTAACCCGATAGATTTTGAGAACTCTGAAGGTAACCTGGGTATTGCAAATGCTTTATTTGAGCACCTTGCTGCTAAATTGCCAATATCAAGACTGCAACGTGACCTAACCGACTCGACCGTTTTACGTAATATCGGCGTGCCGGTGGCGCATACGTTAATCGCGCTTAAATCAACCGTAAAAGGTTTGGGTAAATTATTATTAAACGAGCCAGCCATCAATGCGCACCTGGAAGCTAACTGGGCGGTTGTAGCGGAAGCCATCCAAACTATTTTAAGGCGCGAAGGCTATCCTAACCCGTATGAAGCGCTAAAAGAGCTTACCCGCACCAATACACAGGTTAACGCACAAACTATTTCCGAGTTTGTAGATACGTTACAGGTTGATGACAGCGTAAAAGAAGAAATTAAAAAGATAACACCTGGCAATTATACAGGGATTTGATGTGCAGATATGCAAATGTGTGTATGTGCAATGATTAGTTAGTTAATTTTTCATCAGCACATTTACATATCTGCTTATTTGCACAACGTCACCAACAGGTCATAACTATTTTAGTATGATACATTAATCAAAAAGCTATTTAACTTTGTTAAGTAAATAAAAGAAGATCAAGATGAATATCAACGTATATACCGAATCAACGCCTAACCCGGCCACAATGAAGTTCATTGTGAACAAGTTGCTGATTAATGGCAGTGCCGATTTTGCCACTAAAGAAAGCGCAGAGAAATCACCCTTTGCTAAAGAGTTATATAAATTTTCGTTTGTAAACGGCGTTTTCTTTGCCAGTAATTTTGTTACGGTTACCAAAACCGAAGGCACAGACTGGGAAGATATTGAGGCAATACTGAAAGAGTTTGTAAAAGGAGCGGTTGAATCTGAATTGAAAGTTCAACTGGAAGAACAAGCCGAGACCGTTGACTTTGAAGGTACAGATACCGAAATCAAAATTCAGCAGATCTTAAATGATTATGTACGCCCGGCTGTTGAGCAGGATGGCGGCGCTATATCTTACCGTTCGTTTGAAGAAGGCGTGGTAACCGTTGAGTTGCGGGGCTCATGCAGTGGCTGCCCGTCATCAACTATCACCTTAAAAGCAGGTATCGAGAATTTGCTTAAACGTATGGTGCCCGAGGTTACTGAAGTAGTATCGGAAGCTTTGTAAAAAATTTAAAGATCAAAGCTTAGCAGCTTTATCAGAAAAGGATTATACAGCTAATGTATGATCCTTTTTTATGTTTATGCGCAGGACGGTCAGGCAAAATATCGTTGAACTACTGCCAGCATTTCCTCAGTTATTTTACCGTTGGTGGCCAATACCTCGCGGGTATTTAAAACTTCGTCGCCACCATTAAAATTAACTACCTGCCCTCCTGCCTGTTTTAATATTACTATCCCGGCAGCTACGTCCCAGGCGTTCAGGTTATATTCGTAAAACGCATCAAAACGTCCGGCGGCGGTGTAAACCAGGTCTACCGCTGCTGATCCCAACCTGCGCAAACCATGGCAGCTTTGCATCAGGTGCGTAAACAACTCAATATATTGAGCCTGTTTGGTAAAATCATAGTAAGGGAAACCGGTTGCAATTAAGCTATCGGCAATTGTCGGGGCGTTGCTCACCTTTATTATCGTACCGTTTAAATAAGCCGGCGAGCCTTTCCAGGCGTAAAAACACTCGTCCAGGTTAATTTCATAAACCACGCCTAGTATCAGCTCATTATATTCTTTTAAGGCGATACTAACCGAGTATGAAGGTACGCCATGTATAAAGTTGGTAGTGCCATCCAGCGGATCAATGATCCAGTTATATTGGTCGGCAATATTGTTTTTTGTTTTTTCTTCGGTTATGAAACCGGCTTCAGGCAGGATCTTTTCAAGCCCGGCTACAATAATGCCTTCGGCAGTTTTATCAACGTACGATACCAGGTCGTTTAAACCTTTGTATTCTATTTTATCAGCATTAAAGGTTTTTCTTTCCTGGCGAATAAAATCGCCTGCTTGTTTTGAAAGCTCAATTACCTGTTTTGCTATCTGGTCTGGCTGCATGATGTCTTAATGATAAACTAAATGAGAAAAATTTATGTACAAAAAAACTGGCGAAGAACAAGCTCAAAGCTGCCGCAACACGTGCGACAGGCGCATAAAGGTGTAATGACCGGATAAAGATATCCAGTAAAGTGAGGTTTGCAAAAAAACCAATTATGGCCACCGTTACAAAACGAAAGAACTGTTTTGCCGGTGAGGACACTGACTCGTTAAACACCAGGTACCGTGTAATTAAAAAATTAACCATCACCCCTAAAAAGAAAGAAATAGCCAGCGAAAGCGTATAATTATCAAACGTGAAAGAAAACACGCGATAAGTTGGCTGCTCCAGAAAATTATGATCTAAAAGATAAAAAACAAAAATATCAACCAGAAAACCTACACCCGCAGAAAATATAAACCTGGCTACCTGGTTTTTAAAAAGCTTTTGACCAAAGGTTGCGCTAGCCACGTTTAACCGTTGTTTTTTTCTGCCGGTTTAACCCGGTAACAATTAAAGCCAACCCGCCTATAACCAGCAATAAGGAAATCATTTCGGCCTGCGTAAACGATATCCCGCCTACATGGTAGCGAGTATTTACGCGTATCAGTTCTATTAAAAAACGCTCTATCCCATTTAATATCAGGTATACGCCGAACATAATACCCGGTATTTTAATACGGTCACGTATGGCCCATAAAAGCAGGAATAATAAAATGCAAACTACCGACTCATAAAACGAGGTAGGATATACTGGTAATTTTAATTCATTACAATATTTGCCTACGCAGTTGGGTATAATGTTTCCGGCATCTTCCATACCCACATTATGCGGAAATTTAAACGACCACATCCAATCAGGTGCCCAGCTTAAAAAGCCGGGTTTGGGTTTAAGATTAGGGATGCCCCAATCTCCATCGCCAGACATTTGGCAGCCTATGCGGCCAACGGCATAAGCCAGCATCATACCCGGCCCGCCTATATCCAACATATTTAAAGGCTTAATGCCATGTTTATTGGCAATATAAAGAACCGCCGCGCCACCGCAAATCAGTCCGCCATAAAATGTCAGCCCGCTAAAACCAATCAGCATCCCTACAGGGTCAGCCATAAACTCGTTCCAGTTTTCAAGCGCGTTAAATAACTTGGCACCAGCAAACCCGCAAATGGCGGCCCATAACAACAGGTTCCCCATCAATTCATACGGATGGACCTTTATAGTTTTAGTCTCTGGTTTGGGCAGGCGTTGCTTTTTATTTTCGGCATAGGCCCAGTAGCCAAACAGGGCTGCAAACACAATCCCTCCGGGGATATTACCGCTGGCAGATAAAAGAAATGCCTGCGGATCGTCGATCATGGCATGGTAGTTAAATACCATCGCTACCAATTTAAGCCCTAATACAAAACCAAAAAAGCAGTTAGCCAATAATTCAACCGGGGTGATAGCTTTACCTATTGTTATTGTTTTTTCGAACGTGCGGATATAGCCGAGTTTTTCTTTCCGTTTAAATTCCTGCACAAACGCCCAGTAAGCGGCCATAAAAGCCAATGCTACAAAAAAGCCAAAGGTTTGAATTGGTAACAGGATATCCCAACCGGTGAGATATTTTATAAGCGAACTAATGCTTGGAAACATAGGTAATAATTTGCTGCGAATATAGAGTTAATGTACTAATATTTCTTCGCTTTCGGTTATTTCAACATCACCATCAGTTGAAATTTTTGTTAAGCCTACTTTTTTTAACTCATTTACCAGCACCGGGTCAAATTTAGTTTTAACCTTAACATAGTTACGGGTAAAACCGTGCATATAGCCTTCTTTGATATCGCCTTCAAACAAAACCTCGCCGGTGCGGCCTAACTGGGTTTCGTAAAAAGCACGGCGTTTTTTGTCTGATAAGATATGCAGCATCTTGCTCCTGTCGGCGCGGGTTGAGCCGGGCACTGTCCCGTTCATTTCGGCAGCAAGGGTATTTTCACGTTCAGAATAGGTAAATACGTGCAGATATGATATATCGAGATCGTTTAAAAAGTTGTAGGTGTCTACAAAATCTTCACGTGTCTCGCCCGGGAAACCGACAATCACGTCGACCCCTATACAGCAATCGGGCATTAGCTGTTTAATGTTAGCTACTCTGTCAACATAAAGTTCGCGCTTATAACGACGGCGCATTAAACTTAAAATTTTATTGGAACCTGATTGCAGCGGAATATGAAAATGCGGCACAAAACGTTTTGAACCGGCCACAAATTCTATGATCTCATCAGTCAGTAAATTGGGCTCGATAGATGAGATCCGGATCCGGTCTATACCTTCCACTTCGTCCAGCGCCTTAACCAAATCAAAGAATTTAAACTCGCGTTTCCCGTCAATTATTCCAAAATCGCCCAGGTTAACGCCAGTTAACACAATCTCTTTAACGCCTGATGCCGCTATCTGTCTGGCCTGCTCAATTACACTGGCAATAGTATCGCTTCGGCTTGCACCGCGCGCCAGCGGTATAGTACAAAATGAGCAGGAGTAATCACAGCCGTCCTGCACCTTTAAAAACGTGCGGGTACGATCGCCGAAAGAATAAGCAGGCACAAACTCATTGGCCTGGGAAACCGGCTGATTATAAATCTGCGCTTTTGGCTTTTTGGTAAGATCTGTAATGTAATCAATGATCTGAAATTTCTCGGCAGCGCCCAAAACCATGTCCACGCCCTCAATTTCGGCTATCTCGATCGGTTTTAATTGCGCATAGCAACCTACAATGGTTACATAAGCGTTAGGCGATACCTTTAATGCTTCTTTTACAACCTTTTTGCATTTTTTATCTGCATTTTCAGTTACCGAGCAGGTATTAATAACGTAAACGTCGGGCGTATCCGTAAAATCAACCGTATCAAAACCGGCATTGCTAAAAAGGCGGCCCAGCGTTGATGTCTCTGAGTAGTTGAGTTTGCAACCCAGCGTATAAAAAGCAACTTTCTTGTTCATTATCAAGCCGCAAAGATAAGATTTTTAAAGATTAGTTAAATACCTGCTGAATATTAGTACCAGTTGCCACTATGTTAACTTAATTACTATTCAGACCAGCGGTAGCTGTCGTTCTCTAATCCTATTAAATCGACAACCCGGTTTACTACGGTCATTGCCACTTCTTCTACTGTTTGGGGCTTACTGTAATATGACGGTACTGCCGGGCAGATGATCCCGCCTGCCTCTGTAACGGCTGCCATATTGCGGATATGGATCAAATTTAAAGGCATATCACGGGCAACCAATATTAGTTTTCGGCGCTCTTTCAATATCACATCGGCGGCGCGGGTAATTAAATCGTCAGATATGCCACCCGCTATGCGGCCCAGGGCACCCATGGAGCACGGCACAATCACCATGGTATCAAACTTCGCCGAGCCGGAGGCAAACGGTGCCATAAAATCTGTTTTAGCATAAAATTTATAGGGCAGGTTATTATAGTCTTCGTTATCCAGTTCAAATTGCCATACCTGTTTTGCATTGTCAGACATCACAATTGCAATTTCCTGAACTTGACTATCTAAGTGCTGTAAACGATCCAGCAATAATTTAGCATATATGGAGCCGCTGGCGCCGGTAACAGCAATTACAATTTTTTTCTTCATGATTATTGGTTAACAAACCAAAGGGATTAAAGTTGCGGGTACAAAAAAGGGTCGAATAACAAGTACCCGACCCTACATCTACCTATGAAAAACATGCCCTTTGAGAGGGCAATACAAATATAATAACACTTTTTAAATTATTAAACAATTATTGAAATTATTTTAATGCACTTTTCACATAATTTTCATCTATCAGGGTTTGTATAATACCGTCAACCATGCCCACACTTGGTACATAGATATTTTTTATACCTGCCCACTTCATTACAGACAGGTAAATTTCGCAGGCGGGTATGATAACGTCTGCCCTGTCCTGGTTTAAACCCAGCACATTAATACGATCTTTTAACGAAAACGAATCCAAATAATCATAGAGCGATTTTAGTTTGGAAAAGCTCATCGGTGCGTTGTTTTTCTCTTCGGATAACTTATACAACTTGTTAATATTACCGCCGGTGCCAATGCCTAGTACCCCTTTAAAATGGCGGGTATGTTCGCGGATAAAGTCGCGCATGGCGTTCCAGGTCTCTTCGGTGTCCTGGTTATCCAGGATCCTGATCGTTCCGATATTAAATGATTTTGACGCAATCAGCTCTCCGGATGAAAATAATGAAAGCTCTGTACTGCCGCCCCCCACATCAATATACAGGTAGGTTTTATTTTTATCGATGTTTTGCTCGGCATGGCTGGCATAAATGATCTTAGCTTCAACCTGGCCATGTACAATTTCCAGCTTGATATCCGCTTCTTCTTTTATCTGTTTTACCACCTCTGCCCCATTTTTGGCTTCGCGCATGGCGGAGGTAGCGCAGGCCATATACTCGCCGACTTTATATACATCCATCAGGTTACGGAAAGCCTGCATGGTTTTAACCAGGTCGGCAGCTTTTTTATCCGAAATATGCTGATTTAAAAACGCGTCGTCGCCTAAGCGCAGCGGCACGCGGATAAGTGTGTTTTTTTTGAACGATACTGTCCCGTCGTTCTCTTTAATATCCGCAATAAGTAGCCTTACCGCGTTTGATCCTATATCTATAGCTGCGTATCTCAATTTATTGTATGTTGCTCTTTAAATAATTATATATATCTATCTGCGCGCGCACCGGCAGGTCTGATTTTGTTTTGTGGTATTTATTGGAGTTTTGGCTATTGATCTCGCGCGATTTGGTATTATCGCTTAACTGGATATTAATGATATCCCGCACCTCCTTTTTTATCCGTTTATCATATATCGGGAAACCAACCTCAACCCGGCTGTCAATATTACGCGACATAAAATCAGCAGATGTTAAATAGATCAGCTCATCGCCGCCATTACAATAGATATGTACCCGCGCATGTTCCAGGTATTTATCAATGATGCTTATAACTTCAATATTTTCACTGTAACCCTTTACGCCCGGCACCAGGCAGCACATGCCCCGTACAATTAACTGTATTTTAACACCTGCATTACTGGCCTGGTATAATTTGATGATCAGCTGCTCATCAGCCAGGCTGTTCATTTTCAATATCATGTAAGCCGGCTTTTTGGCTTTAACATTCCTGATTTCTGTATCAATCAGCTTATAAATTGCCGGCCTTGAATCAATAGGTGATACAATGAGGTGTTTTAAATCTTTAGGTAATGCCCCTTTGTTAATGGCTTTAAATACGTTTACCAGATCGGCGGTGATTTTCTTATTGGCGGTAAGCAAAGTATGGTCTGCATATATACGGGCCGTTTTTTCGTTATAGTTGCCGGTAGACAGGCAGGCATAATAGGCTAACTTATCTTTTTCGGTGCGGCTAACCAGGCATATCTTTGAGTGTACTTTATACCCATCAATGCCGTATATTACGTTAACCCCCTCCTCCTCTAAACGGCGGCTCCAGGTTATGTTATTCTGCTCATCAAAACGGGCCCTGAGCTCAACCAGGCAATTAACCTTTTTGCCATTTTTAGCCGCGTTAATCAACGCGTGCATAATGCGCGAGTTTTCTGCCAGGCGATATACCGCTATGCTGATCTCTTTTACCTTTGGGTCAATAGCTGCTTCCCGTAAAAAGTGAATCACATAGTCGTAAGTTTGGTATGGAGTGCTTATCAGGTGGTCTTCTTTGGCTATAATAGCCATTAAGCTTTTATCAAAACCAAGCTCATCAACGGGTAATGCAGGGTACTTTACATACTCAAGCTCAGGCCTGCCCACGTTTGGAAACGATATAAAGTTTTTAAAGTTATGATAGCGGTTGCCCGGTATCAGGCTCTCGCCGTGTAGCCCCATCCTGCTTACCACGTATTTTAACATATCCATCGGCATTTCAGAATCATAAAGTAAACGCATCGGCTTACCCTTTTTTCGTTTCTGTAAACTTTTTGATAAGGAATCAATGAACTTTCCGCTAACTTCTTTATCTAAATCAAGCTCGGCATCACGGGTGAGCTGGATAGAATAGGCTTCGATGCTGTCGTGCTCAAAAATGAAAAATATGTCTTCCAGGCAATACCTTATAATGTCATCCAGCAGGATAATAAATTTAAGATTATTGGTCTCGGGCAGTACGATAAACCGCGAAAGGTTATCGGGGATCTCAATTAAGGCGTAAGTAACCTTTTTCTCATGGCTCAGCTTTACAAAGAAGTAAATGGCACGGTCGCGCAGCTCCGGTAATACGGTAGTGTTATCCAGCATAATGGGCACCAGCGTAGCCAGCAGCTTTTCGCGGAAGTGATTTTTAACAAAGGTACCGCGGGCAACGTTTAACTGCTTGTCGTTTAGCAGGAAGATCTTCTCTTCGGCAAGCTGTTTGACGATAATATTTTCATAAAGATCATTAAACTTACGCTCTTGCTTTACCACCAGGTTTTTGATCTGGTTAAGTATCTTTTTGGGATTGTAGCCTAAGATCTCCTTTGCCTTATCATTCAGGTTAGATAAACGGCTTAGGGTGGCTACCCTCACCCGGTAAAACTCATCAAGATTTGAAGAAAATATGGCTAAAAACTTAATCCTCTCAATTAATGGCACTGTGGGGTCGGCAGCTTCCTGCAAAACGCGCTCGTTAAAGTATAGCCAGCTTATTTCTCTGTTAATTAATGGTACCCGTTTAATATCCATATTCTGAACGCCTTGCAGCATTATTGCAAAGCTGCTTATTTATTTGTTAAGTTAATATTAATAGATTACTAATATCTCCCCGTTTAACATAAAAGTTAACTATTTGATTTTATAACCTTATAAATACTAATTTTGTAAGAAATTATAAACACTTTACCTATGCCAACATTTGATATAGTAAGCAAGATAGACGGCCAGACCCTGGATAACGTTATCAATATCGCGAAAAAAGAGATTTTGAACCGTTATGATTTTAACGACTCAAAAAGCACCATAGAACTTGAGAAGAAAACCAACGTGGTAACCATAGTTACCGAGAATGACATGCGCGTTAAAGCCATACAGGATGCCATTATCAGCCGGATGGTGAAGCAGGGGCTTGACCCCAAAGCAATGGATTTTGGTAAGGAGATAGCCGCATCAGGCAACATGATCCGCAAGGAGATCAAGATCAAGCAGGGGCTTGACCAGGACGCTGCTAAAAAGATCGTCAAGAAAATTAAGGATAGCGGACTAAAGGTACAGGCCAGCATTATGGACGACCAGGTGCGGGTGCAGGCCAAGAAGATAGACGACCTGCAGGCCGTGATAGCCCTATGCCGTAAAGAGGATTTTGATCAGCCGTTGCAGTACATCAACATGCGCGACTAACCGCTGTTAAGCGAGGTGATCCACATTAAAATATGGATCACCCGGATCACCGTTCTGGGTTAACTCGTTGTAAACAAATGGATTAACTTTTTGAGCGGATCACTTTGGATCAGTCTTATTCGTCAGGATCATTAAACTCAATATTTAGTTAAATAACTGATAATCAAATAATTGCAAAATAGCCGTTTTGGGCCATTTTTTGATGGATGGATCAGTAGATATGGATCATACCTAAGATTCTTAGGTATAGTGAACTGCCAACTTATCTACCTTTATAAGTTTCAGGATCAATTGCTGCAGGCGACCAATTATGAAAAAACTCCATCACCTTAGCTTTGCTATGTCCCCGGCCCTCTTCCAGGTAAGCCGAATTTTGGGTATGTAACCTTTTACCCTTATCGTCAAGCACCACAAATACCGGGAAACCGAAACGCTGCGGGTAACCCAGATCAGCCAGCACCTGCTCATTTTTATTTTCGGGACTGTAATTTACATGCACCACAACGTAATTTTCGCGCAGGTATTTATCAAGTTCGGCGTCTTTTTTTACCAGGTCATTAAAATATAAACACCATATGCACCAGTTGCCGCCAATTTGCAGGAATACATTTTTATGGCTCGCGGCTGCCTGTTTTACCGCCGCTGCAATCTCTGCCTTTGCATCAGCAGCGGGATTGTACACCCTGGAGGTATCTGTAGGGTTAACAGCTTTAGCCGGTACCGCCGTGGTTTGCGCCTTTGCCCCAAGGCCTAAAATAATAAGGGATATAATGAGCAGTAATTTTTTCATAGCCGGGATGTTTAAAATTTAAAGGTAGTAATTGCCGCGATTATTCGGAAAGAGCCGGACCCATGATGGAAAATATTGACAATTAACACACATTACTAAAAAGAAAAGGACCGCCCCTTACGGAACGGCCCTCTTCAAACTAAACCAACATTACTTATGAAAACACTCTTTTTTCGGTATTTCCCGGGTCCGGGCCTGTCATTCACAAACCTCACTCACTGCCACGGACCTTCGGAACGTCCCGATATATTATTTTACAGCTATTTCTCTTGATTGAAATTTAGCTTCTTCTTTTTTAGCGATGGTCAGTTTCAAAATCCCGGCTGTGTAATCAGCTTCGATTTTTGAATGATCTGCGCTTTCAGGTAAGGTAAATGACCTTGAAAATGAATTAAAACTGTATTCGCGTTTGGTAAATTTCTTATTGTCATCAGTGGTTTCAGTTTTTTTATCAGCCGAAACGCTTAATACATTTTTGTCTAAATTGATTTTGATATCTTCTTTGCTTAAGCCGGGTACCGCAACTTCAATCTCAAACTGGTTATCGTTTTCTGAGATGTTTACAGCGGGTATACGGGTAGCTAATTTTTCGTTTAAAAACGAATCATTTAACAGTGAATACACATCATTAAAAAATGGATTCACGATGTTGTTCTTTTGTTCCTTGCCAAATTTTACTAAAGTCATTTTTATATCCTCCTAAGTTTTTCTTTTATTAACTTCGCAGAGACTTAATCAAGAGCTGTACCAATGGCTTTTTGAGTTGTTTTGTATGGCAATTTGTCGCTTAACCTTTTTTTAACCAGACATAATGACACTTAATGGCTGAAAAACTCTCAGATTATAAATTCCGTACGGCTATACCTATCCGGTTTTCAGATATAGATGCAGTAGGGCATGTTAACAACGCTATTTATTTAACCTATTTTGAAATAGCCCGTTTTAATTATTGGAAAGAAGCCATCAACTGGAACTTTAGCGAGCATGGCGTAATTGTGGGCCGGAGCGAAATAAATTATTTAAAACCCGTAAACCTGCACGACCAAATTGCCTGCTATGTGCGGGTGGTGCGCATAGGCAACAGCAGTTTTGACGTAATGCATGTTTTGGTGAGGGTAACCCCCAATGGCGAAGAAATTTGCACCACCGGTAAAACCGTATGTATTAGTTATGACTATAAGGCCAATAAATCCATACAGATACCGGCAACAGAACGCGACCAGATGATCGCCTTTGATGAACCAAGACTGATATTAAATACTAATTAACTGTCTGGCAGCGTTATATCGGGAGGAAACCGACTATAAATGAAAAAAGTCTATCTGTGCCTTTTACTGTTGAGTTGCTTTGGTTGCAAAAAAAGCGAGACGGTATCACCAGCTACCAACCCTGCGGCAACACCGGCGGTTATGAATGTTAATAACCAGCAGCCAGCTTTTCTCGTACAACATCACAGAGGTTGATACGGTAACGAATGATTTTTATGTTAAAGACGATTATGATGTTGCCAGCCTTAATTATACGTTTACACCACAGGTTGGCCATAAAATCATCCTTGAGGCTACCACCAGGCCCAATGCAGATATAACGGCCGCCGTTACTTATAAAGACAAAATACCGGGCCCGGTGAATATCGCCAAATACACAGACCGGATAGACGTTTCTTTTACCTATGTAGTGCCTAAATAGCGGTATGGCCCGCTGCGGACAGGATTAAATCTATTTACTGCAAAGTGTATTCAATTCGGCCTTACTTTCTGCCTTGGTTAAGGTGGCTATTACCCCCAATAAAAATCCACCTATATTTTTCAACTCCTGGTTATTAAACTGTGTTCCTGAAAGGCCGAATATTTTATCACCGGCCACCATGTTGACAAACACCTGCGCTTTTACATTTTGGGTTACAGACTGTGGCATATCAAAATACCATATCACCACCTTTTTGTCGCCGGGCAGCGTTAAGGTATTCATCCTTGAATTTAATTGAGTTTTAAAACTATTGGCAAAATAATCGCTTTCGCTTTTAGCATACCGCGTTAGTACAGCAAAATCGGTATTGTCGCCACCTTCTTTTAAATAATTTGCTTTATTTACTATTACCACCTGCAATGGCATTGCATTAACCGATATAAGGGTTGGCCTGGTGGTTGTTACAGCCTTCCCCATAAGTTTAACATACAGGAAGCTGCTGTCTTTTTCAAATGTCCAGTAAGCTTTGGTGGTATCGCATTGATAAAGTTGCTGCGCTGCAGATTTCTGGATACCCATTACAAAAAATACAGCGGTAAATAACAGTAAAATTTTTCTCATCGCTTTACTTGTAGAGATAAGGTGAAACAATAATCGGTTATGCGGCCGGCGACGGTCAGTACCGGGCTAAAAGCTATTCCTTAACGGCTGGATAGCTAATAACCTTAGGATTTGATTCTATCAAATAACCGTAACACGGCATAGGCAAGTGGCACAATCAAAGTAAACATGATCTCGCGTGGCCCGAAGTTAAGGTTTAAAATCAGAATGGCCAACGCGCTGAAAAACCAGATAGCACCGGTTGCCAGGAATAGATTTTTGAGGAAAGTAAGGGTTGTGTTCATAAAAGAATTGTAAGGTTAGCAGGTTTAACGGTAATAAAGATAATGATAATCAAATATAAAATTTAATTATTAATAAGACGTACCGTTCTTAAGACCAATTCCTATTGGTCAGAATGATCAAAAAAAACCTCTGCCGAAATCATCAGCAAAGGTTTAATTTTTAATAACACTATAACTTACTTCCCTATTTGAAACACTGCATTGATCTGGAAGCTTAATTTAATTTTTCGTACATCGATATCCGACTCCGGTACCGATCTGACATCACTTGCAGCCATAGTTTTAAACATCATCTGCCTTGGTTGCGGATAGTTGCTATTGTCTGTTTCTGTAATATTAAGCACCTGGCCCAGGTTTTCACCCAAACCATTTACCAGGTATGCTGCTTTGGCTTTTGCTGTTAACAGCGCTTTTAATTTTAATTCGTTTTTCAGCTCGTCAATTTTTGAATAATCATAGCTATCAATATTGGTGCTTTGGATGCCTTTAGGGTCAACCTTGCTTATTATCTGGTTAAATTTATTCAGATCATGAAACCGGATACCATATTGTTTCGAAGCCAGAAAATCAGGGTTCTTTTTTTTCTGATAAGTATTATTGTAGGCCGACAGGTTATTGATCGTGAAATCCTCTTTCGGGATACCGGCATCACGTACGGCCGCCTCTAACTGACTTTCCAGCTGATCTATGGTAATCTTTTTCTTACCGTCCAGGTATTCTTGCAGAGATATGGTAACATTGATAATATCAGGTGTCACCTCCTGGTCGGCAATGCCGGTAACTTCAATTTTACGGCGCAGGTCTACCCCCTGGGCAAAGGTTGTATAGGTAGCAATAGTTAGTGCGGTTAGGATTAGTAGCTTTTTCATGTATTTATTTTTTGTGATGATTTTGTTGATATAGAACAAATAATCCGGTTAAAGTTTAACGGATTTTATAATAATAAGCTAAACAGCTTTTGTTAAACGGGTTAAATATTGGCCATGCTCGTCTTCAATTAACACTTCCAGGTTAAAACCTGTTTCCAACGCAACCTGTTTTAAGGTTTGCTCGTCAACATAGAGCCAGTTAAACCATTCCGTTTTATTTTTTTTATAACTGTACTGATATTGTATTTCGCCATAATAACCCGCTGCGGGCAATTTACCTTCGTACAGGTAAGCGATATCCGACGAGTCGAACAGGATCTGCCCGTCGTCATTTAACAATGTTTTAAGATGCAGCAGCAGTTTTTTTAAGCCCGCTATGGTGCCCGCCAAACCAATACCATTCATCAACAACAGCAGGGTATCATATCCCGGCTGGTTATAAGTAAAGATATCAGCCTCCAGTGTTTTTTTTACGCCGCGCGCTGCCATTACCGCTGCCCCCAGGGGCGAGATATCCATGGCCGTGATATCAAGCCCCTGCTCCTGTAAGTATAAAGCATGGCTGCCCGCCCCTGCACCGATGTCCAGCACCTTGCCGCGGCATTGCTCCAGGGCCATCCATTCTATATCCGGCATATCGTCCTCGCCTCTGAAATAGGTAGCTACCGGCATCTCTTCTTTGGGGCCGTATTTGTTATTTATCCAGAGTTTACTGCCGCGCTGGTTGTGAAAATAATCATTTAGCGCCTGGCCCAAAACATCATTCATCTTAAAAACGGTATTTTTTAATTCGCGGCAATTTACTTAAAACATTAGGATGGTATATTACGTTAAAATCACAATAACACTCCCCTGTTATATAAGCTTAATTTCAGTTACAAGCTCATTACTATCAATTGTTTAGATGGTTTTGACTAAACCTGATGACCTATGAAAAAGTCACATTTGTTAATCGCATTTTTGCTGCTGGCTATTTATTCCTGTAAAAAGGATGACACGTCCGGCACAAAATCACAATATGCCAAACTGATAGTTGGCACCTGGAAATCCTATCAGCAAAATATCCGGGTTTATGATCTTATCACCGACGTCCTTTTAAAAGATTCGACTATTAATTTTACCGGCAGCAATGCGGATAAAGCCTCATTTGAAATTTATAATGCCGATGGAAGCGCTTACGTAACCACCCCACCGGCAAAAAAACCGGGCGAAATGATGGCCACTATAGACACTACCGGTTATTTAAATTACTCCATTCTGGGCTCAACTTTGTTCTTAAAACAGACGATAGGCGGCACCACAACCAAACCTATTTTAACTTTAACTTCAACAGAACTGGAGCTTGAAAATACGTTTACCGGCACGTTAACCGCGAATTGGGGATTAGCCGTAAATACCACTTATAAAATAATACAGGCCACGTATTACCTGAAGCAATAAATTACCGGCCGCGCTTCATTGCGCGCACCAGCTGCCTGTGTCTTTTTTCAGCATAATAATCATTGGTAACCAATATGGCGTGGATTACGCCGGGGATCCAGAAAAACAGGGTCAAAAAGATACTCAATATAAAGGCACCCACCCTGCCGGTGCTGAATACAGCCAGCGGAGGCAACAGCAAACAAAGAAAATAGCGCATAATCACAACATACCTGGTTTAACCTAAATTAGACGCGGCGCGGAGAATATCGTTACAACGAAAGTTGCATTTATCCGGGCAGGCGCCGTCAATAACGTTTATCAGGTATTGATTACTTTGCTTTTCCGGCCTATAAACAGGTAGAGCACCGACCCGATAAACGGGGCAAACAATACCACCAGCACCCATATTAACTTAGCGGTTGAGTCTTTAAAATCAGACCTGATAATATCTATCAGGCAAAACAAACATAATAAAGGGAACGCCAGTATTAAAATAACGACAAGCATTATCTCTGATGTCGTAAATTCAAAAAATGCTACAATGTTCATGGTTTAAGGTTTTGGCTAAATTAATATTTTATCTAAATTTTATCATAAACTTTTATCATTTACTTGGTAATTACAGATATTTTTGTAGGGCACTATGAAAATATATCAACAGCAAATACAGCTTAGCCAACGGCGCAGGGGCTTCCATTTAATAACGGCCGAAGTTTTACAGGCGCTCCCACAGATCAGGGAAATTAAGGTGGGGATTTGCCAGGTATTTATTCAGCATACATCGGCCTCATTAACGATTAATGAAAATGCCGACCCTACCGTCAGAAAAGATTTTGAAATGTATTTCAGTAAAACCGTGCCCGAGAACGACCCCGGTTACCTGCACGATGATGAGGGCCCGGATGATATGCCGGCGCACCTGAAAGCGGCCTTGCTGGGCAGTTCGGTAACCATACCCATCCGCGACGGCAGGTTTGCGCTGGGGATATGGCAGGGGATTTATTTATGCGAGCACCGTAACTATGGCGGCCAGCGCAATTTAATGATTACGGCCTGGGGCGAGTGAGCCGCTAACCCATATAAAATTTCTCCCTGTACCCGGTTGGCGTCATGCCTACCGTTTTCCTGAAGATCTTACGGAAGGCCTTGGGATCGCTGTACCCGGAGTTGATCATGACCTCCGTCATTTGCTGATTGGTTTCTACCAGCAATTTTTTAGCGGCTTCTATCCTTGTTTTCTGCAAATATTCTATCGGTGTAATACCGGTTACCTGTTTAAAACGCCTGGCTATGTTTCTGCGGCTTCCGGGGATCTCTTTTATCAGTTCTTCAATGGTGCCGGTTTTTTGATATGATGTTTCAATGCTTTGCTGCGCCATGCTAACCAGCTCGTCATTATGCGATTGCAGGGGCGAAAACGTACTGAAATAAGCCTGATGTTCCCTATCCATATCAATCGAGAAAAGTTTAGCTGTACGCACGGCAATATCTTTACCGCAATATTTTTGTAACAGGTGCAGCATTAAATGAAAGCTTGAGGTTGAGCCGCCGCTGGTATACAATCCTCCGTCGCCGGTAACCACTTTATCGGCCTGCAGCTTTACCGTCGGGAAAGCGTTGGCAAACTCTTTACACGCATCAACGTGCGTGGTAGCGGTCCGGCCATTTAACAACCCGGTAGCGCCCAGCAAAAATGCGCCGGTACACACGCAGGCCAGCTCCGCTCCTGCCTGGTACTGCTGTTGTAACCAGGGTATATATTTATGATTTTCACGAATGGCCTGCGCAATATCTGCAGCCCCAAATGCCGGTATAAAAACCAGGTTTTGCTTTGGAGCCGGGTAAATAGATTTAACGGGATAGCCATTAAACTCGACACCCTTTTCTTTAGGTAATTCGTCGGCGTTAAACAACGAAATATTAAATGCAGGTTCTTTTTTATCATTAATATAAAACCGGTTAACGCTTTCAAAAACGTCTAATATGGCTGCTACACTTAATAGCCTGTACCGATCAGTAAGTAATATACCCAGTTGTATCATCTGTTTATTATTTAACAATGGATAAATATAAAAAAATGTCCCGAATACCCCCTAAGGTTGACATTAATACACACCATCGCTATTGCAAATAGCATTTATCTTAGCATCACAATAAAACAACAAACACCATGGCAAAGATCAATCCGTATTTAAACTTTTTGGGTAAGACCGAAGAAGCTTTTAATTTTTACAAATCAGTGTTTGGCGGCGAGTTTTTAACGCTGCAACGCTTTAAAGACACACCGCATGGCGACAAGATGTCGGCAGAAGACAAAGAAAAAATAATGCACGTGGCGTTGCCCATCGGCGGAAATATTTTAATGGGCACCGATGCACTGGAAACAATGGGCCAGAGTTTAAAGTTTGGCGATAATATCTCTATAGCAATTGATCCGGAAAGTATAGACGAAGCTAACAAGCTGTTTAACGCCCTTGCGGCTGGTGGTAAAGTTATAATGCCCATGGAAAAAATGTTTTGGGGCGCATGGTTTGGTATGCTGGTTGATGCATTCGGTGTACAGTGGATGGTAAACTATAACGATAGCCAGCAATAAACCAGCAACGCCTTGCCATGGCAAGGCGTCTTAACTAATTTATATGATAATGAATGATTTATTGGCGGCGCGCCCAAATACAGGCGGGCACGGCTTTAGCCGGTTAAAAGTTATGATAGTTGAAGTATTTAAAACCAATGTTGATGAAATTAAAATAGCCGAAAAATTAGTTAAACAATTACTTGGCTATTTTCCGGATAGCCTGATTAACTTTGATTTGGAGGACTGCGACAAAATTTTAAGAGTTGAGGCGGCGACTATTGTCCCCGAACAAATAATAGCCATATTAAAGTCAAATGGTTATAGCTGTAAGGTGTTGATATAACCCCCGGCCCATAGCCATCTTTATAAACCTTATCATGACAATTAAAAGTATCATTTCAGTAGTACGCCAGTCGTTAAACGGCGAAAATCAGGATTACACGCAGGGCAGCATACGCAAAGCAGTATTGCTATTAGCTGTACCTATGATATTAGAGTTAAGCCTGGAAAGTGTGTTTGCCCTGGTCGACATGTTTTTTGTAGGCAAGCTGGGGGAGAATGCTATTGCAAGCGTGGGTTTAACAGAATCTGTAATTACCATAGTTTACTCTATTGCCATTGGGCTAAGCACTGCGGCCGGTGCAGTGGTGGCACGCCGCATAGGCGAGAAAAATATTGACGGGGCAGCGCATGCCGGGGCGCAGTCGTTAATAATTGCTTTTGTGATCTCGGCTATCCTTACCGTTACCGGAATGATATATGCGGGCGATATCCTGGCGTTGATGGGTGCCAGTAAGGACGTAATTGCCAACGGCGCCATTTTTACCCGCATTATGTTTGGCGGCAGTTTGGTTATTATACTGATATTTTTGATCAACGGTATTTTTCGTGGCGCCGGCAATGCCGCTATGGCCATGAAGAGCCTGTGGATAGCCAGTTTTACCAACATCATTCTATGCCCGGTTTTAATTCATTTCTTTGGCTTAAAAGGCGCCGCTATGGCCACGGTAACCGGCCGTACATCGGGTGTGCTTTATCAGTGTTATCATTTAATAAAAGGGAACGGCCTGGTGAAGTTTACCGCACTGCATTTTAATTTTGAAGCGCAAGTAATTAAAACTATTATCAACATTGCCTGGCCCGCCACCTTGCAGTTTATTATTGCCAGCGGCAGCTGGATAGTGGTGGCACGTTTGGTGGCCGAAACCGGCGGTACGGCAGCATCAGCAGGTTATCAGGTTGCTATACGTAATGTGGTGTTCTTTATTTTGCCGGCCTGGGGGCTAAGCAATGCGGCGGCTACGCTGGTTGGTCAAAACCTGGGGGCCAAAGAATTTGACCGCGCCGAGAAAAGCGTAATGATAACCGCCAGGTACAACGCTATTTTTATGGGCATCGTAATGATTATATTTTTATGTTTTTCTAATCCTATTATTCGTGTTTTCACGTCGGACGAAGCAGTTATAAAATTTGGCGTACAGGCTTTGCAAATTTTTGGCTCGGCATATATTTTTTATGGGATAGGAATGGTAATGACCCAGGCACTTAACGGAGCGGGCGATACCAAAACACCAACCTGGATAAATTTCATCTGCTTTTGGGTCATTCAAATACCTTTTGCGTGGTATTTATCCAAACACCTGGACATGAAAGCCACCGGGGCATTTATTTCAATCCCCATTGCAGAAACAATGCTGGCCCTGGCAGCCTGGTATTATTTCAAAAAAGGTAAATGGAAAGCGGTTAAAGTTTAAATTTAATCTTTGATAAGTGCGATTATTTAACAAATGCACCAAAGCAGGTCAATCGTCAATAAAATCACAACTACCCAATTTAAAATCACCAGGCCCGCTGGTTTTTCTGGGTAAGGGTCTTTGTCTAAAAATTCCATATCAGGTTAGTTAATCAATAGTGTTACCGGGTTATACGGAAACAATTGTTGCCCGGTTATATAATTATTGATTATTTTTTGTTTTTATACGGACAGCTGTCAAAATCAACAAATAAGTTACACAAAAAGGGGCTTTGATGACTGAAAATCTTATAGATTTGACCTGATCAATTATAAAACAATCACCAAATTAACCAGTATGAAACGTAATCTTATAGTAGCAGCGCTGTTATTCCTGTCGCCGGTTGTATACGGGCAAACAACATCGGCAACTATTAAACAGGCTAATCTTAGTACGTCAAACCCAACTAACGCCGAGGTTTTTACACCGGTACCTAATGTCGTTGTTCCGGCAAAAACACCGGGCAACCCACCGTCAGACGCTATTATATTATTTGATGGCAAAAACCTGGACGAATGGGTAAACGCCAGCGATAAATCACCGGCAAAATGGACGGTTGCTAAAGACGTATTAACTGTAAACAAAGCAACCGGCGACATCGAAACCAAAAGAAAGTTTGGCAGCTACCAGCTACACATCGAATGGAAAATCCCTGCCGACATTACCGGTACCGGGCAGGCAAGAGGCAATAGCGGTATATTTCTTTCCGGCAAATATGAGATACAGGTGTTAGACACTTATAACAACGATAACAAAACCTACACAAACGGCATGGCCGGCAGCGTATACAGGGAAGCGATACCATTGGCAAACCCTGCAAAAAAAGCGGGGGAATGGAACGTATATGATATTGCCTATACCGATCCCGAATTTAATGAAGACGGAACAGTGAAAAATCCGGCCCGGGTTACTATTTTCTTTAACGGTGTCCTGATTCAAAATAACGTGGCTATACAAGGCGGTACATCTACAGGCACCAAGCATGTTTATACACCGCATGGCCCTGCACCACTGAGATTACAGGCGCATGGTGATAAAAGCGCGCCAATCAGCTACAGAAATATCTGGATAAGGGAATAATTCCCGCTAAATAATTACCCCGGTAACCGGATATTTTTTTTGTAACTTATTCAGTTACTGGGGTATAATTTTTCTTTGTTTTAATTCGCATTTTTTAACATTTTTACGTACAATATTTGCCAGTATACTACGTATTAGATCAAAGTTAAACCACTACTTAAACGCTGCTATTTGAAGGAAAACGTACTATTCAACAATTAATCATCACAACATGAATTATAGAGTTAAGTTAGCCGACGGTACTACGCAGTTAATAGAGATCACTACCGGTCATTTTAAAAACTGGCGCGTGTGGAAAGTTAAAATAAACGGAAAAGCAGCCATGCTTTACAAGTTAGGGACCGAGTGGATGCAGCGCAATGAAGACTATCTCGATATTTATACTTTAAAAGCTATCGGCGAATTTATTGACACCATGCTCTCGCCGCCCGGGCAACCGTCGGTTGCCTGACATAAATATCAAACACGGGTTCCGTATCGCTTTAACATTTGGTACACAAGTGAAGCCTGCTGACGGATTGAGCTTCTTTACCTGATTATCGTAACATAACCCGTCAATGGCAGGCGGCCGTGTTTTGGGTCGATAATATAATAATAAACCCCTACAGGCAGGTTCGCGTTGTTGAACCGGCCGTCCCAGGCGATTGTATACCCAACCGACCGATATACTTTTTGCCCGTTTCTGTTAAAAATATCAACAGTACAATCTAAATAGTCGTCTAAATATTTAATATTCCAGGTATCATTGATCCCGTCTCCGTTTGGTGTAAAGGTATTAGGGATGACAGGAGGCCGCAATGGGGTTATTTTAACATTATCTGTAACAGAACAGCCTTCGCCATTAGTTACGGTTAAGATGTAGGTTACGTTCTGGTCTACCGTAACAACCGGGTTGGGGATGGTACTGTCGCTTAAACCCGCAACCGGTGCCCATGAGTATTTAAGGCTATCACCGGTTGCTGTCGTCTGTATCGTTATTTTATTTCCGGCTAATATGGCAATATCGGGGCCGGCGTTAACTGTGGGTATCGGTTTTACAGTAATACTCCTGGCAATCGTATCCGCACAAGCTGTCGCGCCGGTTGTAGTGTAAACACATTTTATTACAAAGATGCCCACACCGGCAACAACAGGGTCAAATACGGCACCGCTAACCCCAGGTCCCGAAAACACCGGCGCGCCGGGAATACCTGTAGCTTCGCTTATAAAAGCATCAAGACGAAGGGGACCGTTATTTAAGCAAACAGCGTCGGGCGGATTAAAGGAAAGAACCGGGGCTATCACGACGGTTACCTGCATTAACTTTTCTTCCCGGCAAACATTGGCATCGCCGGTGAATGCCACCATACGCACATTGTAGGTTTTTGTCGTTTGCGGATAATGCAGCGCCGGATACAGATGCCGGTATAATTTACCCGGGTAAGGATTATCATCAACTTCGGGTGCAGACGGATCATCAGCATCAAAATACCATATTATTTTAGTGATCACCCCTACGGTAGCGCTTGATTTGTTTTTAAAAAAAACCTCGCGGTTAGCGCAAAACGGGCCGCCGTTAAGCACTTCAAAGTCGGGAACAGGCGAACCGTTTACCTGGAGCGTTTTAGTAACAGTGGCAGCTGTACAGCCATTTGCTGAGGTTACGGTAAGACTAACCTGGTATTTCCTGGTTTTACCGTAATAGTGGGTTGGATTTTGTAAGGCTGAGGTATTGGGGTTGGCGGCATTTGCGTCGTCATCACCAAAATTCCACAAATAGGTTAAACCGGTATTGCTGTCAGCTGTAATAGTTTTATTTATAAACCTGGCAGACAGGTCTGCATAACAAATTTCGGGTAAATCAAAATCAACTACCGGCAACGGGTTTACCACAATGGTCCTGGCCAAAGTTGTTGTACACCCTATATCGGTTGTTATGATCCGTTTTACGGTATAATCGCCCGCAACAGTATAGGTATGCGTCGCAGGCGGGCCGGCAGTTGTGGTATCTTTAGTACCGTCGCCGTAATCCCATATCCGGCTGGTAATACTTCCTTCTGTACTGGTCGCTACATCGGTAAAAGTAACCGGCTGGGTAACACAAACAGGGGTTGAAGTACTGAATGAAATATCAACTTGCGGAATGATATGTATTTTTTTACTGCTAACCTGTGAAGTGCATCCCGCTTGATTGGTCACTGTTAATTTTACCGTAAAATCGCCTGCGTTGGCGTAAACATGCGATGGATTTTGTTTTGTGGACGTCTGCCCGTCGCCGAAATCCCACAACCATGAAGTTACGGTTGAACCGACTGCAACAGAAAGATCGCTGAAAACCGTCGTATCACCCTGGCAGGTGGAGTATGGTGCCTGAATTAAAGCATCAGGTAATGGCAGCACGGTTATATTTATAAAGTTTGAGGCCACTACACACCTGGAGGTGCTTATGTTACCTGCATCCCCTTTTACTATGCGATAAGAGTAATGGCCGGCAGTGTCCGGCGATAAAAAACTAAAAGTTGACGCCGTATCCGCCGGGCCCTGGTCTACCCAGGCACCGTTAACATAAGCCTGAAGCTTTTGAGCAAAATTAGGATCAAGTGTGGTGATGGTTTTTATTGACATGGTATGCGGCAAACCGGCACAAAAAATAGCATTATCCTGGTCAGAGTGCGCAAAAAATTGCGTCCCATAGGGCCTGAATATAATATCGTCAATAGCAATATCATTGCCGGTTCCGCCGGGAGCGTTGTTGATCATTTTTAAAACGACGGATTGCGCACCTGCCGGGGTTGAAAAGGTAAAAGGGTATTCGTGCCAGGTGCTATCTGCAATCATATTACCTGTATTATATTCACCCAAAGAGGCGCCGTCAATGCTTTCAAGTTTAAAGGTTACATTGGGCAAAATGCCATTTCCCTTTAAAATATTTTTTATAAAAGCCGAAAACAGATAGGTTGTACTGCCACAGAGCCCATCAACTTTCCGGGTATAAAACAGCCCCGGGGTAAAGCCGGCATTCACTATCATCATATAACCATTAAAGTCGCCGGTATGGTCGGTTGTAAAAACCCAACCCTTATTTAATCCCAATGTGCTGTTAGCTATTGTGTAATAGTTGTCGTCAGGCGAGTGGGCAACATAGCCATAGGTAGTTGAACCGGAATCTGGTTTTAACGCCCCCCCAAACTGAAAAACCCCCGAACCAAAAGTAATATGAACGATAGGGTCGCCTAAACTTTGGGCCTGACATTTATAGCCGGAAACAAAAACTGCCAGAAACAGAAAAAAAATTCTGTAAATACTCCTGTTAAAAAATCTTACAATAAAATCTGGTAGCATTGCTCTTCCCGCACATTATTAATTATTGGCAAAGTAAATATATTATAAATTAATCACCTGTTAAATACCAACCCAACAACTGTGAAATATAGGCCTTTAAGCACAATAAATTGCACTTTATACATTTAATAAATTGTTTTATTTTTTATATTTGTTACGAAATATAAAATACAACACCCCCTTAATTTGTATTATGGTTTTAGCTTTACAAAATCAACAGGACAATAGAATACCTGCAAAAAATCAATCTGTGTGTCCCAAGTGCAAAAAACGCACGGAAGACCGGATACAGCGCAGCGCCTTTGTAAAAACATTTTTATTTTGGCTACCGTTACAAAGGTACATCTGTTACAGCTGCAAACGCAAATACTACGTATTATCCAGCTAAAATTTCAGCTACAGATATTATTATTGGGCTGTCTGATTATTATCGAATATTTTTCCAGGATTTAATATATAAAAAGGATCAAAAACACCTTTAATGCCACGCCATAGTTGAAAGTGGACGGGTGAATATTTGATAGACATAAATTCCTTTTGCACCAGGCCGATACCATGCTCGCCGGATAGCGTGCCACCTAAGGCAACCGTTAGCTCAAATAGCTCGCGGATGCCGTCTTTTAGTTTATGGTTCCAATCGTCATCGCTCATGGTGGCTTTAATGATGTTTACGTGCAGGTTGCCATCGCCGGCATGGCCATAGCAAACCGATTCAAATCCATATTTGGCGCCGATGCTTTTAACCCCTTTTATTAATTGCGGCAACGCCGCGCGGGGCACCACGGTGTCTTCCTCCTTATAAACAGAGTTTGATTTTACCGACACGCCCATCGTACGTCTTATCCGCCATAGTTCCTCCTTTTGCGCCGCCGATTCGGCAAATAGCACGTTGGTACAGCCAAACTCTTCTAAAACCTGGTTTATCCTTTCGCAATCGGCAAATATTACTTCCTGATTATTTCCGTCAACCTCAATTAACAGGAAGGCCGCGTCATTATCTTTCAGGTCGAAAACAATCGCATCTTTTTCCATCACCCACTCCACCCCTTTACGTTCCATAAATTCAAGCGCGGAAGGGACTATCCCCGCTCTGAAAATAGCTGAAACGGCGGCGCAGGCTTCGTCATTCGAGCTAAAAGAAGCCATCATCAATGCATCGGCGGTCGGCGCAGGTATAAGCTTGACGACAATTTTGGTAACGATGCCCAAGGTCCCTTCAGACCCGATGATCAACTGGGTTAAATTATACCCTGATGCATATTTTAAAGTATTGGCGCCGGTCCATATAACCTCGCCTGATGGCAAAACCAGTTCAAGGTTTAATATGTACTCGCGTATGGTGCCATATTTCACTACCCTGGGCCCGCCCGAACCATGAGCCACATTACCGCCGATAAAACAGCTTCCTTTACTGGCCGGATCTATCGGATATAACAACCCTTTTGCCGCTACCTGGTTCATAAACTCTTCGGTAATTACACCCGGCTCAACAATTGCCTGTAAATTTTGCTCATCAATGGCAAGTATTTTATTGAGACGCTCCAGGGCTATTACTAAGCCGCCCATTACCGGTAACGCGCCGCCGCTCAGGCCGGTGCCCGCCCCCCTGGGTGTTACCGGTATTAGCTGTTCATTACAAAGTTTCAGCAGCGCAGATACCTCGCCGGCAGATTTAGGTTTAACAACAACTTCAGGGTAATATCGCAGGTCTTCGGTTTCGTCATGGCTGTATTTTTCCATCCCGTTTTTACCGGTTACAACTGCTTCATCCCCAACAATTTGCTTTATGACAGCTAATATCTCGTGCGTTATTTTATTGTAAACCATAAACTTTTAAAAATCAAAACTAGGCATTATGCGCTGTAAATTAATTTTTATACGTATAATTAGCCTATAAATTCATCGTAAAAATGCCCGGGCACCAAGACTAAATGCAGAAGATCATATTATCGGCTTTTGCCTGCGAACCTGGAAAAGGATCAGAAGAAGGGAATGGCTGGCACTGGGCATCAGGATTGGCGGGGTTGGGCTATGAAGTTCATTGCTTAACCCGCAGTGTTAACCGCACCGGCATTGAATCTTATCCGGCACCGGCAAATCTTCATTTCCATTACGTAGCCATGCCGGCCGGCAGTGAAAGGCTGTTTCATATGGGGCCGTTTATTTATGTACATTATATGGCCTGGCAATACCTGGCTTATCAAAAGGCCAAAAAGCTTCATAAAGATTTAGGTTTTGATATTGCGCATCATGTTAGCTGGGGCAGCCTTCAAATGGGTTCGCATCTGTATAAGTTAAAAATTCCGTTTATTTTTGGCCCGGCCGGCGGCGGGCAACATGCACCCAAAGCATTTAAAAAATACTTTGGCCACCACTGGGTAGCTGAAATAAAACGCGAAAAAATCAGTAATTTATTGGTTAAGTATAACCCGGCTTGCAAAAACATGCTGCAAAAGGCCCATGCGGTCTTGGTATCAAATAGTGACACGCTTGAACTGGTAAAATCGCTTGGGGCAAAAAACTATTACTTCTCGCTGGACACCGCTCTTCCGGAGAGCTTCTTCCCTGCTGTATTTAAACCAAAAGTACCGCAACCGGGCAAACTTAAACTGCTATGGGTGGGCCGCTTTATGCCTCGTAAGGGCGTGTTGTTAACGCTTGAAGTAATGCGTGCTTTAAAGGCGTATCCGCAGATCAGCTTAACGATTGTTGGTTATGGCGAAACGGAAGAAGAAATTGCCGCCTGTATCCGGGAATATGGATTGCAAGACACCGTTACCCTAACCGGTAAAGTACCTTATGACGAGGTGCGCGGGTATTATGACAGCCATGATGTTTTCTTTTTTACTTCGCTTCGCGACTCCTGCCCGGCACAGCTGTTGGAGGCCGCTGCGTTTGGGACGCCGGTTGTTACCCTGAACCTGCATGGGCAGGCTTTATTAGTTAATGATGATACCGGTATACGCTGCAATGTTACCACACCAGACGCTACCGTTTTAGCGTTAAAAGACGCCCTGCTTGATCTTTACAATAACCCGGATAAAATTACCAAAATGAGCCATGAGGCCGTGAAGTTTGCAAAAAAACAAACCTGGCCCGCTAAAATCGCCGCTATCACTAAAGATCATTACCCGGTATAATCAGCCTTGTTTATGATAGCTGAGCGTAACGCTTGCATACTTCGTTTTGGCGCCGGTTAACGGGGTTAATTTTTTGATAGATAGCTGTATCCTGTCAACAAAAGCATACTGCCGTTTTATCTCGTCAATAATAGCTTCGGCCACAGTTTCAATCAGCTTCCTGGGGATTTTCATTTCTTCGCAGGCGATATCATAAAGTTGCTCATAGTTAACGGTGTTAGCCAGTTCATCTTCACTAACCTTACCCAATGGTGTAAATTCGACGTCGATATCGACGATAAAGCTATTTCCTAATTTTTGTTCTTCGGGGTAAAAGCCGTGATAGGCAAAAAACTCCGCACCGTGCAGGGCTATAATCATTTTCAAAAGTACTGTTTTAGTTAATTAGTGAGCGGGTGTTTATTAATATGTTTAGCCGGCAATACTGCAATCAGTTATATTTGTTAAACTAACAAACCATTTCATGGCAAAGACCGATCTTTTTGAATCGCCGGACTATTATTTATTGGATGAACTGCTTACCGATGAACATAAACTGATCCGTAAAAGCGTACGCGATTGGGTAAAAAAAGAAATAAGCCCTGTTATCGAAGATTATGCCCAACGTGCCGAGTTTCCTAAACAACTTTTAAAGGGGCTGGCCGGGATAGGGGCCTTTGGCCCTACTATACCGGTGCAGTATGGCGGCCTGGGGCTGGATTACCTGGCTTACGGTATTATTATGCAGGAAATTGAGCGGGGTGATTCAGGGATCAGGTCTACCGCATCGGTGCAGGGTTCATTGGTAATGTATCCTATCTACGCTTACGGATCTGAAGAACAGAAAATGAAGTATCTGCCTAAACTGGCCAGCGGCGAGCTGATGGGATGTTTTGGATTGACAGAACCCGACCACGGTTCTGACCCGGGCGGGATGACCACCAATTTTAAAGATGCAGGTGATCATTACATTTTAAATGGTGCAAAGATGTGGATCTCGAATGCGCCATTTGCGGATATCGCTATTGTCTGGGCAAAAAACCAGGAAGGAAAAATTCAGGGGTTGATCGTTGAACGCGGTATGGATGGCTTTACAACGCCCGAAACACATAACAAATGGTCGTTACGGGCGTCGGCTACCGGCGAGCTGGTATTTGACAATGTTAAAGTACCGAAAGAAAACCGGTTACCCCATGTAACCGGATTAAAGGGGCCGCTTGGCTGCCTTAATCAGGCCCGCTACGGGATTGCCTGGGGCGCCATTGGGGCCGCTATGGATTGTTATGATACCGCGCTGCGGTATGCCAAAGAACGTAAGCAGTTTAATAAGCCAATAGCCGCTTTCCAGCTACAGCAGAAAAAGCTGGCCGAAATGATCACCGAGATCACAAAGGCACAGCTATTGACCTGGCGCCTGGCTATTTTAAAAAATGACAACAGGGCCACGCCCGCCCAAATTTCAATGGCAAAACGCAATAGCGTAGAAATTGCTATAAACATAGCCCGCGAAGCCCGGCAAATACTTGGCGGCATGGGTATTACAGGAGAATATCCAATAATGAGACATATGATGAACCTTGAATCGGTAATTACCTATGAGGGAACACATGATATTCATCTGCTGATAACTGGCATGGATATTACGGGTGAAGAGGCTTTTAAATAAAAGGTGATAAAATATTTGCATGATAGCGGTAATCACCGCGCGAATATTATATTTGCTGCGGACCCTAATAGTAGAAATTGATCTCCCCTATATCCCGTTCAGCCGTTAAATCCATTCTCCGCAATTGCCGATTGGGGCTGCTGTTGCTGTTGATTTCAGGTTGCAGGCAGGTAACCACGGAACGCCAGGGAAACTCGGCTGAATTTAAACGGATAACAAAACGGCTGGATACTTTTTTTGGTAACAACCGTGTTGAGCAGGGAATGCGCCTGCTGGATTCGACTAAGAAATATTCAAATAACCTTACGCTTTTAGACAGATATCAAATCTATGGGTTTCGTTATTTTTATTATCAACGAACAGCGGGCGGTAATAAAAAAGCATTGCTATATGCAGATACCATGCTTGCCATTGCCGGGCAAAGTACTGATGCCAGGCAACGCACAGCATTATATGTAGATGCCAATTTCGCCCTTGGCGACGCTTATTTTGCCTTACAGCAATATGATGAAGCCTATCAGCATTTATTTAAGGGTTACCAGGTCGGAAGGAACACCTTAAATAAGGTTGTCCTCTCGTTTTATATGTACCGGATGGGTATGATAACCTATAAGATGGGCAACTATAACCTGGCCAATAGTTATTTTAAAAAAAGCTATAACTATTATACCGTTATACCCGGCGATTTTGTAAATTTTTACCATGCACAGGAATTGCTTGATAATATTGCGCTGAGCTATAAACACAATAACCAGCCGGATAGCGCGATCCTGTATTTTGACCGGTCTTTACAATTCATCAATAAATACGGGCCAAATTTTAAAGACAGACTTAAAATGATTGATATTGCCCGGGGCGTTGTTTATGGCAACAAGGCCGAGGTGCTGGTTCAGCAAGGTAATTATCAGCAGGCTATTGAATTGCTCAAAAAAAGCATACTGATAAACCTGCAAAAAAACTACGATAATAATGACGCCGAACTAAGCGAAATAAAACTCGCCAGGCTTTATTATGACCACCACCAGGATAATAATTTATTTTCGCTGTTAACCACTATTGGCCGCCAGTTAGACAGTGTAAAGAACCCGGAAGTTGAAGCCAGCTGGAACCAGTTAATGAGCCAGTATTATCTCCGTCAAAACAAACTACCCGAAGCTTTACGTTATTTGCAGGCATATAATACCATTAAAGATTCGAACATTAAAAAGCTGAACCTGTTAAAAGCAAGCGACATTAATAAACAGCTGGAAAACTTTGAAAATCAGCAGCAAATAGAACGCTTGAGCAGCAACAATAAAACACAGCGGGTACTGCTTTACGTAATAATTATTGTTGCTTTAATGGCACTCATCATTGTATTTTTGGTTTACAGAAACTGGAAAAGATCAAAAAAAGATGTACTGACCGTTAAATTGCTTAACCGCCAGATTAATGAACAAAACGGCGAGTTAGAAAACGCCCTGAATGAGCTTAAGTTAAGCAGCCAGGAAAAAGACCGCATTTTACGCACCGTAGCGCACGATCTGCGCAACCCTATTGGTGGTATAGCCTCATTAACCTCAATACTGGCCAATGATGATTGTACAGAAGAACAAATAGAATTAATAAATCTGGTTAAAGAGACTTCCTACAATTCGCTGGAGCTCATCAACGAGATCCTGGAGGCGACAAATGCAACGTCCATGGAGCTGAAAGTTGAACTGACAGAGATCAATTCACTGGTTAACAACAGTGTAGAATTGCTGCGCTTTAAAGCTTCAGAGAAAGGACAGAAAATATTTTATGAACCCTTACACGGCCCGTTACAATTATTGATAAGCCGTGAAAAAATCTGGAGGGTGATTAGTAACTTAATCAGCAACGCTATAAAATTCAGTCCGCCCGACGCACCCATTTTTGTTAAGGTGGCGCGCGAAGCCGGCCAGGTGGTTATATCTGTTTTAGACAACGGCATTGGCATCCCTGATGACCTGAAAGACCAGGTTTTTAATATGTTTACCGTTGCGCAACGGCCGGGCACATCGGGCGAAAAATCTTTTGGATTGGGTTTGTCAATCTGTAAACAGATCATGGAGAAATCACATGGTAAAATTTGGTTTGACAGCGGTAAACATGGCACCATCTTTTTTATAAGCCTGCCAATACCGGCCGAAGACAGTGCACTTAAAGAATCATCAGCGCAGCAAACCGGCATACCACAGTCCTGACGACTTAATTATACGTTGCTGTGTCTCAAAATCAACGTATATAATACCAAAACGGGGATGATATCCCTCTGCCCATTCAAAATTATCCGTAAGGGTCCATATAAAATAGCCCTCAACCTTACAACCTTCATTTTTGGCTTTTAATACCTGTTGCAGGTATTGTTGCAGGTATTCAACCCGTTTAGGATCGTCAACCAAATCATCAACAACCTCGTCTTTAAAAGCAGCGCCACTTTCCGTAAGGTAAACTTTCCTGATCTGCGGGTACAGGTCGTATTTTTTTAAGATATGATAAATAGATGCCGGGTACACCTCCCATCCCATTGCAGTTATCGGCACCTTCCTTTTTTCGGCTTTTACCAGGCTGGCGTGGATGTAAGGCGTAAAAAAAGAATGCTCTACAATTTCACGGGTATAGTTTTGTAATCCGATAAAATCAAAATCAAACTTCACGCTATCCATATCGCCCGGCAAAATGTACTTATCCATTCCGGCTAATACAGTAAGCTCGGCCGGGTAGCCCAGTCCCAGTATGGGTTCAATAAACAAGCGATTAAGCAAAGCATCAACGCGTATTGCTGCGGCTACATCCCTGGGTTTGGCCGAATAAGGTTCGATATATGAACACGAAAACGTGGTCCCTATCTCTGAATCCGGTAAGATCCCGCGCAATGTCCTGGCCCCCGCAGCTATACACAAAACCGCATGGTGGATCGCCGGTAAAAAATTCTTTATTCCTTTTCTTCCCGGTGCATGTATGCCCAAAAAATAACCGGCTCCGGTAAATACCGAAGGTTCGTTCATCACCATCCAGTGCTTTACGCGATCGCCAAACGCGTTGGCGCAAACAGCCACGTATTCGGTAAACCAATCTACAATGGCCCTGTTTGTCCAGCCACCCTGCTGCTCAAGTGCATGCGGCAAATCCCAGTGATACAAAGTTAACCAGGGCTCGATACCCAGTTCAATACAATAGTTTATAACACGGTTATAATAGTCAATGCCAGCCTGGTTAACCTCGCCGGTACCGTCAGGTAAAATGCGAGACCAGGAGATAGAAAACCTGAAGTTTGGAATGTTAAGCTGCTTGATCAGATCAATATCGCTTTGGTAACGATTATAAAAATCTGTAGCTATATGATGATGGTGGCCGTTTAATATTTTACCTTTTTTTTGAGTAAAAACGTCCCAGATAGACTCTCCTTTTCCGTCAGCATCATGCGCGCCCTCAATTTGAACGGCGGCAGTTGATATTCCCCAGATAAAGTCTTCGCCGAAAAGTTGCTTGTTGAGCGGTGTATCCTGAATGTTAGATTTCATTAAATTGAGCTACGCAACGCCCAAATTGTATATTATAATTGTATAAAAAAAATGTTAACACGAATAAATTAGTGAATAAAAGATGATCTTATGCTTTTTAAAATGATCCACTCACGTAAGCTGTCGAATAAATTGCTGATGAATTTCATAACAGTTAGTTTTAATGTTCAGTACTAAGGTACAGTGTCAATATATGTTTATGATGATGTTAACATTATGTTATTGTTAACCGTTGCTTAACATCCAGAAAGTAAATAATGTTTAATTTAGAAGCAGCTTAAGTTAAATATTTATTATTGCCTGCTGTTATTGATAACCTTATGAAAGATCATTTTATCCGCCTGTTTAAGTATGACAGGTATGCTACCGAAAAGCTGCTGACCGTGATCAGAGCGATGAACAACCCCGACAAACCGGTACAATTGACAGGGCATTTATTAGCGGCGCAACAGCGTTGGCTAAGCCGTTGTTTAAAAGAATCTGTCGCAGAAAATGAGCTGTTTCCGCAACAGGAGACAACACCGTTTGAGGAACTGATAGCCCATAATCACGATAAATGGATCGACTTTTTAGGCGGCCTTGATCCCTCGGATCTGGATCAGATCATTACCTACAAAAATACTGCAGGCGCAGTCTTCTCCAATACGCTTATTGATATTTTAACCCAGGTAATTAATCATGGCACCCATCACCGGGCCCAAATCGGGCAGCAGCTAAAGCTTGCCGGGGCCGAAAGCCTGCCTCCTACTGATTACATATTCTTCATCCGCAATTAAATTATATTCAAATTATGCAATACGGCCTGCATTAATGTAATTTTAGGGCCGTCAAATACCGTAAATAAAATATGAAAAAGATATCCTTATTGGCAATTGCCGCCCTGGCCCTTGGCGCCTGCAAAGATCCTAAAAGTGAAGAAAAAGCTGTTTTAAACGACGTTATTAAAATACATGATACTGTAATGGGTTATGACGAACAATTGATGCATAATAAAATGAAGCTGGATACTTTGCTTACCGAGGCGAAAAACCAGGAGGCTAAAGACAAGATCAACTGGTTAAGGAGCCAGTTAAATAAAGCAGACAGTAATATGAGCAACTGGATGCAAAAATTTGACCCGCTGCAAAAAGGCAAGACCCACCAGGAAATAATGAATTACTTGTCGGCACAAAAAAAAGAAGTGCATGTTGTTGACTCATTAGTTAAAAAAGCGGTCAAAGAATCAGGCGAGTATTTAAAACCATTTTCAAAATAATAATGAAGAAACTAATTGGCGGCATGGTAGCTTTACTGGCCCTGGGCGCGTGTAAATTTAATACGGGGCCAACGGCCACCCTGCCTGTTTACGGCAACCGTACCCCCGTAACAAAAACAGTGGGCGGTAAAACCGTAACCGATACTATTTATCAAACCATACCGGCCTTTAAAACCGTTAATCAGTATGGCGACAGTATTACCAGTAAAAATCTGGCCGGCAATATTTATGTGGCCGATTTTTTCTTTACCACCTGCCCGTCCATTTGCCCGGTAATGCACCGTAATATGCTGAATGTTTACAATGCTTTTAAAGCCGACAAGGAGGTAAAGATCATCTCCTACTCCATCGACCCTAAGCACGACAGTGTTAACGTATTAAAAAAATATGCTGATAACCTGGGCATTGCCGGTAATACCTGGTGGCTGTTGCAGGGAAAAAAAGAAGAGATTTACAAACTATCAGAAAGTTACCTGGTGCGTAAACCCGAGGAAGATGCCAGGCAATTATTTATACATGACGGTTATTTTATTTTGGTTGATAAGCAAAAACGTATCCGGGGCACTTATGATGGCACCCTGCCTGAGCAGGTAACCAAACTGATTGCCGATATCAAAACCCTTAAAACCGAACCCGACCAAATCACCGGCAAATGAAATTAAAGATAATAAGCGCTATTGGTTTACTAATAGCGGTGCTGTTTTTTTCCTGCCAAACCGAGGATGAGATAACCTTCGCCCGTTACTATTCTACCGGAAGCGTTGTCTATCAAAACAAATGTCAAAACTGCCACGGCAAAGACGGGCAGGGCCTGTCGGCATTGATGCCGCCGCTTACCGATTCTGTATTTCTTAAAGCCAATAAAGCGTTGTTGCCCTGCATTGTTAAATATGGCGCTAAAGGTAAACTGATGATCATCAACCAACACCCGTTTGAGGGCAATATGCCGCCTGTTGATCTTGCCCCTATTGAAATTGCCGAGGTGCTTACTTATGTAACCAACTCTTTCGGCAACAAAGCGGGTGTTGTTACCGCGCAGCAGGTTGAAGCTGATTTAAGTAAGTGTAATTAAGGCTGCTACCGGTAGCTATAATTCGTACGCCAACCGCATAAACCCCAATACTTCATCGTTAATATCATCCACATTTAAAATTCTCAAATGGTGGTTAAACTGATTTTGCCCCGGCACCTGCCCTACTTTTTGAAAGCATAAATTATCCGGGTAAGGTTGCTTAAACGGAAATACCACATGAATGAAATTTTTGCCCAATTGGGTAACCCAGGCAATGCGTTTATGCGAATTGGAGATACCGATCATGGTTTTGGTGGGTTCGACGGTGATATTGCCGATTTTTTCAAATTCATTAATAAAATGATGGAACAGCAGGAGTGTATACGATGATTTACCTGTCAGGAATTTTACAAGCGCTGGATTTTTGTCGGCCATAAACAAAATTAATCAGTTTTAGACTACTTTTGAGCAGAAAAGATACCAAACAAAAATTATAAAATTGAATACAGAACAAAAACTTAATATTCTTTACGATTTGTTAGTTGATAACTACGATATACTAGCTACTGAATTAACTGATCTTATCAAACAACCATTAAAAATCACTGATACCAATAAGTTTGCTTCTTTATTGGAAATGACCAAAGATTCAAACTTCATTGATCCGCTTCTTTTTCAAATCAGTTTAGGTAATAAAGGCGATGCCTGGTTAACAGATTTTTTATATGCCGCAATATCTTTATTAGAAGATGACTCATGGAATGAATTTAATACTCCAACAAATCTCATTGATAAATTAGAAGATTGGATTCTTAATAATAAAGGTGAGATAGCCTGGAAAGCCGCCAACCTACTAAAGTTTTACGAATCAGAATCAGCTGAAAAAATTCAGTTAAAAAAATTAGAGGAGCGCGGGGATTTTTTCCTGACCTATGTGGAATGTATCTTAGGACTTTTACGCTATAATAGGGATAAACATATTGGATTAGTTGCACAAATTGCGGATGATGAAACCAGGGATGAAAAGCTAAGAGAGTTTTGTGCTGACATCGAGCCATAACATTACACCGAAATTATTTCATTAGCTCCCCAACGTTCGTCTATCCCCAGGCCAAATAAAGCAAAATCATATTTAACCGGGTCATTAGGGTCAAACTCGCGGAGGCGCCGGGTGAGCTCGATGGCGGTTTGCCAGTCGGTTTGTTTACGTTGGATAAGATTGAGTTGGCGCGCCACACGGTCAACGTGCAGATCGCAGGGCATGATCAGTTCAGATGGTTTAATATCGTTCCAGATCCCGAAGTCGACACCGCAGTTATCCTTGCGCACCATCCAGCGTAAAAACATATTTAACCGTTTACAGGTAGATTTTTGTGACGGTGATGACACATGTTTTTTAGTACGGTGCGGGAAATCGGGCAGTGAAAAGAAATATTGGCGGAAATGGTTCAGGTATTTTTCAATGGGTTCTTCGCCGGATGATGGTTTCTCCTTTAACGGGTTGGCGGGCGCAAACGCCGACTCCAGCGATTCATGATTTTCATAGTGCCATCTAAAGAAAGCAATAAAATACAGCGTGTCTGTATCATTAAAAGTACGGTGCTTAAAGTGCAGTAACTTCTTTAGGTCGACCTCCTCGTGATTGACGATAAAATCATAAGGCGCCCCATCCATCAGCGCTATCAGCTCTTTGCATTTATTGATAATGGTAACCCGCTGCCCCCAGGCCAGTGTCGCTGCCCAAAAGCCCGTGATCTCGATATCCTGCTTTTTGGTAAACAGGTGCGGAATGCTGACCGGATCGTTAGCAATAAAGCCGGGGCGGTTGTATTGAGCGACTTTAGCATCGAGAAAAGCTTTTAGATTTTCTATCATTTTATTGTTATCAAATAGCAGGCCTCACGTATGGATACAAATTTTAAGATCTTGCTACCTGATACTAACTACTTACTACTAAGAAAGTGCCTGCTTCAAATCATCCAACAAATCCTCTACGTCCTCCACCCCTACGCTTAAGCGCAGCAGGTTGTCAACCACGCCAACCTTCTCCCTTGCCTCTTTCGGTATGGAAGCATGCGTCATGGTAACCGGATGATTGATCAGCGACTCTACTCCGCCTAACGACTCAGCCAATGCAAACACTTTAAAAGACGAAGCCACCCTAAAGGTTTCTTCCAGGTCAGCATCTTTTAAGGTGATGGAAATCATCCCTCCAAAATCACGCATCTGCTTTTTAGCGACCTCGTGGTTGGGATGATCGGCAAAACCCGGCCAGTAGATCTTATCCACTTTAGGATGCGTTTTCAGGAACCCGGCTATGATGCGGCCGTTTTCGCAATGTGCTTTCATGCGCAGATGCAGCGTTTTAATGCCGCGTAACACCAAAAAGCTATCCATCGGTCCCGGTGTTGCGCCGCAGGCATTGTAGATAAAGAAAAGGCGTTTATACAGGTCCTCGTCGTTCATCATCAGGGCGCCCATCACTACATCCGAGTGACCGCCGATGTATTTAGTTACCGAGTGCATCACGATATCAGCACCCAGATCTATCGGGTTTTGCAGATAGGGAGAAGCAAAGGTGTTATCAACCACTGTCAATAAACCTTTTTCCTTTCCGATTTTGGTTACCGCCGCAATATCAACGATCTGCATGGTGGGGTTGGTTGGTGTTTCCAGCCAGATCAGTTTGGTATTGGCGTTAATATACTCACGGATGTTCTCCGGGTTTGATAAATCAATAAAATGAAACCAGATCCCGTAATTGGCAAAGATCTTAGTAAACATACGATACGAGCCACCGTACAGATCATCACCGGTGATTACCTCGTCGCCCGGCGATAACAACTTCATCACCGCGTCGGTAGCACCCATTCCGCTTGAAAAGGCCAGTCCAAACTGCGCGTTCTCCAAAGCTGCCAGGCAGTTCTCCAAAGCCTTGCGGGTTGGGTTGGTACCACGCGAATACTCATATCCCTGGTGGTTTCCCGGCGATTTCTGCCAGTAGGTTGATGTTTGGTATATCGGCGTCATAACCGCGCCGGTTGTCGGGTCGGGCTCCTGCCCTGCATGAATGGCTTTTGTCGCGAATTTCATTTTTCTGGTTGTATGTTATGAGTTGCAGGTTGTATGCAAATTGTAACTTACAACTTATAACATACAACCCGCAACAATTAGTAGGCTCTTGCAAACAATACTCTCTGGCTACTTGGTTTACCTGTCAAAATACATTTGCCTTCTTCCAGTTTATTATCCAAAGGGATACAACGGATGGTAGCTTTGGTTTCGTCTTTTATCTTCTGTTCGGTTTCTGCGGTACCGTCCCAGTGTGCAGAAAGGAAACCCGGTTTTTCGTCCAGCAGGCGTTTAAACTCTTCGTAGGTATCAACCTCGGTGGTGTTCTCCGTTCTGAAATTGGCAGCCTTCCGGTAGATGTTGTTTTGAATTTCTTCCAATAACACTTCTATATGCTCAGCCAAACCAGCCTGGTTAACCGTTTCCTTGGTTTTGGTATCCCTGCGTGCCAGTTCAACAGTCCCGTTTTGCATATCGCGGCTGCCGATGGCAACGCGCAATGGTACACCCTTCAGCTCGTACTCGGCAAACTTAGCACCCGGGCGATGGGTATCGCGCTTATCAAACTTAACCGATATATCTTTGGCCTTCAATGCTTTACTAAGTTCATTTACATAAGCACTTATGTTCTCCAGTTCTTCGTCATGCTTATAGATCGGTACGATAACCACTTGGATAGGCGCCAGTTTTGGCGGCAATACCAGGCCCGCATCGTCAGAGTGCGCCATGATCAGCGCACCTATCAAACGGGTTGATACTCCCCATGAGGTTGCCCAAACGTAGTCCAGTTTATTTTCTTTATTGGTGAACTTTACATCAAATGCTTTGGCGAAGTTTTGACCCAGGAAATGCGAGGTTCCTGCCTGCAGCGCTTTACCGTCCTGCATTAAGGCTTCAATACAATAAGTATCCAACGCGCCTGCAAAACGTTCGTTCGGAGTCTTACGGCCCTTTACTACCGGTAAGGCTAAAAAGTTCTCCACAAAATCAGCATAGACCTCCAGCATTTGCTCGGTTTCAGCAACGGCTTCTTCGGATGTCGCATGGGCAGTATGCCCCTCCTGCCATAAAAATTCGCTGGTGCGTAAAAACAAACGGGTACGCATCTCCCAACGCATAACGTTGGCCCATTGGTTAACCAAAATCGGCAAATCGCGGTAGGATTGGATCCAGCCTCGGTAGGTGTTCCAGATAATCGTTTCAGACGTTGGACGGATAATCAATTCCTCTTCCAACTTGGCATCTTCATCAACAATGATATTGCCATTACCGTCGTTTTTTAAGCGATAATGAGTAACCACGGCGCATTCTTTTGCAAAGCCCTCAACATGACTGGCTTCTTTTGAAAAAAAAGATTTGGGGATCAGTAACGGGAAGTAAGCATTGCTGTGACCGGTTTCTTTAAACATTTTATCTAACACTGCCTGCATTTTCTCCCAAATTGAATATCCATACGGTTTAATGATCATACAACCTCTAACCGGCGAATACTCAGCCATATCGGCTTTTATAACCAGATCGTTATACCATTGCGAATAATCTTCATCTTTACTAATAACGCCTTTACTCATTTGTTTGTGGAATAGATTTTGACTGTTTAATTACTTATTATTGTGGTCAAATTTATAAATTTATACGTTATTAGAACGTCAAATTAAACTATCGGTGTAATAATAGTCTAATTTGCATAACCAAGCCTAATATGAAACGGAACCTGCTTAAAGGAATTATTTTGATCAGCGCGATAGCACTGAGTTCCTGCTCTACCATGAACAGCCTGTCAAAAACCGGGGACGCAGGCGACGACGTGTATTATACCAAAGCAAAAGCAGGTGATTCATTTGATTTTAATCAACAATATATTCAGCCGCAGAATGATTATGTAAGAAACGACGATTACTATTATTATGGCGATTATGAATCGCGCATAAACCGTTTCAGCTATTTTACACCGTTTGACTATGATGACGATTTTTATTATAGTTACGTGCCTTATAATACTTATCCAAATATGGCCTACCAAACAAACAACCAGGTTATAAATCAACCCGCTGAGTATTATTACGAACCGGTGTACGGAGATCTGGGTGTATACTCTGCCTATGATTTTGGTTATGGTGATTTTGGCGGATATGACAATTATGGTTATGGAGTAGCCTATTCAACGTTTATTTATGGCGGTGGCAGCAGGGCCACTCATAAAAGATCATACACTTATTCAAATAAAGCCAATGCAGGTAATGGCCCCGGTGCTTTTGTACGGACAAACAGTTCAAACCGCAATGGTTTTGGCGGTGTTTCAATCAATAACGACGGTACGGTAAGACATGCCGCACCCGGATTAATCTTTACCCGGGCTAATACCGGACGTGGAAACAGCTCCACTCCCGGATTTTCAGGCTCCCGCCCCGGCGGTTATAACGCAGTTTATCCGGGGCGCCCGGGCACCAATGCGGTTACCCAGGTTTCTACCAATAATGGTAATACACCCGTTATCCGTCCTCAAAGCCAAAATCCAAGGCCGGTAATTCAGCAGCCTGCTATCGAACGGGTATCTGCACCGAGCCAAAGCAGCTCATCAGGCAGCTCCGGCAGTTCGGGCAGCAGTAACAGCAGCGGCGGTGGCGGCAGACCGGTTAGGCCATAATCAATTAAATATGAGATTTAAATATTTACTTTACGTAATTGCATTATTGGCAATTAGCAACAGCAGTTTTGCCCAATATGCAAAGGATGCTATCCGTTTTTCAACTTTTCAACCCGGCTCTACCTCACGGATAAAAGCTATCGGCAATGCGGGCACCGCAATTGGCGGAGATCTGAGTTCAATAAGCGGCAACCCGGCAGGACTGGGCTATTTCACACACTCAGAGCTCAGCCTGACACCGGAGTTTGATGGTTACAGCAACAACGCCGCTTATTTAGGTCAAACCAGCCAGGCCACAAAAAACAATATTAATTTCAGTAATGCTTCAGTGGTTTTTTACTCGAGGTTAAATACCCCTCCCGGGCAAGACAAAACCAGGGGATGGTTAAGCTTGAACTTTGGCATGGGCTATAGCCGTACAAACAATTTTGACGAGCGGGTTCAATATGGCGGTAAAAACAGCGCTAACTCTATAAATGATTATTATGCCAGCCTGGCAAATTCACAGGGTGTTGCTGATGATAACCTGCAGGCCTGGGCCCTATCCGAAAAGCTAATTGACGCATTTGGGACACCTGCCAGTTACAGTTACGCCAGCAATTCTTTTCCGGGTGTGCAGCAAACCGGCAACATTACCCGCACCGGCGGGCAAACTGCCTATGATTTTTCATTAGGGGCAAACTACAGCAATAAATTATACCTTGGTTTTGGTATCGGGCTTACAGATATGCGTTATAAATCAACCAGCAGCTTTAATGAAACCGGCTCTGCTACCATTAATGAAAACGGTACTGCTGTCACCCGAAATTTCAATTCAACTTATTCGCAATACCAAACCACCAAGGGGAGCGGCTTTAACGCCCGGCTGGGTGTAATATATAAAGTTATAGAAAGCATCAGACTGGGGGCTGCTATCACCACTCCAACTTTTATCAGCATTGACGATTCTTTTAGCGAAGGTTTAGAAAACAGCCTCAGCAGCGGCAAAAACTACTCAAACGGCCCGGTTGAATATCCGTTAAGCTATTCTATGCGTACGCCGTTTAAAGCGGCAGGCGGCGTGTCTGTATTTCTGGGTCAATATGGCTTTATTACGGGTGATGTTGAATATATCGATTACAGTTCAACGCATATCAACAGCAATGACAACTATACGAACACCTATGATAATGGCCTTATCAAAGCCAATTACAGATCGGCCATTAACGCCCATGCGGGTGCAGAGCTTAAGTTAGGTTCGGCCCTGGCTTTACGCGGAGGTTATGGCATACAGGGTAGCCCGCTAAAAACAAACGGTACTACTACCAAAATGGTTACCGGTGGCCTGGGCTACCGCGTTGGTAATTACTATGCAGATGCTGCTTATGTGCACCTGCAGGGGTCGCAAAATATCATGCAGTATGATATAGGCCCAACCACACCGGTTGCCGGTATTAATGCAACTAATAACAACTTCTTTTTAACTATTGGCTTACGGTATTAATAATCTGCTCCGCCCGTTTTAATTTTATAGACATATTTGTGGCCTTATGACTATGCTATTACCTTTCATTAATGAGCAGTTAAGCGGTGTGATCTGGCGGGTGGAAATTGACGGTTTAACCGACACTGTTTTCCTTGAAATAAGGACAACCGAGAGGCAGGTTTCATTTAATTCCATAAACCTGGTAAATGGCAAAACCTACCTGAAAGATTATACTAGCCCTGAAAGATGGTTAACAGGGATTGAAGCGGCATATGACGGTATACTGTTAGTACATAATTATCAATCAGAAAACACACCGGTACACAAAGGGGTAACTGCAATTAACAGTAAAGGCGAGGTATTATGGAGTAATTACACCTACGCATTTGATCATCTTTCAATAAATGGCCCCATATTATTTAATATCCAGCTGCAACCTAAAAAATTATTTTTAACGGATATTAAAACCGGGGTACAGTTAAGAGCTTTTGAGCAAACGATTGATGTTGAGGCACCTGCTTATGTCGTGATACCTAAAATTTCGGCTCCTGAGGATTTGAATATTTCGTTACCGGTTGAAGTCTATGGAAACATCGTACATTACCTTGATTACAATAATTTCAGAATTGTATCTTTGCACTCTTTAGAAGCGGGACAGTTAAAACAACATCTGTATATCACAGATGGCAACGGCCTTGTATATGAAGATTTATTAAATGCAGATATACAAAAAATGCAGCCTGAGTCGTTTATCCTGTATAAAAACTCGCTCATTTATATCAAAAACAAATCAGAGTTGAAGGTTTTAAACCTATAAATTACTGACTAAGAATTTATTATGAAATTAAAAACTTTATTATTACTAACCTCTCTGTTAACCACAACCACTTCTCTTTTCGCTAAATCTACCCTGATTGATTCAGTTGGTATTGAAAACCTGGACGGAAAAAAAGTAATATTACATAAATTAGATCCCAAGGATAATTATTATTCAATAGGCCGGCGTTACAATGTTAAGCCGGGCGACATCATAAAATTCAACAATAATGCGCCGTTAAAAATCGGCAATATTATAAAAGTCCCTACGGACAGGTCATTTTTGGAGCCATCAAAGCCGGCCGTAATGCAAAGGCCCGTGGCTACCCCACCGCCGCCTGTTCAGCAACAACCGGCGCAGCAGCCTGCCCCTGCCAATCCAGCGCCTGCCAATACCGGGTTGACACCACAACAATATAAAGTATCAGCCGGCGAAACGCTTTATTCAATAGCCAAGCGCTTTAACTCGACTGTTGAAGATATAACCAGGTTAAATGGTTTAACATCTACTACGGTAACTCCCGGCCAGGTTATCCAGGTAAAATCAAACACTGCCGACGTGCCGCCGCCGGTAGTACGCCCCGTTGCGAAACGCGACTCGACGAATTATATGACCGGCCAGGATAGTGCCGACAGGAAATTGAATGCCAACCGCTTTGGTTTATTTGAGAAGAATGAAAAAGGTGTAGCTACCTGGATTGATGATACCAGCCTTGATCCTAATAAAAAACTGGTATTGCACCGTACCGCCCCAATTGGCACTGTAGTTAAAATAACTAACCCCATGACCAACCGCACAACCTTTGCCAAGGTTGTAGGCCGTTTTTCTGACAATGAGACCACCAGGGACGTTATCCTGATCATGACAAAAAATGTAGCCGAATCTATCGGCGCTTTAGATAAGCGTATCCATGTAAACATTAGCTACGGCAGCCCTAATGAATAGACCTTATATTATAGGCATTGCCGGCGGAAGCGGCTCGGGAAAGACTTTTTTTTTAAATCGTTTTCTTGATCACTTTTCGGCCGATGAAGTTTGCCTGGTATCGCAGGATGATTACTATTTCCCGGTGGCGCATAATATGACGCCCGAGGAAAATAAGCTGTATAACTTCGACCTGCCGTCTACCATCGATAACGAACAGTTTGAAAATGATATTTATAAGCTGATTGACGGGCAGGTTATCTACAAAAAGGAGTATACTTTTAACAACCCCAACATTGAGCCTAAAATGCTGGAAATTAAACCGGCTCCTATCTTAATAGTGGAGGGCCTTTTTATATTCCATTTTAAGGCGATAGACGAACTTTTGGATATGCGCATATTCCTGGAGGCCGACGGGGAAACAGCCTTACAGCGCCGCTTAAAACGCGATCTGCACGAACGTGGCTATTCGCATGATGATGTCATGTATAAATGGGAAAACCATGTTGTGCCGGCCTACAATGAATTTTTGCTTCCTTATAAAGATGACTGCCACAAGATCATCATCAATAACACCAATACAGCCGAAAATATACAGGCAATTACTGATGATATCTCGAAGGAATTGAGAGAAAAGATACTTAGCTAAGATCCATTTCGGGGATCTCACCTTCAATAATCAGCTTGCCCGCTGTTGCATTCTTTATTTCTTCAACACTTACACCGGGTGCGCGTTCTAATAATTTAAATCCGCCACCGGGCAATACGTCCAGTACGGCCAGTTCAGTAACGATTTTCCTGACGCAGTGAATGCCGGTTAGCGGTAAGCTACACTGTGGTAACAGTTTAGATTCGCCGGCTTTATTTACATGCTGCATGGCAACGATTATATTTTCGGCAGATGCCACCAGGTCCATAGCCCCTCCCATTCCCTTGACCATTTTACCCGGTATCTTCCAGTTAGCGATGTCGCCATTCTCTGATACCTCCATAGCGCCCAGGATGGTTAGATTTACCTTGCGGGCCCGTATCATCCCGAAACTCATAGCCGAATCAAATATCGCCGATCCCGGCAGCATGGTGATGGTTTGCTTGCCGGCATTAATTACGTCAGCATCCTCTTCACCTTCAAACGGGAACGGCCCCATACCCAGTAACCCGTTCTCGGACTGCAATACCACATCTATATTATCGGGGATATAGTTGGCTACCAATGTAGGTATGCCAATGCCTAAATTTACATAGTAACCGTCTTTAATTTCTCTGGCTATTCGTTTTGCTATTCCTGTTTTGTCTAACATATTAAACTATTTATGTCATCGCAGCGCGATTGTTTCGTTACCTGCTATGATAAGTTATCTGGGTCTGACGGTTCTCTGTTCAATCCTTTTTTCATAGTTCGCCCCCCTGAAGATCCTGTGGACGTAAATTCCCGGGGTATGGATTTGATCCGGATCAAGTTCGCCGGGTTCAACTAATTCTTCAACTTCGGCAATAGTAATCTTTCCGGCCATAGCCATAACGGGGTTGAAGTTGCGCGCTGTCGATCTGTAAACCAAATTACCCATGCTATCTCCCTTCCAGGCTTTTACGATAGCAAAATCCGCGTCGAACGCCATCTCCATTAAATAATCCTTGCCATTGAAATTTCTTATTTCTTTGCCTATGGCAACCTCGGTTCCCACTCCTGCCGGGGTAAATATCGCCGGCATGCCATAGCCCGCGGCCAGGCAACGGGTTGCCAGTGTACCTTGCGGGATGAGTTCAACTTCCAGTTCACCGCTGAGTAGCTGACGCTCAAACTCCGCGTTCTCGCCTACGTAGGATGAAATCATTTTTTTTACCTGGCGCTGCCTTAGCATCAGGCCTATGCCAAAATCATCAACCCCGGCATTGTTTGATATACAGGTAAGTTCCTTTATACCTTTTTTTACCAGCGCGGTGATACAATTTTCGGGCAGGCCGCATAAGCCAAATCCGCCCAATAACAGGGTCATGCCATCTGTTATATCATGAATGGCTTCGTCGGCATTGCTAAAAACTTTATTCATTGGTTATAATTGGTAACACAAATCTACTAAATCATAAGCACACAAAAACAATTATAAAAGCTGTGCATTAGTATTATAGCAATCCTAAAAATAAGAATATGCCAGATAAAGAGGAAGAATTAAAAAACCTTGGCGATAGGCCTGGTCAACCCAACGCCTACCGCGTAGATAATGATAACAGCGAAGACGAAGAAAAACTGACACGCGGCTTCAATGGCGGCGACGGAACCAGACCGGTAACAGAGGGCCAGCCAATGGGTGGCGAAAACTTTGGCGCCAACAATGTGACCCCGTCCGGTGATGATAAAAACAACCCATCACAAAACGCAGGTTATACTAACGCCTACTTTAGGCGCACAGAGCCGGCCGAGGAACATCCCGAAAACAGTAACTTTAAACCTGATGCTGACCCAACATATCAACAAGGCACCGCAGATAACGATGGGCAGGGCGATGCCAAGCCTAATGTGCCGGGACCTAATGACTGAATTAAACGAGTTTAAAACCAGGTAAATACCTGTTGTGAAACATGCCTGAGATACCAGGCATGTTTCCTATATTAATCCCTTAAAAACGGGTTAAAGTTCCGCGTTCCGATAGCCATGCCTGCAGCCCGGCATACTGTCTTTTCACCAAACTTAAAATTGATCTTATCCATAGCCTGGTAGAGCCTGATGCGTTCTTCATTATCCTCAAAAAGATTGATCTGATAACTGCCGGAGCAAAGATTGCTAAGCCTGACACCAATCAGCCTGATGGGCCGGTGGCCGTTCCATGTTTTTTTGAGGAGATTTTTAACGCCGGGGATCAGGATATGTTCGGCAGCGGTGAGCGCGATTTTCTCCTGTACAGTATGGGTCTCGAAGTTGGCGTAACGTATTTTTATGGCAAGGCATGAAGCTACTTTATTTTCTTTGCGCAATTTGTAAGCCAGTTCCTCGGTCATAGACACCAGCACAGTTTCCAGCGTCTTTTGGTCGGTAACATTAGTTTCAAAGGTATTTTCTGTGGATATGGATTTACGGTCGCTGTGTGGTATTAACTCGCTCTCGTCAATGCCATTGGCCCGCTCCCAAATGTAGCGGCCATGCTTACCAAATACTGTTTCTAAAAATTTCAACTCAACCCGCTGCAGATCGCCAATCTTTTCGATACCAAACTGGTATAGCTTCTGACAGGTCTTCTCGCCCAGCATAGGTATTTTACGGATGGATAGCGGCGCCATAAACTCTTTTTCCTTACCATGCTCAATTAATAACTGTCCGTTTGGCTTAGCGGCGTTGGTAGCCATTTTAGCAACCGTTTTGCAGGATGCCATCCCAAAAGAAATTGGCAAACCGGTTTCGCGGGTAATGCGCGCCCGCAGGTCGGTGGCTAACCCGTAGCAATCATGGAACCGGTCCATGCCCGTCATATCGATATAAAACTCATCTACCGATGTTTTTTGGTAAAGCGGCACGCTGTTATGGATGATCCGGGTAACGTCTCCTGAGGCTTCGCTGTAGCGGCCATGACTACCGCGAATAATGATAGCCTGCGGGCAAAGTTTCATGGCCTGTTTCATGGGCATGGCCGAATGGATCCCGAATTTACGCGCCTCATAACTGCATGAAGCTACCACGCCCCTGTCTGCCGAACCACCTATTAATACCGGCTTACCGATCAGGCCGGGATTAAACTTACGCTCGACGGATACGAAAAAGGAATCCAGATCAATATGTACAATGCAGCGTTTGGTTTCCATACCGCAAATCTAAAATAAATTTGCACAATTGCTAAAAATATTAGTATTATTGTTTCCCGTAAATAGCAGGTCAATGAAAGGTTATACAGATTTTTTAATGATGCTTTCCCCATCAGATAAGGTGAAGGCTGTGGTGCATAATCATAAATTTTATGCCGCAGGTATCATTGGTAATTATGAAAGCATGCATTCAACCGCCCATATATCTATCCGGATGATGCACCGGCAAAAAACATTCCTTACCGAACCGGGAATCCTGACTTTTAGAAAAAGGCTTTGCCTGATACCGCCGGTAACCCTGCATATTGACGGGTTTGACTATTTTAACCATGGTGATGAATATAAAACGATCTATGCCCGTATCAGTAACAGTCCCGAAACTAATCAATGGTTTAAGATACTGAAGCAGCACCTGCATATCAAAGAATTCATGGTACCCCATATCACTATTTGCCGCAATATTCCGGTGGCCGACTTTGATAAACTATGGCCATACTTTAAATCTATTGAGTGGAAGGCCACTTTTACAGTAAATACACTTACCGTATTGCAACGCGAAACATTTGCCAGCTTTGCCAAATGGGAACCTTATACTGAGTTACCGTTTGAAGGTAAAACGCAATACAGCCTGGCACCGCCGAAACCATCATTATTAAAACAATTAAATAGCCAGCAGACAAGTTTATTTTAACTAACGCCTGCCACGAATAGCCGCCGGAGTGCTATTCAGTGGTTAGAGGTGTACCCTGATATTATCAAATAAGTTATGATTGTAGGTACTCGCGATGAATGCCATGCCCTTTACACCTGATTTATCGGTGAGGGTTGCCAGTTTATTGCCATCCACGAATCCGGTAAGCCGGTTGCCGCTCATTTCAAGCCGGAGATGGTGCCAGTTCGCGGGTTTAAAGTATTCAATCTGACCCGAGGCGAGCGTGGCGTATTGCCAGTTTAGTTGCCAGCGCCCATCGCGGGTAAGGATAAAACGATAGCCCAGTTTATCCCTGTCGGCATAGCGCCCGCCCAGCTCAATATCTCCGCCTTCCAATAAAACATCGGCTTCGATAATATAATTTTGCCAGGCAACGTCACCAAATAAAGAGTGTGGTTTCAATAACCAGTTGTTATATCATAAACTCCCCTGATCGGGTACTATCTGCGCCAGGCACATCCCCCCATTCGGGTATTGATAGGTTTCAAAAGTGCCTTTCTGATCCGAAAAATACCGTGGTGTCTGGCCGGGGGTGTAACTGTTAAAGTTCTCGGTATATGGAAACGGAAAGGATTCACTTGCCGGCGGTGTGCCAAATGTGCCTTTTGTTTGTCCGGTGGTACTGGTTAAAGTGTAAATAGCATCGGGTTCAAGCATCAGCGATACTGTATTCTTATTTAACCGCAGCGGCTTTTGGCTTATAAATTGTTCTTTTTCGGTTGATTTCCACAAATAAACCGGCCCGTTTTTAAGCCCTTTACCAATAGCAAGCTTTACTTTTCGTTTTTCTCCGGTGACAATGATAACCGACCAGTCGCCGGTTTTCGGATCGTGCATTGCCACATGGCTGCCGCGCCACGTATCGGCATCAAACTGCCCGCAGGCGGCGTCCATATATACCCACCCAGGCTGCACAAATTGGGTGGTATGAGCCAACGCCCATACCGATGGCCATACCGTGTAATGACCGCTCCACGGCGAGTCGGCCTGTATTGCGCCGGTGTTGGCCCAAATAATTTGATTGTAAATACCATCAACAGGGCACCAGATCTCGTATTTGGTAATTCGGTCACGCGTGTATAGTTTATTCATTAACCGGGCAAGGTATAGGGCGCCTTTCCCTCCCCACTCCTGTCCCGACTGGCTCCATTCCTCGGTGGCCCAAAGGGGCTTGCCTGATTGTTTGGCTTTCTCTGTAGCAGCGTGACCTGCTTTCTGATCGATCTCCCACGGCTCGCGACCATCCACATAGTGGTAACCAACCGCATCAATCAGGTGGTTGTATTCCGGATTCTTTTCAAGCTGATCAAATATCTGCCAATATTCACTGTCATCGTCCGGAGCCTGAAGTTTTACTTTTGAGAAACCATGCGCGTCTAATGTCGGACGCAGGTATTTGGCTATCCAGTTCAAATCAGTACCGTTTTCGTTTTGAGCGGCGGCTATCCAGTTCATATCCAAGCCATAATATTTGCGGGCAACCTCCAAGAACGAAACAAACCAATCTGCAGACTGCTGCGAAAACCGGTTACCTACCCAGGCGGGGTAACCCCACGGAAGGCAGTCTAATATAATATTTGGATTGCGTTTACGCGCTTCGGCCATCAGCCAAAACTCATAGCCGCGAGGCTTGGGGTCAAGTAGTTCGTCCCGGGTAATAGCATGTGATGGTTCGCTGCCACAGGTTGAATTTTCGCCGCTTCCTATTTCGACTTTAAGGTGTTGAAAACCTGCACCAAACTTGGGCTTAAATAAAAAATCAAGTACCTCGGCGCGCTGCTTTTCAGGATAATCAACCAGGTTGCGACTTGAGGCCCCGGCGCTTACCGCACCGATCCCTTCAAAAACCCGTCCTTTATCATTTGCATTTAATGAGATGGTTGTTTGCGCGTTAATATCAGACACAATAAAAAGCATTGCCGCAAAGCAGCGCAGATATTTTTTCATTGGTATTGTTAAAATTTTAAGGTTTAAATACAAGGCAATAGTGCCAGCATTATCATGCAAGCTAAAAATAAAATATTGAAAATAAATGGACGTTATGATACTAATAATGGACTATTTTACCAATTGACAGGTAGCCGGCTTTATTACTACAAACTCCTTCACTGTTATAGGTGAACAAAAGGTCATGCTTGTGTTAGGGATTATATTGATAAAATAAATCTCATACCCCCTTATCCCAGCGGCCAATACAACCAATCATATTGACAAAATCATATAATATCCAATAGCATAATACACCTATATTTGTATAACCCGCAATAAACCGGCGGGCCACTCCGCATGAAAATATCCCCTGGAAATACTTTTTGTAGTATGCTGGCTTTCTTATTGTTGCTATCTGCATCTGCCACAAAACTGCAGGCACAGGCTGTTAAACACACATTTACATTAAGCGACAACGCTTTTCTGCTGGATGGCAAACCTTTCCAGATCATTTCGGGCGAGATGCATTATACCCGCATACCCCGCGGGGCGTGGCGCCAACGCATGAGGATGGCTAAAGCTATGGGGCTCAATACCATTGGCACCTATGTTTTCTGGAACGCCAATGAGCCGCAAAAGGGCCATTATGATTTTACAGGCAACAACGATATTGCCGAATTTGTAAAAATAGCCAGGGAGGAAGGCCTATGGGTGATACTTCGCCCCAGCCCGTACGTATGCGCCGAGTGGGAATTTGGTGGTTACCCCTACTGGCTTGAGAAAGAAGAAGGATTACAGGTGCGCAGCACTGAATCTAAATACCTGGAAGCTTACCATAAATACATTATGCAGATAGGTAAGCAACTGGCGCCCTTACAGATAAATCATGGCGGTAATATTTTAATGGTGCAGATTGAAAATGAATATGGATCATACGGTGCTGATAAAAAATACCTTGCCCTTAACCAAAAAATGTTTATCGAAGCCGGGTTTGACGGACAGCTATATACCTGCGACCCTGAAGATGCTATTAAAAACGGCCACCTGCCCGGTTTGTTGCCGGCTATAAATGGCGTTGATGATGTGGCCAGGGTAAAACGGCTGATCAATGAAAATCATGACGGAAAAGGCCCATATTATATAGCCGAGTGGTACCCCGCCTGGTTTGACTGGTGGGGCGAAAAGCACCACACCGTACCGGCAGAGCAGTACTTAACCAGGCTGGATAAAGTTTTAGCGGCCGGTATCTCCATTAATATGTACATGTTTCATGGTGGTACCACCCGCGGATTTATGAATGGCGCCAATTATAATGATAAAGAGGCTTATGCCCCGCAGGTAAGCAGCTATGATTATGATGCCCCCTTAGATGAAGCCGGTAATGCCACAGATAAATTCATGAAGTTTAGGGCGGTGATAGAAAAATATCTGCCGGCCGGCGTAGCCCTTCCCGAAGTGCCTTCAGCCAAGCCTTCGATGGATATACCTGCAATTCATTTTACGCAGACGTTTGGTTTGTTTGATCAATTGCCTGTAGTCAGGCTGCATACCAATCCGCAGACATTTGAAGACCTGAACCAGGCTTACGGTTTTGTACTATACCGCACTACCGTAGCAGGTGGGAAAACGGGCACATTGAAGATAGACGGGTTGCGCGATTACGGGATTATTTATATCAACGGTAAACGAACAGGAATATTAGACAGACGATTGAAACAGGACAGTATGCAAGTTACCTTGCCTAACGGCAAAGTGAGGATTGATATCCTGGTTGAAAACCTGGGACGTATTAATTTTGGCCCTTACCTGCTAAAAAACAAAAAAGGCATTACAGGCAAGGTGTTGTTTGATAATACAGCAGTTAAAAACTGGTATAGTTACGGCTTACCGCTAACTAACCTAAATTTACATGGTAAAGGCATTGAAACAGGCGCAGGGAAACCAGTGATTAAAAAAGGCGGCTTCGACATCAAAAAGCCAGCTGATACGTATCTGGATCTGAGCAACTGGGGAAAAGGAACTGTTTGGATAAATGGCCATAACCTTGGACGTTACTGGAATATTGGCCCGCAACAAACAATTTACGTCCCGGCCGAATGGTTAAAAACCGGCGCCAACGATATCGAGATTCTGGAACTGATCAAAACGGAGCAAAACACCATATCAGGTTTGAAAACACCCGTTCTAAATAAGTTAAATCCGCAATAACGCAATTCGTTTTTTATGGCTTCGCCAGGTCAAAAAAACATCACACAAAGGCAACGTTTACGCAGAAAGCATCGTAGAGCTATATGAAAACCTTTGCTGCAATGAAAAGACTAGTTGTTTTAATTTTATTTGCTGCTACACTTGCAGCCTGCAAAAAAAGCCAAACTATGACGTTGCCCGTACCGGGTAATAAGATAACCGGTAAATGGACGATTAATTCGGTAACTGTTATTCCGCGTGACTCGACCGGGAAGGCCATTAACAATGGCGCCGTTTATCCCGAACCATCCTACTATTATTTTCAGTTTAATAGCGACAATACCTGGGCGGAAAGTTTATCCCCCGACCCCAACTCTGGTATCGGCGAAGCCGGTAACTATATTTTGCATGCAGATACCAGTTTTACGCTTATTAACGTAAATTTACCCTCGAGCCCGGTAGAATGCAAAATCACCTCGCTCACCGACAAGTCATTCGTCTTCACCCATCAAAAAGCTACCTTATTCAACGGTATAACCCCGGGTTACCTTGAATACATATTCGACTTAAAAAAGTAATTTAGAAAAGATGCGCCTTACAGGCTCACAACATGCGCGGGTGGCGCAGCCGTTAAATAATAGCCAATAACAGTACAAATGCCATTACCGAGCCGTTAGCAGTTAAACCAATCTGGTGGGCTTTTATGGGTTTTGCGTGCTTCATGTCATTAATAAAAAAAATAAATCCAATTACCAACGTAAAAAACTCGATGGCAAAGGGTAAAGGCGGTATATGGCTGTCGCCGGTAAAGCCGGTGGCTATGCCCGTAGCTACAGAAACCACAAAGCAAATTGCATAAAACCAGTAATAAAAAATTTCTTTAGACGACATGCGGTTAGGAAAAGTATCACCAAGATAAAAAATCTTTAATTAAAAAGAATTACTTTTTGTCCCGAATTTTGATGGCAGTTTCAGGCACTTCTTTACTTACCGTCCACAATAACGAAGACCGCTATTTGTAACTTTGGCGCGGTAAGTAACCCGGTATGTGCCGTGTCCGCTTTTTATAATACATCTGCCAACTCATAATGCTTAAAGAAAAAAACCAACGCATATCAACAATTTTAGCTTTCGCCTTGCTCCCGCTTTCGGGGTTCGCAACTGATATTTATATCCCGTCGTTACCCAGCATGGGCGCCGATATGCACATCAGCAGTATCCAGGTACAGCTTACACTCACTTTGTTCCTGATCAGTTACGGTACGTCCCAACTGTTTTTGGGGAGCATCCTGGATAGCTATGGCCGTTATCGTTTTAGCCTGTGCGCGCTGGTTGTATTTATTATTGCCAGTATAGTTATCGCGGTAACGCATAATATTTATATTATTTACGCCATGAGGATAATTCATGGCATAACCGTAGCTATGATTGTGGTGGCAAAAAGGGCCTATTTTGTAGATGTTTATGAAGGCATACGGCTTAAACACTATTTAAGCATGTTCACCATAATCTGGTCTGCCGGGCCAATTGTAGCGCCTTTTATTGGCGGCTACTTCCAAAGCACGCTGGGCTGGCAGTCAAATTTTTACTTTTTGGCAGCTATAGCTTTTGTGATTGCGATCCTGGAAATTATTTACAGCGGCGAGACCTTAAAACACCCTATCGTGTTTCACCTAAAAAGTATTGCCGGTTTATATACCGAAATGATCAGGACGACCACCTTTAGCTTAGGTATCCTGATGTTGAGTTTTGCCTATTCAATGGTGATCATGTATAATATGACCGGGCCGTTCATTGTCGAGCACCATTTTAAATTCACCCCGGTGGTTGCAGGTTATTGCTCTTTAATTTTGGGTATTGCCTGGATGGTTGGCGGGTTTATCGGTAAAGCTTTAATCAGCCGGCCGTTTTTTAGCAAGCTGTTTGTAAATATTATCCTGCAGGCTGTTTTTGTAACGCTGATGATCATCAGCCTTAACTTTGTAACCAATATTTATACAATGGTTTTCTTTGCGTTTATAATCCATGTCGGTGCCGGTTTTACCTACAATAATTACTTTACTTATTGCCTTGGCCGCTTCCCTAAAAATGCGGCTATGTCAGGTGGTTTAACGGGTGGTATGGTTTATGTTATCCTATCCTTATTAACTTATATTGTGGTATCGGTGATACCGGCTAAAGACGAACGTAACCTGAGTTATAGCTACCTGGTTTTTATTTTATTATCGGGCGTTATAATGTTGGCCCTCTTTAGCATGAACAGAAGACCAAAAACCGTTGTGAATATTTAGGCAACGCTTAATTTGTGCCGGTTTTTTAACCATTCCCAACCCGTTGCATTTCATCACTGACACCACTTGCATGTTTAACTGTTTTATAGGCTTTGCCAAAACGGTAGGTGAATGATAACAGGATAACCCGGCTATCGCGCGTTAACTTGAAATATTCGGTTGAGTTTGGGAACTGGGTTAGCCCTTCCATAGCGTTGGTATATAGGATATCGCGCGCTATTAATTTCAACGTGCCCTTTTTATTCAGTATTGGCCTTGATATTCCTGCCGATAACTGCCCGGTAGGATATAGCAGTTCCTGCACATCATTGCGGGCCTTTGTAGTATAGAAGCCGGATACCTCAGCAGTATAGTTCTTCGCGATTGTAAATTGGTTGTTGAGGTTAAAATTAAACTGATCTATAGCTGTAGTATAAGTATTGCCGTTAAATCCTTTTAATTGCTTATGATTATAAACAATATTAGCGGTGAACGACCACCACGTAAGCGGTGCCAGGACTACAGTTGTTGATAACCCGAAATTGCCCGTATGTCCAACATTGCCCTGGGTATACAAAATGATATCTTTGGTAGCGCCGTTAAGAAATATCTGCGAGAAATAATTTTTAATGGTGCTATAAGACACAGTGGTTGTTAACCAATTTTTATATTGATGACCCAGCTCAAAATTCCAGGTGTACTGCGGTAAAATTAACGGGTTGCCGGTGATATAAGTATATTTATTTACAATGGAAAGGAACGGGTTCAATAACTGAAATGCCGGCCTGTCAACACGCCGCCCTACTGTTAGTGTGAAACCATTCGCGGTATCAGGCTGGTAGGTAATATACCCGCTGGGGAAAAATCCTCCATAATTTTTTCTGAATGCCGAATCCTTTTGCGTTGCGTTACCATATTGATGGGCATTATAGCTGGTATATTCATACCGGATGCCTGCCTGGTAGCTTATCTTTTTATATTTATTCTCAAGCGTACCGTATAAAGCGTGGATATTCTCTTTGTATAAAAAACGGTTGTTTCGGCTGTTATCATCTACCCACTGGGTACCCGCCAGGTTTTGATAGGATGCTGCATTATCTGTTTTGCTAAACGATGATTTCCATCCCGATTGAAAGCTCAGGTCCTTCCCCATCTTCCAGCTATAATCTATCTTGCCTGAACCGATATTTATGGTAGATGGAATATTGCCGCGCGATTGTTCATCATACCCCCCTGCAGTGAGCAGCTTATTGTCATAGTCCTGGTCGCTTTGTGTGGTATAATGCAGCCAGTCAAAATCAGCCGTCAGGTCCTGTGATGATGAAATTGTGTGCCTGGCATTAAAATTAACCGACCCGTTTCTGAGTTGATTATTAGTTTTGTTAGTAGTGTAAATGGCTGAATCAGCCATACCCGCCGGATTTAACCAGGTAGCCGTACCAACATTGCCGCCAACCCTGCTAACCGCAATGCCCCCGATTGCGAAACCAAGGGTGGTATTTGAATTGACTGAGTAGTCCAGTCCGGTTTTAATAATATTATTAAATAACGTCCCCCTAAATCCACCGGGCTGATCAAGTTGCGCGGTCAGGTTGTTATTAATGTCGTAATATTTTCTAAGTGCGTAAAGGTTCGTCAGGTATTTTAATAAAGTGGCGTTATAATTAAAAAATAGGTTCACTTTGCCGGTACGATAATTTAAAACCACGCTTTCGTTGTTTTTGGGGTAAACGCCTACGCCACCGGTAATATTGAACGAGCCATTAAAGCCCTGCTGTTTGTTTTTTTTTGTTTTGATATTGATGATACCCGCATTCCCGCTGGCATCATATTTAGCAGTAGGATTGGCAATCAATTCTATCTGCTGGACATTTGACGAACTCATGCTGCTCAATAAATTATTAAGATCAGCTCCCGAAAGATAAGTGGGTTTATTATCAATCAATACCAACACCCCGGCCTTACCCTTCATTGCGATACCGCCGTTCCGGTCAACCGTAATCCCCGGTGACTTTTCCAGCACTTCCAATACGGTAGACCCCGCGTTAGTTACAGAGGAACCTATATTTAATATTGTTTTACCTTGTTTATTTTCAATAGGTGGCACAGTAGCCACCACCGTTACCTGCTGTAAATTTGTATTAAGTGGTTGAAGCCGGATAGTATCGGCAAAAGTATTTCCGGTAAAATTATAGGTTCGTGTAATTTGCTCTTTATAGCCGGTATAATTAACCACAAAAGTGTAGGTGCCGATAGCTAATCCTTCAAACCGGGCAACCCCTCTGGCATTTGCGACAGCAGTTTTTACCGGCTGGTTATCCTTTAACTGTTTAACTTCAGCGCCCTCCGCAGGCTGCGATTTTTCGTTTAAAATTATAAGCGAGAAAGCACCTCCGCCTGCCGGCATAGATTGGCTATAAACATCCCGCGATAATAAGATCAGTGCAATTACGTAAATCGCCTTTTTCAGCTCCGTCATAAACTATAATAGTAGACTTGATTATGATTATAATGTTACAGGGGTGATCAATTATTAATTAACATGCTATATTAGCCTTACCAAAAAGCTTTGCGTGGCATTTTTTAACGACCCAAACCACTATGAATAAAAATTTATTTTTAACCGTCGCCTTAATTGTTAATTGTATTTTTTGCTATGGTCAGCAAATCACTAATCCCACAACTGCCACATTAAAAGCCGGATTTTTAAACCCGCCGAATACCGCAAAGCCCGGCGTTTACTGGTATTTTATGGACGGCAACATGAACAGGCAATCCATAACCGCAGATTTGGAAGCGATGAAAAAAGCTGGCATAGGTAACCTGGTTTTCCTGGAGGTAAATGTCGGCGTCCCCCGTGGGCCGGTTGACTTTTTAAGCCCGCAATGGCTGGATCTTTTTAAACACGCCGTACGTGAAAGCGAACGTTTGGGCATAGAAATAACCCTGGGTATTGGCCCGGGTTGGACAGGAAGTGGCGGCCCATGGGTAAAACCAGCGCAGTCTATGCAGCACCTGGTATCAAGCTCAATCAGTATTAAAGACGGACAAAAAGGCAAGATCACATTACCCGTTCCGGCACCTAAAAGCCCCTACTTTGGTGAAGGTGCGTTTACACCCGTGTTAAAAAAACAATGGAATAATTTTTATGAGGATGTAGCCGTATTGGCCTATCCAACACCTTTAGCAGCCAGAAAAATTATAGATATTGATGAAAAAGCGTTGTATTACCGGGCTCCCTATTCATCTGCGGCGGGGGTTAAACAATACCTGCCTTCGGTTGCTGATTATCCGGTTAATGATAAACAATCCGTTATCGACAAGAGCAAGATCATTGATCTTACCCGATACCTGCAGCCCGATGGAACCTTAAATTGGGCGCCGCCACCCGGTAACTGGATAATAATGCGGTTTGGGCGCAGAAACAATGGCGCCGTAACCCGGCCGGCACCTGTACCCGGATTGGGCTTTGAAGCGGACAAGTTTGACACTGTGGCGCTGGCTGCCCACCTGGATAATTACGTTGGTAAGTTGTTACACAAAGCAGGTACGACCAACAATAAGTCAGCTGGTGGTTTAAAGCGCCTGCATATGGATAGCTGGGAAATGGGGTCGCAAAACTGGACCTCGAATTTCCGCGCAGCGTTTATTAGCCGGCGCGGTTATGACCCGCTGCCTTATTACCCGGTTTATGCGGGCCAGATAGTTGAAAGCACAGAAATAAGCGAGCGTTTCCTCTGGGACCTGCGCCAAACATCGCAGGAGCTGATATTGGAATATCACGCGGATGCGGTAAAAAAATATGCGCATAAAAACGGAATGGGCTTATCGATAGAGCCCTATGATATGAACCCAACTGCCGATTTGGAGCTGGGCGCGGTTGCCGATGTGCCGATGAGTGAATTTTGGAGTAAAGGATTTGGATTTAATTCGTCATTCAGCGTCGTTGAGGCCACTTCAATTGCACATGTAAACGGCAGATCACTTACCCCTGCCGAAGCATTTACGGCCCAAAACGATGAAGGCTGGAAACAATATCCCGGATCAATGAAGAATCAGGGCGACTGGGCATTTGCCGCAGGCGTTAACAGGTTTGTTTATCACACTTTTCAAAACCAGTTTTTGCCGGATTCTTTGCGGCCGGGAGCCACAATGGGCCCCTATGGCGTTCACTGGGATCGTAATCAAACCTGGTGGCCAATGGTGGGTAGTTATCATCAATACATCACCCGCTGCAGCTACATTTTGCAACAAGGTAATACCGTCGCTGATGTTTTATATCTAAATCCTGAAGGATCGCCGCACGTGTTTCGCCCACCGTTTTCTGCCCTGGTTGGCAATGACACAATTCCCGACAGAAAAGGCTATAATTTTGACGGATGCCCGCCGGGTTTGTTATACAAAGCCCGTGTTAGTAACGGCAATATTGTTTTCCCCGGCGGCGCGAGCTATCACCTGCTGGTGCTACCCGTTGTTAAAACCATGACACCCGCGTTAATGGCAAAAATAGCCCAACTGGTAAAAGCCGGCGCAACCGTTGTTGGTTCTGCTCCTGTAAAGTCACCGGGGCTTTCTAATTATCCGGCCTGCGATACTGAATTAGCTACCCTGGTTAAAGAGGTTTGGGGTGATGATCCCTATGCTTTCAAACAATCTACCCACGTTTACGGAAAAGGCAAAGTGATCTGGGGCGGAGCGCTTGAAACAGGCCTGGATAACCTTTATCCTAAATATGCCCTTACCGCAAACATTTTAAAGGAGATGGGCATAGGCCAGGATTTTGAATCGGACGGACCGGTTCGTTATACCCATCGCGCAGCTAAAAACTGGGATGTTTACTTTATAGCCAACAAAACCGGGCAGTCGGTCAGCACCGATGTTTCATTCCGCGTCAATAAAGGCACGCCTCAATTATGGGACCCCTTAACCGGGCAAATACGCGCCTTAAACGAATTTAAAAAACAGGGAGCTTATACTACCCTGCCGGTACAATTAGCTGCCTATCAAAGTTATTTTGTGATATTTGACAAGGGTGCAGCCACGACAGGCACGTCGGTAAAAAACAAAAATTTTTCTCAACCGATTAAAATAGCCGACTTAAGCGGCCACTGGGAAGTTTCCTTTGATCCGAAATGGGGCGGCCCCAAAAATATTGTTTTTAACGAATTGTCAGATTGGACCCTAAGGCCGGAGGATGGCATTAAATATTATTCAGGCGCGGCTACCTATTCAAAAACTTTCGACCTGCCTCATAAAGCTATCGGCCAGGGAGATAAACTATTTCTTGATTTAGGCGAGGTCAAAAATCTGGCGCGGGTAAAACTAAATGGTAAAGATCTGGGTGTAGTATGGACGGCGCCCTGGCGGGTCGAACTCCCCCCGGCTGTGTTAAAAAAACAAAATAAATTAGAAATTGAAGTGATCAATCTTTGGCCGAACCGCCTTATAGGCGACGCTAAATTACCGGACGACGGCGTTGTTAATGACAGGTGGCCAGAGTGGCTGACCAAAGGTTTACCAAGACCCGGCAAACGCTATACGTTTGCGTCGCATCAGTTTTATAATCAAAATTCGCCTTTGTATCAATCGGGGTTACTGGGGCCTGTTACTATTCAAAAAAATCATCAATAACATATACAGCATACATGATAACGGCAAGAAACACTAATACACCTGTTAAAATCGGTCTTTTCGGCATTGGCCTGGATACCTATTGGGAACAATTTGAAGGACTGGAGAACCGGTTGCGCGGCTATATCGACACAGTAAGTAAAAAAATAAGTAATTGCGGGGCCGAAGTTGTCAACCTGGGATTAATTGATAACGCCCAAAAAGCTTTTGAAGCCGGGAGCCGGTTTAAACGTGAAGATGTTGAGCTGATATTTTTATATGTGACCACCTACGCCTTGTCGTCGACGGTTTTACCGGTGGTAAAAAAAGCTAAGGTGCCGGTTATCGTGCTCAACCTTGCCCCCGGAGCGGCAATTGACTATACGACCTTTAATCAATCAGGCAACCGCACTGCCATGACGGGCGAATGGCTTGCCTATTGCTCGGCCTGTCCTGTGCCCGAGATCGCCAACGTTTTTAAGCGCTCCCATATTCCCTTCCACCAGATCACCGGGATGCTGGATAATGACCCACAGGTTTGGCAGGAGGTTGAAGAATGGGTAGCGGCCGCAAAAGTTGCTGATACCATGTATAACAACACGCTGGGTGTAATGGGTAACTATTATGGTGGGATGTTAGATATCTATTCAGACCTGACTTTACAATGCGCCACATTTGGCGGCCATATTGAAATAATTGAAGTAGACGAGCTTTCCGGCATCCGCGGCGAAGTGTCAGCAGTTGAAGTAAATACCAAACTGGCGGCTATCAAACAATTATTTGACGTTCAGCCTGATTGCGCTGACGATGAACTTGAACGAGCAGCTAAAACTGCGGTAGCTTTAGATAAATTAGTTGTTAAATATAATCTGGGTTCATTAGCTTATTACCATAAAGGAAGCGGTAATGCTGTTAATGAGGATACCATGAGCTCAGTAATATTGGGCACTTCGCTGCTTACCGCGCATCATGTGCCGGTAGCCGGCGAATATGAAATTAAAAACGCACAGGCTATGAAGATCATGGACAGTTTTGGGGCCGGCGGATCATTTACAGAATATTACGCAATGGATTTTAATGCTGATGTGGTACTTATGGGTCATGACGGGCCCTGCCATCCGGCAATAGCTGAAGGAAAGATTAAAGTAAAGCCACTACAGGTTTACCATGGTAAGGTTGGCAGCGGTTTATCTGTCGAGATGTCGGTAAAACACGGGCCGGTAACCTTGCTATCGGTTGTTGAGACTGTTGACAATAAAATAATGTTGCTGATGGCTGAAGCCAAATCAGTTCCGGGCCCGATACTGGAGATTGGAAATACCAACAGCCGGTATAAATTCCCTATCGGGGCACGCGGGTTTGTTGAAGCCTGGAACTCGCACGGGCCCGCGCATCATTGCGCGATAGGCAATGGGCATATCGCATCAAAAATCCAAAAGCTGGGCAGTTTACTGGGGTTAGAATGTATCCGGGTATGTTAATCCGGGTTATGATGCCCTGATATTCAATGATGCTATCAGTTGAAACTTCACCGACTTAATACAGGTATTTACCGACAAGTTATTATATTCGGCGGGGTTTGTCTTTTCCTGTTTGATGGCGTTATTTAGTTTTAGATAATAAAACATTAAGCAATGGAAATTTTATCAGGAAACATCAGCAGTAACACCGAAAATTTTATTGATTTGTCAACCATTTTCGGTTCACTGAAAAGAACTGTCCTTTCAAAAGACTTTAAAGGCGGACAAGTTAAAAACGTGTTTGGAAGTATGCATCTGGATTTTACTTATGCAGATATCAATGGCATCGTTACGCTTGATATTTCGCAGGCGTTTGGCGAGTTAATGATAGCGGTTCCTTCTGACTGGCGCGTGGAGTCAGATCTGTCTCATTTTTGCTCGTTAGTTGAAGAACACCGTAGTTATGAAAGCCGCGGATACAATTCAAAAAAAGTATTATTGCTTAAAGGCTTGTCACTATTTGCAGTAGTGGATGTGGTCAGCCTGATCTAAGTAATGAACCGGCTTAAAATCGCTATATCTTTAGCCGGCCTGACACTTTGTACCGGTGCTTTTGCACAATCCTATAATCGGCCGCGGCGGGCTGGATAAATATAAACTTATTGCGCTGGGACGAGTTTATATATTTTCCCGTCAGTATAGTTTAGTATATATAAATTGCTGTTATTATCCTCTCCGAAAGAGGATAGTGTATTGGCGCTCACTTTACCGATCAGGTCGTTACTCACTGCTTTCTTATCTGCGTTGGTCAGCGCCCAGATATTGCCCGACACATAATCGCCATAAATATACCTGCCGGCTAAGCCCGGTAAGTTCTTGTCGCGGCAAACATAGCCACCGGTAACACTGGCACCTGGCGAACCATGCATATAACTCCATATAGGCGATTGCAATCCTGTTTTGTCACAGGTGACTGAATTATAACATTCATCACCTTCCATAATGTTCCAACCGTAATTGCCGCCCTTTTCAATAATATCAATCTCTTCAATTTTATCCTGGCCCACATCGCCCGCCCACAGCAAGCCGGTTGTATGGTCAAAACTAAACCGCCAGGGATTACGCATGCCATATGCATATATTTCTTCACGGAAACCATCCGCATTTCCTTTAAACGGATTATCCGCAGGTATGGCATATTTTGTATTTGAGCCAACATTGTTTACGTCTATTCGCAAAATTTTGCCCAATAGTTGTTTTTTATTTTGCCCGTTTTTAGATGGATCGCCTGCACTCCCGCCATCGCCCGCCGCTATGTAAAGATACTTGTCGTTACCAAACGCCAGTTTACCGCCTTTGTGATTTTCGTAGGGTTGTGTATAGGTAAGCAAGATTTCTTCACTGTTAGGATCGGCTATATCAGGGTCGGTTGCGCTCACCTTATAACGCGCTATAACAGTTTCCAAGCCCGGGTTTTTGCGATTATAATTCACATAGAAATAACCATTGTTCTTATAATCCGGCTTAAAAGCTAATCCCAATAAACCCATCTCACCCCCACTGTTTATCTTACCAGATATATCCAGGAAAATGGTTTTGGTGCTTACGCCAGCTGTATTTGAAAATAGCTGTATCTGTCCTTTTTGTGAAACGACAAATATCCTGTTACTGCCGTCATCAGGGCTTGTTAATTCAACCGGGTTTACAATTGCCGGAAGATTTATAAACGCCGGCTTGATAGTGTAAGTTCCTAATGCTACAGGTATGGTATCGGGTTTAACAGTATTGTTAGACTTACAGCTAAACAATACTAAACCGACCATGGCGCATATACTTAAATATTTCATATCGGATAATCTATAGTACTTATTAAGCAACATCTGCGTATGCGCTTTGTTTTATAAGTATTTATCAGATAGCATTATATCCCTATGGCAGGAAAAAAAGGAAACAAAATACGCCTTAAGAAATCTTAAAGCGTTAATCATTATATATCGTAATTATCAGGCGATGATATGTCGTTGATCAACGCTGTTTTTAACAAACGGGTGTGTTATTTTAGCTTTAAACAACTCATAAACAAAAGCGGGCCCGTAGTATAAATATCTTTTTGCCATGCGTTTTGGCTCTTTTACTAACCTTACCGCCCATTCAAGCCCAAGGTTAATCCAAAATTCGGAAGGACGTGTTATTGTTTCGGCATAAAAATCAAAAACAGCGCCTATGGGGCAAATAATGGTTGCGTCCAGCTTATTCTTGTATTTGAATGCCCATTTCTCCTGTTTTGGCGCAGTCATCCCAATAAACAAAACATCAGGATTAAACTGATTTACCGCGGCAATCATTTCTGCATCTTCTGCAGCGTTAAACTCAGCCTTGTATGCCGGCGAAAATGTTGCCACCTTAACCTGTGGATATTCTTTAGCCATGCGCTTTCTAATGGCGGCTAACGTTATTTCCGTTGCACCCAGATAAAAACAGCTTCCACCTTCCAGGTTTAGTTTTTGAAGTAAATGTTGATGTATGTCTGCGCCAGCTATTTTTTTTACAGTTTCGCCGTTAAGCATTTTTGCAGCGGCCACTATGCCGATACCGTCCGGCAACAAGATATCAGACCCTATCAGGGCTTTTTTAAAATCTTCATCCTTTTCAGCTACCATGTATGAGTACTGGTTAACTGTGCTGATGAGGCACTTGGTATCAAATTTTAACTGACTAAGGCTGCTGTTAAAAATAGAATAGTCTAACACTTCCACCGTAGAATGATTAAAAATATCTGTTAAAGCAAAAGGGGTCATTGTGCAGGTTATTATTGCTGAACTATAACAGGCAAATACCACACCCAATTATTAAAAGCAGCCAGCTATACTTAAAATGAAGATTTTAAAATTTATTTTACGCCAAACAGCGCTTTTTGGGGAATTTCAGGGAAAAAAGATTACTCAAAGTGTGGAATTGCTTGCCGTATTATCCGGCAATTTTAACTGTTTCGCCCAGGTAGGAAATCCAGTTGTTAATTGCGGTTGTATCAACGTGATCAAACAGTTTGCCCTGCCCATCAAAATCCGGATGAACCATTATCTCAACTGCCTTGTCAATTTGGCTGGTGCCTTTATTATTCAAAAATTCGTCAACGGTTTCAAACAACGCTGTATAGTTTATACCGGCGGCCTTAATTTCACGGTTAATATATTTTCTGTAGTAAAACTTGAGATAACTGTTTTCGTTATAGGTTTGCGCCAGGCGTAATTTTAACTTTCGCTGCCGGGCTACCTCTATAAAAAGCTTATAAAAAGCGGGCAGCGTATGCAGGTGCAGATGAGAGTCGAGATGAACAATGTCGAGAGCTGACGATATAGCCCGGTCTATTTGCGCATTGATCTCTTTTAGAAATAACGCTTTACCGTCGTGATTTAAAAACTGAATTAATTTTCCCGTTTTACCCGGGTCCCAATAACCGTCATCGTCCAGAAACTGAGATTTACTGAAATCTGTTAACGGTCTGCCTTCGGAAAAGTTAACATGTACACCAATGTTTTTTATAACGGGGTTGTTATGAATCAGATCGATGGCTTCGTCAAAACCATCCATATTGGTCAATAACGATGTGCTGTTGATATACCCTTGTTCATAGCAATATAAAATAGCCTGGTTCACCGAGGTCTTTAAGCCGATATCGTCTGCGTTTACAATAATTTGAGAAGGTATCCCCATGCCGGTTAACAATGAAAATTACACTGATGTAAGCGTTATTCTTATCACCGGCAAATTAACATTATTTAATCGAAGTTATTGCCCGATCTGGCTTTTATAGTGAAGTCGTTAAAGTTAACCGTTCCGCCGTAAACCAGGTTGTTGGTTACGGTTAAATTATACGCCGGATCAGTATTACCGGTTATGGCAACTACAGGTAATTTAGCCCCTTTGATATTGTTGCAATAGAAATAATTTCCATTGACAACAACATTGTCTGTGCCTATCTCAAAACCGTATTCCAGGCCGGGCCCGCCGGTTGCCGTACCCGCATAAGATATACTGTTATTATTTAAGTTGATGTGCTGACCGTCAGAATGACTAAAGCTGTTATGCGATTCAAAGCCTTTTCTTATTTGTTGGTTAGGTACCGTAAATGATATTTTGTTATCAGCAATGTTCATAACGTAGGTTGGTGACGAAGTATCCACATTGATGCCGATAACTGCGGGATTAGTCATGGTATTACCGGTTATGTCTGCATAAGGGTTATAATTACCGTAAATGACAATACTGCTGGTACAACCGGTTATAATGTTACCGGTTATCTTCATTTTATTGATGGTATATAACGATTGTTTGATTGCATTATCAGCGGTAAAATTTCCGATGATCCCGATAGCTTTAAACTGACTGTCGTTAATCACATTGCTGTCTATCGTATTGTCCCCGCCGGATTCTATATAATATCCAATCGCATCACTGATAATGTTGTGTACAACCCTGCTGTTAATACCTACAGCTGATATACCGATACTATTTCCTTGTGAAGGGTCTTTACCTACCCCTGTTATCGTGTTATTGCTGATTAGCGTTCCGTCTACTTTTCCCCAGTCTTCAATTCCCATTAAACCGGAGTTTTCAACCACATTATTGATTACTACGTTTTTCGAGCAATAGGTATCAGAATTACCATGGGCACTTAATCCATCGCCCGGCGCATGGCTTATGTAATTTCCATCTGCCAGGGTTGTGTTAGCGCCATTTTCAGCGTACTCAATGCCAACAGATTGCATTTTATTGCTTTTAATAATATTATTTGAGGATAAACTGCCACTTACCCAAACAGCCGCCAACCCGGATACGGCATAGGGCAAATTGAAATCAAAATTATTATAGCTAACGGTATTGTTACGGCTATTAAAGATGAGTATACAGGTATTAGACCAGTCGCCTAATTTAAATGGCTGGGTTGATTTCTGGAATTTGATGTTGGTGATGAGGCTATTATCAGCATTTTCAATATTAAAATACATACCCCGGCTTAATAATGTGCCTTTTAAACTATTGCCGGCTTTAATCACCGCCCCACCCGCTCCGTATATTTTTATACCGCTGCGCATGCTTAGCGTATTATTAATGATGTAAGTCCCGGCAGGTAAAACTAAAACCGTTTCTGAATTTATAGCAGCTTGTAAAGCATTCGTATCGTCGTGGGTGCCGTCGCCGGCTGCGCTGTATTTTTTTACGCTTACCGCGTTTGCCGGTGCAAGTGTATCCAGCAAAGGTCCAACTGTAGCCGTCTTGCCAGCTGTTTGAAGTGCATTCACTTGTTGGGCCTGCCGTGGAACGGTAACCAAAGCATCCTTTTTACAGGAACAAAACAGCAGTAAACAAGCAAGAAGCACAAGCCGGTGACTTTTCATTTAAATCAATTGTGGGTACAGTCATTATACGGCTATGAGGTATATTTAAGTTACACAATAATTAAATAATATAAAAGAAATTATTTATTCCAACCCGCGGTATTATAGCCCCCGTACCATAAACTCATGAAAAGCTTACCTGTAAAAGTGACCCTTTTAGGTTTTAACGCCGCCATTTCGTTTAAAATAGTCAGTAAAGCATTGCCCATGTTTTTATAGTCCATAGTATTGATTAACTGTAATGACCTGTCGGACATTGCTTTTTTTGATGCCTCATCCAGCATGATAAATTTTAAGATCTTCCCGGCTATTTCGTTAACATCATACGGATCAAAAACAAAACCGTTGCCGCCCTCCTGCAAAAGTGCATTGGCAGCGTTAATTTTTTTACTAAGCAGCACCGGCAATGCCGCCGCCATAGCCTCATTGACCACCAGCCCCCAGCTTTCGGCAAAACTTGCCAAAATAAAAGCGTCGGCATTGAACAGATAAGCCGGTATATCTTTATTGGCAACTACGCCTAAAAATTCAACCCGCTTTAGCTGAAGATCTGCCTGTAATTGCATTAGGCTGTCTTGTTCAGGGCCCGAACCCACGATCTGTAATTTATAGGTATCGTTCTGCTGTTCAACATGCTGCCATGCCCTTAACAGGTTGTCTATATTTTTTATTGCAACCAACCTGGCAACACATATAATTACGTTATGGTTAAATTCTTTTTTACGGTTGGTTTTAAACAGCTCATTGTCGATGGTATTATACCCGTGAAAGAACCACGGCTTCTCAAACACACCGGTATACTCCGCATCGTAATCAGCAGACGGGAGCCACAAAGCGTCAGCCAGGCCGATAATCGTATCTTTTATATATTGTACAAATGGGTTTCGTTTAATGTCTGATGGCTTGCCGTCATCAAACATGATAAAATGTTTATGATGTTTTCTGCACCAGTTTACCCCTAAGGCACCTGAGAAAAACACGATCGACCCGCCTATGATAACATCGGGGTTTATCTCATCCAGTTTGGCAAATAATTTATTTTTTATTTCGGCTTTTGTCAGTTCATTATAACTATGACCGGGGAATAAGCAATTATCGGTATCAAGCGGATCAAATGCATAAGGCGATCCTTGTCCAAAAAGCTCAATAGCATATAAGGTAATATGATGATCTGCCAAAAATTGACGCAGATATTTTATACGCCCCTTCCAGTAAACACGCAAATCATTATGTACTATTACTACCTTCATTTTAGTCTTTTTTATACTTGTCATAAATTACCGGCAGTAGGGTTTTTAGCCACAATTTTAAAACGGCCGCCGGATAATTTAACGGGAAAAATTTCCTGATATAGCGTAAATAGCTTCTGGATTCGATACCCTTTGGGCTGCGCATATAAGCAATGCGCTTTTTTAGCGAATGCGCCGATGACAACCAGGGTTTGCCATGATCATAATCGCATGAACCATAATAACCGGGTGCAACCCAAACTTTAGCACCGTGTTTTTTTGCATTTAAAGTATAATCAAAATCGGCAAAGCTGTGGATGTACCGGTCTGACAATATCCCGATTTTATTGACAGTGCCCTGATCAATCAGCATGATATTGGCATTGCCAAGATCACACTCTTTTAAATCGTTAGCATCCGGTTCGATCATTACCGCATCACCATTATAGCTATTCAGCAATTTGCGGCCGCCATAAGTGATCCGGGTAAGGTCCGGGTTCTGGACGGTACCCACGAGCACATTTTCTTTTTCTGCTGATTTAGGGTAGGCTGCCAGGAGTTTCTCAATCGCGTTATCAAACAGCTTAACATCATCATTTAATAAAATATAAAAGTCATAATCAGCTGTTTCTCTTACCTGCTGCCAAAGCCTACGCATACCACCGGCCCAAAACAATGAACCTGAACCTGTTATTAAATTTACCGACGGAAAATGCTCACGGATATAATTTGCTGTTCCATCGGGCGACTGATCATCAAGCATATAAATATCAAGCTGATACCCTTGAGGTACGTATTGATTGGTCAGACTTTTTAAAAAAGCTTTGGTTTTTTCTAACCGGTTGTATGAGCAGGCCATTGCCGCTATTTTTAATACTCTGGCGTCCACTTTAATTATTTAATATTGATCAGCTGACACATCTTCGTAAATAGCCAGCAGCTCCCGCGTTATGGTTTCGATGTTATGCCTTAATAAACCACGTATGCGGGCTTTCTTACCCATGGCAATGGCTAACTCTTTATTCTCATTTAATTCAATTATAGCGCCCGTCATCGAGTATGGGTCGCCATCCTGGATCAGTAAACCGTCATGGCCATCGGTAATCAGGCTGCCGGTACCGCCCGCATAAGTCGCAATACAAGGCATACCCAGTAATAATGCTTCGCATAAACTATTTGGGCTATTTTCAATATGCGATGTTGCCACATAGATATTGGCTTTCAACAAGGCGTCAACCAGCGACTGTTCATCCAGTTTGCCCATAAATATAATATTGTCCGACAACGGCTTACCTGTACTTTTTGAAGCTATTTTTACAATCTCATCCGTTTTGCTTATACCGGCCACCCCCCACTTAAAGTTTATATGATGAAGGTCAAGTAAATGGGCAGAGAAAATTATTGTTTCTATGCCTTTATAAATATCCGGCCCGTTAATAGTCATTAAGGTTAATTGCGCCGACGCTTGATATTGCCATTCGGATGTATAAAACAAATCGCGCAATATCTCGTCGTTATGAAAATAACGTGCCTGCGGCGCCAGTACTCGCGATACCCTTCGGTCCCACGCTGTGCGGCCTATTAAATTTTTGGTGTGCTTAAAAATATCCAGCTCCCTGTTACGGGCCTTGCTAAAGAGAAAATAGGTATTAATTGCCGTGCGGAAAAACAATAGATTTTTAATTCTGGCCTTTCTTAAAACGTCTAAGAAAGTTATTTTAGAAAAATACTTGTACTTATAAACCGTTATGATCCCCTGTATAGAAACTACCGTTGGGATATTGGTAAATTTTTGAATTAAGCCAAAAGGAAACTCGGTGCCATGTACATGGATAACATCGGGTTTTATCCTGTCTATGATTTCAACAAATTTTTCAATGTCTTCTTTAGGTTCAAGGGTATTAAATACGCGACGGCCTATTTTTGAAACGTCGCCGTTAGTAAACCTTTTAACAGGATAATAGGTAGTTTGCCCTAATGTAAATGGCTCCACTTCGCGCTCATAATAAAAAGCGACTGACAAGTGTACTTTTGATTGAATGCTTTTCTCCAATGATTTTATCCAACCGCCGCCGGTAGGTTTATCATTTAAATAAGACTCGCTTAATGAAGGCGTAAAACAAAACCAGAGAACTTTCAATTTCTATTTATTTTATATAATCGTTTTATTCAAAAAGGAATGACGTTTTTGTCCTCCATTCTCCAGCTCCGGTTCGTCAAATTGGTGTTGGTCATCTTCTTCAATTTCTTCCGGCTGTGCATAATAATGTAAAAAAAACAGGGCAGTTGCTATGGGTAATACAAATATCGACTCGCCAAAGCCCAGGATGAGTATTAATATAACACAATAGAAGGCTTGTTCAAAATTTACGGTAAAAGTTCTAAAAAAAAGATATCCCCTGTATAACATAAACACCAGGCCTATAACCCCAAACTTAGCGCAAAACTCAAAGATCCCATTAGATATATTAATATTTTTTAAAATAGGCTGTGTTTCTGTAAAGATATTTGACACTCCAAAAATAAGCTGCGCCCCAAATAATTTATAAATCAAAAGCAGGCTGGCAAACCGGTTCAGCGCGAAGGACTCTCCTGTTTGCAGGTAATACCTACTTAGGTATTCAATATTTTGCAGGCTGTATAAATCATGTTTATAGGTCTGCACAATTTTATCGGCTAAAAAAGGAAGTTCAAAGACCATTATTAAAATCACCGGCACAGCCAATATCGTTAAGAAACTAAACTTTACTCCGCGCGCCCTGAAGAATAATATCATAACTACCAATAAACCTATAAACGAGGTAGTAGAAAGCGTAGTGATAATGGCAACTATAATCCATACGGCCCTTTTATCCATTACAAAGCTGTTGTACATTAAATGAAATACCAGGCCCAGGTTTAAAAAGAAGCCATAGGCACCGGGTTCCCAGGCAAAACCGCAATTTTGCAGCGTATGAGCCTTGGTATATACAAATACAATAAAATTGGTATAGTCATAATCGCGGTAAGGCGGCAGGCCAATTGAGGTACCGATATTGTATAGCGCATTGCCGGCCACCAGTTGCACCAAATAAAAGGGTATCGAAATAATGACCAGGTCAATAATCACCTTTGATAAGTAATATAGCGCGCGGTCTTTTAACAAAGCACAAAATAAAAAACTCGGCAGGATATATTTAAACAGATAAATTATATCGCTGACAAAATAGTTTAATGGCAGGTGAACCAGAAAAAGAGAACGAAAAGAACAATAGCCTATGTAGATGAGCGCAAATTTGCCAAAAAGCCGGATATCTCTTTTATTAAATCTATCGTATTCAATGCCTATCCAGATAAAAATAAATTCAATAATAAACCAGTCTATATTAAAGAACGAAACAAATGTACCGTTTGCCGATAGTAGTATAAAAAGGAATGTTGCAAAATAATACATACCTGGTTAATAGAATATTGGATATTGATTCAATGGGCGTTATTAATTATCCCCGGGTAACGAAGTAATCTTTATAGCCGTCTCTGACTTGTTCAACCCCATTAAAAACTATGCTCATATTAGGTAATTGCTGATCAGTATATAGTTTATTTATAAACGGAATTTGTGATTTCGACGTAAAGTCCTTCCTGATAACATACAAGGTAATATCACATAACCTCGATACTATATTTGCGTCCCCGATCACCTGTAAGGGCGAGGTATCGATCAATATATGGTCATAATGCAGGCGCAGCCAGTCCAGCAATATTTCGATCCTTTTGCGATCCAATAGCTCCGAAAAATTCGGAATGAATTGCCCGCTGGTGATCACATCAAGGTTGCGGTAGGTAACCGTATTTTGAATAACTTCTTCTTTTAATGACTCCCAGTTTAAATAGCTACTCATGCCCGGATGCGAGCCCGGTAAATTAAAGATTTCAGCCATTATAGGGCGGTATAAATTTAATTCAAGGATGATAGTTTTCTTTCCGGAAGTGGCTAATGCAACGCCCAGATTTGAGGCTACAAAACTTCTGCCCTCACCTGCTACGCTTGATGCAATTAAAGTAACCCGGCCATTGTTTTCATTATCATGCAGATAATGGAGTTGCGTACGTAAACTTCTGAATTGCTCAACCGACATAAAATTGATCTTGTCGTTCACAGCATCGGTAACAATGGGCGATTTTAATTTAACCTCTTCTAGTTCGGCCGAAATAGGTATTGGTAAGGTTTTTTCAATATTACGCCGGCTGGTTACCTGGTTCTTTATGGTTTCTCTTAAATAAATTAAACCGGCCGGTATAAGCAGGCCCAATATCAATGCGGCGATAAAAGGCAGCAAAGCCTTTGATTTTTTTAACGGAAGTACATAGGCCAGATCTACCAGGCGCGCATTTGTTAACGTGGCAGCATAGCTTAAAGCTGTCTCCTCACGTTTTTGAAGCAGGATATTATAAAGCGTTTCTTTACTGGCCTGCAAACGTTTTAAAGCCGCCAGTTCCCTGTCTTCGCCGGGGATGCTTTCAATAGACGATCTGAATTTTGTACCAAAACCCAGCAATTCGGCCCGTGTTACCTGTAATGATGATTTAATATTATTGATATTTTCTTTTATAGCTGCCCTGGTTGTTGCAATCTGCTGGTTGATCGGATCAAAAACGGGATTCTTTTCAGGGGTGGTTCCCAGCAGGCGGCTCCGCTCCCGTTGCTGATCGGTATAGCTTTGCACCAGGGCAACCAGGTTTTGATCGGCTATATTTATTGTTGAGGGTACGGCCCGGTCGGTGACGTTGGGTGCATTAATATAATTCTCAATATCATTAATAACTTTTAACTGAACATTGATATCGTTTAAACGCCCCTGGTTTGCCTGTGCGTCCTGTAAATACACCTGCGACTGCGCGTTAATATCAGTCAATCCGTGCGAACTCCGGTATTGTTCTACCTGTTTCTCCGCATAATTCAGCTCAACCGACAGCGAGTCAAGCCTTTGATCAATAAAATCAAGCGTACTTTTAGTCTTGCTGTTTTTTTCGGCTATTTCATTTTTATTATAGAGATTGATCAGATAGTTAATAAAATCCTGCCCCCGTTGTGGTATCTGATCCTTAACAGTGATATCCACTGCCGACGACTCCATTTTGTCTTTCAGCGCAACGTCCAGGCTACCCTGGTAATTATCGGTTACAACTTTGGGGTCGGTTAGGTTAATAATAATGGTTGAGCCGATATATTTTCTGAGGTTGGCTGTCGGCGTAAGTTGCCAGGTACCTGCTGATGTTGAGACGTCGCTTGAAAAACTGTATTCTGTGCCCTCTGTTTCCGGGTCGTCTGATGTTTTTAGCAAAAATTTATCAGCGTTCAGGATAACTATCGTGAGCCTTTGATTTAAATCACGGCTGCCCCTGATCAGGTTAAATAACACGGGCGAATTGTCTTTATAAAGATCCTCTTTTAAATGATTGGCCAAAACCTGGTAGGAAACCCATAATTGAAGATCTCTGACCACCGATTCAACCAGCCGTCTCGACTGTAATATCTCTACATCATTTTCGATTTTTTTTGGTGCGTTACCCATCCCCAGGTCCTGTAAAGATGATTTAATATCGCCGCTATTTTTGTCATCCTGCAAAAGCATGGTCGCTTTAATATCATATACCGGTTTAGTTACTACATGATACGCATAGGCGCCAATCATCATTATTATGGTAAATAATAAAAATACCGGCCAGTAATACACATATTTTACCAATATTTCACGCAGGTCAAAGTCGTCGTCTATTAATGGAGGACGCCTGTTAGCATGCGTGGTGGCTTTTTGTGCACACATATTTATTTACTGTTGTGATATAAAAAGTACGAAGTAACAACTACCCCTGCTGTTGTGATTACCGCCAATACGGTTGTTAACGTACGGTATCCCCTGTCAAGCGGCGCATATTTTATCCGGTCCGGCTCAACATAAATCACGTCATTATTCTGCAAGTAATAATAGGGCGATGAAAATATCTTTTTCGATGTCAGATCAACCGGCAAATATTCACGTTTACCATCATATTCGCGGATAAGTATTACGTTTTTACGCTTTGCAGTAATATTTAAATCTCCGGCAAGGCCCAACGCTTCCATAATGGTAATACGCTCGTTTTGGATAGTATATACATCCGGCCGTAAAACATCACCCATAACCGAAATTTTGAAATTTAATATCCTGATATTAACAATCGGCTGTTTAAGATATTGTTCCAATAACGGGTTCAGTTTCGCAGCCAGTCCGTCGGTCGTCATTCCGGTTACTTTCATTTTACCCAGGTAGGGTAAATCAATTTCGCCGGCGGGGCTAACCCTGTAGCCAAACACCGGGTTAGCGTTGGTGTTTTCGCTGCCGTTGGGTATATTGCTCTTGTTGGTACCGCCGCCATTATTATCGTTGTTGCCATTTATTCTCGTATTTGCTGATGAGAACTCATTAACGGGGCTCAAACTGTTTACATTAATACCAAGCAGATCACCGGGTTGTATTTTTAAAGGAGTGTAATTATCAATGCTTTCCTGCGATATTTTTGTATGGTCAAGATCCTGAAAATAAGGTATTGTTTTATAGCTTGAGCAAGACATACTGAATAATAATACGGCTAAAAAAAATACTTTACTGGCGTTGGATCTCATTATTTGCAATCTTTAAATAGTTGTTTCGAAATTAGTCATTACTTTGGTATCGCGGGGTTGGTAGTTATTAACAAGAGCTATTTAATTAACAATAATTTGACATACGGGTCAACCTAAACCAATTAGCGATAACATGACGCGTTAATGAACGTGGATGTAGTGCAACAGACGTTTTCCGTGATCAGCCACATGTATGCAATAATTATGCGCTGTTGGCTGTTAAGTATGATTTTTATGGAAAGTTGAAAGCAGCGGGCCGGTTTTCACAGCTAAATCAGTCAACATAAAAACAAATTTTAATACCCGAATTAAATCGTGCAGTTAGGGCCCGTTGCGCATTTTGCCTGCTTTCTGTAGAAATCGTGTAATACTGCGTATAAATTTCCCCAATTATGAAATTTTAAACTGGTTAATAATAACTTTGGAATATCTTAAACACTATGCTTCGGATCAGCGAATTGTACATTTATCCAGTTAAGTCGTTAGGCGGCATACAGCTTAATAAGGCAACAGTTACAGACAGAGGTTTTAAATATGACCGAAGGTGGATGCTGATAGACGAAAATAACAGGTTCATTTCGCAACGTGAGCACGCGATAATGGCATTGTTCAATACCAGCATCTCCGCCGGCTATTTAACCGTAACCTATTCCGGCACTAATCATTCAATTAACCTGTCATTAACACCTGTAAAAGAAAACGTTATGCCTGTCACTATTTGGGACGACACGTGTTTGGCCCAACCGGTTAGCGACGAGGCCGACGAATGGTTTTCACGCCTATTAGGCATTAATGTCCGGTTAGTTTTTATGCCGGATGATACCAGGCGCGTCACAGATCCGCAATATGCACCGGCAGATAGTATAACCTCTTTTTCTGACGCCTATCCTTTTTTGATGATTGGCCGGGCATCACTTGATGACCTTAATCAACGGTTAAAAAACAGCCTGCCAATGAACCGGTTCAGGCCCAACATCGTGTTTACAGGCGGGCAGCCCTATCAGGAAGATACGATGGACAAACTTACCATCAACAATATCGTGTTTAACGGTGTAAAGCTCTGTGCCCGGTGTAATATTATTACCATTAACCAAAGTGATGCTTCAATAGCAAAAGAGCCCGTTAAAACGCTGGCATCTTACCGGGCCAGAAACAACAAAATATATTTTGGGCAGAACCTGGTTCACTCAGGCACCGGCATTATTGCTGTTGGTGATGAGTTAACGGTACTGACTACACATGATGAACCTGCATTTATTATTTAACACCCATGAAACCTACTATTACCATTGAATATTGCCCTAAGTGCCACTGGCTGTTGCGTGCGGCCTATATGGCCCAGGAGTTATTGACTACGTTTGAAGATGACCTTTACGGAGTTACCTTACACCCAAGCGAAATTGCCGGGCGCTACACCCTGAAAATTGATAGCGAAATGTTATTTGACCGTAAAGCGGCCGGCCGTTTCCCCGAGATCAAAGAGCTTAAACAATTGGTACGCGATAAGGTAAATCCGGGTAAAAATCTGGGGCACTCAGACAATATTGTAAAATAAGTATACTAAATCGGTATTTTTAATTGCTTTACAATTCTTTAATTTATATTTGTTAGTTATTGACTTAAAAAATGCTATCGAAAAAAACTAAATACGCTATTAAAGCATTAGTGATTCTGGGGAAGAATATGGACAAACCTCCCATGCAGATCTCCAGGATTGCAGAGCTTGAACGTATTCCAAAAAAGTTTCTTGAACAGATTTTACTGGACATGCGAAATGCCGGTTTTTTATATAGTAAGAAAGGCGCCGGCGGCGGTTATGCTTTAAATAAGGATCCCAAAGATATATTTTTGGTAAGTATAATGCGTATCACCGACGGCCCCGTTGCTATGCTGCCCTGCGCCAGTTTAAACTTTTATCACAAGTGCGATGAGTGCCACCAGGAAACTACCTGCGGAATCCGCGACGTCTTTATAGATGTACGCGACGCAACCTTAAAAATCCTGTCTGAGACCAGTATCGCAGACGTTATAAGCCGCGAAAATACGCTGATTAACAACTAGCCGGTTTATTCATCTTATTGTTAAAAAATATCTTTTTTATATAATATTCTACCATTTCCATATACTATATATATCTTTTATATATCTTTGGTGAAAAATGGCACTCTTTAGCTATATAAAGAGATTTTAATTAAACATTATTATAAGTTATGCAGAGCTTCAGAACAGAGCTTGAGAACCCGATTGTTGAGAAAGACATTATAGATCTTGAGAAAAAGATAAGGGAATTTCGTGAAGGCAAAATACATGATGAGAAATTCAGGAGCCTGCGCCTGGCACGAGGAGTTTACGGGCAGCGTCAACCGGGCGTACAAATGGTGCGTATTAAGTTGCCATTTGGCAAAGTAACCTTTAAGCAATTACTGCGCATAGCTGATGTTTCTGACGAATACGCGAGCCGTAATTTACATTTAACAACCCGCCAGGATATCCAGATACATTATGTTAGCCTGGACAGAACCCCGCAACTATGGGCCGATCTGGAAAAAGATGATGTCACCCTGCGCGAAGCCTGTGGAAATACCGTACGTAACGTAACAGCCTCTCCTGCCGCCGGTATTGATCCGCTGGAACCATTTGATGTATCACCTTATGCGCACGGTACCTTTGAGTATTTGTTACGCAATCCGGTAAACCAGGACATGCCGCGTAAATTTAAAATAGCATTTTCATCAAGTGATGAGGATACCGCTTATACATTCGCGCATGATTTGGGCTTTATACCCAAAATAAACAGCGCCGGCGAACGCGGCTTTAAGGTAATGCTGGGCGGCGGCTTAGGCGCACAGCCCATACTGGCTAATATTGTTGACGAGTTTTTGCCTGAAGATCAGTTAATACCATATATCGAATCTACCATTCGTGTATTTGATCGGTATGGCGAACGTAACAACCGTAATAAAGCCAGGTTTAAATATGTGATTCAAAAATTTGGTTTAGAGGAAGTTTTGAATTTAATTAAGCTGGAAAGAGTCGCCAACAAGGTAAAATCATATAAAATAAATACGGACGCCATTGATGTGCCTGCCCTGCCGCAGCCTCTTGATTTTGGACAGGTTGAAATAAACAATCCGCTGGGTTATGAGCAATGGCTGGCAACCAACGTATTTGAGCAAAAGCAAAAGGACTTTTATGGCGTATACATTAAGGTACAGACCGGCGATATCCCTACAGATAAGGCCCGCAAACTGGTAGCCCTGCTTCAGCCATTAGCCGGTGATGAGATCCGCATCACTCAAAATCAGGGCTTGTTATTAAAATATGTACGCAAAGAAGCCTTCGCCACTTTATATAATGGCCTGGCCGAACTGGATATGGCTGCACCTGGCTTTGACAGCGTTGCCGACGTTACAACCTGCCCGGGCACTGATACCTGTAACCTGGGTATATCAAACAGTATGACATTTGCACGGGTATTGGAAGATCTGATCTATAACGAATATGAAGACCTGATCTATAATCGCGATATAAAAATAAAAATAAGCGGCTGCATGAACTCATGCGGTCAGCATAGCATGGCGCATATCGGTTTTCACGGCAGTTCGTTAAAAGCGGGCGCCAAAGTACTACCCTCAATGCAGGTAATGCTGGGCGGTGGTGTTGTAGGTGACGGCGTGGGCCGTGCCGGCGACCGGGTTATCAAAATACCCGCCAAACGTGCCACCCAGGTTTTAAGAGATCTGTTGGATGATTATAAAGCAAATTCAATTGAAGACGAGCTTTTTAATAACTACTATGACCGCCAGGGTAAGGATTATTTTTACCAGATGCTGAAACCACTGGCTGATCTTAATACGCTTACCGACGAAGATTTTGTTGACTGGGGACATATGGAAAGCTATGAAAAAGCAATTGGCGTTGGCGAATGTGCCGGTGTGGTGATTGATCTGGTGGCTACCCTGTTATTTGAATCGGACGAAAAACTGGAGTGGGCAAATGAGTCGTTTGCGGCCGGTGCCTGGGCTGATGCCATCTATCACTCATATAATGTATTTATCAATTCGGCCAAAGCTTTATTGTTGGATAAAGGCATTAACAGCAGCACACAGGTTGGTATAATACGCGAATTTGATACACAATATGTTGCCACCGGCGAACTTGAATTAAGCACTAGTTTTAATGACCTGATCTTACAGATCAACCAAAACGAACCATCTGAAGAATTTGCTATTGCTTATAAAGCAGCGGCAACAGCTTTTTTAGATACGGTTAAGGCTAAAAGAGAAGCGGTATTACAATCATGAATAACCAGCCAAAAATAACTTTAGTTGGTGCGGGCCCGGGTGATGCAGAGTTGATTACGCTAAAGGGTATTAAAGCACTTAAAGCCGCTGATGTGGTTTTGTATGATGCCCTGGTTAACGAGGAGTTACTGGAGTTTGCTGAAAATGCAGTAAAAGTATATGTTGGCAAACGCTCTGGCGAGCATTCATACGCGCAGGATGCCGTAAATAAACTTTTGGTTGATTATGCCTTAAACTACGGTAACGTAGTAAGACTAAAAGGTGGCGACCCGTTTGTATTTGGCAGAGGTTATGAAGAACTGGATTATGCGGCGGCGCACAACATCGCTGTTGAGATTATACCGGGCATATCCAGCTCTGTTGCTGTCCCCGGGTTACAGCACATCCCCGTTACCCATCGTGGTTTAAGCGAGAGTTTTTGGGTAGTTACAGGCACCACATCAAATGGCCGGATATCAGATGACGTTTATGAAGCCGCACGCAGCAAGGCAACCGTAGTGGTATTGATGGGCTTGCATAAACTGGCCGAAATTGTCGAAATCTTTAAAAAACAAACTAAAAACAAACTGCCGGTCGCTGTGATCCAGAGCGGGTCTACCCCACAGGAAAAACTGGCTATAGGCATAGTAGATAACATAGTTGAAATAGTGGAGGAAAATGGGCTTACATCACCGGCAATTATAATATTTGGCGAAGTAGTGGCACTACATCCTTTATTTCAGGCAGAAAAAGAAGCACATGACGTTGTTACCGGAAAATAATGAACTAACTACCGTTCAGGAAGAAAAAACCGGTGGCAATCAGTTGTTCCCCGTTTTTTTAAAGCTGAATGAATTGCATACTGTGCTTATTGGCGCGGGTAACGTTGGTTTGGAAAAACTGACTGCCATTTTGAATAATAGCCCCGAGGCAAAGGTTACCATTATTGGAAAAACAGTGATCCCGGCCTTAATGGACCTGTCGTCAACCTACCCCGCTATCAGCATTATTGAAAAAGCATTTGCTGATAATGACCTGGACGATGCTGACCTGGTAATTGCTGCTACTGATGATTCAAAACTAAACACCTATATCCGCGATGCGGCGCACCAGCGTAAACTGCTGATCAACGTTGCTGACAAACCGGACCTTTGCGACTTCTACCTGGGGTCTATTGTACAAAAAGGCGACCTGAAGATTGGTATATCAACCAACGGCAAGTCGCCGACGATAGCTAAGCGCCTCAAAGAAGTTTTAAATGAAAGCCTTCCTGCCGAACTGGATATCTCTCTGCAACAAATGAGCAACCTGCGCAATACCTTAAGCGGTGATTTTACCGACAAAGTCAAAAAGCTAAATAAAGTGACATCCGTTTTAGTTGAGCAAAAAGCTGAACGTAAAAATTTAAAATGGCTGATCTGGCTTTCCATCGTATTTTCGTTGGCGGTAGCTGTAACCGCTTTATGGTTCAATGAGCCCGAATTCAGAGCCTATGCACAGGAGATCAACCCGGCATTTTATTATTTCCTTGGTGCCGGTTTCGTTTTTGCTCTGATTGACGGCGCAATTGGCATGTCATACGGTGTTACGTCAACCACATTTTCATTATCGATGGGCATCCCTCCTGCTTCGGCAAGTATGGGCGTGCATTTGTCTGAGATCATGAGCAACGGCATAGCTGGCTGGATGCATTACCGGATGGGCAATATCAACTGGCGCCTGTTTAAACTATTGTTGATACCGGGGATTATTGGCGCCGTGTTAGGGGCCTATATCCTGTCGTCATTAGAGCATTACAGTCAGTATTCAAAACCCATCGTATCCCTTTATACGCTTATTTTGGGTATCGTGATATTTACCAAGGCTGTTAACCTTAAACGCAAAAGGGTAAAAGGTAAAATAAAAAGAATATCACTGTTAGGTTTTGGCGGCGGTTTTATTGATGCTGTTGGCGGCGGGGGCTGGGGATCAATCGTATTATCAACACTTATTGCCGGCGGACGCAACCCGCGTTTCTCTTTAGGCACCGTTAAACTGTCCAGGTTTTTCATCGCGTTAATGAGTTCGATAACGTTCATTACCATGCTAAACGGCGCACACTGGGAAGCGGTGGCAGGTTTGGTTCTGGGCAGCGCCCTGGCATCGCCTATTGCGGCAAAAATATCAAACAAAATATCAACCAAGGCAATAATGGTATCAGTAGCGGTGATAGTTATACTGATAAGTCTGAGAAGCATTATTACCTTTGTAACCAAAATACTGTAATGAGCACACAGGCAGAAGACATCAAACAATTAACTGCAGGGCTTGAGCCCGTTGCTGCTTTGGCAAAACTGGCCGAACGTTTCGCGGGTGAAATAACCTTTTCAACCAGCTTTGGCTGGGAAGACCAGGTGATAACACACATGATCTTTACCAATAACCTGCCCATCAAAATATTTACGTTGGAGACAGGCCGTATTTTCCCCGAAACGTATTATGTTTGGAACCGCACAATGGAAATGTATGGCAAGCCTATAAACGCCTATTATCCAAAGAACGAACCGCTGGAGAAAATGCTGAATGAAAAAGGCCCAAGCAGTTTTTATGAATCGGTTGAGAATCGTAAAGAATGCTGCGGGATCCGTAAGGTAGAACCTTTAAACCGTGCTTTGGCGGGTAATAAATGCTGGATAACCGGCATTCGTGCAGAGCAGTCGGTAAACCGGCATGATATGCACAATGTAGAATGGGACGAACAGCACAACCTGGTTAAGTTCCACCCTATTTTTAGCTGGACCTTAACCGAAGTAAAAGAATACGTCAGAAAATATAACGTACCGTATAATACGCTGCACGACAAAGGTTTTCCAAGCATTGGCTGCCAGCCATGCACCAGGGCAATAAGAGAGGGTGAAGATTTCAGAGCCGGCCGCTGGTGGTGGGAAGACCAGTCGAAAAAGGAATGCGGCCTGCACGAGTTAATAATTGATAACAAATAGAGTAATTATTGAATTGAGGAGTTGATTTAAGATCTGATTCGCTCATTAGATAACTCACTAACTAAACACATGAGTAAACACAACCAACTGGATTATTTAGACGAGCTTGAAGCAGAAGCTATACACATTCTGCGTGAAGTGGCCGGCCAGTTTGAGCGCCCTGCGCTTTTATTTTCAGGAGGAAAAGACTCCATTACCTTGGTTCGCCTGGCTGAGAAGGCCTTTCGTCCAGGTAAGTTTCCTTTTCCGCTGGTACATATTGATACCGGCCATAATTTTATTGAAACGATCGAGTACCGCGACGCGATGGTGAAACGCCTGGGCGAGAAACTAATTGTGGGCAGCGTGCAGGACTCAATTGACCAGGGCAAAGTAGTTGAGCAGAAAGGCAAAAACGCCAGTCGTAATGCATTACAGACCGTAACCCTGTTAGATACTATTGCCGAACATAAATTTGATGCCTGTATCGGCGGCGCCCGCCGGGATGAAGAGAAAGCGCGGGCTAAAGAACGGATCTTCTCTGTACGTGATGAATTTGGCCAGTGGGACCCAAAACGTCAGCGGCCGGAGCTGTGGAACATCTATAATGGCAAGATCCATAAAGGCGAAAACGTGCGGGTGTTCCCCATCAGTAACTGGACCGAGCTGGACGTGTGGAACTATATCCGCAGAGAGAAAATTGACTTACCTACCATCTACTTTGCGCATGAGCGTGATACCATTGTGCGTAACGGCCAGTTAATGGCGGCCTCCCCTGTTTTAAATATGGATGAGGATGACGTGATTGAGCGCCGCACCGTGCGTTTCCGTACCGTGGGCGACATGACCTGTACAGCCGCCGTGGCGTCTGATGCGTTTTTGATCGATGATATTATTAACGAGATCAGCGAATCAAAGATCAGCGAGCGTGGCGCACGTATGGATGACAAGGTTTCAGAAGCAGCAATGGAAGATCGTAAGAAGGGAGGATATTTCTAAATTTCGAATATTTTATTTTATGGACAAAAATCCGAAATCGAAAATCCGAAATCCGAAATTATAATTATGGATATACTTAAATTTATAACAGCAGGCAGTGTTGATGATGGTAAAAGCACCTTAATCGGTCGTTTACTGTATGACAGCGATTCTATCCTTGCTGACCAGCTGGAAGCATTACATTCATCAAACCGTAAAAACGACGATGGCAGCATTGACCTGGCTATTTTAACCGACGGCCTTAAAGCCGAACGCGAACAGGGCATTACCATTGATGTAGCTTACAAATACTTCCAGACCGACAAACGAAAATTCATTATTGCCGATACCCCGGGACATATTCAGTATACCCGTAACATGGTAACCGGCGCCTCAAACGCTAACCTGGCAATTATTTTGGTTGATGCCCGTAAAGGCGTTATCGAACAAACTATCCGTCACTCGTTCCTGGTAGCTTTGCTGGGAATCCAGCAGGTTGTGGTTTGTATCAACAAAATGGATATGGTTGATTATAGCGAAGAGGTTTATAAAAGCATATTAAAAGATTACAACGCCCTTGCAGCCAAAGTAGGACTGAAAAATGTACACGCTATACCCGTAAGCGCACTAAAAGGCGACAACATCGTTAACACCTCCGCCAATATGGATTGGTATAAAGGGGAAAGCCTGTTGCATTTCCTGGAGACTGTCGAGATCACCATTGATGCCAGCACAGAGCACGCCCGTTTGCCCGTACAATGGGTTATACGCCCCCAGACAGAAGAACTGCATGATTACCGGGGCTATGCCGGCCGCGTGTCTTCAGGGTCATTTAAAGTGAATGATAAGGTTACCGTATTGCCGTCGGGCTTTACCTCAACTATAACCAAAATAGAGTTGCTGGATAAAGAGCCTGAAGAGGCTTTGGCCGGGATGTCGGTAACGGTACATTTAAAAGATGAGATTGATATCAGCCGTGGTGATCTGCTGGTGAACAGCAGCTATCAGCCGGAAGTGTCGCAATTAATTGAAGCCGACCTGTGCTGGATGGATACGCGCGCGCTGGATACCACGCATACCTACTTTATCCAGCACAACAGCAAAGTAACCCGTTGCAAGATCCAGGAAACTTTATACAAGGTAAACATCAACACGCTGGAGAAAGAGTATAACGAAGATTTTAAACTGAACGACATTGGCCGGATCATCATCAAAACTGCCGATCCGCTGGCGTTTGACCGTTACCAGGACAACAAGGCCAACGGCGGCGCTATCCTGATTGACAGCCGCACCAACGTTACCGTGGGCGCCCTTATGCTGCGTAACGTGGCAGACTGATCGCTTTTAAACGTTCTTAAATAAAGCCGAAGGCGGCCCTAAAACAAGCGGGCCGCCTTCGGCTTTTTAATGCAGGTGATCCAACTAAAAAAGTGGATCACCCGGATCACCATTTTTAATTAAACTGCTGACAATCTGAATTTTAACTTTTTAAGCGGATCAGTTTGGATCACTACCAATACTTCAGGTTAAATTAGATAAACAATTGATAATAAATTGATTGTACAATTTTAACCATTCCTTAAAATTCAAAGCGGATCACCCCTGGGTGGATCACCCTGATTCGCTGTTTTTCATCCCGAACAATAGCCTAAATATCAATTTTTTGACGGCCCGGATCCCTACTGACAAACTACTGTCACCATAACTTTCTGCGGGTTGCCGTACCTTGCAGCATTCCCATATTTTATGAACAATTACGAAAGATCCGACCATTATTTTGAGCGGCCGCTGGCGATCGAGCTGATCCGGTCGGCCGCCCGTGGCAACATCACCGCCAAACAAACTAAAACACTGAACAACCTGCTGCGCAGCCCGGCCGACAGCAAAGACGCGTTCATCATCAGGCCCGCGGCCGACTTCCTGCAAAACACCGGCAACCAGTCCGGCGCGGGCATGCTTTTCGGCGATTTTTGGTACGAGGGCGAACTATGTATTTTGTTTGCCGATACCAACGTGGGCAAATCCATCCTGGCCGTGCAAATTGGAGATGCGCTTAGCCGGGGCGTGCCTGTCCCCCGTTTCGTCATGAAGCAGCAATCCGCTGCCGTATTGTATTTTGATTTCGAGCTAAACGATCAGCAATTTGCCAAACGCTATACCAGCGACCTGCACGGCCGGCACGAGTTTGCCGATAACTTTTACCGCGTGGTACTTAATCCCGATGCCGCCGGCGCCCATAAATTTGACAGTTACCACGCCTATATCAATAACGCGCTGGAAAACGCGGTGGTTGCCAGCCAGGCGCGCATCATTATTATTGATAACATTACCTGCCTGCGCACCGGCACACAGGCTGCCGCAACGGCCGTAAGCCTGATGCAAAACCTGCAAACGCTGAAAAATAAATACGGACTGTCGGTACTGGTGCTGGCGCATACGCCTAAGCGTAACCCTGCCAGGCCCGTTACCCGTAACGATCTGCAGGGCAGTAAAATGCTCATTAACTTTGCCGACAGCGCCTTTGCTATCGGCGAGAGCCAGGCACAGGCCGGTTTGCGTTACCTTAAACAGATCAAACAGCGCAGCGGCACGCAGGTTTACGGCGCCGATAATGTCTACCTCTGCCAGGTCCAGAAACCCTATAACCATTTACATTTTGAATTTATCGGCCCCGCCAACGAAGCCGACCACCTGCTCCACTTTACCGAGCAACAACGTAAAACTGCCGAGGACCGCATCATCCAACTGCACCAACAGGGCCTGAGCCTCCGCCAGATCGCCGCCGAAACCGGCAGGCCCTATACCACAGTGTTTAGGTTGGTGAAAAAGTTGGGTGACTCTTCATCGTAAGCGTGGACGCTTACAATTGGTTGCGTGCAAGTGTGGACACTTGCACTGGCGGCAGGGTGAGCAAGTTGATTGGAAGGAATAAATATTTAAAGTATATTTTCGCGCCTGTTCCACCCGCCGCCGCCTGTTCAAGTGTCCCCGCCTGTTCAAGTGTCCACACTTGAACATAAAAAATTGTAAGCGTCCACGCTTACAACAAAAATTACTATTTTTATTTAATGTCACGCAATGCCTCAACCGACGAACTTTACTTTGTCACCTTAACCGTAACCGATTGGATAGACGTATTTACCCGGCGCATTTATAGCGAGTTTATAGTCGAAAATTTAACGTGGTGCCAACAAAACAAAGGGCTAAACATTTACGCGTATGTGATCATGACAAACCATATCCATATGGTTGCAAACGTAACCAACGGGTCACTTGGCGATGTCTTGGGTCATTTTAAAACCTATACTTCCAAAGAGCTTTTTAAAATGATAAAAAGCAACGAACAGGAAAGCCGCCGCGACTGGATGCTTTATGCCTTTGAACGGGCCGGCAAATATAATCCCCTAAATGTCAATCACCAATTTTGGCAAAATGGTAATTACCCGGTACTGCTTTACTCTTTACCGGTCATCAATCAAAAAATAGATTACATTCATGATAATCCGGTCAGGGCCGGTTTTGTCGGGTCGGCGCATGAGTTTTGGTATAGTAGTGCTAATCCTGAAAGCCCTTTAAAAGTGCTTTATTGATTGTAAGCGTGGACGCTTACAATCGTTTGCGTTCAAGTGTGGACACTTGAACGGGCTTCTCGTCTGGTGTGAGGACGAAGTCGACTGTTTTAAACCAAAAAAGCGGGCCAGAAGAACTCTGAACCCGCTTTACCAATTATAAACCTAAGATGAAAGAAGAGACTATTTACCTAACAGGCCGTCAAGCGTAACTGAAGCATAATATAATGCACCGATGGTAGGGCCGCCGGCATATTGAATGTAACGTTTGTTTAACAGATCGGTACCGCCAATTTTGAAGGTAGCATTGTATACCGGTACCTTAAATGATACCTGTGCATCAAACGTATTGATGGCCGGTACTGTACCGGTAACCAGCGGGCTCTCCCACAGGAAAGCTTTTTGCCATTTATAAACAATATTGAAACCGATGTTTTTAAATACCTCGCGGTTACCAAATGAGAAGTTACCTGACCACTCGGGCGTGTTAAAGCCGGTAACAAAAATATCATTGGCCTGCTGCGCTTTTAGTTTATTATAACTTACGTTACCTGACAGGGTATATCTTTTATAAAAGTTATAGCTGATACCGCCGGATGAACCAACGTTATTATAAATATTTTTGGCATTGGTATACACACGGTATCTTGACTGGCCCAAACTGGCGGCGTTGTTAGCCGTAGCGGTTGTCGGGTCGCGGTTAATGTCAAGCATAGCTAATACAGCGGCATCACTGCCCACGGTTGCGCCGTTAGGTACAAACACCTGCACCTGTCCCAGGAAACCATTGTACCGGTTAGCGTAAGCATCGATATCGACAAATACTTTATTATCAGCAAACACACCTTTATAGCCAACTTCAAATGAAGTTATTTGCTCGGGGCGCGCCTTAGGCAAATCAGCTACCTGTAATAAGCTTCTGTTAGCCAAAGCAGTAGCATCGGTACCGCTTGCTCCACCCGGGGCGGCATTAACAGCAGCATTAAATGCTACTACCGATTGCTGGGTATAGCTGTTGCCCAGGTAACCTAAGCCGTCATTAATAAACGGCAGGCTGCCCACGCGTTTAACACGGCCGTTGTTTACGTAGGATAAAGCCTCAAACAAAGACGGGAAACGGTAGCCGTTCTGGAAAGTGAACCTGAAGTTATGATTTTCTGTAGGCGAATAAACGGCCGCCAAACGTGGTGTAAATTTAGGATCGTAATAAGGATTGTAATCCAAACGCACAGAACCAAACAGTTTCAGTTTCTCGTCGAAGAAGGTTTTGGTTACCTGTGTAAAGCCACCAAATTTTTTGTAGATAACATTGTCGCCAAAGCTGCCGTTGGCAAGCGGTGTGTTCCGCTCGGCAATGGGCCGGCTAAAGTCGACAAAGTTATTTCCGTCAGGTGTGATGCTGTAAACACGCACGTCGCCGCCAATTAACAGATCGATAAACTTTACTTTATCCGTTAAATCCCATTGCGCATCGGCGTTATACATATGGCTTTTTTGAACCAATGCCGCGCCGCCGGTTACCGGGGCGTTTGGGATCAAACTTGATTTAATATCCCAGTTATTGATACCGATGATGGTTTTTTTCAATTCATTAAAGGCAGCTGTACCCGGCTCTACCCTGCCGGCATCAGCGGCGGCTCTCGCCGCATCATTTGCCGCGGCTAAATTTGCCGAGGTTAAAGATCCGCCATGGCTTGCAGCATAAGCACTAAGCGCGTTTTTATATAACGTACCCCAGGCAGAATTGCTGGCATGGTTAAGATCAAGGTTATCAGCCAGAGGCTTAACGTTGTATGAGTTTCCGGTATTTTCGATAGACTCATAAGCCCTTACTTCGAAAGTCCTGCCTTTTAAATCAATCGAATGATTTTGAACACTGGCGCCGTTTAAGGCGATCTTGTTGCCGCGCTGAAATACACCATCCATTTTTCCGTAACGATAGGTATAGCTCAACACCAGGTCTTTCTTTAGCTTATAGCTGAAAGTTCCGTCAAATTTCAGGTTGCTAACTTTCGGGTCGACCAGGTCAACCTCGTTATATCCCGTACGGGCAACGGTAAGGTTTGGCCGCGCCACACCATCAACGGTAATCCCTTTTATCACTACGGTATTACTGCCGGCTAACGCATCGTCACCATATTTGTTCCAGCCGTCATAAGCCGCGTTGTGCGTTCCGCTTAGTTCGGGATACGCCGGGTTGGCCGTTTTTAAATTGCCGGGGTTTTGGTCCTGTCTGGTGTTTGATTGCCAGTCTTGCCCCTGTAGATAGCTGAAGTTAACTTTAAAAGCAAACTTGTCATTAAACGCTTTAGCGTATCTGAAAGCATCTTCGGTAAGCAGGCTTGGCCTTATGCCTATACCATCAACATGGTTAATGCCTGTACGGTGGTAAAAGCTTAAGCCCTGGTATCTGAACGGATCTTTAGTTTGTAAATTTGATAAGCCATTGATAGCGTTGGTGCCGTATAATGCAGCCGCTGCACCCGGCGTGATCTCGATACTGGCTATATCCAGCTCTGTGGGGCCTATAGCATTACCAAGCGGCACACCTAAAGTAGCCGACTGCATATCTACACCATCAACCAACTGCATAAATCTGAAGTTATTGGGGCTGTTAAAGCCACGGGTGTTAGGCACCTTTAAGGTGATACTGGTAGTCGTCATTTGTACGCCTTTTACATTTTCAAGCGCGTCATAAAAGCTTGGGCCGGGCGATTGCTTAAGCGAATTGATATTCAGTTTTTCAATCGCAACGGGCGAGCGCAACAGTTTTTCTTCCTTTCGCGATGCGGTAACAACAACCTCGTTTACCAGCAGCGCCTGGGTTGACAGCTTTACATTTAACGGATCATTCAGGTTTTTAATAAAAAACTCCTGTGGCGAAAAACCAACTGATGAAAAGACCAATGTATAAGGTAACTTAGCATTAGTAACTAAAGAGAAATGCCCGGTACTGTCTGTAGATGTGCTGTTGTTTGAGCCTTTTATGGAAACGGTGGCACCGACCAGGGGGTTGCCGTCTTCGCCTTTCACCAGGCCGCTTAAAGCATAGTTGCCATTAAGCTGTGCGTGTCCCGTTAGTGGCGATAGCAACAATAAAATTGCGGTAAGTTTAAATAGTTGAGTAACAATTTTCATAAAGATTTGGTTGATAAGTAAGTATTAATTGCAGCTAATTGATCAGGATAAATGCTCAACAGCAACAGCAGGCATGAACGCCTTGCATTGGTAAAGAAGTGGGAATGGTTTTAACAAATAACATAAAGTCTATAGAATAAGTAGACAAAAATATAAAAAATATTTATCCTGCAAATATTTTTTAAAAAAAGTTTTTTAGGTGTGGCAGCTGTCCGGAATTCTAATGTCCGTCCAAAAAAGAAAGAGATTGGCTGATTTTATATAGTTTTATCGATTTTTTATACGAATTTGGGTCGAAAACTTTCATTATAACCACATAACAACCTGAAACAACTTCATTTAGGTCATTTTTGCGTGTTTTATAGTTAAAAACTGTTATAAACCATTAATAATGGCAATATTTGCATAATTTATATCCTATACTAATGGCGTTTAACTACAAACGGATTGTAATAAAAATTGGGTCGAACGTACTAACGCAAAGCAACAGCCTCCCCGACCTTGAACGGATCAGCAAACTGGTGGAGCAAATTGCCGCCATTAAAAAGCAGGGCATTGATGTAATACTGGTATCCTCAGGAGCGGTTGCTGCCGGCAGGAGCTTAATCACCGTATCAGATAAATACGATGCTATTGCAGCCCGCCAGCTACTTGCAGCCATCGGCCAGGTTAAACTGATCAACACTTATGCCGGCTTATTTGAAAAGCATAATTCGCTTTGCGCGCAGGTACTGGTAACTACTGACGACTTCAAGGGCCGTCAACATTATTTAAATATGAAAAATTGCCTGGAGATCCTATTACAGCACCAGGTTATCCCCATAGTAAATGAAAACGATGTCGTATCGGTAACGGAGCTGATGTTTACCGATAATGACGAACTGGCCGGGCTTATCGCGTCTATGTTAAATGCGCAGGCGCTTATTATATTAACCAACGTTAACGGCATATATAACGGCGATCCCAATGATAAAGGCTCGGCTATCATTACCGAAGTGGCCGATACCGGTATTGATTTTGCATCCTTTGTTACTTCCGGCAAGTCGCAATTCGGGCGCGGCGGGATGATCACCAAATCGCACATGGCCCAAAAAACAGCAAAACTGGGTATCGCAGTCCATATCGCCAACGGCACCAAAGATGATATCCTGCTTAACGTGCTTAACAATACCGCGCCACACACCCGCTTTGTGCCCAATAAAACAGCCTCTGAAAAAAAGAAATGGATAGCGCATTCAGAAAAATCGGCTACAGGTGTTGTTCAGGTTAATACCGGTGCTAAAACCGCGCTATTATCAAACAAAGCAACCAGTTTGCTGCCCGTTGGGATAGTAAATATATTAACCGATTTCAAAAAAGGCGAGATCATTAAATTAGTGGATGACCAAAATGAGGTTATCGGCTTAGGGATAGCCGAATATGGCGCTGATAAAGCCAAAGAAAGCATCGGCCAAAAAAACCAGAAGCCACTGGTGCATTATGATTATCTTTATTTATTAAGCTAACTGCCATGGATTATACCGCCTATTTTGAAAGCGCCCGGTTGGCTGCCAGGAATTTAAACCTATCGCCTGATGCCATTAACCTGGTTTTAACCGACCTGGCTACTGAAACTGTTGCGCAAACCGATCAGCTGTTAGCCGAGAATAAAAAGGACCTTGACCGGATGGATCCGGCCAATCCAAACTACGACCGGCTAAAACTTACCGTCGATCGTATTAAAAGTATTGCTGATGATATTATTAACGTATCCCGCTTGGAAAATCCTTTGGGCCATATCCTGTCAGACAAAACAATGCCAAACGGGTTAAATATCTCAAAAATAAGTGTGCCGCTGGGTGTGGTTGGCGTAATTTACGAGGCCAGGCCAAATGTTACTTTTGATGTATTTTCCTTATGCTTTAAAACAGGCAATGTTTGTATTTTAAAAGGTGGCAGCGATGCGGTATATTCTAACCAGGCTATTATCGCTGTCATTCATCAGGTATTGGCAAAGCATAATATTGATGTTAATGTTGCCGTACTATTACCCAGGGAGCGCGAAGCCGCCGAAGCGTTAATGCAGGCGGTTGGTTTTGTGGATGTAATTATCCCCCGCGGCAGCCAGGGACTGATCAATAGCGTGCGCAAAAACAGCAAAGTGCCGGTTATTGAAACCGGTGCGGGTATTGTACATATTTATTTTGATGAATTTGCCGATCTGAAAAAAGGCACCGATATCATCTTTAATTCAAAAACACGCCGGGTTAGTGTATGTAATGCTTTGGATTGCGCAATTATCCATTCGGCCCGCCTGGCTGATCTGCCACAAATAGCCAAACCATTAGGCGACGCCGGCGTAACAATTTATGCGGATGCCGATGCATATGCGGCATTGCAGCACCACTACCCTGCTGAACTATTGCATAAAGCTGGCCCGGAACATTTTGGCACAGAATTTTTATCCATGAAAATGGCCATAAAAACGGTGGATACGTTTGAACAGGCCCTGGATCATATCGCCACACACAGCTCAAAACACAGCGAGGCCATCATAACAGAAAATGCCGATAACATGCAGACTTTTTTAAACAGGGTTGATGCAGCTGCGGTTTATGTTAATGCCTCAACCGCGTTTACGGATGGCGCACAATTTGGGCTGGGAGCAGAAATAGGGATAAGCACACAAAAACTACATGCCCGCGGGCCGATGGGTTTACAGGAATTAACCAGCTATAAATGGCTGGTTAAGGGCGACGGGCAAATTCGAATATAGACTTACATTGGCTTATCTTTTTAGGATAAGCCAATGACACTTAAAATTTTATGTAATTAATAACTGCCAAAACGCAGATAATAAATAAAATTACAGCTTGCAGTTTTTGCTCTATTGATAAGCGGGCTATTGTCTTCATCTTTATTAAATTAGGTTAAGCAAATTAAAATAGTAACCGCATTTTTACAATAGTTTAATTCATTTTTATTGTTTTTTTAATAATTAGGTTATGATGGGTTTATAATTGACCGTTTAAACATTTATTACTTAACAAAATGCTAATTAAACAGACCAGTAAGTTGTTTTTTCTTATCCCGAAAAAAATCAAAATCAATCTTAAATGAAGTAAAAATTAATCCCCGGGCACCTTTTTATGACTTGTAATTAAAAAAAGGAATGAAATTTAAAACAAACAATAAGTTTTGTTGTGAACAATTGATCATTTTGGAGGGCGGGACGGCGGGATTTGCCGTTGGGTTTAACACCCGTTGTTAATCAATTATCTTTACGCTTAATTGACGGTTGAATTTTACAACGATAAAATTGAAAGCCGTATCTTTGCCGCCAATATGAGTAAGCACGGAAGGATTTTAGTGGCGATGAGTGGTGGCGTTGATAGTTCGGTAGCGGCAGTGATGCTGCATGAGCAGGGCTATGAAGTAATAGGCCTTACCATGAAAACCTGGGACTATGCGTCGGCAGGCGGTAGTTCAAAAGAAACAGGTTGCTGCAGCCTGGACAGTATCAATGATGCCCGGGCACTTGCTGTCGGCTATGGTTTCCCGCATTATATATTAGATATCCGCAATGAGTTTGGCGATTTTGTAATTGATAACTTTGTTGACGAATACCTGGCCGGCCGTACCCCCAACCCCTGTGTACTTTGTAACACCCATATAAAATGGGAAGCCTTATTAAAACGTGCGGATAAGTTAGATTGTGAACACATCGCCACAGGGCATTACGCCAATATCCGCTTACAGGATAATGGCAGGTATGTGATCTCAAAAGGCAAGGACGAAAACAAAGACCAGTCTTATGTGCTTTGGGGCGTATCGCAGGAAAACCTGGCGCGTACCAAATTTCCGTTAGGAAGTTTCTCCAAGCCCGAGATCAGGCAAATGGCCATGGATATGGGCCAGATAGAACTGGCCGGCAAAAGCGAAAGCTATGAGATCTGCTTCGTACCTGATAACGACTACCGGGCCTTTTTAAGGCATAAAGTAGAGGACCTGGAGCAGCGTGTAGCCGGCGGTAACTTTACGTTAACAGATGGCACTATTGTCGGCAAACACCAGGGTTATCCATTCTATACCATAGGGCAACGCCGTGGATTGGGCATCGCATTGGGCCATCCCATGTTTGTTACCCATATTGACCCCGTTACCAATACCGTAGTTTTAGGTACCGAGGACGAACTGCAAAAGAAACAAGCCTGGGTTAAAAACTTAAACCTGGTTAAATACGCCAGCATTACCGAACCGCTAAACGCTATTACCAAAATAAGATATAAAGATGCCGGTGCCGAAAGCACTATCGTTCAAATGGGTGACCATATGAAAGTTGATTTTACGCATATGGTGTCAGGCATAGCGCCGGGCCAGTCGGCTGTGTTTTATGAGGGTAACGATCTTTTGGGCGGCGGGTTTTTGATGTAATGAGCCATTTCCGGCCTTTCTGCAATTACAATTCCGGTATTGATAAATAAATTAAACTCTGCACAAAGTTTGCGTTTCGCATACTTTATCCTTTATTTGCAAAAAATAACTGTATTAAATGGCTAAAAATCTACTAATAGTTGAATCTCCGGCGAAAGCTAAAACCATTGAGGGATACCTGGGCAAAGACTTTACAGTGAAGTCGAGTTACGGCCATATCCGTGATCTGGTTAAGTCTGAAGACGCCATTGATATAGCCAATAATTTCGAACAAAAATACGAGGTTCCGGCCGATAAGAAGCAAATAGTTAGCGAGTTAAAGAAGCTGGCTAAAGAAGCCGACATGGTTTGGCTTGCATCGGACGAGGACCGCGAAGGAGAAGCCATATCATGGCATTTGTTTGATACCTTAAATTTAAAAGACGCAACCACCAAACGGATCGTTTTCCACGAGATAACTAAACCGGCCATTATGGCGGCTATAGATAACCCGCGCAAAATAGATTATAACCTGGTAAATGCACAGCAGGCGCGCCGGGTTTTAGACAGGCTGGTAGGTTTTGAACTTTCGCCGGTTTTATGGAAAAAGGTTAAGCCATCCTTATCTGCCGGTCGTGTTCAATCGGTTGCAGTACGTATAATTGTTGAACGCGAGCGCGAGATCAATAAGTTCCAGTCAGAAGCTGCATTTAAAATTGTGGCCATTTTTGGTAAAGGCAAACAAGCGTTTAAGGCCGAATTGCCCGAGCGTTACAGCAGGCAGGAAGATGCAGAGCAATTTCTGACCGATTGCATTGGCGCCGATTTTAACGTCAGGTCGCTTGAAACCAAACCGGCAAAACGATCGCCGGCGGCACCATTTACCACGTCTACCCTGCAACAGGAAGCCAGCCGTAAATTAGGTTATTCTGTTTCGCGGACGATGCAGATCGCACAAAAATTATATGAGGCGGGCCACATTACTTATATGCGTACCGACTCGGTAAATTTATCAGAGACCGCTCTGGCCGCCGCCTCGCAGGAAATTATATCCGCCTACGGCGATAAATACCATCAGCATAGAAAATATAAAACTAAAAGCGCGGGCGCGCAGGAGGCTCACGAAGCGATACGCCCCACGTATTTTAGCAACCATACCATTGAAGGCGACGGCAGCGAAAAACGCCTTTACGAGCTGATCTGGAAACGTGCCATAGCTTCGCAAATGAGTGAAGCCCAGTTTGAGAAAACCACTGCAAAGATCAGTATATCAACACGTAAAGAAGAACTGACCGCCAATGGCGAGGTAATGAAGTTTGACGGTTTCCTGAAAGTTTACCTGGAATCTGACGACGACGAAGATGACACCCAGCAGGATGGCGAGAACACCATGCTGCCGCCTTTAACAACAGGACAGCGGCTGGACCTGGAAGAAATGGCAGCTACCGAGCGCTTCTCCCGCCCGCCGGCAAGGTATACCGAAGCCAGCCTGGTTAAAAAATTAGAAGAATTGGGCATAGGCCGTCCGTCTACCTACGCCCCTACCATATCAACGATCCAAAACCGCGGCTATGTGGTTAAAGAGGAACGCGAAGGCAAGCAAAGAAAATTCAGGGTATTAACGCTGAAAGATAAAAATATAGTTAAGGAAGAGCGCCTGGAAAACACCGGTGCCGAGCGCGGCAAGCTGTTCCCCACGGATATAGGCGCTGTTGTAAATGATTTCCTGGTACAGCATTTTAAAGGGATTGTCGATTTTAATTTTACGGCTAAGGTTGAGAAACAGTTTGACGAAATAGCTGCGGGACTGGAAGAATGGACGACGATGATAGGCAACTTTTATAAGCCTTTCCATGCTGATGTACAAAGCACCATTGAAACTGCTGATAAAGCTACCGGGATCCGTGATCTTGGTGTGCATCCTGAAAAAGGCGAAAAAGTATCTGTACGCATCGGCCGTTACGGCCCTTTTGTACAGGTAGGCGAAAATGCCAGCGATGATAATAAAGACTACAAACCGTTATATGCCAGCCTGCGCAGCGGGCAAAGCATAGAAACCATCACGCTTGACGAAGCGCTTGAGCTTTTTAAACTGCCTAAAGTTATAGGCGAGTATGAAGGTAAACCCATGAAGGTTGCCATAGGCAGGTTTGGCCCGTATATCAGCCATAACAGCGCGTTTGTATCGTTACCCAAAGAGATTGACCCGCATGACGTAACCGAAGAGCAGGCTATCACTTTAATTGAGGAAAAACGAAAAAAAGACGCCGAAAAGCTGATCAAAGCCTTTGATGAGGACCCGACCGTTAAAGTATTAAACGGACGTTGGGGGCCCTATATTGAATTTGGTAAACAAAATGTTAAGATCCCCAAGGATATAACCGACCCGCTGACGCTGACATTTGAACAATGTAAAGCCTTGGCAGCAGCCGATGCCAAAGCGCCCAAAAAAGGCGGTAAGAAATTTGCAAAGAAAAAGTAACGGTTGCAAGGTTGTGTTGTAGGTTGTAAGTTATGAGTTGTATGAATCTAACTTACAACCTACAACCTGTAACTTACAACATACACCACTAAAATGATAAAAGACCTCCCCGAAAATAATGTAACTGATATTGCGGTAGCGGTAGCTTTAGAAAAAGAAAGCGCCGAGAGCAAAACCTGGCACGTATACCTGATCAATCTTAAAAAAGAGCCTATTGAAAATGTGCTGGTCACCTCTAAGGGCTACGGCGAAAAGAATGGCGAGCAGGTTAAAACATCTACCCTGCGCCACATGTTCCCGGTTGTAGCCAATGGTTCGTACCAGCAAATTGAGATGATTGACGAGCAGACGTTTGGCTTGAACAATGAGTACTGGGTTAGTTATTACATCGGCACCCAGATCTACGATAAGAAATTCATCTTCCTGCCCGAAAGTATTATTGATACCAACTTTATTAAGCTGCCCGTGGTTAATAAACCGGGGGTGATGATTAAGTAGTGTGATGAGTTGTGAGTATTGAGTGGTGAGTGTTGAGTGGTGAGTGTTGAGTTTTAATTTTTAGTAATGGGGTTAAATCTATCACTCAAAACTGAATTACGAATCAAACTTCTCCAGCAACTTCAGCAAGGTTTCAAAATCCTTTGGATACGGCGCATGAATGGTGATTGGTGTGCCATCCATTTTCTTGAAGGTAACCTCGTAAGCATGCAGCGCAAACCTTTTCATGATGGGCAGCTCTTCCTGATCCTTGCCTAAATGATATTTACGTTTGATGGCCGACAGGAACACCGGCTTACCCTTATACATCTCGTCGCCGGCTATTGAGGCCCGTTGTGTGGCCAAATGTATCCGGATCTGGTGCATGCGGCCGGTTACCGGGCGGCACTCAACCAAAGTATAATGTTTGAAAAATCTTAACGACTGGAACCAGGTCTCGGCACGTTTGCCCTCCTGCCTGCTGATGGTTACATTGCCTTTGCCAACGTTCAATATCGGGAGGTCAACCAATAGTTTATCAAATACATGCGTACCGTCAATTACCGCGTGGTATACTTTGTTAACCTGGCGTCTCTCAAACTGCATTGATACAGCCCGGTAGGCTTCGGGGTTCTTAGCCACTATTAAGGCGCCTGAGGTCTCTTTATCAAGCCGGTGACATATCTGGGCGTCGTCCGAATAATCTTTCGCCATACGCAGTATATTGATCTCGCCACCCTCCCGTTCATCAAGCGAGCTTATAAAGGCAGGCTTGTTAATCACAATCAGGTCATCATCTTCAAACAAGACGAGGTCGGCAAACTTTGGAATCTTCATGTATTAAATAATAGGCGGTAAAAGTACGGTTTTTTAAGCATTTATGAGCCTGGCATGTTGCAATAGCTATGTAAATGCAAACAAACCACCGTTGGTGCGGTTATTGTATTTTGTAAAACATATTATTCAATCTAACTATAAACACCATGAGTAAACAACCAACCAAACCTGAAGAAAAGGGATTTTTCGAGAAGGTGAAAGAAACCATTGAAGAGCTTTGGGACGGTACCAAAGACAAAGCCGAAGATATAAAAGAAGCAGCCGAAGATAAATATGATGACATCACCAAAAAAGCGGCCCCGGCTAAAAAGGCGGCAGCTAAAAAGGTGACTGCCGCTAAAACAGCCGTAAAAGCCAAAGCCGCAAGCACAACCGCCAAAGCAAAAACCGCTGTTAAGGATGTTAAGGCTAAAGCCGATACCAAAGTAAAAGAAGTGAAAGCGAAAGCTGCTGATGTTAAAACTAAAGCCGATGCCAAAGTGAAAGACATTACCGCAAAAGCAAAAACCGCAGCGGCCGACGTAAAAGCCAAAGCCGATACCAAAGCTAAGGCGGTTACCGCTAAAGCCAAAACAGCAACTGCTGCTGCAAAGAAAAAACCGGTATTGTAATTTAAATCTTACAAAACAACAAAGGCCCCGGTTATGGGGCCTTTGGTTTTATGCTTCAAATTTATAGCCTACGCCTTTTACGGTGGCTACAATATCGTCTCCTAATTTTTCGCGCAGTTTACGGATGTGTACGTCTATGGTACGGTTGGTTACTACCACCGAATCTTCCCAGATATTTTTAAGGATCACCTCGCGGGTATAAACTTTGCCGGGTTTAGATGCCAGCAGATACAGCAACTCAAACTCCTTTTTGGCCAAAACAACTTTTTCGCCCTTTTTAAAAACCAGGTAAGCCTCACGGTCAATCACCAGGTCGCCTATTTCTAGTTTGTTATCGCTGATGTCTTCGGCCGGTGCATTTCTGCGCAGTATAGCGTTGATACGGCTCACCAGGGCACGCGGTTTTATCGGCTTCGCTATATAATCATCAGCGCCAACGTTAAAGCCGGCTATTTCCGAGTACTCTTCGCTCCTTGCTGTTAAAAATACCATAAAGGTGTTTTTAAACTCGGGCATGGTGCGCATTATACGGCAGGCCTCGATGCCATCCATTTTAGGCATCATAATATCAAGCACGATAAGGTCGGGTAATGATCTTTTAGCTTCGGTTACAGCCTCCTGGCCATTGCGGGCCAGAAATACCTGGTAGCCTTCTTTTTTCAAGTTATACTCAATAAGCTCCAAAATATCCGGCTCATCGTCAACTATCAGTATCTTTTGTTTTGTAGAGTTGCTCATGAACGATTCTAATTTTGTTATAAAAGTATGTACTTAAAAAAAGCTTACAGTAAATATAATATTAACAAATTGTTAAGTAGTACTTTATCTTAACATATTATTCAGGCTTATTAAACGTTTTGTTTAAAAAGTCTTCAAGAGCAGCGCCGGTAATGTTCTTGGCTATGATAACTCCCTGCGGATCAATAATAAAGTTGGCAGGTATCGCTTCTATATGATACAGGCGTTCGGTCGGTCCGTCAAATCTTTGCAGGTCTGACGCATGTGCCCAGGTTAATTTGTCAGCAAGTATAGCCTTTTGCCAGTCGCCCTTTGCTACATCAAGCGATATGCCCAATATATTAAATCCTTTATCCTTAAATGCGGCGTAAGCTTTAACTACGTTAGGGTTTTCGGCACGGCAGGGGGTGCACCATGATGCCCAAAAATCAAGCATCACATATTTACCTTTGTAGTTTGATAGGCCAACCGGTTTACCGTCAAGGCCCGCTGTTGTAAAATCAGGCGCTTTATGACCGATTGAGGTTGGCTTAATCTCCATCATCTGGTGGATGAACCGTTGTACAGCCGGGTTATCATCAAACAGGTTTTTATCTTTTAACTCATCGGCATAGGCCACCATTGGCTGCTCATATTTCATGGGCTCTAATGATGACATGGCGTAAAATGCAGCTAGCGATGTTTTGTTATCATTAACAAATTTCAAAACAGCAGTTGCATAATCCTCCATGTTTTTCAAAAACAACGGCCGGTAGATAGCAACGAGCGAGTCTGATTCTTTGCCCAGTTTCTCTACCCTGCCCTGGTATTCTTCAACTATTTTGCCGTTTTTTTCGCCCCAGTAATTGCTTAACTTATTAAACTCCTGTATTTTTTCAGAATTTTCTGATCCTTTAACTTCATAGCTGTGCACTTTATCAGCCTGGTCGGTTGAAAATTCAATGGCATCACCATTTTTGGCGATCAGGTCATAAACGGCTCCGCCTATCCGCAGTTTATATAAATTGGCATACGGCGCAGGATGTTTAAATTCAAATTTACCATCGCTGCTTAATGCTGTCGAGTCAATAACGCTTATTTGTACGCTATCTGCCACCAACAGGTAAACCTTCTTTATTTTATCTGGATTTTTAACTGTACCTGATAATTTAAATACAGATTCATCTTTACATGAAGCCAATACCAGGATAAAAGCGACCGCGCTATAAACTATTGAACGTAATTTCATTTTGACTCTAATTCTTTGATTAATAATTGATTGGTGGCCTGCGGATCGATCTTCCCTTTTGAGCTTTTCATGATCTCGCCCATAAACAGACCCAAAACGCCTTTCTTGCCTTTTTGGTATTCTCTGACCTTATCGGGATACTTGGCAATGGCATCCTGGATATATTTGCTTACATCATTGCTATCGGTAGTGATCAATAAGTTCAATTCGGCCGCAAGCAGATCAGCAGTTTTGCCGGGCGATTTTAGCATAGCCGGAAATAACTTATGTGCAGCAACGGTATTATTGATTGAACCGTCATCCACCAGCTTAATTAAGCCGGCCAGATTAACCGGTTCTATATTTAAACCGGTAATATGCAGGCCGGTTTCATTCAGGTATGATTTAACGGCACCCATCATTAAGTGTGCGGCGGCTTTATAATTGGCCGTATGTTTTATCAGCTCTTCAAAGTATAAGGCCACTTCTTTATCCGCAGTAATTACCGAAGCATCATAATCTGACAGCCCCAGGGCTAAATATTTTTGGTAAAGCTGACCGGGTAATACGGGTAATGAATTGCGGATATTTTCGACATAAGCGTTATCCAACACCAGCGGCATTAAATCGGGCTCGGGGAAATAACGGTAATCGTTAGCCATTTCTTTTGAACGCAGTACCGACGTTTCGCCGGTATCGGCATTAAAGTTTAAGGTATTTTGGTCTATGCGCCCGCCCGCTTCAATAACTTTTACCTGGCGCGCAAATTCATGTTCTATAGCACGTTGTACGTTGCGGATTGAATTAAGGTTTTTTACCTCGCAGCGGTTGCCATATTCAGCGGCGCCGTGCAGGCGAACGGAAATATTGGCATCGCAACGCATACTGCCTTCTTCCATATTACCATCGCAGATATCCAGGTACCGCAACAACTTGCGGATCTCGGTTAAAAATTGCCCGGCCTCTTCCGCACTGCGCATATCCGGTTGTGAAACGATCTCGATCAGCGGCACCCCTGCCCTGTTCAGGTCTATCAATGAGTCTTCATGATGATTATCATGCATGCTCTTACCGGCATCTTCTTCCATATGGATATGGTGGATGGCCAGTGTTTTGACGGTACCGTTTGCCAGCTTTACGTCTACCGTGCCACCCAAACAGATCGGCTCATGGTCCTGGGTGATCTGGTAGCCTTTAGGCAAATCGGCATAAAAATAATTTTTACGCGCAAAACTGTTTTTTAAATTGATGGTACAATTACAGGCCAGCCCCATTTTAACGGCATATTCTACCATGCGTTTGTTAATACGCGGTAAAGTACCGGGATGACCGAGGGATATGGCGCTGATATGATGATTAGGTTCGGCGCCAAAGGCTGCCGAGTCGGACGAGAAAGATTTGCTTAAAGTAGATAGCTGTGCATGAACCTCTAATCCAACAACTAATTCATACTTTTGGGCTATTTCTACAGGTAGAAGTGTCATAAATTAAAAGATGAGCAATATTTGTGCTTATCAACGCCAAATATAATTATTTATATGTCATTGCGCATTTTGCATTGTACGCACTGATGCCGGTGAATTCAACTAGGCGATAAAGCCTTTTGCTTTTTCTAATACAGCGGGTAATCCGTTTATATCTTTACCACCTGCGGTAGCAAAAAACGGCTGGCCGCCACCGCCGCCCTGTATCTCTTTAGCCAGTTCGCGGATAATATTGCCCGCGTTCAGGCCCTTTTCTTTTACTAGGTTCTCGGCTATCATCACCGTAATGTTTGGCTTGCCGTCAATTACGGCGGTTAGCACCAGGTAAAGATTTGGGACGATATCTTTTAAATTATAAGCCAGGTTTTTGATCGCGTCGGCGTTTGGCAGTTCAACTTTTTGGGCAATGAAATTAACACCGCTTATAGCTTCTGCCGTTTTAGCTAACTCATCTTTTAAGCCCGACGATTTCTCTAAGATGCCCTTCTCTATCTCTTTCTTCAGGCGGGCGTTCTCTTCCAGTAAGCCTTCAATGCTTTTAGCAATATCCTTCGGGTTTTTAAGCAGCTCTTTAACCTGGTAAACCAGCCTGGTTTGCTCATTTATATATTTTTCGGCACCTAAACCTGTAATAGCCTCAATGCGGCGCACACCTGCGGCAACAGCGCTTTCGGCTATTATTTTAAAGTAACCGATGGCGCCGGTAGCTTTTACGTGCGTACCGCCGCAAAGTTCTTTTGAAAACGTTTCATCAAAAGTGATCACCCGTACGAAGTCGCCATATTTTTCGCCGAATAGAGCAGTTACTCCACTGGTAATGGCTACATCATAAGGCACATTGCGCTGTTCATTCAGGGCAATATTCTCACGTACTTTTTCATTGACTATCGCTTCAATTTCGGCCAGTTCTTCCTCGGTTACCTTAGCGAAATGCGAGAAATCAAAACGCAGATAATCTGCATTAACCAACGATCCCTTTTGATTGACGTGGGTACCCAATACCTGTTTCATAGCGGCATGCAGCAGGTGCGTGGCGCTGTGGTTGTTCATGATATTGTTACGGCGTTCTTTATCCACTATAGCGGTTAAGGCGTCGTCTATATCCTCCGGCAATTTATCTACATAATGAACGATAAGGCCATTCTCTTTCTTGGTATCGGTAACATAAACCACCTCGCCGTCAGGGAAAACCAGTTCGCCGGTATCGCCTACCTGGCCACCGCTTTCGGCATAGAAAGGTGTTTTATCCAGTACCAACTGGTATTGCTCTTTGCCTTTAGCCGTAACCTTGCGATATTTGGTTACGTGTGCTATGCTTTCTGTTTCATCGTAGCCGGTGAAAACTGTATCCTCGTCTTTTAAAGTAACCCAATCGCCGGTATCAACAGCTGATGCAGCGCGTGAGCGGGTTTTTTGGGCCTGTAAAGCTGCTTCATAACCAACTAAATCGACCTTCGCCCCTTTCTCCCGAGCCATAAGCTCTGTTAAATCTAATGGAAATCCATATGTATCTGAAAGTTCAAATGTTCTATCTCCCGGAAATAATAATTCTATATCTCCCCCGATACTTGGTCCAGTTCTAATCCAACTTTGATTAACCGATTCGAAATATTCATCAAATTTTTTGATCCCTTGCTCAAGAGTTCTTAAAAAAGAGTTTTCTTCTTCCAAAACGACCTTCTGCACAAAATCTTTCTGATTATATAACTCATCAAACACACCTTTAAACTGGTCGGCTAATAAAGGTACCAACTGGTTTAAAAACGGTTCTTTAAACTCAAGGTATTGATAGGAATAACGTACGGCACGACGCAGGATCCTGCGGATAACATACCCTGCTTTATTGTTTGATGGCAATTGCCCGTCGGCAATGGTAAAACTTACGGCACGGATATGATCTGCCAATACGCGCATCGCTACCGCGGTGTTCCAATCGGCATCGCCCGGTAGCGCAGCAGCATTATAAGGCTTGCCGGATTTTTGAGCAATAAACTCGATCATCGGGCTAAATACATCGCTATCGTAATTGCTTTGTTTACCCTGTATCACCCGCACCAAACGCTCGAAGCCCATACCTGTATCCACATGCTGTGCAGGCAATGGCTGTAATGATCCGTTCTTTAAACGGTTAAACTGCATGAATACATTGTTCCAGATCTCGATAACCTGCGGATCATCAGCATTAACCAAGGTGGCACCGCTAACCTTTGCGCGTTCGGCATCGGTACGGTTATCGTAGTGGATCTCAGAGCAGGGCCCGCATGGGCCGGTCTCGCCCATTTCCCAGAAATTATCTTTCTTATTTCCTAAAAGGATATGATCTTCGGGTACAAAAGCTTTCCAAAAATCAAAAGCTTCCTGGTCTTTTGGCAAGCCTTCTTTATCATCACCCTCAAAAATAGTAACGTAAAGGCGGCTCTTATCTATTTTATATACTTCGGTAAGTAGTTCCCAGCTCCATTCAATGGCTTCTTTCTTAAAATAATCGCCAAAGCTCCAGTTGCCCAGCATCTCGAACATGGTATGGTGATAGGTATCAATACCTACCTCTTCCAGGTCATTATGCTTGCCCGATACCCGTAAACAACGCTGCGTATCCGCTACGCGCGGCGATTTGGCCGGCGCTTCACCCAAAAATATATCCTTAAACTGGTTCATCCCGGCGTTGGTGAACATCAGCGTCGGGTCGTTTTTAACAACAATAGGTGCAGAAGGCACTATGGTATGCCCCTTAGAAGCAAAAAAATCAAGAAAAGCCTGTCGTATTTGATTAGCGGTCATATTTACTATGTGTAATAGCGTATAGTTTTTGTGTACACACCTAGCGCAAAAGTGTGAAATTTTGCGTATTATATCATTATAAAATATTAACTTTTGATTTATGAATATGGAATACCAGAACATTCAAGAAAATTCCTAAATAGAAAATCTGCCATCCGAAATTTATTACATTTGCGTATGCCTTACAAAGAACACGAGATCAGTAAAATGTATTATACCATGGGCGAGGTGACGGCCATGTTTGATGTTAACGCATCTATGATCCGTTTTTATGAGAAAGAGTTTGACATCCTTCAACCCAAGAAGAATAAAAAAGGCAACCGGTTATTTACACCGGAAGACATTGAAAATCTTAAGATCATTTTTCACCTGATCAGGGATAAAGGCTATACCCTGGCCGGCGCTAAAGATCATTTAAAAGGTAACCTGGGTAACAGCAAGGACAGCCAGCGCGTTATTAACTCGCTTGAAAACTTAAAGAAGTTTTTACTGGAAGTAAGAGACCAGTTATAGCCTGAGCAAGATTTATTATTGGATTTAAGGATTACCCTGATTAAATTAGTGGTGTAAAATCCTATAATCTTTGATAGCTAATCATAAAGGGGAAATACCATTTGTAGTTCTCATCATACCTTTCCTGCTGGGGACAACCCTGGGTCTGAGCTTTGCTTTTGCCGCTCTCCTGTTTTGGATAGCGGGTCCGCTCGTGTTATCCGGCGCTGCATTTATCGTGCTTAATTTAACCTACGCCCGGTTTGGTTTATATAAAGCAAGGTGGATCGGCGGATCATTGATCACCCTGTTCCTGTTTTTATGCGGCTGGTTAAGCGTGATCAGGGGTACCGAGCTTAATAACGATACTCATTTCTCCAGAAAGCCGGCGCAATACCTGGTAGTAAAGATTAATAACGAACCCGCCGTAAAAAACGGGCTGGTGCGATTTACCGCAAATGTGGAACAGCAAATAACCAACAGGAAATCAATCCCCACCAGCGGAACCCTGTTAATAACCGTAAAAGACACTACAGCTAACAAACTTTATTACGGTGACGAATTGCTGATCCCGGCTAAATACAACGCTGCTGACCCGCCCTTTAACCCGGCAGAGTTTAATTACAAGCAATACCTCGCCAATCAAAATATCTGCCGGCAGGCCTTTTTATATCCCGGGCAATACGTGGTTCGGGCGCACGGCAAAGGCAACCCGGTAATTGCTTTTTCATTACGGCTACGGCAGCGTTTGGTTGAAAAGTTAAAGACAAACATGCACGATACGTCCGCCCTAGCCGTAGCGTCAACCCTGATCTTAGGTTACAAGGCCGACTTAAGTAACGAACTATTGCAGGCTTATTCAAAAACCGGCACCATACATATCCTGTCCGTTTCGGGCGGGCATGTAGCTATAATTTATTTACTCCTAAATATTGTTTTTGGCTTTTTGGGGCGATATCAAAACGGGAAACCAGTAAAAGCCATCCTGATTATAACGCTGATCTGGTATTATTCGCTGCTCACCGGTTTTTCGCCAGCGGTATGCCGGGCCGCTTTAATGATCTCGCTGGTTATCATCGGAAAAACTTATAGCCGTTATATCAACACCCTCAATATATTAGCGGTATCGGCGTTCATGCTGCTGCTATATAACCCCTACCTTATCGCGGATGTCGGCTTTCAATTGTCTTACCTGGCGGTTGCGGGGTTAATTATTTTTCAGCCGCTGGTTTATAAATGGCTGACATTTAAAAATAAATGGGCCGATAAGTTATGGGCCGCAGGCACGGTATCCATCGCTGCGCAGGTAGTTACGTTTCCGTTAAGCGCGTTTTATTTTCACCAGTTCCCGGTTTATTTCCTGTTGAGCAATTTAATCATCACTTTACCCGTATTGGTAATCATGTATGCGGGATTAGCCTGTTTGCTGGTACCGCAGTTGCCTTACCTCTCGGCAGGTTTAGGTTATATTTTAGAAAAATCAATTCTGTTAATGAACAAGGCATTAGTGTTGATTGAATATTCGCCATTTGCCGGCATCGGCAAAATCTGGTTTACCACGTTTGAGTACTTGCTGGCTTATGTAATTATTATCTGCCTGTTTTATTTCCTGTCAGACAGGAAGAAATGGTTACTGATGGCCGGTTTAACCACTATGCTTATATTAGGAACAAGCATCAGTTTAAAACGGATCAATGCGTTGCGGCAAACCGGTATTGTATTTTTAAACCTTAAAAAACACCCGGGCCTTATATTTAAACATGGTGATAAAGCAGTAATCATAGCAGACATTAACCATACCGATAAGATCTACCAGTACAGCATACAACCCTACCTGGATAGCAGCAAAGTGGCCGATACTATGATCTGTGGCCTTGCAAAAAACATACGCTCAACCTTCCTGGTAAAAAGCGATAACCTGATCCAATTTGAAAATAAAAAGATTTTGCTTTTTAATCAACAGCTGCAACACCGGAGGCTACCTGAGAAATTAAATATCGACTACCTGTATATAACGGGCAACCCGCAAACTTCTGTGGGTCAGCTAAATGAAAATTACAACTATGCCATGTTAATAATTGACGGGAGCAACGCGGACAGGTCAGTTTCTGAATGGGAAAAGCAGGCTAAATATTTAAATGTAAATTACCGGGTATTAAAACGTAACAAATCGCTGGTTGTATTGTCTAACTAAGATATTTATTAAACCGAAGTTTGCTTAATAAATGTTAAACAACTAAATTGTGCTTATAAACGAAAAAACATGAATACTAAATTAAAAATTGCCTTAGGCCTGGCATTTACGGCTTTAGCATTTAGCGCCAGCGCTCAAAAAACATATACGCAGGGAGTAGCTGTTTATACCTTAAAAACCGCCATGGGCAACGGCGAGTCAAAAATATATTTCACAACCGATTCAAGTGCAGCTGTAACGCAACAAGGCCCGGCTTTGGTTAAAATTCTTACCAACAGCAAAAGCACTTACGTAGCTATTTTGGTTGATGTACCTGTTGCGTCGATAAAAAAGGCCGCTGTCCTGACGCCGGATGAAATTGAGCAGGGGTTAGCAGCAGCGCCTAAATTTACGTTTACGCCGGCTGCAGAAACTAAAGTTATCAATGGATTTAACTGTATAAAAGTTGACGTAAAGGATTCAAAAAGCGGAAGCAGCTATGTAGCCTGGGTTACTAAGGATGTGGTAGCTCCTGCCAACAGCTTAACAAAATATTTTGCTGAAGCAGGTGGTTTCCCGGTTCAATTTACTACTATACAACAGGGACAACCAATTGATGTTACTTTAAAATCAATCAACGAAGAAAAGGTTCCTGCCGGAACTTTTGGTATCCCTGCCGGTTTTGATAAGATCACACTGGACGACCTTAAAGCCATGAGCGGCAAATAAGTCAACCGTATAACATTTTTTTAAAGGCTTCTTAACCTTATGGTAAAATAACTATTTTTGCCCTCCGATGTTAAGAAGCCTTTATAGTTTTATACGTTTTTATATTTTTTGGCTGCTGTTCTTTGCTTTAACAAGGGCCACATTCGAAATATATTTTCGTGACAAACTTCGCGGGACGACCAATACGGATATCTTAAAAACCTATTTGTATGGCATCCGCATGGATGCATCTGCCACCGCTTATATCGCGGTAATCCCCCTGCTGATTTTCCTTATCAACTGGTTTATAGCTAACGGCCGCATTAAAAGCATATGGTTAAAAGTCTATACCTGGTTCTGTTTGTTCTGTATCAGCCTTATTGCGGTTGTTGACCTGGGTATATTTGCCGAATGGGGCGCCAAGGTAAACTTCAGGGCATTTGACACACTGTATAATTCGCCGGCAGAATCTATGTCGTCAACAGCCTCGTCGCCCATTGCTTTGCACCTCACCATCATGATGTTCTTATTGGTTACCGGGGTGGTTTTCTCTCATTATATACTTGATCATTCTTTTAAAAAACCGGTAACAACTACCAGAAACAAGATCATCGCGCTGGTATTGCTGACCGGTACAAATTTTATGCTATTACGCGGCAGCCTGTCGCCCGATCCCATTAACCAGAGTGCCGGTTATTTTTCTGACAACCAGCTCCTGGACCTCTCGGCACAAAACACCGAGTGGAACCTGTTTAACAACGTTTTTGAAAACCTGCGAAAACCCTATAACCCTTATTTATTCTTACCTGCTGCCCAGGCAAAAACTATTGCAGAAGAATCGTTCAAGGTAAAAAAAGACACCACCCTGCAACTGCTAAACACCCAAAAGCCCAATGTGGTTATCATCCAGCTGGAAAGTTTTACCGCAGATGTTATAGCATCATTAGGCGGCGAAAAAGGTGTTGCGCCAAACTTTGAAAATTTTATCAAAAACGGCGTTTTGTTTGACAGTATCTATGCCGCCGGCGACCGTACAGATAAAGGTATTATCGCTATTTTAAGCGGTTTCCCATCCCAGGCAATCCGTACCATAGTTGTTGATACGCCCAAACAAAAGCAGTTACCCTCATTGATGACCGAGTTTAAGAATAACGGCTATAACACCTCTTATTTTTATGGCGGCAACAGTGATTACATGAATTTTGGCACTTATATGGCCGACCATCGTACTGACTATATCATGGATGCCAAAGTCATGAAGAAAGAAGAGATCGGTACAACCTGGGGAGCTTATGACAATGTACTTTTAGACAAGCATATAGCTTATCTTAGCAAACAAACCAAACCTTTTTTCTCACTGATACAAACATCAACCAATCACGAACCGTTTCTGTTGCCCGGCGCCCCGCACTTTAAGGGCAAAACCGTCGCCGATCAGTTTAGGAGCACCGCCTGGTTTACTGATTCTTGCCTGAATGCCTATTTTGAAGAAGCAAAAAAACACGAATGGTATAAAAACACCCTGTTTATCCTCGTGGCTGATCATGGGCACCGGTTACCAAAAAGTACCGCCGCCGCTTTCGACCCGGCAAAATATCATATCCCGCTGTTGTTTTTTGGCGATGCGATAAAACCGGAATACCGGGGTACTAAAATAACCAAACTGGGTAATCAGACCGACCTTGCCGCAACCGTTTTGGCGCAGCTTAATCTATCGCCGCAAAAGTTTAAATGGTCTAAAAATTTATTGAACCCTTATGCGCCGGCATTTGCTTTTTTCGACTGGGACAACGGATTCGGATTTATGACGCCCGAACAGTCGGTATCCTATGACAGCTCCGGACAAAGGATAATCTACCGTAAAAACAAAAATGCCAACCCTGCTTTAACTGAAAAAACCCTGCTTACCGGCAAGGCTTTTATGCAACAGATTTTTACCGAGTACCTGGCTTATTAATATTTTACGGGAGTAAATGTTTGAAACCGTACAAATAATTAATTCACCTCATTACCTAATGCTACCACCCAGTTGTTAAACAATTTAGTTTCCATCTCCACGGCCTTACCGGCATGGAGCTGCCATTGAGGCGAGAATTGTTTAAGCTGGTTAATCATCTCTTCCAGGTGCCCTTCTTCTTCAACGATAATAGATTTTACATTGATCTTGCTGCCCGCCGCATCCAAAGCATCCTGGTAAATAGGGTAAAGCTCATCTGCACGCACTTCAATGGCATAGGTCACCAGCAAATAAGCCGCAAAGCGTAGTTCTTTACCGGCAAGTCCCAATTCTTTTTTAAGGTACCGGCACACCTCAACATCCAGCATATTCAAATAGTACTTGCTATAAGCCGAAGCTACCAGGTATTCGTCAGCATAGGTAGGGCACAGTTCCCTGCCAGTTTTCTCGATCTGCTTTTTCAGGTAAAAAGCATGACGATGCTCTTCGGCTGCATGTTTTAATATAATGTAGGTAACAGTAGTTGGGTCCTCGCTGGCCGAGATCTTGCGCGCGCCGGTATTTTCCATCAATGATAAGGTGTTTAGCCAGCGGGCATGTAATTTATTATCGGCAATTATGGTAGGCAGTATGTTGTTTAAGCTCATAGTTACTTTTTCTTTATATTCATTGGTTGGGCGTTCCCTTCGGGCCAGGCTTTCCGCTCATACTGCACGGGCCTTAGCCACAGGCCGGTATCCGCTTCAATCCTTAACGCACTGCTAGTTAAGTGGTAGAGATCAGTGATTAGTTGAACATAAACTAATCTCAAATCACTATTAACTAATCACTAACTATATCTCTTCCAGCGCCTGTTCAATTTTGCTGTAAATGTAATCCAAGTCAGCGTCGGTAATGCAATATGGGGGTAAAATGTAAATAATATTCCCAAGTGGGCGCAAAATTATGCCTGCATCTAAAAAGTAATAATACAGTTTATCGCGCAGCAAACTAAAGTACGATGTATTATCGCCGGTCTCCCACTCCATCGCTACAATGGTACCTGTTTGACGCACGGTTTTTATTTTAGGATGATGCTTAATCCTTTCCGCAAACCGCTTATGTGCGCGGGCTATCCGTTCTATATTCTCCGGGGTCGCTGCATCCATAAACAAATCCATACTGGCCAGGGCCGCAGAGCAGGCTATCGGGTTAGCGGTGAATGAATGCCCGTGAAACAGGGTCTTTAATTTATCATCAGATAAAAAAGCGTCAAAGATCTGTCCGGTACACGTAGTTAATCCCAGGGCCATAGTGCCGCCTGTAAGCCCCTTAGAGAAACACATGATATCCGGCTTCTCAGTTAGGTGGTCGCAGGCAAAACGTTTGCCTGTACGGCCAAAACCGGTAAATACTTCGTCGGCAATCAACAGCACACCTTCTTTACGGCAATGCGCCATTAGTTCATTCAGATACTCCGCCCCATACATAATCATCCCGGCTGATCCCTGCACCAGCGGTTCAAATATAAAACAGGCTAATTCAGATTTGAGGCCTGAAATTTGAGATTTGAGATCTTGCAGGTTGTTTTTAGCGGGTAAATCAATAAATTCAACTTCAAATAATAAAGAATCAAACGCAGCAGTAAAGGCACTGCGTCCGCTTACGGCCATAGCGCCAAAGGTATCACCGTGGTAGGCATTTTTAAACGCCAGTATTTTTGTCCGTTTATTGCCCTGGTTGTTCCAATATTGCAGGCACATCTTTATGGCAACTTCAACGGCGGTCGACCCGTTATCTGAATAAAATGCCTTTTGCTGATTATCAGGCAGGATGGCTAATAGCCGCTCGGCCAGTTCAACAGCGGCTGGGTGGGTAAAGCCCGCAAATATTACATGTTCGAGCGTGGTTAACTGCTCGGCAACTTTTTGGGCAATATAAGGATGCGAATGCCCGTGGATATTAACCCACCAGGACGAAACGGCGTCAATATATTTTTTGCCGCTTGCGTCAAACAAACAGGCACCTTCTCCCCTCACAATCGGCACCGGCGGTTGCACTGTTTTCATTTGGGTATAAGGGTGCCAAATAACTTTTAGGTCTCGTTCAACTAAATTCATAACTGTCAATTAATAGCTTTGCCACGTATTTATCAGTCGGGAAGGTAAAATCATCCTCGCTTAAGTCTCGCAGCTTTATCCACCTGAACGACTGTAACACTTCGCCCTCCCCGTCAAAATCAAACACCACCGTTTTAATAGGAAGATCAAGCGGAGCGACGTTTTTAACCAGGTAGTAAATACTGATGATCTGCGAGTCATTAAAGGCCGATTTTACAAAAAAATCGGTGGTATAAAAATGCGACAGCACTTCTATCTCAGCATTGCATTCCTCTATAAATTCACGTTTCAGGCCATCGGTCATGCCTTCCCCATATTCCAACCCGCCGCCCGGGAATTTGGTAAATTGCACACCATGCTCCTGCTCGTCGCTTATCAGTATTTGCTGTTCATCATTAATCAGCAGGCCGTAAACACGTACGTTAAATTGATACATTATTCGAAATGTTTTTTATTGCGGATCACTCTGTCCATCGTCCAGATTATATCTTCAGTTTTAGGTTCGGCTCTTACCGGGCAATTGGGCATATTACAGTAATGACAACAATCCGGCAAACAGGGGTCAGCGTGTATAAAAAGTTCGGTTTTAGTCACATCGCTGTTGATCAGTTTATCTACCATGGATACCTCTTCATGCACCCGGTTCAGATCAAAATAATAAGGTAACGTTAAATGGCAGTCGATATGAAGCTCATTCCCGTATTTCTGCGCCCTAAAGTTATGGATATCAATCCACTCGTCCCGGCGTTTATCATTCAAAAATTTCACAACCTCGGTCACTACATCAAAATCAGCCTCGTCCATTAACCCGCCAACAGATTTGCGTACCAGTTTATAACCGGTAAAAACGATATAGGCACCTACCACGATAGATAGTAAGCTATCCAACAATTCAATTCTGGTAAAATACATCAGTAACAAACCAACAACCAGGCCGGCGCTGGTAACCATATCGGTTATTAAGTGCCTGCCATCCGCCTCGATGGTTATAGAGGGAATTGACCGGCCTTTGCTGATCATATAAAACCCCAGGCCGCCGTTTACAACGCCGGTTATACTTATGATAACGGCGCCGGTTAACAGATCATGAATAATATTGGGGTGAAATATGCCGTAGGTCGCTTTTATAATGATAACCAACCCGGCAATAAGTATTAATGTACCTTCAATAAAAACAGAAAAGTATTCGATTTTGCCATGTCCGTACGGATGGTTTTCGTCACGGGGTTGTGAAGAGAGATAAATACTGAAAAAAGCAAATGAGCTGGCTACTACATTAACAATACTTTCTGCAGCATCTGTTAAAATAAAATTTGAATTTGTTAAAATATAGGCGCTAAACTTAGCCAGCATTAGCACAACACCGGTGATAAGCGAAATAAGGATGATCTTTTTTTGTAGTAGCAAAATGGCTTAATTATTGGGCAAATTTATAAATATCAACGGTAATAACCGGTAATTGTTCCTATTAGTTTCTTCTCAGGTGGCTGTGTCCTCACAGACAACTATTTGCAGCATGTAGCCGTTTGTGAGGACACAAACGGCAGTAAAAGACTTTCATTTTTAACCTATCCGCTTACTATAGAATTTCTATATTTGCCGCAACAACAATAAAATTCAACTATGAGTGCATTAAGTAACAGGATAAATAACCTGTCAGAATCAGCTACGATTAAAATGGCCAAAATGGGCCGCGAACTTGCCGCTAAAGGTGTCGATGTGATTAACCTTAGCTTCGGCGAGCCGGATTTTAATACACCTACCCATGTTAAGGATGCCGCCAAGAAGGCAATGGATGACAACTTCACCTATTATACCCCGGTACCTGGATATCCTGAACTGCGTAAAGCTGTTGCTGCCAAGTTGAAGAACGAGAACGGATTAGATTATGATTTTAGCCAGATCGTAGTTTCAACAGGTGCTAAGCAATCAATTGCCAACGTATTGTTTTGTCTGGTAAACCCGGGCGATGAAGTGATCATCCCTACCCCATATTGGGTATCCTACTCAGAGGTAGTGAAGCTGGTTGAGGGAGAAAGCGTTTTTATTGATACTACAGTTGAACAGGATTTTAAAATAACGCCCGAGCAATTGGAAGCCGCTATCACGCCTAAAACAAAAGTGTTCCTGTTCTCATCACCCTGTAACCCAACCGGCAGTGTTTATAACAAAGCCGAATTAGCTGGCCTGGTTAAAGTGTTTGAAAAATATCCGCAGATCTACATCATATCTGATGAAATTTATGAGCATATTAACTTTGTGGATAAACATGAGTCGATAGCGCAGTTTGACAGCATAAAGGACCGCGTAATCATTATAAACGGATGGTCAAAAGCATTTGCCATGACCGGATGGCGCCTGGGTTACTCGGCCTCAAACAAAGAGATTGCAGCCGCCTGTGATAAATTACAGGGACAGATCACTTCGGGTACCTCATCTATCAGCCAGCGTGCAGGCATTGCCGCTTACGAGGGTGGTTTAGAAACCGTATTGGAAATGCGCGAAGCGTTTAGAAAACGCCGCGATATCGTGTACAAATTAATGAGCGAACTGGATGGCGTTAAAGTAAACCTGCCCGAGGGCGCATTTTATTTCTTTCCGGATGTTACTTACTACTTCGGTAAAAGCTACAACGGCAGGACAATTAATGACGCGGATGAATTAAGCATTTACCTTTTGGAGGAAGCCCACGTATCTACCGTTGGCGGTGATTCATTTGGTGATAAAAAATCAATCCGCATGTCTTATGCTGCTTCCGAAGAGAAATTGATTGAAGCGATGGCCAGGATCAAAGCCGCCCTTGCTAAACTTTCTTAGCAAAACCGGCAGCCTTCGCCTCTTTAAAAAGACTAACAATTATACAAAAAAAGCCCCTTTGCAAATTGCAAAGGGGCTTTTTTGTAAGGATCTGTTTATTACAAACCAAATCCGTAAGCCAGACGCAAGCCTACTAAACCGTAGTTATTGCTTTGACCAGAATAGTTTTCATAACGTACACCAAGATCCCAATGTTTGCTGGCATATCCAATTGCAGGTGATACGATAAGCTTAGTGTCTTTTTCAACAAAAGCCTGGTTTATGCCTTGTGGCAAAAAAGTTTTGGTTTCTATACCAGCACCAACTTCAGCACCGAAATAAAGATTGTCGGTAAAGAAAGCTTTGATACCCAATTTAATTGGCACCATACCTAGTGATTGATATTTGTCAACCCCGTTAGGTTCAGTTTTTCCGAAGAAATTATAGTAACCAGAGGTAAGGGTAAGTGCTAAGTTTTTATCCAAACCATATTGTAACCTTGCAGTACCGCCTAATTCAGCATTTGAATAAGTACTCGCGCTACCAGTTACAATGCCACCTTCAACTCCAACACCAAAACGAAGTTTCTTTGGGGTAATTATTTGTGCGTTTACATTTGTTCCGATTAATAGTGCTGCACCCGTTATGGCTACTGCTGCTAATTTTGTTAACTTTTTCATTGTTGTGTTCTCTTTAGTAAATAAGTAAATAGATTAAAAAATATAATATCAGCACTTAAACAAATACTTTGCCAGTGTGGCGGATTTATGTTTTTTTTAACATTTAAATGAGTTTTATTAATACGTTCAATACAGCCGTTATTAACAATTGTTAACAGCTACAGGCTGATAATGAGTTGCCGAAGATCTTTATCATCAAATAAAGCCCATATTAAATTAAGGTTAATTCTCGATTTGAGATTATAAGCATTTTGGGGGAGTTGTGGACGATTGACCCTTTTAATAGGCATTTTACCTTATATAAACCAGGGTTAATAACCTAAAACGACTAAAACTGTAGTAATATTAGTACAAAAATATAATCCTGACAATATAAAATGGCTTTAAACAAAAACGCCCTTAACATTGCTAGGGGCGTTTTATGCTATTTTATTATTAATGTAATTCTTCCGGATCTTCTTTATAGTTTTTCTCCAGTTCTGCCAGTTTCTCTTTACCATAGGCGAATCGCGTGATAAGGAAGAAAAGTACTGGCACTATAAATATTGCCAGTGAGGTTGCCGCAAGCATACCGCCAAATACGGTCCAGCCTATCGTCTTTCGCGCTTCGGCGCCGGCGCCGGATGCAAACAGCAATGGCGCGACACCCAAAATAAACGCCAGCGACGTCATGATTATTGGCCGTAAACGAAGTTTAACCGCTTCAAGCGTTGCCTTTTCCAGCTCCATACCCGCGTCTACCCGCTCTTTGGCAAACTCTACAATCAGGATGGCATTCTTTGCCGCTAGCCCTATTAAGGTTATTAAGCCTATCTGCGCGTAAATATTATCAATCAATGTCTTATTAAGCGTTAGGAACAATATGGCGCCAAACGCGCCCAATGGCACTGCCAGAAGTACCGAGAAAGGCACCGACCAACTTTCGTACAGCGCAGCCAGGAACAGAAACACAAAACCGATGGACAAAGCAAAAATGTAAACGGTCTTGGAGCCCGACAGCTTTTCCTCGCGGCTCAAGCCGGAAAACTCATAGCCGAACCCCTGCGGTAAAGTCTGGGCAGCAACCTCTTCAAGGGCTTTTAACGCGTCACCACTACTATAACCTTCTTTAGGGTTACCATCAATCTCCGCAGAGCGGAAAAGATTATAATGCGAAATTAACGGCGCATTCTCAATCATCTTATAAGAAGTAAGTGTACTCAGCGGCACCATCGTGCCACCCGAGTTACGTACGAAGTATTGTCCCAGGTTGTCCATATTGGTACGATAATTTGTGTCGGCCTGCGCCAACACCCTAAAATTACGGCCATATATGGTAAAATCGTTGATATAAGCGCTGCCCATATAGGTTTGCAAGGCATTGTTGATGTCTGATATCTGCACACCCAGGCGTTTTGCTTTTTCACGGTCAATAGTTAACTGGTAAGCCGGCGTACGCGCGGTGAAGAACGAAAAGGCCTTACCAATCTCCGGGCGTTTTGATACCGCGGCTATAAAGGTTCTTAAAACAGCTTCAAAGTTTTTAATATCTCCGCCTGCCTGTTTTTCTTCAAGGATAAAAGAGAAACCTGCTGTTGTACCCAAACCGGGAATAGCCGGCGGCGGAATAACCACCACGCTGGCTTCTTTAAAGCCGGATAGTTTTTTTTGTAATATCGGCACCAATTGCAACGAGGTCATTTTACGTTCGTCCCAGTTTTTGAGCTGTACAAATATGGTAGCACTGTTTGACTTGGTTGCAAAACTAACCACGTTCAGTCCGCCCAATGCGGCGTAATGTGCAACTTCCGGAACTTTTTCAAGGGTATCCATCATGGCATGAAGTACAGCTACAGTCCGTTCGGTAGATGATGCTTCAGGCAGGTCATAGGTAATATATATCCGGCCCTCATCCTCAGTTGGTATAAAGCCGGTAGGTTTACTCTTAAACAGCAATATGGTACCTACCACAATACATACCAATATAATGATCACAAATTTAGAGTTCTTGATCCCCCGGTGTACACCACCGCGATATTTGCCGGTAAGCCTTTCAAACCAGCTGTTAAATTTAAAAAAGAACTTATCCAGGCCGGCTGATTTATTGTCGATTTTATGCGGTTTCAATAATAATGTACACAGAGCCGGTGTCAATGACAAGGCCACAAATGCAGAGATCAATACGGATATAGCTATAGTTATTGCAAACTGCTGGTATAACCTGCCCACAATACCGGGGATAAACCCTACCGGAACAAACACGGCAGCTAATATCAGCGCGATGGCAATTACCGGTGCAGAGATATCACGCATGGCATGCAGGGTGGCATCTTTAGGGGACATCCCCTTTTCATCCATATAATGCTGAACGGCTTCAACTACCACGATAGCGTCATCCACCACAATACCTATAGCCAGCACGAAACCAAACAGGGTAAGCGTGTTAATGGTAAAGTGTAATGGTATAAAAAAGATGAACGTACCAATAATGGATACTGGTATGGCCAGCACGGGTATTAAAGTTGTCCGCCAGCTTTGCAGGAATAAAAACACCACCACAATTACCAGGAACAAAGCGATGACCAAAGTCTGGATCACTTCATGCACCGATACTTTTACCACGGTAACCGACTCAAAAGGCACCACATAATCAACCCCGGCAGGGAATGATTTTTTTAATTCTGACATCGTCGCATATACCGCGTCGGCAGTTTCAACCGCATTACTGTTCGGGGCCTGGTAAACTAAAAGATAAGACGCCTTTTTGCCATCAACAAATGAGTTTCCTGCATAGTTAAACTTGCCTAACTCAATCCGGGCGACATCTTTTAAGTGAACAACAGCTCCGGTACCGGGTTGGCTGCGCACAATTACGTTACCAAATTCTTCAGGTTTTGCTAAACGGCCCTTTACAAGTACAGAGTACTCAAAGGTCTGCCCTTTTTCCTGCGGGGTCGCGCCAACTGTACCTGCAGCAACCTGGGCGTTTTGCTCATTTAAGGCAGCAGTTACATCAGCGGGAGTCATACCTAAAGCAGCCAGCTTATCCGGCTTGAGCCAGATACGCATGCTGAAGTCATCAGCACGTGATACCACATCCCCCACGCCTTTGGCACGCAACAGCGCGTCTTTAATAAATACGTTGGCATAGTTGTCTAAAAAAGTGACATTATGTGTTCCGGTTGGCGAAAATAAAGCCACCAGCATTAAAATACTGGGGTTCTTTTTACGAACAGTTAGTCCCAAACGCTGTACCTCCTGTGGCAGCGTTGGCGTTGCAATTCCCACACGATTCTGTACGTCAAGGGCAGCAATGTTAATATCTGTACCCACCTCGAAGTTGGCGGTCATACTCAAAGCACCGTTATTGGTACTGTTACTTTGCAGGTACGTCATACCCGGTGTACCGTTAACCTGGGTCTCGATTGGTGTGGCTACGGTTTGTTCAACCGTTAACGCGTCGGCACCTGTGTAATTACCCGTTATAGTTACCGTTGGCGGCGTAATCTCCGGATATTGCCCGATTGGTAAGCTGTTGATAGCTAACATACCAACTATTACAATTACAATGGAGATAACAATGGCCGTAACGGGCCTTTTTATAAAAGTCTCTGCGATCATCTAAAAATTCATTTAAAATACCCCGAATTATTTTTTTGCCGGTTTACCGCCCGCAGCGCCGGGCGCGGGCGCTGCGCCCAGGGTAACCATACCACTGTCGCGCAACCGCTGAAAACCATCGGTAATAACCTTGTCACCGGCATTTATCCCGGTCATAATTACCACCTTATCACTTAAACGCGGACCTAAAATAACTTTGCGTTGCAGCGCAATGGTGTCTCTTTTATCCGCACCTTCTTTTTGTTTCATGGTAGTATCCTTGGTTACAAACACAAAAAATTCGCCCATTTGCTCGGTAACGGCTTTATATGGAATAATTACCCGGTCGCCTGATTTATTGTTAAGCACCTTTAAAGTAGCGCTCATCCCGTCCTTCAGGATAGCCTGATCATTAGGAAATTGAACCCTTACTTTAATTGAACCTGTTTGGTTATTTACCCCGCGATCAATAGCCAAAATTTTACCCGGTTTTTTATAGAAGGTAACTCCGTCAGACAACACCAGTTTAAAGGTGGAATCGGTGCTGCTTTTTTCCAGATCATAAAACCGGTTAATGTCCTGCTCATTGATCACTACGTCAACACCTATCGGATTTTCGCTTGATACGGTATTTAATAAAGTAGTGCCTGCGCTAACCTGTGAGCCTAATCTAACCTGGGATATTCCGATACGCCCGGTAACCGGGGCGGTAATAGTAGCATAAGAAAGATCTGTCCTGGCAGATGCCACAGCTGCTTTGGCTACCGACACCTGGCCCCTGCTTGTTTCATAAACAGCCGTTGCCTGGTCAACCGTCTGACGTGCAACGGCATCATTCTTTAATAGCATATTGTACCGGTCAAGGTCTTTCTGCGCTTTAACCAGATTGGCGTTTGCGTTGGCTAAATTAGCCTGGGCCTGCACCAAGGCGTCCTGAAACTTACGTTTATCAATTTCATAAAGGGGCTTACCTTTTTGAACAACTTCACCCTCCTTAAAATATATACCGGTTATAAAACCTGATACCTGGCTGCGCAGCTCGACATTGTTTAATGAAACAACTGTTCCCTGATATTGGTCGTAGTAAACTGCATCACCTTTTAAAGCCTCGGTAACATTTACCGGTGTCGGCGGCGGCGGGGCGTCTTGTTTTGCAGTCTTGTCTTTACATGATGCCCATGCTAACATTGCAACCGGGGCTAACCAAAATATGTACCTTTTTTTCATTATTTATAGCTGGTGAGAATTATTCGTTATTATTATTTATTGTTGTGTCAACCGTTAGTGTACCCAATGCCTTTTTTAAATCGATCTTGCTGGATAGCACCTGAAAAAGTGCATTGTAATAATTAAGTTCAGATGTCCGCAAATCAGACTGTGCCACAATCACGTCAAGGTAAGTTTTTACCCCTTCGCGATATTGCAGGCTTACCACATTATATACATCCTTAGCCAGCGCTACGTTTTGTTTAAGTAGCTGCCAGTTGGTATAGTTACTTTTATAGCTGGCCAGCGCCTGGATATATTGCGTGTTAATTGTGTTTTGCGAATTTACAACGTCCAGATCGGTACGCTCAACTTCCAGACGGGCTTTACTTAAATTTTGTAAACGCTTTGTACCCTGGAAAATAGGCAGCGTTAATGACAGTCCGGCATATCCGCTGGGGAAAGCATTACTATAAAGGTCTGAAAAACGTGTATTCAAATAAACCAGGTTATAACTGCCGACTGCTGACAGTGACGGTAGAAATCCCCAGCGGTAATAATTAACATTCAGGTTCTTAAGATTTTTTTCTGTTTGCAGTAATTGATATTCAATACGGTTGTTAACATTAACCATTTGATTGGTATCGATATAAGCTTCCCTTTCATAACTGGTCGAATCATACGCCAATGTTATTCCAAATTGGGGGTTAACTCCCATTATTTGTTTAAGATAGGCCTGTTTACCATTAATCGTTTCGGCTGTTTGTTTGCGCAGAGCTATTTCATTATTAAGTGCTATGGTCGCCTGTTTATAATCGATTTTGTCCACAACCCCCGCCTGATACCTGTTGTAGGCATCCTTCAGGCTTCTTTGCAGGCGTACAATGTCCTCATTAATAATATTTAATTGTTTTTGCGATAGCAGTACGTCAAAAAATGCCTTGCTTACATCTGCTACGACATTGATCTGGCTGCTTACCGTATTTTGCTTGTAATATAAACGCGAATAATTGGCGGTTTTTGAAGCCAGCAATACATCATTATTATAAATAACCTGGCTGGCCTGTAAACCAAGACTTGAATATTCGTCTATTGATGACACAACGCCGGGGGTTGTAGAAGCTACCGGGCTGCCTTTAAAATAATGGGTATAACTGCCGGCCGAGTTAAGTTGAGGTAGCCACCCGGATAGTCCGATACGTATATCACGTTCATTTATCTGCTCATCAATAGCAGCCTGCCTTACCGCCGGCTGATTGCGTAATGCAAAAAGTATACTTTGTTTTAATGTTATTACGTTAGGTATGGTATCAATACTTTTTTGAGCAAAAATTGCACTGGTATTAAAAAATAAGATAAAATTAATTATCAACAAAAATGATGTTTTTTTCATATGATAGTAGTGATCGGCAGATCTGTAAACAAAAAATGCAGTAAATAGATTTACTGCTTTTTGGGATTTAAATTATTAGGGAATGCGAATATGAGGTATTTAATTTTAAATATAATTTAACCACAACATTTTTACGTAAATAATACATAATAGCTATAAACAACCTTGTTTTTGATACTTTTTTGAAAAAAATGAAAATTATAGACACTAAATAAACAAAAAAATTAATTAATTTGCCGAGTGGGAAGTGCACTGCATTTTGAAAAAAATGGAATGTTAAAAAAAATTACATACTAAATATAGGTTATAAACTTATTCATGGTATTTTTACAAAAAATTTAAGCAGGGTTAATACATGGTTAAAAAACTACATGAGAAGATTGCTCAATTTCAAGATGCAGCAATGATCAGGGAGAAGGGACTGTATCCTTACTTTAGGCCTATTGAGTCTGGACAGGATACAGAAGTAATTATTGATGGCAAGCGTGTATTAATGTTTGGGTCTAATTCTTACCTGGGGCTTACTAATCACCCAAAGATCAAAGAAGCATCAAAGAAAGCAATTGACAAATACGGAACGGGATGTGCGGGGTCAAGATTTTTGAATGGTACACTTGATATACATGTTGAATTAGAGAAAAGACTGGCTAATTACGTTGGTAAAGAAGATGCTGTATTGTTTAGTACAGGTTTCCAGGTTAACCTGGGCGTTTTATCATGCGTGTCCGGCCGTAATGACTATTTAATTTTAGACGAATATGATCACGCCTCATTAATTGACGGCAGCCGTCTTTCGTTTTCGAAAGTTATTAAATACGCCCACAATGATATGGCCGATCTGGAACGCAAGCTGAGCATGCTACCGGAAGAAGCTGTAAAAGTTATTGCTGTTGATGGTATCTTCAGTATGGAAGGTGATATTGTTAAATTACCGGAAATTGTTGAACTGGCTGATAAATATGGTGTAAATATTATGGTTGATGATGCCCACAGTTTGGGTGTAATCGGTCATAAAGGCGCGGGAACTGCATCACACTTTAATTTAACTGATGATGTCGACCTGATTATGGGTACCTTCAGTAAATCATTAGCTTCATTAGGTGGTTTTATTGCTGCCGACCATGCTACTATTGATTACATGAAACACCGGGCACGTTCATTAATGTTCAGCGCAAGTATGACACCTGGCTCGGTAGCCAGCGTTATTGCCGCATTAGATATCATTGAATCGGAGCCGGAGCGGATCCAGAAACTTTGGGACAACACCAATTATGCAATGAAACTTTTGTTGGACGAAGGATTTGACCTTGGCCCTACAGAAAGCCCTATCCTGCCTATCTATGTAAGGGATAATGATAAAACCTTCCTGGTTACCAAGCACCTGCAATCGTCAGGTGTGTTTGTTAACCCGGTAGTATCACCCGCTGTCCCTTCAGACTCGTCTTTATTGCGTTTCTCTTTAATGGCTACACATACTTTCGCACAGATTGATGAAGCAGTTGAGAAGATCACGAAGGCATTTAAAGATGTAGGCGTACCAATGGGTATCAAAGAAAAAATATAATAAAATTCAATATAAAGTGCGGCTATTTAAAAGATGGCCGCATTTTTTGTTTACTATAATCCATAATTCCTGCCAGCTACATGAAAAAGATAATTCCGGTAAATTCGAAAAAAGAACTTACAGCATTTATTGATTTTCCACATGATCTTTACCAGGATGACCCCAACTACGTTCCTGAGTTATTTATAGCGCAAAGAGACCTGTTAACCAAGCATCCTTTCCATAAACACAACAAACTGCAGGGATTTTTAGCTTATGAGGGTGATAAAATAGTTGGCCGTATTGCCGCCATATTAAATAACAGCCATAACGAGTATAATCAGGTTAATGATGGATTCTTTGGTTTTTTTGATTGCGTTAATGACCGGGAAACAGCCAACCTGCTTTTTGAAACTGCCGCAAACTGGCTAAGAGAAAAAGGCGTGACCGAAAAATTTATCGGCCCGGTTAACTTCTCAACCAACGAAGCCTGCGGATTACTGATCAAAGGATTTGATACGCCGCCGGTATTAATGTTTACTTACAATTACCCTTATTATGCCAGCCTGATAGAAAACTGGGGCTTCGATAAACAGATTGACCTGATTGGCTGGAACTGGCAGGGTCAGGCTTATGATGACAGGTCGGTTAAGCTATTGGATGCTTTGCAGGAGCGGTTAAAACGCAGTAATATTATTATCCGTAAGGTGGACCTGAAAAACTTTAAACAGGAAACCATTAACCTGCGCGAAGTTTATAACAAGGCCTGGGATCAAAACACGGGCTTTGTACCGTTAAATGATGAAGAGTTTGATTATTTGGCCAAGGACCTGAAACTGATACTCGACCCTGATTTTTGTTTGATTGCCGAGCAGGAAGGTAAAATAGTAGGCTTTGGCATTGCGCTGCCGGATTATAATGAGATCTTTAAAACCATTAAAAAAGGCCGCTTACTGCCTACCGGTATATTTAAACTGCTATTTAACAAAAGCAGGATAACCGGCATAAGGATATATGCGCTTGGCGTAATTGAAGGTTACCGGAAACTGGGGATTGAGGCTTGCCTGTATGGCACCATTATAAAAGAATACAAGCGCAAAGGCTATTTAAAAGCTGACGCCGGCTGGACGCTTGAAAACAATGTGATGATAAACAAAGCTATCGAGGCTATCAAAGGCGATCCTTACAAAACATACCGCATCTACGAAAAAGCCATATGAAAGAAAAGGTTTTGATAACAGGGGCCAGTGGCTTTGTTGGTTACCATCTGATTATTGAAGCATTACATAATAACCTTGAAGTGTTTGCCGCGGTTAGAAACAATAGTAAAATTGACCATCTGAAAGACCTGGCTATTGAATATGTTTATCCGGATTACACAGATATAACGTCATTAAAAAAAGATCTGCTGGAAAAACAATACGACTATATTATACACGCAGCCGGCATTACCCGTGCGCGGTCGGCGGCCGAATATGACCGCGTTAATGCAGAATATACGGCAAACCTTGCGCAGGCGGGGCTAGAATTGGGAAGCCAGCTAAAAAAATTTGTGCTGATAAGCAGCCTGGCCGCAGTTGGGCCACTTAAGGCTTTAGACGGAATAATCACCGCGGATACCCCGCCCGATCCTATTACCGCCTACGGAAGCAGCAAATTGCTGGCCGAAAAAAAATTAAAGGCAATCGGGGATTTAAATTATACCATCTTAAGACCAACCGCAGTTTACGGCCCGCGCGATACCGGCATATTTATTTTCTTTAAACAGGTTAGCAGGCATTTGGAAGCTTACATAGGCCGTGGCGAGCAAAAATTAAGCTTTATTTACGTTAAAGATTTGGCGAAGGCAAGCATAAGGGCGCTGCATAGCGGTAATAAGCAAACCTTTAATTTAAGTGATGGTAATTTTTACGATAAATATCAGTTGGGCCATCTCTCGAAAAATATATTGAAGGTTAAAACGTTCAAGTTTCATCTTTTGGTAAATTTTGTAAAATTAATTGCCCTCGTATCAGAAAAAGTTAGTTCTTTGAGAAATACTGCCCCTATTTTGAATCTCGAAAAACTGGATGAGTTAACTGCTGTTAACTGGTCATGCAGTATCGAACCGGTAAAACAGGACCTCGGATTTTATCCACAGTACTCATTGGAGGATGGTTTATACGAAACGCTTGAATGGTACCGCACTAATAACTGGATTTAAACAAACAATAATTCTACATATTTAAATTACATAATGAAAAGCAACATCAAACCTGCCGAGGGTAAACTTGGTATTTTGCTGCCTGGATTAGGCGCAGTAGCGACAACTTTAATTGCCGGAGTTGAAGCGGTAAAAAAAGGAATTTCACAACCAGTAGGATCTCTTACCCAGATGGGTACTATCCGCTTAGGTAAAAGAACAGAAAACCGTCGTCCGAAAGTTAAAGATTTTGTGCCGTTGGCTGATTTGAACGATATCGTTTGGGGTGGTTGGGATGTATATACGGACAATGTATATGAATCTGCAATGAACGCCAAAGTTCTTGAGCCGGGATTATTATATGCTGTTAAAGAAGAGCTGGAAAAAATTAAGCCAATGACTGCGGCTTTTGATCAAAACTATGCTAAAAACTTAACTGCAAGCCACGTTAAAACCGGTACGCGTTATGAGTTGGCTCAACAGGTTATGGAGGATATCCAAAATTTTAAAGCGTCGAATGGTCTTGACCGTGTTGTATTGGTGTGGTGCGGATCAACCGAGATTTATTACGAAGCGTCTGACGTGCACAGCACATTAGATAAGTTTGAAGCCGGATTAAAAGCTGACGATAAATTAATTGCGCCAAGCATGATCTATGCTTACGCGGCTTTAAAATTAGGTGTACCGTTTGCTAACGGCGCGCCAAACCTAACCGTTGATATCCCTGCACTTATTGAATTGGCTGCTATCACCCAAACACCTATTGCCGGTAAAGACTTTAAAACAGGCCAAACTTTAATGAAAACCATTTTAGCGCCCGGTCTTGCTGCAAGATCATTAGGTGTTAACGGCTGGTTCTCGACCAATATTTTAGGTAACCGTGACGGTTTGGTACTGGATGACCCGGATAACTTTAAAACTAAAGAAGTTTCAAAACTGGGTGTATTAGAGGATATTTTTAAACCTGAGGATAATCCTGAGTTATATGGCGATATCTTCCATAAAATACGCATCAACTACTACCCTCCGCATGGTGATAACAAAGAGAGCTGGGATAACATTGACATCTTTGGCTGGTTAGGCTATAAAATGCAGATCAAAATTAACTTTTTGTGCCGCGACTCTATCTTAGCTGCACCAATTGCATTAGACTTAGCTTTATTTAGCGATTTTGCTAAAAGGGCCGGTATGAGCGGCGTACAAGAGTGGTTATCATTCTACTTAAAATCACCGCAAACTGCACCGGGCTTACCTGCAGAGAACGATATATTTAAACAACTGATCAAACTGGAAAATACGTTACGCTACTTAATGGGCGAAGATCTGATCACCCACCTGGGCTTAGATTACTACGAAGAATTGGTTGAAGCAAAATAATATGTTGTTTCATAAACTGGCCGCTACTGTTTTTGGCATCGGTTACTTAGGTAAGGGTGTTGGAACGGTAGCGGCCTTTTTTGGCTGTATATGCTGGTATTTACTCTGGCATAATACTACCCCGGCGGCGCCCGCTATAGCCTTGACGCTGGCTGTTACGGTGTTAGGCATCTGGAGCGGTAATAAAGTTGAACCACTATGGGGTAAAGACCACGGCCGTGTGGTAATTGATGAAGTTGCAGGTATGTTTTTAACCCTGCTTTTTATACCGGTAACTATACCTTATATTATTACAGGTTTCGTTCTGTTTAGATTCTTTGATATTGCAAAACCATTGTTAATCAGGAAACTTGAAGCCCTGCCCGGCGGTTGGGGTGTGATGGCAGACGATCTGCTTGCTGGTGTATATGCCAATATATTATTACAGGTGATTATCAGGCTGATTTTGCCGAATGTCAAATTTTAGTAAAACCTGTTAAATTTTGTTAATCTCTCCCCATTATTTGACTTTCTGACCACAGAAGTCTATTGGATTTAGTTACCTTTGCCCCCTGTTATCAAACTGGATTGTAAGCATATCCTGCAACAAAGTGATTTATCTGAACTTGTTTTTCAAATAACCGCAGTTTTAAAGGAAGAGCATTATCGACAAAGTTTGTATTTAATAAATACATGGATCTTAAAAGTTTATTCAGAAAGTTTTCGTTTGTAGCTTTCTTATTATTTAACACCGCCGCATTATTTGCGCAGACCACCCATGTTACCGGTGTGGTAACAGATGGTAGTACAAAAAATGGCGAGCCGATGCCCTTTGTAACCGTTGGGTTTGCAGGTAGTACCATTGGCGCCCCTACCAATAATGACGGACGTTTCTCTATCTCGTCTGATAAAATCTATAAACAAATCAAAGCTAGTTTTATAGGTTATAAAGATGTTTTTATAAATATTGTACCCGGCATATCGCAGGTGGTTAATATTAAGATGATGCCTGCACAAACCGAGCTTACCGAAGTAGATGTCCGGGCCGGCAAAAAACCGCGTTACCGTAACAAAGGCAATCCGGCTGTGGAACTGATACGCCAGGTTATCGCTCACCGCGAGCAAAACCGGCCCGAGGCTTACAATTATGTGGAGTATAAAGAATATGATAAGATGCAATTTTCCATTGCCAACTTATCTTCTAAAATCGCCGAAAAGAAATTTTTCAGGAAATATAAATTCGTTTTAGACAACCGCGACAGCACTACGGTACCCGGTAAGTCATTATTGCCGATATTCCTGGATGAAAAAATATCCCAATACTACTACCGTAAACATCCTGAAAAGGAAAGAACAATAATACTGGGCCAGCGTAATGTTGATTTCGGCGGCTCGATAGATAACGAAGGCGTAGGTCAGTTTTTTAAGTACATGTACGGGAAGGTTGATATCTATGAAAACAGCATTAACCTGATCACCAATAACTTTTTAAGCCCCATTGCTAACGGCGGCCCTACTTTTTACAAATATTTTATTACCGATACTATTGTAACCGAGGATAAAAAGAAACTGGTTGAGTTAAGCTTTACGCCGCGCAACACCCAGGATATGCTTTTTGAAGGTAAGATATATATCACCCTTGACAGTAACTATGCGGTGCAGAAAGCCAAATTGGGTATCAACAAAAACATCAACCTTAACTTTGTAAAATCAATGACGGTTAACCTTGATTTTGAAAAAAATCCGGATGGACGTTATCATTTGAGCAAAAGCAACACACTGGCTGATTTTGGGGTAAATAAAAAGAAATCAGGCGGTTTCTTTGGCATCCGTACGCTTACTTATAAAAACTACGTGGTTAACAAGCCGCTGGCCGATACAGCGTATGTATCCGGGACCCAGGACATCGTTGTGTCAGACGAAGTTAAACACCGTAGCGAACAGTTCTGGCGGCAAAACCGGTTGGATACATTAACCACGGCCGAGTCAAAGGTCTATAAAAATATCGACAGCTTATCGCATATGCCTTCGTTTAAACGCACGTTGGATATTGCCACGCTGTTACTCGCGGGTTATAAATCATTTAACACGTTTGAGATAGGCCCGTCAAACACGTTTTACAGCTTTAACCCTATCGAAGGTTTTAAATTACGCCTGGGTGGCCGTACCACCCCTGAGTTGAGCAAGCGTTATTATTTTGAAACCTATGCAGCATACGGTTTTAAGGATGAAAAATGGAAAGGCTTTTTGAGTGCCACCTATTCAATTAACGATAAGTCTATTTATAAATTCCCACAGAATTATATACGGGCCAGCTTTCAGCGCGATACCAAAATACCGGGCGCTGCTTTGCAGTTCGTACAGCAGGATAATTTCTTGTTGTCATTTAAACGTGGGGTTAATGATAAATATCTTTATAATGATTTTTATAAGTTTGATTATGTACACGAATATGAAAACCATTTCTCCTACAATCTTACTTTAAAGAAGTGGACACAGTCGCCCGCCGGATCATTATATTTTATCAACAACACTGGCCCTATCAATAATCTTACCACCTCAGAGGTATCGCTTAATTTACGATATGCACCCGATGAGCAATTTTACCAGGGTAAAATCTACCGGGTACCTATCCCAAGCAAACACCCGGTGTTAAATTTTGATTATACCAAAGGCTTTAAGGGTGCGTTTGGCGGTGCATACAATTACCAGACGGTACACCTGCGTTTAGACAGGCGTAATTATCTGTCACAATTGGGATATATGGATATGGTTATTGAGGGCGGTAAAACCTTTGGACAGGTACCTTATCCGTTGCTGACCATCTTCCGTGCCAACCAAACTTATGCTTATGATTTATATTCATACAACTTAATGAACTTTTTAGAATTTGTAAGTGACAGGTATGCCTCTATAAATTTAGATCAGCACTTTATGGGTTTCTTCTTTAACAAAATACCGCTGCTGCAAAAATTAAAACTGCGTGAGGTTGCATCATTTAAGGCTATTTACGGTCAGTTAAGTGATCAAAACAATCCGGCGTTACATCCGTCTTTATATCAGTTCCCGGTAACAAGTACCGGGCAGCCCATCACCTACTCTTTGGGTAACACGCCTTATATTGAGGGTAGTGTTGGTGTGGAAAACATTTTTAAATTTATACGTGTTGATCTGGTGAAAAGATTTAACTACCTGGATCACCCGGATGTTTCACCACTGGGCGTACGTGTAAGATTAAAGTTTGATTTTTAATAAAGCAGTATAATTAACAGTTAATGGAACAACAAACATCCATACGTACAAATCTTCAATTAGGTATCTACAAGGTAATTGACCCCTTTGTAAAAGTTTTAATAAAACTGGGCCTTACCCCGAATGCTGTTACCTCTATTGGTTTTTTGCTAAATGTAGGGGTAGCGGCGATATTTATTATAGGGGGCGAAGAAGGAAATCGCGGTGACCTCAGCTACATCGGCTGGGCAGGCGGCCTGATTTTATTTGCGGGCCTGTTTGATATGCTTGACGGGCAGGTTGCACGGCTGGGTAACATGAAATCGACTTTCGGGGCTTTGTATGATTCGGTTTTAGACAGGTATAGTGAGCTGGTAATGTTTTTTGGCATTTGTTATTACCTGGTTGCACAACATTATTTTCTGAGTTCGATATTTGCTTTTATAGCTTTAATAGGCTCAATGATGGTAAGTTATGTACGTGCACGGGCCGAGGGGCTGGGCATTGATTCAAAAGGCGGTTTGATGCAGAGACCTGAGCGCGTGGTAACCATTGGCTTATTTGCCATAATTTGTGGTGTGAGCTCGGTTTATATCGGCGGGAATTATAAACTATATGTACCGGGTGTAAAGTACCACGTTTTTGAAACCATGTCTATATTTACTATTCCGATAACCATACTGGCTGTGTTAACAAATATAACTGCGTTTAAAAGATTAACAAATGCAAAAACCAGCCTTGAAGAAAAAGAAAAGAATTAACGTTGCCTATTGATGAAATTATTACTTTTAATATCACTTACTTTTTGTTCTTATTTGCCGGTAAACAAAGTACCGGATGAGCCGATTGCCAAACCCATTCTAACAACAGCAACTGCAGAAGATGACAAGTTTCCGCCACCACCCGAAAGTGTGAGCCGGTTATTTTATATGCAGCGTACATCAAACGCCAACACGTTGATCTACGAGCTTAACGCGCCTTACGGGCGCCTTGATGAAGATAACCCTTTACATGTTTACTGGATCAGAAACGCAGAGAAGGGACAGAAAGAAGAACTTAATTATATACAACGCAAATTTGCATACGGTTTGGTAACCAAAAAACTGACGAATGATCAATACGATGTCAGATTTGTATCATACAAAAAATTTCCACTGCTTTTGATGAAAGCAAACGACGGAAAATATCATATCTTCGCAACAATTGCACAGAAGCAAATAGTGCTTAACCGTATATTTGTAAAAATTGAAGGCGGCTCTTTCTGGCTGCCCAATATTGTTTATGTGGAACTAAAAGGAACAGATCAATCAACAGGCAGAGAAATTATAGAACGTTTTAAACCCTGATACACCATGGCAAAAAATTTCATATCAAATTCACAGGAGTCAACAAGGATGTTTAAAAACGACCTGTTGGAAGCTTTATCAAAAGTTCATTTCCTGGTACCGGTATTTATTTTTGTACCGGTTATACTTGCAAGTACCTATATTGCTTTATTTGTTAAGGCGATTGGCATACTTACTTATATCGAGTTTTTCATTGTTGGCCTCTTTGTCTGGACGTTTGTTGAATATGTTATGCACCGCTTTGTATTCCATTACGTACCTAAAAACAAAATAGGCTTACGTTTGCATTTTATTTTTCACGGTGTACATCATGATTATCCAAGTGATGCCAAACGTTTGGTACTGCCCCCATCGGTAAGTATCCCGCTAGCAACCCTGTTTTATTTTCTGTTTGACGCTATCTTACCCGTTAACTATGTTTTTGGGTTTTTCCCGGGGTTTATATTAGGATATCTGTTTTATGATATATCTCACTACGCCATCCATCACTTTAACTTTAAAGGAAATATCTGGAAAAAGATAAAGCAACACCATATGTTGCATCACTATCAAAGCCCTGACAAGGGTTATGGTGTGAGCTCGCCATTATGGGATAAGATCTTCCGCTCAGACTTTGAAAAAAAATAAGAATGAGTGGTGCTGTTAACCAGGGTTCGGTAGTCAATACCAGATCAATCCTGATTGTTTCATTTCTATCGGTTGCTTATTTACTGCTCTCTTCCTGGGTCGTAGGGTTTAAATCAGACCAGGTAGTGTTATTGGTTATTTTTAACACCCTGTTTTATGCATCGGCTATTACCCGCAAATTTATACTGGGCTTTTCGGTTTTCATCGTTTATTGGATCATATTTGATTACATGAAGGCTGTGCCCAACTATAATGTTAATACGGTACATATTGCTGATCTGTATAATTTAGAGAAGCATCTTTTCGGTATCAATTACAACGGGCACCTGTTAACCCCCAATGAATATTGGAAAGTTAACTCCACAACATTTTTAGACGTAATAGCCGGTTTGTTTTATATCTGTTGGATCCCGGTGCCGCTGGGCTTTGCAACTTATTTGTTTTTTAAAGACAGGCGCGAATTTTTATCTTTCGCAACAACATTTCTGCTGGCTAATCTTATAGGATTTATTATCTACTACGCCTTCCCCGCCGCGCCGCCGTGGTATATACAGGAACATGGCTTTGTTTTTAACGCCGCAACACCCGGTAACACGGGAGGCTTGTCACGGTTTGACAGCTACTTTGATATTCAGCTTTTTCATTCTCTTTATCAAAAAGGATCAAATGTATTTGCAGCAATGCCTTCGCTGCATTCTGCTTACCCGGTTATTGTTATTTACTATGCTTTCAGAAATCATTTAGGCTTTATGAAAGTTGTTTTAGGTACGGTTATGGTAGGCATATGGCTTACAGCTATTTACACCAGCCACCATTATGTATTAGATGTATTAGCCGGAATTATAACCGCCATAGTCGGAATTAATTTGTTTAACTTATTATTTACCAAAGTGCCCTTTTTAACCCGGTTACTGGATAAATACGAAGCCATTATAAAATAACCCGCCTGATAGTGTACTGTTTTGTATACTATAAATTTCGTGTTTTAAATATTTCTGGTTATATTTAATTCCTTTTCACAATAGGATCTGTCTTTAACTCAAACAGTTGCATAATAGGCATGCTATTTGAATACTGTTGAACAGCTGTGTAAAGGCGGATTTATATGAAGAAACTTATTATACTTATCATTATATCATTATACGGACTAAAGTCTTCCGCTTATGCTGTGACTGATAGTACATTACTTCAGTCGGCTGTTCACGCTACACTTATAGACAGTTTGAAACAGCAATTGCAGCTCTCATCAAACGATACTTTGAAATCGGCTTTGTATACGCAACTGGCTGCCGAATATTTAAAATATGACAAACTGGATAGCAGAACCAGAAAATTTTATCAGGCCCAGGCTTTAAATTACAGTTACCTGGCGTTGCATTTGTATTCAGGCATGAACGATACTACCGGCCTGCGTACCTGCTTTAACAGCCTTGCCAAGGTATATCGCTCGCAACGAAAATATCCACAGGCAAAATGGTTTATACTACAATCAAACACCTTATCACGCCTTAAAAAGGATGTTCCCAACATATTGGAATCACTCATTGTATTGGCTAACATAAAAATGGAAATAAAGGATTACACCCTTGCAATGCGTGATCTTAATGAAGCGCTCACATTATCAAAAGCTAATCATTATCCCAAAGTGGAATCAAACGTACAGGAAAGCTATGTTCTGTTATATACCCATCTAAAGAATTATACCAAAGCAGATATCGCTGCAAAAAGACATGACTTTATCGAGGATAGCCTGTTAAAAGACGAAGAAAAGCTGGTGGCTAAGACCCGGGATACGCTGCAGGCGAAAAAAAAAGTTTTTCAAGCCAGCAGGAAACCTTACAAAGCAAACTACTCCAGAAGGATAGCCTCATTATAATATTAATAATTACCATCGGGCTGATCAGCCTGGTAGCAGTTACCATATCCTTTTACCGGAGACGGAGAAGACGGCGCAGACGTACCCATTAAACTTACTATCTTAATAACTGTCCAATAAGCATGAGAAATGTTATTTTATCAATAACCATTGTATTAACGTTTGTAACATCAGTTGTATTTGGCCAATCGCCGGGTAGTAATAAGTTCAAAAAGGAATTCTTAAGGGTAATTAACCGCACGCGCGCAAATGGCTGTATCTGCGGCACAAATTATATGCCCCCCGCCCCACCATTGATGTGGAATGATAAGTTAGAGAAAGCAGCAAAGGGACACGCACAGGACATGGCGTCACGAAGATATTTTAGTCATGTTAGTAAAGACGGGCGCGACGCTATGGCACGGGCGGAAAATGCCGGTTATGATCATTTTGGTTTTAAGAGTTTTACAGTGGGCGAAAACATAGCGCAGGGCCAGCCCACTATAGCAGAAGTAATGACCGGCTGGATCAACAGCGAAGGCCATTGCCGAAACTTAATGAACCCTGACTTTAAAGAAGTTGGAATATGGGTAACAGACACCTACTGGGTGCAGGATTTTGGCGGGCGCGAGGAATTTTCGGCGGAAATGAAACAGATGATTAAAAGTGGCAAGGCCCGGATTATACAAGGATCAGTGCACGAGAGTCATTAAGGCTTTGGTCCGCGTTTATAAATAATCAATCCGTTTAAAAAATTCCGGAGTATCTGATCACCACATGGTTTAAAATTGGGATGATCTTCTGCCCTGAATATCGCCCCCAGCTCCGTTTTGGTGATCCTGAAATTAGCTAGTTCCAACACCTTCACAATATCGTCATCTGTAAACTTCATAGCTACCCTAAGCTTTTTCATTATATCATTATTGCTCATATATTCTTATCTTGATATTTCGATCTTTACTTTTTTATTTTTAATCTTCTCACCTTTAACGCGCTCCACCAGCTGTTCTATTTGGGTGCGTTTTACCGCGGCGTATGAGGTATTATCCAATACTTCAATCAAACCAAGATCCTCTTTGGGCAACGCTCCTTTCTTTAGTAATAACCCAACGATATCTACTTTGTTCACCTTATCTTTTTTACCTGCGGCGATATACAAAGTGGCCCATGGTGTAATTTCAGGTAAAGACAGTTTTTCGGGTAATTCTTCTATTTCAGGTTTTTGTTTCAGATAGTCCTGCTTCTCCTCTTCGTTTAATATCAAATAAGCAGTTCCTTTAGCGTGCATACGTGCGGTACGGCCATTACGATGCGTAAACGCCTCTTCATTATGCGGTAGCTGATAGTGAATAATGTATTCAATCTCGGGGATATCCAGCCCGCGCGATGCCAGGTCAGTAGTGATCAACAAACGGTGACTACCGTTCCTGAATTTCAACAATGCCCGCTCCCGGTCGTCCTGTTCCATCCCGCCATGAAATATGTCATGAATAATCCCGCGGTCCCAAAGTAAATCACTAATTCGATCAACAGCCTCGCGATGGTTACAAAAAACCAGCGTGGCCTTGTTACCGATTTTGCAGATCAGCGAAAACAAAGTATCCAGTTTATCAGCGGCATCAGCAATAACTGCTTTTAATTTAATATCGGGTGTATTGGATTTATTGTTAAGATAATTTAGTTCAACCGGGTTGGTCACTCCTGTAAAATCGGGTATTTCATCCATGCGGGTGGCTGATGTTAAAATCCGCCTGCCCAAATGTGCCAACTGCCGGATAATTACAGTCATATCTGTTTGGAAACCAAACTCCAGCGACTTATCAAATTCGTCTAAAACCAGTGTATGAATTGCCTCCGGGTTAAAGTTTTCATGGCGCAGATGATAAGCGATACGGCCGGGCGTTCCTATAAGAACCGCCGGTGGCTGCGAAAGATTATTCTTCTCTATTTTGGTAGAATGGCCACCGTAACAACAATTAACTTTAAAGCCACTGCCTATTGTTTTGAAAACCTGTTCTATTTGCAAGGCCAACTCGCGCGATGGCACCAATATTAAAACCTGCACCAGGTTAATATCGCGATGCAATAATTTAAGCACCGGTAATAAAAAACCCAGTGTTTTGCCCGAGCCTGTGGGCGAAAGCAAGATCAGATCACTTTTAGGATCGGCACTAAGCGCCGCGTTTTGCATTTCGTTCAATGCAGTGATCTTAAGGTTTTCAAGCGCTTTTTTTATCATGGCGCAAAGATACGGGTAATTGTCCGAACTAAGATTGATGGATAACTTTGATTATATAATCCTTTAGGTATTACAAATTTTAGTGCTTACGCTTAGCCAGCGTTAACGCGGTAGTAGTTGTATAGTACTTGGCAATCATGTTTGGCACCTCCCATTCCGGCATATCGCCTTCGCGCAGGTAATTAAGATATTTTTCTGTCACACGGCCAAAATGCGCCTCATGTCCGTCTTTATATTTCTCGGGGATTATAACTTCCCAACCTTTATCATTCCTTTTAAGTTTAACGCCCGGATATTTACCCTGTATGGCCTTTAAGTTTTCAAACAGCTGTTTTTCATAAGTTGTGCTTTCATTATTTAGCGGTTGGATGTATAAAACAGGAGCATATTTCTCTGCAGCGCCCTGCTTTATATACAAATCTGCCTTAGTACCATGCAGCGCTGAATTGTGGCTATCGCCGCTTCCATCGGGTGCAGCGTAGGCCCATTTAGCGGTAAGTTTTATGTTAGTGCCAAACAGTTTATAATTAACAGATCCGTTAGCGTATACTTTTAAAATAGTGTCTTTAACGATATTGTCTTTTAAAAACGCCGGGAAGCCATCCAGTTTGGTGATTGCTTTAAACTGACTGAGATTGATATAAGAAGGCCATCTTTTTGCACTTGTAAACTGGATATCTTTTTTATAATTGATGACTTTTTCGGGGAAACATTCCCATTGGGTAAGATCAACTAAATGTACACCAACGTCCTGCAAACCCTCGCCTTGTTGTTTTACATCAAAAAACCAGGCGGGCCGGCTCAATACACTACCTGATACATATTTATAAAAATAGTGTACGCTCTCCATCTCAACCGCAGGTTGCTGCGGTGTACCTTTTTTTAACTGGCCAAACACTTCGGGCAATAGTGCGAACTCGCGCTGTAAAGTATTTGTTATTTCATAACGCTCGGTCATGATATCATATAGCACCAGCTTTTTCTTAGCGGCCACTGCAAATGCGTTCCTGAGCATTTCAAAATGTTCATTGTCAATAGCCATTGGCTTATCACCCAAAACATTAAAGCCTGCATCAATTGATTTTTTGATATACTCGGTTTTCTTTTGGTTATTACCAGCCATAACTACCACGTTGCCTTTTTTCTCGGCAATCATTTTATTAAAAAAGTCATCGCCGGTATAAACTATTTCGCTCCAGTGCGTTGGGTCGGTCTTACGAAAATTATAAGCATCAATTTTATCAAGATGCGATTTAACATCAGGGCCCTTGGGCGCATATACATATACATCCGGTTCAATATCGGGCAAGGTTGTTTTTTGCACCAGCGCGGCATGGAAATGACCGGGATCAAGTGTGATCAGTTTTATTTTTTCATTTTCTTTGAGCTGGCCATAGGCAGAAAACCCAATAAAAACCGTGCAAATTATAACACAAAAACTTCCGATATTTTTCATAATACCCGTTTGATTAAAACCAGATCCCCTGGGTCAAAAAGAAAATGCCTATTAAAGCAAATCCTATACTTACCAGCCATAAACTTTTTCGTTTAATAATAATAGATATAGCACCTATCGCTATCGAGATTTGAAACAAAGTAATGCCGCGTGCAAAAACGCTATGTTTAACTACATGCAGGTCTGATTCTTTTTGGAAATCTTCGGCTTTTTCTTTTATTGCCGCCTGCTCTTGTTTATTCTGTTTTATTTTTTCTTCGTCTGCAGCTATTACAGGTTTCCCAAATGCCGATAATATTTTACTGGTTTGATTCAACGTTTCGGTTTTGATGCCCTTTGCCTGGTAAAACGCCCATTGATCTGAAGCACGGATTTGGGCTAACATGGCTTCATCGGCATGTTCGCCCGCCAGCAAACCGGTTATGGCAGCTAGTACGGCAATTAATGCTGTAGAAAGCGCTACAAACAGCACCCACCGGTCTTTACCTTCAGACAGAATATGATGGGCGTGTTCATTACTTTGTTCGTGAATTTTTTCGGCGTAGTTTTCTATTTCGTCCATTTAAAAATTTCAGCTATTAATAATCTTCTATAAAGATAAAACTAGAAATAATTAGCTACAATAACTATACAACTAATTGTATACCACAACTCAAAAGCTTGCAGACAAGGCGTTTTTTGCCTGTATAAACCCCGCTATCTCGGCAGCGCTCTGGTGGGTGAAATCGCCCATACCGGTATATTCCCACTGGTTCATATTATCATCAAATATAATATCACCCATACCCACATTACCCTCTGTTAACCTAAACACACCGGTAACGTAAATATCCCCGCCCGGTATATTTTGGTTCACGGGGGTAATGGTGATATTATGTTCTTCCCCATCTATATAAATGGTATAATTTATAGGATCTGTCATGTGTTTACTACAAAAAAATAATCTGTTTGTTTGGATAATTACCAATTCATCAAATCCATCACTCTGTTAAATTCGTGATTAACGGGAGCCATGATAGTAATATTACTATTGTCTACCGGATGATTGAATATTAACCTGGATGCATGCAGCAATAAAGTGGTCATGTCCCATTTTTCTCTGAACAGTTTATTTTGTTTGTTACATCCGTGAGTTGTATCGCCAATTATGGGATGATTAACGTGGCTTAAATGCTTGCGAATCTGGTGCATGCGCCCGGTAGTCGGCTTAACATCTATCAGGGAATATCTTGATGTTTCGTGCTTACCAAATGGTACCGGCAGATCGGCGTAATTAAGTGTTTTATAAGCTGTAAAAGCATCCTGCAAAGTGCCGTTTTCTTTACGCAGCGGATAATCTATTTCTTCGGCATCCGCAGTATATCCCCTCACAATGGCCAGATAGTTTTTTTGAACCTGGTTATCAGAGAACTGTTGCTGCATTGTTATTTCAACCTCTTTATTCAAGGCAAACAACAATATACCACCGGTTGCCCTGTCTAAACGATGAACCGGATTAACTTTAAAACCGACCTGGTCTCTAAGTAATTGCAGGGCAAACTCTCCAGCATCGGCCGCTATAGCTGAGCGGTGAACCAACAAACCATGTGGTTTGTTAATAGCTATCAGATATTCATCCCGGTAAAGTATATCGAGCATTTAATTACCCTAATATTTTCCCCAAATCTGCAGGCGAGTAGTTAATTGATTTCAGCGTCTTATTATCAAGTGTTCTGTAAACAAGGAATAATCCGTCAATCTCTTTATGATAAGAGTCCGTATTGTCTTTTCCCTTATAGTGGGCTATTGTATCATTTGCTTCGTCAACGGTTTTGCAAGCCTTGCTCATGTTTGAGCGGTGAACTTCATCAAAAAGCTCCTTAAATTTCTCGCCTAGTCCAAACTCTAAAACAGCACCTGACAATACATATTGCAGATCACACAGTGCATCAGCAATTTCAATAAGATTGTCGTCATCAATAGCCTGTTGTAGCTCTTTCAGCTCTTCGGCTAAAAGCTCAACCCTTAATTTACAACGCTCTTTTGATGGAATGGTTGGCTGGGGAAGAATGGGATGTTTAAACGTAGTATGAAACTCGGCAACCTGATTCAATGAGTTTAAGTCTTTTATCATGATATTCTTTAGATTATTTTATAGCAACCGGCACCAAAGCCAGGAATTGCTAAGTTATGAATAACCTCATACTTATCAATGACAGTTTATTATTTCAGGGTATATAAACGGCTCCTTTTTTCGCCAAAGAGGTATAATTTGTTTTTACAGTAAAAAATTCTTGTTTCGCGTCGATGAGTGTTAAAACAACATACTCCGTGTTCCACTTTCCTACTGAAAATACGTGATATGGCTGTGGATGTTTATTATACACGGCTGTGTTGTCAATAACCTGCTTTGATGCCGAACATCCGAAAACAAGAAAACAGAAAACCAGGGGAAGTTTCTTCACGCTTTATTTAATCAAATAGTTACTCTAAAAATACTAAATCGTTAATAATGCAACAATATTTTACATAATAATGTTTCGATTAAATAAAAATATTTTCATTATTTATATGATGAAATTTAACAAAAAAAAGCGTCAGGATAAATACAATAGTAATTATCCTGACGCTTAAACTGCATTGATAAAAGCCGCTAAAGCTCTCTTAACCAAATATTCCTGTAGCTTATCGGTTCACTTCTATCTCCGTGTGCCTGTAATTTTATCGGCGCAGGGCCATGTTTGGCATTATTATAAGATGCCGTACCTATATATTGTGTCGGACCCAATAATGATACATTATTTTGAACTAACACACCGTTATGAAACACGGTAGCCCTCGCCGGGGTTTTAACTGTGCCATCCTCATTAAATGTCGGCGCAGTCCACACTATATCATAGCTTTGCCATTCGCCTGGTGGCTTGCTTGCGTTAACCAACGGAATAAATTGTTTATAAATGCTACCTGCCTGTCCGTTAACATAGGTTTTATTTTTATAAGAATCCAGTACTTGTAACTCATATCCGGCATCGCCTTTTCCTAATGATGCCAGGAAAACGCCGCTATTGCCACGGGCCTGATCACTACCAGTGATATTTGCAGGTATCCGCCACTCAACATGCAATTGATAACTTCCAAATGATTTTACCGTTTCTATATTACCACTATGTTTATTCACCGTTAATATACCACCTGCAACTATCCAGCTGGCGGGTGTACCGCGCTGATCTGTCATCGTCCATTGGCTCAGATCTTTACCGTCAAATAAAATTATAGCGTCTGATGGTGCGTCACTATTGGTCTTTCCCGGTGTTACAACTTTGGGTACGGGTTCATATACTTCTGTATCTTCGTGCCTCGGATTATTTTGCGCGTTAGCGGCAAACACACTTATGGTCAGTATTAATGCCAGTATTAATGTTGGTTTTATATTCATAATATTTAAAGATGTTTGTGGCAAACATAATAAAAACGTCTGTATAAATAAGATGACAGTGTTGTATAAAATATCAGAATGCAGAATTTATTACAAAACCTGATTTAATCGGGATACAAATGGATATATTATTGGCCATTCGCAATATGATCTGGCTTAACCAAGTATTATGCTACTCGGGTATAACTGAAGTTAGAAAGCATTTGCCGGGACGGCACATCAAAATATCGTTGTTTTGTGCTTTCATTTGATGTTGAATTAGGAATTTTTGGACTTAACCGCATACTAATGCATAGAGTTACAATTGCTATAACCAACAACAAATTGGTTTTTATTTTTTTATACTTCTCACGTTCGTCAGCATAATAGAATGCTGATTCTAATTGCTGCCTTTGTAAAAGTCTCTTTTCCATATTACTATTATTTCAACCAAATACGTAACCTCATACCAGAAACACAACAATTGAGCCAGTTTTTGTATAGGCGTGTCTTATACCGAAACTTTTTAAATATCCGCTTTACAATAAAAACTAGCCGCCATGGTTAACCGTTAACTACTTCGCCGCCGTTAACGTGTATAACCTGCCCGGTTATAAATGAAGCGTCATCAGAAGCAAGGAAAACATAGGCCGGCCCCAGTTCAGATGGTTGCCCTGCCCTGCCCATAGCCGTTTCTGATCCGAAATCCTTGATTTTCTTTTTATCAAACGTTGATACGATCAACGGCGTCCAAACAGGCCCCGGGGCCACTGCATTAACGCGAATATTTTTATCCGTAAGATTAGTTGCTAACGAACGCGTAAATGAGGTGATAGCTCCCTTGGTTGATGAATAATCTATTAAATTAGGCGAAGATCTGTAAGCAGTAACCGAGGTTGTGTTAATAATTGTGTCCCCAGCTTTCATATAGACAAGAGCCTCATTAACGAAATAGAAATAAGCAAAGATGTTTGTGCGAAAGGTCTCCTCTAACTGCTTATCATCAATATCCTTCGGATTTTTTTGCGGTACCTGCATCCCGGCATTGTTGACCAAAATATTTATCTTACCAAGCTCCTTTACGACCTGCCGAACTGCTTTTTTACAAAAAGCGCCTTTTTTAACGTCGCCTTTTATCAGCAGGCATTTGCGGCCGTATGATTGGACAATCTGCTGGGTCTCTAACGCGTCTACATCTTCGTCTAAATAAACTATGGCAACATCTGCCCCTTCTCTGGCAAAATGCACGCTTACAGCACGGCCTATGCCACTATCGCCACCTGTAATAAGTGCCGCTTTACCCATTAGCTTTCCTGCAGCTTTATAAGTTGCTTTTATATATTCAGGCCGGGGGTCCATCCTGGCTTCAATGCCCGGTTGTCTATTTTGTTTTTTCGGAATTTTAGGTGCCATATTGTTATGAAATATCTTCCTTTAGAACTACTGGTTTTAAAAGAAGTTTTCAATAAACAAAAAAAGCCACCTAACGGCAGCTTCAAATTTATCTTACGAGGTGCAGGCTTACATTCGTTCAGGAACTTCGATCCCCAGCAGATTCATGCCTTTGCTTATCACCCTGGCTGACGCTGCCGAAAGTTGCAGCCTGAATTGCTTTATCAGCTCATCTTCGGCCTGTAATATGGAATGCTCATGGTAAAACTTATTATAAGCCTTGGCTACTTCATAAATATAATTAGCAACGGCACCCGGATTAAACGCTATTGCCGCCTGATTAATAACCTCCGGAAATTGGGTTAAAACAACTATCAGATCGCGCTCGCCCGCCGCCAGTTCTCGGGGTTCTGCATTAAGGTTGGTTATGGTGGCGCGGCTTAATACAGATTTAATACGGGCATGGGTATACTGAATAAACGGGCCGGTATGTCCCTGAAAATCAACCGATTCATTGGGGTCAAACAATAGCCGCTTTTTTGGATCAACCTTCAACAGGAAATATTTCAGGGCGCCCATGCCTATAGTATGGTATAACTTAACTTTTTCCTCTTCGCTGAAATCATTGATCTTACCTAATTCTTCAGTAACCTTCCTGGCGGTGCTTTCCATCTCGGCAATCAGGTCATCCGCGTCAACCACCGTGCCCTCGCGTGACTTCATTTTGCCCGATGGCAGATCGACCATTCCGTATGATAAATGGAACAATCCCCTGGCCCAGGTTTTGCCCAGTTTCTGCAGGATCAGAAACAACACTTTAAAATGATAATCCTGCTCATTGCCTACCACGTAAATAGACTCGTCCATTTTAAATTCGTCATACTTAAGCTGCGCGGTACCCATATCCTGGGTGATATAAACCGAGGTGCCATCGGCACGTAATACCAGTTTCTCATCCAGGCCATCCGCAGTAAGATCTATCCAGACAGAACCATCAGCCTTTTTAAAGAAGACCCCGCCGGCCAGTCCCTCGTCAACAATATCTTTTCCTAATAAATAGGTATTTGACTCATAGTAATATTTATCAAAAGCGACGCCCATTTTCTCATAGGTTTTGGCAAAGCCCTCGTATACCCAGCCGTTCATGGTTTGCCAAAGGTCAATTACAGCATCATTGCCGGCTTCCCACTGTAACAGCATTTCCTGGGCTTCTTTAATTAGTGGGGCATTCTTTTTTGCCTCCTCTTCTGTCTGGCCGGCTGCTTTTAACTCCTCTATCTGCTTTTTGTATTCCTTATCAAATACCACATAGTATTTACCTACCAGGTGATCACCTTTTTCGCCGGTCGACTCCGGCGTTTCGCCATTACCAAACTTTTGCCAGGCCAGCATTGATTTACAGATATGTATACCACGGTCATTCACCAGATTGGTTTTAATAACTTCATAGCCCGCAGCAGATAGTATTTGCGCTACCGAATAACCCAGCAGGTTATTACGCACGTGGCCCAGATGCAATGGTTTATTGGTATTTGGCGACGAGTACTCAACCATCACCTTTTTACCATTAGGTTTAAAAACCGCAAAATCAGCAGCGGTAATTACTTTATAAAGCTGTTCAAGCCAATAAGCATTAGATATTGAAATATTTAAAAATCCTTTTATTACGTTAAATCCAGATACCTCCGTTAATTCATTTTTAAGGTATTCACCAATCTCGGTGCCGGTTTGCTCAGGCGACTTGCGCGAAAATTTGGTGAACGGAAAAGTAACTATGGTAACCTGGCCCTCAAACTCTTTACGGGTCTCCTGCAAACTAACTTCGGCAGGCGTAATCGTTGTTTGATATAAGTGTTTAACGGCTTTAACGGTGGCATCAATAATAAAATCCATGCGGCAAAATTAATAAAATAGTTCAACTAGCCCCCGCTAAATCTCCCCGGGTTGGGGATACTTTTAACAGATATTTAAAAGCCCTCCCTTCCGGGAAGAGCTGGGTGGGGCTGATATCAATTATTCTCTATAGCTTTGTTGTAGCTAAAAACACCTATGATACTACCTGATAAAAATTTTAAATTAAATGTAAGTTCAGAGATCGGCGACCTGCGCGCCCTGTTAATTCATAGCCCTGATAACGGCTTGGGCCGTGTTGTCCCTTCAAAAGCGCAGGATTGGCTGTTTGAGGATATTGTACACCTGGACAGCATGCGCAAAAACGAATACGACTATTACATCAAGCTCCTGCTCTATTTTTTAGATCCGGATAAAATAAAAGGAAAGCTTAAAGAGATAGACGCCCGGGAAAACAACCGCAGCTTCTTTAAACCGGATAACAAGGATTTTTATGCGTCGGACAAAGTAATTGAGATCCAAACCTTGCTGGCGGATATTTTGGAAAACGATGATATCCGTAATAAACTTACAGCATCAGTTTGTGCTATTGAAAGCTGCAATTATCGCTTACAGCAAAAACTAACCAATACTGCGCCGGTTGAACTGGCCAGGATATTTATATCGGGATCATTAGACAGTAATGAGATGATCTTTGCCCCTATCCCCAATTTAATATTTTCTAGGGACATTGGCATCGCTATTAATAATTATATGCTGTTAAACAAACCGGCAAAGAAAGCAAGGTCACGCGAGACATTGCTGGCCCGTTACATATTTTTTAATCATCCGCTTTTTGCCGACTACCGCGATAACATACTGGAAATACCGGAAACAGTACAACATTTTTTACGCCCCGGCGAAGATCAGGACGAAAAAACCACTTTGGAAGGTGGTGATGTAATGATGATAAGCCCGGAGCATTTAATTATCGGCTGTAGTGAGCGCACGTCTGCCAGCGGAGCTAATGAGGCCATTAAACTGTTGTTTGCAGCGGATATCGTCAAAAAAATAACTGTTGTAAAGATCCCCCACCGGCGTGATTATATGCATATTGACACCGTATTTACGCAGGTAAAACGTAATGTATGGGTGGTGCTCCACTCGCTTGCTGTTACGCAAAGCCCGGCAGAGGATAGCGAACCTATTGCGTGGCTGGCAGAAAAGAAAACAAAGGAAAAGGACAGGACAGATATTATCCAGTTTGAAAAAGGCAGGAAAAAACCACGCACATTTAATTGTTTGGAAGATTTGCTGACCGACATCAGCCAGAATGATTTGCAAAGCCAGGAAGAAACTAAATTCATCTATTCAGGCAATGATACCTTCCCTTACGACGCCCGCGAGCAATGGACAGACTCTTGCAACCTGTTAGCCATTAAAGAAGGCGTTGTGCTGGGTTATGACCGCAACGACAAAACCATCGAAGCATTTAAACAGAATGGTTTCCAGGTTATAAAAGTGAAAGACCTGCTTAGGAAATTTGAGAATGATGAACTTGATCCGCAGACGATGAGAAACACGCTGATTTTAATGCCTTCGGCTGAGCTTTCAAGGGCAAGGGGCGGGTTTCATTGCATGAGCATGCCTTTACAAAGAGACTCTATAATTTAAATTACGATGATTATTTTATGTTTTACATAAAATAATTTTTGTTTTATAAATATTAGTTTTTATGTTTGTATCACTAAACGATATGAATATGAAAACAAATTCACACTGGCTACTCAAAACAATTAAGGTTGTGCTTGCCCTTATATGGTACGTAAATATTGTGTTGATAATAATAGCATTTTCGGTACTTACCTTAAAATTTTGTACATCCGATTTTACAGAATTCAGCAATCCTGTAAAATACAACTCGCACCTCGGGATTATAAAATTGCCCCCGTTAACACCCGATGCAAAGGACATTATCGTAACAAATGATCAGGGTATATTAAAAATGAAACTTAAAAACACGTTCGGTAATATCATAAGCGCTTATTTCTTTTTGATAGCACTTGAAACCCTGGTGACAATAATTATCTATCAATTGCGTAAATTTTTTGCCAGCCTTGATGATAGTACTCCTTTTAAATATGACAACATAAGCAGGTTAAAGCTTATTGCATTATGTTTTGCGTTACTTACCCCCCTGCATATATTGCTGGGGATAGATACCGCCTTCATTTTACATAGCCAGGTAAAAGGGTTTGACCTGTTTAACATGGTTTGGACAGAAAGTTTAACAGGGCTTATATTAGGCGCTGTAATTTATGTAATGGCCGATGTATTTAATTACGGTTTTAACCTGCAAAAAGAAAACGAGGAGTTTGTATAATGGCGATTATAGTAAATTTAGATGTTGAGATGGCTAAAAATAAAATCTCATTAAAGGACCTGGCTGAGCGGCTGGATATCAGTATGACCAATCTCTCGTTGTTAAAAACCGGCAAGGTCAAGGGCGTACGGTTTGACACGCTTAATGCCCTTTGCGGCGAACTAAACTGTAAACCCGGCGATATATTGGATTATAAAACAGATTAGTTAACAATTACTATAAACCATTGTTATATTGCTTACATAATCTTGTACCATGCAAGCAACTTCAAATCTGTTAATGATACGCCCGGTGGCCTTTGGATTTAATGAGCAAACAGCCGGCAGTAACGCCTTCCAAATCCGCGATACCGACCAGCAACAAGTACAAACGAAAGCTGCAGCCGAGTTTGACGGGCTGGTTAATATTTTGAAGGATAATAAAGTAAATGTTATTGTTATTGACGATACCGCACAACCCCATACGCCTGACGCTATCTTCCCTAATAACTGGGTATCATTTCATGATAATGGTGATGTATTTTTATATCCCATGCAGGCAGAAAACCGCCGGCTGGAACGTCGCGAAGATATTATTACACAGCTGGAAGATAATTTCAGGCTTAGGCATGTAACAGACCTAAGCCATTTTGAACAGGAAAACAGATTTTTGGAGGGTACCGGTAGTATGGTGCTCGACCGCGAAAGTAAGATCGCTTACGCCTGTTTATCGCCTCGCACAAATGAAAAGGTGTTGGCCGCTTTTTGTGGACAAAGCGGATATACTATGCTTACCTTCCACGCGGTTGATGAAAACGGTCTGGCCATTTACCATACCAATGTGATGATGGCAATGGGTAGCAACTTTGCTGTAATTTGCCTGGATAGCATTCAAAATTCCGCTGAAAAAGAATTGGTTATAAAAAGCTTAAAAAGTACCGGTAAAGAGATCATCAGCATATCTTTTGATCAGATGAGCCATTTTGCCGGCAATATGCTGGAGGTAAAAAATACCCGGGGCGATACTTTGATAGTTATGTCTTTAAGCGCTTATCAATCGCTTACCTATCAACAAAAGGCGGTCCTGTCTGCCTTTGGCAAATTGGTTTACGCAGATATAGGTACGATTGAAACCAATGGCGGCGGCAGCGCGCGTTGCATGATTGCGGAGGTACATTTGCCGCAGTCAGGTTTACCAGCCTAACAACAAAGATTATTTGAAATAGACGTAAGTAATGCCGTCCCCGCCGCGGTCGGCATGTTCATCTTCCATGCGGTCAACCTGGTCATATTTCTTTAAATATTGGCGTATCATTTTGCGCAGGATACCGTCGCCTTTGCCATGCAGTATTTTAAGATTCCCGAAACCCATCATCAGGGCACGGTCAAACAGCCTTTCAATAGCCGATAATGCGTCTTCGGTACGCATACCACGTACATCAATCTCGGGACTAAAGCTGGCAATATCGCCGGTGTGGCTATTCATGCTTCGCCTCACCTCTTTGGGCACAACCGATTTAGCCACCTTTTGCACCCGTTTCCGTTTGGCAACGGTACGCAGATCACCTATAGCGATGACAACATTGTCTTTGATCAGCTCAATGATCTGCCCGGTAGTTTCTGAGTCGGCCAGTCTCACCCAATCCCCTACTTTAAGTTCCTCATCGGTAGCGGCAGATTTTGCCGGCGCGGGCTTCGCAGTATTTTTCTGCAGTTCGCGGTTAAGGTTTTCGCGCAGATCTTTTGTCTTTTCCTTATCAGCATTATTGCTTTTTATTTCGGCAATGGTATTTTCCACCAGCTTATTAGCGTTCAGGATGATGTTCTTAGCTTCCTCCTTAGCTTCACGGATCAGTACTTTTTTATTTTCTTCAAGATAGGCTTTCAGTTTTTCATTTTCGGCCAGTAAGGCATCAACCTGTCTTTGCTGCTTATCCAGTTTTACACGGGTGTCCAATATTTCTTTCTTCTCGCGCTCCAACCCTACCAATAACGTATCCACGTTTTTTTGCCCGGCACTGATCTTGTTTTTAGCAAGGTTAAGCACTTGCTGCGGCAAACCTATTTTTTGAGCTATTTCAAAAGCATATGAACTTCCCGGTTTGCCCACCTCCAGCATATAAAGGGGCTTCATCTCTACGTTATTAAACAGCATTGATGCATTTTCAATTCCTTCGGTATTACCGGCAAAAATTTTCAGGTTTGAGTAGTGGGTAGTTACCATACCTTTTACTTTTTTATGGTTCAGTGATTCCAGCACCGCTTCGGCTATAGGGCCGCCAAACTGCGGATCGGTCCCGGTGCCAAACTCATCAATCAGGATCAGCGACTTGCCATTGGCATTTTCCACAAAGTTTTTCATTTTGGATAAATGTGCGCTGTAGGTGCTCAGGTCACTTTCTATCGACTGGTCATCGCCGATATCAACAAAAAATTGCTTGAAGACACCTACTACGCTGGCTTCATCCGCGGGGATCAATAAACCCGCCTGCACCATGAGCTGTAATAAGCCAACGGTTTTCATACAAACAGATTTGCCGCCTGCGTTAGGGCCCGATACCACAACCACCCTGGTGTGCTCATCAATCTGCAGGTTTAATGGCACTACCGTTTTATGCTCTTTCTTGAAGTTTAAAAACAACAGCGGATGTCGCGCATTTACCAGCTTAAGGCGTGCCTCATTAATCACCTGTGGCAATTCGCCTTCTATATCAATAGCAAACAGAGCCTTGGCACGCACAAAATCCAGTTTGGTAAGCAAACTGTGGTAAGAAAGCAAAAGCGGCACGTAAGGTCTTAACTCGTCGGTTAAACCGGTCAATATTTTTATTATCTCGCGTCTGCGTTCAAACTCAAGGTCACGGATACGGTTGTTTAACGTAAAAACTTCCTCCGGCTCCACGTATACAGTTTGGCCGGAAGCTGATTCATCATGGATAAAACCTTTCAGCTTGCGTTTATTTTCGGCCAGTAGCGGTATACATAAGCGTCCATCCCGAATGGTTAATGAGCCGTCAGCCGTCCAGCCATTGCCCGACGCGCTTTTAAAAACCTGGTCTATCTTCCTTCTTGCTTCCTGTTCGGCTTTGGCTATTCCTGCCGATATATCAGCCAGTTCGCGGGATGCATTTGGCTTTATCTTTCCTTTGGGATCAATTACCTGTTCTATTTTTTTGATGATGGCCTTTTCTATCGGCAAGTGTTCAAACAATGCCTCCAGGTTTGGGTATTGGCCCTCGCGTTCATTAAAATAGGCTATAACAGCAAATACAGTGGTTAACGATGCCAGCACCTGGAAAAATTCTTCCTCCGTTAAAAAAGCGCCTTCAAGCCTTACTTTGTTAGCCAGACCTTTAATATCATAAAAATGCTGAATTGGCAGTGCGGCATCATTTTGCAGTATGTTTTTAAATTCGTGAGCCTGGCTTAAAAACTTGCTTATCTGCTCGTAATTGCTCATCACCTGTATCTTGTCAACCATTTGCTGACCCATGACGCTAAGGCAATGTGCTTTTATTAATTCCTTTACCTCGGTAAATCCCAGCTTATCAATACTATTCTCAGGGTAAAGCATTTATTGTAAATGTAGATTTTTAAGTTTTTTCTTCGGTTTTTTATGCTTCCCGGCCGGTTTTATGCCGCTTGCCTTGTTAACCGAGTCTTTTTTAATTTTATCCCTATCGTTCTTCATTTTTAAGGCGATAGAGTCTTTCTTCATCTTATCAGCTTTTCGCTGAAGCGCCGCCGTCCGTTTTCGGGTGATTTCATTTTCATCGGCAACAATTTTATTCATCGAATCAAGCTTGGCCTGCAGTATTTTTTCAATATCCTCATACATCTTCACCATTATTTCGGGCTGAGCAGCGTAAAACTTCATACTGTTTTTAAATTGCGCCGAATCAGTATGATATTGTTTAAACAGGTATAAATACCGTCCGGTGCCAAAACGGTATAAACTATCGCCGTTGGGCTGCGTAGCCAGGCTGCCATCTACCAGATGGACATCGGCCAGCAACCGTACCATTACATCGCGTTTAATAATATCTTTAGTGGCATTGCCCTCTTTACAGGCATACAAAAAAAGCAAAGCTGAAAAAAACAAGATAATATGTTTACGCATTCTGTAATTTAGCGGTTTAATAGCGCAAAATTACGGATAAATGAGCATTGCAGATAACATCAAAAGCTTAAAAAGCGAAACTATAGCTAAAAAGGTGACTTTAGTAGCGGTATCAAAAACAAAAACAGTTGCCGATATACAGGAAGCCTACGACGCAGGGCAACGTTTATTTGGCGAAAACACCGTTCAGGAAATGGTGGAAAAGTATGAACAACTACCAAAAGATATAGAGTGGCACCAAATTGGCCATCTGCAAAGCAATAAGGTAAAATACCTGGCCCCTTTTATCAGCATGATACAATCTGTTGATAGCCTGAAACTGTTGCAGGAAATTAACAAACAGGCTGCAAAGAATAACCGGGTAATTGATTGCCTGCTGCAGATCTATATTGCAGATGAAGAAACCAAATTTGGTTTAGGTTTTGATGAGGCTATTGAGCTGTTGCGGTCTGACGAGTTTGCCGCGTTAAAAAACATCCGCATACGGGGGCTCATGGGAATTGCTACCAATACTGATAAAGAAAAACAGCTTAAAGACGAGTTTCAGGAACTGAAGGTATTTTTTGATGGCGTGAAGCAAAGCTTTTTCAGGAAAGAAGCTAGCTTTGATGTGATATCAATGGGGATGTCATCAGATTATGAACTGGCCATTGAGCAAGGCAGCAATATGATACGTGTAGGCAGTACCATTTTTGGCGGCCGGGTTATCAAACATTGGAAAAATAATTAACGCCCGGCGCCGCCCTCAAAGGAAGGGGTTCTGATTAAAGAGAATAAAAAGATGTAAACCCTCCTCTTCTTAAAGAGATTAGGGTGTAAATAACAACTATGACCATCCATTTAAGAGTAGCCGTAAAAGAAGATTGCATTCGCCTTTTGGAATTAGTGAACGAACTGGCCCTGTACGAAAAAGCGCCCCAGGAAGTAACTGTAACCCTGGAGGAGTTTGAAGCCGCCGGTTTTGGCGAGAAACCGGTATGGAAAGCCTATGTGGCCGAAGTTGGTGGCCTGATTGTAGGGTTTGCATTATATTATGTTCGTTTTTCAACCTGGAAGGGCTGCCGCATGTACCTGGAAGATTTTATAGTGACTGAGCCCATGCGCGGCCGTGGCATTGGCAAGTTATTATTTGATCAGTTAATTGCCGAGGCCAGGGAAATGGGGTTTTCAGGTATGGTATGGCAGGTACTGGACTGGAACGAACCGGCATTAAATTTCTATGCTAAATACCAGGCCTCTGTAGAGGCAGGTTGGTTAAACGCATCATTATCAAAAGATCAGTTAGTAAACTATTAATTTATGAACGTAAGATATTTAATGTTTTTTGTGGCGGCGCTGGTTTTAAACGCCTGCAACTGGGGGGTGGCCAAAAAGCCAAAGGCTGATATTACCACGGATACGCTTACTTATACCTATAAAACAATAAAACAACGCGCAACCGATTGCGGGAACAAGCCGGATAGCAGCTGCACAGTAGCGAAGATTAACTATCCGTTGTTTAATGGTCAGACTGCTTTAAATGATACCGTTAGTTATAAGCTGGTAAATTTATTTGGCGCAGACGACCCCGATACCGACCTGCAACAATATACACAGCATTTTTTAGCCGGCTATGATGCTTTTAAAAAGCACGATTCAAGGTCCGCGATATTTTTTACCCTGGATAGCCATGCGAAAATAATAAGGCAGGATTCAAGCCTGACCACTTTAGAAATCAGCGGCTATAGTTTTAAGGGCGGCGCACATGGTAGTTCAATTACCACTTTTATCAACTGGGACACCAAAGCCGGTAAAAGCATTAACCTGGATGACGTTTTAACTCCTGACTATAAAGAAAAATTAACGGCTATCGCCGATACCATTTTCAGGACACAGGAAAAGCTAAGTGATACCGCTTCCTTAGCAAACGATTATTTTTTTAAAGACGGCAAATTCGCGCTCAATCGCAACTTTTCTATCACGCCCATCGGTATTCGTTTTTTATATAATCAATACGAAATTAAACCCTATGCTGCCGGGCAAACTGATCTGTTTATCCCTTACGCAAAAATCAAATCATTGCTAAAACCTAATACGGTTATCACTCAATATCTTAAATAATGCTTGTTTTTAAATTCGGAGGTGCATCTGTAAAAGATGCAGAGGGTATCATTAACCTGGCAGCGGTTGTCGGTAAATATCAAAATGAGCAGTTACTTATCGTGGTCTCGGCAATGGGTAAAACCACTAATGCACTGGAGCAATTAACTAAAGCCTATGTTGATCAGACCAATGATCTGCATGATATTTATGAGGGTATTAAACAATATCATTACGATATTATCAGCCAGCTATTTGAATCGGGCCACCCTGTTTTTGACGAAGTAGCCAATACTTTTGTTGAAATTGACTGGATGATAGAGGACGAACCGCATGACGATTACGACTTTATTTATGATCAGATTGTATCTGTGGGCGAATTAGTATCAACCCGCATCGTGAATGCCTATTTAAATAAAGCAGGCTTAAAAAGCCAGTGGCTTGATGTACGGGGCTATATCCATACCGACAACACTTATCGCGACGGTGTGGTACAATGGGAGAAAACACGCGCCAGCATCCAATCAGCCATCCCCGCTCTACTGGAGCAGGGCATGGTGGTTACGCAGGGTTTTTTGGGCGGCACCTCCGAGAATTTTACCACCACTTTGGGCCGCGAAGGTTCTGATTATACGGCTTCCATATTTGCAGCCTGCCTGGGCGCTGAATCTGTCACTACCTGGAAAGACGTGCCCGGCATATTAAACGCCGACCCTAAGTTATTTAATGATACGGTTAAGCTTGACGAGCTAAACTATACCGAAGCTATTGAGATGACCTATTACGGCGCTACGGTTATCCATCCAAAAACCATAAAACCGCTGCAAAATGCCAGGATTCCGTTGTTGGTAAAACCATTTAATCATCCGGAAGAAGCAGGAACTATCATTAAAGAAGGCGCGGTAAACGTATTTGAGAAACCTGTTATTATTGTTAAGCAACACCAGGTACTGTTATCTATATCTACCAAAGATTATTCGTTTATTACGGAAGACCACCTGAGTGATATATTTAGCAAGTTTGCCAAAAATCACGTAAAAATAAATGTGATGCAAACATCTGCGTTAAGCTTCAGTGTTTGTTTTGATTACAAAGACGATTTTTTTAAAAGGCTGTTGGCTGATTTAAGTAGCTGCTATAAGGTAAAATACAACAGTGATTTGACGCTGATTACGCTGAGACATTACGCAACCAATGTGGTAAAAAACTTTACCGAAGGCAAAACCGTTTTGCTTGAACAGGTTAGCCGTAACACCGCCCAGTTGGTTCTGAAATAGTAAGCAGTATCAGGCCTGACGCGGTTTACAAATTCTGTTTCAGGCTTCTGAAAGGTTTGTCGTAATCTGCACTGCTGTACATTGTCAGGATGCTGTCTTTTAAAACCATGTAGTCGCCCTGCTGACTAACAACCATTTTCTTTATACCCCTGGCTGTTACTTCCATGGGCTGTATGGCTGCAATAACTTTACCGATACTGTCCAGCTCTAAAATATAGAGTTGGCCATCTGTATGCTTATCCTCATAAATCAGGCTGATGGTTTTGGTGCCATCATCAATAAATCGCCCTAAAAGCTGTTTGTCCGCCATATCCTGTGGATTTAAGGTCAGTAGTTGTTTTGCTTTCTCGGGCGTGAAGCCCATAAATTCAAAACTCAGCAGGTTATTGTCATTATCCTTAACGGTATCGGCGGGGGCAATTACAGCCTTATCATGATAAGTTGCGGTAGCATAAACAATAACTCCACCTTTGTTTTCATAACTGTTACCGGGTAATATAAAATCAAGCTGCAGGTTGTTGTATTGCGAGCTGTCACTTTTTATGTAAGCGGCTATATCAACCAGTTGTTGCTTGTTTATGCGACTGTTAACCAGCACGCCTAATTTAGCCCCGTTTGCAATTTTTTCAGACTTTAATATCCGGAACGGGGTTTTAGGTTTTGAATGGCATGCCGTAAGTACTACCAAACACAGGATCAGCATTTTTTTCATTTCAGCGCAAAAGTAGCGAATAAACAGAAATTACCGGCAATGCTGTGCCATATATCCGTCAAACCACCAAACAAAGCGCTTAAACTTATTATATTTCTGTACCCGGCACCAATCTTACTGTAGCTTCATTTTTACATAATTATATTTTTTCATGCCCTATATTTAAGGCAAATTTTAACTGATATGCTCAAGAAAATCTCAAATCTTGCATTTTTATTAATGCTTGCTGCCGCAGCTTTTGCGCAGACCACCCCTCCGCCCACCGCGGCACCAAACAGCCAGCCCACGCAACGCAGGCGTAACGCCCCAAGGCCCTACGCGGTTACCATTACCGACAACTCAAAAAAGTTTGACCTTGATACCGTAAAAGAGAACCAGCTTACCGAGGCTTTTAAAAACGTTTATCCTGGTTTTGCCGCTGCTGATGGTTACCGCACTGCGCGCGAAGTGACCATGACCATTAGTGACACCCTGAAGCAGGACCTGACCGCTAAAGCAGGCGAAATTAGTGTGAATGGCAAATGGTTAAAAAAGAAAAAGAATTTTGCAAAATTCCAGCAAACCCTGCAGGACCAGCTTCATAAAAACTGGAACTCGGTAGATACCATCAGGAAAGATGGTTATCAGTTAGTTTTCATCAATAAGAACTCGGATTTTAGCCCTGCTATCAAGCAGGACCTGATCAATACCTACTTCACTGTTTTCCCCAAGCTGGTGAGTATGTTTAATGGCCAAACCACCCATGAAGTTGTTTTTGTAACTGATACCGCTTACAAAGGCGTAGCCGAAGCCAGCGGGAACAGGATTTTATTCAGCACTAAATATATGAATGCCCACCCTTATGATATTGATATAGTAACCCATGAGGGCATGCATATTGTACAGGGCTATGGTTATGGCTCAGGCCCGGTTTGGCTGACAGAAGGCATTGCCGACTTTATCCGTTATAAATATGGTGTAAATAACATCGGTTCAAAATGGTATTTGCCGGCATTTAAGTCTACCCAAAGCTACAAGGACAGCTATAGGGTAACCGCCCGTTTCTTTGAGTGGATAGATCAAAAGGTCAAGCCGGGCATGATCGTCCGGATTGATAAAGAATTAAGGAACCATACTTATACCGAAGCTACCTGGGCCGCCTTATCGGGTAAAACCATTGATGAGCTTTGGGACGCATACGCGAAAAATCCGGAAGTGACACTAAAATATAGCGGAAAGGAAGCTGCAAAAATATAATACTGATAAAATCACTAACAGCAAAGCCCGGTGTTTTAATACCGGGCTTTGCTGTTACTTAGTTACTGGTAGTAGACATTGACGGCGGTGCGTCGCCGGGTTTGTTACCCCAATTCTTATTCGGTTTTGATCCCATTACCAGTATAAGTTTACCACCGTCAACCAGGTCTGAATGATAAAACCATGGCTTTGTCAGAGGTTTACCATCCAGCGTGGCCGACTGGATATACCTGTTGATATTAGAAACGTTTTTAGCTTCGATGGTAAACGTTTTGCCCGAATAGTAATTATTATTAAGATGGATAGTAACCTTTTCAAATAAAGGGCTACCTATACTGTATACCGGTTTTACGGCCGCGCCGCCATCAACTTCAAACAATCCCATAGCGCTCATAACAAACCATGATCCCATCTGGCCCTCATCTTCATCGCCCGGCCAGCCATTGTATGGGTCTGAGCCATAATATTTATTCATGATTTCGCGGGCCCAGTATTGCGTGAGCCACGGTTTGCCGGAATAATTAAATAAGTAAGCAGCTTCCATATTGGGCTGGTTGCCATGATTGATATACACCTCTTCCATTTTATCGCCAATGGCATTAAAATTCAATTTTGAAGATTGCTCAAAACCAAATGTTAAACGCTTATTAAATTCATCGGTTCCCATCATATTAACCAGCTTGCTTACATCATGCGGAACAAAAAAAGTATACTGCCACGCATTTCCTTCAGTGTAGCCGCCTGTTTTTATCGGGTCAAAATTCGCGCCCCAATTACCATTTTTATCCTTCGGGCGCATGTATTTTGTTTCCGGATCAAACATGTTTTTAAAATTGCCAGCCCGTTTAATAAACTGATCATAATCAGCAGTCTTGCCCAGGCTTTTAGCCATTTGCGCAACGCACCAGTCGTCATAAGCATATTCTAACGTATTAGAAACACGGCCCGGCGTGGGGATATATCCCAGGCTGGCATAGGTTAATATATCAGCGTTGCCTGCAAATCCGCTACATTCATGCTTAATCCCGTTGTTGGTTTGCTGGTGTAGCATGGCTTTATAGGCCATATTTACATCGAAGTTCCGGATGCCTTTTTGATAAGAACTAACGATAAGCGAAATCTCATGCGAACCCTCCATGATCCCGGAATATTCAAATCCGGCCGGGCCCCTGGGCAGCCAGCCGCCGTATTTATACATTTCTAATAATGATTTCACCCATTTATTGGCAAGGTCTGGGTTAACCAGTGTCCAAAGCTGGTTAAGGTTCCAAAAGGTATTCCAAAAAGCATCACAACCAAAAACGGGCGAATCTGGATTGTCCAGCTGTCTTACATTTTCGCATACATCAACATATTTTCCGTTTACGTCGCTTAAAATACTGCGGGCGCAGTATGAACGGTATAAGTTGGTATAAAATTTCTTTTTATTTATTTCGGTACCGCCATCTACGGTTATTTTGCTTAATAAATTATTCCAGGTATTTCGGGCGTTTGTTTTCGCGGCATCAAAACTCCATTTAAATGGATTCATTTCCTGGTTAAGGTTTAACCTCGCCTGTTCAATACTAACATAGGATATCCCTGTTTGCAATAGCACAACTTCGCCCTCCTTTGTGTCAAAATCCACATAGGCTCCTATATCACCACTACCTTCAATATGCGTTATGTCTTTACTGATATTCTTTCCTTTCCATCCGCCAAAACCTTTAAAGGGCTTATTAAAACGGGCCACAAAGTGTACGATATAATCATTAAAACCACCTGGCTTCATCCAATTACCGCTTTGCTGTTTAGAATAGCCTTCTATTTCGGTATCACTTACCCGGGTTATTTTAGCATCCAACACCTCAAACGGATACTCGGCCGGAAACAACAGGTTAAACATAACATGACCTTCGTGCGATTCGGGAAAAGTGAACTTGAAAAACCCGCCGCGGGTTGTGCTGGTTATTTCGGCCCTGATGTTGTAGTTTATTAAATCGGCGGTATAATATCCCGGGCTTGCTTTTTCTGTGCTTTTATTTATCCGGGACCTATGTCCGGCAGTTTCGCCGGTGGTGCTTGGTGCGTCAGGCGGAAATATCTGGGGATTAAGTGTACCCGTCGTCGGCATCACAGACAGGCCGGCCATTGTCCAGGCGTGGATATGACTAAATCCGGATATACTTGAAAGTGTATATTCATAGCCGGCTTTCCAGTCTGATCCCTGGTTGTCAGGGCTTAGTTGTACCATACCAAAAGGCATGGTAGCTCCCGGATTTAACATCCAGCGGGATTCGGAAGTGCCCACCATCGGATCTGCATAGTCAACAGATTTTTTCTGTTGGGCAAAGGTTGATGAAAAAAGTACCGACAGTACAGTAACCATTTTATAAACGGCTTTTTGCTTGTTGATCAACATATGATATTTGGGTTTATTATGTATAAATGTATATACAATTGGTTACTGTAAATATCATAAATATTTATCTGTTATCATAAAGAATGTTTTAATTTTAGCCAGCTAAAAATCATCAAATGATTAATAACCAACGCCCTCTTAAAAATTATACCCTTGTCACCCTTTTATTGATCTGCAGCTTTCCTGTTTTTTCGCAAACTAACCTCAGCCGGAAAAAAGCTGCCGCCATAGCGACAGCGGCTTTGGATACGCAAATAAATTTACAAAAAACAAAAGCCGCTGCAGAATGGGCCGCAAAACAAATTCAATATAAAAACTACACTTTAAAATTCACCACCCGGATATTCGGCGATAAACCTGCCAATGGCCGCAGTTTATATATTTCACTTCACGGTGGCGGCGGTACGGCGTCAAAGGTTAATGACCAGCAATGGGAAAATCAAAAGAAATTATATCAGCTCAAAGAAGGCGTGTACTTTGTACCACGTGCCCCGGTTGACGCCTGGAACATGTGGCATGATTACCCGATGGATGAATTGATTAGTGAAGTAGTTAAAGATGCTATTGTTATGGAAGACGTCAATCCGGATAAGGTTTATGTAATGGGTTATTCTGCCGGGGGCGACGGTGTTTTCCAGCTGGCCCCGCGTTTGGCAGATTATTGGGGTGCAGCATCAATGATGGCCGGTCATCCCGGCGATGCGCAGATTTTAAACTTAAAGAACCTGCCATTTATAGCATTTGTAGGCGGCAAAGATGCTGCCTATCACAGAAATGAATTAGTTGCTCAATGGGGAAAAAGATTAGACAGCCTGGAAACAGTTTATAAAGGAAGTTTTATTCATGAAACACATGTTTATCCGGATATGCCGCATTGGATGAACAGGAAAGATACTATAGCCGTGCCATGGCTGGCAGCCTATAAAAGAATTGCTTTACCTAAAGATGTGATCTGGATACAGGATGATATTTTGAGGGACCGGTTTTATTGGTTAGGCACACCGCTTGAAGAAGCAAAACAAGGTTTAAAAGTGCGGGTAACGGTTTCGGGAAATGCTATCACTGTGCTTGAAAATCAAGATCAAACCCTATACCTGTACCTTAATGACGATTTGCTTAACCTGAATAAAAAAGTAACAATAATTATAAACGGCAAAAAGGTATTTAATAAAAAGGTGCCGCGTAATGCAGACGTGATCAGGGAGTCTGTCGCAGCAAGGCTTGACAGGAGTTTAATATTTACAGCAAAACTGATTATTAAAAATAATGAAGTGGCGCCCAGGTAACTGTTGTTACGTAAGTTAATTATTACAATACACCCTTACCCGCATTAAAGTTTTATTTATTGCCTATAATTGGCGATTGTAAACCGCCTCATCAGCGGCGCCCTATAACCAACTGTATTAGCCAATAACAAATGAAATTAAGAAGTCTCTTTTTTACACTGCTGCTGTTAATCAACACGGCATTTGCGCAGCAACAACCTGATTTGGTACACTATGTAAATACGCTGCAGGGCACTAACTCACAACATAAACTAACCCGGGGAAATACCTACCCCACTACGGCTCTGCCGTTTGGCATGCATACCTGGACACCGCAGACCGGCAAAAATGGCGACGGCTGGAAATATCAATACTTCCTGGATCATATCAGGGGATTTCAGCAGGCGCATCAATGCAGCTCGTGGACCAATGATTACGCGGTGTTTTCTTTAATGCCGATGAGCGAACTGGTTGTTGACGAAAACAAGCGCGAAGCCAAATTCAGCCATGCCAATGAGATCGCAAAACCCAATTACTACAAAGTTCAGTTTGATAATAAGATCATTACCGAGATCTCGCCGACCGAACGCGGCGCGCATCTGAGATTTACTTATCCGGCAGGTAAAAAAAGCTTTTTGGTACTGGATGGCTATACCGGCCTTAGCGGTGTTAAAATCTATCCTAAAGAAAACCGGATAACCGGCTACGTAAACAATGGCCGGGGTTTTAAAAGAGGCTGGAAAAGCTACTTCGTAATGCAGTTTGACCAGCCCATTAAAGCTTACGGAACCTGGGAAAATAAAAAGAACACCATCAACACCGACTCAACCGAAGCCGACGGTTTTGGTAAAGGCGCTTACATTGAATTTAAAGCAGGTGCAAAGGTACAGGTTAAAACCGCCTCATCTTATATCAGTTTAGAGCAGGCAGAGTTAAATCTGAAAAGAGAACTTGGCGCCGACAAATCATTAGAACAAACAAAAGCTAATGCCGCGGCAGTCTGGAATAAATCATTAGGGAAAATTGTAGTCGAGGGTGGCACGCCGGCAGATATGGAAACATTCTATTCCTGCTTTTTCAGGGCCAGCCTGTTCTCGCGTAAGTTTTATGAGATAGACGCCGCCGGCAAGCCGGTTTACTTTAGTCCGTATGACGGAACGGTGCACCCGGGTTATATGTTTACCGATACCGGTTTTTGGGACACTTTCAGGGCGCAGTTCCCGTTGAATACCCTGATCCAGCCGGAGATGCATGGCCGCTATATGCAAGCGCTGATTGATGCCTATAAACAATGTGGCTGGCTGCCTTCATGGTCGTTCCCAAGCGAGGCCGGCAGTATGTTGGGTAACCACGCTATTTCCTTATTGGCAGATGCCTGGGCTAAAGGCATCCGCACGTTCGACCCTAAGGAGGCACTGGACGCTTATCTGCATGAAGCTACCAACAAGGGCCCGTGGGGGCCGGCAAACGGCCGCGAGGGATGGAAAGAATATTATGAGCTGGGCTATGTACCTTATCCCAAATATCGCGAAGCGACGGCAAAAACACTGGAGTACGCCTACGACGACTGGTGCGCCTACCAGTTAGCTAAAATGACCGGCAACAAGCACTACATGGAGGTGTTTGCCCGCCAGATGTATAATTACAGGAACGTGTACGACCCGTCTACCCACTTTATGCGGGGTAAAGACAGTGACGGCGAATGGACCAAAAACTTCGACCCTATTGAATGGGGCGGGCCGTTTACCGAGGGTAACTCATGGCACTATACCTGGTCTGTTTTCCAGGATACCAAAGGGTTGATAAACCTGATGGGGGGCGATGCAAACTTTAACGCCAAGCTCGACTCGGTATTTAGCGAGCCCAATAAGGTTAAGACAGGTACCTACGGCGGCATGATACATGAGATGACCGAGATGGTTGCCGCTAACATGGGACAATATGCGCATGGCAACCAGCCTATCCAGCACATGATCTATTTATATGATTATGCGGGCCAGCCCTGGAAATCACAGTACCACGCCAGGGATGCCATGTACAAGTTATATAACGCTACCGAGAACGGCTACCCCGGCGATGAAGATCAGGGACAGACCTCGTCATGGTATGTGTTGAGCGCATTGGGTATATACAGCGTTACACCGGGCACCGGCGAATACGCCATAGGCAGCCCGATGTTCAGGAAGATCACCCTGAACCTGGAGAACGGCAGGAAGTTTATAATAACTGCAGCTGCTAATGACAAGGACCACGTTTATATCCAATCAGCTACGCTAAACGGAAAAGCATTTACCCGGAACTTCATCACTCATGATGAATTGACAAACGGCGGTGTTTTAAAACTGGAGATGAGCGACAAACCAAATCGGCAACGGGGCATTGGCGCTGACGACAAACCTTTCTCATTAACCAAATAACAACGATGTTAAAACGGGCGGAGCTGATACTTACCTGCTGTGTACTGCTAAGCACCAGCCCGGGTTCGTCGCAGCGCAAAGGGCAGGTAAGTACCAACCCGCTTGTTGGGGTGATAGACTTTCATTGCCATACCGGACCTGACGTTTCGGGCAGGTCCATGAGTGATTTTGAACTGGTGCGGCTGGCCAAAAAAGACGGTATGCGGGGCATCGTGCTCAAAAACCATTACTTTATGACGGCCGGCCGCGCGCAGATTGCCATGCAGGAAATTGGCGGCATTGAAGTGTTTGGCGGGATAGTACTTAACCGGTCTGCCGGTGGGATTAATGCGGAAGCTGTGCGCCGTATGGCGCAGTTTGAGGGCCATCGCGGCAAGGTGGTCTGGCTGCCTACCGTTGACGCGGCGAACAGTTTTGAGCACGGGCCGGGCCCAAGATCAGTGGTAGCCGTGGTGAAAGACGGCCAACCGGTACCCGAACTGGCGGAGATTTTTCAAATCATAGCCCAAAATAATTTAGTGTTTGAAACGGGCCACTCAACACCCGAAGAATCATTGATCCTGATCCCGGCGGCGAAAGCCGCGGGCGTGAAGAATATAGTGGTGACCCATGCCATGCTGCTGGGCGCAACGCCCGGACAGCTGAAGCAGATGGCAGCCATGGGCGCGGTTATCGAGTTTTGCTTTCAGCCTGCGGGCCTGCCAAACAAAAAGGAACCCGGTATACCCGCAGCCATTGTCAGCTACGCGCAGGCGATCAAAGCCCTGGGTGCCGAACATGTTATTATTGATTCCGACCTGGGTCAAAAAGGAAAACCTTTACATCCCGACGGGTTGCGTACCTTTATAGCGGAACTGAAAGCAAGCGGGCTAACCGACCACGAAATTGATTTGATGGCCCGGATCAACCCGGCGAGACTGCTCGGTCTTGATCCGCTTAAATAACGTGTTTGATAACGGCGTACTGATCCGGAAAATAAGTGGATCAGGTGGATCACCATTTTTAATTAACTTGTTGTAAATAAGCTATTTAACAAAATGAGCGGATCACTTTGGATCACTACCAAAACTTTAAGTTAAGATACTTAACATATTGAAAATAAATATTTTAAGCGATTTTATAAGATTTTTAAAATGATGAATGGATCACCCCGGGTGGATCATACCTAAGAATCTTAGGTATTAGCTTTCCGGCCCGCTGGCCTGTGAGGACACCGGCGACTATTCCTGATTGCTAACTTTTAACATGTAACTTATACCCTTTAAAAAAGCCCCAGATCTCTTCGCAGGCATTCAAATTTTGAGTTGTCTTACCGATAATAAATTTTGGCAGGTATTGCCAGCCGCCCGGCCACGTATGCCCGCCGTTAATAACGGTGTAGCCAACAACTTTTAACCCATTTCCAGGATTTATATATTCTTCCTTTATAATGCTGGTGCCATCATTTGCAGCATCGGGTACGGTAGTAACCAGGGGTGTCTTATCGCAGTTATTTAAAGCTACCCATTTATCAATAACCGCATCCTGCGAATAAACACTCCGGCCAAATAACTTCCCGCCGTTATACCCTACTATCGGGTCGCTGGTGCCGTGCATATACAGGGCCGGCATTGGCCTTTCTAAATCGTAACCCTCTCCTATGTCTAACGTAGCTGCAACTATCGCCACAGCGGCTATACGCGTGTTTAACTGGCAGGCCAGCCTTGCTGTCATGAAGCCGCCGTTAGAAATCCCGGTGACGTATACGCGGGCAGGATCGGCATTGTAGGTTTTTATGATATAGGTGATCAGCTGATCAATAAATTTAACATCGTCAATGCCATGCAGATTGGCCCCGTCATGCCAGATATGTTTGGACGCCGGGCAAACCACGATAAATTTCTCCCGGTCCGCAACGGGCCTGAAGTCGGCCAGGTGAAACATGCCCTTCGGGCTGGCAAATCCCCCATGAAGCGATATGACCAAAGGCAGCTTATCATTTTTTGTTCCTGGCGGGATATAGGTCAGAAACGACCGCTTGTTACCATCTATACTCAGGTCACCTTCTATTTGCTGTGGTTTAGACTGGCCCTGGGCCATTATTGATAAAAATAATATTGCTGTTAAAATAAAATATCGCATATAGCTGGTTGATGTGTCTGTTAATATCAGTCACCAATAAAAACGTTTATTTTACCGGTACAGTTTTATTTAAAACTGTTTAAGTTATTTATAGTTATAACTATAGTCAATGTTATCGGCTTAAACTTATTAGAAATATAAACGATTATGAAAACTATCAAAGCATTATTTATCACCGTAATTACGGCCTGTACATTTACCGTAGCGCAGGCTCAGATCAGGCTTCCGCCGCCACCGCCGCATCCGCCATTACCCCGGATACATTTAGGCACGCCACCGCCGCCACCGGGCAGACCCGGAAGAGTGGTGATCTCAAGGCCGGGAGGAAGGTCAAGGGTGGTAGTAAAAAGACATTATTATTACCGCCACGGTGTTCGCAGATATCGTACTTACTAAAAAAGAAAAGAGCCGCTTATCCTAAGATAAAGCGGCTTTCTTTTCTACTGTAAACCAAACCAAATAATATTTTATGCCGACTTTTTGCGGGTATGAACCAGTGATGCTTCGTAAACCGCATTAACCAGGTCGTCTGCTATAAATAAGTCAGTAAGATTGCGGTCGATATGATCATACACAATATGCCTGTCAGTGTCTATTACGTAAACCGCCAGTAGCGGTATATTGACGTCAATTCCCGAGAAACTGTTCCAGGTTGGATCTTCGTCCGAATAAACCCTGAATTTAGCCGCTATTTCATTATTGATGTCGTGATAAAAGTTTAATGACAGGCTGTTATCCCAGGTAATCTTTGCCAACTGCTCATCACCCGCTTCATCTGTCAGGATCAACAAGTTGCCGCCGTTTGCCTTAATCTCGTTTTGCAAAGCGTTGAGTTGCTTTAACTGATCAATGCCCCTCCCGCGCCAGTGTTTTGAGTAAAAGGCAATGGCTAAAGGCTTGCCATATAAATGCTTTAATGATATCGGGCCATGTGTAGGCGCACCGTTATAAAAATTCTTCCAGCGTTTGTAATCGGTTACCAGGTTAATGTCTGGTATTAAATTGCCGGTTTTAACGGGTTTTAATTTTTGGTACGTTTTATAAGTAAGATCGTTTTCAGGTATAATTTCTGACAGATCAAAAAAAGGATATTTGCTTATTGTAGTTAACATTGTTAAGTAAATTGAAAGTTAAAATCAGGTATTGAGATTTGGCTGCGGGGGTATCCCCTGTTTAGTTAGCAACAACAATAACACATTCGGAAGCCTTTGGTCTGCCTGCCGGATAAGATCTGGATAAGTACGGTTAATTTATTGCGTATCATCTTTGTATTTCAATTACAAATCAAATATACTACTAAATACATATACATTATAGTATATTTAATAAAATATTTTATATATTACTGAAAATCAAAGCAATAATTTTAAAAAACGAATTACAACAGTTAGCTGAGGTGAGCAGAATGCTTCCTGATTTTAATCACTACCAGTTTTGAGGTGGGCGTATTACTTCTTTTGGCGACGCTGTCAATAGGTACCAGCACATTGGTTTCGGGGTAGTAGGTTGCGGTGTTCCGTTCGGGGATATGGTAAGGCACCACTACAAACAAGCGGGCCACACGCTCTTTTCCGCCGTAGTTATTAAACAGGTCAACCAGCTCGCCTTCGCCAAAACCGGCAAGCCGCATATCCTTACGGTTCATGAATATCACCCGGCGCTCATTATGAATCCCCCGGTACCTGTCGTCCAGGCCGTAAATTGTCGTGTTAAACTGGTCATGACTGCGGATCGTGGTCATCATATACTCATCCGCGGCCAATTGATGATCCGGCAGCTCATTTATCGTAAAAGCTACCTTATCGCCAAATTTCTCGCTCTTAAATTGACCCAGCCGCGCTGCATTTGGCAGGTAAAAGCCCCCCGGCTCGCGTATTCGTTTATTATAGTCGTCAAAGCCGGGTATCACCTTTTCGATATCGTCCCTTACGGCATCGTAACTGGTCTCATATTTGTGCCAGTCAATAACCGTACGATGACCGATAGTGGCTTTGGCCAACCGGCATACAATCTGGTTTTCATTCAACAGGTTATCAGCTACGGGGTCAAGTATCCCTTTTGACATTTGCATCACTCCCATTGAATTTTCGCAGCTGATAAACTGTGGCTCGCCGTTTACCACGTCTTTATCGCTGCGCGAAAGTGTCGGCAATATAAGAGCCTCCTCACCATGAACCAGATGGCTGCGGTTTAATTTGGTTGATACATTTACCGTCAGCTTCATTTTGCGCATACCTTCGGCGGTATAGGTAGTATCGGGCGTAGCCGACAGGAAATTTCCGCCCATCGCAAAGAAAACCTTTAGTTTCCCTTCATTCATAGCGGTGATGGTTTCTACTACATCATAGCCGTGCCGGCGCGGGGGCTCAAATCCAAAAACCTGCTTAAGTTTATCCAGCTGTTCGGGTTTAGGTTTATCCCAGATCATCATGGTGCGGTTACCCTGCACATTACTGTGGCCGCGCACCGGGCATAAGCCGGCGCCGGGTTTACCTATGGCGCCTTTAAGCAGCGTCAGGTTTAAGATTTCGTTTATGGTAGCTACCCCATTTTCATGTTGGGTAATGCCCATGGCCCAGCAAATAATTATCCGCTTTTTATTTTTAAGCATATCGGCAGCTTCCTGCAACTGTGCTACGGGTACGCCGGCTGCCATAGCCAATTCATCAATATTTTGTTCTTTTAGCTGATGTAAGAAATCCACATAACCAACCGTGTTGTTTTTAATAAACTCGTGGTCAAAAACGTTCCCGGGGTCGGCAAGCTCAGCTTCATAAAGCAATTTTTCAATACCTTTCAGCAAAGCCATGTCCCCGTTTATTTTTACCTGCAGATACAAATCGGCTAACTGGGTTGTAATTCCTAATACGCCCCTAACCTTCTGTGGATTTTTAAAACCCATCAGGCCCGCCTCCATTAACGGGTTGACGGCGATAATTTTCGAACCTTTATCCTTTGCTTTTTCAAGCGCGGTGAGCATCCGGGGGTGGTTGGTGCCGGGGTTTTGCCCCATAATGATAATGACATCCGTTTCGTAAAAATCATTCAGGGTTACCGTCCCTTTACCTATGCCGATGGCCTCTGCCAGCGCAACGCTGGTTGATTCATGACACATATTGGAGCAATCGGGCAGGTTATTGGTGCCAAATTCGCGTATAAAAAGCTGGTAGGTAAAAGAAGCTTCGTTACTTGTTCGCCCCGAAGTATAAAATGCCGCCTCATCTGGCGATTTTAAGTCATTTAAATGCTGCGCGATCTTTTTAAAAGCATCGTCCCAGCTGATGGGCTGATAGTGCGTGCCGCCCTTGGGTAAGTATACAGGTTCGGCTATCCTGCCCTTTTTACCTATTTCAAGATCGTTAAGTTTCGCCAGGTCGGCAACCGCATTTTGTGCAAAAAATTCCGCGGTGAGCTTTTTTGTGGTGGCCTCTTCGGCCAAAGCCTTGGCGCCGTTTTCACAATATTCAGCAATCGGCGACCGGTCATCATCCGGATCTGGCCAGGCACAGCCCGAACAATCAAACCCGCCCTTTTTATTCATGTGGAACAAGGCTTCCAGGCCGCGTACCGGGCCGGCTTCCTTTAAAACATCATCCATGGCAGCGGCTACTGCGGGTATACCGGCGGCCCAGGTTTTGGGGTCAGTTACCTTTAAGTCGAGTAATTTTTCCGGGTTCTCTGCAGCAGGCTGATCTTCCACTTTACGCACCATTATTTTTGAGCCAGCGGGTTAGGATAATTATCGCTCTGATCTTCGTCTGTATTGTCCAGACAGGTAAAATCCTTCTCAATTAACAGCTGCACTTCACCATAGCTGTTTTCAAATCCAACCTTGTCGGTACCGGCCAGTTGGGTTATCATTATTTTAGGTATATACATTGTCATGATGTTATTTTTAAAATCTGCTGATAGTTCGTTGTTAACTGTCTCCTGCAAAATATAGACCAATTCGCTGTCGCCAAAATTAACTTTTTCTTTCACTATCCCATATTTTGCCAAATTGGTTACATCGGTTTTAGTGAGCCTGTACCTTATACCGTTATTTTTGATGCGAAGTTTCATACATGGGTAATGTTATGCGGTGTGCCGCAGTGTAAATATTAAAACGGGACCCGCGTAAAAAGCCCACCAGCGTTATATTAAATTCTTCGGCCAGTTGCACCGCCAGGCTTGACGGCGCCCCAACTGCGGCAATAATATTTATGCCGGCCATGGCCGCCTTTTGCACCAGCTCAAAACTTGCGCGGCCGCTTAACAACAAAACGCACTGTTTTAAGGGCAGTAGGTTGGCATTCAATGCCGCCCCTATCAGCTTATCTAATGCGTTATGCCGGCCCACATCTTCACGGACGATCATTAACTGGCCGGATAAATTAAACAGCGCACAGGCGTGTAACCCCCCGGTGGTTAAAAATACTTTCTGGTGAGCGGATAAAATACCGGGCAATTTGTATAATAGCTCCAAATCCACGACATCTTCATCCGCTGATTGGGGAAACTGACTTACCGTGCGTATCGCATCGATAGAGCCCTTGCCGCAGATACCGCAGCCGGATGTCGTATAAAAATTGCGTCCCGCATTTTTTAATTCGGGGATGATGCCATCTGTTAAACTTATCTGTATAACATTTTCTTTATTCTCTGCACAGGCTATAAAACTATGTTTTGCCCGGGCAACTTCGGCCATATTTTTGATAATTCCTTCGGTAAATAAAAATCCGACGGCCAGTTCAGCATCGTTACCGGGTGTTCGCATGGTAACAGATATATTCTGTATTTCCCGCTGATCCGGTAGGCCATACTCCAGCCTGATCTCCAGCGGTTCCTCAATAGCCAGCGTATCAGCAGTATCATTAATAAAATTATCTTGTACCTTTATAACAGGCAATTTAACGGTGGTTGATGACATATTTATCTAACAATTGCTGTAATTGTTTGTTTACATACCAACATCTTTCCTGCATATTTGCATTAAGGTACGACTATGAAAATTAACATACTGGCATTTGGCATTGCAAAAGATATTTTTGGGGCATCAACTGTTGATGTTGAGCTGGTTAATGATGCAACTGTATCAAATTTAAAATACCTGTTAGAAAAGCAGCATCCCCGGTTAAAAAAACTGGCCACTTATATGGTTGCCGTTAACAACGAATATGCCCTGGATGGCGATACCATACATGAGCGTGATGAAATTGCTATCATACCCCCGGTAAGCGGTGGATAAAAGTTTATGAACGTACAGATAAAACTATCCGTTTCTACCCTGCACCTACAGGATTGTGTTGACTGGGTGATGGCGCCCGAGACTGGCGGCATTGATGTATTTGTGGGTACCGTACGCAATGCAACCAGGGGCAGGGCGGTGATACGACTTGAATTTGAGGCCTACGAAAAAATGGCCGTGAGCGAAATGGAGAAGATTGCCCAACAGGCCTTAGCCAAATGGCCGGTACAAAAAATATTGATCCATCACCGTACGGGGGGGCTGCAAATTGGCGAGATCCCGGTGATCATTGCGGTAGCTGCCGCCCATCGGGATGCTGCTTTTGATGCCTGCCGCTACATTATTGACACGCTAAAACAAACCGTCCCCATCTGGAAGAAAGAAATATTTGAAGACGGCGAGGTGTGGGTAGCCGCCCATCCATAATGAAAAGGTGAATAGTTGAATAAAGCCGGCGACGGTTTATGGTTTTTCAGAAAACCATGCCTGCAATCCGCCCTCTAAAGAAAAAACTTTGGCGCCCGGTGATTTTTGCCGGATCAGTTTAACAGCTTCCGCACTCCTTTTGCCTGACGAGCAATACAGCACTTTAACTTTGTAGTTGGTTAGATATTCCATGTTTTCGTCAATCTCATCTGCTTCAAAATGGACGCCGCCGATATCAATTTCGTCACGCTCCCGGTCGGTGCGGATATCAACCAGCTCAAGGGTGCCATCAGCCAATCCTTTTTTAACCTCGCTTACCGATAGCGTGGGCGCATCAGTTGTTTCTGCCAGGGCTGTTATATTTGTTTTAGTTACCTTGCCAATTTTGATGATCCTGCTTTGCAGGGTTAACGCATCAAACACCATTACTTTGCCAGCCAGCAGCTCGCCGGTTTTGGTAATGTATTTAATGACCTCATTGGCCTGTATACAGCCGATTATACCGGCCAGGGTTGGGATAACGCCGCCGACGGCACAATCCGGTATCTGGGTGGCATCAACTTTAGGAAACAGGTCACGGTAATTGGGCGATCTGGTGCCGTCGGCATTGATGTTGTTCCAAAGGGCCACCTGTCCTTCAAATTGATATATGGCGCCATACACAACAGGTTTACCGGCTATCACGCAGGCATCATTAATCAGATAACGGGTTTCGAAATTATCGGTACCGTCTATTATGATATCGTATTGCCCAATTAGATCTTTAACATTAGCGGATGTTAGCCTGATGTCATGCGGTATTAGCGTGACTTCGGGGTTCTGTTCCTGCAGCCTGCCGCAGGCTATGGTTACTTTCTTCCGGCCGGTATCTGCGGGCGTATATAACACCTGGCGATGCAGGTTACTTATTGAAACGGTATCAAAATCGGCAATCCCCAGGGTGCCTATCCCCGCGGCCGTCAAATATTGCGCGGCCGGGCAACCCAGTCCGCCTGCCCCAACAATCAGCACTTTGGCCTGCTGTAATGCATGCTGTGACGATTTACTGAACCCCGGTAAAGCCAGCTGGCAACTGTATCTTGAAAAATCCGGTTCCATATCAGGTTGAAGCTATTTTTTGATGGATCTGTCGTTTTATCTTCTCGAAATCATCCGGCGTATTCACGTTGGTAAGCGCCTCATTGTCAGGTGCTTTTAGCAAGGTGATATCACTGTTGATCAATACCTTGCGCGGGCATGAATAGCCCTGCGCCAAAAAAGCCAGCATTACCGGGTAGCTTTTGGGCTCCCAGATGGTAATTAACGGCTCGGGGAAACCGTCAAAGGCACTTTCATAAGCGGCCGCTATTGATGACGGATTGCGGTTTTTTAAAAGATGATCAAATGTTTCCTTGTTCAGCAAAGGCATGTCGCAGGCTACAATTAACCAGGCACTATCCGGTTTTTCGCGAAACGCGGACAGGATAGCGCCGAACGGCCCCAAACCAGTAAATGTATCAGGCAGCGTATTATAGCCGTCTTCGATAGCCGTTTGCTGATCTGCCCGGCAGGATATAAATACATCGTCGCAATAAGTTTTTATTAAATCAGCGAGGTGGTAGCGCTGCTCCTTCCCGTACCAGGTAATAGTGCCCTTGTCCACCCCCATCCTGATACTCTGGCCGCCCGCCAAAACCAGGCCGTTTATAGCGGGCCTGGCATTTTGCAGTTTGGTTTTGAAAAAGTTAATGATCTTTTCGGTTTCATCCAAACGATACATTGGCAATTGCTGCCAGTTTGGTACTGCCTCTTTTATAAAATCAAAAACATCGTCTACATTATCAGCCAGTAAAATAAGCTCAACATTGGTTAGTTCATCTACCCGTTTTTGTAAGGACGCTATTTTATTGTTGTAAATGATCACCACCTGCGCCTTAGCCGGCTGATGATTACCGTTGACAAGTACTAAATCGGCATCAGTAAACTGGTGCTTAAAATTTATGGGCCTTAAACCATTGTTAAAGTTAAACTGGTGATAATTTAGCTGATCCGTATATTCTAAAAAGGCGCCACTGGCCAAACGCCCCGGCGGGAGCGTTACCTCGTCATTATGCGAAGTATCAGCATAGGCGCATTTATATTGCGGCGAAAGTGCGGCTATAACGTCGGCAGCCAGCAGTTTAATATTGATACAAGGCGCACCAACTATTGCCCACTCATTACGGGCAAAACTACCCAAAGCGGGTCTTGTTAGCGAAGCGTGCTTTTTATGCTCTTTTGAAATCACGTTTACCTCCTGTTTTTTCTATTAGCCTGGTTTCTTTTATAACAATATCATGGCTCAGCGCTTTACACATATCATAAATGGTTAGCGCTGCTATACTGGCGCCAACCAATGCTTCCATTTCAATACCTGTTTTGGCAGTAATGGTGGCGGTGCAATCTATAATAACTTCGTTTTTACTATTTAACTGAATATCAATTTTACAATTATCCAGGCCCAGCGGATGGCAAAGCGGTATCAGATCGCCGGTTTTTTTGGCGGCCATAATCCCCGCTATTATCGCAGTCTGAAATACAGAACCTTTTTTTGTTTGCAGATCGCCGTCAATAAGCTGCGTTAAAACCTCATCCGGCAGAAAAACAATACTGCGGGCCGTTGCTGTGCGGCGTGTTACTATTTTTTCAGACACATCAACCATGGTGGCCTTGCCTGCCTGATCCAGATGAGAGAACGTTTGAATCACAGATTTTTTTGATTGATTTGATTCCACAGATTTAACTTTTACTATCGCTCAAGATAAGTCTCTTGAAATTAAGACTTTTTTCGCCAAAATTAACTAACAAACCGATTTCTATTTTGTAAGCTCCTCAGGTAAACTAATATTTGGGCAAGCGTAATCAGCGATTCAGACAAATAACCAAACCTGATAAACTTCGCCTTTTTTAAACTCACTTTTCGCTAACGGCAATTGCATAAACGCGTCTGTATCCGCTAAGTTAGCAAAATCACCCGAACCATTTCCTTCTACCGGGATAGCTAATAACCGGCCCTGCTCATTAATTAATAACCTTACCTGCAAAAAATATTCTAACGGCGGCCTAAACGTAATATCTTCGTCTAAAACTGCATAAACTGTCTTTGAGGGCGCCAAGCCAAGCGAGGCCTTTAACCACGGAATAAAATAGCGCTGCACACCCAAAAACGTTGCGACGGGATTACCGGGAAAAGCGAAAACCACCACCCCATTATGATGTTTGCCAAACCAAAAAGGTTTGCCGGGGCGCTGCAGTACTTTATGAAAAACCTGGTCTACCTGTAAATCAGCCAACGCCTGCGGGATGTAATCAAATTTACCCGCAGAGATACCGCCGCTTAATAAGATGACATCAAAGTTTTGCAGGCAAAGGCCCAATTGTTGTCTGATTATTTCCGGGTCGTCCGGGATATGTTTTACCGCCGCTTTTATACCCTGCTGAGCGACGACAGCCTGCAGCATATAGCTATTCGACCGCCTGATCTGGTAAGGTGCAGGCGTGGCATTAACATCTACCAATTCATCACCTGATGACAGGATAATTACCCGCGGCAGGCGTTTAACCCGCAGCTCAGTTTCGCCTACCGAAGCTACCAGGCTTATAACTGCGGGAGTTATTAATTGCCCGGGGACGAGTATGTTTTCGCCCTGCTTTTTATCGGCGCCTTTTAAATGCAGGTTCTGGCCTTTTTTTATACCAGTGATAAGCAAAGTTGCCTTATCATCTTCGATAGCTACATCTTCATAACGAATAACGGTATCAACCGATCCCGGCATTGCGGCACCGGTCATGATCTCGATACACTCGTTGAGCTCAGTGATCTCTATCGGAGCAACGCCGGCGGCCTGCGTAGCTTTTATTCTGAACGTAGTAATGCCATTTGCTACGGCCTGATAATTTATGGCTATGCCGTCCATCGTCACCCGGTTAAAAGCCGGCAGGTCACGGTCGGCTTTTATATTTTCGGCCAATACCCGGCCGGATGCTTCATCAAACAGTACGATCTCTACGCCAAAGTCGCGGGTTTCCTGTAATATTAGTTCTTCGGCTTGTTGAACCGTTATCATAGCTTATATTTTTTATCCGCCGATAGTGGCCATAGATTCATGCACACCGTTTTTTTCAACACGTTTGCGCTCTGCCTCCCAGCCGTCGGCAACCCGGTGGCTGAATGCGTTCAATAGATTTTGTTCCAGTTCATTATCGCTTATTCCCGACCGCATCAGATCTTTGATATTTAATACGCCATCATCATATAAGCAATTTTTTAAAGTACCCTCGGGGGTAATGCGGATACGGTTGCACGTACCGCAAAAGGTACGGGAATATGCGGCGATTATACCCACCGTGCCCCTGTGCCCGGGAATTTGATAATTGTAGGCTGTAGAATAAGCCGGATCGGTTAGTTTTTTTATAGCAGGATAATGCGACGTTATCTCATTTAAAATCCGCACATAATCCCAGCTTAAGCCCTGATAAACATGGCCATCGCCATTAAAAGGCATCTCTTCAATAAAACGCACACTAACCGGCAGGTCTTTAGTCAACTCAACCATAGGTATTATATCCCGGGTATTTTTGCCGTCCATTACCACGGCATTTATTTTCACTTCGATGTCATGCTTCAGCAATTCATCAAGGGTATGCATCACACTGGCAAATTCGTCGCGGCGGGTAATGGTAAAAAAGCGGTTAGCATCCAGGGTGTCCAAACTTAAATTAACCGACTTAATGCCCAACGCCTTCATTTCGGGTATATGCGGTGCTGTGAGCACGCCGTTGGTGGTCATGCTTAACTCTTTCAGTCCGTCAATTTTTGCAAGGCCGGCTAACAACAGCATGATATCTTTACGCACAAAAGGCTCACCGCCGGTAATGCGTATCTTCTCAATACCCATTTTTACCAGTAGCCTGCATGCGCGCAACATCTCCTCATAGCTCATCAATCCGCTACGCGACAGCCAGTTAAGGCCATCCTCGGGCATACAATAAAAGCAGCGCAGATTACACCTGTCTGTAACTGCCAGGCGCATATAATTAATTTCCCTACCGTGATTATCTGTCAGCAATTATATCCAGTTTCTTTGAAGATATAAAGTTAACACATCAAGGTTACAATTGATTGAAAAGATTACCATTATACAGAAAACCTGTAAATAGTTTGCGTTTTATAAACCTCGCCCGGCTTAAGCACGACCGACGGAAAATGGGACTGATTTGGCGAATCGGGAAAATGCTGGGTCTCTAATGCAAATGCGGTACGGGCGGTATCTTTAACACCTCCCCTGGCTATATTATCCCCGGTCATATAGTTACCAGTATAAAATTGCAGGCCGGGCTGGTCGGTAAAAACCTCCAGCTTAATGCCTGATTTATCGCCGACCACCATAGCAACCGGCATATGAGCGCCACGCTTATTTAAAACAAAATTATGGTCATAACCATTGCCATATTTTAACTGGGTATTATCGGCACCAATTCTTTTACCTATTCGCTCTGGATTTATAAAATCAAACGGGGTCCCCTTAACCGGGGCAATTTCGCCGGTTGGGATCAGGTGTTTATCAACAGGCGTGTATCTATCAGCAGCTATTTGTACTACGTGATATAATATATCACCGCTCCCCTCGCCGTTCAAATTAAAATAGGCATGGTTAGTCAGATTAACAATAGTGGTTTTATCGGTAGTAGCCTCGTAGTTTATTATAATTTCGTTTTGATCTGTCAACTTGTAGGTTACGGTGGCGGTTAAATTGCCGGGGTAACCCTCGTCCATGTTTTCAGAAAACAGCGTTAAAACCAGCGTCTGGGGATCTGGTTGGACGGCGTCCCAAATTTTATAGCTAAAGTTTTCATTGCCACCATGTAAGCTGTTTGGCCCGTTGTTGATTGCCAGCGTATATTTTTTTCCTTCCAGTGTAAATTTGCCCCTGGCTATCCGGTTGGCATACCGGCCAACAATGGCTCCGTAATAGCTTTTTTGCCTACCCAAGGCCTCGATATTATCAAACCCGAGGATGACACTGGTTAGATTTCCTTTTTTATCAGGCAGCCAGGCACCTATTAAATAACCACCAAAACTGGTGATCCCTATGTGCATGCCTGCCTTGTTTTTCAGCTGGAATAATTGGGTTTCCCTGCCACCGAGCCTTCTTTTATAGGCTGCCGGGTCGGGGAACTTTATAGCAGTGGGGTTATATACCATTTCGTAAAAAATTAAAACATATCTTTTTCTACAACTGCCGATTCGCAGATGTAGGTTGGCACTATGCCGGTTGATGTGATCCGGGTATCAACGTCCTGCGGAAGCGTATTACCCGACAGCACCAGTACCGTATCCAAACCAAATTTATTACCGCCCAGGATATCGGTATGCAGCGTATCGCCCACCATCACGATTTCTTTTTTGCTGATGGGCCGGTAATCGCGGATCAGGTCATAAGCAAACATAAACATTTGCGAGTCGGGCTTCCCAAAGCGAATAAACTTCTTACCCACAATTGTTTCCATCATCATAGCCAAACCGCCTATAGCTATGGAAACATTGTTTACGGTAACCGGGTAAGCATGGTCTGTATTGGCAACAATAGCCGGAATGGTACGCCTGCGCAGCAAATTCACCGCAATGTTTAAGTCGTTTTTCCAGTCGAACCCTTCGTCATCTAAAAATATAAGCGCGTTTACTTTATCGATATTAGTGTTGTTAATCTTGCTAACCGGCATCGGGTGCAGGCCCAGGCTCTCAATATAGTGTGCCGAGTCATCAGTACCCAGGTACGCTATTATGCCATCCTCTACTTTTAGATCCAGGTATTCTTTGGTTAACATACCTGATGATATGATCCTGTCGGGTGTAATGGCATGCAGTCCCATTTTATGATAAGAAGCCGCCAGTTGCGCCGGGCTCCGTGACGCGTCATTGGTAACTATATAATACTCTTTATTTTGCTCGGCCAGGTAGGCAAAGGTTTTTTCAATGCCGGGCACAAGCCCCTGGTAGTTTTTGAGCACCCCAAACGCATCAAAAAAGATAACATCATACTTATCAATTATAGTTTTAAAGTTATCTATGCGTTTCATATTTTGTCGCGAGGGGTATGTATTGCTTCATATGTTTTATTTTTTAATTCTTGTTAGGATCACTGTATGCGCCAGCTGAATTTTTCTCACCACTTAAACGCAACCGGTTACTTCAAATTTAGGGCCGTGATGATCTTTTCGGCGTCAAAATCGCGGTCTACTGATGGCAGGTACAATTCAAATGCTTCGGCCTGTAGTTTTTTGGCATATTGATCGCTGAAAAAGTACTTACCATCTTTGATCACATAATTTAGGATAAAAAACCGGTATGCCTCTTTTAAAAACCTGATCTCATTTGCGGTTAACGGGTTAATCTGGTGATATTCTTCCAGGAACATTATAAACCTGTCTTCCATCAGGGTTTTTATACCATAGCTAAATACGGTTCGGTCGCCCACATCAGATACTACCCTGCTTAAAAAATAAAAATCAAGCACGCGGTAACTCATCCTGAACCAGTCATAATCCCAGCGCGAGTATAGGTTTAAATTTTGGTCGACCGAGAAGTTACCAATGTTCCAATCAATAAAAACCGGGATGATCTCGAACGAACTCATGTTATATTTAGAGCGGTTCCGCAGGAAGGTTTCGCAATGATATTTTAAGAAATCAACCTGCATTGCGCTGCCAAACTGCTTTTCCTTTACTTCTAACTGGTGTAACAGCGAATAAATATCGGTACGTAATGTTTTTGATGATTTTGGTAAAACACTTTTAACCCGCGCGCAGGCTTTATGAAACTTACCCACCTGCTGGCCCAGTTTGCGGATATGGCTTTCCTCCAACCGTCTTGGCATGCGGTTAAATATCCGGGTAGGGTTGTAAAACACCACCCAGGCATCGGTTTGCCTGAATTTATAATGATAGATATATACCCTGTTATTTTTTAATAATGATTTGGACAGGAAGTTCTCGAAAGGGTAAAGCAGATTATTTGAGAGGCTATGGATAATGCGGTGATCCTCTTTAAAATGCTCAAACTTGCCAAAGTGCGACAGCTTGGCAATAACAATGTCGTCATCATCAAACGTTACCTTAAACACCCGGTTTGTCGATACCATCGCGCTGATGTCTTCAATACCTTTAATGGTTTTTGAAGCATCATACCCCTCCCAGGCTTTTTTAATAATTATTGGATAGTCCATTCGGTTTATAGATTCAAAGGACCGCAAAGATATAATACAATTGAATTACAAGCGTCATTTTTTAATTTATCCCGTCATCCGGCAATGCGAAAGCCACCTACGCCCCGACTACGGCGCACCGGTTTATATTATCTCAAAGTATCTTTTCAGCTCCCAGTCGGTCACGCTTTTCGCAAACTGTTTGCATTCCCATAAGCGGGTTTGGGTAAAATGCTCCACAAAACCAGCACCCAGTATTTCTTTAGCTATGGCTGATTTTTGCATATCTACGGTAGCCTCATACAAATTCGGCTGAATTTTGCCGTTAGATGCGTTTTGATAGCCGCTACCTGAGGTTTGCGGGACATCAAGGGTCAGTTTGTTTTTAATACCATATAAACCCGATGCCAGTGCCGCCGCCATGGCCAGGTATGGGTTCGTGTCGGCACCTGGTATGCGGGTTTCCAAACGGGTATAATCCGCTGACGAGTTCAGGACCCTGAAGGCTGTCGTCCTGTTCTCGACCGCCCAGGTTACGGTAGTTGGTGCCCAGGCTCCCTCTATCAATCGTTTATAGCTGTTGATGGTTGGCGCGTACATAGGCAGTATATGGGGCAGGCAATGTAATTGACCGGCCAGGTATTGCTTATGCAATTCGCTCATTTTATTAACCTCGCTACCGTCATAAAAAAGATTCATCGTTTGATCCTTATTCCATAAACTTTGATGGATATGCCCTCCGCAGCCCGGCAGATCCTCATTCCACTTGGCCATGAACGTGGCTATAATACCATGTTTATAGGCGATCTCTTTAACTGCCGTTTTTAACAGTGCCGCCCGGTCGGCAGCTTCCAAAATGTGCGAATGCATGATGGCTGCCTCGTATACGCCCGGCCCGGTTTCTGTGTGAAAACCCTCCAGCGGGATATTAAATTGAGCTAACAGATCCACCAGATCATTGCAAAAATCGCTATTCTCCGAGGTCCGCAATATGGAATAACCAAACATTCCCGGTGTTAACGGCTCAAGTTTGGTAAAATTCTTTTCTTGTAAAGATTGTGGTGTCTCTTTGAAATTGAACCATTCAAACTCCTGCGCAAACTCCGGGTGATAACCCATATCCACGCATTGTTTAGCGATACGTTTTAACAGGCTGCGCGGGCAGGCGGCCAAACCTTTACCGTCGGCATCACTAAAATCACCTAAAAAGAAAGGCAGGTTATCCTGCCAGGGCACCGTACGAAAAGTTGAAAGATCAATATGGCAGGCTTTATCCGGATAACCCGTGTGCCAGCCGGTTAGCTGTATATCGTCATAACAAACATCACTGCTATCCCAGCCAAATACCACATCACAAAAACCATAGCCGCTTTGCAAACCATCTATGAATTTTTTAGGATGGATAATTTTTCCGCGCAATACACCATCAATATCTGCAAAGGCAAATTTTATTTTTTGTATATTGTTTTCCTGTAGGTATGCTGTAATTTGATGCTCGTTCATGGTATAGGCCAAAAGTCTTTCAATATTAAGCAAGATAGCTATCCTAACCTAATTTATATTTAAAAATGATAAATGATTTATTGTTTGTTTACGGCACATTATTAATAGACGATAATCAATTCGCCTTGTATTTAAACGGTAACTCCGTTTTGTTGGGCAGTGGTAAAATACAGGGCAAACTATATGATGTGGGCAGTTATCCGGCATTAATAATAGACAGGTCCGGAAATTACGATGTGTCGGGCAGTATCTGTAAACTAAATGATGCCGCAAAAGCATTAAGCGTACTTGATCCTTACGAGGGGATTGGCCCGGATGAGGGTAGCCCTAATTTATATGAACGCCGACTGCAACCGGTTAACACAGCTAATGGCGAGATGCTATGCTGGGTATATATCTATAACCAACCGGTTGATGGTTTGAAAGAAATTACATCTGGCGATTATCTGGCGTATTTAAAAACACGCCAAGCGTTGGGTCATTAAGAGTGGTGCCTCTGCCTTATTTCTGATTGTAACGTTATCAGCTCCTCCTGGTTGTAAAACAAAAAAGCGATGAGCTTTAGACCCATCGCTTTTAATATTTAGTTAGCTAAGTACTAAACTTTAGCTGTTTTTACAGTTTTAATAATTACTGCAGCTACTTTATACGGATCGGCAGCTGAGTTAGGGCGACGATCTTCCAGGTAACCACTCCAGCCGTGATCTACCGCGTAAAGTGGGATACGGATAGAAGCACCACGATCTGATACACCATAGCTAAAGTCATGAATTGAAGCAGTTTCGTGTTTACCGGTTAAACGTTGATCGTTATCAGCACCATACACAGCAATACACTCAGCAACTGCAGGGCGGAACGCCTCGCAAACTGCTTTAAATTTAGCCTCGCTGTTTGCAGTACGCAATAATGAATTTGAGAAGTTAGCGTGCATACCTGAACCATTCCAGTCTAACTGACCCAATGGTTTGCAATGCCAGTTGATAGCAACACCATAGCTTTCGCCAATTCTTTCTAACAGATAACGTGCAACCCAGATCTGGTCACCAGCTTCTTTAGCGCCTTTAGCGAAGATCTGGAATTCCCATTGTCCGGCAGCAACTTCGGCGTTGATACCTTCAACGTTCAGACCTGCTTCCAAACATACATCTAAGTGTTCTTCAACAATCTCGCGACCGTAAGCATTGTTAGCACCTACTGAACAGTAGTAAGGGCCTTGCGGTGCAGGATAACCACCAGCCGGGAAACCAAGCGGTTTGTCGGTTTTAGGATCCCACAGGAAATACTCTTGTTCAAAACCAAACCAAAAATCATTATCATCATCCTGGATAAGTGCACGGCCGTTTGACTCATGCGGCTGACCTTTTGAATCCAATACTTCGCACATTACCAGGTAAGCGTTTTTTCTTTGCGGATCAGGGCAGGTAAAAACCGGTTTTAAAATACAATCAGATGAGCCGCCTGGTGCCTGCTCAGTTGATGAACCATCAAAGCTCCAATTTTCCAGGTCTTCTACTTTACCGCTAAATTCTTTAACGATTTTTGTTTTGCTACGAAGGCTTTGGGTTGGTTTGTATCCATCAAGCCAGATGTACTCGAGTTTTGTTGCCATGTTTTAATTTATTTTTTTGTAAAGTTTGATTCTGATATCCTTTTAATCGTGTCGATTAAGTTTATGGTAGCAAATTTATATTAATATTTCTATTTTTTGCAAATTTTATCTAAAAAAGTTAAAAAAAATGAAAATTGTAATAAAAAAAGCATTTAATGCCATTAAAAACGGCAAAATAAACTGACAAAAAATACAAATACTGCTTTTTTACAAAATTCTGTAAAAAATTAACTAATAAATAATGCGCTATTTTAGAGATCGTCCGGTTTGTTAAGACATTGATATTACAGTTAAATAAAGAAGTTAATTGTTGTTTAATGCTATTTTAACAATGCGGCGACGGTATTTTATATTTTTTTGTTAAAATTGCGTGCAATTTCGATTCCTTCTTATATTATAAATAAAACACTATGAAACCATCAGAAGAGCTGAATACAATAACTATGCTTCTGATAGCTTCATAACAATTAAACAAATAAACTATGAAAATAACAGTTGTTGGTGCCGGAGCTGTTGGCGCTACATGTGCGGATAACATCGCAAGAAAAGAATTAGCCGAAGAACTTATTTTGTTGGACATCCGCGAGGGCTTTGCCGAAGGTAAGGCGATCGATATGATGCAAACCTCTGCCCTGCTGGAGTTTGATACCAAAATAAAAGGTGTTACCAATGATTACGCAGCTACTGCCGATTCGGAAGTTGTTATCATCACCTCGGGCCTGCCACGCAAACCGGGCATGACCCGCGAAGAGTTAATTGGTGTTAACGCCGGCATCGTAAAAAGCGTTACCGAGAATATCCTGAAACATTCGCCAAATACCATCATCATTGTGGTTTCAAACCCGATGGATACCATGAACTATTTAACCCTTAAAACTTCAGGATTGCCTAAGAACCGGATCATCGGTATGGGTGGCGCTTTGGATTCGGCAAGGTTTAAATACTACCTGAGCCAGGAATTAGGCTGCTCGCCTGCTGACCTGAACGCGGTTGTTATTGGCGGACACGGTGATACCACCATGATCCCATTGATTAACCACGCTACCTGGAACAGCATCCCGGTAACACAATTTTTAAACCAGGAGCAGCAAGACAAAATAGTTAAAGCTACGATGGTTGGTGGTGCTACTTTAACCGGGTTGATCGGTACATCTGCCTGGTATGCGCCGGGTGCAGGCACTGCGTTTATGGTTGAGGCCATTGTGCGCGACCAGAAGAAGTTGATATCATGCGGTGTTGCCCTGGATGGCGAATACGGTCAAAAAGACATCTCATTGGTTGTCCCTGTTATCCTGGGTAAAAACGGATGGGAGAAGATCGTCGACTTTAAATTAACGGCCGATGAGCAGGCGGGCTTTAACAAAAGTGCCGATGCCGTACGTGCCATGAACCAGGTACTGACCGACAGCAACCTGATTTAAATAATATAGTATAGAAAGGGCCTTCATTAACAATGGAGGCCCTTTTATATTATAATCTTTTCAACCTTCGTTGCCGGCGGATCTCGTCCGGATCAATCTTGTAGGGCATAATCGCTATCTGGCTGATGTATGATGCCGGCAGTCCCGCGTCGGTAGCCAGCTTTAGGATCTTATCATGATACCAGTCATAAGGCAGCAAATGGGTGGTTATGGCATGGGGCTGGGTTACAAAAACTTCGGCATGATAGATATTATCATTCAGATCAAAACACAATACCGGCTCCAGTTTTAAGGTGGAACTCCACAGCGGGTCATAAAAATTTGAACGTTCTTCGTCAAGCAGTTCAATTAAAACACCCCAGACTATCGCATCCGGATCAAAGGACCTTACCACATTGGCCTTCGCCGACTCGTCATCGCCTGCGCTGTTAAAAACAAAACTGTAGCCCGGTAATTTGGCAACACCCAGATTGCGCGCAGAGGGTACCGTCTTTACAAACTTCTCTACATTCATGTTGCCGGCGTAAGCAAATAATATCATAGGAACAATTATGGCTTATTAACTAAACGCATCCCGCTATGAAATGTTGTAATAAATTGAAGGGCGATGGCGCACTTTCAGGGTTAAGTGATCCACTTAAAAATATGGATCACCTGAATCACTATTTTTATTTAACTAATTGAAAATTAATTAGTTAACAAAATTAGCGGATCACTTTGGATCAGTACAAAAACCTGACATAACTAACCTAAATAATTGAATAATAAATATTTATAGGTTTTTTAATATTTTACTGCAAACCCGGTGGATCACCTAAAAGTGGATCATACCCAAGCATCTTAGGTATTGGTCGGTTTTATAAATATATTACTCAATTCTCACAGTTTTTCACAAAGCGCCGCGTGGCATGAATTCAATCTTTAAGCTGATGCCGCATTAATTTATTATTAAAAAATTTGTTTACATACGGAATAGCAAAGCTGCACAGGCCGACACTGCCTAAATTAAAAAGGATAGATCTGGTATCTACACCGGCCACTAAACAAAATGGTATCGCCCAGAGCGCATTCTCCAGGGCAAAACAAAATACCCCCCAGGATAACAGGGAATAATTGCGGTCTTTAAGTCTAGAGTAATATGCTGATAAAAAAATATTATAGGTAATAAATAAAAAACCAAATGACAATGCCAAACCCGTTTTAAAATAAAAAGTATCATACGGCGCTGGAAATAGTTTATTCAGGTAATACAGTATTATCGAGCTGACAATTGTGAGTATCACCATAGTTATAATATAGCGGAGTACTTTTTTAAGTATCATTAGCATCCAATTTTGTATTTTAATTCGTCAGGGCTTAGTGCCATTAAGAAAGTCTTGCAAGGGAATCACCTTTAGTGCTTCTTATTCTTCTTTACCGGACCCGGCGTAATAAAATAATCAATGATAACCTTGCTTTTTACCGGCGAAGTCAACGCAACCTGATGAAGAATATATTGACCTTTTACAGGTTCGATAAAAAAGAACACATCAGAGCCGATTTTAGCCTCAGTTGCTTTTTCGCTTTGGATATCAACTCAGCCAGTGTTATTAAATTCATAGAATTGATATCTTTCGATAACAATGAACCATGGTTATCGGTTCTGTGAATGAATATCGGATTGGTGTCGTATTTAAGACATAGGCACAGGATAATATAGAATTTTAAATGGCAATAACATACAATCTTACACTGGCTATAAATTTCTAATTATGGTTATCATTAAGGAGATATTTATTATAAATATTATTCTGTTGTGCATTATAAATAAGCTGGCCTTTAAAATGATATGTGCGCATAGATTTATTTATCAGGTCTTGATATTTTATAACTGCATCTACATATATGGTTACAAGTCCTTTTCGAAACTTGCTTTGAATATCATCTGGAACATCATAATCCCAAATCCATGCAGTATTAACACCCATTTCTTTAATCAATTGATCGTTAGTGTCGATGATATTATTAATAATCTTTTTAATAACAACATTTTTTTCATTTTTAATAATGAGATAGCATTTGTTTTCAGTTGTTTTTATTGGGATTTGAGATATGTTAATTATTGCTATATCAACCCTTGTAGGATTTGTCAACATGGATACATTATTTACCTTGAGTTGAATAAAGGGTGTATTTATTGCCTTAAACTCCTTTTGAGACTCTTTAAATTCTGCTATTTGAGCATCTATTCCAGATTTTTGTTTATTTATGAAAAGTGTATCTCTACCAAGTTTAACGGCATCGGAAATAGAATCGATACTGTCCTTTTTGATTTGATGTGCCAATGCCTTAGACGTAGTGTCATTAGCTTTTTTTGTTTCAACAAACAATCTATAGGTAAACCAAAACACAAATATGCTTACAACAAGTGCGCCAAGGGCTATTTTTTCAGTTTTTGTCCACTTCTTATCCTCTACAATATTGACGTTCGCATTTACGGTTTTAATACTATCGGGGTCGCTTTTTGTATGCTTGCAGTCTATATGATTTGGCAAATCCTTTCCCTTATTGGCAGGATCAAAATTTCTCCTATATCTTATGTAATGAGGCTGATTGTTTTGGCGGTTTCTATATGGGCGATTCATTATTGTGTCATAAGGTCACTATAAATATATAACCTTATAAACATAATGCAAACTACTTCTCTTTTTCAGGTGGTGGTAAATCGTCTTTCTTAGGCGGTTTAGTATTTACAAATGCAATAAACTCCTGTTAAATTCAGCAAGTGTAACAGGTTCCGGCTCGGGTTTTACAGCCCTTTTTTACATATTTCCTTTTACTCATTTTACTAACTCCTTATAGGTTAAACGACAAGTCATATTTGATAGTACATAATCAAATCTTGATGAAGTTGTAAAGGTACGAGTATTGTAACGCAAAGCATACTCATTTACATAAGCTTGTAAATGCTCTCTGCTTACCCAGTGATAAATGCCGTCAACACCTCTTTTAAGGTGGCTCCAAAAGTTCTCTATTCCGTTAGTATGAAATATGCCGTTTACATACTCTTTGGCACTATGAACAACGCGGCCGTGACTAAAGTGATTGCTTAATTTGTTGTAAACCCTGTATTCGTCGGTAACTACTATGCTGTCTTTTTCTATCGCTGATATCAATAGGGGATAAACTATTTCGGATGAAACGTTTTCTACAACATGTGCTTTTACCGTACCAGTTGCGCGGTCTTTCATTCCTAATACTGGAGCCTTAGTCTCGTTATTACGGCCTCTTTTACTGTTTCTTTTAGAAGCGTCATGCTAATTTAGTTTGTTATATAAATAATTATCCAGGTACGGAATACAAAAGCAAAACAACCCTATTGCGATCATTTGGGTAATGAATGTTGGAAGATCAATTCCAACCAATGAAACAGGTATCAGAAATAAAATTATTTGCAGTATTAAACAAAATACCCCCCGAACAAACAGGCTGTACTTTTTAAGCACATTATTCAGCAGCAAATAACAACCGTAAGTTATAAATATAAACAAAAAGGAAATTTCAAAATAAGTGCAGGCCGACTGCCTGTACAACGGATCATCAAAAAATAAATTTGCTACATACAAGACAGAGCCGCTTAACACGCCCAAAAGCGCTAAGGTGCTGAAGTATTTAATTAAATTATTTTCTTTTATCATCCAATTGGAAATAACGAAGACTAACAAAGTTATAAAACTTCGGAAGCCTGACATGCTACGAGCTCAGCTCTAATTTCTTCCCCGTTTTTACTGCCGAGTATATCGCTTCAATAATCTTCAGGTCCTTTACCGCTTCATTACCATCAACCGCTACCGGTGGCTGCTTGCCGTTAAAAATAATATCAGAAAATTCATCCATCTGCACCGTTTGGTGAGTGGTAACCGGCTGATTCAACTCGCCTTTATGCGTGCGTCCTTTTATAGGGCCGTAATTGGTAGACGGCTGCATTTCGGCCCAGCCTTTTTCGCCGTTCAGGAAAAACTTGTCCAGGTTATTTTGATTATAGGTTGATAAGCAGGATGCAGTCGCCCCGCTTGGAAAACCGAACTGGAACTGGATGGTCTCGTCAACCCCTTCTTTAAACTTTACCGGGTCGGTTTTGGTTTCCTGGGCGGTTACCCACAGTGGTTCCTCGCCGGTCATATACCGCGAGCCGTTGATGGCGTAAATCCCGATATCCATCAATGATCCGCCGCCGGACAGCTGTTTATTTAGCCGCCATTGCTTCGGGTCGCCTATTTTAAACCCGCACAGCCCCTGGAAAAACAGGATCTTTCCAAACTCGCCGGCTTTGCGCATACGGATCACTTCGAGCGTTTTGGGTTCAAAATGCATCCGGTAGCCTACTAACAGTTTTACGCCGGCCCGCTGGCAAAAGTCAACCATCTCCTGGCCCTGTTTAGGGTTTAAAGCCATCGGCTTTTCACAGATCACGTGCTTGCCCGCCTTTGCTGCACGGATTACATGGTCATGATGTAAACCATTGGGTGTTATTACATAAACCGCGTCGATATCCGGGTTATTCTTTATCTCGTCAAAATTATCATAGTTATAACAATTTTTAGCCGGGATATCATAACTACCCCGCCAATTTTCAATTTTTTGAGGCGAGCCGCTAACTAAGCCGACAAGCTTTGCTTTGGTGCAATACTGCATAGCGGCCCCGACACGTGTCCCGTAACTGCCAAGCCCCATAATGGCCACACGTAATACCGGCCCGGCATAGGGTTGATGAACGGTGTTTTTATCATCGGCCCAGGTACTAACCGCGGCCAGTTGCAGGGCGACAGCCGAAGCGCCCAGTTTTTGCAAAAAATTACGACGTGAGTTCATAATTGACAACTGTTTTTTTATTAAAATTAATCATTTAAGCCAATAAGCATTCATCAAAGGCCCTAAATTTGTTATTGCCGCCAACAACCTATATATTTATTTTTACGATTAACTGATCTGAAATGAAAAAAACAACAACTGCAAAAACATGGGTAATGATCCTTATGGGGATGTCGCTGCTTTACGCGTGTAAAAACAAGCAAACCGCCGACAACCCGGCTAACGACCCCGTTAGTACAGACAGGGATACGACCGTAAAACCCGGCGACGACTTTTTTAAATATGCCAATGGCGGCTGGTTAAAAAAGAACCCTATCCCGGCCGCCTATTCATCCTGGGGTATTAACCGGGTAGTGCAGGAAGAGCTGCGCGACCGGTTAAAGAAAATAAACGAAGATGCGTTAAAAGCAAATGCTGCAAAAGGTACCAATACACAAAAGATAGGCGATTTTTACTACAGCGGCCTGGATACCGTTACGATAGAAAAGCAGGGATTAGCAGCCTTAAAAACCGAACTGGACAAGATCGATCAGCTTAACAGCATCCCTCAACTGCTTGACGAGTTTGCCCACCTGCAAACCATCGGCATAACCACCCCAATTGGCGCTTATGTTGGTCAGGATGCAAAAAACAGTTCTAAAATGGTATTGCAGCTATGGCAAAGCGGCATCGGCTTACCAAACCGTGACTACTATTTTAATAAAGATCAGCACAGCATTGACCTGCGGACGGACTATCAGCAAAAACATTTACCGGCGGTATTTAAACTTGCAGGTTTGAACCCGGGCGCGGCCACCCAGGCCACCAAAAAGGTGTACGCGTTAGAGACCTTCCTGGCAGACAGCTCCCGTAAATTACAGGACCTGCGCGACCCTTATAAGAACTATCATAAAATGACCGTTGCCGCATTAAATAAGCTGGCCCCGGATATCAACTGGAAATCTTTATTTGAAAAAATGGACTATAATAACGTAGATACCGTTATTGTTGGCCAGCCCGAATATTACCGGGCAGTGAACAAGGCCCTTAAAACCTATCCTATTAACGACTGGAAAGCCTATCTGCGTAAAAACCTTATATCAGAACTGAGCCCTTATTTGAGCGATGCGTTTAATGATGAGAATTTCCGTTTTTACGGTACGGTGATAACCGGCCGCAAGGCACAACTGCCCAGGTGGAAACGGGTGCTTGATGTAGAGAACGGTGTAATGGGCGAGGTACTGGGACAGCTGTTTGTAAAAGAATATTTTTCGGAAACCGAAAAGAAACGCTACAAGGACCTGGTTGAAGCCGTCCGCACCAGCTTTAAGGAGCATATTGAAAAGCTGGACTGGATGAGCCAGCCCACCAAGCAAAAGGCTTATGATAAACTTGCCCGGGTTATGCCCAAAGTTGGTTATCCGGATAAATGGAAAGATTTTTCATCATTAACGGTCAGCCGGGATTCATACGTGGGCAACATTATAAACGCCAACAACTTCTGGCATCGCTTTAACGCTAAAAAACTGGGCAAACCGGTCGACCGTACCGAATGGGATATGACACCGCAAACCTACAATGCTTATTATAACCCCTCAAACAACGAGATTGTATTACCGGCGGCTATGTTTATCATCCCCGGCATAAAGGACGAGAATGTAGATGATGCGGTGGTTTACGGTTATGTAGCTGCATCAACCATAGGCCATGAAATAACCCATGGCTTTGACGACCAGGGGCGGCAGTTTGATGCAGACGGAAATTTAAAAAGCTGGTGGACGGCCGAAGACTCGGTAAAATTCACCAGGCGTGCGCAGATGCTGATAGACCAGTTTAACGGTTACAGTATTTACGGCCTGCATGTAAATGGCAAAGCCTCGCAGGGCGAGAACATTGCCGATTTGGGTGGCATCGTTATCGCGCTTGATGCTTTTAAGAAAACCGATCAGTATAAAGCAGGCAAAACTATCAATGGGCTGACACCAACACAGCGGTTCTTCCTGGGCTATTCGCTGGGCTGGCTGATACAGGACACTAAAGAATCCCTTTCAAGCCAGATATTAACCAATGAACACTCGCCCGCCTTTATGAGGGTGAACGGTCCATTTACCGATGTCCCCGAATTTTATGAGGCCTTTAAGATCAAAAAAGGCGATAAGATGTGGCTTGATCCGGCAAAAAGGGTAAAGATCTGGTAGCTTACCGTTTGATTGCGGCAGCTTAAGCCACCATTAATATTATCAGCAAAAAAGCCAACGCAGGATTGGCTTTTTTGCTGATAATTAATACCGTTTACGGTTTATTTAAACTCATCATTACTTAACCCGGTATTTGCTGCTGCGCCGGTAACCTTCAGTTCAACCGGCGAGCCTAATAAAAAGGTTTTAATGTCGTAAGGTATTTTTACGCCGTTCACTTCGCGGTAGTCGGCAAATTCTGTCGGCGAACTGTTAACCACATCGGTAACTTGTTTAACCTTAAGCCCGGTTTTTACATCGAAGTATGATTTCACCCTGGTACCGCCGGGGTGTGTAGCTATAATCAGATAGGCAAGATCCTGGCCCACTGCATGCAGCTTGTCGTCAAGCGCTATCGTGTAACCATCCTTGCCATAATCCAGCTCGGGGAAGAAACCGAAGCGATAAACCAGGGTGCGCTGGTATTCTTTAGGCGGATGAGGTACCGCGCTGTTTTGCTGCACGATGCTTACACTGTCCCCCACGCCTTTAACATGCAGCACAACAAAGTTGTTATAGGATGGCGCCACCACGTTGTAATCAAACTTATCCGGCGATTTATATTTATTTACCAACTGTATCGTTGCGCCCTGTAATGGCCCCGAGGCATTGATGGTAAGGTCTTTAATCGCTTTTACTTTATCTGCACCGCCGATGGCATCCAGGTAGTTTTTTATAACAACAGCGGCGGTAATGTTTTTATCAATCGTAACGCCGCTATATGAATTGTTTTCCGGGTTCATATCAGGCAAAACATGATCGGGATCAAGCGTCACCAATACTATTTTTGAGGTGGATCTGTACGGAAAGGTCCATTCGCCGCCGCGCTGCCAAATTTCGGCAGGGAGTTTTACGGTGCCTGTCTGGCCATTCTCTTCTTTAATTAAAGCGGTTACCGGCAAAGCCAGTCCGCCTAAATTCTCAATCGTAATTAATGAGCCCTTTGATGGGTCGTTGTCATTATAATCTATTGATTTTACCGATTGATCCAGGGTCATGGTGCCCATGAACCATTCGTTCCAGAACCAGCTCAGGTCCTCACCTGCCGCGTTATCCATCGAGTGGAAAAAGTCCCACGGCGTGGGGTGTTTAAAGGCCCAGCGTTTGATATAGGTCCTGAACGCGTAGTCAAACCGCTCCTCGCCCAATATCTGCTCGCGCAGGATCATTAAACCGCGTGCCGGTTTTTCATAAGCGGCATAACCCAGGTAATCCGGCTGGATCACATCAGGCGTGGTCATTATCGGATCAGCATCCGGGCTAAACATGGCCGGCGCCACTTTTTGCACGTCTTCTCTCTGGTAATATTCGCCGTTGTTAAATACTTTGGTATCTACCTTGTTGATGAAGGTATTAAAACCTTCGTCCATCCAGGCATACTTACGTTCGTTTGATCCTACAATCATCGGGAACCAGTTATGGCCAAACTCATGGTTGGTAACTTCCCAAAGCTCGGCCGTTTGCGATTTCCAGCCGCAGAACACAATTCCGGGATACTCCATGCCGCCCACTATACCTGCTACGTTGGTTGCAACCGGGTAAGTATACCCAAACCATTCCTGCGAATAGAGTTCGATACAATTTTTAACATATTCTGTTGATCTGCCCCAACCCAGTTTGCCGGCTACCTCGAGCGGATAAACAGATTGCGCCAGCGATTTCTTTCCGCTGGGCAAATTGATACGCGCGGCATCCCAGATAAAGGCTTTTGAGGCGGCCCAGGCTACATCGCGGGTATTTTTGCACAAAAAGTGCCAGGTTAAAGCAGGTTTCTGCGGATAGGACCTGTTATTTTTAATATCTGCAGAATCACGGATGCTTACCGTTTTATCACTGTTACGGGCAACAGCCAGCCTGCTCAAAGCAGCAGGTGATAATACTTCGGCAGGGTTAAGTAACTCGCCGGATCCGGCTACAATTAAGCCTGCCGGCGCAGTAACCGTATAATCAATATCACCATACTCCAGGTAAAACTCAGACGCGCCCATATACGGGATGGTGTTCCAGCCGCTTACGTCGTCATAAACTTCCATACGCGGGTACCATTGGGCAATTTCATATACCCAGCCGTTTTTGGTATTTAGGCGGCCCATACGGTCGGTGCCGTATTCGGGCACGTCAAACGCATAGTCAATTTTAATATTTATTTTTTTACCGTTTGCTTTCAGCGAATCTTTCAATTTAATCTGCATACGGGTATCGGTAATTAGGTAGTCGGCTTTTTCGGCCTTCCCGTTGGTTATAATATAAACCCCTTTTATCTCGTCGCCTTTGGTAAATGTTTTATTGATGAACCTGCCGCCGGTTACCGGGCTGGTGGCCTGCGCGCGCGAATCTTCGCGGTAAATATTCTGATCTACCTGCAACCATAAAAACGGCAGCCCGTCGGGGCTGTTATTGGTATAGGTGATCACGGCGGTGCCGGTTACCCGGTGTTGGGCCGTATCCAGGGTTACGTTTAACTTATAGTCGGCGCGGTTTTGCCAGTACCGGGCGCTTGGTGCGCCACCTGCGGTACGGAACTGATTACCGGTTTGCTGATAAAATAAAGGGGTAAAAACTTTATGCTGATCATACCTGGAAGACATTGAATCGGTTTGCGCCTTTACCGAAAACGCGCTCGTGACCAGGGACAGCGCAAAAATAATTCTGTTAATTTTCATGTTATTGTATAAATATATGGGACTTGATAAAGATATACTATCAGCGTAAATATTCAAAATCCCGCATCCAATCCCGCTTCTTTGTTTAGGCCCGGGGCCTAATTTAAAATCAATATATATAAGCTTTATTATTGGGTATTTAACAGCGTTTACAGCATAAGCTTTATCTTTGGGTATCCTGTTTTTATCGCAACATGAATGATTTTTTAGCCGCCAGATCACAAATGGCCCTCTCGCTGGGTTTTCACATCATTTACTCCTGTATTGGTATGGTGATGCCGGTTTTTATGGCGATATCCCACTATAAATACATCAAAACACAAAACCCGGTTTATAAAAACATTACCCAGGCCTGGAGCAAGGGCGTAGCCATATTTTTTGCTACGGGCGCGGTATCCGGCACCATGTTGTCATTTGAGCTGGGTTTGTTATGGCCAAAATTCATGGAACATGCGGGGCCTATTTTTGGCATGCCGTTTTCGCTGGAGGGCGTGGCGTTTTTTATTGAGGCCATCGCTTTAGGTTTTTTCCTTTACGGCTGGAACCGCTTCAATAAATGGTTCCATTGGTTTACGGGTGTAATGGTGGGTGTAAGCGGCATTATATCCGGGATATTGGTGGTATCCGCTAATTCCTGGATGAACAGCCCCTCGGGCTTTAATTATGTAAACGGACAGTATTTAAACATTGACCCCATGAAGGCCATGTTTAACGGCGCCTGGTTGTCAGAGTCGTTACACATGACCATTGCCGCCTTTTCGGCCACGGGGTTTGCTGTAGCGGGCATCCACGCGTTAATGATCTACCGCAAACAAAATATCGGGTTTCATACCAAAGCGTTTAATATCGCTATCATATTTGGGGCCGTAGCAGCCATATTGCAACCTTTTAGCGGCGACCTCTCTGCCAAGCATGCCGCGAAAAGGCAACCGGCCAAGTTAGCCGCAATGGAAGCTTATTTTCATACCCAAACCTATGCGCCGCTGGTTATTGGCGGTATACCGGATACCGTCACCAAAAAAGTTAATTACGGGATAGAGATACCCGGCCTGCTTAGCTTTTTGGTGTATGATAATTTTAAACGGGAAGTGACGGGTTTGGATAAGATCCCGGCCCGGGATCAACCCAATGTACCGGTTACGCATTATGCCTTTCAGATTATGGTGGGTATTGGGATACTAACCATGCTGATAGGTGTATTATATTTGATAGCGATTTGGAAAAAACATGCCTGGCTAACCAGTTCATGGTTCTTGAAACTGTTTATTATGGCCACGCCGTTAGGGTTTATCGCCTTAGAGGCGGGCTGGACCGTTACCGAGGTTGGGCGCCAGCCCTGGATCATCCAGGACGTGATGCGCACCGCAGATGCCGTAACACCGATGCCGGGGATACAATATTCATTCTATATATTCAGCTTTATCTATTTTACATTGAGCCTGGCGGTTATTTTTCTGCTGCAACGGCAAATTAAAATGGTGCCGGAATTGTATGATGTAAAGAAGTGATGAGTGGTGAGTTTTGAGTGATAAGTAAAGCTCAAAATCTGAAAGTAAAATATTAAACAGTGGTGAGTTTGAGTAATGCGTAAAAAAACTCAAAACCCATAACTCACCACTCAAAACTAAAAACATGTTAACCGTAGTAATCATCTTCTTATTCTTCGCCATATTATTGTACTTCCTGTTGGGGGGCGCCGATTTTGGCGCGGGGATAATTGAGCTTTTTACATCAGACGATAATAAACAACGTACCCGCAGTACCATGTACCAGGCTATCGGCCCTATCTGGGAGGCTAACCATATGTGGCTGATCATCGCGGTGGTAATTATGTTCGTTGGTTTTCCCAATATTTATAGTAAGATGTGCACTTACCTGCATATCCCTTTATTGTTAATGTTACTGGGGATCATAGCGCGAGGTACGGCCTTTGCCTTCCGTAATTATGATGCGATTAAAGGAGAGCGTACGCAACGGCTGTATAACAACATATTTGTTTATTCCAGCTTTTTAACACCGCTTTTCCTGGGGATCATTGCCGGCAGCGCCATATCGAGGCAAATTGATTTTGAGGCTAAAGATTTCCTTACGGCTTATGTATTTAGCTGGTTCAACTGGTTTTCCATAGCGGTTGGTTTATTTACGGTTGCGCTTTGCGGATTTTTGGCAGCCATTTACCTGATTGGCGAGGCTACCGATGATTTTGATGTTAAACGTTTTATTAAAAAAGCCAAAGTACTTAACGGGATCGCTTTTTTTTGCGGCGGACTGGTTTTCCTGGCGGCCGAAACTTTGAATATCCACATGGCGTACTGGATCTTTGGCAACCCGGTAAGCCGTACGGCGGTTATCGCCGCATCGGTATCCCTGGTGTTGTTATGGATAACGGTTGCCAAAGGGCTGAAACAGATACCGCGGATCTTCGCCGCGTTCCAGGTGAGCATGATATTACTATCAGTGGGCTACACCCATTACCCTAACTTTATTATGGGTAAGAACAATAAAAACCTGTCGCTTTTAACAGATCATGCCACCTCAAAAACTATTGATGATCTGGGCATTGCTTTATTGGTGGGTAGTTTGTTTATTTTGCCGGCTTTAGGTTACCTGTTTTACAGCTTCAGGGGCAAACAAAACCACGGATAGGCAATTAACAAACATAGCGGCACAAAGCAAGAAAGGCTGCTATTACCAGCAGCCTTTCTGTATAGATATTGCTGATTACCTGGTGGCAATAATAATCGTACCGCCGTTTTTAAACAGATCGTGCGATACGAAGTAACCTTTGTTTAGCTTGCCATTAACTTTAATAGAGGTTATGCCCCTGCCCTTTCCGGGTTTGGTTATGGTAATGTATTTACCGTTGCTGGTGCGCCATTTAACTTCATCAAACAACGGGGCGGTAACCATATATTTTGGATCGGTTGGCGATACCGGGTATAATCCGAGTGAACTGAATACATACCACGCCGACATTTCGCCGGCATCGTCCATACCGGCAAGCTCAATACCCCTGTCGCCCATACCATATAGGTTATTCAGGATATTATCCAGCACCTTCTGTGTTTTTTCGGGCTTACCGATAAACGTATAGGAGAACGGCGCTTCGTGATCGGGCTGGTTACCCTGGCAATACTGGCCGATAAAGGTTTCAATATTACGGGCTATGTAATGCGGGTTCCAGGGCGTGCTGAACAAGGAGTCCAGTTTTTCTTCAAACTTCCTTGGGCCGCCGTATAGTTCAATCAAGCCCGGCATATCATGCGGGGCAAAGAACGATACCTGCCAGGCATTTGCTTCGCGATACATATATTCATAGTATGGGTACTGCGGATTAAAGTTTTTGATCCAGCTGCCATCCGCCAGTCTGCCGCGCATAAAGTTGGTAGACTTGTCAAACACATTTTTATAGTTTTTTGACCGCGCCATCAGGATCCGGTAGTTGGCTGTATCGCCTAACTTTTTGGCGATCTGCGCTACCGAATAATCATCGTACGAATACTCTAAAGTTTTAGATACCCCGGCGGTGCCTTTGGCGGTAGTTGTCGGATTTTCAATATCCGGATCAGGGATATAACCCTTTGCCAGGTAATCGGCCAGGTACTGGCGCCCGCCGCCACGGCCGGTTCCCGGCACATTGGCGTTATGCAGCAGTATTTGATAAGTGCCCCTGATATCAAACTGATCAATCCCCCTAAGGTAAGCTCCGGCGATAGATGAGGCGCCGTGGTCGCCATGGAAAAATGTAGGGATATAGCCGGTCTTATCACCTTTATCTTTTAATGATTTGATCACATTCAGGGTAACATCCGGCGATACCAATTCTAACAGCACATCCTTATTGCGGTAAGTATCCCATAATGATGGCTCGGTATAATAATTGATGCCGGTGTTAACCACATTTTTTTTAATATCCGTAAAATCTCCATTTACATCGCTGCGCAACGCCGGCCATAAAAACGAGCGGTAAAAGCAGGAATATAGCATTCGTTTTTGCTTTTCTGTACCACCCTTTACCTGTATTGATGACAATAGTTTTTCCCAGGTTTGGTTGGCTTCGTTACGGATGGCGGCAAACGATTTGTTGCCTATTTCTTTCTCCAGGTTTAGTTTGGCATTGGCCGTACTGACAAATGAGAACCCAATTTTAAGTTCAACGGGCCCGGTACCGCCATCCGCCAGATGGACTATTGCGTCGCCTGTTTTCTGGCCCTCATCCTTTTTCTCCAGTCTTTCGATCTTCGTATTCAGTATGCCGTAAAAATAGATATTCTCGCCGCCCTGGAAGCCCTGTATGGCATGGTCGTTAGCTTGTTCTATGTTCCAGCCGGATACGCCGCTCAGCGCTTTTGACAGGTCAAAAAGGATCTGGCGGTCTTTGTTGTTTTGGTATTCGTATTTATGGTAGCCGCATCTTAAGGTAGATGTAAGGCTTACATTTATTTTATAATCGTCCAGGAAAACCTGGTAATAGCCCGGCGATGAACTTTCATTTTTATGCAAAAATTTCGACCCAAACCGGGCACCCGGATTTGACATCGGTAAGACAGGCACATTACCAAAGTTCCAGTGCCCTTTATTGGTATGGGTAAAGGCTACAATTGATGAATCTTCATATTCATAACCGGCGCCGGCAGGTTGATATTTGGTCATGGGGCTTACTTGAACCATGGCGTTTGGCAATGAACTGCCCGGGAAAGTCAACCCCGACCATGGCCGCCAGTTTTTTGGGGCAACATAACCCAATATTTTGGGGTCTGCAACCGCTTCTGTGCCTACAAAGGTGTTTACATACTTAGTATAGCTGGTGGTAGTTTGCGCACTGCTGGTGGCTGATGCCAGCAAAACCATAACAGCAACATTTAAAATGCTTTTAACCGGGATTCTCATTATTAAATAGATTATTGGTTAACCAAATATAAATAATCCTGCTGCGGGCAGGTTAATATGTTAAAAATGTTACCGTGAACTTTAACATTTCCATAACTTTTTTTAACATAAAAATATGCGCAAGTATGGCTGTAATTAAATACTTTTAGCCTGTTATCACAACCGAATACTTACTAAACCCTGTCACCGCGTGCCCCCCGGCACGTTACCACCTATGAAAAAACTTCTTGTATTTTTTTACCTGCTGTTGTTGTCATCAGCCGTATTTGCGCAAAATAAAGCATCAATTAAAGGTATCCTGTTAGATTCTGTTTCAAAAAAGCCGGTGGAACATGCCACGGTAGCCATCGTAAATCAAAAAGACACCACGCTTATTTCTTATACCATCTCCCAAAAAGACGGGTCGTTCAAACTAACCGGCCTGCCCGTGGGCCGCGAAACAAAATTGATCATATCGATCATGAATTTCAATACAGTTAGGCGAACCTTTGTATTTAAGCCCGCCGAAACTAAGGATATTGGGGAAGTATTATTAACCGGGAAGGTACTGACAGAGGTGGTTATAAAAGGCGAGCGAACGCCCGTAGTCATGAAAAAAGATACGATTGAATTTAATACGGAGGCGTTTAAAACGCGCCCAAACGCCGTTGTTGAAGACCTGTTAAGGCTGCTGCCCGGCGTACAGGTAGATTATGACGGAACGGTAACCGTAAACGGTAAAGAGATCAGCAAATTATTGATTGACGGCAAGCGTTTCTTTGGATCTGATCCAAAGGTGGCCACCAAAAACCTGGATGCCGATATGATTGATAAGATACAGGTTTATGATGACCGCGATGACGATCCGGATCATAAAAAAAACAGCGTTGAGGTTAGTAAGATCATCAACCTTAAAATGAAAAGCAAAATCAAGAAAAGCACGCTGGGCAAAATTTATGGCGGCATAGGCTCGCGCGACAGGTATGAAGCAGGCGGCATACTTAGCAGCTTTAGGGATACGCTCCAGGTGAGCGTGATCGGCTTAGCCAATAACCTGAACAAAACAGGTTTTTCTCAGGATGAGTTATATACCATGGGGGGCTTTAACAGATCCGGCGGCAACCAGGTGTGGGACGGAACATTTGGCGGCAATGGCTGGGGGGGCATTGAGCGTGTTATTTCAAGCGGGCTAAACATCAATAATGACTATGGTAAAAAGTTAAAAATGAACCTGTCTTATTTCTATACCAAAAGCAGCCAGGATTATGACAGCAAATCAACTAATGAGCAAACCCTCCCTCAAACCGTACTTAAATCAACATCTAATTATAACACCACACAAAACAGTCAGAAACACAACATTACCGGCCTTATTGAATGGGCGCCTGATACGATAAGGCGCATTAAATATGAACCTAAACTAAATTTTAATCCATCCGGCGATGTTACCTCAAGCTCAGAGAATTCATCAAACACGCTAACACCGCGGCTTACGGAAAGTATTAATAGTTCTAATACATCAGGCTTTAACAATACCTTTTCGCACGAGTTTTCATTTTATACCAAACTTAAACGGAAGGACGAATCTTTCCGGCTGGCGCACACGTTAAGTTTAAATAAAAGCGGATCAACCGAATTTGATTACAACAACCTGGTTTCTTATACCGCTGACATCCAATCGCAAGTGCTTAACCGGTTGGGCGATAATAACAGGCACGACAACTCGGCCGGGATTTCAGAAACTTATAGCCGCCGGTTTAGCAAAAAAATAAGTGCCGAACTGTTTTCAAACTCCAGATACCTGACCACCTTACAGCAAGTTTCGCTTTACAATAAAAACACGACATCAGGATTATATGATCAGTTTTTGCCGGATCAAAGCAATAAATTGATGCGCTACTGGTTCGTTCAAAACCTTAGGCCCCAGTTAAGCTATGAGTTTAACGACAAGCTAACCGCGCGGGCCGGCCTCAACAGCGAGTTTCAATATATCAATAACCAGTTCAACAGCACGGTAGCTAATATTGCAAACCATTATTTTTTCTTCTTCCCGGAGTTTGAACTGAGCGGCGACGGATATTCGATTAACTACAGCGAGTCAATTGATCAACCGGAAATTTACCAGCTGCAACCTATTACGCGCATCTATAACCAGTTATATAAATCAACCGGAAATCCAAATTTAGAACCCAGCCGCGTGCGCAGTATTTATGCCCGTTATTATAAATACAATTATGACAAACAGGTTAACTTTAACTTGTATTCCAGCTTAACCTTAAAAAACAATAATGTAATTGAAAGCACCACAAGGGACACCGTAGGCGCAATTACCCAAACCTATGTAAACAGAAACGGCGGCTGGCGGGGATATTTTGGTGGCAGCTGGGGTAAACAATTTAAAAAAACACAGAAGTGGCAAATAGGCTTGAACACCAATTTCAGCGGTAATGCAGACCACGGCAGTTTCTTTTTTAACGGAGATGAGGGAACCCGATCTAATTACTCTTTTAACTTAAAGCAAAATATCAATTTTAATTATAACGCTGTTATAAGCTTCAATACTAATTATAATATTAACGAGAATATCACCCGTTACGGCCGTGTTAACTATCCCTCGGTTAATACATTAAGGCATACCGTTGGTACCGATGTCACGGTGCGGTGGCCGGCCAGGATGATTTTTGATGCAAAATATGGTTACAACTATAATCCGCAGGTTGCAGAGGGTTTTCCGAGATCATCAAATTTAGTCGACCTGGCTGTCACCTTTATGATGTTTAAAAAAGACCGGGGGCAATTGAAATTATCGGTCTATGATCTGCTTGATCAAAGTGTTGCGGTATACAGATATGCTTACATAAACTCTATAACTACTTCCGAACACCAAATATTAAAACGGTATTTCATGCTTACTTATCAGTATAAATTAAACATATTTAAATCAAAGTAACCAGGTGACTGTCAAGGGTTCAGTGTATCCTGTTCATATTAAATGTTCCCGTTTATTTAACATTTGAAAAGGTTGATATTTCATTTCCTTTATATACTTTTAACAAATATCACAACTACCATTGACTAAACCTTAACCACTAATGCGCACTGCCTCTGTTTTTTACCTGAGCAAAATCCTTGCTTTTATTACCCTGGTATTATTTTCGTCAACTGCTTTGGCACAAAACAAGGCATCTGTAAGGGGAAATATTTTGGACTCGATTTCCCGGTCACCGATAGAATATGCCACCGTTGCTATTGTTAATGCCAAAGACACCTCCCTGATCTCTTACACATTAACTCAGAAAGACGGCTCTTTTAAACTCTCGGGCCTTCCGGCCGATGTGGAAACCAAATTGATCATATCAACAATGGGTTATACTACCTTCAGAAAGCTATTGGTATTCAAACCCAGCGAAATCAAAAATACGGGATCAATATTTTTAACGACCAGGATTTTAAATGAAGTAACCGTAAAAGGCGAAAGATCGCCGGTGGTGATAAAGAAGGATACGTTAGAATTTAATACCGAAGCCTTTAAAACCAGGCCTAATGCCGTTGTTGAGGATCTGTTAAAACTACTACCGGGGGTGCAGGTAAATGTTGACGGATCTATATTGGTTAATGGCCAGGCAGTAAGTAAGTTATTAATTGGCGGTAAACGTTTTTTTGGGTCAGACCCTACGGTAGGCACCAAAAACCTGGATGCCGACCTGGTTGATAAAATACAGGTTTATGATGACCGCGAGGAAGACCCGGATCATAAACTAACAGAAATTGAAGTTGGTAAGATCATTAATTTGATCATGAAGAGTAAAATAAAAAAGAGTACTATTGGCAAGGTGTATGCCGGCGGTGGTACCAGGGGCCGGTATGAAGCCGGCGGCATAGTCAGCACTTTCAGGGACACGCTGCAAATTAGTTTGATAGGCCTGGCTAACAACCTAAACAAGACCGGCTTTTCATCAAGCGAACTCTATTCAATGGGCGGGTTCAACCGGTCAGGAGGTAATCAGCAATATGACGGTACATTCGGCGGTGCCGGATATGGGGGGATGGAAAAAATATTCTCGGGCGGCTTTAATATCAATAATGATTATGGGAAGAAGCTGAAGACCAACCTGATGTATTTCTACTCAAATTCTATAAAGGATTACAACACCAAAGCATTTAATCAACAAGCGCTTGATCAAACAACGCTAAACACCTTTACCTCCAATATATCACAGGTTAAACAACAAAACCATACTGTAAGTACCTTAATAGATTGGGTTCCGGATACGATAAAACGCGTTCGGTTTAGTGCAAGAGGCAGTATTGCGCCGCTAAGTAACTTTGGTAATGGCACAACCAATACTTCTAATACCCAAACTCCCAGGATAACTGATTTGTTAACCAACACTTCAAGCAAAGGCACCAGCAACCAGTTTTATAATGATTTTATGTATTACCGGAAATTGAAGAAACAAGGCGCATCCTTCACCCTCGGGGAATCATTGGATTTAAAGAAAACGGGGGCGGATAATTATAACTACAATAATTTAACTTCGTATATAACAGCCATAAACTCGTCTGTATTAGACCGGTACATTGATAATAACTCAACCTCTCAGTTAGCGGGTGTGTATTTGACATTAAATACCCCTATCAGCAAAAAAATAACTCACGAGTTTTTTGTAAACAGCAGATATCGGGCGCAGGCAAGTACACTGTCCACCTACGACAAGAATATAGCAACCGGCATATACGACCAGTTTTTAAGCGACCAAAGCAATGACCTGGAAAAATATATGTTTATACAAAATGTAAAAAACACGTTTAGTTATGATATCAATAAAAAAACGACATTAAAGGTTGGTGCCGACCTCGAGATCCAATACATAAGCTATAAATTTAATACCAGTATTAAAAATATAAACGCCAATTATTACCGGGTTTTCCCGGTATTCAGGCTTAACGGGCAAAACTTCAATATTAACTATTATGAATACCTGTCCCATGCCGAAATGTATCAACTGCAGCCAATAACCCGGCAAATAAGCCCGGTTGAAACCTTAAGCGGCAATCCTAATTTAGTGCCGATGCATGAGCATTATTTATATTTCAATTATTATGGCAATAATCGCGACAAGCAAATTTATACCAACATCAATGCGGGGGTTAATTATATAAGCAACAATATAGTACAATCATCAACAAAAGATGATAATGGCTTTATAACTTCAATCTACGAAAATAAAGATGTCAGTTGGTCTGGCAATTTGAATATTTCGGTAAACAAACAATTTAAAAAAACTCAAAAATGGCAGCTTAGTTTAAATCCGCGTTTTTTTAGCCGTTATTCACGACAGGCATTTTTCTTTAACGGGGATCAGGGCATGCAGGCTAATATATATTTAACAGGTAGTGAAAGTATCGGCCTAAATTATAAGTCTGTTATTAACTTAAATACCACCTATTTTATTAATGCAGCTTTGTCAAGATATAGCGGTGTTAATTACGCCGCAGTTAATACGGTAAGGCAACGGGTATTAACTGTCGCCACGGTAACATTGCCTAATCATTTTATTTTTGATGCCCAATATCAGTATGATTATAATCCCCAGGCAGCAAGCGGTTTCTCAAAATCGTCCAACGTTGTTAACCTGGCGGTAACGCTTACCATGTTAAAACAAAACCGCGGGCAGTTAAAATTGTCTGTATATGATCTCTTTGATCAAAACACGTCAGTATACCGCTATGCGGGAAATAATTCGATCACCAATGTCGAGCAGCAAATATTGAAACGTTATTTCTTAATCGGTTACCAGTATAAGTTAAATTCATTTAAGTCTAAGTAGTTTTTTTATAGAACAGCGCTGTAATATTAAATCCGGTTTTATCTATTGAAAATATTACGGTCATTTTAATCAATGTTAAGGGGTAAAATAGTAGAATTGTAAAAGAAAACCGAAGGTAATAGTCTGATAACCATCAAAAACCCTTTTCATGCGTAAATTAAAATACTTTAAAACCAGTTTAACGCTATGCGCTGCTGTTTGTATTTCGGTGATACTATTTGCTTTTAACGCCGGCCGGCCCGGCACGCCGGTTCGTTTTAAAAAACCAACGGCTATAAAACAACCGAAATCAGCTGCTATAAAAAAACCGGAAGATAACCGTTTCGTTAAAACCGTTTTATCAAATGATCTTAACGAGCCTATGCAACTGGCTATAGCGCCGGACATGCGGGTATTTTTTATAGAGCGCGCTGGCAACTTTTATGTTTATAATCCCGCAGATAATAAAACCACGCTGATTTATAAGTTCCCGGTTAAAGCTGTTGAGAAAATATTGCAGGGCATGCTGGGCATGACCATCGACCCTGATTTCCGCACCAATAATTATATCTATTTTTATTACTCAACGCAGGTTGGAGATGCTTATAAAAATCGGTTGTCGCGTTTCGTCATCAGTAAAAACAGCGTTCTTGATCTTCAGTCAGAAAAAGTATTATTAGATGTGCCGCTGGATGCAGAGGTAAGCGCACATTCCGGCGGGTCACTGGCATGGGATAAGTATAAAAACCTATACCTCTCAACAGGAGATAATACCGTGCCGTTTGAGTCGGAAGGCTACGCCCCTATTGATATGCGACCGGGCCGGACTACTTTTGACGCGGAACGGTCAGCAGGTAATACCAATGACCTGCGTGGTAAAATACTGCGCATTCATCCGGAGGCAAACGGAACCTATACCATACCTGATGGCAACCTTTTCAAAAAGCGCACATTAAACACCCTTCCCGAAATCTATGTTATGGGTTGCCGCAACCCCTACCGCATCTCTGTTGATCCGGAAACCTCTATTTTATATTGGGGCGAAGTTGGCCCCGATGCCGGCACCGACGGTAAACAGGGCCCCCGTGGTTATGATGAGATCAACCAGGCCAAAAAAGCCGGCAACTTTGGCTGGCCATTTTTTGTAGGCGATAATAAACCCTACACCAAATACGATTTTAAAACCCAAATTGTGGGCGATCTTTTTGATGTTAACGCACCAGAGAACCTGTCGCCCAATAATACCGGGCTAAAAATTCTACCTCCGGCCCAAAAGGCGATGGTGTGGTTCCCCTATGATGTTTCACCGGAGTTCCCGGTATTAGGGAAAGGCGGCCGTTGCATCATTGGCGGGCCGGTATATCACTATAACCCCGCCCTTAAATCAAACACCAAATTCCCTGAATATTATGATAAGGTCCTGTTTGTGGGCGATTACATGCGCAACTGGATATTTGGTGTACGGATGGATGAAAACCAGAATTATACGGGCCTGGATCAGTTGATGGAGACCAACGGTGATTTTAGAAGACCCATTGATATAAAATTTGGCCCTGAAGGGTCGTTCTATATACTGGAGTACGGCTCTGCCTATGGGCTGGATAATCCGGATGCCAGACTGGTACGCGTTGATTACAATGCCGGCAACCGCGCCCCTGTTGCTAAAATAGCCACCCGGGACACCATCGGTTTAAAACCTTATAAAGTGGTACTGAATCAAAAAAGCTTTGATTATGATGCGGATGATAAACTGAGCTATAAATGGTTATTAAACGATAAAACGGTTATTTCAACCGCTGAAAATCCGGTTTATACGTTCCTAAAAAACGGCGTATATAAAATAACTTTAAAAGTTACCGATGCAGGTGGAAAAAGCTCAACGGATACTAAGGTAATCAAGGTGGGTAATACCCCGCCGCAAGTCGCTATCAGCACCAGCGCCAACAGCAGTTTCTTTTTTCCGGGCGAACAAACATTTGACTATAAGGTGGCTATAAAGGACCGTGAAGATAAAACCATTGACCCTAAAAGGGTTAAAATAGGTATTAACTACATAGCCAGGGTTGAAAATAACCAAAACCTTACCGGGCACCAGGAAATTGCGCCTACCTATAACTATGGCAAAGCGCTAATGGCTAAAAGCGATTGCAAAGCCTGCCACCAGATTTATACCAGAGTGCTTGGACCGCCATTTATTGAGGTGGCTAAACGCTATGCCGGCAACAAAAAAGCGGTTGATATGCTGGCCGTTAAAATTATAAAAGGAGGTGGGGGCGTATGGGGAGAACATGCAATGAGCGCGCATCCCCAGTTAAGTAAAGATGACGCATCAGAAATAGTAAAATACATTTTAACGTTAAATGAAGCAAAATCTACCGCCAGTTTGCCGCGCCAGGGAAATATCACTTTAAAAGATCACGTGGCTAACAATAACGAAGGCAGATATATTTTAACCGCATCATATACGGATAAAGGTGGCGCCATAACCCCGCTTACCACAACCGAATCTATAGTACTGCGTCCTGCTAAAGTGCAGGCAGAAAGTGCGGATATATTTGACAATATCGACAAACGCGAAAAAGCAGTTTACGCAACTGATAATAAAGCTTACTTTGGATTGAAAAATGTCGATCTTAAAAATATCGTGCAGCTTACTTACAGCTACCTGTCAAAGAATTTAAACGGTACTATCGAAGTGCATATTGATTCTCCGGACGGGCAGGTAATCAGCACCTTAAACTTTACTGCTGCCGCTGATCAAAAACAATTTACCCGGCAAAGCACGCCGGTAACTGATCCGCAAGGCAAACACGATCTTTATTTTGTATTCACTAAAAACAAAAGATCCACGCGTGGCGAGATCAGTGTTGACTGGGTGAGTTTTGATAAGTTTTAATCGCAACTCATTTATTAATGCGATTATTCATCTGCCGGGAACGGCGCTGAAAACTCGTTTTCTGAGTTGTGGCTGCCACAACTGCTTCATCCCGGTGATAAATAAAATAAGAGACAGAAGGTTATGAAACCTATTTTAAGAAAAGTTGACAGCGGAAACAACTCCTTTAGTATAAGGGAGGACATCTACCCTTTCCTGTATAACCATTGGCATTATCACCCTGAAATTGAGCTTACTTTTGTCAGGAAAGGAACAGGTGTAAGGCTCGTTGGCGATAGCATGGCGCCTTTTGAGGATAGCGACCTTATTTTACTGGGCTCAAACCTGCCACATATGTGGCGCAGCGATTCTATCTATTTCAAAAATATACCAACCCTTAATATTGAAGCTATTGCTATACATTTCAGGGAAGATTTTTGGGGAAATGCTTTTATGCAACTGCCCGAGCTAAGGCTGATCAAAGAAATGCTTGACCTTGCCAAACGCGGACTTAAAATAACCGGCGCTACCAAAACTACCGTTATAGATGCTATGGAAAAAAACCTGCACGTAACGGGTTCCAAGCGTATTGAGTTTTTACTGGGGATATTGGATGTGATAAGCCGTAGCGGGGAGTATGAATTATTAGCTACGCCTGGCTTTAACAAAACCTACGACTTAACCACCACCGACAAAATAAACCTGATCTATACTTATACCTTCAATAACTTTAAAAACAATATTTCCATTAAAGAAGCGGCCGAAGCTGCAAGCCTGAGCCCTAACTCCTTTTGCCGCTACTTTAAAACCCGCACCCTTAAAACCTATTGGCAGTTTTTATTGGAGATACGTATCGGCTATGCCTGCAAATTACTGATCGAGAACCAAAAATCGGTATCGCAGATCTGTTATGAATGCGGATTCAATAACCTGTCAAATTTTAACAGGCAATTTAAATCGCTGCTTAAAATAACACCGCTGCAATACGCAAAATCTTATACTGTGCACGTATTGCATTTGTAGCGCTTTGCTATTTAAAAACAGACTCTGCATCAGCCAACGAAACGCCTAATACCTTTTGAGCAATATTATTTAAAGACGCTTTATCACCAATAAAATGATATACCTGGTGCCGATGATGCATAACGCCGCCGGGTTTTAAAAAGGCCGCAGGCGACACACTTTCAATTTCATAAAAGGGGCCCATCTGGCTGCCGTTAGCCAACGGGCCATCATTATAAGCATTAACTGCGTCGCCACTCAATGGCTCCCTGTCTGTCCGCCATTCCTGATTTAAATAAAGGCCTTTATTATCAACGTCAAATTTGGCTATTGTCAAAACATTATTTTCGGCATCATAGCTTCCAATCACTGGCATGGCCCTTTTTGGCGTGATCCCAAGCTTTCCGCGGGATTTGCCGTCGGCCTTAAAGAACAGGATGTTGTTTTTAAATACGATACGGTCGGCAGGTATCTGTCCGAAATAATCTGTAGTGGCAATTTTGGCTGTAGCGGCATCATTATAAGGTATAATGATCACCACTTTAGGAGACGGGGTAAACATATCCAGGTTCCACATACAAGGAACCCCGGTTTTGGTATCCCATTCAAAACTGCCGTTATTGGTTAAAGCATTATCAGCCTGAAAGCCTACTGCTTTGATTTTATCATCTATTTTTATCCCCAATTCAATCTCGATAGCTGCATTTTCAAGGATGCTGATATCACGGTCGACCTTAATTTTGAGCTGCGTACCCGCATAGTTTTGCAGGTCCATGTCTTTAGTCAGCATTACTTTTTTCGCGTTGGCGGTAATTACTTTCCACGCCTCGGTATCAAAAGCTTTGGGTGTGTGCCAGTATGGAAATTCCATTTTTGTACCCGGCTTAAAGAAAAGCGAATATTTACCACCCTCGGGGCCCAGCCATAAACGGTTCTCGCTGCCGTAAGCGTTCATGTGCGAATCGGTATCTGCCTTAAAAGTTTTGTAATTGATCCAGCCAAAGCTTCTTCCTTTTAACCCATCTGCCGTTGAAGTAAATACCTTGCCCTGGTATTTTGCGGATACAACAACCTGCGAACTTCCGCCGGTATTTGTTAATATAAAGACGCTGTCATTCTTCTTTAAAAAATCCAGATCATAGCCATAGGTGCCTTGTACATACTTCCCGGCTGAATCGGTAGCAGCTGCTTCTTTTTTACCACTCATCTGGCATGAGGATAAAGTTGCCGTAATTATAATTAAGGCATGGTTCAATTTAATACTCATCTTCTCAATTTATAAGTTTATAATTAAATTAGTATTACTTATTATATGCTATGGTATTAATAAGCGTTCCTATCCCATCAATAGAAATCTCAACAACATCAAGCGGCTGTAATGTAAAATCATTTGGCGGCACCAGGCATGTACCCGTCATTAAATATACACCGTTAGGAAATGTCAGTTCCCTGAATAAAAAGCCGGCCAACTCCTCTAATGACCGCTTCATTCTTGAAAGCGGTGTTTTATCTGTATAAACCGTCTGTTGATTTCGTTTGATGACGATACTGATAATAGTCTCGTTACTTATCGGTTCGGCCATTACGGCCAGGCACGGCCCTATTGCCGCACTTTTATCATAAGTTTTCGCCTGCGGCAGATATAAGGCATTTTCGCCCTCAATACTGCGCGAGCTCATGTCATTGCCAACCGTATAGCCCTGTATGTTGCCATCGGTATTGATAAACAGGGTCAACTCTGGTTCGGGCACGTTCCAGCCGGAATCTTTACGGATGCTTACCTCTTGCAAATGACCAACCACGCGCTGTGGTGTCGATTTAAAAAACAGCTCGGGCCGCTCGGCATCATATACTCTATTATACAGGTCAGAGCCGCCAGATGTTTGTGATTCTTCTACCCGGGCATCCCTGCTTTGCAGGTAAGTAACACCGGCTGCCCAAACTTCCTGGTTTGCTATGGGCGGCAACAAATCATGTTGCCAGTCGCCGCCGTTAAATTTGGTGGCTATTTTGATCAGGCCTGATAAATAGTTATAGAGGCCATCCCGGTTTACAATCTCGTCCCATTGCTGCTCCAGCTGATAAACAGCTGAATCATGCTGCAGAAAAATACCTTTTTTTGTTCTAAATAATTTCATTGAGTTAAATTTAAAGGGAGATCCCTCTTTTCCAGGGTATAAAATCGTCATGTCCGGAAGTTACCGCCTTGGCTTTTTCTTCGCCGCTGGCAATGCGGATAATTTGTTCGAGAATGCGCTCACCGGCCTCATTGATACTTTCTTCGCCGCTGATCACTGTACCAGCATCGATATCAATAATGTCGGTCATTTTTTGATATAATTTAGTACTGGTTGATACCTTAACCACCGGTGCAATAGGATTACCTGTCGGCGTTCCTAACCCGGTGGTAAAAATTACTATCGTAGCACCCGCGCCAACTTCGGCGGTGGTTGACTCAACGTCACTTCCGGGAGTGCATAACAGGGTAAGGCCCTGCTTCCTCACTTTTTCGGGATAATCCAACACGTCGGTTACCGGCGAGGTCCCTCCTTTTTTTGCCGCGCCTGCCGACTTAATGGCATCGGTAATCAATCCGTCCCGCACATTTCCGGCCGAAGGATTAGATTCAAATCCCGAGCCCAAAGCTTTTGCTTTATCATGATAGGAACGCATAAGGTAGATAAACCTTGACGCTGTCTCGTCGTCAACACAACGGTCGCTTAACTCTTGTTCTACTCCGCATAACTCCGGGAACTCAGCTAAAATAACGGAGCCGCCCAGCTCTACAATCAGATCTGATGCGTGGCCCAAAGAAGGATTGGCAGATATGCCCGAAAACCCGTCGGAACCACCACACTCCAACCCTACACATAATTTGCTTAGCGGCGCCGGCTGGCGGGTAAGCTCATTAGCCTGGATCAACCCGGCGAAGGTTTGTTTTACCGCCAGTTTAAGCAGGTCAGACTCGTTACCTATTTGTTGTTGTTCTAATGTATATAATGGTTTTGAAAAGCCGGGATCGCGCTTAAAAATTTCATCTTTTAGCATATCTATCTGGGCGTTCTGGCAACCCAGGCTCAGCACCGTTGCACCTGCTACGTTGGCATGGGTGATATAACCGGCCAATAAGCCACAAAGGTCGCGGGTATCCTCTTTTATGCCTGCGCATCCTAACGAATGGTTTAAGAATTTAATGCCGTCAACATTAGGGAAGATCTTTTCCTCTTCGGTTGCTACAGCGGCATCGATATCGAGATCAGCCGCCAATATATCGCTGGCTTTTTTTCCTGAGCGATATAATTTTATGAGCTGCTTAACCTGGTCCCGTTCCGCTGAAACATCATTCTGGTAACCCAGCTCTTTTACAAAGGCCTCCTGTATTACCTGCACATTTCTGTTTTCGCAAAACACCAGCGGGATAACCAGCCAATAATTAGCCACCCCAACCGATCCGTCAGCACGATGATAACCCATAAAGGTCCTGTTTTTCCATGCCGAAGTATCGGGTATTAACCAATTGGTTTTACGCTCACCCAACTGATAATCGCCGGAAGCGTGTTTTATATTTTTCGTGGTGATGATCTCGCCGGTTTTAACCGGCAGCATTGCTTTGCCTACCAATACACCATACATGACGATTTCGTCGCCGATATTAAAGTCCTGCAGTGCAAATTTATGTTTGGCGGCAATGTCGTTTAAAAGCGTAACGCTTTTATCGCCTGAGCGTATGATCTCTCCCGCCTTTAAATCACTGAGCGCTACCTCTATATTATCTTTAGGATGTATTTTTAATGTTCTGGCTCGCATATTTATAAATCTTTACGCCACTTTATCTTTTGTTAACTCACCATCAACCTTGCGCCATATTTTAAGCGGATTATCGTTTTGAAGCTCGGCAGGTAATAATTGTTGCGGGAAGTTTTGATAGCACACCGGCCTGACAAAACGATAGATAGCTTGTGAACCAACCGAGGTCGAGCGGCTATCAGTTGTAGCCGGATAAGGGCCGCCATGCTGCATGGCATGCGTTACCTCAACACCGGTAGGTACATTATTGATCATCAACCTTCCCGCCTTTTCCTGCAATATATCAAACAGGTCTTTAAACCCGGCCACGTCATCCTGGTTGGCCCAGATGCTTGTGGTTAGCTGCCCTGGTGTCTGTTCTGCGATTTCAAGCAGCTGATCGGCGTTTTCGGCAATGACATGTAAAGCCACCGGTCCAAAATGTTCCTCAAATAAGGCTTTATCCTTCAAAAAGTCTGCACCCGACACCTTAAAGGCATTCGGCAATGCTTTGTTTTCGCCGTCTGAAACACCTGTGCCCAACGATTTTAATGTCGGTGAGGATTTCAATTTAGAAATGCCCTGGCAATAAGCATCATAAATAGATGCGGTAAGCATTGAACCGCCCGCCGCATCGGCAAGTGAAGCAGCATATTGAGTTAAAAACTGATCGGTATCGGCGCCTTTGATCATCAGTAATATACCAGGGTTGGTACAAAACTGGCCCACGCCTGCTGTATTTGAGGCAACCAGCGATTTAGCAACACCAATGGCGTCTTCTTTTAGCATCCCCGGCAGCAAAAAAACCGGGTTGACGCTGCCCATTTCGGCATAAACCGGTATTGGCTCATCACGTTTAACGGCCAGATCAAATAACGCCCGGCCACCTGCCAATGAACCCGTAAAGCCAACGGCTTTAATTAACGGATGTGTTACCAGCGCTTTACCCGACTCGGTTGTCTGCCCCTGTATTAAAGAGAAAACCCCGTCAGGCATGCCGGTTTTCCTGGCGGCTTCTGCAATGCAATTCCCAACTAATTCAGAAGTTACCGGGTGACCATAATGCGCCTTGTAAACAACCGGGCACCCGGCTGCCAAAGCGGAGATCGTATCGCCGCCGGCTACAGAAAAAGCAAACGGGAAATTACTTGCTCCAAATACTGCGGTGACGCCCAAAGGCCGCAGCATTTGGCAGATATGCGGCTTAGGCAAGGGTTGTCTTTGCGGGTTGGCCCTGTCAATAATTGCATTTACCCATGAGCCTTCTTTTAGCAGATTAACAAATAAATTTATCTGGTTGATGGTACGGTCAACCTCGCCGTTCAGCCTTGGCTGGGGCAGGTGGGTTTCTTTCATCGCTATCGCCACCAGTGCCTCGCGGATGCTGTTAATTTCAGTGGCGATGGTTTCCAGGAACTTAACACGATCGGCCGCGGGCAATATTTTATAAGTTTTAAATGCCGATGTGGCTTTTTTTGCGGCCTCATCTACATTTGCTATCGAACCTTCGTCGAAAGTATACGGGCCCGAATTATCTTCCGTAACTATTGAGCTCTTAAAAGTCCCCGATCCGCCGGTGGTTTTAGCGTATCCTATTATTTGTTTTCCTGTAATTTTCATAAATAATTTTGCGGGCTATTATCCCAATTTCTTCACTGTCCCCGAAACAATAACTTTATTAACCGGGATACTTCCATAAGCAACATCTAAAAATGGCACGCCGGCTTTGAGCGTAACCGTGCCGAACCCCGTAGCGGTTGAAAGGAAGCTTGTAAAATCGCCTATTTTGGAGTCGACATGTAAATCTTTATTCACGGCATCATAACGCACGCCGGTTAAACCTTCCAACATCCCGTAGCTTGACATAGCCCTTGCATACCAATGACCGCATTCATATTCATTAAACGGGTTACGCACCTCGCCATCATAACGGTCGCGGCAGGCACGTACAATTTCCAAACCTTTTTCAACTTCGCCCATCAGCATTAAATGCGATGCAACCTGGTACTCAATCCCTGTCCATACTTCGTTACTGTAAACAAAGGGCAAAGAAAGTTTCCCTCCATTTGGCCATGAACAAAGCAACAGGCCCCCTTCATCGCCAATTGCGTAGGTAGGCCGCTGCGGGTTGGCGTGTTCGCGCAGATTGGCTTTCAGGTTATAACGGTGCACAGCCTTTAAGTGGCTCCTGATTTTTGCCGCGTCCAGCGGGTCGCCTAAACCACACATCCGTGATAGCCAGCCCCCCATTACACCATCTGATAATACCCCGGTACCGTATTGATATTTAGGGCCTTCTTTTTCAAGCAAAGCTGATGCCTCGGGGGTATATTGTGTAGCGAATGATTGCACCTTCGTTGGATCCGGCGCCTGAAGTTCTTTCCACTCTATTTTCTGGAAAAAATATTCGCCATTATATAACGCGCTTTCCATGTAAGCTTTGCCTTTGGCATATAGTGTTTCGTACTTTTGCACATCCTTATTCAGGAATTTACCCATTGTTATTAATGAGTTTAATGCGCCTAAATAAAAACTGGTAGCAAAACCGGTTGGGCCCCAAAACTCTATATCATAAGTATTGTGATGCGGCTCCTGTATAACACCATTACCTTTGGGGTCCCAGGTTTTAACGCAGTAGTCTAAACTGGTTTGTACTTTTGGATAGATTTGTTTCAACCATTCATTATCGCCGCTAATGCGCCACTCACGGTATACTTTCATGATCCCGCCGAGCTGCCCGTCAGATGCTGCATGAAAATTATGGACAACACGCGTAATCGGCAGGTTCGACCTGAACATCTGGTGCCCTTCGGCATTCTGGCTTTCATTAAATTCGGTATCCCGCAGGCTGCGCTCCAATGACGGGAATAAATGCGATACCGCCTGCGCATAGTTCCAAACGTGCGTGCATGATCCGTGGCAGCTGCCCCAGTTGTCGCCGCTGCCTTCCCAACACCAAAACCGGCCGTCATATTGTCTTAATACTGTTGGCGATTTTAAAATGGTAAGATTTGCAGCAATAGCTTCGGTTACCTCGGCGGGCAGTGTACTTTTATAGAATGCATCTGTAAAGAGCTTGGTTTTTTTTCGCAGATCAGCATAATTGCTGTTCCAATAAGCAGCAACTTCCTCTATATTCTTAAACTTACTGCTGTACCACGGTTTATGATATTTTAATAAAGGATCATTATCCACTTTTTGTCTGTCGGCCGGGTCAACATCGCCCATATGCAGCTTAGTGTCAGGCACGTACCAGGCCATCATTAAACGTATGGTCTTTTCTTCGCCGGGCCTTAAAGTAAATGGTACAAACAGCGACGCGCCGGGCGCATCCTTATCCACAGGCGGGGTGTTTTTTGTATCTGCATGCTCTATGGTTTTCCAGGCCATCGTCAGCCCGTCAAACCAGCCTCCTCTAAACCAGCAATGATCAACCACCGTCGCGTTATCATTTGTATAAATGGCGAAGTCGCCTTGCTTCTGCGAATCATCTTTGGTGCCTCCGGCAGACAAAACAAAGCCATTCTTTATTGACTTAACCGAATTTTTTGCACCCGGCTGCTCCATAAAGTTGCGGCTATTGTAAGAGAAAACACATTCTTCTGTTTTGGAGCTTGTATTTTTGAAACGATACTCCAGCCCACCTGCCGGCAGGCTGGCACTATCAGCATCGGTAGGAACAAACGGGCTCCAGCCCTTTATCTCAATATGTAAGGGAACGTCCTTATCGGTCAATGTTATATCAGCGAAAGGGAAATGTGCTGTAAATTCGGCCCTTTCAAAGCGGGGTAACCCCCAGGTTGCGCCCCCGGTACCACCAAGCCCAGAATCGCGCTGGCCAAACTTCTTCCAGGCCGGCACTTTACCTTCTAAAACCTTGGCACTGTTTTTTAATCCTTTTATACTAATGGCTGCAAACATGGCAGGCTCATTAAATACTTCGGGATTATTACGTACCGACATATGGGATATGGCCCCGGTACCTTCCAGGCAAAACATACCGGCCCCAATACCACCGATAGGAAATGCTACCCGGTTTAAATACCGGCCTGTATAAAGCGTATTATATTTACGCTTCGCGTTATCAATAATAGTTGTTTTGGCTTCGGAATTTTCGTTGCCGGATGCCTTAACACTTCCAAAAGGTAAAAACGCAGCGGCTCCCCCTACACCCAAATTCCTGAGGAATATTCGCCTGTCTGATCTGGTTTTCATATAAGGTATATCGGTTTATATTAGTTTGACGGAACTTATTAAACGCTTGTTAATTGATCTCTAATTCATCTTTTGACGGTAGTTTGGGATACTGGCCATGAGGGCCTGCCTGATACCAAAACGCCACAGACACGATATCTGAATGTTGCGGCAAATATCTTCCGCCTGATTTCCAGCCAAGATCCTGTATGGTCACTTTTAAATCACGATCAAAACGGATAGGATCCTGTATGTGCCACCTGTAAAGCCCAAAACGCTGCCTGATCTGGTAATGCCCGTCGCCTTTAATAACCTGCGGCATACCGGTATAAGCGGTAGAAAACTCGGTATAACTAACCTCCTCTACCCCGGCGGCATTTCGTTTACGTGTATCAAAGTCATATGATCCGCAGAAATAATCTTCTGTACCGGTACCAACTATCGTAGCGAAGTTTGAATCGCCGTCCATAAAAAACTTGATCTCGCCTTCGCCCCACCAGCCATTATTATTTACGTCAACACCCATATAAGTGCCCACATACTGGCCTTTGCCTTTAACACCGTCAAGTAAGGTATATACAGAACCGTCGCCCGGTTTAGACTTTCTAAATTGTGCATGAAAATATGCTTCATTATCAGCAACTTTGGTTAAGGTATAATCTACCTGATAATATAAGCTCATGGCACGGTCATCCATATTCTCCATAGTTATCCGACATTTTTTACGAAACGGCATTTTCCAGTAGCAGTTAAACGCACTACCCGGGTTTACCGTTACCGGCAATGAGTTTAGCGGCGAGTAGGCATTCCAGCCCATTCCGAAGAAAGCACCTACCGGAACCTCTATTGATGGTTCGGTTTCATCATCCCAATAAAAACGAAGGATTGACAGGCGCCAGTTACCGGTAGGCGTCATCCAGATATGCTGAATGGCGCCCGGGCCGGTCATCTCGGCAATAGTTATAGTTTCGCCGGGATTAATTATGATATAAGGATTAACTTTCCATCCCTGGCCTAAATCACGCGCAGCGCCTGATGCGTTTGCAACATTACGTTTGCCTTTATCTTTTAGGGGATCGGCCATTCCGCCTTTACCTTTTTCGCCGGTAAAATTTTCAGGGCTTATAGATCTTGATTGTGCATCAGACAGCTTTGATAAATTGCCCAGATTCATATCAAGGCCATTAAATTTTTCATTCTGCTGCGCATAGCAGTTAAAAACCAGCAAAACAGCGGCTAGGATAAAAAGTAACTTTTTCATCGTTTAATTAAGGTTTACAATATTGGTTTATAATATTAATACAAAGAAAGAACAAACACCAATCAAAAACTTTCAATAACTAGCTAATTTTGATATAATATTGGCATTTTGGTTTTAAATAACGGGCGAAGAGCTATAAATCATATCATTTAATTAATTTAAGAAAGACAACATAATACTGTTTAGCGGCAGGTAATTATTGGCGGATTATTGAAAAATAACAGTTGTTACCATTTTGAGTTACCTATAAACGTAAAAACAGAGCTCGGTAAGTTGTATATACAAGATATAATTTTTTTCCTCTATATTTACCCCGGTTGTTCAGCATTAAACCGTGCAGACCAGTAAACCAGTAACCTAATATTCCTATAAAAGAGTATCAAATGAAAAACTTCAACGTGGTTTTCGCCTGTTTGCTGTTAATTAACTGCAGTCTTATCGCGCAGCAAAAAAAATCAAACTTAGTTTATGTTGACCAGGCAATCGGCGGTGTAGGGCTTATACTGGAGCCCACGCGGCCAACCATTCAACTACCCAACCAGTTAATAAGAGTATTCCCAGTCAGGAAGGATGCGCTGGACGATCAGATCTCTTATTTCCCGCTCACTATAGCCTCACACCGGGTTATTTCCCTGTTTAGCTTTATGCCGGTTAGCGGGGCCGACAGGAATTTACTTTGGGACAAAAAACAGGTTTATAATTATGAGGTACTTACACCCTATTATTACAGATCGGAACTGGGTGACGAAGGCAACCTGATCGAATTTTCACCATCAGAAAAAAGCGGATTTTTCAAGATCAGTTTTAAAGATAACAGCAATAACTATTTAAGAATGGGCATTCTTAACGAAAGTGGACAAATAACGGTGGCCGGTAAACGGGTACTAACCGGCACCGAGATTTTTAAAGGAATGAAAGCTTATTTCTATGCAGAAACCGATGCCGATATTTCGGAAGCCGTTACTAAAACAAAAGGCATGTTAATTAAAGCGCCCCAAAAATTAAGCTTTAAATATGCCATATCGTACATCAGCATTGAACAGGCTAAACAAAATTTACGGCTGGAAATACCGGGATGGGATTTCAATAAGGTTAAAACCACAGCTTATCACGAATGGGATAAAGTGATGTCTCAAATCAATGTAGAAGGCGGCACAACGGCGCAAAAGCGGGTGTTCTATACGTCGCTTTACCGCTGTTATGAGCGCATGGTTGATATAAACGAACACGGCCAATATTACAGTGCTTTTGATCACCAGGTACATCAAAGCAATAAGCCTTTTTTTGTAGATAACTGGATCTGGGATACCTATATAGCTTTAGGTCCGTTGCAAATGATCCTGAATCCGGCTAAAGAGGCCGATAAGATCAGTTCCTATATTACCATGTACCAACAAGACGGCTGGATGCCTTCATTTGCGTTAATATTTGGCGATTGGCCGGCCATGACCGGTAATCATGCCGCTTCGTGGATAGCCGATGCCTGGTTTAAGGGAATCAGAAACTTTGACCTGAGAACAGCTTATGCCGGTTTAAGAAAAAACTCCGTCGGGGCTACATTATTACCGTGGAACAACGGACCAGCTACCGCACTTGACTCATTTTACAATAAACACGGCTATATGCCCGGGTTACATTATGGTGAGGCAGAAACGGTGCCGCAGGTTGAAAATGTATGGGAGAAACGCCAGGCTGTATCTGTAACCCTGGAGAATAGTTTTAGCGATTGGAATATAAGCCGGCTTGCCGCCGAACTTAATCTGCCTGAAGATGAGGAATTGTTTATGTCCCGATCTAAAAATTACCGGAACGTATATAGAAAAGACAAGGGCTTTATGTGGGCAAAAGATAAAGATGGTAACTGGATAGATATGGATCCCAAATCAGCCGGAAGGGAATTTTTTACAGAAAATAACGCTTATACCTATAACTGGGTCGTTAAGCACGATTTTAAAGGTTTGTTTAATTTAATGGGCGGCACTAAACAAGCGGAAAACAAACTGGATCAATTATTTAGAGAAGACCTTGGGACCGCAAAATTTATCTTCTGGAAAACGCAGCCTGATGCTTCGGGTTTGGTTGGCCAATTTGTAATGGGTAATGAGCCGAGCTTTCACATCCCCTACCTGTATAATTATATGGGTGCACCGTGGAAGACCCAAAAACGAATTAGAATGCTGTTAAACACCTGGTATACCGACAATCTCTTTGGTATACCCGGCGATGAAGACGGTGGCGGCATGACCTCATTTGTTGTTTTCTCCATGATGGGTTTTTTCCCGGTAACAGCGGGTATACCGGTATATAATATAGGCAGCCCGGTATTTACCAAAGTTACTATCAACCTGCCAAATGGTAAGGTATTTACTATTAATGCGGCTGATAACTCGGCTGATAATAAATATATTCAGAGCGCTACGCTAAACGGCGCCCGGTTAAACAAACCATGGTTTGCACATACCGATTTAGTTAACGGTGCCACTATCAATTTCAAAATGGGTAGCCGGCCCAATCGTAACTGGGGTTCGGCGATAAAAGATGCCCCGCCATCAGACGGCGATTTGCTTTACTTAAATAATAAATGGTAGCTGATGAAAGGACACAATTATTTACCGGCACTTATCATCTTACTGTGCACAGGACCAGTTACTATCGCGCAGCAAAAACCAATATCAAAAGGCATAACCCCGTTAGATTATGTTGATCCGGGTATTGGTGGGTCGGGTATTGTGTTACAGCCTACCCGGCCACTTGTTCACCTGCCTAATTCCATGCTCCGGGTATTCCCGATGAAGCAGGATCAACTGGATGACCAGATCAGTTTTTTTCCGTTGAATGTGGTATCGCACCGTACCGAATATGCGTTTTCTTTTCTGCCGTTAAAAGGCAAACAGAATGATGGTTTTTGGGGAAAGAAGTTTACGATAGCAACTGAAAAAACAACCCCTTATTATTACCAGGCCGAAGATGAAGACAACGGTATGACAGTTAAATTTACCGCGGCGGCAAAAAGCGGCTTTTTTGAGGTCAATTTTAAAGACGTGCATGAAAATTACCTCAAAATCGGGTTAAACGGTAATACCGGCAGCGTCTGGCAGTTGGGTGAAAGAATAATAACCGGTACCGAAAGCATTTCAGGTATAACGGCCTATTTCTATGCCGAAACGGACCGGGATATCGCTAAAATAAATTATCAAAACGAGACCGATAAAAAACACCTGGCTGCCGGATTTAAAAGCCAGTTGGTAAAGTTCAAATATGGCATCTCTTACATCAGTATAGAACAGGCAAAGACAAACCTTGGTATTGAAATACCAGGTTGGGACTTTAACGCAGTTAAAGAAAAAGCAAAAAGTATCTGGAATAAAAAATTAGATCAAATCACCATAAAAGGCGGGACCGCAGCACAAAAACGCACATTCTACACATCGCTTTACCGCACTTATGAGCGGATGGTGGATATCAACGAATACGGCCAATATTACAGCGCTTATGATCACCAGGTACATCAAAGTAATGAGCCATTTTTTGTAGACAACTGGATCTGGGATATGTACATAGCCGAAGAACCTTTGCATACCATTTTAGACCCGAAACAGGAGGTAAAAAAAATAAATTCCTACCTCACCATGTATAAACAAAGCGGATGGATGCCGGCATTTGCCTTAGCCACTGGTGACTGGCCGGCAATGACCGGCAATCATGCAGCTTCATGGATGGCTGACGCCTGGGCAAAAGGATTAAAATTTGACGTTAAAACCGCTTATGAGGGTTTAAAGAAAAACTCGCTTGAAGGAACGCTGTTACCGTGGCGAAACGGCCCGGCAACGGCTATTGATTCATTTTATAATAAACACGGGTACCTCTACTCTACCCACCCGGAAGAGCGCGGAAGCAAAGACGGCGTAGATATGGATAAATGGTGGGAAGGCCGGGGCAATGAAGGCGTTTCTATTACATTAGAATGGAGTATCTGTGATTGGGCCATTGCTCAACTGGCTACACCTGCGGGCTATCCGCAGGACAAATCACTGTTTTTAAAAAGAGCAGGCTATTACGCAAATGTTTATAATGAAAAAGAAGGATTTGTCTGGCCAAAAGATAAGGCAGGTAACTGGATATACCCTTACAACACCAAATTGTTAGGCAGGGAGTATGTTACGGAAAACAACTCTTATACCTATAACTGGACCCCCAAACATGACTTAAAAGGGTTGTTTGAGAAAATGGGGGGCCGGCAAAAGGCCGAGGCTAAGCTGGATCAACTATTTCGTGAGGACCTGGGATTACCGAAATTCCTGTTTTGGTTAAATCAACCTGACGCATCCGGAATGGTTGGGCAATTTGTAATGGGTAATGAACCCAGCTATCATATTCCCTACTTATATAACTATTTGGGCGCACCATGGAAAACGCAAAAACGTATCCGCATGCTTATTGACGCCTGGTACCCGGACAATGTCTTTGGCATACCGGGCGATGAAGACGGTGGTGGTACCACAGCATTTGTTGTATTTTCCATGATGGGATTTTTTCCGGTTACACCAGGTGTTCCGGTTTATAATATCGGCAGCCCGTCTTTTACAGAGGCGACCATTAAACTTCCATCAGGAAAATTATTTACAGTTAAGGCGCTTAACAATACTAAAGCGAATGTTTATATACAAAAAGCAACGCTTAACGGCAAACCGCTGGATAAACCCTGGTTCACTCACGCCGATTTGTTTAAGGGCGGCGTGCTTATATTACAAATGGGCGACAGGCCAAACAAAAACTGGGGAGCCGGGGTTGCCGACGCACCTCCCTCTGCAATTAATGTAAATCCGGAAACATTTGAGTAAAAAAAACAATTGCGCGTTTTATTCATTGTTTAGAAATGATAACAGTAATAGGCATATTTTCAGACACAGAACTTGCAGAGCAGGCCAGCTCTTACCTGTTGGCTAATGAATTTAAAAGTGAAGATGTTGATACCCATACCCAGGGTGACGACGTACCCGAAACAGATCGTATCGGCGCTTTTTTCAGCCATCTTTTTAATGATGAAGAAAAAGCGGGTCATTATGCGTCTTTAGGCCGGAGCGGCTCTATTGTAACTGTTCATGCAGCCTCTGTTCGGGAAGCTCAGGAAGCGGTAGATGTCTTCAATAATCACGGCGCGATTGAAGTAGACCTTGACGAAAACAGGAGCCTGGTGATTGAACAGCCGGTTGAACAAAATTTACGATTGAGGGACTAAACAGCCACTCAATCGCAAATAAATCAGCTTATTTTGTTCCAACAGGGTCTGGCAATGCCGGATGAGCCGGGTCATAAACCGCAACCGCTACCCTTGAATCGGCACAGCCATAATACAGGAACCATTTTTGTTTAAAATAAACCATCCCCTCTATAAAAACCGTTCCGTTTATATACTGGCCGCTTTTTTCGAAAGAAGCCATCGGGCGCAAGAACGGAACATCAAGACGGGTGATTGATTTGGACGGATCCTTTCTGTCAAACAAAGCCTGGCCCGCGCAATATGAATTTGCGGTAAAGCGGGGATCCCTGCCTGCAGCCGGTTTATTCTTTCCGTTGTAGAAAAGAATGATGCCCTTGTCGGTCATTAAAGCCGGCGGACCACATTCAGTTAAATCGCTATCAAAATAGCCGTCCCTTGGCGACATCAATTCTTTCAATTTACCACGGCTATCAACTACGGGGGCCCAGTTAACAAGGTCTGTTGAGGTTGCACCATACACATGATGTTCGCCCCAATAAAGCCAGTACTTGCCGTTAATTTTGACGATCACCTGTTTACCATTAACTACCTTTGTTAATATCGAGGCCGATTTACTGGCGATATTAAAAAATTTTCCGCCGTATGCTTTCCGAAACATAGGTCCGGCTTTTGTCCAATGGATCAAATCACGGCTGGTGGCTGCCCCTAAACGCGGCACATCACGATTCCATTCTGTATAGAAAACAACATACGTCCCTCCTGCTGTTACCGCCACGCGCGGATCTTCGCAGCCTCCGGGCCATTCATATTTTTTAGCCATATCATTTGCCGGATAAAGTACCGGGGCAGGCCTTCTTTTAAAGCGAACGCCATCGCTGCTTTCGGCATAACCCAGGCGGGACGTGCGGAAACCTATGCCTGTACCGTAAAGATCCTCGGCCCGGTACAGAACCACAACTTTACCGTTTTTTATAGCGGCACCGGGATTAAATGTATCATTCGCCTCCCATAGAACCGATTTCCTGCTCACCGGGTCAATAAAGCGGGAGTTAGTATCGGGTGATATGATTGGGTTAACTTTTTCGACGCGTTTAAACCCACCGAAAGCCCAGGACGGCAACCGGTTACTTGTAGATTGCGCAAAGCTATATTGGGTAAATAGCAGGAGGCATAAAACGCCTCCTGCTTTTAAATAATTTTTCATAAGCATCAATAAAATTAATTAGGTTGTTCCATTACGTAGATAGAATGGACTTCTGAAACACTCAATACTTTATTATAAAGCCTCATGTCGTCAATTGCTCCCATAAAATAACTCGCACCATAAAAATACTGCGAACTTGAAGAATCAGTAAAATTATAAGCTGTTTTTGGCATTTCATTACCGATAGCCAAATTGGTAATTACCGGCAACGGTAACGGTGTACCAGGCGAGCTAACTGTTTTTACCACTACCCCATTGATGTAAAACACTACAGTGCCATTGGTATAAGAAACAGCAACATGTGTCCAGGTGCCAATTGGAACTGCCCCCGGGTTATCATCAATATCATGATATCCGGCATCAGTATTTAAAGTGATGAACGGGAAGTTGTTGGATTGGAGTTGAAATTTATAACCATTCCAGCGATCCAGCGAAAAGATGTAATTACCAGCATTAGTGGCTGCAACCTTAACCCACACACTTAAAGTGAAGCTTGCGGGGCGTAAGCTGGCCGCATAAGGGACTTCTACATAGGCACCATTGTTAAAGCTATAAGCTTTATTGGCTGCGCCGGCCCGGTCGGTAGTTAAAACGGGTAAAGTCCCTCCGTCTACAGCTGTAGCAGCCGAGTTACCAACCCAGCCTGTTTTTAATACACCGTCGTGGCCATTACCCGATGCGTCTTTGGTATCGCCATCAAATTTCCAGTAGGCTACCAGGTTATCCGGTGACACTTCCTGAATGATATTTGCTTTAAAGGCTGATTCGGCACGTTTTAAATTTGCCAGGGCATTATTAACTTCCTGCTGGGTAAAACGCCCTGTTTTAACCCCGTTAGCCAGATCTATCGCAGTTTTTAACACTGCTTTAGACCCTATAGAATAATTACCTGCTGCCTTACCTTCAACCGCAGTAGTATATAAATTTTGTGCAGAGTCAATCTGCAAACTAAGGGCCGCTTTATTAGAATTATAGTCGGCCTGACTTTCACTCTTTTTGCAGGACCCTATCAAAAGCATGACCGCGCCTGCCGCAAAGATCATTGCCATATATTTTTTGAGGTTTTTCATTTTTACTATTTTAAAAATTCACAATTATAAACCTAATTTGAAATTGGTGGCCCGTTCACTCTCAGGGATCGGGAAAAACTTATTCTTATCATAATTAAACAATGGACGAGTGCCTAACACCGAATTAGCATAGGTCGATCCATAGCGGATTATATCAAAGAAACGATGAAACTCAAGCGCCAACTCAGAGCGTCTTTCCCTGCGGATAATATCCCGAAGCTGGGTTTGGTCGGTGGTAGTAATGTCGGGCAATAAACCGGCAGGTACAGTACCGAAGCCAGGCAGGCTGTTATCATAAAGAAAACTTTCTCTCGCACGCTTTCTAACCTTGTTCAACGGCGCAAGTGCCTCAGCGCTGCTGCCTGCTTCATTTAATGCTTCGGCTTCAATCAATAAAACCTCTGCAAACCTGATAGCCTGATAGTTAAGATTACCATCGCCTTTTAAAGTCGTTGGAATCTCTGACAATGGCTGGCAATGTTTTTTACTTAAATAACCGGTTGATGTCCATGAAGGGTCAAAAGCGCTGTCAAAGTAAGGATGGCCCGCTCTTGCAATTGAATAATCAAGGCGTGGATCATCGGTACCCGACGGCGATTTCTCGAAATTATTAACCAAACTTTGTGTAGGATAATAAAAGCCGTAACCATTAATTGAACGTGGTGCAAACCAAACATTCAGGTTATTGCCCTGAAAAGGTACTAAGCCTGTTTGATGTTGAATAGAAAACACCCCCTCTGCATTGTTTTTAGTAGCCGCTCTAAAATTATCGGCAAAAACAGGTAACAGGCTGTAAACGTTTAAAGCTTCTACAGCTTTAGCGGTTGAGGCCGCTAATGCCCATTTCTGTTCAAACAGATAGGTTTTAGCCAGTAAAGCCAAAGCAGCGCCCTTTGTAGCGCGACCAAGATCGCCACCTGTCCAGGTTGTAGGCAAAGCGGCCGCTGCTGCTATGCAGTCTTGCTCAACCTGGGCATATATCTGGGCCTGGGTTGAAACGGTTTTTTGTGCTTCGTCCGGCGTTTCAACCTTAAGATGCAACGGGATGTTTCCATAGGCCGCGGTCAGGTTGAAATAATAGTACGCTCTTAAAAACTGCGCCTGGCCCATAACCTGTGTTTTCACAGTTGCTGACAGCCCGGTGCTGCCTGACAAACCATCAATCACCACATTACAGGCAAAAACACCCTGATAATATCTTTTCCAAACAGCCTCAACCGCCGAGTTTGATGGGTTGATATTAAAATCATTGATCAATTGAAAATCAGCCTGATCGCCGGCGCTGCCGCCTTTTATTGCATCATCCGAAGCAACGTCTCCTAATACCCAAATGGCATTTGAAGAGGCATCGGTAAAAGTAAGCGGGCTATATGCGGCATTTACCGCAAGTACCGCATTAGCATCATTGGTAAAAAAATTACCTGTCTGATACTGGCCTAATATGGGCTGGTCAAGTATCTTCTTGCATCCTGCAGCCGAAAAAAACAGGATAGCTATTATATATATTACTCTATTTTTTGCTTTCATCTTTCTATAAATTAAAGTTAGAAACTGGCGTTAATGCCGCCGGTGATAACACGTGCAGACGGATAGGTTCCCCAATCAATACCAACCGCTCTTACACCATCACCCTGGTTATTGCTGTTGCTGTATTGCTCAGGATCAAGCCCGGTGTATTTAGTAAATGTGAGCAGGTTTTGCGCACTCACAAATATCCGCACCGATGATAAGCCAATAGCTTTTAAAGCGCCTTTACCTAGTTTATAGCCCAGCTGCACATTTTTAAGCCTTAAATAAGAGCCGTTTTCTAAAAAGCGGGTTGAAGGTTGCTTATTGTTTGTTGCATCAGACCATGATAATAACGGAATGGTGTTGCTGGTACCCGGGCCGCTCCAACTTTGCGTTGCTACCCTTTCGGTAATGTTAAATGGCCTGTAAAACCCTTCGATATCAGTATTGATCTGATTGTAGATCTTGTTACCGTATACGCCCTGGAAGAACAAACTCAGATCAAATTGCTGATAAGATACATTGGCAGAAAATCCATACGTAAATTTCGGGATAGGACTGCCTACAAACATTTTATCTTTATCATCTATTACCCCGTCGCCATTTGCGTCTTTATACATAACGTCACCCGGCCTTATATTTGGCCCCTGGTAAGCATGTGTAAATACTTGTTGCGCGGTCTGGAAAATACCTTCCTGCTGTAACAGATAAAATTCACCTATAGCATGGCCTTCCTGAGTGCGGGTAGCAAAATAGTTGTTATCAATACGTCCGCCTGCGATTGGAGGCGCACCGGCTAATGAAACAACTTTATTATTAAGTGTTGCAAAATTACCGTTTACAGAAAATGCCCAGTCTTTGTTAAATGTGTGCCGGTAATTTACTTCAAGTTCAAAACCCTGGTCGCGTACTTTGCCGGCATTAATTGTTGGCGCAGCTGCACCGCCAGCGCTTGGTGGCAGTTGAAACGGCAACAATACGTTATTGGTATTTTTAACATAATAATCAGCCGTAACCATCAATGAATTATCGAAGAATCCGAGATCAAGACCCACATCTTCCTGCGTACTTATCTCCCAACGAATCTTAGGGTTACCAATTGAGTTAATTGTATAACCCTGATTCGTACTTCCACCAAAAGGATAATAATAATTACCGTTTAAGGTAGACACATAAGGATAAGCACCTAACCCCTGGGCATTACCTGCCTGGCCAACATCTAACCTTAACTTAAAGGTTGAGATTGGCTTAATGTCTTTCATGAAATCTTCCTGATCAATACGCCATCCCAATGAACCAGAATAAACGGATTGCGACTGTGCATTTGGATCCAATTTAGATGACGCATCCCAACGGTAGTTAAAACTTGCCAGGTATTTATTGTTATACTGATAGTTAACCCTGCCAAATAATGAGGAGTAGGCATAATGAGATTCACCGCCACCGTTTTGTTGACCGGTTAATCCGCCGTTATCCAGATATTGAAAATAAGGGGTTTGGTTTACGTAGCCTGTACGTGAGGCTGAAAGTCCCTGTTGATCTTGTTTAATTATTTCCGTACCTGCCAGGAAAGTAAATTCATGCTTTTGAAGCGTTAGATCATAGGTAGCGGTATTTGTCCAATTATAGTTAAGATCGTTGTTATGAGATTGCGCCAGTGAACTTGGTGAGTTAAAAGAACGGTCGGCTCCATAAGTTTCAAAAAACTGTTTATAGTCGGTCTGTACCAGGTCCAAGCCAATATCTGATCTTATTTTCAAGCCCTTAACCGGCGTTAGCTCTAAAAACGCGTTGCCTAATATGGTATAATTATAATTGTTATCATTTGTTGAAGCGGCTTGTTGCACGGGGTTAATACCATCGCCTAAAAAGTTTCCCAGTTTGGCATCCTGTTTTGGTAAATCCACAAACTGGCCGTTTGGCCCGTAAACCGGCGTACCTGACGTACGGAATAATGCATAACGCACCACACTCGGCGCGGCGCCTGAAAATCCGTCACCGGAGGTGCCAACCAGCCTCGTTTTAGAATAAGCTAAGTTAACATTGGTACCAATTTTAAGATATTTTGTTACATTGCTGTTGATAGCCGTACGTAAATTATACCGGTTAAATGATGAGTTTTGAATTAAACCACCCTGGCTGAAGATATTGCCGGATACGATATAATTTGAATTATCATTACCGCCGCTTACTGATAAGTTGATATTGGTTACCGGTGCAGGCTTCAACACCTCTTTCAACCAGTTTACATCTGATAAGGTACGGGCCAGGCTATCAGAAATGAGTGGTCTGTTGTCATTAGTAGCTGCTGTGTTATACGCCTTAACATATTGGGCCGTGTTAGCCATTTTTATCAGGTTGGTAGCGCTTTGAACTCCCGAATACATACTCAGGTTAAGCTTCGACTTACCTGATGCACCATGTTTGGTCGTAATTATAATCACCCCGCCCGCAGCACGTGCTCCATAAATAGCAGCAGATGAAGCGTCTTTTAGTATGTTAATGCTTTCAATATCGCTGGGCGCTATTTCATTGATCCCGTCTGTTGTTGGCACGCCATCAACAATGTATAATGGCGAAACACCATTAACTGTACCTAAACCGCGAACGTGAACCGAAATGGCGTCACCGGGCGCACCAGTATTTTGCGTTACCGACACACCTGCAGCTTTACCCTGAATAATTTGTTCAACGCCGCCAACAGGCAAACCGTTAAGGTCCTTACTGCTTATCACAGAAACCGCACCGGTAAGGTCCTTTTTCTTTTGTGTGCCGTAACCCACAACTATTACTTCGTTTATACTGCCGCTAAGCTCCTTAAGCACAACTTTTATGCGGGTATTGTTACCAACGGGAATGTCCTGCGGTTGATAGCCGACATAAGAAACCGTCAACGTCGTATTTTCAGGTACAGTAACCGTGAAATTTCCGTTTAAATCGGTAACCGAGAGGCTATTACCACCTTTAATGCCGATGGTGGCGCCAGGTAATGTTTCGCCTTTTTCATCGGTAACCGTACCGGTAACGGTTATATCAGCTACTTGAGGAGCTGATTTTAGGGTTATAACAATCAATTTATCTGACATGACTTTGTAAGCCAGGCCAGTGTTCGATAAAGCATTATCCAGTATTTGAGTAACGGTTAAATCCCTTGCATTTACATTTACTGTTTGATTAGGGATTGCCTGGTTATTATATAGAAAAGAGTAATTGCTCTTTCTTTCCAGGAGGTCAAAAAATTTCTCCAGGTTAACGTTCTTCACGTTAAGATTCAGCTTTTCCTGTGAACGCACCTTGGCACTAACGTGCAATAAGGTTAACATAATAAAAACACACGTTAATTTCACGCAGAGTAGAATTTTTTTGACAATAGTTTGCTTGATGAAAGAACTATAAGTTTTTTTCATACTTTTGGTTTGTTGAGGTTAATAAAATCTAAAAAAGCCTGAGATCCAGCCAGATATTAGGTTAATTGGTACAATAGCCGCAACAGAGGAAGTGTTCCCGCACTTCCTTATTTTTTGGGCTATAAATTGATTAATGTAGCCTATGTCATCGCATTTTCCTTTCTTCTCTTTAAGTTTATTGGCAACTGGTTAATTACCATATATGTATTTGGTTATTATTTATGCTATAATGAAATGACCCGGTAAGTTGCAAAGCGCCCATCACTTCATTAATATCCTGATCTTTAAAACGGCCGGTAAACTGCCTGGCCACATACTTATTGTTATCAAAAATGATATTTACATTATACCAACGCTCCAGGCGACCTGCCAGGTCGGCAAAGGCCTCCCTTTTAAAGGTTAAGTAATTGCTTACCCATGCAGTTTCAGTAATTTCATTGTTCGGAACAAGATTTTTAACAACATCCTCATTTTTGGGGTTAGCAACAGAATCAGCAACGGGCTGATTACTGACTACTATTTTTTGGGCGTTATTCATGACCTTATTTATGGTAACCTTTTCATTAGGTTTTAAAACAATGATGCTTCCCGGCCTGGCTTCATTTAATATCTCAACCTTTCCTCTTATCAGCGTAGTTTCGATAAATGTATCCCCTTTATAGGCTTTCACATTAAAAGCCGTGCCTAAAACAACAACGTTTAATTTCCCAGCATGCACTATGAACGGGTGTTCGGTATCATGTTTGACATCAAAATAGGCTTCGCCAATAAGATTTATTTCGCGTTTACCGCTTTCACTATTAGAATAAGTAATGACAGAACCGGAATTAAGCCATACTACCGAGCCGTCAGGTAATGTTGACCGTATCCGTTTTCCATAACCGACAGCTAATGATTGCGGCTCATTTACATTAACCTTCCTTGATAAATGCATGATCCACGCACCAATAACAAATAACGGAATCAAAGCCGCAGCAATCATCCAGCTTTTAAAACGGCTGTGCGGCAAGGGCTCAAGCGGTTGATTGAACATGGTGCGTTCCATGAATCCATTTTCCTCCATAAACTGATCAAATTTATTCAACCCGCGTTCTAACGCGCGACGTTCGTCAATTGAGGTAACAGCTGAAGCTTCAAGTCTAAGTTTTTTGAGATTTTCAAAATCAACGCGGCGTTCGGGTTCATTAATAAAAATTGATTCCATTTCGGCAAACTCCGCGGCAGAAAGCTCATCCGCAAGTGCTCCAGATATTAAACGCCAAATTCTTTCTTCTGATGCCATATACGTAAAGACACACCAAAAACAAAATACCCCCAAAAGAAAAAACATTTTTTTTTAAAAGCTTTTAAGTAAGTAATTAATATATCGTTAAAATAACGTTACCTTTATTTCACCAATTGTTTATTGCAAACCTATGCAAGTCATCCTTAATGAAAAGTTTGAGCGGTCCGTCCTCAAAGACGAGCTGGTATTTAAGGACCTGTACCGACAATATTTTGTCAGGCTTTACCGGTTTGCCTTTTCGCTAACCCATTGCAAAGAGTCTGCTGAAGAAATTGTGCATGACGTTTTAATCAACCTCTGGAAAAAGCGAAATGATTTCACAGCAATAGCAAACCTTGATACCTATTTATATGTATCAGTGAAAAATCTTTCACTCAACCATTTAAGGAACGAAGCCAAACACGCCCATGCCGCCATCGAGACTGTCTATAACGAAAGTGATCCCATTAGCGTTGACCCCGAAAGCCTATTGATTACTAAAGAGCAAACCGAACGGTTAAATACGGTCATCAATCAGTTACCTCCAAAATGCAGAGCGATATTTAAATTAATTAAGGTCGATGGCTTGAAATATAAAGAGGTCGCCTCTTTAATGAATATATCGGCCAAAACGGTAGAAAATCAGCTGGCCATAGCGGTAAAGAAAATAGCAGAAACTATAAAAAGAGCAAAATCTCACACTATTGAGCGCCAATAGTAAATCTACATCAAAACAGAACGATAAATGTTAATACAGGACCGGCACTGCAAGAAATCCTGCCTGTGCCGGTCCTGATGTAAACTATGCCGTATTAAGCCGGCACTTTATCATTTTTCTCGCGTTCCCAAAAACGGTGTTGCGCAATGGCGTTTATAAAATCTTTTGGTGCCTTACCAACAATAACCCCCGGGGTATTCATTTTTTTAGCGACGTAGGTTTCTTTTAAGAAAGCATCGTTATCTGTCGCAACAGCTTTACAATGAAGATAAGCTTCATTTACAAAATGGATTGCATTGACATTGGTATTAAGCCCCGTTGAGCCAGCAGGCACATAAACTGCGTCAAATAGCACAGATGCAGCCGTAAGGAAACTCATATCCACTTTAATGTCAGATCCTTTGCTATCTTTAATAAACCCGCCGTGCGGAGCTATCAGTTTAATCTGTGCTCCTTCGGCTTCCAGGGTAGCCTTCATTGCCTTCAAAGAATCTCCATTTACACCATCGGTGGCCAATACTGCTATCTGCCGTGTTTTAATGGTGTCCTTAGGCGAATTTGCCATGCTTAGTGCAGGTGATTTACCGATCTGTTTTTTCGGGTTATCCTGGTAATCAGCCGGATTGGCATCAGCGCCAAAGTTGTGGTTCAATGGTTCCTGCGGTTTTGGCACGGACATGCCCAAACCTTCCGCTACTTTAGTAGCCAGAGGATTACTGACCTTACTTAACAAACCGAGCACCCGCTCGCGTATGGCGACAGTTTCGCACTTACCCAGTTCAAAGCGCAAGGCATCAATAATATGATTTTGTTCAGGTTCAGACTGGCTGTTAAAGAACAATGTAGCCTGGCTGAAGAAATCCATAAAACTTTTACTGCGTGCCCTTACTTTACGTGCATCAATCCGCTCTTCGTAGGATGTAAAACCACCTTCAGTAATTTTTGCCTGCTGCGGCGATCCACCACCTGTGGTATTTGGGTGATAGCTTGATTTACCTACGTTGATTTGCTGGCGCATATGGCCATCGCGTTGGTTATTGTGCACAGGGTTTATTGACCGGTTGATAGGAATTTCATGAAAATTAGGGCCGCCTAACCTCGATAATTGCGTATCTGTATAAGAAAACAACCGGCCCTGTAACAATGGGTCGTTGGTAAAATCTATACCGGGAACCAAATGCCCGGGGTGAAAAGCCACCTGCTCTGTCTCTGCAAAGAAATTATCCGGGTTACGGTTAAGCGTCATTTTCCCAATTCGGATCACCGGCACTACTTCCTCAGGGATCAGTTTGGTGGGATCCAGCAAATCAAACGGAAACTTATGTTCATCCTCTTCAGGAATTAATTGTACGCCAAACTCCCATTCAGGAAAAGCGCCGCTTTCAATTGCTTCCCAAAGGTCCTGGCGATGAAAGTCTGAGTTTTTCCCCGATATTTTTTGGGCTTCGTCCCAGGCTACGGCATGCATACCTAATAACGGTTTCCAATGAAACTTAACAAAAGTTGATTTCCCCTCTGAATTGACAAACCGGAAAGTATGGATACCAAATCCTTCCATCATACGCAACGAGCGCGGTATTGCCCTGTCAGACATTGCCCACATAATCATGTGCATCGATTCAGGAGTGAGTGAGATAAAATCCCAAAAAGTATCGTGTGCGGAGGCAGCTTGCGGTATTTCATTATGCGGTTCAGGTTTTACCGCGTGGACCAGATCAGGAAATTTGATCGCATCCTGGATAAAAAATACCGGAATATTATTACCTACCAGGTCAAAATTTCCTTCTTCAGTATAAAATTTTACTGCGAAACCGCGTACGTCACGAGCCAGGTCGGTTGATCCCCTAAAACCAGCCACCGTAGAGAACCGTACAAATACCGGTGTCTTAACCGACGGATCCTGCAAAAAACCCGCCTTAGTGTATTTGGCCATAGATTCATAGACCTGAAAAAAACCGTGCGCCGCCGAACCGCGGGCATGCACAATCCGTTCAGGTATACGTTCATGATCAAAATGGGTGATTTTTTCACGCAGGATAAAATCTTCAAGCAGTGTAGCGCCGCGCTCACCTGCTTTTAGGGAGTTGGTATCATCATTGATCTTAACACCCTGGTCGGTAGTCATAAACTCACCGCTGCTTATTTCTTTATCGGGAGCCAGTTCATCAAGTTTTTTATTGGCCGAGGTTTCGAGGTTGTTTTTTTTAGTCATGGCAGGTTTTAATTTGTCCTTTTAAAACCCGCAGGTGCTAGTATTGTTTCGTTATACTATAAAATATTAACCCATATTTTCACTCAGCATTTCAAGTGCAGTTTGATTTCCTTGTTGGGCTGCCAGGTCCATAACTGAAAGGCCGGCGGTGTTCAGAATAGTTTTATCTGCGCCGCGTGCTAATAATAATTTAACCAGCTCATTCCGGCCAAACATAGCTGCAAACATCAGGGCCGTACCTCCATTTCCATGTTGAAGGTTTAGATGCGCACCATGCTTAATTAATAATTCAGCGATATCAGGATACCCTTTAAAAGCAACACCCATTAATGCGGTGTTGCCGCCGGCGTCAGCGCCGTTGACATCAGCTCCGGCCTCCAGTAATAACCTGGCTGCCTCATATTGATTATTATAGCAGGCAATAATAAGTGGTGTGTAGCCTTTTTCATCACGGTGCTCAAGGTTGGCATTTTGACGAATAAGCTCTGCCAACACTTCAAGTTCTCCCTTACGCGCAGCAGGAATAATAAGTTCGTTAATATCTATCATGGAATTAATTTATAAAGCAACCCATTTCTATTGCCTTTTGTTTCCAACAAAAGCTATTCGCAGAACGGAACTTTATAATTTAATTTGTCTTAGGACGATCCATATAGCCGGTATTTAAAAGAAAAGATCAAAACAGTAACTAAGGATGTATTGGTGAAGCCATTTCTGCTTTGGCTTCACGCATAACAAATGTACTTTCTATAGAGCCAATAGAGAATTTTTCGAAAAGGTTATTCATCAAAAAAACATGATAAGCATCGAGGTCTTTTACTGCAACACGCAGTATAAAATCATATTGACCCGACATATGATAGCATTCTAATACTTCCGGCAATTTTATAATCTCTTTTTCAAAATGGTTAATTATTTCTTTGCTGTGATCTTTTAGATGGACATGGGTAAAAGCAGTGAACCCCCTGCCGATCATTTTAGGATCCAACACGGCGACATATTTTTTTATATAGCCTTTTTCCTGCATCCGGCGGATCCGGTCATTGATAGTGCTGGCACTTTTAAAAAGCTTCGCCCCTATCTCCTTGTTGGTAAGGCGGGCATTATCCTGCAAAATCTGGAGGATGCGAATATCTGTTTGATCAAGTTTATCGAGCATATCGTATATCATTCGGTTTAAGCAAATTTAAATTTAAATTTTCGTTTATTATCCAGTTTTTATATCAAAAACCCGTATATATAACTCATTTTATACCAGTGTACTGTTTTTTGGCCTGCAAAGCCGGAACTTTAAGAAATGAAACTGGTGACCTATAAAACAAATAACCACGAACAGCAAGGACAGCTTGTTGACGAACTGCTGTATAATCTGCAAACCAATGAACAAGTCCATGACTATGAACTTTTAGCGCCCGTTCCGCATCCGCCTTCGTGCCGTGACGCTTATGCGTTTCGTCAACATGTTGAATCGGCCAGGCGCAACCGTGGATTAAGTATGATAGCTGAGTTTGATCAATATCCCATTTTTTACTTCACCAATCATCGGGCTATTTACGGGCCGGGCCCCATTTATTGCATGCCGGATCATTTTAATAAACTTGATTTTGAACTGGAAGTAGCGATTGTTATAGGCAGGCAGGGTCGAAATATTAAAGCTATGGACGCCGATCAATATATAAAGGGCTATACTATAATGAATGACCTGAGCGCCCGTACCTTGCAAATGGAAGAGATGCTTTTAAACCTCGGCCCTGCTAAAGGAAAAGATTTTGCAACAGTGATTGGCCCCTGGCTGGTGACACCCGATGAACTGGAAAAATTTAAAGTGAAGCCTAAACCCGGGCATATCGGCAATAACTATAATCTTGAGATGATCTGCAGGGTTAATAATATAGAGGTATCACGTGGCAATATGGCCGATATGGACTGGACATTTGCTGAAATTATCGAGCGGGCATCGTATGGTGTAAATCTTTATCCGGGTGATGTTATAGGCTCCGGCACGGTAGGTACCGGTTGTTTTTTGGAACTAAATGGTACCGGTTTATTAAACGATCCAAACTATAAAGCACAATGGCTGCAGCCCGGTGACGTGGTTGAAATGACCATCACCGGCTTGGGTACATTAACCAATACAATTATAGCCGAAGATACTGACTGGTCAATTTTAAACTTAAAGAAATGAAAAGTTTTGAAGCCAGTGAATTAACTATCGGACAGGTACATAATTACCTGCAACACGCCATAGCCCCGCGTCCTATTGCGCTGGTATCAACTATTGATCGTGCGGGGAAAGTGAATTTGAGCCCGTTTAGTTTTTTTAATTTATTTAGCGCCAATCCCCCGGTGATAATTTTTTCGCCATCACGAAGGGTTAAAGACAATACCACCAAGCACACTTTAGAGAACCTGTACGAGGTTAGGGAGTGCGTGGTTAATATTGTTGATTACAACCTCGTTTTTAAAGTTAACCAGGCTAGTGCCGAATATGAAAAAGGCGTAAATGAATTCATTGAAGCCGGCTTAACCGAGCTTGCATCAATCCATATAAAACCGCCACGTGTAGCCGAATCGCCGGTGCAGTTGGAATGCACCGTGCAACATATTATGCCATTAGGCAAAGGTCCCGGCGCAGGGAATCTGGTGATAGCCGAAGTGAAAACCATGCATTTCAGAGATGACCTTTTAGATGAATTGGGAAAACCCATGCAAGAAAAATTTGACCAGGTTGCGCGTTTAGGCGGCGACTGGTATTGCCGTACAACAGATCTATTTAAGTTACCAAAACCAATATAATATGCCAAGCTATCATACCTTAGGGAAGATCCCGCACAAAAGGCATACGCAGTTTCGTAAGCCCGATGGAAGTTTATATGCAGAGGAGCTGGTTTCGACAGAAGGCTTTTCAAGCGTTTATTCGCTTGTTTATCATGCTTATCCACCCACGATGGTAAAAGCGCTGGGCGAACCGTATTCAGTAGAGCCGAAAATAGCACGCGAAAAACATTTGAAACATACCAGCCTGATTGGGTTTAATATTAAGCCCGATGATGATTACCTGCAAAGCCGTAAACCGGTATTGGTTAACAGCGACCTGCATATATCATTGGCTGCGCCCAAAAAATCAATGACCGGCTATTTTTATAAAAATAGCCAGGCAGATGAAGTGGTCTTTGTGCATGAAGGTTCAGGTACGTTACATACCGGTTATGGACAGATTAAATTTGGTTATGGCGATTATTTGATCATTCCGAGGGGTACCATCTATCAACTGGAGTTCGACACCGAAGCAAACAGGCTGTTTATTGTTGAAAGCTTCAGCCCCATCAGGCCACCCAAACGTTACCTAAACAGTTCCGGACAGCTGATGGAACATGCGCCTTATTGCGAACGGGATATCCGCAGGCCGGAAAACCTGGAAACCCATGACGAAAAAGGTGACTTTAAAATACTGATCAAAAAACAAGGTTTGATCTACCCGTACATCTACAGCACCCATCCTTTTGATTTTATTGGCTGGGACGGCTTTCATTATCCCTGGGCACTTTCTATTCATGACTTTGAACCAATAACCGGGCGTTTACATCAGCCGCCGCCAGTACATCAAACTTTTGAAGGGAATAACTTTGTGATCTGCTCATTTGTACCGCGTAAGTTCGATTATCATCCTCTTTCAATCCCGGCCCCATATAACCACAGCAACGTGGACAGCGACGAAGTACTGTATTATGTAGCCGGAGATTTTATGAGCCGAAAAAGTGTGGTAAAGGGGCAGATCACCTTGCACCCCGGCGGCATTCCACACGGCCCGGCACCGGGTTCGGTAGAAAAATCAATTGGTAAAGAATCAACAGATGAACTGGCGGTAATGATTGATCCGTTCAGGCCACTGATGCTTACCGAAGATGCGATTAAAATTGAAGACGAAAACTATTATAAAAGCTGGATAGCTTAACAAAATTATGGAAACAGAAACCATCAGTAAACCCAACCAAACGCAAGACTTTTTGCCGTTAAATGGTACCGACTATGTAGAATTTTACGTTGGCAATGCCAAACAGGCGGCGCATTATTATAAAACAGCTTTTGGTTTTCAGGATTTGGCCTATGCCGGACCCGAAACAGGCGTTCGCGACCATGCGTCATATGTTTTGCAGCAAGGTAAAATCAGGCTGGTATTAACCACGCCGCTACATTCTGATCATCCGATCGCCGAACACATTAAAAAACACGGCGATGGCGTAAAGATACTTGCCCTGTGGGTGGATGACGCTTATGACGCCTTTGAGCAAACAACTGCACGTGGCGCAGAACCCTATCAACAGCCCAAAACCATGGTTGACGAGTTTGGCGAGGTACGCACCAGTGGCATTAAATTATACGGCGAGACCGTCCATTTGTTTATCGAACGAAAAAATTACAAAGGGTTATTTTTGCCGGGTTACCGTGCATTAAACACGGCTTATAACCCCACGCCGGCGGGACTATTATACGTTGACCATTGTGTAGGCAATGTAGGCTGGCATAAAATGGATCATTGGGTGCATTTTTACGAGGAAGTAATGGGTTTTAAAAACATCCTGACGTTTGATGACGAAATGATCTCGACAGAATATTCGGCGCTGATGAGTAAAGTAATGAGCAATGGCAATGGCTATGTAAAGTTCCCAATCAATGAGCCAGCCGAAGGTAAAAAGAAATCGCAGATTGAAGAATACCTGGAGTTTTATGAAGACGAGGGTGTACAGCACCTGGCTCTGGCAACCCACGATATTGTACAAACAGTTACAAATTTACAAAGCCGTGGAGTTGAATTTTTGACAGTACCCACCACTTATTATGATGAGCTGGAAGAAAGAGTAGGCAAAATTGATGAGGATATTGAACCCTTAAAGAAACTTGGTATTTTAGTTGATCGTGACGATGAGGGTTATTTATTGCAGATTTTCACTAAACCGGTTGAAGACAGGCCTACCCTGTTTTTTGAAATTATACAACGCAAAGGTGCAAAATCGTTTGGCGCAGGTAATTTTAAAGCGCTATTTGAAGCAATTGAAAGAGAACAGGAACTTCGCGGCAATTTGTAATGAACGACTTTGGAAATAAACAGGTAGCGGCGCTGCCCAGGCATTTGAGGCAGTACATAGTCGAACAGCATTATGACCATTACACGCCCGTGGATCAGGCGGCATGGCGATATGTTATGCGGCAGAATTATGCCTACCTGAAAGATGTGGCTTATTATCCTTATATCCCCGGCCTTAAGGCCGCTGGGTTAACAATTGAGCAAATTCCGCATCTGCAGGAAATGAACGATGCCTTGGGCAAAATTGGCTGGGGGGCGGTTACCGTGGATGGTTTTATCCCCCCCGCTGCTTTTATGGAATATCAGGCATATCGTGTGTTGGTTATCGCTGCAGATATTCGCCAGTTAAACCATATTGAATATACGCCGGCACCCGATATCATTCATGAATCGGCTGGCCACGCCCCTATTATCGCCGATCCCGACTATCACCAATATTTAAGCTATTTTGGTTCGATAGGCGCCAAAGCAATGTATTCGGCACAAGACTACGAACTATATGAGGCTATCCGTGCACTTTCTATCTTAAAGGAAATGCCTGAGGCTGACCCTGCCGAACTAAAAAAGGCAGAAGAACAGGTTGCCTATTGGCAACAAAATATAGGCGAGCCATCAGAAATGGCCCTGTTGAGCAGACTACACTGGTGGACTGTGGAATATGGACTGATAGGCACATTAGAAAACCCCAAGATATATGGCGCCGGTCTTTTGTCATCAATTGGTGAGAGCGCAACCTGCATGCAACCTAACATACGTAAATTATGGTATACACCTGACGCCGTGAATTATGCTTATGACATCACTCAGCCGCAGAAGCAGCTATTTGTGACGCCAACGTTTCAAAACCTTATTGATGTGCTGGAGCAGTTTGCAAATAAAATGGCTTTCAGAATTGGCGGAACCTACGGATTGCAAAAAGCGCTTGAAAGCAACAACACCTGCACCGTTGTTTACAGCTCGGGCCTGCAGGTTTCAGGGACATTGACAGATTTTAATGCCGGCTTCATAAAAATGACCGGGCCAACAGCGCTGGCTGTAGATAATAAACAGCAGCCCGGCCACGGTAAGGAATATCATAAGGAAGGCTTCAGTTCTCCGGTCGGTAAATTTACCGCCGATACATCAATAGAGATCGGGAATACCGTTAAATTAAACTTTGAAAGTGGTATAACAGTAAAGGGGACAATCAGGTCGATATTGCCACAATTGATAACTTTTGAAAATTGCATGGTGAAGTCTGCTGACGGAGATATTTTATTTGATCCCGCCTGGGGAGCTTATGATATGGCGGTTGGAGAAAGTATTATTTCTGTCTTTAGCGGAGCAGCCGATAAAAACACTTTTGACGAGATCGGCTATCACCCCAAAACAACTACTTATCATCTCACTTATTCAAAAAAAATGCTGGCGCTGCATCAGTTATACCGCGAGGTGCGAGATTGCAGGGTACATCAGGCGGGAAAAGGGCGGTTAAAATATATTTTTGAGCAGCTTTGTAATGAGTTTCCGGAAGACTGGCTTTGCGCTTTAGAGATTTTAGAACTGGCCGAATCAGATTTAGCTATTACAATTACCCAATATTTGAAGAAACAAGCTATTGAAAACCCTGAATTAAATAAATTGATCACCGACGGGCTATCCCTCATTGGTAACCAGCATAGTCTTGCCGGCGGCCAGTAATTCGCGGGTAATAGCGCGGGTATAAGTCTTGATCTCTTCCTGAAATTCGGAGACGGAAGCACCTGTGCGTATCTGCTCAAGTCGTTTTTCCCAATTTCCGGTAAGCCCGGCCTGGGCTATCTGCTGGTGCTTAACTATTTCATAAACAGAAAGGCCTGTTTCAGTGGGCACCAGGTTCTTTTTCTCCCGCAGAATATACTTTCGGGTAAGGAGCGTTTCAATGATATTAGCGCGGGTAGCGGGTGTGCCTAACCCGCTTTCTTTCATGGCTTCGCGTAGTTCTTCGTCTTCTATTTCTTTACCTGCAGTTTCTAATGCTTTAAGCAGCGTTGCTTCGTTATAAAGCGGTTTTGGTTTGGTTTGTTTTTCTAACACGCCTTTAGCGGTTACCGGTAAATTTTCTCCCTGGCCCAGTTTTGGCAACGTGGCATTTTCTTCGTCCTTCTTTTCCTCGTCCTTATCATTAAAAACTGCACGCCAGCCCGGGGTTTGGATAACCGTACCGCTGGCGATAAATTTAGAACCGGACATTAAAATAACTTTGGTGATTTCCTTGATACAATCGATATGAAATGCTTCGAGCATACGGCCGGCTATCATGTCATATACCGCTTGTTGGTCGGGCATCAGTTGTCTGGGCGTCTCGCTGGTTGGCAATATAGCATGGTGATCGGTTACCTTTTTAGCGTTAACACCACGCTTATTAAGCTTTGCCGCCGAAAGCAACGTTGCCTGTTTGCCAAAATCTGTATGATCTTTAAATTTGTTAATCAGTGCCGGAACTTCTGCAAAAACGTCATCGCTGATATAACGGCTACCCGTACGCGGATAAGTGATTAGCTTACTTTCATAAAGATTTTGCAACAGGGTTAACGTTTGATCGGCAGTAAAACCTTTGCGCTTGTTGGCTTCCTGTTGCAGGCTGCTCAGGTCGTGCAAAAGCGGGGGCGGCTCCTTACGAGGCTTAGCTTCTACCGATGCAACGTGGGCCAAAGGCTCAACCATTGCTAATATGGCTTCAGCCTCTTCGCGGGTTTTATAATTCTTTTCAGAAATTGCTTTAAATACCTGTTCATTCTTTGACGGCTGGATAACGACCTGGTAATATAGCTGTGGCACAAAGTTTTTATTTTCGAGATAACGGGCGCAAATCATAGCTAATGTCGGCGTTTGCACGCGGCCAAGTGACAGTACACCTTTGTTGCCTGATGCTAAACTCAAAGCCTGGGTCGCATTCATCCCGACTAACCAGTCAGACTGCGAACGACAATGTGCTGAGTTGAACAATGTATCGTAATCACTACCGGGCTTTAAATTGCGAAAACCTTCCTTTATTGCCGCATCTGTTTGTGAACTGATCCAAAGCCGCTTAAATGGCTTTTTGCATTTTAAATAATAATAAATGTATCTAAAGATCAATTCCCCTTCCCGGCCGGCGTCGGTTGCAACGATGATCTCGGTGGCATCGTCAAAAAGTTTTTTGATGATGTCAAGTTGCTTTTTTACACCCGGATCATCAATCATACCGCCACCGTTTTTGCTTTTTACTTTACGGATAGACAACTTAAATTTAGCAGGCAGCATAGGCAGGTTTTGCACGTTCCAGCCATAGTAACCATATTCTTGTGGTGCGGCCAGTTGCAATAAATGTCCAAAAGCCCAGGTAAAAGTGTAGCCTTTACCTTCTATATAACCGTCGTGCTTTGTAGTTGCACCAAATACTTTGGCGATCTCGCGCCCGACAGAGGGTTTCTCAGCAATAATGACTTTCATCTGCGACGAATGTAGTCAAAGCAATGTTTAAGGCTAAATAATATTTTCAACAACTGGTGTCGGACGCAGTAGCCAGAACAGGATATTAACTTTTATAGACAAGTGATGCCCAAAGCAGTATTGAGTTTATTGATGGTTATTGCATAATTTAAAAATCAATTTCCTTAAGTTTTAGCTTTCAAAACGCGGGCTTACCCTTCCGGGCCCGGCAAATCAGCAGCAGCGGACCGGGCCAGCGAAATATGTAAACATTATAAGTCATTTTATGTTGACTTTGTGACGATATATGAGCCAATTAATTTAAAATAAGGTAGGTTTGCGCCTTGATATCAATAACGACGATAATTTGTGAATAAAAGAAGAATAACCGCGGAGATTACCGCAATTGGAGGTTATGTCCCCGAAGATAGATTGACCAATAAAATGCTGGAGACAATGGTAGAAACTTCAGACGAATGGATAACGGACAGGACGGGGATTAAAGAAAGGCGAATTCTCAGCGACCCAACAATGGCAACCTCAGATATGGCAGTGCTGGCTATTGCAAACCTGTTAAAAGATTCGGGTTTGCAGGCTGAAGAAATAGATTGCCTGATCCTGGCCACTTCCACGCCCGATCAGTTACTGGCACCGGCGGCAAGTTTGGTTTGTGAAAAAGCTGGATTAAGCAGCGCATGGGGATTTGATTTAAATGCAGCGTGCAGCGGTTTTTTATATGCGCTTTCAATGGGTGCTAGTTTGATAGAAAGCCAGCGGTATAAAAAAGTGATCGTAGTTGGGGCAGATCAGATGAGTGCCATTGTAAACTACCAGGACCGTAATACTTGTATTTTGTTTGGTGATGGCGCAGGTGCAGTTTTACTTGAACCATCTTCTACAGAAAACGGCATCAAAGATTACCTTTTCAAGACCGACGGTAAAGGGGCCGCCTATCTTTCAGTTCCTGCCGGTGGCGCATTGCAGCCGGCTTCTCCGGAAACATTGATGGAAGGTAAGCATTTCGTACATCAGGATGGTAAAACTGTTTTTAAAGCAGCTATTAAAGGAATGGGCAATGCCTGCCAGGAAGTAATGACGCGTAACGGGTTGATGAGTGATGATATCGATTGGGTGGTCCCACATCAGGCAAATCTCCGCATTATCAACGCGGTCGGTAAGCGTCTAAATTTCCCGCCTGAAAAAGTAAAAGTTAATATTCAGCGTTATGGAAACACAACAGCTGCCACTATACCACTCTGTTTATGGGACTACCAGGCTGATTTTAAGCCGGGCGATGATATCCTGCTAACGGCATTTGGCGCCGGCTTTACCTGGGGTGCCACCTATTTGAAATGGGGAAATCTCAGGCATAATAATGGCCAACCCAAAGGTTAACCTGTTAACATTTCAGCCAAATTAAGAATTATTTATTACTAAAATTATTAGTAATATTATTTATATGATAGACCTGGCTTTTGATTATTTAACGTCCACAAATACGGTGGTTTTTTTAACTGGAAAAGCGGGCACAGGTAAAACCACGTTTTTGCGGCGTGTTCAGCAGGAGTCAAAGAAAAAACTTGCGGTTGTAGCGCCAACAGGCGTTGCGGCAATTAATGTAGGCGGGATGACCATTCATTCGTTATTTCAATTGCCGTTTGGGCCTATTATTCCAGCGGGTAACGCCAGGCCTGAGCTGCATTATAGTGTAGAGAAGAAAGAACTGCTGTCAAGCCTGGAGCTGCTTATCATTGATGAGATCAGTATGGTAAGGCCGGACGTACTGGACCAGCTGGATTTGATACTGCGTAATGTAAAAGATTGTTCCTATCCTTTTGGCGGGGTGCAATTGTTATTGATTGGCGATCTGTCTCAATTAAGTCCCATTATTCGTGATGAAGAATGGTCGGTCCTTAATCGTTATTATACCAGCCCTTATTTTTTTAGCAGCCTGGTGTTGAAAAAAGCACCTTACGTGCGCATTGAACTGGATAAAGTATTCCGGCAAAAAGAACAGGCTTTTGTTGATATCTTAAATGAAGTGAGAAATCAAAGCATCAGTATGGAAAGTCTGGAATTGCTGAACAGCCGTTATATACCGAACTTTAGGCCAACTGCAGACGACCCCTATATTACGCTAACGACACATAATGCGATTACTCAACAAATCAATAATGAATTTATTGAAGCACTGCCGGGTTATGAGTTTGAATTTAAAGCCACGATAAAAGGGGAGTTTCCCCGGGACGCCTACCCGACTGAAACCGAATTGAAATTAAAAATTGGGGCGCAGGTAATGTTTGTTAAGAATGACAGCTCGGCCGGCAAGTTGTTTTATAACGGAAAGTTAGGGATAGTAACCGGTATCGAAACAGACACGGTTACAGTACAAACCGAGGGCCAGGAGATCACAGTCCAGGCGATGGAATGGACGAACATTAAATACCAGCTTACAGGCGATGAGATAAATGAAACAAATGCGGGCAGCTTCTCCCAAATTCCGCTCAAACTGGCTTGGTCTATTACAATTCATAAAAGCCAGGGACTAAGTTTTGACAAAGCCATCATTGATGTCAGTGAAGCTTTTGCTCATGGTCAAACCTATGTCGCTCTCAGTCGTTGCCGGAGCTTGTCCGGAATGGTGTTGCGCAATCCTGTCGCCGCACACAATATTATCGGCGACCCTGCTGTTACGCGATTTAATGAACAGGCGAAATTATTACAACCCAACCGTCGGCAATTGGAAACTGATCAGGAAAACTATCGCTGGTTCCTGCTGACGGAACTCTTTAATTTTAATGGATTAAAAAAACGTACTGAAGGTTTTGAAAATATTATTCCGGAACTCCAGACTGATATTTTAGCTGTAGCCGATAAATTCATTAAACAATTACCACTGGAGCGTACTAAAAAAGCGGCGAGCTATTTTTACGAAAAATTGTCAGTCATGACAGAAAACCTGGGTAGTCAGCTGCCGGCGTTGATCGGCCAATCCAAAGAAACAGCTGCAAAAGCAGATGAACTGATTAATTGGATGATGACACGAATCAAGTTGCTTGATCATTTTGCTAAAAATGATTTTACAACCCAAGCCTACCTTGAAGCTCACAACAAAAAAAGTATGGTCAGCGCTTATCTTAAGAAACTCAACGCGCTACCAAATGAAGAACTCTACACGCAAATACTCGCCTGGCGGACTAGCCTGGCAAACGAGCAAAAAGTTATGCCCAATATGATCCTGTCTGACAGAACCGCAGCTACCATAGCCGAAAAACTACCGGCCACACTTAAAGCGCTAAGCGCCATTAAGGGCATCGGCGCGCAAAAAGCCGCCCAATACGGACTTGAGCTTATCGGTATGGTACGCGTTTACCTTGAACCTGAAAAAGACCAGGGAAGCCTATTTTAATTACTGAGCTTAACTTTTACGGCTGTGGGGCCTTTTAATCCCGGCTCGATCTCGAAAGTCACTTTATTGTTCTCCTTGATCGGTTCGGTTAAGTTATTAACATGCACGAATATACTTTCCTGGGTTTGAAGATCTTTAATAAAGCCATAACCTTTGGCTTCATTAAAAAATCCTACAATGCCAGTTCTGACGATTTCCATTACAATATCTTCCTGCTTGGGTACAGCTATCTGGATATCCGCCGAGTTGACCTTTAATTTACGGGCAGGATCGGGCGGTGTAGAAGTGATATTGCCATGTTCATCGATATAGGCCATCATATCTTCCAAAGTCTTTCCCTTAACAAAAGTTGATTTGCGTTGCTCTGCTTTTTCTCTTTTGTCCTGCGACTTTTTCAGCCGCTTTTTCTCTTTTTCTTTTTTACTGAATGTTGCAGTCGATTTTGCCAAGTTTAAGCTATTTTAACGTTAACTGCACTCGGGCCTTTTTTGCCGTCTTCTACATCATAAGTAACTGAATCGCCTTCGCGAATCTCGTCGATAAGACCGGTTACGTGCGCAAATACTTCTTTGCCGCCCTGATCCGGGGTAATAAAGCCAAAGCCTTTTGTTTCATTAAAAAATTTTACTGTTCCTGTTGCCATGATTTGTTGAATAAGCACGCAAGGTACGATTTATTATTGGTCACTCAGCACATAATCGGCAATCAGTAAGAAAGTAATACGGCCGCGCTTCAAAATATTATCTATTATTTATTTTCTCACAGCGGAAATTTTGGAATAGCGCTTTAATCAATAACCGCAAATCAGCAGCAGTATTATTTGTTTTTTTATGGATCATTCAGTCCCTCCCTGATAAATCCAATCTTTTTATCAAAAGATATGACAACTTTGTTCAGGCAAAAACTGAGATCCCGAATACCGGTCAAAACTATTATGTCGAAAACGATAAGTATCAGGATAACATTTATTAAAAATTAATAGATTCGCGGTTATGTTAACCGTTGAAAAAATTGGCGGCACTTCGATGAGCGCCCTTGCTGAAGTCATCACTAATATAGTTTATTATAACGACCAGCCTTATAACCGGGTGCTTGTGGTATCTGCGTTTTCTGGTGTCACTAATCTTTTATTAGAAAACAAGAAAACCAAAGCACCGGGTATTTATCACAAGCTGGCTAATAATGAACACTATTATGAGGCTGTTAAAGAACTGACCGCTTATTTAAAAGCTTTGAACAAACAGTATCAACCTTTGGGCCTTAATGTACCTGAGGCTGATAATTTCATCGAAAGCCATGTGTCGAAAACGCTTATCTATTTAGAAAGTGCGGTAACGATGCTGGCTTCCGGTTATCTTAACGAGGGCATTTTATTGGCTGTCCGCGAAATCCTGGCTTCTATAGGCGAAACACATTCGGCTTACGTGTTGGCCAGTATACTACAAACCAAAGGACTTAAGGTGGCTTTGGTTGACCTTGCGGGGTTTGATGACCGCAGGCCAATGACTATTACCCAGCGTATTGAAGACGCGTTTAAAAATATCGAACTTAAAAACTGCATCTGTATAGCTACGGGATATACCAAAGGTACCGAAGGCATCATGCGCGAATTTGACCGTGGCTATTCAGAGGTAACTTTCAGCAAAATTGCCGGGGTACTGAAACCACAGGAAGCCATCATCCATAAAGAATATCATTTATCAACTGCCGACCCTGCTTTGGTAGGCCTTGATAACGTAAAACCTGTGGGCAATACCAATTATGATATTGCCGACCAACTCGCCGACGTTGGCATGGAGGCTATACACCCAAAAGCGTCAAAGCCATTGGAAATGGCTGGCATCCATTTGCGAATTAAAAACACCTTTGAGCCCGCACACCCGGGCACCCTCATTACCCGCGAATATGTTTCCACACTAAAACGCGTAGAAGTCATCACCGGAACTGACCAGTTATTGTTAATTGATATTTATGATCCGCTGATGGTCGGCAACGTTGGCAGTGACCTGCAGATCATGCAAATATTTGCAAAGCATAATACCAGCTATACGTTTAAAACTACCAGTGCCAACAGTATTTCTATCGTTATCTGGGAAAATGATTTCAAGCAGGATCTGGTTGACGATTTAAACGAAGGATTTGAAAAAGTAAGCCTGGAGCCGGTAGCAATGGTTTGCCTGCTGGGAACGAATATGGATCAGCCCGGTTTATTGGCCAAAGCGGCGGCCGCCCTGGCGAAAAGTGATATCAATATCATCAGTTCGGGCGTAGCAATGCGAAAAGTTAATATTCAATTCGTCGTAGCACGCACGGATTTTAAGACGGCAATCATCGCACTGAACAAAGCCGTCGGCTAGTTTTAGCATAGTTTCAGCGAGAAATAGAAGAAGCAGACTCCTCTCCCATTTCTCGCTGAAATCTTAGCTTACTATAGAGTACGTTTATAATTTGAATAGCGGGTTTACTTTGAAATAACCGCCATCCGAAAAACTAATTACGTAATCAGATTTAAAGTGGGTTGTTTTCTTATAGTAGTCGGTGCTGATTATTTGTGCCCCTGATTGTTGCGCTGCTTCGAATGATGTTTTATCATTATTACGGGCTTCTTCGGTATCAGAATCTGCCCGGGTGCGGATGATAAAACCTTTTTTTACCAGTGCCTGTATCTGGTGTTCTTCTTTTATTGCATCATTCATGATATGAATGGCAGCTTCGGGCGTACCCGGTTCTGCATCGGCAAATAATACCCGTCCTTTAAGAGATGGGTGACCGGCGATATAAGCAGATCTCTTTTCCCCTTTTTCGTCAAGCACGAAAATAAACTTACCTTTTGCAGCTTTAAGGGTTGGCCAGTTATTATGTAATACGGCTGTTTGGAGTGTTTTATATTTGCCGCGCACATCGTCTGGTGTTATTACATATTGTTTGCCCAAATTATCTAATATTTCTTTATCTAAAGCAGCAAATGTTTTCGCTGTAAATTTCTCCGGAACGGTAAAGTCGGGATTCTTCATAGGTTCATCCTTGGCGTTCATTGTTATAAAAACCGGGTTATGTTCGGGATGTGCTTCACTCCAGGCTTTAAACTCTTGCAGGCATAGTTTAAAAGTTAAACAGTTGCTGCGGTAATCAATATCCTGTATATGAAAAACTTTAAAACCAGGTTCATTCATTACGCCTTTGGTATCATAGGGCTTTTGCCCCGGCACCCAGGATAACCCTTTAGGATGGGCATATTTCCCGCCTCTGCTATCAGCATATACGTCAATCTCCAGTGCGTTTAAGCCTAGTTTAAGCTGATCTGTAAGGCTGATGTGTTCATAGTCTATCTTACTCATCCCTACGGAATCACGCTTTTGCAAAAAGCGAAACAGCTTTGCATCAATAGCCTGTTTGTAACTATTATGAGATCCTATTACTTGTATTTGGTTGAGCTTTAGGTCATCAGTTTTTATGATAACAACTGCCGATATTAAAATACTCAGCAAAAACCCAAAGAGTAATTTCATGATAAAATAATTATTAAAGATTCATCAAAAAGCGTAAAAGACTCACGTCTTTTACGCCTCAATACACTTATTAATTAGGGTAGCCTGGATTTTGAGTTAAGTTAGGGTTTAACTTACGCTCGGTCGCAGGTATTGGATACAATCTCCTGCTTACGTCTTTATTCATATTCAGGTTATCATTTGGCAGCGGATACTCCACTTCAAATTTACCGTAACGGATAAGGTCATTGCGTCGCCATGCTTCCCATGAAAATTCACGTGCACGCTCGTCTAATAGTCCGTCTAAGTCAATACCACTTACGGTTGGTGCACCGGCACGGAGCCGTATTTTGTTCACCAACACATCAGGAGTTTGAAGTTCGCCATTTACAACAGTAGCAGTTGCGCCGCGTAAGATAGCCTCTGCTTTCATCAGCATCACATCAGCCAGGCGCAAAACCGGTACATCATTACCATTTAACCGGGTAGATTGTATAATGGCAGGATCGGGATAATACTTTAAAGAACGCACCCCTTCTGACTGGCTTGCAATAGTATTACCTAAATCCATAGGTTTACCGGGTACCAAAGTTAATTTAGGCTCAATATAGATCTGGGTAGTTGTGCCCGGATAATAAACCGGCTGCGTTGTAAAACCACCGGAACCATCTGGTGCAAACTGGGGGCCTGCCAACCAGGTTTTTGACCGCACATCATTCGGCAAATTAAACCGGTTATAGAATTCAGGCGTAGTACTCATGGCAATACTTAAACCAACGTTGAAACCATACGCCTGCACCAAATAGTAAAAAAAGCCAAACCTGGTAAACTGGTTGCCCGGTATCTGCTGATCATACGGAATAGCAAATATGGTTTCATTAATTTGAGGGCCGTTATTAGGCAAAAATATATCGCGATATTTTAGATCAAGGCTATAGTTATTACCTTTCAATACGCTATCGGCCATGGCCACGGCGCCGGTATAGTTAGCCGTTCCGGTATAAACCTGTGCGTTCAGATACATTTTTTCCAGCAAAGCAAAAACCATAGCTTTAGTTGGCCGGCCATAATATAAGGTAGCATTACTGCTTGTTTTTACAGGCAACAACGGTAATGCTTTTAATAATTCACTTTCGATAAATTGGTACACTTTTGTACGTGGCTGGGTTGAAGGCAAAGTAGTTACCGGGAAATCAGTAATAATAGGAACATTGCCATACAGGTCCATCATGAAATAATAATAGAGCGCACGCATAGCTTTCACTTCAGCTGATGACGCCGCTTTTTTCGCAGCCGTTGACGATGAAGCATCGATAGTACCTAGGATACGGTTACAGATGTTTATCCCGCCAAAGCCCCATTGCCAGATACCTGTAACGTTAGGATGATCAAACGTCCAGGTGTGATAATGTAGTTGCCTGTATTGACCGCCGTCGTCAAAGTTACCATCACGTGCAGGCAGGATAGCCTCGTCAGTTGATAACTCCTGCATGCGCCAGTAAGGCACTGCGTATTGTGATGACAAGTTAGAATAAATAGTACCCAGCAGCGCATTATAATCTGCATCGGTAACAGGGAAATTTGATTTTACGTATTGTGACTCTACAGGTACATCTAATTTTGTACATGAAGATGTGCTGATGATGGCAACTATTGCCGCAAATAATATGATTAGCTTTTTCATTTGTATTATTTATTAAAATGATGCGTTTAAACCAAAACTGAATGTGCGGGTTTTAGGGTAAAAATCCCTGTTGTCAATACCTGGGGTTAAACCGCCGATGTTGATTTCCGGATCAACACCACGATATTTGGTGATGACAAAAATATTATTGCCCGACGCATATAAACGGATGCTTTTAATAGCCTGGATACGTGGCTTAATAGTATATCCTAAAGTTGCATTATCTAAACGCAGGTATGAGCCACTTTCAAGGAAACGGTCTGATATCAGATAAGCGTTGATGTCCTTAAAAGACTCGCCCAGTGTAAACCTCGGGATATTCTGCAATTTTGAGTCCGCCGGATTATTTAAAGCTGCAAGCGTGGCATTCAATATCTGATTACCATATACGCCACGAATCAGGAAGTTAAAATCAAAGTTCTTATAAAAGAAACTATTAGTCCAGCCATAAACTATTTTAGGCTGTGCATTACCGGTTATGCGTTGATCAGTCGTGAGCGGCTGTGCGGCGGTAGTGCTGCCATCTGCTTTTTGATACGTGCTTAAACCCGCTGCATTTTTACCCAAATAATGCCAAAGGTAATAAGTGCCAATCGCATAACCCGGCTCTATGATCTGACTATAATTACCGGATTGTCCCTTCCCACCTAACTGTGCTGTTTGGATATAATTAACTGCAAACTTATCATTTGATAAACTTTCAACCACGTTATCATTATGTGATACGTTTAATGAAGTGCGCCAGGTAAAACTATTTGTTTTAACCGCTACAGCGCTCAATACAACCTCTATACCGCTATTTTTTATTTTACCAACGTTAGCAGTTAAAACAGGATAGGCATATTGGGTTGATGATACTGAATAGTTTGTGATCAGATCGGAAGTTTTCTTGATGTAATAATCAACAGAACCGGTAATACGGTTTTTTAGCAAGCCGAAATCCAAACCAATGTTGGTAGTTGCCGTGCTCTCCCATTTCAGGTCGGTGTTCTCATTACGTACCGGGCCTATAGAGTTAGTGATTACGCCGTTACTTAAAAATTTGCCGCCTGCGCCATATATTAAACGCGCCGTGAACGCATCAAAACCTAAACTGTTACCTGATACACCATAGCCAGCCCTTAATTTCAAGTCGCTGATTACAGGAGCGCTTTCCATAAATTTCTCGCTAATTATTTTCCAACCGGCTGATACCGCTGGGAAATAACCATGGCGCTGGTCTAACCCAAATCCTGACGAACCATCCTCTCTTAACGAAGCTTGCAGCAAATATTTATCAGCATACTGATACTGGGCACGACCATAGTAAGATATGATCCTTAATGTTGATATATAGGCCGGGTTAAATATAACTTGAGAAAGACTTGTTGGATTTGAAAAAGACAAATTATTGTAAGTTAAATTATCATTGGAAAACCCTTGTGTTTGAACGCCAAAACCATCGTTTGTACGGTCTTGTTGATAAGAATAGCCGCCCAACAATTTAATCGAACTAAGGCCAAAGTCCTTATCATAATTTAAGTAAGCTTCTACAACGTTGCTATTGTTGGTATAAGCAGCGCGGTTGGCTACGCCATTTGCACCAACTGCGATGCCTGACTGGCTGTTATAATAGGTATTTACGTTATTTTGATTTTTTTGGGTCGATCCGGTAAGCGTAAATTTCAAACCTTTTGCAATATCAACTTGTGCTATACCGTTAATCAGTGTTTTACTATCATCTGTTTCGATAAAGTTATTGTCGATCAATGACAGCGGATTTAAAGTACCACTACCTGTACGTGTATAGTTTTCTTTATAAGAACCATCCGGATTAAACGGACTTACAGTTGGCAAGTAAAATAAAATACCTGACAGCACCTGACTTTGAACAATATCATAGCTTTTGGTTGCACTGTTAGTTAATGTTAGGCCCAGTTTTAAACGATCGTTAAAAAAACGTTGGTTTATATAGCCTTTATATATGGTACGCTCCAGACTTGTATTTTTCAGGATACCATTGTTTTTCATATAATTCACACTGGCGCCATATTCTGAATTAGCGCCGGCACCACTATATGCCAGGTTATGGCTTTGCGAATAGCCTGTTCTTTCGGCCAATTTTTGCCAGTTGGTATTTGAGCCATCGTCATCTATCGGTTTTGCTAGTGGTGTAACCCCATTATCTGCCAAATATTTACGCAATTCGTCGCCCGTAAGTACATCAATATTTTTTGACACCTTTTCCATTGCCCCGTAAGCACTATAGGTTAACTTGGTTTGGCCCATTTTAGCTTTACGTGTCGTAACCATAATAACCCCATTTGCAGCGCGTGAACCATAAATAGCGGTAGAAGATGCATCCTTTAAAACATCTATGCTTTCTATATCAGCCGGCGCCAACAGGTCAATAGATGCACCGGGAACGCCGTCAATCACATAAAAAGGCTGCTGTGCGGCGCCTTCACGCAACGTCGAAGGGCCTCGTAAAATAGTAGCCGGCGGTTTGTTAGGGTCACCACTTTTGGTAATATTTAAACCGGCAACTTTACCTTGCAATAACTCGGCAGGCGTAGTTAATACGCCTTGATTAAATTCTTCTGCCTTTACAGAAGTAATAGCGCCCGTTACATCTTTACGGCTTGACGTACCATAACCAATTACAACTACGTCTTTTAACTGCTTGGTATCTGTGATGAGAGTAACTTTAATAGTTGTTTTATTACCTACGGTTATTTCTTTAGGTGCAGATCCCAAAAAAGTAAACCTGATAACATCATCAGCACCACTAACACTTACCTGGAAAGCACCATTGTTATCAGTAGTTGTAGCTATTCCAGAACTTTTAACAGTGACGGTTACCCCGGGTAATGTTAAATTATTTTCGTCAGTGACGGTCCCTTTTACTATCCTGCCTTGCTGAAAAGCGAATGCACCTGCCGAGATCAACAACATGCACAATGAGAGCAACACTGCTTTCCGCTTAAAAGAAAAAAAAGATTTTAAAATAATTTGGTAATTTTTTTTCATAAGTTTTGATTAAATTTTATACCCCTGTTTATTGTGAAAAATACCCTCCGTTAAATTAAGGCGAACATATTTTATACAAAATAAGGCTTATGTTATTAGGAAGAAATAAATTAGATATTAACTTATTAACAAAAAAATAAGGAATAAAGGTATTATTCCGTCCGAAACAGATATTATTTTTATTCATAATATCCTTATCTGCAAGATAAAATGGAAGCTTTACCCTTAATTGGGGTCAACGAAAAAGGCCCTCTCCGATGGTGAAGTATGTTACTGCTATGAAACAGATTCGATCGATCCGCCGAAAGTGATCGGCGCCTGAAAACTAGTGAGATTAATCGATCAGTCTCATAGTTACGTTGACATTTCTGGAATTATGGATCGGCTGTAGAAAAACACTACCAACACTTTCCGAATAAATAAGAAGAGGCTGTCCTATATTTTATGGGACAGTCTCTTCTTATTGAGCATCTAGCCCGCGGCTATCGTATGGAGATGATGCAAATCTGTGGTCTTGCGCTGTTTACCAGGTTTGGGTTTCAGGTAATCACTCATATGTTCATCATGTAACTGCCGCGCAGAAGTAGTACGTTTAATATACAACCATGTAATAGCGCCGGCTGCAATTACGCCGGTAACGGCAACAGCTATCCAAAGACCGTTGTTGCTTTCTTTAATAAATGGGTTTTTCATAGTTTGTGTCGATTAACTAAATAGCAACAGACCAAATTCCGTGCCTACATTTTTCTGTTTATCGTACTCCGGTAAAAGTTTACCATACCGCAAACATTCCCGGCGTTTACAACTTATCTTATTAAACTAGAGAGATGGACGACGCAGCATTCGGGGAACAATTTAAGCCTGTTCATGTACCCCCGACTTTTGACGAGGCCGAGAACTTACAAGACCAGGTGATATTTGCATTGGCGGAACTGAACGAGGGCAAAGCCGAACACGTGATCCGTAAACTGGAATCACTCAAACCGGATGCTCCAACAAAGGTGGTAATTGCAAATGCGCACCAGATACTGACAGAATTGTACGAAAAAAGCCTGATTGCAGGAAATGGCGAGGAAGGCGGACTTGTTTACAATTTACATAAAGTGACCCGGGCGAACGACGGCAAGGTTAACCCTACCCTTTTGGTTCCCGGCTTAGATTAAGCTGAGGTACTTGTACACTTGTCGAGTTCATTCATATCCTGTTAAGAAGGTTGTCTCCCGTGGCAAACCTAATAGCAGGGTAACTATATAGCTTAGACCTCTAAAGAACCTGTTGGGCAACTTTTGCCAGTAAATGATCAATACTAAAAGGTTTGGCAACAAAATCGTTGGGAGCTCCCGGCAAATGCATATATTCAACCAGGTCATGCTGACCCGAGATCAGGATGACCGGCAAGTGAGCAGTGGTATCATTTTGTTTAATATGCTGACAGATAGCCCGCCCGTCGACATCTCCGAGCACGATATCCATTAAAACAAGGTTTGGCTGAAAATTGGTAATATCCTCAAATACAGTCTCACCATTTACTGATGTCCTGGTCTCATAACCCGCGTCGGATAGTAATAAAGCTAATATTTCAAGGACGTCATCATCGTCATCCAGGATCAGGATTTTTTTACTTTTCATTTTAAAAACGGTATCATTTTTACTAATATTTTATACCGCAGGGATCGTAAACCTGATGGTCGTACCAACTCCTACATTACTTTGTACTTCTATTTCGCCCCCGTGCTGGGTAACAAAGTCACTAACCAGCAACAGGCCAAGCCCGCTGCCTTGTTCATTATTGGTACCAGACAAGGACCGTTGATCCTTGTTCCGGAATAAACGCTCCTTCATCTCAGCAGTCATACCTATGCCGGAATCTTCCACAAAGATGCAGGCCATCTGCGCATTCCGTTGAGCGTTGAGCCGAACGGTCCCGCCCTCTGGGGTATATTTAATGGCATTAGTGACCAGATTTTGAACAATTGATCGCAGCATTAGTGTGTCCGCCATCACTTCCATGTCTTTGGGGATATGATTGTGCAGCTTAATACTTTTTTGTTGCGCGTTCGCTTTTAACAGTTCCAGTGATTCTTCAATACCATCCGCAAGCCGGATTCTTTCCGGATAAAAGCTGGTTTTCTGGCTTTGCTTTTTGGCCCATTCGATCACCTCGTTAAGCTGGCTGAGCAGTTTATTCGAGGTGCGATGGATGATTTGGGACAGTTGCCTGACCTGACCCGGGCTCAGGCTTTCCGGGTCTTCGCTTAATTTACCGGAAGAAGCCAACAAAGCAGTAAGCGGATTGCGCAGGTCATGTGACATTACAGAAAGGAACTTATCTTTTGACACATTAAGCGCCTGCAATTCCTGATTAATGCTTTCCAGGGCCAGTGTACGTTCGAGCACGCGTTGTTCCAGCTCGTGGTTTAGTTGAACCAGGTCGTCATTAATCGCCTTAAGCTTTTCTTCCTGCTTAGTTAATAGTTGGTTCTTTTGATATAATTCGGCAAACACAGCCACTTTTGATCGCAGTATTTCGGGATTAAAAGGTTTCCGGATAAAATCCACCGCACCGGCCTGATAACCTTTAAACATAGCGGCTTCCTCATAATCATGCGCCGTAATAAAAATAATCGGGATCTGCTTCAGTTTATCCCGTTGATAAATCAGCTCTGCGGTTTCATAGCCATCCATAATGGGCATTTTGACGTCAAGCAGAATTAAGGAAAAATCTTCCTCATGCAATAGTAACCGCAAAGCTTCACGACCGGAATTTGCGCGGGAAAACACATAATTTTCATTTTCCAGCGCCACTTCCATCGCTAACAGGTTATTGTCATTATCGTCAACCAACAATATTTTTACAGGCATTAGTTATTATTTTATTTAATCAGCCATACCCTCATCAGGGATAAAAGCTGGTCGGTTTTAACCGGTTTAGTAATATAATCAGACGCTCCGGAGGAAATACACTTCTGCCGGTCGCCTATCATAGCTTTGGCTGTTACCGCTATAATGGGCAGGTTCTTGTTTCTGGGCTCTTTGCGGATCATTTGGATGGTCTCATAACCATCCATTTCGGGCATCATGATATCCATCAATACAATGTCGATACTTTTGTCTTTATTGAGCAATTCCAGGGCTTCGCGTCCGCTTTCTGCCGTAATCACGTCTATATTAGATCGCTCAAATACAGCCGTAAGCGCAAACAGATTACGTACATCATCATCAACAACCAATACTTTCTTCCCATCCAGTACATCAGTTGTGACTCTGATGCCATCGATCATTTTCAGTTTGCTTTCGCTGATATATTTTTTATCTATATGCAACAGCACCAGGATCTCTTCAAGCAGGTAAATATGAGATGAAGGGGTTTTGGTGATGATTTTATGATTCAGTCGTTTAAGCTGGATCAGTTCATCCTGCGTAAAATCACGCGCCGAATGCAGGATGATAGTTGTTTCCTGCTGTTTGAGCGAGTTAATTCTACCAAGCAGATCCAGACCGTTTGCATCCGGTAACGTAAAGTCCAGGACGATACAGTCAAACAACTCTTTTTTCAGTATGGCCAATCCCTTTTTCGCGGTCGCCGCGCCAAAAACTTCGATGCGGTCATTAGCTAACAGTTCCGAGAGTCGTTGAAGTTCGTTTTCATTATCTTCGATGATCAGTACCCTTTTTTTGCTATGCTCATAAAAGTTAACGATGCCGGCAATCAGTTCATGGAGGGAGGTATTAGACAAAGGCTTCAGGTTGAATGTTTTAGCACCAAACTTCAGAGCCATTTGTTTATTATCCTCGCCCGATATAACGTGTACCGGCACGTGGCGAAGATTAATGTCAGTTTTAAGCAGCTTCAGTATTTTCCAGCCATTTGATTCGGGCATATTTACGTCCAGCGTGATGGCTACCGGATTGTATTTGATAATGCTTTCAAATATTTCCAGGTAGCTAATCGCAACCACAACCTTCAGTTCCAGGTCATGCGCCTTATCAATAAGTATCTTGGTAAAACGGATGTCGTCCTCAATCACCAGCAACACTTTATCTTCAGCCAGGATATTATGACGATCATCATCAATAACCAGTTCAGAGGTATCGATAAGGCTGGCACGCAGGTGAGCTACCGGAGAGCTTTCTTTTACTTTAACCGGCACAGATTTTTCTTCCTTATATTTCAGCGGTAGGTATAAAGTGAATACACTGCCTTTACCCAGTTCGCTGCCTACTGTAATTGTACCACCTAATAATTCAGCAAAACCTTTACTAATGGACAATCCTAAACCTGTACCACCATATTTACGACTGGTAGAGCCTTCGGCCTGTTGAAAGGCCTCAAAAATAATACCCTGAGTATTTTTGGAGATGCCGATGCCTGAATCCTCAATCGAGAAGGCGACGGTTTCCGATCCGGCAAGGGGATTTTCCTGGCCCGAGCCGGGCCGGAAAACATGCAGTTTAACGCGCCCCTTTTCGGTAAACTTAAAGGCGTTGGATAGTAGGTTCTTCAATATCTGGTTGAGGCGCTGCATGTCAGTTTCCATCAGCTCGGGCAGGCCTTCTTCCAGCTCAATCTCGAATTTCAGACTCTTCGCTTCTGAAATAGGTTTAAAGGTTGATTCAGCAAATGAGGCGATTTCTTTAAAGCTAACCGGCATCACGTCGGCCGCAATCACACCTGATTCTATCTTAGACAAATCCAAAATATCGTTAATCAGCTGGATCAGGTCACCACCGCAGGAATGAATGGTTTTGGCAAACATTCGCTGCTTTTCGGTTAGGTTACCTTCCGGATTTTCAAAAAGCTGCTGGGCCAGAATCAATAAACTGTTTAATGGGGTTCGCAGCTCGTGCGACATATTAGCCAAGAACTCTGATTTATATTTTGACGTTAGCGTCAGCTGCTCAGCTTTTTCTTCCAGCGAACGGCCCTTATCATGTAATTCATCATTCGCCCGTCTTAATTCTTCCTGTTGCGCGGAAAGCTCACCGGCAAGTGACTGGGATTGAGACAGTAATTCTTCGGTACGTGTATTAGTTTCGATATTATTTAACACGATACCAATACTCTCTGTCAACTGGTCCAAAAAGTCAATGTGAGTATCGCTGAAATTCTCAAATGACGCGAGTTCAATAACCGCTTTGACATTATTCTCGAACAGTACCGGCAAGATTACCAGGTCAATAGGCGCGGCATTGCCGATACCTGAACTGATTTGCAAATACTCGTTAGGAACATTAGCCAGCCGAATACGTTCTTTGTCGGTCGCGCATTGGCCGATCAATCCTTCACTCATTGAGAATTCCTGATTGATCAGTCTGCGGCTTTTTTGTGCATAGCCTGCAAACAGCTTTAATTTAACTTCATCAGCGCCTTCGGGCTGTTCTAAAATATAAAATGCTCCATAACGGGCGTTTACCAGTTCTGCCAATTCTGACAATACTTTGTTAGCCACAGCGTTCCGGTCGCGTTGCCCTTGTAGCATCTGCGCGAATTTAGCCAGGTTGGATTTTAACCAATCCTGCTCGTGGTTACGCAGGGTGGTGCCTTTAAGGTTGGCGATCATCTGGTTAATGGTATCCTTTAAAGCTTCAAGTTCGCCTTTTGCTTCCACACGGATGGTCCGGGTCAAGTCGCCCTTGGTTACCGCCGATGCTACTTCGGATATGGAACGCACCTGCACGGTTAAGTTTTGCGCCAGCTGGTTTACGTTTTCCGTCAAATCCTTCCAGGTGCCTGATGCGCCCGGCACACTTGCCTGACCACCCAAACGGCCCTGTACACCCACCTCACGGGCCACGGTGGTTACCTCATCGGCAAATACCGCCAGGGTGTCGATCATTTCGTTAATGGTGTCGGTTAACTGCGCCACCTCGCCTAAAGCGTTAATGGATAAACGCTGTTTTAAGTTTCCTTTAGCAATACCGGTCGCAACTTTAGCAATACCGCGGATCTGACCGGTTAAGTTGGACGCCATCTGGTTTACCGAGTCGGTTAAATCCTTCCAGGTACCGCCTACGCCCTTTACGTGTGCCTGTCCGCCCAGTTTACCCTCGGTACCTACCTCACGTGCCACACGCGTTACTTCGGACGCGAACGAGTTCAGCTGGTCCACCATCGTGTTGATGGTGTTCTTCAGATCCATGATCTCGCCCTTTACGTCGATGATTACCGTTTTTGAAAGGTCACCGCTGGCCACCGCTTTGGTTACTTCGGCAATGTTACGCACCTGTGAGGTTAAGTTACTGGACATCTGGTTTACCGAATCCGTTAAATCCTTCCAGGTTCCGGCTACGCCCGGCACAAAAGCCTGGCCGCCCAGGTTACCGTCCGTTCCCACCTCACGCGCCACCCGCGTTACTTCGGATGCGAAACCGCGCAGCTGGTCAACCATGGTATTAATAGTTTCTTTTAGCTGCAGGATCTCGCCGCGCACGTCAACCGTAATTTTTTTGGATAAATCGCCGTTTGCTATCGCGATGGATACATCGGCGATGTTACGGAGCTGGGCCGTTAAGTTACCAGCCATTTTATTTACCGAGTCGGTTAAATCCTTCCAGGTACCATCCACACCCGGTACATTGGCCTGGCCGCCCAATTGCCCTTCCGAACCCACCTCGCGCGCCACCCGCGTTACTTCGGATGCGAAACCACGCAGCTGGTCAACCATGGTATTAATCGTATCTTTCAGCTCCAATAACTCGCCCTTGGCATTTACGGTGATCTTTCGCGAAAGGTCGCCCTTCGCCACCGCCGTAGTTACCTCGGCAATATTACGTACCTGCGAGGTAAGGTTATCCGCCATTTTATTTACTGAGTCCGTTAAATCCTTCCAGGTACCGCCTACACCCGGCACATTGGCCTGGCCACCCAGCTGTCCTTCCGAGCCCACTTCGCGCGCCACCCGGGTTACTTCCGAACCGAACGAATTGAGCTGATCCACCATCGTATTGATGGTGATCTTCAACTCCAGCATTTCGCCCTGTACGTCAACCGTAATTTTTTTAGATAAATCGCCCTTTGCCACCGCGGTGGTTACTTCGGCTATATTACGCACCTGGCCGGTTAAGTTCCCGGCCATCTGGTTTACAGAATCTGTTAAATCTTTCCAGGTACCGCCTACACCCGGCACATTGGCCTGGCCGCCCAGCTGCCCTTCCGAGCCCACCTCACGCGCCACCCGCGTTACTTCGGACGAGAAGGAGTTGAGCTGATCCACCATCGTATTGATCGTATTCTTCAACTCCAGCAACTCGCCTTTGGCATCCACCGTGATCTTCCGGGATAAATCGCCTTTTGCCACCGCAGTGGTTACACCGGCTATGTTACGCACCTGGTCGGTCAAATTACTACCCATCTGGTTTACAGAATCGGTTAGATCCTTCCAAACCCCGCCGACACCTTTTACCCGGGCCTGCCCGCCCAGCTTACCCTCGGTACCTACTTCCAGCGCTACCCGGGTTACTTCGGATGCGAATGAGTTGAGCTGATCCACCATCGTATTGATGGTTTTCTTTAGCTCCAGCATCTCCCCTTTTACGTCCACGGTAATTTTCTTGGATAAGTCACCATTAGCAACCGCTGTAGTTACACCGGCTATATTACGCACCTGCGAGGTAAGGTTACCCGCCATACGGTTTACAGAATCTGTTAAATCCTTCCAGGTACCCGCAACGCCCGGCACCTTGGCCTGGCCGCCCAATTTACCCTCGGTACCCACTTCCAGCGCCACCCGGGTTACTTCGGATGAGAATGAGTTGAGCTGATCCACCATCGTATTGATGGTGTTTTTTAGTTCCAATATCTCGCCCTTGGCTTCCACCGTAATTTTGCGCGAAAGGTCACCCTTGGCCACCGCGGTGGTTACCGCTGCTACGTTTCGAACCTGGGCGGTAAGGTTACCTGCCATTTGGTTTACTGAATCAGTTAATTCGGCCCATACACCTGCTACCCCTTTAATTTTTGCCTGTTCGCCCAGCTTACCTTCTGATCCTACCTGCCGCGCCACGCGCGTTACCTCCATCGAAAATAACTGCAGCTTTGAAAGCATCTGGTTCGATTCCTTGGCTATCCGCAAAAATTCGCCTTTAAGCGGGTGCCCCTTAATCTCCAGCGGGATATGTTTGGAAAGGTCGCCGTTGGCAACCGAATTGATCATGCCGGCAATCTCCAGCGTAGGCGACGTCAGATCCTCGATCAGGTTGTTTAAAGAATTTACGCCACTCGCCCATTCGCCTTTAGCATCTGGTAGTTCAATTCTTTTAGATAAATTTCCTTTTTTTCCGATGGTGATTTCCGCCGAAGATATCTCGGCCACCAGGCGCTGGTTCATTTCGATGATGTCATTCAATACTTCACATATCCGGCCATTTATACCGGCCTGGGTAACCGGCATCCGGACATCCAGTTTCCCGTTTTTGACGAGGGAAAGGACATTCAAAAGTTCTTTTATATCAAGCCGATCTTCGGTGCCATTAATAATAGGGGCATTTTTTTGTTGGGGTTCAAGTAAAGTTGGTTCCATAGAACAAGATTTGCAATAAGTCAAATATTAGGTAGCGAACTTTCCGCCTATGCAAAAAGCTTAAAAGATACTGTTGTAAACGAATTTATATCAATAGTGGTTGCAAAAATCTAAATAGCAATAACAATATGTAGTAAAACTTTGTTTTTGTAATTATTATTTTCTTTATCGTTGCTGTAGCTGCAAAGCGGCAGGAAACCAACAATTCCCGCAGGCAAAATGATGACTTTTATACAGTCTGATTAATGCCCTGTCTTTTTTAAATACACAAATGTTACTGGTTATTAAATGACTTTAACCAAAAGAGAAATCTGATTTGAAATCACATTAACCTTTTCACGTTTGCATAACGTGGCAAAACAGCAATTATTTTTTCATAATTTAAAAAAGAAAGATGTTTCGGATTGAATACGAAAAGGTGTGGTTAATGGAGGGTGCGAGAGTACTCTTCAGTTTATTGAATCATTAGATTGTATTGACAATGATTACCACCAGTTAAATCATTCTCTATCCCGTGGTTTGGGCAGCTACCTGCTGTTTACTTTCGGGCATCAATGGACCATTTTTGAGTGTAATAGCCGTTTTCGATAATATATGCCTCGTTGTACATCGCTACCGTAGGACAAATATGATTAGGCAACGCATATAAAGTGTCCCCTACTTTATATGAATGTCCTTTTGGCGCTTCTAAAACCAGGTGTTCCTCGCTATGGCTGACAGGAACCAATTCCGGCGCGTTCAAAAAAAAAGCCCTTATCGCCAGGGGTTTTTCACAGGCGATAGATTTATAACCCAAATCGACACAGACCTTTGTATCATCGGGCAGAGAAACTATGCGCGTAAGCACCAGCGCGCCAAATTCAAATGATTGTTCGGGAATATGATCGTGGTAGTTTTTGTCCCAAAAAACAAAGGTACCCGGGCTGCATTCTGTATTCGCTCTTTTCGAGTGAATGGCCATGGTAGGTGACCCTCCGGCCACGAGCAAGGGAAATGGATAACCTTTAGCTTCTATGTTTTTTCGCAGTTCTTCAACCGGGGCATAATCTTTTTTGCAATGACCAATGCGGTCATTCATATCTTCATCATTGATATGACCATCATAAGCATGCAATCCTTTGAAGATAATTCCGGGCAGTCTTTGTATTAAGTCAAATAGATCAACCGCCATATTTGGATGGATACCTGTACGATCCATCCCCACATTAAGATCAATAAAAACAGAGATAACTATTCTGCTGACAACCGCCGTTTCCGATATTATTTTTGCCGATAGTTTGTTATCTACCAAGCATGCATAAGCGGTATCGGGATAAGAGTCTATCAATTGTATAAACCTGTCCAACTTCGCTTTTGTAGGCTGATAGGCCAGCAACACATCTTCGGCCCCGGCCCAACCAAGCATCTCGGCTTCGGCAATGGTGGCGCACTTAAATTTGGTAATGCCGCGGTCAATCATTAGCCGGCTTACGCGTACAGATTTATTTGTTTTCACATGCGGACGCAGGATTGACGGTAGCGGCACCATGCTTTTAAGCCTTTCAATATTACCGATCACCCGCTCCGGATAAATCAGCAGGGCCGGAGTATCTATTGAAGCGTTATTATCTATTTCATACCAGGTATCCTGCATGCTTATTATTGGTTATTCAATTAGCCATAGCCTTTACCAAAGATAATAATTCTCCCTGATGATGGCCTCCGCATTTGCCTGCGGGTTGATGGTGCGGCCACGCCAGGTTTCGTAGCCGCCATTTTCAAACTCGTGTCCGGCTGGCATATAGCCGGCATTAAGGTTGCAGGCCGATGGTAAATAATCCTTCAGTGGTGCCATTTGTTCCAGCCATAGTCGTGTTTCGGCAGACATTTCGGCTGAAGCGACCAAACAAATCTCACAGCTTCAGTTTAAGCCAGATTTATTAAATTTTATTTTATTGAACCGAGAAACTCAATGTATCTGTCTGCATGGCAGTAAAAATTCCAAATCCGTTAATAATGTTTGTCGGTATTTGCGTTAAGTTTTGAGATGACGTACGCGTATTATTATCAAGCAGGTTTATATAGTCCTGATTCACGCTGAATAAAATTGCGTTGTAATGCCCAAAGTATGGAAATTCGCGGCCTGTAACGTCATACTGCGACTTGCGATCAGTGTTTATTTGCGAGTTAACAGGGCGCGAAGAATCAAAGCTGTTAACAGGGAAGGCACCGGATACTATTTTAAATGCAAGCACATGATTTAACGAGTCTGGGTTTGACCACGTAAATACATTTAACACAGTGTTGCTGGCATTGCCCGGGCCGCTACTTGACGGAAGGTTTACCCCCACATATTGCGACGCAAAGTTTGACGGCTTGCGCGGCATTGTGGTGGTGGCCGATACTGCGTACCCGTTGTAGTCAAATTGTAAAGTGTAGGTTTTGCCGCTGGCTAAAATACTTTGATCTGCATAGGTATAGTTACCCTTTGCCGTTTCCGTCAGCAGTAATTTTTGACTTCCGGCCGATAAATAGACATTAATTCCGGTTATTGGTGAGCCATAAACTGCCGTATCGGTAAGGTCTTTCTGTTGATATAGTTTTACCAGGATCGGCTGGCCGGGAATCAGGTACGATTCAATAACCGGCAAATCAGTGCCTTTGTTTTCAAGCTTGCTTTTCTGACAGGCACTAAAAAGCACCGTAAAAAAAGCAGAGAGTATAAGTAGTTGTTTTTTTATTTCCATCTTAAGCTAAGAGTTATATTTGGGGTGAAACCCAGGTAAGTTACATCAGTAGTTATAACCTGGTAATTTTGCAACTGATATTCGCGGTACCAGGTGTTTTTATGATTGTAAACGTTGAATAATGACAAGCCGATACTGCCGACTTTATTTCCGTCGATTTTAAGCAGATCGTACGTTGCCGACAGGTCGAGCCGATGATAATCAGGCAAACGCACGGCGTTTTTTGCGCCTACATTAAACGCCGTGATCTTGTTACCGTCAATGCCTGTAATAGTGTAACTTGATAAAGGCACCGTATACGGATGACCTGTGCTGAAAATAAACACTGCCGAAAAATTCCAGCGGTCATAATGATACATGTTGATAGCTTTAAACTCGTGTGTCACATCCTGGTCAGCTGGATAGTAACTATTACCATATGCCGCAAATTTGTTCTGTGCGCTGGCTAAGGTATAGCTGAGCCAGCCGGTATAATAACCCATCTTTTTTTGAAGCAATACCTCAAAGCCTCGTGCATTCCCCGTACCAGTATAAAACGCCTCTTTTAAGGTAGCGTTGCCTGCGCTACCCGGTCCAAATCCTTGTTGATTGATAGTGTATTGCGTAAGGCCATCCAAGGTTTTATAATAACCTTCAATATCAATCAAAAACTGGTCATTTTCATAACTAAAACCGCCCATATAATGCCGGGCCATACCCACAGGTATATTGCTCCCGTTTGATATCACCCAAAAATTCCTATTACCGTTTAATATATCCTGTCTTGTTACCTGATTGGTAAATTGATAAAACTGCCCGGTTGCCGCCTTTATAGTATAATTACTGTTTAGTGTATAACTTGCCGAAAAGCGGGGCTCGGCATACATCTTCCCTGTACTTTGAAACCATGTAGTGCGCACGCCCGGTTGTAAATGTAACTTACTGGTAGGGTCAATCTCGAGTTCAGCATAGCCACCGCCTAAAAGGGTTTTATTGTGCTGATCTATTAATTTACTGGTATCGTTTTGAATATACTGATAATTGATGGCCTGGTGATTGACAAAACCGCCATACAACAATTTCAGGTTATTACTTAATTGCCAGTCCCACTCTGATTTAGCGCCAATATCTTTAAGGTTATTGGTTTCTACTGTTCCGTTGCTAAAGGCTACGTCAACGCCATTAGTTTCGTTTACACCGGAGTTGGTACGATTACGGTCATTAAAATAAGAGGAATAAGTAAGGTATGTATTTGAATGCAAGCTTTTACCCCAGTTTGAAAACCACTTAATACTGCTGGCAAAATTACCGTATTTAGTGTAATCAGTAATTTTGTTATCGCTGACGCTTGAATTAAATGAGGGCAGGTCGCGGCTATTATCTGTTTTGTCTTCGCCCGTATAGAGGCTCCATGACAGGCTGTTATTCGTGTTGATTTTATAAGTGTATCTCAAATCAGCATCATAAAAATGCGATGACGGAGTAACCTGCTGGCCGAAACCGCCCCCGCCCCCAAAACCCCGGGGAGCACCACCACCACCGCCCGGCGGCCCGGCAGCCATTACCGTAGTAGCATTAAATTGCTTAAATATCTTGTCATAAAAAGGGCCCTGATAGGACCGCCTTACAGCTATCAACAAAGAGGACTTATCATTTACCGGCGTCTCAACAAAAGCGTTTAAACTAAGCAGGCTTAGGTCTAACCCAAAAATGGATTGTTTATTATTGCCCTCCTTGCCGGTAATTTCGGTGACACTGGATAGCCGACCGCCATATTTTGCTGAAAAACCACCTTTATATAATTGTACGTCTTTAACGGAATTGGCATTAAACGCGCTAAAGAAACCATAAAGGTGATCAACCTGATACACGGTAAAACCATCAAAAACTACAAGATTTTGATCAGGCGTACCTCCGCGCACATAGGCTCCGGATGATGATTCATTGGTACCACTTACGCCCGGCATCAGCTGGAATGCTTTTAACACGTCCTTTTCGCCCATTACAGGCAGTTTGTCGAGGCTGGCGGGCGTTAGCTGTAAGACACCTACCTTTTTAGCGTCGGTATTCATCACACCACTTTTCTTACCCAAGATATTTATCTCATTGAGTGTATTAAGTGACGGGTACATCTGGATAGACAGATTTCCTTTTATTTTTTCTCCGTCAAGCCTGAAACGCTCCGTTTGGTACCCGGAATAAGTTACCTCAACAACGCAAGTATCAGCAGGAACATTAAATATTACAAACAGCCCATCGGTAGCAGTACTGGTACTCAGTGTTGTATTTAAGATCCGGACGGTGGCTGACGGCAGCGACTCGCCGGTGGTTTGGTCAAACACCTTGCCGTTTACCGGAAAGTTGAATTTTCTGGGTGGCCCTTTAGGCGGTTCAACGCGTTGCAGGTTAGCATTCTTGCCAATAGCCGTCAACGCGTTGAGTTTTTTTAATCGCGACAGATCATCCATATTTTTCAGGATATAAATGATACCATCCGACTCTATCCAATAATGCAAACCATTTCTACCACAAACCTGGTCGAGCACATCTTTTACAGACTCGTTTAAAAAGTGATCAACCACGTGGTACCTGCTTACCGAGTCTCGCTCAAAAACTATATTTAAATGATAATCCTTTGACAGCGTATCAAACATTAAGTCGAGCGAACAGGTAAAGAGTTTGCTGATTAATATTTTCTTTATTGTTTTTTGTGTTTGTTGTGCAAATGCGCCTGATGTTAATGTTGCAAATAGCAGTACGGGTAACAGTTTTCTCATCCTCTAATCAATAGCTTTTCGGCTAAGTTGCAAGATGAAAAAGCCCTTCAAAAATAAATGAGATAAAAGGCGATAAAACGCAGACGAAACCCCAAATTCTGCAGCTATTCTATTTCGCGTCCTATCATTTTATTAATCGTCAAACGATAGTTGTCGCTTAATGGCAACTCAAAATCGGCACTAATTATTTTACCCCGGCGGATATGGGTTATGTAATTTATATTGATAAGATAAGATTTATGTACTCTGAAAAATAGCTGAGACGGTAGCTGCGCTTCGATAGCTTTTAAGCTTATTCTTGAAAGTATTGGTTTTTGGTCGCCCGTAAGAACGATTCTAACGTAATCTTTTAAACCCTGAACATATTTTATATCGGTAAAGTTTATTTTTACCAGCATGTAATCTGACTGTACAAATAAGTATTCTTTTTGGAGCATAGCCGGCGCGACTACAGACGGTAAATTAATTCTTGATATAAAAAGCTGATAGGCCTTCTGGCAGGCTTTCAAAAACCGTTCCTGGGGTACCGGCTTAACCAGATAATCAAGCACCTCCAGTTCAAAGCCGTCAATAGCAAATTTTTCATAAGCGGTTACAAAAATTACTATAGGCTTGTTAATTAAACTTTTAACCAATTGCAATCCACTCAGGCCAGGCATATGTATATCGCAAAATAGCAAATCCACCCGTTGTGTTTGCATAAAAGTCAGCGCCTCCGTAGCGGTGCGGCATCGGCCTATAATATTAATATAACCCACATCTTTTAAATTGTCTTCCAATAGCTTAAGAGCCAATGTTTCATCATCAACTAGCAGACATTCCATCATATAAACTGTATTTGCAGATTAACATTATAATTATCAGCGTCCTGAGTAATACTGAGGCTGTATTTGCCGGGATACAACAGCTCAAGCCGTCGTTTTACATTATTTAAGCCGATACCGTGATGGATGTCTTCATACGGACGATCAGCAGGATTATACCTATTACTCACATAAAAAAAAAGCATTTTATGGGTAGTTTTAAGGCTGCCTTTGATTGCCGGGTGTAAGACATCGCCGGTGCCATACTTAAATGCATTCTCAATAAACGGTATAATTAACATAGGCTCGATGGTTTGTTCCGGATTATTTACTTCAAAGTTGAAATCTACGTCCACTGTATCCTCAAATCTTAGTTTTTGCAGGTCGATATAACTGCGCAGGTATTGGGCTTTTTGATTCAGCGTAACTTTTTCTTCGTCAGTAATGTAAAGCATATAGCGCATTAATTGCGACAATTGCATTAAGGTAGGTTCAACCGCCGGCGGATTTATTCTTGACAATGCCACAATGCTATTTATTACATTAAAAATAAAATGCGGGCTTATTTGTGATCGCAAAAACGCCAATTCTGAAACCAGCGTCGAATTAGTTATATCACGGGTTTTGTTAATCTGCTTAAACCTGTCAACCAGGTAATGATAAGCAAAGGCGGCTGCCGTGATAGCCGTCAGCGGCAATAAATTAAAATGCGCCATTAATGGTGCCCCGCCAAACGGGGGCCTTGGACCAACATGTAGTAACGGGGGCTTAACATAAATGATGCAAAAATCAATTACAACAAACGATATTAATAACAAGCCGACATATAGCCAGGGTTTATTTAATCTATTTAAAAAATGAGGAATGAGTATGAATGCGTTAAGGTAGAACTGTGCCGCAAGCAACACATTTATAGCCAGCAAATGCCATGGCGAAAATAACATCTTAAAGGCTGGATCAGATGGGCGTAACACAATGGGCAATATTGTAACACACGCCCAGAACAGTAAATGCAAGAGAACCTGGAGGAATGAAACCGTTTTAAATCGCCTGAACCACATAACATAATCTACCAAAGACCGAAATTCGCCTGTATCAACCACAATTATAGCTATAAAAAGCCTCAGCAATTGTCTGGGAACTACAAAAAACCTTCATTTTAACATTTTTTAACTAACCTCAATTAAATGATGTTCATCCTAAAGCAAATCAGTTTAAATAAATCGAAGTTCTTTTATAAATTATTGAGCCTATGCTCTGTTTAATACCCCCGCTCCTCTTCCAGGTATGTGAGCAAAGTTGTCTGCCCTTTTAAAAATAATGCTAAGCGTGTTCTTAAATCCATGTCGTATAACCAACTCTTCGATAATGAATAATTTATTTCTTTAGATTTATAAGTCATCATACAGCTAATAATCTTAACTACTACAATGTGCTGATTGCGTATGATTATCGGCCATTATCTTATTTTGTCAGTAATTAATGCTTACTTTCGTTATCTACCTCCGTTCGTCCCTTGCTAAAAACACCGGATCGATGCCTGTAGTTTTCTGAAAACATACTCAAAAAAAAGTCCATGTGGAAAAGAGCGGTGATGAACATCTGGCGTATTCGTATTTTTTCAAATAGACGTGCCGCTGCGCCTATAGTGCATTTTGGGGTGACCAAACGGTCTGACCGGCTCATCAACTATTTCCTGACCTCTTATTTTTTACTGGGGCTAATATTGACACCCTTCCATGGTACCTTACTGGTAGCGGTTAGCGTCGGCGGGCTTTCGCTGGTCGTTTATTATTCGGCTAAGAACGCTTTTCCGGGTTCTTGTCTGTATCAATATGTATTGAGTGTGGTGCTGGGTATTTTTATGGCCCAGTTTATCTATCAGCTCCATGGGATGTTTGAGATGCACTTTTTCGCTTTTATTGGTAGCGCCTTGCTGATCACCTACCAGAACTGGAAGCTCCAATTACCCCTGTTGCTGTTTATATTATTATATCATTTCCTGTTTAATTACCTGCACAATGCGGGTGTACCCCATATCTATTTCAGCCAGTCCGGTTATTTAAACTGGCGAACTTTCACTATACATATCCTGTTGACCGGCGTAATCTGTTTCATTTGCGGGTTATGCGCCTTTCAGTTGCATCAATATCACCAGATCCAACTCGTTCAAACCGAGCAAATGACCAAGCTGCAGGAAGCTGCCCGGCTGGCCATTGTCAGCGACAAAAATGCGGAGGCGCTCGAAGAAAAGAACATGATCCTTGAAAGTATAGGTGATGCCTTCTTCGCCCTGGATAAAAACTGGACGGTAACTTATTGGAATCGCACAGCAGAAAAGGCATTGCAGAAAAGCAAACAGGAAATAGTAGGCCAGAATTTGTGGGAGGCGTTCCCGACCGCGGTGAACTCTGCATTTTACCGCAAGTACCATCAGGCTATGAAGACAGGCCGACCCGTCCATTTTGAAGATTATTTTGCTTTGCTGAATTGTTGGTACGAGGTAAGTGCCTTTCCATCGCCAGCCGGCTTATCGGTATATTTTAAAGATATCTCTGAGCGAAAAAAAAACATCAGCGACCTGAAAGAATCCGAGCAGCGTTATAGTGACGTATTTCATTTCAGCCCATTGCCCATGTGGGTCGTGAACCTCGAGTCCCTGGCATTCATGGATGTGAATAAGGCCACACTCACGCATTATGGGTATACGCGCAAAGAGTTTTTAGCTATGACCTTAAGAGATATCCGTCCGGAGAATCAGCTTGAAAACATGCAGCATGCGCTGGACCAGGGTAGCACGGAGCCGGATATCGTCTACCACCGGCAAATGGTACACCGGAAAAAGAATGGCGAGCTGATAAACATGGAGATACAGATCGCGCCCTTCCAGTTCAAGGGAGTCAAGACCAGCATCGTTATCGCCACTGATATGACCGAACAGTTGCGCTATGTCGAAGCTATAGAGCAGCAAAATGAAAAGCTAATGGCTATTTCCTGGATGCAGTCGCACGTTATCCGGGCACCACTTGCCCGGATCATGGGGCTGATCCCGATGTTTATCGACCCCAAGACCTCAGTAAAAGAAAAGCGGGCAATCAGCGTCTACCTGGTCCAGTCTGCGAACGAGCTGGATCAAGTGATCAGAAATATCATTGAAGTTACCGGCGCTGGCACCCTTAATAATGCGTCCGAAAACTTATCGGAACACCTTACGTAAAAGTCTTTTAACCCCTATTCTTATGCGTTACCTGATTGTTCTATTTTGCTTGCTCACCCTTCCTGTGTTTGCGCAGCAACGCGCGACTCCGCGGACGCGACCGAAAACCGAACAACTAAAAAATTACCTAACCGTTAGCCAGGCATATGCCCAAACCCAGCCTGATTCAGCCGTTCATTACGCCAATGAGGGGATAAAACTGGCCGAGCAACTGAATGACCGGGAGGGCCTGGCGGCGTTGTTCGTACAGCTAGGCTATATTAACGCCCTGCATCATCATGCCGAACTGGCCCGGAGTTTTTATAACGAAGCCCTGGGTAGGTACCGCCGCTTGCATGATGCCGCGGGCATTGCGCACACCTACGACCAGTTGGGACTGCTGGACGGCAACCCGCAAGACTTTAGCCAGGCCCTAAAATATGACCGTGACAGCATTGGTCTGGCCGAGACCTACGAAAACATGGGTCGCAGGCTTGAAGAAAAAGGTGAATACGAAAAAGCACTCAGCAATTACCTGCACGCTCTGACTCAATACGAACACCGTAATCCCAAGCCCGAGGCCTATTTTGCTTTGCTGGAAAATATCGGGGCTCTTTATCAAAAGAAAGGCGATAGTAAAACGGCCCTGCATTACCTACAGGAAGGCATCCGTAACAGTGAGACCCAAGGTGCCAGGGATACTGAAGTTCATTTGGTGAATGCCGAAGGCAGAATATTTGCGCATGACCATAATCCGTTACGGGCCCTCGGCCTGTTTAAGCAGGCGCTCGCCGAGGCCAAAAAATACCGCCAGCCAGATGAACAGGTGGAGGCCCTGATCCAGATCGCCGACGTTCTTAAAAAGCAAAACGCAGCCACTTGTATTCGGGACCTGCAGCAGGCACTTCAGATTGCCAGAAAATTGCGGGAACCTAAACTGGAAGCGCGGATATTTGAAGCGATGGCCGGGGTCTACAGGCAGCAAAAGAACTACGGCGAGGCCATGGCTGCCCTTGATGAACAGCACCATCTGCTGGATAGTTTACTCCGGGCAAACACGGCGAAAGACGTTGCTGCACTAGACAGCAGCTATGTGCTGGAAAGAACCTTAGAAAAGGTCGGGAGCCTGGAACAGCTTAACCGGCTCGAAAAGGTCAGCCTTAACCTTGGGTTGGTTACCCTTCTGGTCATCCTGCTGCTTGCTGTCCTGCTTTGGAGCTACCTCCGTAAGATAAAACGTCTTAACGAAGAACTAACCAATTCCAACCGCGTAAAGGATACATTATTTTCGGTGATCGGCCATGACCTGAAAGGCCCCGCAGGTAGCGCGGCCCAATTGTTTGAACTGATGGAGACCGAGGATTTTACACCGGATGAGATGAAGGCCATGATTGCGGAGCTACGCAAACAGACCAAGATTTCGCTGGAACTCCTGCAATCTTTATTTGAATGGGGGAAAGCCCAGCTGCAAGGCATCCAAGTCCGGCCCTCAGATTTTGATCCTTGTCCCGCCGTGGAACGGTGTATAAGTTTTCTTTCGCAACAAGCCAGCCAGAAGCACATCAGCGTACAGCTGCAGCTACCCGATGACCTACGCGTACATGCAGACCCTGACCATTTTGAATTTATAGTCCGCAACCTGCTATCCAACGCCATCAAATTTAGCCATGAGGACGGCCTTATCGAAGTAAGTAGCAAAACAGCCGACCCCAACGAAATAGTCCTGGCCATCAAGGATAACGGGATTGGGATTTCCCGGGAGCAACAGGCGGCTTTCCTTACCGGCAATCTCCGGGTCAACTTTGGCACACGGCAGGAAAAAGGCAGTGGCCTGGGTCTGTTATTGACCAAAGATTTTATCAAGGCCAATCAGGGACGTATTTGGCTGGAAAGCGAAGAAAGCAGAGGCACAACTTTCTATATTGCCATACCGCGTGGCTTAAGCAACTGATTTACTTTTAATATATTCCTAAGCTTTTTTTAAGCGAATGAAGGGGATTGAATGTTCCCATATCTGATATAGTTTTCTGTGTCATGTGCAAAAGCCAGACAGCACTTAATTAAGTTAGGCTATAGTGCGTGCACACATCTTGATTTGTATTATACATTTTGTAGTTATGATATCTTCGGTTTGCAGAATCGGGAGTTTAATGAATTTGAAAACAAACCCCTTCCGAAAGGTGTAATTTCAGCAAGAAGGGACAAACCTGTACAGATAATTTCCTGAATAACATCATATGCTAAGTTTTATATAAGACCGGTTAGTGTGAAATAGTGTGTATAAATTGGTCATTCGTTTTACAATTTCGTTTTTATTGAATAGCATAGGCCTGATTATCATTAATTTAGATGACAAGTCAGCGAAAAATAAAGCTGGCAGGTTAAAGTGTGAAACATTCTATATGAAACGAACTAATAATGATTATGACGATGTGGAAAGAAAAAGTAATGCCAATGACAATTGGCCTGGTCTTACATATGCCATTTGTGAAAACACTATTGTCGTACAGAACGGGTGGTACTATTGAAAGTAAATATTGCTACTCTGTCTGGCTGAGACACCTTAAGATGTTTAATTCTGTACGGAATGGGGTCCCGAAAAGGGTTGCAGAGCTAGGTCCGGGAGACTCTTTGGGAATTGGATTTGCGGCTTTGTTGTCTGGTTGCGAGTCTTTCAGGGCATTTGACGTAATAAAATACTGGAATGTTGAACGAAATTTAAAGATCTTCGAAGAACTGATTATTTTGTTTAAAAATAAAGCGTCTATCCCAGATAATACTGAATATCCTAAGGTTCAACCTCAACTTGATACTTATGAATTTCCGGATAAGATACTTTCAGAGGAAATACTTAAAGAATCCCTATCTGAATCGCGCCTTGAGGCAATACGTGAAGAAATTAAGAATCCTGGCAATCCCCGAAACACCCTTGTTAAATTTTATGTCCCCTGGGATGATTATAAGGTAATAAGCCCCAACTCTGTCGATTTTGTGTATTCCCAGGCAGTACTGGAACATGTTGAAGATCTTGATGGGACATATGTTGCCTTTTCAAGATGGTTGAAAAAGGGAGGGATAATGTCCCACTCAATTGATTTTAAATGTCACCGAACAACTAAACGCTGGAATGGACACAGAACCTATAGCGAGTTTGAGTGGAAAATTGTGAAGGGGGGGCGAATGTTTTTGATAAACCGTCTTCCATATTCAGTACATCAGAAACTACATACAAAGAACGGTTTCAAAATATTGAAAGAACTCCCAGTGATCACGGCTAACGATATCCCACGGAATAAATTTTCCAAGAGGTTCAGGAATATTTCAGAGGAAGATATGACAACAAGCGATGCGTATATGCTCTCCGTAAAAGAATCATGATACCCGGATGCAATTGTGATAATTAAAATTTGGCCGCTTCATTTCCCTTTGCATTATTGAGGTGAGATAGGCTATGATCGAAATTTCTTCTTTGTATCCAGGAGATTACTTGCGATTTTTTTTTCCTGTAATTCCCTGTATTATTGATCTTACTGCATCGATCTGTGTTGGGTTGATACCTAATGCAACTGTGACACATAATAGTTTACAACCTTTCACAATAATCAAATCAAGTTAACAATTTTTCTGGTCAGCTGGGACCTCAGCTAGCGGTTAACCAACTTATATTCCGCATTAACAACCAAAAAATTAAAAAAACCTCACCTACTGCTAATATAGCATTAGCTATTTATTAATTGTAAAATAACTTCACATGAAATTTCACAACTATTTAAATATCAATGTTTTAACTACTTATTATATTATATTTAACAACTTTTTGTTTGTAGTATGTTATTCAATTCTTTAATATTCTTAAACTTTTTTGTAGTAGTTACTACGCTGTACTTCTTAGTTCCTGATAAACACCAGTGGAAATTATTGTTGTTGGCAAGCTGCTATTTTTACATGTTTTTTGTTCCGGTATACCTATTAATATTGGGTTTTACCATTGTTATAGATTACTACGCTGGTATTTTAATTGAAAGAAAAACCGGAAGCAAGAAAAAACTGATGCTTATTGTAAGTTTGATGGCTAACGTTGGTGTGTTAGCTGTGTTTAAATATTATAACTTCATCGCCAATAACCTGTCCTTTTTATTAAAGCTATCCGGGGTTCATCATCATATCCCCTATTTAAATATACTCCTGCCAATTGGTTTGTCGTTTCACACTTTTCAGGCAATGAGTTATACTATTGAAGTATACCGCGGGCATCAAAAACCGGAAAGAAATTTTGGTATATATGCTCTGTATGTCATGTTTTACCCGCAATTGGTTGCAGGCCCTATAGAAAGGCCGCAAAATATGTTACCGCAATTTCATCAAAAACATGCTTTTAACTATGACGACGTGGTTACAGGACTTCGGAAAATGCTGTGGGGCTACTTTAAAAAGTTAGTTGTTGCTGATAGGTTAGCTATTTATGTAAATGCCGTCTTTCATCATCCCGGGAAACATAGCGCTATTACGCTAATTACAGCTATTATATTTTTTTCATTTCAAATATATTGCGACTTCTCAGGTTATTCAGATATCGCATTAGGAACTGCAAGGGTAATGGGATACAAATTGATGGTCAATTTCCGCCGGCCGTATTTTGCAACATCTATAAAAGAATTTTGGTCACGGTGGCATATTTCTTTGTCAACATGGTTTAGGGATTATCTATACATCCCCTTAGGAGGAAACAGGCGCTCAATCAGCAGATGGTGCTTAAATATCCTGCTTGTTTTTATGATTAGCGGCTTATGGCACGGGGCTAGTTGGACATTTGTTGTCTGGGGAGCTTTACATGGCTTTTATCTGATAGCAGGCATTTTTTTTAACAAAGTTTTTAAAGACCGTTTCTTAATTATCAAAAACACGGTTACGGGAATATTTTTCAGGACGTCATTTACTTTCATGATTGTGTGTTTCGGTTGGATATTCTTTAGGGCTAATTCGATCGACGATGCCTTTATAATTATCAGGAATATAGTAACGTGGAAGGGCGGTGGTTTTTATATTGGATCGATTTCCGATATTTTTTATTCGATAGTTGCATTGGCCATACTACTCATTACCGAGTATACGCAGGAGTTTTACTCAGAATCTTTTTCACTAATGAATAGCCGCTATAAATTGGTTCGCCATCTTAGTTATGTTGCCATAATTTTATTGATTCTGTTGGCAGGTATTCTTAATCAATCACAGTTTATATATTTTCAATTTTAGCTATGAGCAAACAGGCAGTATACCACTATATAAAAATGTTTGAAAATATTGTCATATTAACTGGCACACTATTTATTGCTGATAGGCTTATCGGCCATACATTAAAAAAAATATATTTCAAGCAACAAAAAGGAGATTATTACCAAACTACCTATGCAGTTGACAGTGCACGGCAACAGTTATTGATTTTTGGCAGCTCGCGAGCAAGCCATCATTATGTGTCTTCAGTTTTTGAAAAATACACCAACAAATCAGTGTACAATTTAGGACGCGACGGAAGGAATATCTTATATAGTGAGGCGATTTTTTTACAGGTTTTATCTAATCATAAACCCGATGACGTTATCCTGGATGTTACACCAAATGAATTTTCATGGAAAGCGGGAAACGAAGGGCGGAGTGTGATGGTAAACACGCTATTGCCCTATACTTATCAGCCGACGATTTATAAAATCATTGAAAAAGCCGATAAAAGCGAACTGATCTTATCAAAAGTTTTTCAAACGTACCCCTATAATTCAATAGCTGTGCAGGTGCTTGGAAATTACTTTGGTGTATTAAATGGCGAACAAAATATTAAAGGCTATGTGCCACTCTTGGGTAACAAAATAAGTAAAGAAGTGACCATACAAACCCCAGAAACTCGCAATGCGGTTAATAATGATTTGGCTCTGGTAAATTCATTTAAAAATTTTCTTGCACTTGCAAAAAGCAACAAAATAACCTGCCGTGTTGTTGTTTCACCAATTTATCATGTTGATGAACCAAACTGTTTACCTTATTTAAAAAAAATTACTGAAAGCTATGGACTACGGTTTTATGATTATTCCGATTTGAAAATTTTTAAAGATTCTTCGCTATTTTATGATAACACACACTTAAATGATAAAGGTGCTACTATATTTTCAAACCTATTGGCAAGTAATTTAACAAACGACTTAAAATAAAAAAGCTTGCTCCGGGCGGATTGCAAGCTTATTGATTCAGTTATATGTGTGGTCAAATATTGACGCTACAGTTAAACAATAAATCCCAAATGATCTTTGTTTTTTAAGTTGGTATTAGCAAGTATAATTAAGGCATATTGCTCTTTGGCTAGCCTATAACAAATTCGGCGGCATGTATCGCCACCGAATTTGCCTTCATTATCATATTATTCTCATAGGATTTCGTAGGGAACAACCGGCCTAACAATTACTTCAATAAAAAATCGGATAACTTTTAAGGCCAAAATATTGCCTGATTACGGCCAATCGTTATTGTCTTCTGCTATTGATAATTTACGGGAAACAATCGTTTATACATTCCATCAATGTAGGTAAATCAAACGGTTTTACAAGGTATCTTTTAACACCGAGCGCCAGGGCCCTCTCTTTATCGCTATTTTCAAATTTAGAAGTTGAGAATATAACCGGTATACTGGGAATTTGAGGATCATTTTTTAGTTGGGTTAATACTTCGTAACCATCCAATCCGCTCATTAAAATATCGCAAATAATCAGATCAGGCAAGTATTTTTTCGCTAATGCAACACCCGTTATACCATTGTTGGCAGTAATCACTTTAAAATTTTCAAGCGTCAGTATTTCCTCTATATTTTCCCTGATCGTGTCGTTATCCTCGATAAGCAATATCAAGACCTCCATATACCAAGTTTTAAATGCGATTAGTAAGCACAATAAAGCTACAGCGCATACCATCGAAGAAAAACCTGTTGGAGGTCTATTTTTGCCTTTTTAAGATTTAGAATAAAACATTGTAAATTTTAACAGCCCTTATGTCGACGAACCTTAATGCTTAGTTGAATTTATATTTAGTTGAATCTTGAAATATGCCGTACATTCTCTCACATTTTCCGTTAACAATATCCGGAAAACTCATCGCCCTGATTGAAATGGGGTTACCTTTCGCAGTTACCATATCTATTTCAATGCTAAATGGTGTACAATTTTGTTTCGAAGATCTAAGTAGCTTTATCATTACGTTACGGGCTGCAGCATCTTTGCAAAACGCCAGGGCATTATCAAAATTAGGATCAAAACTTTCCGGAACTTCTAAAATTTCCTTTAATATGGAATTCCACTTAACCGTATTGTTTATTAAATCCAATTCCCACGCCCCAACGCGCGCTATCTTATAAGCATCATCCAGCATTACGTTTATCTTTTTATACTCTTCTCTGAAAGTTTCTTCTGTAATACTCTCGCTATATATTAATGCTCCCCCAATACAATTTTCGGAATTATACCATGGGCGTATGTCCCAGCGTCGCAGGCATGATGTCCCGTCAGCTTTTTTTAACCGGCTACCATCTGAACGGCTTACCTGCCCAATTAAACATAGTTCGAGTTTTTCTTTGTATAATTCTTTCGATTCGGGCCAAATATCAAAAAGATGTTTACCTACATAATTTTTATTATGCAATTGATGTCCGGCAACAAATTCTTCTGAGGCTTTTAATATATGAAGCCTATTATCGAGCACCGCTATTGGAACAGGTGTCTGATCTATAATTGCTTGGTATTTTTTTTCGTTCTCGTCATCAATTTTATTAATTGAGCATTTAGGTGACTTGTTTTTTATATAACTACGGTAACGGGCTGAAAAGTTGGAAGGATTAGCAAAATTCAAGATATGGGCCATCTGGCTTTTATTGGCCCTTTTTGTACTTATATAATCATGTGCCAGTTCCATCTGTAAGTTTCGGTAGAATGAGAAAATCGTATCGCCAAAACGTTCTCTGAAATCTCTTTTTAATTTTGACTCAGAAATATTGTGCTTTTTTGACAGAAATGCAATGCCGGTAAAACCGGTTAAAACTGATGACTTAAGCGATAAAACAACCTCTTCTAAGATATCTTTTACCAGCGGTAAATTACTAAAAGTTGGATTAAAATTACTTAATGTATCAATAAATGGCATTTCAGGTATAGTGCCTGTTGCTGAAACCTTTATGAAAAACCCCTTCACTTCTCCTTTATTCATATGCAGAATATAACTGATGCGGGCCTTTTTTACAGAACCATTTGGCAGAGTAATGTAATGATCAAAAATACAATCTTTCCCACTTAACACAGTAGATATGTGGGGTAAACTGTAATTATATAACGGGCCCAATATTTCTTTAAAATGCATCTGATGCATCATCTTAGACGAATCAATACCAAAACAAAGTAAATAAGCACTATTTGCATATTTGCAAATCAAATCTTTGTTCAAATAAACCAACATATCTTTGGTGTTCCAGACAATTTCGTCCGAAGCCAAAGTGGTATCCTCGTCTACACCAGGATTGAATTTCATAATTTATTATCTGAAAGTTTTTGCTAAACTGTCTAAATGATATTTTAATAATATGATAACAATCATATTATTTTTTAAAAATCATCATAGTCAGCTGGTTAGGTTGTCAATTGGCGCATTAATTACGCATTTTTTTATGTTAGTTATTGAATTAGGAGATTTTGCTTTCACTACTTTGCGCATGGCTAAGCAGTTCATTAAATTTCTCCAATAATTTAATGTACCGGTCCATCCAATAATAAACCGGATCTTTAACTTTGTCGTCTGTACTCTGCGAATTGCTTAGCAGCCCGACATTTAACGAACTTGCTTTTTTTGTAAATTCTTCTGGAAATTCCTTTGAAAAATCATAATCTATTACAAATCCTATTTTATAAATAATATCAGGCGCTAATTGCTTTGTTTCAAACCAATTGTATAGGGTTCGGCGGCTAACATTTAACCTTCTAGCAATTTCACTGATTCCCATTTGGTTACAGCGAACAGCACGCTCTATAACTTGTCCATGGTGAATGTTCAGCTTTTCGCTGGCTTTTCTTATTTCTCGCCCGTCTGACTGTGTTGCAGACAAGGAGTTTACAGAATAATCGACGTGGTTATGCATATACATAGATTATTTGTGAAAAAATAGTTTTTTTTGTAAATGCGCTACATTAGCTCTAATAGTTCTTATTTAATATAAATTTAATACCATTTTTTGATTAAAAACCACCTATTAACGCTCAAATAATACTCGCACAGGACACTGACTATTAAATATTTATAATAAATCTATATTATTTTTTATTTATAATTTAAATATTGTTATTAGCTTGATAACATTACTGGAAAATAAAAGGTAAAACATTGGGTTAAAATATAAAGAAAATTATTATATTTTAAGAAGGCCTTAATTACTCGTTAATCAATTTTATTTCATGAAAAATTCCTGATATTTTTTTACACCTACCATTTTCAAACTCCGAATACCCGATTACTCTAACATGCTTTGCGTTCCCTTTTGCGGTGATCACTTCCACCTCGATATCAAAAGAACTTCTTTTTTTCAGAGCTTCTTTTAATGAACGTCTAACTATGTCACGACTTTTACCTTTATAAAAGTTTAACGAGGCTTCCAGATCAGGTACCACATAATCATCATCTACCTCTAATATTTCCCTGGTAATTTTGCTCCATTCGGCAATATCTAAAGCAAAATTGCGATACCAAACGCCTATGCGCTCTATTTCGCTGGTTTTGTTAAAAATTTCAAAAAACTGTTTATCCTTCTCCTCCTCTTGCTTAATGTCTGTTATGTTTTCGGCAATGATCAGTACACCGCCAACCTCGTCAATATTGGTGTACCATGGCTGTACAACTAATCGCAGCCATTTAGGCGTATTATCCTGTTGAGCGAAATCAATATCTATATAATTATTAATGTGGCCCTTTAGCAAATCAAATTGAATTACTCTTAATTTTTCTTCTATCAGGGGTAAAATATCATTGAGGGTTTTACCCGGTGCTTCGGTATCATTTAAAGGATAAACGTATTTCCATTTTTTTGAAGTAACTATTAAGTGCATGTTTATATCAAACATTGCTACAGCCGCGGCAGAATGCTCAACAAAATACTTGTAGTTAACATAATTACTTTTTGAGGGAATAATATTAGCCTGTTTGTTTTTTAAGTACTTTTTATAACACGACGAAAAGTTTGAGGGATTTGAAAAATTGAACATTAATGCCAATTCGTTCTTATTAAATTTTTTTGTATCAATATATTGGCTAGCTAATTCCATTTGCAAATTGCGATAATATACAAAAATGGTTGTACCATATTTATGTTTAAAATCTCGTTTCAGCTTTGATTCTGATATACCGTGTTTTTTTGCGATATTTGATATACCCGGAAAATTAGCTAATATGCTTTCCCTTAAAGTTTGCTCAACGCTTTCAATACCGGGGTGATTGTAAGGGGCGAGTTTCGTTATAGTACCATTTAAGATTGATTTATCTCCGTGTTTGAGATTACTTACATCAGCTAAGTGCACAAATATGCCTTTCACTTCGTCTTCGTCAACGGCGGGTACATATGTAATTCTGGTGTTTATAACTTTTCCTGAAGACACTGGAAACATAACGTCGTACACGTGAGTCTCACCCTTTAAAGCGCTTAACACAAACGGACGGTTTTGTTCATAAAAAGGGCCAAAAATATCCCGGAGACTCATCTTATTTATCACCCCTTTCGGAAGTTTACCAAACCAATTAATAGCTGCGTTATTAATAAACCGGCAAACTTCACTTTTATCACAGTAGGCCAATACGGTATTGATATTTTCATTTAAACCAAAACTATAATCACTCGGGCTTTCGCCATTATTTAACGACATAACTTTTTACAAGATTGGAAACAAATGTAATGGAAAATAAGACCAGTAATTGCAAGTACATTACACGGCGTCTGCCGATTCAAATATTTTATCCAGCTTTTGATATTGAGAATTGTTGCTTACAAAATCCGGCAAGATAGCTTTCATTTTGCTTACCGTTTCTTCCGCATTATCAAACAGGTTAATTGCTAATAATTCTTTAACTGCCGCGTTAATGTTAGCATATGAGTTCGGAATTGTTTTTGATATTTTGATGTCTTTATTATATGTAGGCATTACCGTTTCTTCGTCATTTAATAATTCTTCGTGAAGTTTTTCTCCGGGCCTAAGGCCAGTAAATACAATTTTTATATCTACATGTGGTACAAAACCCGCCAACTTTATCATGTTAATTGCCAAATCAGTTATTTTAACTGGTCTTCCCATATCGAAAATAAATATTTCACCACCATCGCCCATAACAGAAGCTTCCAAAACAAGATGAACAGCTTCTGGAATAGTCATAAAATAGCGCGTAATATCCGGATGGGTAATTGTTAATGGCCCCCCCTTTTCAATTTGAGCTTTAAACCTGGGTATGACAGAACCATTAGAGCCTAGTACATTTCCGAAACGTGTGGTAATAAATTTAGTTCGGCATCTAAAATTGTCTCTATCTCCGGTGTAAATAGGCCGGTTGTATAATATGGAATTATTTAATGATTGTATATACATTTCGGCAATACGCTTAGATGCCCCCATGATATTGGTGGGCCTTACCGCTTTATCGGTTGATATCATGACAAATTTTTCCACACCATAGTCGACAGATATATCAGCAAGATTTTTTGTGCCCCAAACATTTGTTAAAACAGCCTCAGTTGGATTATTTTCCATCATGGGCACGTGTTTGTATGCCGCGGCATGGAAAACTACCTGTGGCTTATACAATTCAAATAGCTTTTTTACCCGGTTTTGATTTTGAATGTCGGAAACAAATATTTTAATTTTATGTGAATAAAAGTCATCTTCAAGCTCAAGCTGAAAGTCGTGAAGTGGTGTTTCAGCCCGATCGCATAATACAACCAACTCAGGGTTATATACCACTATTTGCCTTACTATTTCGGCACCGATAGAACCTGCCGCACCGGTTACTAATATTCTCTTGCCTTTAATATCACCGCATAAATGAGTTTTGCACAAATCAATGGGTTCGCGTTCCAGTAAATCCTCAATCTTCAGGTCTTTAAATTGATTAAATGTTGGCTTACCATTTAACCATTGATTTGATGGAGCTACTGTAATAACTTTAATGCCGTGCTCGATACATTTTTCTACAGCGCTTCTTTTACCATCTGTATTAAGACCTTCCGCAGTAATAAACATTGTTGAGATTGAAAATTTTTGTTTCAAATTAAAGATTGATTTTACTGGATAAACTTGCACCTGTTCAATAAATTTATGTAGTTTATCTAAACCTGTATCAACAAAACCTTGTACATTTATTGATAACCCTTTTTGAGTTTCGAGTGCCTTTTTAATTAAGATTGAATGCTCTCCGGAACCATAAATTAAAACACTATCCCGCTTTGCGGTGTAGCCAGATTCGCCGAGGTATCCAAAAATGTCTTTCAGAACAATCCGTATACTCATAAGTATTGAGGATGATATAAAAAAATTAATTAGCAAAACCGAACCCAGGCCGCTCATACTGAAATAGCTGCCCAAAAAAGCTAAACCAAGCAAAACAAAAACAACATTGCTAACAAACACGGCTAATATAACACGCAGCATATCCTTGGTATTAGAGTACCTTACAATACGGGTATGTACCTGCATTAATATAAATATAAAAAGTGCACTTACACAGTAAACCGTCATGTAAATGATGGTACCCGGTTGAAGAGTTAGCTTCTCCCTTAGTGAAAATGACAGGCAAATTGAAAACACTACAATAAGCATATCTGTAAAAAGTACAAGCCACCTGGAATGGAACTTATCGTGAAATAGTAAGTTTTTAACATAGATCATAACAAAATGAATTAGATGATTATAGAATCAGGCTAACCTATATAATGGGAAGAAGTCAACTTTAGAGTCTTTATCAATGCCTCTTTGATCAAGCAGATGCTGATATACGGTAGGATTTGCTATATATCGCCAGGATCTGTAGTCAAAAAACAAATCCGAAAATGAGCTTTTCCAGTTAAAAAGCGAGTCTTTTTGAAATCCTAATCCTCCCCCAAGGTTAAAATATCGCATCCCTGATTCACGTCCGATTTTCCCTATACCGTCCGCTAAAAATTTTGCGGGACTATCACATAAATATTCGGCTCTGGTTCCAATTAAATATGATTGTATTATTTCGTTTTTAAATACTACTATAGTGCTACAGGCTACTTCATCGCCTTTATAGGCCATAAATAGCCGTGCATCATATTCTGTAGTATTGAGCATTTCTAAATAATAATGTTCATCAAACAGGTAAAACCCAGCGGCACCTATCCTTTTCATGTTTTCATCATAAATTTCTTTGAATACTTTAATTGCAGCAGCACTGTTTTCTTCTTTGATATAATAACCCTTGTTTATTGCACTTTTTACATTAGCTAAAGTTGTTCGGTTATATTTTCTACGCTGGTCTTCAATGCTTCCATTTAAGTCCATTACCACTACTTTGCCATTTTCGTACACGTCAGCAATTTTATTGAGTAATAAATATTGATTGTAAAAAGGGTTCATCCTTATAAAAACTGAAACATAATTTCCGTCAGATAAAAATTTAAGAAAGGCGTCTTTAAAATTGACAATCAATTTCGAATCGATAGCTTCCATTTTTTTATTTGACAACGGGCCCGAGTACCCATATACACATGTTAGGTCGAAGTATATTGATTCGGGGATATTTCGCCGAATCAACGGTATCGCAATAAAATCAGAGCCCTCTTCATAAACACATAACAGCGCTGTTCCCTTATTATTAAGCGAATGGTAATGCCAGGTATGGTAAAAATCGGTTTCGGCCGATCGGTTTATGTATGATACCCATTCCGTTTTGTCGGCGATAGTTAATGTCCTGATCATAAAAATAAGTACTTAATCGTTATCTACTTTGAATGAAGGTTCGAGTTCAGAAAATCGATCAAAAGAGATACTCATAATGATATTCCCGTCGTCCTTACCGGTAATTTGAAATCCGGCTTTTTCGTAAATTGATATTGCCGCAATATTTGCGGGGTGCACTTTTAAATAAATAACCTCAAGTTTTCTATTAAAAAATCCATATCTTAAGATCAATACCGTCGCTTGGAAACCAACTCCCTTGCCCCAGTAAAGTTTATTACCTATAAATAAATGCAACTCAGCAGTTTTACCATGAAAATCGAGCAGCTGAACATTACCGATATAGGTATCAAGCCTTTTAACGCATATAGCGAAGCGGCTTTGATCGGGTCTGTTTAAATTATTTCGCAGCCATTCTGTTTCCATCTCTTCTGTAATAATTCCATTTGCTTTAAATCCGGTATAGGTCCATATTGATGGATCATTTCTCCACAAATAGGATATTTTAGCATCTTCAAGAACGAGCGGCCTTATATAGATAGAAATGATCATATAAAAGTGCGTAACGTATTTAACATGTAATTCATATCAAAAAGGCTATACCTATGATCAATAGGCAGCGGAACAATGTTACGAGCCAGGTAATTTTCATACATACTTGTATCTGTCCATTCAAAAACATTTGGCCAATAAGTAGGTACAAAAATATTACGTTGTATTAGGTGCAATTTTAGCTGCCTGTCATTTGACAAAAAAGGATACACTAATGGTGAAAACGTTTCGGGGAAATTAAACTTAAACAAGTTGTAATGTTTCAGATGTTTATGAATAAAGTTAAAATTGCGCATCCTGATTCTGGCACACTCAGCATAGTTTATACCAGAGAGTATCCTCTTTGTTAATGGCGACATGATGCGAATTGGATTGTTCTCCAGATCTTTGTTATTTTTTAAATAATCACTATAACCCTGTTGTATACCTTGATCTATATTTTTTAAAAGATGTGAAAATCGATGGACGGAACTATCCACAGGATATCGCTTACTTGATTTCCTTTTTATTTGCAAATATGCCCCATCAGATACTCCAAAAAATTTCCTGCATGAATAAAAGGTATCAACCCCCTTCAATGGTTCTGAAAAAAAAGCCTGAGAATTATCAATAATGAGGTTGGTAATTTTGTCGCTCAAATTTTTTACAGCTTGATATTTTATGCCAAAATAATCAGTATATAAAAAGCAAGCGTCAGGTTCAATTTCAAAATCAATTATAGGTTCAAGTTGCTCATTGATAGAATAGAACTGATACTCAAGGCCTAGTTTAATTATTGGTTCAAGCAGCACAACACAAGTAAAATATGGGATGTAAATTTTACGGTAATGTTTTTCTCTTAAAATATACTCTAATGCATTTCTGCCGGTATTTAGCCGGACAAGATGTGGATAATATTCGTTTCCCACCGGAAGCTCCAAACCCAAATATCCGCCTATTACTTTTTGGGCTGTTTCTACTTTCTTCATAATACAATGAATAGTAAAGCAAAAATTTAAGTTTAGCCCTGATCACGCTGATACATCCGTAAATGAGGGGGTTGGTAATACTCGTTTAAATCAGCCGGTATACGCGCGTTGTAACCTATAATCTGTCTAAGTTCAGGCTTTAGCCCCGCAACAAAATCATAGCCCAAAAATCTTGGGTAATCCATTTGTGGTTTAAAAAAAGGCAAAGTGAACCCTAAGGTTAAGGCTCTCCTGGGCATCGACGTTAAATTCTCTCCGGCAGCGTGCCATAAATTTGAGTCGAAAAGTATAATACTTCCTTTGGGGGTTATTGCCCGGTCAGCGTGTTTAAAAAAATATTCCTCATCCGGTTTCAAAGCGCTTTTATGTGATCCCGAAAGGAAACGTGTTGCCCCGTTTTGTAACGTGAAATCATCAAGGGTTATAATCATCTGTAGCAATAGTTTGGTTTCGCTTACAAATGTTCGAATGTCCCTATGCATGTTGCTCAAATACGGGTGTTCTTGTTTTGAATGTATCACTCCGTTCATGCCATTCAAAATATATTTTCCTCCAAAATATTGGGTTATCTCATTATCACAATACATTCTTTCAAGAAGCGGTATGCTGAAGTTATCGCGCTCCAGAAGATGGTGAAGGGTACCATCCATATTTGCACTGATGCCATTCTTTATTTGTATATTTCTACGTCGTATATATCCATCGTATATGTCGTTGTTAATTATATCAATAAAATCAGGTTCAATTGCATTTTCATAAACTATCCATCCATAACCCTCTAATGATGTCTTAAAATCATTTATTGTTCTTTCGGAGTAATTGACTTTGTTTTCCATAATTGTATTATATAATGTTAATGCTTAACTCAATTGCATAATTTTCAGCATATGACGATTGATCAGGTTGACATCAAATTTTGTTCTGGCCAGTTTTTGACCATTTAATCCATGTCTTAACACATCTAGTTTGTTGTTCAAGTAAAACTCCATTTTTGAAACAAGTTGGGACACATTTTTTATCGGAACCATAAAGCCATTCACAGCCATATCTGAGTTAATTGTTTCCCGGCACCCTACAGAATCGCAGGTTATAATTGCCCGGCCCATGGCCATACTCTCTAACAGGCACCGCGGTACGCCTTCGCCGTAATAGGAAGGTAATACTACTACGGATGAATCTTTGATATATGGACGCACATCGTCTACTTCACCAACATACTGAACAATTTCACTATACCGTATCTGACTATATAAATTAGGGCTTATGGCATCAATATTATTATCATAAGCGCCAATGAGTGTAAATTTTATATCTGGATATCGTTTGCGAATGTTTTTCGCAGCCTGGTAATATTCATAAATACCTTTGGCATTTATTAACCGGGCTACCATAATGAAATTTATTTGATCCAGATTAGGCGGGCTATATTTATACTGTTCAAGGTCAACACCAGACCCATTAACAAAAAAGACTTTATTCTTATCGTTTAATATCCGGTGTCGTATCAGGGTATAATAATCATCTTTGTTTTGAAAAATTACTCTCAAATTACGGCCAGGTCTTAAACTAAGTTTTAATAATAGCTTTGTTATAGTGCTAATCAAATTAAGTGGTTTACCGTTAGTGAAATTATATCCTAGACCAGTTAACATCGGCGTTATACGTTTAACGCCACATAATCTGGCCATTAACGTGCCGTAAATAACCGGTTTAAATGTATAAGGAAACAACACGTCGGGTTGAGTCTGTTTAATCAATAAGTATAATTGAATGATGAACTGAATGTCGCGCATAATAGATACGTGGCTACCTTCCAGGTTGCTTTCATAAATTGTTACACCCATGGATGTTAACCTATTACGTATGTTTTGCTGTGGTATTTTGGGGGTGAAAGCATAAACATGATGCTTTTTTCTAAGTTCCTTTATTAAGTTTCCTCTAAAATCGAGTAAGGATTTAGACGAATCACATACGATAAGTACCTTTTTTCCGGATTTACTCATAGCGATCTGAATTATTTGCTAACACATGTGTTATTCCAATCGGGATTGCATGCTAGCTGGTTAGTGTTTTTTGTAAGACTGGAAGAACATTAAGCGCCTAATTGAACTGTAGGCCGATCTTTTATGCTTTGACAGATAAGGGCTTATCTTGCTTGTAGTTAGAATAGGTATTAAGAAATAATGCTATTACGATATTGATTTAGTCACATAAAGTTGAATAACCCAACTACCGTTTATTACAGTAGTTGGGAAAACAAGAATATGATTAGTTTAAAATTGCGCCCGAACCTTTTTGAACGATGGTTGGCACATCGGCTGCAGGATCAAGTACAGCGCTGTATGAATACGATGGTAGCCAAGACGAGACTGCTGTTGTAATGTTGTTAGCGCCACAATTTGAATAAATATTAGTGTTAACACCGCTAAAATAACCCGGAGGGTCGCCTGCAAGATTGGTACTAAGTGGTTTCGAACAACTCTGAAAATACTCATTGTCAGTACGCACGTTCCCAGCCGCCCTTGCTCCTATTGAATAGCCACTGTTGTTTAAGTGGTAATTATTAAACACGTGTACGCTACCGTAATTCATGTCAGGTTCACGCTCGCCAATATTATACCAAAAATTGTGGTGTAATGTTACATGTAAATGGCCTATATCTTCAGTATTACCTGCAATGCCTCCGCTTATCAGCACAGATAAGTTATTGTCATGAAATTTATTCCACGACACAGTTATATAATCAGATGCACGGGTAATTGAAATATCTTTACCCCAATACGCCCATCCGTGGCTACGGTCAGTACTGAAATCACAATGATCGATCCAAATATGTGTAGATGCATACTTGATCATTACACCAGCATCAGTCACATAATTTCTAAATGTTATATTTTGTATTATAATATTATTTACTTGCATTATATAAAGTGGCGCACCTTCAATAATAGCTCCGGGTTTACCAATAATTGTTTTATTTGATGATACGTTAACGGCATCGTCGCCTGTACCCATAATGTGGCCACTTACATAAATAATTTTAGCCGTGCTACCAGAAACTGCGGTTTTTAATTCAGATAATGTAGTAACGGTAACGGTTTGGCCACCAATACCACCTGTAGTAGTTCCGTTTACCATTGCATATCCCATAAGCGCATTACTTAAACCTGTTGTAGTGGTGCCTGTACCAGTCCCTGTACCTGTGCCAGTGCCATCAGCTACCGGCGTACCTCCCATAGTATAAGTATACTTTCTTCCATTGGTAGCCGGATTTGTATTATCCGATGAAGAAAAATACAGTTTGGTGCCCCAATGAACAAAACGCCCCTTACCATAGTTACAAATATTGTTATAAGTGGAGTGGGCGGGATTCAATTCAACTCCATCCTCAAAAAGCCGCAATGTAGATGCTGTCGGAGAGCTATTCGAATCACCACTTTGCGACAGTGGATAGCCAAGATGGTAACCATACGCACCATCAGCTGCCAACCCAGTTAAATTTACTGTGTACACTGTGGATGTTGAAGTGGTGGCCAAGCTATTCCCAACAACAACATTTGATAATGTCGTTTCGCTTAACGAGGAGGGAACGGGGCTTTCACCATTTTTTTTACAACTATCAATCAGGAAAACTGCGCTTAAAATAAAGCTTACAACCGCCATTTTTTTAAAGATTTTTTTTGTTCTTTTCATACTTTACATTTTAGGCTTTCCAAACGGGCTTATTTGAAAAAATTATAACCTAAAATTTTGTATGAAAATTAGACTGATTTTAAAAATGGTTCAAAACATGCTTCAATCAATCAAAAACGCTTAAAATATGTAAATACAGTTGTAAAATAGTTGTATAAAATTGCACACTTCATGACATTTATATGACACTTTTACACTTCTAATTCCATTTTTTTATTGGCGAAAGAGGGTTCGTTTATTCTATAAAATGCCTTAAACCAATCTATAAAATGCCTAATTCCAATAGGCACAGATATAGAAGGTTTGTAATTTACGTGGCTATCCAAATTTGATATATCAGCGCAGGTCTCTGCAACATCTCCGTCCTGGAGTGGCTTAAATATTTTCTTTGCTTTTATTTTAATTTGATCCTCTATCTCGGTAATAAAATCTAAAAGGCTCACCGGCGCTCCTCTGCCAATATTAAATATTCTAAAAGGTGCATTTGAAGTAGCCGGATCCGGACAAAGACCATCCCAGTCTGTATTGCGTTTGGCAGGGTTATCAATAACGTGTATAGTGCCCTCAATAATATCATCAATGTATGTAAAATCGCGTTTCATATTTCCATTGTTGAAAATTTCGATAGGTGTCCCTGTAATTATAGCTTTTGTAAAAATAAACAAGGCCATATCCGGTCTTCCCCAAGGTCCGTAAACAGTAAAAAAGCGTAATCCGGTGGTTTTTAAATTAAATAAGTGGCTGTATGTATGCGCCATCATTTCGTTTGCTTTTTTTGATGCAGCATATAAAGATACCGGGTGATCGGCAATATCGTGCTCATTAAACGGCATCTTTTCATTCAAACCATAAACGCTTGACGAACTTGCATAAACCAAGTGTTCTATTTTATGATGTCTGCAACATTCAAGTATGTTTAAAAATCCTTTAATGTTGGAATCCACATATACCTCAGGATTAGTTAAACTATATCGCACACCTGCCTGAGCTGCCAGGTTGCAAACAGCATCGAACTTAGTGGTCAAAAATACACGTTCTAATACTTCTTTATCCAACAGGTCTACCTTAATAAATGTATAATTTGGATATTTCTGGCTAACAATACTTTTTCCATAGGTTAACTTAGAAGCATTAATACCCGTTTCAGCAAGTCGTGCGCGTTTTAACTTGACGTCATAATAATCATTAATATTATCGATGCCTACAACCGAGTCGCCTCTTTCAAGAAGCCGTTTTGCCAAATGAAAGCCAATAAAACCGGCAGTGCCGGTGATTAAAATTTTCATAAAATTTATTTTAAAAGGTAATTATTGCCTCGATAAAGGCATCTGATGGAGTTTGTAACTATAATGCTTTAGTTATTACATCAACAAATACTGCTGGTATTCTGTTAAGCAAATAGTCGTTATGTTTTGCTTTGCTCACTTGTTGTTGTAAGCAAAGCGCTTTTTTGATGGCAATGGCCAACTGATCAACATCATTCGCCTTAGCGGTAAAAATTTCCGGAATATTCTCAATTCCGCCTGCACATAAGGTTGAGACTACCCTCGGATTTACCGACAGCATTTCTAACAACACATTAGGAAATCCTTCTTCAATTGATGAAACAACGCAAACACTGGCATTTTTAAAATAAGGTATCGGATTTTCTGTCCATCCTTTTAAAATCACTCTATTAGTAAGCCCATGATCAGTAATCATTTTGCTGAGGAATGCTTTTTGAGGCCCATCGCCAAATAGCAATAATTTTAAATTGGGGTATTGCTTTTTGATACAATTAAATGCTCTTATTAAAACATCAAATCCTTTTTCAGGTATCAATCTTCCGGCTGCGCAAATAAATTGAGTATTGTAATAACCATCATCTAAGCACTTTTCAGCTTTTTTGATAATTGTTTCCCTATCAATAGGATTATTCAACACAATTACCTTATCCGGCTGAATGAACCGAATATGTTTTAAAAACTGCTGTTTCATCAACTCTGTTTGACAAACCACAAGGTTGACAGCGGAATACCCTATACCATAAACCAGCTTGTAACTAAATTTTTTAAAGCCGGAATACCTTGTAAAAACAGAAGAACATTCTCTGACAACCAGATAAGATCTTAAATATCCAATTCTCTTAAGTATACCCAGATAAGCATTCAAATAAGGATGGGTACTCATTACAATATACTCTTTACGGTATCTAAAAAGCAGAATTATTAGTTTTAAGAATCCTTTGATCATGCTCCTGTCAGAAGCATATATATGTACAATTTCTTTTGGGATATGCAGGCCGTTTTTATCCGATTTTTTTAAAAAGATTATTGGAGCCATGCTGGCCTTGGCTGCCATCAATAATACTTTTTCGGCGCCATTGGCAACGTCAGACATCGAAATAAATACCATTCTATTTGCAGAAGGTGCCATTTCTAACTTATATAAATTCTAGTTGATGTAGTTCCTAACCTTTCGTACAAACTTTTTTAGCGGATTAATTAAGCTGTATACTTTGCGCTTTCCATCAACAATTAATAATCCGTTGCAAAAATTAATGGTGTGTAAACCTTGGTTATAAGGCGGTTGGGCGCCTATTTTAAAAACTGACGCGCATTTAAATTCGGTCTCACTAAGTAGCGTTATCTCGTTTATCACAACCGATCCGCCATAGCACTTTTGATGATTTTGACTAGGCATATACAGCTTTTTATCTGCGATGAACAATCGCCCTGCCGATCGGCACATTGAAGAATTAACTTTTATAGGGTTTTGCTTGTGTGGTTCAAATTTGCCCATTAGGCTATCCGCATGAAAAATGTACAGCAGGTTAGTATTTTTTGATTTACTGTTGAATAACCAATATTTTTCGTTGTAGTATATAATTGAGCTGTCTACAAACCTTCCTGTTAACAATACGTTCAGTTTTTCAAATTTTTGGGGCTTGTCAACATTTACCTGATATAATACAACTTCATTTGCTTCAGATGATTCGGGTACACAATAAATTTTGCCTCCTATAGAAAAAGTATAAGGATAAGAAAGATGAACACTATTACTGTAAAGCGCTGATATTTTCTCTTTGCTTTTAAAACTCATGCTATTAAGCAACATCAATTCCCCTTTGCCTTTCCAAAAATTCAACTCCTCATAATACAAATGCATATGGCCATTTATCATTACCGGAAACGGATCGGCGGCATAATCAACGTCATCTTCAGTTAACCAGGTTACTTTGCCGGCCAGTTGTTTGGCCTTTATTAACTCTTGCGGCGTTTGATTTAAGTACCCAATGTTCCATCTACTACAGGTAAAGAATTTATCAAACAGGTTTATAAAGGTTTTTAAAGGCTCCATGCTTTAAAATTTTATTAAAGAACGTATAAAGCCTTGCTGCTATTGGCAAAAAATCACTTTCCTGCACCAGGGTTCCTCCAAAACTATCTTTAAATTGATTGATCTTTAAAAGCGCTTCATCTGTGGTGCCTGCGGCATAACCACCCAGATCGTATGTCTTATACCCATTTTCTTTAAAATGGCACATATCCTTAAAATGCAGCAACCTGTTTGCCCTCCCTATTACCGCCCTGGATTGTGTGGCCTTTTCTACCCGAAACAGGGACGCAGAATACAACAACCTTACCCGTTTCAAATCATCATCAACGAGGTAAGCATGCATTACAATATCCTCATCTTTATAAGTTGCTTTAGTAATAACGATGTTAGACTCATATTTATAAAAGGAGGAATTGAGCCCGGGAAGTTGTTTTGAACTGGCAAATAAATTATAAAAGGTAATAAAATATGGCAGGTTAGTTTCAACAGAAGTTTCAACACCATCTTTTAAAGCCCTTCTAATTTCATAAGCTGTATTTCGATCAAATTCCGCTTCAAAAACCGATACTTCTGTATTAATATTTATAACTTTCGTAAAAAATGGCTCCCGGTAATATCCGGTAACGGGACCGCAGTAGCTACTTTGCTTGTAATAATTAAGTAAACAATTACTAAGACTCGGCCTGTCTGCAAACCATATCACATTAACAGGCATGCAACTTAATACCCGGGTATTTATCTGAACCATAAATTGGTATAAAAATCAAGCCGTTTGGTACACGGTTGATGTGTTTATCTTTTGATTTTCAAGCCACTGCGTCATCACCAGCAATTTCCATATCTGCGGAAATTTATTTTGTTTGCCACTTATGTGATCCTTTATCATAAGCGCTACTTTAGATGAATTAATCCCGGGTATATTGTTTAAGTTACTTAAAGACAACCGATCTTGTACGTAGTCTTTTAATTCATTTCTAAACCAATGACGAAGCGGAACTGTAAAACCTGCTTTAGGCCGGTTAAAAAAATGTTGTGGGACATGTTCATAAAGGATGTCTTTCAAAATGCGTTTTTGAATTCCGCGATGGAATTTATAGCTGTCAGGCAGGCGCTGTGCAAATGATACAATTCTATGATCCATCATCGGCGCTCTTGCCTCTATTGCAAAAGCCATCGAAGCCCGGTCAACTTTGGTGTTTATATCTCCGTTGAGATATGTTTTAACATCAAAAGACGACATTCTTTGTAAAAAACTTCTGCCCGGCTGTGAAAAATAATCCATAAAAGGAACCTCTAATCCAAGCCTGGGTTGCTCTAGCCAGGAATATTCTAAACCACCAAGCATAAGGGCATACAGTGATTCTATATTTTTACACCGGAGGCCCGTTGCTATTAATTTATGCCTGTAATTGGAAGATATTCCTAAAGCCCCACTAAGTAACATCCGCGCCACTACCGGATACTTAAACAATTTATTGGCCGTGTTAAGCCACCGGTACCTGGCATAACCCAAAAAACTTTCGTCACCACCATCACCGCTTAATGTCACGGTCACATAATTCTTAGTGTACTTACTTAAAAGTAAAGTTGGTATAGCGCTCGAATCGGCAAAGGGCTCATCATAATATTTGCCAAAATTTTCTATTAATGACATCCCCTCTTCGGCCCGGCATGTTATTGTGTGATGATTTGTTTTTAAATGGTTAGCAATTTTTTCGGCAAATGCACTTTCATCATAATCCTTTTCATCAAACCGTATACAAAAAGTATTTACCCGGCTTGAATTTTTAACGGCAAGCGAAGCAATAAGTGATGAATCGATACCCCCTGATAAAAAAACCCCAAGTTTAACATCGGCATGCATTCTGATATCTACTGCATGGGTTAATAATGCTTTAAGGTCGCTTTTAGCTTTATTGTATGTGCCTGTATAATAATTATCAACGTTTGTATCCAAGTCCCAATACTTTTTTTCTTCAAAACTTCTTGTAGTTAAGTTATAAGTAAAAATATATCCTGCAGGCAGTTTTTTAATCTCATTCCAGGCAGAGCGCGGTTCGGGAACATACCCCCATATAAAATACTCGTTAATGGCTTGCTCATCATAAGTTAAGCGCCTTCCAATGGATATTTGCGACGGTTGGCTGGCAAACTCAAATCCGCCTGAATCTAATGCGTAGTAAAACGGCTTCTTACCTAATCTATCGCGTGCACCAAAAAGCTGGTCTGCAACGGGGTCGTAAATTACAAATGCAAACATGCCGTTAAAATGTTCAACGCAATGCTTACCAAATTTCAGGTAGGCCGCCGCCACTACTTCAGTATCTGAATTAGTATAAAAAGTATATCCGAATACTGTTAGTTGTGCCCTTATAGCTCTGTAATTATATATTTCGCCATTAAAAACAATTTTAAGATGCCGGTATGAAAAAGGCTGATCCGAGCGATGGTCGAGATCAATAATGGCAAGCCTGTTATGCCCCAATATTACTTGTCTTGAGCGTTCAAATCCTGTATGATCAGGGCCTCTAAAATTTACTCTCGCCAATTTCTCACGAACAACCTCGTCACTATAATAAATAGTAGATCCGTATATTCCGCACATAAATTTGTTTATTGGGTTAACAAGCTTTCATAAGCCCGCCCTATTAATTCTAAACTGAACCTGGAATTTATATCTTCTTTAATATCATCGTGTAACCAAGCTTGGTTACACGCTTTTTCGATGCAGGTGCATAATTGTGTGTCATGACCTTGCTCTACAACAAAACCGTTAAAACCGTCACGAATAAGCTCATTAAGGCCCCCTACCCTAAACGCAACCACCGGCACACCTACCGACAGTGCTTCGAGCACTACATTTGGAAAGCCTTCTGTATACGAGCAATGAACCATCACGTCATGCTTTATAAGTTCTGAAGCGACATTAGTGATCTCGCCCAAGAATGTTGTCCGTTGCTCAAGACCATTTTTGGCAGCATATTGTTTAAGCGGCCCCATCAAAGGGCCGTCGCCAACAATTGTTAATTTATAATTAACCGGTAATCGTTTAATAGTATCCAGCAACCTAAACCATCCTTTTTCTTTTGCTAGCCTCCCGACTCCTATTAGTTTCTTCTCCCTATTAAAGTTCCGCTCATTTTTTACCAGAACATTTGTGAGTACCGGGTTCGCTATAACTTTAAGCTTTTTTGCGCTTATACCATATGCCGTTGCCATTGCTTGTTGCATTTCATCAGATTGACAAACAACAAAATCAAACCGGCAGAAAAACAACCGGGTAAAAAAATTATAAAACTTCATTTTAGCGCCATAATATCTCCGCATTTGTTGAGGATTATTTGACGCCCTTGCAACTAAATGAGGTATTTTTAAAAAAAAAGCAACTATACCGGTAAGTATATTAACATGATCGGCAGTTGAAAAAACCGCAAACGGATTTTCATCCCGTAATACCCGATATAATTTAAAAAAAGACCTAGATGCTTTAACTGTTTTAAGGTTAAGAAAGCGGATACCCTGGACATCAGTACAAAAAAAATGTTCGTCGCTATTAAGTACAACCACCGAAACGCTGTATTGAGCGTTGTTAAAATATTGTGAAAGCAGCCAAAATACACGTTCAGATCCGCCTGCGCCCAATGACGCAACGATCATAAATACCTTTTTTTTCATTTTAACCAGATATAGTACATGCTGATTATTGAGGCAATAGCACTAATTCTGTGCTACTATCTGCATCGCGCCGGTTAGGAACAAATATTTTTGCACATTGCAATGTGCCGAAATATAAAAAAACGGTAGGTCCATCTGCGGTTAGTAACCACCCATTATGCGAAAAGGCGTTTATAGACACAGCGGTGAGTGCAAATAAGAAACACAGGAGTAAAGCGTAGTTTTTTTTACGAATATTTTTTATTGTTTGATGAAATAACAATAAAATCCTATAATAGATAGCACCTAATAAACCGAAGGCTAAAAATGGCCCCAGATATGTTATAAACATTAGGTAGGCGTTGTGAGACGTTATACCAAATTGGAAATAATAGTTTTTATAACTTACGTCATTCCAATTTTTTCCATAAAAAATTAAGCCAAAGGGATAATCGGCATAAATTTTTAAATTTTCTAACGATAAATCTATCCGATTAAAGTCATTCGCTTCTTTTGCCTGGTTCTTTGCGAGAATATTATTTTTATCATCAAGCGTATCTTTTATTATATAAGTATAAGCTAATAAACCAATAAGTAACGTAAATGCAACCAGAATTAAGGCTTTAAATCGGTAATAAAACAATAAAAATACAACGGCGGCAACAATAAAACTAATAAAGGCGGATCTATTCATACCCAGATAAATACAAACAGCGCAAACAAAAAAAGCCACTAACTTAAGTATAATCTGACCTTTAGACTTATATGTCAAAACAAAAATGAATGCCGTAAATGCGGCTACCTGATAGCCAAAAGTAAATTGAGTGAGTGCTATTCCGGCTGGACTTTGTATAACCTGCGACCCAAGTATTATAGTTCTTATCGGGTCGATCACACTTTGATAACTATGATCTAAAACCATTAATAGCATAGAAAAAAAAAGCAGTGATAGAAACACACCGACGGACAAGATAAACCGCCTTTTATTTAATCCTACAAAACTTGAAAAATAGAACGCGCAAGTTAATATGGTGACAATGGCAACTACAAAGTTTTTATAGTCGCCTATCCCGACCAAATCGTATAAAAAGAGTGCGATAGTAAAAATCACCATTTCGTAATAATATGCAAATGGCCGTACCGGCTGTTCAATAAATAACAATAGCACAACGCCCAAAATCAATGGGGCAGGTATTCTCAAAAAATCAGTTAAGAAAATATCAAATGTTAGTGTATACAAATAAATTGCTATTAAGCAAAAACTCAATATTTTTTTTACTATCATAATATTAGTTGCTTATTATAATTTTTCTTAAAGTTTGATATATGATCTTCATATCCATCCAAAAACTCTGATGGTCGATATAATCAAGATTTTTAATTAGTTTGGAGGGGATAATTTCGGTAATATAAAATTTCTCCGGATTTTCTGATTTAGATAAAATCTCACCTTCATTATAATACTGGATAGATGCCCAATCAGTTAGGCCAGGTTTAACGCTCAAAACCCGTTGCTGCTCTGGCTTATAAAGGTTTACATACTTTCTTACCTCCGGCCGTGGCCCAACAAAGCTCATATCTCCTAAAAGAATATTGAACAATTGTGGTAATTCATCCAGTTTGTTTCTGCGGAGCCAACTACCACACCTGGTGATCCGATTGTCATTGTTTCCGATCGTCAGCAGTCCTTTTTTGTCAGAACCAACATACATTGTTCTGAATTTAATCAATTTAAAGTTGATATGATTTAAGCCAACCCGATCTTGCATGTAAAAAACCCCGGTGCCGGAGTCAATTATTATCCAGAGTGATATCACAATAAATAATGGACTCAACACTATAATTCCAATTACCGAAAAGCATAGATCAAAAGTCCTTTTCATAGTCGAAGAATCTTAAAATGCAATCTCTATCTTTTCTTTTTTCTCTATTTTGCTGGCCATTGCGTTTTTTACAGCGTTTATGACTGTACTAACTATAAATTCAATTTTCGCGTCTGAAAGCTGAGGATAAATAGGTAGAGATATTTCCCTGGAGTATTGATTATATGACATTGGGAAATCATGTATTGAATAACCAAGGTTTTTAAAACAGGTAAGCATGGGTAATGGAACGAAGTGGACGTTCACTACAACTTCCTTACTGACAATATCATCAATGATCTGGTCTCGTTGTTGTTCTGTAATATTTTTTATGCGAAGCGGGAAAAGATGATACGAAGACTCGCGTTTGTGATCAAACAACGGTGGTAGTTCGAATACTTCAAAGTCTTCAAATGCTTTCTTATATTTCAACGCGATAGCCTTCCTCATTGGCAAAAGCAGTGTTTCATATTTCTTTATTTGGGCTAACCCAATTGCGGCACAAATATCAGGCATGTTGATTTTAAGACCTTGAAAAAGTATATCATATCGCCAGCCGCCACCTTTAGCTTTTTCCAGGGCATTTTTATTTTGACCATTTAACGTATACATTTTAAGGTATTTATACTCTGCGTCGATATCAAAATTGCCGGGCAGATTCAAACAAATACAACCACCTTCGGCAGTAGTAACATTTTTTACGGCGTGGAAAGAAAAGATCGCAACATCACTTTCCAATGCGGCAGCATGTCCGTTAGTTTTAGCGCCAAGGGAATGGGCAGCATCCGCAATTAATAATATTCTGTTTAAAACTGTTTGCTTTAATGACTCGGCTCTAAATAACTTTTTTACACCTCTCCTATTAATAATTTCCATTAGCTTTGAATAATCACACGGCCAACCCGCAATATCTACAGCGAAAATTGCTTTTGTTTTAGGAGTGATTGCTTTGTACACAGCTTCTGGATCTATACAAAAATCCCTATTGATATCAACCATTACAGGGGTGGCACCACAGTGCAATACACTTAAGGCAGTTGCACAATAAGTATAGGCCGGAATAATTACCTCATCACCCGGTTTGATTCCAAACCACTTTAACATCAAAATAGCTCCAGAGGTCCATGAATTAACACATATGGCCGCTTTAGTGGAAGTTAGTTTAACTATTTCCTTTTCCATAGCAATTACTTTTGGCCCGGTGGTAATCCAATTAGTTTTTAGTGTATCTACAACTTCGTCAACAACACCTTGGTCTATATAGGGCGGCGAAAATGGAATTTGCATAATATTATCGGTTAAATTATAAGTGAAATTCTTTTGAAAATATGATCTGTCTAGCGAAGAGTTATCCGCAACTAAAGACAGTCGCGCAGCAAGCGGGAGTAAATAAGAAACTTCTCATGAAAGACATCCCAAAAAGAGTACCTCCTAAACTTAAGTTCTGACAATGAAACAAAGTATTGATGATTTCGATGTATAAATGCTTCTAACTTTTCAAAATCATTTTTGGAACAGGTTTCCGGATGGTAATTAAACGTCCAGGTTCTACTTAACTTCGGCTCAACTCCAGATAACTGGACCGGTATCCATTTAAAACCAAATCTTTTATAGGGTGATGTCAACAATCCATCACTAATAATTCGGATACTTGAATATTTTTTTAAAGCCTTTAATGTGTTATGATCAAATGAATGTGCCGGGGCTACAAAAATGTCTGAGCGGATATTTTCACGTTCAAAAATTTGTACCGCAGCCATTATTTTATTTTCCTGCATATATAGCGGCAAGCCGGCAAATTCAGACCTCCTGTTTTGTTTCATTATACCTGAATTGGTACTTACATAACAATGGTCAAATCCGTGCATTGCTATAGCATACTCTTTTTTTTGTAAGTCACGAACATACTGCCAGTAATTGTGATTAAGACTTCCGCATTTTAAGAGCTTAGGATCTTTATTATTGGGAATAACCGCAACAATCGGCCTTATAGAGTAATAATCGAAAAGATCAAAAAACGGCCTCCATTTTTCTAAATTACTTGTTGGGCACAGATCATCTAACCTGATTAAGTATTGTACCATAACAAAATAACATTCAGGTTGCCTTAGTTAATTTTGGAAATAACTGTGCTTCATATAAAGTTGATACCGAAAACAATTGTGCCCATTTTTTAAATATAATCTGGACCCTATTAGTTTGATTAATGCGCTTCGCATTAGCACTTATTTTCTTTTTCAATTCAAAATCGTTGCTTAGACGAATAATTGCATTAGTCAATGCCAAGATATTGCCAGTTTCCACCAATAATCCGTTATGTTCATTTTGAATAATTTCTGATGGGCCAAAATCACAATTCATCGCAACCGGCGGACAACCAAAACTCATTGCCTCTATCAAAGCATTTGGATAACCCTCATTGCGTGATGGTAAAATAAATAACTCAGCTTGGCTATAGTAATCCTGAAGATTAACCCGGGAACCAGGCATAAAGACTACTTCAGTTAAACCTAAATTTTTGATTTGATCAATCAGCGCTGCCCGTTCATTACCCTCACCAATAATCAATAAGTCAGTATCCCTTAGCTTTGCAGCGCCGAAGGCTGAAATAAGTTGGTCGAAACCTTTTACGTACGTAAGTCTGCCCACTCCTAATACGAATTTACGGGGATGAATTTCTTTTGGAGAAACCGGTTCAAATTGCGACAGTGCATTAGGAATAAGCTTTATATTACTGACTTTGCTAAAAGCTCGGTTATTTTTCAGACTGTCGCCAATACCTTTAGTGCTTACAACAATCGCAGCAGCGTGTTTATAAATTATGGCAGCCAGCGCTCTATTGAGGTAATTTAGTTTAAATAGACTTCGAGCCGGTGATGTTCTTTCTGACACAATATATGGGACATTTGCAATAGTAGCGGCAAGCCCTGCCCATAAGTTTGCTGACGTGATAAATGAGACAACATAAGCGGGTTTTTCTTTATAGACGATAAAAAGCAGTTTAAAAAACATCTGGAATATATAATATAATCTAAAAGCCATGCTATCGCTTTTTCGATCGGTAAGGTTAAAAACCATTACTTCTTTATCGATATTATAAGCCGGACAACTTTTATTTAATGAAATAATTAATGAGTTGTAATTTAACTGACTAAAATGGTTCGCCAGGTTAATCAGTATCCTCTCGGCACCACCACCGTTTAGTGAGGGAATAACAAAACATAATTTTTGTTTGGCGTTAGTTGTCGCTGTCATATCAACTAATTGGTAGTTATAAGCTTGTTATCTTAAGTATTGTTACTTATAAAGAGCCGTTAACCTTGACTGTTGGCTTTCTATTGGATATTGGGTGATGAGGGGCAGGCTTTTCTGTTTGGTGAACTTTTTGAACTTGATTTTCATTGAAATTTTGCCCTCTAAGTAATAACCGACATATCATATCCAAATCAGATACCGTTAACGTATGATATAGGGGAAGACACAATATTCTGCTTGCAACTGACTTGGAAACAGGCATTTCTACATTTTCAACGTAAGGCAGTTCTGACAGTGAGGGATAAAAATAGCGACGGCAATATATCTGGGCCATTTCCAAATTTGCCTTTGCTTGCTGCATTAAGCTTTCGCTTTCAAATAATATCGGGAAATAGGCATAATTATAGTCGTCATTGGCTTGAATTTTTTGAAACTGCACCCTGAGGTTAACCAGGCGATCCAAATATTGCTCCGACAAGTACTTTCGCATTTTCAGGATATCATCGATATGCTTTAGGTTACATAAGCCCATAGCAGCATGAAATTCACAATTTTTTGCATTTATACCTTGTTCTGAAAATGTGTCAATGCCGGAATACCCGAAATTACGCATCAGGGCCATTTTTTTTAACAGGGCGGAATCCTTGGTAAATACAGCTCCACCTTCAATTGTATGAAACAGTTTTGTAGAATGAAAACTTGTTGTGGTTATATCGCCATAAGCAAATATCGATTTGTTTTTGTAACGCGTACCAAAACAATGTGCTGCATCATATATAACTTTCAAATTGTGTTTATCTGCGATTTGCTGAATCAGCTCTATTGCACAGGGGTTTCCAAAAACATGGGTAGCCAATATAGCCGATGTTTTTGAGGTTATAGCCGCTTCGATTTTATAGGGGTCAATGTTAAATGTATCGGGATCAATGTCAACAAATACCGGTTTGCAACCTTGCCATACAATAACGCTGGTTGTAGCCACAAACGAAAATGGTGTAGTAATAACCTCGCCTGATAAATTAAGTGCTTTTATAGCAAGTTGCAATGCGACCGTTCCGTTAGAAACAAATAACAAATGATCAACTTTAAGATATTCCTTCAATCCTAGTTCGAGCGTGTTTACTAATGGCCCGTTATTAGTTAGCCATTGCCTTTCCCAAATGCTTTTAATATAATTTGTGAATTCTTTTTCGGAGGGCAAAAAAGGTTTAGTTACCGGTATCATCGTTTTAAAATTAATTGGTTAAAATCGTTTAACGCCTGTAGCTTAATAAACAAGGCTGTTCCAATATAAAGCGCCGCATAAACCAGACCTACAAATACGATCACTAGCATATCTGATAATAATAAACCCGTTAGTAAAACATTGAAAATAAAGGATAAAGCACCTATAATACAGGCTAATAACAGTATCGGAAAAATGTCTTTGATCTGATCCTGGATGGGATAAGAAATTAATTTGCCGCTATAGATAGAATTGATGTAATATGCTACAAAGTTGAAAGCGAATTGAAAATAGAGTAAACCATAAATGCCAAAATGGATAAAAGTTAAAATACCGGCTACACTAAGAACTTTTTTAAGTATTTCTAACTTCAGGAATAAAGCACTTTTGCCCAAAACTTTTATCACATTAAGGTTATAAGAATGCAAGGGATACATAATGCCGCTGATACATAAAATTTGAAAGTAGGGAACGGCGGGCAGCCATTTATCAGTTAACAAAAGATGAAACAATGGCCTGGCTATAAGGGAAAGAAAAATAAGCGATGGTGCATTCCAAAACAATACTTGCTGCATCAGTTTTTTATATAATTTCTTTAACTGGACAACGTCCGCTGATAATTCGGCAAACATTGGGTAAGTAGCTTTATTAACTGCCGCCGAAATATTGCCGATAGGCAGCTGGCTTATAGAATCAGCCCGGGAATAAAAACCAAGTTGTGACGCCGAAAAATATTTTCCGATAATAATGAGATAAAGATTTTGGTGAATTGTATCCAGTATACTGGATAATGTCATCTTGTAGCCAAAATCAATGTGTTTTTTAAAAAGTTGTTTGTCAAATATCCAGGCAGGCCTCCAAGGAGAAACAATCCAATGCATTGCAGTTGACAAAAATGATGTACACAGGCCCATCCACACCAAACTCCAAACCCCATAACCCATATGTGCCAGTACTATCCCTAATATGCCGCCGCCTATACCTGCCGGTATTTGCATATTGGTTTGCCTTTTAAACTTCATCTCTTTTATAAGCAGCGTACTTTGCACGGCAAAAAATGCATTGATTATAAGTACGAGCCCATATACCCTTGCCAAGGCTTTAAGTAGTGGCTGGTCATAAAAATCTGCTATTAATGGCGCGGTTAAAAACAGCAACGCATATATAAGTATGCTGCCCGCTATATTGAAATAAAAGACACTTGAATAATCTCGTTGATCAGCTTCCGTTGTTCTAACCAGCGACGCTGTCAAACCACTATCTAATAACGTATGGCCAATTGCAATAAAGAGCGACAGCATTGCAATTAAACCAAATTCGGCAGGTGCAAGTAGTCGAGCTAAATAAACAGAAATGCAAAAACTGACCAGCTTTGAGCTAACCTGCTGCCATAATGACCACAACAAGCCAGAAACAGCTTTTTCTTTTAAGCTCATTTAATTTATTAAAGACGAGCGCTAACTATGCTATCGGGCAAGAATGCTTTCAAATCATATAAAACTGCATTAGGCTTACATAAACTCTTCAGGTCCATTTCTTTAAATTCCTGGTGCGCTACCGCAAGCAAAACACCATCATATTTGCGCATTTTAGATTCTCCATTTTCGCAAATTATGCCATAAGTTTTTCTTGCATGGTCGGCATTGGCCCTAGGATCATGGACATGCACCTTTACATTGTACTCTTCCAATCTGCGTACAATATCGATGACACGGGTATTCCGCACGTCCGGGCAATTTTCTTTGAAGGTAAAACCGAGTACTAATACCTCCGCATTAACAAGTGAGGTACCACTACGGGTCATCTTTTTAATAAGCTGGTCGGCAACATATGCGCCCATCGCATCGTTTAAACGCCGACCAGCAAGGATTATCTCAGGATGATAACCAACTTCTTGTGCTTTCTGAGCAAGATAATATGGATCAACCCCGATACAGTGTCCTCCAACCAAGCCTGGTCTGAAATCAAGAAAATTCCATTTTGTTCTGGCGGCCTCAAGCACCTTTCGTGTATCAATCCCTATCTTATTAAATATCATAGCCAACTCGTTTACAAAAGCAATATTTATATCGCGTTGGGCATTTTCTATTACCTTGGCAGCTTCAGCAACCTTTATTGAGTCTGCTTTAAATGTACCGGCGGTAATAACCGACCTGTAGAGCTCATCAACTGTTTTAGCGGTTTTAGCATTCGACCCGGATGTGATTTTGCGTATATTGGCTACCGTATGTGTTTTGTCGCCCGGGTTGATCCTTTCAGGTGAATACCCGGCAAAAAAATCAACATTATATTTCAACCTAGATGTTTTTTCTAAAACTGGTACGCATTCATCCTCTGTAACTCCGGGGTAAACGGTCGATTCGTAGATCACGATATCTCCCTTTTTTAATACTTTACCAATTGTTGAACTTGCTTTTATTAATGGAGCCAATTCCGGGCGATTATTTTTATCTACCGGCGTAGGCACTGTTACTACGTAAATTGAACACTGTTTTAATACTTCGCTATCCGATGTTAAAAAAAGGCCCTTGGGAGATGTACATACATGAGTAAGAACATTTGTCAATTCCTGTTCACTCACTTCTTTTGTATGATCAATAGCTTCATTAAGTTGGTCTACTCTGTCGGGGTTGATATCATAGCCAATAACTTTGTATTTTTTTGCAAATTCAACCGCTAGAGGCAAACCAACATATCCTAAACCTATAACTCCAATTTTTTTATTATTTAACGTTCTCATATTCTTTATCTGCAGATTGAAGCACAATTTGATTAGATGGTACACGGGTTACCAGGGCACAATTTATATTGTCTAGGATCATGAGAACATTTTTGCCATTAACCTGCAAAACCTGACCTTTTTGGTTAACAAATACCCCCTGTTTAATTAACACGTGATCACCTACGGATATATTTCGGATATTAACTACCTCTATATCGTTATAAAGAGTAATGTTGATTTTCAGGTCCTCGATGGTTTTATCCGAAACCACGGCAGGTTTACCCATAAAGTATACATAATTGAGCACACCCATTGTATACAATACAGTTGCATCTTCGCGTAAGTCAACCCTTACAAATACATATGAGTTAAATAACGGCAGGCTTACCTTCTTTTTTCTATCTGCCCATTGATTTTGCACCTGGCGTAAGGGACAATAGGCTTCAATACCTTGCTCATTAAGCTGTTTTTCTACCTTTTTTTCCCATCGCGGCCTGGTATATATAACCAGCCATCTTTTTTCATATAATTTACCGGTCGGTTTTTTAACCGCATTCACATTCAATTGAGTATCCATAAAATCTGGGTGTTTATAATTTATTCACTTATAGCCACGGCTTCGCCATATCACTTACGTAACAGGCATATCTTACTTTAGAAAAATTGACGGTAAAACAGTACCCTTAACAGGCTGGAGAAGCGTTAATTATATAACGCTTCAAATTCATTAAAATTTATATCATTAAGCGCTATATCCATACCTGCCATAGGCATAGATCGAGCGGTTATCACTCTTTGCATCATTAAGAACAACCATAACGTTTTTTAATTTGTTATTTTCATGAACATCGTTCAGAATGTCCAGTTGTTCTGTATTGGTATAATTGTACCGTACTAAATAAATGCTTAAATCGGCGTGTTTGGCCAGGCTAAATGCATCTGCAACAGCTCCAACCGGGGATGTATCTACAATGATATAATCAAACTTTGGTGCTAATAGTTGGAACAGTTGATCAACTCTTTTACTTGTGAGTAATTCGGCAGGGTTTTCAAGCGTAATGCCACAACCCAATACATATAAATTAGGTGCTTTATCATAAGGTTGAATGTTTAATTCATCAATATTATATTCTAAATAGTCGGCAATGCCTCGTTGTTGGGATAGCCCCATTTTGCTAAGCAAATCAGGGTTTCTCAAATCAAACTCCATAATCAGAACCCTTTTGTTAAGCAATGAAAGCGTTAATCCTAAATTTATACTGAAAAATGTTTTGCCTTCTCCTTTCATACAAGAGGTAACAAGCATAATTTTATTTTGCGAGTGTTCATTTAAAAACCCAAGATTTGTGCGTATATATCTGAATAGTTCTGTTATGGTTGAAGTATCGCCACTTTGAATTGCTATGGTGTTTTTTAAATTATGATGAGGCAATTCGCCAAGTATTTTAATACCATTAAGCATTTTCAGATCGCCAGTATTTTTAACTTTTGAATTGAGTTTATTGCCGCCATATATCAAAAAAGCCGGCGCAATTAGGCCTAAAATACTTCCATACAAATACAGCAAGCCTGCTTTGGGATACTCCGGATCAGCATCATAAGAAGGCTTGTCGACCAGTTGTGAGGTTTGGACGGTTGCCGACAAAGACAATGCGGTTTCTTCTCGTTTTTGTAGTAAATATTGATAAAGGTTGGTTTTAACGATTTGCTCCCGGCTACGTTGCAAAAGCCCTCTTTCAAGCGCAGGCACCGATTGTATCCTAGAGGTATATTGGGCTGAGTTCTTTTTCAGTTGATCGTTTTCAATCAAAAAGCCCTTTTTTATATTTCCAAGATTCTCCATAATATTTGAACGTAAACTGGATATCTGATCACTGAGATTTTGAACAAGCGGATTACTCAAATTCGCGCTATGCAGCATCCTGTTCCTTTCTATTTGTAAATCATTAAACCGGCCTATCAACGTATTCAATACTGGATCTTTTAAACCCATTGTACTTGGTATAACAGCAAATTGATTATTGGTATTACTTAAATAGGCCGAAAGAGAATTCACGATATTCATTTGAACATTAGATGCTTCCAAAAGCTGGCCATATTCAGCAGACTTTTCCAGATTGATCTGTGTGCCTGCAGTTGCATCAATGGCAGAATTTTGTTGTTTATATTTTTCAATATCGCCTTCTGTTGCAGACAGTTCCTGTTCTAACGTTTTAAGCCGTTTATCTATAAAAACAATGGTGTTAACAGCCATTATATTCTTTTTTTGAACGTTTTCAAAATTGTAGGTATTAATGATGCTTGTAAGGATATCAACACCTCGTAAGGGTATGGCATCGTTTAAACTTAAATTTAGTGTATTGGACTCTTTCATAACCGGGTTAACTTTTAGCAGCCCGGCGCTGTATGATGCAGCCATTTGATTAACGTCATTAAATAATATAGAAACGGCTTTATGACTATCTGATGGTGCCAATCCTTTATTAACAATAAATTTATAGTCGGTGTGCAATATAGGTTGGCCATATTTATATCTCCATGACCTATTACCTTCTGTTAACAAAAAGGTGCTGTCAGATAAGCTTTGTAAACCCAGTTCTTTTTTATACGCGGGCTTTTCCAGTTTAATTATGGAAACTGCAAACGGCGTTTGGCTTTTATATAATTCTTCTGTTTTTAAACCATTTTTTATAAAATATCTCGTCGCCAGGTTTAGCTTACTCAATGAATTGTATATCAGATCTTTTGATCGCAATATCTCTATTTCATTTTCTCCCATTCTGGTTTCATGGAACATATCAAGATCGCTAAAAGCTGTTGATTTAAGTAAACCATCACCTTTCTTGTCATCCAGTACAAGCAGTGTACTGGTCACCTTATATATCGGCGTCGCATTTTTCAGGTAAAACCATACACAGCCTAAGCATAAAACAAGCGCTGTTAAAAACCAATACCATTTTTTTAAGTAAGGCATCGTTCTCTCTTTTAAATTATCAGGGCGATTGGCCGGATTTAAAACAAATTTGGTATCCATTGCTTTAATTTTAATATTGATTAATAATTTTATCGTTTTAACACAACAGCTGCTAAAACCGCCAAGGCGGATATTGATGCTATGACTATAGGCATTAGCCGCGTATTTTGACTAAACTCGACAGCTTTAGACTTATCTGGTTCAACGTATACAATATCGTTTTGCTTAAGGTAGAAATACGGTGAATTAAATGAAGCTTTATCGTTAAGGTTCAGTCGTGTCAATGTCTTTTTACCATCCTCATTGCGAATTACCAGTACGTTTTCTCTTTTACCATACACAGTCATGTCACCAGCCATTCCAAGTGCTTCAAGTACATCTATTTTTTCGTCTGTTATGTTAAATGTTGAAGGCCTGCTCACTTCACCTATTACCGTGATCTTAAAATTCACTATATGCACCTCAACTAATGGCTCTTTTACCTTCTTACTTAGTTCGGCCGTTATTACTTTCTGCGCTTCCTCTATTTTCATTCCTGCAACTTTAATATCACCAACTATCGGAAGATGGATCATGCCATTTTCATTTACTTTATACCCATCAATCTTCATTGGCGAATACATAGCGATTGATGTAGCATTTTTATTCAAGAAAAGATTGTCTGATTCGGGATTAAGGCTGTGCATTGTAACATTAATCAGATCATTTGGCGCAATATAAACTTCCTGGTTTGTTGGATTGGCAACTGAAGTTGCGTTTGCCATGTTACTAAAATACACCAGGTCTCGTCTTTGGGCGCACCCCGCTGCTAATAATAAAACCAAGGCGCAGTGGCCATAAAATATTTTAAGGTTCATGAGGTTTGATTTAAAAATGAGTTAATTAATAAATTCATAAACCAAATATATATAGTTGATTATCAATATAATACGATTTATTTCGATTGATATTAAATTGTAAAAATGACCGAATTATTTACAGCAAACCGTGAAATTAAAAGTTGGTTGCTTTACAAATGCTGTGAAAAGAATGTATATATCAGAAATTAATAAGGTTTTCATCAATGAAACTTCCGTGGCGAAATCTTAGGTAAATCGTCGTATTTTTTGCAAGTAGTTTTGAATATTGATTTAAGGTTATTCAACCGTAACAGATTTGGCTAAATTTCGCGGTTGGTCAACATTGCAACCACGTATCGTAGCCATGTGGTACGCCAGCAATTGTAAAGGCACAGTGGCTATCAATGGCATAAAGGCTTCATCTGTATCGGGTATCTCAATATAGTAATCAGCAATTTCTTTTACGTGAATATCGCCTTCAGTAACAATAGCAATTATTTTTCCTTTGCGGGCTTTAACCTCCCGGATATTACTAATCACTTTTTCGTATGACGAATTTTTTGTTGCAATGAAAATAACGGGCATCTCTTCATCGATTAATGCAATGGGGCCGTGTTTCATTTCTGCAGCCGGATAACCTTCTGCATGAATGTAGGATATCTCTTTAAGTTTTAACGCACCCTCAAGGGCTACGGGGAATCCGCTACCGCGGCCTAAATAAAGGCAACTTTTGGCATCTTTTATTTCAAAGGCAATATCTTTTATATGTTCATTTTCAGCTAAAACCCGCTGTATTTTACTCGGAATGCTATTTAACTCATTTAAAAGCACCGTTAATTCTGCCGGTGCGAGTATTCCTTTTTGCTGTGCAATATAAAAAGCTATAAGAGTTAAGATTGCTACCTGTGTGGTAAAAGCCTTGGTTGATGCCACCCCTATTTCGGGGCCGGCATGGGTATATACGCCGGCATCAGTGCTTCTAGGGATTGATGCGCCCACAACATTGCAAATACCAAAAATTGTTGCCCCTTTATTTTTTGCTATCTCAATAGCGGCGATGGTATCAGCTGTTTCCCCGGACTGAGAAATGGCAATTAGCAGATCATCCTTACGAATGATTGGATGACGGTACCTAAACTCAGAGGCGTACTCAACTTCAACTGAAACCTGGGCAAATTTTTCTATCAAATACTCGCCAACTAATCCTGCATGCCACGACGTCCCGCAGGCAACAATAATAATTCGGTCTATTTGGGTTAGCTTATCTGCGTAATGTTTAATTCCGCCCAGTTCAACCTTGCCCTCTTTCGGATAAATCCGGCCCCGCATACAATCTATTAGAGAGCGGGGTTGTTCAAATATCTCCTTTAGCATAAAATCATCGAATCCACCTTTTTCAAGTTCTTCCAATTTCAACTCAAGCTCATGTACCAACGGGGTTTGTACAACATTATTTCTTTGTTTTATGGAAAGCTGGTTTGTTTTTATCAGGGCTATTTCATTATCGTTTAGGTAAATAACGTTTTTAACGTACTCAACAATAGGCGTTACGTCTGAAGCAATAAAGTGCTCATCTGCCCCAATACCTATTACTAACGGACTGCCTTTTCTTGCCGCAATTAACTGGTCAGGATTCCCTCTATCCAGAATTACGATGGCATAAGCCCCAATAACTTCGTTTAGTGCCAGCCTAACTGCTTCCAGCAAATCGGTTTGCTCCATATTTTGTATTTCTTCAATTAAATGGATCAAAACCTCTGTATCGGTATCACTATCAAACTGATGTCCCCGTGTTAAAAGTGTTTCTTTCAGGACCGCATAATTTTCAATTATACCATTGTGGATAATATGTAAACGTTTGTCATTAGACGAATGGGGGTGTGAGTTGCAGTCAGACGGTTCGCCATGTGTTGCCCATCTGGTATGTCCTATTGCTATTTTTCCACTCTTATCTTTGCCATCGGTAAATTGTTCAAGCGAAGAAACTTTTCCTGCTTTTTTATATAGGTTAAAACCAACATCGTTTACGATGGCAATACCGGCACTATCATAGCCCCGGTACTCCATTTTTTTTAAACCTCTGGTCACTATGGGCCAGGCATCACGATGTCCGATATATCCAATTATGCCACACATATATTTTTGAATAATTTGCTTAGAAAACTAAAATCCACTTAAACCGACAAAGCCATTTTCACCTTTAACAACAAAGAGATAACGCGGTTAGATAATTGACGAGAGAGCCCGGTGGCGATATGAGATAGATTAAGCCTGGTCTTTAATATACTAATGTCCCATAATGCTTGGCTCAAATCGCATTTAATTATTTCAATACAGGTTAGTGATTACTTTTACTCTGCAGGTAAAGTAAAATTCAGAGAAAGGTAAACCGCTTTACGGCTAAATAAGATATTTAAGGGTATTATATATTTTGCGGATCCTAAATCGCTGGAGTTCAAATAAAATATCTCTCTTTAAATATAATTGTAATAATTTCATTTTTTGAAGTCGTTTATAATTAAAATGCCTGATAATCAGATTAAAGTCGCTGATTACCATATCCTTACGAGCATTGGATTTAATCATGCTCCATACCCCGCCAACATGATTTCGATAGCAGCTCATTACTTCAGGCATTACATAAATATTACGACCGGTTATATAGGTTGCAAAAATCTTAAATAATTTATCTGCAGCAAAAACATCAAAGTACCACGGCTTGTCAAAAATCTGATTTACTTCTGGAATATTATGATAAACTACAGTGGCGGTTTTTGTTTCCGTTTGTTTTCCGATTAATAGATCCTGATAAGTATGTACCAATGGTACCGGATTAGGGTCGACGTGCAAAGTGTTATAATTTGAGTCAATAACACGTGTGTAATGACAGCAAATAACGTAATCCGTATTTTGCTCTAGGAAATCGACTTGCTTTTGCAGCTTATATTGATCGATCCAGTAATCGTCACCATCACAAAGTGCTATATACTTCCCCGTGCAATGTCTAACCACGTTGCGGAAATTATTATGTGCACCGGCATTTTTTTTACCTGGGAAAAATTTAATTATATCGGGATATTGTTCTGCATATCCCTTTATCATGTCTGAAGAACCATCCGTTGAACAATCGTCACCTATAACAATTTCAAATGGAAATTTCGTTTTCTGCATCAAAAAGCTATCAATTGCCTCGCCTATAAACTTTTTATGATTATAGGTAATGCAACATACACTGACCATCATATCATTATTTTTTGACGTATCCCTTGATCTTTTTGTTATGTCCTGCAGTTCACAATTCATAAAAAACAGCAACAGTATTTTCTGCTTACAATACTATTTTAGCTATCCGGTGGGTTCTTTTACCAAGGTCTATTTATAGAAATAACGTGTAATTGGTTAAGACCACAGCTGAATATGGCTTCGCCACTCCAATTACAGATGTTTATTTAATGAACGTTCGTGGTAAATGGTGATGTTCATTTTACAGAAACAATTGTTTTGTAATTGCTTTTGATATTCAAAGGTATTCAATTGACGTTCAATATATCAAGCCTCTTATGTGAGTTGCTCCAAACTTGTGCTATATCGCAGATTTTTCACGGCTGCTGCACATAAAAATTTACAAATCTGTAAAAAAAATACGTTTGCGATGGTATAACTAGCCAGCTTCTGCTATGCCAGTTTTCGAAGCTGATTGCCTCTTAGCAGCCTGCCGGATAATGATCCCAGAATGTATAGTGAACAATTCTAAAAATTGATTTTGTCCTTCTTTTTGTTCACCTAAAACGAGGAATAGTATGTACTAAAATAATACTAAAGTAAACAACCCCCACCTAAGGTGGGGGCTTTATTCTAACCTCTGAAAGAGGTATTCGTCAAAACAACTTCAAATCAGTCGAGCCATCTTCTTTTCGTTCTTCCTGCTCCTGATACTTCAC
>NZ_JAJIWO010000007.1 GCF_020880695.1 Mucilaginibacter sp. UR6-11
TGTTGGGCAAGCTCCAATATGCCCATCTTGTTTTTGATGATCTTTGCTTGGGTTGTCATAATACTAATCTCTGTTACGTGTTTTAAATTATCGTAACTGTCAGATTAAATTGTGACTATCTCATATTAAAAGTATAGTCGCTATTCTTGACTGAAAAAAGATTGACCGAAGCCTGATCGGTTTCAGTCAGGTATTGCTTAATGATCATACTGCGGACACTTTGTCCGGGTTCGAAAGCGAAATAGCCAAATTTCCAGAGGTTATGGAATGTTTCAGATGACTGGCGCGTTCGATTTTATTTTACGTATTGCAACTCCGGATATGGACGCTTACCACGACTTTTATCGCTATAAACTAGCTATGTTACCAAATATAAAAACGGTTGAAAGTTTCTTGTGCTTTCACAAACTAAAAGCGATACCGCTTACCCGCTGTAACAAGATTAAACGTCAACAAATGGAGAAGTTATGCTTCCTTCCTTTGTTGACGTTCACTCATCGTTGATTTCGATAAGTTTTATTCTTACAGCGCTATTTTACGTTTCCGTCCGTATCCAACTCAACAATATGGTAGCCTAACTTTGACAGGCCCGGCATGATTGACTCCTTGTCACCAACTACCAGTATTACCATTTCCTTGGGGTCCAGGTATTTTTTTGCCAATCCATTGATATCTTCTTCTGTAGCCTGTGAAAGGATCTGGTTCTGTTCTGCGACAAATGACGGCTTTAAGTTATAGCGTTGCATCAGTGATAAAAAACCAGCCTTCTGACCATTAGTTTCATACTTAAGCGCATCACTTTGGCCTATGGATTTTTTTGTAAACTTTAACTCCGCCGGCGAAATACCATTTTTTGAATAATTACCGATCACTTTTATAAATTCGGCGACCGCACTATCGGTAGCAGCCGCACGGACCCCTGAGGCGGCGGTAAAACTGCCACCGTAGTTATTGGAAGCAAAACCAGAATTGGCGCCATAAGTCCATCCTTTTTCTTCACGCAAGTCGGTATTTAATCGACTGTTAAAACCACCGCCTAAAGTGTAATTTGCCAAGCCTAATTTATAATATGTACCGGTAGCATCATAATTAACTCCGGTAAGATAACCTACGCGTATCTCTGACTGTGCAGCGTGTGGTACATCAACAAGGTATAAGGTATTGTTATCAATTGGCTTGATCGAAGTAACAGGTTCTGATATACTAACTTCCTTGTTTTTCCAGTTATTTAAAAACGCCAATTTAGTTTTAGCCACTGCTTCTGAAACGTCGCCTACAACCACTACTGATACCAGGTTAGAACTGAAATAATTTGTATAAAGATCATTGACATCAGCCAGTGTGATAGCAGGGATTGTTTTTTCATTACCTCCAAGGCTATACGTACGTACATTGTCTTTTCCATATAAAATCTTTGAATATACGCTGCCTGCAATACTCGTTGGCTGTGTTTTAGCCGTTTGGAAACCTTGCATGATCTGCTTTTTCACTCGGTCCAAAGCCTCTTGTGTAAACTTAGGGTGATTGAGACGCTCTTGTAACAACGCTAAGGTAGCATCCAGATTTTTAGTCAAAGCCGACACACTAAAGATAATTTCATCGGTATTAGCATACACCTGTATATTGCTACCTAATTTTTGAAGCTTTGCACTAATCTCTTCAGCAGTATGCTGCTCGGTATCATCATTTAATAATTGCGCAGTAACACTGGCGAGGCCTGCTTTTGATGGGTCTTTTAATGAAATATAACCACCGCCTTTGATGGAGATCGTTAACGCTACAGTAGGGATCTCATTAGTAAAGGTCCCTATCATCTTTATACCGTTATCTGTTTTGTACGACCAGAAAGGTGGCACTTTTATTACCGGGTTATTTCCTGCAGGCGGGGCAATATTACGATCGAACTTATCTTTTGCAGGGTGATAGCTCAACCCGGCATAACCATAGTCCGGAGCCTTATAACCATTTTTATTAACAATATAATTATCAGGAGTTACAGGTTTTATGGTGCTGCCCTTAGGTAGAACGCTTAATATAACAGCCGATTTCCCTTTGATATATTGGTTATATACCCGCATCACGTCGGCCTTGGTAACTTTTCTTATGTCAGCAAGTTCCTTGCCGATCATATTTGGGTTACCTGTAAACGTTTGAGCTGCGGCCAAAGAACTCACCTTACCTGAAATACTTGCTAATGAATTGATTGCGCTTGCTTCTGATCCTGCTTTAAACCGCTCCAAATCCTCATCAGTAACTCCTCTTTTTTCAAATTCGGCAAATGATTCATCTACCACTTTCTTCATATCATCCAATGTTTGCCCGGGGAAAGGAATGGCAATAATATTGATTTCACCTGCTAACTCAGAATTAGATGACCCCATCCCCGCCTGTGCAGCTTTTTTACTTTTCACCAGGTTCTTGTACAAAATCGAGTTTTTGCCTTGTCCGATGATCATAGTTAATGCATCCAAAGCGGCCTGATCCGGGGCATAAATTTTCACACCCGGGTAGTCTATATATAGTAATGGTAACTTAGCATAATTATCCGTGTAGGAAATATAACGATCTGACGTTAATACAGGGGCGGGCAATATGGTAGGTTTAACTTCAGGACAACGTGGTATAGTACCAAAATATTTCTCCACCCAGGAAAGTGTTTGTTTAGTGTCTATATCACCGCCAATAGTTAGCGTTGCGTTATTGGGCCCATACCAACGTAAGAAAAAGCGCTTAAGGTCATTAACATCAACCGAATTTAGATCTTCGATATATCCAATAGTTAACCACGAATAAGGGTGTCCGTAAGGATATAAAGCTTTTGAAGCAGCTTCACTAACTAATCCATAAGGACGGTTGTCGTAATTTTGACCGCGCTCGTTCTTAACTGTTGAACGTTGGATCTCAAATTTCTTTTGTGTAACCGCATTCATTAAAAAACCCATCCTGTCAGATTCTAACCAAAGCATTTTTTGCAATTGATTACTCGGTACCGTTTCAAAGTAATTGGTACGATCCTGATTAGTTGAGCCGTTTAGATTCCCTCCTGCTTCAGTAATTGTTTTAAAATGGTCGCCACTTTTTACGTGATCTGATCCCTCAAACATCATATGTTCAAAAAAATGGGCGAAGCCTGACTTACCGATCTCTTCTCGTGCAGAACCAACATGGTAAGTTACGTCTACATGTACGATAGGATCTGAATGATCTTCTGTCATGATCAATGTCAAGCCATTTGACAGTATATATTTTTGATATGGGATAACAACCTCGTTACCTTTTTTTGTTACTGTCTGTACCAATTTAGCTTGTTGGCCCAATACAGGTTGTATGAATGTGGCGCAGCAAAACAGGCCCAGCAGTATAGTGACATTTTTCTTCATGATGATTATCAAAGTATTCGGTAAATATGAGCAATGCGGTTTTTATAAGCAACGTTTTAAAAGAAATCCATATTTTTTATGGGCTTTGGGCTTTAAAACTAATTTATTTTCGAAATAAGATGTCCAACACCAACATTAATAGCTTTTTATTCAGCATTCTCGTAAGCATTAAAAAGTCTGTTGCTCCCACAACAGACTTTTCTTATTTAATTAACTGTCTTCTCATAAACGATATGAAAAACTAAAAGAACGAGGGAGAGTATTTAACAGGTATTAATCAGGAAAAATTTGCGCCAGTTTTTTTGCCAGATCATCTCCTCTTAAATTGATGGCAACAATCTTTCCTTGCGGATCGATCAGGAAATTTTGTGGTATAGAACGTATATCATAAAGTTTAGCTACGTCATTACTCCAATACTTAAGATCAGAAACTTGTGTCCAGGTTAACCCATCAGCCTTAATTGCAGCAAGCCATGCAGCATGTGCATCAGGCCTGTCTAATGAAACGCCAAGCATTTCAAAACCTTTGGCTTTGTATTGTGCATATGCCTTTACATAATTGGGGTTTTCTGCCCGGCAAGGCCCGCACCAGGAGGCCCAAAAGTCAAGCAATACATATTTTCCGCGAAAATCGCTCAGTTTAATGGCCTTGCCAATGGTGTCATTTTGCGTAAACAACGGTGCCGAACTGCCAATCGTTGTTGATCGTGCGCTATTCATTCTGTTTAAAAGATCCTGTGCGGCTTTGGTATTTCGCACTTCAGCAGCAAGGTTTTTATACAAAGGCTCAACCAAGGTGACATCTACCTTTGATCCGGCCCATTCATTTAAAGCAATTACACTGGAAAAAGAATGCGGGTTTGCTTTGATATATGCCAATTGCTTGTTTTTATAAATTTCAACACCTTTTTGATACCGGGTCCTGTAATCTACTTCAACCGCAGGGCTTTTCTTAGCCATCATTGTTGTAATGCCTTCCTTATTCAATTCCATGATGTTGTTTAATGGCCCTGTCATAAAACTTCGGTAGCGGTTATAATCTTCATTATTTTTTGTGCCGGTTACAACCGCATATTTAAGTGAATCTTTGACGTTGATGTTTATTACACCTTTCTCCAGGAAAAAATTCAGTTGATCCGGCAAATGACCGTTTTGATAGCCTGCGGCTGCGTTGTGTCCCCATAGCCGGGCCATTACAGGGTACGGCGGTATGGAGCCTTTAAAGGTAAAAATACCGTTGACCATCCGTGCAGAATCAACAATAGGTTTCCCGTCAATTTCATATAATAACAGTGCCTTTTCTGATACCGGGGCGCTTTTATCTTTAAGTTTTACAACAAATTCAACGCTTTGTGCCCATCCCATAAATGGCAAGATCACTAAAGCTATTATGATTATATTTTTCATGATTATATTTTTCTAAATAGATATTTAATTTTGAGTTTTTAACACTTCATCAAGTTTCTGGATCAGGTCATCCCCACGAAGATTTTTGGCAATGATCACGCCATTGGGATCGATCAAAAAACTTTGAGGTATTGCGCTAACACCGTAGGCACGAGCCACCACATTTTGACGGCCCTTTAGATCACAGACCTCCACCCATGGGAATTTATTATCGGCGATAGAATTGATCCAAAGGTCTTTTTTATCATCAAGCGATACGCCAATGATGTCAAAATTCCTGTCTTTAAACTTATCGTATGCCTTATGCAGAAAGGGATACTCCGTACGGCAAGGGCCACACCAACTTGCCCAAAAATCTATCAGCACATATTTTCCTTTTAAAGAGGATAAGGAAATTGGTTTCCCGTCGACACCTGCTTGCGTAAATTCAATTGCGTGCTGACCAATCGCGAGTAGTTTTACCAATCTAAGGTCCTCTGCTATGACTTTACCCTCGGGGCTATTCCTGAATTTTGGTGACAACCCGTTCAGCATTTCGCCGAAGATTTCAGGCTCGGTAATAACTATTGCATTGTTTCTGACAATATCGAAAGAGACGTAGGAATTTGGGTGGGTTTTGATAAACTCGACATCAAGCTGAGCATATTGTTTATATAGTTCTTCTCTTTTTTTCTTTATCAGCTCAATGCTATCTTTATCTTTTACCGTAAAGATTTTAAAGTTGGTCGCATAAATCTGCGTTAACACCGGTTTTAAAGCTAGCTGTTCTTCTAACCAGTCATCCTCTGCCGGATTATGGATCACCGCTTCAGCCAGGCTATTTGCCTCTATTTTGGTTAGGCCAGCGGTAAGATAAAATTGCCTTGAATCAGTACCGTGTACAACATCACCAATTTTTGGTGGGGGCGGCGGAATCAACGACCCGAGATATAAAGAAACGCGGTAAGGGCGTGCTATCTTCCCCGTAAAATAAAACTTACCATCTTTTACCAAGGTTGAATCTCTAACATATTCGCCCTTTTTTATAGTATAAAAAAGAAAGATCTTCATGGGCTTTTTCAGCCCGGTGATATCCCCTTTGATGACATATTTTTGCTGTGCATTTGCTGTAGAAAACAAGCAAGCAATAGCTGATAGCAGTGTTACATTAAAAATGATCTTTTTCATCTGAAGTGTTTTAATAGAAAATCAAGAAAATAACGGGCAGATTTTGGAAGGCTGCCCGTTATCTATTAATTATACCCAGGGTTTTGTGTCAGACTGGAATTAAGCGTAATCTGTGAAGCCGGGATAGGATATAAAGTCGCGGTTGGTTTCCAGAATGTCGGTTTCAAGGCGCCGATAACCGCATTAACAGTTCCGGCTCGTTTCAAATCGAACCAACGATGCCCCCATTCGCAATTAAACTCAATTCTGCGCTCCTGGGCAATGGCTGCTAATAACGTTGTAGTGGTAGCCGCTGTTGTTGCCGTTAAGCCTGCCCTTTGCCTGATTGTGGTTATATCTGCTTGTGCGCCGGTAATATTATTTTGCTGCGCGCGTGCTTCAGCCCTGATCAGGTATTGCTCAGCGAGCCTTAGCATAGTGTAATACTCCGCGTTACCTCCAGATACTATACTTTTATACTTATAAGGATAGGTATAGGTAATACCATTATATAACAATGTATTTGTCCAATTAGCTTTACGTGTATCACCCGCTTCAAAGGCACTGATCAGTGAGGGCGTTAATACATAAGTAGGAATTCTGGATACAGCACCCGGTAATACGGTATTGGCGTACGCGGTATAGCCGTTGTTATCATTATATAATTGCCATATAGCCTCGGTATTTCCAGGCGTAAACACCTTGGTTAAATCAGTCTGTAAACTAAATAATGTAGTATTGCCAATCACCGCAGTTGCTTGGGCTTCGGCATTTACCCAATCGGAATTGTAGAGATAAACCCTGGCCAGCATAGCGGTAGCTATCCATTTATTGATCCTGGTACGGGTACCACCGGAAATAGAATAATCAGCCGGTAAGGTGCTTTGCGCAAATTTAAGATCGGCAATAATCTGGGTATAAATCTCAGCTGTTGGAGTCCTGCCCAATGTAGAATTTTTGTTGATATCAGTGGTTAATACTAAGGGTACATCACCGTACAAGTTGATCAAATAGAAATAGCAGAAAGCACGAATGAAACGAGCTTCGGCAACTGCCTGATTTTGAAACTTTACCGATATGTTTTTTGAGGCGGCCATTCCTTCAATGATCGCGTTAGCATTATAAATAGCGCTGTAATTATTACCCCAAATACTGCTGATACTACCCTCAGTGGATAATATGGAGTTATTAATAAAAGGGTCGAACGAATTGCCGACATACTGCAACTCGTCGGCGCTAAAACCCGGCAAGGTAGACATGGTAAGGCGGTAAGCACCACTTTGCGGGGCAAATACATTATACATCCCAGCCAATGCAGATTGCGTAGTAACAGAATCTGTAAACACACTAGTGGTAAGTAATTTAGAACCGGATGGCTCTATCGCTATCAGTTTTTTACAACTATTTAAAAAGCTTAATGCAAGCACTACGGTAAATAACATTAACAGCTTAAGAACGCCCCTGTTTACTTTAGGAAAGCGGTATATATTTTTTATATCTTTTTTCATGATCGAACGTTAAAAAGTAGTTTTAATTCCTGCTACCATCATTCTTAAGGTAGGTATAGTGCCCGCCAGTGTTTCGGGGTCAATACCTTTGTATTTGGTAATCGTCAACAAATTTTGTGCATGTACATAAACCTGAAAGGATGCCATCTTTAAATTCTTAGCCCAGACAGCGGGAAAATTATAAGCCAGCGATACATTTTTTAAACGGATAAACGAGGCGTCTTCAAAAACGGCATCCGATCCGACATAATAGCCATAAGCATTTGTAGCCGGTGTGCCGAACGCTGAAGAATATTTTAACGGAACATCTAACCTTGACTCCGGCAAGTTATAGTTCAGGCCGGGGTAAGAAGAAAAGTTAAGATCTCCGCGGGTAGCTTTTCTTTTTACAAACTGGAACAAGAAATCTAACTGTAGTCCTTTATAAGAAAATGTGTTGTCCAAACCACCATAAAATTTCGGGTCGGCATTACCAAGGATAATATAATCGCTTTTTCCTGTTGCCGAATAACCGCTGGTCAATACGCCGTCACCGTTAACATCCTGGGCTGTAGCGATCCCATTTACGACACCTGTGGAATGGTAACCCGTAACTAAGTTAAGCGACTGGCCAACTACGTAGGTATTAGCATAAGTGGAGGTCAAAATACCCGGGAATGAAAGCAATTTATTTTCTGGAAGCGTGAAGTTGAAAGATGTGTTCCAGGTAAATCCTTTGCTCTTTATGTTAACTGTGGACAACTCCAACTCTAAACCCGTGTTTTGCACCACAGCGCCATCAGGTAAGTTGGAGCTATAACTGCCAAAACCGGTTTGTAACGGTATAGCTGTATTGGCCAGTAAATGACTGGTACGATTACGGTAATAAGCTGCAGATAAAAATATTCGGTTATTGATAAAGCCCAGGTCAACAGCAACATCTAATTTGGTGGTCTGCTCCCATTGCAAATATGGATTAAGAATACCTGCCGGTGATAAACTGGATATTGGACCATAAGCTGTACTGGCCTGGTAGGTACTTAAATAAGCATAGTCCTGAAGCGTTTTATCATTACCTACCGAACCGTAACTTGCTTTTAATTTACCAAAACTTAGCCAGGGCGTCTTATTTTTCACCAAATCTTCCCGCGAGAAGATCCAGGCAGCAGCGGCACTGCCAAAGGTACCGAAAGGATGCTCTGAACCGAAACGCGAAGAGCCGTCGCGACGAATATTACCGCTGAAAAGGTATTTTCCGTCCCATTCATACTCCAAGCGGCCAAAGCCTGAATCGTATTTATAATCGGTATAGCCTGATGTTTTAATTAACAGCGTTAAGGCTGCTAAACTGTTAGCTAATTGTATATTGGTAAAACTGCCTAACAGGTAATAAGGCTGTACATATTGCGTTTCCTGCCAGGTACCGCCCACCAATGCTGTTAACTTGCCTTTGCCCCAGGTATGGGTATAATTTATTTGAGGCTCAACAATATAAGTTTTGATATAATTGTTGCCAAGCGTAGATGTTGGCGAAAAATTATTTAACGGATTATTAGCTGAGGCGGGCTGTATAGTGCTGCTATACACATTATCATAATTATAGCCGGCATTAACCTTTAAATCAAGCCCAGGTATAACCATATAATGTAAGCTGATATTGGATATCAGGTTGTTGGATTTAAGATTATAAATGGTGTTAAGGCCTGCCAGCGGGCTGCTAAAGCTGGTTCCGAAATACAAACTACCATCCTTATTATACAACGGGTAATTTGGTGGCAGGTTATAATTCCCAACATTCAACGAATAGCTGGGGAGCGAATTATTATCTATATTATAACTTACCGAAGTGGTTACGCCAAATTTATTATCGTGGCTGCGGTGTTGCGCGCTCAAGTGGAACTGTACCGCATCATCTGCTGTGTTAGTGGGCAATACAGAAGATTCATGGCGATAGTTACCGCCCAAAATGAACTGAGTAAACAGGTCGCCTCCTGATAAGGAAAAAGTAGCTTTGCTTTGATGCTGTTTATTACCAAGCAAAAGTTTAGGAAAGTTTGTATAAGCATGCTGGTCCCATAAAGTAAGTTCCGGTGCATTAACGGTAGTCGGGGTTACATTATCATTGGCGAAAGCCTGGCGCCTGACGGCCAGGTACTGGTCAGTATTTAATAATTTCACCAGGTTAGTCACCTCGCCATAACCACTGCTAACGTCAACAGATACTTTAGTATTTCCCGGTTTACCTTTTTTTGTCGTGATCAATACTACGCCATTAGCTCCCCTTGAGCCATAGATAGCGGTCGCGTCCGCGTCTTTTAACACATCAATACTTTCAATCTGGGTGGGATCAATCGTATTTAGCGGACTAAGCGCCACCAGTACCCCAAAGCCACCTACAGATTGCTCTACCGGCCCGCCGCCAAAAGGCACACCGTCAACAATATATAAAGGCGCTGCAAAGTTGTTGGTAGAACCCGCGAAGCTGTTTTGCCCTCTAACCAATATATTGAACTGGGCACCCGCGTAACCGGCCGTTTGCGTAATAAATGCACCAGGAACCCGGCCCTCCAAACCCAGAATAGGGTTAGATATCGGTTGCTGATCCAGTTCTTCACCTTTAACATGGCTTATGGCCCCGGTACTTAGCCGCTGAGTTGTAGTGCCATAGGCAATGACCATGACCTGGTCTAATTTGGAAATACTTGCTTCCAAAGTAATAATCCCCATATCAGGCTTAACATTCAATTCTTTAGTTAAATACCCAATAGAACTAATGACCACTACAGATTGCACACCCACATTTTGCAAATAAAAATTCCCGTTAACATCGGTGGTCGTTACTTTACCGTCGTCTTTTATACGAACTGTTGCGCCGACTATAGGCGAACCTTTTTCATCAACTACTTTGCCCATTACATTGATCGCTTTTATGGCGGCAATTAGTTTTTCTAATAAAGAAGGCTGTTTGGGTGATATGATTACAGAGCGATTATCGATCTTGTAATCATATTGCTGGTCTTTAAACAACTGTTTTAACACATCGGCTAATTCAGCATTCTTAACCCGGATAGTCACAGGTTTGATATTAGATAACATAGTAGTAGTGACAAGGAAATCATACCCTGTTTGCAGCCTTATATGGTTAAACACATCTACCAATGGCGCGTTTTTTTCAGACAAAGTAATTTTTTGGGCGAATGAAGTTGCACTGACCTGCAGGATAGCTATTAGGAGGATCAACGTCGTTAGCTTCATCGTCAATAGTATTTTACTCATACAGCCAGGAGGATGTATGAAAATTTTAGGATAAAATTTGTACATTTGTGTAGCATGGGTTATGCGTTGCGCCTTGTTGTTTTGCGATAGGGAGGCACATCGCGGTTTACTGATAGTTTAATTGATTATTAGGTCCAGGCATTTGCCATCGCGGGTACGAACCGGGATGGCTTTTTTTTGGACCGTATAGAACACCTTATTATTCCAGTACGGTTACCCTCCTTCCTTCTATTTTAAAATGAACGCCTTCTGTTTGTTGCAGCATGGTCAATACCTCACTGATATTTTTGTCGCGCGATATCGTCCCATAAAATCCTATAGTTGATATCGTTCCATCATATTGCACATCTATATCATACCAACGGGCCAGTTTGGGCATTATACTTTGGATGGTCTCATTTTTAAAGCGGAAATAGCCGTTCTTCCAGGCGATCGCTTCCTCTAGGTCGCCATTGCTTACCTTTAATACATTATTGCTTAACAAAGCCTGTTCCCCAGGAACCAATACCTGCCTATCATTTATTTTGATACTTCCCTCAAAAAGTGTTGTTTTGATAGCCGGGTCATACGCGTTAACATTGAAATGTGTACCAATGTCCTCCACGGTTTGTCTGTCGGTAACTACTTTAAACGGCAAGGCACTATTATGGATCACTTCGAAATAAGCCTCCCCTTTAAGTTCTACACGGCGTTCTTTTAAATTTGTAAATGACGCGGGATATTTTAATGATGAAGCGGAGTTTAGCCAAACTTTGGTACCATCGGGTAGCGTTACCTGGTATTGTCCTCCGTTTGGAGTATTAAGGCTATTAAAACCAGCGCTTGCAGAAGCGTTCGAGTAAGCCAACTGTCCGTCACCTGTCTTAGTAACCTGTTCAGTTAGCTTTCCATTTTTGGCGTTGGTCAATATGATATGCCTGCCGTTCGCTAAGATTAGCACTGCCTTATTAGAACCGGGTAAAATGTCAGGGCCATGATATTGTGCGGTAAATTGCCCGGGAACCGGCTTTAAATAAAAGTATACAGAAACAGATATTAACAACAAGATACTTGCGGCAGCCGCGATGCGCGGCCACAGTTTGACCACACGGGCAGGTCTTATTCCTTTTAGAAGATTAGCAAGACTTTCTTCTTTATCTGATAAAATTTGTTCATCAGCTATTTTACCGGCGTATGGCTCTTTTTTTAGATACCATGTCTCTATCAGCGCTTTTTCTTCCGATGTGGCTGAACCTGCGTGGTAACATTTTAATAGTTGCTCAAGATCTTTTTCCTGCATATAGTTTTAGGACATGTTTATCCTAATTATACTATAGACAATCAACAAAACGGTAGGGAGTAGATTATTAAAAAAAAAATTAAAGCAGCATATAAAAGTAAGCCCCTAATTTTAATCGAAGTATTTTTAAGGAGTTATTGACCTGCTTTCGTACAGTAAACGGACTGATGTTTAGTTGGTCCGCGATCTGGCGGTGACTCAAATACTGATTACGGCTTAATTCAAAAATCAGTCTCATTTGCGGCGGTAAAGCGGCTACTTCTTTCTCTACTAATGCGATAAGTTCTTTTTCACGCAACAGTTCGTCAGCGATGGGCTCATCATGTTTAAGAAATTGTTGAAATGACTCCACATAATCTAACTTTACCTTTTGATGTTTGTAGATATTAAAGATCCGGTTTCTTGTTGCCGTATATAAATAAGCGGCTAAACTGGTATTGAAAACAAGTTTTTCGCGATTGTTCCATACATAAGAGAACAAATCTTGCAACAAGTCCTTTATTTCTTCACGCTGGGGCAACCTTTTACCGGCATGACGATATAAAACGCCATAATAACGGTGATGAATTTCCGTAAAAGCACCGATATCTCCTTTTCTAAGCAGAATCAGCAATTCATTATCCGTTAGCGTGCTTTTATCAGTCAATTTTTTTAAATAAAAACGAATTTAACAAAAAATTTAAAGTAAAATTAAGATTATTTTAACCTATTGACTTGTTATTACATTATTACAGCGTAGATCTTAGACCTGAAAAAAGATTTTATTTATGCTAAAGAAGTTGGAGAGCTATCGGAGGTAAAAGATCCCCAAGAGATTTTTTATTATTTAAACAAAGAGCAGGATAATTTTTATGATGAAATTATTGGGAAGTATTTTGCGGAAGAGGGGCTTTTTAAAGGAGCCATTTACCAACCCTTTAGTTATGAAAAGGAGGTAGAATCAGATAGCCTAGATGAGTTCGGAAACCGTCAATATAATCAACAACGAAACTTATATGAATTTATGCGCCGATTGCTTGCTGGTTAAGCGTTTTGAATCTTCATTTAGTTCATTTTCCAAATCCATCGATAGATGTTTGGCGGTACATGAAATGGTTAAAACCTTTATTGATAAAACGGGTAAATTTATTTTAGATCGGAACTTTATTGATAGAATCAGGGATTTTGAGCTGGATGAAATTGAAGCAAAACTGGAAGAATACGCCACGGGTGATTTAAAAGGAAAGACGCCCAAAAATACAGAGGTATACGATATCGATAAATTTCAACGGCGGGAAGATTTCCTAAACGATATTGAATCGGATATACTTGTTTTTCACGCAACAGCCCGTAGATTAAAGGAGCTTAAATTGGTAGATAATGATACCAAACAAACTGAAATTATTAAACAGGTTAAATCACAACTGGAAAATGAGCCTGATCGTAAAATCATACTTTTTCAGAATATGTTGACACCATCAAGCATTTGGAGATGCAGTTACGTAAGGAATTTGGCAATACCTTACTTGTCTGCGATGGCAGGGTATCCAAAGAATATACTGTTCGGTATACATTCTTAAATTTTTTGACATAACATACTGATAATAATATCTTTATCTCATAAAAACAGAGCCCCAGCGGGATCACAGAAGGCGAACAGAATACCAGAGTTCGCATCCGGTTTTGAAGTAGGAGTCGCTGCCCTGTAATATCATCGTACAGGAAAAAAAGCCTGGTAAAATAGAAGTATCAGCTGTAAATCCGGTAGCATCCATGGAAGCAATCCTAAACAAAGATCTACACAAAATCGCATTTGAAGTGAAGGCTAAGTTGAAAAAAGTCATTGCGCAATTATGAGGTCAAATACGCCAAATATTTCAATTATAACGATGTGAGTAAAGGGGCAGTTAGCATGCTGATCTGTGCGTTAGATCAAATGCTTACCTGATCTCCCGCATTTTTTCCGGTAAGCGAAGTGTTTAATTTTGACGGGGATCAAATATATCCCGGGCAGTGTGCTATTCTGCAAACAAGCCCGGCCTTATAGCGTTGCATAGATATGAAAACAGCACTGGAACAATTGCCGCCGCAGATAACGGGGCGACAGACCGATTTTATCCATGAACATAAATATGACACGCTGGAAGCCGCTCACCAAGCGTTCCAGGCGGCGGCCGGAAGGATGCTTTCGGTGAATAATTGGCATGACTACGCCGGAGCAGGTTCCGCCAGATTTACGCTGTGCAATAACCAGGGCGAGGCACTGGCAGTAATGGCCGAAGAGGGCTTTTTTATCAGCATCGATGTGCCTGGGCCGGGACCGGACGCCGGCAGTGGTGTGGAATGGGTGCTGGTGGAAAAACTCGCCTCCGAAGGCGGCGCGCATACGGCCGAAGAATACGTGCTGATGACGGTGCGGCCGGTAGCAGACCCACGCAAGACAAATGCGGAGATCGCGCATTTTTATACCGATGAATCAACCAGCACGTTTATCGTGCGGCGTGACGGCATGGTGGCCAGCGCAGGCGCCCACGGGCGGAATGAAACACCCAATAACGAGGGTGTCGACCTGCATGACAAGATCCGCAACACCGCCGTTGCGCTGATGGCCAGGATTGGCTTATCCGGTGGTCAGTGGCAAAAACTGGTCAACGGTTTGATCGAATATCAGGAAACAAACATTAAAAGCTTCTAGAATCTATTGTGGGATCGCTGAAAATTCTTTGTTTACTTTGTTGATCCATCATCAGGCTGAAGATCATTTTTTTAGGTATTATGAGTTTAATTAAACTGTAAAAAACAGGGCGTAAGGGTGAGATTCACTTTAAGTAATGGTTGCCGCATACAAGTGCACCAACGGAAATTACTTTGTGTTTTCTATACTTCAAGTACAATTTTAAACTCACTGCCTGCATTTTGTGTGCTCTTCAAGCCTATCCGTCCGCCAAGTGCTTCTACCTGTGTTTTTACCATAAACAATCCCATTCCCTTTCCTTCAATATTATTATGGAAACGCTTATATAAGCCAAAAATATCTTTCCCATTTCTTTCCAGGTCAATACCGGTGCCGTTATCCCTGAAAATCAATTCAAGCTTATTATTTTCAAGTCGGCTCTCTATTTCGATCAGCGTGTTTGTGTCCACCCGACGGTATTTAATACTGTTTAAAATAAGATTGTAAAAAATACTGTATAAATATGGTTTTAACGTTAACACTTTATTGATAGCTTGAAATTCATACTTAATTTCAATAGGATAGTTATTAATTAAATTTTGAATACTGATCTTTATTTCTTCTACCAATTCAGACAAATCAACTATTTCTTTATACTTATTAACATCAGCTTTTACTTCTAAAATATCGTTTAGGTCCTGTACTACATTATCAAGTTTTATTACACATTTACTTATCCCACTGTTAAGCATTTCTTTTTCATCTATAGTTAGGTCTGGATCAGTTAATGCATTTGATGCACCAATTATATTGGCCAGCGGTGCGCGCAGGTTATGCGAAATAATGTAGGCAAATTGCTCAAGGTCGTTATTCCTTAACATCAAGTCATTTAGCATTTTGGTACGCTCTATTTCAGCCAGTTTGCTTTCCGTAACATCCTGTATTATTCCGTAAATACGGGTAAGAACGTTGTTTTTATCTGCTTCAAACCTGGCTTCGGCATAGCCATATCTTAAAACCCCATCCCGGCGGATGAATCTGAAATTGTTTGACCAATTTTCGAATGTCCGGATCGAGTTTTCCATTGATTCGATCATATATGCTAAGTCATCCGGGTGGATAAGCGATAAAAACAACTCCTTCGACGGCACAACTTCTCCCTTGGTTAGGCCATATATCCTATACATTTCATCCGACCAGACTTCGGAGTAATTTTTTGCGTCAATTTCAAAATTACCAATATGGGCGATAGCCTGTGCTTCTTTTAACCGCGATTCGCTATGCGCTAAATTATCTTCAGCTATTTTTGCTGCAGTAACGTCACGTGCTATACCATATATTCCAATCGGTTTTCCGTTCGTATCAAGTTCAAACCTGCTGGTGGATATGAGATGCTTTACAGTGCCGTCCTTTAAAACAATGCGGTGTTTTAATACCTGGTCGCTAAATGATTGGTTGGCTTTAATTGCATCCAAAACATAGTCTGTATCTTCAGGATGTATGTACGACAGCCAATTTTCATAAGTATGCTTATTTTCTTCAATCGGAAATCCGTATATTTTACAAGCCTCCTCTGACCAGGTGGCGATCCCAGTTGTAAAATCTAATATCCAATGACCCAGATTTGCTATTGATTGCGCGTCTTTTAATCTTTTTTCACTTTGTTTCAGTGTTGTCTCGGCAATTTTCCTTTCCGAGATATCGCGGCTAAAAGCGCAGTTAAATTCCGAATCTCCAAACTTTATGTAGTTGGCTCTGATTTCAACAGGTATTAAACGACCGTCTTTTGTACGCTGAACGGTCTCAAAAAAGATCGAACCTTTCCTGCGGAGCTCGGCAAAATGATCAGGCCATTTTTCGACATCATAATGAGGATCAATATCCGGCACAGAAAGTTCAAGCATTTCCTGCTGTGTATAGCCAAGCATTTCAGATGCAGCTTCATTTACTTTAACAATCCGGGCGTTAGGTGTCATCCAAAAAACAGCGTCCCCGGCACTGTCAATTGCAAACTGAGTTAGCAACAACGATTCTTCTGCGAGTTTTTTTTCCGTTACATCCCTGAAATTGTTTATGACACCATTTACATGCGGGTCATTCAGCAAATTGGTTAATGTGCCTTCAAACCAGTGCCAGGTGCCATCTTTATGCATTAAGCGGTATGCATTTACCGCTGTTGACATAGCCGGGTTAAGCAGCACCTGTTCCCATACTTTTGACACACCGGTTAAATCATCCGGATGTAACAACGATAACAGGTCAAAGCCTGTCACTTCTGCCTTTGTATATCCTAATACTTTTTCAACTGTAGGCGACACATAAAAAGGTCGCCCTTCGGTGGTCAGAATAATCACTGCATCAGCTCCATGTTCAACCAGGGCGCGATAACGATTTTCATTAATGATAACTAATTCTTCTGTTTCTTTATGCGCTTTTTCTATTTCAAACTTATCAAGCGCAAACGAGATGTCCCTGGTTACTTCTTCCAGCAGCTTAATTTCTTCATTATAGAAAAAATCATTCTCTTCTGCATACAGGTTGAAGGTGCCAATAATGTTCCCGGCTTTCCTGATGGGCAAGATCATACACGAGCAAACTTTTTGAGAAGCAGCTAATGCTTTCCAGTCTGCAAGCTCAGGCTTATTAACAATATTATTACAGATATAATTCAGCCCTGTTTGCAATACATAAGACTGCGGGCCATCAGCTTTTAACAGGACATTGTAAAATTGATCTAAAATTTCGGCAGGTATGCCCATTTGATTAATGCAGGATATTTTGGTTCCCTCCCTATCAAACAAACCTATCCAGGCTATCCTGAATTTGCCAAATTCAAACGCAATACGGCAGGCGTTTCTAAAAAGAGACTGCTCTTCTTTTTCATGTACGATATCCTGATTAACCTGGCTGATAAAAGAATAAAGCCGGGTAACTTTCTTTAAAGTTTCTTTAAACTCCTTACGGACAGTAATATCTACACTACACGCTATATATTGGTAGGGTTTTCCTTGCTCATTTAAAAATGGGACTATAGTTGTATCAATCCAATACCAAACGCCATCTTTAGCCCTGTTTTTAATTTCTCCACGCCATATTTTTCCGCCAGCAATAGTACTCCATAACGTTGCAAAAAAATCTTTGGAATGAAAACCGCCATTTAGCAGGCGATGGTCCTGCCCAATTAATTCTGTCAGGGTATATTTTGAAATTCTACAAAAATTATCATTGGCATAACTGATAACACCCTGTGCATCGGTTATAGCCACAATACAGGATTGCTCTAGTACATAACTCAGGTCGGCCGGCTCTTTAATCCTGGATCCTGACGCATTTTCAATCTCCTTTAGCTCACCCTTATTTATCATAATTAGTCTGATTTATCTCATTAGTTGATGGCAGGAGTTTTACAAGATTATAAAAATCGCGGTAAATAATCACAATAAAATCTTCGTTCAATAGTCGAAACTATTTTAATGCATTTCTCAGGTCATTAAACAAGTAAGCGTGTTAAATTGGTGTAAGCACATAGAAGGCTTCATTAAAAAACCAATTAATTGCACAATTGTTTTTCTGCACGGCACAGATTATCTTACGCTACAAGAAGTTTTTTAACGGATGGTTAATATACTTATAAATCCAGAGAGGCTTATGAGTCTCAATGATAAGATTTGCGAACTGGTAGCACCAGAAATATTTTGGAGAACGGTGAAGGTTAGTCCCCCGCGACTTTACGGAAGCATCACTAAACCATGAATATTTTATTACATAGTAGAAAATGCAAGCCCGATAGTCTTGTTCGTTGCCTTATTATTTAGTTTCCTTTTTTACTTTTTTATCAAGAATACAGCCTATGGCGATACTTATAACCGGGATGGCCACATACCCCAACCCGATCGACATGAAATAGGCTGCAAAAGTCGACTTCATGATGGGGATCAAGATGATGGTGTCCAGTACGATATTGAATCACAAACCATGATAATCCCACAATAATTCCATTTTTAATAAAATTCTGATCTACAAATTTAAAATACCGGAAAAAGAGATAACAACCGGATATTGTACCAACTATTAAGATCACCGACTTAAACGTTGCGTAAGGTACCATAAGTTCGCCGCCCGGTTTATAAAACAGGAAGGAAACCGCAAATGGAATTAGCCAGGACAAGAAGCCCAGCATAATATTTTTAATAATTAATTTCCTTGTCATGCTTTTTAAGGTTAAATTTTGATATTTGGCTAACTAACTCAAATTGCTGTTAGTAATAATTGATGAGGACGATATGCTCAAACTGCTCAAGTGCCCCATCTTCGGCAAACTCCACATCTCCGCCGTTAATTAATACTTTTTCTATGACATCATCAACTGCATCCCGGATATAAGCAAAATGGTCGTAAGGTTCTGTAGCTGCCTCAATTACATCAGACTCAGGGCCATGCTGCGCGGCAAACCGATAACTTTTTTCTACGATCAGCAGCTTACCTTTACCGTTATGGACATCATGCCATATCTGCCTGATCCCGGTAGAAAGGCGGTGTTGCCCGGCCGCGTCATCGAGGCGCTTCAGCAAATCTTGTTGTTTGCTTATTTTCCAGGCCGCTATATGGGGCTGGATCAATTCTGTCAACTCTACTGCTGTATAGCTTTCATAATTACCTTCTACGTAATCCATCACCTGGCCGGTATGTTTGCTTATTTTTTTAAACTGTCCAAGTATCCTTTCGGCCCCCAGTAACAGCACCGGCAAATGGCGTTCATTAATCAGATTACCCAGTTCTTCATCAATATGATGCAGAAATTTGTCAACGATGGTTTGATTATGTTCGGTCATATCCGAAAAGTTGCTCACCCGTTCCGGCGTATCGGTTACATAAGCATAAACGGATCCCGGGATATTGGATAGCAGCGGAGTCAGGCTGGTGTGATCACCCAGGTATACCTTGCTCTCCAGTGCACTAAGCACCAATAAAATAAATTTTACATCCTGTTTAGCGTTGTAAAGCAGATCCCGTACCTCAAAGGATTCGTCCACTATCAGCCTTTCTGTTACCGGGTAATCAAGATAGAGTACCTTTTCAAACAGCGGTGACACAAACAGCGCCATCCCTTTCTTTTTTACAGGAATATCCGTGCCGGCGATAAGGCTTTGGAGTTTTTTCATAACTACCTCACACTGCTCATCAGGATAATATTCGTGCAGCTCCCTTTCTGCTTTATCGGCGGTAATTTTAAGGGTATGAGCCATTTCTGTTTTTAAACTGATATGAGGCTCAAGCGGCAGGATGATGGATAATGCGGGGCGGTAATGAATGGCATCCATTACTTCGCGGATTTCCGGGTCAATTGCAGTATTCATTTCGATTCTTTTTTTTGATAAATTTAGCCGGATGCCGGGCCATCAGTAATGACGCTGATCATGATTGCGGCTGATCTTATCCCGTCTCAACATGATAGGCCCCTGCTTAGCGTGTTCAACGTCAATTATTTTGATGCCGGCCATCATTCACAGGCTTGTGTTTGTTAAATAACTTTGAAGTATGATCAAGAAGAGCATTACAGAACCGTCATCAGTTCATAAGCATCAGTTGGAAACGGAGTTCCCGCTTTCTGAAAAAGATGAGCAGGGCCGTTGTATGGAACGTATGCGCGAACTGCAAAACGAAGCGTTGAAATTATGGCGATCATTAAAGAAAAAGAAACAAAAATGAAAAAATTACTAGTCCTTACTGATTTTACAGCCAACGCCTCGCATGCCGCTGCCAGCGCAAGGCAGCTCTGCACAAAAATGAATACTGACCTGTTGTTATACCATAGTGTACAATATGTTCCCATTGTGCCTGAATTTACAAACGGAGGTATGGTCGCCGAGACCAATGAATCGCTTTTTAAAGACAGCGGCTTACAACTGGAACAGGTAGCAGGATCTCTGCAGACCCTGGCCCTGCCCGGCGAGGGATACCGTCCACAGATCATCTGTGAAAACGGCGAAGGCAGCCTGGCCGCCAATATCAAGGAACTTACCGCCAGGCAGGACATCCGGCTGGTGATTATGGGCGGCAGGTCTGGAGGCGCGCTGGATCACCTGCTCTCCGGCAGCGAAACATCTGCCGTGATCAACGCCTCCCGAAAACCTGTCCTGATAATTCCTGCTTCGGCCGACATCTCCGTTTTAAAGAAAGTGGTTTTCGCTACTGATTTTCAAGCGGCAGATCTCGTTGCGCTGAATTTTTTGACGGACCTGGGCCAAAGCCTGGATGTTCAGGTAGAGGTAGTGCATGTAACCAAACCAGAAAGCGTCATTACCAACATTGAACCTGAGATCCTTTTCCGCAAACAACTTAACCAGCTGGATGCGAAGGCTGTTTCTTACAAGCAAGTTATGGGAGATGATATTGGTAGCCTGTTGCAACAACAATGTCAGGAAAACGGCCCGGCCTTACTGGCGATGACCCACCAACGGCACGGCATGCTTTCGCAATTGTTCGGGCACAGCGAAAGCAAAAAGATGCTTAAAAAAGGGGACGTAGCCGTCCTGATTTTTCCGCCGGACCTTGATCTTCTATAAAAATTTTTTACAATAGACGATAGTAACGGTCTTTCATCTGATCTTAATTGGATAACAGAATCAAATGACGAACGTCAGCCAGATCTTTTGCGATAGCTTAAGATCGCCCAACTGTTAAAAAAGATGGCGAAACCTATTAAAGCCAGTATCTGGTACTTAATATCGTCCAGCCCGCTCCCTTTGAGCATAACCATGCGCATGACCTCTATAAAGTACGACACCGGGTTAAAACGGGCGATTAACTGCGCCCAGCCAGGCATGCTTTCGATTGGGGTATACAGCCCGCTGAGGAGGTTAAAGATCATGGTAACGAAGAAAGATACCAGCATGGATTGCTGCTGGGTTTGCGCATAGGTAGATAATAATAACCCCAGGCCCAGGATAGCCAGCAGATAAACCGTCGCGAACACGTAGATCGTACTGTAATGGCCGAGCGGCACGATCCCATACACCAGCCGGGCGATCAGCAGGCCGATGGTCAGTACAGTAAGGGCCAGCATCCAGAAAGGGATCAGCTTACCCAAAATGAACTGCATCTTTTTAATTGGGCTTACATTAATCTGTTCAATCGTGCCCATTTCTTTTTCCCGGACGATATTATTAGCCGCAAAAGAAGATCCAATCATGGTCACCAGCATAACCAAAATGCCCGGCACCATAAATACGCGGTAATTCATGTGTGGATTATACCAGTCGGCCGATACAATTTCGATAACGGATTGCGGTTCAAAGCGCTGCTCGGGTATCCATTGGGCCCGGATCTCCTGGTTATAGTTCTGAATAATACCCTGCAGGTAAGCCCCACCGAGCCCCGCCTTAACTCCGTTAACGGCATTTACCGCCACCAGCAGCGAACTCTGGTTGTCTTTGACCAGGTCCCTCCCAAAGTGTGCCGGGATCTCCAACAAAAGGTCTGTCCGGTCAGATTCAATAGCTTTTAACGCTTGCGGAAAGCCGGCGCTGTAATCTTTGAGCCGGAAATAACCGGAGGAAACGATCTTATTGACCAGTTGGCGGGCATATTCACTATGATCGTGGTCGACCACACCCAGATTGATATTTTTGATCTCATAATCCGCGGCCAGCGGTAGTATCAGCAACTGGATCATCGGCATGATGAACAATATCCGGATGATCGCCGGGTCCCGGTAGATCTGGAGCAGTTCCTTCCACAATAAAAATTTCAACATCCTCATATCAGTCTGATCTTAAATTTATAAATACTCACGCCCAGTAAAACGGCAGTCATAGAGACCAGGATCAGAGTTTCACGCCAAACGGCCGTAAATCCGAGCCCCTTGATCATCACATCCTTAACAATGATGAAATACCATTTGGCCGGCACCAGATTAGAAATGACCCGCAGGGGAGCAGGCATATTTTCTATAGGAAACATAAAGCCGCTGAACAATAGCGTTGGCAGGAATAAACTCATCATGGAGGTGAACATGGCCGTCTGCTGTGTTTTAGCGGTGTTGGAGATCAATATCCCTACGGAAAGTGACGTGATCGTAAATACAATACTTTCGGCTATCAGCAAACCCAGGTTACCCGTTATAGGTACGTCCAACGCATACACGCTGAGTAAAAGGATGCTGGCGATGTTAACCATGGAAACCAGCAGATAAGGAATTGTCTTGGCAATAATGATGCGGAACGGTTTTAAAGGCGATACCAGGATAACCTCCATTGTCCCCATCTCCTTTTCTTTAACAATAGCGATAGAGGTCATCATGGCGCAAACCAGCATCAGCACCAGCGCCATCACGCCGGGAACAAAATTGTAAGCGCCTTTAAGCTCGGGGTTGTAAAGCATGCGCACCTGTGTCTTGATAGTATAAGGCAAGGTTGCAGCCGGTTGAAGCGTTTGTTGATAATTATTGATAATGGAAGATGCGTAGTTGGTTAGCGTATTTGCGGTATTAGGGTCAGATGCATCGGCGATAAGCTGTACCTGCGCGTGGTTACCATGCAACAGATCGTAGCGAAAGCCACGTGGAAAAACAACAGCCAGCCTGATTTCTCCTTTGCGAAAAGTAGCTTCAACACCCTGATAAGAGTACACGTTTTTTACCAGGTTGAAATAACGGCTGGCACCAATTTCCCCGGTTATCGCCCGGGTTGCCTCATCGCGTGACTGATCAAATACGGCAATCCTGGAGTTCTTTACTTCGTTTGTCAGGGCAAAGCCATACAGTACGATCTGGATAATAGGCATAAAGAGCAGGATAAACAAAGTCCGGCGGTCACGCCAGATATGTAGCCATTCCTTTTTTACAAAAATCACGAACTGTTTCATTCTATTAAATCCTCCGTCCTGGTAGCTTTTCGTGCCAACTGTAAAAACACGCCGTCCATCGATGCCGAATTATATTGCTGCATCAGGCTGGCCGGCTTGTCCAGCGCGTCTATTCTTCCGTCGACCATGATGGATACCCGGTCGCAATACTCCGCCTCGTCCATATAATGCGTAGTGACAAAAATGGTGATCCCCCTGGCGGCGGCCTCATAGATCAGGCTCCAAAACTCCCGCCTGGTAATAGGGTCAACACCACCGGTGGGTTCATCCAAAAAAACAATGGCCGGGTCATGAACGATGGCGATCGAAAAGGCAAGTTTTTGTTTCCAGCCCAGCGGGAGCGCACGCACCAGCGTACCCTGCTGGTCCTCCATATGTAACTGTTGTAACAACAGGGCCGTCTTCTCCCGAATACGCCTATCTTCCAGGCCATAGATTCCCGCATAAAAGCGGATATTCTCCCGAATCGTCAGGTCTTCATACAACGAAAACTTCTGGCTCATGTAGCCAATGTTTTTTTTTATTTGCTCATTTTGCTTATACACATCAAACCCGGCCACCGTCGCGGTGCCTGAAGTGGGCAGCGATAAGCCGCAAAGCATCCGCATGGCGGTGGTTTTACCTGCGCCATTGGCTCCAATGAAGCCAAATATCTCGCCCTTCTGCACGGCAAAAGATATCTTGTCCACTGCCGTGAAGTAGCCGAACCGTTTGGTTAGTTCATTGGTCACAATTACATTTTCTTTTTCCATTATTCCCGCATTAAGGCCATAAAACAATCCTCAATATTTGGCTTGATCGCTTTTATCGTGACCTGGTTGTAGTTCCCGCGCCCAACAATCTCATCCAACTTCGCCCGGCCATTTTCCCGGCCTTTAAAAACCACATGGTGAACCTGTCCAAAGGGGAAACAACTTTCAACCGCCGGGTCCTTTTTCAGGTCATTCATTAACCCAAACATATTATTGGCGCTGACTGACCATAAAGGCTTGTTAAAGGCGCCGGTAATGCCATTGGGTGTATCAACGGATAACAGCTTTCCTTTTTGGATCAGTGCCACGCGATCGCAGCGGCCTGCCTCATCCATATAGGGCGTAGCTACCATAATTGTTATGCCCTGCGCTTTCAGCCGGTAAAGCATCTCCCAGAATTCTTTCCGGGAGACCGCGTCCACACCCGTAGTGGGCTCATCAAGGAATAATACCGATGGCTTATGGATCAGTGCGCAGCAAAGCGCAAGCTTCTGTTTCATCCCCCCTGACAGTTGCCCGGCCCTTCTTGTCTTAAAAGGCTCAATTTGTTCATATATCTCCTTGATCAATGCGTAGTTCTCCTGAATACTGGTATTAAATATTGTAGCGAAGAATTCAAGGTTCTCCTGTACCGACAGGTCCTGGTACAACGAAAACCGGCCCGGCATATAACCGATGCGGTTTCGGATATTTTGATAATCGTTGATCACATCAAAACCGTCAACAGTGGCTTTACCGGTATCGGCCAGCAACAGCGTGGTCAGAATACGGAACAAGGATGTCTTGCCTGCCCCGTCCGGGCCGATCAGTCCAAATATTTCTCCCTGATCGACAGCAAAGGATACATTGTTCAGTGCATAAACGGCAGTCTTTTTAGCCGGATAGCTTTTGACGATATTTTCAGCGGTAATGGCTTTCATCGTCAGTTAAATTTAATTTCACCATACATCCCTATCTTCAGGTAGCCATCATTTTTCACCCGTACTTTAATTGCATATACCAGGTTGGCCCGTTCATCTTTGGTCTGGATGGTTTTGGGTGTAAACTCAGCTTTATCTGATATCCAGGTAACTACACCTGTATAGTTCCGGTAGCCCCCCGATCCATTATCGACCATCACCTTTACCCGCTGATTTAACTTGACCTTGGCCAGTTGGTCGCCGGTAATATATGCCCTTAGGGTAATCACCGAAAGATCTCCTATTTTGTATAGGGGTTTGCCCGTTGCGGTTACTTCGCCGGACATTGCATATTTGGTCAGCACCGTTCCATTTACGGGGTTAGTAATATGGGTTCGCTTTAACTGATCGTCAATCTGGGCTACCGAGCGGCGCAAGGGTTGGTATTCACTCAACACCGCGCTGTTTTGCGTACCCGTTGACGTTTGCTGTACCCTGATCTGTTGCCGGTTAACGGTGATCTGCTTTTGGATCAGCTCGATCTGGTTATTCCAGTCATCCAGTTGTTTGGTGGTTGCAGCATCCGCTTTGATCAGTTTTTCTGTACGGTTTCTTTCCCGTATTGCATTTGCCAGTTGCGTGTTCAATATCGCCAGCTGGTCTTTAAGCAGTTGTATCTGGGGCCTTACGTCCATGGTCTTTTGATGCAATGCCTGCATGGTAGCCTCCACCTGCGCTTTCTGCAATTCCAACGGAACGGCGTCAATAAAGCCTACTACGCTATCTTTTTTAAGCACGGAACCTTCGTCAATGTTTAAAGCGACGATCTTTCCCGGCACTTCAGCAGAGACTATGACTTCATCTACCTCAAAGGTTCCGGACGCGTCTGATAACTGGTCACTTAAATGGCAGCCGGTTAATCCGGTAAGCAGCAGGGTGGCTAATAGGTATAGTGATGTTTTCATTATGGGTTCGTTTGAAGGGTTCCGGTTGTATTTTGATAACTGTACGCTTCCTGTAAAAGCTGAATCTCATGCAAAATTTGGTTTTGGCGGGCCAGGTCTTCGGCGTTGACCTGGCTTAGGTAATCATGGGCGCTAAGGACGCCGTTCTCCAGTTGGGCCGCCGCCGCTTTTTTGACCGACTCGCGCAGCGCGATGATCGCCTGGTCCGTCCGGAACAGTTCCCGGTATTTACCGATATCTGCCAGCTGTTGTTCCTGGGTAAGCGCTGTATTAAAAAGGAAGGTTTCTTTCTGGATGTCCAATGTCTCGCGGTGGATCTTTAACAGTTCCTTTTGATTTTTAAAGGTATACCAGCCCCCCAGGTTCCAGCTTAGCCTCAGCCCGCCGATGTAGTACCAGGAAAAAGCATTGCTTAACATGTTCAGGCCGGGGCGGCCATAGCCTTCCTGAACGAAGAAGCCCAGCTTGGGCCGTAACTGAACCTTAAGTAATCCTTCCTGCAGCTCGTCCATTTTTTTCTGCACCTCATAATACCGGATCTCAGGCCGGTTGATATCGTCGGAAAGCACCGGCTGGACCGGCCTTTCCAATACCGAATGCTCATCCAAAGGAACATTGATAAGTAAACTCAGCATACCCAGGTAAGCTTTTTGCAAAGCACGCAGGCTAATACGGGCCTGTTCAGCCTGTAATAGCTGCGCACTCAGCTCATCCACGCTACTTCGGTAAGCGGTCCCTCCGGCCACCATGGCCTTTGCCTTATCTATACCGTTCTGGACATCCTTTTTTAACAGGTTGTTTTGGTTCAATTGTTCAGCAATCAGCAATGCGCCAAAATACAGCTGGTTCACCCGGTCATACAAAGCATATATATTTACCTCCAGATTTTGCTGCTGTATTTCTTCATTTGCCCGGGCCGTTTGCCGCTGGTTACTGATCAGGCCGCCGTCATACACCACCTGGTCAAGCTCGGCATAAGCTTTGTATTGATCGCGGCTGTATTTAGGCACGGAAAAACCCGGTATTGGAATGCTAAATGGAAAACTGGTGACGGTGGATTGATAGGTAGCCTGGCCGTTAACTGACACAACCGGCAAGTAGCCCCTGGCGGCGTTGGTTACCGAGTATGAGCCGGACCTGGCGATCAGGTCCCGCTGCCGGATGAGCGGGTAATTTTCGCGCGCCAGCCGATAGGCCTCCGCAATCGTTAGCGGCCTGACTTCCTGGGCGCCGGCACTCTGCCTGCCCGGGAAGATCATCATAGCCATCCACCCCGCCAACATCCGGGCAAATATTCTATTTAACCGAGGTACTTTCATACGCCATAAAAGTGGTATTAAACTAAATCTCCCAAAATGACGATGGTCAGTTTAGCAAATGATCTTCCAGGCCGCTGATCATACTTTTAGATGACCACGGTCATTCCTTAAATCTGGCCTGCAAGTGATTTTTGTCAAGAATAAATCGATAAATTTATGAAGCTGTTAACACACAAGGTGACTCTGGTGACCGGGGCAGGATCAGGGATAGGTAAAACAATTGCAGAGTTTTTTGCCGATCAGGGCGCAAAAGTGATGCTGACCGATATTCACCAGCAAAATATAGAAGCTGTGGTAACTGAGATCACCGCGAAAGGTGGTACTGCTTCATGCATCGCGGCGGATATCGCCGTTAAAGCTGATGTACAGCAGGTGATGAAATATATACAGAAAACCTACCAAACGCTGGATATCCTTGTCAACAACGCCGGCGTAATGGACAGTTTCACACCCGTGGCCGAAGTTAGCGATGAATTATGGGAAAAAGTGATCGGCACCAACCTCAACGGACCGTTTTTTACCTGCCGGGAAGCGGTTCAACTCTTTCTGAAAAAAGGCTCGGGGACCATCATCAATATTGCCTCTATCGGCGGGCTATACGGCGGCCGGGCCGGCGCCGCCTATACGGCATCGAAACATGCCCTCGTTGGTCTGACCAAAAACATCGGCTACCAGTACGCCGAAAAAAATATTCGCTGCAACGCTATAGCGCCGGGCGGGGTCAATACTAATATCTTATACGGCATGGAGCCACAGCCATTTGGCTTTGAACGCATGAACGCCGGGACCGGTAACGCACCGGCCGCAGCCAACCCCGAAGCAATTGCAGAGCTGGCCGTATTCCTGGCATCCGAAAAATCAGCCTTCATCAATGGAACCGTACTGACTGCCGATGGTGGCTGGACCGCCTATTGACACCTGTTTTCTGCGGACTGCAATAGAGCCTGATAGTTGTTACCATAGCTAACAATTATCAGCCGTTTGTCCGCCTGATTAGCTAACTTGCATTTAAGAGCTACTAATCCGATCCTGTATGATTCCCATCGCGACCAACGACCAGACTTACTTCCTTTCCATCGTCCATATCACTAAACAAGCGCCTGACCATTTGATCTATGGCATCCTGATCAATGACAAAAGTTACTACCTAAGTAAAACAGTCGGGCTCAATGATTGCCGGCAACTGGATAACCGTGTTGCGCTGGAGGACGACCTGATGCAGGAGGTCTGCGAGATCATCACCTCGTTCGAGAAAATCTACCAGGAATATCCTTCACTTGACTTTATTAACCGCGAGATCATCAAATCGCTGGTACGCCTGCGCAAGACCGCCGTACATTAAGAGGATATATAAGCTAAGGCCGCCTAAAAGAGCTGTAAACGGCAAGAGAAATCCTCCGGGGTGAAAATGGGAATTGCCATCATAAACAATTATAAAAAATAGCTGAAGATCATCTCTACAACTGATCCCGGACATTATTGCGCTTACGGGAACCGGTACCTTTACAAACGAATAACCATTAAATGATCTTTATGAAAAGTTTAGAAAATAAGGTGGCGCTGGTCACCGGCGGCGGTTCAGGCATAGGTAAAGCCATCGCCATTTTATACGCGTCAGCAGGCGCAAAAGTCGTAGTGTCCGACATCGATGAAAAAGGTGGGAAGGAAACTGTTGCTGCGATTACAGCCAACGGCGACGATGCCATCTTCGTCAAGGCGGATACGGCAATACCGGCCGAACATCAGATGCTGGTTAATCAAACTGTCCGGCAATTTGGCGGATTGCATATTGCTGTTAACAACGCCGGGATCGGCGGCCCCTTAAACACGGTCGGCGAATACCCGCTTGACGGTTGGGACAAAGTGATCGCGGTCAACCTGTCCGGGATATTTTACGGACTACACTACCAGATCCCGGCCATGATATCCTCCGGCGGCGGCAGCATTGTAAATATGGCATCGATATTGGGCAAAGTTGGCACCAAAGGATCACCTGCCTATGTTGCAGCCAAGCATGGTGTTATTGGTTTAACAGAGGCCGCAGCGCTGGAATATGCCGATAAAGGGATACGGATAAACGCCGTAGGTCCGGGCTATATCCTGACCCCGTTGCTAAACGTGCTGGATGAAAATACAATGACCCTGATAAAGGGCCTGCATCCCATGGGCAGGTTGGGCCAGCCCGAAGAAGTGGCAGAACTGGCGCTCTGGCTTAACTCAGATAAAGCGTCTTTTGTTACGGGCTCCTATTATAATGTCGACGGTGGTTATTTGGCGCAGTGATCTGTTTTAAGCGCCGCCATTTAGGGGTCGCTGTTGCTGGTTTAATATACCTGATACAGATCATGTATTCAGGTGACCGGGATCCTTCATACGCCGGCCGGACAGGTTTACTTTAGCCTAAAATTATTCATTTAAAATCAGAAAGCATGAAAACGCAAGCAGTAACCAAACTTACCGACACCGTGCCGGCCTTGTTCGAAGATCTTCTTAAACCGTGGAATGAGTTATTTGAAGGCCGCCTGTTTAGAAAAGAACTGAAAGTACCTGCGGTAAACATTACCGACCACAAGGATCGCTATCTTGTATCCATGTCAGCGCCCGGCTTAAAAAAAGAAGACTTTAAGATCGATGTGGATGAGAATATATTAACAATCAGCAGCGAAAAAGAAGAAAGCAAGGAAGAAAAAGAAGAAAAGTATACCCGCAAGGAATATAACTATTCATCTTTCAGCCGCAGCTTTACTCTTCCCGAAGGAGCTGACAAGGAGAAAATAACAGCCAAATATGAAGATGGGGTGCTGAAGATCACGGTGCCACATAACCACAAGACCAAAAGCCCTTCTGCAAAACATATTGCGGTAAATTAAGTTGATTTATAGATCAGCATAGACTCCCGCTTTACGGGGTCTATGCTGATTTCCTGACAAGCCAGGTCTGCAATACTGATGCATTTGTTATTAAATAGACACCGGATTAAATGGAAGTTCTAAAATCAATACTTCAAATCATTACTGGCTTATCGGGAGTAATGGTAGCTATGTTGAGCATACTGCTATTGGTGCAGTTGCGTTGGCCGGCACCGTTTCTTTGGATCTTAAAGCTGCTCGTCGCTGCATTATCCCCGTTATTTGTTTTGATAGGCGTGCTGGCTGCCATCGTTGGCGTGGCCACAGGATCAAACCTTATTGCCTGGATCGGGATTTATAATATTTTGATCTTTTGCCTGCATCTATTCATGGTGACCCGACCGCCCAGGATTTCTATTAATTTTGAAAGGGCCTTTGGCCGTGATTGGGAAAATGCTATCGACCCCGGCCAAAGGCCTTATTTTCTTTCCAGCCCGGCAATATTAAAGTTACCGGCAGTCCCTGCTCCCCGCCTTATACCAAACATCACATACGCCAGCATTCCGGGCACCGGCCGCAACCTGTTATGTGACATTTGGCAGCCATCAAAAAACATTGCTCCTTCCGGCTTAGCTTTTATTTATCTGCACGGCAGCGCCTGGTACCTTTTAGACAAAGACACAGGTACACGCCCGCTTTTCAAACATCTGGCAGCACAGGGACATGTGATTATGGATGTGGCCTACCGGCTTGCTCCTGAGGCGGACATGATGGAGATGGTGAACGATGTTAAACGGGCAATTGGCTGGTTAAAAGAAAATTGCGAAAAATACGCAGTCCGGCCCGACAGGATCGTTTTGGGCGGGGGTTCGGCAGGCGGGCACCTCGCACTACTGGCAGCTTATACCGCGAATGACCCAATGTTCACCCCTCGTGAATTGGACGAAAAGGATCTCAGTGTGTGCGGGGTAATCTCCCTATATGGCCCGGCCGACTTAAAGGCCATGTATTTTCATACCAACCAGCATCTTACTACCCGCCCGGTTCAGGGCAAGCCGAAGAGAACGGCCCCGGCGCAAATGCCCGGATGGTTAAAAAAAAGAATGGGTAAAAGTTACCATCGCCTCGGGTTTGATAAAGGCCTTAAAGACGCAGGCGCGTTGGCCCCGCTGTTAGGCGGGCACCCGGATGAGTGCCCCGAAACTTATATATTATTTTCTCCGGACAGTCACATACATCAGGGTTGTCCGCCTACCCTGCTGATACAGGGAGGACAGGATATCATGGCGCCGGTAAGCGCAACCCGTTTGCTGTACCGACGGTTAGTCAAGGCAAAAGTGCCGGTCATTCTGCACGTTATACCTCAGGCAGATCATGCTTTTGATCTTATACTGCCTGTTGTCTCCCCCTCAGCGCATACTGCGTTCTATGATATAGAACGTTTTCTGGCCCTGCAAGCCAGCTCATATACTAAAAACCCGGAGGCAAGATCGGGGAACAAAGAGAGCGATCAGTTGAATAAATTAAGAAAGGAAACATTATGAGCAAAATTATTGTCTCAGCCAGATCTTCCGGTAAAACCGGATTTACTAACATACTACTGATTTGCGGTATCGTTTCGTCGCTGCTTTACATAGGATTGAATATAGTTGTGCCCCGTTACTGGCCCGGATATAATTCAGCCACGCAAACGGTCAGCGAACTTTGCGCCGTTGGCGCCCCTACCAGGACGCTATGGATTTGGCTGTGCAGCCCATATACATTACTGGTAACCGCCTTTGCCTGGGGCCTATACAGAGCGGCTAATGGGAACCACCGGCTGCGCATCGCCGGGATTTTGATGATGGCCTATGGCGCGCTTGGCCTGATCTGGCCTTTTGCCCCAATGCACCTGCGCACGACCCTGGCAGCCGGCGGCGCTACTTTCTCAGATACCTTGCATATTGCCCTCGGTGCCGTGACCGAGATACTTTACCTGCTGGCGCTTGGCTTTGCCGCAGCCGCATTGGGCAAGGCTTTCCGCTGGTATTCCATTGCTACTTTTATTGTGCTGATGCTGTTCGGTATACTTACCTTCCTGGAGGCGCCACTTATCGCCAGGAACCAGCACACACCACTCATCGGGGTCTGGGAACGGATTAATATCGGGGTATTCCTTGTTTGGATAATCGTTTTGGCATTGGCCCTGCTATGGGCGAAAAAAAAGACCTGAGCGTCGCCCGGTGTTTATAAATCCAATTGGTGAGGTGCACCGTTCAATGAGATTGAAGTGACCGGTTTATCCTTTATCATATTATATAAACGATCTGCATCAACTTTCCGGCATAGCTCGGCGCCCGGACTGATAGTCGCGGAAGTACCACAGGCCACGCCAAATTTCACAGCATCGGCCAGCGTCATATTCTTTGATAATGCAAGCACCAGCCCCCCAACCAGGCTATCGCCTGCGCCAACTGTACTGAGGGGGGTAACCGCAGGAGGCACTACTTTCACGCATTCATCCTTCGTCACCAGTAAAGCGCCTTTACTGCCCATAGAGACGACGATGACCTGGCAGGCCGAGCCCTGCAATACTTTGCGCGCGGCATCAGCAACGTTTTCGCCGGTAATATTTCTCTCACCGGCCAGGAGCCCCAATTCTTTTAAATTGGGTTTTACTAAATAAGCCCCTGCACGTACGGCCAACTGCAGCGCCTCCCCTGCCGTATCAACAACCAGCTTTGCATGCTTACGGCGGGCAATATCCGCCAGTTCGAAAAATATGTCCGGGCGGACGCCGTTGGGTAAGCTGCCACTGACTACGAGATAGTCAATCCCGGAAATCTGATCGACAGCGTTAAGGCATCCGCGCCACTCTGCTTCACTGACCAGCGGACCCGGCATATCAAAAAGGTACTGCCCGTTTGATGACCTGTCTAAAATGATCAGGTTTTGCCTGGTAACACCCTTGATTGGGATAACCAGTGAGCTGACTGATTCCGCGCTTAATAATGCTGTTATCTTTTTACCTGCGTCGCCGCCTGATAAATAAACCGCAAGCGCTTCTCCGCCTAATTTTTTGATCGCCCTGGCAACATTAATCCCCCCACCTCCCGGTTCATGCACCGGATCTGAACATTTTAATTTCTTTTCGGGCATCATGTCCTGAACAGAGGTATTCACATCCAGCGCGGGGTTAAAAGTTATAGTTACTATAGCAGTCATCGTATTTAGTTATCAGTATATTGAGATCAGACGCCGTACTTTCTTCGATAGTTAACAATCTAGCTTGTACTGGCGTCCTCTTTTTGATTAACCTTTCATCTCCAAACATAACGAAACCTGGGGGCGCCCGGCATGACTATCGTCATGCTTTTAATTGATTGCAGGCATATCATGCTAAATAAGCATCGCCTTAAACCCAATAGAACAGCACAGCCTATTGATATTTTCATTTTTGTTTAATAGCCAATGTGCCCGGAGGTCGCCATATCACCTGTCCGGGTGACGGCAATCATGGCGTAACACCTGCGCCTCAGTAATTTTATATTATGAAAAAACAAGTAGCAATATGGGGCATGTACAGTGCACTGGCAGCTTTTTTGTCGGCAGGCGGTTACGGGATCATCCAGATCCTGCAGGTTGCCGGGGTACTGACTTATCCATTGGACGCCCGTCTTATTTATGGTTTTTCACTCGCCATTGCCCCGGCTTTTTTACTGGCGATGCTGGCATTTCATTACTACGTTCCGGCTGAACAGCGTTTCTGGAGCCACGCGGCGCTTTTGTTTACCGTACTCTACGCAGCCTACGTGATACTGATGTACGGCGTACAATTGGCAACAGTAATCCCGGCTTCACTAAAGGATCCGCAGGAAACGTTGCTCACGGTTAAACCACACTCCTTTTTCTGGACGATCGACGCACTGGGTTATATCTGCATGGACATCGCAACCTTCCTGGCGGCTTTCGCTTTAAAAAAAGATGGCCCGTCCCGTTGGCTGCGGCGTTTCCTGCTGGCTAACGGGTTGGTGGTACCGCTCATCGCGGTCGCTTATTTTTACCCGCATTTCTCAACCGGCATACTGCTTATCGGTGCGCCATGGCTCATTACAGCGCCCGGCTCCATGTTGTTATTGGCGCTGTATTTCAGAAATGAACTCAAAATTAACTGATTATTAACCCTATTACCAAACAGAAATAATGATGAAAACAACAACAATAACCAAACCGCCAATGAAAACAATGCCCGCGGCTATCCAAAATATTTACGCACGCCGTTCGGTGCGACAGTATCAGGACCGTCCCGTTGAGCGTGAACTGATCGAACAGATTATAGACGCAGGACGTATGGCGCCAACGGCTATGATTAAACAACCCTGGAAGTTTTATGTATTGACCAGACGGGAATCGATCCGGGAATTTTCTAAAGCGATCATCAAAACGCTGGCGAAAGAAATGGTACATGAGGGTGCGGTGGGAATAGCCAAACTGGCTATGGGCGCCCTGTATAATCTGTATTATAGCGACTTTTTAAAAGCCCCTGATATATTTTATGGTGCGCCGGTGGTTATTTTTATCACCGCCCCAAAAGACGAGCCCTGGGCCTGTTATGATACCTGTATGTGCGCCCAAAACATGATGCTGGCCGCCAAAGCCCTTGGCTTGGACAGCTGCCCGCTGGGCGCAGGAAAAGCGGTAGAACATACGCCTATCTTTTATAAACTCCGTATCCCTTACCCGGAACAAGTTTTCCTGGCGCTGATCATCGGATATGGTGATGAGACGCCTAAAGCGCATAAACGGATCAAAGATAATGTTGTTTATGTTGATGACCCCGAACCGGGCTGTAACTAACGGTGCTCAAACCGCCCGGTCCGGGTAACCAATACGATCCTGTAAACAATGAGGTCCAGTCGTGTGCCAATGTCGGCTTCGTGCTCCGCCAGCGCATGCGACGGATGGTCAACCGGTTTCTCGGCAAAAGGCATCAAACGGTGAATAATGGTGGTCATGGCTCTTTCTTTCCCTCCAATGTCGGTAATTTCCTCAAACCTACCCCAGGCAACCACACTCTGCCACTTAAAAATGCTATGGATCTCGTCGACCTGGAAACAGACCCTGGGATTCTTCCGCATCATATCTATCTTTTTACCGGGGGTGCTATGGCAGATGATCTCCCTGCCATTGTAGACGTAGTTAACCGGCACAATATAGGGCAGGTCGTGCTCCGTACAGGCAACCCGCCCGATAACCTGCCTTTTAAGCAACGCTTCGATCTGCTCATCGTTCAGTTCCCCTAACATACGGCAGTCTCCTTTAGCGTGGCCCTTACCGCGGCAATGAGTTTATCCAGGTGTCGTCTATCCAGTTCATCAAAACCCTGCTTCATGACCCTTTTCTTTTTCGGATTTTTTTCAAACCAGGCACCAATTTTCAACACCAAACGGTCTTTCCATGATAATTTGGAGATAATGCATCTGCCAGGCAAAAAGAACCACGTGATAGACCTGCTGATCGCGCGGCCGAGGTTGTTATGAATAAGCTGTTGTTGCTGAATGGAATCATCCGACGTTGTTCCGCAAACGATAAAGAGGAAAACTTTTTTCTCGGCCAGTAAACCGGCATTTTGGTCAATCCATTTGGCAATCAGCAGCTTCCCTACATAAACCGAACTGCCCAGGATAATCAGATCATAGCCGGCCAATGTAGCTGGCGTCGCGCTTTCCACCCTGAGCAGGGGCAACCCCAGCGCATCTGCCAGCCAATGAGCGTATTGATCGGTTGCGCCGTACCTGCCCTGGTAAATAATGATCCCCTTCATAACATTTCTAAATGGTTCAACTGCAAAAATAAAGCACCGCCGCGGCCCGCGGAATGACGGCGGTCACCCGGTAACATGACGGGCATCCTTTATCTGCCGGCGTGAGCCGGATATCTTTGGAAGGGCAATTGATATTTGTTGGCCGGCATTACTCTTTAGCCTGATAGCTCCAAACTATGAAAAAGAAGAAGGCGCGTAAATACCTTAAAAAGGAATGGAAGGTGATGGAAAGATACCTGAAAACCTATTTAAAAAAAAAGAACCAGGAGGATTTGCACCAGTTCAGGGTACAGGTCAAAAAATTACAGGCCTTTTTTACCTTATCGGACCATAGCAGCGATGCAGAACTTACCCCCGCCTTCAAGCCCGTTAAAAAAGTTTTCAAACAGGCCGGCGAAGTCCGTAACGCCTATATCAGCGGCAAGCTGACACAAAGGCGCCGGTCTGCGGATGAAGCCGCACGAAATTTCCGGAAACACGCCGAAGAATATCAGGAAAGCATCGTTAAAGTGCGCCGCATGCTGAAAAACAAACTAAGGCCCATGAACAATAAAACGCTACAACAATTTTACGAAAATCAACTCCACCAGATCGCGGCCGGACTGGCAAAGCAGCCATCAGCTGGGCAGTTGCATGAATGCCGCAAGCGGATCAAAGTACTGTTATATAATTACCCGCTGATCCATGATAAACTCTTGTTCAGTCTGGATACCGCTTACCTGGACCACTTGCAGGAGGCGATTGGCAACTGGCACGATCACTGGCTGGCCGGTACACTTACGGCCAATACCATCAGGGTTACCAATGAGTTAACCCGCAACTTTTATGAACGCGCACTTGGACAGCCTGATCAGGATCATGCCTTATCCTGACTGCAATCATGGTGCAGCGTAACCACAATAGTGAAATTCGCTTTAAATAAGCTATCCAAACCATGAAACGGACAACTGTTACCCAGCAACAAAAACGGCAGCTCACCTGGACCAGAAAACATAGTTATCTGACTGCCCTGATCACTATTGTACTAATCATTTTATTGCTACTCGTTTTCTTCCTGTTTCCTAAGCGGGCAATCTGACAGCCATCAAGTAAAAGCTCATGCGTTATCTAATTTTCACGACCGATTATGACGGAACACTAGCGAGCAATGACCATGTAACGCCACTGAGCCTCCAGGCGCTGGCCAGGCTCAAAGCCACCGGACGCAAGCTGATACTGGTAACAGGGCGGCAACTGGAAGAATTAAAATCCGTTTTTCCCGAATATCCTATATTTGACCGCATTGTCGCGGAAAACGGCGCGCTAATTTACCAGCCGGCAACACTGGAGCTGAAATTACTGGGCGAAAGGCCGCCGGAAAACTTCCTGGATTGCCTGCGCCGCAAAAACGTTCCTTTTTCGGCTGGTCACGTCATTGTGGCAACCTGGGAGCCGCACCACCATGCCGTGCTCGAGGCGATCAAAGAAACCGGCGCCGAGTACCAGCTCATTTTTAATAAAGGCGCGGTAATGGTGTTGCCGCCCGCGGTTAATAAGGCTACCGGCCTGCGCGAGGCACTCAAGGAACTGGAACAATGCCTGCACAATGTAGTCGCCATTGGCGATGCCGAAAATGATAATGCAATGCTGCAAGCCGCCGAATGCGCTATCGCCGTTAGCAACGCCCTGCCGGCGGTAAAGGCCGTGGCCGACTGGACAACCGGGCAACCGGCCGGCGAAGGCGTAACCGAGCTGATTAACCGGCTGATTGATGATGACCTGGCGGGACTGGACCAGCAATTGTCACGGCACTATCTGGAGATCGGACTGGAAATGAATACTTCTCCGCTGATGATCAGCCCTTATGGCAGCAAAGTATTACTTGCCGGGCCTTCCGGTTTTGGTAAAACAACCCTGACTGCAGCTTTTATGGAAAAGCTAATTGCCAAACAATACCAATTCTGCCTGATCGACCCGGAAGGTGATTATCAGGATTTTCCGGGGGTAATTAATATTGGCAACAGCATTCAGCCGCCGGCTATCGACCACATTATTGACCTGCTGGCCCAGCCGGAAGAGAATATAGCCGTATGCATCCTGGCCATTGCACTGGAGGAGCGCCCGGATTTTTTCAGGAGACTATTAACAGCGATCATTGACCTGCGAACCAGGACTGGTCATCCCCATTTTTTAATTTTGGACGAGGCGCACCATCTTTTACCCGCGGCCTACGCGGCCTGTTATTATAACATGCCCGATGATTTTACTAATTTCTTTGCCGTTACCACCCAACCCCGCCTGCTGTGCTCTGATTTTTTAAGGCGGGTAAATATTGCATTGCTAATGGGCGAAGCGCCTGACCAGGCAATGCAGGCATTTTCAAGCCTGACTGAGGCGCAGATTGTTCTGCCAGACAACCTTGTGTTCCAGAAAGGCGATATACTGGTTTGGCAGCAAGGCAATACCACCGCACGACTGGCTCGTGGGGATATGCCATCGCGGGTGCTGATGCGCCATAAACGTAAATACGCTTCGGGCGACATGCATGAAAACAGCTTTTTTTTTACCGGGCCATCCCGGCGTTTAAACCTGAAAGCCAATAACCTGATGCTTTTTATCCAAATAGGCCGCGGCATTGATGATGAAACCTGGCTGTTCCATCTCCACCGGCACGATTATTCCAAATGGTTCCGTTATGCTGTAAAGGATGAAAAACTAGCTATGGCTGCGGCACATATTGAAGACCAGGGACTAAATGCTGAAGGCTCAAGACAAGCTATCTTTCATGCCATTCTGGAACGTTATACCGCGCCGGCGTGATTATCAGCCTGTACCAAAACCCGGAATTTAGTACCGGGCACTCCCTTCGCCCCGATATGCTGCCTACCTTACCGGTGTATAAATTCTGTGATTCCCCGGTTTTGAAAAAACCATCTGCCAGAGTTTGTTCTTTTTTGCCCGGAAAGACGCCGCGCTGCAGCACAGGTAATAATCCCACATGCGATAAAAGGTCTCGCTATAAGCAGCTTTGAGCGCCGGCCATGCCGCGTTAAAGCGCCGGCGCCATTCCATCAGGGTCAGGTCGTAATCAGTTCCAAAGTTATGCCAGTCCTCCATCACCCATAAACCTTCCGCAGCGGCTGCGATCTGCCGGAGCGAAGGCATCATACCATTAGGAAAAATGTACCGGTTGATCCAGGGATCGGTGCGGTTGACGGAGGTGTCCGAGCCAATGCAATGCAGGAGGAAAAGGCCGTCCGCTTTTAAGGCCTGATGCACCACCTGCATATACCGGCGATAATTTTTATACCCGACATGTTCCATCATACCCACAGAAACTACGCGGTCAAACTGCCCTGTCAGGTTGCGGTAATCCTGCAGGCAGATCGTCACGGGTAAATGCGCATGGCGTTCGCGTGCCAGCCTGGCCTGTTCTTCAGATAAGGTAATCCCCACAACTTCAACCCCGTACTTTTCTGCCGCATAGCCGGCCAGGCCTCCCCAGCCGCAGCCAATATCCAGCAGCCGTTGCCCCCTTTCCAAATGCAGCTTTCGGCAAATCAGATCCAGCTTTTTTTCCTGAGCCTCTTCCAGCGTCCGCGCGCCCTGCCAGTAAGCACACGAGTAAATCATCCGCTCGTCAAGCATCATCGCAAAAAGATCGTTACCCAGATCATAATGCCGGGGAACGTCACGACGAACCTGTTTAAGGGACTGACCATTAAACAACCGGCCCGCCAGCCGGTATAACATTATCTTTAAACTGCGGCCCACCCGGGTTTCAAGGTCAGCGCTTAGTAGTTTGTATAAAGTTGTATCAGGCGACGGCGAATCCCAGAACCCTGCCATATAAGATTCGCCCAGGCCAAGCGAGCCGTCCCTGAGCACGCTGGAATAAAAACGATGGTCGTTAACCCGGATATCCCAGGGTTCTGTCCCGTTCAGGCGGATGTCGGCTTTGGCCAATAGTTCGCCAATGAATTGCTGTTCATACCCGGGCCTTGGCGAATCCGGCATTAAAGAAAAAGAATAGGTGTCCATGTTGTTTCATTTAAGATGTCCGCTACAGTAAAATAACTTAACAGCCACGCAAGGGTAGAATGATCAAGGTCATAAGCCCGGCTGATCAAACCGGTTGCTCCGGTGATGGGGATCATATTGGGCGCTGACCGGGATCATGGCACATGACATGGCTTTTCAGGTCCTTTGGGGTATTAAATCTACATTCTTTTATTTAATCATTAAAATTATGAAAACAGACAGTCAAATTCAAAAAGACGTGATGGATGAACTGAAATGGCAGCCATTTTTAAATTCATCTGAAATCGGCGTGGCCGTAAAGAACGGTATCGTCACTCTTTCGGGTATGGTAGATTCTTTTTCTAAAAAACTATCGGCTGAGCGTGCCGCGAAAAATGTGGCCGGCGTTAAAGCGATTGCCGAAGATATCCAGATAGGAGTGTCGCCAGTTTATCGTAAAACAGATGCAGAGATTGCCGAAGCGGTACTAAACGCACTTAAATGGCATTCAGCCGTACCTGAAGAAAAAGTCAAAATAAAAGTTGAGAATGGTATCGTAACCATGGAAGGCGAAGTGGAATGGGAATATCAGCGCGTAAGCGCCCGTACAGCGGTCCAAAATCTAACCGGTGTGCGCTCGGTAGCCAACCTGATCACCGTGAAACCAAAAATTTCTCCTATTGAGCTGGAACAAAAAATTAGCGCGGCTTTTCAACGCAGCGCCAGCATTGATGCAGGCAAAGTTAATGTAACCGTTAGCGGCAGTACAGTAACCCTTACCGGTAAAGTAAGATCATTTGCAGAAAGCGAAGATGCCGAAGATGCCGCCTGGGCAGCTCCCGGCGTGTACCATGTTCTTAACAGACTCGAGATCGAAGAACCTGAACTTGTTTATTAACCGCTGGCGCTGTCTTAAAGGGCAGCGCTTGCTATAACTGATAAAACTAAAATCATGAAAAAATTGATATTAATACCCGTTTTCAGTTTGGCATTGCTGGGCTATGCACTGCCATCGCTGGCGCAGATTACCCTGCCCGAAGTGAACGTTGTAGCCACCACTTATAAGTATCTTAATGCAGTAGACAACAAAGAACTACCCCAGCCGGTTAGAATGCTGGAACGCCTGGCTGCCACCTACGATGTTAAAAAAGCCGACTTCTATGAGGATGTTTTCGATACCTACTTTGTATCCTTCTACATCCCTGATGGTACGATACTGGCCACTTATGATAAGGATGGGAAACTTTTACGCACTGCCGAAAATTTCAAAAACACCAAACTGCCCCGGGCGATCAGAGAAGCAGTTGAAAAAAGGTTCCCGCAATGGTCCATCTCTAAAGACGCTTACCTGGTGAACTATTTTAATGATAACGGCGCCAAAAAGAAATACAAGCTGGTCCTGGAAAACGGAGATAAGCGAATCAGGGTCACTACCAATGAACTGGGAGAATTTGACAGGTAATATGGATTCACAACACTCCCCGCTGCTATTGGTTGCCTATGGGTTTTCAAATTTCGTGGGGCTGCTAATCCTTTGGGCCGCTTTCCGGAGACCCGGAGTGGCCAGGCTGGCGCTGGTACTGCTTTTTGGCTGGGCGGCCTGGACAAATTATCATACCTGCCATAAAAACCCAGAAATGTACCTGGGCTACAGCCGGTATGCTGTCTGGTACGGCGCCTTCATCAGGGGTTGGTTCGGCCGGCACATTACCCCGATGGTAAGCACCATCGCGGTGGCCCAGGGGCTCATAGCTTTGGGTTTGTTGTATCGGGGGATTTGGGTAAAAGCTGCTTGTACCGGGGTTATTATCTTCCTGCTGGCTATTGCCCCTTTGGGGTTTGGGGCCGCTTTCCCGTTCCCGCTGATCGTGGCCTTCGCCGCCTGGAAGATCATGCCTAAAGCCGGCGCGCCACTATGGTCGGGGCAGGCTTATCAATTGTTAACGCGTAAAAAATGAGTCATGAGAAAAATATTATTAGCGATCGATGCCACAAAGCTAGATCAGAAAAGCCTTGAATTCGGCTGCTATTTAGCGCAGCTGACCGGGTCGGCACTGACCGGTGTCTTCCTGAAAAACACTCCGGCAGAAGAACCCCCCGGTGTGAAGTTTGCCTATGGTAATGTTTATGTCGAAACCATAGATACCCGCGAGCTACCCGAAACCCGTTTCCGCGAACAGGCCTGCGAAGAAAATATCCGTTCGTTTGAAAGTATCTGCGAAGGGCGCGTGGCTTACAACATCCGGCGGGATGACGACCGGCCGCTGGAAGCACTGATTACCGAAAGCCGCTTTGCGGATATGCTGGTGATCGCTCCTTCCGCTTTTTCAACTTCACCGCTTGAGCAGCCTTCCGCATTCGTCCGGGAAATACTGGCCCGTGCCGAATGCCCGGTAATTATTTCGCCCTATTATTTTGATGAGATTAAAACGCTGTACCTGGCGTATGACGGCCAGCAGTCTTCCGTCTTCGCTATCAAACAATTCACTTATCTTTTTCCTGAACTCAGGGACAAAAAGATCACTGTCCTGCAGGCCAATGAAAACGCTGATTTTAAAGCAGAGGATAAGGAAAAAATATACGAGTATCTTAAAGCCTATTACCCCGAAATCGCATTCCATGACCTGGCCGGCAAACCAGATAACGAACTGTTTGATCTCCTTTTACGGGAAAAAGATGCTTTTGTTGTTATGGGCGCTTATGGTCGCAGCCGGCTGTCTAACTTTTTCAGGCATAGCACGGCCGAGTCGCTCCTCAAGGTTAACGGCCTGCCTTTATTTATAACCCATCATTAGCCATGATCAGAAAGTACAGAAATACTGATCTTAGTTTGTGGATCACAATCGGACTGGTCACCATCCTGGTATTATTGATGGTGCTGGCCAGTCTGAAGGTTTACCGGTAGGGATAAAAGTCCAGCAACCATCATGAAAGATAAACTGAAAAAAATGAACAATCCACAGTCAGCCATTTACGGAATGGCTTTTATAGGCGCCCTTATTTATTACCTTCAGCATGCCCATACGTTTGGCGAAGGATTGTTGGGTTTTGCGAAAGCCCTGGTATGGCCCGCTATACTTATTTATAAACTACTGGAGTTTTTAAACAAGTGAACAGACAGCAATACCAGCCTCACCCGGCTGTTTATTACCTCTAATTAAAATTTATTAAATATTATGCAAAACATGCAAAAATATGAAAATATTTTTTTTAATTTTGATAGTAACAGCCTGATGATGAGCTAACAACCTTAGAATTCCGAACTTTTGGCGGCTTTTACGCTGTATTTCAGTATGCCGTCACCGGGATCACAGCTATTAAATAGTTCGGGCCGTGGTTGACCGGCAAATTGCTGTGTCGAAAACATATTTGCCGTTCCGGAATTGATTTTTTTTATCTACCACAAACCTGAGCCATGAAAAAAATTCTGTTGATCGAAGACAATGAAGATATCCGGGAAAATACCTGTGAATTGCTTGAACTGGAAGGTTACCAGGTGATTACCGCCGATGATGGCGAGATAGGCGTGACCCGGGCAAAAGAAGTAATAGCCGATTTGATCCTTTGCGATGTGCTGATGCCAGGCACCAACGGCTATGAGGTTTTCGAAGCCCTGCGGTCAGACCCGCGAACCGCTGATACACCGTTTGTTTTCCTGACCGCTAATGCCGAGCGGACCGAAATGAAAAAGGGCCTGGACCTTGGCGCGAATGCTTATATTCGAAAACCTTTTGAGCCGGAAGAACTCTTCGCGGTTATTGCGCAATGCCTCCCATCTGAATAATCCGTCGCAGCTTCGGGCAGACGTCACATCAGTTCCAACACTCCCAAGACGGCTTGATTGTACCAATGCTTCCAATTAATCTATAACCTAATGAATGCTTACTGGCCGGATAAGGAACGCAAAACGACGACCATGCAAAGGCGGCCGTAATTAAAGGCATGATTTATGTATGTCATCCGTGGTTTATAATATCAACCTGATGGAAGTAATACGTACTTGTAATTTAGCGGATGAAGGAGTAATAATGACTATCCCGCCCATTTATACAGGCACGAGCGGTTTGCTGGTGCCTATTCCAAAACGCGACTTCCCGCCCGAATTTGCCGGCCATAGCCGGTTGGCTTATTACGCTAAGCTGTTTAACAGTTTAGAAATTAACAGCTCATTTTACAAACTGCCATTACCTAAAACCGTAGGCAAATGGGCGGCAGATGTACCTGAAAATTTCAAATTCACCTTTAAACTTTGGAAGGGCATTACCCATAATAAACAACTTGATTTTAACCCCGATGATGTAACTAAGTTTATGCGTACCATTAATGAAGCCGATGACAGGAAAGGCAGTTTATTGGTCCAGTTTCCGCCAAGTTTGACTATTAGCGCCATGCCGCGCCTGGTGAGTTTATTGGCTACAATAGGTACCGATTGGCCATTGGCTGTTGAGTTTAGGCACCGGTCATGGTATAATGATGAGGTTTATAAAATACTGGAAGAGTTTAATGCCGCGCTGGTTATACAGGATATGCCCGCATCAACCACACCAATGATAAGCACTGCCGATGATTTGATGTATATCCGTTTTCACGGACCCGGCGGCCGCTATAAAGACAGCTACAGCGACCAGTTTTTAGCCGAATATGCAACTTATATCCATGAATGGCAGGCCGAGGGCAAAACTGTATATGTTTACTTTAATAACACTGCCGGCGATGCTTTGAATAACCTGTTTACCTTACAGCAATATTTAAACAATAACTAAATTATCCTGCCCATAAACGGATCTGTATGGCCGGCTTTGCCGGTTTCTACCCTGCCTGCAAATCTTTTTTCGAAGCCATTGGCCCCTTCCGCCCTTAAGGTAAAATCATACCAGCCCAGGCTTTTTGACAGATCAATTATAAAGGCCGAGGGTGTTCCTGCCAGTACATTTTTTGTATGCGGGCCTGTTTTATAGACATTGTCTGTCAGGGTTATTTGATGTGCCTTTTTACTTAAGTTTTTTATATTTAACACAATATTACCGGTCAATAATTTTTTGTTTAGGCGGTTGCGTTGATACGTTAATTCTGTTTCAATGTCCGGGTCGGTTTGGTTACCCTTAAACTCGCGGTAAAAGCCATTTGGTCCATATAACCGTAAATGATAATTACCACCCTCAAACGCATCAACCGGCCATGCATCCGTTAGGCTATCGCCCGGTTTTATGGCGTAGTTCCAGTTCCGTAATGGCTCAAATTGGTCACCGTTTAAGGCTTTATGATTGCCCGGAGCGTAAACTATAAATGGTGATCCGGCGGCGGCCTTACCAAACAGTTCATCGGCCGATCTTAGGTTCAGCTCAAACGCAGTTTTATCCGCATTCAATTTACCATCGGCATAAAGCTGATACGGCAATGCGCATGACGGTTTAATACCGCTTTCCTGCTTTGGCAGCAAGGGTGATTGATGTGGATGTTGATTAATTTGAGCCACTTCATCTTTAGTTAATAACTTAAAGTTTGCAGGCACACGCTTAAACTTCGCCTTGTGGATGCCCTCCAAAAAGCTATCCTTAGCAATAAATTGGGGCAGGCCGGAGGCTTTTGCCTCATAGGGTCTGAAAACCGAGGTCAGGTCGCTGCAAACCGTACGCCGCCAATCTGATATATTAGGTTCTGTTATTTTTTTACCGGTTTTGTGCGACAGGAATTTTTCTAAGAACTGCAGAGTTGAGGTATGATCGCAAACCTCAGAGTTTACCCAGCCGCCCTTGGTCCATGGCGATGCCACGATCATGGGTACTCTGAAGCCTAAGCCAATGGCACATTCCCGGTCATATTTTGCAGGGAAATCATGGCGCGCCAGTTCCTGGTCAAGCGTAACATATTCTGTCCGGGTATCTATCCCCCGCGATACTTTGCCGGTACCCTCTTTATGCGGGTGTGGCGCTGTATAGGGCGGCACGTGGTCAAAGTAACCGTCATTCTCATCATAGGTTACAATAAAAATAGTCTTTTTCCATACCTCCGGATCCTGGGTCAAAATATCCAGCACTTCAGACACATACCAGGCCCCATACCACGGTGCTGATGGGTGATCAGAAAAATTCTCGGGTGCCGAAAGCCATGATACCGTAGGCAACTTACCTGTTTTCACATCTTCCCTAAACTGGTGCAGCACATCGCCTTTAGGCACCTGCATCGTGCGTTTTACACCGTTGTCATCATAGGTAAGTTCGGTAAGTTTACCATGATCGGAGTCGCCGTAGTTAACATCAAACGCTTTTTTATGAATGCTTTGCTCGCGGGCGGTCAAATCATCAAATGTGCGGCTTTCAATTTTATCCAGCCTGGCTTTAATACCTTTTTGTTCCTCCTGCTTTTGCTCTAATTTTTTCTTCAGGCCAAGGCCGCTTTCTGTGGACGGTAGCGCGGCTATTTGTTTTTGCAGATCAGTGATATCGTTATTTAAAACGGGCAGCATCTTTTTTAAATGTTCAACATGTTTTGGATGCAGATGGATATTGTATTGCGAGAAAAACTCCAGCGGGTTATCCTGGTAATTAGATAACCAGGCATCCTCCTCGCCGGTAAAGCCAACATCAATGCTCATTTCATTCTGGTAGCATTTCCAGGCTATATCATGATCTTCCAGCCGCTCGGGGAAAGTAGCCCAGTTCAGGGTACCATAATCCATATCCTCATTCCATACATTCGCTCTTGAGGCTTCATTCTGCTCTTCGCGGATGGTGCCCGTCCAAAAGTAAAGTCTGTTGGGGTTGGTACCTGTTAATGATGAGCAAAAGTGCTGATCGCATATCGTAAAGGCATCAGCCAGCGCATAATAAAACGGTATATCATCGCGGTTATGATAGCCCAGGGTAAGCGGCATATTTTTATAATCTTTATCGCCCGAGTGTTTTTCGTCAAGCCATTTATCATGCCTGCCATCATTACGGGCATTTACCTGGTTGGCCCATGAGTGCGGTAGCGAGTGCATCCAGGTGGCTTTGGTGTTTTTTATGTCTAAATGAAAAGGTGCATAAGTTTCGCCCTTAGCATTGGTTTGCAGCCACACCGGGTTTTTATCGGCCAGTTGTATGGCACGCGGGTCATTATAACCACGTACGCCACGCAGGGTACCAAAAGCATGATCAAATGAGCGGTTTTCCTGCATCAAAATAACCACATGCTCGGCATCAAGGTAAGTACTGCCCTCGGCCGCGTTAATGGTCATCGCCTTTGCTATTGATGCCGGCAAGGTGCCGGCTAGGCTGGTGGCACCGGTTAACAATGCCGCCTTTTTTATAAAATCTCTTCTGCTATCCATTGATGTTAAAGCTAATGCATTTCTTTTAAACGCCATAAACAAAGCGCCCAATATCATTAGTAATTATAAATAGAAGTTAAAAATTTCAAAGTGATTTGATGTTATCTTTAAGTTAAGATTTGCAGCGTTTGATGGTATCCTATTAAAATTAAAGCACCACCCTAAACGTAAGATTCATCCTTGCCTGCATCGGTTTAATTGATTTGGCAACACGGTGTTCCCAGTGCTCCTGTAAACCGGCTTTCATCAATAAGAAAGAACCATGCTCTAATCTCACCGAATATTTTTCAAGATGATTTTTTTTGTTTCTGATATCAAAACTTCGTACCTGCCCAAAACTTATAGAAGCAATAACAGGATTTTTTCCAAGCACATCCTCCCTATCGCTGTGCCAGGCTACAGAATCATTACCATCGCGGTAATAGTTAAGTAAAACGCTGTTAAATTTTATCCCGGCCACCGGCTCAATTCTTTCCTTAATCATTAATAGTTCCGGCGTCCAAAAATTTGGCCTGGTCTGTGTTAATGAAGCATAATCATAAACGTCAGTATCCCCGTACCAGGCAGTTAAACGCGGCGTAATAACATCCTTATCATATAGCCTTTGTATCCGTTGTTCCCATGGTATGTCCTTAATAAATTTATCAAGCAATGCATTACCTTCCTCTTCACCAATAAAGCCGGGTTCGTAGGTTAACAGTTCTTTTGGTAATCCCCTGCTCTGCCCCGCTTCAGCAAAAAAACTTAATTGTTCCATCCTTTTAAAAAGTCTCTGCGTAGTTAATAATGAATTTAGCCAGCTGCTCTTGTTCGGTAATGGTCAATGTATCGCCGTCATAGATCCAGTAGCCTTGCATATCAAATAATATACGCCCCAGGTAATCCGGATTTTCGTCATAAGCGGTATACAGTTCATAGCTTATCACCTGCTCATAATCTTTACTATCGCGCGTTATACGTACAACTTCGTCAGGCTTGTTTTTGCGCCTTATCCATGCTTTAGCCTCGTTAGTCAAATCCATGTTGTTACTCATCATACTACAAATGTGAAAAATTTTTTATTAATTTTTATATAAATTGCTAAAAATATTAGCATAACTTTACAGCGTTAATTACAGCCATGCAGCATGCTAAAAAGGATATTATCAGTCAATTGCAAAAGAATATTTTGCTATGGCAGGGCTTTGCCCCGCCTGTGGCAGATAAAGCCAAAGGCATAGGCCTTGGCCCTATTGAGGAGGCTTTCCCAAACGGGATCTTCCCAACCGGTGCCATCCATGAAATGCTTTGCCCAACGCCCGAGCAAGCTGCCGCCACCGGCGGGTTAATGGCAGGCTTAATTGCCGCCTTAATGAAGCCCGGCGGCGCTTGTTTATGGATCAGCACATCGCGCAAGCTTTTTCCGCCGGCACTGATGGGTTTTGATGTAAGCCCTGACCGGGTGATATTTATTGATGTACAGCGCGATAAAGATGTGCTTTGGGCCATGGAAGAGGCCTTAAAATGCGAGGGCCTGGCAGCCGTCATAGCCGAGACGCGGGAAATCAGTTTCGCGCAGTCGCGCAGGCTGCAACTGGCGGTTGAAAACAGTAAGGTAACCGGTTTTTTGCTGCGTAATGACCCGCGTAAATTGGGCACCACAACCTGTGTGGCCCGCTGGCAAATTACCCCGCTGCCCAGTGAACCAGAACCGGGCTTGCCGGGCGTAGGTTGGCCGCGCTGGCGGGTTGAGTTGTTAAGGGTACGTAACGGTAACCCCGGCAGCTGGAAACTTGAATGGGCCGACGGCCGTTTTGAGCCGGTTACAGAAGTGAATGAAGAATTAAATGTACAAGAAAGGCGAATAGCCGGTTAAATGAGCTATAATGAACAGGCGCTTTGTTTCTTTATGGTTCCGTCATTTGACGACGGACTGGCTGACCCTCCGCCGGCCGGAGCTGAAAGACGTGCCCTTTGTTTTGGTTACCCCGGCCCGCGGGCGCGTTATTATTACTGCCGCTAACGCACTGGCCGAAGCCCAGGGCATAACCGCTGGCATGGCCGCTGCTGATGCTAAGGCCGTAATCCCTGACCTGCAGGTGATTGATGATATACCCGATCAGGCTGCCAGACTGCTTAAAGCATTGGGCGAATGGTGTATCCGGTACTCCCCGCTTATAGCTGTTGATCTGCCTGACGGCCTGCTACTAGAGGTTACCGGCTGCACGCATTTATGGGGTACAGAAAAAGATTATTTAAAAGAGATAATTACCCGCCTGATCAGCAAAGGCTATGATGTGCGCGGCGCCATGGCCGATACCATTGGGGCCGCCTGGGCCAATGCGCACTATGGCCGTGTAAAACCTATTATTGCCCCCGGGCAGCAAACTAATGTTTTGCTAAACCTACCCCCTGCTGCCCTGCGGCTGGATGCCATTATACTCGATCGCCTGCAAAAGCTGGGCTTTTATACCATAAAAAGTTTTGTTGGCCTGGGCCGGTCAGTTTTGCGGCGGCGCTTTGGGTCCGACTTTTTATTAAGGCTTGACCAGGCTTTAGGTACAGAGAATGAACCACTGCAACTGCTGCGCCCTGCCGAACCTTATACCGAGCGCCTGCCTTGTTTAGAAGCTATCCGCACCGCTACAGGTATTGAGATAGCTATAAAAACGCTGCTTGAAAAACTTTGCCACCGCTTACAGGGCGAAGGCAAAGGCATCCGCACCGCTGTTTTAAAGGGTTACCGGGTAGATGGGCAGGTTATACAAGCCGGCATTGGCACCAACCGGGCAACGCACCAGGTTAACCATCTATTTAAATTATTTGAGCTAAAGATCTCATCAATTGAGCCTGCAATGGGTATTGAGCTTTTTACCCTGGAAGCCCCCAAGGTTGAAGATGCAGAACCGGAGCAGGAAATACTATGGTCTGCAGAAAGTTGCGGGCTGGAAAACAACAGCCTGGCCGAATTACTTGACCGCCTGGCTAATAAGGTAGGTGCAAACAACATTCACCGTTACCTGCCGCAGGAACGTTACTGGCCCGAGCAATCAATCAAACCGGCGCCATCGCTTAAAGATAAACCCGCCACTGTTTGGCGCACAGACAAGCCCCGCCCATCATTGCTGCTAGCCCGGCCCGAGCGTATTGAAGTTACCGCGCCACTGCCCGATAACCCACCCATGCTGTTTATCTATAAAGGCGAGCGCCATATTATTAAGCGTGCCGACGATGCCGAACGTATTGAACGCGAATGGTGGCTGGATGAGGGCCCGCACCGTGATTATTATGTGGTGGAGGATGAGCAGGGCCGGCGGTATTGGCTGTTCAGGTCAGGGCATTACCTGGCCGAAGAGCGGCCGCAATGGTATTTACATGGTTTTTTTGCATAGTTGGCTATGAAATACGCGGAGTTACAGGTTACCAGTAATTTTACCTTCATGCGGGGCGGGTCGCACCCTGATGAGTTGGTTGAACGCGCCGCCGAATTGGGCTATACCAAAATTGCCATAACCGATCGAAACAGCGTAGCGGGTGTGGTACGTGCGCATCAGGCAGCCAAAGTGATTAAAACCATTGGTATTATCCCCGCCTGCCGGCTTGATTTGACAGACGGCCCCAGCCTGCTGGCCTATCCTACCGATATTGCTGCCTGGGGGCGGCTTTGCGCACTGCTAACCAGGGGCAACCTGCGCACCGAAAAGGGCAAATGTATCATTTACAAGCAGGATGTATTTGAGCATAAAGAGGGCATCTTATTTATCGTCATCCCGCCGCCGGTGCTAGATAAACGCTTTGATTTTGATGACACGTTTAAAGCTGATCTGCAACAATACCGGGCAGCGTTTGGCACAAGCCTTTATATTGCAGCAACCCGCTCCTACAGCGGCGATGATGCCAAACGCTTTTATCGATTATCGCAATCAGGGGTTCCAATGGTGGCAACCAATGATGTGCATTATCATAATGCTGCCCGCCGCGAATTACAGGACGTACAAACCTGCGTACGCGAAAAATGCACCATCACCACCGCCGGTTTCAGGCTGCACGCCAATGCCGAACGCTATTTAAAGCCGGTTGATGAACTGGAACGTTTGTTTCGCCAGTACCCGGATGCCATTGCCCGCACGCAGGAAATCGCCGCGGCCTGCCGGTTCTCCCTGGATACTTTAAAATATTTAGAACCCGAATGGAAAAGCCCCGATGGCCGCACTGCTGACGAACATTTGGCCGAATTGACCTGGACCGGTGCCGGGAAAATGTTTCATGGCAAAATGGAGGAAAAAACGCGTACGCAAATAGCGTTTGAGCTGGCCTTTTTTAAACGACGTAAACTGGCACCGTATTTTCTGCGGATCTATGAATACACCAACAAGGCCGAAGAGCTGGGCATACTGCACCAGGGACGCGGCTCGGCGGCTAACTGTACTGTTTGTTTCTGTTTGGGGATAACCCCCGTTAATCCTGAGAAATCACGCTTGCTTTTTTCGCGCTTCATGTCAGACGCGCGCGACGAATGGCCTGATGTGGATGTTGATTTTGAACACGAGCGACGCGAAGAGATCATCCAATGGATCTATGAAACCTACGGCCGCGAACATGCCGCCATTGTTGCCACCGTAACGCAGGAACGGCATAAAGGAGCCATAAGGGATGTAGGCAAAGCCATGGGGCTATCAGAAGATACCATTAAGCGGCTGGCCGGCGCTATCTGGGATTTCTCGGACGAGGCATTTGACCGTGAGCGTATTATCGCCCAGGGATTAAATCCCGATGATAAACAGCTGCATAAAATATTACAGTTGACCGAAGAGCTGATGGGTTTCCCCCGGCAACTGGGGCAGCATACAGGCGGGTTTGTTATTACCCAGTGCAAGCTTTCAGATCTATGCCCGGTAATGAATGCCCGCATGGAAAACCGCACCCAGCTGGAATGGAACAAAGACGACCTGGAAGCGCTGGGCATTTTAAAGGTTGATGTGTTAGCCTTAGGCATGCTTACCTGTATCCGCAAAGGATTTGACCTGATCAAACGACATTACGGAGAAACTTATACGCTTGCAAATGTTCCGGAAGATGACCCGGCTGTTTATGATATGATCTGCGAGGCAGATACGCTGGGCGTTTTCCAGATCGAAAGCCGCGCGCAGATGTCCATGCTGCCGCGGTTAAAACCCCGCAAGTTTTATGACCTCGTCATCGAGGTAGCCATTGTGCGCCCCGGCCCCATCCAGGGGGATATGGTGCATCCCTACCTGCGGCGGCGTGATGAAATAGACCCCATAGATTATCCGACACCAGAACTTGAAGAAGTATTAAAGCGGACACTGGGTGTGCCGCTGTTTCAGGAGCAGGCTATGGAAATAGCCATGGTTGCAGCAGACTTTACCGCTGCCGAAGCCGACCAGCTGCGGCGCAGCATGGCCACCTTTAAAGCAAAAGGATTAGTAAGTCAGTTTCAAAAAAAACTGGTTGACGGGATGACAAAAAAGGGATATACTGAAGATTTTGCCCGGCGGATATTTAAACAGCTGGAAGGTTTTGGCAGCTATGGGTTCCCAGAAAGCCATGCTACCAGCTTTGCCCATTTGGTATATATCTCGTCATGGCTTAAATGCCATTACCCGGATGTTTTTGCGGCTGCTTTATTAAACAGCCAGCCCATGGGTTTTTACCAGCCCGCGCAAATAGTTATCGATGCCGAAAGGCATGGCGTAATTATGCGCCCGGTGGATATCAACTACTCCATGTGGGATAATACACTGGAAGAAAAAGACGGTAAATATTGCACCCTACGCCTGGGCTTCAGGCAGGTAAAAGGTTTAAATAAAGATGACATGGAAGCTTTAATTGCCGGCCGCGGCACGGGCTATACCAGTATGAACCAATTAAGCGATGCCGGGGTGCCGCAAGCTGCTATTGAAAGGCTGACCGATGCCGACGCCTTCAGATCAATAGGCTTTGATCGCCGCGAGGCGTTATGGGAAGTACCCGCGCTTAAAGATAAACCTGTCGGCCTGTTTGCCGGGCAACCCTCAGAAAGTGCTGCCGAAACCCAGATAAGTTTACCCTTTATAACCCGGGCCGAGCATGTGCTGCAGGATTATGCTGCCACAGGCCTGTCGCTTAAGGCCCATCCCGTTAGCTTTGTGCGCCAACAGCTAAATATGCTCCAGGTAACTACCAATGCCAGCCTGCCAGCGCTTAAAGATGGCGATTGGGTAAAAGTATCGGGCCTGGTTACCGTGCGGCAACGGCCGGGTACCGCCAAGGGCGTTATATTTATTACGATTGAGGACGAAACCGGTTTTTCAAATCTGGTGGTTTGGGAAAAAGTTTTTGAAACCCACCGCAAAGAAATACTGCAGGCCCGCCTGTTAATGGCCGAAGGTAAAGTGCAGATTGAAGGCAAAGTGATCCATATCGTAGTAAAGCGCTGCTTTAATTTATCAAAACTATTGGGCACACTCACCGCTGCACAAATTGATGACAGACCGGTGCTTACCCTGCCCGGCAGCAACGGGACTACCCCATCCGCCAGCCAAAAACAGACTAAAAAGGAGGTATTTCATAAAGGCCGTAATTTTAAGTAAGTTCCTGTTACCAGCTAAAAAGCAATTTGTTACACAATTCCCTGCAATACCTAAGGCGCTACACAGTTCGTATCATATCCATAAATATTTACTAAAAAATACTTTTAAGTCATTTTTTCAGGATAATTAGCGCCCGGCTATTGCATTCAATGTAATATTTTCTTTACATTAGTTCAACCAAGTAAACATCATATCCCCCAGGCTATGAAACCAGTTTTTTTACAGGTATATATCTGTTTTAAATAAACCAGGCTAACAATACCCCGCTTAGAGTTGCCCTTTGTTTTTAACCTAACCTGATACCTGAATATGAAAACAATTATCACTTTTCCTGTCAAACTGGGCCTGCTCTGCTCGCTCCTGTTTCTGCTAGCTTTCATCCCGCGTGGTGATGACCCGGTTGATAAACTGGTAACTATCCTGCAAAAATGGACAGACAGCATCCCGCAGGAAAAGGTTTATTTACAAATGGATAAGCCCTACTATGCCCTGGGCGATACAATCTGGTTTAAAGGTTATATAACCATTGGCAGCCGGCACCAGCTTTCGGCGCTAAGCGGCTCCTTATATGTAGATCTGATCACTGACAAAGATTCTGTCGCCCGATCCTTAAAACTCCCGATAACATCAGGCATGGTTATGGGCGATTTTATTTTGGGCGATGACTTTAAAGAGGGCAGCTACCGCATACGGGCCTACACCCAATGGATGCGCAACGCCGGTGAAGATTATTTTTTTGACCATACTTTTACCGTGGGCGACCTGGTAAGCCACAATATCATTACCAAAGCTGATTATCAATATAAAGACATTGATCAAAAACCCGTTTTAACCGCGATGCTTAATTATAGCACTGATGACGGCGCGCCGCTTGCCGGCAGGGATGTGCATTACCAGATCATCGTTAATAAAAAGGTGGTATGGTCCAAATCGGTTAAAACAGATGCGCAGGGCAATATCCCGGTATCAATCCTGAATGATAAGCATGTTGATTTAAGAGGATCCTACATTCATACCACGCTTGATGGGCCAGACAAATACACCATTGTACGTGATTTCCCTATCAAAGCCGGTTTAGCACAAACCGACGTTCAGTTTTTTCCTGAAAGCGGCAACCTGGTAAACGGCATTTTATCGCGTGTTGCCTTTAAAGCTGTGGGGGTTGACGGATCGGGGATCGCCATAAAAGGAAAAATAACTGATAATGAAAATAATGAAGTTGGTACCATTGAAACCTTGCATGCCGGCATGGGCAGTTTTTTATTGCGGCCTGTCTCAGGTAAAACCTATACAGCAAAAATCAGCTTTGCTGATGGTACCGTTAAAACCGTAGCCCTGCCTGTTGCTGTTAATGAGGGTTATGTACTGGGTGTTTATCAACCCAATAAAGATAGTTTGCTGGCAAGGATTTATGCATCAAAAACTGCACAAAACACATCGGTAAATTTGATAGCGCACACCAATGGCGAAACCATTTTTGCCTCACCGGTAAAAATTGCGGGCGCGGTTACTTCTATCTGGCTGGAAAAAAAATTGTTCCCTACCGGGATAGCGCAGTTTACCATCTTTAACAATACCGGCGAACCTTTGAATGAACGGATAGCTTTTGTCCGCGGGAATGACCAGATGCAACTGGATTTAAAAACAGCCAAAAACACCTACAACAGTAAAGAACATGTACAGGTAAGTATGGCCGCCACCAACAGCAACGGCAAACCAACCTTTGGCAATTTTAGCGTAACGGTAATTGACGAAAGTAAAGTACCGGTTGATGAAAGCGATGAAAGCACCATTTTTTCTAATCTGCTGCTTACGTCTGACCTGAAGGGCTACGTTGAAAAACCCAATTACTATTTTACCAGGGAAACCGCCGAGGTAAATAAAGCTTTGGATAACCTGATGCTTACGCAGGGTTACCGGCGGTTTACCTGGAAAGAATTAAACAATACGGTAAATACCAGGCCGCTGTTCGCGGCAGAAGGATTGGGTGTGGCCATAACGGGTAAGGTAACAACACTGGGTAATAAAATATTACCAAACGCCAAAGTGACGCTGGTGTCTGTCAGCGCCGGTGTGATGAAAGGCACTACTACCGATGCCAACGGCCGCTTTAAGTTTGACGGTATATTTATGACCGACAGCATCAAGTTTGCGGTACAGGCACGGTCGGCTAAAAATAGTGACAAGGTGATGATCGTGCTGGATACTTTACCAAAACTGCGGCTCAATAAAAACCCAAATTTGGGCGATGTGAGCACCAACATTACCGGCACACTAAAAACCTATATCGAAAGCGTAAAAAAAGAGGACGATATTTATGAAAAAAGCGGCCAGCTGGATAAGGTGCACCGCCTGCGTGAAGTAAGGATAAGGGCCCGAAAGCCAGAGCCACCGCCTTATAAGCAGCAGGGCATGTATCGCATTCCTGAGGGCCATGCCGACCAAACCTATGTAATTGAGCATCCCGAAAACTGCGCGGCGTTAGGTATTTGCTTACAGGGCATGTTACGCCATGTGGTTTTTGAAATGGTTAATGGCCAATGGGTTCCAAAAGGATGCCTTGTTATTCTGGACGGCCGTGTGCTTAAAGATTGGGAAATTGGTGATCTTTTTACCAATAATTCGCCCGAACCAGAAGCCATCGCCAAGATAGACGTGGTATTTGCGTCCAATCCGCTGGCGATGACCTTTAGCGGTCCGGGAGCTCCAAAAGGTGGACCGGCAATCTTAATTTACACCAAAAAAGATTACATCAGAAAAAGCTACAACCCCAGCATGGCCAACGTATCGCCTAAGGGCTTTAACCGGGTACGCGAGTTTTATTCGCCGCGTTATGACCGGCCGGGCAGCGCCGCTAAACTGCCCGATCTGCGCACCACGGTTTACTGGAATCCTTATTTAAAAACAGATATATCGGGCAAAACCACTTTTAATTTCTTCAATGCTGATGGCCCGGGAACCTATAAAGTTATTGTGGAAGGCATTAACGCCGACGGCGAACTGGGCAGGCAGGTATACAGGTATACGGTTGATGCCGACCAGGCCAAAGCATCGTCATATACCCCGCCGCCCGCTGATAAAAGCATGGCGCTGATAACTGCCCCGCTGGATAGTTTTAACAGGAAACTACCCATTGAAAAAGTGTACCTCCATACCGACAAACCCTATTATAATATCGGCGATACCCTTTGGTTTAAAAGCTATGTGGTAGATCACAACAATCAGCCGTCAAAAATCAGCGGCCTGCTGTATGTTGAACTGGCCAATGACACCTCCGAGGCGGTAAAGCGCATAAGCATCACTGTTAAAGACGGCGTAGGTTCAGGACAGATCCCGTTAACAAAAACCATCTTCCGCGAAGGCGGCTATACGTTAAGGGCCTACACTAACTGGATGCAAAACTTTGGTCAGGATTATATTTTTAACCAGCGCTTTTACCTTGGGCAAACCACTGCTGATTCGTGGCTGGTTAAATCATCAGCCGGTATAGACCAGGTGGCCGGTAAGGATCAGTTACAGGTGGAGCTAAAGCTGAATAAAGCTGACAAATCAGGCTCGCCGGTGGCGCTCAAAAAGTTGCAGGTTAAAATTTATGATGAATGGCACTACCTGTTTAAAGAAGAGCTGCAAACGGATATCGACGGATCGCTAAAATTCGGCACTGCTTTAAAAGACAAAATGGATGGCCGGCGAATACGGGCCGAGATCATCAGCCTTGAAAAGGGAGATAACCATAAAATGCTGCAGATCCCGCTAAAAATTAACCGCGGGCAAAATATCGACCTGCAATTTTTACCCGAAGGTGGTAAATTAGTCGCCGGCTTAAAATCGGTAATCGGTTTTAAGGCTATCGCCGAAAACGGAAGCAGCACTGCCGTTACGGGTGCGGTATATGATAGTAAGGGCAATGAGGTGGTATCCTTTGCCACCATGCACAACGGCATGGGGTCATTTGAGTTTACCCCAGGGGCGGGCGAAGTTTACACTGCGCGTACAAGCCAGCCCGCCGTTAAAAATTTTGAATTTCCTAAAATAAGCCCGTCAGGTACGGTAATCCACATCAATAATTCAGAGCAGGGTGATGATTTAAAGATCACACTGGCCGGCATCAGTTCATTGGGGACGGACAGCGCCTGCTACCTGGTAGGTACAGCAAGAGGCATTGCTTACTATTCAGAAAAAATAACAGACCAAACCAGTCTGACGATTTCTAAAAACCTTTTTCCGTCGGGCATAGCCAGGTTTACCTTATTTAAAGGCCTGCGGCCGCTTAATGAGCGGGCCGTATTTATTGACCACCGAGACGGCCTTAACATTAAAGTAACGCCAAATAAAATGGTATATGTTAGCCGTGACAGCGTTGGTTTAGAAATTGAAGTAAAAGACAAAAGCGGCATCCCGGTACAGGGCAATTTCTCATTGGCTGTTACAGACGACTCACAGGTTAAGCCGGACAGCGCAGACAATAACGGCATAACCGCAAGCCTGCTTATTAATTCTGAATTAACCGGCCATATCGAGTCGCCGGGGTACTATATTAACCGGAAAGATAAACAAGCCTGGCAGGCGCTGGATAACCTGATGCTTACCCAGGGCTGGACCGGCTATGACTGGGGGGATATATTTATCAACCAGAAAGAGGTTAAGTTTAAGCCGGAAAAAGAACTGGTGATTACCGGCAAGGTAACCAATGCGCTTAACAAGCCGGTTACTGATGCAAGGGTATTGATATCGTCGCAAAAGCCGGCGTTTTTTGCAATGGCCAGCGTAGACGACAAAGGCTCCTATGTATTTAAAAACCTGCCGCAAACAGACTCAGGATCTTTCTTTTTACAGGCTAATAATGCCAGGGGAAAGAAAATAACATTTGGCACTATTACCGTCGACCGTTTTTCGGCGTTGCCCATCCCCTCAAATTATAAAGACCCTATACTGCCGTGGTATGTAAATACAGACAGTGCACAGATCAATTATATGAAACGGGCTATAGAAAAAACCAATGATGCAAACCTAAAACTAAGCGGCAGGGTTTTAAAAGAAGTAAAGATCAACGGCAAAAAAATTATCAGGGGCACCATGAACCCGTTTGGACCGGGGCAGGCCGATGAGATTTACGATGAGCAGGATATCAAAGAATCGGCAACAACCAACTTGTACGAACTGCTGCAGCAAAAGCTGCCCGGTTTTAAGGTACTTGGCGCCAGGCTCACAACTTTTCGGGGGATGGACCTTACAGTGCCTATAGTGGCATTTAACGGTAAAAACATCCGGTTGAACATAGATGGCGGACCGGTAAATGTTGATGTTGACGTACCAACAAGTGGCAGGGATGTGACTTCTGAGAAGGTTATGGTACTCTCCACCCTCCCGGGCAGGAAACGTGACGAACCCTCGCCTTATAACGACGCCGTCATAGCTGAGTTGAGAAACATTAAGCTACAGGGCTTAATTGGGCTTGAAATTAGCTATAGCCGTAAATACATTGACCGTATATGCCACTCTTGCGACGACTTGGCTATCGTACAAATAACTACCGGCCAGGGTATGGGCTGGTACCGCAGGAAACCGGTGGGAGTTGTCAGCTACCGGCCCTTACCTGTGCTATATCCGCAGCAATTTTACAGCCCTAAATATAATGTTGCTCCATCATCGGTAATTGAACCTGATTACCGGTCTACACTTTATTGGGAGCCTAACATTAATACCGATCAAAATGGCAAAGCGAAAGTGTATTTTTACACTTCAGACATCAAAAGTAAATATACCATTAAGATAGCCGGCATTGATGCAAATGGCGGCATTGGCGACGGAAGCTTAAAAATTAACCAGCCGGGTAATGAAATTAAATAATAAATGGGCCATAGGGCCCGCTCTATTTTGTTTGTTTTTGATCCTTTTGGCTTTTGTGCCAAAAACAGATGACCCTTTGGATAAACTAGTTGCATCGCTGCAGCGGTGGTCCGACACCAATCCACAGGAAAAAATATACCTGCATACCGATAAGCCCTATTATTTAGTGGGTGATACAATATGGTTCAAAGCTTATATTACAACCGGCAGCAAGCACCAGCTATCGGCCATAAGCGGGGCAGTATATGTAGAGTTACTGAATGAAGGCGACTCGGTTACTAAAGTGCTGAAACTGCCGGTAACAACCGGCATGGCTGTAGGTGATTTTGTTTTGGATGATGATGTTATACATGAAGGCAACTACCGCATACGGGCCTATACTCAATGGATGCGCAATGCCGGCCCCGATTATTTTTACGACCGTACCTTTACCATTGGCAACTCCATCGCCAACACTGTATTTGCCAAAATAGATTATGTATATACCCAACAAGGCGATAAAACAAAGGTTAAGGCCATATTAAAATATACCGACACCAAGGGCCAGCCCTACGCTGCCAGGCAGGTGAGCTATCTTTTTAAGAAAGGCTACGAGGTTATTACATCAGGCGGGGGCAAAACAAATGAACTTGGCGAACTAAGTATTAACCTGCCCAACACCAAACCCGGCCAGCTAAGCAGCAATTCTTACCTGGCCACAAAAATAAACTTAACCGGCGACGAAACTGTTGCTAAAAACTTCCCGGTTAAAATAGCATCATTACAAACCGATTTCCAGTTTTTTCCCGAAAGCGGTAACCTGGTTAACGGGGTAAAAAGCAAGGTGGCCTTTAAAGCAACCGCCACCAACGGCCTGGGGGCCGCTATAAACGGTGTGGTAACAGATAATAACAACAACGAAGTTGCCCGGCTGGAGCTGAAACATTTGGGGATGGGCTATTTTTACCTGCTCCCTGAGGCCGGTAAAACTTACCGCGCAAAGATCAATTACCCCGACGGTTCGGTAAATACCGTGAACCTGCCTGCCGCCTCTGACGACGGTTATGTAATGTCCGTCTTTCATTCGGCCAATAACGATTCTGTTTTAGTGAAGATTGATGCCGGCGCGGGGGCATTAAAATCAGGTCAAAACATAAGCCTGATAGGCCAATCAAACGGCAAGGTTTATTTTGCCGCTAATGTGCCGGTGGGCAAATCATCAACCCTGCTTTATTTCCCGGTACATGAAGTCCCTTCGGGCATATTGCAGTTTACCCTGTTCTCCGCCGCAGGCGATCCTTTAAATGAAAGAATAACATTTATTCAGAATAATGATAACATTGACCTTAGAATAACCAGCCTTAAACCAACCTATGGCCGCAGGGAAAAGGTAGAACTGAATATTAATGCTATCGCCGGGAATAAACCAGTTGGCGGCAACTTCTCTATATCGGTAATCAGCGAAACAGCGGTACCATCTGACGAAGCGAACGAAAATACCATTTTTTCACAGCTGCTGTTAAGCTCGGACATCAAAGGTTATATAGAAAAACCGAACTACTATTTCTATAATCCTGATAATGAAACGCGTGCAAACCTTGACGTGCTGATGCTTACTCAGGGCTATAGAAGATTTGCGTGGAAAAACATTTTAACAGGCGTTACAGCCGTAGCAACGTATAAGGCCGAAAAACTTGTGAACAGTATATCAGGCAGGTTAACCGGCTATAACCATAAACCCGTAGCCGGCGGCAAAGTAATATTGATTAATAACAAGTTGAATTTTGTGCGCGACACCGTTACTGACAGCGAAGGCAGATTTAAGTTTAGCAACCTGCTGATAACTGACGGAATTGACTTTACCATACAGGGGACCACCAGCAAAAACGGCAAAAAGGTAAACACAGAAATTGACGAGGTTAAACCGGCCGCCATTACCGCCAATAACAACATAGGTGATATCAATGCCGACATCCCCCAACTGGTTAAAGCATCTGTAGACAATGAAATTAAACAGGACCAGGAACTTACCAGGCAGGGATTGCAAAGCCGTGTACAACAACTAAAAGAGGTACGGATAAGGGCAGCAAAAGCCCGGTATGGCTCGGGCAATATCAGCGAGAGCCAAGCTGACGAGGTTTACCGGCCGGATAGCCGCGAGCCCTGCGCCACTTTAAAAGAATGTATTGAAGAAATGTATCACAGCCGGGTTAGGTTTATCCAGGTAATGGATAAATATGAAGGCATGGCATGGGTGCCAACTTATTATCCACATGGCACCTACGCCGTATTAATTGACAGTATGCTTGTTGAACCATCGCAATATCAAACCTTATTATTGGATAAGCCAACCAATATTGCCAAGATTTACATATCGCACGAAAGCGCGGCAATAAGCGCCAAGTTATTAGGAGGGTACCTTGCCCTGTTCCCTAAAGGGCCGCCGCCGCCGGTTATAGCTATCTTTACAAAGAATCATGCTTTCCGCAGAACGGACGATCCGTCAATTGTTTATTACGCGCCTAAAGGTTATGATTTTACCAAAGAGTTTTATACACCTAAATATGACAACCCTCAAAACGGCCCCGTGACAGCCGACCTGCGCAGCACTGTTTACTGGAACCCCCGGATACTTACCAGGGCATACGGGCAAACAAAGGTTAGCTATTTTAACGGCGACCAAACCGGCACCTACCGGGTAACGGTTGAGGGCATTGACGCTAACGGATTACTGGCCCGTAAGGTTTACCGGTATACCGTACAATAATTAAACTATGCAGCAAAATTTAATACATTCATCATTAATACGTTAATTTTTTTGCTTAAAAGTTATTGATATTTTAGTCAATAACCTACAAAATTCCTTTATACTAATCAAAAAAGGAGCTTATCAAAAAATTCCACATAGCCTGAGGCTATATTTATCCTAATAAATTATATAAATCAATTTTTATTCATAATTGTTTCTTAGAACGATTTATAATTTCTCCAATACGTCTTTTTATAACGATTTAGTTTATAATTGAGGTTTTATACTTTGTTTCCGCCGGATTACCCTGTGATACGGGCACCATTTAACATCCAGCTAAATACTTGTATTTCAGGCAATAAACAATACCATTTTAAAAGCAGCGTATCGTAAAAAGGGCAGAAATTAATACGGGCACTTGCTTTGTAATAAGTAGTGCGATGAAGCTTTTTATAAAAAACATGGTTTGCTTAAGCTGCCAAATGGTAGTAAAATTTGAGTTAGAAAAACTCGACCTGCATTGTATATCAATAGAATTGGGCCGGGCAGAAATTGAGGAGACCTTATCTGCTGACCAAATAAGTAAACTTAAAGCAGCTTTATTAAAAGCCGGACTGGAACTGACAGATGACCGGAAAACCATCCTGATAGAAAAAATTAAAACGGTGATATTAGAGATGATCAACAATTTTGATGAGCCGCTAAAAACAAATTTTTCTAATTACTTAAGCAAAAAGTTAAATCTCGATTACACTTACCTGGCCAACGTATTCTCTGATACGCAAGGTTCAACTATTGAAAATTTTGTAATCATCAATAAGATCAGGCGGGTAAAAGAGTTGATTTGCAACCAGGAGCTTACCCTTACTCAAATTTCCTGGAAACTGCATTACAGCAGCGTTGCCCATTTATCTACCCAGTTTAAAAAGGTAACCGGTGTTACCCCCTCTCACTTTAAATACACAGAGTGCAATAGCCTGCAGCTATCGTAGATGTGTGAATTATAGAACTTATTTAAAAAATTGTGTAACAGATGACCCTATGATGTGGGGTACGTTTGTAAGGTGTTAAGTTCTGTTCAACAGAGTTTAACTAACTAGTTCACATTTTTTAAATAATCCCATGAAAGAAAAAATTACTACCCCTACGGATCGTATACAAATGCTTTTCAGCAAATGGCATCCCAAAAAATTAAAATCAGCCTGGTTATTACCGCTCTTGCTAATAACCCTTGCACTAGGATGCAAGAAAGACAATTTCGTACCTGTTGAAGGCGTTTGCCCGTTAGTGGTTAGCGACCCGATGGATAAAGCGGTAGATGTAGTATTAACTAAGGTTATTACAGCAACCTTTAATACCCCAATGGATGCAGCTACAATAACAAGCAGCACATTTATTGTAAAACAAGGTGCCACAGCTATCTCGGGCACGGTAGCGCCCACAACAAATCCGGCGGTATTTACCTTTACACCAGCCGTACCATTATTACCCTTCACGGTTTACAATGCCACTATAACTAAAGGTGCTGCCGATAAATTTCATACCGCATTAACCAGTAATTATGATTGGTCATTTACCACCATACCACAGGTTACGGTAGCATCTAACCCGGTAGCAGGTGGTGTAACCACGGGCGGCGGAACATTTGCGCAAGGGGCTGCTGTTGCCGTAACGGCTACGCCTAACGCCGGTTATATTTTTGCCAACTGGACAGAAAACGGAACAGTGGTATCAACCAGTTCAAGTTATCCTTTCAAAATGGCCGGTAACAGAGCGTTAGTTGCTAACTATAGCGTTGTTGTACCTGGTCAGTTTGCTGTTGTGTTGTCGTCAAATCCAATTGTTGGGGGCACAACCACTGGTGGCGGCTCATTTAACGCGGGCACTAACGTAACAGTAACGGCCACACCAACCGCCGGTTACACATTTGTTAACTGGACAGTTGGCGGAGTCGTTGTTTCAACCAGCCCTGGTTATACATTCCTTTTAGTGGCAGACAAAACCCTGGTAGCTAATTTCGCTATTATTCCGGCGTCGCAGTTTGCATTGGTATTATCGTCTAACCCGGCAGCGGGTGGTTCAACCACCGGTTCAGGTCCGTATGCGGCAGGTACATCAGTAACTGCAACCGCTACAACCAATCCGGGCTATACATTTGTTGACTGGAAAGAAAACGGACTTACCGTATCTACCAGCCCGGCCTATACTTTCCCGTTAAACGGTAACAGAACGTTGGTTGCTAATTTTACGCAAAACGTGTACACTTTAAATGTAACTGCCGTTAACGGAACGGTTGCTAAAAATCCTAATCAGGCAACCTACAATTCGGGATCCACGGTTGTGCTTACGGCTACGCCTAACGCAGGCTTTACGTTCTCGTCATGGAGCGGCGACGCAGCAGGTGGTGCAAACCCACTAACGGTTGTCATGAATTCAAATAAAAACATTACCGCCAACTTTATAGCAATACCGTCGGTAGCACCATTATTCAGCTCGATCTTCGGAGCCTTTGGCGGAAGCGCCGGTGTAACTAACCAGGGTATAAATACGGTAATTAATAACGGGTCTATCGGAACCACTGCTGTATCTACCGCAGTCACAGGTTTCCATGATGGCTTAACTAATGATGTTTATACCGAGACCCCGCTTAATGTAGGTTTGGTAACGGGCGGTATTTATTCTGCTCCGCCATTCCCGGGTACAGCTCCAAAATTCGCAATAGCTACGCAGGCATTAGCCGCTGCAAACGCGTTTTATATCAGCATATCACCGGCTAACAGGCCAGGTGGTACAGATCCGGGCGCAGGCGAACTGGGAGGTCTTACGTTAGCTCCCGGCACTTATAAATCTGCAGCCGGCACATTTAAAATCACCAACGGCAACCTGACGCTTGACGCACAGGGCGATCCGAATGCGGTATGGGTATTCCAGGCACCAACATCATTAACGGTAGGTATTGCCGGGCCAACAGGTGCGCGCAGCATTATCTTAAAGAATGGTGCCCAGGCGCAAAATGTATACTGGTATGTAGGCAGTTCGGCCACCATTAATGGCGCCGGTGGCGGTGTAATGGTTGGTACCATTATAGCTTCGGCGGGTGTTACCTTCTCAACTGCAGGCAACGTTGTTCAAACCGTCCTTAATGGCCGTGCAATTTCTCTGGTAGCTTCGGTTACTATGGTAAATACAACCATTAATACACCATAGTCTTAAGCTATTAATTCATTCCCCGTTTCAAAATGAAGCGGGGAATGATTAATCAAAAAAATATCTTAAAAATTAATTTAAATAAAATATTATGCTAAACATATATAAACAGCTTCAAAAATTCACATTATGCTTTATGATGATGATTTTTGCATACACCACCACCCGGGCGCAAATTACCCAGCCAACCTGGTGGTTTGGTGTATCAGGTGCCGCAAACGCCAATTGGTATGACGGTACAACCCAAACATTAAACAACTCTTTGGTAGTTCCTACTGCTTTTCATAAGGCTTTTGGCATCCGCCCGTATGCTTCTTTGCTGGTTGAGTACCGCCCTACGCGTATCTGGGGTATTATGTTAAATGTAGCTTATGATGCCCGCGGCGCTAAATACAAAGATGTTATTGCACCTTGTAACTGCCTTGCCACTTTACATACAGACATCAACTACGTATCGGTTGAACCTAGTTTGCGTTTAGGATTTAATACTACCGACCTGTATTTTTTTGCAGGACCACGTGTGGCTTACAACATCAAAAATGATTTTTCATACACCCAGGTTAATCAGCCAAATACGTCTGGTACTTTAAGTGATACTAAAAAGATCCAGGTATCCGGCCAAATTGGTATGGGTTATGACATTATGTTATCAAAAGCTACAAGCGTTACCAAAGTAAGCTTGTCGCCGTTTGTTTCTTATCAGCCATATTTTGGACAGGAACCGCGTAGTATCGAAAGTATGTCAATACAAACCGTACGGTTGGGCATGGCGCTAAAATTTGGAAAAGGCCACAAAACCGCAGAACAAATAACGCCGCCTTTACCAATGGTAACAGCTGCACCGGCACATGAATTTACTTTGGCTATACGCGCACCAAAAACACTTCCAAGACGTGAAGTAAGTGAGACCCTGCCTTTGTTAAATGCAGTGTTTTTTGATGAATCGTCAACCAGCATCCCAAGCCGCTATGTTTTGCTTAGTGCAAATGAAGCTGCCGCTTTTAGAGAAGTACAATTACAACAACCAAAATCAGGTAATATGCCGGGACGTTCTGCCGCGCAGTTAAATACCTACCATAATGTATTAAATGTTGTTGGCGACCGTATGCGTTCAAATCCGTCTGCGGCTATCGTGTTAAACGGCGCATCTGCTGCCGGCCCTGCCGATGGCAGAGCAATGGCCTCGTCAGTAAAACAATACCTGGTTACGGTGTTTGGTATTGACGGCTCACGTATTGCTGTACAAGGCAGTTTCAAACCGCATCCACCGTCTGAAAAAATAGGCGGCACCAAAAATCTTGATCTTTTGGGCGCAGAAAATCGCCGGGTTGATATTGAAAGCACCTCGCCGCAATTGTTGGGCGAAGTAGGTGGCGGAATGATGAAACCTGTTCAAATTGTTGATTCACAAGAGGACCCGCTTGACAGCCATGTTGTTTTAACGGTTGACTCGGCACAACAACTACTTAAATCATGGTATGTTGATGTAGTTGGCGCAAACGGCACCACGCAACATTACGGCCCTTATTACAAGGATGTGGAAAGCATACCAGGCAGAACCATATTAGGTACAAGCCCGGCAGGCGATTATACCGTAACCATGACCGGCGAAACCAAAAACGGTACGCTAGTTAAGAAAGAAGGCACCGTTCACCTGGCACGTCAGGATGAAAAAGCTTTAAAGGGTCTTCGTTACAGCATTATATTCAGCTTTGACCAGGCAACAACTATTGCTTCGTACAATAAGTTCCTTACCAATAAGGTAGCTCCGCTAATAACCAATGGTGCCAATGTAGTTATACACGGGCATACAGATATTATAGGAGAAGGCGTTTATAATCAAAAATTGTCTGAAAGCAGGGCGCAACAAACCCAACAAGTTATTGAACGCGCATTGGCAAACTTAGGTGTGAGCAATGTTAAGTTTGATACTTCAGGCTTTGGCGCAGATCCGGCTCACTCACCTTTTGATAATAATTTACCAGAAGAACGCTTTTATAACAGAACGGTTATTATTGATATCATACCGGTAAACTAATAAAAGTTACTGCTAAAATCTAAAAGCATCATTCATCCCCGATGCTGTTGACTTACATTAAGTTAGTCAACACATCGGGGATGTTTGCTTTCAGCAAATGTTAAATCAATTCACCCCTATTAATTAAACAACTATTATGAGAAAACTAATTTTTTTGTCTGCCGCTCTTCTAGGTTTGGGCCTGGCATCATGTACAAAAAGCAACACGTCCAGTACCGCGCATGTTACGGTTAAACTGACAGACGGCCCCGGACCCTACGATGCCGTTATTTTAAGTATTAAAAGCGTTGTTGTAGTAACGGCTAATGGCGAGCATACCCTTGCTGTTGGTGGCGGGCCTATCGATATCCTTCGTTTTAGATTAGGAAAAGACACATTGTTGGCAGAGCAGGATATCCCTGCCGGAACTATCCAACAGGTGCGTCTGGTACTTAACTCAACCGGTAACAGGGTGGTAGTAAACGGCGTATCTTACGATCTGAATACACCAAGCGGACAAACATCAGGCGTTAAATTAAACGTTCATGATAACTTAACCGCAGGTATAGCTTATACGCTGCACCTTGATTTTGATGCCGGACAATCTATAGTAACCACAGGTAACGGTAAGTATATTTTAAAACCGGTTATACGCGCCATAGCTGACGCCGTATCCGGTGCCCTTACCGGTACTGTTACACCAATGGCTTCTTATCCAAAGGTATATGCCATAGCAGGAACCGACACCGTAGGCACAGTTGCCGATGCAACCGGAAAATTTTATTTCCCGGGTCTTTCTGCCGGTACTTACAGCGTAAAATTTATGCCTGTTAGCCCGTATGCAGTTAAGACAATTAGCAATGTTGTAGTAACCACCGGCACTGTGAAAGACATGGGTGCCGTTACGATCACCCAATAATAAATAATATTGCATATAACAAAAAAGGCTTCGTAACGAAGCCTTTTTTGTTGTTTTTTAATTAATTAGCAACGGTATCTATTTCAGGATATCATCAATAATGGTAAGCTCTTCCCGGGTAAATTTGATATTCTCCAGGCATTTTAACGAGTCAAGCAATTGCTCCGGCTTGCTGGCTCCTACCAGTACCGAGGTGATGCGATCATCCTTTAAGATCCATGACAGCGCCATGTGGGCCAGCTTCTGCCCTCTTTGTTTGGCCAGCTCATTTAACTTTTTAATTTTTTCAATTTTATCGGGTGTGATGCTGTCCTCGGTCAGCGAGTCGCCGATTTTTACGGCGCGCGAATCTGCCGGGATGCCTTTCAGATACTTATCGGTTAATAACCCCTGCGCCAATGGCGAGAACGGGATACAACCTACGCCCTCTTCTTCCAGCACATCCAATAAGCCATCTTCAACCCAGCGCTCAAACATCGAGTATTTAGGTTGATGGATGATAACAGGCGTACCCATTTGTTTTAACATCTGGATAGCTTGCTTGGCTTCGGGTGCTTTGTAATTTGAGATACCAACATACAGCGCTTTCCCCTGGCGGACAATCAGGTCAAGTGCCGCCATGGTTTCCTCCAGCGGTGTTTCAGGATCGGGACGATGATGATAAAAAATATCCACGTAATCCAGCTTCATGCGTTTCAGGCTTTGGTCAAGGCTTGACACCAGGTATTTTTTGGTTCCCCAGTCGCCATAAGGGCCGTCCCACATGGTGTAGCCTGCTTTTGATGATATGATGAGCTCATCGCGATGGTCCCTGAAATCCGTATGCAATATCCTGCCAAAATTCTCTTCGGCCGATCCCGGAGGGGGGCCGTAATTATTGGCCAGGTCAATATGGGTAACGCCGTTATCAAAAGCGGTTTTAAGGATATTACGGCAGTTTTCCATTTGGTCGTAATACCCAAAGTTATGCCATAGGCCCAATGATACAGCAGGCAGCTTTAAGCCGCTTTTGCCGCTGCGTTTATAGGGCATGGATTGGTATCTTTCTGGTGATGGTTGGTAAGACATGGTTAGTTATTATAGTGTTCGATATTCGTTATTGACCTTCCCTACACACGGGAGGGTGTGCCGGGCTGTGAAATAGCAGAAAGGGGTTATACGACGATACGTCTTCATTAACCCCTCCCTACACCCTCCCGTTGGAAGGGAATGGCACAAGGCTGCTCTTTCTTATTTATTCTCATCCCCTCAAAGCCTCCCAACTCGGGGACACTGCAGGGACGGTAGCGTCTTTTAGTTATTTAATTCCGGGTTAGCCTTCCTGAAATAGTTATTAAAGAACAACAGGTGATATTGGACAGAGTTTGCCCAATACTGTGATGTATGCGCACCGGGGCGTGCCGTAAAATCATGCGGGATGTTGCGTTCCAGCATTTTTTCGTGCAACTCTGTATTCACTTTAAAAAAGAAATCGTCCACCCCGCAATCAAAAGTTATGGCTAATGATTTTGGTGTAATGAGGTACAGCATATTAGTTACCGTATTCTTCTCCCAGTTCTCCGGGTACTCGTTGTATTTCCCCAGGCGTTTGGCCATATCCCAGTTATCAGGGAACGGGCGGATATCAACCCCACCGCTCATGCTGCCAACCGCGCCAAACAGATCCTGGTGACGGATTGCCAGGTACATGGCACCATGCCCGCCCATGCTCAGGCCCGAAATTGCACGGCCGGTTTTGTTTTTAATAGTTTTATAATTTTTGTCGATATAGCCTATCAACTCCTTGGTTACATAAGTTTCATACTTAAAGTTTGGATCTATAGGGCTGTCAAAATACCAGCTGGTGATACCGCCGTCGGCACAAACAATCATCAGGTGATAGATATCGGCCCAGATAGCAATGCCGGGGTTAAGCCCGTAAAACTGCTTATAGTTACCGCCCGCACCATGTAATAAATAAACCACCGGGTAAGCTTTGCCCTGCTCATAATCTGCGGGAGTGATAACCAGCGCCTTTATTTTTTTGTGCATAGCATTGCTGTATGTTTCAACGGTATCAACCTTTGCCGCTTTTACAAACGTTACAGCAAGCAGGAGGAAAGCTATAGCCAATAAATTTTTCTTCATCGTTATTAGTTAGTTTACGGGTTTAAAGGTGATGGCACGCAGGTTAATATGCTGCCAGTTTTGGGCCGACGGCGTAACGGTAATGGTAGCTATGCCAGCCTTATTAATGTTCACCTTCCCGAAGTTATTATTTTCGTATTTACCATCACTACCGGTGGCTTTTACGGTGGTTGTTATTATTACTTTCATCGGGTGAGTATCAACAGCGATGTTGATGACATTACCTTCGTTGATAGCCGCCACCGGGGCCTCCACGGTGTACAGGCCCGGCCTGGTTACTTTAATTTGCCATGATGCTGTGGCTTCGGCGCTGGTCCAATAACCTAAATTTGGCGGGTTATGTTCTGATTGTACGCCGCCTTTGGTATCAGCATCGACAGGGCTTAGTACGAATGAGCCATCAGCATCTGCCGATTGAATATACGGCGTAACAACAGGTTTGCCTTGTATGATCAGTTTAATAACCGTCGCGTTTGCATCTAAAGCTGATGCGGGTACAGCTATAGAAACACCATCAGCTGTTTTTCTGCTTTTTAAGACGGCTCCGTTAGCCAGCAATTTTGCAGACAATACCTGGTTATCTAATCCCGGCACTATCAACCTGCCATCAGTTGGCCAGTCAAATACATGCAGGTAAAGGGTAGTATTACCGTCGGCTTGCTCTTGGGTTGTACACCTACCCCACGGCAGTTTACGGAACGGACTGGCCGTGGTGCCATAAATAGCTTCGCCGTTTACTTTCAGCCAATCGCCCATTGCTTTTAATCTTTCTACAATAGGCTGCGGGAATTCACCATTTGATTTTGGGCCGACATTTAATAAATAGTTACCACCCTTTGATGCAATGTCCACCAAATTACGGATCAGTGTTTGGCTTGACTTCCAATGCTCGTCATAGGTTTTAAAGCCCCAGGTATCGTTCATGGTCATACAGGCTTCCCAGTAGCGGCCCGGTATGCCGGTTGCCGGTATGTATTGTTCCGGGGTTTCCAGGTCGCCCTGCACACCACCGCCTAAACGGTTATTGGTAATAATGTTGGGATATTTGGCCAGCAACGGGGTGATCTTAGCTGCACGCTCTTTGGTCATATCCGTAGGCACGTCCCACCACAACTCGGCCACATCGCCATAGTTGGTCAGGATCTCTTTTATCTGCGGGATAGCTACCTTATCTAAATAATCATCAAAGCTGCCATCCTGTTTTTTATCCCAGTGCCCGCCTGCTGCCGCGCCGCCCGGGTTGTTCCAGTCGTTAGCCTGCGAGTAGTAAAAGCCCAGTTTCATGCCATATTTACGACAGGCATCAGCCAGCATTTTGATAACATCCTTGCCATACGGCGTTCTTTTCACGATGTTCCAGTCGCTGGCTTTCGAGTCGAACATGGCAAAGCCGTCATGGTGCTTGGTGGTAATTACAATGTACTTAACACCGGCAGCTTTAGCGGTCAGCACCCATTTTTCAGGATCATATGCGGTTGGGTTAAAATCTTTGGCGTAGGCCTGGTATTTATCTACCGGAATTTTAGCGTCGTGCATGATCCACTCGCCCAGTCCGGGGATCTTGTTCCCATCATACACACCTGCCGGCACGCTATACACGCCCCAATGGATAAACATACCAAAACGGGCCTTGCTCCACCACGCCATACGCGAGGTTTCAACCACAGCATGTTTTACTATCGCTTTTTTTGTCTTTGGATTTTTCGCAGGGACATCGGCGCTGGCCGCACCCGAGCATAAAATTAAAGCAGCCGAAGCCAATAAGGCACTGCCTAAACCGGTATATTTCCGCATTGTTGATTGTATTTTAGTTTTAATTAATAAGGTGATATTTTACTGAAATTAAACTTTGGGCGCCCATCCCGGCTCATAAGTACGGCTCCACAATTTCTGTGCTTCCGGGTCATTAAGGATATGGGCATTTTTAGGGTCGAGGTGCAGATCGCGGCCAACGCGCCAGGATATGTTACCCAACTGCATGGCAACAACACTCTTATAACCCAGCTCCACATCGCAGTTTGGCCTTTTGTTATTACGGATACTTTCTAAAAAGTTAGCAACGTGCTGTGCATCCATACCCAAACTCGGGCTGGCGGTATTGCGGCCCTGTATGCCTGCGTCTTCTGCAGGTCCCTGCTTTTTAACAGCTTTAACTAATTTACCGTTTTGATCATAGATCGTATATTCTTCGCCATCAGTGCTTACGCTGCCGTTATCGCCATAAAATATTACGCCACGCTCTGCACCCTCTATCTTCATCCCGTTCGAGCTGCGGTTCTCCCACATCAGCGATACCCGGTTGGGGTAATCCATGGTTACGATCTGGGTGTCCGGCGTTTGCCAGTCGTCCTTAAACTGATACCGCCCCCCTACTGATGATACCCGGGTTGGCAGGTCAACACCTAATCCCCAGCGGGCCAGATCAACCTCGTGCGTACCATTGTTTAAGGCCTCGCCGGTACCGTAATCCCAAAACCAATGCCAGTTGTAATGGATCAGTCCGTCCTGGTAAGGCTTGCGCGGCGCAGGGCCCTGCCATAAGTCATAGTTTAACCAGTCAGGCACAGCCGACGGTTTAAGATAAGTAGCTTTACGGTTATTGGTATACCAGGCTTTTGCAAAATAAACGCGGCCGATAACCCCGCCATGTAATTCTTCAACGCACTGTATAGCCAGGGGCGACGAGCGGCGCTGAGCCCCCATCTGTACGATACGGTTATATTTACGGGCGGCGGCTACGGCCATTTCGCCTTCATGCGGGTTATGGCTAACCGGTTTTTCAACATACACATGTTTACCGGCCTGGCAACCCATTATAGCCATAGGCGCGTGCCAGTGGTCGGGGGTGGCTATGTAAATGGCATCAATATCTTTATCCTGCATCACCTTGCGCACGTCACCTTCGCCTTTAGGGCCGTCGGTTAGTTTGCTGGCTGCTGCCACCTTTTTTTGTGTTATGGGGATGGTACGCGAATCCACATCGCAAACCGTGTTTACCAGGCAATTTGGCTGTTTGGCAAATGTGGTACACATACTGCCGCCGCGCCCGTTAAGGCCAATAATGGCAACATGGATACGATCATTAGCGCCTATTATCCGGTTATAACTTTTGGCAGTAAAGCCAAATGTTTTGCTGCCTAACGCAAGGCCGCCGGTAGTAATAGCAACCTTTTTAATAAATTCTCTTCTTTTTTCCATGAGGGTTTGGAATAATTGGTTGTTTATAGTTTTGTTTGGAAATTAAAGTTACAATTATTTACCAACCACAGGTATGAATTGAGAAGGCGTTTGTGTAATAATTTGGTTATGAAGATGTGTGATTGAACTTAGCAGTAAGACTTGCGCCAATGAAGTGTTAGTAATATAACACCAGGCCATCCTGAACTTGTTTCAAGATCTTTAATGGCGTTCCCTCCGGGCCGTGCTGTACGCTCATACGCCTTCAGGCCTTAGGCGCACGGCCGGTATCCGCTACCATCACTAACGCGGGCAGTGTAATCACAGAATTTAATGATCGCCGTTGCTGATGCTATTACTGACAACTATATACCAGATTTGTGTTTATGATGCCAAACGTCGCGGTACTTAGTACAACTGCCCATTAATTTAATTACCGATGGCTAGCTCACCTTTCTTAATCTTTTCAATTTGCTCAAAAGTATACGGTTTGTAGACGATGTCAAACCGCCTGGCATTCTCCTCTACCGTGGTATCAAACCCTGCTTCCTTACGACGTTTATTTACGTTTGCGGCGTCCTTAATAGGCCGCACATATCCAAATTGCAGATCTTTTTTGCCGGTTTTAGGGTTAATAACGTTTTGAAAATACATCTGGGTGCCGTAAATCTGCTCCTTATTTTCGTTTGAGAGTTTCCGGTCAAGCATCATTGCCACATATTTAAAAGGTAATTCGCCCTTTTTTCCGGCCTCCGCTATCAGCGAATAATATTTCTCTATCTTATTTGAGTGCTGTATCACAAAAAACACGGTCGTATTTTCCGGCTCGCCCACCATTGTTTTTCCCGGATAACCATATTGAGCAATTATACGTTCAACCTTTGCAACATTGGCCCCATCTATCTTACCCATAATATTCCATTGCTGGTTTTTTAAGGTATCTTTTGGATAGCCCAACACCATTGCCAGCGTATCCTTCCTTTTTTCGTTGGTACTGGTGTCCATAAATTCGCGTATCCCCTGGTCAGTTTGCAAAATCGTATCAAGCTGCGCTTTCAGTTGTAAGTTGATCTTAGATTGAGCAAAGCAATTGCCGGCAATCAGGCAGGCAATAATGAGCAGTGTTCTTTTCATAGGTTGTAACAGGTTTAAAGGTTTGTATGCTTAATAAAATTACGAAAGTTTCGCAGATTTACTATTTCTTTAAAAAAATCCGGTAAAACTGTTTACCGGTCTGTACAAGTTGCTCTCCCGCTAAAACCGTACGTTTAGCGTACGTTTTTGATACAGTTCAAAAACAATAAATACATAGTAAATAATTGAAAATCAATTAATTACAATAAAGGCACGATATTTTAAAAGCATTTGGTATACTTTACACCCCTAAGTCATGATCAGGAACTTTTTAAAGACCGCTTACCGCACGCTTTTAAAAAATAAAGGCTTTACGGTATTGAATATTTTAGGCTTATCTGCCGGGTTGGCCACCTGTTTGCTGATTGTTTTTTACGTGGTGGACGAATTGAGTTACGATAAGTTTAACACCAAAGCCAGCCACATTTACCGCATTACCGAAAATGCCCGGTTAAATGGTAACGAGCAATCATACGCAGGTACAGAAAAACCTTTATTGTACGCCATAAAGGATATGCCCGAAATAGAGAAGCAGGCCCGGTTTATCCCAGTAAACACCTTATTCCTGTCTTCACAAAAGTTCCGCATGAGGAAAGGAAATAACAATATCCAGGAAAAGCAGGTTGTTTTTACCGACTCCAGGACCTTTGATATTTTTACGTTACCGGCCATAAGCGGCAAACCGGCCTTAGATGAGCCGCATACGGCTGTTATTACCCAAAGTGCCGCCCAAAAATACTTTAACCATACCAATGCTGTTGGCCAGGTGCTAACGGTTAACGATACCAGTTTGTACAAGATCACCGCCGTGATCAAAGACATCCCGTCGCAATCACACTTTAATTATGATTTCTTTTTATCGTATTCGTCTATACCCGAATCAGGCAGGGGCGGCTGGGGCTACAGCGGTATCCACAATTACTTATTGCTTAAACCCGGCGCCAATATTAAAAAACTGGAAAGCGAGATGCAGGCCATTGCCTACAAGCATTATCCCCCATCTATGCATACCAACGGAAACTACCTTAGTTATACTTTAACCCCCCTGCTCAATTTACATCTTCACTCGGTTAGCCAATATGAACTGTCAGAAAAAGGGAGCATGCAGTATGTGTATATTTTTTCGGTAATCGCCGCATTTATTTTGCTTATTGCCTGCGTTAACTTCATGAACCTGTCAACCGCTCGTTCTTCAAACCGGGCCCGCGAGGTGGGGGTGCGCAAGGTGCTGGGCTCGGCCCGTAAATATTTGATCTTCCAGTTTTTAGCCGAATCGTTTTTGGTGACCCTGGTTTCCGCTATCATCGCCGTAGTACTTGCCTGGGCGCTATTGCCATTTTTTAACCAGCTGGCGGTAAAACACCTGGCTTTTACAGCCGGCTCCATGGCCTGGCTCCTGCCTGCGTTGCTGTTTGGCGTGTTGGCTATCGGTTTCCTGGCGGGGTCATACCCGGCGTTTTTCCTGTCGGCATTCCGGCCGATAGATGTGCTGAAGGGCAAATTATCTGCCGGTTTTAAAGGCAGTTTTTTGCGTAGCTTTTTGGTGGTGTTCCAGTTTTCTATTTCTATCTTCCTTATCATCGGCACGCTGGTTATTTATAACCAGCTGCAATTTATTCATAACAAGGACCTGGGCTTTAACCGCGACCAAATGCTGGTGGTAAAAAACACCGCGGTACTGGGCCCGCGGGCAAAGATCTTAAGACAGGAGATCAGGCAAATGCCCGGCGTGCTCAATGCCACCATGAGTACTTACCTGCCCACCGGCGACGAGCGCAACATAACCGGCTTATTTCCGTCAGTACCTATTGATATTAAACAGGATGTTTTGTCGGACTTTTGGCCCGTTGATGAAAACTATATTGGCACACTGGGCATCCATTTAATTGCCGGCCGCAATTTCTCAGCGCAGATCAGTTCTGATTCATCGGCATTAATTGTAAATGAAGCCTTTATTAAACGGTTTGGTTTTAAAGACGCATTAAACAAAACCGTATACCGTTTTAGTTTTGGCCTGCAGGCTTTTCATATTATCGGGGTGGTCAAGGATTTTAATTTCAGTTCTTTACGGGATCAGATCAAACCGGTGGCCATGGTTTATAACGAAGACTACGGAGCTATCACTGCCCGGGTAAAGACCGCCAGTTTACCCGCCTTATTATCGCAGATAGAAAGCAAATGGAAGGGCCTGTCGCCGGGCCAGCAATTAAGCTATTCGTTTATGGACCAGGACTTTGACGCCACCTACCGTGCCGAGCAACGCATAGGCAGGCTCTTTATATCATTTAGCACCTTAGCCATTTTAATAGCCTGCCTGGGTTTATTTGGATTGGCGGCTTACGCTGCCGAACAGCGTAATAAGGAAATTGGCATCCGCAAAGTATTAGGGGCAACCGTAAGCACTATTGTCGGTATGTTATCAATGGATTTTATTAAACTGGTTTTTATCGCTATCCTCATCGCATCGCCCCTGGCCTGGTTTGTCATGCATAAATGGTTGCAGGACTTTGCTTACCGGGTGAACATCCAGTGGTACATCCTGGCATCAGCAGGTATAGTAGCCATATTTATCGCTTTTATGACCATCAGTTTCCAATCGGTAAAAGCAGCGCTGGCCAACCCGGCGGATAGTTTGAGGAGCGAATAGAGTCACTTTTAATCAGTCTCCGCGGCTATCTTCTTTCTTTTCACCATCAGCCGGGTTGCCAGTTTATTTTGTTTCTTTTCTTCATCGCCCAGTATAATACCCCAGGGCTGCAGGCCCTCTACACGGTCGAAAATGATTTTTAAAACAGCGATACAGGGGATAGACAGGAACATGCCCGGAATACCCCAGATCATTTCGCCCGCAAATACGCCCAATACGGTGATCAAAGCGTTGATCCTTACTTTTGATCCCACTACCAGCGGCAGCAAAACATTACTGTCTACCAGGTGCGTTACAACCAGGGTAACAATCACCCAAACAGCCTGCGTGCTGTCCTGCGAGGTGCCCAGCGTAACTATCGCGCTAAGTACCAGCGCCGTAAAAATACCTACATAGGGAATGACATTAAGCAAACCGGTAAGCAGGCCCAGCAAAATGGCATACCTCACCCCCATCAGCGTAAACGCCGTGCTCACCCCCACGGCCACAATACCCATTTCGATAAGCAGGCCGATAATGTATTTACGGATGATATATTGTACCTGCTCCATGATCTCATAAACGGTAGACTTGTTTTCTTTCAGGAAAACAGACTCCAGGAACTTTAAGATAAGCGTACGGTACAATAAAAAGAAAAACGTATAAATAAACGTAAACACCAGGAACAACAAGACAGCCGATACGGATAATACTGTTGCACCTACTGCGGCTGTATCCGGCGAAAGCACTTTACTGGTGGCTTCGGAAGCTACCCTAAGCTGTTTGCCCCGGGTAATGTGGAAATTGTCCTGAACCCAGCCCCTGAACTCCCAAAGCGAATTTTTGATCTGCGCCTGAAACTGCGGCCACTCTTTAAACAGGTCGGCTACCTGCGTACCGATAACATAGATCAATACACCTATAAAAGTAAGCAGCAGCACTACCGCTACCATGGATGCAGCGCTGCGGGGCAAGCGTACCTTATACTCAAAAAAAGCCGCCACCGGCAATAGTAAGATAGAGAATAAACACGAAAAAATAAGCGGAGCCAGTATTTCCTTGGCCATAATTACGATGAAACCCATGGCCAGCAAGCTGAATAATACTGCGGCCAGCTTGATATAAAAAGGGAAATTGCTAAATGTTTTCAGGTCCATTACTCTATTGGTTTAACGATGTCCTAAATATACACCGCGATCTATGAACACCGTAACGCTCTTTTAGTTTGCCGGGCGAAATGGTGCACAATAAATGTAAGGTTTAAGAACATACACCGGCGCAAAACGGAGCATTATATTTTTTACCGGCGCCGGTCCGGAATTGTATTGTGAAGTGGTTAATTGATAGCGATAAATCCGGGGCATTAAAATTCATTCTCTTTTTTTAGATTTATGTGGTTTCTTTGCGAACGCCGAATTGTACCTGTTGTCTGAAAAATCAAAATGAAAGTTTATAAAATTTTAGCTGCTGGTCTTTTGTTTGCCAGCCTCTGTTCGCTCAATGTAGCGATAGCCCAGGTAAAAATCCCCGTTTTGAGGACGAATACGAAGGATTTGAACGTCAGGGACGGACACAATTTTTATAAAGGCTACTGGACCGTCTCTCCTGATGTTAAGAAGGATATTTATTACGCACACCGGTTTAAAACGAAAACAACGATTACCTTTTATTCAGATATCGATTCTATTTCCTTCACCGTAACCCCGCGACAGACTTATGATTTTATGGTGTTACTGAATCAAAAGGACACCTGTTACACACAAATTTCGACGATCAGAAGCAATTATTATAAAGACTGTCGTTCTTGTATAATTTCCGCTGACACCATTCCATTCATCTTAGGTAACGACAACAGGGTATATATTACAGGCAAAGTAAACGGTTCGGCAACCCTAAAATTCTTTTTTGATGATGGAGCCGACAATACGATCTTATTTCCTTCTGCTTTTAAGAAAGGTGCTAAACTGAAATTTGATGGTGAGGTCGTCAATCGTGCAACGGGCGGCGTGGAAACCAGGCGGACCAGTGATTTCAATGATTTGGAAGTCGCAAAATTAAAGTGGAATAATGAGCAGGTGATGTTTATTAATAAACAAATTGGCGAAGGAGACGGCACCATAGGATATAATGTATTTGAGGATAAGGTCATTGAACTTGATTATGAAAAGAAATTGATGATCATCCACGACACTAGCTTTGTGCCCGGCAAAGGATACGCCAAATTTGAGATGCAATTAAACGGCGGAGAGGTACCCTCAGTACCGGGCACCCTAATTATTTATGGTAAGAAATATACTGCCGATTTTTTATTTGACATGGGCGCGACAGGCTGCCTTTTCTTCAACCAGGGATTCCTGAGCCAGAATAACCTTTATGGAACGATGACCATCATTGGCGAGTCAAAAAGCACCGGCGCAGGAAACGGGGCCATCAAAACAGAAACCGCATTGTTACCGGCATTTATATTTGGCAACTATAAATTAAAACAGGTTCCGGTCAATTTGGAAAATCCGGCTGAACACGATCCCGGTACAGGTGTTTTAGGTATGGATATTTTAAAAAGGTTCAATACGATTATTGACTATCAAAATAATGTGATTTATGTGAAAGCTAACCGGTTAATTACAACTCCGTTTAAAAGCGTAACAACAAACGCGACCCGGAAATAATTGTGAAGTGGCAGGGAGGGGTTTCGCCGCTTTGTTAAATCCGTCCTACACCCTCCCAGGGAAGGGAAGCGCACAGGTCCGTCGCTTTTTTTGAACACACCGACGCGGGGTGACTGAAAAAACTGGCGGCTAACTTTTACCGCCAGCCCAATGCGGGGGCAACATGCTCTAAAATAGCCGACAGCACATGGACATTGTAATCAACCCCTAACGTGTTGGGTATGGTTAGTAACAATGTATCCGCTTCTTTTATCGCTTCGTCCTCAGCCAGTTCTTTGATCAGCTGATCCGGTTCGGCTGCGTAACTCTTCCCGAATACCGCGCGTTTATCAGCCTCGATGTAACCAAAGCTATCAGCCGATTTACCCTGTTGGCCGAAGTAAAGCCTGTCCTGGTCTGTTATTAATGCAAAAATGGAGCGGCTTACCGAAACTCTCGGTTCGCGCTGGTGCCCGGCTTTTTTCCAGGCTTCTTTATATAGCCTGATCTGTTTAGCCTGCTGGATATGCAGCGGCTCGCCGCTTTCGTCAAACTTCAGGGTCGAACTTTGCAGGTGCATACCATTCTCGGCGGCCCAAACCGCAGTTGCGTTGGAGGCAGCGCCCCACCAGATCCGTTCGCGCAATCCTTCCGAATGCGGCTCCAGTCGTAACAATCCCGGTGGGTTCGGGAACATCGGGTACGGGTTAGGCTGGGCAAAGCCCTTGCCCTTTAATTTCTCTAAAAACTCCAAAGCTTTTTGCCGCCCCATATCGGCATCGTCCCGACCCTCTTCGGGTTGATAGCCAAAATAGCGCCAGCCCTCAATCACCTGCTCCGGCGAACCCCGGCTGATGCCCAATTGTAAACGGCCCTCGGAAATCAGGTCGGCAGCGCCGGCATCTTCCACCATATACATCGGGTTTTCATAACGCATATCTATCACGCCGGTCCCGATCTCTATTTTGCTGGTTTTGGCGCTGATTGCCGCAAGCAACGGGAACGGCGATGCCAGCTGGCGCGCAAAATGATGAACCCGGAAATAGGCACCATCCAAACCTATTTCTTCCGCAGCTACAGCCAGGTCTATCGACTGCAGCAAGGTATCGCCCGCGGTGCGGGTTTGATACGCGGGATGATCAGACCAATGCCCGAATGATAAAAATCCTATTTTCTTCATCAGATGCTCAATGTTTTGATGGCAAATGTAAGCAGCCGGGCGGTACGGCAGGTCATGGTTTGGTAAATAATAGGATAGTGCAGGCAGGATGTCTTCAACATTTTGGCTGGCATAGCAGCGCTACAAGGTCTTGTAATACAAACCCTTAGTAGTGGCTAAAAATAAGGTATTATTGAATTGCCTGATCGCATAAGCATAAACGCCCGGCAAAAACTCTTCGTCCCTTGCCCAGGTTGTACCTGCCGGGGCTCCTTTATCGCGGTGCTGTATCCATATACCCGCATTTCCTTTATACTGGTTAGTTACCGTATAGATTTTATTAATGCCCAAAAGCATGCCCCGCATCAGGTATTTATCCTCATAGGCATCAGCCCTGATGCCTATGGTATCCGGGTATAAAGTTGCTCCCTGGTCGTCGGTACGCAAAATCATTTGCTGATCATCGTTGCCAACATATGCTTGTGCCAACGCGCTGCCCTGGTCATAAATCATATCGATCACATAGCTTGGGAAACGGGTGTTTTTATAGCGCGATTGGCTGATGTCTACATAATCTTTGGTATGCCATATTTGCGCGGCCGGGTCGTAAACAGCTAAGAAATCGCTGGTGGCAGCAACAAAATAGTTGTTAAATACGGCGAGCTTTGATACACGCACGTCGCCAAGACCCAAGGTTAGCGCTGGCTCCCATTTATTATTAGTACTATTCAGCTTTAAGACGCCCTTGCCAAAGTTATCATACGAAGAGCAATACAGTTCATTGTACCATTTGATAAAAGAAGTTACGGCGTTGGTTGGGGCGCCCTCGTTGGTCCAGGTTTGGCCGTTATCGCCGCTGGAATACATTGTGCCATAAAAATTGCCGGCGAAGATCTTACCGTTACCTATGGCTATCGCCGAGATATGTACGCCTGTACCCATAGCCGTGGTTGATGTCCAGTTGGCGCCGTTGTCAGTGCTCGTGTATATTTTACCGGTTGGCGCAGAAGCCGCATATATCACGTTGCCGGCCATTTCAAGGGCGGTTATACTGTCGGCCGGTAAAGCATTAATGTGCACCCACTGTGCGTTCGTAGCCGGCAATGGCGGGTTACCGGTAGTTACGGGCGTGGGGTCGTGAGGTAATGGCCCGTCATGTTTTTTAGTTTTATAACATGATGATAAGGTATAACATATAACCAGGGCGGCCAACCCGGTAGTTAGTTTGGGTAACATATTACTCATCTTTTAATTTTTTGATAAAGTTTATTGCAATACGCCCGGCCCGGACGAAGCGTTGCCTTTATCAAATAAAAAATGATCAATCCAAATGTAAAATATTGATAAACAGTTTATTCCTCCACTGGTAGAAGTTTAGCGTTAGCTAACTTCTACCCAAAATGTGTTAAGCTTTCAGCTTAACTATACCATTACAGATAAGCTGAAAGCTTATAACATCGTAGGACGACGTTGAAAACTTCGACCATTAATGCTATTGCGTTTGAGCATTACAAATCCCCGGTATCTGGTCCGGGATTACAATCCAAGCCGCGGAAAAATTATTTGCCTTTTATTGTCCTGATCAGTTTAAGCTTATTACCATCCCAACGGAAGTATTTTGTAAATTCTATAGTCAGATTCTCAGCTTCAGTTCCGTCGTTATTGTACTTTGGTTTGTCATCGCCAACCGGCTCCACTTGTATACTTTGTACAACAATTAATTCGTCTATGGCTATACCGCAGTCTTTGGGGTAAAGAAAAATTTCTAATTGGGGCTTGGTGTCATCAACAGATAATACGCCATTTTTGGCCAAGACAATTTTTTTACCATTTGTCACCTGTATCGGTAAATATATCCTGGTATCATCATAATAACCGCCATCGCCCGAGCCGCCTGCCAAAAATAAACGCGATAACTTTTTGCCGTTATCAATAACGAATAAATCCATATCGTCTTCAATATCATGCATGCAACTGTAAGTGAGGTGAAAAATGCCCACAGAATTTTTAAGTGCAGAAGAACTGAGTTTATTTATTTGATAATGTGCTCCTTCAATCGTATCTGTATACGTATTTAATATCTTTTGAGACTTGCCTGTTTTTATGAATTTCACTATTCCGGGCTCGCAAGTAACGTCATCATCAACTTCTGATAAATGTGGCGGGTATTTGGCAATACCCACTAAATAGGAGGTATCTTCACCTCCGTAAAAAGATTGAAAATACAGGTCAGGTTTTTTAATATATCCACTTTTTAATTTAGGCGTACAAACCAGGAAATAATCGCGGTATTCCTTTAAAATATTTACAGGGGTGTTAAACGGTAAACTATCAATCACCTTTGCAGTTCCCTTAATAGCGTTATATACATAGGTAATTTTATTAAATGTGCCCGGCGAAAAGGTTTGCGGATCGTAGCTGTAACGATAAGTTGTAAGCAGGCATCCTAATTTTGCAGGGTCAATTGCTGCTGTATCGGGCGACACCTTTGGCCTGTTTTCCTGTCGGGTTACCCTAACGGTTTTCCTTGTGACCTTTTTCTCAGTTTTATCTTTACATCCCGTTACCAGCAACATCGATAAGAACAGGAAAATTAGGCATTTTATTGGATTAAACAGATTGATGTGCATAAGCGTTAAAGGTTTGCACTAAAATACCATTTTATAAAATGAGTATCAAAGAAACGCTTTCACTAATTCCTTCCCATTCCTTTTCCAGTGAGATCTCAGGTCGGGTACGCTGCCTTGCGGTACCAGTAGTCGGCATTCCAGTTATCGCCCTCCTTACGGTGCAGGCAGGTATGTACCCATGCAGATTGGCGGTCTGTCAGGTGGTCAACCTGCGCATGCGCTTTAGGCCAGTCGCCTTCCTACATCCCATTAACCGGCCGGCTCACCGCTTACGCTGACTTGGACCAGTTGAGGGGATGGTGATTTTTTGCCGCTAAATCGTATTTTCGCCCTGTGGCCAAAGCAAAACCCAAACGTAAGCCGGTGAAGAAAAAAGGAAGTGTTTCCTTGAAACTGGCTTTTACAGGCTTCCTGCTGGTTATCCTGTCACCCTTTTATTACGGTTATGTGCTCAAAATGTTCAGCGCCACCTGGCAATGGGTAGCGGATATAGGCGAATCGCCCAATTACCGTACCTACCATAGTTTCGGAATTAAGATCCCGGTTAAGTATAAGCTGCACGGAATCGATGTATCTTACGCGCAGGGAAAGATCGACTGGCTGCAGGTAAGAGCGATGCAGGAGGATAGCGTACGGATCAGGTTCGCTTTTATCAAAGCGACGGAAGGTTTACTAACGGTTGATCCATATTTTAAACGGAACTGGCGGGAAGGCGCGAAGGCGGGGATAATTTGCGGCGCATATCACTTTTTCCGGCCTAAGAAGGATGGGCTGTGGCAGGCGCGCTTCTTCCTGCAGAATGTGACGCTGGAAAAGGGCGATTTGCCTGCAGTAGTAGATATTGAGGTACTGGATGGTGTGCCACCGGCCAGGATGCGAAAGGAACTGCGAACGTTTATCAGTAAAGTAGAAAAGTCAACCGGTAATAAACCGATCATTTATACCGGTATCAGTTTTTATAAAGATTATCTGGCAGGGCATTTTGACGGTTATCCCCTATGGATAGCCCATTATTACCAGGAGGAGCTAAAATTAACCGAAGGCACCAACTGGTGGTTTTGGCAACATTCGGACATAGCACGGGTTAACGGGATAAACCATGTGGTTGACTTTAACGCGTTTAAAGGAGATAGCTTAGATTTTCAGCGCTTATTGGTGCATTAATACAGCGCGATTTATCGACACCGTAACCTCGTTTTAGTTTTCCGGTATCCTGATCCGCTAAGGGCATTGGCTATGAGGATTGGAAGTCTCCCGTAAATCAAGTCCGGTTTATAAACCTGGCCAACAGGAAATTTCTTGCTTATTCAATCAAAGAAACGCTTTCACTAATTCTTCCCATTCCCTTTCCAGAGATGTATCAGGTCGGGTACGCTGCGCCTTGCTGTACCAGTAGTCGGCATTCCAAATATCGCCTTCCTTACGGTGCAGGTAGGCATGTACCCATGCCGATTGGCGGTCTGTCAGCTGGTCAACCTGCGCGTGTGCTTTAGGCCAGTCGCCTTTAGCATCATACCAAAGGCTTTTTAACTGTACCGGAAGTCCGCTAAGGGGTTCTTCTAAGTTCAGTGATTCTTTAAATTCGGTTAATGTTTTCATCGGATAAGCAAACAAGGCTGATGCAAAATTACAGTTTTGTAAACCAGGCTAAAAATACAGACGAATAAGTATGATCCAAAGTGATCCGCACCGGTTAATCAACTACTTAGCTATCAATAAATTAACCAAAAACAGTGATCCGGCTGATCCAGCTAATCCACTTTATTTTGGATCACTTAAAGCGACACCCCTCTTTTCCACGGGATGAAATCATCCTGGCCCAGTTGTACCGATTTGGGTTGTACCACGCCGCTGGCAACGTCTATCACATAGTTTAAAATACGCTCGCCGGCCTGGTCTATGGTTTCGGTACCCTCAATTATGGTACCGCAGTTAATGTCAATGATATCGGGCATGCGCTGATAGATGCGGGTATTGGTTGACAGCTTGATAACCGGCGTTATGGGGTTGCCTGTGGGCGTGCCCAGCCCGGTAGTGAACAAAACAATGGTAGCGCCCGAGGCAACCTCGGCCGTAGTGCTTTCCACATCGCTGCCGGGGGTACACAGTAAATTAAGGCCGGGCTTGGTAACCTTCTCTGGGTAATCCAGCACAGCCGCCACCGGCGAATTGCCGGCCTTTTTTGCCGCGCCGGCAGATTTGATAGCGTCGGTAATTAAGCCGTCCTTAATATTGCCGGGCGACGGGTTGGCGTAAAAGCCCGAGCCATCGGCCTCTGCGCGGGCGTTATAGGTCCGCATCAGGTGCATGAATTTCTGCGCGGTCTCCACATCAACACAACGGTCGCTCAGCTCCTGCTCAACGCCACAAAGTTCGGGGAACTCGGCCAGTATCACGCTGCCGCCCAGGCTCACCAGCACGTCAGACACATAGCCCAGCGCCGGGTTTGCCGAGATGCCCGAAAACCCGTCGGACCCGCCGCACTCCAACCCGATACAGATCTTGCTGATAGGTGCCGGGGCCCGCTCCAGCTTGTTGGCGACGATGAGGCCGGCAAAGGTCTGCTTCAACGCTTCCTGCATCAGGGTGCTTTCCCTGCCGATCTTCTGCTGCTCCAGCATAATGAGCGGCTTGCTGAAGTTAGGGTCGCGTTTCCTGATCTCATCTTCCAGGATACTGGCCTGCGCGTGCTGGCAGCCCAGGCTCAGCACCGTAGCGCCCGCCACGTTTGGATGGGTGATATAGCCGGCCAGCAACCCGCACAAGGCGTCGCTGTCTGTCTTGGTACCGCCGCAGCCCATATCATGGGTCAGGAACTTAATGCCGTCAATGTTCTCAAATAATTTCTTTGATCCCTTCTCCGCCGGTTCCATCTCCAGATCGGCATTTAATATCGACTCGACCGAGTTGCCGGTCTGGTATAAGCTGATCAGGCTGTCTACTTCGTTCTCATAGGTTTTGGCTTTACGGAAGCCCAGTTTCTCTACCAAAGCGTCCTTCAACACCATGATGTTCCGGTTCTCGCAAAACACCAGCGGTATCACCAGCCAATAGTTAGCCGTCCCTACCGATCCATCCGCACGGTGATAGCCCAGGAAGGTCCGTTGCGCAAACTTATCCACCGCGGGCTTATGCCAGTTTAACTTGCGCTCGCCCAGTTTAAAATCACTGGCGGCATGGTGTATATTGTCTACCGTAATAGCGCTGCCTTTGGCAATGGGCCGGTTGGTTTTGCCTACCAGCACGCCATACATATAAATTTCCTGGTCGGTGTCCAGGTCGGTTATCGTAAATTTATGTTTGGCGGCAACATCAGTAACCAGGGTGATATGATCGCCGTTAAACGGCACGACGGTTCCCCTGGGTATATCCTGTAAAGCCACCAGCACATTATCATGCGGGTGTATTTGTAAAAAAGTATTTATACTATCTGTCATTATATTCTGATCAGGAATTAGCTATCAAAAGATGGTTTCAGTATCCTTTTTAATTGGCCGTGAAAGTTGTGGACTAAATTAGTTAATCTTTTATGTCAACCATAAAAAAGCGCGATGGTAATATCGTGCTAAATGCGCAATCGTTTTCGCGGCGGTGGTGAGTTTACTTTTTGCCGTTGATCTGGTCTTCCTCTTTTTTAGCCTCAAGGCGCTCTTTTTTAATATCGATCTTCAGGAGCGCGAAGATGCTCATATAAAAGTTGGCCACCCAAACTATGGCAAAGCCGGCCAGCAGATACCCGCGCCAGTCGTCCATTAAAAACTTATAGCCGGTTAATATCAATATAAACACGGTTACGTAATGGCTAAAGCAATACTCACAAGTAAACAGGTAAAAAAACTTGCGTCCCAGCAGCGTTTTGCGGCTGGTGCTTTGTTTGAGGCAATATTCGCGCGGCTCTTTAAAAACCTCCTCGTGCGTAACCGTCCAGGCGATGCAGGCAACAGGGATAGCAACCAAAAAAAGCCAGGCAACCTGGGTAGATAACGGCATCATAGTTACAATTACAATCAGGATTGCATAAGGTTTTAATCCCGGTGATGACTGTTGTCACTTTTTGGTAAAAACTCCCTACGCACACATTATTACCCTACCAATTTAAAATCCAGGATGAAAAAGAACGATGTTATTGCGGTGATTACTCGCCCGGCCCTTAGTTCAACGTCAACTCAACCACCGGAATTTCAAATCCCGGCTTTATAGCCGGAAGTTTTACCTCCAGGTCATCGCCATCCGTTTTATATAAAACTTCCGAGTGGTCATTTAAAAACTGTGCGTATTTAATTTTACCGTTGTAACCGGGTAAAGTAAGCTTACCATTTTCGGGATATTTATACAGGAAAACGTATAGGCGGCCGGTGGCTTTGTTATAGCTTAGTTTGGTATCGGCCGGTATTTTAAACGTATCCGGCGCATAGGTACAGTTATAAATTGCCGTACTGTTGGCGTGCATCCAGGTGCTCAGGCTATCCAGCGCGTTAGTTGCGCGGTAGTCAAATTCGCCGCGTGCGGTTGGGCCAACGTTAAGGATTAAATTGCCGCCGTTACTTACCGACGTAATTAACAGGTCAAGCAGCTGGCGGTGAGTTTTCCAGGTATGCTCATCGCGGTAATAGCCCCATGAGCCCGAGAAAGTCTGGCAGGTTTCCCAGGTTTTGCCACGGTATTTAGCCAGTTCGGCGGTGCTTACCTGCTCGGGTGTTTCAAAATCGGCGCCGTCTTTATATTCTTCCAGGTTAAGGCGGTTATCTACAATAATGCCCGGCTGCAGTTTCCTGATCAGTTTTAACAGTTCAACAGCCCCCCACTCGTCCTTACCTTTACCATGACCGTCTTTACGCGGGAACGAAAAATCAAGCCATATAATATCTATTTTGCCGTAGTTGGTCAGCAACTCGGTAATTTGATTACGCATGTACTGGCGGTACTTAGCCATGTCGCGGTTTTTGTTTAGCGCCGCGTACGATGCATCACTTTTATCTTTTGGCGATTGGGGGTGGATCTCATCAATGGTATAATCAGGGTGGTGCCAGTCCAGCAGCGAATAGTAAAATCCAACCTTTAGGCCCTGACCTCTGAAAGCGTTAACATACTCACGCACCAGATCACGTTTGGCATGGGTGTTCGGCGCCTTATAATCGGTATATTTTGAATCAAACAGGCAAAAACCTTCGTGGTGCTTGGTGGTCAGCACTGCGTATTTCATGCCGGCCGACTTTGCTTCCCTGGCCCACTTCTGCGGATCAAAAAGATCGGGGTTAAACTGATCGAAATATTTCTGATAACCGGCGTTGTCTATCTTCTCATTATGCTTTACCCACTCGTGCCGTGCAGCGCCCGAGTACAGGCCCCAGTGGATGAACATTCCGAAGCGGCTGTCTTTCCACCACTCCATACGTTTTTCTTTTTGGGCATCCGTTTCGGCGCCTATCATTTTTTGTGCAAAAACCGATGGCAGGCTTAGCAACATCAGTAATAACAACAACTGCAGTTTTTTAATAATCATGGTTATCCAGGTTAGTAAAGTTTTGATTTATTACGCGTTTAATGTTTTGATATCGATAACATTTGCAGCGCCCTTTTTATAATTGGTTATACAAATAAAGCATTTGTTTAAGGTGCAAAGTTTTACGCAATAAGCTATTTATTAAGCAATATTGGCAAGTTGGCCTTTAAACGCAGAATATGATGCACATTTGGCTCAACTTTTTTCATACTTTAGTATAAAAATATAAACCAGGTGAAACTTCAGCTTTTAAAAGTATCCAAAGACCAGATCAGCTCTTTCAGCGCCCGGCAGGATACCATGCCCAATATTAACAGCCGGTGGCACTACCACCCCGAGATTGAATTGGTATACTTTAAAAAAGGCAAAGGCACCCAGTTTGTAGGCGACAGCATCAGTCCGTTTTTACCGGGCGATGTGGTGCTGGTTGGCGCTAATTTGCCGCATTACTGGCAGTTTGATACCAGCAGCGACAACAACCCGGACGGGCCCGAGGCCGATGTTAGCGTGATCCACTTTAACCAGCTTTTTTTGGGGGATACTTTTTTAAAGCTCCCCGAAAATAAGGTACTGGTTAACGTTTTCGAAAAATCAAAGCGCGGCATCTCGCTGTCCAAATCATCCGGGCGAAAAATAGGCCCGCTGATAGAGAAAATCGTTTCGGCCGAGGGCCCGCGCAAAATAATTTCCTTACTTGAAGTATTGCTGGCTATCGGCGAATGCAAAGAAAGTAACCTGATGGCGTCCCTGGGTTTCCGGAATGATTTCCAGGAGGAAGAAAAGGACCGCATCAATGCCATCTACAATTACTCCATCAGCAACTTTAAAAAAAATATCAGCCTGAAAGAGATCTCGACCGTTGCAAACATCAGCCCCAACTCTTTTTGCAAGTTCTTTAAATCGCGCAGCAAAAAAACATATTCAGAGTTTGTGCGCGAGATCCGCATTGGCCATGCCTGCAAACTGCTTATTGATAACAAGCTGGCCATCAAAGAAATTTGTTATGAAAGCGGTTTTAACAATTTTTCAAGCTTTCATAAATACTTTAAAATGATCAAAGGCAAAACACCAATGGGTTATCAAAAGAGTTTTGTAAAGGATAGTTTTTAGGAAGCCCTTATAAACCATTATTTAACGCGATTTTAACCAGTTCCCTGTTTTGCCTGGAGATAGGCACTTTTTCCAAATTCTTTAGCAGTATTGTCCCGCCATCTTCGGCCAGGTAACTTTTAACGCTATCTATATTTACCAGGTGCGATTGATGGGTACGGATAAAATTATGTGGCTTTAGCAGATCGGCAAACTCTTTTAAGGTTTTGCAAACTAAAAATTGCTCGTTGTTTTGCAGGTAAAACGTGGTGTAGTTATTTGCAGCCTCGCAGCGTACAATGTCTGTAACCTTAACATACATGATTTCCTTCAAAGTCGGCAGCGCTATTTTAGGCGGCTCTTTACTACCTGCCTTAATATACTGAAGCAAATTTTCCATATTTAAATTTTGCTTTTTGGCATTGATCTTCTCCCTTGCTTTTACTAGCGCGGTTTTAAATTCGTCGATATCTACCGGCTTCAGCAAATAATCAAGCGCCGAAAACTTAATGGCCCTGATGCCATACTTATCATAGGCGGTAATAAATATCACCTCGAAGTTTATTTTGGGCAATGCGGCTAACAAATCAAAGCCCGATTTACCGGGCATCTGGATATCGAGGAAAACCAGATCGGGCTTATGCTGCTCAATCAGCAGCAAGCCATCATCGGCATTTCGCGCGGTAGCAATCACATCAACATCGGTACAATATTGCTGTATAATAGTCTGTAGGTTTTCCAGGTTATTTGCCTCATCATCAATAATTATAGTCCTGATGCTCATTTAGATCCAGTTTAATAAACGGATGGTTACCGTGGTGCCCTGCGGTGTCGCGTTGATATCCAAAGTTACAGATTGATCTTTATAGATCTGGTTAAGCAGCGTAACCCGCTCTTCGGTTAATTTTATGCCGTAGCCGTCGGCATCCGCATTTTTCACAAACCCGGCACCATTGTCCGTTATGGTTAATACCAGGTTATTACCATCAGCCATTATAGAAATTTCAATTTTACCGGCGTCATTTAATCCTGATATGCCATGTTTAACAGCGTTCTCTGCAAAAGGCTGCAGCAGCATGGCAGGTATCTCGATATTGGCCTGGTTTAATTGCCCGTCAACCGTAATATTATACTGAAAGTTAAACCGCAGCTGTTCCATTTGCAGGTAGTTGTTTAACACCTTAAGTTCATCTTCCAGGCTTAGTACATCGTCATTACTGCTGTCCAGCACCTGCCGGGTTAAACCGGCGAATTTTGACAGGTAATAATTGGCCCCTGCAATGTTATTTTTATTGATGAGATTTTGAATAGATGTTAACGCGTTAAACATAAAATGCGGGTTAAGCTGCGCCCGTATTGATCGTAATTTTAAACCAACCACCTGTTTCTCCTGCGCTACGCGCCGTATTTTTGCCCGGCTTTGGCGGCGATATAATAAAAACAAAAAAGCAACCCCGCAAAGGGTTGCAACTGTGTAAGGTATTAGTTGTTTAATGGAGACCTTTTTTTGCGTTAAAGGTGGTGGTTTAACCTCGAAAGGTATATGCAAACATTGCTCATCTTTTCCGCTTAAGGTAGACTGAATCAATATTTCATATCTTCCCGGTTGTTTAAAATATTTACTGTCAATATCAAAATGATCGTCCAAAATATAATACCCTATTTGCTGATCATCTACCATATCCAGGTTATGAACAATACGTACTATATAGGGCAGTGTTTCATGACGCTTAAAATCAAGCCGAATACTTCCTATACTGTCAGCCGGAAACTTAAAGTCCGTTGGGATTATACCGTTTTCAGTAAATTTAGTGGCATACCCTCTGTTAGCTTTTGTATTGCTCAAATTAAAAACCGCTTCACCGGCGATTTTTACATTACTCCTATTGTAAGCCGTTCCGTCAATCACCCGCTCTGTTGCCATACTTATTGTTATTTGGGTAACCACCGGTTTAAAACTTGTGCGCCAGTCAAAAAGCACTCCGTCACGGATGCTATAATCCTTAATGTTTTGTACTTCAACCAATAGCTGTTTCCCCGGCGATTTATATTTGCCGATAAACCCATATTGCTGTAAAGCACCATATTTCATCTGCAACGGTATTTTTGACCAGGGTACAATTTCTACACTATCATTTTCAATTACACGATATCGATAATCGCCCACATTGTCTTTATTCACGCCCATAGCAACTACCTCGGCAGCCGACGAATTTGAGATAACATAGCTGGCATAAGATTTTGAAAGAGACTTTACCGGTACAGACGCGGGATTACTGATTGATGCATCTAGTTTAACCCCAAGCATTATAGGGCTATTGAAGGCTAAATTTATATTAGCGCCCATATTATGAATTATGGTTTCATTTTTCTCTTTGACGTAATCCTGTTTATTTTTAGACGCTTCATATAAAACCATATATAAACTGCTATCTGCCACCGAATAGGATACCGGGCTTCTGATCAAACTTTTTCTGTCTGTGCTCTCCATATTAAATAGAAAGTACCCCCCTTGCGCAAAACTTATTTTTGAACACCCATATCCACAGATGAACCAAATGAGCATTAGTATTTTTTTACTTTTCATGAGTGTTTAAGTTTAATGTTTTTTAATTACATCACAAAAATGTGCTTATGGGCCACCGTAGGCAACCGGCGTTGAGGATATGGTATTGACGGGTTAGAATTTGGCAGCGGTTATGCAGGGCGGCGACAGCCGGCTAATAAAAATTTAAAATTCAAACAACCCTCTTTCCCGCTTGCGGAGAGAGGGCCGACAAGCGTAGCGATGTCGGGGTGAGTCAACCGCGCGCGTTCAAATAAGCCATCGCTTCCGCTGCCGCCACCTGCCCGGATATGATAGCCGGCGGCACACCCGGCCCGGGCACGGTTAGCTGCCCGGTGTACAGCAAATTTTCTACCTGCCGGTTACGCATGGCCGGTTTAAAAAAGGCCGTTTGTTTAAGCGTATTTGCCAAACCATAAGCATTGCCTTTAAACGAATGGTAATCGGCCTTAAAATCATTGATCGCGTAGCTTCTTTTAACCACAATATTTTGGCGGATACTTTGGCCGGTGACATGCTCAAACCGCGACAGCATCAGTTCAAAATACTGGCCGCGAATGGCCTCCGTATCCTCAAGCCCGGGGGCAACTGGCATCAGGAAGAACAGGTTCTCGCTCCCCTTTGGCGCCACGCTTTCATCTGTTTTTGAGGGGCAGCAAACATAAAACAGTGGTTTGTCCGGCCATTTGGGGCTGGTATAAATATCCTTGGCATGCTGTTCAAAATCCGCATCAAAAAACAGGTTATGGTGCTGTACGGCGTCTATTTTTTTATTGATACCAATATAAAACAAAAGGCTTGAGGGCGACATTACACGGCTGTCCCAATATTTGGGACTGTAATTGCGATAAGGCGCGGCTAACAGGTGTTGGTCCACGTAATGATAGTCGGCGCCTGCAATTGCCATGTCAGCCCGGAAGTCGCCATTGGTGGTTTGCAGGTTGCTGACGCGCCGGCCGGTTACGTTAATTTTAGTTACCCCGGTATCTAATTTAATTTCAACGCCCAGGCTTTCGGCCAGGCTTACCATCGCCTTTACAATTTCGTTCATGCCGCCCATGGGGTACCAGGTGCCTAAAACCAGGTCGGCATAGTTCATCATGCTGTACATGGCGGGCGTATTTTGTGGTGTCGCGCCCAAAAACAACACCGGGAATTCCAGTAACTGCCGCAGCTTCGGGTTCTTAAAATGCCGGTACACATGCCTGCGCATACTGCCCAGCAGCTGCATGCTCAGGCTTTTTTTTATCAGGTTAAGATCAATAAACTCGGTTATGGAATGCGACGGGCGGAAAACATATTCGCCCATGCCTACCCTGTATTTATATCCGGCCTGCTTTAAAAATTTATCCAGCTGTTTGCTGCTGCCCGGCTCAATACCGTCAAAGAGTTTATCCAGCCCGGTACGGCTGGCCGGCACGTCTATAAGGTCGTCTTTGCCGTAGTAAACCCGGTAGCCCGGATCTAACCTTTTCAGTTCATAAAAATCCGACGGCTTTTTACCAAACCGACCGAAGAAATCCTCAAAAACATCGGGCATCCAATACCAGCTTGGGCCCATATCAAACGTAAAACCGTCCTGCTGCCAAACCCCTGCCCTGCCGCCGGCCTGCTGGTTTTTTTCGAGGATGGTAACCTTATGCCCCGCTTTAGCCAGCACGCAGGCCGCCGACAGCCCGGCAAAGCCGCTGCCGATTACGATGATATGTTTTTGGGCACCCATAAAAATTCAACCGGCCTAAAGTAAGCAAATTGTTTTGCGGGCCGCCTTAAATATGTACTTTTGAAGCCAAGCGTACACGTGAAAATGGATCTTTATGATGAAACCTGCTTTGAATGCTGCAAGCTGATAACCAATAAATACAGCACATCATTCAGTAAAGGTATTAAGGCATTTAATAAACAGTTTAGGTACCCCATTTATGCTATTTATGGTTTTGTGCGCTACGCGGATGAAATTGTAGATACCTTTCATAACCATGACAAGGCACAACTTATCAGCGATTTTAAGCAGGACACCTTTAAAGCCATCGACCAAAAAATTAGCCTTAACCCGGTACTGCATGCTTTCCAGCTAATTGTTAACCAATATCAAATAGACCATAACCTGATCAGTGATTTTTTACGGTCGATGGAGATGGACCTGGACCATAAGGTTTATAATGAAACGGATTACCAGACCTATATTCACGGCTCGGCCGGTGTGATCGGGCTGATGTGCCTGCAGGTTTTTTGCGAAGGCGACAGGCAACAATATGAACAGTTAAAGCCAATGGCGCTAAGCCTGGGGTTGGGTTTCCAGAAGATCAATTTTTTGCGGGACATTAAATCAGACTATGAAGACCGCGGCCGCACCTATTTCCCCGGCATCGATTTTAAAAATTTCACGCAACAAGATAAACAAACCATAGAGGCAGACATTCAACAGGATTTTGATAAGGGACTTGAAGGAATACAACGTTTACCCAAGGGTGTAAAATTGGGCGTCTATATTGCTTACCGGTATTATTTACAGCTATTTAAAAAGATAGTAGCGATGCCGGTGGATGACCTTGTGGCCAGGCGGGTAAGCGTAAACAACGCGCATAAAGCGTGGCTGTATTTAACGGCGCTGATTGGATTTAGCTAAGTTAAGGTGTTCCGGAGTGTTCCGCTTCGTTCCGGGGTGTTCCGCTCTGTTCCGGAGTGTTCCGCTCCGTTCCGGGGTGTTCCGCTCCGTTCCGGGTGTTCCGCTCTGTTCCGCTCACGCAAAGTGGAACACCCCCTGATAACCAACTTAATTTCGTAAAAAGTATATTTGCCAACATGACTGACCTGCCCGTATATACCAAATCACAACTGGCCCTGCGCAACGGGCAGGACAAGCCCGAGGTATGGATAGCCTACAAAGGGCTGATCTATGATGTTACCCGCAGCCGCCTCTGGCGCAACGGCAAACACTATGAGCACTGGGCCGGCCAGGACCTTAGCCACGAGCTTGGCGACGCACCGCATGATGAATGGGTGTTTAATAATTTTGATGCCATAGGCAGATTGGGGTAATTTAGCTTACACCTGCAGCCATAAGTTTACCCCCGGGCAACCAAATTCTCTTTTGTGCTCGCACCCAACGTTTCCGGTCGCCGGGACGATGATGCTATAAACAGGATTTTTCAAACAAATTAAAAAACAACATCATGAAAAACTTAGCTTATGTATCATTCGCCCTTTTTATGCTGATAGCATTGATAGAAGGGTGCCAAAAAACACAGGGAGTAAAACCGGGCGAAATTGTCGCCAGCAAAACAACCGTAAAATATAACGAACCCGATACCCTGGTTTTACTGGGTGCTGATAACGACTCGGTGAAATGGGGCGTTACTCCATCAGGCTTTAGCCAGATCCATGCCGTGGGTAACAAAGCGGTTATTCAATTTTTAAAGGCGGGTACCTATACCGTAAGCGCGGCAAGCAATGACGGCGCGCCGGCTACCAGGGCAATTACGGTATTAGATGTTAACTATAATCCACCGGTAACTGATAACCCTGCGCCACCGGCCGACCCTGCATTTACACATATCCCGGTTACGGGTGATATTGTGATTACGCCAACCTATTTTAAAATGCCACACGGCGATTCAACCTATTTTGTGCTGACAGCTCAAACCAGTAACCCTTACCCGTGCGGCAATAGCAGCTTAAACACCAATCAATCTCAAACCAACAACAATTACATCTTAAATATTCCGGATATTATACAGCCCAATGCCGGGCAATGCGCGCTGCCTAATACACCGTTAAAACGGATCGTCGCTTTTTACCCACTGGTGGCTTCGCCAATAACGCTGGGTACAACCTACCCGCTAACCATCAAAGTTGGTAGTACAACCTATACCGGAGTTATAACCTTTAATTCGACTTATATGGATATCGTCTGGAACTATACTTCGGGGGTAACCATGTCGGCCACCCATATCACACTTTAAAACTGATAATTACAGGAGATTGGTTACTAAATCAATTGCCGATCTCCTGTATATTTAAAAATATTTTTCGGACCCAACGTTTACTAAACTTTCTGCGAAGAGTTATTAATCAAGGCACTTCAGGAATGAATTTTGAATGAATCTATCTAAAAGCCAAACAGAAAAACTGGTAAAAGGCTGTATCAATAATACCCGGACGGTGCAAGAGGCTTTGTACAAGCTGTTTTATGCCGATATGCTACGGGTATGCTGTAGCTATTTGCCCGATAAAGAGCTTGCTAAAGAAGCCTTAAATACCGGCTTTTTAAAGGTATTTAAATCCATTGAAAATTTTGATATTGAGAAAGGCGAATTAGGGGGATGGATAAGAAAGATCATGATATTTACCACCATTGACCTTTGCCGGAAGGAATTGAAATTTAGTTCGCTAACCCTGGATGAGCAGGACCAGGATGATTTTTTTATCTCGCCATCTGTCCTGGAGAAATTGTATTTCGAAGATATTTTATCCCATGTCAGGCTGCTGCCCTATGCCACACAAACCGTCTTCGGCCTGTATGTGCTTGACGGATATACCCATAAAGAAATAGCCGGACAATTAAATATAAGCGAAGGCACATCGCGCTGGCATTTGGCAGAAGCCCGGCGAAAATTAAGAGCCCAATTTGAACCACCGGCAAAAAAAGATCAGGCAACAGAAAGGAGTGACAAAGCAAAATGAGAAATTCAGAACAATACCTCGGGCTTTGGCAGCAAAAACGCAATGAGTTACCGATCAGCTATGATGTACAGGCTGATTGGGCCGATATGCAGCAGCTTTTAGATCAAAACCTGCCGGTTAATGATCCGGCCGGTAATACCAACGCCGGTGCACAATTAGCTCATCTGGTTAGGTTTAAATTGCTGTATGCTGTTATTGCCCTGCTTTTGGCGGGAGCTTTAACTTACCTGATCGTACATCATCGCGCAGCAACAAAATATAAAGAACCTGTAAAAACCGGGATGAAACATGCCCTAGCAAAAAAGGACATTATCCCGCCGGACAAGCTACGGCAGGACAAGCTGCAGGCGGCAGATTCTGCAGTAGCCACTAGCAAAAATGCCACAGCCAGCGGCAATCATTTAAATAAAATTAACGCTGATAAAACCGGTAATTCATCAAATAACGATGCACCAAACTTAAAAAATACAGCAGCAGCTGATGACCGCAGGGCAGCTAACCCCGGTGTAAATAGCAAAGTATTATCCTTAAATGACAGGTTAAATAATAGTTCGCGGCTACTTTATAATCCGGCACCGTCATCAACCGGAGGATTTAAGCGTTTAGGGCACGTTAAGAGGCCCAGTACATCATCCAAATCCAATCAACGTACCGGAGAAAGATTGTATAACAGAACCGCCGGTCAGCCCGGAAATTCGTATAATTTACCGCAGCGACCGGGAAGGCTAACAGCAAAAAATACAGATACCCGTTTTTCAGCTGACAGTATACAAGCGCAAGAAATCATATCGCCATCATCAACGCTGTTAACTTCGGGCTGGGATAACAGTGCAATAGGCCTTATCTCGAAAAATTCTGACGTTGTTAACAAAACACTTAAACCAGCCACCGCAAAATCTGCCAACAAAAAAACACCTTCAAAAAAACAAACCGCATCAACAAACACTGGTTTTGACTGGGGGCTACTTGCCGGAGTAAATACGTCGGGTAGTTTTACAACTAAAAGCCAGAACAAAAATATCTATGGCAGTTTACCTGTAGATGTCTATAGCGGGTTATTTGCCACCTATAACCTTAGTAACAAATGGGCTGTTAACCTGCAGACAAGGTTGTTAACCCCGCATAAAGTAAGCGGCGGTTATAGCCATACCAATGACAGCAAGAAAGACACCGCCCAAAATTTGCAGATAACTGATTCGCGCAAGGTTTACACCGCTGATATACCGTTACAGCTGGTTTATAAGGTTACCGGTATTCTTAATATTAAGGCAGGACCGGTGCTTACCCTCCCCTTAAAACAGGTCAATGGGGTGAGCACATTTACCACAAAAACCCGTAAAGACAGCACAGGATACTATAACACCGTGACCGATGCAATAAACAATACCGGCTTTGATAAAAAGGTGCGTTTCGGGGTATCAGCCGGGATCGGGCTAAATTATAAACGTTTATTATTTGAGGCCGGTTATTATTATGGCCTGCAAAGGCTGAAAATAAGCTCGTCGCTGGGCAGCTATACAGCTAACACCGGCAGCCTGCAATTTACCATTGGCATTAAACTCAATAAGAATAAAAAAACAGGCCCCTCTTTGCCATAACAATAAAGGCGGACCAGGTAAATAGTCCGCCTTTATTAATTATAATATATAAGGTTTCCAATCTTATTTAAGCTCGAAAGAAGACAACTGAACAAACTGCTGTACACGTTCGGCTACTTCTGCATCGGTAAGGTTTTTGATTTTTTCGGTGCCAAATTTCTCCACGCAGAACGACGCCAGCGCCGAACCGAAGATGATGGCATTTTTCATATTATGGAAGTTAACCGTGCCAACTTTAGCCATATAGCCGATAAAACCACCGGCAAAGGTATCGCCGGCGCCTGTCGGGTCAAATACTTCGGCAAGTGGCAATGCCGGGGCCGAGAAGATCTTATCCTCATGAAACAATAACGCGCCGTGCTCGCCTTTTTTTATGATCAGGTATTTTGGACCCATGGTTAAAATTTTACGGGCCGCCTTAACCAACGAATATTCGCCTGATAACTGGCGCGCTTCGGCATCGTTGATGGTTAATACGTCTATCAGTTTGATGGTTTCCAGCAAATCGTTCATGGCAATGTCCATCCAAAAGTTCATGGTGTCCATTACAATCAGTTTAGGGCGGTTTTTAAGGCGTTTAATAACCGTTTGCTGCACTTGTGGGGTTAGGTTACCCAACATCAGATAATCGCAGTCCTGATAGCTTTCCGGAATGATGGGGTCAAAGTCAGCCAACACGTTTAATTCAGTTACCAGCGTGTCGCGGCTATTCATATCATTATGATACTTACCGCTCCAAAAAAAAGATTTCTCTCCTTTTTTTATTTGTAATCCTTCGGTATTAATACCGTGATTGTTAAAGTCGGCTATTTCGCTTCCAGGAAAATCATCACCTACAACAGCAACAATTTTTATATTTTCGTAAAAGTAAGAAGCGGCCAGGCCTGCATAGGTTGCAGCGCCGCCAACTATTTTGTCTGTTTTACCAAAGGGGGTTTCAATAGCGTCAAACGCAACAGTACCAATAACTAATAAACTCATTTAATATTTATCTTTTTTGCAAAGATTGTAAAATTACCCCAGTAATCATACCTATTGCAATACAAACCTTAATTGCCGGCGGACATGGGAATATAGCACCGGCCGCAAATTAAACTAACTCATATTTAATGTTTTACATTTTTTTTTAAAAAACATTGTGAAATAAGTATAGAAATGATACTTTTGCACACTCCAAACGGAAAATGATTCCTGAGTAGCTCAGCTGGTTAGAGCATCTGACTGTTAATCAGAGGGTCGCTGGTTCGAGCCCAGCCTCAGGAGCCAGAATGGGCAAGCACGTTTTACGGTCGCTTGCCCTTCTTTTTTTCTCCCGTAACGAGCTGTTAATCTGATAGATAAGTTGGAACAAAAAGTCAACCTTAGCGGTTCGATGTTGCAAATTTTCAAAAGTGAATTTTTCGGGGTACATCGAACCAATTACCTCTCTTTGAACGTAAGTATCAAAATTAGAGTAGATTACATCTATTTGGGTCAACTTGGTAATGGCCTTATCTAACAAACGCTCTACCTCTACCAGACTAACCGCGGTAACAGGTGCTTCAGCAAGTTTAGCCTCTAAAACAGCGATCCGATGTTCACTTTCTGTTTTGATAGTTTTATAGTCGGAACCATCCAAGTCTCCAGTCAGTAATAATTCCCTCGCTTTTGTAATGCGATTGCTCAGTTCTGTTATCTCAACTATATAATTGGTTTTGTTTTGTGTTTCACCTTTTGTGGCATCTATGTAAGCGTCCATTATCGCGATTTTAAAGACATCTTTTGAATCTTCATTGAGGACATACATTTTCAATTCATCGACAAATGCTTTGTTAACTTCTTCGGCTTTCTTACGGTAGCCACAAGCAGACGAGCAGTGGTAATAGTAATAGTAGTTATTACGTCCTTTGGATGCGCTACCACATAAAATACGGTTACATTGCGTACAATGTAAGAACCCTTTTAACGGCAGCATAGCAGGCGACATTATGGTTAATTTGATTTTTCGCTTCTTGCCAACCAAATATTTTGGGATGGTTATGCACAACAGTTAGCAACAGATAACCCCACAGTCTTTCAGTTTGAATTTAACGAATTTCTAAATACTTACCATTATGAAAACTGATAAAATCTTCTTACTGGTGAAAATCACAATAAGAACCAAGTACCCAAACATCCATGATGCCATAAAGGAACTGCAAGAGGAAACCGATTATCATTTCGGCAGTACGAAAAATGTGGAGGTATTAAAAACGGAAATAATCAAGTTGAAAACTAAAAATTAGAGCATGAAATGGTTTAATGAGTGTGGGACACTTGAGGAAGTCAAGGCGACCTACAAAAAACTGGCAAAGCAGTATCACCCCGATTTGGGGGGTGATACGGTTACCATGCAGGAAATCAACAAAGAGTATGCTTTTGCCTCTGCCAAAGCCATCAAAGGGGCTAATTTATCCGAGGAAGAAACGGAAAACGAAATATTATCGTCCGAAGCGTACCGTAACGCTATTGAGAAAATCATCCATTTAGAGGGCATTACGATTGAGTTAGTAGGTTACTGGCTTTGGTGTACCGGCAACACCTATCCTGTAAGAGCCACGCTAAAGGATGCGGGTTTCTTTTTTGCGCCTAAAAAATTAGCCTGGTATTTCCGTACAGCCGAGTATAAAGTTTCAAAAGGTGGTAAAAAATCGCTGGATGAAATTAGGAGCAAATACGGTAGCGAAGTCTTAAATGATGAAAAGCCAAAGCGCAATTATATTAATCAAAAAACCTACAAGCCATGAGTTATATAGTGATTGAGATGTTTGGTGGACCCTTATGTAAACAAAACGATTATGTAAAGTATTAACCATTTGTAGCTTTTTTATTCACTATTTGATGGGATTTACTTTACATAATCTTTTGAGCTAAAAGCTATTCAACCATTCTTTAAGTTCTGAGTTCCCTATCCATATTGGATCGGGCGCTTCGGCGGGTTTAACATTTACGTATGCTTTTTCAAGAGCTGCCCTCTTTAGATTAGCATCGGCTCTCGCGTAAGTTTCGGTAGATTGTACCGAAACATGACCCAGGATGTCCCGAATGTATACCAGATTTATTCCCGCTTGTAAAAGATGCATCGCTTTCGAATGCCTTAAGGAATGGCAACTGATTTTTTCAGGGATTAGGTCAGGTGTTTCTTCCCGGGCTTTCTTTACATATTTAAGCAATATATTGGTAACACCTGCTCTTGTTAGCTTTTGATGATAACTGTTAGCAAAAAGAGGGTATTGGTTTGCGAAAGGTTCGAGTAATTTCCGTTCAGCCATATATTGTTTTAGTATGTTAACCTGGTCATCCAAAAGTGGAACAACCCGACTTTTGTCTCCCTTACCTTTCAGCAGTATGGTAGCCGGTTTATTAAAACGGATAACTGCCGGCGTAAGATCAATGATCTCTTGAACACGGGCACCCGTATCGTACAATAACGATAGTAGTGCAAGGTCGCGCCTGCCTTTCTTGGTGCTCACATCAGGTTGTTTTAATAGCAGCCGGATGCCATCAATTGTAAGATAACTCATCAAAGGTTTATTTACTTTTTTGATCTGTATGGACATGATTTGCTGATACTCATATAAAGCATCCGGCCGCTGGTATTGCACATATTTAAAGAATGAGTGTATCGCACCAAGTCTTTGGTTTCTTGTTGCTATGCTTGAGCCTCTTTGCGATTGCAGCCAGTCGAGGAACTCTACGATCAATTTTTTTGTTATTGATGTAAGTTCCAGTTTTTCCGGCTTGATCCGTTTTTCACGTTCTATAAATGTTATTAATAGAACAAATGTATCGCGATAGGATACGACGGTGTTTGAACTTAACCCTCTTTCATGGGTCAGGTACTTTGTAAAAAAGTCCGTCAGGTGTTTGGAGAAATCAGTTGGTTTCATGGTCAAGGCGGGGGAAAACGTTAAAAGTTAACATGTCGATATTTTTAATCAGGCCGGGGTACATCTCGGCGGTCAACCTTACATACAAGTCGGTTGCTTTGAGGGATTGATGGCCAAGATATGTGGAGATAATAGGTAATGAACAATAAAGATCCATTCCTTCATCAATCATCTTTGCCAAAGCATGGCAGGCCGTTGTATGCCTTATATCATGAATTCTCGGCCCCGAATGATTGTGAGAACCACCAGTAAAAGCTATTCCCGCCTTCGTTAATACCCTTCTGTACCAACTATAAACAACAGCCCGATGACAACGCTCACCATTCATCTTTACAAAAAAGAAAGTGTCTCCAGAGGTTTTGATCGGCATTTGGCCTCTATACTCGTACATTTTGCAAGCCCGCGCCAATGAGTCCGACAGCGGGAGATTACGTTCAAACCCGTTTTTATTGTCTTTGACGATAATATAGTTATCGATGAGATTGAAGTCTTTATTTCTCAGGTCTAATGCTTCATTTATACGTAACCCCGTACCATATAGGAACCTTATCAAAATTGGCATAGCGAACACGGTAGAGTCCATTACCTTATCTTTTGTGGCCAGCTTATCACACGCCATAAAGATGTTTTCCATTTCAATTTTTGAAAACACATAAGGGTTAAAGTTTTTGCGGTATTTGGGCAGCATTCTTATAAATGAACGGATATTGATGTTGCACAGGTAAGAAGAAAGTTGATTGAGGCAAACGCACCGGCTATAGCGATAGGTCTCCGATTCGCAGCCTATTCGCGCACACCATTTATCAGAAAGTTCTTTGGATATACCAACATTAGTTTCACCTTCTTCAATGGTAAACCGGTCAAAGTAGGCTAATAATCTTGCCTCCCTGTCATATTTGTAACCAACGCTTCTCTTGAAAGCTATCAATTGCTCGATATAACTGGCGTAGATACCGTGATATGTTATTTTAAGCATAGAAGTATCCCCCTTTCTGTGTATAAAACGACCCAGACACCATCGGCACCTCTAATGCACAATGCCGGAGTGATTTCAGATCGATGCGTAGGTAATACCTGCTCGTGGTTTCACTGGACTTGTGTCCCAGAATTTCAGAAATGACTGGCAGGGTGGTTTGACTTTCAAGCAGCAGCCCGGCCAAACTATGTCTAAGCGCGTGAGGGCCACTTTTCTTATGTCGGATATCGATGTCTGCACTTGCAAAGATCCTTTTAACATTTGAAGAAACCGAACTTGCCATTAGTTCTGTATATGGTGAAAGAGATATCAGAAAAATATATTGGCTATTTGATTTTGGTCTGCCATATCGCAAGTAATCAATGATGGCATTTCCTACTTCTGGTAAGAGGGGTAATTCCACCGGCCTGCAAGTTTTATACTGCATCAACTTAATCGTGTTTTGCGTCCAATCGATGTTATTGAACTGAAGTTTAACTATATCGGATGCCCTTAACCCTAACTTTGCCGCCAATAATATGATCGCATAATTGCGTTTGCCAGTTGCCGAAGCTCTATCAATGGAGTCCAACAGCTTTTTTATTTCGTCAGCGGTATAACTTGATGGTCGCTTTTTATGCGAGTTATAACCGCTTTTAGGGATGACCTTGGAATAATCTATATCAAGTATTTGCTGTTTGTATAAGAAGTTAAAAAAGCCTCTGATAATAATAATGGCTCTGCTTGCTATTGACCAATTTTCTGATTTGAAGCTTTTGAAATACATCAAGAGGTGCAGTTCATTCACCTCTTTTATTGACTGAACATTGTGCTGGGTTAAATAATCAAGCAATTTAGATAGGTAATACCTGTCATAAGAGATAGTCCTGGGGGCAAACCTTTGAGATATACGGTCAGCAATATAGCCCATCATAACCTCCCCAATAGACCCACCCAGTGCAGCGGGGATTTCTTTTGCTCTTAAAACTCGTCCTGTCTCCTGGAATTCAATGAGATCCCTAATGACCCTCAAGAGCGTTCTTTCATAGGGCTTTAAGTTTTGGAGGTCTTTATCTGCAAATAGGAAAAATAAATAATCCTTACATACAGCCGCATCTACCAACTCGATTTTATGATCTAAAAGATACCTCGCGAAGTTATTCCAATACCAGCGGTGACACTGAACCGTACTATCCGCGAGTTTGCGTACGCCCGTCATGTAAACTTTGAACTCACTTGTTAAGTCTTCTAATTTTTTTGGTTTATCATTCATAAATACAATATTTTGTTAGGGCAACATCGCCCATCATCAAAAATATTGTACATGATTATGTAAAGAAAAAAGGGGGAGTTCTAAATCAAGGAATTGATTTTCAAATACCTAAATACAAATGTTTACATAATCGTTTTATTTACATAAAGGCCCTTATGTAAAGCTTTGCATAAGGCGCGGAGTACGCTATCATCGCAACTGATACAGACGGTAATAATTTAGTATTCGAAAACCGTGAAGATGCCGAAGCCGAGGCGTCCGATTGCCAAGACGGATTGGTAGTTGAAATTTAGTCGCAAGTCCAAAATCGCCCGCTGTTGCTCCGCAACAGACGGGCGTTGCTGCCGCAATTAAAGTGTGTTTAAAATTCACCATGTTGAAATTTCTGAACACCTTAAATAAAAAAAACGACACGACTATTGACTTTTTTCGCCAGAATTTCTTGCCTCATATTTTTGCAAAATGGCCTCTACAATCGCCAAGAAGCCAGAAATGTGTTCTAATATTTTAACGCTGTCAGTACAATTTGGCTTACCTTATGTTCAACGTATGTTGAACATAAGGTTTTTTAATATGGGGCTGTTTATGCTGTTCGCCACAATTACAATTAGTCAGCCATAATCTTATGGTCAATTTTAATTTGCTCTTATTTTGCCGCAATTCGAGGAGCCTTTTTTTATTAATTTTCAGGATATTATGAGCGAACGCCGGATTGATCGTTGCTGTTCGACACATATCATCTTTATATGTGAGAGGATGCCAATTGCTGATATTTGTTAAATTTCAATTAGTTAGCTAATATTGGTGATTATTCTTCCTAATTTTACAACAGATGATCCCCATCATGGCATATGGCACTTACACGGACAATGAATTGGCCGTTCTTTTAAAGGGCGGGGACCAGGATGCCTTTACGGAAATCTATAACCGTTTTTTTGGCTTATTATATATCCATGCCTGCAAACGTTTAAAAAGCGATGAAGAAGCCAAGGATATTATACAGGACCTTTTTGCTGCTCTTTGGAATAAAAGAGAATCGTTGCAATTCGGTACTGAACTGGCCTCCTATCTGTACGCTGCGGTAAGAAACCGGATCCTGAACCTTGCCGCGCGGTCGGGTATTGAATCGCGTTATATGGGAACCTTGAAAGACTTTACCGGAACAGAGCAGGTTCAAAGTGATTTTCAAATCAGAGAAAAACAGCTTACCCAGATTATTGAAAGGGAAATTGGCAATCTGCCTCCAAAAATGCGGGAGATCTTCCTGATGAGCAGGACGCAGGGCTATAGTCACAAAGAAATCGCGGAGCAACTCAATATATCTGAGCATACCGTGAGAACACAAGTAAAGAACGCTTTGCGGATCCTGCGTACAAAGCTTGGACTTCTGCTCTATGTTATTTACCTTTTAAAAACTTTTCAAAAATAAATCTACCCTATCCCCCTTAGTAGTTTGTTTATATAGTTAGGGATGTATAGTTCATACGCCGACTATTATGCAAGAAAATTTTGATAACAAGCTATTAAGTAAATACAACAGCGGGCAATGCACCGACGAAGAAAAGGCGACGGTGGAAAGCTGGTACCTATACTGGAAAGACCGGCGACCGGCACCCTCGTTTCAGAACATTGAAGCTGCCAAAGCGGAAGTATGGGCAGCCCTGCCTATAAATAAGAAAATAACCAGGCCGCTTTTCAGCATGGTAAAATTAACCACAGCCGCGGCTATTTTGATCTTCCTGGGGCTTGGAGGCTATTTTATCTTAAAAAAGCAGCCCGAACCGCGAATAAGCCGGACCCAGCCGCACGATATTGCGCCGGGCAAAAACCAGGCTACACTGACCCTTGCAAACGGCCGGAAAATTGCACTGACCAAAAGCCTGAACGGATTGCTGGCGCAACAGGGCAATACCTCGATTCGTATCAATTCAGGGAATGCCCTGGTGTATACGGCATCCGCTAACGAAGATCGTCAAACTCAGTATAATACGCTTTCGACCAGCCGCGGCGAACAGTCGCCTTACCCTCTGGTATTTGCGGACGGCACCAGGGTCTGGTTAAATGCCGAATCATCCGTTACTTATCCGACTGCTTTTACCGGTCAGGACAGGACCGTAAAAATAACCGGAGAGGCCTATTTTGAAGTGGCTCATCAAACAGCAAAGCCGTTCCGGGTGATCTGCAATGGCCAGACTGTGGAGGATATAGGAACCCGTTTTGATATCAATGCCTACGCGGATGAACCCAATATCACCACTACTTTGCTGGAGGGCGCCATACGGGTTTCAGCAGGCGGACATCACCGGATTTTAACGCCGGGGCAACAAGCCGTAACCGGTAGCAGTCATCAAATTGAACTGGCGAAGAACGCCGATATGGAACAAGTTTTAGCGTGGAAGGAAGGCCGCTTCATCTTTATCGGTGAAAGCCTGGAAAGCATCATGCGGAAAATTTCGCGGTGGTATAATGTGGAAGTGGTCTACCGGTCCCAACCGGCACAATTGTCGTTTGACGGCAGCGTTTCTCGTGCAAAAAATATTTCCGCCGTACTTGAAATCATGAAATCAACCGGCAATGTTCACTTTGAAGTTCAGGGAAGGAGGATCATGGTAACAACACGCTAGACCCTCCTGGGTTACCATTGAAAAAAGCCAGGAGTGCTGCAAACACTCCCGGCGGTCGTTCGGGCTACCCGTTAAATAAATTTTACGACAAGCATTAAATAACTCAAACCCAAACATTCAAATGTATGAATTTTTACGCTTTTAATTACAGGGGGCGCTCTGCCGTTCTCCGGAAATTCCTGCGGATTATGAAGATTACTATGCTCCTTCTTTTAGCAGCTATACTGCATGTCAGTGCCGCGAGTTTCGCGCAGCAGGTATCCCTTAGAGAAAAAAATGAACCACTGAAGAAAGTCCTGCGGGATATTCAGCAGCAAACCGGTTATGATTTTTTTGTCAATTCCGCTTTATTAAAAGACGCCGCTTTGGTGACCATTGACCTGAAAAATGTCAGTATCGAGTCCGCTCTCTCCAGTATTTTCTCCAAACAGCATTTAGATTATCTCATCAAGGAGAAGACAATCATTATCAGGCTGAAGGAACCGGGTTCCTCAAGCCCAAAGTCCACTACCCCGCCCGCAGACGTTGTCCCTCTAAACGGCAAAGTCACCGATCAGCAGGGCAATCCGCTGCCCGGGGCTACCCTAACCGACAAAATTACCGGGACAATTGGTATTACCGGGCAGGACGGCTTCTTTCATGATCTGCCCGTTAACCCTACAGATACCCTGAAAGTATCCTATGTAGGTTATCTGACGCGTACGATCGCGGTTGCAGAACTATTACGTTCGGCAAAGCCGATGGTGACTATTATCCTGCAAACTGACGAGGTGAAACTCAGTCAGGTGGCTGTTGTCAGTAACGGCTACCAGGAACTGCCCAAGGAAAGGGCCACCGGCTCTTTTGATTATGTTAGCAACGGCCTGCTGAACCGTAGCGTTTCCACCAATATCCTGGACCGGCTAAATGGCGTAACCAGCGGTATCTTATTCAACACCCGCAATCCGGGCTATAATATCGGTGCATCACCACTGAATATCCGCGGTACTTCTACCATTTTCGCCAATAACCAGCCCCTGGTGGTCGTCGATAATTTCCCTTATGATGGGGACCTGAGTATGATCAACCCCAATGACGTTGAAAATGTCACCATCCTTAAGGACGCCGCGGCCTCTTCCATTTGGGGCGCGCGTGCCGGTAACGGCGTGATCGTAATCACCACCAAACGTGGCAGGGTAAACCAGCCGCTGCATATATCATTCAATACCAATGTGACCGCCAGCCAGCGCCCGGATCTTTTTTATGACCCGACCTACCTGCCTGCTACGGATTACATTGATGTGGAACAATATCTCTTTAAACAGGGCTATTTTGACGGCACACTCGGCTTAGGTGCCTATGCACCGGTATCCCCGGTGGTTGATATCCTTAACCGCGAACGGAACGGGTCTTTATCTGGGGCTGATGCGGGTACGCAGCTTAATGCTTTGCGTAATGTGGACGCAAGGACGCAATTGAGCAAATATTTTTACCGCCCGGCCGTCAACTGGCAAAACGCGCTGAGCCTAAGTGGCGGCAGCGACAAGGCCACTTACTTTTTTTCCGCCGGTTATGACCAGAACCGGCAGAACCAGGCTGGCAGCAGCGACAGTCGGATCACCATTAATTCCCAGAACACCTTTACACCTGTAAAAAACCTCGAGATCACAGCCGGGATCGCTTATACCGAAACCCGCAGCGATGCAGATGACTCACTCTTCCCAACGCTTAACATTATCTATCCTTATACGCAGCTGGCCGACGCGACAGGCAACCCCTTGCCGGTGGTAGCCAGGGCAGGACAAGCGGGCTACAACCCCTCTTTCCTCGGGACCATACAAAATAACGGATTTTTGGATTGGTCATTTTCACCGCTGGACGAACTCCGGCGCAAACTGAAAACACAGACCTATAAACAATATGATACCCGCGCGCAGGCCGGCATTAAATATACCCTGGTTAAGGGCCTGGCCGCCGAGGTGAAATACCAGTATGAGCGCGGCAGCGGTAATTTGGATAACCTGGCCCTGCAGGATAGTTATTATGCCCGTAACCTGATCAATACCTATAGCATAATCGACCCCAGCGGCAATGTAACCGGTTATAATATGCCCCTTGGAGGTGTTCTTAATAAACGCGACAATACCCTTAACATTCAGAACGGCCGGGCGCAGCTAGATTATAATTACAGCGGCGGGAAAAGTGTTTTGACCGCCATTGCCGGTGTGGAGGCCAGGGAATTCAGTACAGCCGCAGGTTCCAGTACTTACTACGGGTATGACCCGACTACGCTGATCTCTCAGCAAATCAATTCCTTCACGTATTTTCCGATCAATCCAACGGGAAATTACCTCTCGCTGCCAGCATCACAGGGGGCCTTGTCAGGCGCCGATAACCGTTACCGTTCCTATTTCAGCAATGCTGCCTATACCTATGAGGGTAAGTATACGCTTTCGGGGAGTGCCAGGATCGATCAGTCCAACCTGTTCGGCGTTAAAACCAACCAGAAATCCGTGCCCCTGTGGTCTGTGGGTGGCAAATGGGACCTGGACAAAGAGACATTTTATCATATGGACTGGCTGCCCAGGCTTAAGCTTAGGGCTACTTATGGTTTTAGCGGAAATATCGACAACAATATTACCGCGGTTACAACGGCCATATTTACACCGGATTATGACTTCAATGGCAGGGCGTACACTGAGGGGGGCATCAATTCCGCCGGAGATCCTGAACTGCGCTGGGAAACTATCGGCATGCTGAATCTTGGTCTTGATTTTGCGCTGCGTAATGAGGTCATCTCCGGCAGTCTGGAATATTACCGCAAGAGCGGCAGCGGCCTGATCGGTGACACCTATGTTCCTTCCAGCACCGGTTATACCCAGTTCCGGGGTAATTTTGCCGATATGACCGGCCAGGGCATCGACCTGCAGCTTAACTCGGTTAATGTAAGCGGCAAATTCCGCTGGACAAGCAATCTGCTGCTGAGCTATACCACCGACAAGGTGACTAAATATAACGGCCCCCCGTCCAGCACAGGGTTGAGTATCGTTGTAGACCGTCCTTTGGGCGGGGTATACGCCTATGCCTGGGGCGGGCTCGACCCGGCCAACGGCAACCCGCGGGTTTATCTGAACGGCGTTTTGACGGAGGACTATAATACCCTGATCGGGGTGCCGGTAAAGGACCGGAAATACGTGGGTCCGTCTTCGCCGCCCTGGTTTGGTTCCATCCGTAATAATTTCTCTTACCATGCATTCTCGCTGTCGGCTAACATTACGTATGCCTTTGGCAGCTTTTTCCAGCGAAGCGCCTTGAGCTATGCTAACCTGTACAGTGGTGCCGGGGCAAACAAGGAGTGGCTCAACCGTTGGCAGCAGTCCGGAGATGAAGCCCATACCAATGTACCCTCTATGGTCTACCCCGCTGACCCGGCCCGTGATGGCGCTTATGCAGGGTCCACGGCGGTGGTAGATAAAGGCGATATTGTCCGCCTCAGGGATATCAGCTTCGGGTACACGCTTGACAAAACCAGGCTCCACAACCCGCCCTTCAGTTCGGTACGCTTTTACCTGTATGCCAATAACCTGGCCATTTTATGGCGGGCCAATAAAGACGGGCTGGACCCGGATTTCCTGACTGGCATCCCCCAACCGCGCACTTTATCCCTGGGTATGAATGTTAATTTTTAAAACGGAATTTATGAAGATCATGAAAACGAAACTTTTGATAATACTCTGCCTTTTTGCGCTGGCAGAGACGTCTTGTAAAAAAGACTGGCTGGATGCCAAGACCAACAAAAATCTGGTCGTGCCGGTGAGTATAACCGATATGCAGGCCCTGCTGGATAATTCCGGGACCTTTATTTATGGTTCGCAGCCAACACTCGGTGAGCAAGGATCGGATGATTATTATCTCTCTGATGCGCTGTTGAACAGCAGCTATGCCGACGACCACAATGCTTATCTCTGGGCGAAGCTGATCTTCTCCAGTGATGACTCCGCCGACTGGGACCGCCTATACCAGCAGGTCTATTACGCCAACACCGCCCTTGACGGCCTGGAAGCCATCAAGCCGGACGCAGCCACCCAGGCCAACTGGAACGTCGTCAAAGGCGAAGGTTTGTTTGACCGTGCCTGGGCATTTTCTAATATAGCCGGTATATTTGCCCCTCCCTACAGCATCGCAAATGCGGCAAAACCAGGTGTTATTTTACGCCTGAGCTCCGACATCAATATCAAAACCGGGCGGTCGACCGTACAGCAGACCTATGACCAGATTACTACCGATCTGCTGACCGCCGCACGACTGCTTCCGGTGACCCAGCAAGTACAAACCCATATCCGCCCTGACCGTGTGGCTGCTTATGCGCTTTTGTCCCGTGTTTACTTAGGTATGCAGCAATTCGGCAAAGCCAAACTGTATGCGGATTCCTGTCTGCAGCTCAATAGCGCGCTGATGAATTTCAATACACTCAACCCGGCCAGTTCCCGCCCGATCCCCATGACCAATGTCGAGATTATTTATTTTGCCTCATGCGCTTTGGTCCAGGCTGTAAGATTCAGCAATCCAGACCCGGGCTTATACGCGTCATATCAGCCTAACGACCTGCGAAAAACGATCCTGTATAACAGTACTCCGGCGAATATTACCTTCAAGGGAAGCTATACACAAAGTATTTTACTTTTTGGGGGACTGGCAACCGATGAGGTGTATCTCACCCGAGCGGAATGTGAAGCCAGGGCCGGGGATAAGGACGCAGCGATGGCCGACCTGAATACGCTTCTGGTCACCCGGTTCAAAACCGGCACCTTTGTGCCCCTGACCGCCGTTTCGGCAGATGATGCCTTGGGCAAGGTACTGGCCGAACGCCGCAAGGAACTGGCCTACCGTACCACGCGCTGGATGGACCTGCGCCGGCTGAACCTTGAGCCCCGTTTTGCCGTTACGCTCCAGCGTGTGGCGAACGGGCAGACCTATACATTGCCGCCAAACGACGACCGGTACACGTATCCCTTACCTCAAAACGAATTATTATACAACGACGTGCAGCAGAATCCAAGATAAAGCAGCCCTGTACCACGAATTTTAAAAAACGTTAAAAGGCACCTCTGGCTTCTGCCAGGGGGACTTTTGACGCGCTAAAACGCCGAATTTTTAACCGAAATAATAACGGCAATGCTGCTTCCGGCGCATTGCCAAAAATTACAAACGATGAACCTAACATTAAAAACCAGTATAAGGACCACCCTAATAGGTGTTGCCGCATTAATTATTGCCCTGTCGGCACAGGCGCAGGGCATTGGCGTGGGGCAGCGTTGCCCGGATGTCACGATCGCCCACCTGATCAATTACCCGCAAAAAAGCGCCCGGATCAGTGATTTTAAGGGCAAATTACTCATTCTCGATTTCTGGGCGACGACCTGCGCGCCCTGTGTTGCCTTTATGCCGCAGGCGGATTCCCTGCAAAAATCATTTGGCGGCAAACTGGTGATCCTGCCGGTCGATAACGAAACCGGAGCGCTTGCCGGGCCGCTGCTGGAAAGGATCCATAAGCGCTATCATTTCCTGCCGGCCTCGGTGGTGGAAGATTCATTGCTGGGCAAGCTATTCCCGCACAACAGCATCCCCCACGAGGTGTGGATCGACGGGGACGGCGTTGTCCGGGCGATCACCGGTTACGAAGAAGTCACCGCCGCCAATATCACGGCCATGTTAGCCGGGCAGGCGCCGAAAATGCACCAGAAAAAAGATACGCCCCACCTGCACGTCGATGATACCAAACCCGTGCTGTTTGGCGGCCAGGGCGTGCAGGTAGGCCCGCAAAACCTGTTGTTTTGCTCGATGATGACGCGGTATCATGATGAATTGCCAGGATTCTACGCCTTCGATCCCAACCGCATCACCGTCGTGAACAATACCATTTTGAATATGTGCAAGGCGGTCTGGGGCCAGGGCCGTACGGAATTCGTCGATAACCGGATCATCGTAACAGCGGAGGACAGCACTGCGGTTGATTACCCGCATTCCTGGTTTAAGCGCATGGACAAATGGGATGAGTGGAAATGGAACCACCTGTTTTGCTACGAGCTGATCGTCCAGGACCCGGCGCTTTACCCGCAAAAATGGGAACTCGCGCGGCAGGAGGTCAGTAAATTCCTCGCCCCGATGGGCATCACCTGCCGGATGGGGAAGAAGCGGATGAAATGCTGGGTCTTAAAACGTACCTCAACTATAGATAAGCTGCATACTTCCGGCGGCACGCCACATACGGATAGAGATTTGTACCACATATCGCTGCATAATGCCGCCTTTGATAACAGTTTCTGGGCGCCGGTACAATTTTATTATGCCCAGGCTTCGCCGCTGCCGCTGGTCAACGAAACAAGCATGACCAACGAAATGATCGATATGGAACTGGAATGCAAAATGACCGATGTCGCATCGATCAGCCAGGCGCTGGCCAAATATGACCTGGCCTTTGTACAGGAGGAAAGGGACCTGGATGTGATCCTGATCGATCAGCATAAAATAAAATGAACAGGGCATTAAGACTCTTCCTGCTCCTGGCGTTTTTCGTGCCCGGAAAGGCGGCATTTTCGCAACAGGAAAAAGCCGATAGTGTTTCCCTGACCCCATACCTGGTAGATGCCTCGCTTTTCAGCGTTTACCACCGCGGGGACGCCTGTTATTTTAAGATCCCGCTGCAGCTCCTGGGAAAGGAAATGCTGGTGCTAAAACCCCTGGGCAGCTTATTTAAGCAAGACAACGTTTTTACCTGGACCCGGGCCGGCGATTCGGTACAAATGCGTGTCCGCGAGGCCTCACGGCGGGTGCTGGGCGCCGATTCCATTGGAGCGCAGCGGCACTGGTTCCGCAGTTTTAAAATAGCATCGGAAACCTCGGGTTCCTGTATCATCAATGTCAGCCCGCTCTTTGACAAACTGCCCGGCTGGGAGGCGGACACCCCGCATTATTTTGTCTTGCTGCCGGAAAGGCCAATGCAGCCCAGGTTATGCGATAACCGGCTGGGTTTTTTCCACCGTTGGTATCCCACGGATAAAAAAGAACCAACGCCCTATTTGAAAATGATCGAGCGCTTCCGTTTGGAAAAGAAATTCCCGGGGGCAAAGCTATCGGTGCCGGTTAGGCCGATCGTTTTTTATATGGTTCCTGAAACGCCGCGGAAATGGCAGCTGTATATCAAACAGGCTGTGGAAGACTGGAATACCGCCTTTGAAAAGGCCGGATTTAAACGTGCGATTCGCTGCGAACTGTCCACCAGGGCACAACAGGCCGGCTGGAAATCCATGCCGGTACCGCCCTGCATCATTCAATGGTTGCCCGATGAGGGCGCCTCTGGCACACATGTGATTGATCCCCGGAGCGGCGAGGTGCTGTTCTCCCGGGTCACAGTAGGCGGCTCGTCCCTTATTGATAATGAAAACTGGTACTTTATCCAGGCTTCGGCTAGTGACCCCAGCGCCAGGAAACTGCCTTTGCGGGATGAGCTGCAGGGGCGGATGCTCCGTTATACTGTTTCCCACGAAATAGGGCATGCGCTCGGCCTCGACCATAATTATAAAGCCAGTTCAGTATACACGATAAAACAGCTCAGAAACCCGGCATTTACAAAAAAGCACGGCATTGAGGCTTCGATTATGGATTATGGGCGCCTGAACTATGTGGCGCAACCCGGTGACGGCGCCGCCCTTTTTCCAGTGATCGGGCCTTATGACTGTTTTGCAATTGTCTATGCTTACCGCCGGCTTCCGCTGGCCAAAGATCCGGTAAATGAATGGCCGGCGCTCGGGAAAATGCTCTCCAGACAGGATGCTGAGCCCAGGCTTCGATTCAGCCTGGGCTATAACTGGTATGGCAATGACCGCATTTCTGATCCTTCCGCTATTGAAGAAGACCTCGGCGACGACCACCTGGAGGCGTCCCGGCTCGGCCTGTTAAATTTAAAGCGGGTCATGGGGTTTATAGGTTCCGCAACTGCCGATAAGGTGCTGCTCAAGGAAAAATATATTCAGTTGCTGGAAGAGCGGGCATACCTGTTGAAGCATGTTGCCGCGCTGATCGGTGGGCAGTATGAGCCCAATAATCAAATCCGCCACAACGGGTCCATTGTTTACCGGAAAGTATCTGCAAGGGTACAGCGGCGGGCTGTTGCGTTTTTATTGACCCAGGCTTTCGGTGACCATCAGGAGTTTTTCGCGCCGCCGTTTTTGAAACGTATAAAAAATGTACGGGTGCGTTCCTGGCCCGGAGTAATGGGCACAGAAAATGCGGAGGCAGCTAATATTTGCGCAGAACTGTTCACGCAAAAAACGATACTGTATGATTTCCTGGATAAATCCAATCTACTTGCAGACCACCAGATTGCAGGGTATAGCTATGCGCAAATGATCGGGGACCTGCAACAGGGTATTTTCAGCGAGCTCGGCCAGTCCCGCGCCATGGTTTCCCCCTCACGCGCAGAACTGCAGTTAACCTATATTGATATGACCTGCAAACTGCTACAGATGCCTGATAAGGTTGCCTTTAGTAAGGTCTCTGAGGGCACATCGGCACAATGGAAACGGCTCATCTGCGCTTGCCTGGCCAGCCTCTCCGCCAAGATTGGCGCCAGAATAGGCGCGCTTAAAAACCCCGCTACCAATTCACATTTCGAACATTGCCGCGCTGAAATCGATAAGGGGCTTCAGTCAGCCGCACAAAAAAACAACTCATGAAAAAAATAATGATCTTATTGGTCTTCACGCTGCTGGCCTGCCGGCTCCGCGCCCAGGTTTTGCAACCGGTGCACTGGAGCTATGCGGCCAAAAAGACCGGGAAAAATGAAGCGCTGATTCTTCTGAAAGCGACAATAGACGAGGGCTGGCACATCTATGCTGCCGACCAGCTACCGGGAGGGCCAGCCAAAACCAGTTTTAACTTCACCGCTGCGGCTGAATTCAGCCTGGCCGGAAAAATAAAGCAACCCACTCCCCTAACCAAATATGAAAAGGCTTTTGAACTGCAGGTACGCTATTTTGAAAAGTCGGTCATTTTTGAACAGAAAATAAGCCTGCGTCAAACCGGGGGAAAGCCGGTCGTTGTCAAAGGCAAGTTGAATTATATGGTCTGCAATGACCACCAGTGTCTTCCGCCGGAAGAGGTCACCTTTACTATACCTGTCAACTGATATGCGGATTTTTAAGCTTATCATTATGCTCATTTTGGGCGCCTCGTTAGTTGACGTTCATGCCCAGGCACCGGCCTATGACCCTCATCAGGTATTTGTGCCGGTATTTTATCCCCCCGTTAACGGTGCCTGCCGAACCGCAGGCGGCGCCCCCGGCCCCCGCTACTGGCAAAACCGCGCCGATTATCTGCTAAAGGTAAACCTGGACACCGGGCGGCACCGCATCAGCGGTACTGCTGTGATCACCTATGTCAATAACAGCCCGGACCGGCTTGACTTTTTATGGCTGCAACTCGACCAGAATATCTACCGGCGTGATTCCAGGGGCGAAGCGACCAGCCCGGTAGCCGGCGGCCGCTTTGCGGTGAATGCGTTTACCACAGGTGATGAGGTGAAGGGCGTTTACCTCCTCGGCAGGGGGAAGGCTGAAAAAGCAGATTACTGCGTCAGAGACACCCGCATGCAGGTCAGGCTCCAGAAGGCTTTGCGGCCGGGCAGTAAGATCAGCATTAAAGTGGCCTATGCCTTTAACATACCGGCCGAGGGCAGCGACCGGATGGGCCGGACTATGACCAAAAACGGCTGGATATACGAGGTCGCGCAATGGTACCCCCGCATGGCGGTCTATGATGATGTCAGCGGTTGGAACGTGGTGCCTTACCTGGGGGCTTCAGAATTCTACCTGGACTACGGTGACTTTGATTATACCATTACCGCGCCTGCGGGCCTGGTTGTGGCCGGTTCGGGGGAATTATTAAACCCGGCTGAAGTGTTGACGCCTTTATTCCTGCGCCGCCTGGCAGCGGCAAGAAACAGCGACCGAACGGTCATGATCCGGGATACCACTGATCTTAGCGGGCCTTCGGCTCACCCGCACCGGACCAGCCTTAGCTGGCATTTTTTATGTAAGAACACGCGGGATGTATCCTGGGCTGCTTCAAAAGCTTTTTTATGGGATGCGGCGCGCATCAACCTGCCCGGCAGGAAAAAAGCGCTGGCCCAGTCGCTCTACCCGGTAGAAAGCAGGGGGATAAACGCCTGGAGCAGGGCCACTGAATATACCAAGGCGGCGATCGAACTTTATTCCGGCAAATGGTTCAGCTATACTTACCCCCTTGCGACCAGCGTTGCGGGCGGGGCGACGGGGATGGAGTATCCAGGTTTAGTCTTTTGTGACCGCTTCAGCCAGACCCATTTCCTGTGGAACGTGATCAATCATGAATTCGGCCATAACTGGTTCCCGATGATCGTGGGTTCCAATGAGCGTAAATATGGCTGGATGGACGAAGGGCTGAATACCTTTATCAATAAGCTGGATACCCGCGATTTTAACAACGGAGAATATGATGCGGTCAAGGACCAGCATAAAGCGGCCCCGGCGCTATTCCCGGCAGACGACGAGGCGATCATGAACAGCCCCGATGTATTGCAGGATGACCATATCGCCAGCGACGTGTACAACAAGCCTGCGCTCGCGCTGTCGATCCTGCGGGAGCACGTGCTCGGGCAGGACCGTTTTGATTACGCCTTCCGGGCCTATATCCGCCGCTGGGCCTTTAAGCACCCAACCCCCTGGGACTTTTTCCACACGATGGACAATGCCGCGGGCGAGGACTTGAGCTGGTTCTGGCAAGAATGGTTTTTTACGACCATGAAACTCGACCAGGCAATTAAAGAGATTGCCTATATAGGCGATGATCCTGCAAAAGGCGCGATGATCACCCTGGAGAACCTGGGCGGAATGGCTTTGCCCGTTACCCTGGCGCTGCGACAGGTAAACGGTAAAACCGATACTGTACGCTTACCTGCGGAGATCTGGCAGCGGGGCGGGACCTGGACATTTTATTTCCCATCGACCGTTATGATCAAATACGCGGTGCTGGATCCCGCACATGAGTTGCCGGATATCCGGCCTGAAAACAATGACAGGAGCGGCGTCCGGACGCCTGCGGGCCTGACTGCGGCGACCGTGGTCAACAACTACCTGGAAGCCGTCGGGGGCCGCGAAAAACTGAAAACGATTAAGCAGCTGGCCGTCACCTCGGCCTGTGCTTCGGGCGGGCTGGAGCGGCTCAGGATGGATCTTTACCGGCAGCCGGGCATTTTTTTGCAGAATATAACGCTGCCCGCCTCGCACCAGCTTAACATCCAGCACCTGGCCATCAGCGGGGACAGCTTGGTGCTCAGGCGCATGGGTTACCCGGTTGTATTAACGGATTCCGCAAAAGAGTCGCTCCGGGCTAACTACCGGCTGTTCCCGGAACTTGATTTTGGTAACAAGGATTATACCCTGAAGCTGGAGCCTGTGCTGCAGATCCTTGGTGACCGCTTAGCATACCTGGTGCTCGTCAGGTCCCCACAAGGGGCGCTCACCCGCTATTTTTACGATCGGGAATCCGGATTGAAGATCAAGCAATACCCCATGGCTGCTGATGGTACGGCCATGGAATGGGGCGACTACCGCGATATAGGCAACGGGATCAAATGGCCATTTTATGAGAAAAACACGAATGTCGTGCAAAGCGTCAGCGAATATAAAGTAACCCAGGTAGTCATCGGCGGCGGTGACCTTAGCAATAAGCCAATCAAATAATATAATCATTCATGAAAGTCTTTCTCTATCTGATCCCCTTCTTTTGTCCGTTGGCAGCCGCACAAGCACAAACCGCTGATTACCTGACCGATGGCCCCTACGTGTTTTATAGGCAGGGAACGGTCGCCACCGAAAACATTGTCACCGGCGGCACCGCAAAACGACAAACAGCACATTTCCCGGAAAAGGAAAAAACTAACCGGTTATTACAGGTGCACCTGGACCGGCATCCGGATTGGGATTTCACCGTCAGGTTGAAAGACAGCATCAGACCCACCCCGTCCGAAACTGCCGGGGCGGATCACTATTTGCTGCTGTCGGATATCGAGGGAGAGTTCGAACCTTTCCGAAACTTATTGCTGGCAGCAAAAGTGATAGACAACCGCTATCGCTGGACTTTCGGCAAAGGCAAATTAGTCGTGGCGGGCGATCTGTTCGACCGCGGGCGCCAGGTCTGCCAGTTCTTATGGCTGTTGTACAAACTAGAAGATGAAGCCGCGCTGAAAGGGGGCGCAGTCGAAGTGATCCTGGGTAACCATGACCTGATGAACTTAAGCGGCGACCTGCGTTACGTTGATCCGGCCTATCTCGCCAGTGCGGCATTGATCGGTAAACCCTATACTGATCTTTATGCCGCGGACACTGAACTTGGCCGCTGGCTAAAAAGCAAAAACACAATCGAAAAGATAGGCGACCTGCTGGTTACCCATGGCGGTGTTTCCCCCGCTGTCCTGAACAAGCGGATGAAACTGGCAGACATCAACAGCCAGTGCCGGCCTTATTACGACAGCCCGCCGCAGGACCTGCCGGATCAGCTGAAAGTTTTCTTTGGACAGGATGCCTTGTTTTGGTACCGGGGTTATTTCCTGGAACCATTGGCCACGCAGGAAATCGTGGACAGCACCCTGTTTTTTTATGGCTGCAAAAAGATCGTGGTTGGGCATGATATTGTGGATCATGCCGGTTTGTTTTATGAAAATAAAGTGGTAGCCGTAGATGTGAATGAACACGATGGAGTTCATGAGGCGATCTTAATAGCAAACAAAAACTATTACCGCATGAACGACAAGGGTGATAAAATAAAGTTGGCGGCACCTTTGTAGCAGGCTGCGGTCATCTTTTCATGACCCGGCACAGCCATACCTTGATATACCCCTGCTACCCGAGCGCTCTATGCGGACGAGGACAGGGCTGACTGTTTTAAAATAGATTAAAAAGAAATACGATCCGCATGAAACGTTGGGGATTGCAAAAATACAGCATATATAAATACAAGATTTTAGCACCAATTATGATTAAAACTAAAACACTATACCTGATACTAACCGGGATTCTATTCCTGAGCGGCGTGCTGGCGCAGGAAAAACCATTGCCGCTCGATCCGGCGGTCCGTACAGGCAAACTGCCAAATGGCTTTACCTATTATATCCGGCATAACGAAGAGCCCAAAAAGCGGGTGGTACTCTACCTGGTCAACAAAGCCGGTTCGGTGCTGGAAGATGAGGATCAGCGCGGACTGGCACATTTCATGGAGCATATGAGTTTCAACGGCACAAAACATTTCCCGCATAATCAACTGGTCGACTATTTGCAACGGTCAGGCATCCGCTTTGGCGCCGATATCAATGCTTATACGAGCTTTGATGAAACGGTTTACCAATTGCCCATCCCCTCGGATAAACCGGAGCTTTTAAAAGGCGGGTTGGAAATCATGCGCGACTGGGCACAGGATGCTACACTTGACGCTGGCGAAATTGACAAGGAACGGGGCGTTGTGCTGGAAGAAAAACGTTTGGGAAAGGGTGCACAGGAAAGGATGCAAAGACAATACTGGCCGGTGATGCTCAATAACTCCCGTTATGCCGTCCGGATGCCGATCGGGCTGGATACTGTGCTCAATAATTTTAAACGGCCCGTGATCGCCCGTTTTTATAAGGACTGGTACCGGCCCGACTTGCAGGCGTTGATCGTGGTCGGGGATATCAATGTGGATGAGATCGAGAAAACAGTTAAGGCTCAATTCTCTACTTTAAAGAATCCGATGCATGAAAAACTGCGGACAAGGTTTACCGTTCCGCTGAGCGGAAAAAACCAGTTAATGACGGTAACTGACCGGGAAATGACCGCGACGGTTGCCGAGATCCTCATTAAGCATCCGCAGCCGCCTTTAAAAACAACGACAGATTACCGCCGGACGATCATCCAGGGCTTGTTTAACCAGTTGCTGGGCGCCCGCTACGCCGAACTATCGCGCCTGGCCACTCCACCCTTTGTCCAGGGCGGCGCGCAAATCTCGGGCTTTATCGGCGGGCTCGATAGCTATGATGCCAGCGTGGTGGCCAAACCCGGGGAACTGGAAAAGGGTTTCAAAGCAGTGTGGCGTGAAACCGAACGGGTGAAACGTTTTGGTTTTACCGCCACCGAACTGGAACGGGCGAAAACGGCTTACCTGAACCAAATGGAAGAATCGCTGAAGGAAAAAGACAAGACCCAATCGGAAAGCTATGTAAAGGAATACCAGGAATATTTCCTGAAAAGTACGGCTGCCCCAGGGATAACGGCAGAATATCAGTTGACCCAAAACGACTTGCCGGGCATTACGCTAAAAGATCTCAATGCCTTGGCAGCAGCCTATATTACTACAAAGAACCGGGATGTCCTGATACTCGCGCCGGATAATGAAAAGGCAGGCTTACCAAACGAAGCGCTGATCAACAGTTGGTTTGCTTCGGTTGAAGCGGAAAAGTTGTCGCCTTACTGCGATGAAGTCAGCACACTGCCTTTACTAGCCGTTCAGCCTGCTGCGGGCAGGATCTTGTCCGCAGAACAAAACAAAACGCTGAATCTTACTACACTGACCTTAAGCAATGGCGTTAAAGTGATCCTCAAGCCGACAGATTTTAAGAATGACGAGATCCTGTTTACGGCTTTTGCACCCGGCGGCACCTCGCTCAGCCCTGATGCGGATTACCAGAGCGCGGCCAATGCCGGAAGCCTGATCCCTGCCGGCGGGGCAGGTAACTATAGTGCGGACCAGCTGGATAAATATATGACAGGAAAACAAGCAGACGCGGTGCCATACATTGCGGATCGTTACCAGGGGATTAACGGTAAGTCTACGCCGAAAGACCTGGAAACGGCATTACAATTGATCCGTGCTTATTTTACCGAACCACGGAAGGACACCGCCATCCTCAAGGGTATCATTGCCCGTTCCAAGTCCAGCCTGCTGAACCGGGCAAACGATCCTGGCAGCGTATTCAGTGATACGGTCAGCGCGGTATTGGGCAGTTACAATTTTCGCAGGACAGGCCCTTCGGTAGCCAAGCTGGCGCAGGTCAATCTGGATAAAGCATATAGCTTCTATAAAGACCGGTTTGCCGATGCTTCCAATTTTACGTTCACTTTTGTGGGTAACATCGATACGAACAGCATTAAGCCCTTGCTCGAAAAATACCTGGGCAGCCTGCCATCAACCCGGGGCGGGGAACAAGCCAAAGATTTAGGCATTCATATCCCGGAGGGGCATATTGCAAAGAATGTCTATAAAGGCACTGAACCCAAAGCATCAGTGCTGCTAATTTTTTCGGGGTTGTTTGACTATAGCAAGTCTGATAAGAGCCGGCTGGACGCGCTCAAAGAAGCGCTGGAAATAAGATTGCTGCAACGCTTGCGGGAAGACGAAAGCGGCGTTTACAGTCCCGGTGTATTTGTGCAGACCGGCAAATATCCGCAGGCGCGTTATGGTTTTATTGTCCAGTTCGGCTGTGCGCCGCAGAACGTTGACAAACTGATCGCGTTCACACTGGATGAGATTGCTAAACTGAAAAGGGATGGGCCGCCACAGGAGAATATCGACAAATGGCGCGCCGAAGAAAAAACGAATTTTGAACCGCAGTTAAAGACCAATGGTTTCTGGCTCGGCTATATCAGCGGTCAATTGCAGAACCATGACGATTTAGGACAGGTTAGCCACTATGAGCAGTTGCTGGATGAGGTTAAGGTAACTGATATCAGGGATACTGCTTTAAAATATTTAAGCGGCAGTAATTATATACGCCTAGTATTATTACCAGAAAAATAAGGCAAATGGATACTGGATTTTACATCGGGTTTGGATTGATGATAATCGTGATAATAGCGATTGTCATTTGGATGATCCTGGACTACCGGAATGACCGGAAGCTAAAACGATAACCATGATAAGACATTAAAAACCTTCGTTCTTTATAGAATCAGTTTGATAGTTAATGATTGATTTTTCAATTGAAGCGTCGCGGGTGAGAACCGGGACGCTTTGTTGCGTTATGCCATTGCGTGGAGCATTTTTGATTAAGGTCAAGTCTCAAACTGACGAAAACTTTATTGACGATGTTATTTCTACGATAATCAAAAGACGAGGTTATGAAGTAGCTAACTTTAAGGCCGGTGAGCTTTATCTTTTACTAAGATATAAATTAAAAATTTCGATTAAAACGAATACGTATTTCCAAATGTCGCATTATTATCTCCCAAATTTCCAACTCGTCGCAATTTTTCAATAAATTGGTTCGAAAAAACGCCACTGTCGGGAGCTTAGGCCCCGCATGTCTGCGGGGCTTTTTTTTTCAATAATGTGGCCATTTTGATGCGATTTAAGCATGGTCTCCAATTTTAAAAAACAAAAAAACGTAACAGCCTTTTAATTTAAATCTTCTCAACCATCCTATAAAACCGATCTCTGTAGCGATCCCCCACAGGAAGCATTTGGTCGCCGATGTTGATGCGCCCCCGCTCGATTGAACTGATATGCCGCAGCGCCACAATGAAGGATTTATGCACCCGGACAAACTCCTTATCAGGCAATTGTTCCTCTAATTTCTTCAGCGTTTGAAGGCTTAATATTTTACCGTTAGAGGTAGTGATGGCAATGTAGTTTTGCAGCCCCTCAATAAACCGGATATCCTTCAAATCTACCTTTTGTATGCGGTGTTCGGTTTTTATAAACAGGAATTCGGGCGATGGTTCTGCCTGTGGAACAACCGGCGTTGCTGCCCGGCTACCCGGAACAATAACATGCAATGCTTTCTCGGCCGCACGGTAAAAGCGCTCGAACGGGATGGGTTTCAGCAGGTAATCAACTACATCATGTTCGTACCCATCCAAAGCATATTCGGCATATGCAGTGGTGAGGATGATCTTGCATTGTTTACCCGCTATCTTTATGAATTGCAGGCCTGTCAGTTCGGGCATTTGGATATCGAGAAAAACCAGGTCGATGTTTTGCTCGCGCACCATTTGCAGGCCCTCTATGGGATTGGTAGTGGTACCCACTAATTGCAGGAAAGGTATCTTGCCAGCGTGGTCGGCCAGGATGTCAATTGCCAGTGGCTTATCGTCTATAATTAGGCAACGGAGCTGGTTCATGTTAACTGCAATTCTAAATTAACGGTGTAAAACCCGGCATCCTCATTAATTACTAAGTTATGCTTACCGGGGTACATCAGCAACAACCTGCGGCGCACATTGCTGAGGCCAATGCCGCCGAGCTTGTCTTTCTGGTAGTTATTCTTTTTGTTCCGGATGTCGAAGCGCACTTTGTCATTAGTAGCCTGTAAATGCATTTGCACAGGGTTAGCGGGGTCGGTAAGGATGCCGTGTTTAAAGGCATTCTCTACAAAAGAGATGAACAGTAAGGTGGCAATTTGCTGGCTGCCGATATAGCCCCCTACAGCAAGATCAATATAGGCGTTGCCCTTGGCGCTGATGCACTGCAATTCTATCACGTTCTCCAGGTATTTAATTTCGCTTTGCAGAGGCATCAGGTCGGCATTGCCTTCGCGCTGCATGTAGCGCAATATTTCCGATAGTTTTAACAGGGCCACAGGCGCCTGGTCGGAATGCTGATGAGTGAGCGCATAGATATCGTTAATGCTGTTGAACAAAAAATGTGGGTTAATCTGCGATCGCAGAAAGGTCAGTTCGGCCGCTGCTTGTTCTTTTTGCAGTTCCTGTTCGCGCTGTTTGGTGCGGTACCAGTTCTCGGCAAAAAAGTAGATGATCCCGTAAACAAAGTAGGCTGGGAAGTAGTAGTAAAATATATTGCTGATATAATATTCGGCAGTTACCGGCCTTCCACCGTAGTTATCAAACCCCAGCACCGGTTTAAAAAACCAAAACTCAACAATATAACGCCAGCCGATCAGGGCCAGCAGTATCAATACAATGTACAATGCCGCCTTGAAATAGTTGCGCTTTACAAACAGTTGCGGCGCAACGAACAGGTAATTGCTGTAAAAACAAAGTGCCGTGATGCTGCAAAAACCAACCTCGGTTAAGCAGTATTTGATAAATAAACCGGTGGTATGCGGCTGTTCTTTAAAAGAATGGAATGCATTATGCAGAAAAAGCGGAACAGTATGGTTAAGGATAAGCAAAACCCACACCGCCACATGTAAAAAGATAATATGCTTCCGCTTCATTGGTTAAATATAGCATGGTGTTTTTATTCGCGGGCCATAAATACACCAACAGGCAATTTTTAGTGATGAACGGGATTTTTTCAACAAGCCCACCTCCGTACCTGTTCGTCAATAAATTTCAGGGGTTGGTCAATCGTAATTGTTATTGCGCCGGTGCTTATCCAGTTTAGCATCATCAAAAAAATTATCGCAATGAAAAAATTATTACTCATCTGGTTCACTGCCTTGCTTCCCTTAGTGGGTTTTTGCCAGGATAAACTGAAGATAACCGTACATCCGGGCGTGGAACTATTAACCATTATACAAATACTGGCCGGTAAGTATCCGCAGCCAAATCCATCGGCCTACACTAAAGAAGCCCTGGCCTATTTTGAAAAATACAAAGATCACCCGGCCGTAAAAAAGGTGGCATCGTTTGATAAAACCTATACCGACTTAGTAGAACTCGGCTGGTGCATGAGCGATTTCCCCAACATCAAGATCTATGAACCTGCCGAATTGAGCTGGTACAAATATTACGGTAAGGAGAATACGCTGGAATACATTAAGCTATGTAAGGATTTTTTTTAACGTTACCCATTTCTGGAATTTCTTTCAGCAGCACCAGGAGCACTACAATAAATGGGGCGATGAACTTAAGGCCAGGGTTGACTCGGGCAAACTGGTGGATAAGTTGGAAGATTTTTACAAATATCATTCAGATGTGAAGTGGTATGTATGTATCGACCCACTGAACAGCTGGGGGTCGCATGCAATCGATACCAAAACCATCAACCCGCAATTTGCCAACTGGGTGGTTTACAATACGGGCTTTTTTAAGCGCGATGGTTTAATGGATGTTGACCCTATATTTGAGTTTAAAGGTTTCGAGAATCTGGTATGGCACGAGGGGAGCCACATTTACCTGGACCACCTTTTTGCCAAATACAAAAACGAAATAGACGCGCTAAGCTACCTTTTCAACAAACAGGACGAGGGCATGCAGCGCAACAACATCAGCAATTGGACCTATTGTTTGAACGAGAATGTGGTACGATCAATAGTAGGCGCGTTGTACAAAAAGTACCGCACCGACCGCCAGTTTAAGCGGCAGGTAGCCCGCGAAACGGCCAGCGATTTTATCTACGTCGCCGATCTGGAGCCATATATTTACGATAAATATCTCACCTCACACAAGTACAAATCATTTGAAGAGTTTTTCCCGGAGATATTGAAGTTTCTGAAGAAAAACTATCCTGTAAAAAACTGATTTGTGCTCTGCCTTATTAATAATTGGAATCAGTATTTGAGTGTAACACGAGGTTCCCTATGCGCGGAAGACTGCGACAAATATGTAACAGTACCGTGATTTGTAAATATAAGTGAAGGAAAATCAGGACATTATAGCCTCCACCCCTGACCTACCGCCAAAGGCGGTGGTTAGTCATTAGAACTAACAAGGAACGGCAGGCTGATCAGTCTGCCGTTCCTTGTTAGTAAAGTATCATGAGTCCTATGATGTCTTAAATTTAATACCCGGGAAACAAATCAATACGGTTTTAACACAATTATCCAGTTTAGAAGAGAACGGAGGTAAGCGTCCGAACTTCTTAAAATCCAAAAAGCAGAATGTGGTAGGTATTTATGCTTTTGTTTATCGCTTCCAATACTATTTTATGACCATTAGAATAAATTGCTTAACATCGGCAGCCTTGATTAACAAACTGTTTGCGCGGCTATACCGTGCAATATTTAGGCCGCAAAAATGACGTCGTGCGTCGAAAATGGGCCCACCGCATTGCCCAGGCTTTAAAATCAAGTCACTCGTGTAGATCTGCCTAAAACCGTCGCGGCGGCGACTTTTTCCACCCGCAAAGTGTTCAGCCGGATGATCGTGTATGATATCGGGCGGGTAAGTCAAAATAATTGTTTTTTCGATTTCCTCTGCTCCTCTTTTAAGTTTTATTTTCAGCGTATCGCCGGGCCAGGATTTAGACATAACATCCGCAAATGCGTCGGCATCAGTTATTGACGCTCCGTTTAGCATAGTAACTATATCGCCTGTTTTAATTTCATTCAATGCCGCGGGCGAACCTGCCCTAACGAAATAAACTTTAGCCGGGCTGCTATTGTGCATGGGTGTGGCACCGAGAAATCCGGCGCTATTGGTCTTAGGCAAATCAAGCGGACCGCCACTTATGATGCCCGAAATTGTCGATGTGTCAGCTAATGGGGCGAACAAAAAACTGCCCGCTTGAATATTACTATCAGTCCCTTCAAGCTTAATGCCGCCTTTCAGAGTTGCGGCAGGGCGCAGTAATACCAGGTCGGTATTTAGATCGCGGGCAATGATGCTAACCGGTGTTTGGCCCATCATCACCGAGTTGCCTATCAGCGAACTTTTGGACACAATAAGGGTTTGCCCCTTGTATGAAAATACAGTACCCATTACCACTTGTGATTTAACATCAAGACGGCTGTTGAGTTTCACACATGCACCTTCATAGTTACCGGCTTTTGGCTGGTCAGTTAAGGCCGGCAAGGCTTTCCTAGGCTTAATATTTGACACTGTTTCAGGCCAGTTATGGTATACAACCGGCTGTTGCAGCGCGGCCCGGTATTTTTGATAAAGATCAATCGGTATATCATAATTATCAGCTTCGGGCACCTCAATGGCGCTGTGCAGGCCAATAAGTTTGCCGGCGAGATCAAATAACGGGCCGCCCGAATCACCCGGCTCCATTAGGCAGGTAGAATGGATAAAACCCCTGCTATTTAACGGATCAGTAACTTTGCCCAAACGCACAGTTGGTTGTGTTTGATTTAAACTTTCGGGATAAGCAATACTCAGGCAGGGTTGTAGTTTTTGAAGCGCTGCAGAACTGCCTGTTTCAACTTGTGGCCAATTGCCTTTTAGTATTTTCATCAGAGCGACATCGGGTCTGGTCTTGTCGTCAGCTAGTTCGATCTTACCCAGTGCAATAGCAATTGCTTCACGGCCATCAGGAAACATTACTTTGTAGGTGTTGCCTGGTATAGTGACGTGAGCTGCGGTCAGTATATAATTATCTTTAACCACTACTGCACTAAATTGTGCGCTGGTGCGTACTTGCTGCAGCGTATCAAATCCCCATAGCCTGACACAGGCCGGCTTTACTTTGGCTATCGTTTTTTGGATCGCCGACTGCAGGTTTTGCGCCACTGTGCGCTGCGGTATCCATGATACCAGCAGCACAAGGGCAATAAATAAACAATAGGGTCGAGTCATCCTTAATCTTTGAATAATTCGCCAAGTTTCTTGTTCAGGTCCTCGCCACGCAAACCCGTCTGTATGAGGTTACCGTTACGGTCAACCAGGAATGTCGCAGGGATGGCAGAAACGCCATAAAGACGGGCAACGCTGTTATTCTGACCATTCAGGTCACATACCTGCGCCCAAGGCATGCCTTCCTGTTGTATGGCTTTAAGCCAGTTATTGCGGCTATTGTCTAATGACACGGATAAAATCTCGAATCCCTTGTCTTTGTACCTTTTATATTGGGTCACCAGGTTCGGGATCTCCTGGCGGCAAGGCGAGCACCAGCTTGCCCAGAAGTCGATCAATACCACCTTACCTTTATAAGCCGAAAGCGAAACAGGTTTACCCGCCGGATCTACCTGCGTGAAAGCCGGCGCGGCGCCGCCAATCTTCAGGCGGTAATGTGCATCGATAAACCCCTGGATGGTTTTACCATTCTCAGTTGCCTGGATATCCGGAGTAAAAGTTTTGAAAATCTGCTCGGCTATGGTTACGGTCTTATCGTTAGCCGCGGTACCGAACAGCGCTACCGGCGCGAAGTATGAGGCCGGATGCGTTTTGGCAAACTCCAGGTTCTTTTTTTGAAAATCAGCTATCATTTGATAGTGGTGGCGTGCTACCTGGTTTGTAAAAGCTGTGTCTTGTACTAACTCGGGTGCTGCCGCTATCTCTGCATTCGAGATCTTATCAATATCCCATGGCATAGGCCCTACCGCTTTGGCATAAGCCGCATATTCGTCATAAGTTTTTGAACCCGTCATCTGCGCGTTCGCAAGAGAATCTTTAGAAGAAATATTTAATGTTTCATCGCCAAAATGGAAATAGATCACGTCGCCGCCACGAGTGGCAATTTCACGGCCAACACCTTTATGGTCAATCGCCATGCGTACTGAGCTATAAGGGTTCATGTGCCCGGTGAATTTAAAAGCACCGTTTACCAATGTGGCAGAATCTGTATGATCATGGCCATCGGTCATAAAACTCAGGTAAACCTTGGCTCCGTTAAGGCTACCTATTTGCCCGTTAACAGTATAACCTGATTTTGGCGTTTGTGCCACAGCCATTATGCTAACTGCTGTTAATAAAAGGCTATTTATTATCGTTTTCATATTGATATAATTGTTTTTAGTGATAGTGTTTTTAGTGAATAACTACATCGACGGGCGCGCCTGGTATGCCGGTGATTGTTTTTGTAATATTTCCGTTTTTACTTACACTGACATCCAGTGTGTACAAAGTACCGGTGGTGCCTGCAGTAAGCGTGTTACCGTCAGCGCTTAACTTAATCATAGTCACTTTTTGCCCGTTAAAATTGGCGTCTAGCGTGCGCAGATCCTGGTTAAGCGGATTATAGCGGTAAATCTTATCGGCCGAAGTAAAGTAGAATATGTCCACGGTTGATTTTTGCCATTTTGTATCTGATGTTACCAACGAAGCGCCTTTAAATACACGTTTCCCGTATACATGAATGGCACGCGCGTCATAATTATCCATATCAAGGTAGAAAGACAACTCATAGATATCACCGTCGGCCCCTTTAATGTAAGCATATGACTGACCCGACTGCGCCTGCATAAATACCAGACTACCTGTACCCAAATGTTTAGGGTCAAAAGCAGTACCGTCAAAAGCAAAATCATTACCCATGTAATTGCCACCGCCGTCAAAGCTGATGAAGGATTGCGCGGCAGGATCAAAGCCAAAGAAATAGCTTGGCCCATGGGTATAAAAATTCGATAAAGTGTAATTGCCGGATTGCGCGCTGGAGAACTTTCCAAAATCAGGCGCAAAAGGCGCGGTGCTGGTAACTGCCAAATAAAGCTTTCCGTTAACTACGCCCGAAGGTGAACCGGTTGAGGCCTCGAAGTAGCCTAAATTCAATGGAGACGGCGGCGTAAAAAACTGCGCGTTAAAATAGTTTTTACGCAGCATGGTATTTCCATCAATAACCACACTTTGGTGAGCAGCATCCTGAGCGATAACCCAGTAATTTTCAACCGTTCCTGGCTGATAAGCAAAGGGCTTTGGAAATAACTGCGTTGGATTAGCCGGCAGATCCTCACCATTCAAAGACCGATACAGGTTAGCTAAAATAGTTTTATTCGGTTTGATAAAGGACAATTTTGTTACCCCATTGTCCACACTCAGTACAGTGGTACCCGCCGAAAATTGAGTGCCGCCCAAAATCTTAAACGGAAAGAAATATTTAATGCCGTTACGTTTATCGGTGATGGTCAGTTTGGCATCGCGTACCTGGGGCGAAAGATTGTAAACAATTTTAAGCGGGTAACCGGTATAAGTATCTGCCCGCGCTTCTTCGGCTACGTAAATATCCCACTGATAGGTCAGATCTTTCAAATAATTGGCTCCTTCAATAGTAACTTTAGGCGCTAAAGTTAGGGTATCGCCTACCAAAGCTTGAAAGGTAGAATCCTTGAATGCGGTAACAACCGGTTCGCTGGGTGGATTGTAATTGTAATTGCCCAGGTCTTTTTTACAGGCGCCAAGTGCCGCAATGACAAGGGTCAACAGAAAAAAAAGTTTATTTTTCATTGTGCTGGTTTCTTAATTAAATGATGATTTGATTACCATTTTCATCAATGAAAATGAGTTTGTTAACCGAAGCAAAATACTTAAGCCAATATTTCTTATCAGGCGCGTTAACATTATACAGATCGTAATCGCCGGTATTGTCACTGCGCTTGGTTAGCTTGTAGCCAGCACTTGGATTTTGCTGAATCCAAGTGAAAGGGTCCTGCAAAAACTCATGCACATTGTTGATATAATACAGGCAACGCGGAATATGCAGAAAATAGTTAGGATCAACGGCTCCATTAAGTTCTACCAGGTCGCGTGTACCTGACGAGATCAGAAACAGCTGATGCTTAACGCGGCTGTAATTACCTAGCTGTCCCCAATAGTTCCACCAAACCGGTTTTTCCAGGCGGTTTGAAAAAGTAATTTGTTTGCTTCGTACCTCAATAGGCAAGTTGGTGCTGAAACCAGCGCCTCCGCTTACTACTAAAGTAATTTTTACCGTTTTATTTTGTAAAGCGGTATCGGTATTAAGCAATATCACGGGTACGTGCACTATGCCCGAGTCTGCCGGCATAGTATAGCTGGCTTTAAGCGCCTCATAGTGCAATGCAGACACAGCTGTTGTTTTCTTCGGGTCGGCCGCCAATATGAAATTACGTGGCTGATGAACACGCTCGCCTGATGTGGTCACCTTTACCCAAACCGTGTCGCGCAATTGAGCGGGCGAATAGGCAAAGGTGTAAGTAAACGCCGTCGTATCGGTAACTGCCGTACCCAGGTAGATATTATCTTTACCGTCGGGCGAGCTATAGGTAATCAGATTTTCTTTTTTACAGCCTGCCAGCGCAATTACGCCGCCTATAGCTAAGAGTATCTTATAAATTTTCATTTCACTATTCAATTAGTTGTTACGGTAAGTAAGTTCATCCTGCGGTTTTGGGAACACGAAGATGTTGTTTGATGGCGGGGTTGTTTGAGTAGACGATACAACCACACCGTGATTTAATCGTTTGTACATATAAAACAACTGGTTCTCACCATAAAACTCTTTACGCGCCTCGGCCAGCAAGCGGGTTATAAAAGCGTCCTTTGCAGGTACCGTGGTTAAAGTATTACCAATACCCCGTTTAGCGCGGATGGTGTTATAATAATCTAAGGCAGCTGTAGGGTTGGTATCAAAGCTTGCTTCGGCAGCTATGTAATACATTTCACTTAACCTTATCGCCGGGGCAACCAATGGATGCAGGTTTGCCTGCGAACCATTCTTGACATATTTTTGCAGTATGGCACGGTTAGCACCACCAGAAACTGAGGCGGTAGACACGAACCACTGTTTGTATCGCCAGTCATCAGCTCCATCTCCACCTATTTCGTAGATATCAGCTACCTGGTCAACAGTCGCGCTATACTTAGGGTCTGAACTGGTATACCGGTCCTGCAGAAAATTAATTTCATTTTGGGTATCAATAAACCAGGCAGCTACCAGTTCAGGATAAAAAATACGGTCGCGTTTGGTTATATCGCTTGCAAAGAAGTCATCCTGCTTGGTAAACGGAAATTTTTTCGCGTTAATAACTTCCAATGCGTTGCTTAGTGCATTTACATTGTCGCCTTCGTATAAATAAACCCGCGCCAGTTCGCCGCAAACCGCATAATAATTTAAGCGATGACGACGGTTCTGCATAAACAGATCATTCGAAGCCAGTTCAGTTGAATTGTTAGACGGCGGGTTACCAACCGGTGGATAACCAACGATATAACCACCAGACGAGATAGGATCAGCTTTCAATAACGCTTTTGCCGCTTTTAAATCAGTAATTAACGAATCAATAGCTTGTTTTACGGTTGAATTAGGTGTGCTTTTAGTGGTTACCCTGGTAACATACGGGATGCCGGTTTGATTTGCGCCCGTTAAATACGACGGGGCAAACATCCGCAGCAAATCGAAATGCAGATAAGCGCGCAATGCCAGGGTCTCTCCTTTTATTAATTCGCGGTTTTTACCGTTAAAACCAACTTTTTGGTCATCAACAGATGCCAAAAGATAATTGCAATTGGCTATAGCGCGGTAAGCAGTACTCCAGGTGTCGTAGTTTTTACTTACTACAGATGGCAGCGTATAGTTAAAATTAGCGGTCTGTTGCAGAACAATATCATTGAACTGGTAGTTCTGCGACAGAATATCGTTCATAAATGTAAGGTTTGCACCATACAGTGAGGTAGATGAACACAAACTGTAAATACCGTTAAGCGCCTCTTCAAAACCCTGTTCAGTTTGAAAAAGATCGGTTTTATCGATCTGCGAGGCGGGTTTAACATCCAGGAACTTGTTGCAGGATGTTAAGGCGATTAAAATGGCTATGTAAAATATTTTTTTCATGTCAGATTATTAAAAAGTTGCCTGTATTGAACCGGTTAAACTGCGGGCATAAGGATATTGGATACCCCGCTCCTGCTGTATGGTAGAGCTATAGAAGGCATCGTTAACAGTTAATGTCGCACGTAATGAATGCATGCCTATTTTTTTGGCAAAGGTTTTCTTAACCTCGTAAGACAAGGTTACCGAAGGCAGATCGATAGTGTTTTCGCGCTGTACGAAACGGGAAGTAGCATATGAAGTGCCCAGGTCGGCAACGTTTTTATATAAGGCCTTGTCGCCCGGCTTTTGCCAGCGTTCGGTCAACACACGGCTGTCAACATTAAATCTTGGATCTGCGTTCTCCACCCTATCAATCAATGTTTGATTAAATACTTGTCCGCCAAACTTGTAATGAAATTGAAAACTCAGTAAAAACTGTTTAAACGTAATATTGCTACCAACAAAACCTTCGGCTTTTGGCTCCATATTACCAATAGGCTGCTCATCAACTGCGTTCCAGTCGTAAGTAAGTGAGCCATCACGTTTCACTAAAATTTCTTTACCATTTTCCGGATCGATACCCATAGATTTTACACCCCAGATGGTATACAACGATTGCCCTTCCTGGTAATGCAATAAGGGAATACCCTGAGCCTTGTTATCAGCGTTGCTCTGGTAGTTATTTACAGCATCGTTATAAGCTTTTAATGCGTTTGATATCTTTACAATGGTATTTTTATTGTGGGCCAGGTTACCAATAAAATTAATGTTAACATCCTGGGTTCTGTAAGCGTTTACAGTTACATATAACTCATACCCTTTATTGCTCATATCGCCCAGGTTGGCATCATACGTTGCAAAACCGGTTGATGGCGCGATATTGACGCTGTTCACCAATCCTTTGGTTAATTTGTAGTAATAGTGCGGATTGATAACTACGCGATCTTTGAATAATCCCAACTCTAATGAGTAATCATAATTAGTGGTCTTTTGCCATTTCAGGTCTTGATTACCATAAGCGTTGACTACGGCACCCACGCCCGTTGAATACCAATCAGACTGGTAGTTGTAAGTGGTGTTTGCCAATGACGGCGGGAAGTTTACCGATCCGGTTAATCCGGTAGTGAAAGTCAGCTTTAAACGCGATACGGAAGAAAGATTATTTTTTATGAAATCCTCGTAATGCGCGTTCCAGCCTATACCACCGGCCCAGAACGGCGCTATACGCTGATTAGCACCGAAGGCTGATGATCCGTTGGCACTTAATGTCGCGTCCAGCAAATATTTGTTCCTGTAAGCGTAGTTAGCGGTAAAGAATTGCGATATGGTACGTGTAGTATAAACATTCCCGTCTGGCGAGCTATTTGGAGTATACGTACGCGCGAAACCTATATTGGTAAAACGGTCGTTAGAAAAACCACGGGCCTGAAAACCTTTATAATCCTCGTTCGAAGTATATACCTGCGAGTTTAGTACCGCGTTAATAGAATGGTCGCCCAGTTGCTTATTGTAAACCAGCTTTATGTTACCGTTCAGTGTCAGCAAGTTATCTGCGGAATAATCATAGCTGCCGCGATTTTGAATATCAGAAGTTGGCCCGAAATAAAAGCTATTACTTAAAGGCGACACGAACTTGTCAGAAGTACTTTTGGTATTGATAACACTAAAAAGGCCGATTAACCGTAAGCCCGGAAGTATTTTCCAGTCGGCAGAAAAGTTATCCTGGAACTCCAGATAGGCAGAGCGGTCAAAACTACCCAATGTAGACTCAAACAAAGGGTTATAAACTGGTTCATTTTTGATCTGATCAGGGCCTTTGGCATGCGTGTCTACCCGCCAGTTTGCAATTTCGCGGATATAATTTCCATTAGCGTCTCGTATCGGGTAGTAAGGGTTCATAGACACGTAGGTCGAAAAGTCGCCATATTCAGAATTCCTCGACTTGATTTGGCTAACTGTTACTTCGTTCTTAACCAACAAACTCCTGGTTGGATTATAGAAGAAGCTCATGCCACCGGTATACCTGTCACGGCCCGAGCCTTTCATTACCCCGGGTGAGGTTTCATAACGAAGGTCAATACCGTAACGGAAAGTAGTGTCACCGCCTTCTGCATAAATGGAATGCTTCATGCCGTAGGCATTTTGCAGCGGTTGCGATAACCAGTAGCTATTAACACCACTTACTACGTTACGCAGCTTGCTATAATATTCCTGATCAAGCTGATCTTGCGAATTGGCCGTGTTGTTTACTGTGCTGTACAATCCGGCTAACTTTTCATATTGCAACTTGTCGGACGCGTTCAAAACATGGTAACCGGTCAAATCCGGGGCTTGAACTCGCAGTTCGGAGTTATAGGTTAGCTGTAATTTGCCGGGTGCTGGTGCGCGGGTGGTAATTACAATTACCCCGTTGGCGGCTTTTGAACCATAAACAGCGGTGGCGGCGGCGTCCTTTAAAATATTGATGGAAGCGATGCGGTTAATGTCCATGTCGACCACCTTCTCCAGCGAAACTTCGAACCCATCAAGGATAAACACAGGCTGGTTATAACTGCTTGACAAGTCATTACGATTAATGATTGCTCCATTTACAGAGGGCAGGGTTGTTGAACCACGCACCGTGATTTTTGGCAACGCGTTAGGGTTTGAGCCTAATATGTTATTATCAGCGATACGGAATGACGGATCAAAAGTGGCAATACTTTTAATGACGCTTTGCGGGTTAACCCTGCGCAGGTCATCACCACTAATGGTAACTGCAGAGCCGGTATAATTATCTCTTTTAATAACCTGGTAACCAGTTACTACCACATCATTTACATGGTTACTGCGGATGGACAGTTGGATAACCAAGGGCTTGTTATCAATCACGGTTATTTCCTTAGTATTGTAACCGATATAGCTAATCACCAACACATCACCCGCATTGGCGGCCAGCCCGAAATCGCCATTGGCATTCGTTTGCACATGTATGGGCTTATTTTTAACACTGATGTTCACGCCGATCAAAGGCTCGCGCGAAGCGCTATCAATAATTTTACCCTGGATGATCAAAGGCGCGGCAATAACAGAAACAGGCACAGGTTTTTCTGCCTTTGCTGGTTTAGCCGGACTAATAACCACAGTTTTGTCTACAATGGTAAAATCTAATGCCAGTTGCTGCAAACAAGTCCGCATAGCTTCAGCTATCGTTGCGTTTTTCAAATCAACGTCCTGCGTTTGGCGGACATTGATTTTACCAGTATAAAAGAAAGTATAGCCGGTTTGCTTTTTGATGTCCTTAAACAAGGTTTCGAGGGAGGCGTTATGCCTTGAAATAGTCACCGTTTGGGCAAAACCCGCCGCAGAAAGCTGGAGGGCGCCTATCAGTAACAAGATGGTAGTCAACTTCATAACTACATAAGTTTTGCGCTTCGTCGCCTCTGAAAAAAACACAGAGCGGCAAAGAAAAATTAATTTCATATTTTTGAAAAGAATGAGGTGATTAAAAAGCAGCAAAGTGTCAACATTGGCTGCTAACCTTTTTACAGCCGGCGGCACGCCAAATGCCCCGGCTTTTTTATTTCCTGAAAAGTTCTAGTCGAGTTTCTGCATAGTTTATAGTTTAATTGGTTAATAGTTTAGTTAATTATTAATTAGTAGTTCTTTATTTGCCGGACGTGTAAGTAGCTGTCAGGTGCCGGCCATTAATGTCAAAATGGACGTTATTGAGTTCCATGATGCGGAGCACATCTGCCAGTCTGCTGGAACGTGTTATCTCACCGTAAAACTTCTCGTCAGGTAAATTGCCATTATAGCTCACATCAACATCATACCAGCGGGCAACTTGCCGCATAATGGTTTTAAGATCATCGCCAGCAAAAGAAAACAAGCCATTCTTCCAGGCAACTTCTTTATCAATGTCAACACTCTTTTTTGAAAGTTGTCCGTCAGCGTTAAGAATGGTTTGCTGCCCGGGCGTTATTTTAGTTTCGGCACTGCCTGCTGTTACGTCAACCAAGCCTTCAAGTAAAGTAGTTTTAACTGTAGCTTCGTTATCATAGGCATTTATATTAAAATGAGTACCCAATACGGTTACCGTTTGCGATCCAGAATTAACTTTGAAAGGATGCAATCTATCTTTAGCCACTTCAAAATAGGCTTCGCCGGTTAGGCGCACCAAACGTTCGCCACCGTTAAAAACTACGGGATAGGTTATTGAAGAAGCTGCGTTTAACGTTACCTGCGTACCGTCTGGCAATACAACCTGGTATTGGCCGCCTTTAGGGGTAGAAATAGTATTTTGTCCGGTTAAACCATGGATTTTGTGATTCGCACCAAGAGTGTATACAATAAGCCCCTGCGCGTTTTTATGAATAAAGATGCCGGCTTGTTTGGCAATGACACCATTATTTGCAGTGCTCAGATCAATTTTTGAGCCATTGGCCAGTTGCAATGTGGCGCGATTACCGCCGGGCCTAATGCTGTTCTTGGCCTTAAGATCAAAGGCAGCCCGATCAATCGGTTTACGAAAAACCCAAATGCTACCGCCGATTAGTAAAAATAACGCAGCAGCAGCCGAGAGCCGTAATAACAAACGGCGATATATAAAGCGGTTTGGTCTGATTGTTTCCTTAGTTATGCGTGCATTAAGGTTATATTTCATGCGCTGCTGTAAATCCCAGAACATTTCTTCGTTATCGTCTGTAATCAGGTCGTCGTTGACGTCAAACAGATCGTAAAATGATTCTAACAACTTAATTTCCTCCACTGAGGCAATACCTTTGCGGTATCGAATCAGCATTTGACGGAAATATTGCTTGTCTATATCTTTCATGTTAAGCTTTTATAACTAAATGATCCGAAAAATTTCAAAAAGCCCAGTCACTTTAATTTTTTTTTAAAAAAATGTTAAAAGTTGGTTAAAAAAAGACACAAGTCGCCAAACCACTCAATCAGATCAGCGGCGGAGAAGAAAAAAAAGTAAAGCAAATAAAAGCGATTCACGACAGGTAGCCAAGGCACGGCCCAAATGATTACGGACAGTTTTTACCGATAATTGCAATTGGTCAGCAATCTGTTGGGTGTTGAGACCATCATCGTAACGTAAACGAAATATAATGCGCTGCTGGAGCGGCAGGCTATCAATTAGCTGGGCAAATGATTGAAGAAATTCGTTGTAAAGCAAATTGCTATCGGCACCGGCATGCAGCGTTTCTATCTCAAAAACAACATCAGAAAGCGACTCATATTTACTTTCCTTTTCCAAATGTTTAAACACGGCATTACGAACAGCAACAAATAAATACGCCGGCAAGTTGTCAATAACATCGCCCGATTCTCTTTTCCAAAGCTGAAAAAAAACCTCTTGGGTTATATCCTGCGCAGCGTCGGTATCGCTCAATCGTTTGTAAGCCTGATTGAGTACCTGTTTCCAGTAACGGGTATACAAAGCGTCAAAAGCTTGCCGGCTGCCCTGGGCGAGCCATTCCAGTAGTTCCTGATCAGTTATTCCTGTTAACAATACTTTATCCATCCAATCAACTTTCTTCTCTCTTATAATCAGGCTTGGCAACCAGTTTGCGATCTACCAAAATAGCAAAAAAAATTAAAATAAAACCTGTGACTTGCATACAGACCAAATTACGGGAAGGCGAAAACTTTCAATCAGAATTTCCTAATCGCGGCTATAGCATACTGGCAGCGATCTAAAAGCTTCACTATATATTGGTTGACGAAGTAATTAATCTGAAAATTGCTTCGAAAAACATACGTGATAGGAAACAAATTGCAAACAAGCAGACTTGTGTCGGCTTGTTTGATTTTAGGCACCTTCAAACCAATCTTAGTCGTGCTTGATATAGGCTGGTACCATTCGCAATCATCTCTGATAGTTATTTAGCCCTTAATATTTGGATTTTCTCTGCCTGACCGCCAGGACCTGGAGCCACTTGTCCAAACCGATAAAATTGCATTACATTTGGCCAGCGGTAATTCTATTAATAAATGACTAAACACGATTCTTTAACCGATCTGCACCTGGTAGATCTATTGAAAGAAGATGATGAAGCTGCTTTTACCGAAATTTATCGTCGTTACGCCGCAAAATTAGCCAGCTTTGCAAGCTCCAGGTTATACGATCTTGAAGAAGCGCGGGATATTATTCATGACGTATTTGTGAAGTTTTGGGAACAAAGAAAGCTGTTAAAAATTGATAGAAATTTAGAAGCTTATTTATTTACCCTGGTTCGCTATCGCATCGTTGATAAGATCAGGAAAAACATCACAAGCGAAGCCTACGCAGAGCTGACACTTGCTTTACAAACAACATTTGCAGATGAGATTGAACAACAGATCGCCGCGAAAGAATTAAAACAGCAGATCGGCAAAGCAATTGACGAATTATCCCCCAGAGTAAAAGAGATCTATCAACTCAGCCGCGAAGAAAATTTAAGTATCTCTGAAATCGCTGTTAAGCTGCAGCTTTCTGAACAAACAGTAAAAAATCAACTAACTGTTGCATTGAAGCATTTAAGGCAGTCATTGACACTTTTATCTGTTTCTGCACTGATTTATTGGTGCCTCTCTTAGTACGTTTTATTCTATTAAAAAAATCATTTTTATATGGTACTAAACTGTGTTCAGCACGACTATTGTCAAAATGTCGAAAATGAACCGCGATATCGAAACGCTGCTGGACCGTTACGTGAAAAGGGAAACATCCCTTAACGAAGATCGGCTTGTTGAAAAATGGCTGGATGAAAATGGAAATACTGACCCAACCTGGCAGAGATTAGATTCTATTGCTCAGGAAAAATGGTTAGCTGATGTTTTTAACGATATCAGGATCAGCATCAGTAAAACCGAGAATAAAATAATAACGATGCCCCACAGGAAGCATATGCTTTGGAAAAGGATGGCTGCAGCCGCCATATTAGTGATCTCCTTAGCACTGTACTATGAGTGGCCTGCGCTGCAAAAACGATCAGTCACCACGCAGCTTACTGCATTAAAAGTTCCGGTTCACCAAAAAAGACAAGTTATCTTACCTGACGGTAGCGAGGTGTGGGTTAACGAAGCGTCGGAGCTGAAATATCCAAAAAAATTTACGGCAAAACTAAGAGAGGTTTATTTATCCGGCGAGGCTTACTTTGATGTTAAGCATCACGCCAATCAACCTTTTATCATTCATACAGGCAATTTGGTTACAACCGTATTAGGGACAGCATTTGATATCAGGGAGGATAAAAACAAGCATACCGTCGAGGTAACGGTAACCCGGGGTAAAGTAAGCGTAGCCAAAGGTGGTAAGCTATTGGGAGTATTAACACCTAACCAGCAGATTAGCTATAATAGCTTAAATAATGAAGCTGTCAAACAAACAGTAGATGCTAATTTGGCTATCGCCTGGCAGCAAAATGAGCTTTATTTTGATGATGTCAATTTCGGGGACGCCGTTTTACAATTGCAAAAGCAATTTAACGTAAAGATAAGCTTCGCCAATCAAAAACTTAAAACCTGCCGGTTTACCGGAACCGCCCTGAAAGGTGAACGGCTGGATAACATACTCAAAGTGATCTGCGCTTTTAATAATGCTACTTATCAAACGAAACCAGACGGCAGTTTCGTTATCGACGGGCCTGGTTGCAACTAACATAAAAAATAAATGAAAAGCATCTAAGCCTAAAAGAGACTTTTATCCTCCAGGCAGGAGAAAAAGTAAAAACCTGTAAACCGACGGCCATCGGTTCACAGGCAACCCGGAAATCCGGGGTTTTAAATAATTGGAATCACTTAAAACATTTAAAACTATGAAAAATTCTGCAATAATGTGGAATGCGGGAATGAGGCATGCTCTCCCTTTTAAAATACTATTTCAAAAAAAACAATTTATCATTTGGTTAATGCGTGTAAGTCTGATCACATTTCTTTTTATCTCCATCTCTTTTCAGCTGCTTCTGGCAATTGGTGTAAAGGGCCAGGACATGAGCAGTTATCAGGTGACCATAAAACTGGAAAACGAAAGCCTGCTAACCGGATTAAAAAAAATAGAGGCACAAACCAGTTTCCGGTTCTACTACAGAAAAGCCGATATAGGAATGATCAACGGCCTTAATATGACTTTAAACACCAGGCCTGTAGAGGATGTGTTAAATAACTTGTTAAAAAACACTGACCTCTCTTTTCGGCAAATTGATAATAAGATTTTATTGGAAAAAAGACGACAACAAACTGGTTATACTATAAAGGGCAGGGTTATCGGCAGCAACGGCAAGCCGGTTGAGCTGGCTACAATAAAGATCACTAAATCCGCCGATCATAATATTGCATTTACCGCTCTTGCAGACACAGGCGGCCGATTTAATTTAAAAGTTTTTGAAAAGGGAGAGTATCTGCTTAGCGTAACATCGCCCGAAACAGACAGTTTAACGCAGGCTATAAAAGTTGATGAAGCACAGATCGTCATACTACCCGACATTATACTGACAGCGTCCATCCGGTTAAAAGGCGTTACGATCACTGACAGAAGACCCCTGCTCAGTCGGTATGCGGACAAATTAACCTTGAATGTAGAAGGCAGCGTATACGAAAGGGGCGAAAATGCACTTAAACTATTTAGCGTGATACCCGGAGTTTACTTTGACGGCAAAGAAATTTTGTTCAGGGGCTCAGAGGGGGTGACCGTTTATGTGGATAACAGGAAAATTCCGCTGTCCGGAGATCAGCTATTGTCTTATCTCCGATCCATTCCTTCAGAATCTATTAAATCTTATGAGTTAAAGGCTGTTCCGGGTGCCGAAAATGATGCCCAGAACAATGGGGTGGTCATAAACATTGTTTTAAAATCCGAATACAAATTCGGATTGTCAGGCAATGTCAGCACCGGATACTGGTATAACGGACACGACAACACTAAAGCTACTACGTTCCTTAATTACCGGACAGGTAAATTCAATTTACAGGGAGGTTTTAACTATTTTTTTTCTCCCGCTTTTTATGAGGACGACATTACCCAGAAATTTGATGCTACAGGTATTTTCAGCAGACAGACAGAACAGTATTTAGAGCGTTATCATAATATTGGTTATAATGCCGCTATCGATTATAAGCTAAACTCCAAACAAACTGTCGGGGTCAGTTACAACAGATATATTAATCCCGGCAGCCTTGGCAGCACATTTACTACCGATATTACTTATTTGCATAACGCGCAAACAAGTACAATTGATTCCTCGTCTCATGCTACCAGGAAGTCGTTATTCAGTTATGTTAACCAGATGGCCAACGCGTTTTACCGGAATAAACTGGATTCGGCCGGGAGCAGGTTAGATATCGGGTATAGCTACATTTCTTATGGCTCAAAGGACCCGTCCGCTCTGGAAACACGGTATTTAAACAGTGCAGGTGCAGAATTTCGTCCGCGCGATAGTTTGTTTGCCAAAACGCTGGGCAAATCTATGGTCCATGTCGCCAATATCGATCTGGAAAAACATCTATCCAAATCACTGGTATTCAGCGCCGGCAGCAAATTCACCTCTTCAAAAACTGACTATTCCATCGATTACCGGAACGGCCTCGATGGTCAGGCTCCCCTGGACCCAAAACGGTCAAACAGTTTTAGGTATAACGAAAATATACTTGCTTTTTATAGTACACTCGCACAATCTTACAAAAACCTGAATGTTAAATTTGGATTAAGAACGGAACAGACAAATTATAGCGGCAGATCAATTATAACAGGACAAACCATCGGGCGTAATCAATGGGACTTTTTCCCCTCGGCCTTTTTAAACAGGAAATTTGGCGAGGAGCATTCATTTACCCTCTCCTATGACCGGAGAATAGACCGGCCCGGGTTCAGGCAATTGAATCCATTTGTGACTTATACCAGCCTCAATAGCATTGAGGAAGGTAATGCCGAATTACGGCCCTATTACAGCAATAATTTACAATTAGAATATTTACTGAAAAGCAAGTATACCTTAACCGTTGGCTACCAAAATACTACTAATGGCATTGCCTCAAATGTTACCAATATAGGTAATGTGATTATTTCGAAGGATGAGAATATCAGTGACAATAATAATGTTTTTTTGTCACTGTACATCCCTATAAAGCTCACCAGTTGGTGGGAGTTCAATACAAGCAGTACTTTCAGATACCGTACTCTAGACCTTCGCCGTACTGACGTTTTGCATCGGGAAAAGTTTACACAAAACCTATGGGGAACTAATAAGTTTAATTTACCAAATAAATACTTTATTGAGGTGTCTGGTTTTTACAACGGCAGCGATTTTCATGATATTACTAACCAGTTTAGTTACGGAAAACTTGATGTAACTATAAAGAAGAGCTTTTTTAATAATCAACTCACCTCCAGTTTAGAACTGCAGGACCCCTTTAAACTATATAAACCCCGGTACCAGATCATCACCCCCGAATTTAACAGAGATGTTATAAGAAACAGACTTGCATACGTGAGATATATCGGGATTTTCTTAACCTATAATTTCTCTGGTGGAAAAAAACAAAATAATAAGGAGGATATTGACGCTGCGGGAAATGAGGCGAGGGGCCGCCTGTAGGTCAATGATAAAAGTGGCAGTCTTTAAATCTATTTCGATTTTGGCATATTATAACTTGGAAATATAAGGCAAGGTACAGTATTGCATTTCATAAGCAGATCATTAATTAAACCGGCATCGAATTTAGATTTTTCTGTTAATCAGAGGTCGCTGGTTCGGGGCTGGCTTCAGGAACTTGAGGAAACACTTAAATAAGTGTTTCCTTTAATTTAAAGAATGATTGACCGGGCACTAAAAGTTCCATTTCAGCCGCAAAAAGCAGATGTGGCTCACCGCTTCAAAAACATGAGCCTGTTCAGCAAAAAATGATTGCCATACCAGGTCCGCATCAAGATTGGTAGCTAGATTATACCGGAAGGACGGATAAAGGATAAGCAGGTTTGTCCCGGGGGCATAAAGTATACTCAGATTTGCAGATAACAGCGGAGTGAGCTCCTTCGTTGTTGTAGCAATGATATTCCATTTCGTAGGCATCAGGTTTTCCGGTGAAAGTCCCAGGTTTAAATTGCCCCAATTATTCAGAGATTTGTTTAAACCGCGGTTATTAAATAAAAGCCCTAAATTAACATACCAGCCGTTTTTAAACATATAATCCCCCTGGAGGGTCAGGTTCAAATGGTTGGTTGAATCCCTTCCTGGCAAAAAATACTGCACCTCGCCTTTAAAACCGGCATCTTTAATACTACCCGCCCAGCCGGCGCCTATGGTGGGATTTTTATAGTACCATCCGGTAATGAGTTGCAGGTCATAACCCCATTTATTGAGGGCATATTTAAGCGCTGCTACATTTCCGTTTTTTTTACCGGTATTGGCATAGGCAATTTCGGTATTAAAAGAGCTGCTGAAAAGATACCTGGCTCTACCCCCATCCACACCCGGTCGTTCTTCATAGTCGAAGTCAAGAAAATTGTAGGAATTAAAAATGTCATTGGGATTCCAGGTGGTAGCCATCCCCCAGTTGATACGCTGGCGCCCGACACGGATATTCAGTTGATCATTTCCATAATCAACATACAGCCTTTCCACATTGGTCAGCAAAACCAGCGACTTATTTTCAATCCATATCTTTTGCATATTTATTGCCTCGTTTTGGTTTCGCAATAGCGATACAAAGCCAGGGGTCTGCTTTACTTCATCCCCCCAGATCAACCGCGTACGAAACTCGGCATCAGCGGTAAGCCGGGCTGTCGGCAACCATTTTACATTGATCCGGTTGTGAATAGTGTTGCCCGATATTAAATCGCTGAAGTCTTTATCAAATGTGAGGGTCTGAAGATTTTTAACATATCCGTTGATGGTCAGCTTTTTTGATGTTGCGGTGCTGTCCTGGGCATTTGCGGCTATTGCAAATGAAAAGATAAACCCGATAGCCACCAGCTTTTTCATTTCTTCTCACTGACATTATCATGTGTAGTTGAGACCGTTGCTGTATCACTGGTTATCTTGCCGTCAACCAGGGTGATAACCCTGTGGGCCCGGTCAATTACCCGCTGATCATGCGTAGAAAAAAGAAAAGTGATCTGTTCTTCCTTGTTAAGCTTTGCCATAATATCCAATAAATTAGCCGCCGACTGGGAGTCGAGGTTTGCAGTTGGCTCATCTGCTAAAACAAACTGTGGCTTGGTTGCCAGGGCCCGGGCAACAGCTACGCGCTGCTGTTGCCCGCCCGATAATTGCGCCGGCCGGCTATCCAGCTTATCAGTCATTTCTATCTGGCCAAACAATTGCTTAACCCGGGCCTCTCTTTTGCTTCTTTCCACACCCTGCAGCTGCATGATGAATTCTACATTTTCTTTCGCAGTAAGCACCGGGATCAGGTTAAACGATTGAAATACGAACCCTATGTTTTTCAGGCGGAAATCGATCAGCTGATTGGCTGATAGCCCGGTGATATCCAAACCATTGATGCGCACCTGGCCTTCATCAGGTTTGTCCAGGCCGCCTATTAAGTTAAGCAAGGTGGTTTTGCCTGACCCGGACGGTCCTACTAAGGCGGTAAACTCACCTTTTTCTATGTGCAGATGCACATTGTTTACTGCGTACACCGGTATAGTTTCTTTGTTGTATACCTTACTGATGTTATGTGCGTCGATTACTGTGTTCATGATTAATCTATTTAGCAGAAAACATTTTTCATTTTAAACCGGTTTATCTTCTCAGTGCCTCAACGGGCCGCAATTTCACCGCTTTTATCGCCGGAAACAGGCAGGAAATGATAGCAGTGCCGGTAACGATCAGCAAAACAGCCAATAGCTTGTCGGCAGGAAATTCCGGGTAAACCATTGTGCCGAAACCAAAACTACTCATCATATCCTGCCCCATCCCTGAAAGGTCGAGCCCGTGTTCATTAAAATAAGCTGATGTACCCCAACCGATTAAAATACCGATTGGTGTACCGGCAAGCGTCAGGAAAATAGTTTCAAGAAAAATCAAAGAGAATACTTTTAGCCGGTTGGTACCCAGTGCCATCATCATACCGATTTCGCGGGTGCGTTCCAAAACGGCCATCAGCATGGTATTAACGATACCAAAAGCCAGGGCGAACATGATAATGACCATGATGATATAGGAGTATTGATCGGTTGTCTTAACCATAAAATCCGTTTCGGGCGAAATTTCCCTCCACGATTCGATCTGATAAGCGGGAAATGCCCGCTTTAATTCCTGCTGCACTTTATTTACATCGTTATCATTTTTTAGCAATAGCATAACCTCGTGGAACCCGTTTGAAATGCCCAGCAAAGCATTCAGATCGGTCATCGTTATGTATACATTTTTTTCATCCAGCGGCGTATTATCGCTTTTGTAAATGGCAGTTACCCGAAACGCGCCTGAAACCATATTGCTTGCGGTATCAGTAAAAGTCAGCACGAGTTTCGACCTGACCTTTAACTTCATCTTTGTAGCCAGCTTTTGACCGATCATGATCTCATTGTTTTTAACCGGATCAAAAACCTTCCCGGCGACGATCTTCTTCTTGAGTTGGGAAGCCTCATATTCCAACTGCGGAACAACGCCGTTTATCTGCACACCCGCGCTGCCGGTTGTGGTCGAGAGCATACCGGTGGTTATGCTTCGTGGTGCGGCGAGTTTAACCGCGGGCATTGAACTAACTGTTTTTAATATTGCGGCCCCGTCCGTCAGCACAAATTTGGGTTCGTAATCTTTCTTAAAATTGATGTCGTGTATCTGCAAATGGCCAACCTCAGCGTCGATAACGGTACGTACCCTGCTTTTCATCATCCCTTTATACAAGGCCAGCACGGCAATACCGGCAAATAAACCCACTGCAATCGATAAAATAATAACCATGCTCCGCATTTTGTTGCGCCAGATATTCCGCCATGCCATTATCAAAATCATCATCATTTTTATTAGCGTTTCATTGCTGTAACAGGGTCTAACCGGATTACTTTGTATACTGGGTACAGCGATAGCAATAAGCCGATTAACAGCACTACCATACCCTGGTGAATAAAAATGGCCGCACTGGTTGAAGTGGGAAATATGGCTTCAAAGCCAAACTTTTCATATATTCTTGCGGTCTCACCGCCCATCTTTAAGGGGTGGCGGTTTAAATAATATACGATAGGAATACTGGCCGCTATCCCCAGCAGACAACCTGTAATTACGGTGAAAACTGATTCTACCATCAGCAGGAAGACCAATTTTGTTTTTTTCATTCCTACCGCCAAAAGCATACCCATTTCAAACTTTCTTTCAACCATCATCATTAACAAGGTGCCAAAAATGCCAAAGCAAATCAACAGGTATAAAATCCCCTGGATGTATTTCATATTATTTGAATCTGACGCGATATGTTGCTTGATATCCGGCATGAGTTCTTCCCAGGTCATCACTTCGTAAGCTGGGCCGAGGGCCTCAGCCATGGTTGACCTGGTAGTTTGCAGGTCCCTGGTGTCCTTCAATGAAAGAATATAAGAGGTTACCATGCCATTAGCGCTGTAAAAATCCTGTGCGACAGCCAGGGGCATAAATAGTGATTTGCCATTTAACTCAGGCGAGCCAAATTTTACTATCCCTTTGATCAGATATTTACCTGCTGCTGTGGCACCGTGATACCCCTGCCCGATGAGCAATACGGTATCATTAGTTTTCAATTTCAACCTTTCAGCCAGTCCCTGCGACAACAACACTGCCTGTTCGTTATCCTTCAGGTAACTGCCTTGTACAATTTTATTTTTTAATAAAGTGATCTGATTCTCTTTTTCGGGCTCGATGCCTGCAACCAGTGCCCCCTTGGTTATGGCAGCCGAAGACGCCAATGCAAATGATTCTATCCTTGAAGTAACAGTAAGCACATTTTTATCACTTAAAATTTTCCGCGTTGCCCCTGCCGATGATTCAAAGCTATTATCCAGGATTTGCTCATTCCAGTATCCTTGTTTGTGGACCTGTACGTACCCAGTATAAAAACTTACCACATTTTTGACCAGGTTATTAAAAATGCCGTCTTTCAAACTACTGGCTATGACAGATAAAATAACAGCAAAAAAAATAGCGGCCATTGTAATAAGCGTTCGCATGTTATTACGCCACATATTCTTCCATGCCATTTTTATCAGCCACATATTAATTGAGGGTTTTCATCTTCTCCACCGAGAAGAAATTATCGTCAATAGGTTTATTGTATTGAATATTGCTATAGATCATTACTGTTTTTTGCCCCTTTTTATCGGCAGGTATCATTTCAAACCGGGTTGGGATGATACGGTCATGCATCAATTTTATATCATAGCTGTTCATGGTATTAATGAGTTGACCGTCATCATCAAAAAAACGGCTGTTCAATTCAAGGAAATCTGTTTTGTCAATACATATAATCACCTTACTCCATACCACTGCGGTTGCGGGCTTGGGTATCATGCGGATGATATAGCAACGCCTGTTTTGTATAACGGTATCGCCCATAATGGCTTGGTTGTAATCATCCACGATGGAAGATTCCTTCACCAGGTCATCGTTAGTAAAATCAGTACCCATCCAGCTCTGGCTCATCATTGACGGGGGGAGTTTAATATTGCGATCTAAAACGGGCATCCAGTTCCATACCTCTTTTCGCTTTTTCAAGAAAACAGTCCCCTTATCTTTGGCCGGGGATTGAATGAGGATTATGGAAAGCTGGTTGCCCTTTGTCCATATTTTACATTGCATTTCCCTGCTCCAGGTCGGGCGGAGAGTTTTGATAATGATTTCGGCCTGCATTGTCGCGCCCCGCATCTTTTCATCAGCTTTTCTCACAATTTCTTTCGCATCCTGCGAGAACGACCTGAAAAATGAAAAGATGAAAAACAAAATAATTGTCGGTCTCATACCTGTGTTTATTTTAATATTAAAAATAAAAGAACAGGGTGATGAGGATACTGACACCGGTCATATAGATACATGATGCTGGTCAGGCTTTCCGCTTACGTATTAAAAAAGCTCAAAAGCGGCCCGTCGGCCTATACTTTTGAGCTATGAACGGCGTGCCATTTGGAAAAAAAACTGGAGGTGAACCAGTTGCCGAATAGCCGGGATTCGCGCAGAAAATCACCGACGCGGGCGGCCGGGATTGTGAGCTACAACGTAGTACAGTGCACTTTGGATTAGGCTTTTGGCATTCATAGCGCTTTCTGCGCTGTTCAGTGCCTGGCCGAATGTAGCTTTGACGATACGATAAAGTTGCGGCAAAAATTCGGGTGATACCTTCGTGGAAATAACAGGGTGATAGTTTTTTTCAATGGCTGCCTTCTCAGCCGCGGTAGCCAGGCCTATTTTCCAGCTTTCGCCGGCCTTAAAGCCGTATTCATGCGCAATATTGTTTAGGTCGAAGAGATATTCTTTCGCCAGGTATTCGGGGGTTTTATAGTTCACTTCTCTTTTAAATAAAATTAATAGGCTCTTCTGAGTCTGATGATACGCAGCCAGTGCATTAGTTTCATCACGGGGTAAACGGGGTCGATTTCGAACCAGCGTTTACCGAAATTGGCGCTGTTGGGATGTTTGTGGTGGTTGTTCTGAAACAATTCGCCCAGCATCAAGAAGTCAAAGGGCGTAGTGTTTTTGGATTTGTCCTTGTTGTCAAAGTTTGCGTAACCATATTTATGCCCGCACCAGTTAACGATAGCGCCATGAATAGGCCCCATCATAAAGTGAATAGGCAATAGCAGGAATAGCCACCAATATGGTGCAAAGAAAATATAGAATGCGGTATAAGCCGCGCCAAACAATAACCTGGAAAGTATCGACGAGCCCATACGGTCAACAACAGGCCATTCGGGATAATGTCCCGGAAACTGAGCTTCTGGGTCCTTGGTACGTTTGACGTAATCACCAAAAGTTTTGATGGTGTGATTCATCATTTGATACACATCAGTGAAAAAATGCGGCGAATGGGGGTCTTTGTCTGTATCGCTGAAAGCGTGGTGCTCCCGGTGCATCAAAGCATAGGCCCGTGGATTTAAAAATGAAGCGCCCTCAAAAAGATAGGCAAGCAGATAAAAAACGCGTTCCCAGAATTTACTCGTGGTAAACATCCGGTGGGAAGCGTAACGGTGTTGGAAAAAGGTCTGGAAAAATAAAGAGCCGAACCAATGGCCGATAAAAAACAATAAAATGATCAGCATAAAAAAATGATGAGTAGCAATGGTTAAATTCCCGGGCATAGCAAAGCCGGGGATGAATAATTGGGGTAGTCAACAGAGAGGGTAATGGTTCACTGTGGCCTGGACTTCGCCTGGCGGAAGCAGCGCGGTAATGATTTAAGGTGCGCTGGCCGGCCAAAAAACAGCAGGTACTTAAGTAGAATTTGAAAGATTATAGTATTAAACTGCTAATCCCTTTATTTATTGTTGTTTAAAACAAAAAGCACCGCCGGTAAAGGCAGTGCTTTACGATAATTTTATAGTGATGTATTAGATAACTTTAACATTGATCGCGTTCAGGCCTTTTTTGCCTTCTTGTACATCGTACGCTACCTGATCGTTTTCACGAATCTCGTCGATGAGTCCTGTCACATGAACGAAAATCTCGTTCCTGTTGTCATTTTGTGAAATGAATCCAAAACCTTTTTGGTCATTGAAAAATTTCACGGTTCCTTCTTTTTGCATTGTATTTTTAATTAATATGATACAAGGTACGCATAAATAGCCGACAAATAACTCGCTGATGCAGAATACGTTAATAAACACCGTTATATGACAATGTGGTTATAAAGCAAGTTAAAACGGGCCAATAAACCCGGCTATCCAGTATTGATGCTATCAATTAAATTAATTATGACGAGCATCACTTTCGACCCTGATGAGAATCATGCATTATCCAATCGGTATTTAATTACTTTGAGCATAGAATTCACCGGATTAAGCAGCGATAAATGCCTTTCATTCCACCTGTATCAATTCCAAGATCATGAAAAAAATAAGCGCTGTTTTTGATGGACTGAAATTTGCAGACAACACGCTGGCTTATGCGATCAAACTAGCCGAAAGCAGCAAGGCACTGCTGTCAGGAATTTTCCTGGAATCATTTCTCTATAATAGCTACACGTTGACAGATCTTATTGGAAAACACGGCGTGTCGCAAGTAAAAATGAAACACCTGTTGGAAAAGGATAAGGAGACACGGCTAAAATCAGCAAGTACATTTGAACAGGCCTGCAAAAAGGCGCATTTGAATTACACTCTGCACCATGATCCAGGTCTTGCAATACCCGAGGCGCTGAAGGAAAGTATCTATAGTGATCTGCTGCTTATCAGTTCCGGGGAAACATTCAGCCATTTACCCGGCCAGTCGCCCACCTATTTTATCCGTGAACTGTTGGCGGGGGCCCAATGCCCGGTATTGATCGTACCCCGAGAATATCGCGAAATTGAAAAAGTAATGCTCTTATATGACGGCAAACCAGCGGCGGTGTATGCCATAAAGATGTTTAATTATATGATGCCGTGGCTGCGAAGCAAAACCACGGAAGTGGTTTCTGTGACAGCTATTTCAGATACGGCCGAACTCCCTGACGAAGTTTTAGTAAAAGAATTTATCACCTGTCATTACCCGGCGGCAAGCTATACGCTTTTAACTGGTAACCCGGAAGACGAGTTATTAACCTACCTCAAGGGCAACAATAAAAACAGCCTGGTGGTTTTAGGAGCCTATCAACGGGGCGGAGTGTCCCGCTGGTTTAAATCCAGTATGGCGGACCACTTAATGAAGGCGATTGATGCACCTTTATTTATTGCGCACCATTAAAATGAGAAATCATGGAAAAGACAGTTATTGCCGCCAATCAGTCCGTCAATCAAAGGCTGCCGTCAGTTTCGCCATTAAACTGGTCAAACAATAACAAACGGGAGGGAAAGTAAATGAAATATCCTTTGGATCATCCTTTTTCATTAACTGTAGAGGAGGTGGTCAGGCTGGCTCAAACAGACAGTCATAAAGGAATTTCTGACCATGATGCAGCAAAACGCCATAAAGCTTATGGCCCAAACACTTACCAAACACAACAGCAAAAAAACCTATGGACGATCCTTCTGTCCCAATTCAGGAACCCTATTGTATACCTGCTGGTTTTTGGCGCAGGTGTCTCCGTATATTTTAAAGATCTCCTGGAAACCATAGCCATCCTGATAGTTATTATCATCAATGCGCTGATCGGTTTTTTTATGGAGATGCAAGCCCGCAGTTCAATGAACGCATTGAAAAAGATGGAGGTGATCCATACTAAAGTGATCCGTAATGGCGAAGTCAGGTCTATACCCGCTGAAGCGGTGGTGCCCGGCGACCTTGTTTTGCTGGAGGCTGGTGACATCATTCCCGCAGATGGGCGCATAGTAGCCCTTAGCCGGCTGCTCTGCGATGAATCCTCACTTACCGGCGAATCGCTCCCCGCTGACAAGGCCACCGGTGTACTGCCGGCAGATACCGTTATCGGCGATCGGCAGAACATGGTTTTTAAAGGCACTTCCGTTATCAATGGAAACGGGAGAATGGTAGTAACCGGTATTGCCGCGCATACGCAGTTAGGTGCTATTACTGCTTTGGTTGAAAACGCGACCGCTACAGTCACTCCGTTGGATCAAAAGCTCAACAGGCTAAGCCGGAAGCTGATCTGGATCACGCTGGTTATGACTGCAATATTTGCGGTAACGGGCTTTATCCGGGGTAAAACTGTCCTGACCATTATAGAAACCTCTATTGCCCTGGCAGTGGCTGCCATACCTGAGGGTTTGCCTATCGTCGCGACCGTTGCCTTATCCTACGGCATGTTGCTGATGGCCAAACGAAACGCGATTGTTAAGAAATTATCAGCCATAGAAACGCTTGGCAGCACCGGGGTGATCCTGACGGACAAGACCGGTACTCTAACCGAAAATAAGATCCATGCGGACACATTCGCATTTCCGGATGAGAGTATTAAGGTCCATATCGAAAATAACCTGCTAAAATTCCCGGGCGGCGCGATCAAAGTAAGCAATGAAAATTTCAATAAACTTTTATTAACCGGCATCCTGTGCAATAATGCGGATGAAGTAACCGGCGATCCCGTGGAAATGGCATTAGTGCAGGTAGCTATCGCCGCAGGTTTAGATACCAATACATTGATCAGGCAATACGTCCGTATTGCAGAGTTGCCCTTTAGTTCAGAACTTATGATGATGGGCACCCTGCACCAAACCGCCAACGGATATTTTGCCGCAGCAAAGGGTTCTGTTGAACGATTACTTGAAAAATGCACGCAAATACAATCGGGCGGGAGAATTAAAAATTTAGACAGCGATTCTAGTAAGGCCATACTTGTACGGTCCGAAAAAATGGCGGCAAGCGGATTGCGGGTGCTGGCATTTGCCTACCGGCAGGATGACCTTCTTAACACATACAATTACCTTAATGACCTGGTTTATATCGGGATGGCTGGTTTTGTCGATCCTCCCCGGATAGATATCAAAGGGGCTATCCTGAGCTGCCGGCAGGCGGGCATTAAAGTAGTAATGATCACAGGCGACCATCCCCAAACCGCGCTGAACATCGCCCGGAAGGTCGGCCTGACCGATGAGGGCGACAAGGAAGTGATCACCGGGAAAGAACTCCCTCAAAGCGGTTCGTTGAACAAAGCATGGACACGACGGATATTAGCTACTGCTGTTTTTGCCCGCGTTTCCCCCAAACAAAAACTGGAGATCGCGGAGGTATTCCAACAGGCTGGCGCTATCGTAGCCATGACCGGCGATGGCGTCAACGATGCACCGGCCTTAAAAAAAGCAGATGTAGGTATTGCAATGGGCCTGCGGGGGACCCAGGTAGCTAAAGAAACAGCCAGTATTATATTAAAAGATGATTCGTTTACTTCAATCGCCGGAGCGGTAGCACACGGCCGGGAGATCTTTCAGAACATTCAAAAATTTGTGGTTTACCTGGTTTCCTGTAACCTGAGCGAGATATTGATCGTGACGTTATTAGGTGTGCTTATCCCTTCAGCCACTTTATTGCCACTGCAGATCCTCTTCCTGAATATGGTAACAGATATTTTCCCGGCGCTGGCGCTGGGTTTAGGAACAGGTGACAGGACCGTAATGCTTCGGCCGCCGCGAGATCCCAAAAAAAATATCATCACCAACAAAAAATGGTTGACGATAGCGCTATATGCCGCCGTTATCACGTCGGCAGTAATCATTGCTGTCTTTTATACGAAAGAAGTATTTCACAGCGATGATCATACCTGCAATAATGTAGCGTTTATCACACTCACTTTTGCGCAATTATTTTATGTGTTCAACATGTCCTCGCATGGTTCGGTCTTTTTTAATAACGAAATTACGCGGAACAAGTGGGTGTGGATAGCTATTTTAATTTGCAGCGGCCTGATGTTGTTGGTTTTTGCCGCTCCCGGCCTGCGATTAGTGTTAGGTTTGTCTATACTTCCTTTTAAACTATGGATAACAGCCATAACCATAAGTCTGCTGCCCCTGGTTATTTTCCAGGTTTACAAGGTCATCCAAAAGACCGCCCGCTAAACCCGCAGCTGGCTTTTTGACGGTCGTTCATCTCCCAGCAACACACCCCATTGTTTATAATTTTTAGTTCGGTCTGACACTATCTTTAAAATAGACAACACCGGCATGGCCAGGAACATACCCGATAAACCGGCCATAACGCCGCCAACGATAATACCGACAATGGATACTAACGGATTGATCCTGACCTGCGAACCCACGATACGTGGCATTAGGATATTATTATCCAGGAATTGCACAACTGTGATGACTCCTAATACGATCAGCACATCAACCAGGTTATCTGATGAAGCCAGGGTCAGCAATACACCGAGGATATTGCCAATTAAGGCCCCCAGGTACGGTATCAGGTTTAAGAAAGCAAAGATGATCCCTATCAATAATGCGTTCTGGATGCCAAAAAGCCACAGCGCTCCTCCTAAAAGAATAATAATATAGGTTATTTGTATCAGTAATCCGACGAGGTAGTTTTTAGCCATTTTTTCTGTTTGCCGCACAATTTCCTCCACGTCTTCGTGTTCTTCTTTTTTGAACCACATCAGCAGGAACTTCAAGAAAAGATTTCGGTACAGGATAATAAAGTAAATGTAGATTGGAAGTAAGCCCATAAATATAATGATGCTTGACAAGGATCCGGCGGCACTGCCTAAAACGTCCCCCAGAGAACTGAATAATTTTTTACTCTGCACATTGATGAACCTCACTTGTTCTGCCGGAGAGTAGCCAAATGACGTGCTGATCCAGATACTCAAATCATCCAGATGTTTGGCTACAGTACGTTGGACCTGCGGAAAATCGTCCAACAAAGCACCCACCTGACCGGAGAACAGCCAAATAATCAACGCCACGATGATGGTTAATAACAAGATTGGTAAAAAAACGGCAATCACTTCAGGCACTTTTAATTTTCTGAAAAAACGAAATACCGGTAAAAGCAGCAGGCTAAAAAAGAAGGCCATCAGCAATGGCATGATGATCGTATTTCCAACTACTATGATCATCCCTAAAACAAACAGGCCAATGAGTTCTATGGTCCGTTTTACGGTAACCGGCATTTCTTTTAGCATGGTTTGATTTTACATTTTTTTACAGTGCGTGCTTTTTATGATCTAATATAATTCCTTTATATTGTTTTACCATGAGATTTTGTTGATCCAGGACAATCTCCTCTAAATTCAAGATCAACAATTAATTTGGTCGTATTGGTCTATGTAGTTTACCCATTATCAAAACTTTATCGCCCAAGACCAGTAGTCCCTGAACCTTCTTCCGACATCCTGCCGGATACAGGCATCTTACAACCAGGAAAGTATGCCTCTAAAAAATCCATAAAGATGCCAGCGCTGCAATAAGCGCCGCAGACATAACAATACTGCCGATTTTTAAAAATGCCCAGGCGCTTATAGTTTGCCCCTCCCGCCGTAAAGCTACCAGCCATAATATGGTGGCAAGCGAACCGGTTACGGAAAGATTTGGCCCCAGGTCGACACCGATAAGTATTGCACTTTTAACCACCTCAGGGACAGTGCCATTTTGAATAACGTTGCCGGCAATAAGGCCCGCGGGTAGATTATTGGTTAAGTTACAAACCACCGCGACAATGCCGCCGCTGACCCAAGCCGCACCGGATACAGAATGAACAATAGCATTATTCAATGCACCAGCCAAATGCTGCGTTAAACCCGTATGATTTAATGCTTCAACAATAACAAACAGGCCGGCAACCAATGGCAAAACCGACCATGAAACACCCCTGATTACTAGCAGCGGATTTTTTTTTGAACGGATGATTACAATACCCGAGGTGATCACACCGGTTATTGCAGTAGGTAATCCCAGCTGAGTATCTAACGCGGAAGAAATTAATAATACGATAGCCGTAAAACCTATGCCCAGTAAAGCGGTTTTACCGCCATTTGATAACCGGGGCACGTCAATGCCGGTTTGTATTTTATCCTTAAAGCAGCTTCTTTGGATAAATTTAAGAGCGAGATAGCTCACCACAACAGCGCAAACAGATGGTATGGTGTACAAATCCAGCCAATGCAATAATGAAGGCATCTTGCTTGCATAAATAACCAGGTTAGCCGGATTAGATATAGGCAGTACAAATGAAGCGGCATTAGCTATAAAGGCGCAGATAAGCAAATAAGGTAATGGCTTATCCACCCTGGCAGCTTTAACGGCTGCCGCAACGGCCGGTGTTAAAACCACCGCAGTTGCATCATTGGATAAAAACACAGTTACTATAACGCCTACTATATAAATTAATAAAAACAGCCTGTGCGGTGACCCTTTAGCCATTACGGTTGCGTGGGCGGCAAGCCAATCAAACAGTTTTTCTTCGCGTGCGGTTTCTGCTAGCAGCATCATCCCGGTTAAAAAAAGGTAGACATCGGCCCCTTTTAACACACCGGTTAAAGCCTCTGCGGGCTTAATTAACTGCAATATCAGCAACAGGATTACACCACTTACCGCGTAAACCGCTTCGGCTACTTTAAATGGCCGCATGATAACTCCGGCAATGGCCAGAAAAGAGATTGCCCAGATAGTGGTATAGTTCATATTACGGCGTCATCTCCAAACGTATCTCATTTGTTACCTGCCAATAACCCTTACTTAAAAACATCGCCGGTAAATTTTCGTTAAACATCGGTAGTAGCATACGCATTGCTTTCTTTACTATATAGATATTAGCGTTTTAATACCCCAGCATCAATAGCTTGTTAATATTTTATCATGAAAAACGTACTATTTGCCTGTTTCAGTTTATTTTGCTTTTGCATTTTTTTTGTTGTGAGTATATTTCGCAGCGACAGGTGCTAGCATTATTTTTCTACCAGTATAGTTATCACTCCCTTTGCCGGCAATATAAAGTTGTTGCTTAACGCAGTTTTTTTATCCTCGGTTAAATTGCTTTCCCATATTTTCAGGATTGCTGATGTTTGGGGGTTAATATTTACCCGCGCATCTGAGGCGCCACAATTTACTAATTGGGCAATCACGCCTTTGCCATCATCGGCAGGCTTGATAGCTTCAACATAAACATTGTTACCATTAACATTAAAAAACAATTTGTCGCTACCTGCCGACGCAGCGGCAACAACCAGCGGCTGGTGATTATTTAAACCGTCCTGTTCTGCCTTAAAACTGTCATAGCCATTTGCATGTGCCTGTAAAAAATAGTGAAAAGTAGCTAACCCACCCTGTTCGGCCCTGAAATTGGTATGCCATAAATTATTCATCACCCATGAAAAAATTTGCGATGATTGCGGGGTATAACTTAACCATTGCGGTGCATGATGCAGCCCCCCCAACAGTCCGCCGGTAGTAATCTTTCCAATTTCAAATAAAGGCGCATCCGGACTTGACCAAGTTACCCCGAATGAAGCGTTTGAAACATCTACCCAACGTTGCATAGTGTACCAGTTTCGGTTGGCATTAGGCAGCTGGTCTGTTTCGGCGGTAAGATTGCCCCAGGGGATACTATAACGCACCTGCGCGCCCGCAACATTAAACGGAAATGCAAAATGCACACTTTCTTTGCGGCGGATAGCGATCTTATCAACCGTATTAATTAGTTCAACTTTATCCAGGCCATTTACCAACCTAATTTCACGGGTAAGGCTATTTACGCCGGGGGCTTTTGAAGTCACCAGCAAACTAACTACCAATGGCCCTTTTTCTTTTATGGTGATAGCAGCAGCCGAGCTGGTTTCGATCTTCTGTAGTGAATCGCCGGGCATGTACAGGTATTTGTTAAAACCGGAAGAGTCAACCACAACTAAATTTTTACCGTTTTGATTTTTTACAATCCGATTAATATCACCCGATTGCTTATCTATATTAACCGTGTAAATTCCGTTGCTTAACCCGGTTTCGGTAATTTTTGACTCTCCTTGTTGGAAAGCGTTGCCCGGGTTTATCGTGTAAGTACTTTTACCAAATCCAGGCACCCCTTTGGCAATAAATGCCAGTTCGCCGGTACTTAAGCGTTGCGAGGGTATTTTTTTACCGGCCACATCTTTTACCAGGTCACCGGCCCTGCTTAATGATGCTGCTACATAAACCACATCCGTACGCGGCCATGATAGCGTGTTATAAACATCAACCCCATTTGCTTTTGCTGCGGGCACAGCTATCGCTTTATCGGTAAGGGTATCAGTTAATCCCTTGGCATGCAAAACGTAGCCTTTTTTTACCGCCCACTCGCTTATTACTTTTTCGTTTTCGGGTTCGCTCACACTGTTATAAGCGCCCCAGGTATGCTCATTATAAAGCAGCAAATTTTTCCAGGTCTCGTTAAAATCGGCAGCCGGATATGAGGGCTTGTCCCTGATGGCCCATATCGCATCCGCCTGTTTTAAACGGTCTGATGTTTCACGGCTCAGCGCTGTTTCGCGGGCGGCTGATGAGACGCCGTCCGTCCAGTACTCGGTATAATCGCCAGAAAAATTAGGGATCCTATCCCTATAAGATGCTTCAAAATCGGTAAAAAACTGTTTTGTTGACGTAATGATCAACTTTGGTGAAGCATAACGCTCATTCCATGCTTTTACCGCATCCGGTAACTCAGGATCTATCGGCGCGTTATCACTCATCGCCCAGGTAAGGATTGACATATTGTATGGAAAACCGCTTTGTTCTAATCCGCCCAGGTAATCAAACAAATAAGGATTTAAAAAATTATCAGACGGATGGCCGCTATAATAGGGCTTGGGATCTTCAACAGTAAAAAAGTTAGGGATCCTGGTACCTTTAAGTGCATACCCTATTGAATACGGCTGGCACTGCCAAAACAATAGCTTTTGTTTTCCTGACGGCGATACCCAATAAAAAGGTTTATCCTGCCATTTTGCTAAATTACCTATCCGATCTGAAGCGTTGGGCCCCGATAAAAAGTATTTAATGCCGGTTTGATCGCTCTGCGCTGCAAGCCCCCACGAGGCGCCCGGCACATCCCCCTGAAACATTGTATGTATCTCTACCCCGTGCTGCTTAGCCAGCCGTTGGCCGGTAGCGAACATTTCCATCAGCTGACGCGAATCGGTCATGCTGGTATTGGTATTGCCGTAAGCGCCATCAAGGCTTATCCAGCCTTTCTTTACGGCATCCCAGAAACGTTCTTTTTTTGCAGCGTCGGCTTTCTTTAGATAATTTTCTACAACCCAGATGGCTTCAGTGGTCCACTTAAATTGGGCCTCTGCCGGGTAATTGGCGGTTTTTTTTGCCAGATCTATTGATTCATCAATATTATCCATGTGCAGTTTTAATACTTTAGCCTGTACATTGGTATAACCGATATCCACATGCGAATGCGGCAAAACATATACGCGCCAATCCGCTTTGGCAGGCTCAACTATACAGCGGGCAACGTAAGTTTGGTTATCGGCGTGCAACTTAACGGTAGCCTGCGTGGCAACCGCCACCGGCGGGCCGGGCAAACCAATTTCTATAATATCTTCGCCAACTTTACTGGCCGGTATTTTAATATGATCTGTTTGGCCGTTAAATGATATTTCCACAGTTGCTTCATCAAAGTTTTTACCGTCTTTAAATAGCAATCTTACCATCCGCTTATTACCACTGTTGCTTTTTAAGTAGGCTACAGTTGGTTGCAAAGTAATTGCACCAAAATGCCGGCTATTTGTTTGGGCGTTAACTTTCAGGGCGGCAATTGTCAGTATTAACAATGCTAAAGCGCGAAGTTTATTCATATTTATATCTTTTATCATTAACAATTAAAGGTCACTTGGCTAGTTTTGAATTTAATCGGGCTATCAAAGTTCCTGTACGTTTCATTTAATGCTAAAAATATAATTAATTAATAAGATGGCGGCTTTTTAGCCGGCAAATTTCGGTCTGTTTTTAGTAATTTAAACAAACCATATTAAACGCCCGCTGTACTATTAAAAACTAATCCACTATAAAATGGAAACGGTTGCACAAACAGGCTATTCAACAGATACCACCGATGCCATCCCTACCTACTGGCTTACACGGTTTGTTATTTTGAGATTGTTGGGCGTCGTCTATGCCGTAGCTTTCATGGTGGCCGTAAACCAGCTTATCCCGTTAATAGGCGCACATGGGTTGCTCCCGGCAGGCAACTACCTTGAACAGGTAAGTAATGCCCTGGGGCCAGCCGGAGGATTTATCCGGCTGCCCTCGCTATTTTGGTTCTGGCATACTGATACCGCGCTGTTAACGGTTGCCTGGCTGGGGCTTGTACTATCAATAGTGGTAATTACAGGCTTTGCTAATGCGCCGCTGCTTAGCATACTTTGGGCATGCTACCTGTCAATTGTTCACATAGGTCAGGATTGGTATGGCTATGGCTGGGAAATTCAATTAACCGAGACCGGCTTTCTGGCAATTTTTCTTTGCCCGTTAATAGATATGCGCCCTTTCCCCAAACGCGCCCCTTCCACACTTATTATTATACTATTCAGGTGGCTGGCATTCCGGATCATGCTCGGCGCCGGGTTGATCAAATACCGGGGCGATAAGATCTGGCGGGATGCAACGGCTTTATATTATTATTTTGAAACACAGCCCATCCCGGGGCCGTTAACCCGTTGGTTCCATTTTTTACCGCATGCACTACTTAAAATTGGCGTCTGGTTTAACTGGCTGGCCGAGTTGGTGGCCCTCTGGTTTGTTTTTGGCCCGCGAATGGCCCGTCATATAGCCGGCGGCATTATTATTTTATTTCAATTGGCTATTGTGTTAAGCGGCAACCTGTCATTTTTAAACTGGTTAACTATCGTTCCGGCGTTGGCATGTTTTGACGATGGATTCTGGGCAAAACTATTACCTAAAAGACTGGTGCTAAAAGCAAAAGAAGCCGCAGAGCATGCTGAAGAATCAAAACCCATGACGATAACAGCCTGGATAGTTACCGGGCTTGTGGCAATATTGAGTATCCAGCCGGTAATAAACATTTTATCGCCGGGGCAAGTGATGAATACGTCGTTTGATCCTTTAGATCTGGTTAACACCTATGGCGCATTCGGGAGTGTTGGCCAGGAACGGTACAATGTAATTTTTGAGGGGACAGTTGACGATACTACCGGTAACAAGGCCCGCTGGCAACCTTATATTTACAAGGGCCTGCCGGTATTATTGAATAAACGCCCACCACAAATAGCACCCTATCAGTTGCGGTTAGACTGGCAAATGTGGTTTGCCGCTATGTCAACTGCTCAACAATATCCCTGGACCTATAACCTGGCCTGGAAGCTTTTGCATAACGATGCAGACGCTACCAGCCTTTTTGCCGTCAATCCGTTCCCTGATAAACCTCCCAGATTTATCAGGGCTACCTTATACCGTTATAAATTTGCCAGGCCAGGCAACCCGCAGGGATTAGTCTGGACCCGTGAAGAAATTGGCGAATGGTTGCCGGTATTATCAACCGGTGACGAACGCATTATAAAATATCTTAAGTACCAGGGATGGATCCGTTAAGCTCTATTTAACAATATGATCTGCAAAAGCCCTAACGGTTTTTTTGGAAACATTGGTTTTGTTACTGACAAAGTTTGAAGCAATATCCTTCACGCTGTCTGTAAATACTTTTCCAATTTTATCAAGTTCTTCGTTTAGTGAGTTTGATATCTTATCTCGCGTAGCTGAACCGTTTTTAGTTAAATACAAAAATGCTATAGCACCTGCTGCCGCAGCACCTGTTACACCTAAAGCTATAAGGGCAGTGTTATTTTTTTTTACAAATGGGTTTTTCATGGTCATGTGTTTTATAGTTTAACAAGGAGTGTGTAGTTTGGTTCTGATTATTTAATTATCTTTTTTGCTTACGCGATAAGTAAAACAATTTGCCGTTTGCGACTATTTTATTTATACTATGAAAAAGCACACCGTCCCAAACGAACCTGAAGAAATGCCGGTACAACCCGAGCGCCCTGAGGTAAAACAACCCGTTGATCCTAAAGAACCCGATCTTCCCGAAAAGGAAATTGAAGAGATCCCCCAGGAATTGCCACCACCAGCCACTCAAAAAGAAATTGGCGATAAATAATTCTCTTATACTATTGAATCACGGGATATCTGCAGCGTTTTTTTTATGTTTAAGTTTTGATGTACCTTAGTATAGCGGATAGCATCTGCGCCCCAGGCATTATCAATATTAGCAACCCCGTTCACAATGAGTAGTATAACGTTATCACCCACCCAGACGTTGGCGGAGACAAAAGCGGTTAGTCATGCCGCCCCCGTCAACCTTCCTGTTTATATCTACGCTGTTGTATTTGCGTCGTTTTGCATTACGGTTGGGCTTATATGGGATATTTCGTGGCATACCAGCATAGGACGCGATGGATTGTTTTCGCCGCCACACCTGGCAACGTATATTGGTGCCGTAACATCCGGCATATTTTCGGGGTATTACGTGCTTAGACTGACTTTTGCCGGAAGTACAGAAGAGAAACAACAGTCGATAAAATTCTGGAAAGTTTTTTACGGTTCGTTAGGCGCTCTGTTTTGTATCTGGGGTGCTTTTGCCATGATCACATCAGCTCCGTTTGATGACTGGTGGCATAACACTTTCGGGCTGGATGTACAGATCCTGTCGCCCCCGCACACCGTGCTTTTACTGGGCATGGTTACTATCCAATTTGGGGCCATGGTAAGCGTGATAGCCTTACAGAACCGTCAATCGGCAATAAATACCTATTCCTCCAAAGCCATATCATGGTGCTTCCTGTTGTCGTCAGGCTTTTTACTGGTGATGTTGTTTACTATAGCTTCCGAGTATCTAACCCGCCATGATATGCACAGAAGCTTGTTTTACAAGGTTAGCAGTGGTTTGTTCCCGCTATTTCTGGTTGCCGTGTCCAGGGCATCAACCAGTAAATGGGGCGCTACACACATGGCCGCCGTTTATACAATAGTAATGGCCTTAATGGTATGGATACTCCCGCTATTTCATGCCGAACCTAAATTGGGCCCGGTATTTAACCATATTACAAATTATCAAAGCTTTCATTTTCCGTTACTGCTTATTTTCCCTGCCCTGGCTATTGACTGGCTGAACCAGCGCCTGCAAAATCAACAACCCATTGTTAAAGCTTTGGCGCTGGGCGTGTCCTTTACCCTGATCTTATTTGCTGTACAATGGCCATTTGGTGATTTTCTGAGCGGGCCCTACGCCCGTAATTGGTTTTTTGGTACCACATCATGGTATTTCGGTTCTGACCCAAATTTTATATTTCGCTATGACTTTGCACCATATAAGGTGGATCAAGGCCCCGTACTGATAATCGGCCTCACTATCGCCTGCGTATTTGGTGTCTTATCGTCGTGGCTGGGATTAGCCTGGGGCCGTTGGATGAAATCTGTTAAACGGTAACCTAACTATATATCATGAAAAAAATTATTTTTTGCTTAGCACTGCTTTTAACAGTCTATCATGGCTATGCACACGTAGGCAGCCCCGGCGTAACGTTTGAAGGCAATGCCGGCCCTTATAAAGTGATAGTGAGTATCAATCCGCCAGATGTTATCCCTGGAACGGCAATGGTAACCGTGTATATGGAAGATGGCGTGAAAGGTGTACAGGTAAGTGCTAAACCTGTTTACTGGTCGGCCGGCGCAGACGGCACCCCCCGCGCCGACCCGGCAAAACCATCAGATACCCAACCCGGGCGCTTTGATGTAAAAATATGGTTCATGAATATTGGCACATCAAGCATTGAAGTAATGGTTGACGGGCCAAAAGGCAGGGGCACGGTATTAGTGCCTGTTATGGCCGTATCAACTGCTAAAAGATCAATGCCCGCTGGTTTAGGCTGGGGCCTTTTAGCCATGGCCGTTTTTTTACTGTTACTGATGGTAACCATAATAAGCTCAAGTGTTAGCGACAGCCAGCTAAACCCGGGGGAAGAATTAACCAAAGGCCTGCGCAGGCGCCGTATCGTCGGCAGCGTTAGTGCACTGGTTATATTACTATTGATACTTTGGGGAGGACGGGCATGGTGGAACGTAGCGGCCGATAGTTATAACAAGTTTTTATACCGGCCATTGCAGGCTACCACATCTGTAAACGAGCAGGCTGGCACGTTAACGCTGCGTATTGATACCGGTCAGCTCAACAATATGGGGCGCAGCCGCCGCATGAACATTACCCGGGCAATGAATTACCTGGTGCCTGATCATGGCAAGCTGATGCATCTTTTTTTAATAAAGGCAGGCGACCTTGATGTTTTTGCACACCTGCACCCCCAACGTTTAGATTCGATAACATTTGCGGCCAAAATGCCTGATCTGCCTGCTGGTAAATATTGGGTTTATGCAGATATTACCCGGTTGAGCGGGTTTGCAGAAACTATTGTTGATACACTAAATATTAAAGAAAACATCTTCCATACCGCAGGGCTGAACAATTTTGCTGGTTTAGCGCCTGACAATGACGACACTTTTTATATAAGTAATCCGGTAGACAACAAAAGCCCTGTCAGAACCGGAGCCGCGGTTTGTGGTCTGCCGGGTATTGAAACCAGGCTGAACGATGGTTCAACCGCCATTTGGCTGCAAAGCCCCGGCCAGCAAATCAGGGCTAATGAGCTAACCATGCTTAAGTTTGAAATACTTGGCCCCGACCGTAAACCGGCCAGGTTAGAGCCCTATATGGGCATGATGGCACACGCAGTAATATTAAAAGACGATGGCAGCGTTTACATCCACCTGCATCCGGCCGGCAGTTATTCAATGGCGTCGCAAAAGGCACTGCTAGACAGGATAGCCTTTCATGAGCCTTTAGATAAATATTTGCCGCAACCGGCTGTCTTTGCAGATAGTATCAACCATTTTATAACCCGCGTGAACGCCATGGACGAAACCCGGCGCAATAAGCTTTTGATGGTTAATATGCCGGATATGACATCAGGGAAAGAAGGGGCAATGGCGCATCAAATCAGTTTCCCCTATACTTTCCCACAGCCCGGCAAATATCGTATTTGGATACAGACCAAACGTAACGGTGTTATCTTGAATAGTGCTTTTGATGCAGAGGTAAAATAATTGGTTATAATGTAAGCGGAATATAAACGCTCATTATTAAACACTTATGGATACATTATCACTGGGGGAAATATTAAACAAAACCAACTTGCATTCGGTTTGTTAGTAACTCTCATCCTGATAACCTATTGTGCGCATGAAACAATTTTACAAAACATTCTTGTTTTTGTTAGCTCTGCGAGTATTACATCCGCTATGTGCTGTTTCACAAACCAGTGTTGACTCACAACAAAATAGTTCAGGGCTTTCTGTAAAAAAAATAAAAAAGTTATCAATAGAAGAGCTGATGAATATCGAAGTTACTTCTGTATCAAAAAGGCCTGAAAAATTATCAGAAGTAGCATCTGCAATACAAATAATCACGCAGGAAGATATACATCGCTCGGGCGCTACCAATTTACCCGAAGCTTTAAGACTGTCACCAAATTTGCAGGTGGCACAATACAATTCATACGCCTGGATCATCAGCGCGCGGGGTTTCAATAATGTATTCTCTAATAAATTACTGGTGTTGATTGATGGCCGTACTGTTTACAGCCCCCTTTTTGCAGGTGTATACTGGGATGCGCAAAGCGTGCCGTTAGAGGATGTAGACCGGATAGAAATTATTAGCGGACCCGGTGGTACCATTTGGGGAGCTAACGCCGTAAATGGGGTTATCAACATCATCACTAAAAAAGCTAAAGACACCCAGGGATTATATCTATCAGCAGCGGCAGGAAGGTATCTGCATGATCAGTTTTCGGCGCGGTATGGCGGCAATATTGGTTCTGCTATAAGTTATAGAATATATGGATTACACAACCAGCTTGATCAAACTCTTAACGCCAAAGGACAAAATAATACCGATAACTGGTATTTGAACCAAGGCGGTTTAAGGGTTGATTATGATGCCGGGGGAGCAAATAAACTTTCATTTCAGGGCAATGCTGAGGGCGGAACAGAACATACGAGTCCGGGGCCAAGCAGCTTTGACCACCAGGATATAATGGGCCAATGGTCACACACCTTTTCGCCGCAATCTGATTTGCAGGTACAGGCCTATTATGACCGCATGTGGCGACGGGATCTGCTGGGCACCATTAATGATCAGCTGGAAACGTATGACATTGATCTGCAGCATCATGTTCAACTAAGCAAAGATAATAACCTGCTTTGGGGCGCCGGTTACCGGCTAATGCGCGACAACTCGCAAAACACCAGTACATTTGTCGGGTTTGTACCAGCCGTAAGGAATCTGCACCTCTACAGTGGGTTTATACAGGATGAAATCCAGTTAGTGCCTGATGCTTTTAAACTTACCATCGGCACAAAATTGCTGCATAATGATTATTCTGGTTTTGAAATTCAGCCAAGCGTACGCCTGGCTTGGACACCGGTTCAGCAACAAACCGTGTGGGCCTCTATATCCCACGCTGTACGCACGCCAAGCCGCATAGATGTTGATTATCATATCCCTACTTATCCGGTGGCTCCATCAGTACAAAATGTGGGTGGTGGTCCCAACTTTACATCAGAGAAGCTAATTGCTTATGAACTGGGGTACCGCGTGCAGGCAAATCAAAAGCTATCATTGTCAATAGCTACCTTTTATAACCAATATGATGACCTTTATAGCGTAGAGGTAGTGCCCGGCACCTTAACCTACCTGATACAAAACGGCATGAAGGGAAATTCGGAAGGTGCTGAATTAACCGGTATGTACCAGGCTACCGCAAGCTGGCGGTTGCGGGGTGGATATACATTTTACCATAAAAACATTGAGGACAAGCCGGGACATACTTTTGATGTTACTTATGAAGGTACAGACCCCCAAAATCAGGTTATGCTGCAATCTATGCTTGATCTTTTTAAACATTTTCAATTTGATGTTGTAGGTCGTTTCGTCAGCGGCCGTCCGCGGTCGGTTATTGCGGGGATACCAGCAGTAAATGGTTATGCCAATTTAGATGTCCGCGTGGCCTGGCAATACAAATCCCTTGAACTTTCGGTAGCAGGGCAAAATATTGCTAACCCAAATCATGTGGAATTTGCTGCTAACCGTATTCCGCGAAATATTTATGGTAAGATCGCAATCAGGTTTTAATGGCTAAAGCAAAATATACAACTGCCGGATTGTTAAAGGCCATAAGGCTTTTAGCTGTCATGCTGTTTTTTGCTTTTTCATTTAATATTTCAAAAGTGCAGGCGCAACATAAGCCATCGCTGGAGTATCAGGTAAAAGCTGCCTTTATCTTTAATTTCACCAAGTTTGTTAACTGGCCGTCGTCAGTTTTTAAATCTGCCGATGCTCCCTTTATAATTGGCATCATTGGCGATGACCCCTTTGGGCCTTATCTGGATGAGCTTGTAAAAGGCGAAAAAATAGGCACCCATAAAATAATAGTTGTGCGTTATACTGATGTTAATGACGCTACCAATTGCCATATGTTGTTTATAAATGCCAACCCTGTTATCCAACAAAACGTATTAGCACTCACCAATAACCAAAAAATTTTAACTGTAAGTGACTCTGCCAGTTTGGGGACCAGGGGTAGTAATATTTCTTTCTTTAAGCAAAACAATAAAGTAAAAATCGAAATAAATATTAATGCTACAAAAAACTCAAAACTTGAAATAAGCTCAAAACTGCTTAGCATAGCCAAACTTAACTAATTTGAGAAATGAACTATAACGACATACCTATCCGACGAAAACTAATGGGCGCTATATTGTTCATTAGTTCAATTGTGTTGCTTATAATGTGTAGTGTTTACATGATTTTTGAATATTCAAGTTATAAAAATACGTTAAAAAGCAATGTATCAACATTAGCAGTGATTGCGGCCGCCAATAGTTCAGCGGCTCTTGCTTTTCAAAGCCGTACTGATGCTACCGAAACACTAAATACCCTTAAGGCTAACAAACATATTGTTGCTGCCTGCCTGTATGACAGTGATGGAAACCTGTTTGCAACGTATCCGTCAAACATCTCACCGAAATTTTTCCCGGCGAAACCTCAAAAAGCAGGTTATACATTTGAAGAATCTTATTTGGTTGGTTTTGAACCCGTTTTTCAAAGATCATATCAATTGGGCACCTTGTTTATAAAGTCTGATATGACTGAGATTTCCAGTCAGATTATAAATTTTGCGTGGATAGCCTTCATTCTCATCGCTGTATTATTATTTGTTGCTTACATACTGTCGATTAGGGTGCAGAGGATTATTTCAAAACCTATCCTGTCATTAAAAAAAACGGCAACGATGGTTTCAGAAAACAATGACTATGCTTTACGCGCGGTTAAGGCCAGTAATGATGAGTTGGGTACGCTGACGGACTCATTTAACCAAATGCTCGACCAAATTGAAATACAGAATCTTGAAATAAAAGCGGCTGCTATTGAAAGTTCAAAACTGGCCGCTATAGTTGAATCATCAAATGATGCCATAGTCGGCATGACACTGGATGGCATAATTAACAGTTGGAATGATGCTGCCGAGAGAATGTTCCATTATAAGGCTAATGAAATAATTGGCCAGTCGATAATGATACTTGTACCGGCCGAAGTCCAAAACCAGGAAATTGAAATATTGTCGGGTTTAAAAAAGGGCGAAAGCGTTAGCCAATGGGAAACCCAAAGAATAACGAAAGAAAAAAAACTACTTGATGTGTCACTGACTATATCACCGGTTAAAAATGCCCATGGCGATATCATCGGCTCATCAAAAATTGCCCGCGATATAAGTGAAAAGAAACTGGAAGAGCAGCGCAAAAATGATTTTATAGCCATGGTTAGCCATGAGCTCAAAACACCGCTTACTTCTATCCGGTCATACATCCAGGTACTGCTGGCAAAAGCCAAAACTGAACAAGATGAGTTTAAGCTAAATGCACTTACCCGTGCTGATGCACAGTCGAAAAAAATGACCACCATGATTAATGACTTTCTTAATCTAACCAGGCTTGAGGAAGGTAAAATTCAACTCACCAAAGAGTTATTCGATCTGCATCCCGTTATACAGGAAGTTACGGCAGATGCGCAGTTTTTGGCAATCAGCCATACGATACTGTTTAAAGGCTGCGATGGCGTTAAAGTTTATGCAGACAAGGATAAGATTGGGCAGGTAATGATTAACCTGCTAAGCAACGCGGTAAAATACTCACCTACCAATAGCACAATATTGGTTGATTGCAATGTTAGCGCCGGGAAAATCAAAGTATGCATCAGAGATCAGGGCATAGGTATCAGCCGCGAAGATCAGAAAAAACTTTTCAATCGTTTTTACCGGGTAAGAAATGAAAAGGTAAAAACTGTATCCGGCTTTGGCATCGGACTATACCTGGTATCTGAGATTTTGCGCTACCATGACAGTAAAATCGAAGTTGAAAGTGAAGAAGGTAAGGGCTCAACTTTTTGGTTCATGCTGGACGTGAAATAGCAGATTCCGGTTTAATAGCTCACTACTACAAGTGTAATATAGTTTGAGCCCGGTATAAATTATCTGCCGACTGCAAAATTTTAGCTTTCAGTTTAGGATTATAGCCGGGATGTTTTTTCAGGAAATCGCTTACTATCTGCAGGGCTGCTTTATCCTGGTAACTACCCAGTACGGCGCCCAACCATGACTGCGGAAAAAACACATCGCCTGTTCTTTGTATTTCCTCTACCAGCTCCAAACTTTTTGGCAGATATTTTATAGATGTATTTTGTCTAAGCGGATGATTTAAATAAGCTAAAGCAGTATTTACCCAAGCCTCTTTTTGGCGGTTCTTGCGTTCGGCAAGGCTAATGAAAAAGTCGTCGCGCTCTTTAGGATCTGATGACAGGGCAGGCATTAAAAATGTCAGTCTGTTTTTTCGCTCTATGTTAGTAATACGGTCGTGCTGCTCCTGCAAAACATTAGTTACCGTGTTACTTTTCAATGCAATTGTAAGTGCAAGGCTTATGTAATCATCCTCGGTTAACTTAACACTAGCCGGAGCTCTTTGATCCTTCCAAATCACGGTTATGCGGTTGTCGGCTTCAGGGCTTAAATAAATATCCTGGTAGGCTTTAAAAAGTATTTTTTTGTTATTGGCCGGGGTTTGCTGTTCCATTGCAGTCCATAACTGTTTTTCAAGCCGGGCAGTATAGGCAGGCCGACCGGGGGGGCTGATAAAGCCCCAATAAATACCGGTGATGTAACCGCTTATCAGCCGCAGATTCATTTCGTCTTTTTCGGCGGTTAAACCACCGGCAAGCAGCGTCAATAACTCTTCAGGTTTAAATGAACGCCCGGCCAGCATATTTTCATAAGCGGCAATATAGGCCGACGCTCTTTCTAACGGGCTTTTTATAGCAAATAAACTACGTGCTATGTCTTTATCTGTCGGGAACAAACCGTAGCCCATACCATCCGCATTAAATACAATATATAGCGGCTTGGGTAGACCATTAACCGATGCCAGGTTTATGGTTTGGTTATCCATATTTACGGCTATGTTTTTGGTGTAGGCAGGATAATGCAAGGCCACCGTGAACATCTGTGGCCAAATGCGATTAGCGCCGGCTTCCGGACGCTGGTTAATTGTAAAGCTATTTATCTTATTGCCTTTATAATTAACTGCATAATTAAATACCGGCCTGCCCGGCTGATTTACCCAAACTTTGTTCCAGGTATAAAGATTTGTTTTGCTGTACTTGCTTAAAATGGCTATCAGGTCATCCCAGGTGGCGTTGCCGTATGCGTATTTTTTCAGGTATTCCCTGATACCTTTTTGGAAATTCTCTTTACCCATCAGTTTTTCCAGTTGGCGCATCATAACAGGCGCTTTATGGTAAATAATATTACCATAAAGCGAACCGGCATCCTGCAAATTATCCAGCTGCTGGCGGATAGGATTGGCTCCTTGTGTGCGGTCAACGCCATAAGCTGCAGGATAATGATCTTGTAAAAACTTTTGGTTAAAAGCTTCGCTGCCCTGCAGTTTCTCAGCAACCTTATCAGCCATGAAATTGGCAAACACCTCTTTCATCCAAACATCATTGAACCATTGCATGGTTACAAGGTCGCCAAACCACATATGTGCTGTTTCGTGCGAGATCACATTGGCACGGGCAATTAACTGATCTTTGGTAGCGCCGTCATCCAAAAACAACGCCGATGATTTATACTGCACCTCGCCGGGGTGTTCCATCCCACCAAACTGAAAATCAGGGATTGCCACAAAACCCACCTTTTGAAACGGGAATGCTATGCCAGTCCAATTCTCTAAAAAAGTTATGGCATCCGCATGCGCCTTAAAAACAGAATCAACGCTGAGTTTGATCTTAGTTGAATCAGTCTCCCGGTACAAAAATTCCGCCGGGCGTCTGCCAACATTTTTGATTACAGATGTATATTTACCGGCGGTAAACGAAAACAGGTAAGTAGGAAGTTTTTCGGTATCATCAAAAAAGAAGTTAAAGGTCCCATCTTTTTCTTCGCGAGGTGACCGTAGTTCGGTTTTACCGTTAGCCAATACCCACCAGCCTTTAGGCACATTAAGCATTAAAGAAAACCTGGCCTTCATATCAGGCTGATCAAAGCAGGGAAAAATTGTCCGCGCACGATCCGGGACAGACAGGCTGTACAGGTAATCATCATTACGGTTAAGTGAAGCGTCACCAGCTATAAATGAGATGGCGACACCGTTTGAGCCGGTATGTAAATATTTTTTATCAATAATAATATGTTCGTTGTTAATCAATACCGGAATTTTCTGGTAACTGGTATTAACGAGAAACTGAAGCTCGGTGATAAAATTGGCATCGTGTTTAAAATCGATTTGAAGGTCCTGTTCTGCCGAACTAAGCTCAAATTCAATTACTACCCCGCCGGTAACAGGTTTACTTTTTACATCGGGAATTTTAAAACTCATGCGGTAGTAAACATTACTGATCACCTTTTTACGATACCCTGCCAACTGCTGGGATACGCCGGGTTCGACAGGTAACGGTTTCACCATCTGCGCACAGGCAGCAGTATTTAAAAGTAATAATATGATGCTTAACTTATAAATCCTCATTGATAAAACTTTAATAACCTAACATTTGAATAATAGCCCCGCAACTCATCCATGTCATGGTGCCTACCACAATAATACCTAATATGGTTAACAAAACGGGCTGCCTATAGTCGGCTATAATTCTGGTGCGATAAGCTGCCATCAGCATCACACCTAAAGCAATGGGTAATATAAACCCGTTAATTGCCCCAACCGCTAAAAGCGTTTTAACCGGTTTGCCCACAATTTCAAAAATAATGCACGATATAATGATAAAGCAAATAATGATTTCGCGGTTAAATTTCAATATCACCGGATGAAAGCTTTTGACAAACGAAACTGAGGTGTAGGCCGAACCCACTACCGATGATACCCCAGCCGCAAACATTACCAGGCCAAATATTTTATAGCCCAGCTGCCCGCTGGCCAATTTAAAAACTGAAGCCGCCGGGTTAGCCGGATCAAGCCTGCCACCTGCAGTAATAACACCTAATGCCGCAATAAATAACAATATTCGCATTAAAGAGGCTAAGCCTATTGCACTTAACGCGCCTTTATTGGTTTGGGATAAATTTTCTTTGCCCGTTTGCCCGGCATCCAGCAGCCGGTGGGCACCGGCAAAGGTAATATAGCCGCCGACAGTTCCCCCCACAATAGTCAGCACAGCGGTAAAGCTAAAATGTGTTGGCGCTACTGACCGGAAAGCCGCCTCGATCAACGGAGGTTTACTGATATAGGCGATAAACAGTGCTAAGCCTATTTTTAACAGGCCCATGGTTTTGGCGAAAACATCCATAACCTTACCTGCTTCTTTGTAAACAAATATTCCTATGGCGATAATAGCGCTCATGATAGCACCCTGCCCTACGCTAACGCCAAACAACACATTGAGCCCCAGTCCTGCGCCGGCGATATTGCCGATATTAAACGCCATCCCCCCTAAAAAAACCAGGAACGAAATAAAATAACCCAAACCCGGAAAAACCATATTGGCAATGTCCTGCGCTGGCTTATCAGCCACTGTTATAATACGCCAGATATTTAGCTGCGCAATAGCATCCAGTATTACGGAAAGCAATATCACAAAACCAAAACTGGCGCCTAATTGCTCCGTAAAAACTGCGGTCTGTGTTAAAAACCCGGGGCCGATGGCCGATGACGCCATCAGAAAGGCGGCACCTAATAGTATGCTCCAGTTATACTGTTTCTTCATTTATACAACCGGGGCCTTAATGATTATACCCTCGCTTTTTAATTTCTGGCTGATCATTTTGGCGAACTCAACCGGGTGAGAGCCATCGCCATGCAGGCAAAGCGTTTCCGCTTTAAGATGAATTTTCTTTCGATTTACCGAGATTACCTGCTGCTGCACCATCAGCAAAACCTGTTCAATCGTTTGCTGCTCATTAGTTATTAGGGCATTGTTTTGGCTGCGTGGGGTAAGCGAGCCGTCGTCCTGATAGGTACGGTCAGCAAATACCTCGGACGCGGTAACAATACCCGATTTTTTTGCAGCCTCAATCATTTCGCTGCCAGCCAGCGCATATAAGATTAATGACGAATCAAAATCATGTACTGCCTGCACAATAGCTTTAGCCAGCGCGGCATCTTTAGCTGCCATGTTATATAATGCGCCATGCGCCTTTACATGATGCAATTTGCCACCTGCCGCTTTAACAAAACCATATAAAGCCCCGATCTGGTAAAGGGTGATCTGGTAGGCTTCATTAGCCGTTATCTTCATATCCCGGCGGCCAAAGCCCTGCAAATCGGGCAGGCCAGGATGCGCGCCTATAGCTACACCCTTTTTTATGGCGATGGCAACGGTATGCTGCATTACTTCGGGGTCGCCGGCATGGTATCCGCAGGCTATATTGGCTGATGTAATGTAATCCATCAACATGTCATCATTGGGCATCGGGTAGTTACCAAACGCCTCGCCCATATCGCAGTTAAGATCTATGCTTTGCATGATGTTAAATATCTGATTATAAAAATTTGCTGTTAACAGCAGTTGTTAGCCTTTGCAATTGCAGTTCACGTTCAAGATACAGCATTTCTGCTTCACGTGGGCCTATCTCTTTAAAATAAATAGCGTCGCCAGGTTTAAGCTGAGCACACAGAGGCAGGTCGACCAAGGCAACCTGCGCCATACGCGGATATCCCCCCGTAGTTTGGCAGTCGGCCATTAAAAGTATCATGCCGCCATTGCCGGTGACCTGGATGGTACCCGGGGTAACTGCCGTACTCAGCAATTCATCTTTTTTTACGCGATTTAAAACCGCGCCTTCCAGGTGATACCCCATACGGTTGCTATTTGAGCCAATTATATAAGCAGTCGACAGAAAATCTAAAATAGCCTGACTATCAAACCAATTAAATTCATGAGCAGGTATAACACGGATGGTTTTGCGATCGGCAGGTAATATTAATTGGCTCGGCAGGCTCCAATTGGTATAGCTCAATCCATCGCCTTTAAGGCTATCTAATATTTTTTGTGTAATGGTTGATACTTGCTCCGCGCCGTTTAATGTATCGCCGGCTTTTAGCGCCCGCCCGGCTAATCCGCCAAAACCTGCTGTAATGAAGGTGCTTTTACTACCTAAAACTTCAGGAACATCCCATCCACCGGCAACTGACAAATAGGTACGGCAGCCCAAACTCCTATTAATCAGTTTAACGGTTGTTCCTTTTGGGATAAACAACGGACGTTCGGCGGGTATTTTTTGTGAAGCTGCGATTAGCGTAGCACCATCACCGGCGTATGCTATAAGGACGTCCATATCGGCTTTAAACTCAGCATCGGCATAGGTAAATTCAATAACTGCGTCGTTATTATTATTGCCCAGTACTTTATTGGCTATCCGCGCCGATAAGGTGTCCATAGCACCCGAAACCGATACTGCCTGCGACAAATACATACGCCGGCCCATATCCTGTATGGTTGTTAATAAGCCGGGTTTTATAAGCCGTATCTGCATATTATTCCCCTACTAATTCATTAAATTCGGCCCGGTTAACAGGTTTAAATATTACCTGGTCGCCGGCCTGTAAAAGTGATGGTTGTGATCTGCCGGCATCAAATAATTTAACCGGCGTCCGCCCTATTATCTGCCAGCCGCCCGGTGTTTGCATTGGATAAACACCTGTTTGCGCACCCGCGATACCAACCGAACCGGCTGGCACCGCTTTGCGTGGTGTTGCTTTGCGGGGCGTGGTCAATTGGTCGTCCATCCCACCCAGATAGGCAAAACCCGGTACAAACCCAATCATGTAAGCTTTATAAACAGCCGCGCTATGTAAGTGGATGACCTCCTCGATACTCAGTTTGTGCAGCCTGGCTACTTCTTCCAGATCCGGACCCAAGTTTTTATCATAACATACCGGGATAGTAATAACATTGCCCGCATTATGTACTTCTCCTTTTGTTAGTCGATTTGAATTTTGCAGAAAGCCAGATACCTTCTCAAAACAAGTTTTGCCCGGCAAATCAGATCGGCTAACCGACAGCGGATCAAAAAAGACCGTTAATGTTGCGTAGGCCGGCACGGCAGTACAAAAACCGGCAAAAGGCTGTTGATGCAGTAACATATTTAGCACGCTTACCCGATCAAGCAAATGCAGGTCGATAACCTGCCCAAACTCAATTGTAACAGCTTCCTCGCTTAAGTAATAAATGCGTAGCGTTTGATCTGGCGTGTCGGCACTGTGCATATCCAAAGTTGTGAAAAATCAGTCAAAAATAATTGTTGTTACCGATCGCGGCGATAAGCTTATATCGCCAATTAAACTTTGCAGGGCCGATGGTTTAAGATTATCATTGGCCGATGTTACATAAGTACGATATCTTTTTATTTGCTTAAAATTCTTCAAATCAGGTTTTATTGATCTGGCTTGTTGCGTATAATTAATAGCCACCAATACCAGCTTATCTTTTCCGCCGGTAAACGCAGCCACCATCACATCCTGGGCAATTTGTTTTAAGGTTAGCGTATCGCCACGATTGATGTTTAACCTTTTCATACCCGGTCTCACAAAGCGACTGTAATTTCCGAGCGCCCATAAGTTTTTTGTTATGCTAAATTCGCCATCGGTATAATCAGCATTAGGCTTTAAAGCAAGCAAGTAATAACGGGTATCAAATTCGGCATTGCCAGGCTCCCACGCGTTCCAGAATTGCCAGGCTGTAGCATTGGCAACGGTAAAGTCATGGTAGATAACTTTTGCCAAAAACAAAGCACAATCTATTTGGCTGCGCCGTGCCTTTGTTCCTTCTCTAAACCCATCCGCCAACATAGAGTATTCAGATTGCCAAAACATGACGTCATACTTGTTTGTGGTGTCTGCCAAATGCTGACGTACATTAATCAACATATCGTCGCCATTCTCTGTGAAATAGCTATGGCCCGCTACAATACGCGGTACATGACTTAGTTTATTAAAACTATATCTGCTTGTGTCTGTATGAAATTGCTGGATCTGGTATGCCGAAGCCGACTTGCCACTATATAGATAAGTCAGATCACCTGCCTCCGGAGTAAGTATCTGCGTAGTCAGCTTATTTTGTTGTAACGAAGTGTTAAGTGCCGTAACAACATGATAAATCTCATCGTTACGCCAAGGGCTCCCCTCCTGGCCGGCTTGGCCCGGTTTACCCGACCAATCCCATTGCGGTTCATTAACCGGGCTTATAAAATTAAAATGCAGGCCTTTGCTATCAAAATGTTTAATTACCTGCGCCAAAAAATCCGCGTAAGCGCTATAACTATCTGCCTTTAAATTGGATTTATAGTCTTTTGAGGTTTTAAAGCCAAATCCATTTTGTGTAAACTGTACCGGCGGTGTATTGGCAAAAGCGATTAGATTTTCAACTTTATAATCCCTGGCTTTTTGCAAAAACCATTGATAGCCGGCTTGCCTGTCCCAGTTATAAGTTCCGTCCGGGTTTAAAAAACATTCAACCCGTTGGCTTGGATTTCGGATACCACTACTATCGCCTTGCCCGGCACTGCCGCCGCCAATGTTAAACCGCCAGGCGGATAAGCCTATCCCTTTAAGCGTTCCATCCGGAAGAATTTGTTTACTAAATAACAGCTCGGCCATCCGTTGGCGTTTTGCCAACGGCCAGTTTTTGCCAATACTTTCAGAAAACCAACAACCTGACGCGCCTATGTTTTGTATAGTCTGCGCGCTATTTTTAGCATCAATGGTTATCGTTATCGCCGCTTTATCCTGAGCAATTGAAGAAAACGAGCCTGAAATTAAAGCCGCAGAAAATAAGTAGTTTATTATTTTTTTCACCGGCGTAATTTATTAATAAAAAAGCCGGTTCCATATAGGAGACCGGCAGGCATTGCACTCGAACTTATAAACCAGCAAGTTTATTTCTTTGTTATTACGTTATTATTCTGTTTTTAGGCTTTTTACCGGGTTCATTAACGCTGCTTTTACGCTTAACCAGGAGACCGTAGCAAAAGCTATTATAACCACTATGGCAAATGGCAGTAAAAAGAAGAGTGGGCTAATGTCAATGCGAAAAGCGTAGTTATTAAGCCATTGATGGATGGCATACCATGCAGAAGGTGCAGACACTAAAAATGCCAGCAGGATCAGCAACGCAAAATCTTTGTATAGTAACTGCAGTATGCTATTAACCGTAGCCCCTAACACCTTGCGTATACCTATTTCTTTGGTACGTTGTACAATGGTATATGATACCAGACCGAAAAGGCCAAGGCAGGCAACAAATATGGCTATCAGCGTAAATATGCCAAACACTCTGCCAAAGCGTTGGTCGGTCTTATATTGTTCGTTAAAATGGTTATCCAGGAAATAGTAGTCAAACGGGTCGCCCGGGAAATACCTGGCCCAGTTAGCTTTTAAAGCCGCTATTGTTTGGGCAGCATTATTAGCGTTTATTTTTACTGAAACATTGCCATTTGCCCATGAGCTAAAATCAAAAATTATGGCGTCATATTTATCCCGGAGCGATTGCTGGTGGAAATCTTCAGTAACGCCTATAATGGTGTGCGGTCCTCCACCAAATATCATTTGTTTACCTATGATATCCTGCGGCTTGTTATAGCCAAATAAAACAGCGGCCGAACGATTAACTATCAATGTTTCTTCATCTCCGGGGTATTGCGGCGAATAATCACGGCCAGCAATAATTTTTATGCCGTAATTTTTTAAAAAATCATAGTCTGTCGTAATCACGCGCGCCTGTACACTTGAGTTTTCGCTTTGGCCCACCATGCGCAGTCTGCCCCGGTTGGTACTCACCTGGCTACCGGGCACATCGCTTGATACGGTAATACTTTTAACGGACGGCAATGCAAGCGCCGTTTCTTTAAATATATGCATATCGCGACGCAGCGAATCAACCTGTATAAGCGGCGACCTTATCACAACCGTTTGGTCTATATTAACCCCCAGCTTCTGGTTTTGCATAAAGTCGATCTGTTTATATACGGTTAATGCGCCAATCAGCAGGAAAATAGACGCGGCAAATTGAAAAACTACCAAACCCTTACGCAGTATAACTCCGCCTGAGATATTGGGCAGTTTGCCTTTTAACACCTCAACCGGCTTGTAACTTGATAATACAATAGCCGGATAAAATCCGGATAAAATGGAGCCTATAGTGACAATACCCAATACCGATAACCAAAATATCGGCTTACTGAATAGTGAGAAACCGGCGCCTACACCACTTATAGTAGCAAACCCAGGGATGCAGACTGCAATCATGCCGATCGCCAGCAGCATAGCTATACCATTAAGTATTATTGCTTCAAATATAAACTGAGCTATTAACTGGATTTTGGCTGATCCCAGGGTTTTGCGTACACCAACCTCTTTAGCGCGGGCCATGCCGAGTGCGGTGGCCAGATTAATATAATTTATCCAGGCAATAATGATCGCAAATATAGCTACTCCTAATAGCAGGTAAACTGATTTCCCATCGCCATTAGGACTTGCCTCTCCGGTCCGGTTAGAATATAGATGGATATCTTTTACCGGCTGAAGGGTATACACTGCGGCTTCATTAGGTGCGTCTGCAAGTCCGCGTTTAGCTATTGGTACAAATTTGGCTTCAAGGGCTTTAACATTAACGCCAGGCTTGAGTAGGACATAGGTGATAAACCCGTCAGAAAACCATTTTGTTTCCAGATCAAAAGATGGTGACAGGCCAAAAATTTCTTTCAGCGTGGAATATGACTCCATAACATCCAGCTTTAAATGCGAGTTTTTGGGCATGTCCTGCATAATGCCGGTTACCTTTAAAGGTTTATTAAATATGGTAACATTCTGATCCATGGCATTGGCGCCGCCAAACAGTTTCTTTGCTACGCTAACCGATAGTACTACAGATCGGGGCTCCTTTAACGCAGTATTTGCATCACCTTGTAATAACGGATAGCTAAACATTTTAAAAAAACCGGGGCCAACCATAAAATTATTGTTAATAACGAATGATCTGTTATTATGAGATACTAACGCCTGACCCGTACTTAACAACTTCACATACTCTTCTATTTCGTTGGGAAAAGCAGTTTTAAAAGCGGGGCCTGCCGCAGAGGCACCTGCAGCCCAGACGGTGCTTAGCTTGCCGCCGGTATAACGGTCCTGATTGATACGGTACAGACGATCTCCCTTCGTATTGAAGTTATCATAACTTAATTCAAAACTTACATATTGCAATATAAACAGGCACGCGGCCATACCAATTGCCAGCCCAACGATATTAATAAACGAGAAGGCTTTATTATTACCCAGGTTCCTGAAAATAACGCGTAAATAATTTTTAAGCATACTGTTGATTTTGATATTGGTTTAGGGCCAATAATATGCCTTAATTGCAAATTACTTAAAATCAAACTGTTATAATTAAAAAAGCATGCCAACACCGTTCGATAATGTTACAATGTCCGTGCGGTTATGAACAGTTGAATAAGACCATAATTAATTTTATTTTTTATAGCATTGTATATGATTGCTAAATGTAAAATATACATTCTTTTCCTATTGTTTTCATCTGAGCTGGTTTGCTACGGGCAAGTGGCGGTAACCACCAGTTCGCTGTTAAAAGAGATAGTGGATTATAGCTCCGTTGTGCGATGGCCGCAACCGTTTTATAACGAAGAACAGGCCAGTAGTTATGACCGCAAATCCGTATCGCCCAACCAACCCGGATGGTTTGCCAATGCCGATGCATCTCAATATATCCGCACGGAAACTGTTGAGGGCCACCAGGAACATGTAATGATGGATGCAGACGGACCTGGCGCCGTTGTGCGCTTTTGGTTAACCACCTTTAAGCGCGCCGGTAAGATCCGCATTTATTTTGACAACAATACCCTGCCCGAAATTACCATACCCGCTTACGATCTTTTACAAAGTGGCTTACCGCTAGGTAAAGCCCTGCTTAGCCCCCACTCCAGCTATGAAGCTAAACAAAAAGGTGGCAGCACATTATACCTGCCAATGCCTTATGCCAAACATTGCAAAATAACGTTTGAGGATAATGACCCGGATAACCAACCCCGCTATTACCAGGTAAATTACCGCACCTATCCCGCAGGCACCAGGGTTGAAACCTTTACACTTAAAAACCTGCAAACACTATCGGCTTTAACAGCAGACGTGGACAACAAATTGTTGCGTCCAGATAACATAGCAGCCGGCCATGCTTTAAAAACCAGCCAGTTGATCCAACCGAAAAAACAAATTACCGTGCAATTGCCCCGGGCCTCGTCGGCTATAAAGTTTATCAGCATAAAAATTAAAACTGATGACCGGCAAGATTACGAACAGGCATTGCGTTCAACAGTCCTGAAAATAGATTTCGACGGCGAACAAACGGTTTGGTGCCCGATAAGCGACTTTTCAGGCAGCGGCGTAGGTGGAAACCCCATACAAAGCTGGTACAGAACTGTTAATGCTGATGGCGAGATAATTAGCAGGTGGGTAATGCCTTATAAAAAAACGGCTAAAATAACGCTGTTAAATCTGGGAGATAAAAGCATAACTGCGTCGCTTAAAGTAGTTAGTGATAAACGGAAATGGGATATTAACACGATGTATTTTCATGCTGATTGGAAAAACCAGGTAAATGTGCCAATAACGCAATGCGACAAAGACCTGCCTGCAACTGATTGGGATTTCAACACCATTACCGGAAAGGGAATTTTTTTGGGCGATACCTTTGCTGTTTATAATCATATGCATAAATGGTATGGCGAAGGCGATCAAAAGATCTGGATCGACGGGCAAAGTTTCCCTGCGGAATATGGCACCGGTACCGAGGACTATTACAATACCTCGTGGGCGCCGGTGGTACTATATCAAACTCCTTTTGCCAACGCCCCCAGGGCTGATAATGGCGACTCGTTTGGGAATAATACATTTACACGTACCCGCAATTTAGATAAAGTGCCGTTTACCAAATCATTTCGTTTTAGTTTAGAAACCCTGGGCTGGGAAAACGGAACGGCAGATTTTGCTGCGACCACCTATTGGTATGGTTTTAAAGGCGCAAAAAGTAGTGTGGCATCAAACCAAACACAACCAGAAAAATTAAATTAAGCAGCTACTATATAATGGAGGATAATTTAAATTGCCCTATAGATTATATCACAATCAATGAAAACAGGGCGAGGATGGTTGCTTTTTTTGTGGTATTACTGGCGCTGACATGCTTTTTTACAACAACCAACTGGATCATCGCTGCCTTTTTGTTGGTCGACTTCGCATTGAGGGTGTTTAACTTAAATAACTACAGTCCGTTAGGCCTGATAAGCGGCCGGCTTATAAAACTATTCAAGGTTAAAAACAAACCGGTGGACCGTGCGCCAAAACGCTTTGCAGCATTCATCGGTTTGGTATTTAGTGGTTTTATCACACTAATGTTGATAATTGGTTTAATAACGGCCGCCCGAATCATATTGGCTGTTTTAATTGTTTTTGCGATACTTGAATCATTCTTCGGATTTTGCGCCGGGTGCCATGTTTATAGTTATTTAAAACGCTTTAAAATGATCAAATAAGTTGTTGTTTATTTAATTATAAGGATAGTTTCGTCCGTTGATTTTGGAGTATAATTAATTATCAGCTCGCCTTTAAAATTACTTTTAACATCTTGAGCCTTACTACCGTTAACAGAAAGGCGATAGGTGGCGTTAGGCTCTAACTGACATACCGTATAAATTACCGGCTTAGTGACATGTTGCCGCCATTCCATATGATCAGTATCCCAATTTTGTACGTCGATAGCCAAACTGCTTACTGTTCTGGCTCGCAGGGATACATCGGCACTTTTACCGTTAAAATAGGATAGCTCCGTTTTTGAGGCATTAAATCCGAAGCTCTTATTGGCGGTAACTTTAAATATTTTGTTGGCGACTGAATAGCTATTGTTATCCAAGCTAATGGTTAATTTCTCGTTCCTGAAGTTATAGGTTAACACCGTACCGGCAAGTTCGGGCGTGATATGCGGATCAAGGTAAAAACGGTTGTATAGCGGGTTAATGCCATAAACCGCCTGATACAGACCAACAATAGCCAGGCTGTTGCCTGATAATATATCGTCGCCCAGTCCATCCTGCTTTAATCGCCCGTAACGCTGAAACGCCAGGCCATCTTTACTATATTGGTTCAGCACATTCCTTACATATTTAAGGGCCAGTGCCGGATCATATTCAGCATATGCCTTTACCGCGACCGATCCCCAGGATAAAAACAGATCGCCATTTTCATAGGCCGGGAAAGGATATTGCTGCCGGCTGGCTTCGCCCGGTGCATAGGTTGACATTGCAAGCGGCCAGAAAAACAAATTCTCTTTCACCATTTGTGCCTCAATATTGTCTAATATGGTTTTACGGCGGGTGTCATTGTCGCAAATGCGATAAGCTATGGCCATAAAATTTACCGGAGTAACCATATTACGGCCGTGCATAGATCCATCTTTATCTCTCCAATAATCATAACATCCCTTTTCTTCGTCCCAAAATCCACCTTCGTTGGTTGGCCGGTTAAAGCTTGCTTTTAACTTTTCCGCAAAATCTGCATAATATTTGGCTTTAGACTGATTGTTTAACTGCCGTTCAATATCAGCCCACTTTACCAGCGCGTGGTATAAATTTGCATTTACAAAAGCATTCTCATACGATGCCCATACAATGTCTATCCAATCGCTGCTCTTTTTTTGTGATGAATTATCATTCATCATTTCAACCAGCCCATTATTGTTACTATCCCTGTTCAATATCCATTGTAAAACCTTTTCGCAGGATAGCTGGTGCGTTTTAACCCAGGCTTTATCGCCTGTCAGGTCATAAAGTTCGGCAATGTTGGTAACAAAATCGGGATTCGAGTCCATTAGCGTACCCCATTGCGCCTCATAAAAACCGTCGCTGTTAAATTGTCCCGGCCCGGCATCTTCATTAGTGTAAGCCCACCGCGAATACACGCGGCCATCAGGCTTTACAGCATGGTCGCGGTAGTAATCCAGGCTGCTTTGATCGCCCATTAAAAATTTTGGATCATTTATACCCAACCCAAGCTGCGCAATATATTGTTCGTGCAGGCAAATCGGGCCGTAAGGGGTATGCCAGCTATTTCCTCCAAAATGTAATGAATCAATTACCCCAATACGCGCAATGGTATTTAATACCGCGCCTACCTTGTCGCCGTCAATTCCTTTAAATATCCCGCGTCCGTATTTTTTACTAAAATCAAAAGGGGTAAAAGTTATACTTTGCTTACTTAGGCCTGCTCTCATATTAAAAGCCGCCCATACATCGGTTTTACCCCTTATAAACCGCCTACGATTGGTGCCTGCTTCATATTTAAGCAGTAATTCTTTGTCAGATACGCTGATGGTATAAGCCAGCTTGTCGTCGTTAGTGCGGGTATATTTCATGGCTACGTTTTTACCCGGGGCATCCACTGTTATATTTAATCCATTATCATTTTTACTGTTCCAAAAATCAGACGAGCGGGTATGGACACCGTAAGTACACAACTTTTCATTAAAAAGGTAGAACCAGGCTAACCCGCCGTAACCCTGGTAAGCTCCTTCCCAGGTGTTGATGCTGTCAAAATTAAATACAGGCGTGGCTTCCCCAGCGGCAATTACCGGTTTGTCAGTAATTCGCTCAATTGTCCATTTTATTGCGCCATTTGCTATTTTAAAAATCCAGTTTTCTTTAACGATCAAGCTTTTATCGCCATAGCTAATGTTACTTAGCCGGTATACATTACCAATTTTGCTAAATGCGGGTTTTTTTGTCAGGTGCAACGAAGAATAAGTGATGCCACCAACAGTTACCGACGTAAAAATACCACCGGCGCTGCTGACAACCTTTTGACCGTTAACAACCAGCGACGTGATACCTGCACCCTCACCATAATTTAGTGTTAAGCTCATTTTTGAGCTGTTGATTACAATATCTTTGGAAAAAACAATCCCCGGAAAAAAAATAAGCAGAGTACAAAATACGGCTACATAGGTCCTTTTAAAAAACATAGATTCGGGCTTTTATGGTTACGGAGTTATTGTTGGGAGATCATTTATAATGTTGATACAGCCAAGATAAATAAAAGATTAATCTGTTTTTAATTTAAATAATCTCTTATGTTTAATTAAAATTTCCACGCCCTGTGGTAGCAGGCAGATCATATATTCACAAAAAAAATGAGAAAAACTATTGTAGCACTGGCGCTTACGGCGTGTGTGGCACTTTCGGCAAACGCACAGGATAAACCAATTACAACTGCCCCGCCGATGGGCTGGATGAGCTGGTTTCCGTTTATTGACAAGATAGATGAAAAAAAAATAATGGAAGTTGCTGACGCGATGGTAAAAAGCGGCTTGCGGGATGCCGGATATAAACTACTGCAACTGGATGATGGCTGGATGGCTGCCAAAAGAGATAAAGAAGCCCGGCAATATGCCGATACAAGCCGATTCCCGCATGGGATGAAGTATCTGGCCGATTACCTGCATGCACGTGGTTTAAAGATTGGGATATACTCATCTAACGGAATGCAAACCTGCGCTGGGTATCCGGGCAGCTATAATCATGAAGAACTGGATGCAAACACTTACGCGGCCTGGGGAATTGATTATTTAAAATATGACGCCTGCGGCGAAAAAGAAAAACACACCGACCGGGAGCTACACACCAGGATGAGCAAAGCGTTAAAAGCCACAGGCCGGCCAATTATGTTTGAGATCTGTATTTTCTCAAGCGGGCAAACACACCTGTGGGGTGCGGAAATTGCTGACATGTGGCGCACCGGCGGGGATATTGTAAAATTTATTGATAAAAATCCCGAAGTGACCTACAAAAACTGGTATGAAAATCTAAACCAGGTAGTAGGTAAAGAAAATTATGCCGGCAATGGCCATTGGAACGATCCGGATAACTTAATAGTCGATTATCCACGAAACAACAAACAAACTTACGATGAGCAAAAAGCTCAGTTCAGCCTATGGAGCATCGTATCGGCACCGTTAACTTTAGGTAATGATGTGCGTAATATGTCTGCCCAAACCAAAGCAATCTTAATGAATAAGGAAATTATTGCGGTTGATCAGGATAAAGCGGGCAAACCAGGCACACGGGTACTGGCCGATGAGCAAAAAGAAATATGGATTAAGCCGCTTAATGACGGCACCAAAGCGGTAGTTATATTTAATAAAGAAAACACTAATGCCATGTTAACGCTGAATCTTAAGGCCATTGGAATCGCCGGTAAAACAATGGTTAGAGATTTATGGGAACATGCCGGCAAGGGCACTTTCACAAATACTTATACTGCAAAAGTTGCCCCGCATGGTGTCATAATGATAAAGTTGACCGAACTAAAATAAAACTGCAAAACGTCGTTATAAAATAGCCTCCGGTTAAAGTAATGGTTAAACTGGTTTGTATCAGCTAAAACCAGGCAATTTCAAAATATACTTTGCCGGATATTACTGAAAAACAAAAGGGCCGCTATAAATTATAGCGGCCCTTTTTTACTTCGTATTTGTAAATTACTTTCCCGGGTTTAGCTTGTCATATAACATTTTCATGTAGTAACCACCAACAACGCTACGTGCCTGGAAACCGGTTTGTTTCCCGTTGGTCGTTTCGTGCCAGTCGCTCAGTGGTACGCGGCTTGGGGTTTCTAAAGCAAATTTGTAAACCGGCTTTACCAGTTCATCAAACTCTTTGCGGGTTGGTGCAAAGGTAGCGGTCCATAGTATCCAGTCTGATTTGGTATACGTTTTACGGCTATCCAAAGGCAAACCATATTCATTTTGTTTGCTCAGGTAGTATTTGGTTTCAGTGTCATAAACAGACTGCGGAAACAGATTCAAATCTAAAACTTTATCCCAAACGAGGTTATATTTCTGACTCCAGGTGCCCGGGTTCTCAAACGTTAATGTATAGTGATCTTTGTCGCCGGCCAATTTTTGCCATCTGCCTACCATGTCTTTTGCAATTGCACGATATTTTGCTGCAGTTGCCTTTTCGCCTAAAGCATCGGCCAGTTGGGCGTAGCAGCCAATACCTACAATAGCTTTTACAGATAAGTTTGCATTACGTGCCAGGTGGCCCGCAAAATCATCTGTACATAACTGGTTAGCCGGGTCAAAACCTTCCTTAACCAGGTAATCAACCCAGGTGGTCAATGTTTTCCAGTGCAGTTTAGCATAAGCCGGGCTACCCTGTGCCCTGCAGATAGCTGCCGTAAGGATAGTCATGTTGCCAGATTCTTCAACCGGCATGCCTTCGCCATAAGTTTGGCCGTTAGCATGTGGATAGCTACCCAAATCATGCGCCGCAAAATTATGCACAAATTTTCCGCTTTCGCTAAAGTAGAAAATACCATTTAACATACCTTGCATTAACTTAGGGTTGTAGATAAGGTACAACGGCGCTGATGGATAAGTTACGTCAACAGTATTAACAAAACCACCGCTAAAGTTTTCTTTAGAGAACCAAAGGATCTCGCCCTGCGGGCTTTTCACTAAAATATGTGCAGCAATACTTTGACGGTAGGCCAATACACAAAGATCAGCATAAGCTTTACCGCCTGATTTTAAAGCATCAGCATATAAGCTTTGGTTTAGGGCCGCGCATTTTTGCAATACAGAACCGTATTCGGTAGCGGCTTTTGCCAGCTGGCCTTCAATAGTTTCTTTGCCAGAGTTGTTCCACCAAGGGCGCAAGTTAGTTTTGAAGTATTGCATCGAGTAGATATCATCATAACCTATCTCAATAAATTTGGATACTGCAACAGCACCTACTTTACCAAACGGAATAACGGTGTTTAAAGCCAGACTGTTACCTTTAGTAACAGTTGTAGTACTGGCACCTTTACGGAAAGCTAAAACAGCTTCTTTAGCGCCGGTGATGAATTGTGATACCGCGGTTGCTTTTGGTGCAGCTACATAAACGTAACCCCAGTCGATACGTACGTCATCACCATTTTTTTGTAGAATAGGCTGCTCGTCAGTTCCGGCTTTTAATATGGATAAACCGGCAGTGCTGTATTTTGAAGCGGTAACCGCTTGTTTTGGCTGGTTAACAGCCAGATCAGTAGACGCACTAAAGAATACTTTTACAGCGTGTGTTTTTTTGTCGTTAGCTTTTACTTTGTAAGTGATGTATGATACCGGCCTTGACAACAAATTCAGGTCAGACAGGATTAACGGTGAAGTAAACGTTACATCTAAATCAATCTTGCCAACTTTAAAGCTGTAGATGGTTTGGGTAGCGTTGATGGTTACATTTTTCTGATCAGCTACTTCCAGTTCTTTGGTGATAGTTGGCTTTTCTTTGTCAACCAAACCAACGTCCGCACGCGAGCCGCCACCCGTGTTTACCACGTGCATAGCTATAATATTTTCGCCTATTTTTAGTTTACTTTTGTCGATAGGGATCATTTCATAACCCTTGCTTACACCTACTCTTGTAAATACTTTTTCACCGTTTAAGTATACTTCGATATCATCGTCCCATGACGTTTTTAACAGCAGTTTATTGATATCATCAGTTTGCGTAATATTAAAAACCCTTCTGATCCAGATATCTCTTGATCTCCACTTCAATTTATCGCCATGGGCGTCACCAATTGGCGACATACCTTCTTTCCACTCAGCATCTGCATATTGAGCCGAGGTCCAGTCGCCATCAGGCTTCGTTTCGGTATACTTTACGGCATAAGGTTTCTCATCTGATGCCGCTAATATGGTTTTGTATTGTTCAGGCTCTTTGCCTAAAAACCTATAATCGGTACCGTCAACATTTATAATACCGATCAGAGATTGCTCCGCGCCAGTCCAGTGCGTTGTAGTCGATTCGGCCAGTTTATCTGAGTTTGACCAAACACTAAAATAGGTGTTATGTGTAATCAACGGATAAGACGGAGCCTTCCGGTCCTGTGCTAACGTATATTGGAAACTTGTTAAGAGTACTACGAATCCAAATAGTAGATTTTTTTTCATGAATGTAAAAGTTTGTTTTTTTGTACAATTGGCATTATTTTACCCGTTTAGCGCCGGATAGAATAATTTGCTAAATTAACGGCATTTTATGCTAAAATCACTCATTTATTTTCAAGCTATAGCCAAAATAGCTCAATTAATTTTTTAATGGCGGCCAATCATCGGTACGGAACGGATTAGCAGGCAGGCCATCTTTATTATACAGATTACCCGGAGGGTTATCAGCCCAGTTATATCTTACTGCCTGGGGGTTTACCACCTCGTCACTGGTCACCACCACGGTCTTGCCTTTAATAACAGCCCTGGCCCAAACAAATTTATGGTCGGCACCGGCTATACCGAAACCTTTAAGTTCGGCACCATCGGTATTTACCACATCATCGCCCACCAAACCGGCGGTGACTAACCCTTTGTGTATTTCAGCAAAGCTGATGATAATCTGGTTGCCATTAATTTTCATTGACTTATAAACCGGGCCGGTCGCCACCACCTTTTCGCCATAAATGTTATGTCGCGCAACCAGGGCTAATCTGTTCCCCGGCACCAGTTTATTAATTGGATGGATATCAAACTGATCGCCGGCATCAATAATATTGGTCATACCAGTATTGGCGAGCGCTAAGGTTTTGGTTTGCGCTTCGCGTACCCAGGGCCAGTTATTTTCTGACGGTGTTACGGCCGGCTGCCTGAAGTTTGGTAATTGCATAAACAGGAACGCAAAATCTCCCTGTCCCCATACCCTGCGCCAGTCGGTTGCCATTCTCGGGAAAAGATCTTTGTATTCAATAGCGTCATCAAAATAATCGCCGTTGCTTTCGCCCTGGTACCATATCACCCCTTTTATGCCATACCCCACCAGCGGTGCAATAACACCGTTGAAACAGATGGTGGGTGATTGGTAGCCGCCCAGCGGGTCGGCAGGCGGTACCGGGGCTGGGCGAGACGGTTTTGGCCTCGGCGGCGCAGGTTTCCTCTCCGCTTTTGCCTGTGCCACATCGGCGTTCCATTTTTTTAGCGTATCGTTAAACGGCGTGCCAACCTCGGTGTTCCATATTTTTAGTTGATTGCGATAAAACTCCAATCGTTCCGGATAGATCGCTGTGGCAGTTTCAAAATTGTCTACCAACTTTTTGTGCGCATCAACATACTTGGTAAAAGCGGGACTTTGTTTTAAACCTTCGGCGGTTATCCAGGATTGTGCCGGCGTGCCGCCACGATAGCTGCCTATCACGCCCACAGGTGCGCCGGTTGATTTACGGATCTGTTGCGCGAAATAAAGCCCTACTGCCGAAAACCCGTGCCAGACGAAACCCCGGTCTGCCAATACCTCTGGCGAGCAAACCACCCATTTGCCATTCGGCGACCCGGGCGATTGCCTAGGAATATCATATAAGGGCTGTAACGACAAAGCCATCGGCACATAAAATAAACGGATCAGGCCATCTGTAGCTTTTGGGATAGCGTCGGCAGCATGTTTTTCGGTCTGGATGCCAAACTCCATGTTTGACTGGCCCGACGCCAACCAAACGTCACCTATCAAAATATTTTTATAGGTTAATGAAGTTGATTTGCCCGAGATATGCATCTCGTAGGGCCCGCCCGCCTTGTATGAGTTTAATTTCACCAGCCATTTTCCGTCCGCGCCGGTTGTTGTTGTATAAGTTTTACCTTTAAAATCTACCTGTACCTGCTCGCCTACTTCGCCCCAGCCGTACACGGGTACATTCATATTGCGTTGCAGCACCATGTTGTCGCCAAATATGGCAGGTAATCTAAACTGGGCAAACGTGGCATTGCAGCTTAGCAAAATAACAAGCGTGGTTTTGAATATAACAGCTATTGATTTTTTCATTTTAGAAGGCAAATTGGTTTATAGTGGATTTATTAACCCCGTTCATCAAATATAGAAAGCCCCGGAGTAACGGGGCTCTTAAGTGTCGTTTTAATTTACAGTAGCTACCGACATTGATGGCGCGGCATCGCCCGGCGCACTGCCCCAGCTTTTGTTAGGGCGTGATCCCATTACCAGTACCAGCCTGCCACCTCTTACAATATCGCTGTTGTTCATCCATGGTTTATTCCAGGCTACGCCATTTAAAGTGGCCGACTGGATATATTTATTGGCTCCCGATACGTTTTTAGCTTCAATGACAAAGGTTTTGCCTCCGCCTACATTAATGGTGGTTTCCTGGAATAACGGACTGCCAATATCAAACACCGGCCTGCCGGGGCATTGCGGGTAAAAGCCCATAGCGTTAAATACGTACCAGCTTGAAGTAGCACCGCCATCTTCATCGCCTGCCAAACCTTGCGGGGTTACGTCATACCAAAGGTCCATCAGCTGCCGCAGGCGGCTTTGGGTTTTCCAGGGCTGGCCCGCATAGTTATACAGGTACGGGATATGATAAGCAGGCTCATTTCCCTGCGGGTACATCCCTACCAAACCCGTCATATCCGGGAATTGGCCCAAAAAAGCAAGTTTATCCATAGAGTGGCCGGTAGAGAATAACTCGTCCAGTTTATCCACAAATGCCTGGCGGCTACCCATCAGGTTAATTAATCCCTGGATATCATGCTGTACGCTCCAGGTATATACCCATGAATTACATTCGGCAAAGTAACCTTCACCAGCAAAGCCGCCCGAATATTTGGGATCGAACGGTTCAACCCAGTTACCATCGGCGGTTTTTGGCGCCATTAAACCAATGGATGGCTTATACAAATTTTGATAGTTATGAGCGCGTTTCATAAACAGTTTATAGTCATCAGTTTTGCCTAAAGCCTGCGCTATCTGCGCCAGGCACCAATCATCATAACAATGCTCAAGCGTTACGGACACTGATTGCCGTCTGTGCCATGAGTCAACCTCGGGCACCCATTCTTTAACCTCCAGCGTTGGTGTCCACCTAACCTGGTAAGGCAAGCGGTTGTACATATCTACCGGTTGTTTTTCGTCGGCGTCAGCCCGTATGGGTAGCGCCGGATAAAACCCTTTATCATAATAGCATTGCTCCAGCTCGGTAGTATGGCCGGCATCTCTCCAGGGGATCATGGTTGCTTCCATAGCGTTTTTACGCATGCCTGCATAGGCCTTCTCTACATCAAAACCACGCAGGCCCTTAAAATAAGCCTCTACAATAACCGATGTCGAATGATTACCAATCATAGCGCCCGAACTTGGCAACCAGCCGGTTTGCTCGTATACTTTAACGAAATTCTTAATTGCTTTTATGGATTCCTCGGGCTTAATCAAATCCTGCAACGCGTAAGCGCTGCGGTAGGTATCCCAAACATTACCCATGCGCAAAGCGCGGGTACGATAAAGTGTACTGTAAAATATGGCTCTTTGTCGCTCGGTACCGCCTTTAACTTTTATCAGGCCCAATTCGGTATTCCAGCGATCTTTTGCTTTGTTTTTTATTTGCCCGAAAGTAGATTTGCCGATTTCTTTATCTATGGTTGCTTTGGCGTCGTCAACGCTGATTGATGATATACCGGCCTTTAGTTCGACGGTTTGCACCTGCCCTGCCGATGCTAAACTTAAATAAGTACCAATGCCTCTGCCGCTTTTTGATTTAGTTGCTGATTGCGCATCGTTTTCCCAGGTACCAGATGATGATCCGGGTTTGCTTAATTCGGCGTAGAAATATCGTTTCTCTTCATTGGCGCCGCGTCTCCCGCCGCCCGTAGTTGAACCCTGGATAACCTTGTCATTCTTTATTTCGACATTGGCATTGCCCTGTAAACTCAGCAGCACATTTGTTGCCTGGCCCGCCGGGATAGTAAATCTAAAAATGGCCGTATTGTCGGTCATTGTGTACTCCGTGTTTATGTTTGGATCCTCCAAAAGCGCCTGGTAATAATAGGGCGTAGCGGTTTCCAGGTCATGGTCAAACTTTGACGCGTTTGCTTTGGCGCCAAGTTTTAACTCGCCTTTATTAATCATCAAACTACCAAAACCCAATGGGAAACCATAGATCTTATCTGCTAAATAAAGATCTTCCATTTCCGGTGTAAAAGCTGGAAAAATCGCCATGTTACCACCCGGCACTTTTATTACCGGCGACGTACTGCGTGTTTTTGGATTGATGGAGCCGATATACAGATTAACATAATCGGCTGGAGATTTGCCGGTAGCGATAGCTTTATTGCCGGTTTTATGTTGGGCAAAAGTTGTGGCGCACACCGCAAAAAACGCTAAAAAAGTAAATTTTAGTTTCATAATAGTGGTTTACCGTTAAAAAGGCCGTTTATTTGGGTTTAAACGTATTGGTATTCAATACTATGAAATTTTCATTACTTATAAAAAAGCGGCAGGTAATTGTTTTGATACAATACCTCTCTCCGGCCTTTAAAAAAAAATTGGAATCCCTAACGAGGTGTAAGTATTTTTGTACCGTCCGGCCCGGCTATGATAGCTTTGCCGGCTATCCCTAAAAATAAGGAATGTTCAACCACGCCGGTTACCATTTTTATATTATTCATTTTATCCAAAGGCATGAATTCTACAAAATATACATCCAGCAGATAATTGCCGTGCTCTGTAATCACCGCGCCATCCTTTTGAGTACTGATACGCATGACGATCTTTGCCGTTGGGATATTTTTATCGAGCCATTTAGTCACCAGATTAAGCGCTGTAGGCAAAACCTCTAACACCAACGGATAGGTTGTATCCAGTTTTTCTACAGATTTTGCCGCATCTCCTATCAATATAAACTCATCGGCCAATAATGCCATGACCTTTTCGGAGGTATGGATGCCACCTCCGCACTTAAGTGCGTTTAGCTGAGCATCAAATTGATCGCAGCCATCAAAGTAAATATCAATATGTTTTACATGGGCGTTACCTTGCAGCCTGAACCCATGATCAGTTACCAAATTAGCAGTTTTAAATGACGATGTTGCAAATGTCAGCGAAGAGGCGAGCTTACTATCGGCGGCTATCAGGGACAATAAATTAGCAATGGTCGACCCAGCCCCTACGCCAATGGTTTGCCCGGGCTTTATCAATTGTAGGGCGGTCTTGGCGGCTTCCATTTTGTAATCTGTCATAGTAATACGTTTTTATTGGCTAATATCTGTTAATTATCAGCAATAAAAAAGCGCCTGCAAATTAATGCAGGCGCCCTCAAATAAGACACTATTATCTGATCTTTTAATTGATGTCTTTGCCGTCCTGTAGTGTTTTTACCATTTTTTCTACAATATTTTTATTGGGGAGGTTTGGTGCCTGCGCTAATGCTTTTTGGGCGTATGTTAACGCTTTTTTATAATCGCCAATAGCTGAGTATCCCCTGGCCATACCGGCATTAGTTATAAACTGATCAGGATAGCGGTCATAATCTATCTTAAATACTTCAAGCGCCTCTTTGCCTTTTTTGTTTTTGGTTAAGTTGCGCGCATAAAAATACAGCTCATTTTGCGTGCCGTAAGGTAATGCCTTTTTCATGGCCGCTATAGCTTCGGTGCTACGGCCAAGGCTGTCCAGAACTGTGGCTTTAGTGCTCCATGCCTGGAAGCTGCGGTTGCCGCCGAAATTTACGCTGGTGGCGGTATCGGCCCACATCAACGCCTGCTCAAGGTTTACTTTATTTTGGGCGCAGAACAGTGCGGCCTGATCCCATCCCTCCCAGGTAAACCCTTTCTCGCTGCGCAGCTCTTTCCTAAAAATTGCCAGTTGGTTGCCAATCGCGTCAACTTCTACTTTAAAAGGGATAATTAGTTTCTCCCACTCTAACTGGATAGTGGCGCTGTTGTTAGTTTGGTTAGTAAACTCGTAACGTAACCATTCTACGCTTTTGTCTGCTGAAACAGGTTTTACTTTTACACGTAACGCGTCTTCGCTTTCGTCATAAAAAAAGGTGCCCCATGAGGTTGAGTTTTTAGAGAAGATCAGCGTGCACTCATTAGGGTCGTAAGCGATAAAGAAACCATATCTGCCGGCGGGCAAAGTATGTCCGTTAATCTTTACTTCGGTTGAGAAAGTGATATTGGTACTTTCGTTTGATCCGGCCCTCCACGGGGCTGCCTTTGAGGTACCAAAGCCCTGATCTACATAACCAACCGGAACAAGTTTCCCCCAGATCTGCCCTTCGCGGCCGTTAACATGCGGGCGGTTGTAATTAATAGTAACATCGGTTAAGCCAATTTGCTCATATACGGATGCACGCTTGTTGCCGCCATTGGGGAAGGCCGTCATTTGCGCGTGTGCGGTAAGGGTAACAAAAGTTGCCATAAAGCAGGCAGCAAGTAATTTTTTCATATCGTGAAAGTTTAAGTATATCGCTTTTCAGTAATTATTAATTAAAGCTTGTTTTTAATAAGCAAACTGTCAAATCATTTCAACACGTAGTGCTTTATTTTAAATGATTGCCGCAAAACCATCAACGGCGCAATTATAAAAGGTTGTGTAACTATTGAATAAACCGGGTAGTTTGTTTAAAACAATTGGGCAAACTCAAAAAGCTTTGTAGATTTAAAAATGAATTTTATAAAGAACATGGCTATCACCACGCGCCTGCAATGGCTCATCTGGATAGCCGTCTTCCTAATCCTCTTTTTTTCTGTGTTGCCTATGGATGGATGGATTTACGCCTTCATCTTCGCGCCGGTTAGCGTGGCATTTTACCTCTTGGTTATTTATGGCAATATCCTGGTGCTTTTTCCGCGGTTTTATCTGACGGGTCGTAAAGTCCAGTATGTTATTTATGTGATCATTATGCTGGTGGGTGGCGGGCTGGCACGCGGTTATACCACCCATTACCTGTATAATAAATTGATTGCCACCAAGCCGATGACAATGGCAGCCAGTGATCTGATCTATGTTATTGTAACCGGGTTTTTGACTTTCCTGCTCAGCTTTATCTTCAGAATAGCTATTGCCTATTTTGATCTGAAACAGCAATCAGAAAAAATAATGGCGCAAAAAAGCCAGGCAGAACTTGACTTGCTAAAGTCACAGGTGCAACCCCACTTTTTGTTTAATACATTGAACAATATTTATTATGAAGCCTATCGCGAAGCTCCAACAACCGCTAAATTGATTGAAAGGCTGTCAGACATTATGCGGTATTTTGTGGACGAGAGCCCGAAAGATCAGGTTGCTATTACTACCGAAATCCAGTTTCTGGAAAACTATATCGCCCTTGAAAAAATCCGCATGCGGCATGATCTTGACCTCGCATTCGTGCAGGCCTGTAACTCAGAGTTACGCATCCCGCCCATGTTGCTGATGACTTTTGTGGAAAACATTTTTAAGCACGGCATAGATAAATCAAGCAGCGACAACAAAATTGAATTATCATTAATACAGGATGACAGCTATTTAGTGTTTGAAACTGTCAATAAGATACACCCGGCATCGGCAACTGCCGAAACAAACGGCTTCGGCATAAAAAATCTGGAAAAACGTTTGATACTGTTGTATGGCAATACATTTGAACTGCATACCAGTAAACACAATAATTTTTTTACGGCTTATTTAAAGGTCCCGCTATGAGTTTAAGCTGCCTTATTATTGATGATGAACCTAACGCGGTAAAATTGCTGGAGATACTGATCGGGCAAAATACTAAATGGACCGTGTTGGGAAAATGCTATAACGCGCCCGAAGCATTGGCATTTTTAAAAGAACAAAAACCAGACTTTATTTTTCTGGACATTAACATGCCGCAACTAAGTGGCATGGAACTGGCCAGCCTGTTACCCGGGGATATTAAAATTGTGTTCACTACGGCCTACTCAGAGTATGCTGCCGAAAGTTATACTTTTGAAACTATCGACTATCTGTTAAAACCCATCACCCTAAAACGTTTTTTAGCGGCAATGCAAAAAATAGAGGGTTATTTTGCCAGCCGCGACTCAAATGGAAAACCTGCTGTACCAATAACCGACGAGTATTTTTTCGTAAAATCGGGCAAGGTACTGCGTAATATCTTACTGGCAGATATTCAATATTTTGAAGGGGAGAAAGAGTATGTACGCCTGGTAACGCCTGCCGAGCAGATCTTGATTTATCGCCGGTTAAAGGATATTGAAGAACAGTTGCAAGCACCATTTGTACGGGTGCATAACTCTTATATCGTTAACACCAAACAGATCAATAAGATCCAGGACAACCATATTTACGTAGCCAATAAACAGATACCGATAAGCGAAAAGTTTAAGGATAACTTCATGCAGGTTATTCAGCAGCGGATATTTTAGCAGAATTGAGTTAGGGCGACGGTGATTTTGCTCCTGACGAGTAGAATTTATAAGCGGATTTAGTTTTCATTATCTTTTTTTATTAAAGTAAGCAAACCAAATACCGGGCCTATGGCCAACAACACATAAATATAGTGCGCATTTGCCGCGCTACGCAAAGCATTAATTAATTGTATACTGACGATGGTAATTGCAAAACCAACGCTGTTTACAATAGTTAATGATGATCCCTTAGATACCGCCGGAGCATTTTGAGCGATGAGCGTTGAGAACAATGGCGAGTCGGCGATTACGGCTATGCTCCAGATAAAGAGGAAAATAATGAAGGCTAGCTCAGCACTATTGAATAGTAACAGCGGCGATATCACACAACAAATGCACGAGATGAATAAAGCCAGGGTAGCGATTTTTTTTGCGCCAAAGCGCTGCGACAACAAGCCGCTTGCAATACAGGAGATACTACCGGTGGCGATGACCAGGAAGGACAATAACGGCACATTAAATCCAGCAGTGGGATAGCGGTCCTTATAAGCTGTTAATATTACGGGTATAAATACCCAGAAAGCATACAGCTCCCACATGTGGCCAAAATAACCGAAGGCCGCGGCTCTGAATTTACTGTCTTTAAATCCGCTTAAAAATCCGGTAAAGCTTAGCTTTTGGCCATGCTTGCGGCCTGGCCCGTCGGGCACTAACAGCAACATGGCGCACCCACCTAAGGCTGAGAGAATGGAAGTTGAATAGATCACGTATTTCCACGGCAGGACAGCGATCATGCTTTTTAACAAATGCGGAAAAGCGGTACCTAAAACCAGCGCCCCTACTAAAAATCCTAATGATTTACCCAATCCCTGCCGATAATGATCTGATGCTATTTTCATCCCCACCGGGTAAATTCCCGCCAGGAAAAAACCGGTTGCAAAACGGCATAATATCAATAACCAGGCGTCAATGCCGGCAATACCGGCACCCAGATTAATCACTGCAGATATAAGCGCACAGCAAAAAAAAACTTTAACCGGCGAGAACCGGTCGGCTATGCCAAGTATGGCAAATACCAGGGTTCCGGCGATAAAACCCAATTGTACTGCGCTGATCAGGTGAGCCAGGTAGGTTGGCTCCAGCTGCAATTGTCTGGCTATATCGCCCATAATAGCGTTACCCGCAAACCATACAGAGGTGCAGCAAAATTGCGCTATAACGATGGCAGGTAAGATTCTTTTCATCAATGGTGCCGGCAAATATCAATAAAAAAACCAATTGTTGATCGGGCTGTTAATGTCTTGTATGCCCTTTACAATTGGCTCTAATAACCATTACGGCTCACCTCAAAGAAAAGTAACTTAGCAAAAACAAAAAATCATGTTTAAGGATTCAAAAGCATTCAGCAGTTTTTCTGTAAATGATTTACAGGCAGCTAAAAAGTTTTATACCGAAGTTTTAGGTTTAGAAGTATCCGACAATCCAATGGGGATAATTGAGCTGCATATTACAGGCAGCAACAACATCATGGTTTATCCAAAGCCCAACCATGAGCCAGCTACTTTTACCGTACTTAATTTCCTGGCGCCGGATATTGATAACGCGGTTGACGCGTTGATTGTAAAAGGTATTGTATTTGAGCAGTATGACCAAGAATATATGAAGACGGACAAAAAAGGCATTGTGCGCGCCAACGGCCAGGGCCCAAACATTGCCTGGTTTAAAGATCCGGCAGGTAATATTTTATCGGTAATTGAGGATAAATAGTACGCTTTACTTTCGCGTTAACGGGTATTAAAAACGATCTATCAATTAAGCGATTTTTAATATATTAGTTGCTATGAAAATAGGAATAGCCTCACCTCCGTTCCCAAAATCGATAAGTGATGGTTTATACTGGCTGGAAAAGCTGGTGAAAAACGCCGCTGAAAAACAAGCGGAGATTGTTTGCTTTCCGGAGTCTTATATCCCGGGCTATCCATTAGAGGAGTTGACCATTGAAACATCATCTCCCGAAAAAATGCAGCATGCGCTTGAAAAAGCCTGCACCATAGCCGCAGACAATAACATTGCTATTATATTGCCTATGGATTGGTATACACCCCGGGGATTTTTTAATATTGCGCATGTAATATCAAATACCGGCGAGGTGCTGGGTTATCAAACCAAAAATCAGTTAGATCCTACAGAAGATAACATTTGGATACCCGGTACCGAACGAAGCATCTTTGAAATAAACGGCGTTAAGTTTGGCATCACCATTTGCCATGAAGGTTTCAGATATCCGGAATCTGTGCGGTGGGCGGCACGCCATGGTGCCACAATTGTTTTCCACCCGCACTGCAACTGCAGCAACGTTAATGGCGCTAAACTGGTTGAATATAGAAACAGGAACAGCCCTTATTATGAACAGGCCATAATGATGCGGGCATTAGAAAACACTATTTATTTTGCAAGCGCGAATTACTCGTCACATTTCCCTGAATCCGTCTCGTCCATAATCGCCCCTGACGGCACTTGCCTTGTACATGAAACCTATGGTAAAACGGGTGTTATAATGGCCGAAATAGATCCAATGCAAGCAACGGGTTTATTAGCTAAAAGATTTAAACCTGAACTTTATACTTAATGGCAGGCTCACTGCCACTTTTACCAGGCAGATTTGATAAACTAATCTTGTCAGAAAGTTAACAAGTATGCGCTATTTTAGCGCCCATTAAAAACACCGCAGCTATGCAAACAATCCTTGTGTTAAAAAACTGCCGGGTAATAGCCGGGTTGATCGTTATTAGTTTGCTATCTGTAAGCTGCGTTTCTTATTCGCAACCTAAACCTATCCGGGTATTAATTGTTGGTGGTGGCACCTCGCACGATTTTGACAGATGGTACAAACAGGCAGATGCCGCCACCCTGCGTAGCGACGGGTTATGCCGCGTAACCTATACCAGCAATACCGATTCAATTGGTACCTATTTAAAAAACACCGACGTACTGTATCTGGTTACCAACCAGCCCATCAACGCAGAAAATCGCGACGCGATTTTTGCCTTTGCCAATGCAGGCAAGGGTCTGATACTGGGCCACCCCGCACTATGGTACAATTGGAAAGACTGGCCCGAGTATAATTTGCAATTAGTAAGCGGCGGCGCCAATGAGCATGATCGTTATGATAGCTTTACCGAAGATATAGTTAATCCTAACCACGCGGTAATTAAAGGCGTTGAACAGCAATTTACATTGAAAGATGAACGCTATCATTATATCCCTGATCCGGCTGGGCCAGGGATTGAGATCCTGGCTGATAACCACGTTGCCGGGTCGGCTATTGTTTACCCATCTGTATTTATCGTAAAAAATAAAAAGGCACGTATCGTCTGCATCGCTTTAGGCCATGATGCCGGGTCGCATGATATTACGCCCTATCAAACTATTTTACGCAATGCCGTTAAATGGGCAGCGCATCAATAAAATCAATTGTTATGAAATATATTTTATCATTATTAATTACTGCCGGTTCTTTACAGGTTAAGGCACAGCAATTTGATACCCAGGCACACCGGGGCGGTCGCGGCCTTATGCCTGAGAACAGCATCCCGGCTATGTTAAACGGCGTAAAGCTTGGTGTACAAACCCTTGAGCTGGATACCCGTATTACTGCTGACGGTAAAGTAGTGGTATCCCACGATGGTGTAATGACTGCTGCATTTATGCAAAAACCCGATGGCTCTGACTTAACCAAAGCCGAAGAAAAGCAACATGCGCTGTATAAAATGACCTATGACAGCATCAGGATGTATATTGAAGGAATTAAAAGCTACCCGGATTTTCCGCAGCAACAAAAAATCAGGACGTATAAACCCCTGCTGGCTGATCTGATTGACAGTGTGGAGGCCTATACCAAAACCAATCATCTTAAACCGGTTTATTATAATATTGAAACTAAAAGTTCGGCGTCGGGCGACAATATTAACAATCCCGTCCCTGCTCTATTTGTGAAATTGCTAATGGATGTGATAACATCGAAGCATATCACCAACCGTGTTATTATTCAATCATTTGATCCCCGTACGCTTCAAGTATTGCATCAGCAAATGCCAGAAGTAAAAACAGCATTCTTAATACAAACTGGCGATTATGATGGCAATATCAAGCTTTTAGGCTTCAACCCTACCATACTTAGTCCTGAACAAAAAATTGTTACTCCTGACTTGGTAACAGCCGCTCATAAAAATAACATACTGGTTATTCCCTGGACAGTTAATGACGAAGCAGCTATGAAGGCCCTCGCCGATTTAAAGGTTGACGGACTTATATCTGATTACCCAGATAAACTGGTCAAATTATTTGGGAGTTATCAAAAATAGATTCAACAAAAAACCCGCTCTTTGAGCGGGTTTTTCTTTTATAGTTAGTTGAGTTGATTAATCCTAATTCTCTGCGTAGATTGGTTTTTTAACACCGTTATCATAAGCCTTTAAATTTTTCTTTAACAATTTTCGAGCTACGTGAATGCGGGTTTTAACAGTTCCGATCGGGATGGTTAAGTGATCAGCAATCTCGTGATATTTATGCCCTTCAAAATACATGGTAAAGGGCACATAATAATCTTCAGGTAATCTTTCTAAAGCCTTTTTGATATCGTCCATTACAAACTTGGCCTCACCTTGGTTTTTGGTTGAACTAAATACCAGGTTAGGAGATGAAATCTCATCAGATTTTGTAACAAAAGTGCTCATTTTAACAAAACGGCGGTAATTGTTGATGAAGGTGTTTTTCATGATGGTATATAACCATCCTTTTAAATTAGTGCCTTCTTTAAACTTATTGTAATAAGTTATGGCTTTCAACATCGTGTCCTGGACAAGGTCGTTAGCATCATCAGCGTCATGAGTAAAGTGTAAGGCGTATGACCTTAATGAACTTGCTTGACGTAATACTAGGGTGTTAAACTCAATCTTTGTCATCCTGTTATGTTTTGTACTGGTATCTAGACAAATGCTATACCATTATACAAATTCAGTAACAGGATGATCCTGGCGCTTTAGTACCGCCATTAGTGGTGTAACCCCTACACCATTAATTTTGCAATTATTTGTTTTACAGTATATTAAATAAAAAAACAAGGGGATAAACCGGCCCATGACAATAGGATTACACTTTGTCAAATTAACCAAAAATGGAAATAAATTAACTGATAATATTCACTTCGCGCTGTAGTGAAACGCCAAATTTGGAATACACACTGTCTATAATTTGCGACGAAAAGTTGTACACTTCTTCGCCCGTTGCGCTACCATGGTTCACTAAAACCAGAGCCTGGTTCTTCCAGGTGCCGGTGTTACCCACCACTTTTCCTTTCCAGCCACATTGTTCAATTAACCAGCCCGCTGCTAATTTTATTAACCCTTCGCCTGCCGGATAGTTTACAATTTCCGGAAATTTTTCTTTTACCGGTTCAAATTCGGCGACCGTGATAACCGGGTTCTTAAAAAAACTACCCGCATTCCCAATCGTTGACGGGTCGGGCAGTTTAGCTACGCGGATATGGGACACTACCTGCGATACATCTTTTATAGTAGGTTCAGTAATACCACGGTTAGCCAGCTCCTCCTCTATCGCGCCGTAGCGCAAATTCAAATTGGGGATGAGTGACAGATCAAATTTTACCGATACAATAATATACCGGCCTTTCAGCTCGGCTTTAAAAACACTTTCGCGATAGCCAAACTTGCAATCCGCTTTGGTAAAAGTTTTAAACTGACTGGTATTGATCTCAAAAGCCCTACAGCTATAGAAAACATCTTTTAACTCGACACCATAGGCGCCAATGTTTTGGATAGGCGACGCGCCAACCGAACCCGGGATCAGGCTGAGGTTCTCCAGCCCGGCATAGCCGCGCTGCACACAAAAGTTTACCAGGTCATTCCAGACCTCGCCTGCGCCGGCTTCAACAAATACTTCGTTATGGTTGATGCGATGTTCAATACCGCGGATATTCATGCGGATAACCAGTCCGTCAAAATCATTGATCAATAACAGGTTGCTGCCGCCGCCTATTACCAGACGCGGGGTTTGCTGCCATTGGGGATCCATAAATAATTCAACCAGTTCGTCTTCATGGTTTATTTCGGCGAAGAAATGTGCATTGGCTTCTACCCCGAAAGTATTAAAGTTTTTTAGCGAAACGTTTTGTTGAATTTGCAGCATGGCGCCAAATTTCGGAATTAATTTGCAAATCAGGATGCTATTAAACGGTGTTCGAGATCTTGTTGTAATAAAATTTGGTTAAGGTTAGCAATTCCGGATTTAAATATTACAATTTTGTAACTTACCTCCGACAGCATTGTCACTAAACCACATGGGTATTTCTTCCTTCTATCAGCTATAAATAATAACTGAAGAGTAACGATCTCGCAAATACTGACTAAAAAGTATGTTTACATAAAAAAATATTTTACTTGTATATGTAAAATTATTGTGATATTTATGTAAATAATTAACCTAATTAATTAAACAAATGATACGATTAAATCCCCTATTAAAAATGGGCGGCTTGTTGCTGCTTATTACCATTGCCAGTTCGTGCAAAAAAAACACGCAAACAATTGCCCCTATTGCGGTACCAAAAACTAGTTTTGACGGTGTCATTGACGGAAGAACGGTTTCTCTTGATGAGTCTTCAATGTCAACCACCTATTACTCAACAGACGGCGATCCCGTAAAGTCATTGTTGACATCAACCACTTTAAGTACAGCCGGTGAAAAATTTGACATCTACATAAATGATGTTAAAACCGGAGCTCAAACCATCACAAAGAAACTGGGGACATCCTCTAATCCGGGTTTTCCGGGTTTAAGGGTTAATGGTGTTACCACCACGCCAAATCCAACACAAAGCTATGTACGGCTAAAAGTAAACGGCAATACCTGGTATGCTTACGCGGGTACTATTACTATCAGCGTTACCGGTAACGATGTTACGGTAAAGTGGGATCTTAAATTTGTAAGCCCTCCGGCCAGAGAGTTTACCGCAACAGGTTCATTTACCTGTCTTAATTATGTAAAGACGGTGCAGCCTAAAACAGCGATTGTTGACCCAACCCCTGTTACAACCAAACCTACTATCGAAAGCATTGTTCCTGCACAAGGCCTGGCCGGTGATACAATTACAGTTACAGGGGTTAACTATAGTACTGTACTTACCGAAAACGTTTTTACATTTAATGACCTCGCCGGAAAAATCATAAAGGCGACAACAACAAGCCTGAAAGTTATTGTTCCGAAAAATGGTGTTACCGGCGCCGTAAGTTTAAAAATCTTAAACAGCGATTTGACTACCGGCCCTGTCTTTACCTATTTGCAAGTAGCTACGGTTACTTCTTTTGCCCCGGCAGCCGGAAAAATTGGTGACACTGTTTTAATTAAAGGCACCAATTTCTCTACTACACTTGCAGACAATTTAGTGAAATTTAAGGGCATCCAGGCCACTGTGTTTGCAGCCACCGCAACTCAAATATCTGCTATTGTTCCTGCAGGGGCAGCAACGGGCGCAATTACCGTTAGTGTTAAAGGCAGAGCAACTATTACCACAAGTAACTTTACTGTAGGCAATGGGACAACCTGGACCGATATTGGTTTTACCAGTCCTATTTCGGATTTTAATCAAACCGCCCGCCTTGCTAACAAAATGATATTTGCAGGTGGTTTTAAATCCAGTTATGTTTACTTAACCGCAGACGGAACTTCGTTTACAAACGTTTACAATGCACTTCCATTCACTAAAACAGGTTTAGAGATACATTTGCTTGCAGCTAACGATTCGGCTTTTTACGTAACAACAAATTATGGTATAGCAAAATCTACAGATGGCGCTACCTGGACTAAATTAACACCAAATGCACTTAATGCAAATCTTGGTTTTACTGGCATTGTTGCTTTAGGCAATAAGGTAAGCGTTATCAATGGCAATATTTTATACACATCCACGGACGGAGGTGTAACCTGGACAAAAAATACCATAACATCTGTAGCTACACTTGATTATATTACAAGCGACCCTACGGGCAAATACTGGTACGCAGTTGATCTTAATACAAACAATACAACCACTACTCCAAAAATATTTTATCGATCTACAGATCAGGGCAAAACCTGGGTAGGAGCCAACGGCAATACGGGATATCATTTTTTTGGTGTCGGCGAGGTAGATTTTATCAAAGCCAACTCGACCAGTGCGTTTTTGCTGTATGCACCGGCAGCGCTTTCCCCTGTGTTTACAGATATACGCTTATACCGTACAACCAATCAGGGTGATGGCTGGAGCAAGGTCACTGATGAGGCGGTTAATGCTGTAAAAACAAACGGAACAGAAGTAATGTATGGTGGCTTCACCTTCAATTTATCAAGAGATAATGGTGCAAACTTCACAAAATATGTTAACCCGGCGGGTTACACTATTTACGACGTGGAGAAATTTAATGGATACTATTATATTTTCTGTACCCTGACTGGTAAAACCACGCATAAAATATTCCGTACAGCAATACAATAACCATTGCTAATACATTCAGAATTTAATGCAAAAGCCCTTCGGATAACCCGGAGGGCTTTTTTGCAGGGTAAAATATTTCTATTTTGTAGCTTTAAACTAACCGCTATCTAACCTGACAGATCATGAGAGATGATATCTCGCGCAAAAACTTTATAAAAGGCGCCGCCGTTACTTTAGCCGGGATACCGCTTGGCGCACCCGTATTGGGTAGGCTCTTGCCTGCGTCTTCATTTAAAAACACTACTGCCGGCAACGCACACAGCCTGAACATATTTTCTAAACACCTGCAATGGCTTAACTATGCAGACATGGCCCGGCAGGCGGCACAATTAGGGTTTGATGGCATTGACCTAACCGTGCGCACCGGCGGGCATGTGTTACCTGAACGGGTAGCTGATGACCTGCCAAAAGCCCTGGAAGCGGTAACAAAAGCGGGTTTAAAAATCAACTCCATCACCACCGACATTAAAGACGCCGATGACAAATACACTATTGATATTTTAAAAACGGCGTCGCAATTAGCTATAAAAAATTACCGAATGGGTTGGTACAACTATGATAAGCAATTGGACACCTTAGCAAACCTCGCCGCAATAAAAAAACGTTTTGCCGGCTTGGCCGCGATTAATAAACAATACGAAATACATGGCGATTATGAGAATCATACCGGCCGTTTTGGTAACTCGATATGGGATTTGTGGGAGGTATTAAAGGACTTAGACCCCGAGTGGATTGGCTGTCAGTATGATATACATCACGCAACGGTTGACGGCGCAGAAGCCTGGCCCGTTAATTTAGAGCTGATCAGGAACTATATAGGCTCTATCACCATCAAGGATTTTTACTGGAAAAAAACAGGCGATAAATGGCAGGTAGAGAACGTGCCGCTGGGGCAAGGCATGATTGATTTCAGAAAATATTTGGCATTGTTAAAGAAGCTTGAATTTAAAGGCCCGGTTATTCTCCATTACGAATACCCGCTAGGCGGCGCAAATGATGGTGCGACTAAATTAGCTATACCTGAAGCCGAAGTAATTAAAGCTATGAAGGCAGATGTAATTACATTGAAGGGATGGTTAGCAGAAACCAGGCTGCAATAAAAAAGCTTACCAAATCTAAATTCAGTTGAGCTTTTCTATTGCCAGGTCCAAATCAAAAAATCCGGACGCTATATAAATATTAAATATGTATCGGCCTGTTATCTGTAGCGGCTAAGCAAGCTTCGCGCATGGCTTCGGTATAAGTTGGGTGCGCATGGCTTATGCGTGATATATCTTCGGCGCTGGCGCGGTATTCCATCGCTACAACAGCTTCGGCGATCATGTCGGCAGCACGCGGGCCTATCATGTGTACACCAAGTATCTCGTCGGTGGCAGCGTCGGCCAGTACTTTTACAAAACCATCCAGATCACCACTGGCTACAGCCCTGCCACTTGCCCGGAACGGGAAAGAACCTGTTTTATATTTTACACCTTTTTCTTTCAGCTGCTCTTCTGTTTGACCTACAGCGGCAACTTCTGGCCAGGTATAAACAACACCCGGTATCAGGTTATAGTTAATATGTGGTTTTTGCCCAACAATGGTTTCGGCTACGTAGGTACCCTCGTCCTCTGCTTTATGGGCCAGCATTGCACCGCGGATCACATCGCCTATGGCATAAACACCTTTAACGCTGGTTTCCATATGCTCATCAACCGTAATTTTGCGGCCGCGCTCTTCAACGGTAATACCAATTTTATCTAAGCCAAGACTATCTGTATAAGCAATACGGCCAACAGCAACCAGGCAATAATCACCTTTCAATTCTTTTTTATCGCCGTTAGGCGCATCAAAAGTTACGGTAACCTCTTTACCTTTAACAGATGCGCCGGTTACCTTATGGCCGAGATAAAACTCCATCCCTTGTTTTTGCAATACCTTTTGCAGTTCTTTCCCCAGGCTTTTATCCATCGTCGGGATAATGCCATCCATAAATTCAATTACCGATACCTTGGCGCCCAAACGCGCATAAACCGATCCTAACTCCAGGCCAATTACGCCACCGCCAATTAATACCAGGTGTTTAGGTATCTCAGGCAATGACAATGCTTCAGTTGACGTAATGATGCGTTTTTTATCTATCTTAATAAATGGAAGGCTTGATGGTTTTGAGCCTGTTGCAACGATAACGTTTGTACCGGTTATCTCTTGCGTAGTGCCGTCGGCTTTAGTGATGGTTATGGTGTTTTTATCTTTAAACGACCCCATACCCTGGTAACCGTCAATTTTATTCTTTTTAAATAAAAAACTGATGCCGGCTGTATTTTTAGCAACTACGTCAGCCTTACGTTTCATCATCTGGCTTATGTCAACCTTTAAATTGCTAAGGTTAATGCCATGGGTTGTAAATGCATGCCCCGCATTGTAAAAATGTTCAGACGAATCCAGCAAGGCCTTAGACGGAATACAGCCCACATTAAGACAGGTGCCGCCATAGGTAGTATATTTTTCAATACAAGCTGTTTTTAAACCAAGCTGGGCACAACGTATAGCGGCTACATAACCACCCGGACCAGAACCTATAACGATAACATCATATTGCATAATAGTAGTACTTTTTGTGCCGCAAAGTTACGTTTTTTAGAGATTACTGATCGGTTAATTTTCAGAGATTAAAGATTAGTTGGTTTGGTAATTACCATTTTACACTATATTTATATTAATAATGAAAACCTTAACCATTTTATTGCTATTTACCTTCTTTCCCGCAGCCTATTGCGCTGCCCAAACACTTTATGGTGCTGATGTTTATGGGGTAAAAACTAAAGCCTGCGGATACCTGCAGGGCGGCAAAATTTACTCGGCCGATAGTTTCGGGCTAAAAGAGAAAGTAACCGGTTTTTTGGAGGATGACAAGATCTACGCAGCCGATGCCTATCAACTTAAAGATAAAGTGATAGGTTTTATTGAAGGCACAACCGTATACTTTGCAGATGCCTATCAGTTAAAAGCTAAACCGGCGGCTTTTTTAGATGGAGGTAAAGTTTATGCCGCTGATAGCTATGGGCTTAAAGCCGGTGTTATTGGTTATTATGATGGCGGCAACAGTGCCGGTACTGCCTGCGCCGCGGTTATTTTGCTGCTGCACCGGCACAAATAACCTGCAGAGTATTATATTTGAATATAATTAAACTGATTTCATGAAATTACACCGATCGCTCCTTATGCTTTTAGGGATAATGTCTTTTAGCGCGCAGGCGCAATTAATGGCCCCCAAAGAAAAATTTACCCGTGGCGATTCACTGCGCGGCTACCCGACGCCTTTACGTACCTGTTATGATATCAACTATTATCACCTTGATGTGAAGTTTGATATTGATAAAAAATTCATCAGCGGTAGCAATCTGTTTAAATTTACAGCTACGCAGGATTTTACCAAACTGCAGTTTGATCTGTACGATAATCTTAAGGTTGAGAAAGTGGTTTACAAAGGCAACGAATTACCTTTTACACGCGAGTTTAATGCTGTTTTTATAACTTTTCCGCAAACCATAGCTAAAGGCAGCAAAGATCAGTTTACCGTATTTTACTCTGGTAACCCTACCATCGCCAAAAATGCTCCCTGGGATGGCGGCGTGGTTTACACTACAGATTCATTAGGCCGGCCATTTGTGGCCACGGCCTGCCAGGGTGCCGGTGCAAGCATCTGGTGGCCAAATAAAGACCAGCAGGCTGATGAAGTTGACAGCATCCTGATCAGTATTAGTGTGCCCAAAGGATTAACCGACGTATCAAACGGCCGCCTGCGTAAAAAAACCGAATTAAAAGATGGCTATACGCGTTTTGACTGGTTTGTGTCTAACCCTATCAATAATTATGATGTAGAAGCCAACATAGCCAATTACACCCATTTTGGGGATATATATCACGGCGAAAAAGGTAAATTAACCACCGATTTTTGGGTACTATCTTATAACGTTGAAAAAGCAAAAAAACAATTTGCCGCTAATGTGCCACGTATGTTAAAAGCTTTTGAATACTGGTTTGGCCCCTACCCATGGTATGAGGACGGTTATAAGCTGATAGAAACCCCGCATCTGGGCATGGAGCACCAGAGTGGTGTTGCCTATGGCAACCATTATGTTAACGGCTATTATGCCGGCCACAGGGGGACGCCTACCGGAATCGATTTGTCAGGTACCGGGATCGGTTTAACCTGGGATTATATTATTGTGCATGAAAGTGGACATGAGTGGTTCGGTAATAACATTACCTCAAAAGATCTGGGCGATATGTGGATCCATGAAAGTTTCACCGATTACTCGGAATCATTATTTGTAGAAAGTACCTCAACCAAGCAACTTGGCCAGCAATATGTAAGCGGCCTGCGTAAAACCATTCAAAATACTACCCCCATTGTGGGACCTTATAACGTAAATAAAGAAGGATCGGGCGATATGTATAATAAAGGATCGGTTATTTTAAACATGATCCGTACCATTATCAATGATGATGAAAAATGGCGTGGTATATTACGTGGCTTAAATAAAACCTTCTACCATAAAACGGTTACCTATGATGATATCACGCAATATATAAGCAATCAATCCGGTACAAACCTGCTGCCTGTATTTGATCAATATCTGCATTACACCGACCTGCCTATAGTTGAATTTGCCACTGTTAACGGCAAGCTAATGGCCAAATGGATAGCCAGTGCCGGCAGTTTTACTATGCCATTAAAAGTGCGTGTTAAAGGCGGTGAATATAAGTTTATAAAAATTGGCAAGGGCTATTTTAGCCCCGTAGATATTGATGGAATTACCAGGGATAATGTGGAGGTTGACACCTTTAACTATTATGTAGGCGTAATGGTTGATTAATTTTACTTTTATTGTAACGCATTACTTAAAAATAGCGTCATATATAAAAACAAAACAAACTATTATTATGAAACTTATCAGAATTTTTATTGCCCTGCTACTGGTTGGCAGCGCGGCACAAACCTTTGCAGATACCGAAGATCGCCATCTTTCAGGCTTTCATGCTGTTGAGGTATCCGGACCATTTGATGTATACATTACCCAGGGTGCGACCGAGTCGGTTAAAGTTGAAGCACCTGCTGATGTCATAAAAAATATCCTGACTGATGTTAAAGGCGGCACGTTAAACATTTACACCAAGCAGCATTTTAGATGGAACAATATTTTTGGTAATAAAAAAATGGTTGTTTATGTAACCATTAAGGACGTTGACGGCATTGCGCTTACCGGATCAGGCGATGTGTTTTTTAAAGAAGGCATCAATGCAAATACCCTGCGGTTGCAAGTAACAGGATCAGGTGATTTACTGGGCAAGGTAATTGTAAAATCATTGATTAGCAGTATTACCGGATCAGGCGATATAAAAATATCCGGCCATGCGGATGGTCAGAAAGTAAACGTAACAGGCTCCGGTGATTACTCTGCCCGTAATCTTAGCTCGGTTAATGCAGTTGTTTCTGTAAGCGGATCGGGCGATGCCTCAGTGGATGTAAGCGGCAATCTGCAAGCCAATGTGGTCGGATCAGGAGATGTGCATTATAGCGGAAACCCTAAAAACATCTCAAAATCAAAAAGCGGCAGCGGGGATATTGAAAGATTTTAATTTTTATTAGCATAAAAATGAGTTACAGATTTGTAACTCATTTTTTTATGCTTGTACTTCAAATCAGTGCTATTAAATAACGCAATCTATCAATCCTGCGAAAACCGCTTTAACACTTTCCTGCCTAAATCATAACTTATCCTGAAAACCTCCTGATTATCATTCAAATTACCCGGCGAAAAATGGAAGCTGGCAACAAACTGGCCCTTTATCCTATCGAACAAAAATGGCGTGTAAATAATATCTATCCGATTGTAGGTGGGTTTTGAATAATAAGAATCACCATAAACAACCGTACTACCCTGCCCGTGGTAAAACTCTTCATACAATGCAAATTTATGATAGCTGGCAAAGGCAGTAAATACAAACCCTGCAGGTGTTTTAAAGCCGTCTACGCCCCGCTCACGCTCTAATGAGAACAATCCACCTGCTTCGAAGGTAAGCGAGTCTAAGACCGTTTTATGACTGAAATCAAGACCCAGCTTTATTTCTCCCGCGCCGTTGTCATTGATATGGTCATTAGGCACAGAGATCTCTGCCCCGGCATCATGCATCAGGAAAAAATAATGCGACAGGTAAAACGGTCCGTAGGCGTTAGGTTTATATATCCCCGAGAAGCCAAATAAAAATTGCTCGCGGCGCGTGGCTGTTTGTCTGCTCACCCAGTCTATCCAGCCTGTTTCTGTAAAGTTTTCAGTTTGATATCGCGCCAGCAAACCCTCGACATTGGGACGATAATAGCGTAGTGTATCATTTAATAAAGCACGCGGATAATTATCTAACAAACCCTGCCGCGGGAATTCGCCGGCGTAAAAATTCCATTTGGTACCGGTATATTTATAATAGGCAACGGGATCAACCCGTCCAAAAAATGGCTGTGCACCAAACTCATGCAAAGCGTTTGCGCCAACAATAAAATGATTAAGACTGTCTAAATTCAAACCAAAATCAAGCATGGTACGGGTGCCTGAATAAGTACGCGAACGCGGAACAAAAGCTTTATACTCACGGTTATCTAAAAATCCAAATCCGTTAAAATTAACATCAAGGCTTTGTTGTGCAAGCGCGGCTGTATTGGCAATTGCTGAAATAAAAAGGATCAGGTAGGCTTTCTTTAACATAGATAAATTAATTAATCAACTGCAAGACTAATAATCTTGCTATTCTTGCTCCCTTCAAAAGGCTCTGTACGTACAGAAAACATCATCTCATATTTTCCTTTTTTAAGCGGAGCTTTGACATGAAACAGGTAATGAGTGCTTTGGCAGGGCTTTAAAATTATATTATTAAAATCACTGCCGCTTTTTTGTGCAAATATAAAACCGTCGCTTTTAAAAAAAACCACGCCAAGTAACGCTTTAGGGCGTGCTTCTTTATTGCTAAAATCAACGGTGTAAGAATATGGATTTGTGATGGTTAAATCAATAGCCCTTTCTTCACCGGCAAGTAATTTTAAGTGGCTAAAGCCGGCATCAATCTTCACTTTTTGGTAAGTGCGCACGTCATTTACCCAAGCGCCATACCATTTGCCGGCTTTGGTATTTACCGCTAGTTCAACCCGGGCATTAGCAGTGTCAATCAGGTGATAAGCCCGTTTATGTTGCATTTGCTCTTCCATAGGCCAAATGTCAAACTGGGTATGGCGGTAATAACGCGAGTCGTATGAGAAAGCTTTCAGGCTGTTGGTATAATAGTTATACTTGGCGGGGTTTTGAAAGCCGTCATCCATAATAACATAATTGTCGCCAGCTTTTTGTTTCACAAGATGTGACCATTCTTTAAAGCCATAATAGCTTTTTATCTGCCCTATCCGGGTCACTAAAGGCGCTTCAAATACCATACCCAGGCGTAAACCAACAATTAATACGACATTGATTATTGCAAGTATATTAAACCACCGGGGTATGTTGTCCCTTTGTTTAAACCTGATCAGCGCCAGCATTATTAAAGGGGCAAATGCTATCAATGTCCAATGCGGCTGCGCCTCGCCCCTTAAAGTGGTAAAGAAAAAGAAAGCGAAAGTGCCAATGCCGTTTACCATCAGGCATCTTATAAAAGCATCTTTTATTTTAGTGGTAAAGGCCAGGTAAAACAAAAACCAGCCAACTATAGGCCCGGCCATTAATAACTGGCCGGGTATGTATAAATAACTATTCTCCGGGTTATAAACCTTTACTGCCCGCTCATACAAATGATAATTTACCGACGGAAAATTATGATTTACCTGCCATAAAATATGCGGAATATAAAGCACCACAGCCAGTATTGCTATAGCATAGAATGACGGACGCCTTAATAATTTGATGTTACTGATCACCGTAAACGCCACCAGCAACACGGCGTGATACTTACTGTAAAGCATACAGGCTATAACTACACCCAGAATCAATGCCAGCGACCAGCTATCGTCATCAATATATTTTTGATAGAAGTAGTAAAACAGCACCGCAAAAAAGAATAACGGCGCATCAGGCGTGGTAGTGAAGCCATAAATATGCAGTATAAGCGTACCTGATATCACCAGTATAAACGCTCCTGCATTAACAGCATATCTTTTAAGGATGAGCCACAATATATAGACAGATGCGGTACTTGTTATAATGGTAATAAGCCGCAGGCAAAGCTCGGTATGCGCTATACTATCGCCCAAGCGGATGAACAGGGCCACCATAGGCGGGTGGTCAAAGTATCCCCAGTCCAGGTAGCGCGAATACATCCAGTAATAAGCTTCATCGGCATGCAATTCAAGGGTGGCGGCCTGTATGATGTTTAAGATCGTCCAAAAAAACAAAAAATACCAGATAGGCTTGTCAGACTGCTTGCTATTTTGGACGGATGATAATGTCATTTAAACGTATAAATTCAAGTAGCTGCAAAGGTATATAAATAATTGCGTGCCTTGCGGAAATGTATTTTGCAGATAACTGTTACATTAGCCGGAAATAACTACACTCATGACCAAAGCCATTGAAATAATAAAAATGCCCCGCCTGCACCTGCTTAATCTTATAAAAGATTTAAATGTCGATCAGCTAAATAAAGTGCCTGCCGGATTCAATAATAACATTATCTGGAATTTAGCCCACATAGTAGCCGCACAACAAAATCTTTGCTATAAACGTGCCGGCCTGGACATTGTTATTGATGAGCGCTTTTTTACCGCTTATTTGCCCGAAACCAAACCAGAAAAATTTGTTGACGCCAATGAAGTGGAAGTTATCAAAACGTTGTTCTTGTTAACGCTTGACCAATTGGAAGCCGACTTACAAACCAACAGATTTGACAACTATATACCCTGGACAAGCCGTTATGGTGTGGAATTAAGCAACATTGATGAGGCGGTAAAGTTCGTTCCGTTTCATGAAGGTTTGCATACGGGATATATATGGGCGTTGAAACGGATGATATAGGGCTGCTAACCCTGAAGAGGGAAACCCAAGTATAATGCAATATGTAATTACGAGAACAAAGCAATCATCAGGATGCCATCTGATATTGTTCGCCATGTTGCGCCCGTAATGACAAATCTGTAAAAGAAAAAAGCCCGGCAAACCCGGGCTTTATATCAACATATCTTAAAATCAGCGGACAGAAGTCTTATACGCCTAACAACAATCTGGCAGGATCCTCCAGCAGTTGCTTAACCCTTACCAAGAAGCTTACCGATTCGCGGCCATCAACAATACGATGATCGTATGACAGGGCAACATACATCATTGGACGGATAACTACCTGGCCGTTTACGGCAACCGGACGCTCAATAATGTTGTGCATACCCAATATAGCCGACTGCGGCGAATTGATGATAGGTGTTGACAGCATTGAACCAAAAACACCGCCGTTGGTGATGGTAAACGTTCCGCCGGTCATTTCTTCTAATGATAATTTATTGTCACGGGCCTTTCCGGCCAAAACTACTACCGCTTTTTCTATTTCGGCGAGGCTTAAACTATCCGCGTTGCGGATAACAGGTACTACCAGGCCTTTTGGAGCAGACACTGCGATAGAGATATCCGCAAAGTTACTGTATACCACTTCTTCGCCCTCTATACGTGCGCCAACTGCTGGCCAGTCTTTCAATGCCTCGGTAACGGCTTTGGTAAAGAACGACATAAAGCCCAGGCCAACACCATATTTCTCTTTAAATTTATCTTTGTATTTACCACGGATCTCCATTATCGGCGACATATCTACTTCGTTAAAAGTAGTTAACATGGCCGTTTCGTTTTTAACGGTAACCAAGCGTTTGGCCACAGTTTTACGCAATGGCGACATCTTTTCGCGTCGCTCGCTTCTTTCGCCGGCCTTTACCGGTGCAGGGGTAGGGGCCGGAGCGGCTGCTGCAGCGGCGGCAGCGACGGCATTACGAGTTTGTGGATTTTCTGACACCTTATCAATTGAAAGGGCGTCTTCTTTCGTAATACGTCCGTTAACGCCTGTGCCGGCAAGGGCTGCTGGGTCAACGCCTTTCTCGGCTAATATTTTTGCGGCAGCAGGCGATGGTGTGCCTGATGCATAGGTTGTTCCTTTTTCGGCAGCAGCACCAACCGGCATAGCCTCTGCTTTGGCGGCAGGAGCAGCTTCGGCAGCAGATGCAGCTGTAGCTGTAGCTGCGACCCCGCCCTCTTCAATACTGCAAACAACAGCGCCAATGGCTAAAACATCGCCCTCTTTTGCTATCGTTTTTAATACTCCCGCTTTTTCGGCAGTGAGTTCAAAAGTGGCTTTATCAGATTCCAGTTCGGCTATGGCTTCATCCATCGCAACGGTATCGCCATCTTTTTTTAACCAGCTTGATAACGTTACTTCTGTAATTGATTCGCCTACCGGCGGGACTTTAATTTCTAAACTCATGTTGATAGTTGTAGTGTGAGTATTGAGTGTTTATTATAAAGATGATAAGTTATCAGTAAACTACTCATAACTCAGCACCCAAAACCTATAACTTATTAGTCAGCTCCGGCTGTCGCCATTTTTTCGGTAGTTGCCTTAACCTGTTCTTTCATTTTTTTGCCTGCCGGCGATTCAAATGCTTTTGATATAATGTACAATTGCTGCGCAGCATGCTGTTTAGCAAACCCGGTAGCTGTACTCGCACTTTCGTTGCGGGATATAATATCAAATTTTAAAGCCTCTTCTGTTCGCGACTTGCGATACAGGTATGGCCACGCGCCCATGTTCTCCGGCTCTTCCTGCACCCAGATAAAATCTGTGGCTTTACTGTATTTAGCCCTTATAGCGCCTAATTGCTGCACCGGGGTTGGATACAACTGCTCTAAACGCACTATGGCAACATCCTTGCGTTCATCAGTCTGTTGTTTCTCCAACAGATCATAATAGATTTTGCCCGAGCAAAATAATACGCGTTTAACCTTTTTAGCGTCAGTATAAGTATCGTCAATAACTTCCTTAAATACACCATCGGTGAAATCAGCCAAAGGCGACACACACTTAGGGTTACGCAACAGGCTCTTTGGTGTAAAGATCACCAATGGCTTGCGGAACTCACGAAACATCTGGCGGCGCAATATGTGAAAGAAGTTTGCCGGTGTAGTACAGTTAGCAACCTGAATATTGTTATCAGCACAAAGCTCCATAAAACGCTCAATGCGTGCGGATGAATGCTCTGGTCCCTGACCTTCGTAACCGTGAGGCAACAACATTACCAGGCCATTACCACGCTGCCATTTAGTTTCGGCACTTACGATATATTGGTCAACTATGGTTTGGGCACCGTTAAAGAAATCACCAAACTGTGCTTCCCAGATGGTTAACGCATTAGGGTTTGCCAGCGCGTAGCCATATTCAAAACCTAAAACACCATACTCTGACAACAACGAGTTGTAGATGCTGAATTTTTCACCTTCGATGCTGTCCATAGGCGTGTACTCTTCTTCAGAATCAGCCAGGGTTAATACCGCGTGACGGTGAGAGAATGTACCACGTTTAACATCCTCGCCGCTCAAACGTACGGGATGTCCTTCTTTTATTAAAGAACCATAAGCCATTAACTCGCCCATCGCCCAATCAAAAGTTTGGGTACTATTAACCATTTTGCTGCGTTCTTCAAACAATTTCTCTATTTTTTTGAAGAACACTTTATCCTTAGGCAAATCGGTAATTTTTTTACCAATAGCCAATAATTCGTCTTTAGACACGGCTGTATTTACCGAGGCGCTAAAATCTCTTTCAGTAGCCAGATGCAGGCCGTTCCATGCGCCTGCAAACATCGGGATTGATTCAGTAAATTTATCTTCAGCTTTTGATTCATCAAGATCCTGCTGCAACAACGCGCGGAAATCTTTCTCCATCTTTTTAACCTCAGCATCATCAATAACACCCTCGGCCATCAGCTTGGTTAAATAAACCTCGCGCGGGTTTGGGTGCGCCTCGATAGCTTTGTATAATACCGGTTGGGTAAACTTAGGCTCATCGGCCTCGTTATGGCCGTAGCGACGGTAGCAAAGGATATCAATAAACACATCATCATGGAAAACCTGGCGGTACTCCATAGCCATGTTTATTACATAAGCCAATGCCTCAACGTCATCACCATTAACGTGGAAAACCGGCGATAAAACGGTTTTAGCCACATCTGTACAATAAGTACTTGAGCGTGCATCAATAAAGTTAGTGGTAAAACCTATCTGGTTATTAATAACCAGGTGGATAGTTCCGCCAGTACGGTAACCATCCAGTTTTTCCATCTGCAACACCTCATACACAATACCCTGACCAGCTACGGAAGCATCGCCATGTATTAATATAGGGGCGATCTTAGTATGATCGCCATTGTATTTAAAATCAATTTTTGAGCGGGTTAAGCCTTCAACAACCGGGTCAACCGCTTCTAAGTGTGAAGGGTTGGGGCAAAGGCTTAAATGAACTTTCTTACCATTCTCAGCCTCAACATCTGTTGAAAAGCCAAGATGATATTTAACGTCGCCACCTGCAGTTGAATCCTCATCATAGTTTTTACCTTCAAACTCAGAGAAGATCTCCTTGTAGGTTTTTTTCATGATGTTGGCCAACACGTTTAACCGGCCACGGTGTGCCATACCAATGGTAAACTCTTCAATGCCCAGGGTTGCACCTTTCTGGATAACAGAATCCATGGCAGGGATCAAAGCTTCGGCACCTTCTAACGAGAAACGTTTTTGGCCCAGGAACTTAGTGCCCAGAAAATTTTCAAAAATCACTGCCTCGCTTACTTTACGCAACATTAGTTTCTTCTCATCGGCAGAGAATGACGGCTTGTTGCGCTGGCTCTCCATCCTGTCCTGGAACCACTTAACTTTAATCGGGTTACGGATATAGTGATATTCTGTACCGATGGTGCCGCAATAAGTCTCTTCGAGCATTTGCACGATATCACTCAATTTGGACGGCCCCATGCCCACCTCAACACCGGCGTTAAATACGGTATCAAGGTCTGATTTGGCTAAACCGAAAGTTTCCAGTTCTTTGCCCGGGAAATATTGGCGGCGATCTCGCACCGGGTTCGTCCTGGCAAACAAATGCCCCCTGCCCCGGTAACCATCGATCATATTTAGTACGTTGATTTCTTTTAAAAAGTGATCAGGGGTTTCGGCACTAACTGTTGGCGCCTGTGACCCGCGCCCGAAATCAAACCCTTCAAAAAATTTTTGCCAACCAAACTCAACCGATTCGGGGTTTTGTTTATAGGCTTCGTATAAAGAATCAATAAAAGCTGCGTTGCTGTTATTTATATAATTGAGGCTATCCATTGTAAACCAATCTTAAGAATAGTGCAAAAGTAAGCATAACGTATTATAAACTTTAAATTTAATTGTAAATGATTTACGACTTTTTCCACAAAAAGTTGCATAATTGATAAAACCAACTACATTATATCAACCCGGTGGAAAACTTAGCAGCTGCGGTTTTGTTAAGGTAAAATTTTGTGCAGGAAGGCACCTACATATCCAAGCCCCTCAAAAAGCACTGCCAAAAGGCCGATGATTATCGTAAATTGTTCGAAGGAGTTCATATACCAAATATACGCCACCTTAATGCAGGCCGTATCATTCAATTGTCTGTTTTTGTTGGAGGCATGGTGCTTATTATGGTAGCGATTATCCGCCTGGTTTTTACGGGAAGAGGTCGGTTGGCAAGCGATGACCGTGTGGGTTAATGGCGCGCTATATGGCAACCGTCTGCCCTATATTCGCATCAGCGGGCGCCCAGGTATTGATAAACTCGCTGTTGGTATCCAGTTCGCTTACCTGTTTGGTAATATTAAAATATTTGTTGTCGCGCGGATCATGGCCCAGGCCGGCAATAAACGCCCAATTGCCCCAATTGCTGGCTGGCGAATAGTCGATCAGTTTTTCTTCAAAATAAGCAGCGCCTTTTCTCCAGTCGACCTCCAGATCGCGCACCAGGTAACCTGCTGCCATTTGCCTGCTGAAATTACTTATATAACCCGTAGCATTTAGCTTATGCATGCTGGCGTCAATAAAAGGCACGCCGGTGCTGCCTGTCTTCCATTTTTCAAAAAGCGACTGTTTCTCTGCTAGGGTTGTTTTGGCTTGCTCGTCGGTTGCAAAATATTGCTTGCCGTGTTTTTTAAACATAAACCTAAAGTAATCGCGCCATAACAGCTCCAGCTCCAGCATTCCGGTATTATGTACATTGTTTGCCTTTTCGTGCTTAACCACCGCCCAGTATACCTGTCGCATGGATATACAGCCTAAGGACAGCCACGGCGCCAGTTTGGACGAACGATCAACCGTGGCGCCATTACGGCCCCTGGTTGGGGCTACCTGGTCATTATTGGTAAAATAAGCTTCCAGACGTGCCAACCCTGCTGTTTCGCCGCCGGTAAATTTTATCCGAGCACGCAGGTCATCAGCAGGTTCACTTAAACCCAACTCTTGCATGGTGGGCAGTTCGCCGGCATCTGTAATTTCAGGGGTGATAATACTTTCGGGGGTTGCTATACACGGGCGCACATTGCTGTCGCGCTCTACTTTCTTCTTGAAGACTGCAAAACTATCCGGAATATCTTTTATCGGGAAAGGCAGGTCTTCTTTATGATATAAAGTATGCCCTATAAAATGTTTGAGGTTAAGCTTTAGGTTCCAGAGCGAAGTTTCAACCTGCTCAGATATATCAGTTTCCTCGTAGGCTACTTCGCGATGATGATAAACCTCGTTTACGGCATATTGCGTGGCCAACTGCGGCAATACCTCGGCGGGGTTACCTACGCGGACAATTAACTCGCCTCCTAATGCCTGCAAGTTTTTGCGAAGATCAGCTACCGACTCCAGCAAAAAACGGGCACGCAGCGCGCCTGTTTTTGGGGCGCCGTTAGCGCCGGTGTTAAAATAGTACGGGTCAAAACAGTAAACTGGTAATACTTTATCAGCTTTGCGCACAGCTTCTAACAAAATTTCGTTATCGTGGATACGCAAATCATTCCTAAACCAAACCAGTATTGTTTTTTCACTCATAAGATTTCAGCACCCACAAATTTGCAATTTATTTGGTTTAATGTACGCTATATATCCAATATTTGACATCCGCCCAACATTTACCAGTCCCAATTAATAAAACATCTACAACTATAAGGCGTTTAATTATAGATAAGTATGACACTTATCAGGCGCATTACCGCTAACTTTATTTTACAAATTATTTGTTATGGCTACTACAGAAAGCATACAAAAAGCATATATCAATTATGTGCTTACAGAAGGGCAGCAGCCCAAATCAGTATATGTTTTTGCTAAAAAGAACAAAATGCCCGAAGATGAATTTTACCGCTACTTTGGATCATTTGACGCTATTGAGCAATTTATATGGGCTGATCTGGCTAACCGGACGCTGACCGAAATAAAAACCCAGGAAGTTTGGGGACAGTACTCGGCACGCGAAAAGGCTTTATCTTTCTTCTACAGCTTTTTTGAGTTGTTAAAAAGCAGCCGCAGTTTTGCTGTTTACAGTGTTAAAAAGCAGCCCAAAGGCTTTACCACCCCGGCAATATTTACCGGCCTGAAAACTGCTTTTGAGAATTTTGCCGATGAAATACTAAAAGAAGGCATTGAATCTACGGAGCTGTCGGATCGTAAATTCTTATCAAAACGCTATAAAGATGCACTATGGGTGCAGTTTGGTTTTGTGTTGCATTTTTGGATCAATGATAACTCGGCCGGATTTGAAAAAACCGACGAAGCCATTGAAAAAGGAGTTAATGTAACTTTTGATCTGTTCCAGCGCTCACCTATTGATAACCTGTTTGAGTACGGCAAATTTTTGGCCCAAAACAGCGGACTAAAAGAAACAATGGGCTTTGGCAACTAAAACATACGCTGCAATTTTTGATATGGATGGTACCATGGTGGACAATACTCCCTACCATTTCAAGTCATGGCAGGCCATTTTTAAAAAATATAATAAGGGTACCATAAGTGCCCAAACTTATTACACGCAAATAAGCGGGGTACCAATAATGGATACGTTAAAAGGCCTGTTTATGGATGCTGATGAGATTCAATTAAAATCATTATTAAAGGAGAAAGAAGGATTATACAAAGAATTTTACGGCCCGTACGTAGCGCCGGTAAATGGCCTCGAGAATTTTTTAATCGAATTAAAAGATGCCGGCTTTAAACTGGCGATGGCATCCTCGGCAACGGTTGATGATATAAACTTTATCCTGGGTCATCTGCCGGTAAGGCAATATTTTGACGTGATCATTGACGGCAATCGCGTTAGCAAGGGTAAACCCAACCCCCAAATATTTTTAAAAGCTGCCGCCGATTTAGAAATCCAGCCGCAGGACTGCATCGTCTTTGAAGACTCTATAGCCGGCATTAAAGCCGCCAACGCCGCTAAAATGAAAGTCATTGGCATAACTACCAGCCACGGGGCAGGTCAGCTGCAACCGGCAAACCTTATTATAACAGATTTTACGGAACTAAATCCGCATAAGATAACCACATTATTTGAACAAGATCGGTGATGAGTGATACCAAAGAACAAAGCAGCATACCCACCTCAAAAGTTGAACGGTCGGCGAAATTTGTCACCACCGGCTTTAAAGTTGGCGGCAATTATATTAAACATTATTCAAAAAAGCTGTTTAATCCGGACATGGACCGGTCTGAATTGAATGAGGATAACGCGGCAGACATCTACCAATCATTAAGCGAATTAAAAGGCAGCGCCCTTAAAGTTGCCCAGATGCTAAGTATGGATAAAAACCTGTTGCCGCAGGCATATGTTGATAAATTTACACAGTCGCAATATAATGCTCCGCCCCTTTCGGGTCCGTTGATCATTCAAACCTTCAAAAAATATTTTGGCAAATCGCCTGCCCAGATTTACGATCAGTTTAATATCAAATCAAGTAACGCGGCATCAATAGGCCAGGTGCACCAGGCTGAGCTGAATGGTAAAAAATTAGCCGTTAAAATTCAGTATCCCGGGGTTGGCGATTCTATATCATCGGATCTTAAACTGGTTAAACCTTTTGCGTTTCGCCTGCTGGGCATGAGCGAGAAAGAACTGGATGTTTATATGCGCGAAGTTGAAGAGCGGCTGCTTGAGGAGACAGATTATGAACTGGAAGTACGCCGTTCTATTGAATTTAGCAATGCTTGTGCTAACTTAAATAACATTGTATTTCCGAAATATTACCCTGAACTGTCCGGCCGCCGTATTATCACTATGGACTGGCTGGAAGGCAAGCACCTGCGCGAGTTTTTGGCCACCAATCCATCGCAGGAATTAAGAAACAAAATAGGCCAGGCTTTATGGGATTTCTACAACTTTCAACAACATGAGCTACGAGCCGTGCATGCAGATCCGCACCCCGGCAACTTTATGATCACTGCTGATGAGAAACTGGGGGTTATTGATTTTGGCTGTATCAAAGAAATGCCTAATGATTTTTACTATCCGTTTTTCTCGCTGACATCAACTAATTTGTTTGACAATAAAGAGGAAACGATTAAAGCTTTCCGCAAGCTGGAAATGATATTACCTAATGATACCCCGGCGCAGGTTGAGTTTTACTATACTATTTACAAGCAAATGATAAGCCTGTTTGCCAAACCTTATATAGCCGATACATTTGATTTCAGCAAAACCGGATTCTTTGATGAGCTTTTCGGCTTCGGCGAAAAAATATCAAAAATGCCCGAGTTTAAACAGGCCCGTGGCGTGAAGCATTTTATTTATGTTAACCGCACCAATTTTGGGTTGTACAATATTTTGCATGAACTTAAGGCACAAGTTAAAACCGATACCTACAAACCACATGTTGTTGAGCGGTTTGAGGTAGATGCTAATTAATTATATTTACAAAAATTTAAACCTATGTTGTTAAAAGATATCGTTGTGCACCAGGTATATTTCTGGCTGAATAACAAGGCAGATTTGCCTAAACTGATTGAAGGCTTAAACGTGCTGGTACCGATAACATCTATCCGCGATATACATATCGGTGTAGCTGCAAATACAGAGAAACGCGATGTAATTGAAAGCAGCTATGATGCCTCATTGCTGGTCACCTTTAATAGCATTGCAGATCATGACCATTACCAGGCCGCACACCTGCATGATATTTTCAGAGATGAATATGCCGGGCCGCTTTGTAAAAAAATAATGGTGCTGGATAGTATAGGTATTTAATTAACCATCTTTCCATCTAAATCAACAGTCCTTGCAAAGGGGTTAAGAAACTGGTTGGCCAATATGGCAAATTCGCGGCGGGTCACCGGTCTGTTCAGGTCAAAATCTGAAGTGAATTTATATTTGGCTTTCCATTCTTTTTGAATCGTTATCCGGAAAGATTCGGGGTCGGCCAGCGTGATCTCGCTGATAAAGGAAAGAAGGTTGCCCACGCTGAAGCCCTTATCGGGCTTGGTATTATTAAACCATATAAATGCCCGGCTGTAAATCTCCGTCAGCACCGGCTCTATTTCGGCTGTATTAACCGGCGCGTCGGGCATAAAAACAAATTGCCCGGCATTATTTGATACTCCCTTTAACAAACCGGTAGCGGCTATTTGTTGTATGGCCTTGAAATAGCGGTCGGTTGGTTTAACATCGTCAAAAGGTAACAGATAGCCATTAAAATCCAGCAACTCACCTTGTATTACCCTTACCTTTAGGTTTTTATTGGTTGTTTTAAAAAACGCACAAAAAGCAGCCATGGTACCTGCGCCTTGTCCTATTGCCATTTGCATAGGTAAATTTGCTTTGTCTGATAACGCTTTTTCGGTAACAAATAAGTTGTCGGCGTCTTTTACCACCAACGCACTCATAGGTACATAATAAGCGGGCTCGGGGTAAACATTTTTATCTTTGTTGGTGGTCTGGACTGTCAAATTATCTCCGGCCGCAATAGCAGTACGGTATAAAGTGGTAGTACGGGCCACCGCTGGCGGAAACGATGCGCCGGCAAGCTTCACTACTTCGCTTGCCTCTGTGGCATCAATCAATGTTTTTGTTTTTATGTAATCGGTACTGCCGTTTGAGGTAATAGTCACCTCCCACCCGGTTCCGTCTTTTTTAATAACTGTGTATGGGGCGTTTAATTTTATAGTCAGTCTTTTAGTAGTATCGGCTATTTTTTTAAGGATACCAGCGGCTGCAAAGGGCTCAAATTTCAAAGACGAATTGTAAGTGGTATCATAACCCGGTGTGTTTTTGTACAACTGGAGGACATGACTCCGAAACTCACCCCATATACCTGAAGGCACACTGCGACCCGCATCAACAGTGACAAGGCTTTTACCCTGCATGCTAGCCAGCCATTCCCCTTTAACCAGTAAAATTGTTTTTAATTTACTGCGTGAGCTTTGTATTGCGGCAGTAACCGCGCCTGGCCCGCCGCCAATAACCAGCACGTCGGTTTTTATGGTTTCAGCAGAACTGAAAGAAGAAAAAAAAACAAAGATGAGAACAAATAACTTTTTAACCATCTGCTAAATAAACATATATAAAACGCTAATTTAGATCAAACCTTTTACTTATGGCAAAAAATCACAGTTCGAAGTACGTTATTTTACCAATAAGCTTTTTATTGAGTTTTGTTTTAGGTGCTTTTGTCTGGCATAAAATAGAAGCCGGCCAGATTACCCTAGGCGTGGTCGGCGAAGCTCAGAAAATCATTGGTATAGAATTTACCACATCTCAACGCGACTCCATGCTGGGTATGCTTGATAATCAGGCCAGAATGTACCAGGACCTGCGCAAACTAAAAATGCCAAACAGTGTTGTCCCGGCTTTAAACTTTAACCCGATTCCCATTGGATTTATCGCGCAGGATAAAACTAATGCCTTTAAACTGTCAAAAATCCCCTCCGTAAAAATGCCGGCCAATAGAAATGAGTTGGCCTTTTATACGATTAGGCAGTTAAGCGAGTTGATCCGCACCAAACAGATATCTTCTGTCGAGCTAACGCATTTTTTTATTGATCGCCTGAAAAAATATAACGGTCAGCTGCTTTATGTGGTAAACTTTACCGAAGAACATGCACTTAAACATGCCGCTATTGCCGACGCTGAAATAAAAGCAGGTAAATATCGTGGCGTTTTGCACGGTATCCCGTTTGGGGTAAAAGATCTCTTGTCATCGGCCGATTCAAAAACAACTTTTGGCGCTGCGCCTTATAAAGACCAGCAGCTAAATATCGACGCCACTATAGTTAAAAGATTAGAAGACGCTGGTGCGGTATTAGTTGCCAAACTAACTTTAGGCGAGCTGGCCATGGGCGATACCTGGTTTGGTGGCATGACCCGTAACCCGTGGGATATCACCAGGGGCTCAAGCGGATCATCGGCCGGGCCCGCATCAACCGTTAGCGCCGGATGTTTACCTTTTGCAATCGGATCAGAAACTTTGGGCTCCATCGTATCTCCGTCAACCGAGTGTGGCGATACGGGTTTACGTCCCTCATTCGGCAGAGTAAGCAAATATGGAGCAATGGCGCTAAGCTGGAGCATGGATAAATTGGGCCCGATAACCCGCAGCGTTGAAGACGCGGCTATTGTTTTTAATGCGATACAAGGTACGGACCCCAACGATTTGAGTACCATTGGCGCCCCATTTAATTATGACGGTACAGTGCATGATTTAAAAGGATGGAAAATTGGTTACATAAAATCCGCTTTCGGCAACCGGTATGCTAACAAAGCAAATGATTCACTTACACTGGTAAAATTGAAGGAATTGGGCGCTGAGCTGATTCCTGTTGAGGTGCCCGACCTGCCTTCGGGCGCAATAGCAATGGTTTTAGACGCCGAGGCCGGCGCAGCTTTTCAGGAGTTGATTTTGAACCATAAAGACGATATGTTGGCACGACAGGGTAAAAATGCGTGGCCAAACATATTCCGTGCCGCACAGTTTATCCCGGCAGTTGAATACATACAAGCCAACCGCGCCCGTACGCTGCTTATACAGCAATGGTATGACAAATTAAAAGGACTGGATATTTATATTGCACCGTCATTTAGCGCTAACTTAAGGCTAACCAACTTAACAGGTAACCCTTGTGTTGTACTGCCAAATGGCTTTAATAAAGCCGGGCTGCCATCAAGCATCACCTTTATGGGTCAGCTTTTTGGCGAGGGTAAAACATTAGAGGCTGCCAGGATATACCAGGAAGCTACTGATTTTAATAAAAAACATCCTACCTTAAACTTTTAAATTATACCATATTAGCATGAGCACCAATACAGCAATTGATCCGTTACAATACCCTATCGGTAAATTTACGCCCCCGGTATCCTACACTAAAGAAGAGATACAAATCTGGATAAACGACATTAATGAATTGCCGGGCAAGCTACGTCAGGCAATCATCAGCTTAAATGAAACACAGCTCGATACGCCTTACCGCCCCGGCGGTTGGACGCTCAGGCAGGTTGTACATCATTTAGCTGATAGCCACATGAATTCGCTGATAAGATTTAAATGGGCGCTAACCGAAGACAGCCCGGTTATTAAAGCTTATGACCAGGCAGCGTGGGCTATGCAAGCCGACTATAAATTACCTGTTGAACCATCTTTAAAAATGCTGGAAGGCATACACCAGCACCTGGTTGTTTTATTTGAGAGTTTTAACGAAGCGCAATGGGACCGTTATTTTATACATCCTGAAACGGGTGCGAATGTGCCGCTAAAAAGAAATCTGGCGTTATATTCATGGCATAGCAGGCACCATTTGGCACATGTTACCAATACCGTAGCCGGTTTTTAACCTCAACTGATACATTCTTAAAGGGGACCGCCGGGTATCTCCCCTTTTTGCTTTTCAACCATACCCCCTTAGCGGTATTTTGAACCAATTTATAGGTAATACCCCCGTGGCGGTATTGGCAGGGCTTTATTCAGACTATATTTTTGCACTTTATTTATAATTAGTCTAAATAATATATGAAGAATACAACCCTACTCTATCTATCAATTTTGTTTTTAAGCATTACCAATGCGTTTGCGCAACGCTACACCGCCATTAAGGGTAGGGTCTGCAGTGCAGACGGTAAGCCAGTTGAATCTGTAACCATTGGCATTACCAATACCAGCCTGGGTACTACAACCGATGCTGACGGACATTTTCAATTTAACAAAATTAAGTCAGGCACTTACACTGTTAAAGTCACTGCCATTGGTTTAATGCCTGAAGAAAAACTGGTTACAGTAACCGCAGGCACCATAGCCGTGCTTAATTTTACGCTGAAAGAAAACGCCAATCAATTAAATGAAGTGGCTATATCAGACACCAGGAAACGATATAAGGTTGATAACCCATCGCCGGGGCTGCGCCTGGGCGAACCGTTGTTACAGGTACCGCAAAATATCCAGGTAGTAACCAGCGATCAATTAAAAGACCAGCAGGTGTTTAATATGCTTGAAGGTGCATCACGTAACGTTAGTGGCCTGGTTTTGCAGGATCATTGGGGAAACTATGCGCTCATTTATGGCCGTGGCGACCGGATAGCGTCCTTTAGAAACGGCATGAACATCGAAGCCACCTGGGGACCTTTAAATGAAGATATGTCATTTGTTGACCGTATTGAATTTGTAAAAGGCCCGGCTGGTTTTATGTTGGCAAATGGTAATCCGTCTGGCTTTTACAACGTTGTTACTAAAAAGCCCACCGGGTTAACCCGCCAGTCGTTTGATTTTACCACCGGCAGTTTTAACACTTACCGTGGCACTGCCGACCTGGACGGCAATATTACCAGCAACGGCAAACTACAGTATCGTTTAAATTTGATGGGCCAGATGGCAGAATCGTTCAGGCCTTGTGATTTTACCAACCGTTTTGACGTTGCACCTGTATTACGTTACAAGTTTGACGATAAAAACACACTGACGGCCGAATACACGTACCAATTTCAGCGCATGAACGCTTTTGGTACAGCCTACCTTTTTTCAACTAAAGGTTATAAGGATCTTCCGCGCGATTTTACCAATGCACCGTCAAATACCCCGGCAGCAAACATTTATGACCATAGCGCTTATTTAACCTTTGAGCATAAGTTTAATGATAAATGGAAAGTTACCGCGCAGGGCGCCTACTTTAACTATAAACAAATTGGCTACAGCTATTGGATAAGCAGTATCAAAAATAACGGGGATATTGATCGGAGCCTGGGCTTATGGGATGCCGTTAACCGTAATAAATTTGGCCAGGCTTTTGTTAATGGCGAGCTGCGCACCGGAGCCGTGATCCACCGGATATTGGGCGGCCTTGATATCGGCGATAAATATTATATAGCTGATTATAATCAATCAGGCTCTTTAGATCCGGTTACACCATTTAATATCTATCATCCGAACAATGGTGCGGTAACCTTGCCCACATTTGACAGGGCAACCCCGCTTAGTGAGCGTGGTAAGAACACCATATCAACAGAAAAATATCAATCCGTTTATTTACAGGATGAGCTGGGCTTTTTTAACCAGCAATTACGCCTTACGCTGGCCGGTCGGTTCACCCATGCCACTACACTCGATCCCTATTCGGGTTCAACCAATAACCGGCAGGTTACACCAAGGGTTGGCTTAAGCTATTCGGTAGATGACGCTACCTCTTTTTATGGTGTTTATGATCAGGCTTTTCTGCCGCAAAATGGCAATATTTTTGGCGGCGGTAAAGTTAAACCCGTCACGGGCAATAACCTTGAGTTAGGCATCAAACGCGATTGGTTCGGCGGCAAATGGAGCACCTCATTATCAGTTTACCAAATACTAAAAAACAATCAACTGGTAGCCGATCCTGATAAACACGGCGACCCGTCCGCCAGCTATATGATCCAACTGGGCCAAACAAAAACCAGCGGCATTGAATTTGATGCCCGCGGCGAGATCATTACCGGCCTTAGCTTAATGGTTAACTATGCCTATACCAATTCTGAAATTTCAAAAGACACCGATCCTGCCAACATAGGTACACCGGTACCGGGTTTTGCCAAACATGTATCAAACGGCTGGTTAACTTACCGGTTACAACATGGCACCTTAAAAGGCGTGGGCCTTTCGGCCGGTTATATGTTACAGGTTGACCGTCGTCCGTGGAGCCTGAGCGGCCCGGCAGATATGCCAAACTATTTCCGTTTGGACGGCGGCGCATCTTACCAGCTAAAAAAATTCAGCCTGGCGCTTAACGTAAACAACCTGTTAGATGCCTACCTGATCTCGGGCGGACATGAAGACTATTTAAACGCAGCCGGCGGCACCGTTTACAACTGGCAGGCAGAGGCGCCGCGTAACTTCCGTTTAAGTTTGGGCTATAGATTTTAATTGTGGCCCGGTTAAAAAAAACCATTCTATTTATACATCGCTGGCTCGGATTTATATCCGGGCTGGTGGTTGTTATAGTGAGTATTACCGGTTGTTTATTTGTTTTTCAGGATGAGATACAGGACGCCTTGTACAGCTATCGTAAGGTTAAGGTGCAGCATACACCCTATCTGTTACCGTCGCAATTAAAACAAATCGCCCTAAAACAATACCCAGTTGCCGAAACCGGTTTTGTTGCCTATTATGGCGCGGACCGCCCTGCAATGGTAATGGTCACCGTACCTAAACTAGGCACGCGATATATATTTATCGACCCTTATAACGGCAGGCTTTTGCACGATCAAAATGTGGGGCGTGACTTTTTTGTTATTGTGGAATATATACACCTTTATCTCCTGTTACCGCCTGCTATCGGCAGGCAGATAGTAGGCTGGAGCGTAATTATTTTTGTGGTGCTGATGATAACCGGCATCATTCTATGGTGGCCCAAACGCAAAAGCGACCGTAAACGCAGCTTTACCATTAAATGGGCTGGCCGCTGGCGCCGGATAAATTATGACCTGCATAATGTTTTAGGGTTTTACGCCTGTAGTATCGCTGTAATTTTAGCTATAACCGGGCTTTCGATTGCTTTTGAATGGGTAAGCAAAGGCATTAAAAACACAGCGAACCTGGGTAAAATCTATGCGGCCGAAGAACAAATACCAGTATCTGATTCTATCAATAAGCCTGCTGTACCTATAAATACATGGGATAAAAGTTTTCTATACGCGCAAAACAAATCGCCGCAGGCGCATATGTTTTTTATTTATACCGATAGTAAAAAAGAGGCAAGTACAGTAGAGGTGATCGCTTATTATCAGCCCATGCATTATTACAAAAGCGATTCGTATGAGTTTGATCAGTTTACGGCCAAACCTCTTAAAATATTAATGCATCAAAATAAAAGCCCTGGTTTAAAGATGAATAGCATGAACTATGACCTCCATGTAGGGCAGTTATTAGGGCTGACCGGTAAGATTATCGCTTTTTTAACCAGTTTGATCTGTGCCAGTTTACCTATAACCGGTTTTGTGATATGGTGGGGGAAACGCAAAAAATCCAAAGTAAAGGCTGTGGTTCATCGCCGGACACATAAACAATTGATATTAAAGCCCTGATGTACAATATAGCCCGGGAACGTTTACAAAAACTCAATCACCACGTCATCACCAACAGGGTGCCCGGTACAGGTCAGGATCAGTCCATGCGCGAGGTCCAGATCGGTCAGCACATCATTAACCGCCATATCCACTTTACCGGTAATACATTTAGCTGTGCATGCCGAACACATACCTGCACAGCAGCTATAAGGCAAGGCTATTTTGTTTTGCAGAGCCGCCTGCAATATCGTTTGGTTTTCGCCAACTACCAGGTCATATAGTTCATTATTAAAATGGATGCGAATTTTTTGAGGCGGATAATTGATGTAACCCGCAGCTACCGGAACAGTATCGAGCACAAAATTTTCTTTGCGGATCCGGCTGCTTTCCAGTCCCATGTACAATAGGGTAAGCCTTACCATGCGCATATAAGCAAATGGCCCGCAGAGATAAAATTTGGCCTTGTTTAGCTTAAAACGGATATTTTGTTTTACCAGTTGCTCAACAGTAATATTGTTTAACCGGTTACCTTCGCTGCTTAACAGGTTAATGATATTTAGCCTCCCTCCATGCCTGGCCTGCAACGAAACCAGGTCAGCAGCAAATAAAACAGATCCGCTATCCTGGTTACTATAAATCAGCGTTAAATAGCTATGCCCTTCGCGGTTAAGTATATATTTTAACTGCGAAAATACAGGGACTATCCCGCTGCCGGCAGCAAAAAAAACGATGTCTTTCCGGGCGTTAAAATCCGTAACAATAAATCTGCCGGCCGGCTCAATGGCATTGATTTGATCGCCCGGCCTTACTTTGGACAGCAGGAAGCGGGATATTTCGCCGTTGGTTATCCGCTTAACAGTTATGGCAAGCATTTCTTTATCAGGCGATGAACTTAATGAGTATGATCGCCTGATCTCCTCATTATGATGCGTAAAAACCAGTGTGATAAATTGCCCGGCCAGGTAATTAACCTTCCTGCCTGTGACCTCAGTAAAATAAAATGTGGCGGTGTCTGCGGTTTCCCACTTTATAGCCTCAACTTTTAACTGAAGCATACCTATCAGGCTTTAAGAACCAATTTGCCAAATTGGGTCGCGGCAGCCATTTTTTCAATGGCCTTTGCTGCATCCTCCAGCGCGAAAACTTCGTCAATTACCGGGATGATCTGATGCGCGGTCATAAAAGCGATCATATTTTTAAAATCTGTTGCGTTGCCCATCGTCGTGCCTAAAAGCTGTAACTGTTTCCAGAATACTTTTCGGCCATTAATAGCGGGTATATCGCCCGCTGTGCCGCCAAAAAATACTATTCGTCCGCCGGGGTTACATAGATCCGGGAATTTAGCAAACCCTTCGCCAAGGGCGCTGTCAATTATCACATCAAAGCCTCCTGCCATATGCTTTAGCTCTTCGGCCCAATCCTGCGCTTTATAGTTTACGCCAGCCAACGCACCCAGCCGACGCGCCATCTCAATCTTTTCGCCTGTGCCTGACGTTACAAATACCCTGCAACCGGCAGCTACAGCCCATTGTAGGGCAAAAGCACCGGTACCACCGCCAACACCGCTGATTAGTACGGTATCACCTTTTTTTGCTTTGCCTTTGGTAAACAACGCCCGGTAAGCCGTTACCCCGGCCAGGGGGATGGCTGCTGCCTGCTCCCAGGTTAAATAAGCCGGCTTATCATATAAGCATTCGGCGCGGGTTTTAACATATTCTGCAAACGTGCCATCGTCCGGCAGGCCAAGTATTTTAAAATCTTTTCCCTGATAGTCTTCATTCTCGCCCCAGTTACCGGCCGGATGGATAATTACTTCTTTACCAAGCCAGGAAGCATCAACACCTTCGCCCGTTTCGGCAACAGTGCCTGCACCGTCTGATCCTAATATAACCGGATATTTCAAGCCGGCATATTTACCAATGGTTATCCAGTAATCGCGGCGGTTTAAGGCCGCTGCTTTTATTTTCACTAAAACTTCGCCCGCGGCAAGGGTGGGGGTTTCAACCTCTTTCCAAATTATGGGCTTATCAGGGGCTTCAAGTACGTTGGCTTTCATGGGCATGATTTATTGCAGCTGTTATTGCAACCGGATACAAGCTTGCAATGACAACACGTATGTGGTTAAACAAAAAAAGGCAGCACATGATTGCTGCCTTTTTAAATTAGTTTTATTTTTTTATTATGCTATTGCTTTAGCGTATAACTCAGAAACATGCGCCCAGTTGATCACGTTCCAGATAGCCGTCAGATAATCCGGGCGACGGTTTTGATATTTTAAGTAGTAAGCATGTTCCCAAACATCAACACCCAAAATTGGCGTGCCTTTTACTTCGGCAATATCCATTAAAGGGTTGTCCTGATTTGGAGTTGAAGTTATTGCTAATTTCTTATCTGCAGTAACAATTAACCATGCCCAGCCTGAACCAAAACGGGTAGCACCTGCTTCTGATAATTTTGTTTTAAACTCGGCAAATGATCCGAATGTGCTTTTGATGGCTTCATCCAAAGCACCGGTTGGCTCACCGCCCCCATTTGGAGAAAGCAACGTCCAGAACAACGTATGGTTATAATGACCACCGCCATTGTTACGCACGGCAGGCGGAAATTTTGAAATATTTTTTATGATCTCATCAATGCTGCTTTCAGCCTCCGGCTTACCTTCTAACGCTTTATTAAGGTTAGTAACATAAGCCTGGTGGTGTTTGCCATGGTGAATTTCCATGGTAAGTTTATCAATGTGCGGTTCTAATGCGTCGGTAGCATAAGGTAACGCCGGTAGTGTAAAGGCCATATTTTTTATTTTAAAGTTTAATGATTGTGTAGCAAATATAAGGTGTGAATGTGATTTTTGTTCTAATTTAATGTCACAAAATATATTCTTTATTTACGCCCTTGCGCATAATAAGCGCCAGACAAAAAAAGGATCAACCCTTTAGCGCTTCTTTTTAAAAAAGCTCCTTACCAGCTCGGCACACTCATTTTCATTTATCCCGCCGGTTATAATTGTCTTGGGATGAGTGATTTTTTGATTCAATCGCCCAAAGCCAAGTCTGGTATCATAAGCCCCAAAAACGATCTTCCCCAGCTGGAACCAGTAAGATGCTCCTGCACACATTACGCAAGGCTCCAAAGTAACATATAAGGTGCAGTCTTTTAAATATTTACCCCCCATGAAGTTAGCGGCAGCTGTAAGCGCCTGCATTTCGGCATGAGCGGATACATCATTTAACCGCTCGGTTAAGTTATGCCCGCGGCCAATGATCTTGCCCTGGCAGGTAACTATCGCACCTATTGGTATCTCATCTTCGGCCAGGGCCAGTTTGGCTTCCTTAAGTGCCTCGTTCATAAAAAAATCATCAGGCGACAGTGAGGGTTCATCCCCAAAACTTACATATCTCATTATACCAGTTTACTGCCGTTAGGCACATGCTTATCAACCCGGGTTAAAACTATATCGCCATTTTCATCAGCAAAACCTGTAACCAAAAACTCAGACATAAAATTGGCGATTTGCTTTTTAGGAAAATTTACCACACCCACTATCTGGCTGCCCGGCAGTTCCTCTTTAGTATAATGCCTGGTAATTTGCGCGCTCGACCATTTGATACCCAAATCGCCAAAATCAACTTTAAGTTTATAAGCCGGCTTACGGGCCCCGGGAAAGTCGGCTACCTCTAATACGGTTCCCACCCTCAATTCAACTTTTTCAAAATCGTTCCAAGAGATGGTTTCCATAGCGTTTTTGGGTTTAACTGCACAAATATAATTTATTTAAAATACTGTCATAAACCGTGCACAAAATACGATGGAACCTTTTGATATCCATTATCGTATAAAGCAATGTCATAATTAATTTAAATATGCGAATCAGCCCTAAGCCGTTACTTGTAGTCTCTCAAAACGCTACAAATATTAACATTTCTGCAAAAAAAAACGCGATCTGTATAGTCGAACGTAACCGGATTTTCCCGTCAATACATGAACTACAACCTGACGGTATAATATTGGATCATGATTACCTGGGTACTGATGCCGAAAAGATATTGCGCCGCATCACATCAAATCCGTTTTACAGCAAAATAAAAATTTATTGCTATAAATCACGCCCCCATACTAAAGTTGATGGTTTGTTAGCCGCACTTGGTGTTCAGCAATTTATTTATGCCGAAACCATACAACAACCCAAAGGCACCATTACCGGCAAACTGCTTAACTACGTTATGGAAACCGTGGTGGCAACCACGCTGGCTGATGCGGGTTAATTAGTCTATCCACTCAAACTTTGTATAAGGCACCAATACTTCGGGTACCTTAATTCCTCTTTCTGTCTGGTTGTTCTCCAGCAAAGTTGCCACTATTCGCGGTAAAGCCAGGGCGCTTCCATTTAATGTATGAGCCAATTGTGTTTTACCCTCGGCATTGCGGAAGCGTAATTTTAAACGGTTGCTTTGATAAGTTTCAAAGTTTGACACCGACGATACCTCCAGCCAGCGTTGTTGCGCGGCGCTCCAGGTTTCCATATCATAAGTTAGCGCAGCCGTAAAGCCCATATCGCCACCGCAAAGGCGCAATAGCCGGTAAGGTAAACCTAATTTTTGCAACAGGCCTTGTACATGCAGGCTCATTTGCTCCAACACCCCGTATGATGTGTCGGGGTTAACTACCTGTACTATCTCAACCTTATCAAACTGGTGCAAACGGTTCAAGCCACGCACATGTGCGCCGTATGAGCCCGCTTCACGACGAAAGCAGGGTGTGTGCCCGCAGTTTTTTACCGGCAGCTCATCCGCTTTTAAAATCATATCGCGGTACAGGTTGGTAATCGGCACTTCAGCGGTAGGTATCAGGTATAAGTTATCCTCGTTGACAAAATACATCTGGCCTTCTTTATCAGGCAACTGGCCAGTACCAAATCCTGACGCTTCGTTAACCATCAGCGGTACGCTAACCTCGTTATAACCTGCTTTTTCGGCTTCGTCAATAAAAAAATTGATTAACGCACGTTGCAGTTTAGCGCCCTTGTTAGTATAAACCGGGAAACCCGCGCCCGTAATTTTAACGCCTAATTCAAAGTCGATCAGCTTATACTTAGCGGCAAGCTCCCAATGCGGCAAAGCGTTGACCGACAATGTTGGCAGGACGCCGTTTTGAAGCACTATTTCATTTTCCTCGGGTGTTGTTCCTTTTGGAACCGATGAATGTGGCAGGTTAGGCAGCAAAACCAGTTTTTGATAAAGGCTATCTTCAATTATAGCCAGTTCTTCGTTGTACTTTTTAATGTCCTCTTTCCAAACGCCGGTTTTGCTTTTAATGGCTTCGGCTTCATCTTTCTTGCCGTTACGCATTAACTCGCCGATTTGTTTGGCTGCCGTGTTAGCCTCTGCGGAAGTATTATCCAATTTTACCTGAGTTTGACGGCGGGTATCATCCAAACGGATAATTTCGTCGACCAAATCAGGTTGTTTAAAATTTTTTACGGCCAAACGTTCTAAAACCTGTTCCCTGTTATCGCGGATATAACTAACTTGCAGCATATTTTTAATTTTCGACAAAGATATGATGAGTTATGAGTTATGTGTAGTGAGTTATGAGTTTTTTATCATTCATAATAATCTGAAATAGCTACTCACAACTCACTACACATAACTCACAACTCAATGCCCGGCAAACTATACCTTGTACCCACCCCAATAGGCAATTTGGAAGATATGACCTTTAGGGCCATCCGCGTTTTAAAAGAGGTAGATTTGATTTTGGCTGAAGATACCCGTACCTCGGCGCCACTGTTGAAGCATTTTGATATACAGAAAAAAGTTTTTGCGCATCATCAGCATAACGAGCATCAAAGTTCTAATGAGATCATTAAGTTTTTACTGCAGGGGCAGAATATTGCCTTGATATCCGATGCGGGTACGCCTGCGATATCCGATCCGGGTTTCTTTTTAGTGCGCGAAGCTTTGAAATTCAATATCGCTGTTGAGTGCCTGCCCGGCGCCACGGCTTTTGTGCCTGCGCTGGTTAACTCAGGATTCCCTACAGATAAGTTTTGTTTTGAGGGTTTTTTACCGTTGAAAAAAGGCCGCCAAACCCGTTATAAATTTTTGGCGGACGAGGAACGCACCATTATACTTTATGAGTCGCCGCACCGTTTGTTAAAAACGCTGGATGAGATGGCTGCGTTTTGGGGAGCTGACAGACAAATATCCGTATCGCGCGAGCTGACCAAAATGTTCGAGGAAACTGTACGCGGTACGGTAACCGACGTTAAAGCCTATTATGAAACTCACCCCGCAAAAGGCGAGTTTGTGATTTGCATTGCAGGAGCCTTGCCAGCCGAAACCGATAAAAAGAAAAAGAAATACGGGGATGATGAAGAGGAGGATTAAGCTATAAATCCGCAGGCTTTTTAATAGTGAAAAGTTTAACAAAAGATAAAAACGTGCATCATTGCGCGTTGGTGAAAAATTATATTTAATGAAAAAAAATATCATCCTATCCCTATTTTCAGGCCTGTTACTTTGGCTGGCATGGCCGCCTATGCATTATACCACCGTATTTTTATTTTTCGGATTGGTACCCATGCTGATCGTGATAGAGAACATCATCAAATCCACCTCAACCAAAAAAGGAAAACAGGTATTCAATACCACTTTCCTGGGCTTTTTTATCTGGAATACGCTTAGTATTTACTGGGTCTATAATTCATTAAAAATTGTAGGCGAAGTAGTCGCTATCCCTATTTCCCTGATCCCTTATACCCTGGGGCCGCTGCTTATGTCAACCGCCTGCTGGTTTTATTATCGATTAAGATTAGCCGCCAGTCGTGGCTGGAGCCTGGCCGGACTGGTATGTTTCTGGATAGCTTATGAATACCTGCACCAAAGCTGGGACCTCAACTTCCCCTGGATGACACTGGGTAATGGTTTTGCCGTAGCACACCAATGGGTGCAGTGGTACGAGTATACGGGCGTATATGGCGGAACTATCTGGATTTGGGTAGTTAATATTTTGATCTTTTTGATTTACACCGGCCTAAGCGAGGCACAAACCAGAGTGATAAGGCAAAAACTGGTTATCGCACTTATAACTGTGCTGGTATTACCCCTCGGGTTTTCATTATATCGCTATAGTTCTTATCAGGAGCAGTCGAATCCGTCAAACGTGGTGGTGACGCAGCCCAATATCGATCCTTATGCCAAAGGGGGCGAGATACCTACTTATGAGCAAGTAAAAACGCTAACCAGGCTATCAGACTCACTAGGCCAGGCTAACACTGAATTTTTTATCTGGCCCGAAACAGCGATACCTGACCCGATCAATGAAGATCATATCCGCACCAATACCTACTTCACGCAGGCACAGCATTTTTTAAGCAAGTATAAAAATGGCAATATCATAACCGGCGCCGAAACCTATAAGGTATCTAACAACCGGCAAACTAAAACAGCGAGCGCCATACCTGGCACCGGCCAGTTTATAGATAATTATAATACTGCAGTTAACATTGAGAACTCGGCCGAGGTGCATTTCTATCATAAATCAAAACTGGTTCCGGGTGCCGAGTCATTACCTTTTGGCAATGCTTTATCATTTTTAAAACCTGTGTTTGAGCATCTGGGCGGAGCAACCGGCACTTACGCCGGGCAGGATGCGCCCAGCGAACTATATTCGGCAAGTGGCATCGGCGCCGCGCCGGTTATTTGCTTTGAATCTATCTGGGGTGAATGGGTGGCAAAATCTGTACGTAATGGCGCACAGTTTATAGCCATTATTACCAATGATGGCTGGTGGGAGAATACTTCAGGCAAGGACCAGCATTTGGATTATGCCAAGCTACGCGCTATTGAAACACGCCGTTGGGTGTGTCGCTCGGCTAATACCGGGATCTCAGCTTTCATCAACCAGCGTGGTGATATTGTACAGCAAACCAAATGGTGGGTTAAAACGGCTATGAAACAAAATATTAACCTAAATTCTGATCTAACCTTTTACGTTAATTACGGTGATTATCTGCCTAAGATTGGCAGTTTATTAGCCATATTAGGGATATTGTTTATTATGGTGAAGGTTAGGATTAAGGGTAATAAAAATATAGTTACTTCGGAACAAAATATGGGTAAGAACTAACGAAGGGATTACCGGCCCTCTTCCCTGCTTAAAATAAATGCCAACAGATCGTTAATGGGTTGTTTAATGATCTTGCCGATATGAATGTCCTGTGTTTCGGCAAGCGCCTTTAGCTCATCAGCAAATACAAAAGCTATTGAGCCTACAAAGTGGCTTTTATAGGTATGATATTCCGGGTATGATTTGATATTGGTATCTATAAATTCCTGCAGCCCCTTATTTATCAGATTTTTACCGTACTCCGTTTTACGGATAACATTAAAGAACCGCGCAAACGACGCCAGATAGGAGTTTGGCGCAGGTTTTTGGTAAACATTTACTATTACCTCTTCTTTAGTAAGCTGGTAGGTATTGTTAAATAGTGTATGGATCTCCTCAGGCATCAAATCATATAAAAAATCGGTAATTAAGGCTTTGCCAAACCAGGTGCCTGCACCCTCATCGCCCAAAATAAAACCAAGTCCATGCTTGCCTGAGTGGATTTCTTCACCATCAAAAAAAGAAATATTTGAACCTGTTCCCAATATACAGCACAGGCCTTTTTCATGCCCGCAGGTAGCATAGGCCGATGCTAGCAGATCGCTGTCAACACTAATATAAGCTTTCGAAAATAGCTGGCTCAAGGCGTTTGATACGATCTCATGCCTGTCGGGGCTTGAACAGCCTGCACCAAAAAAGTATATTTCTTTAATCTCCGTGCCAACAGTAACCAGCTCAGGTGCCTGGTCCTGCAGTATTTTAACAATCTCTTTTTCTGTTAAAAAGTAGGGATTTAGTCCCGGCGTTCTAAAAGCTTTGGCATCGTGCCCGGGTTGTTTAAGCAACCAATCTGTTTTTGTCGATCCGCTATCGGCAACTAAGATCATGGTAGTTCCTCGAGTATTTTATAAGTAAGGGGCTTGTGTATAAAGTGTGTGATATATTTATTGTCTGTGGATCTTTTTATATCCGTAGGATCAAAAGACGATGACAGTAAAAATATCTTTATACCGGTTTTAGCAATAGCTAATTTATCGTAGGCATCCAGAAACTCAAAACCACTCATTAAGGGCATCCTGATATCCAGAAAAATAACATCAGGTTTTACCGTACCATTGTCCAGCATTTTAATGGCTTCTGTCGGTGATTCAGTAACTATGATTTTTTCGGCAAAGTGGCTGCTTTCCAAAAGTCTGCGCGTAACAAAGTTGTCGATATAATTATCGTCAATGAGGAGGCATGTATGATAAGAACCAGTCATATTACACCCCAAAAATAACTAAATATTTGATTATTGGATATTTAAGTTATTAGTTATTTGCTTTAAAGTTACTTCGGCAACTTTAGATTGGTATTGTGCGGCAAAAAAGGTTGATTGTGCGTCAAGGTAGTTCCTTTGCGCCTCGCGTATCTCAAGCGGTGTAATGGTGCCTATTTTGTATTTATCCAGGGATATCTCCAAATTACGTTTGGCTATAGCTACGTTTGATTGCCCGAGCTTTACCAGGTCTAGTCCCGACAGGTAGCTTACATATAAATTACTTATCTGAGCTTCAACATTAAGGCGGGTTTGCTTTACGTCGACCACAGCATTATCAATTTGTATTTTGGCATTTCGCTCCTTGCGAGACTGATTAAAGCCGTCAAAAATATTTATAGAAGCAGTAAGTCCGTAATTCAGTCCGTGTATATCCTGCTGTTGGGTAAACCCGGCAGGGGTTTTACTGTTGCTCCATGCGTAGCCGCCATTTACACCTACCACCGGGTAGCGGGTAGCCTGTACCTGTTTTAAGTTGATATCGGCAATACGTTTGTTTATTTGTGCCGACAGGATAGCCGGATTTTGTGATTGCGCGCTTGAAATAATATCGCCCAATACCATTTTATCGTCAACAATTATGGTGTCTACAACAGAAAAATCAGTTTGCAGATCACGCACCAACAATTGATTCAGCTTTATTTTAGACGCTTTAAATGTCTGCTGCAACTTTAATAAATTTGCCGTATCCGTATTTAAATTTACCTGCGCGTTTAATACATCAAGACCTGATGCGGTCCCTACGCTAAACTTATCCCTGGCATATTTTAACTGGGTATGCGATATGGCAATGGCTCCGTGCTGTGCTTTTATCTGCTCATTTTGATTGATCAGGTCGTAGTAGGTCAAAATCACATCGCCGGCGGTGCTTAATACCGTATCATGGGTGCTCACCGCACTCAAGTCATTCAATTGTTTAAGCTGATCATAGTTGGCAAACATGGCAAAGCCGTCAAAGATCGTCCAGTTAAGGTTTGGCCCATAGCTTAAACTGCTGTTTTTAGCGCCGGGGATGGTAACGGTTGTCCCGTCAGACTTGGTTTGCACAACATGTTGCCTGCTGTTGGTTTGGCTGAGGCTGCCGGTAACAACCGGTAAAAAGCCCGCATTACCTATAGTAACATTATTTTGTGCTATGGCATTATTGTTTTTCGCCAGCACAATATTATAGTTGTTCTTTAAAGCTATTTCAACTGCCTCTCTTAAAGTTAATAAGGGCGCCGTTTGCGCTTTAACTGTGGCGATTACTGCCATATAGCAAAACAGGAAGCAAGCTATTTTTTTAAGTTTCATCATCGCTTATTCGTTTTCAATAAGTTTTACTTTTTTCTTTTTCTTGCCTTCATCCGCAAAGTCGGCTGCATCCGGGTCATGGCGTTCTTTTGATGCAATGAGCACGTACATCATCGGGATTACATACAATGTCAGCACCAATGAGAACAACATTCCTCCAATAATTACAATACCCAATGATACCCGGCTTTTTGCGCCGGCACCCAGGGCAAATGCTATCGGTACTGAGCCTAATACCACCGCCATACTGGTCATCAAAATCGGGCGCAAACGTGCCGTTGCCGATTCAACTACGGCCTCATATTTAGCCAGACCATGCTCCATGCGCTGGTTGGCAAATTCCACAATCAAAATACCATTTTTGGTTACCAAACCCACCAGGGTAATAATACCTATCTGGCTAAAAATATTCAACGTCTGGTCAAACAACCATAACGACAAAAACGCCCCCGCAATTGCCAGGGGCACGGTAAGCATTACAATGATCGGATCTTTAAAACTTTCAAACTGCGCGGCTAATACCAAGTAGATTAATAAAAGAGCAAAAATAAATGCAAACATAATATTCGAGGCACTCTCGGCAAAGTCCCTTGATGCACCGCTTAATTCTGTACTAAAGCTATCGTCCAACGTTTCTTTGGCAATGCGGTTCATTTCGTTAATGCCATCACCCACGGTATGGCCCGGCGCCAAACCCGCCTGGAAAGTTGCCGATTTAAAGCGGTTAAAATGAAAAATAGCCGGTGGTGTTGCATCTTCATCAACTTTTACCACGTTATCCAACTGGATTAGTTTGCCGACATTATTTCTTACATAGATCGTTTTCAGGTCAAGCGGCTGATCACGGTTAGCCCGGTCTGCCTGTGCTATAACCTGGTATTGTTTACCATTTAACAGGAAATAAGCCAGGCGGCCATTACTATAGTATAGTTGTAAAGTCTGCGCGATATCCGCTACCGAAACACCCAAATCGCGCGCACGTGCACGGTCAGTAACTACCCGCAATTCGGGCTTGGTAAATTTTAAATTCACATCGGGCGTTGTAAATACAGAGCTTTTACTGACCTCGTTAAAAAATACCGGCAATACCTTACGTATCTTTTCAAAGTCCTGATTCTGGATAACAAACTGCACCGGCAACGAACTTTTGGCTCCGCCGCCGCCGCCACTGATGGTTTGTTCCTGCGTAACCGTTACACGTGCATCGGGAAATTTGCTTACCTTTTTTGTGAGCCAGTCGGCAATTTCCTGTTGAGACCGCGTGCGTTCGTCAGGGGCGACAAGGCCGATACGGCCGAAACCATTATTTACGGCACCTGCACCACCACCACCGGCAGCGACAATTTCCAGGTTTACGTTTGATTCGGGTATTGAATCGGCAACCAAATTGGATAAATTATCCATGTACTTGGTCATAAACTCGTATGATGCACCTTCGGATCCGGTTACGTTATAACGTACCAGGCTCTTATCATCCAACGGCGCCAACTCCGAGGGTATAAATTTATTAAGTACCACGATGACGACGACTGATCCGATGAGGATAGCGATAGCTATCCACCTATGCTTCATAAATTTGATCAAACTCTCGGTATAAGAGTTGGTCATGTTTACAAAGAAAGGTTCGGTACGCTCATAAAACTTTGATTTTTTTGAATCCTTGCGGATCAGCTTCACGTTAAGCATCGGTGTTAACGATAACGATACAAAGGCAGATATCAATACCGACCCTGCCACAACGACCGCAAACTCGCGGAACAACCGCCCCGTAAATCCCTGCAAAAACACAATAGGTAAAAATACCGCGGCCAGCGTTATTGAAGTAGATACAACGGCAAAGAATATTTCCGCAGATCCTTCAAATGCAGCTTTGCGGATAGCCATACCACCTTCTACCTTTTTGTAAATATTCTCTGTTACTACTATACCATCATCAACCACCAGACCCGTGGCCAGTACTATGCCCAGCAGCGTTAAAATATTGATGGAATAACCAAAAATATACATAATAAAGAACGCCCCTATCAATGACACGGGGATATCGATTAACGGCCGGAAAGCAATGAGCCAATCCCTGAAGAAAAGGTAGATAATAATTACCACCAGTATAAAAGATATGGCCAGCGTTTCTTCAACCTCCGTTATAGATTGATTAATAAACTTGGTATTATCCAGCAATACTTTTACATGGATATCTGCCGGAAGATCTTTTTTTAATTCTTCAAATCTTTTATAAAAGTCTTTCGCTATTTGTACATAGTTTGCACCGGGCTGCGGCACAATGGCCAAAGCTACCTGCAATACACCCGACTCTTTAAACGCTGTTTCTTCGTTTGCAGATCCAAGCACAGCGTAGCCTACATCCCTCAACCTGATCACCCTGTTGCTATCCGCACGGATAATCATGTCATTGAACTCTTTTTCGGTACTCATCTTACCAATGGCCCGGATAATAAGTTCGGTGTTATTACCCTCTATTTTACCGGCAGGCAACTCAACATTTTCTTTATTTAAGGCGTCGCTGATATCACTGGCAGCCAAACCTAAGGAGGATAACTTAGCAGGATCGATCCATAAACGCATAGCATATTGTCGCTGGCCCTGTATGTTTATAGCACTTACGCCTGGTATGGTTTGCAGTCCTTCCTGCAATACGTTTTCGGCATAGTCATCAACCTGGGTTATATTACGTTTATCGCTGGTAACCGACAGGGTGATAATGTTATCAGCGTTTGCGTCGGCTTTAGTTACTACTGGCGGCGCGTTAATGTCCTGTGGTAACTGACGTTGCGCTTGGCCAACTTTATCACGCACATCATTAGCGGCGGTTTCAAGGTCGGCATCCAAATCAAACTCTACCGTGATCTGGCTGCTGCCAACCGAACTTGTTGACGATATGTTACGGATGCCCGGCACGCCATTGATGGCTTTCTCTAAGGGCTCAGTGATCTGTGATTCAATTACATCGGCGTTAGCACCCGAATAACTGGTGCTCACAGAGATAATTGGCGGATCGACCGAAGGGAAATCACGGATACCTAAAAAATTGTAGCCGATAATACCGAAAACCACAATTACGATTGACATAACTGTTGCCAGTACAGGCCTCTTTATACTAACTGAGGATAAACTCATGGTAAGCTGCTTATTTAATTACTTTAACAATTTTTAAAGGAACTTTAGGGCGCATCTGGATTATACCGGATACTACCACGCTATCGCCCGGTTTTAAACCGCTTATAATTTGTACCTTAGTATCGGTACGCACATCGGTTTTTACGGGCCTTGCCACAGCCACACCTTTATGATAAATATATACTACACTGCTTTTCAAATCAGGCACCACACATTCGGTAGGCACCATAATCGTTTTAGGGATCTGGTCGAGCGCTAGGTTGATCTTGGCAAAACTACCTGCAGTAAGCAACCCTTTCGGATTATCCGCTTTGGCACGTACTGTAATTGTACGTGAGGTAATATCTATTGATGGTTCTATAGCATACACTACTGCTTTAAAATTTTGATTGGAACTGGGTATTGTAAAAATGATCTTGCTGCCTTTACTGATCAATGATAAATATTTCTCAGGTACAGAAAATGTAATTTTTGCAGGGTCAATATTTACCAGCGATGCAATAGCCGTATTAGGCGAAAGGTAACCACCCGGGCTAACGTTACGCAAACCAATGGTGCCCGAAAATGGCGCCCTTATCTCTGTTTTAGCAATTTGTGCCTTCAGCACGTCGCTTTGTGCCTTTAAAGTGTTTAATCCGGTAAGTGAGGTGTCATACTCCTGCTGGCTTATGGCCTCTTTTTGCAATAATATTTTGTTACGATATTCATTTTGTTTAGCCAGCGTTATTTGGTATTCGTTTTGTTTTAGCGCGGCTACCTGATCCTGGTTATAAACTTTAACCAGTAACTGCCCCTTCTTAACTCTGCTTCCCTCCTGAAAGTAGATTCCCGTAATATTACCCGCAGTTTCGCTGATCAGGCTTACTTTTTCGTTGGCATCGATGGTGCCGGTTATATCGATATTATTATCTAACGTAGTATCTTTTACGATCATCAGCTTAACTGATACCGGGCCGTTACGGCCACCTCTTTTACCGCCCTTGCCTTTGGTATCGGTAGCGTCACGTTTCTTAGCCTTAGCGCTGTAAAACTTATTGTAAATTAACCAGCCGATTAGCAGCACCAATAAAATGTATATAACGTACTTCGTTTTCATGTTAAGATAATAGTTTATATTATATAGAGTTAGCTATAAATTCTTTGTTTTTGAAGTCAACCAGGTTGTCTCTCATCTTATTTAATACACTTTCAAATATCTGCATATCATGTTCTGATATATTTTTTGATGCTGATTGATTCATAGATTCAAATACCTGTATGATGTACGGCACTGCCTTTTTCGCCTTTTCTGTTACGCCAAGCAAATGCTGCCGCCTGTCCTCCGGATTGATCTGGCGGTATACAAACCCCTTCTCTGTAAGTGAATCAATGATTTTTACGATTACTGATTTATCCTTACCTAATTTTTCTGCAAGTGCTTTTTGCGTAAGCTGACCATCATAAAAACAAATCACTGTTAAGGGATAGTAATAACGGTTAATATCTAAATGCTCCATATGGTTACCCAGCACGGTTAGATATGCCCTGCCCAAAATGTTTAGCTTGCGCGATATGGGTTCAATTAATTTCACTTTCATAATGTAGAATATAAATGTAAATGGTTAAACAGCTAATTAGTTTCATGTATCAACCATTTTACAACCGGTTAAATAACTTTCGGGACTGGTATTTCATAGCAAAAAGTAAATTTCTACCTTGCGGGATGAAAAAAATTCAATTAACAGTTATTTTTTCTTTAATAATCCTTTTTATGGCTACCAACATCAGTGCTGCAGATAATACGCAGATTACCTATACCATATCGTTCTCCGAAGCACAGGCGCATTATGCTGATGTAGAAATGAAGGTCAGCGGATTAAAGCAAGATATTTTAGAACTTAAAATGCCGGTTTGGACACCCGGCTCATATCTGATACGCGAATTTGAAAAAAACATTGAATCGCTTAGCGCAAGCACGGGCGGTAAAGTACTTGCCGCAAAAAAAAACCGTAAGAATATATGGCAGCTTAATACCGCAGGCATCACATCTGTTAATGTTAAGTACCGCGTTTATGCTTTTGAGGCTTCTGTCCGTACCAGCTTTATCGATGCATCGCACGCGTTCTTATCATCGCCTGATATTTTTATATACCCGGGTAATATGCTGCATGCATCATCAACAATACATATTAAACCTTATAAAGGCTGGGCCAGCGTATCAACCAGTTTAGAAAAAGTAAACGGCGACCCCTTTACACGCTATTCGCCTGATTTTGATATCCTGTTTGACTCGCCCATTGAAGTTGGTAATCAGGACGTTTTTGGGTTTGATGTGGGTGGTGTAAAATATGAAATGGCTATGGTCGGCGATGGCAAATACGACAAGGATCGTCTTACCAAAGATCTGCCTAAAATTATTGAACAGGAAGTAGCCATTTTTGGCGAAAATCCTAACAAGCATTATACTTTTATTGTACATAACGCTTTTAAAGGTGGTGGTGGTTTAGAACATTTAAGCTCAACCACGCTGGGGGCCTCGCGCGAGGCTTATGCAACGGAAGTTGGTTATCAGAACTTTTTGAGCCTGGCCGCGCATGAGCATTTTCATCTATGGAATGTAAAGCGCCTGCGCCCTATAGCCTTGGGTCCGTTTGATTACGATAACGAGAACTACACCACTAACCTGTGGATAGCCGAAGGTTTTACCGCCTATTATCAGGACATTATTGTGCGCCGTACCCAGCTATACAGCCCCGAGAATTACCTGGCCATTTTAGCTGAAGACATTAACCAACTGGAAAACACAGCCGGTGCCAGGGTGCAAACCCTTGCCGAAGCCAGTTATGATGCCTGGATAAAAGCTTATCGCCCAAATGAAAATTCAGGTAATACCAGTATATCCTATTACACCAAGGGCTCAATAATAGCTTTATTGCTTGATCTGGAGATTATTAATGACAGCAAAGGTACAAGTTCATTAGATGATGTAATGCGTTATATGTATAATGAATACTATAAAACCCAAAAACGTGGTTATACCGATACCGAATTTAAACAAGCTCTTGAAAAATTTGCCGGCAAAAACCTGGACGAATTTTATGCCAGGTACATTAATGGCTTAACGCCGGTGGCCTACAATAGCTATCTGGCCTACGCTGGCTACAAGCTGGTTAACGCCCTCGCCGATGACAATGAGGCCGCGCTCGGTATAACCCAGATCCCGCTTATCCCCAGAGTAATAGTGGCTACTGTGCAACGTGGCAGTGCCGCCTGGATCGATGGCATAAACGTTAACGACGAAATAATTACTATTGACGGGGAGCCGGTGCCCGAAAAGGGCAATTTAATTACCGGTAAAAAACCAGGCAATAAAATTGAAGTGGGCCTGATCCGTGACGGTTTGCCTATGCTGTTAAAAGTTACGTTATTAAAAAATACCCGGGTAAAATATAGTTTTGAGGAGCTGCCCAACCTTACTCCACAACAATTTACGGTAAGAAGAAAATGGTTGACTTTAAAATAACCGTAAACGACCTGCAAACAAAAAAGGCCCAGCAAATGCGGGGCCTTTTTTGTTTGATCTATAATTAGAGTGCAGTTGGTCTTCTTATTAATCCTAATAATAAAGCAATAACTGCAATTACCAGTAATACATGGATTATACTACCTGCTGAGTAAAGAAAAAAGCCCAGCGCCCATCCTATTACCAGGATAACCGCTATGATGTACAATAGTGAGTTCATGTTTTTGTGTTTTTAGTTAATGTTTTCATAGATACTTAATTATAATACCGCCAAGCGATAAAATGTTTTAAGCGTTATTCTTTTTCAGTGCTGGCTGATTGGTTAACACCGCTTTCTGCTATTTGCGTTAATAAACTATCACAATTTTTTTCTTCCTGAAGGGTAGCTTCCAATAATTCAACAGCATCGTTATAGCCCAGTACACCGGCCAGGGTTCTCAATGTTCCGTATGAAGCTATTTCATAATGCTCAATTTTTTGAGCAGCTGATATTATTCCTGCATCGCGGGTAATGCTTCCTTTTTCGGTTTCCTCAACAATCTCATCACCTTCTTTTAATAAGCCGGCCATTGCTTCGCATTTTACGGCAACTGCCTTTTCATCAATTGATGAAAACACTTCTTCCAAACGGTTTATATGATTATTAGTTTCAGCTTTATGCTGTTCAATGGCAGTGCGCAATTCATCAGATGTTGCTGCTTTTGCCATTTTAGGTAAGGCTTTAGCCAGGTGTTTCTCCGCCCAGTAAATGTCCTTTAATTCGTCAAGAAATAATTCGTTCAAAGCCGATTCTTGTACATTAGTAGTTTGTTCCGGTGCTTTAGTTTTAGCCATTGCCGGTGTTTTTTTTGTTGTAGTTGCCATGGGTCAGTGTTTTTTAAGTTTGTCTGCTGGATATATACAAACTCAATGCCATCGCTCTACAAGTAATTTAATTTATTAACTAATAATATAATTTAAGTATAAATTCATTCTTTATGACCCTAAATAAATAAAATAAAACTGTTGTGTTTATTAAACATGGTGTAGCAATAATTATTTTCAGGCACCTTTTTTCGTCTTCAGGCTTTCCATCAATTGGTCGTATAAATCATTACCTGAAGTTTTATGCGGCGTTAGTTTTTTAACGGTAGCACGCTTACCTTTTGATTTTGCTTTGATAATATCCAGCAACTGTGCGTTGTATTCATCTTTAAATTTAGATACATCAAATTTCTCAGCATACTGATCAATCAGTGCCAGGCCCATGTCCAGTTCTTTTTTGCTGATAGTCATATCATCCGCAATGCTCAGGTCGTCCGTATCACGTATTTGTTGCGGGAAACGTATGCGGGTAACCACTAATACATTTTCCACCGGATGCACTATACAAAGACTTTCGGTACTGCGCAGTACAAACCGTGCCAGTCCGGCTTTCTTTGATTTTTTCAGGGCCTGCAACAACAATCCGTAAGCTTTATTATTCTTGGTGTCAGGTTCAGTATAGTATGATGTTTCATAAAACATGGGGTTAACCTCATTTACATCTACAAAGCTTTCGATAGTAATAACCTTGCTTTTTTCGGGAGCAGCATCTTCAAAGTCATGCTCGTCCATTATTACATAATCGTCGCCAAGTTTATACCCTTTTACAATTTTATCATAAGGGACCTCTTTATGGGTATGCTCATTTACGCGCTGGTACCTTATCCTCGAATGATCGCGACTGTCCAACATATCAAAATCGAGCGAGCTGGTTTGCACCGCCGAATATAATTTTACAGGGATACTCACCAGGCCAAAACCAATTGAACCTTTCCAGATAGATCTCATAGCTACTATTTTTTAAACTATAACTATCAAGAAGGTAAAGGGTTTTAATTTGTTAACCTATGCTATCAATCATAAGTAAACAACCCCCACCTAAGGTGGGGGCTTTATTCTAACCTCTGAAAGAGGTATTCGTCAAAACAACTTCAAATCAGTCGAGCCATCTTCTTTTCGTTCTTCCTGCTCCTGATACTTCA
>NZ_JAJIWO010000008.1 GCF_020880695.1 Mucilaginibacter sp. UR6-11
ACAAAAAGGGCTCAGAAGAATCTGAGTCGATGCATTTAGACGAGAAAAAGCTATATTCACAAATCACATCTGACAACTTTTAAAACCAAATAACTGTCAGATCAAGTAGTGGCTATTACAACTGATATATAGCTACCTTTTAAAGGTGTACTTTTCAATTAGTCCTTTATGAATTCAGGATAGTCTTGGCATAGGATCTTTATTGTCCCCTATCCTATAATCTAATTCAATTATTTGTCTTAAGCCACCCTCAACAGATAGTTTATATTCTACTCCCTTTATTTTGTACGTACCGTTGCGTTCTGGCAATATAGCGTCATAAATTTCAGCGTTATCTCCTTGCTTGCAAAATGGTATTCCAAACGTTGTAAACTTTCCGGTAAATCCATCATAATAATGCCTTTTCAGCTCTTGCTCTGTGTACTTTATAATTTTATCTACATCTGTTGAGGTGCCAGGATAATATATAGTTCGTCTTTCGCCTGTAAAGTTTGGCGGATATTCTGCCTTTTGACCAGGAAGCGTTTTAGTTGCAGTAAATACATCATTTTGTAACGTTACCAATACCTCTATTCGTTGCTTTTTAGTTTTAGTAGCCCCATCTTTTGTTATTCCAGCTGTTTTGATTGTGTTTGTTGAATAACCAACTGCCGATAAGACTATGTCATCTTTTCTGTTATACTCCAGTTCGTCTTCAATTATGTTTTCCTGAAAAATAAATTTATAATTATTGCCGGGATTTTGGTAAATCACTAGATGCCCTATGTATAATTCATTTCCTATGAAATAAGCGTAAATATTGAAATCCTTATGCATTCTGGCGATAATATCCATTACACTTTCGTTCAATGCCCTAAAATCGTCTATGGGAGTTGACTCTTTTCTATTTACAGTAAATGGAGAGCCAGCCAACAACTCAGCCATCATTGATTCTAGGGTATACTCCCTGGCTTTAAATAGTTTATTTGGGGCCGGAAGCTGCTTCAATTTCCACATGTTATCTTCGCACTCTAAAACGAAAGGCTTTTTAGATGAAACTCTGCTTATGTAACCTTCAAAAATTGTTGCTGTATCTACAAAGTTTTGATTACCTAATTTATATTTATACCCTGCTATTACCGTTACTTGATCGCCACGCAGAAACAAGGGCGTTGAGTTTACATCGAATCCACCTATATTGGACCCGATACCCGTTACATTGTTGGGATATACAGCCTGTCCTGTCGTATTAACATATTTGAAATTTTTAGGCAAAGTTATTTTACACCCATCTGTAAAGTCTCGCCATGAATTATTGGCCTCAATTTCAACAACAAAATCTAAGTCGAATTCTCTGTTCCGGTCTGGATATTTTTTTGACGGTGTTTGACTAATTAATATTCTCGTTGTAACTATTAGCATAACGTTAATTATATGAATTTCAAATTGGATTGCTGATCTGATGAAGCGTTTAGGCTAATTGGTTGTCTTGAATATTGGCCTTCATCCTGATTAATATCATAGCTTTCAATAACAATTGAGTTAATAGAAAACATATTCAAATACCATGATGTTACGGTTATTGCGTTGGGGCATTCGGCCATGATAATCATATCCTGCACATCGCCCTTTGGAAACGAACCGTTTTGACCTGTGATGATTGCGTTGATCGTTAGCTGATAATCACCCAGTCCTATATACTCCTTTACCGTACCCTTGCGGCCCTGTATAGCGGTTTTAACAATATTCTTTGTTTGCCCAACACTTAATAAGACGGTCTCTAGAGTGATGTCAGGGAATGTAAAGACTTGCCCTAATTCATTTTGATAAGTTTGCCCATGAAATGTTAAATCGACTAATACTTTAGTGCCTAAAGATGAAAGGTATAGCTGCGGATCAATAGAGCCGCTTTGTGGAATTAAAAAGTCAGATTGTTGAGGTTGTGAAATATGAACGTTTTGTAGATTGAACGCCCTAGCTAATTGACTGGCATTTCTTACAACAGCTGGGGTGACCAAATTACTTAAAACTGGCCCCGGTGACTCAACGATAGCAGGAACATTAAAAGGTAAACCAGTCATGCTTTTCTCAAGTCCTCCCTACCCTTTATAATTGCCCCGAGAAAATGACACAACTTGTCATGATATTTGCTTTTCTTCCTAGCTATAGCTTTTTTTGCATCGGCATAAGGAATTTCAGCTAGTTCCGCGGCTCTTTTCAGGTCGCCAGACAAGCGCCTTTCATTTACAATTTTTAAATCCATATTATCCCAATATTATTGATACCTAGTTATGAATAATTTGATTACTGTTTGTTGTATTAGGCCTATGGGGTTATTCGGTGAACCTGCATTAACCGTGAGTGCCCCCTTTGTCGCTACGCCGCCAGTGATGTAGGCAGAATCAGTACCAGGCCCGACACTTTCAAACTTGGGATCGGTACTTAGCGTTGGCAAATCAGTTGCCGCTATTTGATAGGTGTCAGCACCTTTATTTGCTCCTAACGTTCCGTATGTAGGATCGCCCGATAAATAACCGGCCGCAACATGCCCGCTCATTGTTGCGTCTATTTTCCAGTCGAGAGTTAATGGATGTATTCCGTTTCCGGTTCCTGCGTCAAAATAGGTAGCTAATAATGTATTTTGCGAACCCGCACCCGGCATTTTCCAAATGATAGTTTGGCCTATTGCGCCTATTGGCCGGTATAAAAGATTGACGGCATTATTAAAATCAAAAGCCCCGCTACCTGATAGCCCTGACTGAAAATTTATTTGGCGTATGTTATGGACGTTCCTTTGGTTGCCATCTGTAAAATCTGTGGGGTCTGCATCTGCAATAAATTGAGTAGTTGTTATTACTCCCACTGCAACATTTGGACCTGATATTGTAAACGAAGCTGCGGGAACTATGTACACCTCTCCGTTAAAGAATACAGAACCCGCACTGATAACATAATTGGATCCGCTACCGCTATTTAAACAGCCGTTTAATATATAACCCTTAGTTGAATCGTAACTTGATCCAATACGTGACTTTTCACATTCAGCAATGGGTTCCTGGAACGCTAACTGTAAAAAAGACAAAGTGCCGCCCTTTACATACATTGAGATACCCGGCGCAATTGGTGCTAAATCTAATTTTTTCATACTTATATATCTTGGTATTAACTTCTATAAAGGTATTTAAGAATGATACACTCTTTTGCATTTCGATGTCATGTACGGTACTATTTGGGTATTCTGTGCTTGCTTTGAACTGCATAATTCCGATTGCACGCACGGTGTGATACCGAAATAATCGTCAACCACTTCACAGTAAGGGATACCATTGCTTTAAGTTTAGGAAGTTTTATAAAAGAATTAAAAAATAGCTAAAAGTAAAAAAGCGTCAAATATTGATATTACGCGCGTTAGCGATCTTAGAAAAACCTTAAAGCATTTCAATGAATAATGACCGTTAGTTGGTCTCTCTTTAGACGCGCGCGTATATGACGTTGGAAAAACCTTCTTATCTGTTAATATAGTGGGTTGTATAAAACGAGTAATTCAACCAGTTTATTTATTTTTGAGCATCATTTATAAGCCCGTTTAGAATTATCAACCATCGAACTAATAATGAAATATGCACGTAGTACATTTAAATTTAGGGACAAGCAAAAAGATCGCTTGGGATAAAAAAACAAAACCTGGAGCTCAAAAACAGCGCTCACAGGCATGGATGGCTGTCCAATACAGAAAGGACCATGAAAGAGTGATTAAAAAACATGCAAACGCTCTAGCAGAAATCCACAAGGAGGAACCAGGATGGGTGCCGCTTATCGAATTTTAAAATGTGCTGAAGGAAATTAATTGGCTTCACTCACCCGCGTGACTGACTCGGAAAATTCGTTATTGTTCTATAATCCCGCTTTTATTTATTCATGCATTGTGAGAGTGATAAAATCATCATTATATCGCAATCGGCATTTAGACGATGCTCAAAATGTAAAGTTTTGTAAAGTATTTAAGCGTGGTTTTGGAGTCCTTGATAAACTAATATTTTTCGCAACGCCACTTAACGCATCTCTTAACCCTTCCAATTCGTTTTACTATACTGTGTATTTTATTGATAGTGCCTCACTAAATGATAATGATAAATTGCCTACATTTTCACCGTATATATAAATGGTGAAAATGTAGGCAATTTTGTTTTTCTAGCTTTTTACATTGTCTCCCAAGCGTTCTGAATTCAGTGGCGTTCAGCTCCGTTGACCCATGGTGAAAATGTAGGCACTTTAAGTGAGTTCACTAAATTTAGTTGTCAGCAGGTTTAAAATCTCCCCTTTTAGATTTGTCTTTGCATGGTCCGCATACAGTTTATCAAACTGCTTTTTCTTCCGTTTTCGTTCTTGCCTATCTATCCCTTTCCAATAATCTGGATTAAACCCCTGATCGTACAGACGTAGATCATTAGCTGAAAAATCTTTCTCATTAAATTGCTCTCGTATTAGCAAATAGCCATAAATATCTATAAGATTATTAAATAAGACCTGTAGCGCATTTTTATCTGATATATCGCTTAGTGTAGTCAATTTAGCATCTTTTATGACCCGCATCTTTAACGCCTTGTATTCGCAACGTAATAGGGTTTCACTGATGTTATACATTGCCCCCTTATCATAAACTTTAAGCCAATAATCACAGAATATATATTTTACCCCGCAGTTAAATCCGTGTATACTATTTTCAATAATTGGATTTTTAAGTCGTGCTCCCGATTTTAGTAACGTTATATTTTGTTCGATGAAATACCTGGCAGAGCAGCTAGTATTTACGTTCAAGCCAAATTCTATACTATCAACTTTACAATTTAGTATTTCGGGACCAAATGAAGCGGATAAACTAACCAACACGCCTTTTATATCGGCGATGTTAAAATCATTCGCATTGTGTTTCTGCTTACCTATAAAGTTGTTGCTAATGCAATTATAATATTTGTGTAATGACCCTCTTATCTGTATTCTACCTGATGAAAATATCGTAAACTCAACATCATTATATTTTGCCGTAGTATAATTTTCCCCGGTTTTGATAGTCGTGTGGTTCCTTAAAGTTTCCGATAGCAAGGGGCTGGCCTCTATTCTTTGACGCAAGTCGATGCTGTTTGAACTTAGCACAATGCCGTCAATCATAAAATTATTGAATATCTGCCAGTTTATAAAATTGGACTGTACGGCCAGTAACCGAGCATTTATCTTTGTGACTTATTACTACAATGCTCTGTTTTAATAAGTCGTAAAGTACACGGGTTATATTGCCCCGCTCTTTGCCGGTAATATTCATTATTTCCCGACTTGTGACCGGGTTATGAATATTCCGCATTAATTTTATTACAATTGTCTTTTCCTTTTTGATTAAGCCTTCTCTTATGATCTCGCGGTAAGCCTGTAAGGATGTCTCCGCTACCTTTGTTTTTTTTGCCATGATAATATTGATTAACATGGTTAAGCCTAGGACGCATTATTTTAACGGTTCAATGTTTTTTAATAGCTTTTTATTACATTTGTAGAGTGGTCGTTGTTGCTCAATAGACCAAGTTAGCTACTAAAAAATATTCAAGGTTAAATTATGCGCTACCATAGTTTAACCTTATTTTTTTTTGTTTTCTAATGCATCTAAAACTGCTGATTTATTAAATAATATTCGGCTGCCTATTTGCATATAGGGTATTTTCCCTTTATTACGCCATCGGCTGACTGTCGGTTCTGTCACTCCTAGAAAATCACAGAGTTCTTTTACACTCAATGGGCTTTCAATTGGCTTACTGTTTGGGAACATTGCCAAATTATCAAACGCATGTTTTACTGCACTGTTGATGTAGTCCTGTAGACCCGCAGGGGTCGAAATGATTTGAATTTGTTCTAGCATAACTATACTTTTTTTGATGTTCGTATAGTTCAAACTTCAGCACGTAATAGGTTAGAAATAGGTTACTTTGATGAAGCAAAAACCCCCTCTGTAATTAAACAAAAGGGGATATTAAAGATAATTGGTTAGTGATTCGTTATTTTGCCTTAATTTCAATAGCACCTTTCATTGATATAGTTATTATTTTTTTTATCATTAATTCAAATTGCCTTTTACTTTTCGGTAGCGGCCGGCCTTTCATTTGGTCGAAATTCTTAATACCAAAATTGGATAAGGCTATTTTACTGTTTATGCCGTCAATAAGGCTCAATGCATAAGTAAATACATTTTGATTGCTATTTATGAATATAGGTTTTACTGTGGGGGTATTAGCTATGTCAAAACACGTAATAAATTCCACATCACTTAAATTATTAAAAGCAACTCCAGAAAGCACGTCATAAAGCTCAATTATTTTTCCTACAGGCAAGCATCTTGCAGCGGGCGCCGACTGTTGATTTTGTATTTTGGGCCCTATTTGATCGTAGTCTAGCCCATTTAGATAAATTAAGTAATATTCGAATTGTCGTTTGCAGTCTTTAACACCTGAATAGAAGCTGATATTGTTTTTCGTCGTTTCTATTTCTTCACTCCTAAATATATTTTTAAAGAATAATTCATCATTTATGAAAGCCAGGTTTTTTTTAACAAATTCATTCAGTCTCATTTCATAGTACTCTTTTAAGAGTTCATAATATCCAAACGGGAACGCTATCAAACTTCCGTGCAAGTAAATTTTCCGTGCTGCGTCAATATCTGTATAAATTAAACCCTCAGCTTTAGAGGCATAATAAATATTTTTATCCTTAAAAAGTCTTTTATTGTAGTGCCCAGGTATTAAAAAACTTTTAATTTCTGAGCAATCAATAAAACCATATTCAGCTAATTTCTCATTTGTTAATTTTTCTACACTCATTGGAACCAGCTTAAACCGCTTTCAGATGGTTAACTTCACCCCACGCCTTAGCCATTACTACCTTTGAGAGTTTTTTTGTAATGTCGACGTAACGTTTAAAACTACTATAGTCACTGTGACCTGTAATAGCCATCACCTGTTCTGCACTCATCCCCTTTTCAAGTGATAGGGTTACAAACGTTTTACGGCCGGTGTGGATGCGAATAAGTTTATATTTTGGGTAAATTGTTGTTTCTCTGTTTGCCCCGCGAAATCTTACTATTTCGATTTGGTCGTCAATGCCCGCCGCTTCGCAAGCTTCTTTGATGTATTCGTTTAGCTTTGGGCTGCTGATCATTGGCAATGGCTTTGCTTGGTCCTTATATTTATCGAGAATCCCTGCTGATATTTTATTGAGCGGAATAATCAGCTCTGTTTTTGTCTTTTTAACGGTCAACTTAATTTCGTCCTTTTTGATGTGTTCTCGTTTAAGCTGTATTAAATCTGATACCCTTAAACCGGTTGCACAACTAAAGCAGAATATATCCCGCACACGGTCGAATTTCTTATTTTCTGTAAAATCCTTCTCTAACAAGGCTGTAAATTCGTCATTTGTTAACGCAATAACCTCTAACTTTTCTCGCTTGATCTGGAATTTACGATAATTTCCGTTTACAAGAATATCATTTTCCTCCGCGTAGCTTAGAAACGTTTTTAACGTGCTTAGCACCTTTGCAATGGTTGTGTTATTCAGTTTACCGTCCGATATTAGAAAGCTTTGGAAACGCTCAAAAAAGGCTTTGTTGATACTTTCAAACCTTACCTTATCTCCGGTCGAGTTTTGATAGTTTTGCAAATGCGTTTTAACAGACTTATAAACCGACAATGACCCTTTTGCCCTCCTGGGTTCGTGATCAGTAATGTACTTATCCATAAAATCAAAAAGTAATTCCCGGTGTTCAGTCTTTTTGGTTACACCGGTTTTTGCCTCTTTGAATTTATTTATAACATCTTCATCGGAATACTTTTGTTTGTTCAGTTCAAATAGCTTTTCAATGTTGGCGATCTGCAAACGGGTCCCAGCTATGACGCTGTTTATTCCGTCTGCTTCACTTTCAAGTATAGCAATCCCTTGAATGCCTCGACTTTGCAAAATGTTCGCAAATTCAATGTTGGCATAAAGTAACTTTTTTGCTTTAGGATAAGCAACATAAACTGCCGTTTGCGTTTCTATGCTCCAGTTGATATAATTTAGCTTTATTAGTTTACCGTCCTTTTCCAGAAAGATTTTTTTTCGTTGTCCAGCAATTTGATAAATCAATTCAATAGGACATTTGCCGGACTTGTCGACTTTGTCGCTGCGTAAAGCAAAACGTAAGGTACTCATGGTGTTGATAGTTATAAAACCTTAACTAATGTAACTATTTTTAAATTAGGGTGCAAATTAGGGTGCGATTATTTAGTGGTGTAGGTTTGGACTATTTTGATTTATTTTTAAAATAGCACCTTAATGTACCTTAAAACACGCTTTCTTATATAGCGCACTCTTCTCTAATCTTTAAAAGGTCGAATCCCTAGCTCTCCGCAAAAGGAGATTTCTCCAAAAATCATCATAGGGCTGTTCATCAATGAGCAGCCCTAATTGTTTAAATTTCAATCTGTTATGAACGAACTCCGGGTGCAGCGAGGGTGTTCTAAACGTACCTTCTTTAAACGTGAGACCTTGTTTGAACACCTCCTTTAAAATCGCGTGCTGCTGCGTGATGGTCGCCTCCTCGAAAATATGCGGTAAATTGAGCAAATACGGCAAAACAAGCAATTCTTGTTCGATATAGTCTTCCAAATTCTCTTCCAATTCTTCCTTCCTTGCCATCAGCTGCGCTTTCTCAGATGTGAAACTTCTTGTTCCACTTTTTATAGGTTTTGGCATTGATGGTATCGTCCATCAATTTTTCTTCAGCATTTTCTACCTTTTCGGCTAATCGTGACAGTTGGTTATTGATCGCAAGCAGTTCCTTATCCCGTACACCTTTTAACGATGACAGCCCGCCTCGCACATCGTGCAGCCATGCTGCCTGTTAATACGGTCTCAAAGCTCCTAACCTGCTGAACAACGACCTAAAACATTTAGTTATGTGATAGTGATCATTTAATAGTAACTTATAAATGGCGTTTTTTGAAGTCAGAACAAAGAACCCGGGCATGATGTTCTTGATCGGTTTTGCGATAACCGTTGCTTATAGCTACAGCGTGCTGTAGTGAATAGAAAGTGAATACCTTGAGTTCTGAATGATAAATCAATATATTTGAGCAATGAAACGCGCAGCGCTTATCTTATTAACGGCAATTTATCTCTTATCCTGCGTGGGTATGGGGATAAACCGTTTTTATTGTTGCGGTAAGCTCGCTGCTGTAACGATCACCTATGCGGCGGCGGACGATGACGGAGCGCAATCTTCAAACAATAACAACTGCTGCAAGCACGAGATTAAAAGCTTCAAAGTAAAAGACAGTCATTTTAAGGTACTTTCACTTTCTTTTAGTCAGCTGTTGCCGTCGATCCTGCCAGCTTTTATCCATTTGGATAACGAGACTATCAGGAAGATTCTGTCCGCCAAAATTACTCATAGCAGCAACGCGCCGCCCGTGGTAACGACACCGATCTATACGCGTAACTGCGCTTACCGGATCTGATATGTAATTTTAGATAGCCATACATTTCTGTAGCCGGCTCTACTCCATTTGTAATCCAATCTTAATTAATAATCACGCATAAGCTTGTCTATGCTTTTTATCCATTTTTTAATTTTTACAACCATGAAAAAAGCAATGCTGATGGCTATGGCCATCCTGTTTTCGGTCGCAACCGTTTTTGCTGCACGCGTAAGTACTCCATTATCTGATACCACGAAAACCAAAAAGGTAAAACCTGCCAAAGTACAATACACCTGCACTATGCATCCGGAAGTGACCAGCGATAAACCGGGTAAATGCCCGAAATGTGGTATGACCCTGGTTAAAAAGGCTGCTGCCAAACAGAAAGCGGCAACTAAGAAAATGTAAACCTGACACCCCCGCTTATCGCGGGGTGATTAAACCAATTAAGATGATTAATCAATTGATCACCCTGTCATTAAAAAACAGGTACATTATTTTACTAGTTGCCATTGCCCTGTTTGCCTGGGGCGCTTACTCGGTGAGGGAGAACCCTATTGATGCTATTCCCGACCTTTCGGATAACCAGGTGATCGTATTTACCGAATGGCAGGGCCGCAGCCCGCAGATCATGGAAGACCAGGTGACCTACCCTTTGGTAAGTAACCTGCAGGGCATACCGAAAGTAAAAGCCATCCGCGCGACTTCCATGTTCGGGATGAGCTTCGTCTATATCGTTTTTGAGGATAAGGCAGATATCTATTGGGCACGCAGCCGGGTATTGGAGCGGCTTAACTATGCGCAGCGTTTATTACCACAGGGCATAACACCCACTTTGGGTCCGGATGGTACCGGCGTAGGCCATATCCTGTGGTATACGCTCGATGTAAAAAACATGGATCTGGGCGAACAGCGGGCTTTGCAGGACTGGTATGTTAAACTCGGTTTGCAAACAGTGCCTGGTGTGAGCGAGGTTGCTTCCTTCGGTGGCTTTGAAAAGCAATACCAGGTAACCATCGATCCACATAAACTCAACTACTACAATATTCCCTTATCGCAAGTGTTAAAAGCCGTTAAAAGCAATAATAATGATGTAGGCGGGCGCAAGTTCGAAATGAACGGCACCGGCTATATCGTTCGCGGGCTGGGTTATATCAAAAGCCTGAACGACGTCGAAAATATCCCGGTTGGTGTGAACAATACCATACCGGTGAAGATCAAAGACATTGCTGCCGTACAGATGGGAGGAGATGAACGGCTTGGCATCTTTGACCGTGACGGAAACGGCGAAGCGGTTGGTGGAATCGTAGTGATGCGTTATGGGGAAAATGCCGATAAAGTAATCCACGCCGTAAAGGATAAGATGGCTGAGATCCAAAAAGGTTTGCCCGCCGGTGTCAGCTTCAACATGGCTTATGATCGCAGCGAACTGATCGAAAGCGCGGTTAACTCGGTTAAGCATACACTGATCGAAGAGATGATCACTGTATCGATCATCGTCATCCTGTTTCTGTTTAGCTGGCGCAGCGCTTTGAGCATTATTATCCAGATCCCCGTCACCATAGCCACCAGTTTTATATTACTTAATGCGTTTGGCATCAGTTCTAATATCATGTCGCTGACCGGTATCGCCCTGGCTATCGGGGTAATCGTAGATAACGGTATCGTAATGGTAGAAAACTCGCATCGCAATTTAGCCATTGCCCAGGAAAAAGAAAGATCATGAACACAGCAGAAAGAATCAAAATTATAGAGGCATCGTGCAAGCAGGTTGGCCGTGGCGTATTTTTCTCTACGCTGATTATTGTCGCATCTTTCCTCCCGGTATTTTTACTGGAAGGCCAGGAAGGGAAATTATTCGGGCCATTGGCCTGGACGAAATCTTTTATCCTTGCTATCGATGCCATACTTGCAGTAACGCTTGCGCCGGTACTCATTTCCTTTTTCCTCAGAGGAAAATTACGGACAGATAACCGTAACCCGTTGAACCGGGGGTTGGAAAAAGTTTATCACCCGTTATTAAACTGGTGCATGACCTGGCGCAAAACAACTATCGGCATTAATATCCTTGCTTTATTGGTCAGCATCCCCTTGATGCTCAGTTTAGGGACGGAATTTATGCCGCCGCTCGATGAGGGAACCATTCTGTTTATGCCGGTAACCCAACCTGATGTTTCTAATGCTCAGGCCAAACAGTTGTTACAGGTACAGGATAAGATCATCAAAAGCGTGCCTGAAGTTAAAAGCGTTTTGGGTAAAGCCGGGCGTGCCAGTACCGCGACTGATAACTCGCCTGTCAGTATGACGGAAACCATCATCTTGTTAAAACCGAAAGATGAATGGCGCAAAGGGCTTAAAAAAGAAGATATCATTAATGAACTCAATGCCAAACTACAAATTCCCGGCGTGGTAAACGGGTGGACACAACCGATCATTAACCGTATCAATATGTTATCCACAGGTATCCGTACCGATGTCGGATTAAAGGTCTACGGGCAGAGTCTTGACACTATTAACACCTTAGCCAACCAAATGAAGCAGGCATTAACCGGTTTAAATGGTGTTAAAGATCTATATGTTGACCCTATTACCGGAGGCAAATACCTGGATATACAAGTGAACAAGGAAGCCATTGGCCGGTACGGACTCAGTGTGGATGATGTGAACGAGGTAGTAGAAAGCGCCCTCGGTGGCATGAACATGACGACGACCGTTGAGGGACGCCAACGTTTTAGTGTAAACGCCCGGTTGGCGCAGGATTACCGGAGTAACCTGGAGGCCATCAAACAGACCCTGGTACAAACTGCTAATAATGGTCCAATTCCGCTATCCGCAGTTGCCGATATCAAGATCAGCAACGGGCCAGCTATGATCCAGTCGGAAAACGCGCTATTGCGGGGAACAGTATTATTTAACGTGCGCGACCGGGATTTGGGCAGCACGGTAAAAGAAGCACAAGACAGGTTGACTACGATGGTAAAAACCTTGCCCAGGGGCTATTACATTGAATGGAGCGGCCAGTATGAAAACCTGATCCGTGCGGAGCATACCTTAAAACTGGTTTTGCCGATAGTATTGGTCATCATTTTCGCCTGTTTATATTTTGCCTTCCATTCCATCCGCGAAGCATTTTTCAGCCTGATCTCCATCCCGTTTGCTTTGATCGGCGGCGCTTATATGGTATACTTTTTCGGTGTTCACTTGTCTGTTGCAGTAGCGGTAGGTTTTATAGCCCTGTTTGGCATTGCGGTGGAAACGGGAATAGTGATGGTGATCTATCTGAACGACGCGATGCAGCAATTGGTTGCACTTAAAGGGAATTCAAAAAATACGATCTCACGGGCGGAACTGCGCGAATACGTGATGAATGGCGCTGTAAAACGGTTAAGGCCGAAGCTGATGACTGTTTGTGTCGCCCTATTCGGCCTGGTCCCTATCCTTTGGTCCACCGGTACGGGCAGCGACGTCATGCTGCCAATTGTGTTACCGATGATCGGCGGGGTATTAACATCATCCACGCATATTTTACTGGTTACTCCCCTGATCTTTTTGATGGTTAAAGAACATGAGTTAAAAAAATATGGCAAACTGGAAGTATTGGAGGTAAAGGAATAATGAAAAAATATCTAATCATATTGACCGCATTGATGCTGGCGGCTTTTTTTGCAAAAGCGCAGCGCCTGCCCCTGGATAGCGTTTTAGCTAAAGTTGCCATTAATCCGGCACTGCAGGCCTATGATGCCAAAGCGCATGCACAGGACGCTTACGCCTCAGGTGCCAAAAGTTTAGACGCGCCAAAGGTAAGCGCCGGGCAGTACCAGGTACCTTATCAACTGAATCCAAACGGCGGTTCGTTTATGATACAGGCGGAGCAAATGTTTATCAACCCGGCTAAGCTTAAAGCCAAAGAAGGTTATCTGAATGCCCAATCCAAACTAACCGCGACGGACAAGGACTACCTAAAAAATCAACTGATCGCCCAGGCGAAACAATACTATTATGAGCGGGTGGTACTGGAAAAGAAACTGGTTTTATTACAAAATACCCAGGGGCTACTGGACTATATGCTAAAGGATGCTAATATACGGCTGACTTACGGCAAGGAAAAATTAAGCAATATTTACAAAGCTAAAGCTGACCGGTTTGAACTGGACAACACCCGCGAACAACTGAATAATGAGATCATTCAGAAAAATATTGCGTTAAACACGCTAATGAACCGCGACAAGCAAACCAGTTTTACGGTTGATACAACTATTGTATTAAAAGACTACGCAAATGCGATAACGGATACGGCTAGCTTAATCGTTAACCGCAGCGATATCAAAGGAATAAGCAAGAGTATTGATTTGCAGCAATTGAGTGCCCAAATGGAATACGGCAAACGTAAGCCGGATTTTGGCATACAGGCCGGGCACATGTTTAGTTATGGTGGGATGGCCAACCAATATATCCTGATGGCGTCAGTTTCGATACCTATTGTACCCTGGGCTTCCAAGGAATATAAAGCCAATTTGAAAGGCATCCGATACGAGGTGCAGGAGCTGCAGCAAAAGAGACAGGATATGTTGAACCAGGCCGCCGGCCAGTTGGCCGCATTAAGAACGGATATGAGCAGTAAAAAAAGGCAAATCAATAACTATCAACAAAATATCATCCCCGCTTTGCAGAACAGTTATAAAACCGCTTTACAGGCTTATGACCAGAATACCGGCGATCTGGCGTCGGTGCTGAATGGTATTAAGGATTTACAAATGGCAAGAATGTCGGCCCTCGACCGCTTTCAGGAACTATTAACCTTACAGGTAGCTTATGAAAAAGAAAATGAAAGAAATTAAAATATCCCTGGTAGCAATGCTTGGCATCCTGGTGCTTGTCAATGCTTGCTCCAACCCCAAACCGGCATCCGTAGGAACAGTCGCTAAAAGTGCGGTGCAATACACCTGCCCGATGCACCCGCAGATATTAGAGGATCAGCCGGGTAGTTGCCCTATTTGCGGTATGACGCTTGTTAAGAAATCGGGCCAGGCAAGCGAAGGTGCAGGCATTAGTTTAAATACGGTTTTACAACCTGTAAATTCCGCTGTGCTATCCAATGTTAATGCTATTGTTCCCGAACAAAAGGAAGTAGCTCAAACTATATCAGCACAAGGTTACCTGGATTTTGATGCGCGAACTTTCAATAATATCGCATCTCGTTTTTCCGGCCGTATTGAGAAGTTATATATTAAATATGCTTTCCAGGAAATTCACGCCGGCCAGCGTATTTTTGATATCTACAGTCCGGAGATGGTTACAGCTCAGCAGGACCTGATCTTTATCAGCAAAAACTCATCACAGGAAACTGCCCTGCTCAATGCAGCCAGGCAAAAACTATTGTTGCTGGGAATGACCGCCGCTCAAATTGCGCAGGTAATTAAAACGGGGAAACCTTTTTACAGCCTGCCGGTTTACAGCCCTTACAACGGCCATGTGCACGATGTGGCGCATAGCCAGATGGCAGGTACTCCTGAAGCAAAAACAACTGTAAATTTTACAAAAAACCTGCCACTGGCCGTTAAAGAAGGGATGTATGTAGAAAAAGGGCAAACTCTTTTTAATGTAGTTGATCCGCATAGGCTTTGGGCCATCATCAAAATTGATCGCTCCTCCATTTCAGCTACCAGGTTAAATCAACAGGTTAAAATTACCCTGCCCGATGTGCCAGGCAAGGTGATCCAGGGAAAAGTGAACTTTATTGAACCGGTTTTGCAGGATGGGGATAGAACGACAAGCGTTCGCGTTTACCTTGATAATATGGACCACGAGCTGAAGGTAAACAGCCTGATAAAAGCCGAAATAGAATCGGGAAAAACCAAGGGCTTATGGATACCACGATCGGCTCTGGTTAATTTGGGACAGACACAAATTGTTTGGTTAAAAAATGGTGCCTCCTATCATGCTCATCCGGTTAGTACAGGTGCGACGGCCGGTAACGAGATCAATATTACCAAAGGGGTAGCTGCAACAGATAGCTTGGCATCCAATGCTCAATACTTAACAGACAGCGAAAGTTTTATTAAAATAAAAAGCCATGAATAAGCCATTTATAAAATATGCCGCTCTTATCATACTGCTAAGCTTTTTGTTTGCCGCGTGTAAACAAAAACCGCAGGCATTGGCCTTTACAAAGAGTGAGAAAGCCTATTATACCTGTTCCATGCATCCGCAAGTTCATGAGGAGCATCAGGGCAATTGCCCTATCTGTGGCATGAAATTGATCAAGGTTGAACTAACGGGCGATCATCCTATTGCTTCGGATAGAATAACACTAACTGCTACGCAGCTCCAGCTTGCAGCCATAGAAACAGATACTGTCCGCGAAGAAAATACCGGTACCGAAAAAACATTGAGCGGAACAGTAACTACCGATGATAATAAAGCAGAAGAACTAAGCGCCAGGGTAGCCGGGCGGGTACAGCAATTATTTGTGCGTACAATTGGTGAAAAGGTAGCCGTAGGTCAGCCAGTTTATGCTATTTATAGCGATGATCTGCAGGAAGCCGAAAAAGAATATTTACTGGCTAAACAGCAACAAAAAATACTGCATAACCCGGATGTTGATTACCTGCAACTGATTAACGCTGCCGAAAACAAGCTCAGGTTGTGGGGACTGTCACCGGCACAGATCAGGGGCTTAACTGCTTCGGGTAAAGTATCGGCAACAACAACCGTTTTAAGCAAGGTTAGCGGAACGGTTAGCGAAATAGCCATACACGAAGGTGATTATGTTACCGAAGGGATGCCGATATTAAAAATCCAGGCGCTAAGCAGCCTGTGGGTACAAGCCCAGCTTTACGGCGGTGAATCGGTGAACTATAAAGAGAACGACCGCGTAAGGGTATCCTTCCCCGACCTTGGCGGCCTGGCGGTTCAAGGGAAAGTAGAATTTGTTAATCCTGAACTGTCAGATGCGTCGAAGGTGGACCTCGTGCGAGTGAGTATCCCTAACCCGCAAGGATTGGTACGGCCCGGGATGCTGGCCTATATTTCGATTGCAAATGGCAAGGACCGTTTATTGGCTGTACCGGCTTCGGCAGTATTAACGGATGGCATAGGCAGCAAAGTTTGGGTCAAAAATCCGGATGGCAGTTTTTCGGCTAAAATGGTATCAGTTGGCTTGGGAAATCAATCTTACGTTCCCGTTCTTTCCGGATTAAAAAGTGGTGACATCGTGGTTACTAACGGCGCTTATTTGTTAAACAGCGAGTCCATATTTAAAAACGGAAATGAAAACATGGCCGGAATGAAAATGTGATTGAACGCCCCAATACAAAGCTTCTAATAATTATTCATTTATTTTATAGACCAATAATTCCGCTTTTTGCCCCCCCCTCTTGCGGCGATTAGAAACAAACCCGGTTCCGGAACCGTTGCGCCCGCCGCCACTGATATAGATTGGGTTAGTCCCGGCATCCCAGTACAGGTCGTCCACGTCACGGGACATTGATGCGCTGAATAATTCTTTGCCCGTTTCACTATCATAAACGACAAGCTCGGCGAGAACACGGTAACCCGCTATAATGCAACGCAGCACCGGATCATAGTGGATTACCGGCCGTTAATGCAATCAGTTTCTGGCGCTCAATTATCCTGATCTGTTTTCCCGCGACTGCTATGATACTATCTTTTGTCAGGTCCATGATTACGCGGAATACGGTTTCATAGGTTGAGGCAGAAAATGCAGCAAGATCCTGTCGGGAAAGTGTTAAATTGATATTCCCATTCAGATCTTTGCCAAACTGCTCCTCCAGCGAAAGCAGGGACTGAGCTACCCGCCCTTTTACCGGCATATGCGCCAGATCGCGCATTCGGCGTTCAGAGATGTCAAGCTCTTCGGCAAAAAGGACCATGAGTTTATAGCTCAGGTCGCTATTGGTTTTTAACGAGGCCTCAAAGAATTTAATATCCACGAAACAAACCATCAGGGGCTCGACCGCTGTGGCAGACACGCCATAGACCATTTTGCTGCCCAGTCCGCGATGCCCCAGGATGGCGCCATCGGCAGCAAACTTGATGATAAGCTCTTTATCGCTCCATTTTTTTTGAACTTTTGCAATCCCGGAATAAACGAAATAAATACCCTTGACCGGTTGCCCTTCGCTAAATATCACTTCGCCTTTTTTGAATTTCAGGTTTTGTTTATGAAGGTTGATGGTCTCGCGCCATTCAGGTACCGTGTTACTGCATAGAAAACATTTTTCGAGGTTACAACCTTTCTGGGGTTTGTTCATTAACTTCTGCTTTTATTTCGTTTAGTAATGATAGGATAATTTGTTAAAAGAAAAAAGCAATCCTCAATTTCGCAAAATGACGAACCCAGTGTAAAAATTTTTCTGATCTATCAGGGAGGGTCTGCTTTCCATCCGCGGACGTGCTTCATCCCATTTTTTTTATTTTTGGTTAGCAGGCTTCTATCGCCGGGCCCAATTCATAATGGAGCTTACTGTAATTGATCTTTGTTTACGGGAGCATCGAGACGGTCAAAAGCTATGCTGTTAATCGTTTGAATAGGTTTATGCCCGGAAATATTGATTGAATAGCTGTAAGCGCTTTTTCACTTCGTTGAAATGCTTTTTGGCCGCTGCTGCACTTGTTGCGCGGTTAAGCTGAGTAACCTGTTCCATCAGCGGTTCCAGCCATTTATGCAGGGCCAGGTGATCCGGCCCTTTCATCCGGCATTCTTTGATCATTTGATTTATCCCTGCCTGCAGCGCGGTGCCGGCAGGGCGATAGTCAGCTAGCTTATGGCCATTGACTTTTTTGACGATCTGCTGGAGGCGGTCAACATTATTACCGGTAGCTTGGTCAATCTTCCACTTGGTGCCATTATTCAGCACTAATTCCTCGAAAGCTTTTTCATGCTGATAGTGGCCCGCTGCATGAAGAGTAGAAAAAGCGAGGGTAAACACAATAACAGTGATTAATTTTTTCATTATAGATCCTTCTTTTTAAATATTTTAAGCGCAAAAAGCAGAGGAACCAGGGTCCAGACCAGTTGCATCAACAGCGAAAACACGATCCCTATACCGCTGCCAAAAAATTGCTGGTACAGCGCGCCGGTATAACCCATTAAAGCAGAAATATCCAATTGCAGGAGGATCAGTATCCGCGCAAGATCGATGGGGTTTAATGCCGTCAACACGATCATCACCTTCTCCAGCGGATAGTCGGCAAACAGCGTCAGGAACAGTAAAACCAGCCCGTCAAATATGATTGAGAAATAAAACCAGAGCATCAAGGCAAGGCCGATGCCTTTGGCTTTATCCCGGGTGATTGTAGACGTCAAAAAAGCCAGTGATATAAAGCTTAAGGTAAGCAGGCAGCCGGATACCATGAGCGTTATGCCGGTAAGTGAAAAGGCAAAAAGGGCAACCGGGATACAAACACCAATGATAAAAGCGAGCAAGATAGAGCTGCTTATGCCAATGAATTTCCCCAGTAAAATAGCGCGCCGGCTGATCGGCTGGGATACCAGCATTTCGGTAAACTCTGCTGCGTTGAAATAATACGTAGTGGCATAAACGATGCTTACCAGTGGGACAATGATCAGGATGACGGTGGTAATACTTACCAGTCCCTTGGTCACATCCGCGTCGGACATAAAAATGGTCAGGCTGATAGCGAGTAATAAGAGTGTATACGCCAGCAGTACTTTGCTTCGTACAATATCCAGGATAATATATTTGGCGATCTTTAACATGATGGTGTACTTAAAATTTTGGTTAAAGCCCTGCTTAATTTCTGCTCTCCGGTCTCCTGTTTCAGATCCGCTAACGTTTTATAAAATTTGATCTGCCCTTCAAAAAGATACAAAATTTGATCGGATATTTCGTCGGCTTCACTCAGGATATGGGAAGTTACAAGGACAAGCTTCCCCTTCGATTTTTCTTCCAGGATCTTTTCTTTCAGCGCTTCAGCGGCCAGCGGATCAAGGCCGGCAGATGGTTCATCCAGTATCAGTACATCAGGGTCAAACATAAATGCCAAAGCCGCACTTACTTTCTGAAGCGTTCCCCCCGATAAGGTACGCATGGTCTTTTGGTACATACTTTCCAGCTGGTAAGCTTTCAGCAGATCGGTGTCAACGGCGTCCTGCTCCCGGATATCCATCACCATTTTAAAAAGCTGGCCGATCTTCATGTTGTCCGGGTAATGCCCGATTTGCGGCATATACCCGATGTGTTTTTTATAATCGAAGGTATTCAGGATGGAATTGCCCTTGAACAGGATGTTGCCGCTATCCGGGATCACCATGCCTAAGATCGATTTGATCAGCGTTGTTTTTCCTGAAGCATTGGGTCCGAGGATAGACACCACCCCGCCCCGTGCAAAATCGCAACTCACATTTTTGAGTACTTCCAGCCGCCCAAATGACTTTTTAAGTCCGTCAACCGCAATTATCTTTTCCATGGTTTCATTTTGGGTTTGTTGTCTTTAACAGATTCAGGCGTGATGGAAGGAATAGCGCGTTCAACCTTGTCGATCAGGTTAACGATAAAACTGCGCATGAGCATAACGCTCTGCGGGTTCTGTTCGATGATCTGCGCGTACAGGCTAATCGGGCGGTAGGGAATATCCCCGGTACCATCCCTATTCAGATCATAGCCTTCGTATTTGTCCCAATAGTTATCATTGAAATAGATTTCTTTTAACGTCCCGTTGGTGGTAACATCAAAAGAATTTCCTTTATAGTTGTTTTGGGTAAAATGGTCTTTATTACAGCTGGCCAGTACCCGCATGGCCCAGCCATTGGAAATAAAGTCATTATGGGTAACCGTGATGCGGTCAGAGTTTTCCATATAGATGCCGGTAGTGTTCCGGATAAAATGATTGCCTTCGATCCGCGCATCGGTGATCTCTTTGAGCAATACACCATAGATGGAGCTACCCCAGTTTTCGATGAACGTGTTATCCAACATGGCTATACGCCGGGTATACATCACCGAGACGCCGGAGCCATTGTTTTTAAAGGTGTTGTGACGATAAGTGTCATCATCAGAGAACATAAAATGCAGGCCGTAACGGATATTCTTTTCGCTGAAATTATTTTCGATCAGGCACTTTTTGGCGAATTCGAAATAGATGCCATCCCGGTGCCTGGTTACGTAATTTCCGTTGAGCAGTATTTCCTTACATTTCCATAAGTGGATGCCGTTACCGGAGTTCTCGATGTTGTTGGAACCGGTGACGTGGTTATTCACGACCCGGATATGTTTACAGTTGGATAAATAAATCCCAAAAAAGTTATTGATTAGGGTATTGTTACTGATGGTGACGAATTCCACATTGCTAAGCCGGATACCCGCAAAATCGCGCATGGAACCCGTCTTGGAATTTTTGATCACAAAACCGTCCAATTTTACATGGCCTGAAGTGATCGTCAGAACTTCCTCCTGGAAACGCGCATCCAGCACAGGCCTGCCCTCGCCTAAAATAGTCAGTTCTTTGTCAATGAGCGTATTTAGGGAAATGTAGGTTCCTTTCTTTACGCGTATTGTATCGCCGTTTCTTGCAATAGTCACCGCCAGTTTAATGGTAGCTACGTTCGTTCCGGGAGCCACGATGATGGTGTTGGCCCATGCCGGCAAGGGCATTATAAAAAGCAAACCTATTTTAACGATAAGTGATCTCATTATTTATTACTGCTTAGCAGCTGTAGCCAGCCAAATACCTGCGCTGATCTGTCCTTTTTTGCCCCTTCTGCCGCTGACCGGGATATGAAAGCCGCCAGATTCCCGCCCATAGGTGAGGAGAGCGAGCTATCCCGGAGAAAGAAGGATTTACGGGCGTCTGTAAATTGTCCCGGCTTGGTAAAATCATTAACCAAAAAGACGCTTTTGACATCACCAGCAACGGCGGGATTTTCCTTTAAAAATGCGGCCATACATTCTGCCGCGTCAAATTTGAATATTTTGCCTTTTGCGTTGATCAGTTCCGCAGCGAAGCGTTTATCCATAATCGTCATTTTACAATGCGAACAGGCGTCCTTACCATAGCGGATCGGTTCTGGCGCGTGACTGCAGGCGGCCAAAAGACCGCACAAAAGCAGTATTACTATTTTCAACGTTTTCATTTGATTTTGTTTGATGATAGTTGCGGTTTATAAAAAAGTGCGGCGACGATGAGCAGCCCGCCTAATCCTGCCAGGATGCCCCCGGTATCAGGTAATGAACCCGCCGTGAAATTGAGCAGTTGCTTATAGCCAAAAAGCGGGGGTTGGTAATTCATACCCTCCACTTTTATAGCTGCATGCGGATTTAGCCGGTGGCCGTAATTATATTCCCACATATAGAAATCACCGAAACCAACGATAGCAAACAGGCATAAACCAATGAACCAGGCCCACAATAGCTTGCGGCTTTTGGCAAGAGCCGCGGCAAAGCCGAGCAGTGTCAACCCGCCAAAAACAAAGGGCAGGATCTTAAATTCTTTAAAGTCATCAACCGAAATGAACTTCATGCCGATATAATGATTGAGGCCGTTGATCTGCGCAACGTTGCCAGACAGACCGTTCAGCCAGATCTTCATTTCCAGGCCTTCCGGATATTGCGGCGCATCCAGTAAAATATGCCACAACGGAAGAAAACCGGCGCTCAGCATCAGCAAGCAGCTGATGAAGATCAGCACTCTAGTATGGATTTTCATGATCGGAGAGTTATAGCGTACAGTGCAAATACACTGTACGCTATGATTTAATTATTGGGTTACCGGGTTTTCGCCGATAGAAAATTTAATGGGCACATTTGAACCTGCAGGAGATACCCTGAAGTAGCCCTGCATTTCCTGGTGAAGCGCTGAACAAAAGTCAGTACAATAGAATGGAACAATACCGGCCAGTCCGGGAACCCACTTCAGGGTACAGGTCTCACCGGGCATAACCAGCAATTCTGCATTGTTAGCCCCTTTGATCGCAAACCCATGCGGTACGTCCCAATCCTGTTCCAAGTTTGTTACATGGATATAAACTTCGTCGCCAATTTTGATCCCTTCAATGTTATCAGGCGCCAGGTGTGACCGGATAGCCGTCATATAAACATCGACCCGGTTGCCTTTCCGGACTACCCTGGTGTCTTTTTCAGACTTAGTTACATAGGCATTTTTGTTGTCTTCCAGTTTGAAGAATTTCACCTGGTTCTTGACGATCTTTTCAGCAGGGATCATTTGCGCATAATGCGGCTCGCCGATGGTCGGAAAATCCAGCAAAAGCTTCATTTTGTTGCCTGTGATGTCGATGAGCTGGCAAGCCTGGGCCAGTTCCGGTCCTGTTGGCAGGTACCTGTCCTTGGTAATTTTGTTCAGTGAAAGCAGGTATTTGCCAAACGGTTTTTTTGAATCGCCGCCTACAATTGACAAGTGGCCCGGTGAATAATAAGAAGGTATCCGGTCGATAATTTCCAGGTTATCTATCTTCCATTTCACGACCTCGGATGATACGAACATGGTGGTGTAGGCATAGCCCTTGCCGTCAAATTCAGTATGTAGAGGTCCGAGACCTGGTTTTTTAACCTCACCATGTAGAACAGCTTCATACTTTAATACCGGTAAAACGCTTTCGATCATGCCATCATACTGCTTTTTGTCTATTGCAGCAAGCATCTTTTTGAAGGAAAAAACAGGGATCACCGCCGCAAGTTTTCCGCTGGCCGCCATGTATTCTCCGTCAGGAGTTACATCAACCCCATGTGGTGATTTTGGGCAGGGCAAATAATACACCAGGCCCGGGAATTTGGTAACATCCAAAGTTTGCGTTCCTGTTTCGATAACTGAGGTGGCGGTGTGCGTATTTTCGTTATAAACGTTGTGCGCATATTTGGCGGTTATTTTAGCGCCTTTTCCGGCGGCTATTAGTTCTTCCGCTTTTTTCCAGTTCACGGCCATGATAAAATCTTTGTCCCGCTGGCTCGCATTTACCTCTAATAGGGTGTTTGCTTGTTCTGTATTATAACAGGTAAAGAATATCCAGTCGTGTGAGGGGCCTTTACCCGCATGTGCCAGGTCATAGTTAAACGGCGGGACGATCAGCTGGAATGCAAGCTTCATCGCCCCGTTGTCCTTATCCACCTTAACAAAAGATACGGCCCCTTTGAAATTTTTCTTGTAGCTATTAATGGGCACATCGCCGTTACTGTTATCCAAAGGCTCGCTAAAACGGGTATTACCCACTACATACTCTGTGTTCTCTGTACAAAACGGAGAAGCGTGATTACCGCCGATATTAGGCAATTCAAGTATTTCTACCGTTTTAAAAGTAGCCAGGTTAATCCTTGCTATTCGCGGGGTATTGTTCCCGTTAATGAATAACCAGCGCCCATCGTCTTCGCCGTTTGTTTTGGATAATTCCGGGTGGTGGGAGTCGTCCCAGGGAACGAAACCGTGCGACGTATTTAACATCGGCTTGGTTTCTTCCGAATAACCGTAGCCATTTTCAGGGTTTTGTGAAAAAACCGGAATCACTTTTAACAAACGCCCCGAAGGGATACCGTAGGCTGCCACCTGCCCGCTGAAGCCGCCTGATAAAAACGCATAAACTTCATCGTATTTGCCTGGTGCAACATACACCTTCTTTGCGGCGTCTGCGTCAACTGCCGAGCCTACCTTGCCCGGTTTACAGCCAGAAATGGTACTGCCGGCTAACAAGGCCAGCGCCGATACCAGTAATTTATTATAAGGTGAAAATTTCATAATCTGCAAGAGTTAAGGTTATTTGCTGTCATTTTTTCTAAAGTATTCCAGGATCTGCCGGGTTTCGTCATCCGTTACATTCTGGAAAGTCATCTGGGTGAGGTGCTTTTCAAGCAACGCCTTGCCAACCGGATCTTTCGCTTCCATTTCCATCGGATTGGTGATCTGGTTCATGATCCATTCGGGCGTGCGTCTTTTGGTGATGTCTTTCAGACCCGGCCCAACGATCTTCTGATCGGTCACCTTGTGACAGGCAGCGCACTTCGCGTTAAAGACAACCATTCCTTTATCCGCCATAGCGGGGTCGATAGCAGCCAGTTTCACATCGGTGAACCGGCCAATGCCCTTGCTGTCGCTTTTTGCCGCCGGATCAATATCCGCGGCTACCGTTGCAGCTGGTGTAGCCGCTGCGCCGTTGTCTGTCTCGGATCCACCATTCGAAGGACTGCAGGCATATAAAAAGGTCAAACCTGACACCAGTGCAGCCATCAATAAGGTTTTTAGATTTTTCATTTTGTTGTTTTTAATTTTTGATAAAACTATCAGTAAATAAGAGGCCGCGTCATGACGCTGCGCAGTATATAATATGATTTAAATCATATTATATTAGGAATTTCTTAATTGTGAAGTCTACAATATGTGTTTTAGTCATATAAATAGAAGATGTTATTGTCTTTTATTTAACCAAAATTTTACTTTAAAAAGTACTTATGCTGCTGGAACTCTTCTACCAGCCCGGTTACCGGCTTCTTGCTGAACTCGGCCATTAACAGGTCACGAATTGGTTTAACCTGTTCATGCATCGGGCAGGGCTGCGTTTCCGAACAACTTTCCAATCCCAACACGCAGGAAGTAAACAGGCCGTTGCCATCGATGGCCCGGACAATATCAATCAGGAAAAGGTCCTGTCCATTTTCAACATAAAAGCCGCCTGTGGGGCCCTTCGCAGACGAAAGGATCTTTTTGCGAACCAGCGTTTGCAATATTTTACCTGTAAAATGCATGGGCGAACCAATTGCTTCAGCGACTTCTATGATCCCTGTCTTTTCATTTTTCCTGCTTTTAAGGGCGACATAAACGGTGGCCCTGATAGCGTATTCGCATGATTTGGAGAGTATCATAGTTCCTGCTGTTGATTAACGAATCTAAGATAATTCTTTTTCCAATTGGATCGCTTTCGGAAACAGGATATTGCTTTCCAGGTGGACGTGGCGATGCAGGTCGTTTTCATACTCTTCTAGCTTTTTGAACAGGATTGTATAAGAACTACAGGCATCCGTAGGCAGCTGGTAGTTCGAAGTGATCGTCCGTATGGTTTCAAAATCCCCCCCGACCTGCTCATGCTCAGCGTCCATGACCTGTATGGGTACGGAGATTTTGCCAAAATCCGCATAAGGCAGCATCCCCCCAGAGTTGTAAACCTGTGCCAGCTCTTTGATGAAAGGGAACAGTATTTTTTCCTCTTTCACCATGTGCAGGGTCAGGTCGTTGCCTATTCGTTCAAACAATGCTGCTACTCTGATCAGTTCAGGATGTCTTTCACCATGCACCCTGGCTACTTTTTGCGCAATATCCAGTATAAACTGGGTATTCTCCCGCACGTAACGGTGGTGGGTGTTGATAATATAGTCACTCAAAAAACCGAGGTCCCTGTTTTGAAAATCGTTCTCACTGGTGGCGGATGTTTCGTCCTTGACGGCGGCTAGTTGGCGCTTCACTTCTTCAGGGTTTATCCCTTTTTTCTCGCAAACTTCAGCGATGGTTTTTTTACCGCCGCAGCAGAAGTCAATACCTAAATTTTTAAAGACCTGCGCTTTGCGGTAATCCCTGGCTACGATCTCACCGATAGTTTCCGTGTTGTCCGTTTCGGTCTTTTTTGCGATCTTCACCTGCCATACTTTGGGGCCGCTTTCCAGATAATCCCAAAAGAATACCTGTCCCCTTTCAGCCAGGAGCTGATAATACAAAGGTTTAGGGTCGTGGTCATTGTGAATAATAAAGGCCTCGCCAGCTAACAGTGAATCGAACTTGTCAAAGATCGTTGGATGTTTAAACCGTGGTTCGATCACGGTCACGTCCAGAATGTCTAATACTTCCATTTTGTTGATGTTTAAATAATAAAAGATAAATTTATCTTTTATTATTTAACAAAAAAGTGATTGTCGTCACATCTCGTTCTTATAGGCTGCTTTTTGTCTTAAAAAACAATAAAAAACCAATGGGAAGGAAGGAAAGGCAAAGTAAAAATAACAGGAGCTGATAAGCTGCGATTACGATAGCAAACAACGATAACAAGGGTTGTATAAATAGTAGACAAAGATAGATCACTACAAGGATGACATAAAGGATATTTACGGTGGCAATTAATTTACAGAACCTGATCATGCCTTTTCTAACCAATTGCCCGATCAGCAGCGGCATGATGACGCCCAAGGTAAGTAAGTGGATATAACCGATGATGAGGTTACGATTGAGAAAGGTCCAGTCACCAATAGCCGGAATACAAACCAATAGCTGAAAGATGCATTTGAAAGTCAGACCTATGATAGCCGCTTTTTCTATAAAAGTCAAATCACGCCAGTGGCTTCTAAAACTAAAACACAGCACAAGCCAGCTAACCAGATTTAAGACTGCGCCAATAAAAACCAGCATCCATATAAGATTACCGGGTTTGCTCCACAAGGTGAAAATAAAATACAGCGGTATCGTGGAAAAGATAAAAAGGTTGAGCCATCGCTTCGAATGTGGGGTTACCTGCTTAACCGAAGCAACGGAAGCCAACAATCCCAAAACCGCCAGTAGCATAAAGCCATTCATTTGAAAATGCAGATAAAAATAAACCGCGTCCTGATACCAGGCTGTTTCTTTCAGTCCCAGGGCCGCCAGCGGACCCAAAGCGAACGGCCCGAGCGTAGACAGGCACAAGAAGACAAGGCTGCCCCGGATGAATCCGTAAGCTATAGCATTGATGCGTTCCTTTAAATTGCTTTTGAAGACCAGCCAGGTAAAACGAAAGGTCACACCTACGAAAAGGGTTGAAAAACCAATGGAAACCGGTTTATAGCCCTGCCAGGAAAAACTGGCCAGCATACCATAAGCACTGACCAGCGTTAGTAAAAGGACAATTTTGAAACCGGGACCAATTTTGCCGTCACCGCATAATAACGCGATCAAAAAAGCGATGGAAAAGAACATCCAGCCTGAGAAAGCAAAGTGCGAGTGGGCGTGCAGGATGAACAGGTAATCAATTCCGGGAATATCGTAAAGCTGCATATAACGCAACGTTACGCCGAAGATGCTGAGTACGATAAAATTAACGATCGCCCAGCGGGGGTAATTCAGCGTGGTAAAGTGTTTCATTACATACCCAGTAAGCGTTTACCTTCATCGGATATATTATCATATGACCAGACCGGTTCCCAAACAAGGTCAACTGCTGCTGCATAATCGTCGTAGTGCCCCTCGATACAATTTTTTACGGCGGATATTATGCTTTCGCCCATCGGGCAGTAAGATGAAGATAAGGTCATCTCAACGTTGACCAGCTTTTTCTCCGCGTCTATGTCAATGCCATAGACCAGGCCGAGATCGATAATATTAATGTGCAGTTCCGGATCGATCACCAGTCGGAGTGTTTCCATCATTTGCTCTTTTAAAAAAGAAAGAGGGTCGGTAATATCAAAGCTTGCCATAAGTTACTGTTTTATGAAATAGTACAGTAAAGATGTTGGACAGATACAGCATGGCGGTAACCATAAGCATCGCTATCCCGATATAGATCAGCGGCAGGAACAGTAGGTAACAGCCCGGCATAAAGGTCAGGCAAAAAATCAGATAGGACACGGTTTGCGCCTTCAGCAGGTTCTCCGCGAACAGCTCCGCTGGCATGGGGGTTTTAAATTTTCCCGTCAGGTGTTCGTAGTGTTTAACCCAAACAATAAAAGGCAGTGTCTTAAAAGTTTGCCCCAATATTAACGCGGTGATCCAGCCCATCAGCATAAATTCGCCATAGATCATTGAGAAGCGAATGGTCACCGGGTTGTTTTTAAGGTGGAAGTAAATAATAAACGGAACGGTCAGCGTAGCTATCTTTAACAGGATAAACGACATGAAACTGTTCATCATCGGCAGGTCGATGTGTTTTCTTAATCGGGATCGCAGGCATTTTACAATGAAGATAAAATAGCAGGTTATTCCGGCAGCACCAATCGTGAATATTAAATAGGTCCGTAGGCTAAGTCCAAAGAGATAAGAATCTACCAGGAAGTATAGCAGCGCGCCTATGATCAGGTAATAACTGTAGGTGAGCAATTTGGTGTTTTGATACGATGATACCAGGAACATGGGTACCAGTTTGGAACTCACGCCGATCAGCATCAGCAGGAACCACCCAATCAGCCCCATGTGCGCATGCAATTTAAGAAAATGCAGTTGATCCTGCGGAAATATCAACAGCGTAAAATTAAAGACCAATGCCGCGCCTAAAGCGGCCGTCAGACAAAGGCAAATACAGGCGCTGAAGATAAAATCCTCCTGGATGGTTTCCTGTTTTTTCTTTTTAGCGGTCAGGTATACATTAATCGTAAATAAGAGGACGGCCAAAAGCAATAAGATCGCGCCGCTTTGCATATGAATGCCCGGTACAAATACCCAGAATGAATAGACGAGGGCGGTCAGCCCCGGCATAAAGAGCGCGAAGCTCATCCAGGCCAGTTTTTCGCTGTACAGCTCCGTTTCCAGAACCACCGGGATAAGTTGGTAAGATGCGCCCAGGATGATCATCGTTCCCCAACCGAGTGCCGCCATGTGTGTAATAGCGAGAATCTGAGGATGAAAATAATGCCCGGTAAAGGCCTTCACGGAGAACAGCATCATGACAGACAGGATCAAAAAACAAAACGCGGCGACCACATAATGGGTTACCACGATCTTATAAAGACCAGGGTTCTGCTTGATCCCACTCATTTTTTATAAATCAGCATGTTGATATTGGCGGGGCCGATCGTTTTAAAGACATAGGTTAATCCCTGTTTCTCCAACTCCGGCAGCAGGTATACCGGTATCTTTTTGTGGTAGACAAACAGGGCGTTGCCGGCAACCAGGTTCGGCGTTTGCTCCAGGATGGCCAGCATAGGTTTTGGCATCTCCAGTTGGCGAACATCAAGAAAAATAATGCGGTGTTCGTCAAATCTTTTCAGGAGGCGATTGAATTGGTCATTATCAGCGGCCGGGGCTGTTAAAGGAATGGTTACCGCTTCGTCCGGAGTAGATCCTGTTTTGCTAAAATAAGTTACGACCAGGTTTGGTTCCGTTTGTTCCACACGGAAGGAAAATCCTTTTTCTGCCAGCAAATGGATCAACGGCAACGGTTCGAAGGTATTGATAAGTTTTAGTCCCTGACCGTCTTCGAGTTTCTTAATACAGGCTAATATTTTTTTTAAGGGATCTTTATCCTGCGCCAGCACAGGGCGGACATCAAGTTCGAGATAATCCAATGGCTCTCGGAAAGATGCCCTCCGCACAGCTATATCATTTTCAACTGATGTATCTGCGCTTACTTTGAACCCGATTTGCTTCATGCTCCACATAAAATCAGTGAGTTCAGTTTTTGATATTTTGCAGGCATCAGCGATGCTAACCCTTTTTACCAATAAATTTCGTAGTAACGGATTTTTAAGTTTTGAAAATTTTTTATTTAAACCGACCAGCGTCCTGATCACCAGGTCACGGTCGACTTCGAGCAGTTGGCTGATTTTTGTTTGCGGGTTAATTGTGAGTTCCATCATGCAAAAATGCGAGGTTCAGCACAAGTAAAATATGATTTCAATCATGTTTTACTTGTGATTATAGCACAAATAGTGTGACTATTTGTGATTTATTTGTAATTATTTGTCTCGGATAGGGAAATCCTATCAGGAAATTAAAATCAGGACAACACCGCATTTATTCCAGGAAAGTAGATTTCAGGTTCGGACTCAAACAATAGCTGTGAATAGTCCTCTGTTAGGTGTCGGCCAACAGATCGAAATATTCATCATCTTCATTTTTACCGCCGAAACCCTTGCCGATGTACTGATGGGTATCTAAAAATTCTATTTTATTGATCCATTTGACCATTTTGTAGCCGAGCTGATTTTCGATACGCAGCCTGAGTGGCGCCCCATGCTTTTCGGGAAGCGGCTGGTAATTCATTTCCCAGGCCAGGATCGATTTCGGTTTCAGGCAGTTATCCAGGCTGTGCGTATCGTAATAAGCGCCGCCATAAAGCCCTTCGCCGAAAGAATAAAAGACCACCGTTGTCACCGAAGAATGGGGCCTGACCAAGGCTATTAATGTCTTCATAGGTAAACCACCCCATTCTGCAATTCCCGACCACCCCTGTATGCAATGGTGCATGGTAATGTTTTGTTCTGCACCCATCTTTTTCAGATCTTCTAATGATAGCTGTACTGAATTTTCAACCAGGCCACCGACCTGGAGCTTGAAATCTTTAAAATGATTAGCTGCAAGGTTGCGCCATTCAGCCGATTCGGGCATTTTCCCGTTTACCCAGAAATAAGGGGATATATCTTTTTGCTGATAATAAACTTTAGGCCGGAGTTTGTTAATGGTGTTGAGCCATAAGGTGCCATTAATTTTAGCCTCTGCTTGCTGTAATGACCGCGGCCGTTGCCAGGAGATCCAATGCGCCAGGAAACCAAATGCCACTGTAAACAAAATAACACCAAGCCCAATATAAAGGCCCGAACGGTCAGCAGTGCTGTCCGTACCGACTGTGATATGATTCATATTCCTCGTCAGCCCTGTCGCAGCCACCATTGCCACGTGAATGATGACAAAGGCCAAGTAGGCGATCATGACCAAAAAGTGAACGGAGCGAGCGCCCTGGCGGTTGCCGAATAACTTGGGTAGCCGATGGAAACGATTTTCTATGGCCGGGGACATCGACATACCGCTGAGCATGGCAACAGGCGCCAAAAAAAAACCACCGCAAAGTAAGAAATTTGCTGCAGTGCATTAAAATGATAAAAACCGTCAGGTTCGACAGGCAGGTGAAAGGTGGCATAGTGAACGAAGATGTTCCACGAATCAGGTAACACCTGCCAGGATGCCGGGACCAACCTTTCCACTGATTGGTAAAGAATAAAAAACCTATAAATACCACGCCGTTCAGCAGGAAGAAGGGAACTGTTATAAAATGCCATGAACGGGCTATTCCTATGGAATGGCGGTACCCCGGCAAGCCGGCTACCGGGTTCAAATACCGGCCATCTTCTTTTGCGGTGTAAACCCGGTCATCCGGCACCTTTACAGGGGTAAAACGCAACCACTCCGAACGGGGCGAACAGCCGCGGTTCCAGTAAAGACGGGGATGATCCGCTAAAATAGACAAACCGCTCCTGATAATTAGGGCGAGAAAAAAGAAATTTATCCAGTGGCTGAGCGATAGCCAGAGCGGGAATCCTTTAGGGTCAGCGGCGGTTAACACCGGCAAGGTCAACGATGGATCCGTGGGCAAGCCGAACAGCAAGTACTGTAACCATGCCACCCCTGCTGTGGCGATCAGCATGGTCAAAAGCAGGATAAACGCTGTTCTATTGATCCCAATAAACATACGCCTGTCTTCCGGGAATCTCATCGCCCGTTCCGCTTCGTTAAAGTTGGTGAACATGGCAACCTAACTTAAATATAAAACTTGGTTAAGCATCCTGGTCAGACAGCCAGTTGTCTGGCGACGCCGGAGCGCCGATGGCGATGATATGGTGAATATGGTGAGGGTCGGCTACAAACATTATTTAAGGGCTAGATGGCAATAGGAATCCTATCAAAGCTACAGCTAATTTTGGAAATAAACGGTTTATTTCGTCTTAGGCAACGCAAAGTAAGAAATCCCTCTATCGCCGGCGCATGTCATAAGCCGCCTGCATCACTAGCCGCGAGCGCGTAAACAATTACGTCAATGTACAAGCGGCCTGGGTTCACTCACCTGATATCCGACGTGACTTGCTTGGCAGAGATCATTTCGGCCATTGTGCACGCGGCCTCTAAAACTGCTCCCTGGATAGGTATACTTTGGTCGAAAAGCTACAAGCCGATCTCCGCACGAAGGAGATGCCAGTCGTTTGGCCGGGGTCGCAGGCTATCTCGCCAAGCCGTACCATGAGGAGAAACTGCTGGCTTTTATCCAGCAGGGGTTGCAGGACCGTGCCTGACGAAGGCGGAGTACAGGAAAAACGCCGTATTTGACAGATTTGATGAGGACAAATGACCCCTCCCCATAGCCTGGGCCAGGGCTTTCTGTTTCTGTTATCTCGTCAAGCGGATGAAAGAGCGTCTGGGAAAAAGTCAATCCCTTAAAACCAACTTTTCTTAATTCTTCGGTTATCCCGGCCACCGAATAAAAATTAGCGTGTTTATAGAAAATACTTTACGGTTTTCATAATATTCTCCTATGGGACTGTTTTTATCTATAAACCCAACAATAAGGCCCCCCTTGTCTTTCAGTACTCGATAAGCTTCTTTGAACGCCGCATGTAAATCCTCGAAATAGCTGATACAAAAAACCATGAGTACAACGTGGAAACTCAGATCCTTATAGGGAAGCGCCTCTGCCCGGGCGTTGCGGACATTGATCCCTCTTTTACTTGCTTTTTCACGCATGCCCGATAATGGGTCAACCCCCTCCTTAATACCCAGGGCTTCAGCAAAACGACCGGTTCCCACACCGACTCAAGCCCGATAAATGGTCCCTGCCGGAAATACCTCGAGTATAGCTGCTACCTCTGAACGGAATACATGATCGTAGGTGTCAAACCAGGCTTCGTATTCTGTTACGTGTTCGTCAAATAAAACTGACTGTTCCATTATCGTTTTCATTAGATTAATTGATTAGTTATTAAGGAAAGGTTGAGTCAGGTTAGGGACCTTCCGCCTGGTGGCGGCACCTCGTAGGGCGGCGGCTCAAAGGGTTCCTTAAAAGGGATGATCTCCGGATCGTCACCGGGCTGAAACGGATCTTCCGGGTCAACAGCCGGTTCAGTCGCCGGCTGAATTTTCGGAGTGGGGTCTTCAATCGGTACCGCTTGTAGTTTTTTCTTTGCCATGACTTATAGTGAACGACTTTCGCAGACAAGCCAAATGATACAAGGCAAAACAAGGAAATTTTAATCCGCCTTACCATGACCCTGATCAAATCAAAATCTGATATTCGTCATGATCGGGTCTGCGACGTCCGTAATGCCTGGAGCCTGGTTAAGGCATGAGTGTTAAACCGGGAAAGCAAGACAAAGGTGGTACCCTTTCCGGGATAACTTTTGAACTCGATTTTCCCGCCCAGCAGGCTGGCACGCCGTGCCACGATATTTAAGCCAAGGCCCGTCCCGTCCCTGGATCGTGCCGGTATTGCTCGCCCGGAAGAAAGCGCTGAACAAATGCTCCTGGTCGGCTTCGGAGCCACCGATCCTGTGATCCTTAACCGTCAGCAGGCAGCCGGCTTCGCTGATCTCGGTGTCCAAGGTCGATCATCGTGTCTTCACCTGAATATTTGATGGCATTGGAGCAGGTTATGCAGGCAGTTCTTCAGCAATAGCTGGTCAAAGTATACGGGAACAAAGCCCGTGTGCCGGTAAGTGATCTGCTGGCCGGGCCGCCAATTCCTCGCGGTAACCGTCCGAATGCGTTTTGATACCCGTAGTAACAGACTTATAGGCTGCATCAACTTTGCGTCCCTGCTTATCATGGATTGCTAAATTGAGGTACCAGTCCCTGACACCAGCTAGGGGGCGCAACAGGAAACAGGGCCGCGGCGGCTGTCTTGTAATCTACGAGCACATCGTACCGGTCGCAGATATATACCGCCACCGGCAGCCGCTCATAGAATTCGATCATGGAGATGCGCTGCTCGGTCATGCGAGAATGCCCAATTACCTGGTAAACAAAGCTAAAGCATCCATACGGACAAGAAAAAAATTATTTTACCAGTTACATGATTGCTGGACGGTGGAGGTGGCAAAACAATCAATGGTAGTTATTATCAGGGATCATTTCTGAATGCTTAAAACCTTGCCCGGATATCCGTGCTTCCCCTACATGACCGATCAAACCAATAATCACCAGGCCGGTGCCGGCGACCACCTGGCCAATGAACGCACCTTCCTCGCCTGGATACGGACCAGCATCGCCCTGATGGGCTTCGGCTTCGTCGTCGTCAAGTTCTCGCTATTTGTGCGGCAGATCTCGCTTGTGGTGGGCACTCAAAATGTACCGCAGCAAAAAGGTTTCTCCGCGATCATCGGCATGTGCCTGGTCGCGGTCGGCGCGCTGACCGCACTTATCGGTTACCTGCGTTACCGCAGGATCGAAAAGCAGTTGCTCAATAACGCCTTTTACCCGCAGTCGCGTTTATTGCTGGTGCTGACAGCGGGCGTTATCGGCGCCAGCCTGTTGTTATTATACTACCTGCTACCCAACTTATAATGCTGCCGGATCTCGGCGCTAACTCACCTGGCAGTCGAAACAATAACACTCTTCGGCCTGTTAACCCGCCTGTCTAACGATTGAACTGCCGATGGAATTTAAGGGATTTGTGAAAGTAAAAGGTGCGCGGGAGCATAACCTGAAGAACGTGGACCTGGAGATCCCGAGGGATGCGCTAGTGGTTTTTACCGGCATATCGGGTTCTGGAAAATCTTCGCTGGCTTTCGGTACTTTGTATGCCGAGGCACAGCGGCGTTACCTGGAATCAGTCTCGCCGTATGCCCGCCGCTTATTCAACCAGATGGCCATACCGGAAGTAGATGAGATCGAAGGACTACCGCCGGCGGTCGCCTTACAGCAGCAGCGCGGTTCGGCCAGCACGCGGTCCTCGGTCGGCAGCATCACCACTTTAGCCAATTTACTGCGGATGCTGTATTCCCGCGCCGGCGATTACCCTTCCGGGCAGGGGATCATCTATGCCGAAGCCTTTTCGGCCAATACCCCAGAAGGCGCTTGTCCCGAATGTCACGGGCTGGGCAGGGTGTATGAGATCACTGAAAAAACTATGGTGCCCGACGATACACTGACCATAAGGCAAAAAGCGATCGCCGCCTGGCCGCCCGCCTGGCAGGGACAAAACCAGCGCGACATCCTGACCACTATGGGCTACAATATCGATATCCCCTGGAAAGAACTACCCAAAAAAGATCGCGACTGGATCCTGTTTACTGAAGAACAACCTGTGGTCCCGGTTTATTCCGGCTATACACATGATGAAATCCAGCGCTTTATTCAAAACAAACGCCAGCCCGACTATATGGGCACCTTTACCGGGGCTCGCCGCTACGTGCGGCATACGTTTGCCACTACTCAAAGCCTGTTGATGAAAAAGCGGGTTTCGCAGTATATGCTGAGCACCGAATGCCCGCTTTGCCGCGGTAAACGCTTACGGCAGGAGTCGCTGAGCATTAAGTTTGCCGGTTACGATATTGCCGAGCTTTCGGCCCTCGCACTGAATAAGCTCGCCATTATCTTTCAGCCCTACGCCAAGGGTGACGCGCCGGCGTTAAAAAAACTCGCCTCCAAACACCCCGAAAAAGTTGTTGTTGCCCGCCGCATTGCCGAAGATTTTTTAGCGCGCGTGCGGGTCATGCTGGACCTCGGCCTTGGTTACTTAACGATCAGCCGCAGCACGCCGACCTTATCGCCCGGCGAATTGCAGCGCTTAAGGTTAGCCACGCAGGTGCGCTCCAACCTCTTTGGTGTGGTGTATGTGCTGGACGAGCCATCGGCAGGTTTGCATCCGGCAGATACCGAAGCCCTGTTGCGCGCACTGGACAGGCTGAAAGCGTCCGGCAACTCCCTATTCGTGGTAGAGCACGAGATTGATGTGATCCGGCATGCCGACTGGATCGTGGATGTCGGCCCGGCTGCCGGCGAGCAAGGCGGGCATATCCTCTATAGCGGCATCCCCTCTGGTTTGCGCGAAGTGAAAGCCTCGCTGACTCGTCATTATCTGTATGATAACCCCAAAGCTGTCAGCAAACACTTGAGAATTCCCAAAGATTGGCTAAAGCTCACCGGCATTACCCGCAAATAAACGATGATGAGAAAATACTATAATGCCCTAGATACTGGTTCAACTCTGATTGTGTATTCTGATTGAATCTAATTTATATATAATAATTGCCAAAATCACAGAAGTTGTTCAAGCCTATTCTCTTTATCTACGCAAATAAAAAAGCACAGTAGTACTCGATATTACTGTGCTTTTTATTTAGACTTCTATACCATTCTTACGAGGACAGAGAATACAGCGACATATCAACTTTTATTTAAAGAACGTCCGGCATCAAATATTCGGTTCTGCAAAATCCGCATAGAGTCGTTAGGCTACAAATCGATCATGCCCAGGATTTGTTTCATTATTGCTTTAGCATCAGTCACCGCTGGCTGACCAGGCGCTTATGAAAATCTGCTGTCGGAATGAGAGGTAGTTTAGCCATAATGCCTTCCACAACCCTGGGGATATCGGTCAGCGCTCTTTCCGGATCATCAATGTCGCCAACGCCGTAACCGCGCCATATCACGCGCCGGCTTTTACGCTCGATCAAATCTATGACCAATGTACCTTCGCGGTAGGGAACACGTTCAATTTCGTCCCCCACATAGACGATAAAATCAGCCGGATACCGGAAATAAAAATAACGGCCGTAGCGGTTACGGGGTACACCGTGGTAGATGGCACGCGGGCCGTAAACATACACCGGGCGGTTATAGACCCTCACCTTGTCATTTACCTGTATGGCATAGCGCACCAACAGGTCCGGGCGGGCAACCTCCAACTTCAGATTGCGCCTTTCCAGTTGCGCACTAACCTCATCTTTGATCTTTTCATCAGCAATATCACTGTAGTTGCCGGTGGTGTCTACGGCAGGTAGCCAGGCAAAAGTCCTGTATTTCTGAAAAGTCGCGGTTGGACTTTCAATTGCATAATATCGGTAGGCGGTACAGCTCCCGGCTACACAGGCCAATGCAAACAGGATAAATGCTTTTAAACATTTCATTATCGTCGATTTAAGGCACAAATTTGTTTAGTTGCCCGTGACTAAGTCATGACGGGAGTCAGAATAGCGTTTGATGCTTGTCATTGCTGTTAATAGTGAAGGAATAAGCCGACAGCGGTGTAAAGAAAATCCGCAGTATTCCGCCCCGCCGGCCTAAATAACCTCCCACGCAAAAATGTCTGGTGAGGATGAGAAATATCATCTCCGTTGCTGATGATGATCATGGTGTAACCATTTCCTTTTCATTCATTTTGCATAAATACGGGGCTATGATCGTTCCGGTCGCGTTCCGCCGGAGAAATTAGAATTGTTTGCTTACATATAAAAATACCTGTTATGAAAACCGCCATAATTAATGACCTTACCGGTAACGAAACGCTCAAAACTATTTTTGAAAGAAGAGCAGTAAGGAAATATCGGCCTGATATGATTGATGACGACGTCCTGAATAAAATCCTTGATGCCGGCTGTATGGCCCCATCAGCCATGAACGGACAACCCTGGAAATTCTATATCGCCACGCATAAAGACACAATCGCTTCTTTTTCAGAGGCGATCGTAAAGATCATGCCAAAAATGGCGATCAAAGAAACGCTCAAGCATCCGGTGGCAACTATCAAAACACTTTTACATGAGTTACCGCACACCATGCACTCCGGAGGGGAAGACCCGATATTCCATGGCGCTCCGGTAGTTGTATTTATTACTGCGCCAAAAGATAATGAATGGGCCGGCCTGGATATTGGCATGTGCGCGCAGAACTTGATGCTGGCGGCTAAATCGCTTGGCCTGGATAGCTGTCCTATTGGGTTTGCGAAGTTTATTGAGCAGACCCCCGTCTTTCATCGCCTGGAGGTTCCTGACGGCGAAACGGTGCAGCTAGCGGTTATTTTGGGCTATGGCGTAGAAAAACCTGAACCGCATCCGCGGGCAGAGCATAACGTGATCTTTATAGACCGTATGGAATGCTGTTAACAAATACAATTCATGCAAATTTTAAACGAACAGTTATGGAAATGCCAATGAGCAAAGTAGCGCCGGTCACTGATTATGTGCGTTGAAGAGCGCGAAAATGGTGACAGGGGTTGTGTCTTGGCTCAATTCTGATCAGCATCATTTATAACAGGATCGTATTACAAATATCGACCGATAGCTACTAAAAAAAATAATGATGAAAACAATCCTGGTACCCACAGATTTTTCAAAAGGCGCTACCCATGCGGCCGAGATTGCAATCCGGCTTGCCGAACAATTACATGACAGGCTACTGTTATGGAACTGCGCCCCTCAAATACCGGTAATGCCCGGCTATTTAGGAGGCCCACTATTGGCGGAAACCGTAGCGGGATCAGTAGAAAGCCAGGACAAGTTCCAGCAGGTCACGGAGGACTTGGAGGATTTTATGACCAATACCGGCGGCGATTATAAGCCGCAGCTGCTCACCCGTTACAGTGAAGGTGGCTTCAGGGAAGCACTGGCACGGCAGCTTCGTGAAGAGGCATTTGAACTGATAGTTATAGGGGCGCCCGCCGGCTGCGCTATAGAGCATATCTTTACGGGGAGCCATACACTGCAGGTGATTGAAGCAGCTGTATGCCCGGTGCTAATCGTGCCGTCCCGGGCGGCGTTATCCCAATTAGAGAAAGTTGTTTTTGCTACAGATTATGAGCCTGGGGATCTCGAAGCGATCAGCTATCTGTCAGAATTAAGCCAGACGCTGGGGTTCAGAATCGAGGTGGTGCATGTAATAGTTAATGGCGAAAACCGAGGAGATGCAGCTCAAAAAGAAACGATATTTAACGAACAGTTGGCCAAACTAAAAGGACCGCCGATCTCGTCTAAAGAGATTCGGGGCAGAGACGTGGTAGGCCGCTTAAACCGGGTTAGCAAGCAAACCGGGGCCGATATGCTGACCATGAGTCATCACCACTATTCTTTTTTTAAAAATCTGTTCAGTGAGAGCAAGGTGGAAAGAGAGCTTGCTCATCAAAAAATACCTTTGCTGGTTTTTCCGCTGAAGAATAGTCAGAAACAAAGAAAATAGTCGCCAAACGTAAGACGAAAACCTTTCCGTAAAACACATTGCGGAAGAGCTGGCGGCCTAAAGAAACCGGAAGAAGCTAATCCCATTACACCCCAAACGGATAAGTTTCCGGGATCTGATCGCCATCAGGCTTAATGTGCAGCGGGTGAAGCGCGGTTGTTTTATCCAGGTAAATAAAGGCGTCATAACGCAGGGGAACTACGGTGGGCACGTAGTTGCCATACCGTTCATGTAACGAATTATATACTACGCCAATAGCGCGGTGCCCGATATGATTTTCCATCAGCATATGGTCTCCTGAAAAATCGTTCATAATCAGGACTTTATTTTCCTCACCTGCACCGTGTAATAAATATTCCCAGCTTGCTTTCCGGGCCTTCGGCATTTGCAGTACCTGCATGGCCGCCCCCCAGCTTTGGCCAGCCATTACCGTTCCCTGGTAAGACCCGAAGCCAACCAGTACTACGTTTTTATTTTTGTACTGTGTCCTGGCTAGTTCACCGGTATTCCACATACCTTCCAATGCCATATCTGTTGCCCTTGCGTCACCAATATGGGTATTGTGCTGCCAAACGATTGCCTTGGCACCCTCACCATGAAAGGCCAGTAAACGATTAAGGGTGTTTGCCATATGTGTGTCGCGGATGTTCCAGCTGTTAGGCCCCCCGCTAATCATAGCCCGGTAATACTTTTCGGCATTGACCGCGATCATTGCATTTTGTTCGGCACTGAAGACATTTTCATGGTCAGTATTATACTGCGGTAATTTCCGCTGTATCTCTTTCAACAGGCCCACTACCTCTGCCTGGCACAGTTCGGGGACAAAAGCACTGGCGTGCGCGTAGGAACGCCCTTCGTCTTTACGATAAGGCTCGAAACAGCGGTAAGCATTCTCAGCCACCTTCAAAGCGGCAGGGTCTGTTTTTTGCAGATACTGCATAATGTATTCCATGCTTTCCCACAAACTGTAGACATCAAGGCCGTAAAACCCAGCCTTTTTGTTAGCCGGCAAACCGGTGTTGTATTTCTTTAACCATTCGGCCAGGGCAGCAATTTCCCAATTGGCCCACATCCAGGTGGGCCATCGGTTAAACTCCTGCAATACCTTAACTGCAGTTTTATGATCAGTATCATAACCCTTGACAAAACGGTTTAACCGGTAACAATCGGGCCAGTCCCCCTCTACTGCGATAAAATTAAAGCCTTTTTCTCTGATCAATATTTTAGAGATCTGCGCCCGCCAGGTATAATATTCGTGCGTGCCATGGCTGGCCTCTCCCAGCATCACTATTTTGGCGTCACCAATGCGATCTAATAATGGTTGAAGATCTGCGGTATTTTCCAATGGATGGGCGTGCCGGCTGATCGAAGCAACAATCGCTGGTTCGTCTAATGGTGCTTCCCTGGTTAAATAATGTTTCATGTCTTTCTGTTTTGGCTCTTGCCCCTCGTTATCATTATCAAAAATAATTCCCTTCAGGCTTGATTTTCCTGATGTCAATCAGTCAGTTAGCTGATCGGCATCATGGAAGGTCGATCAGCTGGTAACTAGTTTTGTTAGGAAATGCTTAGGGCAGATGGGCGCCGGGCGAAGAGTTATTTTTGATCTAAAACAGCTTAATCTCATGGAAATAAAATATCAAAATCAGGTGAGTATACCGGCAGGTAGCGTTCGGCTAAAGGGTGACTTATTCAACCCAAATAATCCTAAGGCCATTATCATCTTCTCACATGGCAGCGGCAGCAGCCGGTTCAGCAAACGCAACCAGCAGGTAGCCGCCTATCTTCAGGAACATGGCTTTGGCACTTTATTATTCGATCTGCTGACACCGGAAGAAGATCAAAATTATTATAACAGATTTGCCATTGACCTGCTCAAAGATCGGCTCGTGGCTGCAACTGTTTGGCTGGAGAAACTGCCGGCCGCCAGGGAGCTTAGCATTGGTTATTTTGGCGCCAGTACCGGCGCGGCCTCAGCGTTGAAAGCCGCTGCCAGATTGCCGGAGATATTTGCGGTGGTCTGCCGGGGCGGGCGTCCCGACCTGGCCAGGGAGGAGTTGCCGTCAGTACAATCCCCTACCCTTTTGATCGTCGGGAGTTTGGATCCGCAAGTGCTTGAATTTAACCGGGAGGCATTTCAGGACCTAAAGTGCGAAAAGCATTTGGAGATTGTGGAAGGGGCCACTCATTTATTTGAAGAGCCCGGAAAACTTGAAAAAGTATCTGAAATAGCGGCCGGCTGGTTTAGAGACCATATACCGGCTATTATGGCATAATTATCTGCAAATTAAATCTTTACAGCTATGTTTAAAGACAGAACAGAGGCCGGCCGGCTGCTTGCCGCCAAACTCAAAAAATATAAAGACGACGCGGGTGTGGTGCTTGCAGTGCCACGAGGTGGTATTCCGGTTGCCTATCAGGTAGTCCGTGAGTTGGGGTTTCCGCTCGAGGTCGTTTTGACCAAAAAGATCGGGCACCCAAACAATAAAGAATATGCTATCGGGGCGGCCAGCCTGTCGGATTATTTTGTAATACCCCACCGGGATGTTCCGCCTGGATATGTAGAACGGGAACTTGTGTCCATACGCGCGCGGTTAAAAGAAATGTATCAAAAATTCATGGGGGACGCTCCCGCAGAAAATATCAGTGGAAAAACGGTCATCATTGTTGATGACGGCATAGCGACCGGTAACACAATCCTGGGTACTGTCAGGCTGATACGAAAGGGCCAGCCCGGTAAGATTATAGTCGGATCTCCGGTAGCTTCAAAAGAGGCGGTACAAAAATTAGCGAAAGAAGCTGAAGAAGTTGTGACCGTCCTCATACCAGAGGAATTTCATGGCGTCGGCGCATTCTATGAGAACTTTAACGAAGTCAGTGATGATGAGGTAATGTTCTATCTTGAAAAGTTGGGCCGGTTAAAAAAAGCCGGTTAAAGCTGTAAACGCCATAACATCTTTATCATTGATAAAGCTTTACGTGTAGGGCCAAAATTGCAGGCTTTTAGGCATATACACTAATCAAGAATAAATATTATGCAAACGATCAAATTTTCAAGCAATGAGCCCTGGCAAAAGCAGTTTGCCAGTTTGGTAAGACAACGGGTGAATGAATACTTTAAGGAAAAAGAGATCTCAACCAAAGGGAATCTAAGTCTGTATACCCAAACAGCGGCGATGCTGCTGTTTTATATCGCGCCGTTTGTCCTTTTATTAACAGTGCAAGTAAATGCCTGGACCGGTTTGCTACTGGCAATCATCATGGGAATAGGCATGGCAGGAATTGGTATGTGCGTTATGCATGATGCCGTACATGGCTCTTATTCCGATAAAGAATGGGTTAACACACTAATGGGCGCGTCGATGTATCTGCTGGGCAGTAATGTCTTTAACTGGAAGATCCAGCATAATGTGATGCACCATGCTTATACCAATATCGAAGGGTATGACGAAGATATCGCGGTCAGCGGCCTGATCCGCTTGTCGCAGTACGCACCCTTAAAAAAAGTACATCGCTACCAATATATCGATGCCTTTTTCTTTTATGGGCTAATGACTTTGTCTAAACTCACCCGCGATTTTACCCAACTGGCTAAATATAACCAGGATGGTGTGACCAGGAAATTCCATATCAACCCTACGATGGAATATGCCAAAATGGTCATCATCAAATTGGCCTATTTATTCGTCCTGATCGGCGTGCCTATATTATTTACCACTTTTAGTTGGTGGCAAATATTAATCGGTTTTCTGATTATGCACTGGACAGCAGGTTGCATCTTAAGTACGGTCTTCCAAATGGCCCATGTAGTAGAAGGCGCGCAACAGTTCGAGCCCGACAAGGATGGTATCATTCATACCGAATGGGCAGTAAACGAAGTGCTGACCACTTCGGATTTTGCACAGCGTAACGGCTTGCTAAACTGGTACATCGGCGGTCTGAATTTTCAGATCGAACACCACCTGTTCCCAAATATCTGTCATGTGCATTACCGGCGGATTGCGCCGATCGTAGAAAAAACAGCTAAGGAATTTGGTTTGTTTTATAATGTAAAACCCAGCTTTTTCGCAGCCCTCCGATCTCATATTACCCGGCTGAAAGAACTGGGGCAACCTGTCGCTTTACAATATGGCAACTGAGAGGTAGAGGCCAATGGCCGGGTCACTTGTTTAAATTAGTGATTGTTGCTGACGTGCTTAATACAGAAGACTGGAAGTAGATTTTCATTTCGCTCAGCGCCCTGTAAAAATGCTCGGTTCTTTTAAAGCCGGCCAGGTCATAAAGTAAAAAGTCCAGTCCGGCCCACAACAGGAACCAGCCGGCCGGTTCAAGCAATACTTTAAGGCAAATGATGATGAAAGATTCCTGGGCGCGGAAGATGATCCAGGAATTAAGCAGCATCACCATCACACCAACAATCAGAAACAATAGTCCTTTAGTTAGTTTTTGCCGGTAAAGGTTGTGGTGCCATCTAAACTGGGAGGTAAAAAAGTGGTGCAGGCCAGGCGCAATGATCTTTTCGGCCGCTTCATTGCGCATTTCAGCCGGCAGTAACAGGATCATATTCCGGGTATCCGGCAAGTTTTTGATCTCGACCCGCAATTCCGCTAAAAAATCTTCAGAGATTTTTCGGGCCTGATAATGACGGCTGTCAAAATCCGAATAGATGTCGTCATAAGAATCAAGCCATAGATTTATTCCTGTTATCATCGCGTTTTAATTCCTAAGCTAAAATAAGCAGGGAGGGCAAACTAAAAAACGACTTACATCATACTTTTAGATTACTTAGCTCAATTATCGCAATCGCAGTTAAAACTACTAACCTATTTCCGGGATATTTTAAATAAAACATTGTAGCGGTTTTAATAATTGGCCATAAACGGCAACGGTGATGACAATCAGCCTTCGGGGTGATCCAGGTCATCATTAAAAACTTTAGTGACTAATAAATTTGGGTACAATTGAAAATCATAAGTCATGGAAAACAATTCAACAATCGCCACCTTACATAACTTGCTGGATTATAATGCCGGGAAGTTTACCAGCGGGGAGATTCAACTGAGAAAGAACCTACCCGACTGGATCATGAAAACGCAGTCACTGCAGTTAAAACAGGTATTGCAGAAATACCTGAATATGGTGGAAGAACATGTACAGAAAATGGAAGGCTTTTTTTCCGCCGAGAACTTCACTTCATTGAGCCTGACCAATCGGATAATGCAGGCCTTTATTGAAGACACCAATGAAAAACTAAGAAATTGTACAGACCCAGAGGTTTCAGACGCTTGCCTGCTTGCCAGCATACAGGGTATTAATCATTATAAGATCAGCATCTACGGGACAGCTTCCGCATTTGCCGGCGACCTCGGTATGGAGAAGTTCGCAACGATCTTTCATGAACTGGAGATCAATGAAAAAAATATAGACGACCGCTTATCGCAGCTGGCCAAATACGAGATCAACAAAAAAGCTGAAGCACCAATCAGATTGTCCAAATAATTTGGCACAACCTAAAGGTAGCATAAGGCCAAAAAAAGAATTATGCGGATGGCGGATATAAGCTTGGTGCTTATCAACTTTAATTTATGAAAAAGGAGCAGCCCGTAAAGCCAAAAAGACCTTTAAATGGAAAGGGCAATCCTGCATTCGGCTGGGTTTGGCTTATCCTCTTGCTTTATGTAGTCCTGTCACCATTATTAACAACGTCTTATGGCTTAAAAGAGATTACCTGGCAGCAGTTCTCAAAAGATATCCTGAGCCGTAAAGCCGTTGAAAAACTGGAAGTGATCAATAAGGAAAGGGTTGAAGTATATATCAAAAGGTCATTTGCCGGCGATACTGCCTTTAAAAATGTTTTTAAACCGGCCTTTGGTAGTGGCGTCAATAGCGGGCCGCATTATACTTTTACAATCGGCTCGATAGAATCCTTTGAACACAATTTGGACGAAGCAGAGAAAACCTTCACGGCAAATGAAAAAGTTCCGGTGAGTTATAGCTACCAGAGTAACTGGCTTATGAATATCCTGACTTGGTTGGCGCCCTTTATTCTCTTATTTGTCCTCTTGAATTTTTTGATGCGACGGGCCGGCGGCGGAATGACCGGACCGGGCGGAACCTCTATCTTTAATTTTGGGAGATCAACCGCCACGCTGATCGAAAAAGAAAACAGCACGGTGACCTTCGCGGATGTTGCCGGGCTGGATGAAGCTAAAGTTGAAGTCCTTGAAATTGTCGACTTTTTAAAAAAACCGGCTTCATTTACCAAGCTGGGTGCGAAGATACCTAAAGGGGTGATCCTGGTAGGCCCGCCCGGAACGGGTAAAACGTTGCTGGCGAAAGCTGTGGCAGGCGAAGCGCAAGTGCCCTTCTTTTCCATTTCTGGCGCCGCCTTTGTAGAAATGTTTGTCGGTGTAGGTGCTTCCCGGGTGCGTGACCTGTTCCAGCAGGCCAAAGACAAAGCGCCCTGCATTATTTTTATCGATGAGATTGATGCTATAGGCCGGTCGCGGGGAAAAGGTGCCTTTCTGGGCGGCGCTAATGACGAACGGGAAAGCACGCTTAATCAACTACTAACCGAAATGGACGGCTTTGGCACTAATACGGGCGTCATCGTATTGGCAGCAACCAACCGTGCCGATATGCTGGACCCGGCCCTGGTCCGTCCCGGGCGGTTTGACCGCCATATTTACCTAGAACTGCCCAATATGAACGAAAGAGTCGCCATTTTTAAAGTGCACATGGCTGGGTTAACCCTGGCGGCTAACATTGACTTACAGATTCTGGCGGCACAAACCCCGGGATTCTCCGGGGCCGACATTGCCAATATTTGTAATGAAGCGGCCCTGATCGCTGCCCGGCGAAAAGCTGTCAAAATAGAAAAAGAGGATTTTATGGATGCTATAGACCGGATCGTTGCCGGCCTTGAAAAGAAAAGTAAGATCATTTCGCCCGAAGAAAAAAGAATAATCGCCTTTCATGAAGCCGGGCACGCCGTAATCAGCTGGCTATTAAAAAACGTAGATCCACTGGTAAAAGTTTCGATCATCCCGCGCGGTAAATCACTGGGCGCGGCCTGGTATTTACCGGAAGAAAAGCAATTGCGTAGCAAAACTGCTTTTAAGGAGCATTTATCTGCTACGTTGGGCGGCAGGGCTGCTGAGGAGCTCATTTTTGGCGAGGTCTCTTCGGGTGCGTTGGATGATCTTGAAAAGGTAACCAAAGAGGCCTATGCCATGGTGGTGTATTATGGATTTAATGAAAAACTGGGAAACCTGAGTTATTACGATTCAACCGAGCAACGCGACCTGGCTATCCAAAAACCGTTCAGTGAAGCGACGGGTGAGCTAATCGACCGGGAAATCCGTAAACTGATAGCACAAGCCTACTTGGACGCCAAGACGCTATTAGCAGAGAATAAAGTCTCTCTCGAAAAAGTAGCGGACCTGTTATTAAAAAAAGAAGTGATCTATAAAGCAGACCTGGAAAACATTATGGGGAGACGTATCTCCGCTTCGCCGGCAATCAGTCAACAAAAAAATGAAGGTGTAACTTCCGGCGCCTAAAACGAAGCCGACAGCAATATTTTACGCAGTAAAAGACATGCTAATGGTAGAGGATGCTTCGGAAAAAACTCTTGTTTTCGATCACTTCATAGCATGCGCATCATCATGTTTTTTTCCAGCCTGTTATATCAACTTTGTCCAAGTTCGCTACAGTAGGCTGAATGCTCATCAATAATATGGCTTGAATTAAAAAGCGGTTCCATTAATTATTTACCAATGACGGTCGGCGGCAAATATTTTTCATTTTTACTGATCTTATCATTACCTGCTTCCGGGCTTCATGCCCAGGATACATCTGCCCGGCCGGCATGGAGCCTGGAAAAATGTATTAGTTATGCGATAGCCAACAACGTGCAGATTGGCACGCTGCGCCTGGAGCGGTTAGTTAGCCAACAGGCCTATCAGTTAGCCAAAGCATCGCGTCTGCCCAGCTTATCCGCTACAGAATCCCAAACCTTTGTTCATGCTAACGGAGACAACACTACGGGTTACCGGGGTGGCTCATCGACGTCGGGTAGCTACGGATTAAGTTCGTCGGTAACTCTATATAATGGTAATGTAATTAACAACACCATCAGGCAGACCGATCTGGCTGTGCAATCTGCAGGATTAACTATTGATCAGGAAGAAAATAATCTAACCCTACAGGTAACGCAAGCTTATCTCGCTATTTTACTGGATAAGGAGAATATTATTTATGATTCCACCGTCGTCTCCACAGCACAGGCGCAACTCAAGCGGGAGCAGCAACTTTACGATGCCGGAAGCGTTGCCCGCAGTGCGTTGATCCAACTGCAGGCGCAACTGGCCACCGACCAGTTTACGCTAGTCAACGCCCACAATATCGAACGAGCCGACCTGCTTACCTTAAAACAGCTTTTACTGTTAAGCAACGAAACTGCTTTTGACGTCCAAAAGCCGGACACGGTGATAGCCGCCGCTGCGGTCAGGCCATTTCGTGAATCCGAACAAAATGCCTTAAACAATTTCCCGGATGTAAAGATCGGTCAGCTTGGTGTCCATATAGCCAATTATGGAGTGGCCATTGCGCGGGCAGGTTATCGCCCGGCTTTGACGGCGGGGGCATCGGTCAATTCCGACTATAACAGCTATGGGGGCGGGTTTGGCAGCCAGTTAAACAACAATTTCAACCAGCAGATCGCGCTTACACTTGCCGTTCCTGTTTTCACCAAAAGGACAGTAAAGACCAAGGTGGAAGAAGCTAAAATCCAAGTGGAACAATCGCAACTTAACCTAAAAAACACCACCCTGTTGCTTTCGCAATCCGTAGAGCGCGCCTATATCAATGCGTTAAACGCGCAGGGCCAATATGGTGCAGCGTTTAACCAGTACCGTTATAACCAGGAAAGTTATCGGGTTGCCAGCGCACAATTAAAGGTTGGAACGGCAAACATAGTGGATTTTCTCTTACAAAAAACATTGTTTTTACAGGCGCAGCAGGCTTTTATACAAGCAAAATATAATGCCTTGCTAACCTTAAAAGTATATGATTTTTATAGCGGTGTGCCTATCAAACTTTAATTCTGAGATCATGAAAATTAATTATAAAAGATGGGGGCTGCTGGCGGGGATATTAGCCCTGGCCTTGCTGATATGGTATTTCTTTGTCAGAACTAAAGAACAACCGATTGCGCTGCTCACTGAAAGGCCAGCGTACGGTTATATTGCCCAAAGCGTAACGGCCACCGGGAAGATAGAACCGGAAGATACGGTTACTGTTGGTACCCAGGTATCAGGCATCATCCAATATCTATATGTGGACTATAATTCAAAAGTAAAGAAAGGCCAGTTATTGGCCCAGTTGGATAAGTCGTTGCTGAGGGCCACGCTTGACCAGTATAAAGGTAATTTGCAGAACGCCGAAAGCCAATTGCTCTTTGCTACCAATAATTATAACCGTCAAAATCTGTTGTTTAAAACAGATGCTATTAGCAAGGCCGACTATGATGTTGCATTAAATACCTATACTGCCGCGAAAGCTGCGGTAAAGACTGCAGAAGCTCAGGTACGTTTGGCCGCCAAAAATCTTTCCTACGCAGATATTTATTCGCCTATAGATGGGGTGGTCTTAAACCGCACAATCAATGTCGGACAAACTGTGGCGGCGAGTTTCAATACCCCAACGCTTTTTATTATTGCCCGGGATATTACAAAAATGGAAGTCTATGCAGCTGTAGACGAAGCGGATATTGGCGAGGTAAAAGCTGGAAACCGGGCTACATTTACCGTGGATGCTTTTATCAATGACCAATTTTCAGGTATTGTCAGAGATATCAGGCTTCACCCCTCGACATCAGCGAATGTAGTTACCTATACCACGATCATCAATGCACCTAACAAAGACCTGAAGCTGAAGCCAGGTATGACAGCCAATATCACTATTTATACACGCGAAGTACAACATGCGTTGTTAATCCCTTCAACTGCATTGAGTTACCGGCCGGATTCATCCGTAAAAAAAGAGTATCAGCTAGTCACAGAAACAGGTCAGAATGTAAAAAACGGGCAGACAGCATGGGTTTGGTTACAGAAGGAACACAGGCTTATTAAAAAACGGATCATAATAGGAATCAACGACAACATTAAAGTGGAAGTCCTAAATGGGCTGACCCCGAATGATATCGTTGTTACCAGTCAGACGGCTAAAGCTATTGTAAAAGGCGCGACAAGTGGCAGTCCGTTTATACCGCGCCGTACAGGAGGGGGCAGACGATGAACAAAACCATAGTAACGATTCATGATCTGAAGCGGGATTTTCAAATGGGCGGAGAAACCGTACACGCGCTCAATGGTATTTCCTTTAAAGTGCAGGCCGGGGAGTTTATTACTATTATGGGCAGCAGTGGTTCAGGTAAAACCACGCTGTTGAATGTCATGGGTTGCCTGGATCAGCCGACCAGCGGGGAATACCTGCTGGATGGCACCGACGTCAGCAGCCTGTCGCGCGACGAACTTGCCCACCTGCGTAACCGAAAATTAGGCTTTGTTTTCCAGTCCTATAACTTATTACCCCGGACTTCAGCGGTAGAAAATGTGGAACTGCCATTGTTATATAACCGCGATATAAGTAACAAAGAGCGCCGTGAGCGGGCTATACATGCGCTGAAAGAAGTTAAACTAGCCGACCGGATGGACCACACACCGAATCAGCTTTCAGGAGGACAGCAGCAACGGGTGGCCATTGCCAGGGCGCTGATCAATGAACCTGTCATGATCCTGGCAGATGAAGCGACAGGGAACCTGGATAGCCGGACCTCTTACGAGATTATGGTGCTTATGCAGGAGCTTAATGTGAAGAAAGGGAAAACAATTGTATTTGTGACCCATGAACCGGATATTGCTTCATTCAGCAGTCGTACCATATCGCTGCGCGACGGCAGGATACAGTCTGATACCGTAAATGATCATCCGCGATCAGCAAAACAAGTTTTGGCGGCCATGCCGGTAACATCTAATGAAATAAAAAATGAACCTGTTTAGCCTTTTAAGAATTGCTTACAAGGCGCTCGAAAGGAATAAGTTACGGGCGTTTTTAACCATGCTGGGCATTATTATCGGCGTAGCTGCCGTTATTGTGATGGTGGCTATCGGGCAGGGTTCTAAGCAAAGCATTCATGACCAACTGGCAAACATGGGCTCCAATATGATCACTGTGCTGCCAGCCAGTAATATAGCGGGCGGCGTTAGGATCGCTGGCTCCAGTTTTCAAACCTTAACCGCTAAGGATATTACCGCCCTGCAACGAGACGCCAGGTTTATTTCCGAATTTTCGCCTGTAGTCACTACACGAGGACAATCAATTAACGGCGCGCTGAACTGGCCGACCAGTATGGTGGGTGTTGCTCCAGAATACCTGGACATCCGGAAATTGACAATCAAAAGCGGCCGTTCATTTACACTCAGAGACGAATTGTCGTCAGCCAAGGTGTGTTTGATCGGACAAACGGTTATTGATAACCTGTTCCCGAATGGAGACAATCCGGTAGGCAGGGTGATCCGTTTTAACCGGATCCCTTTCCAGATCATCGGCGTATTGACCACAAAGGGCTTCAATGCTTTTGGGCAGGACCAGGACGACATTCTGATCGCGCCCATTAGCACGGTGCAGAACCGGATAATGGCTACTATCTATTACCAGTATATTTATGCATCAGCCGCAAATGAGCAGACAACGGATTCGGCAACCGCAGAACTGACGAAGATTTTGCGCGGGTCACACCGTTTAAAGCCCGCAGATGAAAATGATTTTACCGTCCGCACCCAGCAGGAACTGATCAATACACTGGGTGCTACTACCAGCCTGCTGACGATCTTACTCACTGTAATCGCCGGTATTTCACTGGTGATCGGCGGAATAGGTATTATGAATATTATGTACGTTTCGGTGACAGAACGTACCCGCGAGATCGGGCTTCGCCTGTCTATCGGTGCCAGGGGAAAAGACATCCTGTTACAATTTTTAACAGAGGCCATCCTGATCAGTATCACCGGCGGAATAATAGGTGTACTACTCGGTTTGCTGGTCGCTAAAACGGTTACATTAACACTGCACTGGCCCACCGTCGTCTCTGAGTCTTCCGTACTTTTATCTTTTATGGTATGCGCACTTACCGGCATTTTCTTCGGCTACTATCCCGCGCAAAAAGCATCAGGACTAAATCCAATCGATGCTTTACATTATGAGTGATGAGACGCCAGGTCGGCTTGAACAGTTGTCGTTAAAATTTGACACAAGAGCACATGTTGCCATCAGCGTCAGTGATATAAAATTCCCCTCTGCCCCAGGTTTATTTATCGGGCTTTCCAAAGAATAAAACATATCCGTTAGGATCGACAACAGAAAAGCCGCGCAAGTTATCGGTATCAACCCCAAGGGGTTCATTAAAAGTAACTCCGGAGGCACTAAATTCCTCAGATAAAGCATCGGGATCGGTAACAGAGATAAAAGCATCCCTGCGTGCCCAGTCGTACCGGGTATGATTGGGCAGCGGCTGGCCACTGCTTTTTAACATGAGCGAAACCGGGCCGCGTCCGACCATCGCAAAATAAGATTCCTCTTCAGGGCCTATATACTGCACTTCGAAACCCAGCTTATGGACGTAAAAGTTTACCGAAGCCTGTAAATCGGCAACAATAAAAAAAGGCGATATAAAAACAAGATTTGACATAAGAGACAGAATTTAAAGCGCTTTCCTGTTTGAAATTAAGTGTTATTCGCCAAAAATAAAATCGCCGGATATCTTAGTAAAAAAACCTCGCTCACTATTTTGTATCCACCGTTAAACTATAGTGAGATCAGCTATTGTGCTGCTATTACTTGTTCAATCAGATTCCAGCCGCGAATTGAAACTTTCGGGTCCTTTACTGGTAAATTATATTCCAATATCACTACTTTTCGCTCGCCCGGCAATACTGTTACGTAATTGTCCGAATAAAAAACAGGCAGCAACCGCTGCTTTGTTGCCGGGTCAATTAACGAGACCCGGTTAAAGAAAGCTACCGGATTTTGCCTGCTATTGGTTAGGGTTACCGCAATCTTTCCTTTGGATAATTGTTTGGCGCTAACCCTTAGGTTTGATGGCCGCATTTCATTAAGGCCCGAATATTGGCCATATTTATCAGCAAGCCAATACACATTGTCGCTTAGTATCCTTTTATTGGCACCGGTCATCCTTAAGGCAAGAAACGCGCCTTTATCTGCAGCCGCCGCTACCAGTTCTTTTTTTATAGACAAGACGTTGGCAACGCTGGTAGCGGCTACGGTTTGCATCAACGTGGTTATCGGCAGCTCCTGCCCCGTTATGGTATAAAGCTTCACGGTTACTTTAATATTTTTAAGGCTGGTGAAGGTATTATTGACCACGCTTATTACGCTGTCTGTAGGGTTAAACATAACGTGTACAGGCTCGCTTCCATTATGCAGGCCGTAAAGACAGGCATTAGGGTCAAGGTAATAATCATACATCTGCCCCCGCATAGCCGTCCACGGATTTTGTGTTTTCCAGATGATGCTGCCCGTGTACCAATCCCACATATGGGCGCTAAATCCCTCCATTAGCGCGCGGTACTGATCGTAGTTTATCAGCTGGGCCTTTTCGGCAAAGTCTTTTACGTTTTTAGCCACCCCGTACCTGTTAATATAATCTTCGTACCCGATATAAGTATGATATTGCCAAACCGAGTCGATCTTTTCACGCCGGGCTACCGCATCATACTGCGGCGCAACCAGATTAGCCTCCGGTATAAATCTTTTCAATGATTCGTAATCGCCAATACCCACCGAACCTACTTCTGAATTAAAAGGATACGTACGTTTTGCCCAGAAAACGGATACCGGCTGGATACTGTACGGCCCGTCTCCATTTTGCCCCTTTTCGTTTTTCGACATATCCAGCGAATTGGAGAAATCTACAAACCAGCGGGTGTTATCAAATTTAGGCAGAATGGTATCACGCACCGCGGCTAAAATATCGTCAGGCTGCGTAATCTCATTCCCACCGCACCAAATTGCCAGCGAGGCGTAGTTACGGATCATTTTAACCTGGTCTTCTATTGATCTGATATATAAACCATGCTCATCGGGATATTTGCGGCGGGTTGCCTGGTCGTCCAGTTTCATTTTGTCAAACCAGCGGCCGTTACAATCGCCCGATCCCCACATGTCCTGGAAAACCAGGATACCATATTTGTCGCAGGCCTCATAAAATTCGGGGCGCTCAACCAGGGCACCACCCCAAACCCGGATCAGGTTAAGGTTCATATCCCTGTGGAAACGAATTTCGGCATCATACCGTATTTTTGAAAAACGCAGCATCTCATCCGACACGATCCAGTTTCCTCCTTTAATAAAGATCTTTTGCCCGTTAACATTAATCTGCCTGCTTTGGGTATGGGCATTCCATTCGGTAGTGAGCTGGCGTATGCCCACTTCAATATTTTTCTGGTCGGATATTTTATTTGCGGCGGTGGCAAATTGCAGGTTTAAATGATAAAGGTTTTGCGCGCCATAGCCGTTTGGCCACCAAAGCTTTGGATTTTTCAGTGAGTAATCGCTCAGCCTGACCTCCTGTAGCTCGCCGGCCTTTAAGGTTACCTTTTTTGATATCGTTTTACCTTCCAGTTCATATCTTAAAAAGCCGCTAACCGTCGCACTCGTTGCGTTTTGGAGGTGTGCCGATACCTGTATAATTGCAGGTTGCTGCAGCCCGGTAGCTAACCTCACACCAGGCACCAGCGTTACCACATGCGGATCAAGTAGCTGCACCCCGCCGGTTTTGTCAATGGTTACTTTGTCCCAGATGCCCGTATTACGGTCGCGGATAGGTTGAATCCAATCCCAGCCGGCGGTATATTGAATGCTTACATTGCGGGCTATGGTGCCGTCGCCCCCCTGGCCGCCATTGGGGTTACCAACCGGATCAGGCGGGTATACAATTATCGCTAACCGGTTATTACCTTTTTTTGAAAGCCATTTGGTAATGTTATAGCGCTGGCGTAAAAACATGCCCGAATGCAGCTTCTCATTTAACTGGCGGCCATTAAAAAATATGTTGCAGCTATAGTTTACCCCCCGCAGATTTAAGTAAACCTGCCCGTCATTTGTTGGCATGGGTTCTTTAAAGTCTTTAGCGAACCAATAAGTATAATAATCGCGGCCGGTGTGGTAGATGTCGGGTATCAGCTTATTGTTCATCCCGTAAAAAGGATCAGGGATTTGTTTGTTATACAATTGAGTTGTTAATACAGTACCCGGCACAACCGCGGGTATCCAGCCACTGAGCGGATACGCCGGATCAGAAATTATTTCGCCCTGGTCTGTCACGGACTTGATTGGGCTGCATTTCCAACCTGTATTTAGCTCATAACTGGTTTGTGCCGATGCATATTGCGTAACTAACAGCAGACAAGCTGATAACAGGACTTTAGAAAAGGTTGGCATAGTAATATTGATTTGGTATTCAAATGTAATAATTATACAATTATCAACCATTTGCGTATTATTTAAATATAATTAAAACCAAGCGAATAGGTGATAGTTGTTTGATTGAATAAACACGACATCATGAACGATACTAATCAAACAATACCTTTAGAAGACCCGGCGGGAAAATATCCTCAACCGCCGTTTAAAGGACAATCGCAGCCCTGGCCCGGCCTTGCCTGCAAAATGGTACCCCGCCCCGATCATGGCGAGGATACTTATAAGGGCGCCGGCAGGTTGACGGGCCGTAAAGCATTAATTACCGGCGGCGATTCGGGCATGGGGCGGGCAGCAGCTATTGCCTATGCGCGCGAAGGTGCAGATGTTGCCATTAACTATCTACCGGATGAGGAGGAAGATGCACGCGAAGTAATTGAGTTGATAAGGGCAGCCGGCCGTAATGCCGTGGCTATACCGGGCGACCTACGGGAAGAATCATTTTGTAAGGAGTTAGTTGAAAAAGCTATTGAGGGCTTAGGTGGGTTGGATATACTGGTAAACAATGCCGGCCGGCAACAGGCTAACGACTCGATACTGGACATTACAAGCGAACAATTTGACTGGACCATGAAAACCAATATTTATGCCCCATTTTGGATCATTAAAGCCGCATTGCCGCATTTGCAACCGGGCTCGGTCATAATTGGCACCACTTCAGAACAGGCGTATGACCCTACTCCGGATTTGTACGATTACGCCCAGACCAAAGCTGCGACTATGAATTACATAAAATCGTTGGCCAAACAGTTAGGCCCTAAAGGGATAAGAGTTAACGGCGTTGCACCCGGCCCCGTTTGGACACCGATACAGGTAAGCGGTGGTGCCAGCCAGGAAAAGCTTAAGAACTTTGGCAGCCAAACCGTATTTGGCAGGCCGGGCCAGCCGGCCGAGCTAGCATCCATCTATGTACAGTTAGCTGCAAGCGATGCCAGCTTTACAACCGGGGCTATATATGGTGCATCAGGCGGCGCCGGGCAGCCATAATATCCTATTTTAACAGGATCTACAACACCTGGTATTGTAGATCTTGTTAAAATACATACTACAGTCGATAGTATCTTTCACATTGATTTAGTTTGACGCGCCGATTGATGGCTTTGACAAATTAAACGGCAGCTTATGATAGTCTACCGGACTAATTAAATGGCCTTTTAATCCTGCATTTTTAGCCGGCGAGTTGCTAAGAAGTTTTAAGGTTGTTTCATCAAAACCGGCAGCGGTATTTTTACTGTAATAGGTATTTTTATTTACGACAGCACGGGCCTCCAACTCAACATCAGAGAATTGAAAAATCCGGTTTGGTATACCGGTTGCTGTAAAAGTTTTGTATAACAGATTGTTATACACCTCCAATTTTGAACCGGCAGGCATACTGTAGTTGTCTGCCAAACAAGCGCCAAATTCGGGGTGTTGCTCGTAGTTTAAGTTACCGGCAGTGTTGTTACATAGTTTGATATTTACATAGGTTGTATTGGGTGCGGCCTTGACATTAAGCCCCTCGGTTGACTGCCATTCAAATGGACTATACTTTCGCGAGCCGATGCTGATATTATCACAAATCAAACAATCGGCAGGTGTAGTACCAAAGCTAAGCGACCATAACCTGATCATATGCCCCTGGTAGCTGTTTGCATAGTTGCGGTAAAAATCACCATTACCTACAATCAGGAAAAAGCCGTTGTCATTATTGTTAGTCTGGTTAATATTTTTGAAAACGTTATCATGTAGCTGCATCCCGTCAGCAGCACCGGCAAAAACCAGTATGCCCGCGTCGCAGTTTATCCATTCGTTATAACCAAATTCTATCCCCTTTGTAAGGTCGTTAACTTCCATTGTGGTTACAGTGCCGCCCAGTTGAGTGGTGCCCTGGCAAAACTCAAATTTGTTGTGCAGAAATTTAAGATCGCGATTGTTAATGGTATTGTCTGTTCCGTCCCAGGCAGTGTTACTGCTGTAGATGAATATCGGGCTATCGCCAATCCGCTCATAGCTGCAATATTGTAAAGTAACGTTCTTGTTTTTCCCTGCAATTGTGGTAGATCTGTAAAAGTTGTCGTGGATATCAAAGCCATATTCGCCGACAGAGCCATTACCGCTGATGACGACGTTGCTGCAATTTCTATAATTCAGGCCTGCGTACATATTTTTGTTTCCTCCGGTATAATTGCCACCATCCATGGCTACAACGCCGTTGCCATTCTTAATGGTTATTTTGGTTGCCGGATGTAAGTTATTGATATTGATTGAACCATATACACCCGGGGCAATGATAATCAATGCGTTATCTATATATTCAGCTGCGTCGCCGTCTATGATAAGGTCACCGCTGCCGGTCCCGACGTTATAAATTTTAACATAATGCTCCGGAACCACAACAGGCATAATCTCCGGATTAACAAACGTTGATTTACAGGCACTTGCACCGCTCAGTATAATGCCGGCACAAATAATGAACAAAAAGCAGGCACCTTTTTTCATGGTTGACAAGGGTTTTAATAGTTTAAATCAGAAATCAGACACAGTGAGGCTGTTCAACTTCAGGGAGATTACGCCGGTATACGCAATTCAAGCAAATGTTGTTACGCCATTGGCTGAAGTTTTTACCGGGTAATGTTAGCATGGCATCAAAAATGCTTTCTTCTTTCAGCCCAAAACCTTAATTTCGCTGCTCACAGAAAAGAGGGAAAAGCATTGGATTATTTAGCGGGATTAAATCCGGAACAACAGGCGGCGGTTAAACAAATACACGGCCCGGTAATGATTATTGCCGGCGCGGGATCGGGCAAGACACGGGTAATTACCTACAGGGTGGCGCATTTGATCCGCAGCGGGGTCGATCCGTTTAATATATTGGTATTAACGTTTACCAACAAGGCGTCGCGCGAAATGCGCGAGCGTATTACGCACCTGGTGGGGCCCGAAGCAAAAAATATCTGGATGGGTACCTTCCACTCTGTTTTTGCCAAAATATTACGCGTTGAGGCTGACAAAATCGGCTATCCTAGCAACTTCACCATTTATGATACCGATGATAGCAAAAGCGTACTGCGTGCCATTTTAAAAGAGATGAGCCTGGACGATAAACTGTACAGCGTAAACTTTGTACTTAACCGGATCTCGGCAGCAAAAAACAACCTGGTATCATGGATGGAATATCAAAAGAACGACCAGATACAAGCCGACGATATTTCAAGCAACCGGCCCATGCTTGGCGCTATTTATCAAACCTACATGCAGCGCTGCTACCGTGCCGGCGCTATGGATTTTGATGACTTGTTGTTTAAAACCAATGAGTTGCTTAAACTGCACCCGGATACGCTAAACAAATACCAGCACAAGTTTAAATACCTGATGGTGGATGAGTATCAGGATACTAACTTCTCGCAGTACCTGATCGTAAAAAAACTGGCAGCTGTAAATGAAAACATTTGCGTGGTGGGTGATGACGCACAAAGTATCTATGCTTTCCGCGGCGCCAATATCCAAAATATATTAAACTTCGAGAAGGATTACCCAGATTTGAAAGTATTTAAGCTGGAGCAAAATTACCGGTCGACCCAAAACATAGTAAACGTTGCCAACAGTATTATCGCCAACAACAAAGAACAGCTTAAAAAGAATGTATTTTCTGAAAAAGAAAGCGGCGATAAAATAAAGGTAATGCGTGCCTTTAGCGATAATGAGGAGGGTAAACTGGTTGCCGAAGCTATTATGCATGAGCGAACCACCAAGGGCCTGAGGTGGAATGATTTTGCCATACTGTACCGCACCAATGCGCAATCCCGCTCAATGGAGGAAGCGTTACGCAAAATGGGCACACCTTATAAAATTTACGGGGGCCTCTCCTTCTATCAGCGTAAAGAAATTAAAGATCTGATAGCCTATTTCAGGCTCACATTTAACCCTAACGACGAGGAAGCGCTTAAACGCGTTATAAACTACCCTCGCCGTGGTATTGGCGATACTACGATTGATAAGATCATTGTAGCTGCCGACCAGCATGGTATCACCCCGTGGGAGGTGATCGTATCACCTGAAAAATACCTGGAAGGGCGGGTATCCGGATCTGTGACCGCCTTTGCCATGATGATACAGAGCTTCCAGGTGCTTACCAAAAGCCAAACCGCCTATGAGGCCGCTTTATATATTGCCCAACACTCGGGCCTTTTAAAGGACCTTTACGAAGACAAATCTGTAGAGGGACTGAACCGTTATGAAAACATACAAGAACTATTAAACGGTATTAAAGAGTTTAGCGAACGCGAAGATATCGAGGAAAAAGGCCTGGATGTATTTATGCAGGATATTGCCCTGCTGACCAATGATGACAAGGATAAAGACAAAGATGCTGATACGGTATCTTTAATGACCATACACTCATCTAAGGGCCTGGAGTTTCCGCAGGTTTATGTAGTAGGATTAGAAGAAAATCTTTTTCCGTCACAAATGGCCCTAAACTCGCGCACCGACCTGGAGGAAGAAAGGCGTTTATTTTATGTTGCGGTAACCCGTGCCGAGAGTAAGTTATCATTAAGTTATGCTACCTCGCGGTTTAAATTTGGCACGTTGATTAGTTGCGAACCCAGCCGTTTCCTTGACGAAATTGACGCGCAATACCTGGAGCTTGATTTTACAGCCCGCCCGGTTAATAATACCGGCAGCCTTAATTATGACGATGAGCGGTCTTCATGGAGCCGCACGGACGATAAATTTTCAAAACCGAAATCTAAAACGACAAGCACCCCGACACCGGTAAAAACCACCTCCATATTAGCTAAAGCGCATGTGCCGTCAGCTGGTTTCAAACCTTCAGACACTTCCAATCTGCAGGTGGGTATGGAGGTAGAACACGAACGCTTTGGGTTTGGAAAAGTAATCAGCCTTGAGGGCAGCAAGCCAGATATTAAGGCGACCATCTTTTTTAAAGAAATTGGCCAAAAACAATTGCTTTTAAAATTTGCAAAACTTAGTATTATAAACCATTAATTAATAACAGCCCCACTTTTTGTAGAACTAATTCCCCATTTAAATTAAAGATTAATAGGAAAGTTGGATTTTTAGCTTAAAACAGAGGTTTTGGAGACGTGGCATGTAATTTGGATAGTTAATTGCGACCTTTTACCAACAATTAATTATACTGAAAGAAATGAGCGACAACCAAAAAAAGAAGACAAACAAAACAATCGGGAAAAATATACGCACCTTCCGCCATCAGCAAGGCTGGAGCCAGGAGGAGGTAGCTAACCGTCTGGGAATCTCTATTCCGGCGTTCTCAAAAATTGAAACAGGTGTTACTGACATTAACCTTTCCAGATTAGAACAGATAGCCAATATATATGAAATTGATGTGGTGCAGTTATTGGCATTGGATATGGAGGAGATAGATCAAACTCCGTCTAACTTGAGCATAGTGCAAAAGAAACTGCTTGACCGGGAGGCTGAAATTGTTAACCTGCAACGCAAGGTTATCTTGCTTTATGAAGAGTTACGTAATACAAAAGTATCGGCACACATGTAACTAAAAGTTGAATAATTACTACATAATTGTGTAGTATCAACATCATCGATACTTAGAGACTTTACCCCGGACTTAAAGTATTTAAGTATCGATTAAAATAATCGGCAAATAATGAAAATCACATCTATAACGCTGCGCCTGGTAACACTTTGGAGCAGTGTTTGCAATAGCATCAAGTATTAATCAAGATTGCTATGACTAATTACCTGATATCAATACCTAACGGACCAACGCTAACTACCGGTACCATTCACGACTCAAAGAGTAAGCTGAAGGTGCGGGCGTTTGATTTGATCAGATCTACATTTAATCCCAGTAAGGGAGAAGTGCGTTTTTTTGTTACCGCAGGCAAGAATACACTGGCCTTTGAAACCCAGGGCTATAAAAAACATCGCCAGGTTTTAATTTTACAAATGATATCCTGGTATTGTATGTACCTGGGATTATTGGAGGCACAGATACATTCCCAACTTCCGGCCTGATCATTATTAGAAACCGGGTTTACCGGGATCATGTAGCATGTCACTCATTTCTATTATTTTCTCATCAATTTCCGACACGCATTTATCCATCATGGCGATACATTCTAATTGGTCGACCAAGCCTTCTTTTTCTAAGTTCATTAATCCTTTAAGCGTCGCAATAGGCCCCCTTATTTGGTGCGACAAGTAAGAAGAATACTCTGAAAGCTTTTTATTTTTCACCTGCAGGTCTTTGGTACGCTCATCGATGATCTCTTCAAGATGATGATTGATACGATCAAGATTATCTTTTTGCCGTGAGATTTCACCGTTAAGCTCTTGTAACTGCGAGTTTGTGGTGGCCTTGCGCCTTACACTGCCTACCAATAATACAATCACGATCAGCAGCAGGCCTGCAGCTACCGTAACTGACCAAAATATAACCCGCGAGATCTCGGCATTCTTCTCCTCCTCCGCTGCCTTGGCAATACGGCTTTGTTCTTGTTGCAAAAAGTTTAGCCTGGTTGATACATTGGTTTTATAACCGGAGCTGTCCGCCTTATATAGCTCGCTTAAGATATTCAAAGCTTTTTCATAATTTTTGCGCTTGCTTTCCAGTTCATAGGCAGAGTGCTTATAATCATAAATATCTTTTTCGTTATGGATTATAGTTGCGTAGGTTTTACCCTCTTTTATATATTTTTCTGCCTCATTAAAATTACTCTCGGCCAGGTAGATATCAGTCAGGGTCATGTTTATGGTCGCTACATTTACGTTCATATCCATAGCTTTAGCTCGGGCGTTTGCTTCAAGTAGTAAATCTTTGGCTTTTGTATAATTATGTAAAAAATAGTGTATGACACCCAAATCCTGTAAACACTGCACCAACTGGACCGGGTCTTTTAGTTGGGTAAACAACTCATAACTTTTCTCATAATAAGACAAAGCACTGTTATACATATTTTTTCGGTTATAAATATTACCGATATTTAAATATAACGATGCTATAAGTTGTTTATCCCGGAGTTTTTCAGCAATATCTTTAGCTTTCTTAAAGTATTCCAGAGCCTTATCATAATCAACCATTTGATATAGGTTGCCTATGTTGTTATAAACCTTGGCCTTACCACGCTGGTCTGCCAACTTTTCATATTGCGTTAACGCATCGAAATAGCGGTTTAGGGCGCTGTCGGGTTTATTTAAATAATATTCGCCAATTCCCTTAATTCTATAAGCTTCGGCTATCCCTTTTGTATATCCAATAGATATGGCAATTTTTAAAGCCTTTTCTGCGTCTGCAACCGTTTCCTGTGGGTGTGTTAGCCGGTTGTCATATCCGTTTTTATTTAACGAAATTACCTGATTCGTATCGCTCGCTGTAACATCTCTTTGGGCACTTGCATAGGCAGTAAATGAAACCGATAATAATAAAAAAAGAATTGAGCAAGCATTTCTCATTTAAACCCGTATTACGTTTTAATTATCGTGAAAGTTATAAATAATACATTATATATTTCCTGTTCCGTTAAAAAAGTGGATTTCTTCTAACAAAAACTTTTTATAAGTTTGCTTTGGAATTAACAAAACATAATTATATTTGCTATGTTAAGTGTTTGAATATCAAAATGGTATCGGCGCTTTTTTTTGAAATTGAATTAATCACTAAACAAAAAAAATATAGAAAAATAAAAAGGGAGATGTAAGAAAAAAACCAGCTCAAAAGCTGGTAAAAATAGCCTGATTTCGCAGGCTAATTACATAAATATGTAATTATTATTAACTATTAGTTTATGCTTATTCTCTAAATTATATTTAATATACTACTAACTTAAAAAATTAATAATCATGAAAAATACAGTCTTAATTGCAACTATTGTTATATCGCTGAGTATCCTTACATCATGCGCCAAAAAAGATAATATTCAAGCCAATTTAACGGTATTTTCAAACAATACTTTTTCAGCAAAAAGTGTTTTGGCAACCGCCGATTAATTAAAAAACAACCAGATATCCATTAACTATTACATAATATTAAAATAAGAAGCCATGTTAAAAATAATCCTTACCGCAGCAATCGTTTTATCAGTAGGTGTTTTATCACTATTAAAAACGACAACACCAGCAAAATCAGCTACCGTTACTACAGTAAAACTAATGGTTGATAACAGAACTGTTTTGGCAACTGCCGACTAGTTTGTTATCTGGATCAATCAATAAAGTTCAAAAATCACATCTATCAACAACGTAATCAAACGATTATAATAATATATATAATATCATGAAAAAAATATTCATAACTACTGCTATCATATTTGCTGCAAGCATCGCTCCATCATTTGCTGCCACTACTACAAAAGGCGATAAAAATAATTTGGCTACCGCCGACAGAAACGGTGACAAAAACAACTTGGCTACTGCTGACAGAAATGGCGACAAAAACAACTTGGCTACTGCTGACAGAAATGGCGACAAAAATAATTTGGCTACCGCCGATAGAAATGGCGACAAAAACAATTTGGCTACCGCCGATAGAAATGGCGACAAAAACAATTTGGCTACCGTCGACAGATTTTAATACAACAATAAACAGAACCTAAATAATCACAAACCACAAATACTCACGAACCATGAAAAAATTATTTATAGCTACCGCCATCATATTCTCTACCGGCATTACTTCATCATTTGCTGCTACTACTGTTAAAGCTGACAAAAACAATTTGGCTACTGCTGACAGAGCTGGTGACAAAAACAACCTGGCTACTGCTGACAGAGCTGGCGACAAAAATAATTTGGCTACCGCCGATAGAAATGGCGACAAAAACAATTTGGCTACCGCCGACAGATTTTAATACAACAATAAACAGAACCTAAATAATCACAAACCACAAATACTCACGAACCATGAAAAAATTATTTATAGCTACCGCCATCATATTCTCTACCGGCATTACTTCAGCATTTGCTGCTTCTGCTGTTAAAGCTGATAAAAACAACCTGGCTACTGCCGACAGGAATGGTGATAAAAACAACTTAGCTACCGCTGACAGGAATGGTGATAAAAACAACTTAGCTACCGCTGACAGGAATGGTGACAAAAACAACTTGGCTACTGCTGATAGATTTTAATATAACAATAAACATAAACAGAACCTAAATAATCACAAACCACAAATACTACGAACCATGAAAAAATTATTTATAGCTACCGCCATCATATTTTCTACCGGCATTACGTCATCATTTGCTGCTTCTGCTGTTAAAGCTGATAAAAACAACCTGGCTACTGCTGACAGAGCTGGTGACAAAAATAACCTGGCTACCGCTGACAGAAATGGTGATAAAAACAATTTGGCTACCGCCGACAGGAATGGCGACAAAAACAACTTGGCTACCGCCGACAGGGCTGGTGATAAAAACAATTTGGCTACCGCTGACCGAAACTAAATCCGCTATAAAATCAACATCATGAAAAAATTTGTTATAATAGCCAGTATAATTTTAACCACAGGTGTAACTGCATTTGCGTTAACAAGGAAAGAAAACAAGCCAGATGAGGTTAAATTGAAAATTGAAACCACAACAGACAAAACAAGCAATATTGCTTTAGCTACGGCCGATTAATTACGGGTAACGATCATCTTTTTACTCAGGATCTGTCCCCCTACCTGCATGCTATACACATATATCCCGGGGTTAAGATCAACCAACGGAACACTCACAACGCGGTAACCCGCATTTTGATAAGAGTCATATATCGTTTTAATAAATTTCCCGTACATATTATATAAATTAATCACTACCCTGCCAGCTTGCGACAAGCTAAACCCGATATTGGTACGATCAATTGAAGGATTGGGATAGTTTTGATTTAAACCAACAACCAGCAAACGATCTTCGATAGCATGGTTGATAGCATCAAACCAAACATAGCTTATCAGTTTATAACCCATGGCGTTGGGGTGAACATAGTCTTGATATAAGCTAAAATCACGTCCTAATGCGCGATTTATATCTGCCAGGTAAACGTGATACTCCATTACCAGCCTTCTGTACAAAGCATTGATTTGATTGACATATAAGTTAGCGGTTTTATAGGATTGATTGTTTTTATCATTAAAAAACTGAATTGTACCTATAATAGGTATCAGTTTATTTTTTAACGACGTTTCAATATAATACCGCATGTTTTTTTCGATATCACTAAACTTCCCTTTTTTATCGGCTAACTGTAAAGCGTCATTGGCGCCTATCAAAATAATTATGAAACCGGTACGGCCCGCTATAACAGACGGAAACCTGACCAGCCCTTCTGTGGTTGTCTCGCCAGATACACCATTTTTTGTAACAGAAACAATTACACCGGTGTAACAGGCCTCAATATTGTTCTGCAAATCTGTCTGAAAAGAAAAACCGCCAACACCGGCTACGGTACTGGCACCAAACGTGGTTACATTGATGCTGTCCTTACCATAAAATTTAGCGGCGGCACTACAGCTGGGGGCTTGCGCAAATCCCGATAAAAAGAAAATGGAAAATATAGCGGAAAGAAAAATTATCTTACGATAACCCATTTATTTAAATACGATTTAATCAACTTCCAAATATAGGGTAAAAACAGGTAATCAAATAACGCCCCGCATATTAAGTATTCATTAATAAGTAAAATTTCGGGCAGGCAATTTTCTTATTTAAACATGCACTATATTTGCCGACAAACTTTTTATTATGCAGGTTATAAAACAATATATAGAACAGCACAAACAACGTTTGCTTGACGAACTTTTTGAACTATTACGTTTCCCGTCTGTAAGCGCTGACCCAAAATACAAACCCGAAGTATTAAAAACTGCTGATTACGTTGCAAAAAAGCTAACCGAAGCCGGCGCGGATAATGTTGAGGTTTGTCAAACAGCTGGCTATCCTATTGTTTATGGCGAAAAGATAATTGATCCGGCAAAACCAACCGTATTGGTTTATGGCCATTATGATGTTCAACCGCCCGACCCGCTAGAGCTATGGAAAACACCACCGTTTGAACCTACGGTACGCGATGGTAAAATTTATGCGCGCGGTGCCTGCGATGACAAAGGACAATTTTATATGCATATTAAAGCTTTTGAGCTAATGATGCAAACCAATACCCTGCCCTGCAATATAAAGATAATGATTGAAGGCGAAGAAGAGGTAGGCTCAAACAACCTGGGCGTATTTGTAAAAGCAAACACAGACAGACTTAAAGCTGATGTTGTCCTGATATCCGACACATCAATGATCAGTATGGAACACCCATCGCTTGAAACAGGTTTACGCGGCTTGTCATATTTGGAAGTTGAGATAACCGGCCCCAACCGCGACCTGCACTCGGGTGTTTATGGCGGTGCCGTGGCTAACCCGATAACCATCTTGTCAAAAATGATTGCCAGCCTGCACGACGAAAATAATCATATTACCATACCGGGTTTTTATGACGAGGTTATTGCCTTAAACGAACAGGAACGAAAAGAACTTAACGCAGCACCTTATAATGAAGCCGAATATAAAAAGGACCTTGATGTTGCCGAACTATGGGGCGAAAAAGGATATACCACATTTGAACGCACCGGCACCCGCCCTACCCTTGAAGTAAACGGCATTTGGGGTGGCTATATTGGCGAAGGTGCAAAAACCGTTTTGCCATCAAAAGCGCACACAAAAATTTCGATGCGATTGGTACCAAACCAGGGATCAGAAAAAATAACGAAGCTTTTCACGGATCATTTCTTAAAAATTGCTCCCGCCTCTGTAAAGGTAACAGTTACGCCACACCACGGTGGCGAACCTGTTGTTACACCGACGGACAGCATCGCTTATCGCGCCGCACAAAAAGCCATTACTGAATCATTTGGTAAAGCGCCAATACCTACCCGTGGTGGCGGTAGCATACCCATTGTGGCCTTATTTGAAGCTGAGTTAGGCATAAAAACGGTATTAATGGGTTTTGGCTTGGATAGTGACGCTTTGCACTCGCCTAACGAGAAATATGATGTTTTCAATTATTACAAAGGGATTGAAACTATCCCGTTGTTTCACAAATATTTTGCAGAGTTAAGTAAATAGGTAAAACTATTAACGCTAATTACAGCGATTTTACGCGTTGCGCTTTTTACGCAATTCGTGAAATTCGTTGTAGTTCATGCCAGCAACTGTTTATTATATAGTAAACTGCTCACAGCCATTCAAAAAAACCTCAGCAGCATCTGCCCCTATCCCCGGCGCATCCCCAATGGTCAAATGATATCCATCATAGGTTACGCCGCCAACGCAAGGATCGGCCAGGTGGCCAAGCATGCAGGTATCCATATCATAAAATTTCATATTGAAGTTACTGTAGACAAAATGCAATTTTGAGCTTAAAGCTATACGGCTTTCCAGCATACCACCCATCATGCACGGGATTCCCTTTGAAGCAGCTAAATCATGAATTTTTTTTGCCTCATATATTCCGCCCGATTTAGACATTTTGATATTAATGTAATGGCATGAGCCGCTTTCGATCTGTTTACGCGCATCATGGTGGTTATACACACTTTCATCAGCCATAATTTTAACCGGCGATAGTTTCATCAATGCCGGCAATTTATCATCGTACCAGGTACGCATGGGTTGTTCGCAAAACTCAATATCATACTCGCCCAATGCCTGCAATGCAACAACTGCATCGTCAAAATCCCAGCCCTGGTTGGCGTCAACGCGTATCTTTAGGTCATTGCCAACGGCTTCACGTATCTGCTTAATTCGTTCAACATCTTCGGCGGCCTTTTTACCTAATTTCACTTTTAATATACCTGCACCCAACTGCTTAAATTGCATCGCCTTTTTTGCCATCGCTTCAGGAAAGCCAAGGCCTATAGTAATATCGGTTTCAATCCTGCGCTTCTGTCCGTCTAAAAATTTATAAAGCGGCAGCCCGGCATTTTTTGCGGCGATATCATACAGGGCCATGTCAAAGGTACTTTTTATTGTTCCGTTTCCGGCTATGGCATCATGCAGTTGTTGTAACCGGGCAGGAATATCTAACGCATCTTTTCCTTTCCAAAGCCTGGCAAAATCCTGTGCCAGTACCAGGCAGGTATCCTGGGTTTCACCTACGATCATCGGGAACGCCGAACATTCGCCTACGCCATAAAATCCGGCATCAGTGTGTACCCGGATAAAAACATTTTGCGCATGATCCATCGTACCGGTAGCAATGGTAAATGGTTCCATCGGGATACTGAAGCGATAGATATCTACATGGGTGATGATTAGCTGATCTTTCAAAGCGTGGTGTTTTGAATCCTAAAATAAGAAAATTAGTCTGTAATCAGGCTTAAATTCCGGTGCTGGAAACTTTGACCGCTGATAATTAATCTTTATTTGGCACATTGATACTATTGCACTATATTTGCTGTACTACAATTCAATACAATTCAATTTTAGCCGCCTGTGCCCTGTTGATCCGGGAAAAGTCGCCTGGCTAACTTAAAACTTTCTTAAAAAAAACAATTACATGGCTCAAGAAAACACGCCTGCAAATTTTGATTATAATTCAACCAGGAATAAATTAATCCTGTCTGAATATGGCCGCAACGTGCAAAATATGGTAAAATATATTGTTGCGCTGCCTACCAAAGAAGAACGCAACCGCTACGCCCAGGTTGTAATAGACCTGATGGGATTTTTAAACCCCCACCTGCGGGATGTGGCCGATTTTAAACATAAGCTTTGGGATCACCTGCATATTATATCCGGTTTCCAGATTGACGTTGATTCGCCGTACCCTAAGCCAACCGAGGACGCGATACATATTAAGCCCGAGCCGTTAAGATATCCAAATCAGCGTATCCGTTATAAGCACTATGGTAAAACTATCGAAATGATGATAGAAAAGGCGAAGACTATAGAAGAACCTGAGCGCCGTAAACATATGGTACAGGCTATAGCCAACTTCATGAAAATGGCCTATGTACAGTGGAACAAAGATTCTGTTGCTGACGAAACTATTTTAGCTGACCTTGTTGCCCTGTCAAAAGGCGAACTGCAAATTGACGAAACCATCAACCTTAATAAAGTTGAATACAGGGCGCCGACACATACGCAAAACAATAATAACAACCGTGGCGGGCGTACAAACCAAAACAACCGCGGTGGCACCGGCGGCGGCGGGCGCAGCAATAACAATCCGCGCAGTAACAACAATCAAAACAACCGCAACCGTAGTAACGGCGGCGGCGGTAAAAAATATTAATATTTGTGCGGGTATGTAGTTAATGGTTGATAGTAATTATTAATCTTTATGCCTGCAATTATACTTATACAAAATCTATGGTTAACGCATTTGAAATACAGGGAGGCAAACGCCTTAAAGGTGAAATTACCCCTCAAGGTGCAAAAAATGAAGCATTACAGATCCTTTCGGCTGTATTGCTTACCGAAGACAAAATTACGATCAGTAATATCCCTGATATTAAGGATGTAAACAAGCTAATAGAGCTTTTGGGCGATATGGGCGTTGTAATTGAAAAGCTTGGCGATGATACCTACAGCTTTCAAGCTAAGGAAATTGATCAGGATTTTTTCCAATCGGAAGCTTTTAAATCCAAGGGCGGCGGTTTACGCGGCTCTATCATGATAGTTGGGCCGCTATTGGCCCGCTTTGGTAAGGCATCAATACCAAAACCAGGCGGTGATAAGATCGGCCGCAGGCGTTTGGATACCCACTTTCTGGGGTTTGAAAAGCTGGGCGCACAATTTAATTACAATCCTGAAGATGGTTTTTTTAACGTTGATGCGTCAAATTTGCAGGGTACCTATATTTTATTGGATGAAGCATCAGTAACCGGCACCGCAAATATTGTAATGGCTGCGGTTTTAGCCAAAGGCATTACTACTATTTATAACGCCGCCTGCGAACCCTATTTACAGCAACTATGTAAAATGCTTAACCGCATGGGCGCCAAAATTAGCGGCATAGGCTCAAACCTGTTAACTATTGAGGGAGTAACCAAATTAAGCGGCACCGAACATAGAATGCTTCCCGATATGATTGAGATAGGCTCATTCATTGGCCTTGCCGCTATGACAGGTTCTGAGATCACGATTAAAAACGTGCACTACGCCGAGTTGGGGATGATACCCGACGTATTTAAACGATTAGGCATTAAACTGGAACTTAGAGGAGATGATATTTATATCCCGGCACAAGATCATTATGAAATAGAGACGTTTATTGACGGCTCCATCATGACTATTGCAGATGCGCCATGGCCAGGCTTTACACCCGACCTATTGAGCATAGTATTGGTAGTTGCTATACAGGCCAAAGGCTCGGTATTGATCCATCAAAAAATGTTTGAAAGCCGGCTGTTCTTTGTGGATAAACTGCTGGATATGGGTGCGCAGATTATTTTATGCGATCCGCATCGCGCCACAGTTATCGGTCTGGACAAGCAGGTGCAATTGCGCGGGATCTCCATGACATCGCCTGACATACGCGCAGGAGTTTCGTTGTTAATAGCAGCTCTATCCGCACAGGGCAAATCAACTATCTATAATATAGAACAAATTGAACGCGGTTATCAGAATATTGACAAAAGGCTTCAGGCCTTAGGTGCCGATATTAAGAGGATATAATTTTGAGGCACAAGCGAAAGGTAAAAGGCGGAAGGTGAAAAATCTTTCGCCTTTTACCTTTAATCGTAAATTTACTACCTTTATAAAAACCGACTATACATTTACATGTCATATAAAAACCGGAAATCAAGTTACACCAACTTTATACTGATTTTTGTATTTATTAAAATATTGTTAAACGCGTTAGCTATATCCAATTTTGGCTTTCATCGCGATGAGCTTTTACATTTGGCATTAGGTGATCATTTAGATTGGGGTTATAAAGAGGTGCCTCCTTTTATAGCGGTATTAGCCAAACTAACTACAATACTGTTTGGCAGCTCTGTTTTTGCAGCCCGCATATTTACCACTGTTTGCAGCGGGCTCATCATTTGGCTTACCGGTAAGATAACTATTGAGTTGGGTGGTAAGAAGTTTGCTATAGCTTTAGCTTGCCTGGCTATCCTGTTTTCACCTGCGTTTATAGCCAGTGGGTATCTTTTTCAACCAGTTGTATTTGACCAGCTTTGGTGGGTATTAACTGTTTGGCTGCTATTACGTTATATTAATACTCATGCCGTAAAATATCTGTATTTTATTGGCATCGTTATAGGTCTTGGGGTTTTAACCAAATATACGATGCTGTTTTTTGCCGGAGCCTTAATTTTAGGCCTAACCATCAGCAGGCAGCGAAGGCTGTTATGGAACAAACATGTAGTAGGCGCAATTGGGGTGGCGTGCGCAATTATTTTACCCAATCTGATATGGCAGTATAGCCATCATTGGCCGGTATTTACTCATATGGCCACTTTGCAAAAAGAACAACTTGAATATGTAAAGCTCACTGATTTTATTATCCAGCAAATGCTGGCAAATGGTGTGGCTCTGTTTGTATGGATTGTTGGATTTTTCTTTTTGATATTTTCTTTTAAACTGCGCAAGTATCAGTCGCTGGCTATCGCCTATGTGTTGATATCTATATTTTTGCTGCAAATGAATGGCAAAAGCTATTACCTGTTTGGTGCCTATCCCATGTTATTCGCCGCAGGCGGCTACGGTTTTGAAAGATGGATAAAATCAAACCCTTCATTGCGTGCTGCTATATTGGTAGTATTTACACTTCCTAACTTACTGGTGCTTCCTACGGTTTTGCCTATATTACCTTTAAAGCCGACACTGGGATTCTTTGATTATATTAATAAACATACCCGGTTTATCAAGTTCATGACTGTTTGGGAGGACCATAAGCACCACGCTACCACACAGGATTACGGAGATATGTTTGGCTGGGACGAGGTGACACAGAAGGTAGCATATCAATACGGCATCCTTACACCGGATCAAAGGCAACACACTGTAATTTATGCCGATAACTATGGCCTGGCAGGTGCATTACATCATTTTGGCAAACAATACAATTTGCCGGAACCGGTATGCCTTTCCAGTAGCTTTGCTTTATGGGCGCCAGACAAGATAGAGGCGCAATATGTGATCTTTATTAACTCCACCCGGTATTGGAACGCCACCGAAGTTTTTACTCCGATGGTTGAAAATTGCATTCAGGTTGACAGTATTACCAACCCTTACGCGGTCGAAAAAGGCACGGCGATACTCTTGGTTAAGCATCCCAAACCGGCGTTTTTTGAGCGTTATCAAACTAAGCTGGCTAAAACCAGGGCCGAGTAACAGCTCTTTTTACGCCGATATCGCGTTAATAATATCGTATTGGGTAATGATCTCTATCTTACCGTTATCCTCAACCAATACGGCAATGTTATCGTTATTGATCATCGCCGAGATCCTGTCGATAGATGTATTAATATCAACAAACGGAAATGGCGCCGTAGTAATGTTTTTTAACGGCTGAGATTTTAGCGACGGGTTTTCAAGCAACGCGTTCAGGATGTCACTCTCGGTGATTTTACCAATAACCATGCCTGCCTGGGTAACCGGTATTTGCGATATGTTTAATGATTTAATGGTATTGATAGCTTCTAAAACAGATCTTTCACTATCAATCGTCACTATTTCCTGATTTTCCTTTTTGCCGATAATATCTTTGGCGGTCAGCTTACCATCTTTTAAGAACCCCCGATCACGCAGCCAGTCGTCATTATACATTTTACCCAAATAACGTGTACCATGATCCGGGAAAATGATAACCACCACATCGCCCTCTTTAAACCTGTCCTTCATCTGCAGCAAGCCTGCTACAGCCGAACCTGTTGAGTTACCCACAAAAATGCCCTCTTTACGGGCTATCTCGCGGGTCATCAGGGCGGCGTCTTTATCGGTTACTTTTTCAAAATGATCTATCAGGTCGAAGTTTACATTGGCCGGTAAAAAATCCTCGCCTATGCCTTCGGTGATATAAGGATAGATTTCGTCCTTATCCATGATGCCCGTTTCTTTATACTTTTTAAATACCGATCCATAAGTATCAATACCTAAGATCTGTACTGCGGGATTTTTTTCTTTTAGGTATTTGGCTATGCCTGATATTGTACCACCAGTGCCAACACCTGCAATCAGGTGGGTTATCTTACCTTCCGTTTGCTCCCATATCTCGGGGCCGGTAGATTCATAATGTGCCTGCGAGTTTGACAGGTTATCATATTGATTTGGTTTCCATGAATTTGGCACCTCACGCTCTAAACGTGACGAAACAGAGTAATAAGACCGTGGATCTTCAGGATCGACATTGGTTGGGCATACAATCACTTCGGCACCAAAAGCGCGCAGTGCGTCAAATTTTTCTTTTGATTGTTTATCGGTACTTGTGAAAATACATTTGTAGCCTTTTATAACCGCAGCTATAGCCAGGCCCATACCCGTGTTGCCCGAAGTACCCTCTATTATCGTTCCACCCGGTTTAAGCTTGCCGCTTTTCTCGGCATCTTCAATCATTTTAAGGGCCATACGGTCCTTGATGGAGTTACCGGGATTGGTTGTTTCTATTTTAGCAAGTACCGTTGCAGGTATATCTTTAACTACTTTATTTAATTTAACCAACGGCGTGTTGCCGATGGTTTCCAATATATTATTACGCCACATAGCCAGATCGGGATAAATACTCTACTATTTTAGTAGAATAAACAAAATTACAAAATAAGTGATACGCAGCCGTTAAAATCTCAAATGTTTAACCGTAAGGCCACCATTAATTAGTTGCTTTAATGATTCAATACCAATCTTCAGGTGCGTTTCAACAAACTGCGAGCTAACCTTCGAGTCGCTTTCTGTTGTTTTAACTCCCTCCGGTATCATCGGCTGATCTGAAACCAGCAGCAACGCGCCGGTTGGTATTTTATTGGCAAAACCACAGGTAAAAATAGTGGCAGTCTCCATGTCCACTGCCATGGCGCGCAACTCTTTCAGGTAGCTTTTAAATTTCTTGTCGTGCTCCCAAACGCGACGATTGGTAGTATAGCAGGTGCCTGTCCAGTAATCCAGCGAGAAATCACGGATAGTAGTTGATATTGCTTTCTGCAAAGCAAACGCGGGCAATGCAGGCACTTCCGGCGGCAAATAATCGTTTGATGTACCCTCACCTCTTATGGCAGCAATGGGTAATATCAAATCGCCCACGTTATTTTTTCGTTTTAAACCACCGCATTTTCCTAAAAATATTACTGCTTTTGGGTGGATTGCAGTAAGCAGATCCATAACCGTAGCGGCCACCGAACTACCCATTCCAAAGTTAACAATCGTAATGCCGTTGGCTGTTACGCTTTGCATAGGCTTATCAACCCCCATAATAGGCGCGTTGTCATTCCACTCAGAAAACAACTGTATGTATTTTGAAAAATTGGTAAGGATAATGTAGTCGCCAAATTCATCCAGCGGGCGGCCGGTATAACGCGGCAGCCAGTTAGCCACAATGGCTTCTTTTGTTTTTAAACCCGATTTTACCGGGCTTGTAACTTCTTTAACTTTGGGGGCATCCCCATCTTTCTTTATATTTAATTGTTCATTCATATTCTTTACCCTCTCTAATCTCCCGTCATGAGAAATTTTAATGTTAATGATATGCCATTTTAAAGGCATGCTCTGTTCAATGCTCGTCTTTTAAAGCGACTGGACGAGGTACTTATACAGCAAACCCCGGCGTTACACCAGGGTTGCAGTTTATTATAACAAAAATAGCGGTTTGCTATGTCGTTGTTGTTAAGCCACTTTTAACTTTTTAAGGTCTGATTTATCAAACTTTTCGCGGGCATAATCTAAAGTGATGTTAAGTTTTTTCACATCTTTTTTTGATGGGAACTCAAACATCGCGTCAATCATTATTGCTTCGCAAATTGAGCGTAAACCACGTGCGCCTAATTTAAATTCCATTGCCTTATCAACAATAAATTCCAGCACGTCGTCTTCAAAATCAAGCTTTACGCCTTCATATTCAAATAACTTTTTGTATTGTTTTAATAACGAATTTTTAGGTTCGATCAATATATTGTGCAATGCTTCCCTGTCCAACGGATTAAGATAAGTAAGCACCGGCAAACGGCCAATCAACTCGGGTATCAAACCAAATGATTTTAAATCCTGCGGAGTAATATATTTGTAAAGGTTTTTCAAATCAACCTCACCCTCGTTACCTTTTAGTTTATAACCAACGGTTTGTGTGCGTAAACGGTTAGCTATCTTCTTTTCGATACCATCAAAAGCGCCGCCGCATATAAATAAAATGTTGCTGGTGTTAACGGTGATCATTTTTTGATCAGGGTGTTTGCGGCCACCTTGCGGCGGTACGTTTACCATTGTGCCTTCCAGTATTTTTAACAGGGCTTGCTGTACACCTTCGCCGCTAACGTCGCGGGTTATTGAAGCATTATCACTTTTGCGGGCGATCTTGTCAACCTCATCTATATAAACAATACCTTTTTCGGCAGTAGCCACATCATAGTCGGCTGACTGTAAAAGACGGGTTAATATGCTTTCGACGTCCTCGCCTACGTAACCTGCCTCTGTTAGTACAGTAGCATCACAAATACAAAACGGGACGTTTAATATTTTGGCGAGCGTCTTTGCCAGCAGCGTTTTGCCGGTACCGGTTTCGCCAACCATAATGATGTTTGATTTTTCGATCTCAACCTCATCTTTATCAATGCGCTGGTTTAAGCGTTTATAGTGGTTATAAGTGGCAACAGCTAAGATCTTTTTTGCATCATCCTGGCCAATAACATATTGATCAAGATGGGATTTTATTTCTGCCGGCTTTAATATTGCCGGCGATGCCGGCGAGGCCTTTACCTTGCGAACTTTTAGTTCTTCGGCCAATATTTCGTTAGCTTGGTTAACGCATTTATCACAAATATGTGCATCCAACCCCGCTATAAGCATCAGTGAATCTTGCTTGCCTGCGCCGCAAAACGAACACCTTATCTCTTTACTATTTTTATTCATTGTGATATTAACTTGTTAACAAACTTAAGCAATTGAATGATATAAAACAATTGCGTTTACTGATTGAGCGGCTGATTACGCAGGTAGTTACCTATTAAAAGATAACCCCTACTTAATCATCCGTTCACTTACTAATCAAATTATTTTGATTTTGTTTTACTACCTCTTAATATTTCGTCAATCATACCAAATTCTTTGGCTTCTTCTGCTATCATCCAATGGTCACGGTCTGATGCATCCCAAACTTTTTGGTATGGTGCGCCGCTATGGTCGGCTATGATCTGGTATAACTCCTGTTTCAATTTAGTGATCTCGTGATAAGTGATCTCTATATCTGACTGCTGGCCCTGGGCGCCACCTGATGGCTGGTGAATCATTACCCTTGCATGCGGCAATGCGGCACGTTTACCTTCGGCACCAGCACATAATAATACCGCTCCCATTGATGCTGCCATACCTGTACAAATAGTGGCTACATCATTTGATATGAATTGCATTGTATCATAAATACCTAAACCTGCGTAAACTGAACCGCCTGGTGAGTTAATATAGATCTGTATATCCCGTTTAGCATCTGCAGATTGCAAAAACAATAGTTGCGCTTGTATAATGTTAGCGATATTTTCATAAATGGCGTCACCTAAAAAGATGATACGGTCCATCATCAAGCGGGAAAAAACGTCCATCTGGGCAACGTTTAGTTGTCGCTCTTCAATAATATACGGGGTCATACCGGTAATGCCCGGTCCGGTAACGATACCGGTTGGGGCATTGCTCCTGTTTACTCCGCCAATAAATCTATCTACATAAGTGCTGCTTATACGGTGATGTTTTACAGCATATTTTCTAAATTCGTTTTTATCTGGATTACTGTTCATGTGTGTGTATTTTATTTGTAGTGATGCGGGCTATTGCCCGCGATAAATATAGTTTTTAGTTGAATATTATTTAAATGATAAAGTTTGATTAAAGTAAAAATAATTACCTGGTTATGGCATTGCCAGGGCGATAAAATGTATAAAAAAAGCATCCATTATTAAGTGGATGCTTTCTGTATAAAACGTTAGGAAAGTTCTTTATTTAACTAACTCTTTAAAGTCGTTATAAAAAATATCCTTTTTATCTAAAGTAATTACGCTCTTAATATAATCTAATGTTTTAAGGGCCTTTACTTCGTCAAATACTTTATTAGCATTCTCTTTGTTTTGCAGGTACTGTACGGCATATTGTGCTAATTGCTCTTCAGCAATTGGCTGCGGGCTGTACATTCTGAATTGCTGATCAAGGCTTTGTTTTGCTGCTGCGAAAACTTCCTCGTATTTAATCTCGATGTTGTTTTCTTTAATGATCTTGTTCTCAATTAAGGTCCATTTAAGGTTTTGAGCAAAATCTTTATAGCCGCCTTCTAATTCCTCATCAGACAATTTATCGTTGGTAACCTTTAACCAGCGTTTCAGGAAATCATCGGGTAAATTAAACTGAACTTTTTCTATACTATAGTTATAGATATCATTCTGTAATTTACGCTCAGCATCCTGTTGCATCATGCTTTCCAACTCTTCAGTTATTTTTGCTTTGAAGCCCGCTTCGTCGGTTACCGTACCTTCGCCAAATAATTTATCAAAGAACTCCTGGTTCAGGTCGCTTTCTTCTAAACGATTAACATTTTTTACAGTTAACTTGAAATTTGATTTCAAATCAACCGCTTCGCTTTCTTCAATGCCTAATATAGCAGCAATTTTTGGCGCGTCGTTATTATAAGCTTTCTGGATATCCAGTACTACTTCATCATCCTTTTTTAAACCGATAAGCGATTTTTTAATTTTCGCGTCTGCTACCTGTTCTAAACGTACCGATGTTGTATTGCTTATTCCATCATCAAAAACAGAACCATCCGGCGAAAGTTGCGTTAATTGCGCATATAATACATCATCCTCTGCCGATACGTCAGGATTTGTCATTTTGCCATAGCTCCTGCGGATATTTTTAACGCGTTCGGCTAAAGTGGCCTCATCAATTTTGATCACATATTGGGTCAATTTATCTTTTGATGAAAAAGAAAGATTAAACTCCGGCGCTAAACCAATCTCATAGTTAAACTCAAAAGCGTCTGTGAAATCCCAGTTATATTCTTGTTTATCATCAACCTTTGGTAAGGGCTGGCCCAGTACTTCCAGCTTTTGCTCTGCTATATAATTGTTTAAAGTGTCTGATAACAGATTATTTACCTCGTCAACCAAAATACTTTTGCCATACATCTTTTTAATATGAGACGGCGGAACCATTCCGGGGCGGAAGCCGGGCATTTTTGCTTTTTTAGCATGGTCTTTTATTGCCTTGTCAACGCGGCCCTGGTAATCAGCCGGATCTATGTTGATTTTTACAACTGCATTCAGGGTATCAATCTTTTCCTGTGTAATATTCATCTTTAATGGGTAAATTTAATTATTAAGTACTGCATTTACAGCTTAGCTATAATAAAGGGCTACAAATTTAGAGGCGCAAAAATACGAATTTATTTTTAATTAGCCCAGCTAATCAGGCCGGCAATCAAATCAAAAACTTAAAAAAAACTAATTAGCGGGATGAAAAAAAAAAGACTTATTAGTCATTTTTTTTGTAAATATTTTGTTATAAATTTAATGGTCATATGTAAAAAGTAAATTTAGTGTTAAATTTATTATTATACTTATGGTGTATTTATAGCTGCCCATTGCTATATATACACAACCAATTATAGAAGAACCGCCCTAATTATTTAGCCTGATTAAATTAAAATATACTCAAAAAAGTATAGCCCGCGGCTGGATATTACCCTGTTTTTTAATTTTCTATTAACTATCTGGTATAATATGCCCGTGGGATTGCAAGACTGAACCATATCATTAATAAACCAATTGCTATCAACAAGAACCATTGTGAAACCCGAACTATTATGAAACCTAAAACAGAATTAATTACAAAACCTAAAACTAAACCATTTATGAGAAAATTTTTAAAACCATTGGGCTTGCTTTTTTGTCTGGGAGCAATAGTATCCTGTTCAAAAAAAGAAATACCTGTCCCAACGGAATCTACAGTTATAAATCCGCTGGCTGATTACACCGTCACGCCTGATCCTACTGACGGATTTACATTTAAGTTTAATAACTTAGGCAAGGACTATACCAAATTAGAATGGAGGTTTGGCGACGACACGTTAAATACGGAAACAAACCCAACCCACACTTATCTTGCTACCGGCACTTATTTGGTAGATTTAAAGGCCATTTCAAAAACCGGAGATTTTTCTCATAAACAAGTAAATATCAATATCATTCCGGATAGTGTGTTACAAGTAACTGCGGAAAAAACTAACGTTTTATACCAGCTTAAGTTTAACGCCATATTAAAGGGCACCGTTAAATCTATTTTATGGACTTTCAACGCGGTGGACCCTGAAACAAATGTTACTACTACCACTACAAGTACCGAATTGTCTCCCCTTCAATCTTTTACGTTCGGCAGTTTCAACAACTTTTCAGTAACAGCCACTACGGATAAAGGTAGCGTGGTAACTATTAGCAAGAGTGTTACTACTGACGGGATAGCCACAGATATTACGCAAACCTATATTTCTTACAATTCAACCAACGAAAACACAGACCAGGGCCCTAATGAAGGTTCGCTTAAATTAGTTGACGGTAATTTATCAACCAAATTTGGTTTCTATAAACCTTTCCCTGTTCCCGAAATTGCTACGCTTCAATTTAAATCAGCTATCACGGTTAAACTTTATGCTATAGTAAACGGTAATGACTCCGGAAGTGATCGTGATCCAAACGAATGGTATGTTGAAGGATCAAATGACGGCAATAACTGGGACGTGCTTGATCACCAGGTATTGACGATCGGATTCGCTGATTATCTGGCATCTATTGGCCAAGGCTCCAGCCAGTATAACAGGTTCTTCTATTACCCGATTGCTAATCCTAAACCTTATCAATACTACAGATGGAGAATTGTAAGCACATTTAAAGGAGCTTTCCAAATTGATGAGTTTAAATTATATAAATAATAATGAGTTAAGTAGTTAAAAGATAATACCCACACTATTCCCAAAACAAAAAGCCGCGTAACAACGCGGCTTTTTGTTTTGGGAATATAAGCTCAATTGTAATTATTCTGTTATAAAACTAATATTTGTATAGAACTGGGAAACTTGTTGTTACTATTGTACTTCTGATGGTAAGTTTTGACAGCCCGCTTTATGGGTAGATAACGATCATCCCCCTCCTTAATATTAAATCTATGGTTAACTATGGGATATTATCCCGTTAACCTCGTATTCTTAAATTTTACAGTGCCTGTTTATGAATATGTGTGTGTGGTTTTCACAAGCCATCAAAATTGCATCATCTACCATTATTATAAATTACTTATGAAGATTAACACACAATTACCTATGAAAAAATTATTAAAGCCCTTAGCATTACTTATTTGCGTTGGAGCGATAGTCTCGTGCTCAAAAAAAGACGTGCCTGTACCTGTGGATCCGGTAACAGTAAATCCGATTTCAGATTATACAATCACGCCTGACCCGGCTGACGGTTTTACATTTAAGTTTAATAGCCTGGCTAAAAACTTTTCAACGTTAGAATGGAGGTTTGGGGACGATACTTTAAAAACCGACACAACCCCTACCCATACTTATCTTGCCACGGGTACCTATTTAGTAGATTTAAAGACGATTTCAAAAACCGGAGATTTTTCACATAAAGATGTTGTGATCAATATTATTCCGGATAGTGTTTTAAAAGTAACAGCTGTAAAAACCGAAAATTTATATCAGCTTAAATTTAACGCAGCGGTAAAAGGTAATATTAAATCAATTTTATGGACCTTCAATGCAGTGGATCCTGTTACAAGTGTCGTAACCACTACTAAAAGCACTTTACTATCTCCGCTCCAGTCTTTTACATTCGGCAGTTTTAACAACTTTTCAGTATCAATTACTACCGACAAAGGCAGTACTGCAACTATAAGCAGAAGTGTTACTACCGACGGGATAGCTACAGACATTACCCAGACTTACGTGGCATTTAGTTCAACAAATGAGAATAAGGATAACAATAATGAAAATTCGCTCAAGTTGGTTGACAATAATATCCAAACCAAATTTGGGTTCTACAGCTCGTTCCCGGTTCCTGAAATAGTCACCCTTCAGTTTGCATCGCCTGTGGCGGTAAACCTTTATGCCATAGCAAATGGAAATGATTCTGAGAGTTCGCGTGATCCAAAAGAATGGTATATAGACGGCTCAACTGATGGCACTAACTGGGATGTTATTGATCACCAAACGCTTACAGTTGGTTTTGCAGATTACCTTACATCTATAGGTCAACAAGACACACGGTATAACCGGTACTTTTATTATCCGATAGCTAATCCTAAACCTTATCAATATTATAGATGGAGAATTGTAAGCACGTTTTCCGGTGCTTTTCAAATAGACGAGTTTAAATTATTTAAATAAAAACTATTATTGAGATCAACAAAAAAGCCGCGAACAACGCGGCTTTTTTGTTGATTATAAATGCAAAATATATTATTTAAGTGAAAATTTAACTACGGCGTTTTTAACCGGTTTTAGCGTTTTTAAATAAGTATAAATAGATGCCAGGTCGCCCTCGCTCATTTTGCTGAAATTCCACCACGGCATTACGGTCTGAAAATCTGATACCCCCACTTTTTGTGCCTTGCTCTGATCGTTATAAGCTTTAAAACGCGCTATAAAACCCTCTTTGGTCCAACCACCTATCCCGGTTTTAACATCAGATGTAATATTCGTGGAACGCACTGTGCCTGCACCTACTTTAAACGGCCTGCCACCCGCAAATTCAAGTCCGGGCAGTAAAGTGCCTTTATTGTCTTGCGAGTGACATTCTTTACAGGCGGCTGATTGCACCAGGTATTTGCCATATTTAAGGGTATCCTTTGTATCGGGCTTTTTGCCCAGGGTTGCTTTTTGCGGCATAGTGTGAACAATGATATTCAACGGAAAATCGAGTTTTGATTTTGGATAGTCTTTATCAATTGGCTTTAATGAGCGGATGTAGGCAATGATCGAATAAAGATCTTCCCTGTCCATTTTTGAATAATAAGGCCATGGCATTAACGGGAATATAGCCGAGCCATCCCTTTTAACACCGGTTGTTATCGCCCTTAATAATTCGCCGTCTGTCCAGTTTTTTAAATTGTGCGGGGTAAGATTTGGTACTGTAACATTACCCGGGAAGCCAACGCCGGCGTCAAATTTCTCGCCTCCTGATCCCAGTTGATTGGTATCAATCGGGCCGCCAAATTTCGTCCAGTCATGTGCCGAATGGCAGTCAAGGCAGCCCGATACGTTGATGGCCAGGTATTTGCCACGCTCAAGCCTTTGTGGGGTTATTTCTACTTTAATATTTTCGGGGGGACCTACATTAGGTAAGGCAAGTGTTACATAAGCTACAATACCTATGATAACTACAACTACAAATATTGCTACATAAGCAAAAATCTTAGCTACTTTTTTCATAATGTGTGATAAGTTTAATGTGCCGGAAAAGTCTGAAAAGGCATTCCCGGCGTTTTTTTATTGTTTAATTAACTTTTGTTATTGATGAAACGCCTGTTTTATTATTGTTTATAGTGGCCGGATTGCCTTTATACTTTACTGCCGATGCTCCACTGCTTTTTACAGTAAGCTCACGCAATACGTTTATATCGCATTCACTGGCACCTGAGCTAGTGATATTATAGCTGCCGGCGACAAAATCAAATGCGTGTAATTTTCCCCCGCCGTCAAACTCAATACTATGCGAACTTGCCTGACCTTTTAACGTAATTTCTGTAACACCGTTAGCGGTAGTGGTAACGTCTGCTGCGTCAAGATCTAGATTAATTTTAGTGGCGCCTGATAATTCTAAATTAACATTTTTCGTCACTATTTTCCCGTCCGATGCCAGGTCTACCGCACCTGAAGCCTTGATAGCCTCCAGATGACGGACACCGATAGTTATGGCAATGGAGCCGCTACTGCAGATACTTTTTTTAGAGGTTGAGATCACCAGCCTATCGCCATCGATATCGGTTTTAACATATTGCAACAGGTTATCATCGGTTGTTACCGTTACACCCAAGGTACTATCCTGTTTCAAAATTATTTTAAATGCGCCCGAAATATCAAGCTTGGTAAAGTCAGTTACTTTGCGTGCGGCTGATGCCTGGTTTCCTGATCCTTTAACACACCCTATCTTGCATGAGGATAGTAACAGTAATGAAACGCCTGCAAACAGGGCTAGTATGGCTAAGTCGGTTTTTTTCATGGTCTGGATTTAATCTGCTTAAATTGCAGTTGAAGTTACGCAAAAAAAGAGGAGCCAATTGGCTCCTCAAAAAAAATATATAGTGAACTTTTGCAAAAGTGTGCATAATTATAAACTGGCCACTTTTTCGCGGGCCTGGAAAATAGCTTGTTTGGTGGTATTTACCTCGGTGATATTAGCAGCAACTAAATCTGTTTTATTTACTGTTGATGATTGGCTGTAACGTATACTATAGTCATTTACATTACCTGACAGATTTGCTGTTGAATGGTTATTAACCGTAAAGTTAACAGCTAAAGCGTTTAATTTTAATTGTGCAGATGCACTGTTGTTTAACACTACGCTTAAATCAATTGCTGACAAAGTGCCGCATGATTTGATAGTGGCATTATCGCTGGCAGTGATAGCACGCAGGTCGGCCACGGTTACCAACACAACCAATTTATCGGCGGTGTACGACGCTATGCGCAGTACGCCATTTTTATCTTGTACCAAAGCATTTTCTGCGTAGTATTTATCATAAACTTTTACTTGGTCTTTATCACCATTGGTGACATAAACTTCAACATTTCCTGAAGCTTCAATTTTACTAATGTTGTTTGTTGCAACAAATACAGCGGCTTGATTACCGTTATTATTGGGGATTGCTGCATTTGCTATTGTTACACTTAATACTATGGTTAACAGTGTGATGAGCGTTACGATTCTGGTTTTCATGATCTTAATTATTATGGTGAATATCTTTTTTTAATTATTTTAAATACACCCATAAGACGATACCGAATTACAAAGGTTACAGCAAGTTGGTGTGAAAACGACACAATACCGGTTTTACTCGGCGAACGCCATAAATGAGTCGGTGAAACCGGTATAAAAATTAAGTATCATGACATTAAAAACTTGCCGCGAGGAGATTTCGGCATTCTAAGCGACTTGTTATAAATAATATTTTTCGCCGCCGAATTTAATTTTGCCGGCATCAAGCAACAAACGAACGGTATCCAGTCGTTCTTTTTCAGTTCCATTTTTGATAGCACCTATTAATGAACCGATATCCAACGGTTCTGTGCTCAGCAGTTGTGCTATCTCACTGGTAATATCGTCGAAAATATCGTTAGCTTCCTGCTTGCGTTTTTCATCGAGGCATACATCACAAATGCCGCATTTGTCCACATCGGTTTCGTCAAAATAGGTTAACAATAACTGGCTGCGGCATTGTTTCCGGGTACAATAGGTAAAAACTGCATTTATCTTTTTAAGATAAGTGGCTTTACGCTGTTCTATATATTGTTTATTGATATATACGTTATTAGGATGCTGCCGCGCTTTTAAATAGGTAACCTGCGGCTGATCGTTTTGCGGCAGATAACTTAATACGCCATATTCCTGGAGTTGTTTTAATCCTTCTATCACCTGCTGTACACTCAGATTAGCGCGCCGCGCCACGTCAAACTCTTTTAAACGTACATAATTTTCAAAAGCCCCGCCGTATGATCTCAGCAGAGTTTTAACAAACGCGTCCCAACCGGAATTTTGAATCTGGAAATTATACAGCTGCTCATTAAACACTTCAAACCTGAATCGGGATGGCAGGAATACGCTTTCATTAAATGATAAATATTCATCCTGCTCTAAAAATTTAAGCGCATTTAAAGTTTTAATTACATCCAGCTTATATTTGGCACAAAAGGCACCCAAATCAAGATCAAAGCTAATGCCGGCGCCCGCGCCATAAGCAACCGAGTAGTAGTTAGACAGGTAATGGTAAACTACCTTAATTTCGTCAACCGTCGGAAAACTCAGCTCAAATATTTTCTCCTGCCTGGCACGATCGGCATTATTGTATAATAATACCGTATAGGCTTTCTGTTCGTCGCGCCCTGCCCTGCCCGCTTCCTGGTAATAGGCCTCCAGACTTTCGGGCAGATCTTTATGGATGACAAACCGTACATCGGGTTTGTCAATCCCCATTCCGAAGGCGTTGGTTGCAACTATAATTCGTGTTTTATTGGTTTTCCAGCTTTCCTGCTTTTTCGACCGTTCGTCGGGCGTTAAACCCGCATGATAATAATCAGCCCTGATGCCATTATCATGATAAAATTTTGCTATTTCGGCACATTCACGCCGGCTGCGCACATATACTATCCCGCTGCCTTTAACACCGGTAGCAATGTCGAGCATCTTTCTTAATTTGTTCTCCTCATACTGCACCACGTAGCTAATATTTTTACGCTCGAAGCTTTTTTGAAAAACTACGCCATTTACAAATTTTAGCTTTTGCTGGATGTCTATACGTACTTCGGCGGTGGCGGTAGCTGTTAACGCTAGCACGGGCACTTCGGGGTGCAGTTCGCGCAAGTCAGCAATATGCAGATAGGCTGGCCTGAAATCATATCCCCATTGTGATATACAATGTGCCTCGTCAACAGCAAAAAGATTTACTTTCATATATTTAATGCGCTCGCGCACCAATTCAGATAAAAGCCGCTCGGGCGATAAGTATAAAAACTTAACCTGGCCATAAATACAGTTATCCAGCGATAAATCAATTTCGCGTTTACTCATACCCGCAGTTATGGCTACGGCCTCAATACCTTTTTGTTTTAAATTTTCTACCTGATCTTTCATCAGAGCTATCAATGGTGATACCACTATGCATATTCCTTCTTTAGCGATAGCCGGTACCTGGAAACAAACCGACTTGCCCCCGCCTGTAGGCAGCAGTGCCAAAGTATCATGCCCCAACAACACAGATTGGATAATATCCTCCTGCATGGGGCGGAAAATATCATGATCCCAATAAGTTTTTAAAATTTCCTGTATTGTCATTGTTTTATGGCTGTTCCAAAACTATTAATAATGCGCAATAGTTTTAACTTAGCGCTTTATAAAATCATTAACTGATGAAGCTACTTAATATAACATTTATATTTTTAATAACGGCATGTACCGTACAGGCCCAAAAATGGAATGTAGAATCCCCTCCGGGAATAGCAAAAAAAGTAACAATAACTACCGATGAAGGTACCTGGATGGACCTTGATGTAAGCCCCGATGGTAAAACTATTGTATTTGATTTATTGGGCGACATTTACAGTATCCCCATTACCGGCGGCAAGGCTGTTTTATTGGCCGGCGGTCATGCCTATGAAGTACAGCCCCGCTACAGTCCGGATGGTAAATATATATCCTATACCAGCGATAAAGAAGGCGGCGATAACATTTGGATAATGAATGCTGATGGCGGAAACAAACACTCCGTCACCAAAGAAAGCTTCCGGTTATTGAACAATGCATCGTGGACCCCTGACGGCCAATACGTAGTTGCACGCAAGCACTTTACCGCCAGCCGTTCATTAGGTGCCGGCGAAATGTGGATGTATCATAAAAATGGTGGTGATGGCATACAGTTAACTAAACGTAAAAACGACCAGCAGGATGCCGGTGAGCCAACGGTATCGCCCGACGGGAAGTTTGTTTACTGGAGCGAGGATGTTACGCCCGGCCCTTCTTTCCAATACAGCAAGGATCCTAACGCAGGCATTTATGCCATAAAGCGACTAAACCGCGACAATGGTAATATTGAAACTGTAACCGGTGGTGCTGGTGGCGCATGCCGCCCGCAACTATCTCCGGATGGTAAGCTGCTTGCCTTTGTTAAACGGGTAAGGCTAAAATCAGTACTGTACCTGCATAATTTAAGCACCGGCGAAGAATGGCCCGTGTATGATAATCTATCGCATGACCAGCAGGAAACATGGGCGATTTTTGGGGTATATCCCAATTTTTCGTGGACGCCCGACAGCAAGAACATCATTTTTTACGCCAAAGGAAAGATCTGGAACCTGGATATAAACACACTTTCAAGTATACAAATACCATTTGAGGTAACATCGCAACAAACCATTACTGATGCGCTGCATTTTCCGCAAAGAGTATTTCAGGATGAGTTCACAGCCAGGATGATCAGGCAGGTAACCACCTCGCCCGACGGGAAACGCATCGCATTTAATGCTGCCGGTTTTGTCTATATTAAAGATCTGCCGAATGGTGTACCCATGCGGATAGATACCATTGGCGATTTTGAATACGATCCGCATTTTAGCCCGGACGGTAAACAGCTGGTTTATGTAGCCTGGAACGATGCTTTAAAGGGTGCTATTTATACAACCGATCTTACCACCCATGTAACGACACGGATAACCAGCGATAAAGGTTTTTATTACACCCCTAAATTCTCAAACCGCGGCGATAAAATATTGTATCGTAAAGGCGAGGGAAATGAGGTGCTGGGATTTGCGTTCGGCACCAATCCCGGAATTTATACCATACCTACCACTGGCGGCAACCCGCAATTGATATTGGATAATGGTATTGACCCTACATTCTCCGCTGATGACAGCAAAATTTATTTTCAGAGCGGGGAAGGTGGTAAAAAAGCTTATAAGGTGATGGATGCTAACGGTGCTAATCAAAAAACGCTGTATACATCAACTTACGCGACACAGTTTGCCCCAAGTCCGGATGGCAAATGGATGGCTTTTACCGAGCTGTTTAACTGCTACATTACGCCAATGGTTAATACAGGCGCGCCACAGGAATTGTCCGCCACAAACAAATCACTACCCTTAAATAAATTAACCCGTGACGCGGGCACGTATTTACACTGGAGCAAAGACAGCCAGAAATTAATGTGGACCCTGGGACCCAAATATTATACCCGGGATATAAAAAACGCTTTTCCGTTTATTGATGGTGCTGATAAAACCCCGCCAATTGATACGGCCGGCATTGATATCGGCCTTAAGTTAAAAACTGATGTACCTGACGGAAAAATAGCTTTTACCAATGCACGCATCATCACCATGAAAGATGATGAGGTGATTGAAAAAGGCACCATCGTTATTGATCGTAATAAAATATTGGCTATTGGCAAAACTGCCGATGTGCAGGTGCCCGATGATGCCAAGATCTATGATGTTGCCGGTAAAACAATCATGCCGGGTATCATAGACGTACATGCTCACTTACACCCAAGCCCTGACGGTATTTCGCCGCAACAGGACTGGAACTACTTTGCTAACCTGTCTTACGGTGTTACCACCTCGCACGATCCGTCAAGCAATACCGAGATGGTTTTCAGCCAGTCTGAGATGTTAAAGGCCGGACGCATGGTTGGACCCCGTGTTTACTCAACCGGCTCGGTACTATACGGTGCCGATGGCGACTTCAAGGTAGTGATCAATAGCTTAGATGACGCACTTTCACATCTGCGCCGGTTAAAAGCTGTTGGCGCATTTTCGGTAAAAAGCTATAATCAACCCCGTCGTGAGCAACGCCAGGAAATTGTTGAGGCCGCGCGCCAGTTGCAAATGGAAGTTGTGCCAGAGGGTGGTTCAACCTTTTTCACCAACATGAACATGATATTGGACGGCCAAACCGGCATTGAGCACAGCATACCCGTTTGGCCCGTTTATAAAGACGTAATATCCTTATGGAACAATAGCAAAACAGGTTATACGCCTACCCTGATTGTGAGTTACGGTACTCAGTTTGGCGAAAACTTTTGGTATGACCGTACCGAGGTCTGGAAGAACGAACATTTGTTAAATTTCACTCCGCGTTCAATAGTTGACGCCCGCTCGCGCCGCCGGACTACTTCTGAATATGGCGAGTATGGCCATATTGAAGTATCCAAATATGTTAAAGCCATAGCAGATGGCGGTACTAAAATAAACCTGGGTGCACATGGCCAGCTGCAGGGCCTGGGCGCTCACTGGGAAATGTGGATGCTTGCACAGGGCGGGATGACGCCGTTGCAGGTTATCCGTTGCGCTACCATAAACGGCGCCTCTTATCTGGGCATGGATAAAGAAATAGGATCATTAGAGCGGGGTAAACTTGCAGATCTGATCGTGCTTAACCAAAACCCGCTGGACGATATCCGCAACAGCGATAATATTAAATATGTCATGATCAATGGCCGCCTGTATGACTCTGACAGCATGAACGAAATTGGCAATCACGAAAAGCTGCGTGCCCGCTTCTGGTGGCAGTTAAGCCGTGGTGAGGGTGTAACCTTACCGGTTGGCAATACAGAAACTTATTTGTTTAGCAGCGAAAACGGCGATTAATTTGATTTCGGAATTATTATAAAGCACAGGGCCCGGTTTCTTTCGATTCCGGGGCCTGTGCTTTTGGGGTGTTCCACTTTGCGTGAGCGGAACAAAGCGGAACACCCCGGAACACTCCGGAACACTCCGGAACACCCCGGAACAGAGCGGAACACCCCGGAACACTCCGGAACACCAACAAAAAAAGCCCCCGGTAACCGGAGGCTTTAAATATATCTAAAGATTTAAAAATTATCTTTTGTCAATGCCGACATATTCCCTGTCAACTGCGCCATTGTAAATTTGACGCGGGCGGCCTATAGGCTCCTTGTTTTGTTTCATTTCTTTCCATTGTGCTATCCAGCCCGGTAAACGGCCCAGGGCAAACAGTACCGTGAACATATCCGTAGGGAAACCTAATGCGCGGTAAATAATACCTGAATAAAAGTCGACATTAGGGTAAAGTTTACGTTCAACAAAATATGGGTCCTTTAACGCCACTTCTTCTAAACGCTTGGCTATCTCCAATACCTCATCATTGATACCCAGTTTTTCCAATATATCGTCGCAGGCTTTTTTGATGATCTTGGCACGCGGGTCAAAGTTTTTATAAACGCGGTGACCAAATCCCATCAGGCGAAACGGATCGTTCTTATCCTTTGCTTTGTTGATCCATTTATCAGTATCGCCACCGTCTTCTTTAATTTTCTCCAGCATCTCAATAACAGCCTGGTTGGCACCACCGTGCAGCGGGCCCCATAATGCAGAGATCCCTGCAGATACTGAAGCGTAGATGTTTGACTCGGACGACCCTACGATACGCACTGTTGATGTTGAGCAATTTTGCTCATGATCGGCATGTAAGATTAACAGTGTGTTCATGGCGCTAACCACAACCGGGTCAATTTCCACTTCTTCGGTTAACTGGCCAAAGGTCATGTTCAGAAAGTTGGTTACATAATCAAACTTATTAAGCGGGTACATAACCGGGTGGCCCAGTGATTTTTTATAGATCCACGAAACTATGGTAGCCATTTTACTAAGCATTTTAATAATGCTCTGGTTCAGCTCCTCTTTAGTTTGGTTGGGTTTTAATGATTCGGGATAAAATGCAGATAATGAACACACCAATGAAGACAACTGACCCATTGGATGCGATTTTGACGGGAAGCCATCAAAAAACTTTTTCATATCCTCATGCACCAGCGTGTGGCGGCTTATTTCATACTGGAAATCTTTTAGCTGCTGCGCAGATGGCAAATCACCATATATTAACAGGTAAGCAACTTCAATAAAGGTTGATTTTTCGGCAAGCTCCTCAATTGGATAGCCACGGTATTTGAGTATACCTAACTCACCATCTAAAAAAGTTATACCGCTTTGCGTAGCACCTGTATTTTTATAACCGACATCAAGTGTTACGTACCCGCTTTGATCTCTTAATTTTGAAATATCAATAGCTTTTTCCCCTTCGGTACCCTCTATAATTGGAAGATCATATGTTTTATCACCTATTTTTAATTGTGCTGAGCCTGACATAGAAAGATTTTTGTATATGCAACAAATATATATAAATCCGCGTATAATTTCCCTGTTACTACGGTTGTGGAATTGTAAAAAAGTTGTCTTATAAACTTATTATAAATCAAAGCCCTCCATTTGGTATATTCGTAGCTATAAATCTTATTATAAAATATAATGTTAATGGCAACAACCGGCGAGCCTGTATTATTAAACTCAATTTACTACAGTGTTGGCCTGCCCTTAACCGCTTTACTGTTAACCGTCTTTTTTATGGCAATTGCCTACCGGCGGTTAATCAAAAAAGCGGTTAAAAATTACACCTCAAAACTACCAAACAACCCCCACCAGCTTAACTCGCTCATTAACTCGCTTGACGACGTTATTTTTGAATTTAATGAAGATAAAATTTGCCTGAGCGCCTGGTTCAATGAGTTTGAGGACCGTGTGGTTAACCCCAATATATTAGTTGGTAAAAGGATTGAAGATGTTTTAAGCGCCGAAAAATCTGTTAAGTTTGATGAAGCGCTTGACTATGTCATCGCCAACCGCAGGCCAACCTCATTAGAGTACATTTCAGACTATGGCACCGGCCGCTGGCAACTGGCCAAACTAACGCCGGTATTTGACCGCGATGGCAATTATACCTACCGCATTTCCGTATCGGTGGCGGACATTACCGAGCAAAAAAATTATGCCGCTGTTCTAAAAGAAAAAGAGTTGTTGCTTTTAGAAGCGCAAACGATAGCTAAAGTTGGCAACTGGCTGTTTGACGGCGCTACCCGCGATATATTTTTTTCACCTAATTTACTTTCAATTTTAGAAACCGAGGCTATCCCCGCGGATGTGGATAAGCTGGAGTATTATTCGGGTATGATTCATCCCGATGACCTGGAAAGCGCTTCAAAATTTCTTTTTTCGGTATCAACGTCCACCGAAAAAGAACATGAACACCGGCTCGTTACGGCTGCTGGCAATCTAAAATACATCAGGATTATTATTGGTGATAAAGAATTAAACACGGACGGCAGGCTGAGAAGGATTGTTGGTATCATACAGGATATCACCGATATTAAACTATCAGAAAAAGCTATAAAAAAAGGCCGCAATGAATTGATTGAGGCGCAAACCATAGCCAAAATTGGTAACTGGAGTTGGGATAACACATCACATAAGCTATCATGGTCTGACGAGATAACCAATATTTTTGAGGTTGAACCGGGACTTTTGGCACAAATGGGGGTAAAAAGACTATTGTTAACGTATGTGCATAAAAACGATAAATTTGTTTTACAGCATCTTTTTAAAGGCGCCACCAACACCCCCAATTATACCTGCGTTTTCAGAATAGTGACCGCCGGAGGCGCTGTAAAATATTTAAGCGTGATCATTGGCAAAATATTAAAAAATGATACCGGAAGCACCCGCAAAATAATAGGCACCTTACAGGATATTACCGACCGGAAACAGGTTGAAATAGATTTTAAAAGGACAGAGAATAAATACAAACTGGTATTAGAAACAATTAAACTTGCGGCTATTTCATTAGACAGTGACGGCGGCATCATTTTTTGCAATCAACATTTGGCCAATTTGCTGGGTTACAGCCAAAAAGAAATACTGGGTATGAATTGGATTGACAGCTTCATACCTGACGAATTAAAAACAAGCGTCAGCAATATGCTTGCTCACAATGCCTTGCCTTTGCAATACGTTAACCCGGTGATATGCCGCAACGGCGAACAGCGCATCATTAGCTGGCAAAACACAACAAGCTATGATGAGAATGGCCTGCTAAAAGAAACAACCGGTATTGGCGAGGATATTACTGATCAGCAAAAAGCGACAATGGAATTAATATCGGCCAAAGAACTGGCCGAAAAGTCGTCAAAGTTTAAGTCCGACTTCCTGTCAATAATGAGCCACGAGATACGGACACCCATGAACGCGGTTATTGGTACAACTAACCTGTTGTTAATTGATTCGCCGCGGCCCGAGCAAATGGAATATTTAAATATTCTTAAATTTTCGGGCGAGAACCTGCTGGCCATTATTAATGACATTTTGGATTACAACAAAATAGAGGCTGGTAAATTAGACCTTAACGAACTAAAATTCAATATCTATACGCTGACTCAAAAAATAAAACAAACTTTTGCTTCAAAGGCCGCCGAAAAGAACTTAACGCTCGACCTTACCATTGACGAGGCCATACCGGAGATGGTAATTGGCGACCAGATGCGCCTTAGCCAGATACTAAATAACCTGATAAGCAATGCGGTAAAGTTTACCACTAAAGGCAAAATAGCCATTACCTTAAAAGCAGGTCAGCTGCATGATGACCAGGTAAACATCAAATTTATTGTTGAAGATACCGGGGTTGGCATAGCGCCCGAAAACCTGAACATGATATTTGATCCGTTTATGCAGGAACCAAGCTTTAACAACAATAATTACGGCGGTACAGGCCTGGGACTGGCCATAACCAAACGATTGATCAACTTACACAACAGCGATATTTCTGTAAAGAGCCAGCCTGAAAAAGGGACGACCTTTACCTTTACCATAGCCTTTAACTTACCGGAAAAAGAAACTAAAAACGGGAATACCCGATCGGCAGGTAACCCGACGCTTAGCTTACAGGGAATGAATGTTTTGATAGTTGATGACAATAAGATGAACCTGCTTATTGCATCAAGATTTTTAAAAAAATGGCAGGCTAACGTTGATGAAGCCTTAAACGGAAAAATTGCGGTTGATATGGTGACCGGTAAGCTTTATGATCTGATTATTATGGATCTGCAGATGCCCGTAATGGATGGTTTTGAAGCTACCGAGCTGATTAAGAAAAGCCAGCCAAATATACCTATAATAGCCCTAACCGCCGATGCTATGCCGGAAACCTATGATAAGGCGCTAGCGGCCGGAATGAGTGATTACTTAACAAAGCCTTTTGTACCTGCCCTTTTATTTGATAAAGTATCCAAGTATTACCAGGCAGTGATTAAAGAGTAGGTTGCCTAATTACTAACATAATGTCCTCTAACCTCTAATTAGATCTTATTGCTTCAACCGGGTCAAGCTTTGAAGCAAACCAGGCAGGCACAATACCCGATATGACACCTATAGCAACTGATGTGCCTATCCCTATAATCACGTTTTTCATGTAAAGCACTATAGCAATATCAGCCAACCATTTTACAATAAATGTACCGCCATATACCAGCAACAGCCCTATTAACCCACCCATGAGGCAAAGTATAATTGACTCGGTTAAAAACTGCAGCAGTATAAAATAATTTTTGGCCCCTAATGATTTCTGAATACCAATGATATTGGTGCGCTCTTTTACCGAAACAAACATAATGTTGGCAATGCCAAACCCACCAACCAGTATAGAGAACAGGCCGATTATTAAGCCGGCTACATTTATAACTTTAAAAACAATATCCAGCTGATCAGACAGCATTGTGCTTTCGTTTAAAGCGAAGTTATCCTCCTGGTTGGGTCTTAAACTGCGGATGGAGCGCATCAGTCCTTTTAACTCCCCTTTAACATCAGCCACCGGGATACCGTCTTTACCGCGCACTACTATTGACGGGCGATAACGTTCGTTTTGAACATCTATCAAATTATGCGCAAAATTTAACGGGAGTAATACTTCTTTATCGGCAGATATACCCAACATATCCTTTCCCTCTTTTGCAAATACGCCAATAATGGTTACATATCTGCCCATTACTTTTATCTTTTTCCCGACAGCGGTACCACCGGGGAATAAATTTTCAGAAATATCATTGCCTATTATGGTTACCGGCGCGCCTGTCTGCGATTCTATTTCGGTAAAATACCTGCCATCCTGGAAATCAAAGTTCCACGTTTTATCATGATCCTGGGTGCAGGCATCAACCTGCGCCCCATCAACGGTATTACTGCCATATTTTATGGTACGGTTGTCAATTCCAATTTCATAGGATATAGCGGCAGCTGTTTGGCTTCGGTGTTTCAGTTCTTCAAAATCGCGAAGCTTTGATACGGGGCGCTGCATATACTTCCACCAGGGATATTCGCCATCTGATGTCCAGGGCCACTTTTCAACATACACACTATTGCTTCCCAGTTTATTTACGCTTTTCTGCAAATTATCGCGCAGCGTATCCACCGCCGAAAAAACAGCTATAATGGTAAATATACCTATGGTAACTCCTAGTAAAGACAACAACGTACGCAGCCTGTTTTGCCTTAAAGCATCAAAAGCAAACAGCACACTTTCTCTGAAAAGTTTTAAAAAAATCATATTGTATTGATGTTAGACATACCTTATACTGCTTAGTTACAATATTTATATATTTTATTAATATCAACAAGTTAACACAATTCGCCTCATTATCTGTTATATTCCCACTAAATTTGCATACATTTGCGCCCTGAAAATTCATATATATAAGCATGAAATTATCTCAATTTAAATTCAATTTACCGGAATCATTAATTGCACACACACCTTCAGCCATCCGGGACGAATCCCGTTTAATGGTATTGCATAAAGATTCAGGAAAAATTGAACATAAGGTTTTTAAAGACGTATTAGATTACTTTGACGATCAGGATGTTATGATCCTGAACAATACCAAAGTATTCCCGGCCCGCATGTACGGGAATAAAGAAAAAACAGGAGCTACTATTGAAGTGTTTTTGTTAAGAGAGCTCAATAAAGAGCTTCGTTTATGGGACGTATTGGTTGATCCGGCACGTAAAATACGTGTAGGCAACAAATTATATTTTGGTGATGACGACTTGTTAATTGCCGAAGTTGTTGACAATACCACTTCACGCGGCCGTACTATCCGTTTCTTATTTGACGGGACTGAAGAGGAGTTTCGCCGCAATGTCGAGATATTAGGAGAAACACCGCTGCCTAAATACATCAAACGCAAAGCTACCGCCGAAGACAAAGAACGTTATCAAACTATTTTTGCCAAACATGAAGGCGCGGTTGCCGCACCTACAGCGGGCTTGCACTTTAGCCGCGAGTTAATGAAACGCCTTGAATTAAAAGGCGTTGAATTTGCCGAGGTTACATTGCACGTTGGTTTAGGTACGTTCCGTCAGGTTGAAGTGGAAGATCTGACCAAACATAAAATGGATTCAGAACAGATCATCATCGATCAAAAACAGGTTGATATTGTTAACAGGGGTATTGAACGCAAAAAACGCATTTGTGCGGTTGGTACAACCAGCATGCGCGCCATTGAATCGGCCGTATCTGCCAGCAAAACATTAAAGCCTGTTAACGACTGGACAAGCAAATTCATCTTCCCTCCGTACGAATTCAGTATCGCCAACTCGATGATCACCAATTTCCATACGCCGGAATCGACACTGTTGATGATGGTATCGGCCTTTGGTGGTTATGAAAATGTAATGAACGCATACGAAGTAGCAATAAAAGAAAAATACCGCTTTTACAGTTATGGAGACGCTATGCTGATCATCTAATTTAGCGTTCGGCCCTAGATATTAAGATGTGAGATTGGCAACGGTCTCACATTTTTATTTTTATCGGTATATTAAGATGCTTATCTTTCGCAGGCAACGGCCGGGTTAATAAACATATGTCTCAAATTTTAAATCTCAAATCTCACAGCTGCTATGCCATTATTGTTGCCGGTGGCTCGGGCAGCCGTATGCAGTCGGCATTACCGAAGCAATTCCTTTTAATTAACGGGCTGCCTGTATTAATGCACACGTTGCTGGCATTTTATAACAGCGATACAAAACCCGGGCTAATTTTAGTATTACCCGCCGATTATCACGAATACTGGCAACAGCTATGTATCAGGCACAACTTCGTTATCCCTCATCAATTGGCCATTGGTGGTGAAACAAGGTTTCATTCTGTTAAAAACGGATTGGACCTGATAGCCGATAACGAGGAAAGCATTATAGCCGTGCAGGACGCAGTTCGGCCGTTAACCAGCAGTGAAATAATTGACAACGCTTACAAACATGCCGCTGCGTATGGCAATGCCGTTGTGGCGGTTAAAAGCCGTGATTCGATAAGGCAGTTAAAAAATAATACTTCGGTAGCCCTTACGCGCGATGAAATTTACCTGGTGCAAACCCCGCAAACTTTCCAATCGGCACAATTAAAAGCAGCGTACCGACAGGAATATAATCCCAAATTTACCGACGATGCCAGTGTTGTGGAAGAAACAGGCGTAAAGATTAACCTGATAGCCGGGAGCTATCAGAATATCAAAATAACTTTTCCTGAAGATGTAGCCATTGCAGAGCTGCTGTTAAAGCTACCTAACCTTTAGGCGAGTCATAAAAAATCAATTTCCCTGCGCTGCCGCTTACGGCTGCCCAGGTGTCCAGCTCAAATTCTATCAGCGCTACGGCCCCTGGCGGCACATCATGAACCTCGTCAGTCAAGTAATGAAGCACTTGCGCTATTGCGGGGTTATGCCCTACCAGGCCAACAAAATCATACTCATCGCTTAGCTGACTAATAATATCGACCAACTGGTCTTGGCTTGCTTCGTAAATACCCATAATTTCCTCGGATTTGGGTATTGCCAGGTGCTGAGAAAATACGTTGGCGGTACTGATAGTACGCAGCGCCGGGCTGGCAACCAATATTTGCGGTAATAAATTATGTTCCTTCAGCCTGCCCGCCATGATGGCCGCATTCTGCAGGCCTGATGGCTTTAACGGCCTTTCAAAGTCAACAAAACCTGTTTCGTGGGTAGCTTTGGCATGTCTTACCAACAGTAGCTTTTTCATAACGATACAATTTATTTAAACAAGTAGCCCAAACCGATAGCGAACTCCCTGTTTCTTACAACAGCGGTACCCGTATCTTGTTGCGTGGTTGACGCGATATTATTAAGCCCCAATGTAAAGGCCATGTTAAACGTCACACGGTTGCGAAACTCAAACCCTGACGAAAAATTTAATCCCGTGTCAAATTTTGTGGCGTCATCATTCTTACCGAACCTTATTTTGTCGGATGACATACTGCCAGGTGTTTCGTAATTAAGTTTTCCGCTAAGGCCCGTAGCCAGGTATCCGCCTGCCCCCACATAAAAAACGCCAAGATCAGTAAATGTAAATTTGCGCAATACATTAACCGGCAGCTCCAGGTAAGTTAAATGTGTGGTGGTGGTCAGCGCATCATTAAACACCACCGACCCTTTACCGGATATCCCTAAACCCGCCTCCAGCCAATAACCATCTTTAACCGGCATTTGGGCTATCCCTTTGATGTTGAAAGTTTTTATTGAGCTTGCAGAAAGGATCTCGGGATTATGGATCTGCTGGTAACTAAAACCACCCGAGATTTTTACGCCGTAGGTTATTTTCTGCGCGGTTGCATAGCGTCCCGTAAAACCTATAAATACCAACAAAATTATCGCTCTTTTTATCATGGCTGGCTAGCTGTTTATAAATTCCGTAATCTCATTTTCAGGAATATCGTACATACATTTAAAGTGCCCCAACGGACAAGCCGGCAAACCAAATTTTGAACAGGGCCTGCAGGGCAGCTCTATACCTGCAACCAGTACCTCTTTTACCTTATAAGGTTGTACCCCTAATAACTCCGGTACCGTCCCTCCCCATACAGATACAATGGGCCGGTCAAAAGCCTCAGCTATATGAGTTAAACCCGTATCAAAACCAATTACCTTTGCAGCTTTTGATACCAGGTACACTGATTCATCCAGCGAAGTGATCCCACACGCATTAAAAATTTTATCACCTAATGCAGCCGCTATGATGGCACCGTTAGCTTTTACATCGTTGCCACCCAATAGCACCAGCGGCGCGTCAATATCCCGGCAAAGGCTGATGATCTTTTCGTTAGGCATACGCTTGGTAAAGTGCGTAGCGCCAATTATAAAGGCTACAAAGTTTTGCTGATGAGATGCTGGCAATAGCTTTTCAAGCTGATGATCTGCCTTTATATAATAGTCAATCGGTTGGTCGTCATTTTTAACGCCTAAAAATTTTACGGTCTTCAGGTACCTGTCAACCAAATGTACCGGCGGAACGAGTTTTAAATTAAACTTCAGGCTTAACCATTTGCGGATGGCTTGTTTCTTGTAGGTTGATGATTTAATGCCGGTACGCAGCTTAATTATCGCCGTGCGCAGGTTGTTGTGCAGATCGATAATATAATCGTACTGGCCGGCTTTGATCTCTTTTATGGTATCGCCCAGATCGGGCTTTAACAATAATAGTTTATCAACGTAAGGGTTATTATCATAAATATATTTAAAAGCGGGCTTGGTTATAAAATGGATCTCGGCACCGGCTAACTGTTTTTTAAGGCATCTCACAACAGGCGTCGTGTAAATAATATCGCCCATTGAACTAAAACGGATAACCAGTATCTTCATTTGTTATGCCTTAGGTACCCTGGTTCTTTATTCTTTGAATAATAGATGTTGACGAGTAGCCTTCAACCAGGTCAATTGTTTTTACTTCGCCGCCGTTTGCTATCACTTGTTTGGCGCCAACAATATTGTCAATGGTATAGTCGGCTCCTTTTACCAATATATCCGGTAATAAGGTAGTAATGATATTTAACGGTGTATCTTCTTCAAAAATAACAATGCCGTCAACAAAAAACATCGCGGCAAGCAAAGCTGCACGGTTAGCCTGGTCATTTACCGGGCGCCCCTCACCCTTCAGGCGTTTTACAGAGCTGTCGGCATTTAAACCTACAATCAGTTTGTCGCCCAGGTTGGCCGCTTTGGCCATGTAGGTTAGATGACCGATATGGAGCAAATCAAACACGCCATTGGTAAATACCACCTTCTCGCCTTCTTTTTGCCAAAAAACAACTTTGCTTTTCAGGGTTTCCAGATCGTTGATCTTTTCGAGCAATGCCCTTTCAAAATCTCCTCTTATCGGCATAATCTTAAAATAAGTCGTCTACGGCCTGGCATAAAATATGGCCTATTAATATATGCATTTCCTGTATGCGCGCGGTAACATCAGCCGGCACAATTATATTCAGATCACAAAGTGCCGTCATTTTACCGCCATCACGTCCCGATAAGCCCAGGGTATTACAACCCAGCTCACGGGCCGTGCGCAATGCTTTCAAAACAACCTCGCTGTTGCCGCTGGTCGATATGCCTATAAACAGGTCGCCCGGGCGTGCCAAAGCTTCAACCTGGCGCGCAAATACATGTTCATAACCATAATCATTGGCAATGGCGGTAAGTGCCGAGGTGTCAGTAGTAAGGGCTATACCTGGCAGGGCCTTGCGGTGTTTAACAAAACGCCCGCTTAGTTCGGCAGCTATATGCTGGGCATCGGCGGCGCTGCCCCCGTTACCGGCAATTAAAACCTTGTTATCCCTTTTTATGGCCGATGTCATTAATTCGCAGGCCTTTTCAATATCCGGCACCAGCGTATCGATAACTTTTTGTATGGTATTTTGATGATCCTTAAGTTCCTGAATAATCATTGGCTTATTTTTTTTGGGTTTTAAAAACCTGCGTTATTTCCTGCAATGATAACGCATTCAAACATCTTTCTTTATATAACCCGCCTTTACGGGCAACAATTACGCCATAGTGCATATCCAGAAACCCCTCATTACGGTGTGCATCCGGGTTAATTGATAGCCAAACCCCTTTTTCTAAAGCGTATTGGTGCCAGCGCCAATCCAGATCGAGGCGCAGGGGGTTGGCGTTTATCTCAATAACTACGTTGTTAGCGGCACAGGCATCTATAACTTTTTTATAATCAAAAGTATAACCATTACGGCTTAGCAGCAACCGCCCGGTTGGGTGCCCCAGGATAGTGGTGTATGGGTTTTCAATAGCTTTTATCAAACGTTCGGTGGCTTTCTCTTCACTCATTTTTAGGTTGGTGTGTACCGATGCCACTACAAAATCAAATTTCTTTAAGATCTCATCCGGATAGTCCAGCGAGCCGTCATTTAAAATATCCGACTCAATACCTTTAAAAATATGGAAGCCATCCAGCTTTTTATTAAGATGATCTATCTCTTCCTGCTGCTGTAATACCCGTTCAATACTTAAACCCTTGGCATAAAACGCACTCTTGCTGTGATCGCACATGCCCAGGTATTCCAGTTTCAGTTCATCACGGCAGTAAACAGCCATTTCTTCAACCGTATTTATCCCGTCGCTCCAGGTGCTGTGGTTGTGCAAAGTGCCTTTAAGATCATTGAATGATATCAGGCGGGGCAATTGTTTTTTGGCGGCACGTTCTATAAACGTCGTTCCTTCGCGCAGCTCCGGCCTGATAAACTCCAGCCCGGCTTTCTGATAAATAAGTTCTTCGTTTTCCGGCTGATCGGCATCATCTCCCCCACGTCCAAGCACGGCTTTTACGTGCTCGTCATTACCGGTTTGGATAAACAAGGTCCTGAAGAAAAATCGCTTTTCAACAACGTTGATAACAACCTTTAAGCCATTATCCGTCTCGCCGGTTATGCGGTGTTCTTTTACTGATAAATTATTTAACAGATCAGAGTGTAAAATACTTTGAGACGCAATGTCCTGGTCGCGGCTGCCAACAATTACAATCAACTCATTAACAATTTCACATAAGCGGCGATACTCGCCCGCAAAATCAATTAAAGCATTGGTAAATATACCTTTCAGTTTATCCATCAGCCGGTCGGCTTCCGGTTCAACCTGCGCATACAGGAACTTGCCGCTGCTGGCCATTTTAAATTCGATAGCCTTGCGGATATCATCCTGCGTTTTTAAACCAAAGCCTTTGGCTTCAATCAGGCGGTTTTCATTACAGGCATAAAAAAGTTCGCCAACAGTTTCAATCCCCATCTCGTGCCAGATGGTAGCCACCTTTTTGGCGCCGATGCCTTTGATCGCCATCATCTCAACAACGCCGCCAGGCGTTGCTGCCAAAAGCTCTTCCATTTCTACCATAGTGCCGGTTTGCACCAGTTCGATGATCTTAGCCGCAACACTTTTGCCGATACCGCTGATCTTCTCCAATTCCTCGAAAGGTTTACTGGCGACCGGATACGGCAGTTTATCTACATTAAAGGCCGCGTTAGCTATTGATTTTATTTTAAAGGGATTAACCACATGCAGTTCCATGAGTTGCGATAACAAGCGAAGCTTGCGGGCTATGGGTTTATTTTCCATAATTTAGTTAAGCAGTAAAAATACGAAAGCTATACTTTAGTTCATAGCTAATAGTTCACACACAATTGCTATGAACCGGCATCCGTTAACTATTTGCTTACTTCACTACCACATCATACTCCATCCTTGTCAATGGGGTACGCATCATGGACGTTACATTTTTAATCTGCTCATAAATGCCGTAGTTTTCGCCAAGTTCTGATTTAAGTACTTTGGTTTTCATTTCGGCGCTAAAGCTTTCACCCAATTTATTAAATACGCTTTTTTGCTCAGGATAAGCAACCAGCCGATAGTCTTTTAGGTTAGCCTTTTTTGCTGCTGATTTTACGGCATCGCTAATATTACCCAGGCGATCAACCAAACCAATTTTTAAGGCCTGCTCACCGGTCCAGACGCGGCCTTGGCCAATGCTGTTAATATATGCCTGTGTTTTATGACGGCCCATAGCTACAGCCCTGGTAAAATCGTCATAGCCATGGTTGATCTGATTTTGCAATATTGCACGTTCTGCAGCAGTTAACGGGCGGCTGGTATTACCCAGGTCTGCATACTGCCCGGTTTTAACACCGTCAAAGGTAACGCCCAGCTTATCATTAAATAATTTTTGCATGTTAGGTAACACCGCGAAAATACCTATTGACCCGGTAATGGTATTGGGTTCGGCATAAATAGAATCGGCGGCGCATGCAATATAATAACCGCCAGATGCGGCGACATCGCCCATTGAAACAATAACGGGTTTTACTTTTTTGGTAAGCATAACTTCGCGCCAGATCACATCACTGGCCAACGAACTGCCACCCGGCGAGTTTACACGCAGTACCACCGCTTTTATTTTATCGTCCAATCTAACTTTACGTAATGCTTTTGAGGTAGTTTCTGATCCGATACTATTATCCCCTCCCTCGCCGCCGGCAATATCGCCCGAGGCGTAAACTACCGCTATGCGGTTAGTGGATACCTCTTTAGTGTCTTCGTCCGAACTATTGGTGTAGTCGGCCAACTCAACGCTGCTAATGTCTTTTTTGGATTTCACTCCCAGCCTGCCTTTAAGCTCGGCTAACAATTCATCTTTATATTTCAACCCATCTACCAGCTTTAACTTTAATGCGTCCTGGGGGCGCTGTATGCGCATCTGGTTGGCATAGTTAAACAGCGAGTCTTTGTTAATACCCCTGCTTTTACCGATATTAGTTAAAAAATGATCATATAATGATCCAAGATACGAGGTAACCTGCAGGCGGTTAGCATCGCTCATTTTAGTAAGTACCAGCGGTTCAACGGCACTTTTATAGGTCCCTACTTTAATAACCTGCGCCTCAATACCCAATTTATCCAAAGCGCCTTTCAGAAAAGTAACTTCTGAGTTAAAGCCATCAAACTCAAAAATACCTTTTGGGTTAATGTATACCTTATCGGCAACCGATGCCAGGTAATAAAAGCCTTTGGTATAAACTTCGGCATAGGCTACGACAAATTTTCCTGACTTTTTAAAGTCGATCAATGCGTTACGAATCTCTTCGGTAGTAGCCTGACCCGATAGCATATAGCTTTCGTCCAAAAATATTCCTTTAATATTATTGTCTGTTTTGGCCTTTTTTATATTGGCCAGTATGTCTTTTAATCCTATTAATTTGTCGCCGTCAAGCCCTAAAAAGCTCAGGTTGGCTAATGGATTATTTGGAGTACGTTCTGCGATGGGGTATTTGATATCGATATGTAAAATTGAGTTTTCATCAACCTGTACACTTTTTTCGCTGCCTGCCGCAGCTATGATTCCGGCTATAACTAAAACTATAATTAAGGTGGATAAAATTATGCCGACAATAGTTGCCAGCACAAATTTGAAAAATTGCTTCATTTACTATTATAAATATTATATCTATGCAAACTTAATAAAACCATGCGGTATAATATTAAGAGCGGTATCTATAATATTTGTTACAACAATGAATGAGGTTTTTTTACTATTAGGCAGCAACCTGGGCGACAGGAAGTTCTTTTTGCAACAGGCTATTATGCATATCGCTTATGATATAGCGCCGGCTACCAAAATATCGTCGGTATATGAAACCCAGTCATGGGGAAAAACCGACGAACCGGACTATCTGAATATGGTTGTAGCGCTGGAAACAGATCTTCCGGCAAAAACGATATTAGAAAAAATATTATTCATCGAAGAAGTGATGGGCCGCAAACGCGAAGAGAAATGGGGATCGCGGATTATTGATATTGACATTTTATATTATAACCAAGAGGTAATTGATAAACCCGAATTACAGATACCCCACCCCGAAATGCATAAGCGCCGCTTTACGCTAGAGCCCCTTGCAGAAATAGCCCCCGATTTTATGCATCCCGTGTTGCACAAAAATAACCTGGCGCTTAAAAGTGAGCTAAAAGACAACTTAATTGTAAAAAAATTATAAATTTGACTATACAACCACCAATTATGCCAGTTGATTTAACAAATTTTGATCTTGATCTTACATTGTTGCAGGAAATTGCTGATGGCAGCGATGAGTTTATTGTTGAATCGATAGATATGTTTTTTCAGCAAACCCCATCCTCTATACACGATATAAGCGAAGCCTTTGACCTCATGGACTGGAACGCGGCAGCATGCGCGGCGCATAAGATGAAAGCCACGCTTGGTTTTTTTGGCATGTTAAACTGCCAGGCATTAATTCAGCAAATTGAGTTAGGTTGCAAAACGGGCTCGCCTGATATAACAGACCTTAGGGCAAAGTTTGACCAGGTGCAGGCATTAATTACTGCCAACACAATTGCTTTACAACAAATAAAAGAAGAAATTGGGGCTAAACTTTAAAGTTGTTCTAATTTAAAGGTATAGCTCTCCATAATTAAATTAGCCAATAAATTCTTACAGGCCAACTCAACTTTTTCGTGTGCAACCTCTGCACTATCGGCTTCAATTTGCAGGGAGATGTGTTTGCCTATCCGGATATTCTGAATTTCGGCAAGGCCTAAGTTTTTCATACTGCCGGTTACGGCTTTTCCCTGTGGGTCAAGGATCTCTTTTTTAGGCATTACATCTATTTCAGCTTGAAACATTTTCATGGAGTAGTTTGGGTTAAAAGATATTATAAGCAGTTAAACATTCTTCTTTATGCTGCCGGTAATATCGTCATTAGCTATTTTAAATTGAATAATTGACAGGGATATATATATAAATATAACCGCAGGTACAGCGGCAAATTTAAAAAATAGAATCAATATAGCGGCGAACAACAGCAATAAATACCGGTAAAGATTCCGCGGATCGCGATTTTTAAATTTTAACGACATCAGCGGCAGTTCGGCTACCAGTAAAGCGCTCATTACCACTACCAATGCGGATAAAGTATACTGATTTAAGATATAAACATTTAATGCCGGATATTGGTCTATTATAAAGGGTAACGACGCTATAAGCACCCCGTTAGCCGGCGTAGGCAACCCGATAAAAATATCGGCCTGGCGGGTGTCGGTATTAAACTTGGCTAAACGCAGGGCCGAAAAAACGGCAATTGCAAAAGCGATGAAGCATAAATAAGGACCTATCTTTTCAATCTGGGGCGATTTTAAAAATAGTTCATATAAAATTGCTGAAGGCAGAAAGCCAAAGCTCACCACATCGGCCAGCGAGTCGAGATCCTTACCAATGCCAGAAAATGATTTTAAAACCCGGGCAGCAAATCCGTCAAAGAAATCAAATATTGCCGCTAAAAAAAGCGCGTAGGCGGCGGTTATTAAGTCATCTTTAAACGCAAATACAATACCCACGCAACCGCTAAACAGGTTGAAACATGTTATGGCATTAGGCAGATGTTTTTTTACCCGCTTTTTCATTTTAGCCTCGAAGGTATCAGTATTAACTTACTTAATCAATAACAATCGATTAAGTTATTGGTTGATTACGTTGATATGTGAATAGTTGTTACAATTTGTACTTAAAAATTATAACAAATACCTTAACAAACCTAATCAACCAATAACCAAATTAAGAATTCATGGATATTAAGAACTCTTCGTTAGTTTTTGTACCTCTAACCTGGCTTTGCAGGAATTCCATCGCTTCGATCGAGTTCATATCTGCAAGGTGATTACGCAGTATCCAGATACGTTGCAGGGTTTCTTTATCCAATAATAAATCATCCCTGCGGGTACTTGAAGCGGTAATATCAATAGCCGGGAACACGCGTTTGTTTGATAGTTTACGATCCAGTTGTAACTCCATGTTACCGGTACCTTTAAACTCTTCAAAGATAACCTCGTCCATTTTTGAACCGGTTTCTGTTAGTGCAGTAGCAATAATGGTTAATGAACCGCCATCCTCGATATTACGGGCAGCACCAAAGAAACGTTTAGGCTTGTGCAATGCGTTGGCATCAACACCACCTGACAATATCTTACCTGATGCCGGCGCTACGGTATTGTAGGCACGGGCCAAACGGGTGATAGAATCTAATAAAATAACCACATCATGACCGCACTCAACCATACGTTTAGCTTTTTCAAGCACAATGTTGGCAATTTTTACGTGACGCTCGGCAGGCTCATCAAATGTTGATGAAACAACTTCGGCGCGTACGCTGCGGGCCATATCGGTAACCTCCTCAGGGCGCTCATCAATCAATAAAATGATCAAATAAACTTCCGGGTGATTTTTGGCGATAGCGTTGGCCACGTCTTTTAATAACATGGTTTTACCCGTTTTAGGCTGCGCCACAATTAAACCGCGCTGCCCCTTACCTATCGGCGAGAACAGGTCCATAATACGGGTTGAATAATTACCCGGATCTGTAAACAAGCTCAGTTTCTCTGACGGGAAAAGCGGTGTCAGGTGATCAAATGGAACACGGTCACGCACTTCGGCCGGAATACGGCCGTTAATGGCCTCAACACGTACCAACGGGAAATATTTCTCGCCTTCTTTTGGCGGGCGGATGCTGCCACGAACAGTATCACCGGTTTTAAGGCCAAATAATTTTATTTGTGATTGCGATACGTAGATATCATCCGGGGATGTTAAATAGTTATAATCAGACGAGCGCAGGAAACCATAGCCATCAGGCATGATCTCTAAAACACCTTCGTTTACAATAACATTATCAAAATCTAAATTAATAGCAGGCTCCTGGGTTTTTTGTTGCTGAACGCGGCGCTCAAATTTTTGAGGGCGGCCTTCGGCCGACGGATCAGCAGCAATGGTTGCCGCAATTTCGCCTTCCTGTTCGGGCGATTGCGCTTCAGTTTCTTCTGCGGTTATATCTTCAATCTGTGCATCGTCGGTCTGTGGCTCATCGTCCTGCAGATCAAACAGGTTGGTGTCATCTAGAGGCACCTCAATGCGGGGCTGATTAGTGTTTTTTACCGTACGTATTCTGTTACGGGTTTTCTTTTCGCTGGTTTCGGCAGCAGGCGCACCTATCGGGGCGTAATTATTTTCTACTACTTGTTGTTGTGCTCTGGCAGCTTCAATAAGTTGCTGCATTTGTACGATATTTGATATCAGCTCTGGCTTTCTTAGGGAGTCAGCATCAGCAATACCTAAACTTTTTGCAATTTCGCGCAACTCAGAAACGAGTTTGTCGTTCAATTCGGTTGTCTCAGACATGTTATGAATTATGGGTTCAAAAGGGGGTTTTTATTACGATAGTTATTCGTGAGTCTTAATATATTCTACTCGGATTGTTTGAAAGAAGTTTATTTGCAGCTTAATTGAAATGTTTAAATCCAGGCAACCTACAAAGATAATTAACGTGGAATTTTAAAAATGTTTCTCTAGTGCAAGAAAAATTCAAAGGATAACACTGCAATTGTAATCAATTATTTTAAAAAATCAAACTTTAAAAAAAAATATCTTTAATAAGCCCGCACTTAAACTAATTTTTAGTTTTTTTGGGCATTCAAAATACTTACCTCAACTATCCATGATCACGCGCCGGCAGCTTATAGACCAGATCAAACAAAAAAAATCATTTTTATGTGTCGGGTTAGATACTGATCCTGATAAAATCCCCGAATTTTTAAAGCGATACCCTGATCCGGTGCTCGAATTTAATAAGCGGATAATTGACGCTACCAAAGATCTTTGCGTGGCTTATAAACCCAACTCGGCTTTTTACGAGAGCTACGGTGTAAAGGGTTTGCAAAGCCTGATAGCAACCTGGAAATATTTACCTGCCGATTGCCTGAATATCATAGATGCCAAACGCGGCGACATCGGTAATACTTCTGATAAATACGCCAAAGCTTTTTTTGACGAAGCAGCCTCAGGAATGAGTTTTGACGCGATAACAGTTACGCCTTACATGGGTAATGACAGTGTTACCCCCTACCTGAAATATGATGGCAAATGGGTGATCATCCTGGCGCTCACGTCTTCTGCAGGCAGTAAGGATTTTCAATATTTAGATACAAACGAAGGCCGCTTATATGAGGCCGTAATAAAAAAAGCCGTCACCTGGGCCGGTGCCGACCGGATTATGTTTGTAGTAGGCGCCACCAAAAGCACCGAATTTACCGACATACGTAAATATGCGCCGGATAACTTTCTATTGGTTCCGGGCGTGGGCGCACAGGGCGGCAGCCTGGAAGACGTGTGTAAATATGGAATGAACAAAGACTGCGGACTACTGGTTAATGCATCCCGCTCCATTATATATGCCGGCAACGGCGACGACTTTGCAGATGCCGCCCGCGCCGAGGCGCTGAGTATGCAGCAACAAATGCAGGTAGAATTGGAAAAAGCGGAAATAATTTAGTTATGAGTGGTGAGTTTTAAGTGATGGGGTTATATCCGTTTACTCAAAACTCACCACCCATAACTCAAAACTTAAAGCTCTATCTTCCCTTCAACAGAATCATCCAAAGTTTTACCAATGGCTGCACCGGCCAGTTGTTTAATAAAGGCTACAGCATTGCCGTGTTTGTTGTCCCAATAATAGGCAGCTGTTGGTTCCAGTTTCACTACGGCAATCCGCGGATCATCCTCGCCTTCGGTAAACCATGTTTTTAATATCGGTTTCCAAAACTCTTTTATCTTTTCTTTATCTGCACTTAGTATCACAACGCCGTACACGTTCAGATAATCCGAATATTTTGACCCCTGGAAAAAAAGTTGGGCAAGCGGTTCGTTTTGCAATTCCTGGTACGTTTCACTGTCGTTGGCCAGCAAAAACCATAAGCTCCCCTCATCGTCCACCTGCTGTACGGTCATAGGGCGGGCCGATACCGGCAGGCCTGTTTTAATATTGCTGCAAAAGAAACAGGTTTTAGCTTCTTCTGCCAGTTCCTTTAATTTATCTAATGCTTCGGGCCCGTTAAGGTCCTTGAAATTATCTTCGGGTTGATTTTGATTAATGCTGTTCATAATTGATGTTTTTAATAGTTTTTATGTATTAAAAACTTACCAATTATGATGCCATTTAGGTTAACGAGTCGTAGAGACGCAATGCATTGCGTCCCTACATATTAAATTATGCAAACACCACCTTACGCTGCGGGAACTTCGCGGCATAATTAGCTACCATATTTTTAATATAGTCGTTGCCCGGGTATGGGGTGATATAGTTTTTAAGCTGCTGCAGGCTCTCTACATCAAAATAATGCGAGATATACCCCATGCCATAAAACTTTCCCTTCTCAACCAGTATACAGCTATGCTCGTCATCCGTACGGCCCTCATCACGGATAGCAAAAGTTGGGAGCGCCTGGTTCAATTCATCAAGGGCCAGTTGGACTTTTTGATTATAGCTTTCAACAGGTTCTATGCCTGTGCAGGCGCATTGGTCTTTGGCTATGCCGATGCAGGGCTCCGTGTTATTTTGGATAAAACAAAGTTTGGGGCAAAGGCCGAAGGTATCTATCAGCTGGTTTAATATTGCTCTGCCCTCAAGCATGGTATTGCACGTATAGATTGCACCGGTATATTTCCTGTGCTTATCAACTGCAAGGCGCATATAGCCCCGCTGATCTTCGAACATATACAACCCATAAGCATGCTCAAAGCGTTTTAACGAGCGGTTGTACTTTGGCCACAGGCGTTTAATCTCGACCGCTTCCAATACCAGCGCAATTAACTCTGTACCACAAACCTGGTGGGTTATCTGGTGGATCTCCTTCAAAAATCCTTGCCGTTGCGACCCCGGGTTATTGCCGGTGAAATGGCTGCTTACCCGTTTTTTGATATTTTTGGCCTTACCTACATATATTACCTTCCCCTTATGGTCGTGGAAATAATATACGCCCGGGCTGTTTGGCAATTCCTGTACAGCTTTTTTGGGCAGATGTGGTGGCAATACCTGTTCTTTCGAATTTGCCTTTAGCGCCTGTTTAATGTGGTCGTCCCTATCGTTACGCAGCAGCAGGCTAAATAGTTCGGCAGTGGCTTCGGCATCGCCCATAGCGCGGTGACGGCTTTCATTACCAATACCTAAATGATGACATAACTTATCCAGGCTGTAGGAGGGCAGTCCCGGTAATATTTTACGGCCCAGCCTTACTGTACATAGTTTATTGCTTTGCAGTTCATAGCCCGCCGCAGCCAAATGATAACGTACAAACGAATAATCGAAATTGACATTATGGGCGATGAAGATCTTTCCATGCAGCATATGGTAGATATCGGCGGCTACATCTTCAAATGGCGGTGCTTCGGCCACCATTTCATTGGTGATGCCGGTTAAGGCGCGTATGTAGATAGGGATCTCCCTGCGGGGATTGACAAGCGTACTAAAGCGTTTGGTTACCTTTTTACCATCGTGTAAACAAATAGCAATCTCGGTAATACCGTTTGCGCTGGCATGCCCCCCCGTGGTCTCAATATCTACAATTGCATACATATCCAAATGTAGTAAATTACTAATATTTTTAGTTGATTATTATAAATAAATTTTGTGGGTAGAAGACGCAAAGCATTGCGTCTCTACCCACAAACAAAAAGGCCCGCGATAACCGCGAGCCTAATCTTTAATCTCTAATCTTCAATCACTACTTCTTCTTCGCCTGCACCTGTTGCTGCTGGCGCATCATCTCTTCCATTTTAGCGCTAAAGCCTGATTTTTTCTTTTTATCCTCAGGTTTCTTTTTGTTTTCCTGGATCTGGGCATGGATCTTTTTATCATCAACCATTAAGCGGATAAGATATTGCTGTAAAAAGGTAAGCATGTTAGCCAGGAAGTAGTAATAGTTCAAACCTGCCGGATAGCCGTTCAGCGCGCCCAGGAAAATTATCGGGGTGATATACCCAACATATTTCATCTGGCCGCTTACACCTGATATCTGGTTATTAAAATAGGTATAGATCAATGTCGATACCGTCATCAGCAAACACATTAAACTTAAGTGATCGCCCAGGAAAGGAACACTGAACCCAAAATTCACTATTGAATCATAAGTTGAAAGATCATGCATCCACAGAAAACCCTGACCACGCAGTTCGAATAATCCCGGGAAGAACCGGAAGAAGGCGATAACGATAGGCATCTGGATCAGCAATGGCAAACATCCGCCTAATGGATTTACGCCAGCCTTTTTATACAGCTTGAGATATTCCTGTTGTAATAAGGTTGGATTATCTTCGCCAACTTTAGCTTTGATCTCGTCCATCTCGGGCTTTAACACCCGCATTTTAGCCATTGACAGGTATGACTTGTAGGTAAGTGGCGATAAAACCAGTTTCAGGATGATGGTTAATGCCAATATAATTAACCCGTAGTTCCAGTTAAACTGGGTTAAAAAATTAAATACCGGTATAACCGCTACACGGTTAACATATTTTAAAGGGCCCCAGCCCAGGTTAATTTGTTTTTCAAAACCATGACCTTCGGCGGCTAACGTTTTATAACGGTTAGGGCTAAAGTAAAAATCAAGCGGGAAAGTACCATCACTGTTGCGGGCTACCGTAAGGTTAGCTTTTAGCTGTTTGATATCCTCATGGTTGCTGGTATCGACGTTTACAATAAGGCTTGACTTTGTAAAACCATCCTTACTCAGCAACAAGCTCGAAAAGAAATGCTGTTTAAAAGACACCCATTGCAGTTTTTTGTCAGTGATATCTTTTTGATCATTCTTTGTATCGCCCAGGTCGTTAAAATCATTATCCGTAGTAAGGTACTGGATCATGGAGTACTGACGATCAAGCGTTATGCTCTTTTCAAGGCGATGTAAGCTGCTTTCCCAATTTAAGTTAATACTGCTGCTGTTGGCAATAACATTGTCCAGGCCGGTTGCTTTAATAACCAGGCCTACTTTATACCCTTCGCCTTTTAAGCTGTATATATAATCAATATACTGCGTAGCAGTATAACTTAAGCGCATGGTTATTGATGATGAATCCTGACCGGCAACCTGTAAGCCTGCTGCGCTTGGCGTAAAATACCTTTCGTTGGTATTTACATTGGCAGCGCCTGCCCCAAAGCTAAATCCAAACTTATTTGCATCGCCGTCAAATAAAACCAACGGCTTTTTATCAAAAGTTTTAAAGTTTTTTAACTCGACAGAATAGATACGGCCACCACGCGTGCTTAATTTTACGCGCAGATCTTTATTCTCTAAAGTGATCAGTTTTTCTGTGCCGTTTATGGTAGCGCCAAACGGGCTTTTTAAAGCAGCAGAATCAACCGGTTTATTGATAATTTTTGCGGTATCAAGCCTGGCTGTTGTAGCCGGGGTTGTTTTATCTTTTACTCTTTTCAGAGAATCCTGTAATGCAGCTTCTTTTTTTAATTGCGCGTCGCTTGGTCTTAAAAACCAAACCGAACCGGCAATAATGATCATGATCAGGAATAATCCTGTAAACGTATTTCTATCCATTTCTATCGTATCGTACTCAAATTAACTATTTCTTTCGGGCATAAGCCATCGAAGCGGCGACAAAGTTAATAAAAAGTGGGTGCGGATTAGCAACTGTTGATTTTAATTCGGGGTGGAACTGCGCGCCCACAAAAAACGGGTGATTTTTTAGCTCAACAATCTCCACCAAATTATTCTCAGGGTTAAATCCCGATGGTATTAAACCTGCAGCTTCGTACTGTTTTAAGTAGTCGTTGTTAAACTCATAACGATGCCTGTGGCGCTCTGTTATATGTTGTTGCCCGTAAATTGCAAAGGCCCTGGTGCCTTTTTTTAAATCGCAGGCGTATGAGCCTAAACGCATGGTGCCGCCTTTGTTCACCACCTTTTTTTGCTCTTCCATCATGGCTATTACCGGGCTTTGCGTATCCGGATTCATTTCGGTACTGCTGGCGTCTTTCAGGCCTAATACATTGCGGCCATATTCTACCACCGCGCATTGCATACCTAAGCAAATGCCAAAAAACGGAATGTTATTTTCACGTACATACCGGATAGCTTCTATTTTACCTTCAAAGCCACGTTCGCCAAAGCCTGGCGCCACCAGCACACCATGCAGGCCCTGCAGCTTATCAATGGCATTATCCGGCGTTAATTCTTCTGACGGTATATACTGTACTTTTACCTTACACTCGTTTTTTGCACCGGCGTGTATAAATGATTCAATAATTGATTTATAAGCATCAGGCAGCTCAACATATTTACCTACCAGGCCTATTTTAACTTCGGAGGTAGGGTTTTTCAAGCGGCCCAAAAAGTCCTTCCAGTTGGTTAATTCCGGATCTGTTTTATGTGGCAGTTTAAGTTTGGTTAATACGGTTTTATCCAATTGCTCTTTGAGCATCAGCAATGGCACATCATATATGGTCGAAGCGTCGATAGACTCAATTACCGCGTTGATGTTAACATTACAGAATAACGCAATTTTTTTGCGGATATCCATCGTTAAATGATGCTCGGTGCGGCAAACCAGAATATCCGGCTGGATACCATACTCTAATAACATTTTAACTGAGTGCTGGGTTGGCTTGGTTTTCAACTCACCAGCAGCAGCAAGGAAAGGGATCAGGGTTAGGTGGATCACCAATGAATTGCCCGAACCTATCTCCCATCTAAATTGTCTTACCGCTTCAATATATGGTAACGACTCAATATCGCCTACAGTGCCGCCCAATTCGGTGATCACGATATCATATTTACCGTCTTCGCCCAGTATGCGGATGTTGCGTTTGATCTCATCGGTAATATGCGGAACAACCTGTACGGTCTTTCCCAAAAAAGCGCCTTCGCGTTCTTTATTGATAACGTTTTGATAGATCCGGCCGGTAGTAATATTATTGGCTTTTGATGTCGGCGTGTTTAAAAAACGCTCATAGTGACCCAAATCCAAATCGGTTTCGGCGCCATCCTCAGTAACATAACATTCGCCGTGTTCATAAGGATTTAATGTTCCCGGATCAATGTTAATATAAGGGTCAAATTTTTGGATGGTTACGCTGTATCCGCGCGATTGAAGTAGTTTGGCCAAGGATGCCGATATAATGCCCTTTCCTAACGAAGAGGTAACACCGCCCGTAACAAATATATATTTAGTCATGTTTTGTTTTGAATATCGGCAGCAGTTTAACCCGCTGTCAATTGTTTGTGTACGGGATACAAAAGTAAGAATATTTTCGGGGTTTGGTTTAGAAAAATTTAATTGTTGATAAGGCGCTGAATGTTAATTGCTACAATGCTTTATTTTAAACAAAAGAAGAAAATATTTCTTTGTACATAACTATACATGACTAATAATTATGAAGAAGATATTAATATTATTAACACTGTTACTGGTTACCGGAAACAATTTTGCTGCTGAAAAACATAAGGACGCCTACCAAAATTATCTGTACTCACTAAACCTGGTATCTAAATTATTTTCGAGGTTGACAGAGAGTGCCGATATCATTGCCCATAAGCCGGAAAGGATCAGCTTTAAAAACCTGGCGGTTAATTTTAATAAAAAAGTTGGCGTGCTGATCATCAATCAAAATAACCTGATAACCTTGATTAATAGAGGAGGTTTTAAGGATCATCATTTCCCCAATTCACTGCGCATAATGCAACAAAATGTATCTGACCTGAAGAAGATCCTGATTGATAACCGCCCCCTGATTGATAACCTGCGCATAGCTAATCTGAACACGGCTGAGATCTATGATAATTTCAACTTCCGCATCTATGAAAATGACGAGTTATTAAGAGCGGCCCCGAAAAATAAACGCAGCAAAGCCTTTAAACACAAGGTAGTGGACAATCTGACGCAAGCCGTGGTGATATTAAATGAGTGCCACAGCAAGGTGGCAGCATTGTACAGTAAGATTAAATAGCGTTGCCAAACACCTAAAATTTAAGCAATTCCAGGTCCTCTGGCGTATCCACCGCGTAGGTTTCCAGCTCGGTTTCAGCCACTTTTATGCGATAGCCATTCTCTATCCAGCGCAGTTGTTCCAGGCTTTCGGCTTTTTCTAAAGCGGATATGGGTAGTTTGGTTATTTCCTGTAAAACATCAGCCCGGTATCCATAAATGCCAATATGTTTAAAGAAAGAATAAAACTCTAACCAGTTTTGCGGCTCTTCGCCCCGGATGTGCGGTATGGCAGACCGTGAGAAATAAGCGGCCTCACTCTGCCGGGTTACGATAACCTTTGGGGTGTTTGGATTATAAAGTTCCTGCTCGGTTTTAACTTTTTTTACCAGGGTAGCTATCTGCACCCCGGGGCTGTTAAAGCAGGTGGCAAGCTTGGTTATCTGTTCAGGATCGATATAAGGTTCATCGCCCTGGATATTGATTACGACCTGATATTGCGGATGCGTGGCGGCCACTTCGGCACAGCGGTCAGTACCGCTTTGGTGGTTAGTGCCGGTCATCACAGCTACCCCGCCGAAAGCTATCACATGATCATAAATACGATTGTCATCGGTAGCAACTATGACCTCGGTTAAATGATCGCATTTTTTTGCCTGCTCATAAACCCGCCGGATCATGCTCTTACCGCCAATGTCAACCAAAGGCTTGCCCGGGAACCGGCTTGAAGCATAACGTGCAGGAATGATACCGAGAATTTGCATGTTCGTGATGTTATACGTTTGACGCAATACGTAGTACGCTCTTTAGTAAACCAGCTTTTCGTAATGTAATACCTTAAAACAACCCGTTAATCTCGCGCTCAACCATTTGGATGATTGACGACATATCTTCTGTATTGTTAGCGAAATCCAGATTATCTTTATCCAACACCAGTAGTTTACCCAGCTTGTAGCCGTTTATCCACTTATCGTATTTTTCGTTCAGTTTTGAAAGATAATCTATCCGGATGCCGATCTCATACTCCCTGCCCCTGCGCTGGATATTATTCACGAGTGTAGGCACCGACGCCTTTAAATACACCAACAGGTCGGGCGGTTTGATGTATTCGGTAATATTATTGAATATTGATTCGTAGTTTTCGTAGTCACGGCTGGTCATCAGACCCATGTCATGCAGGTTTTCGGCAAAAATATAGGCATCCTCATAAATGGTTCTGTCCTGTATAATGTTGCGCCCGCTTTTTTGTATGTCGATGATCTGGCGGTACCGGCTGTTCAGAAAGTAGATCTGCAGGTTAAAGCTCCAGCGTTTCATGTCGCTGTAAAAATCTTCCAGGTATGGATTATTATCTACCGCTTCATATAATGGCTCCCAGCCATAATTTTTGGCCAGTAATTCTGTAAGAGTAGTTTTACCCGCTCCGATATTTCCAACAATAGCTATATGCATATTCGCTAAGATATACTTTGAATGTTAAATTTACAAGTTCATAGTTAACGGAGTTGTACGCCATTAACCACAACTAACGACGTTAGAAGCTTTTGAACCCGATTATCTCCCTCACCTCTTTAATTGTTTTCTGGGCGCTTTCTCTTGCTTTTATAGCACCGTAACGGGCCACCTGGCGCAGATATGGCGCATCATTGGCAATGTCGTTTATTTTTTCGCGGATTGGTGCGGTTGCGATAATCATATCCTCGGCAAGCTGCTTTTTAAGGTCGCCGTAACGGATCTGCATGGTGTTATATAAATTATCAAAATGAGCAATGGTATCAGGGGCAGATACTACTTTCATCAAATCAAAAAGGTTTTGTATCTCATCGGGTTTTGCCTGATTTTCGGCAGTAGGGCCGCTGTCGGTTACAGCACGCATCACTTTTTTGCGGATAACTTCGGGCGGGTCTGACAGGAAAATAGCGTTACCCTCTCCTTCTGATTTACCCATTTTACCTTTGCCATCAAGCCCCGGTATCTTTACCAGGTTCTGGCTAAAGTTAAACGCGTAAGGCTCGGGGAAATATTCTTTATTATACAGGCGGTTAAAGCGGTTGCCAAAGGTACGGGCCATCTCAAGGTGTTGCTCCTGATCTTTACCTACCGGCACTTTAGTGGCTTTATGGATCAATATATCGGCAGCCATTAAAACCGGGTAGGTTAACAGGCCCGCGTTTACATTATCAGGATGGGCTCGTACCTTGTCTTTAAATGAAGTGCTGCGTTCAAGCTCGCCTAAATAAGCGTTCATATTCAAATAAAGATAGAGTTCGGCTATCTCGGGCACGTCCGACTGTACGTAGATGGTGGCGCGCTCGGGGTCAATGCCCGCAGCCAGATACTCAACCAATACGTTTTTAACATTAATGTGCAGATTATCCGGCGTTGGGTGCGTCGTTAACGAGTGCAGGTCGGCAATAAAAAAATAGCAGTTATACTCATACTGCATTTTTACAAAATTTTGTATTGCACCGTAATAATTACCCAAATGCAAGTTCCCGGTTGATCTTATACCACTAACAACAGTTTCCATAGCGGCGAAAGTAAGTATTTTTTATATTTTTGGAGACGATGAAAATACTTTTGAGGAAACTGCATTGCTATTTATATATGGTATCTGTAGCCTTGACTTATGCATTGATTTTCCCGTTTTTGTACCTCCTATCCCGCAGCAGGCGAAATTATAAATACATGAACGCTATACGCCGTACCTGGGGCTTCGTGAGTTCATTGCTGGTGGGTATTTTATATAGCTTTGATTACGAGCAGCCTATCGACTGGAACAAAACCTATATCATCTGCCCGAATCATACTTCAAACCTGGATATCACCGCCATGACTATCCTGATCAAAAATAACAACCATTGTTTTATGGGTAAAGAAGAGCTCCTGAGCAATTTTGTAACCCGCCTTTTTTTTAAAACCGTTGATATCCCGGTAAACCGTGATAGTAAAATGTCATCGTACCGCGCCTTTAAAAAAGCAAGCGAGGCCCTGGCCGACGGTATATCGGTAATTATTTTCCCCGAGGGCCGTATACCCCACCAATACCCACCGCAACTGCACGATTTTAAAAACGGGCCGTTCCGCCTGGCTATTGATTTAAAAATACCTATCATACCTGTTTCATCAATCAATACCTGGAAAGTTTTATGGGATACCGGGCTTGATCATGGCAGCAAACCGGGTATTTGTAATATATTTGTACATCAACCCGTTGAAACGGCAAACTTAACTATTAATGATGCGGACGCCCTGCGAGACCGGGTGCACACCATTATCGAACAGAAATTACAAGCATAACATGAATATTGACAGCGACACCGTAGACAAAATAGCCCACCTTGCCCGCCTTGAACTTGCCGATACCGAAAAGCAGGACATGATTGCGGACATGAACAAGATCCTGGATTTTATGGCCAAACTGAACGAGATTGATACTTCCGGTGTTGAGCCGTTGGTATACTTGTCAAACGAAGTAAATGTTTTCAGGGAAGATGTGGTTAAGCAGGAAATAACGCCTGAAGAAGCGTTGAAAAACGCACCTAAGCATGATGATAAATACTTCCTGGTTGCGAAGGTTATCGGCTAGTGTTGACGTTGAACCTACGACTCCGGGCCTTAGGCTCAAAATAATCTGTAACAAATCAGCCTCTCCTACCGTCAAAGAAAAAAACAAGCATGGAGCCATTAATTACCATTAAAGATATAGGACGCAAATACATTATAGGAACCGAAGTAATTCATGCCCTTAAATCCGTATCGCTTACTATTAATAAAGGTGAATTTGTGGCGCTGATGGGCCCGTCGGGCTCGGGCAAATCAACCCTGATGAATATTCTGGGCTGCCTGGATACCCCTACCAAGGGCGAATATATCCTAAACGGTATCGACGTAAGCCATATGACCGACAATGAACTGGCCGAAGTGCGTAACTCTGAAATCGGTTTTGTATTCCAGACGTTTAACTTACTGCCCCGCAACACCGCCCTGGATAATGTGGCACTGCCTTTGGTTTATGCAGGCGTTAATAAAGAAGACCGGCAGGCCCGCGCAAAAAAGGCATTGGAGAACGTAGGCCTGGGTAACCGTACCGACCACCGCCCCAACGAGTTATCCGGCGGTCAGCGCCAGCGGGTGGCCGTGGCAAGGGCGTTGATAAATAACCCGTCAATTATACTGGCGGATGAGCCGACCGGTAACCTGGATACCAAAACATCTATCGAGATCATGAGCCTGATGGAGGACATCCACGCCAAGGGCAATACCATTATCCTGGTAACGCATGAGGAAGATATCGCCATGCATGCCCACCGCATTGTGCGCATGCGCGATGGTTTGATAGAACGCGATTATATCAATACCAACGTACAAATCGTAGACCGCAGCGAGATCGTCTGACCGCATGCAGGTGATCCACATAAAAATATGGATCACCCGGATCACCGTTTTAAGTTAACTATTTGATAATAAAATACTTAACTTTTTGAGCGGATCACTTTGGATCAATCTTATTCGTCAGGATCATTAAGCGTAAAAATCAGTTAATTTATTGATAATCAACATATTGCAGAACTGTCTTTTTTGCCATTTTTTTGATGAGTGGATCACCCAAAGTGGATCACCCCCCGAACGGTCTTATACGGCTATAGGTTTACACAATAAACTTTATACCGACTTGCGCTGTAAGAGGTTAATATAATATTAAAAATTACCAGCATAGTAAAGCGTCCACGCTTTACTGGATATCCATGCGAGCGTCTACGCTCGCTCACCTTAATGCTTAGCGAGCGTAGACGCTCGCATTTTCGTGCAGTAAAGCGTAGACGCTTTACCGGGCGTGGCACTTTTGGAATAAACTTATACCGACTTGCGCTGTAAGGGGTTAATATAATATTAAAAATACCTTACTCTCCCCAGCAAGCCGCGGCAATCCTTTCGACAAACTCGGCTATGTGTGATGATTTCTCGGCCACTATCGGGTCGTAATTACCGATGATTAAGGTATGGTCAACAATCTCTATCATAAAATCATTGTCGCGGATATCCATAACGGCATTCCTGAAATCACGGTTCATGCCGGCGCTGGCTTTTACATGGTCATTAACCACTACGTAAAACGTGTCGCTAAAAGGCTTGTCTTCTTTAAAATCCAGCTCTAAGGGATGTATGAGCTCCAGTAATTTATCGGTCAGCGTTTCGCGGCGGATAACCACCCCGCCAAAGTTATGCTTCAAATAGGTTAACCCCCAAACCTGGAACTCCTGATGATGGGTGATGTGTTTGTCGCCTATCTTGTAATGCACTTCTACAAATAAGATATAGGCATCCCCGCAATCCTGTTTAATTACATAGGATCCGCGTACGTTAACATCCAGGCAATTCCTGAAAGCTTTAAACTGGTGCAGGTCGAAATCAATATGCCCCGTGGGCTGAACCTTAAATTTCCCGCGTAAAGCTTTATAAGTTTCGTTAAAGCGGTTTAAGGTATCATAATCAAGGTCCGTAGTATCAAAAGAGTAATTTTCCATGGATGGGTCTGGTATTGGTTAAAAATAGGCATCAGTTACCTGATAAACAAATCCGCTATAGTGCTTTGATGGGTTAGTAATGCTGCATCTTACCGCAGGAGCAGGCACAATTGGCATCAGTTACCCCCAGCCTGGCTAAAAAATGCTGGTAAAAGCCAATCCTGTCAAGCATCCCGGGGTTATTTTCGCCTAAATTACATTCCAGCGCGCCGTTAATAATGTTAATCACCATGCCAAAGCCGGGCACACGGCCGGCTGCTTTGTCGGCGGCGTCAGGTTGCCACTTCCCTGTCATCACATCATGGGCCGATGGCTTGCGGGTTTGCGGCGTCATCCAAAAATAAATTGCTGCCTTAAAAGCAACTACCGGGTTGGTGGTTACCAGGTCGGGGTTATTCAGCAGGATATGCCGATCGCCAAAAATCATGTCAGAGGCATAGCCATAATTACCATTGAAGCTTAACTGCAGGGGGCCGCGGCCATAATATTTTTTGCCTTTAACCGGCGGATATTCGTCGCTATCGCCAAAATAATCCAACGAGGTATTGTCTTCATGAATAAGCATCAGGCCATCGGTATAGCTGCCGTTTAGGCCATGGCGGGTTTCATGGGCCACATTGGCAAAAAAAGCGGCTAGTTCTTTTTTATTAATCAGCGGATCGCGCTCATTGCAAAAATTGCCGTAGTCAATTATATAGGTGCTATCCGGCTTAACCTTAGCCCAGGCCTCGTTCCAGTCGGCATCCTGCCTTATAACAGTGGCTTTGCCCGTATTTTTATCGGTACGGATAAACTGGTAAACCGATACCGCCCTGCGGGTAATTTTTACCCTGATCATCCCCAGCTCTTTGATAGCTTGCATAAAAGCGGTATAGGTATAAAACTTATCGCGCTGCGGGAAAAGATCATTAAACTGTTTTTCGGTAATTAAATTAAAAGCTGGCGTTGTTGCTGGCTTGTCGGCTACCGCCTTTGCGGGGCCGCCGCACTTAAAGCCCGAAAACAACAAGATGAGCGCCGGCACTAAAATTAACCTGGTTGATAATAGGATATGTTTCACAACGTATGTATAATAGATGGTTTATGGAATGATTGTAAATATAAATGCAAGTTAAAGTATCTCATAAATATTGAGCAATAATTAACTATGTTTAAATCAATATTTATAATACCGTATGAAAATATATACCAAAACGGGCGATAAAGGTTTTACTTCTTTAATTGGCGGTACGCGCGTGCCAAAGCACCATCTGCGTATTGAGAGCTACGGTACGGTTGATGAGCTGAACAGCTATATTGGTTTAATACGCGATCAGGATATCACCCTACCCGATAAAGATTTTTTGAAGGAGATACAGGACAGGCTGTTTACCATCGGTTCATCATTAGCGGCCGACCCTGAAAAATCAAAAATGGCAATACCCGACCTGCATCCGGCCGATATTGAATTGCTGGAAAAAGAGATGGATGCCCTGAATGGACAACTGCCCGAATTAAAACATTTTATTTTGCCGGGCGGCAGCAGTACCATATCCTACTGCCATATAGCCCGTTGTGTATGCCGGCGGGCCGAACGTTTAGTGGTACACCTGGCCCAGGAAAGCACGGTGGACGATAACGTGACCATTTACCTTAACCGGCTAAGTGATTACCTTTTCACGCTTGCGCGCAAATTGGCAAATGATCGTAAAATCCCTGAAAATCAGTGGATACCGCGGCTTTAAAAAAATTAAAAAAATATATTGATAATCAATATAAAAATATTATACTTTTGCGGAAATTGAAAATTAAAAAATTAACTAAAATTATAAAATAAAAATATGTACTGGACACTTGAATTAGCATCTCACCTGGAGGACGCACCATGGCCTGCCACTAAAGACGAATTAATTGATTATGCCATACGCTCTGGCGCACCCGTTGAGGTTATTGAAAACCTGCAGGCATTAGAAGATGACGGCGAGCCTTATGAGAACATTGAAGAAATATGGCCTGATTACCCTACAAAAGATGACTTCTTTTTTAACGAAGACGAGTATTAATTACCATTAATATCAAAAAAAACCCTGTGCCGATAGCTATTGGCACAGGGTTTTTTGTTTTCGCCGGTTTTTGGAATAGTTTTAGATATAAGGCCAATATTAATTCACAACTAAAACTTTAAAAACATGAGAGGCTTATTATACATTCTCGCCGTCATCCTGATCATAGGCTGGGCATTCGGATTTTTCTACTATTCAGCAGGTGGTATCATCCACATCTTATTGGTAATAGCAATTGTTGCTTTATTATTAGGTGTGATCAGAAGGGCCTGATAGATAGCGGCAGGAACTGCGAGCCGGGAAATATTGTTTTCCGGCTCCCGGCTCCTGCCGCTTGACTTTAATTAACTTACCCTATACATCTTCCCCGGCAGCGAACGTATAAATCCCTGCATTTCCATATTCAGCAGGTTCATAGCCAGCTGGCTCATCGGCATATTTGTTTTTAATGTCAGATCATCTATTGCCAGTGGTGCGTTATGCTGTTGTATCACATCAAATATCGTACGCTCATCCGGCGACAGATCAAGCGGTAATAAAAACTGCTCTGCCGGTTTAACATCATCGGGTTTTTCCCAACCGAGGCTGTAGGCCAGGTCGGCCGCACAGGTAAGCAATGCCGCTTTATTGTTCCTGATCAAAAAATTACACCCTTCAGAATACACATCACCTACCCTGCCCGGGAAAGCAAATACATCCCTGTTATAAGAGTTGGCTATTTCGGCAGTGATCAATGCCCCGCCTTTTACGCTGGCCTCAATAACTATGGTAGCATCGGCCATACCGGCCACTATGCGGTTACGCTCTGGGAAGTTTTCCCGGCCGGGGATGGTGCCCGACGGATATTCGGTTAACCAGCCGCCATTCTCCAGCATTTTATCGGCAGTGCTTTTATTTGCCACGGGATAGATCCGGTCGAGCCCATGCCCAAACACCCCTATGGTAGTCACATTGTTTTTAATACATTCTTTATGTGCTATTACATCTATGCCGTGGGCAAGCCCGCTCACTACCAAAACATCATCATATTGTTGTAGTTCGGCAATCAGCTCTTCGCAAAGCTGGCGGCCGTAGCCGGTAGCGTTGCGGGTGCCTACTATGCTTACTATTTTGCGGGCGTTCAGGCCGGTATTGCCTTTACTGTATAATAATATGGGTGCATCGAAACAGTTTTTTAACCGCTTGGGATAGCGGGCATCGGTATAAAATAATACTTCGATGTTGTTCTTTTCAATAAACTTAAGCTCGGCAGCGGCCTTTTTCAACGCTTCATCAAAATTAAATTCGCGGATAGTTTTCTCGCCGATACCGGGAATATTTAATAACTGATAAGGCCTGGCGTTAAACACCGCCTCGGCGCTGCCTAAATGGCTAACCATTATTTTACCTAAGGTATGGCCTATATTCTTTACAAAGGTTAAGGCTATCTGGTGCAGTTGTGACATAGTGTTTACGTGCAGCTAAAATAGAAAAACTTTGCTACTTTTTTTAGCATTAAATTATTTTCAAAAAAACTACAAAAATAGTTTGCAAACTATAAAAATAGTTCTACCTTTATCTAACTATAAAAATAGTTTACTATGAACATTAAAGAATTAACCAAAGCCGAAGAACAGGTAATGCAAATATTATGGCAGTTAAACGAAGCCGTTGTAAAAGACATTATCGAAAAAATGAACGAACCTAAACCCGCCTATAATACCGTGTCGACCGTTGTAAGGGTGTTGGAAGGCAAGGGTTTTATTGATCATAAAGCCTACGGGAACTCGCATGTTTATTTCCCGCTTATTACCGAGGCGCAGTACCGCAAGTTTACGTTCGATAAAATGATGAGCAGCTATTTCAGTAACTCGTATGAGAGCCTGGTATCCTTTATTGCCAATGAGAAGAAGCTTGGCATTAAAGAGCTGGACGAACTAACCAAACTGATAGACGAATTGAAAAGCAAAAAAAAATAAATTAAACCACTACCTAAACCTTATCACTTAAACCTGAAATTATGAACTGGTTGTATTATCTCGCGGAAGCCAACATTTACCTGGGGGTATTTTACCTGGCCTACCGCCTTTTTTTAACTAAAGAAACCTATTATCAACTAACGCGGGCATACCTGTTGTTTGCCTGTGTTGCTTCATTTATCCTGCCGCTTTTACAAATAGGCGCTTTAAGGCCGGTAGAAAACGCGGTTACTACAACCGTAAATTACACCGTCCCTCAAGAGTATTATGCGCCGCGATACCATGAGGTGCAGCAACCGGTTAATAAAGTAAAAACTATCGCACCAGCTACTCCTGCTCTACCCCCTGTTGCAGTTGTTAACACATTACATCAGGCATCGCCCGTTGTTACCGAAACTAAACTTACACCGCAGGAATACTTAGTTTATGCCTATATAGCGGGTGCAGCAGTTTTATTGATGATGCTAATAGTTAAATTGTACACCTTATTTAAGCTAACGCGCAAAGCCAAATTAACAGATCAGGGTGAATACAAACTGGTTTACCTGCCCGGAACTAACACTGCTTTCTCATTTTTTAACTACCTGTTTATCGGCACCGATGCTTCGGGTACCGATACCATTATCAGGCATGAGCTGGTGCATATCCGCCAAAAGCACTCGGCTGATATTATGTTCCTGGAAGTGCTGAAGGTGGTCAACTGGTTTAACCCCTTTGTATACTTATTACAAAACAGCCTGAAAAACGTGCACGAATATATAGCTGACGAGAAAACCGCGGCCTACGAAACTGATGCTCTGGCCTACTCTTCTTTTTTGGTGAACAACGCTTACGGGACAAGCGGCTCGTCTATCACTCATTCTTTCTTTAATTATAACCTGTTAAAAAAACGAATCATCATGTTAAATCAGAAACGTTCGGGTAATTTGGCAAGGCTAAAATACCTGGTTATTATACCTATATGCGCGGCATTATTATGCTGCTCTACACTGTCCTTCAGCAAAACTTATGCTTTGGTAGATCTGGACCCGATAAAAGGAAGTGGATTTAAGGCGCTCTCAAATAAATCGGCACATAAAACATATACTAATAAAAATGTGGTGGTTGATGAAGCGCCGATCAAATTATCAGCAACTGATAATGGTGACATTGCCCACTCAGGTTATAAATTTGAAGCTGATACCCTTGCCCTTGATAAAAATACAAGGATTGTTGATGAGGACCATCCGCCTATACCTATGGAAAGCGCGGGCGGCTATGATAAGCTAAACCGCTACCTGCTTAAAAACATCCATTACAAACCTGCCGGTGGCGACAAAGGCGGCCTGGTAGTAATAAGCTTTACGGTTGGCCCCGACCGCAAAATAACAGACCCTAAAATAGCCACCAGCGATGGCGAAGTTAGGGATAGCCTGGCGCTTAACGCTTTTAAGAACTACCAGGGCATTGTTAATGATGATGAGGGAAAAACGCTTAAAATAGGCGTGTTTTTTTTCACTGATGATTATTCGATTTTTAAACGCCCGTTTGAGAATGACCCTGGCAACTCAGGTTGGGTAACGGTTACTAAGTATGGCTTTAACCCGCCGCGAACCAGCAAGGGATACGAGTATGCAGAGTGGTTTACAGGGGGGCATATGGTAAACGGCAAGCTTGAACCCACAGTATCCAAAGTACGCTTTTACGATAAAAATGATCAGGAACTAAACTACAGCACCGACACTGCTACCCCTGAGGATATAAAACTGTTAAAAAATAAATATGGATACGTTTTCCCGTCGAATGCTTACTGGGGCTTAGAAGGTGGTACAAAAAGTCATAATTATTTAGCAAACAGTATGGATGTTTATTCTTACTTAAGTAAACCTTATACCGCTGAATTTTACAATCATATTCTCACCGAGCTTAAATACCCCGAAAAAGAAAAAAGCGAGGCCACACCGGGCGCGGTATTGTTAAAATTCGAACTGGATCAAAATGGCACTATTAGTGATTGGGCGGTAGCAAAAAGTGGTGGCGAGGATTTCGACCAGGCAGCGCTGGACGTAGCCAGATCATTTGATGGCACCATAAATGATAAAGCCGGTGCCCACACCATAGCCGTAGTATTCTGTACCGTACAAAATGGCAAACGGCCAAAGGTTGACGAGAACTGGAAAAAAACAACCGGGTATGTGGGCGAAGTTGCCAGGGGCGAAAGCAAACCGATCATGATTTCATTCTCGATGCCTAAAAAACAATAACACCAAAACCTTAGCACGTCACACCAATAACCTAAAAACAGAAGCTGACAATCCACCCGGCAGCCTCATGATTAACGAAGTTATTATACGGGGCTATATCAGAAAACCTTAACCTAAGTATTATGAATCGCATTACAATTGATATATTTATGCTAAGTATAACCGGATTATTTATTAACAGGCATAACTTAATTAATTCGCATAATGAGAGATATAGCGGATATCATAGTTCAACAAGCAATAACAGCAATAGATTCTGGTAAGACAGCCGAACTGATGGAATTGATTGATCTCCACCCAGACCTGGTAGTTGACAGATTACAGAACAACGATGACGGTTATTTTAAAAACCCTTACTTGCTGTGGTTTGTCGCGGATAACCCTATACGGACTGACCAACTACGACACAATATACTGGATGTAACCAGGTCGTTGCTGCAGGTCGCCAAAAACAAAGCGCCAGACACCTATAAATACCAGGTTGATTACACACTTAGCTTAGTAGCATCTGGTCGTGTCCCACGCGATTGTGGTGTGCAGATTGCGATGATCGATTTACTAATAGATGCAGGGGCTTCGCCTAATGCCGCGATGGTTGCTCTGGCAAATGGCAATTTGGATGCTGCACAGCATTTGGTTGACCGCGGCGATAATCTCACGTTAGCGATAGCTGTTTGCCTGGAAGGTAAAGATGATATTAATCATTTAGCTGCATTGGCAAGTGAGGATGAAAAACTAACAGCACTTGCAACCGCAGCATTTTATGGAAAAGCAAATATGGTTAGGCGCTTACTGGAAACGGGTGTCAATCCTAATGGATTCCCGAAGGACAACAGCGGTTTCCATAGCCATGCTACGCCATTGCACCAGGCCGTAAGTTCGGGTTCATTAGATACTGTAAAACTACTGGTTGAGGCGGGCGCAAGTCTTTATGCCGCGGATAAAATTTATAATGGAACACCGCAGGGATGGGCCGCTTATCTGCAGTCTGATGATTCTAATGACGAATCGGGAAAAAGAAATTTCGGGTTGATTAAAAAATTCCTGTATACATCGGAAGAGGCACATTAACTTTACTTCAACAGAAAACTATCATTTTTGATACTTCAATGCCCGGCCGTTTGCCGGGCATTTTTATTTATCTTAGTATTCCATAACCCGCTTCATGAAAGTAATCGCAATTGCTATTGGTCGGCTCGATATTTATCGGCACACCAATTAATGCGCAAAACCGTGTCTTTAAAAACCCCGTTGTAGACACTATTGACAAATCTGAGCTTGAAGGATTTTATAAATACCGGGTAACTATCCGTTATCCGGCTGAATTGAGAGAGCAGGATATAGCAGGCAGAGTTACAGTTTCTTTTCAAATTGATAACCAAAACAAGGCTCAGAATATTGAAATAATTAAAAGCTCTAATCAGGGATTATCAGATGCCGTTGTAAAATTTGTTAAAAGCTATTTAATTCCATCATTGAAAAATCCCGGCGTCATTTATACATTATCAGTATTATTTAAAATAGATAACGGAGGCGAACCTTATACTGTCACCCCTTCCCCTTACAATGATAAAACAACCGAAAAGTTAATTGATAATACATTTAGATTTAAGGAGATTAAACTAATAGGATACCATAAAAGATCATAATCTTGCCGGGTATTTCAAACCAAAATCAAAATACACTGTTGCTTTATATATCATTTCAATTTAATGGAACGGTTATGCGGTCAACTAAAAAGAAATCAGTCAAAAGGTCTACAGCTAAAATGTTGCTGGCCGGCGTTTTAAGTTTTGGTGTAAGCAGCGCGTTTGCGCAGGCCCCGCCGCCGCCACCTACCCCGCCGCCGCCGGGCGCGCTGCTGCAAAAGATCAATCCGTTTAAAAAGAAAAAAGCTACAAAAGCTGCTAAAAAGAATAACGACCTGGTTTTACCGGCAAACCCGCAGGCACCGCCACCGCCGCCAAATCCGGTTGATGTGATCAGGAAAAAGAAACTGCCCAAGCCGCCGGCACCGCCAGCCCTGCCAACTGGTAATTAATTTTTAGATTATTGGATAAAGTTTAGCTATTTGGTATATTTATATAACCAATTAGCCTTACCATGAAAATATTTTCCGCTTGTACAGCAGTTACTTTATTACTGACAAGTAATGTTATCGCGCAAAAGCTTCCCAATAAACAGGAGATCAGTTTTCGCGCTCCTTCAAAATTAAAAATTGATGGCATTGCCAGAGAATGGGGCGACAGGTTACAGGCTTATAATAAAAGCACACAAATATTTTATGCCATAAGTAATGACGATAATAACCTTTATTTAATTGTACAGGCAAAATACGAGGAGATCATCAGCAAAATTATGCGTGGTGGTATCACTCTTGTAATCAATCATACTATAAATAAAAAAGACCCGCAACCAGTTACTATAACCTATCCTAATTTGCGGGGAAGCGATTTCTCGCGCGTGGCCAATGGCATTGCCGGACGATTTTACACCCAGCCCGACACCAGCTACAAACCCATGCCTATCACCGAACTTAATGACAGGATAAACTCAGGATCAAAAACTATAATTACAGCTGGCATTAAAGGGTTGGATAGCGATACGCTGTCAGTTTACAACACCGATGGCATAAAAGCCGCGGCGCAATTTGATAGTAAAATGCTATATAATTATGAGCTGGCTATCCCCATTAAATATCTAAATCTTGCGGATAATGGCGTTAATCCGTTTAGCTATCAAATTAAAATAAACGGCGAATCGGGCGAAAAAAATGCCCCGGTAGCTCCGGGAGAAAGCTACCCACCGCCGGTTGCTGCTAACAATTTAGCGACAACCGATTTTTGGGGCCAATATAAATTGACTAAGTAATGAGTATTTCAAGCAAACTTATTTTACTTTTCATTTTGGGGAGTTTAACATTAAAAGCGCAAATAATTCCACAGCGTCCGTGCCCTTGGAAACCTACTCCTTTGATAAATATATTGATCAAAACATTCGATACCCCGGGCCCGAACTTCGGGATGGAATAACAGGTGTTGTAATAGTTAGCTTCAGGGTTAATACAGATCATCGCGCCACAGATATAAAAATAGTGAACAACCCTAATGAAAACCTTATCAAATCGGTTATAACTGTATTAGAAAAAGCTCCAGCCACATTTGCTAAAAATGCAGGACAAGTGTACGCTATCCCTTTTTACTTTGAGGTAACCGTACAGGATAACCATAAAATCCCCGACGAAACGGGTATTAAAGAAATACTAAGTAAATTAACTGCAGCGCGTATAATAGTACTAAAAAAGGTGAATGTTCGGGGTTTCTTTTATGCCGATTACAGGTAAAACCCGCCTGTAAGCAATACACTTACCCCTTCACATAGATCACCTGCTTGGTTTCAAAAAACTCTTCGGTAAAATGATCTTTCAGGTAGTATTGGGTAACTTTTAAGCCCGATTCTTTGATCTCATCGGCCAGGTCGCCGCCCTTAAGGTAAAGGATACCGCTGGGTAAGGTATTTTTTGAGGTGCGTGTAAATTTTCCTTTTATCCATGGATAAAACTCGCCCAGGCGGGTCACAGCGCGCGATACAATAAAATCAAACTTCTCATCCACCTGTTCGGCACGTAAATGCTCGGCACGCAGGTTTTTAAGGCCAAGGGCCTTTGAAACTTCCTGCACCACCTTTATTTTTTTGCCGATGGAATCAACCAGGTAAAACTTCGTATCCGGAAATAGTATAGCTAACGGGATGCCCGGGAAACCACCACCCGTACCCACGTCAAGCACGCTTTCGCCGGGTAAAAAAGGCATTATTTTGGCAATACCCAACGAGTGTAATACATGACGCTCAAATAACTGGTCGATATCCTTACGCGAGATGACGTTGATCTGGTTGTTCCAGAACTCATACAACGCCGGCAATTGTTCAAATTGCTGTTTCTGCGTATCGGTTAAATCAGGAAAATAGGTAAAAAGCTGATCAGATGTCATCCCTGTTAAAACGGTTTATAATATTACCAAGCAGGTACCTTGCCCTGAATAACTGTGCCTTAACTGTGCCCAAAGGCAGGTCAAGCTGCTGGGCAATCTCTTCGTAGGCCAGTTCATCAAAATAGCGCAGGGTGATCAGGTTGCGGTAACGCGGCGGCAAACTTTGTATCAGTAATTTAAGCTCTTCGGTTTGTTGCTTTTTTATAGAGGTTTCTTCGGGATTTAAAACGTCAGCCTTAATCTGCAGCGGTTTTTCGTCACCGTCCTCGTCTGTCATACCGTGTATAGAGGTAGTATGTAATTTCTTTTTGCGGATAAAATCAATACAATTGTTGGTAGCAACCCTAAACAGCCAGGTGCTAAAAGCGTAATCGGGCTGGTATTTGTCCAGTTTTTCAAACGCTTTGGCAAAGGTTTCAACAGTAAGGTCCATAGCGTCCTCTTTGTTGTTAACCATTTTTAGTACCATAAAGTATATGGAGTCCTTATACCGTTGCATCAGGTCGGCGTAAGCCTTCTGGCTCCCCTCCCTGGCTTTTACTACCAGGTAGAAATCGTTCTTCGCATTCTCGGTAAAATTGGAATTTATTTCCATTGAGTAGTTTTTACAAAGGTGCCTATTAGTCCAAAAACATTTATATAAATGTAGTAAACAAAATCAAGAAACGGCAAATACCAGAGTTGCGACCCCGCATTTAATTTCTTAAACGTTTTGCGGTACACCAATAGTTGCAATATCCATCTAAAAAAAAACAAAGCCAATGCCAATAAAGGCTCAAAGTATACCGCAAGGCAAACTATAAAGAGCGTATAAAATAAAAATCCGCTTAAAGCATCAAAACTAAGCAGGCGGCGATGTTTGTTCCGGTATAATTTACCCACCCCCATATGGCGCTTTTTTTGCCGGTATAAAGCTAAAATGCCGGTTTTGGCATCGGTATATACAAAGGTATCCGGGTGAATTTCAATAGTTGTGTTGCCGGCAGTTGCATTTTGGTTCACAAAAAGATCATCATCGCCAGACAGTACGTGCATATGCGCGGCAAAACCCTTGTTTGAAAAAAACAGCGTTTTGGTATAAGCCAGGTTACGGCCGATACCCATGTACGGGTCGCCGTTTAATGCTGCCGATAAATAGTTTATAGCCGTTTTAAGTGTTTCAAACCGGATTAACGAATTTAAAAAATTACCTGTTTTATAATAAGGCGAATAACCCAATACCAATTGCACATTGTTGTTTTTAAAGTGTGCAGCCATCCGCGTTATCCAGTTTGCCGATGCCGGTTTGCAGTCTGCATCGGTAAATAACAAATGCTCATTTTTAGCAGCCTTGATACCTAAAGTCAGCGCGAATTTTTTGCCGGTTTTAAACCGGGCATGCTCCGTAATGGTAACTATTTTTAAGTGCGGATAAGTTTCCTTAAGCGCTTCCAGCACCTCGTCTGAATTATCGTACGAACAATCATTAACTACCACCACTTCAAAATCAGGATAGTTTTGCTGTAATATAAAGGGTAAATTCTCGTTTAAATTCTTTGATTCGTTGCGTGCGCTTATAATTACAGATATTGGCAGATTGACTTCGGGCAACTCCGTGGGCACTTCATAAGCTGACAATGATTTGTGACTGCTGATGAGGTAATATAACTGGATGATAAACACCAGCAAAAAAAGCACAAATAAAGCAAGCCGAATATATGTTTCCAACACGTAGTTAAATATGCCGCAAATTTGGGAAAAAAATGGCGAATTATCAGCAGGATATTGCGGTTGCTGGTTACAGATCAGTTAATGCTGCCTTTATGCTTCATTAGCCATTGACTTTTAGCGATTTGTGATTAATGTTTATATATTAATTGACAGTTAAACCCTAAGTCGCTGCCACTTATTCTGCCCGCAGGCTTTTCACCGGGTTCGCCAGGCCAGCTTTTACCGACTGGTAACTAACCGTTAGCAATGCTATACCGAGTGATAAAATACCTGCCAGCGCAAACACCCACCAGTTTATATTTACACGATAGGTGTAGCCCATTAACCATTTATTCATGGCCCAATAAGCTATCGGCGTAGCTACAATAAGTGATATAGCAACCAGCACTAAAAAGTCTTTTGTTAAAAGCGTTGTGATCTCGGCTACCGAAGCGCCTAATACTTTGCGTACACCTATTTCTTTTATACGGTTCTCGGCGGTGTAGCTGGCTAAGCCGAATAAACCAAGGCAGGATATAAAAATGGTAAGGCCCGCAAACAAGGCAGCCAATGTTCCCTGGCGCTTTTCGTTATCAAATTTTTCGGCGTAGCTTTCGTCAACAAATTTATAGTCGAATGGATATTGCGGGTTATATTTCTGAAAGATTGCTTGTGCTTTCTTCAAATTATCAGCCATGGGGTTCTGGCCGCTAAACTTCATCTGGATCACATTAAACTGCATAAAGCTGGGTTTGGCTCCGCATATTAATATAGGGCGTGTTGGTTCATAGGGGTTGGTCAGGATAAAATCTTTAACCACGCCCACAATATGCCAGTCGACACCAAGATCGCTAACAACTTGCCCTATCGGGTCTTTAAACTTCATTATTTTTAATGCCGATTCGTTGATGATCAGCCCGGTCGAATCCGTTGGGAACTGCTTCAGATCAAGATCACGGCCCTGTATAAATTTTAAGCCCGCGGTTTTCCCCAGGCCCTCATCTTCCAGCAAACGGTCGAACGAAGTCCTGTCATTAGGGTCCTTCCCTTTCCAGTTCTGGCCCCAGCCATCGCTCCACCTGTCGGTAAGCGGCGAGTTTGTTTTGGTAACAGCTATTGCAACTCCCGATTGTAGCAATTCATCTTTTATCAGCGTATAATTTTTAGGGATATCACCGGTCATCATGTGGTAAACCAGGTTATACTTATTATAGCCTGTCTCGCGGCTGCGGGCATAATCTATTTGCTGCTTTACTATTATGGTACATATTATTAATATAATAGCGAAGCTAAATTGCAATACCACCAGTGCTTTGCGTGGGGTAACCAAAGCGTCGGCTTTTTTAAATGTACCTTTTAATACCTTAACCGGCCTGAATGATGACAGGAAAAATGCCGGGTAACTACCCGCTAACAACCCGGTGAACAGGATAAACCCGGTAAACAGCAGCCATGTATTAATATCACTGATAGCTATTGCCAGCTGTTTCTCTGTAAACTGGTTATAGGCGGGCAGGCATAGCAACACAATGATTATTGCAATAATGCCGGCCAAAAACGAAAGAAAAACAGACTCGCCGATAAACTGCAAAACAAGCGATGCTTTTTGCGCACCAACAACTTTGCGTATGCCTACTTCTTTTGCCCGTTTCTCGCTGCGGGCCGTGCTTAGGTTCATAAAGTTAATACAGGCTATTAATAATATAAAGCCGGCAATAATGCCAAATAACTGTATAAACTTGCTGCGGCCATTGTTATCCTCTACCCCGTTGGTAAAGCTGGCATATAAGTATGATCGTTCCAGCGGGTATAAAAACAGCTCCCATTTCATTTTCCTGGCTTCGTCGCTATATTTCTGTTTAAGCCCTTTTATTTTGGCGTTGGCCGATGCAAGGCTTGCGTTCTGCTTTAGCATCACATAGGTACGGGTGCTGTTATCATTCCAGCCCAAGTCCTGTTTTTTATCTAATTTGATGTACGACCATGGTAAGATGTAATCAAAGTTGAATACCGTATTATTAGGCTGGTCTTTCATAACACCGCTAACGGTAAAATTATCTTTATTATCCAGCAATACTGTTTTGCCTATAGGGTCGTCATTGCCGAAGATACTTTTAGCCGTTTTTTCGGTAAGCACTACCGAATGCATATCGTTTAACGCTGTGTGTGGGTCGCCCTTCAGTAAGGGGAAGCTAAACATTTGCAGGAAGCCTGTATCAACAATCCCTCCTGATTTTACTATCTTTTTATCGCCAACCGAAAAAAGCATGCTGCTGCGGGTTACTCTTACAGCACGCTCCACTTCCGGCAGGTCCTTCTCGACTGCACGGGCTGTTGGTGCAGATACGTTGGACGAGCATCGAATAGCTCCGTCTTCTACAACACGGTTCCATACCCTATAAATCCGTTCTGTATTTGTATGAAAACGGTCTACGCTTACTTCATTTTGGATCCATAATAATATTAAGATAGCTGCAGCCATACCTATGGCAAGCCCGGTTATATTTAAAAACGAAAAACCTTTGCTGCGCACCACATTACGGTAAGCTATTTTAAAGAAGTTTTTGATCATAGGGCATTAATATATAAATGTATGCTAAACCGCGTTATTATTCACTTTTTAAACTTTTAACCGGGTTAACCAGAGCCGCCTTGACAGCTTTATAGCCCACCGTCAACCAGGCAACAGCAACCGATAGCGTAATAGCCAACAGGAAGATGCCCGGCCCAAGCTTGATCCGGAAGGTATAAGATTCGAGCCATTTGTTCATGAGGTACCAGCCTATCGGTGCCGAGATAGCAAAAGCTATAAGAACCAGCAAGGTAAACTCTTTAGAGAACAGGTAAACGATATGACTTACGGAAGCACCCAGGGTTTTGCGTATACCCACCTCACGGGTTCGCTGGACGGCCATGAATGAAACCAGCCCGAAAAGGCCCAGACATGAAATAAAAATGGCGATTCCGGCAAAGACCTGATATAAACGTGATAACTGGGTATCTGCTTTGTAAAACCGCGCGATCTGTTCGTCTATAAAATAATATTCATATAAAGACTGGGGGAAAGCCGCGTTCCATTTGTTTTCGATTGTGGCCAGCGTTTGCTGCATATTAGCTTGTCCAATTTTAATATTAAGTACGCCATAAGCGCTCTTTTGGGAAGCCATTAGTACCGGCGGGACGGCATCCCTGAAAGAACCAACATTAAAATCGCGGACAACGCCGACGATGGGCGCGTCCAAATGCTTATCGCCCCATAAGTTAATGGATTTACCAATGGCCTGCTGCGGGCTTGACAGCCCCAGCGATTTTACCATAGCCTCGTTGATTACGTAACCGTTCACAGTATCAGCCGGGCAGGCGGCTATGCCCACAGTTAATCCGGTGCCGTTGATCGCCGCATAGGTTTTATGACGAAGCAGGCTCCGCCACGCTGTTTTGATATAGTTCCTGATCATTGGTTCCAGTTTTTTTGAAACGGAGAGAATATAATGCCAATTAAATAACAAACTGATTTACAGATTATTGAAACGCTAATCTTTAAACAGATTGTATCAGAAACGAACAGCGACTGCACGTTTCCGTCTGGTTAATCGCTATAGTTACTACAGCTTGCGGCCTTAAACCATCAGCTACAGTGGACTTTTTGCGCTAAACAGAAAGAGGCCATCCCTTTCGGGACAGCCTCTTTCAACTATTACTATTGTTAGTTACTATTTATCTTAAAATAAAGAGAATTCAACTCTGCGGTTTTGTTGACGACCGGCAGCAGTTTTATTGGTTGCTATCGGTTGGTTCGGTCCGTAACCTGTAGCTTCAATGGTTGACGCATTGGCGCCCTTTGATACCAGGTAAGCTTTTACAGCTTCAGCACGATCTTTTGATAAAGCTAAGTTAAGCGCCATTGAACCGGTGTTATCGGTATGACCAGCTAATTTTAAGCTAAAGTTCTTTTGAACCAATAGATCGGCAACACGATCAAGTGTTGGATAAGATCTGGCCTTAATAGTAGCTTTCCCTAAATCAAACTCAAGATTTCTGATCGCTTCACCCACTACCTTGCGGTCAGCTTCTGTTATGATCACTTTTTCATGAATAACCTGAGCAGGAGTTCTTAAAGGACAACCTGCGCCATCTACTGTAGTGTTAGCTGCAGTGCCCGGGCATTTATCATATTTATTAGCAACACCATCGCCGTCTTCATCACCCATATCGCGGGCTAACTGATCAGCAGCGGCAGCATAAGCAGCCTGGTCACGCAATCTGTTTTGTTCAGCAATTGCTAAACGGTTACGTAATTCATTGCTTTCAGCAGCACTTTCTTCACGAATTGCAGCAACAGCGCTGAAATTTTGTAACTGAGAGCTTTTCTTTTTACCCAATGCAATCTCAATACCAGCATGTGCATAAGCGAAGCGGTCATTGATCGCACCAACTACACCATCAAAATCACGAGATTTCATGAAAGATACGGTATAACCCAAATCAATATTAACTACACGTGAAAGTCCAAGTTTAAAACCAGCACCAATTGGGATAAACCAGTTGTTGTGATAATTAGTATTGTTTCCGGCCGGTGTGTTAAACACATGGGCGCTTGAAGACATATAACCCGCACCGGCTGTTAAATATGGTGCAAGGAAACTGCGTTTTTGATTAAGGCTTACATTGGCCACTGTAAAAACAGAGCTTAATGAAGCTGACCAGTCAATGCGCGTACTAAAGCTGCTGTTATCCTGTGCTGCAGAAGGTGACGGCAAAGAATTGGCATGAGAACCTTTAATTGTACCGGCAAGGAAATCTGCCTGGATACCAAAACCTGGTAAAATTTGTTTCTTAATATAACCGCCGTATCCCCAGCTTACCTGAGGGCTTTTAAAGTCGCCGTTATTTTCACCGTTAAACGGCGTATAATGGCTCAAGATGCCACCATTCAGGCCTATCGACCAGGTGCGGAATTGTCTTTTTTGAAAACGGTTAGTGGAATCATTGCTGCCGGTTTGGGCAGATGCCGCTACCGATAAACTCACTAAGGCAACGGCCAGGAGTGATTTTGTAAAATTAAAATTCATTAGAAAAATTTTTGTACTGTTGAACTTATGCTCAACACTACGTCCTATTCAATAACCCTGCCCGAATGCTGTAATGGAGAATTTTGTCAAATTGGCGAATACGACGGCCTTAAAACATAGTATAAAATTTTAATATAAAAGAAAATATTTTGTGTTAATAAAAATACACAGTGTTGTTTCAGCCGGAATTTGCGTTGCTGATTCATACGTGCCAAACCCTTTGATATTTTTGATCTGCTTTCACCGGTAAAAGAATTCCTATCTTAGCCCAGTAAAGCATTAGCCGATGGCATCAGGTAAATCACATTCCTCCCAAAAAACAAACTTAGGCTCCGAAAAACTAAAAACGTTTTTCATCAATCATCTCAACAGGATCTATTTCGCGAAGGCGCACCTGGTAAACTGGCTGCCGCAGTTAAAAGACGAAGTGTACTTTAATGACCTGCAGCTGGCCATCCGGGAGACGGTGGAGGACGTCGAAAAGCAAATGGCAAGAATGGAACTGATCTATGAACTGCTGGACGCGCAGATCTCGAAAGGCAGTATCAACGGTTTGACGGGCCTGGTGGATGACGCCTTTGAAGCCATCCGGGAGCAAAGCGGTGAAGCGGAACTACGCGATATGTCAATCATCTTTTATCTGCAAAATATAGAAAGCGTGGAAATGGCTTCTTTCCAGGTACTGCAAATGGCCGCTGTTAAACTTAAAAACAAACAGGTTAAACAATTGCTAAAAGAGAATTACGATGAAGCCAAGGCTGATCGTACCCTGCTGCTGCTTATAGCTGCAAAATATATTACACAGTAATCGTTTTCGAATGCGCAAATGTATCCATAGCGTTTTCAAGCCTCCAGTTTATCAGAGATATTTTTGATCGCAGTGTCCATGTTGGCTGCAGCGCATAATAAATGATCCTCTGCCTCGATGTAGGCCTGGTGCTTATCATCACTTTGTTTAATTGTATCGATAATACCCAAAATATTAGACAGATGCCGCCTCACTTCGTGAGAATTGATGAAGGCCAATTCTTCTTTCTTAGCTGTAAAAAAAAGCTGCTCATAGTATTTTTTTCGCTTAATATTGCGGTAAAACAACGCAACAATGATCAGGCTTAACACCGTAATAATGACGGCAAATATCAGCCAGAGGCGTTCCCGCTTATAGTTTTCGGTCTTTTGAATATAAGCACTCTGCATTTCGTCCATTTTGATTTGCGCAGAGATCGTGTCAACACTGGTCAGCCTGCCGATTTGCTCCTTTGCCTGTTGCAGCGCCATTTTAAAACCGAAAACCGCCTGCTGTGGGTTGCGGTCTTTTTCGGCTATAAGGCCAAGCATATCATAAAGGTGTGATTTGATCTCGGGGTGGTTATTTTGCGCTTCACCGGCCAGCAGGCGATTGATCGCTACCCTGGCCGAATCAGGCATGCCCGCCATAAAATAAGCATCAGCCAGGTTTTGTTCATCAGTATTGTCAAACCGATAGGCACTATCTTTACGCAACTGCTGAAGACGCGAGATCGCGCCGGAATAATTGTGTTGCAGGAGATCGACATAATAGTTAGTGCGTTTTTGATAACTATATAATCGGTAGGTCCCAACCCTGGTGGCAGTCAACACCTGATTATACTTTTTCAAAGAATCAATATTACCCATGTGGAAGTAAATCTCCGCTTTATTGTTATTGATGGCATTCTTGATCTTGGGTTCGGTGATATGATGGCTGATCATCAGCGACCGGGCCTGGTCGATGTAAAATAAAGCCTGGCTGTAAAGGTTTATCCTGTAATAAATATCAGAAATATTGATATCAATGATAACCTGCATATAGGCATCCTCTAACAAACCGGCTTGTTTTTTAGCCATCCGAAAACTGGATGTAGCTTCGATCATATTGCCGTAGTACGTTTGAATAAAACCCAAATGTGTAAAACAGGCATACAGCAAATAGCTGTCGTCGTTTTTATCTGCCAGTGCTATTGCCTGTATTAATGCCCTTTCCGCCTCCCGGTAACGCCGCAGTTGCATCAGGGAAAGGGTTTCAATAAAATAGCCGATACCAATGCGATCGGTCACGTCGTATCGTTGCATTAACAGATTGGTTTCGGCTTTGGTGGCATCCAGGCGATTTTTCGGCACATCCTCGAAGTAATAACGGAGGAAAAGTATCAATTGCCTTTCCCGGGCCTGCGGGTTGCTAATGTGGAGGATGGTTAACAGGCTATCCCGTTTAACCGGCGGCCGGGCACCAACTGCGTGGATGGATAAACAACAAAGAAAGAGGCAGGCGCAGGTGATCTTTAACATAGATAGTGATTAATACGATAAACCTATAGACAAAACAACAAATTGGAGTAATAGTTGTGAATCATTAGGACGTATATTTTGCTGGCCACTTTTATTCGCAACAACTTAACCGCCGGGCATTAATCTTACGCGTTCCATCGTTTATTATCTACGCCTTTTATTATAAGCCATAACATAAGTGATGCTTCTGCCAAAATTCCAAGCAGCTTAATATAAAGCGATAGATAGTTTGCAAGTGGTGTCAGGATAATCAGCCAGCCTATCCCTGCAAATATCAGCAAGACCCCCAAAAAATGCGGAAGGAAGTTCGACCTGAAAATAAGATAGCCAAGCAGGATACAATAGGGGCCAAAAAATAACAGCGGGTTGATCATTGGGGCTATTGCCAGATGAAAGATACTAAAAGCTGTCAGGGCACACCCCAGCAGACTTAAAAGCGCCGCAAATAACGAAAGATATTTATTTACGGGCTTAAACAGATAGTAAAAAAGCACGGTCACAATTATATAACAGGCGATGGAAACACCATTTACGATATAACCAAATATAACTAACTTGTTTTTTACCAGAAGAGCGCCCAGCACCGCGGTTATAAAGTAAAACAAATAGATAAACCCGGTAATCCTGGCATGAGGTGATGCTGATGATTTAAAAATGCTTTTCATTTTACATTAATAAATTATAGTTCCCGCTCTTTTAAAAGCAGTTTAAGAAAACATCATTTATCTAATAGAATCAAATTATAACCGTTGACAGGTTTATAACACTATAGTTACACATCAATCATTTTTCCCGTCTTCACTGATTCATCGCATGCGAAGGCAATTTTCAGGCTATTTATGGCATCGTCAGTAGGTTCTGAAAGTTCTATATCTTCTAAAATCGCCTTTAAAAAGTAACGCTGTTCCCGATTGCAAAGCTCCTGATGGTCTGGTTCATCCTCTAAATCTATCCATTTATTTTCTTTTATAAATTCATCGTTTGCGTCCAGGTCAGCGTAGTGAATTTTGATCGATTCGGTTTTGGTATGCGCGTCGATATTGTCTGAGTTGCCGGCCGCCGCGGCGGTTTTAGCAACGATAGATACCGCACCTTTAGGACCAAATACATCCTTGATAAAAAATGCGTTATCGCTCACCATCGGCCCCCAGCCGGCTTCGTACCAGCCTACAGAACCATCTTCAAAACGGATCTGCAACTGGCCGTAGTTATAGTTCCATTCAGGGATATCGTCAGTAAGCCGGGCACCAATGGCGCTAACTTTTACCGGCTTTGACCGGGTCATCTGGCACATGATATCAATATAATGTACGGCGCAATCTACAATCGGGCTCAGGCTTTTCATTAAATTGCGGTGAACCGTCCATTTAGGGCCGTGGCTCTGTTGGTTCAGGTTCATACGCATCACCAGCGGTTTCCCCATTTCTCTTGCCAGTACGGTAAACTTTTCCCACGAGGGATGATACCTGAGGATATAGCCTACTAAAAGCTTCTTATTCGCCTTCTTAGCGGCTTCTGCTACCCTTATTGCACCAGCTACCGTATCAGCCAGCGGTTTTTCAATAAATACATGACAACCCTGCTCAAACGATTTGACGGCATAAGCCTCGTGTGTATCGGGATACGTGGAAATACAGACAGCGTCCGGCCTGGTCGCCTCAAGGGCTTCATAAAAGTCGTTAAACAAGGGATAACCACCACCCAGCTTTTGATTGAGCACCTCTTTACTTTTTCCGGTAGATACCAATCCGCATATTTCAAACCCGGTTAAATTATGATACGCAGTTGCGTGCGAAGCGCCCATGTTACCACAACCCACCACCAATACTCTTAAATTTTTTGCAGACATATTATTATTCTATATTTCCAACTAACTATCATCAACCTGTTATTTGCCACTCAGATCCTTAACGCGGATATTACGAAACTGTACCACCGAGCCATGGCCCAGGAAGCCAATATGGCCGCTATCCCGTTGCAGGCCCGGATGATCTTTTCCGTCGGGAGTGCCGTTCTTACGGAATGGCGTAAGGTCGCCATCCAATATCACCGTGCCATTAAGAATCACCTTAACCAGCGGTCCCTTTACAACAACTTCTTCGTAGTTCCATTCGCCCACCGGTTTAAGGAAGCCTCTTTTTGCGGGGATGGTGCCATACACAGACCCATGATATTGATAAACATGCAGGTCTTTATACATAGGCGCATCATTATCCAGAATTTGTAATTCCATGCCCGTGTAAGCGGCATCTCCTTCTAAAGGTGCCCTTATTCCCAAACCATTATTAGCGCCCGGGGTCAGTTGAAACTCAAAGCGGAAATCAAAGTCGCTATATTCTTGTTTAGTATACAAGTTGCCGCCAGAACCTTTGCCCGGTTTTGGACGGATAACGATATTTCCGTCCTCTGTAGAATAATCAACAGTATTACCAATCCAATTGAACATGTTGGTACCATCAAACAATACTTTAAAGCCTTCGTTCTTTTCCTGCGTACTCAATTCAAAAGGTTTTACAGCCGGCAATTCTTTGATATAAATATCCCGGTAAGCTACCGGCGAGCCGTGTGCCTGTAATTCGATCTGCTCTTTGGCAAAGATCGGTATGTTTCTGTTCCAATAATTTTCAAGCATTACATTGTCAGTAACCAACTGGCCATTTAGCCAAACGGTTACCCTGTCGCCCTTCATTATGATGCGGAAGGTATTCCATTCATCCAGTTTATTATCGGCAACTACCAACGGTTTACTTGGATTGACCTGGTTGTTGTACAATCCGCCCGAGCCTACCTGTGCGCCTACATTAGTGCGCGCCAGGTCCCAGATCTGTACCTGCGGCGAGCCCCTTAAATAAATACCGGCATCGCCCTGGCCTTTCTTGTCGTCTATGATCTTCCAGTCTACCAGCATTTCAAAATCGCCGTATTGTTTTACGGTAGCCAGGTTATCGCCGTGACTTTGAAATACCAATTCGCCGTTTATAACTTTCCAGCTTTCTTTTGCCAGCGCATCGGCTTTTATCTGTGCCTCGGCCAATGTCCTGGCGTCCATTTTACTGCGTTTAATAGGGTCAGCCACCAAACCTTTCCAGCCGGTTAAGTCCTTACCATTAAAAATCTGTACAAAGCCGGTTCCATCTTTCATACCGGCTATATATTTCCGGATGTTTTCCTTTTTTGTCGCAGCGTCACGGCCACTAATTATCGCCAGTGTCTTAGTTAATATTTGTTTTACCAAATCGCCGTCGTAGTTGCCGGCCAGCGTGATGTTTGCTATCGTATTGGCTGCGGTTTGCTGTAATTCGGCATCATCTAAAAACTTACCGGCAAAAAGGATGGCATTGTAGCATTTGGCCTGCTGCATATCCTTAAGTATACCCTGCTTCACGCTGGTAGTTTTTGCCACATCCATTGCGGCGCGCAACAATAACAATCGTTGCTCGGGCGTATAGGTATTCTGTTTTACAGATCCCAGGTAACTGCCCAGGGCGGCATCCTGCACTTCGGCATCTTTGGTTTCGCGGGCAATCTTTAACAGGTCCCGGGCAGCAGCATCGTTGGGCCAGGCTACCAACGCATCAAACGCGGCCTTCTGAACCTGGGCATTATTGCTGCCATAACCATCTACAATCACCTTTAGTGATTTGGCGTCGCCCAGGCTACCCAGCATTTTATAAAATAACAGCTTCTTGTTTTCGGGAGCGGAAGCCATTTGCTGTAACACCAGATCTGCTTTTTGCCCGTTGTCGCCTGATCCGCCTAAAACGGCAACAATGGCGTCCTGCACTGCAGATTCTTCTGAATCGTTAGTTTCATAAAGCAAGGTAAATAGCTGGGGCAGATTGTCGCGCGTTGATACGTGACTCAGCGCAGCATAAGCAGCATGCCGCGTACGCGGATTTTTACTTTTTAACTGCGAAAATACCATATTGTACTGACCGGAAGCAGCGCGCGAATCGAGGATATCGATCAGCGCTACCTGGGTACTTTGCGGTGCTGCAGGTACTGCTGCGGCAAGCTGCGCGGCAACCCCTGCCCCTTTCATCCGCGATATCGCACCGGTAATCAGGTCCATATCATCCGGGTTAGCAGTATTCATCAATTTGACAAGGCTGCCCAACACCTGTTCCTGCCCGATATTAACAGCCGCATTGATCGCGGCCGCTTTCACTCTTTGATCTTTGTTTTTTGCGAGGGTAAGTATGGCAGGCAAAGCACTCTTTGCCTGGCTTTGTCCCAGCATATAAAGGATATCTATTTTGGTACTGTCATCAACAGCGGCCATTTTTTTTGTCCAAAGCGGCGTTGTTGCGGGCGTTAGGTAAGGCAGCGCATAACGTAACGCTGCAGCGCGATATTGCGGATCGGCATTGCCGGCGGCGGCTAGCAATAGTTGCTGGCGGTTGGCACTTGTTTTAACCAGCAACTGTAGGGCATTTGTACGGATGCTCACCAAATCGGCAGCTTTTGCTTTTGTTAAAATATGGTTGGCTATTTTCTGCACCAAAACAGTGTTGCCTTTTTTCAGCAGGTTTTCGGCATATACCAGATAAGCGCCGGTGGCATTTGTTTTTTCAAACTTATAACCGCTTTTATCGGCGGCCGCCGCCAGCACCGGTTCTGACGACGGGGCAGCAATCTGCGCTAATGCATAAAATGCAACTTTAGCCGTAACCGGATCGCTACCTGCTGCCAATTTATTTAATGGCACGGCGGCGGCTAAATAACGGCTGTCGCCCAAAGCCTCAATAACAAAAAGCCGGGCGGTGCCGTTCGCTTTCGATAACGCGTTCAGCAAAGCAGTTTTTGAAGCCGGGGTGTTTATTTTAACCAGGGCCCTTGCCGCAGGATCGGCCAGGTTATCGTCGGTCAGATATCCCTGCAAACAGGGTATGGCATCATCCTTACCAACAATATCAAACTGGCTGATGATAAACGATTTATTTTTTTTATCGGCGAGGGTTTGTAAAGCTTTACTATAAGCACTTACGGTCATTTTGCGCAAGTTTTCATTTCCGGGCCTGGTTACATAAGCAGAAAATCCGCCTACAGTATATTCTATTGGCGCGTTATGTTCGTTGCCGGGAGCAGCAAGGCCGCTTATTAAAGTTACGTAGCCATCCTCGCCAAGCGCGGCCACCATACCCATATTTTTTTGCAGCGTAGCGGCATCTTTGGCGGGCATCTGTGCCAGCAGACCGGTAATTTTAGCGTTGTCCTGCGCGTTGCCAATATTTTGCAACATGAACGCAGCTACCAGTGTAAGGTAAATTTTTTTCATTTTAACGTTGATCTGAACTGATTAAATACTGAAAGGTGCGCGCATGGTTGGATTGATAAGCCTGTTGGCCGCATCGTCGTCAATAAACTCCTGTTTTACCGGATCAAATTTTAATGATCGCCCCAGTCGCAGCGCTATTAGTCCCATGTTAACAAGGGTGCATGAACGGAACCCGTTCTCTTCGTTCAGAGCGAACTTTTGCCTTGTTTTAACCGACTCGGTAAAGGTAGTGATCTGCGGCGCAGGGTCGGGGAAAGCAGCCAGCTTACGTTCCAGGTCAGGGATATCGGATTTAAAGCCAGGATACAATTTACCCTTGGGCCCTTCAATGTAAGGGACATTTTCATCTTTACCCTCGCCGTCCAGTATAATCTGGCAGCCATCGGCATACGTATAGGTTATTCTTCGCCAGGTACCAACAGCGTCCGGATGTTGCTGGGGCGCGTCAACCTCAACCGAAACGGGACTGGTATCATCTTTATTTAAAAAATATTGAACAGGGTCCATATAATGCTGGCCCATATCGCTCAATCCACCGCCATCATAATCCCAATACCCGCGAAAAGTTTGATGAACCCGATGTACGTTGTAAGGCTTATAAGGCGCCGGGCCCAGCCAGGTATCGTAATCCAATTCGGGTGGTACGGGTTGCGGCTCAAGGTTCTCCTTGCCTACCCAGTAAAATTTCCAGTCGAAGCCGGTGTGCTTGCCAACGTTAATCTTTAAAGGCCATCCCAACAGGCCGCTGTCGCATAGTTTTTTTATAGGTTTTGACATGACACCCATGCCATAAAATACATCCTTAAATCTAAACCACGTATTTAAACGAAACATGCGCCCATGCTGTTGCACGGCCTCTATTACCCGCTTACCTTCACCAATGGTATGGGTCATTGGTTTTTCGCACCAGATATCCTTACCTGCCCGGGCAGCATCCACAGCAATAATACCATGCCAATGCGGCGGGGTTGCAATGTGCACTATATCTACTTCGGGCAACTGTAGCAGCTCGCGATAGTCGCCGAAGGTTTTCACACCCTTATCCAGCATGCCGGCGGCTTGCGCCAGATGTTTTTGGTCGACGTCGCAAATGGCTACTACAGGCGTATTCTCGTAAACCAGGTGCCCGCGGCCCATACCGCCAACACCTATCACAGCTTTGGTTAGTTTATCGCTGGGGGCCAGATAGCCCCTGCCCAATACAAAACGTGGTACGATGGTAAATGCAGCCGCCCCTATTGCAGATTTCTTAATAAAATCTCTTCTGGAGCCGGGTTGTTGTGGTTCTTTAGGTTTCATATTGTTTGTTACTTAACCGGTAATAAACGGCCGGTTAACTGTTAAACCAAATTTAACCAAATAATTAACAAAAAAAAGTTTCAGGTTAATTATACGCTGCTGACATCAACCGGATTAATTAATCATTTTATTCGGAACGTAAACTTTTGACAGGATTGACTAACGCAGATTTTACCGCCTGAAAACTTATTGTTGCCCAAGCGATCAAAACTATCAAGCCACCCGACAACCCAAATATCCACCACTGTAAAGTTGCATGAAAGGCAAAGCTTTGCAGCCATTGATGCGTAGCATACCAGGCAATAGGAAGAGCGATAAACAAAGCTATTACAACTAATATTAAAAACTCCGACGACAATAAACTAAACAGCGATCCCACACTTGCGCCTAACACCTTGCGGATACCTATTTCTTTAACCCGCTGCTCGGCAGTAAACATGGACAGGCCCAATAGCCCTAAGCAAGAGATAAATACCGCCAGGAAAGCAAACCCTTTTGAAAGTTTATCAATTATCTGTTCATTGTTATATAGCTTGTTATATTCTTCGTCTGAAAAAGTATAAGTAAACTGGAAACCAGCGTTCAATTTTTTATTTACTTTTTCCAGACTTGCCAACGCGTCTTTTGTTTTCCCCGGAATGGTTCTTATCAAAATATTACCGCCGTTCAACCTCTCTCCATATTGTAATACAAGCGGTTTTATCTGCTCGTGCATCGAATTGAAATGAAAGTCTTTTACCACACCAATGATTTTACCTTTATTACCCCATATGGTGAAAGACTTCCCGATCGGATCGGTATAACCGATCCTTTTAACTGCGGTTTCATTTAGGATATAACCCGCAGAATCACTTGCAAAATCTTTTGAAAAATCATGACCGGCCAGCATTTTTAATTTCATCGTTTTGACATAGTCATAGCCTATGGCGGCATTTGTAAATGATATATTATTATCCGGTTTTTTTCCGTCCCATTGAACGCCAATTGTAGTTTGTGCTATGTTAGTTGGCGTATTTGAAGCCCGCGTTATTGAAACAATACCGGGCATTTTGAGCGCCGTATTTTTAAATACCTGGTATTTTGGAGCAAGGCTCCCATCCATAGGCACGTAAATAAGATTTTCGCGATCGTAACCTAAGTTCATAGATTGAATATAGCTCACTTGCCGGGATACGATAACCGTACCGATAATCAATACCGCCGATAAGACGAATTGAAACACAACCAGGCTTTTCCGAAACAACGTGGTGCCCAAATTAAGCTTCATCGTCCCCTTCAAAACTTTAACGGGATTAAAGGATGATAAAAATAAGGCGGGGTAGCTTCCTGAAATTACACCGGTTACTAATGTAATAAGCAATAACTGCAGCCAAAATGATAATTGATAGAAAGGAAACTCAATACTTTTTTGGGTAATTTGATTAAATACCGGTAACAAAACAACCAGCAAAAACAAAGAGAAGATTACTGCAATAACGGTTATTAATAAGGATTCAATAATGAATTGTCTAATCAATACGCCACGCAGCGCACCGATAGCTTTTCTTACGCCTATTTCTTTTGCTCTTTTTACTGAACGAGCCGTAGTTAGATTCATGAAATTGATACATGCCATTAACAGAATAAATATGGCTACGATGCTGAACAGGTGCACGTATTCAATTCTTCCGCCTTCAATTCTCCCGTTAGCGATATTTCCATGAAGATAAGCCTCATCAAATCGTTGCAAACCAAGCTCTTCGGTAAAAGTTCCTTTCTTTTCATCCTTATCCAGATTCAATAAAAAATTAGTGATTTTTTTGTCAACTAAAGCCGGATTTGCACCAGCACGCAGTTGGACGTAAGTAAAGGGCGTATTGTTATTCCATTCTTTCGCCCATGGGTTATCTTCAAGAAAAGAAAACCAGTTGATCAGGTAATCGAATTTTATTGAAGAATTTGCCCCGACGTTGTCAAACACCGATGTAATTATAAAATCCTTCCGGTTATCAATGCGAACTATTTTACCTATTGCGAGCCGCGCGCTCCCAAAGAAATTTTCGGCCATTTTTTTTGATATGGCGATATCAGCGATGGCGGCTAATGCACTTTGGACATTTCCTTCTACTAAAGGAAAACTAAACATTTTAAAGAAATCTGCATCTGCCGAGCCACCTGCAAGTTTTATTATTTTGTCACCGGCTTTAAAACTATGTTTTTCATAAAAAACGGCATTGGTTGCGTATTGCACTTCAGGGATCGTCCTCTTTATTTCGGCGGCTAAAACGCCCGGCGTATAGTACTGTCCCACAACTTTATGATCATAATATTGCCTTTCGTAAACCTGGTAAAGATTTGAGCTGTTTTTATGGAAAGCATCTACCATCGATTCGCTATGCACCCACAATAAAATAAGCAGGCTACAAGCCAGGCCAACTGAAAGGCCGGCCATGTTAATCACGGTATGGACCTTGTTTTTTATCATGTTACGAAAAGCTACTTTCAGATAATTTTTGATCATATATAGGGATTATAAAACGAGTGATTAATTATAATTACGCAAAAACATGCCAGTTACATAAATATTTGATTATAAAATACTTAAATAAAAATGCCGATCAGATACTGTACGAATACGAACAATGCTTCGTTCGGTTTTGAATTTTGAATTATATGTCGGTTCAAACAAAGTAACAGCGGCTTGTTATTAAGCTACACAGCAGTGTGGTTCCTAATCCACCCACCATCAAATTTAAAATATGGGAAACAAAAATGCTTCCCATTCATTTTTTTATCATATTTGATAACAGAAAATAAACCAATAATATGCAGGAATTAGATCCAACAATTCTTAATAAAGCCAACTCATGGCTACAGGGAAACTATGATGCTGAAACTAAAGCAAAAGTTCAGCAAATGATAGACACCAACGCCTATGCAGAACTAACAGACTCTTTTTATCGCGATCTTGAATTTGGTACCGGCGGCCTTAGGGGCATTATGGGCCCGGGATCAAACCGTATCAATAAATATACCATTGGCGCTGCAACACAGGGTTTGGCTAACTTTTTAAAGAAGACTTATCCCAACGAAAAAATAAGCGTGGCGATAGCGCACGACAGCCGTAACAACTCGGACCTGTTCGCTAAAATAACGGCTGATGTTTTTTCGGCCAATGGCATTCATGTATACTTTTTCAGTGCTTTGCGCCCGACGCCCGAACTATCATACGCCGTACGTAAACTGGGATGCAAAAGCGGCGTGATGCTTACGGCGTCACATAATCCGAAAGAGTATAATGGCTATAAGGCCTACGGCGCTGATGGCGGCCAGTTTGTGTCGCCGCACGATAAAGCTGTAATGGACGAAGTTGCTGCGATATCCAGTATTGATGCCGTTAAATTTGACCGGATCCCTGAAAACGTAGAGCTCATCGGCGAGGAGATCGATAAAGAATACCTGGAAAAAATAACCGCGCTTTCCGTATCGCCGGAGGCTATAAAACGCCAAAAGGACCTGAGCATAGTTTTCTCGCCCATTCATGGAACCGGCATAACCCTGGTACCGCCTGCCTTGAAGAGCTTCGGATTTGAAAACGTAAATGTGGTTGAAGAACAGGCTACCCCTGACGGGAACTTCCCTACCGTGATATACCCAAATCCGGAAGAGAAGGAAGCATTAACCTTAGCGCTAAAAAAGGCTGCGGAAATAGACGCCGACCTGGTATTGGCCACTGACCCGGATGCTGACCGCGTAGGCGTCGCGGTAAAAAATACGAACAATGAATTTGTATTGCTTAACGGCAATCAAACCGGTAGCCTGTTAATTAATTACCTGCTAACCGCCTGGGAAGAAAAAGGCAAATTAACCGGAAAAGAATACATTGTAAAAACCATTGTTACCAGTAACCTCATTGAGGCTATCGCGACAGCCAAAAAGGTTAAATTTTATAACACCTTAACCGGCTTTAAATATATTGGCGAGCTGATGACCAAATTTGAAGGAAAACAAACCTTTATTGGTGGTGGCGAAGAAAGTTATGGCTACCTGATAGGCGAACTGGTTAGGGATAAAGATGCCGTAGTGTCAAGCGCTTTTATTGCCGAGATGACCGCTTACTATAAAGATAAAGGCAGCAGCTTGTTTGAGGCTATGATTGATATGTATATCCGGTATGGCTTTTATAAGGAAAAACTAATATCGATCACTAAAAAAGGTAAAACAGGTGCCGAAGAGATTAAGGCCATGATGGAAACCTTCCGTACTAACCCGCCGGCTACTTTGGGCGGATCAAAAGTTATTACCGTTAAGGATTATGAGCGCCGGATTGAAACCGATCTGACCTCAAACACCACATCAGCTATTGAATTGCCGGTATCTGATGTATTGCAGTTTATAACTGCTGACGGCAGCATTATATCTGCCCGCCCGTCGGGTACCGAGCCCAAGATCAAATTTTATTGTAGTGTAAATGGCAAATTGGCCGGTAAAGATGCTTATCAGCAAACTGATAGTGAACTTGACGCTAAAATTGATGCGATTATAAAAGACTTGGGGGTATAACCCATCAGCCATAATCTAACAAAAAAATCCCGGGCCGTTTGTCCGGGATTTTTTTTTGATGCTTTATCCTGCCAGATAGCCGGCTTGCTAAACGTTATCTGATTGTGGCCATAAATCCGGATGATCACGATAGTGTGATATTTGCTCAATGGCTTGCTCGAGCTCATCACGCGATAAAGATGCCTGCCCGTCGGCAATATAATTAAACACGCGGCCCGGGATCTCAAAAGTTATAGAACCCAGGTAATTGGGGTTGGATTGCCGTTGCTGGTCGTCAGGCGATAAAACTGCATCAGCGTTATCCCCATTTGTGTTTCTGTACAGGCTGTAAGAATGGGTAAGTATAGGATGTCCATCCATTGATACCCTGGTTTCGGGCACTACCATTAACGGTAATTCGCTGCTGATGTTAAAATAAAATGCTGCCATCGTTTTTATCAGGTTCCAAAAATACTTTTGGCTTTTTTAATTGTTTTTTCCAGATCAATCCCCTTACCTAAAACGCCTTTAAACAAGTCGCCGGTTTCTTTTAGCCGGTCTATCGAATTAAATATAGTAAAATCTTTCATTGTTAGTCCGGGTTTAACCTCATCCCAGGTTAATGGCATCGATACCGTCGCGCCTATTTTGGGCCGTAATGAATAGGGCCCGGCTATAGTGGCACCCGGCCTGTTTTGCAGAAAGTCAAGATACATTTTACCTTTTCGGGCCGATATCATCCGTTCTAAACTGGTATAATCAGGGATTTGTTTATGTACCAGCGATACAACGATCCTGGCGAACATCTGCGATTGATCATAACTGTATTTGGCATTTAAGGGGATATATAAATGCATCCCCGTTGAACCGGATGTTTTTGGATAACAAGGCACATCCAACGCGTCCAGCACTTTCTTTACCTCTAAGGCCGCAGCTATCACCTGGTCGAAAGTGTTTTTATCCGGATCAAGATCAATCACACAATAATCCGGGTTATCCGGCGATTGAATCCGGCTGAACCAGGGATTCATTTCTATACAGCCCAAAGAGGCCATCCAGAGCAGATATGCTTCGTCTGACCCAACGAGGTATTCTTTATGCTCGCCCTCACTGGTGGTATAGGGGAATGTTTTTGTTACCCAATCGGGTGCTTTACCTTTAACATCTTTTTGATAAAAGCTTGGCCCGTGTATTCCGTTAGGGAAACGGTTAAGCGACATGGGCCTGTCTTTCAGGTAAGGCAAAATATAGTCGGCCACCTGATAGTAGTAGTTAAACATATCGCGTTTGGTAACCCCGTCTTCGGGCCAGTAAACCTTACTTAAATGCGTAAATTTTAACTCATGGCCACATATTTTACGCACCTGTGTCTCATCTTTAGGGTTGAGCAGGGTTTTGCGGTCTTTATCTGATGGCGGTTTAATGGCATCGTGGGTTTCCTCCGCAGGTGATTCTTCTGCTTCTTTCACAACATCCTCCGTATCTTTTGGTGTTTCAAGTATTACATCTTTGGCTTTTTTATCAATACGCAGTCCTTTAAATGAAGCCTGCCTGAAAACGCCGTCGCTGGTAACTTCTGCAAAAGCAACTTCGCCTACCAGGTCAGGCTTTAACCAGGTTGGTTTGGCACCCAGGCGCTGCGGCCTGAAGCGTGATGGCTTGTCAACATCAGGTTCAACATCAAACGGGCTTTTATCGGTTATTAACGGCTTAAACTCTGCCATCATTTCTTTCTGCAATTTTTCAGAAAACCCGGTACCAACCTTACCTACATATTTCAACGTATCCCCGTCATAAACGGCCAGTATCAATGCGCTGAAGGCTTTGGCAGTACCCGCATTTTTGGTAAAACCAGCAATTATCACCTCCTGGCGGCGCTGCACCTTGATTTTTAACCATTCTTTTGACCGCAGATCAGAAGTATAAATACTGCTTGCCTTTTTAGCAATAATGCCTTCCATTCCGATTTTTTCGGCGGCAGCAAAAAATTCTTTGCCATTGGCGGCAAACACTTTGCTTTGCCTTACCTGGTCGGTATCAGTTGGTAAAACTTTTTGCAGAATTGCCTGCCTGTCACTCAACGGCAGGCCCATCAGGTTTTTACCTTCGTACCATAAAATATCAAAGACATAGTAAACCAGGTTACCATCGGCCTCGCTTCGCCAGTTTTGCAGTGCGCCAAAGTCAGATAAGCCTTTGTCGTTCAGTACCACAATTTCACCGTCAATCACAGCGTTTAGCTGCCAGTTTTTAAGAATTTTATTAATGGGATAGTATTTATCAAACGGGATGTTGTTGCGTGAAATAAGCTCAGCTCCTTTTTTATCAATAGCAGCAATGGCCCGGTAACCGTCCCATTTAACTTCGTACACCCAGTCGGGGTCATCAAAAGGCTCGTCCACCAGGGTGGCCTTCATGGGTTTTATGTTTTTAGGTACCGGCGATTTTGGCGCAGCCTTTAATAACGCCTCTATATCGGGCTCATTTTTAGCCACCTGCCCCTCAGCCAGGTTTTCAACCACCACTTCCTCAGCCGGTTTTGCCAGGCTTTTTTTTTTACTTTCTTTAGGCGATTCGTCTACATCTTCTTCATGACCGTGCTGCCAAACTTTCTCGCTGGTTTTCTCCATGGTCTCAATGGATTTGCCGGACAGTACTGATTTATCTTTTTTGGTAATATCCGTTTTAGACGCAAAATCATCATTGTGTTTGATTAGCAGCCAGCCATTTTCGCCCATGCCATGGGTTTTAACCAGGGCAAATTCGCCTTTCAGTTTCTCACCGTGCAGCTTGATTTTAACCGAGCCTGATTTTAACTGTTGGAGCAAATGTTTTTCCTGCGCTTTTTTGCCTTTTATCTCCTCAATAGGCTCATAGGTTCCCTCATCCCAGACGATTACGGTACCGCCGCCATATTCTCCCTGCGGGATAATGCCTTCAAAGTTGCGGTAATCAAACGGATGATCTTCAACCATCATTGCCAGCCGTTTTACTTTCGGGTCGGTTGACGGGCCCTTGGGGACCGCCCAGCTCTTTAATACGCCATCCATTTCCAGCCTGAAATCATAATGCAGGCGCGACGCGTCATGCTTTTGTATTACAAACATTAAGTGGTCCTTATCCTTACTGCGGCCGGCTTTAGGTTCGGCAGTTTTGGTAAAGTCGCGCTTTTCTGCATATTTTTCAAGACCCATGTCGATATTATTTAATTATTTAAATATGCTTTTACGGCCGCTACCGAGTTTCCGGCTTTTTGCACTGCCTCACGCAACCTGCTGGCTGTTACACCTAATTTTTCAGCCCAATATTCCACTTCATAATTCTCATGAATATTGATCAGTTCCCTGTCAGGGCTGCCAACTTTATCTTTATTATCCATATTATTAATTCATTATTAATATTTTAAACAACTAATTGTAATAAATAGTTTTGCAACAGGCTATTCAAATTTAATGCTTTTGCGGATCCACAACCGGTTTGCCACTGCAAATCAAAAAAACCGTATAACGCAAAAGCCGAAACAGACTGATCTGTTTCGGCTTTTGTAAGGTGTTGACTTAGTACTATTGTTTCTTCAAAGAGAAGATCCAATCCAATATCTGTTTAGCTTCGTCAGCTTTTAAGCTTGGGTGGGCGGGCATGGTAACATCGCCCCAAACACCGGTACCGCCATTTTGTATTTTATTGGTAAGCGCCGTATAGCTGGCTTTATTTTTCTTGTATTTGTTGGCCACATCAGCAAATGCGGGGCCTATTACCTTCTCATTTGTTTTATGGCATGATTTACAATCCATTGACATCATTAATGCTTTACCGGCTGCAAATGGCAATGACGGATCAACCGGCTCATCAAGGCTGCCCGCTGCAATAATAACCGGCTTGCTGGTTACGGATGCCAGTTTAACATCCTTAACCGTTACCCTTGCGTTGAAAGTGCCTGCCTTTGGATAGGTATAAGTTACCCGGGGCTGGCTGGTGATTTTTTTAATGCCGTTACCAAAGTTCCAGGTATAGGTCATCTTATCATTTTCAGGGTCAGTAGCTTTAACCGAGAGGGTTACCGTTGTTGGCAATGCGCCGTAGGTTTTATCACTGGTTAGGCCCGCAATTTCCGGCGCACGGTTGCCTGCGTTGTATTCAATACACACTAAACCGGCATCACCGTTCTTCTTGAACCAGCCGTTACCATACTCTAGTACATACAATTTGCCGTCTGGGCCTAACTCCATGTCTATCATTGAATTAAATTTGGCATCTTTCATAAATGGTTCCATTGATACGTAGTTACCCTGTGCATCCATGGTTACCGCTTTTATCCAGCCGCGTATAAAATCGTAAATAAACAACTTGTTATTATAGTAAGCCGGCAAAGCGCCCGGCGTTTTAAAATCTTCGGAGTGATAAACCGGGCCGGCCATAGCGGTGCGACCACCTGAACCCAGCTCAGGAAACTGCGGCGACTCGGCATACGGATACCAGATAAATGCCGGTTGTGCGTTTGGCAACACGCTTAAACCGGTGTTGTTTCTTGAATTATTGACAACATGACTAGGGTCGAACGCGGCGCCAACTTTACCGGTTGCGTAATCATACTCGCGGTACGGGTAGTTGTCTCCAACAAAATAGGGATAGCCAAAATTACCGGCTTTACGGGCCTGGTTAATTTCGTCATAACCGCGCGGGCCGTGTGTTTCAAGGCTGTCATTGTTAGCATCCGGGCCAACCTCGCCCCAGTATAAAAAGCCGGTCTTTTTATCAACAGAAATCCGGTATGGGTTACGGTTACCCATTACATAAATTTCAGGGCGGGTTTTTTCCATTCCCTTAGGGAACAGGTTACCCTCAGGGATGGTATAACTGCCATCCGGGTGTATTTTTAAACGCAGGATCTTCCCGCGCAGGTCGTTTGTGTTTCCGGATCCTCTCCGGTCATCATACTGCTCAAACCCGGGCCTGTCATCCAACGGAGAATAGGAATAGGAGTTTGGCGGATTTTTACCCCTGCCGTCATTAGGCTCATCAAAGGGCGTTGTGTTATCGCCCTGCGAAACAAAAAGTATATGGTCCTTGCCAAAGGCGATCGACCCGCCGGTATGGCAGCAAATTTCGCGGGTTGTTTTAACCTCTATAACAACTTTCTCGCTTTTCATACTAACCTTATCGTTGATCAGGGTAAAGCGCGATAAGCGGTTAACTACCGAGCCGGAAGGGCTGTAATAAGCATAGAAATAATGATTGGTTTTAAAATCGGGATCGATCTGTACACCTAATAAACCTTCTTCGGCGTTAACACCGGGGGTATGCAATGTCTTATAGTAAACATCAAGCTGACCAACTTTGGTAACTTTTTTGGTAAGGTGATGATATAACATAAACTCGCCTTTGCGCTGTGCTACCAGTATGTCCAGGTTTGGCAAAACGGTCATTTCGGTGGGTTCGTCAAAAGTGTCGGTAACCAGTTGTTTTTTGTTAAACCGGTTATCCTCAGGTACACGCTGGGTTTTTGCTTTGGCGTAATTTAGCGGCGTGTTATTACCGATAGCATATTTAATACCACCCAATAAATGCTGCAAAAATAATGGCTCGCTGTAGGATTCATCAGTATGGCCCAAACCGGTATAAAACACCCGGCCGCCATCAAACTCATGATACCAGGCTATAGGGTGCCTGGCCCCCATTTTAAAGGCATCATCCCCACCGTTTTTAGCATAGTTAAGTGATGATTCTTCTAAATTTATCAATACGTGGATATCCGGATTTACGGATTTATAATGGTACCACTCGTCCTTGCGTTTCCACTCGGCCGGCAACATTTTAGTAGCGATAAAGCTTTTATCCACCACAGTTAAAGTAGCCATTTGCTGTGCAGGGTGATGTGCAAAATATCCGCCTACCATCCGGCCATACCATGGCCAGTTATATTCCGCATCGGCAGCAGCGTGGATGCCCACGAAACCACCACCTGCCTGGATATATCTTTCCAGGTCGGCTTGCTGCCTGTTGTTTAAAATATCACCGGTTGTACTGGCAAACACCAATACGGTGTATTTTTTTAAGTTGCTTTCTGTAATCTTATCCGCATCGGTAGTGGTATCAACCAGGAAACCATTTTCCTGGCCCAGTTTCATGATAGCCTGTGCCGCAAGCGGGATAGAGCCATGATGAAAACCTGCCGTTTTCTTAAAAACCAATAGTCGTGGTTTTACCTGTGCTTCGGCATTACCTGCACTTAACAGTGCTAAAAGAGCAATGCTTAAAAAGCTAAAGAGTCTTAATTTCATTTAATTAAAGTTTTGTTTGGCTGTCTTTTGGTTTAGCAATAGATTGCGGTTCTAAAAGTATTCAAAATCCAAACAAAACTTTAATAATGTTATAAAAAAATGCTAAAGATGTGTAAATGTTACACAATACACATTAGCGCCAACCCCCTCCAAGCGAACGGTATAGTTCTGCAACTGCATTTAAGCGTTCGGTTTTAATAGTGGCCAGCTCCAGCTCGCTTTGTAAAACGTTGCCCTGAGCAGTTATAACCTCAAGGTAATTTGCCATGCCGTTTTTAAAGAGCTGGTTGGCGTTGGCTGTTGCTTTTTGGAGGGTATTTACCCGGTTGGCTGCAATATCCTGTTCGGCTTTGAGTTTGTCGATCTTAACCAGCGCGTCAGATACCTCGCCAACGGCAGTTAATACCGTCTGCCTGAATTGGATCACTGTCTTCTCCCGATCAATCTTTGCTACTTCATAACTGGTTTTTAACTCTTTGTGATTTAACAAAGGCTGTAAAACGCTGCCGGATACTATCCCGAATAACGAAGCCGGGATATTAAACCAATTGCTGGCTTTGAACGAGTTTACACCACCGCTGGCAGTGATCCGCAAAGCGGGGTACATTTCGGCCTGGTTAATGCCAACGTTGGCATTGGCTATGTTAAGTGCAAGCTCGCTGCTTTTTACATCAGGCCGGCGGCTAACCAATACTGATGGTAACCCGGCTGAAAGGTTATCAGAAAAAGTAACCTCATTTAAGGTTTTATTGCGCTCAATCCTGTCGGGCAATTCGCCGGTTAATATGCGTAACGCGTTTTCCTGCAGGGCTATGTTCTGCTCAAATTGCGGCACTAATTGCGATGCGGCCAATCGTTGCGCTTCGGCTTGTTGTACCGCCAGTAAAGTAACCTGGCCCGCGGTATATTGCAGGTTGATAATGCGCAGCGTACTATCGTTTAACCTTACATTTCTTTGCGCGGTTGCTAACTGGGCATCCAGCATCAACAGGTTATAATAACCTTGCGAAACCGAAGCTACAATATTAGTCTGTATCGCTTTTTTAGCCTCGGTAGTTTGCAAATAAGCAGCTAAGGCGGCTTTATTTTGATTATGGATCTTACCCCATATATCAGCCTCCCATGACAGGGATAAATTAGCCGAGTAATCCTCGATATGTTTGGTACCTATACCCGCGTTTGCTAAACTAAGTCCGTTCAGGCTGTTGTCTGACGGGCGGCTGGTGCTGGCGCTAACATTTAAACCAACAGTTGGCACATAGTTCCACTTTACCTGTTTAACCAGTAACTGAGATGCCTCGATATTTTTGATAGCCAGTTGCATATCGTAATTTTTTACAATGGCGCTGTCTATCAGCTTTTGCAGTTCGGCATCGGTAAAGAAATTCTTCCACGGGATGTCAGCGATGCTGGTGGTATCCGTGGTGGTACTGTTTCTAAAAGCCGCAGGCAATTCAGCCTGCGGTGTTTTCATATCCTTTGATACTTTACAGGCGCCAAGCACCAGTACAGCAGCTATCAAAAGGTATTTATCTATATAATTCTTCATTTTAGTAAGTGTTAAAAGTTATACCAGTTGGGTTTCAGGAACGGCCGGTATAGTTACGCCATTTTGATGGTGATGATGATCTTCGTGATCTTTATCCAAAGCGAACGGAACACCGGTAATTTTTTCCTGCAGATGCTGGAAGATCACAAACAGTACCGGGATAATAAACAGTCCCAGCAATACGCCGGATACCATCCCGCCTGCGGCGCCAATACTGATAGAGTGGTTACCCTGTGCCGACGGACCGGTAGCGATACTCATCGGGAACAAACCAAACACGAAGGCCAGGGATGTCATGACGATGGGGCGCAACCTTAATTTAGCGGCCTCAATGGCTGATGCTACCAGGTCGCGTCCTGCCCTGCGGCGCTGTATGGCAAACTCGACGATCAGGATGGCATTTTTAGCCAGCAAGCCTATCAGCATGATCAGGGCTACCTGCACGTAGATATTGTTTTCGATACCGGTTAAACCTAATACCACAAACACACCGAAGACACCTGTAGGGATAGACAGGATCACCGCCAGCGGCAAGATATAGCTTTCGTATTGTGCCGATAACAGGAAGTAAACAAATATCAAACACATCAGGAATACGATGGTAGATTGCCCTCCTGATGAGATCTCTTCGCGGGTTTGGCCCGAGAACTCGTAGGCAAAGCCGGTTGGCAATTCGTCTTTGGCAACTTCCTGGATCGCCCTGATGGCATCACCCGAGCTGTAGCCGGGTTTTGGGATGGCATTCACCTCGATAGAGTTGAACAGGTTGTACCTTGACGCGGTTTCTGAACCAAAAACACGGGTTAATTTTACCAGCGTGTTAACCGGCACCATTTCGCCTTTATTGTTTTTTACAAACACACGGTCAATAGCCGCTGGATCAGTACGGTCGGCAATATCAGCCTGAACAACCACGCGGTAGTATTTTCCAAAGCGGTTAAAATCTGATGCCTGAGCGGTACCGAAATAGGCCTGCATGGTAGCTAAGATATCCTTAACATTTACACCCAGCTGACTGGCTTTTTCATCATCAACCTCCAGTTGTAATTGCGGATAATCTGCTTTGTAAGAAGTGAAGGCAAAAGCGATCTCTTTTTTCTGCATCAGCTTGCCGATAAAGTTATTGGCAATACCGCTAAACTTATCCAGCCTGCCGTTGGTTTTATCCTGCAGCATCACATCAAGCGCTTCTACGTTACTAAAGCCCGGCACAGTTGGGAAACTGAACACAAAGAAGGTACCGCCCGGTATACCGGCTAATTTACCCCTTACGATATTTTGGATATCATCAATATTCTTAACACCGCCTCTTTGCTCATTGGGTTTTAACAGCAGGAATATTACACCTGCCGACGGGCTGCTTGATTGCGTTAAAAAGTTGAAACCAGACAGCGCAGTAACAAACCTTGCTGATGGTAAAGTTTTTAACTGATCTTCGGCCTGTTTAAATGTTTTATTGGTGGCATCTAACGAACTACCTGATGGTGTTGAAACCGCTATCGCCACAAAGCCCTGATCCTCTGTTGGGATAAAGCCCGATTTGGTGGTATTTACCAGGTAAACCGTGGCAACTGTCACCAATGCAAGGCCGGATACGGCAACCCATCTGTTCTTGATCAGCGTTCTTACTCCGCCGATGTATTTATCGGTCATGTAGTTAAAGCTGCTGTTGAAGCCCGCATAAAATTTTTCACTAAAGCCTTTTTTGGGCGCCTCATGGCCGTCAGCGGTATGTTTATTTTTCAGGAATAATGCTGCCAGTGCAGGGCTTAACGTTAAGGCGTTAACAGCTGATATTAAGATCGCTATAGCCATGGTTAACGCAAACTGACGGTAAAATATACCGGTAGACCCGGTCATGAAACTAACCGGTAAAAATACAGCCGCCATAACCAGCGTAATAGAGATAATGGCACCTGTTATTTCATGCATAGCCTGTGTGGTTGCAGCCCTGGGCGAAAGGCCCGGGTTGTGTTCCATTTTAGCATGCACCGCCTCTACCACCACAATGGCATCATCCACCACAATACCTATGGCCAGTACCAACGCAAACAGCGTTAAAAGGTTAACCGAGAAACCGAACAGGTTCATGAAGAAAAATGTACCGATAATTGCAACCGGCACGGCAATAGCCGGAATTAAGGTGGACCTGAAATCCTGCAAGAAAATAAATACTACGATAAATACCAGTATAAATGCTTCGATCAGGGTATGTTCAACCTGGGTGATGGATTCGTCCAGATCGGTTTTGGTACGATAGAACTGGTTGTATTTGATGCCGACCGGGAACTCCTTCGACGCTTTTTCCATCAGCTTATCAATGGCTATCTGGATCTCGTTGGCGTTAGATCCTGATAACTGTATAACACCGATAATGATACCGTCGTGCCCGTTAAGGTGGGTTGCACTGGTATATGAATAAGTACCCAGCTCTACACGCGCCACATCTTTTAAATGCAATACAGATCCATCAGCATTTGCACGGATAGCAATGTTTTGATACTCTTCCGGTTGGGTAAGCTTGCCTTTGTATTTAATTACATATTCAAATGCCTCTTTGCTTTGTACGCCCAATTTACCCGGCGCAGCCTCCAAATTTTTATCCTGTATGGCTGCCATAACTTCGGCAGGGGTAATTTTATAAGCTGCCATCTGGCTGGGGTTTAGCCAAACCCGCATCGAGTAATCTTTTATACCACCAAATATACTGGCTGAACCTACCCCCGGAATACGTTTAATCTCCGGAATAATATTGATCTGCACATAGTTGGCTATAAAGGTTTGATCGTATTTTTTCGGATCTTCGGTGTAAACACCTATGGCACCTATAAAGCTATTTTGCTGCTTGGTAGTGGTTATACCATATTGAACCACCTCTGCCGGTAACTGGCTGGTAGCCTGCGAAACACGGTTTTGAACGTTTACTGCTGCCTGGTCGGGATTGGTTCCCTGTTTAAAGTAAACCGTAACGCCTAAGGTACCATCATTACTGGCGGTAGAGGTCATGTAGGTCATTCCCTCCACCCCGTTTATCGCTTCTTCTAAAGATGGGGTTACCGACCGTAAAATGGTTTCGGCGTTGGCGCCGGGATATACGGCGGTCACCAATACCGCCGGAGGGGCTATATCAGGAAAACGCTCTAAGGGCAATTTTTTCAGGCCAAGCACACCCAGTATCACCAATAGTATGGAGATAACAGTTGCCAGTACCGGCCTTTTTATAAATATTTTAAACATGATGTGTTGTGTTGTAGAATCAAGCGCCAGTATCTAAGGGTTAAGACAAAAACGTCTATCTCCAAACTATCCTGATTTCCTGATTCCCGGTTCTTGATTCTTTTAAATATTAGTTTTTAGCAACCTTGTCTGCCGCTTTTTGCGGGGCTATTTTAACGCCTTCCTGTAAGTGGTCAATACCGCTTAATACAATCTGGTCGCCTGCTTTTACGCCGTCTTTAACTAGGTAATCTGTGCCATTTTTACCTTCGATGGTGATCGGTACTTTTTTCACTTTGTTGCTATCTGCTACTGTAAATACAAATATTTTGTCCTGCATTTCAATAGTGGCAGATTCAGGCACGGTAAGCGCGTTGGCATGTAGCAAACTTAAACGGATCTTACCGGTATTGCCCGAGCGCAGCAGGCCCTGCGCGTTGGCAAAGCTGGCACGTACCGTAATGGCGCCGGTAGTTTTGTCAAACTGGCCGTCAATCATATCTATCTTACCTTTAATAGCGTATTCGGTGTTGTCAGCCAGTAATAAAGCTACCGGTGGCAGGTGGTTTATTTTGTCCCTTAAGGTTGAGCCGGCATATTGGTCTTTAAAGCCTACGAAATCTTTCTCGCCTAATGAGAAGTAAACATGAACGTTATGTACATCTGATAACTGCGTTAAAGCTTCAACATCCTGCGGCGAAACCAGGCTACCCTGTTTTTTTAGCAGACGACCCAGGTAACCGCTCACGGGCGCTTTTATTAATGTGTACCCCAGGTTGATCTGCGCGGTTGAAACATTTGCCTTTGCCGATTCGATATTGGCTTTGGCGATCTGGAAAGTGGCTTTCGCTGTTTTAAGCTGATAGTCTGAAACAACTTTGTTGGCAACAAGCGGGGTTAATTTGTCAATCTCTAGCTGTGCATTAGCTTGTGCGGCTTCTGCGGCATGCAGGCTGGCCAGTGCATTATTTAATGCGGCGCGGTAAGGCTGATCATTTATTTTAAATAACGGCTGACCGGCTGATACCAAAGCGCCTTCGTCAACAAATACGCGGTCTAATGACCCGCCAACCTGCGGACGGATCTCAACGTTAACCGCGCCTTCAATAGAAGCCGGATATTCCTGGTAAGTAGTTACCGAGCTGGTTTGAACAGTACCCACCGGTAATGACGGCGGCGGCGGTGCCGGCGTGGCGGCGGGCGTTGATGAACAGCTGTTTAATAAAAGCAGCGATGCCAGTGCTAGCGCAATTGCTATAACACTATTAATTTTTTTAACAGTGTTAAATGAATAAGGAAGTGATGGAGTTGTCATGGTGTATTTATTTTAATAGTAGATTTTGAATTTGATTAATTAACACTGTTAAATAGTTTAACAATGTTAATTCTGTTGTAAAAAATTTTATCCTTTTAACGATGTTGTTAGCCGGTTATCGACCGGATAATGCCGCTGATAGCGGTCTTTAAAACTTCGTGGTTGGTTTCATCGCTGGTACCGCGGTTAACCATATTGATTGATATTAATCCGTGAATAACCGACCAAAACGTATAGTACTTAATACAAATCTCGTCTTCGGTTGGCACATGCGGCGCCATTATCGGCGTCATCAGTTCAACAATTACGTCCCATATCAGGTCCATAGGCAGTTCAGATTCGGGCATCTTCTTAGCCATCTCGCAACAGCTGGTTTCAACGCCGTACATCACCTGGTACAGTTCTTTTTCGGCAAAGGCAAAGTTCCAGTAGGCCAGCCACATGGCTTCCAGCTGTTTGGCCGGTAAGCGGTGCCTGCTTTTTGCAGCTTCCAGATCTTTAGCTAATAACAAAAACCCCTTACGGGTAAGCTCCAATAAGATAGCCCCTTTGTTTGAGAAGTATTCATAAATAATAGGCGCCGTATATTCTATCTCGTCTGCTATCTTACGCATACTTAAGGCATCCCATCCCCCCTCTTTTACAATCTTCAAAGAAGCATCCAGTATATTGCAACGGGTTTCTTCTTTTAAACGTAATATCCTGTCTTTACTTGCCATGCTGTTTTGGGCATTAATTTATTTAACACTGTTAAACGGTACAAATGTATAACGCTTTTTTTAATAGCGTATCATTTATTTGTCATGAATTTAACAGTGTTAAATAAATTAATGAGTGTATTAGCGAATGAGTGATGGAGTGAATGGTTTTTAGCGCCTAAACAACCTAATCACTAATTAACTAATCTCTAATCACTACACTTTCAAAGAACAAATTATATATATCGATACGCTCGTCAGCGTCTGTAATGTTTAGTTAATTAAAGGTTTGCCTGAACTCCAGGGGCGAAAGCCCGGTCTTGGCCTTGAACAAACGACTGAAAGACTGCGGGTGATCAAAACCCAACTCGTAGGAGATCTCGCTTACAGACAGCTCCGTGGTCGAGATCTTTTCTTTGGCCTTCTCCAGCATTTTGTCCTGGATATGCTGTTGTGTATTGCGCCCGGTGAGTGTTTTAAGTAATCCGCTTAAATAGTTGGGCGATATATTTAATTTTTCGGCTACATACTGTACACTGGGCGAGCCGTGCGCCAACAGATCCCTGCCGTTAAAATAGCCGTTCAGCAAATCCTCCAACCGGTCAAGCATTTGGTTATTCTCGATCCTACGGCTAAGGAACTGGCGGTTGTAAAACCTGTCAGAATAATTCAACAGCGTTTCTATATGCGATATAATGATATCCTGGCTAAACCTGTCCATGTTGGCATTATACTCCGCCTGGATATTCTGTATGATACTGATCATTATCGCCTCCTCTTTTTCGGTTAATGCCAGCGCCTCATTTACGGCATAATCAAAGTACTCGTACCGCCTTATTATCTTGGCCAACGGCGTTTTCCATAAAAAATCAGGATGTATATAAAGCCCCCACCCGGTAGTTTTATTTGCTTCGTCATACCTTGCCGGCGGACCAAATACCTGCCCCGGCGCCATAAAATACATAATACCGCCCTGGGTTTGATACTGCTGCTGCCCGTACCTGAAACCACTGCCACTGTGCCGCTTTAAGGTGATACAATAAAAATCGATCGTGCGGCTAACCGGCGGATCTGTCATTACCCATCTTACATCGGCCATGTTAATAACGCTGACTAACGGATGCTCCGGCCTGGGCAAACCGGCTAAATGATGATATTCATCAATCGTGCGGATGCGGTATGGTTCTGTTGCTGACATAGGTGATTTTTTACTGATGTGCAATTACTTTTTTAACAATACAAATGTAGGGGCATTAATCAAAATAAAATTAACCGGATACACGCAAGTTGTAACCAAATCTAAGAATGATGATGGTGGATACTGTACCGTGAGTATAAAGCAGTTTGTCATTTCGAACCGAGGTACGAGGGAGAACTTCTCTCTTGAGCGATAGCGAAAAAATCTTATAAAAGCGATTATATACAAGCGATCCGCAGCATGGAGTTTAAGATTTCTCGTCGCTCCTCGCGCTATTGCCCGCCCCTGGCTCGCTCGAAATGACAGCGTGATTTGGGCGTACCCCTGCGGGCCGGGCTGTCCATTCATACGCCTGCAGGCCTTAAGCGCGATGGCCGGTATCCATTTCCATCCCTTACGCGGCATTGCAGCTACAGACCCGAAGCATTCCCAATTGATATGTAAGCCATAAAATCGTTCTTGTCACCACCGTTATAAAAACCATACATTACGAAAGCAATTGTTATGACGCACATAGCTACGGTGTATCTTTCAGAAAATTTGTACCGCCATATAGGGCATATCTTACTAAATAGACTAACTATCATAATTGATATAAAAGCGAAAATATACCTTATGAAATAAATTATTGATATCCCTATTACTAAAAACGAAAGCCAAAAAACAAAAGAGTTTATTCTTGATTTCAATTCAAAAAACAAGAGTAAGCCATTTACGCATAACCAGTTAAACCCACAAAAAATTAGAGGTATAATGAAAAACATAACTATAGCATAAACTACTATACGCAAAGCATCGGAAACACTTGTTTTCATACTATGATAATTTAGGTCAATAAAAATCAACTCGTTAAGCGGCTTAAATATATCAATAACTTATGTTTTTTAGTCTATTTAGGTTATTTTAAGACAACGGCACTAATTCTAAATCGTCATCTCCTTCGTCCTTTTTCTCTTTTTTGGGATTGTAATTAAGTGCTGTTTTTAATTTGATGTTGAAATCAGATAACTCCTCGATTTTTATCCTGCTGTCCGAAGTTTGCAAAACTTCGGACCGTGTATGCTTGTAGTCTGCGACTACCCCCGCTACCGCAAGCGTCCCGCTTGTGGTGCATCATACAGGTAGAAGATAGGCAAGCAAAGCGTTAACCTATCACCGTACCACAAGCGGGGACGCTTGCGGTAGCTTTTGAATAAATAACATACCCACACAGGAATGACACACCCCTTCGCCGCTCTCAGGAGGGGAATCGCACGAGGGTGCCGCGCAGATGGCTGTCGGTGGAGACGCAAAATATTGCGTCTCCACGGCACGGTAATTCATCAATCCTACGAATCATGGTTCAGACAAATGGCCAGTCGCGCCGGCCTGCGTTAGGGATGGAAATGGATACCGGCCCCGCGCCTAATGCCTGGTGCGCGTATGAATGAACAGCCCGGGCCGGAGGCAACGCACGTGTTAGTGATTAGAGATTGGTTGATTAGAGATTAGTCTTGTCGCTTGTTAAACCCCTCCTACACCCTCCCCGGGGGGAAGGATCCGATAGCTATCGGATTGCACGGGCCGGGGCTCTTTGTTCTTGTCCGCTACTGTCCGCTAGTAACACCATTACCGTAAAAACAAAAAGCCCGGGATCTTCCGGCCCGGGGCTTTTATTGCGGGTAGCCTGTCGGACTAACCCCCGAACGGCTATTGGTTAACCCACGTGCTCGGGCATGCCGTTGGGGTCCATCCATACATATTCCCAGTGGTGGCCGTCAAGGTCGGCAAAGCTGTGCTGGTACATAAAGCCGTAGTCGGTAGCCGGGTTGGGTATGGTTGCGCCTGCTGCTTCTGCTTTGGCTACCATTTCGTTAACGGCATCCTTACTGTCGGCCGAGATGCAGATAGAGCACTCTACGGATTTGTGGGCATCAATAATTTCTTTTTCAGTAAACGTCTGAAAGAAAGGCCGCGTAAGCAGCATGATGTAAATGGTATCGCTGATGACCATGCAGGTTGCTTTGTCGTTGGTAAATTTGGGGTTAAACGTATAACCCAATTTGGTAAAAAATTCTACAGATTTGTTAAGATCGTTTACCGCCAGGTTTAAAAAAATTTGAGTTGCCATAAGTTTTTTTCTGATTTAGTTTAGCCAAAGATACAGTTAGGTTACTTACGCGTAAATGTGCAAAAAGGACAATTTAAGGGGGTGATCAGGACTTATGGCTCATTGAATCCGGCTCCCGCTCATTTTGTTGGTGACAACACCAACAAAGGCGGCGGAATGCAGATCCATCCGGGATCTCATTAGCAAGCCGTCAGCCGAAAAGCTTCGGGCGAAAACAGGTAAAACAAGCCGGGCCGCGCGGCGGCAAGGGCATTGGTAATTTTGCCTGGAGCTGTAGCCCGGCGCGACAAAGGCGGCAAAAGGACCGGGCCCTTCAGGTTTTACCTGTTTTGCCGCGCAAAGGCCCTGCGCGCCAAAGAAGCCTATCGGCTGCCTTGATGTATCCACTTATTGTTTGTTTTTAATGGTGTGGATGAGATCGCTACGCTAAGTTTTGGTTACTTTGTATCAAGACAAAGTAACAGCCCTAGCGGCAATTGAGCGCCGGCGCGCGTTCAAAACGTCCGAAGTCCGCACGAATCATTTTGTTGGTGACAACACCAACAAAGGCGGACACACGGATAATGCAAATCAATCCGGAGTCTTGTTAGCGGGCCGTCAGCCGAAAAGCTTCGGGCGAAAACAGGTAAAACAAGCCGGGCCGTGCGGCGGCAAGGGCATTGGTAATTTTGCCTGGAGCTGTAGCCCGGCGCGACAAAGGCGGCAAAAGGACCGGGCCCTTCAGGTTTTACCTGTTTTGTGCGCAAAGGCCCTGTGCGCCAAAGAAGCCTATCGGCTGACTTGATGTTTGGTTACTTTGTATCAAGACAAAGTAACAGCCCTAGCGGCAATTGAGTGCCGGCGCGCGTTCAAAACATCCAAAGTCCGACAACACTCATTTGTTGGGATAATACACAACAAAAGCGGGCACACGGCTACATCGGTTAATTTTCAGGTGATCCACATTACTGATCCACTCCTCAAAAAAGGGCAAAAACAAGCCATTTTTCAATTAATTGATTATCAATTAATTATGAAGTATTTATACTTAATGATCCTGACTTATAATGCTGATCCGAAGTGATCCGCTTTATTTGCCAAATAGCTGATAATTAAATAATTAACGATTTTAGGTGATCCGGGTGATCCACATTTTTAAGTGGATCACCTAACACGGAAACGCGCCTTTAGTCCTGCTCCGTCCTGATCAGATTCCGCACATCAAAACCCTTTGCTGCTGCCAGCGCAACCAGGTGATTGTAGGTTTGCGAATCCATATGGGGCTTGCGTCCCAGGATCCACAGGTATTTACGGTTAGGGTGCCCCACCAGCGCATACGAGTAATCGTGCCCCAAACCGATTATCCAGTACTTACCTTTAAACGGCCAGAAGAACTGGACCGCAAGTTTGGCATTGGTCTTCTTATCGGTCACGGTTGCCTTGCCGTTGGCTACTTTAACTTTACCGTCCTTAATACAGGTGTTTTTAACATGGATGCTGCCATCGTGGTTTAAGCTGTATTCGGCATAGGTATGGCTGCAGCCACGCTCAAAGCTTTGCGGGAAAGCGGCTATCTCATACCACCTTCCTAAATATTTATCCAGCTCAACATATTGAACGGTTTGTAGTGGTTTATCCTGCGCCTGTAAAGCCAAAGCAGCTATACCTGCAACGCCCAATAACGCTGATGTCGCTATGATCTCTTTCTTCATCTTCATATAACAACAACGGTTATCGCTATCCAAAAGTTTAGCTATTAAATAAAAAAGACAGATATTTGAATTATGACGGTAAGTATCTTAGGCTGCGGATGGTATGGTTCAGAACTGGGCAAAGCCCTGGTAAACAAATGGATAAAAGTGAAAGGATCAACCACATCAGCCAATAAATTACCCTGGTTGGCCGGGAACGGGATTGAGCCCTATTTAATCAATCTGACACCAAACGATGAGACTATCGATGCCGCCTTCTTTGAATGTGATGTATTATGGATCAGCATCCCGCCACAAGCCAGGGCAGGTAACGGCGCTGCCTACCTGTTAAAAGTTGAGCGGTTAATATCGCTAATCAAAAGCCATGGCATCAAACAGGTGGTACTGGTAAGCTCCACCGGCGTTTACGGTGATACCAACACCGTAGTTACCGAGGTGGACGCCCCAAAGCCGGACAGCGAATCAGGCAAGATCCTGTTAGCCGCCGAGGACCTTTTAAAACAGCAAACCGATTTTACGACTACCATTGTCCGCTTTGCCGGTTTGATTGGCCCGGGCCGTGATCCGGGGCGTTTCTTTGCCGGCAGGGCCGGCGTACCCAATGGCGCTGCGCCGGTTAACCTGATCCACCTTACGGATTGTATAGGCATAAGCTGCGCGGTACTGGATAAACAGGCATTTGGTTATACTTATAATGCCGTTTCGCCGTCACACCCCACCCGGTCGAATTTCTATACACAAGCTGCTATAGACTCAGATCTAGAAATCCCGCAATTTGCAGATGAGCAGCAGGCCTGGAAGCTCGTGTCGGGCGTTAATGTCGGCGAGGTCCTGGGGTATGACTATAAGGTCCTGGTATAATAAATTGAGGGTGATTTACTCCACACCCCTAACATTCATCTTTAATACATAAACGCATTTAGATGCTGTTATAAACAGGATGTCCCGGTTCTTTCCTGCAAATACAACATTGCCGGTCCAGTTGTCGGTATTGGGTATGTTAGCAATCTTCTTACCTTCCGGGCTGTAGATCGTTACTCCTTTACCTGTGATATAGATATTGCCCCGCTCATCCAAAGTCATCCCATCCGATCCTTGATTAAACAGTAATGTTTTCCCGCTCAGGCTGGCATCACTGTTAATTGTATACCGATAAGTCTTCTGAGCACCGAGATCAGACACATACAGGTATTTGCCATCCGGGGTGCCTACAATGCCGTTAGGCTGGCGCATATCACCTATTACTTTTATGGGTGTCTTAGCGCCCTTTGGCAGGTAATAGACATGTTCGCCATCCAGTTCTGTTATCTTACGCGTCCAGTAGTCGCGTTGGTAGTAAGGGTCGGTCATATAGATCCCGCCTTTTTTATCGATCCAGATATCGTTCGGGCCGTTCATTTGCTTGCCCTCCAGACTGGTCATCAGTACCGTAACCTTACCTTTTGGGCTGACAGACCATAACTCGCCCTTCTCATCGGCACAGGTAATTAAATTGCCTTTTTTATCAAAGTAGGTACCGTTTGACCGCCCGGCCTTATCCAGAAAAACAGATAGCTTCCCGGTTTCAACCTCATACTTCCAGATCTTGTCATTAGGCTGATCGGTAAAAAACACGTCGCCATTTTTAGCCACCGAGCATCCTTCGGTAAAAGCAAACTGATCAGATACCAGTTTCGGTTTTGAAAAAGTATCAAACAAATTATGCTGTGCAGCCGCAGTTAGTGCCATAAACGTAAATGCTGAAAGGGTAATTATTTTTTTAAAAGAGGTCGTCATTTTTGAAATGTTAAAAGTGCTTCTTTATAAAGGCCAAAGTCGCTCAATGCCACACACGCGGCGGCCCTGGTTATTCTTAATCTTACTTTTGAGGTGGTAACATCGTCCTTTAAACGGATCAACCTGTTGCCGCCGATACTGGTCGCGGTAGCCACTTCCTGCCATTTTCCATCCCGGTAAGCATCAACCGCTACCGCATCAATGCGCTGTCCCAGTTTAATATTTTCTCGCAGGCGTATTACATTAAAAGTTTTGGGAGCGTGCATATCAACTATTAGCTCCGGTGTAGTAACCTTATCATCGGTGGCCCAATAGCTATAACGGTCATTGTCTAACAATTTTGAGGGGCCATATTTTAGCTTGTTCGCTCCGCGGATATTGCTGGCAGTAAGGGTTGCGTCCTTCATTAAATTCACTTCAAAAGTATGATTTAAGGTCGTTCCAAATGCTGCTAACGTTGCTACATCGCCTAAAGCCAGTAAACCCAACCTGTTTGGTGATAATCCCAGGTCTAAACACGCGCCCCGGCCAACGCTTTTATAATACAAGTCCATTAACGTTTCAGCAGACTTTACCTTATCATCCTGATCAGCATGATAAAACCATCCCGGACGGATTGAAACGTCACACTCAGCCGGCATCCAGAATTGACCGTCACGATGGCCCTCGGTACCTTCTTTGTCCAGCACAAAACCATTGCCGGGCGCCTTGCCGGCTTCAGGTGCGTGTGGCGTATAAGTTGCCCAGCTGGTCTCGCCGGCTATACCGCGTTCATTGCCCACCCACCGCACATCGGGGCCAACGTCGCCAAAAATAACTGCGTTAGGCTGCAACTTGCGGGCTATGCCCCAGGTTTCGTCCCAGCCATAGTAGGTGGAGCGGTCAATGGTTCGCTTTTCTTTGGCGCCGCCATAATAACCGTCGCCGCCATTTGCGCCATCATGCCATACAATAAAGAGCGGGCCGTAATTACTATATAATTCTTTTAATTGTTTGCGATAAACATCAGTAACATACGCAGGTTTGCCATACAAAGGGCTATTCCTGTCCCACGGCGAGCAGTATACGCCCATCTTCATTCCCAGCTTGTCGCAGGCTTCACGATACTCCCTTAAAATATCGCCCTTACCATTTTTATACGGGCTCTTTGAAATGTTGTGCCCGGTAGTTTTAGTTGGCCACATACAAAAACCGTCATGGTGCTTGGCTACCACCACTATGCCTTTTAATCCACCGGCTTTAGCCGCGCCAACAATTTGCATAGCACTGAACTCTGCCGGATTTACTATCGAAGGATCTTCATCGCCAAAGCCCCACTCCTTGTTGGTATAAGTGTCAGGACCAAAATGAATAATACAATACATTTCTGTTTCCTGCCATTGCAATTGTCCTTTGGTTGGTAAGGGCCCGTAAGGTTTTGGTGCCGGCTGGCTAAAAGCGCAAAAGGCCGCGCCACACAACAAAAAGGTGAGTAGTAGTTTGTTCATGTAGGATTATATATTGGTTTAGCTAATGTAAATGTTTTTGCGTTAGGTTAGTTGGGTTGAGTAAATTTTATCTGGAATGTTACTTAATCATAAAATAAATGTTGGCGTTCCCTTCGGGCCGGGTTATCCGCTGCTGCAGGCCTTGGGCGCAGGCCGGTATCCGCTTCACTCCCTAATGCATATATATTTTTGTATCAATAATTTATTTGCTAAATTTGTTAGCATGAAGCGTTCGGGAAGTGCTGATCTGCCTTTGCATTATGGTTATGTACCACAATGGCTGGCAGAGCGGATGGCAAAATTGGGGCTGGCTGTTGTAGAGACCATCGTATTAGACTATGGCAAGGATGAAGTATTGCGCCGCCTTAGCGATCCGTTTTGGTTTCAGAGCCTGGGGGCTGTTATGGGGATGGACTGGCACTCGTCGGGTATTACAACATCTGTAATGGGCGCTTTAAAACGATCTGTTAATCCGCATAGTAAAGAACTTGGCATTTATATCTGTGGCGGTAAAGGCAAATATTCCAGGCAAACACCTGACGAATTACTCCGCATCAGCGAACGCACCGGGCTTGATGGCGACTACCTGGTTAAATGCAGTAAACTCAGCGCCAAGGTTGATAATACGGCCATTCAGGATGGTTTCCAGCTTTATACCCATAACTTCATTTTAAGTGATACCGGAAAATGGAGCGTAGTGCAACAAGGCATGAGCGATGCTTCAGGCACAGCGCGGCGCTACCATTGGCACTCCGGCTCACTGACTTCGTTTGTTAATGATCCGCACACCTCCATCTATGGAAAAAATAACGGTTATATATTAAATATGGCCGATAGCCAGGCAGCGCCGTCAAGAGCCGGGGTTATGCAGATAGCTAATGAAAACCCCGATGCCATGCTTAAAGAGATCAGCAAACTGGTTATGCCGTCGCATCATGACGTGCGCGCTGAGAACGTAGACCTGAAAAGACTGGGCTCGGTACTTTGGCTGGCTCACGAAAATCGTCCCGAAGATTTCGAAGAGCTACTATTGTTAAAAGGATTAGGGCCCCGGACCCTTCAATCATTAACACTAGTAAGCGAGGTGATACATGGCACGCCGTCAAGGTTTAAAGACCCGGCGAGATTTTCGTTCGCGCATGGCGGTAAAGATGGTCATCCTTTCCCGGTGCCTACTAAGGTTTATGATGAAACTATCGGTGTATTGCAAACGGCCATCTACAAAGCAAAATTAGGTAACAGCGAAAAAAACGAAGCCATAAAGCGGCTGACACAAATAGCGCAAGGTGCCGAAAAAGATTTTATCCCCAATGCCAATTTTGATAAGGTTATTGAAGAAGAAAGAAATAACTCCTGGAAATACGGCGGGCGTACTGTTTTTGGTAAAGCGCAGCCGCCCAAACCTCACCAACTAAAATTATTTTAACGAAGTCGCGATAACGTTGGCCGAATCTAAATGCGTCTTTAGCGTTATTAACGTTTTTTTGGCAAACCGTTGTACTTCATCAATCCTGTCGTTTGATGCAGTTGTAAATAGTTTTATAGCGTTTTGATGTTCGGTAACCATCATCTCGATATAAGCCTTGTCAAATGCTTTGCCTTTAAGAGCGGTTATATTGCCAATAAATTGCTGATGATCTGTACTTATTGAATCACCGCCCCTGATACGGTTATTGATCGCTATTTTTTCCAGTTCATCACCGGCCAGGGCATGATCGGTGATCATCATTTTGGCGAAGTTGATGATCCGTGAATTTTTTGAATTGACCTCGGCTATTTTAGATGCTTTTATTTCGGTCTGGCCGGCCTCCAAACCCTGTTTTATAAAGGATGATGTGCTTTCATCAATCACATCATTATAATTTTTACCGCGTTTCTTATCCTTGCAGGACGTCATGATAAATACTATCATCAGCCCGGACAGGAAGCAAAATAAATTTTTCATTTTAAGCCGTTGAGGTTTGTATTGGTATAGACAAATATAACCGCAACAAGTTTAAAATATTTAATTATTAGTATAATGCCGATAAAAAGAATAGAGCCGCAACAAAGGCGGCTCTTATACTTTAATCGCTTATAATTAATATAAACTTTTCTCTATGCCAGGTTGCGCCCGGCATTAACAATACCATATACGGTCCTGATGATCAGTTTATCGTAAACCTCAATAAGTTCTTTATCGTTGGTATTATTCAGACAGTTTAGTGCGTAATGCTGCATGATCACCAGTGGCAATACAATTTTTTCACGGATACCGATTGAACGACGGTCAACAGGCGAGTCCTGCATCAGTATTTCCGTTTCGGTTAGTTCAAGCAATAACGATTTGGTGAGTTCAAACTCGTCCTTTAATTGTTTCCAAAAAGCGCCAAACTTCTCGTCCTTCTCCAGATAAGCGGTTACCCGAAAATCTGATTTAGACATTGACATGATACAGTTATCCAGCATGGTTTTAAAGAAGCCCGAGGTGTTATATAACTGCGATACTTCGTCCCATTTACCCTCTTCTTTCATCTTTTTCAAAGCGGTACCTACCCCATAAAATCCGGGGATACTTTGTTTTAACTGGCTCCAGGCGGTTACAAAACTTATGGCCCGCAGATCTTCCAGTTTCATTGGCGCACCGGCGTTACGTTTGGTTGGCCGGCTGCTGATATTAATTTTTGATAACAATTTTAACGGGCTAAATTTCTCCAGGTACTCTACAAACAGCGGATGCTGGCGCAGATCAAGAAATAATTCGTGACTGGCTTCGGCCATATCGGTTATTAATGATTTTTGCTGCGCACTTAACAGATCATTACTATCCGGGTTTAAGGCCGATATTACACCGGCGTTAATTAACTGCTCCATATTGAAACGGGCTGTTTCAATTGATCCGTATTGCGAACTTACCGTTTGCCCCTGTATGGTTAACTGGATATGCTCATTAGCTATTTCATTACCCATTGAAGCATAAAAGCGGTGCGTTTTACCACCGCCACGCGCAGGCGGGCCGCCACGGCCATCAAAAAACGCCAGGTCAATATCATACTTACGGGCCATGGCTGTCAATTCAACCTTAGCTTTATAGATAGACCAGTTAGCCATCAGGTAACCGCCGTCCTTGGTACTATCAGAAAAACCTAACATGATACTTTGCGAATTACCCCGCTTTTTTAGATGTGCTGCATAAAAGGGATGGGTATATAGTTTTTCCATTACTTCCGCCGCAACTTTCAGGTCGTTAACGGTTTCAAATAATGGCATAAAGTCAACCGTTAAACTCTCTGCTTTCCAGCCGCTCCATAAAAACAGGTCTATTAGTTGTAATATGTCAGACGCCTGCTGGCAGTTGCTAATGATAAACCGCTGGCAAGCCTTTTCACCATTGGTATGCTGAATGTGTTTCATCAGCATAATGGTGTTCAGCGTATCTTTGGTCATGTCGTCTGCATCCTCCGGGCATAAAAAGTTAAGCTCGTTAAAGGTAATGCCGGCTAATTTTTTTTCTTCGCTTAACGTTTCATAATCAGCGGGCAAACCTGTTGCTATACCTTTATCGGTACAATAGCTGAAAACACTGCGCAATATGCGGCTGTCCTGCCTGATATCCAAAGTAGCAAAAAAGCAACCAAACAAACGCACCTTACGGATCAGGTCCTCCACTATGTTGACAAATAAACTATCGTGGCTGGTTATTAAAGTTTCACGGATCTCGCCCAAAAGGTCCAACAGGTCGCCCTGCAGATCTCTAGCATTATGTTGATGTTTATTAAAAGCGTTTTCATAAAGCATGCCCTCTAAAGTGGCCATGGTTTTTTCAATACCCCTGAAAGTGATGCGGCGTTTTAACACCCTGAAATCGCGATAATAACACCTGAATATCATTTGCCTTAACAGGCAGGCAACATCATAGGTTGTTTTTGTAGTGACGTTAGGATTACCGTCACGGTCGCCGCCCGGCCAAAAGCCAAGCTCCAACAATTGGTTCTTACGGTTCTCATCAATATCAAATTCTTCTTCCAGTTTGGTCTGTATACCAGATATGGCGTGATAAAAAGTATTCTCTAAAAACCAAACCAAACTTACCGCTTCATCAACAGGGGTCGGCGCCTTTTTATTAAAAAAAGGCGTTTTACCCAGTTGTTGCAGTAAAACATCAATGCTGTTGATATCATTGGTTTTTAGTGCCTCAATTAAATCGGTCATTATACCCAGTACAGTGCCCGGATAAAACTGGGTGGGGTGCGCGGTTAAAACCAAACGCAACGAAAAATCCTTTAGTTTCTCGCTGATATTGTCGCGCACGTGGTCGCTGGTTGCAGCGGCCTGCAGTAAACCCGTTAATGTACCAACATCATCCGCCCGGCCAATTTTACTGAAAGACGAATCTTCAATAGCATCAAACAAAACCACCTGGCGCTCAATATATTGGATGAACCTGAACATGCGGTTAAGTTGCTCGCGATGGTCAATATCCGGTACGTATTTTTTAAAAAAAGATTCTATTATTTCGGTCGGCGATTCCTCCTTTACCGCCCCCTTATCACAATGCGAACTAAAAAACGGCAATAAAATGCCTATTTCTTTTACCTGATAAAAGGGCAGCGTCTGGAAAAGGCTGTTATATAACTCAAAGCGGGTTACAACTTCATTATTAAAAGCTGTTTCTCTTTGGCTGAGTTTTAACGTTGAGGACATAATAGAAATATAAAAAAATTAAAAAAAGCAGGCTTGGTCTATAGATAAACTAAATCGGCGTGAATTTAAACTAAAATCAGTAAAAATTATATAATTATTAAAAATAATACACAATGACACTAATATTGATTATAAAAAACGCACTCAGATAAAATTTTTGCAAATTCATATATCAGCCTTTTTTCCGAGATTTGCTACGTGACTATTCAAACCAAAGAGATCAAAAGCTTCTTCTTCAGCCAGTATTTTTCTGACGGCTTGCGCATATCGTTAGGGATTTTGCTGCCGGCGCTGGTTTTGCAGCAATTTAATCAGTTTGAGCTGGGCATAACCCTCTCTTTAGGAGCGATTTGCATATGCGTTATTGATAATCCGGGGCCGGTAGTACATAAAAGAAATGGCATGGCCGCGGGTAATTTATGCCTGTTTGTTGTAGCCGTTACCACCGGCTTTGCACGCTTAAACGTTTATACTTTAGGATTAGAAGTTACTGTATTTTCCTTCCTGTTCTCCATGTTTATTGTGTACGGCAATCGTGCGGCGTCAGTAGGCACAGCGGCATTGCTGATCATGATATTTATGATGGATAAAGAGATGAAACCCGCCGAAGTACTGGGTTACAGTGCAACTATTTTAGCAGGCGGTGTGTGGTACATGCTATTTAGCCTGGTATTTTTTGGCATACGCCCTTACCGCGCTGCGCAGCAGGCCCTGGGCGAGAACGTAGCCGACATTGTTAAATTTTTAAGGATCAAGGCTGATTTTTATCTTCCTGAAACAGATATCGACGACAATTATCATAAACTGGTATCGCAGCAGATCCACGTAAGCCAGCACCAGGACGCGGTTAGGGAACTGCTTTTTAGAAGCCGGGTAATGGTGCGCGAATCAACCAACGCCAGCCGCATACTGGTTTTGACGTTTGTTGACCTGGTGGACATGTTTGAGCAGATCATGGCTACCCACTATGATTATGCGCAGATCCGCGAAAAATTTAAGGACACCGGTATTTTAACAGAGATCGGCCAGGTTGTACACCTGATGGCTAACGAGTTGGAGAATATCGGCTTCGCTATTTTATCAAATACCCGTTATAAGCACAAGGTTGATTTTAACCCGGTGCTTGAGCAGCTTAAAACAAAAATTGACACTATAGGCAATGCCAACGAAACCAGTAACCTGGTGCTTAAAAAGATCTTAATTAACCTGCGCGATCTCAATAAAGAGATCGAGAATATTTTCAACTATTATAATTCAAGCTCGTCAAAAATATTAATAGAGAATAACAACGATGTGGAGTACTCTAAATTTGTGACGCACCAGGATTACGAGCCGCATGTTTTCTTTGATAATTTTTCGCTGGACTCGGCTGCGTTTAAACATGCATTCCGGGTGTCTTTAGTTTGCCTGGTAGGTTTTACCGTTGCAAAGGCGTTCGCGCTGGGCCACCACAGCTATTGGGTGCTGTTAACCATTATAGTGATACTTAAGCCGGGCTTCAGCTTGTCCAAACAACGCAATTATCAGCGTTTAACCGGCACCATCGGCGGCGGCGTTATTGGTATACTCATATTAATGTTTATACCCAATACCGACGTACAGTTTACCCTGATGCTGGTATTTATGCTGGGGGCCTATAGCTTCCAGCGGTTAAATTATGTGGTAAGTGTTGTTTTTATGACACCCTATGTACTCATCCTGTTTAAATTTTTAGGAATAGGCCATTTGGACATTGTAGAAGAACGCGTGATAGACACGGTAATTGGTTCTACCATAGCGTTTATTGCCAGTTACCTGATCTTCCCGACGTGGGAGTTTGAGCAGATAAAAACAAGCCTGGCCGAAGTAATTTACAGCAACGTTAATTACCTGGTGAAAATAGCCCAAACCATAACCGGCAAAACGGTTACCACTACTGATTACAAACTGGCAAGAAAAGATGTGTATGTAAAATCAGCCAACTTATCTGCCGCTTTTGAGCGGATGACATCCGAGCCTAAAAGCAAGCAACGCAACATTAAAGATATCCATAAATTTGTGGTGCTTAATCATATCCTGTCCTCATATACCGCTACGGTAGCTTCTGAAATAACGGTGAAAGGCATGCACAAAGCCACGCCCGACATTTTAAAACTGCTTAAGAAAAGCATTGCCGTACTTAATGAGACCAGCAAGAAACTTGGCGGCGATCGGTTAGAATTTACCGGCGAAAAAGCCGAACCAGCGGAAGAGCAGCCGGCACCCACCGTAACCGATAACCTGCTTAAAGAGCAGCTGGATTTTATTAGTAAGATCAGCAATGATATTGCTAAGATTGCGGATGATATTGCGAAATGACACCTTCCGGATGGTTAGTGGTTTTCTTAACCTACAACAACTCCGTAGCCAAATTAGCCAGCTCACTCCGCTCCCCTTTTTGCAGGGTGATGTGCGCGTAAAGCGGGTGTCCTTTTGCCCGGTCAATCAGGTAAGATAAGCCATTACTTTCCGCATCCAGGTAGGGGGTGTCTATCTGGTAAATATCGCCGGTGAAAACAAACTTGCTGTTTTCTCCTGCGCGGGATATGATGGTTTTTATCTCGTGCGGCGTCAAGTTTTGCGCCTCATCTACAATAAAGAATATTTTACTCAGCGTACGCCCGCGGATAAACGCCAGCGGCGCGATAGAGATCTTGTCGTTGGTGACCAGCTCATCCAGTTTGGCCTGCATTTTTTCATCGTCGGCAAACTGATCTTTAATAAATTTCAGGTTATCCCAGATAGGCGCCATATAGGGGTCTATTTTTGATTTTATATCGCCCGGCAAAAACCCAATGTCTTTATTGCTCAATGGCACTATAGGGCGGGTAATATAGATCTGGCGATAGTATTTACGCTGCTCTAAAGCACCGGCCAGCGCCAGCAGCGTTTTGCCTGTACCGGCATTACCCTGTATGGTTACCAGCTTAATATCCGGGTTTAACAACGCGTGGATAGCAAAGGCCTGCTCCTGATTTTTAGGATGGATATTGAATATGGGCTGCCCGGTCACTCTTTCAAGCACGCCGGTTTGGCTATTATAAAATGCTGAAGCGGTGCTCTTTTTACCCTCGAGTATATAAAAATGATTGCGGGTGTTGGCGTTTAATTCAACCTCACCGGCAGGCAGCGTACCGTGCTTATCCAACCAGGAAATTTGCTTGTCGGTTACATTTACAATTGTTTTACCGCTATATAACTCGTCCAGGTTTTTAACCTTGCCGGTTTCATAATCCTCGGCATGCAGGCTCAGTGATTTAGCCTTTAACCGCAGGCAGATATCTTTCGATACCAATACTATCTTTTTATCCGGGTTCTCTTCCTGTAAACCTAAAGCCGCGTTTAATATGCGGTGATCTACCTTGTCTGATCCAAAAATAGCTTCGGCATCAACACCGGTGGTTTTGGTGTCCATTACAACTTTAAAGCTGCCTTTATCTTTACCGTTTAACGGGTGCCACTTGTTTACCAGTTTTTTGCGGGACAGGTCGTCTATTAAACGGATAAAGCTGCGGGCCTCAAAGTTGCGGGTATCGTTACCGCTTTTCATGTTATCCAGCTCCTCCAATACCTGTATCGGTATCGCGACGTCATGTTCCTGGAAATTCTCAAAAGCGTTATGATCATACAAGATCACCGAGGTATCTAAAACAAATATCTTTTTTCTCCCGTTCGGCTTACCTTTATCGTCCTTTTGCATAAGACGCTAAATTAACTATTAAAGATTAAAGATTGAAGAGTAGTGCCGGATAATTACCTTACCTGGCAGGAGCCTGCCGGGATATAAAACAAAAACGGGAGCCGCCTCTTTCGATTTGTCTCCCGTTTTCTCCTTATGACTAACCGTAGTTCTTCATAAAGCATCAAGCTTTCTGTAAGTCAACCGACTTGTTCTGGCCCTTGTGCCCTTGCGGGTTGGGTTGCTTCAAAGTCATTATTTCGGCTGCAAATCTCCGTAAAAATTTACAGCGTCTCTTAATACCCTATCGTAGTTAACACTGCGTTTCCGTCGCTTGCGCAGTTTCTGTTTAGTGTAACTCAGGCAGTCCCGTGATCTTTAGCGCTTCCGAAGATTTGCCCGATTCACTTTCTGTTATTCCTGTAAGGCTGTCAAAGTACGTCGTTCCTGATGATTTCAATATCGGGACATCAGCCTGATCTGCAAAATATTTTTTATTGTTTTTATTAACGGGTTGCTAACAGCAAAAGCAAGCTATTCAACATCCCGAAAATTTAATAACACTTCATTGTCAGCCCATTACCTAAGTTACCAAAACGGTTGTTAACAATTTGTTTATTAACAACAATTATAAAAATTGAGGTTTTTGCAGAGATTAAAAACGCGTAAAAATTGAATTGATGAAGTTTTATTTAAAAAAACAAGCCCGCTAAACGCCGCGCTATTTCTAACCGGCGGTTTATAAAACCAGCCGGCCACCGGTTATTTGCCTGCATAGATTTCTCACATCGTCCAAAGATGGCCAATCAATAAAACCGAAACTGAGAGATATGTTAATGATTAATGGGGAGCCTGGCTTGCAAGAGGCTGAAAGATCCTGGACAACTCTACAAACGGTATGTTGACAGGTTTGGCCAAAATCCGCATAAAACGAAAACGGGAGCCGCGTCTTTCGATTTGATCTCCCGTTTCCAACTCTATTGCTTACCGTAGTATGCAATAAAGCATCAAGTTTTGTGTATGATGACCGACCTGCCCTCTCCTTCCTCCTCGCGGATTCCGGTTACTTCAAAGTCATTATGTTCTGCTGTTTCTTTCCGTAAAAACAAACAGTTTCTTATAATACCCCGCTTAATTATCATTGTGTTTCCGTTGCTTGCGCCGTTTCTGTTTCGTGTAATTCAGGCTTTCCCTTGATCTTTAGCTCCTCCGAGGATTTGCCCGATTCAATTTCTGTTATTCCTGTGAGGCTGTCAAAGTACGTCGTTCTTGATGATTTCAATATCGGGACAGAGGCAACTTTTCACAAATATTTTTTTTGTTTTTTATTAACGGGTTACTAACAATAAAATAGCAGTTGCCAACATATTTAATGCTATAAATATCAGCAGCTTATAACAATTACTCTTTAGGTTATCAACATTTTGTTTATTCACACTTTGGTTGATTTTTGTCATTTTTATTTCTCCTTAAAAGCGTAAAACCAGCTTCTCTAAATTTTTTCTGTTAAATGTTTCCAGTATCGCTTCGGGATATGGCGGACATGCAGCCGCGTATTTTTGCGCGCAGGTATATTTACACTGTGGAAATAGTTCTTCCACAGGTGCTGATAAATGCTTTCGTCCTCGGTATACACTGAAATTATTTCGCCGGGATTGCCGACTGCCGAAAAATCGAGCGTAATGAACTGCGTGTCGTGCATATCATAATAAATGCCATAGCTACGTTTCAGGTCGTAGATCATCCATTTCTGGTCGGTATACCTGTTCCTGAAATGCCTGATCAATAATGGCAGCACATTAAAATCAGGCTCAACAGCTGCGTAATAAATTCCGTCCTTTAATTTTTTGAACCGTACAAAAGCTTCCATCCTGTGCTTTTCCCGGCGCATCATGCGGATAATTTCAGAGATCCGCATCACAAAACGGTTGCCGTAATCATCCTCAATATTTTGCGTGCTGTCAAACACATACCTTATATAGCCCACCAGGTTATTTTCTTCATTTTCCATTTCGGCCATATGCGCTATGTACAAACGCTGGACACCGCCGGGTGATAGCTTTTGCCGCAACCCTTTTAATACGCGCCCGGCATAAGCTTCGTTGGTAACAACCGTCAGCGTTTCTTCAAACATAGCGCCGGCAACCAGCCCACCCTTTTGCAATTTTACCTGGGTAAGTTTACGATCATAAATTTCAAATATGGCGGTGAGCATCCCCTCGAAGGTGCCATCATAAAACAAAGTTGTCATTTAAAAAAGGTTAAGCTGATTGGGTTTGTTTTTGATGTATTTGCTTTGCGATTCGGCCAGTATAAACTGTTTAATATTAAAGCCCGTCAAATCGCGCCGCTCAAATGCATTGCTGTTACAGGTAATAAAGTACCGGGCACGGTTAACAGCCACGCCTATCTTTTTTAATTGCTCCCAGTTAAGTTTACCAAACTTGCGCGCGCTCACAATTTTTTGGGCGGATAATAGGCCCACTCCCGGCACACGTAAGATCAGTTGCAGGTCAGCTTTGTTGATGTCAACAGGAAAAGCCTGCATATTACGTATGGCCCAGCCCAGTTTTGGGTCAATATCCAGATCAAGCAAAGGTTGTTGATTGCTTACGATCTCGTTTACGTTAAAGCCATAGAAACGCATAAGCCAGTCGGCCTGATATAATCGGTTCTCGCGCACCATGGGTACGCTGGTATTTAAAGCCGGCAGACGCTTATCCACCAGCACGGGCACATAGCCCGAGTAGTAAACACGTTTTAAATTAAAGTTCTTATAGAAATGGTTGGCCGACTGCAGCACCTGCTGATCGGTCTCGGGCGTGGCGCCTACAATTACCTGCGTGCTTTGCCCCGCCGGGGCAAAAATGGGGGCCTTTTTAAACAGCTTCTTCTCGTCCTTACGTAAAATAATTTCATCTTTTAAAAACTGCATCGGATCGATCATGTCCTGCCTGTTTTTATCGGGTGCCAGTAACTTCAATCCTTCTTCAGTAGGAATTTCGAGGTTTATGCTTAGCCTGTCCGCATATAACCCGGCTTCGCGCATCAATTCATCGCTGGCCCCGGGGATGGACTTTAAATGAATATAGCCGTTAAACTTATGTTCGGTACGCAATTTTTTGGCTACGCGCACCAGGCGTTCCATTGTATAATCAGCATCTTTAAAAATACCGGAACTTAAAAACAGCCCTTCAATATAATTGCGCCGGTAAAAGTTAATAGTGAGGTCAACAACCTCTTGCACAGTGAAAGCCGCCCGTTTTATATCGTTGTTTTTACGTGATACACAATAAGCACAGTCAAAAATGCAGTGATTAGTCAACAGTATTTTAAGCAGGGATACGCAACGCCCGTCTTCGGTATAACTATGGCAAATGCCGTTACTGGCATTCCCTAAACCCTTATTTTCGTTTTTTCGCTTACTGCCGCTTGATGAGCATGACACATCATACTTGGCGGCGTCGGCCAAAATATTTAACTTCTCTGTTATCCGTTCTGCATTCATATCAATGCTAAATTACTAATAATTTTAGCATTTTGTTTTCAAAACATGAATTTTTCGCATTCTTAAAAGCACTAGGGCGTCAATACATCCGGAAGGCATTAAAACATTATCAAAAGCTAAAGGTTACCTCCTTATGGAAAAACTATATACTGCCATTGTCACTGCCAAAGGCGGTCGCGACGGCCATATCAAATCATCAGATGGCGTTATAGATCTTGAATTAAAAGCGCCCAAAGCCATGGGTGGCCAGGATGGTTATGCCAATCCCGAATTGCTGTTTGCCGGGGCCTGGGGCGCCTGTTATTTAGGTGCACTGGGATCTGTCGGCAAAAGAGACGGTGTAGATGTTAGCGGGGCTACCGTTGATGTTCATATCGGTTTTAACCAGGAAGGCCCGACCAGCTATGCACTATCAGCCGAGTTACACGTACATGTGCCCGGGATAGCTGTAGCGCAGGCCCAAAAACTAGCCGATGCAGCACATAAAGGCTGCCCGTACTCAAAGGCTACCCGCGGCAACATTGAGGTAAAAGTTATTGCGGAGTAATATCGTAAGCGACACAAGTTTACGGTTCCGCTTACTTCCGTACAACCTATTAAATCAATCCTGCGTATATTTACTATATGGATGTTAAAGAAGTTGAGCGTTTAATAAAAATCAGCAGGGAGCGCCCTTTGATGCCGGAAACCTACATCCCCTGGCAACTGGAGCCTGGGCCCGAAGATGTCTTCCTGCCCGAAATTTTAACATCCCTGCAAGGGCTTGCTATTTATGAGAGCCTGACCCCTGCTCAAAAGCTGGAACTTGGCCGGCACGAATTGGTGCAGGTAATAGCATCGTACGCATGGGGCGAGTGCCTGTTTTGCGTGTTTATGACACAGCACCTGCTTACCCTGCCGCCCAACGATGTGGAGCACCAGTTTATAATCAGGGAGCTGATTGAAGAGTTTCGGCACCAGGAAATGTTTGCACAGGCCATTGCCAAAATAAATGGCAAGCCGATAAAGCAAAGCGGGCTGCATAAGTTTTTCGGTGAGTTCAGTAACAAATACCTGCCTGCCGACTACCTGTTTATGGGCAGCGTATCGGTTGAACTGGTTACTGATGTTTATGGCAATTATGCGCGTAAAGCGCCCAATATCTACCCGGTACTAAAAAAGATGTTCGACCTGCATAATATTGAGGAGGGCCGGCATATCCTGTTTACCAAAGCATTATTGAAAACCTACTCGGCCAAAGCAGGGTATATTAAACGCACGTTGTATAGTTACGTTATCCTGTTCAATATCCTGTTTGTGCGTACCATGTACGTGAAGAAAGAAATATATGAACGTATTGGCCTTGAAAATCCGCAGCTGGTTTATAAACTGGCTTCAAAAAACTTCAAACAAAAATTTGCCGATACCTGCCTAAAAGACATCATTGAGTTTGTTGACAGCTGGAAAGGCTTTAATACGCTAACGCGATTCGCCTGGCGATGGATTTTAGCCGCGAAACTATAAACAGGTAAAATTGATTATTCTGAAGCTTCTTCCCCTTTTTCGCCTAACTCCACGATATCACCTTTTTTAAACAAGATGGCTTGCAGCGTTTTTTGCCATACGGGTTTTTGGCGGAGTAAAAATTCCAGGTCCATACCAAAGTGCTTAAATTCTTCGTGCTGGGCATTTTGCATAATGGCTTTTGCCTGCGAATCTTTCTCGACCGAGATGCGCTGTTCATACCAATTGATGGCTTCGGCTTCCTCGCATAATGATACGATCATGCGGGCGAAGGTCCGGGTCTGGTCCGACAGTTCATTAACGGGTTCGTGGTATTGATCAAATGACATATGGTTTCTTTTTTATAAAGTATGAAAATTAATCGATCATTCTTTTACTCAATTGCTCAAGCATACAAAATTGTAAGTCAGTGGCAGTAATTGGGATTCTCTTCCCTGATTATGAAGCTTATAGCAGAACCTAAAACTAATCTCTAGTCACCAACCTCCAATCCACTATCAGATCACCTCATTAATACTCATTTCCTTGATCTCTTTTATTTCAGGACGACCATTTTTAAAAGCTTTTCGCGGGCTTAGGCCCAGCAGCTCAAACATAGCCATATCTTCATCAAATGACGGGTTTGGTGTGGTTAACAGCTTCTCGCCGGCGAAGATAGAATTGGCACCTGCCATAAAGCAAAACGCCTGCTCAACGGTACTCATTTCGGTACGGCCTGCTGACAGGCGCACAACGGTTTTAGGCATAATGATCCGCGTTGTAGCTATCATCCTCACCATATCCCAGACAGATACCCTTGGCTGTTCTGCTAATGGCGTGCCTTTTACCGGTACCAATGCGTTAATCGGAACCGACTCAGGATGTTGTGGCAAATTAGAAAGTGTTTTCAACATAGATATCCTATCGGCCACCGTCTCGCCTAAACCGATGATGCCACCGCTGCAAACCGATATTTTAGCTTTGCGCACATGATCAAGCGTTTGTAAACGCTCATCATAGGTACGGGTGGTAATAATTCTTTTGTAGTCTTCTTCTGAGGTATCCAGATTATGATTGTAAGCGTACAGCCCGGCATCTGCCAAACGTTGGGCCTGGCTCTCGGTAAGCATTCCCAGCGTGCAACAAACTTCCATATCCAGCGCATTTACGGCTTTCACCATGTCTATCACCTTGTCAAAGTCGCGATTATCGCGAACCTCACGCCAGGCAGCACCCATGCATAACCTCGATGCGCCGCCGTTCTTGGCTTTTTGCGCAACCGCGATAACTTCTTCCTTTGGCATAATGGCATGCACATCAACACCGGTATTGTAACGGGCGGCCTGCGGGCAATAAGCGCAGTCCTCGGGACAACCGCCTGTTTTTATCGAGATCAGCGAGCTGATCTGTACTTCTGCATAATCTTTGTTTTCGCGATGGATGCTGGCTGCCTGGTAAACCAGGTCAAGCAACGGCGTGTTATATATATCCGTGATCTCTTCTTTAGTCCAGTTGTATCTTACTTCTGCCATAGTGTTCAGTTTTGAAGTTTCAAATTTATAATAAAGCTTAGTACAATTAATGATGATGTAATAAAAGATTTGTTGCCAGCCAAAGCGGCAATAAAAATCCGGCACAATCTGTAAATGTTGTTATGATGATAGACGATGCCACCGCCGGGTCAATACCTACCCTTTTTAAAACTAACGGTATGGTAGCGCCGGTTAAACCTGCAATAACCAGGTTACCGGTCATCGCCAAAAATAAAACCAGGCCCAGCATCGGGTCGGCATCATAAAATAAAGCAATACAAAATACCACCAGCCCATTGGCGGCACCATTTAACAGGCCTACCAGGAACTCCTTTAAAACGGTGTTGTAGGCCTGGTTATCAGTCAGATCGCTTAAGGATATGCGCCTTACCGTAACCGCCAGCGCCTGTGTAGCTGCATTGCCGCCCATGCCCGCGATAATAGTCATGTAGGCTGCGATGCGCGGCAGTTGCGATACCGTTGACCCAAAATGCCTGATAATGGATGCGGCCAGGTAGGCGGTGGCCAAATTGATAACCAACCATGGCAAACGGCTCTTTACAGCTTCTTTCCAGTTACCGCTTAGTTCCTCATCCTCTGATACACCGGAGATCTTTAACATATCTTCGGTGCTCTCCTGCTCCATTACGTCAATGATATCATCAACCGTAATGCGGCCCAGCAGGGTCATGTTATCGTCAACCACCGGGATAGCGGTCAGGTTATATTGAGAGATCAGCCTGGCAACCTCTTCCTGGTCCAGGTCGGCCTTCACATATACCGGGTCTCCTTTATAGATATCACGGATCCGGGCGTCGGCATGGGCCTTGATCACGTTTTTGATGGATACGATGCCTTGCAGGGTTTTGTAGTCGTCAACCACATAAATGGTATAAAATTCCTCCATTTCCTCTGATTGACGAATGATCTCGTCCAAAGCGTCTTTTTTGTCTGAATTGATATTAACACAGATCAGCGCGGAGTTCATCAACCCGCCGGCTGTGTTCTCGTCATAGCTTAAAAGCGCGCGGATGCTGCTGGCATCTTCCTGGTCAATATCTTCCAGGATCTCCTGCTGCTCGTGCTCTTCAAGTTGCGAGATAATGTCGGTCGCGTCATCATAATCCAGCTCTTCAACTATCTCTGAACGTTTCTCGGGATCAAGGTTGATCAGCAACTCGCCCGGACGATGTTCTTCGTCCATCTCGGCGATAACATCCGATGCTACGTCGGTAGGCAGGATATTAATGATCCGTTCCTTATCCTCCTGCGGTAGCTTCTCAAATAATATGGCAATCTCCGACGCATGATACTCCTTCAGAACTGTCTCTAATTCAGCATCATCCCCTTCAAGCGCGGTTTTAATACGCAGAAGGTCGGTTTTATCTATTTCAAAAGATTGCATATCCGACTAAATTAAACATTTATGGCTGTAAACGGGGAATAAAAAGGCAGATTGTTGAGTGGTGCTTTATACCAGGGTACCGGCATGAAGTGATCCAATTAAAAATATGGATCATCCGGATCACCTGTTTTAGATAACTGGTTGATAATAAAATAATTAATTTTTAAAGCGGATCACTTTGGATCAGTCTTATTCGTCAGGATCTATAAGTATAAAAATTACCTGGTTTATTGATAATCAAATAATTAAAAACAGACTATTTTTTGCCATTTTTAGAAGAGTGGATCATTAAAAGTGGATCATACCTAAGATTCTTAGGTATTACATCATTGAGCACACCGCTTAAATGCTATGATCGTACTTAAACTTAACGCCTGCAACCGTATGCAATTTATCCAGAACCGTATTCACCTGCATTTTGCGGATGGATACCTGTATGCTGCAATCGTTATCAAACTGCTGGTTAAGGACGGCCAGGTCGGCATCTTTAATTAAGCGCATGATGTCATTCATCCGCAGGTAATCAAAGCTGATGGTATAAATGTCATTAACCGTTTTTTCGATGATCACGGCATGGGTCAGCGCTTCTTCGGTCGCCATTTTATAAGCGTTGATGAGGCCGGGAACGCCCAATAAGGTACCGCCAAAATACCGTACCACCACAACCAGGATATTGGTGAGGTCTTTAGAGAGTAAAGTATTTAATATCGGCCTGCCTGCTGTGCCTGATGGCTCGCCATCGTCGTTCAGTTTAAAAACGGCACGGTCGGCGGTTAAGCGCATGGCCCAGCAATGGTGGTTTGCTTTGGGGTGTTCTGATTTTAAAGACGCTATGATGCTTTTTATTTCAGTCTCGGACGTGATGGGATACGCATACGCCAAAAATTTGCTGCCACGATCGCGAAAGATGCCTTCGGACGGGTGCTCAATAGTTCGGTAGGTGTCGTCGAATAGCATTTTTTATAAGCATCATTTCGTTTCGGCGAGGAGAAGCCGAAAGCAGGCCGAATATCGCATATTTTTACATGAATCATTGATTTAAACAACAAATAAATATAAAATCAAGCCTCATTAGTGCTTTTCTTTTCCCGGTTCGTAATCATCGGGTAACTGATCAGCGACCCGAAGTATAGCCCAATACCCTTCCTGAATTACGGCATTGGGATCTGCCAAATTTCCATGACTGTCCACGGGCGTTTCCGGTTGCAACATCGTGAGGATTGAAGTAGGAAAACCCGACCGGGCACCATTACCATATCCCCAATCTGTAATTTTCTTATTTTTATAAGTAACAAATAAAGAATTACTAAAGGAAAGTTTATATTTTCCGGCAATATTGGTTTCCGGCAAAATACTATCATAAGTCAGGTCCTGAGGATAAAGCACATTGTAGCCCGATTTGCTACCCCATTTTTTTGAACTATTGGATAGCGCTGTTGTGTCTTTAGGATCGTAGTCTATTCCGCTCCATCGCAAAGATACTATTGTATCAGTTGATTTAAATTCGCCCCCCTGCCAGCTTTCTAAAACCGGATGATTACCCGGCAAGCCTTGCGCTTTCACTAATTTTCTTACCACGAAGCCTTCCTCCATTAACCGGACATTTAACAACGACCGCACAAAGTGCATAAAAGAACCATAGTATGCTTTTTCTCTGTTTGATTCCCATTTCTTTTTTTCCTCGTCGCTTGCGGGTTGCATTTCATCAAAATGAGTATGGCCCGAATAAGATGTACGGCCCGGATGATGGGTAAATGAAATCAGGTCATAATAAACTCTGTATCCCAACGCCTGATTTTCAATAATTAAAGGCTCGCGTGTACTCGCCGTCAAAATATAAGTGGTATTGTCATAATGCAGCTTAAGTGTGTGAGGATTTTTGATGATGCATTGCAGTGCCCCTTTCCCCAGAAAAAACATTTTGAATAAGGAGTAATATTCTTCCCAGTGTGTATCGGCGCCAATGATTACCTCGTTAAGTATTTTTTCATCAGGGTATAATTCTGCTTTTACCTGGTGACCGAATTGTTCGGTCACGTTTATAGACACCGATTTATAGCCAACATACGATACGATTACCTGATAATTGCCTGATGGTATATTTCTTAGCACAAACCCGCCACCGTCAGCGCTGCTGGTAGCCCTGGTGGTACGATCAAGATAAATTGTTGCCCCGGCAAGTGGCTTTTTGCTTTGTCCATCTATAACGCTACCACTGATCTCCATAGTGGAATTCTGTGCCAAAACCCCGCTTCCTAAAAAAGCGCAAAACATCGCCAATAAAAATGCTCTTAAGCAAAGATGAAATGACATTGTGTGACAGGTTAAGTTTTCTTTCTGAAAAGAACTTTATAGAAACAAATTCTAATATCAATTAAAACTAAAACATTTTTTTGAATTAATTAATACGACGCATAGGTTATCACAATAATAGCTACCAGTGCCAAAAATATCCCCACTTTATTTAGCGTGCTCAGCTTTTCTTTAAAGATAACTAAGCCAACAAACGTACCCAATACAATAACACCCATATTCATGGCTGTAAATACCGTACTGGGCTGTCTGGCCAAAGCCTGGTGACCTTTTAAATAAAACAGGATATTGCCAAAATTAACTATACCCAGCGCCCAGCCGATCAGAATATGCGGGAAAGAAAATTTGGTTTTGCCGCGGGCTATTTTGATAACCAGCAATACCAGCGAGCAGATAAATGCCAGCACAAAAACCAGGAAAAGCGAGGTAGTATACGGAACAGCTTTAAAGGTAGCCAGCTGTTTAAACAACACATCTATCAACCCCATGCCAATAAAAACAATCAACAGATAAAACCACGAGCCCGAGGTAGCTTTGCCGCCCCTGCCCTTTTGCCAGGGTATGGAACAGATAATTGCTGCAAAACCAATGGCAATGCCTGCCAGTTTTAACGGGCTTAACACTTCGCCGAAAATAAAACCGGCTGCGAGTATGGGTATAAATAACGACAGGCGCTGCGCGATATCTGTACGCACTATGCCGGTAAGCCTTACGGTTTTTGCCAACACAACAAACAATATTGGTAATAATATACCCAATGCCGCGAAATTATAAACAGGTGCGGCCTGCAGGTTAAGGTTAGCAAAATGTGGTTTAAAAATGAGCCAGGTTAATAAAATAGCGGTCGAGTAGTTCCAGGTTATAGCTTGCAGCACATCAACATGGTAACGTTTGGCCAGCTTTAACATCACAGAAACTATTACACTGCAGCAGATACTTAGTAGTACAAATAGCATTCGGCTAATTATTGGTTGTAAAAAATTTGTAAACGATCTGTTCCTGATGAAATTTCTCCGGCAATTATACCGTTAATTTTTGGTGCTTTTATACCCGTTGTTAAACTTACCGCACCGGTAAAAACCCGGGCCTCATCCCAAACACCGGCTTCAATAAAGGCATTAAGGGTGTATGCGCCGCCTTCAATAATAACAGATTGTATGTCCTGCAAATACAACTGGTATAAAATATATTGTGGTACGTAGCGGTCAAAATCCTCTAATGCTATGTATTTGTTTTTACCATCTATATTCGTTTTAACCTCGTTAAATATCAGGGTGTCAACAGACTGATCAAAAACATGCAGATCAGCGCCCAGTTCTAACCGCCTGTCAATAATAACCCGTTTGGGCGATCTGCCTTCGCCGTAGCGCACGTTTAATTGCGGATTGTCAATCGCGACGGTGTTTTTGCCTACCAAAATTGCATCTTCCTCTGCGCGCCACTGGTGCACCAGTTTGCGCGATTCAATGCCGGTTATCCAAAACTGTTTATCGTCATCGGGCGCAAAAAAAACATCGCTGGTTTGCGCCCATTTCAAAATAACGTAGGGGCGCTGCTTTTGCACGCGGGTAAAAAAACGACGGTTTAGCCATTTGCATTCCTCTTCTAAAACCCCAACGGCTACATTCAGTCCGGCGGCCCGTAGTTTTTCAATGCCCTTACCATCAACCTGGTCAAAAGGGTCGCGGCAGCCCACTACTATTTCAGGTATGCGGTATTTAATAATCAGGTCGGCACAGGGCGGTGTTTTTCCGTAATGTGCACATGGCTCTAACGATACGTAAATGGCAGATTCTTTCAGCAGCGCCTCCGCGTTATCAAAGTTTGACAATACCTCATTTATCGCATTAACCTCGGCATGTGCCTGGCCGTATTGCCGGTGATAACCCTCGCCTATTATTTTATCATTATGCACAATAACAGCGCCCACCATTGGGTTGGGGCTAACGCTGCCCATGCCCAAAGCGGCAAGGTCAAGGCAGCGCTGCATATATATTTCGCGATCGGGCATGAGGCAAAGATAGTGATTGGAGGTTAGAGATTGGAGATTAGTGATTGGAGGTTAAAACAACAAACAGACCGGGCCTGTGGCTTGGTAACAAAACCTAATCTTTCTATTACTCTTGTATCCAAAACCCTAACTTCGTGCCATGGAAACCATTAAGGATGCCTTTATAATTTTTAAGCAGGACCTTGCCGGCATTTACGATGCGCAGGAAACCGAGGCTATTACTTTAACGGTTTTAACAGATTTGCTCAACTCATCAAAAGCTACGGTCAAGGCGTTCCCCGAAAAGGAGTTAACCTTAACCCAGCAGGAAGAAGCAAACAGCATCCTCAGCCAGTTAAAAACCGGTAAGCCCCTGCAATATGCTTTAGGCTACGCCGGGTTTTACGGCTTGAAATTTTTGGTTAACCCCGCCACGCTTATCCCCCGGCCCGAGACGGAAGAACTGGTACAATGGGTGCTGGAATCAGTTGACGGCAGACAATGGCTAGGCAACATTTTAGATATCGGCACCGGCAGCGGCTGCATCGCCATCAGCCTAAAAAAGAATTTACCCAATGCACAAGTTTTTGCGGTGGATATTTCTGCGGATGCTTTACAAACGGCAAAGGAAAATGCCGCTATGAATAAGGTTGAAGTAAATTTCGTTCAGGACGATATCCTAAACTCACAACTCAAAACCCACAACTTACAACTAATCATCTCTAATCCTCCCTACGTTACCTTGGACGATAAGAAGCGAATGCACACCAATGTGACAGATTTTGAGCCGCATAGCGCCTTATTTGTTCCTGAGGATGATCCGCTGATATTTTATAAGGCAATTGCTGATTTTGCTGTAAAAAACCTGGTTAAAGGAGGCTTATTGTTTTTTGAGATCAATGAAAGTTTGGGCAAGGAAACCGTTGAGCTATTGGAGAGCAAAGGGTTTACGAATGTGGAGTTGCGAAGGGATATGAGTGATAGGGATAGGATGGTGAAGGCGACTTATTAGAACGCGCGCCGTCGACTCACCCGGTCTACGCTTCGCTGGACCACCCTCTCTTCGCCTTTGGCGGAAAGAGGCTTAAAACCTATAAAAAAAACAACCTCTTTCCGCGCAGCGAAGAGAGGGTCGCGCTCGAAGAGCCGCGGGGTGAGTAACCGCTGCCTAATTCCGCGGATGAAACTGGATGATCGTCCCCTTTAAATATTCCTTGTCCAAATGCGTATAGATCTCGGTAGTGGTGATACTTTCATGCCCCAGCATCTCCTGCACGGCGCGTAAATCGGCACCGCCCTCAACCAGATGCGTGGCAAATGAGTGGCGGAAAGTATGCGGACTGATGGTCTTTTTTAAACCCGTTTTCAGCGCCAGGTCCTTGATCACCATAAAAATATAAACCCGGCTTAAGCGCGAGCCGCGTCGGTTTAAAAACACGTAGTCTTCCTCGCCCTTTTTTATTGGATTGTGTCCCCTCACCTGTTCAATCCAGATCTTTAATGCTTTAACCGCCGAACCGCCAATGGGTACCAGGCGTTCTTTACTGCCTTTGCCAAATACTTTGATAAACTCGATATCGAGGTAAAGGTTGGATAACTTAAGTTCGGTTAATTCAGACACGCGCAAACCGCAGCCGTACAAGGTTTCTAAAATGGCCTTATTGCGGGCGCCTTCGGGTTTAGACAGGTCTATGGCATCTATCAGCTTATTAATATCCTCATAGCTTAACGTATCCGGCAGTTTACGCGTTATCTTGGGCGATTCAAGCAGTTCTGACGGGTCGCTTTTAATGATGTCCTCCATCAGCATATATTTATAAAACGCCTTAATGCCCGACAGGGTACGCGCCTGTGATGAGGGGATCATCCCCAACTCGTTTACCCAGTTGATAAACTGGCGCAGGTCCTTCAGTACAATATTTTCGGGGTTGATGGTGGGTACCTGTGTTTCGGTATATTCATACAGCCGCTGCACATCGCGCGTATACGCTTCGATAGAATTGGCCGAAAGCGACTTTTCGAGTTTTAAATAGGCCTGAAAACCTTTTATTGCCGATGGCCAGTTCAATTGATTTTAGTTTTAATGTTTTATAAGTAAGTTTGAAGTAATGAATATACAAATTATTAACGGCCCAAATTTAAACTTACTGGGTGTACGCGAAAAATCTATTTACGGCGACAGCAGCTTTGAAACCTATTTTGTGGAGCTACAGGCACGTTACCCAAACCTTACGCTTACCTATTACCAAAGTAACGTTGAGGGCGAAATTATAAATAAACTGCATGAAATTGGCTTTAGTTATGATGGCGTGGTTTTAAATGCCGGCGCTTATACCCACACCTCGGTTGCCATTGCTGATGCGATTGCCGCTATTAAGGCCCCGGTTATTGAGGTACATATCTCAAACGTATATAAACGCGAAGAGTTCAGGCACCATAGTATGCTGGCCGCCAGTTGCAAAGGCGTAATTGCGGGCTTTGGCATGGACAGCTATCGTTTAGGTATTGAGAGTTTGATAGTTAAGTAAAACATTTTCGATTAAAAATTGTCATTGCGAAGAGGAAGAACGAAGCAATCGCGCACTTATGATTGCAGCGCTTTGTACGTAACGACAAAAGCAGTGATTTACCCCTCATCAGATGCAAAAGATATTTAAACCTTTTTTATTAATTATTACGCTGCTTGCCATTTTTTTACCGGATGCCAAAGCGCAAACCAATCACGTTAATGTACGGTCTTTAAGCGCCAAACAGCGAAAGGCAATGCATTCCCGCGACTCATTACTACGTACTTTTAACGGGGCCGACACTTCGGTAAATAACCTGCTGCAACGGCTGGAGCAATACAATACTTCGTTTAACCAGATCAAAAATAATTTTTCTGATGGTTTGGATACCGCGGATATCGGCGAGAAAGTGCCGTCAACTTTAAGAAGGCTTAATAAAATAAAGGACCAGGCCAATACACATAAAGCCAGCACCCTGCGCTATTTATTTGTTTTAAGAGACAATCTTGACCATATACAGGGGCGGCTGGAAGGCTGGCAGAAAGACCTGGATGCCATTAACAACAAATTGGTTGTTAACCAAAAAGAACTCATAAAATTTACAAAAGATTCGCTATTGCTGAAAACCATTCCGTCTGACAGCGTACTGCGAATGACATTTTTTGACCGGCGCAAAGCGGTTATTCTCTTATGGATAACTACCGACTCTATCAACCGGCGCAACCTGTTTAAGATCAACCTGCTGCAAAACAGGGTGGCTGTTGCCTATGCCAGCGCTTTAGACGAAACCGATTTAATAGACACTAAAGTTGGCCGGTTTGCAGAACGCGCCTTCCAGGGCGAGTTTGGCTATTTGTGGGACATTGATCCCCAGTATAACAACATCCGGTCGTCGATAGCGGGCACCATTAGCCTTAACAGCACCCAGCTTTACTATTTTATCAGAAAAGAAACCACACTACATTTTATAAGCCTGGTATTTTTTGTCCTGGTAGTTGGCTGGATCACCTATAACCGCGAAAAAACCAAGCGCGAAAGCGAAAGCCCGGATCTTATTTTTAAACAGGCCAATTATATTTACCGGTATCCCATCCTGTCATCCATGCTGGTGCCTATCGCTATCATTCCCTATTTTTATGATCATCCGCCGGTAATATTTCTGGAATGCTTCTTTTTAACATCGTTGATCCTGGTGATGATATTGGTAAAAAAGGTTTTCCATCCCGATTTGTTTACTGCGCTAAGCCAGTTATTTTGTTTAACCATTGTTTACAGCGCCAGTAATTTACTGATCCAGATCACCAACCTTGACCGCTTTGTGATTTTGTTTTTAAGTATCGCCGCTATTATAATAGCCTTCAGGCTCAATAAAAAAGTAAATGCCGCGCCTGACGACTACCCCAAGAATACCGGTTTTGTAATAAAAATATTTATCGGGCTTCAAATTCTGGCGCTGGTATGCGATATATCCGGCAGATTTAGCCTGGCTAAAATTATAAGCATCACTGCCACCTATAATTTATGGTTTTTAATAAGCCTGTACTTTGTTGTTGAAATTATAAGCCAGGGGATTTTGCTCCAGCTACAAACCAAAAAAGACACCGACAATATCGTCAGCTGGATCGACCAGGCGCTGTTGCAGGTAAAATTCAGGAAGATCCTGAATGTGCTGGCTACGCTGCTCTGGCTGTTCTTCCTGTTTCAGAATTTAAATGTTGACGATGCCGCTACAGATTATGTCACGGATCTTTTGGATCAGCCCCGTACGGTCGGCGGCGCTTCGTTTACTTTCGGGGGGTTTGTTATTTTCATAGCTGTAATCTGGCTGTCGTCTGTATTATCAAAGATCATCAGTTACTTTTATGATATCTCTGCGCAACGCTCAACCGATATTGATGCGTTAAAAAAGAAAAACCGCACCTCTACCCTGTTAATCCGTATCGGTGTGTTTACTTTAGGGTTTTTTCTGGCGGTATTTGCCTCCAATTTCCCATTGGATAAGATCACCATTATTATAAGCGCGTTTGGCATAGGTATTGGTTTTGGCCTGCAAAACATTGTAAATAACCTGGTATCGGGCCTGATACTGGCCTTTGAAAAACCGGTGCAGATAGGCGACATCATTGAAGTGGATAATCGCTCGGGCACTATCACTGAGATAGGTATCCGCTCAAGCAAAATAGCCACCAGCGACGGCGCCGAAGTGATTGTACCAAATGGCGACCTGATTTCGCACCATGTAATTAACTGGACCCTGAGCAACAACAACCGGCGCATTGAACTGATTATAAGTGTTAAGTACGGATCTGACCTTGAAAAGGTAAAAACGCTACTGCTCGATGTACTAAACACCCGGGAAGATATTATGACAGAACCACATCCATTAGTTTTTCTGCATAATTTAACGGGCAGTTCGGCTGATTTTAGGATATTGTTTTGGGCCGATGACATTAACCGCTGGCTCGAGCTAAAAGATCACGTACTAAGCGATATTTTTATCTCTTTTGACAAGGCGGGCATCGAGCTGGCTTCTACCGCCCAGGATCTGCATTTAAAGCTTCCCGACGGAAAAACCATAAATATTGATAATAACGGCCCGCCTGAAAACTTACCGGAGAAAAGTAAATAACAGCCAAAGGTTAACTAATAATTCGTAGCTGCTAATAAAACCGGCGAGGGTCCAGGTCAGTAAATTTTTTTAACTTTTTTACAAAGAAGGCCCACATAATGCTGCCATGGTACATCCCGGTAAGCTTAGCATTATATTTTTTCAAATGGGTGCTTGATGCATGGCTGCCCTCATCAAAAACATGCAGCAGAAAGTACCGGTGGGCCCGGCTCACTGCCCAGGCATCCTTGCGCTTGCCTTCGGTTAAAAATCTTAACAGGGCGGCAAAATCAAGTACAAACCGGGCGCCTATCACAATAAAACCTTTCCAGAATGGCAGGTTTTTTTTAATTAGTAACAGGTTGTTCCTGAAATTTAAATAAGTTTTAAAAGGATTTTCGGCAGTAAGCGTACCACCACCCACATGAAACACTTCCGACTGGGCGCAGTACATCACTTTATGACCGCTATTTTTCAATCGCCAGCATAGATCAATTTCTTCCATGTGCGCAAAAAACTGCTCATCAAATCCCTCGGCATCATCCCAGCATTTCTTCTTGATAAACATAGACGCACCCGACGCCCAGAACACCTCTCCGGACTCTTCATACTGGCCCCTGTCCTGTTCCGTTTCGTTCACGATACGGCCGCGGCAAAACGGATAGCCAAAGCTGTCAATAAATCCGCCTGCGGCACCGGCATGCTCAAAGCTGTCTTTTTGATAGTAGGCCTTTATTTTAGGGGCGGCTATCGCTATCAGCGGGTCGCTTTCCATTAAAGTTATTACAGGCTCTATCCAGCCGGGACGAACTTCTACGTCTGAGTTTAAAAGAATATAATAATCGGCATCAACCCGGGCCAGCACCCGGTTATAACCGCCGGTAAAGCCATAGTTTGAATCGTTTTGAATAATACTTATCGATGGATACTCATCCTTAATAAATTCAACCGAACCGTCGGTAGAGGCATTGTCGCCCACCACGATATCCAGGTTGGGCCATGTTGAAGCCAGAACCGATGGAAGGAACTGGCGCAGGTGTTTTAATCCGTTCCAGTTTAAAATTACAATAGCAACCTTAGGGTGGTTATTCATTAATGTACATCCTCCGGTTTAAATTTCCATCTTCGATGAGACCATAACCAGTATTGCGGCTCTCTTTTTATTATATCTTCCAAATATTTCACGTGTGCTTTTGTGATTTCGTAGGGTTCCGTTTGTTTTGGTTCCTCAAATAACGGGATTAAACTATAATTATAATAACCTCTTTTTACACGTACCATATTATAATACAGTACCACGCTGTTCATCGACCGGGCAATTTTTTCGGCCCCCAAAAATACAGGGGTTTTCTGATTTAAAAAATCAACAAAATAATCAAGCTCCTCACGCGATGGTGTTTGATCGCCCAATAGCGCTATCGCCGTCAGTTCATTTTTAAATTCAACCGCTTTACGCAAAGTTTGACGCATAGTTACCGGGATGGTACCAAACCGGGACCGTATCGTGTAAAAAAATTTGTCAAATATGGCATTTGATAATGGTTTATAAACAATCATAAACTTTTTATCTGTATAAAAATAAAAATTAAGGCCAGCCAGTTCCCAATTACAGTAATGGCCGCCTATGGCAATAATGCTGCGGCCGCGGTCATAATATTTGTTAATCAGTTCAGGATTAGTGAGTACCACCCGCTTTCGCAGTTCTTTTTCGGATAGGGTTATCGCTTTTACCGTTTCAACAATAAAATCAGCGAAATATCTAAAAAACCTCTTTTCAATTATCTTGATTTCGGTTATCGTCTTTTCGGGGAAGGAATTTATTAAATTTTGGCGGACCACCCTGCGCCGGTAGTGCACGAGGTAATAAATAAAGATGTACAAAAAATCTGACAGGATGTAGAGCAGCCAAAAGGGCAGCAACGAAAACACGTATAAAAAGAATATAGCAAGTCTTAAAAGTGCATTCTTTATCACAGTTCACAGGTAGTTTTTGCAAACTTAAACCATCGGGCCAAAACAGCCGGTGCTAAAACGGCGTTTGTGAACTATTACTAAATATTTTTACATTAATGTTATCAAAACATTAAACTTCGGGCTCCGGTTTAAACTTCCACCTTCGGTGAGACCATAGCCAATACTGCGGCTCGCGCTTTATCATCGCGTCCAGGTATTTAACATGGGCCTCGGTAATTTCGTAGGGGGCGCTGTCTTTCGAGTTTTCCACAAGCGGCACAATGGTATAGGTATAATATCCCCTCTTCACGCGCCTCATGTCATAAAAAATTACGGCCGAGTCAATCATTTTCGCAATTTTTTCAATCCCCAGAAACACCGCGGTAGGCTGGTTCAGAAAATCAGTAAAGTAATTGGTTTGCTCTCTCACCGGTGTTTGGTCGCCGGCAAAAACCGTTACTGTAAATTCATTTTTATGGGCCACCATGGTGCGCAGTGTTTGCTTCATGGCTACCGCTACGGCGCCAAAACGAGTTCTTACTTTTACAAAGAACTCATCAAACACACTACTGGTTAGCGGTTTATAGATTACAAATAAACGGGTGTGAATACTAAACTCCATCCCCGCCCACTCCCAGTTACAATAATGCCCGGCTACTGCGGTTACACTTTTACCTTTTGCTTCATAGTTCTTTACCACTTCGGGGTTGGTTACTACCACACGGCGTTGCATTTCTTCTTTCGAGATGCTGATCATCTTTATCGTTTCAATGATCAGATCGGCCAGGTATTTAAAATACTTTTTTTCGATGGCGGCCCATTCTGCGGCCGATTTTTCGGGGAACGCGTTGCGGAGATTTTCCTGCACAACCTTGCGCCGGTAACGAATAACATAGAACAATACAACAAACAAACCGTCAGACACCAGGTACAATAACCAAAAAGGCAATAAAGAGATCAGGTATAAAAAGAATATACCTAATCTTGAAAGCCCTTTATTTATCATTATTTTCGTCGAGTTTTATCTGCAAACATAATATTAATATGATTGAAAAAGGCGCTGTACTACCAATGTTTTATCTTCCGCCTGTTGCGTACTTTACGAAACTGAACGCTTACCAGCCTGATATCGTTATAGAAAGCCAGGAACATTTTCCAAAACAAACCTACCGCAACCGCGCCGAAATCTATTCGCCCGATGGCATACTTACACTTACAGTGCCGGTGGTTAAAGGTTCAAAATTGCACACGCCAATAAAGGATGTTAAGATCAGTTACGACTTTAAATGGCAGCGCCAGCACTGGATGGGCCTGGAGACCTGCTACCGGCGGTCGGCTTATTTTGAATATTATGAAGATGATTTTGCACCTTTCTATCAACAGCATTTCAACTATCTTTTTGATTATAATGAGCAGCTTTTACAAATGCTGCTGAAATTTGTCAAGATCCCGTTGCCGCTGCAGTATACCGCGACCTATGAAGCCGGATACCCGGGGCTGGATGATTACCGTGGTGCCATCAGCCCTAAAAAGGAATATATATTTGAACAAAAGCCCTATTTTCAGGTTTTTGAAGAGCGCAACGGATTCATCAAAAATTTAAGTATTGTTGATTTACTGTTTAACCAGGGTCCGCAAACCATTAATTATTTATAATGAGCCATATTAAAAGAGTACGTTATAAAACCGGCAGACAAAAAGTAGGCGAGCGCCCCGGTGCCATCAACATTCCTGATGACGCGCTGAAACCCGTTATAGCCGTATATTCATACAACGAAAAAGAGCTGGTAAAGGCCGACGGGCATGATATCAAAGTTATACTTGACCAGTTTAAAAAATGTACCGACCATACGCATTGGATACAAATAAAAGGCTTGGGCGATGCCAAACTGATTGAAGATATAGGCACGCACCTTAAAATCAATCCGCTGGTGCTGGAGGATATTGTAAATACCCACCAACGGCCAAAATTTGATGAATATGATGATTACGTTTTCAGCGTGAGCAGGCAAATTTATTTTAATGAGGAAAATGAGCTGTGCAACAACCAGTTTTCAACCCTGGTGAAAAAAAATCTGATCATCAGTTTTGAAGAGACCCACGCCGAGCATTTTGAAGCGGTAAAGGCACGGCTGGCCGCCGGTAAAGGCGCTATCCGCACCGCCGGCCCGGGTTATATGTGTTACGCATTATCAGATACCATTATAGATACTTACTTTGTACTACTGGCCAAAATTGGCGATGAGCTGGATGTCATTGAGGACCGCCTATATACCAATGCGGACAAAACCATCATGTACGATACCCAGCAATTAAAACGCACCCTGATTATATTACGAAGGATAACCTGGCCCGAGCGCGATAAGATCAATGATATTTTACGAACCGAAAATCCGTTGGTTACGGCCGAGGTTAAACTGTTTTTGCGCGATGCTTATGACCATTGCATACAGGTAATGGACCTGATAGAAAACTACAAGGAGATAGCCAATAGTGTGATTGATTTATACCTTTCAATGGTAAGCAACCGCATGAACGAGATCATGAAAGTGCTTACCATCATTTCGGTAATATTTATACCGCTGACCTTTGTAGCCGGTATTTACGGGATGAATTTTGCACGGGTTGACCCGATAACAAACCGGCAAATGCCGGATAATTTACCCGAATTATACTCGCCGCACGGGTATTTTTATGCGCTTGGCGGTATGGCTATTATAGCTATTATACAGGTAATTGTATTTTGGAAAAAGGGCTGGTTCACTAAATTATAATTTAATCCGGGACATACTCCAGCGGCAGTTGATCTGCAATGCGCTTGCGGCCCCAAAAGCCCTGTATCAACAATGTCTTGTAATCAGAATAGCTGCCACGGCGATCAATCTGGGCATCGGTCATAAATATGGAACCGGTATAGTCCAGGTTCTCGAGCGTGATATCCGATACCATGTTGCGCCCGTCTTCTTTGGCTGCTTTTTTCTTATCAAACAAAACATAAAACCGCATTTTATTATATCTGAAAACCATTAGGGTGCTGTCAGGGTGTTTTACGATCTGTTCGGCTACAATGGGTATCGACTCAATAACCAGTGGAAAGAAAGGGCTCAAAATTTTATAAACCAGGAAGCCCTCCTTGCGTGATGTACCGGCATATAACGACCTTAAATAGTGCATTAAAGAGCCTTCATAAGCTTCTTTCCTGTTTTTTTGCCAGGTTAGTTGCTGTTGGGGCGTTCCGTTTAACTGCTCAAAAATGCAGTCGCCCTCATAATTGGTCACATCTTTACTATGATCATATTGGAAAAGCTTAAGCAGGTATTTAATACGATAACCTAAGGTGCTGTTTTCAATAATCAAAAAGTCGGAAGTGGTTGCTTTCAATATAGATTTAGCGGTTGAAAACTCTAACAATTCGGGGTTAATTATTTTACAATATTTAGCATTGTCAGATTGTCCCATAAAATATTTAACAAATGTTTTTAGGTGCTTTTCGCGTATGGATTTATCGCCTATGACCACCTCACCTAAAAGGATCTCTTTTTCGCCAAGCGTAAGCTCAACCGTTTCTGATTTATCTTTTACAATAACATTTTGCTTTGCAGAGGCATAACCCAGCATATTAACCACTAACTGGTAAGTACCGGCCGCTATCGTATTAAACTTAAAATAACCCTGACCGTCAGTAATGGTAATTTTTTCTGATCCGGCAATAAATACAGTTGCCGATTGGATTTTCTCGCCTTTTGAATTTTTAACGGTTCCGGTTATGGTATAAGTATGCTGTGCGTAGGTGTTTAGTTGAAACAGCACGAAAACAAATAATGCAAGGATCTTTTTCATTTAGAAGGTGGGGCTTTGTAATTTAATTAGGTGAAGATGGAGATTTATCGGGATTGTATTCGAAAGGTAACTGATCTGCCACTCTTTTCTGGGCCATGAAACCAGAGATATATAAATTCTTGATATCATACTCTTCGATACAACCTTCGCTATCAAACTGCCCGTAAATTTTATAAACCGTGCCGTTTCGGGGGATTCTGTATAGTCTTACGTCTTTATTTCCTGTTACCGGGTCCTCCAGTGCAGCCTTTTCTTTATCAAATAACGTGTAAAACCAGCTATCGCCGAATTTAAACCGGGCCAGGTTATTACCCGTTCGCTTAATAATTTGGTCAGGGTGAACAGGCATTGGCCGCATATCTACAACGGGCCTATCATAGGCGGTAACCTCATATAATATAAATCCTTCCTTGCGTGCCGTACCGGCGTATATAGATCTCAAAAAGTGCATCATCGATCCCTGGTAGGCCAATTTTCGGTTATTTTCCCAAATTGCCTGTTGCGCCGGGGTGCCTGTTAAAGCTTCAAAACTATAATCGCCATCATAATGAAAATATGCGCCGTTAAATGAGCCCCTAAAATATTTAAGCAAATATCTTACACGGTAACCCAATGCCTGATTTTCAATGATCAAAAAATCTGATGATATTGCAAATAAAGCGGTCTGGTTTTCATAGAACTTGATTATTTGCGGATTAAGTATTTTGCAGTCCTTACTGTTACTGCCTTTACCTATAAAATAACTGGTAAAAATATCTAATTGCCATTGCCTTCTTTTATTTACCTTACTGCCTATAACTACTTCGTTAAGCACCGTCTCGCTTTCGTCTAATTTCGCGTCAAGCACTTCATCCTTATTTTCAATAACTATAGTTTGCCTTAAAGGGTTATACCCCACCATGGTTACAACTAACTGATAAATGCCCGGTTTAACTTTAAAGTTAAAACTGCCATTAGCATCTGTAGCCATAATTTTTTCAGAACCCGCCACAAATACAGTTGCCGATTGAAGCGCCACGCCCTTTGAACTTTTAACTGTCCCGCTGATAGTGTAAACCGCCTGTGCACGGCTATCAAACCGGAGGAATAAAACAGTTAACAGGGCCAGGAGATATTTCATTATAGTGTCAAGGCTATTGTTGGTTTATACAATGTGAAGATAAAAATATTAACCAAACATTAGCACCCCCCCCAAAAAAGCCACCTTACTTTAGGTAAGATGGCTTTTTATAATATGATATTTCTATTTCTGGAACTCGGGCTTTAAAAAAGCTTTTTCCATGGCGCGCATTTTCATAACCTTTGGTACAGAAACCGACTGGATATAACCGGCAGAGGGATGTGCCCGGTAATATCCCTGGTGATACCTTTCCGCTGCATAAAAAACCGTGAACGGAACCACCTGCGTTACTATAGGTGCATTGTAATGATGCGAGGCATTAATTTTTTTAATCAATGCCAATAAAATTGCCTTCTCTTCGGGTGTGCGGTAAAACGCTATCGAACGGTAGTCGGTACCCTCATCAGGACCCTGATAGTTAAGCTCGGTTGGGTTATGGGCGTAAAAAAAAGCCTCGGCCAGTTTTTCATAGCTGATAACCGCAGGGTCATAATACACCTGCACTGTTTCGGCATGGCCGGTGGTGCGGGTACATACCTCTTCATAAGTCGGATTTTTGGTGGTGCCACCTGCAAAACCGGCCACTACCTGATCTACACCCTTAAGCTCGGACAGTGCTTCGCCCATGGCCCAGAAACAACCGCCGCCAAAAGTAGCAACCGCCTGGCCGGGTTTAACTTTAGGCAGCTTTACGATATTCATATCGCCGGGTTTATCCTGGCCGTTGGCACAGCCAAAAACAACCAGGCTAAATAAAATGTACAGGATTGAATTTTTCATACCATTGAAACTTTAATAAATAAATATACGCAACCTGCCGTCAGGCGGATGGTCATCAGGTTGTCATTTACCCTGTCCCTTCAAGGTAGTTTTCACCAGGGTAAGGATGCTGTTTAACCCGTTGAGTTTGATCTCGTAAACGCTTGATAACATCATACCCAATTTACCCGGCGGAAAGCCTTTGTTTTTGAACCATTCCAGGTAAGAAACGGGCAAATCGCTTATAAAAGCACCTTTGTACTTACCAAAAGGCATTTTAGTTTGAACGATATCCACGAGTATTCTTGAATCTGGTTTAATTTGTTCCATAGGGTAAAGATAATATTAGTTAGTTGACTAAAATCAGGCAAACAGAATTTACTAAATACTGTTGTTAGGATACATTAATTTTATCATGGAACCACAATTTAAAGCAACACTAACCGGTACAGAAGGCCCGGTTGAAGGAATTATTAAACACGTTACCTACGGAAATACCAAAAAAGCTTATCAATTTGATTCGTTAGATGATACCCTGCACCTGGTAATAGCACCCGATGAACACGGACAATGGCATAAAGTTGCCGGTACTGAACCTTATCTTTTTGGCTGGGTTGATGAGATGGCTGAGCAAATAACAAAATTGCACGCGTAATTAAGTTATGGAAAAAAGAGAACTGGGCAGATCCGGGATCTTTGTGAGCCCGTTTTGTTTTGGCGGTAATGTATTTGGATGGACCGTTAATGAGCAGCAATCATTTGAGTTATTGGATGCCTATGTTGACTCAGGACTTGAATTTATTGATACGGCCGATGTTTATTCAAAATGGGTACCGGGAAATAAGGGCGGCGAATCTGAAACTATTATCGGCAACTGGCTTAAAAAATCAGGCAGGCGCGATAAAGTAATTATAGCTACCAAAGTTGGTAAACCAATGGGCCCGGGCAGGCAGGGCCTGTCAAAAGCCTATATCACCGAAGCCGTGGAAGATTCTTTAAAGCGCCTGCAGACGGATTATATCGACCTGTACCAGTCGCACGACGATGATCAAAACACGCCGCTGGAGGAAACGCTGGCAACTTATACCGACCTGATCAAACAGGGAAAGGTAAGAGGCGTAGGCGCATCGAACTTTACCGCCGCCCGGCTTAAAGAATCTTTGGATGTAAGTAAAGCCAACGGCCTTGCACGTTATGAAACGCTGCAACCTGAGTATAATCTATATGACCGGGAGGGCTATGAAAAAGAACTGGAGCCGTTATGTGTCGGCAATAATATAGGTGTCATTACTTTTTACTCATTAGCCAGCGGCTTCTTATCGGGCAAATACCGGTCAGAGGCTGATCTTTCAAAAAGCGCCCGCGGCGGCGGCGTTAAAAAGTACCTGAACAGCCGTGGCTTTAAAATCCTGACCGCACTTGACGAGGTGGCAGCCCAATACAAAACTACACCCGCAAGTGTAGCCATAGCCTGGGTAATGGCCAGGCCGGGCATTACCGCGCCTATTGCAAGCGCAACATCAGTTAAACAGTTGCATGATACCACGCAGGCGGTGCAATTAAACCTGGACGATAAAGCTATTGCTTTATTGAATGAGGCAAGCAGCTATTAAAAAACTTATTTTTAACAACAATAAAAAAGCCACCTCGCGGTGGCTTTTTTATTATAATATATGATGGAGGAAATTATAGTTAAGACCTAAAACCGTTACGGCTATGTTGTCCCTGAGAATCAGCGAAGTGCTCGCCTGAGTTGAGATAGTCACAATTTAATCTGACAGTTACGATAATTTAAAACACGTAACAGAGATTAGTATTATGACAACCCAAGCAAAGATCATCAAAAACAAGATGGGCATATTGGAGCTTGCCCAACA
>NZ_JAJIWO010000009.1 GCF_020880695.1 Mucilaginibacter sp. UR6-11
ATGTGAAGTATCAGGAGCAGGAAGAACGAAAAGAAGATGGCTCGACTGATTTGAAGTTGTTTTGACGAATACCTCTTTCAGAGGTTAGAATAAAGCCCCCACCTTAGGTGGGGGTTGTTTACTCTATTGCACCAGACTGATTATTTCTATTCTGATATGCTCGATTTAAAAGTATTTCAAATAATAAACAGAACCAAGTCCAGGACGGGAAATACAAATCCTTTATATCCGATGAGCTATTTTACCTTATTAAACACAAACAGGTCCTTAAAAACCCACTGGCCATTCTCCTTGCTGCCGCGGGCTATCGCAAACCGGCTGGATGAGCGCTTTTCATACAAGATACGCAGGTCGCCGTTTACATTTTGGAATACCGCGCGGTCTTTACTTGCCTCTACAAACAGGTAACGGTTGGGGCTATCTTTTTCCTCCTGTCCTAACAGGCCGGGTTTAAAATGTTTTACCAATGATGTCAGCCCCTGGTCGGTTTGTTCATAAGCTAAGATCTCGTACAGGTCGGCCTTATCACCGTTCATCATGCGCATAAAACCGAGTATGTTATCGCCGGCAGGCGCCAGCCAAACCGCCTCTATCACGCGACCCTCGGCGGTAGTTGCTTTCCAGTGGCCCTCAATAAAACTGATATCGGAAAATGAACCGCTTTTGGCAGGAACCTGAGCGAAAGCAGCCACAGGGAATAAACCGGTAAAAACCAGCAAAATAACGCAAATGCATTTCATGACTCATGTAATTTAGGAACTTAAAGATAGGGATTCCTGTTGATTAGCCCAATTCAATTACACGTCAGAAAAAATTTCCTTAAACAACACAGGGTCCCCATCTGGAGACCCTGTGTTGTTACTGTTTGGTAGTATTCTTAATATTGTTCTTCCAGATCAGCAGCAGCGGCTTCATCTAAAAACCAATGTACTTCGCCGGTGATTGAGTCAATCAGCTGGGCCGGATAATTCTCAATATCTTCTTCGTCTTCCAGCACATGATGCACCGCAACAGCTTTACTTTCGCCATAAACCAGGAAGGCTATATTTTTAGCCTCATTAATTAAAGGCGCGTTTAGGGTAATGCGGTAGATCTGTTTAGCCGGCAAAAATGGCGCCTTAACAGAGGGGGTAACATCATGCAGCACCTCGGTATGAGGGAACAAAGACGCAGTATGCGCATCATCGCCCAAACCTAACAGTACCAGGTCAAAGCTCATTTCGTCGTCATCAAAAAACTCAGCTATTTGCTCGGCATATTTTTGGGCGGCCTCGTTTGGTGTAAGCGTTGTATCAACCGCGAAAATGTTTGCAGCATCAATATATAAAGGCTCAAACAAAGCTTTTTTAGCCATCAGGTAATTGCTTTCCGGGTCGTTTTGCGGTACGTTGCGCTCATCGCCAAAAAAGAAATAAACCTTGGTCCAGTCTACACTATCGGCATAAGTGGTTGACGCTAGCAGCTCATACAATTTTTTTGGTGAACTGCCGCCGGATAACGCCACTGAGAATTTGCCGCCTGCAGCAATGCTTTCATTTGCTGTTTTTACGAAGTATTGTGCTAAAGCATCAACTACTTCATCGGGGGTGTTGAATATATTTAAGTTCATGGGTTAAAGGCTTTTTTACTTCTTCGTATTCTTCAACGGTAAAGAGAACCAGTTAAAACCATCACGGGCAATTAATGCCTCGGCGCTTTCAGGGCCCCATGCGTCGGCCGAATAGTTAGGGAAATTTAAGCTTTTCTTGTTTGTCCAGGTGCTTAGTATCGGCATGATCAGGTCCCAGGCAGCTTCTATCTGGTCACCACGCATAAACAGGGTTTGATCGCCCAGCATGGTATCCAGTAATAAAGTCTCATAAGCTTCGGGTGCCTGGTTGGTATAGGTGCCTTTATAATCAAACACCATATCTACAGTATTTAAGATCATATCCAGTCCCGGGCGTTTGGCCTGTACCTGTAAACGGATACTCATTTCCGGCTGAATGCTGATGATCAGCCTGTTTTGTTGCCAGCTTTCGGCTGCTTCGGTAGGGAATATTTTATGCGGTACGTCTTTAAACTGTATGGATATTACTGATGATGATTGGTGTAATCTCTTACCGGTACGCACATAAAATGGTACGCCCTGCCAGCGCCAGTTATCAACAAAGAATTTTATAGCAGCAAAAGTTTCGGTGTTTGAGTTAGGGTCAACCTTAGGCTCTTCGCGGTAGCCCGGTACTTCCTTGCCTTCCATCCATCCCTTCGCGTATTGGCCCCTTACGGCCGACATACGTACGTCCTCAGGCGAAAACCTGCGCATGGCATGTAATACATCAACTTTGCGGTTGCGGATCTCGTCGGCGTTAAAACTAACCGGAGTTTCCATGGCCACCAGGCACAATAACTGCAACAGGTGGTTCTGGATCATATCGCGCATGGCGCCTGATCCGTCGTAATAATCGCCACGGTCCTCAACACCCAATTGTTCAGTAACCGAGATTTGTACGTGCTCAATATAATTACGGTTCCATATCGGCTCTAAAATAGAGTTGGCAAAACGGAAGGCCATAATATTTTGTACCGTTTCTTTACCCAGGTAATGGTCAATATGATAGATCTGCTTTTCGTTGAAAAGACCGGCCAGTAATTTATTTAATTCCCTGGCTGATTCCAGATCATGGCCAAATGGTTTTTCAATTACAATACGTGTCTTCTCTACATCGGTTGTCAGTTTAGCCTTGGCCAAATTGGATGTGATGATCGGGAAGAATGACGGCGATACCGCTAAGTAATAAATAACATTGGCACGGGTTTTCCACTCGGCGTTATGTGCTTCTATGCGTTTGCCAAACTCTTTATAAGTTTCGGCATCTTTAGCGTCTGATACCTGGTAAAAAATGTTCTTTTCAAACTCGGCCCATTTATCTTTTTCGGTTTTCCCGCTTCGCGAGAAATTGTTGATATCCTCGTTCAGATTTTTTCTGAACTGCTCGTCGGTTAACTTGGTGCGGCCGGTGCCGATGATCGAGAATTGTTTCGGCAAATATCCGTCAAGGAATAGGTTATATAACGCCGGCGCAAGTTTGCGCGCGTTTAAGTCGCCTGTGCCGCCAAATATGATAAATATGGTTGGCTCTGATTTTATTGTTGACATAATATGTATATGCTATACTTCTGTTTTATATTAATTTTTAGCTACCCATTGGGTGTGGAAAGTGCCTTCTTTACCGATCAGCTCATACGTATGAGCCCCAAAATAATCGCGTTGCGCCTGTATCAGGTTTGACGGCATGCGGCCACTGCGGAAAGCGTCAAAATAACTTAAAGACTCTGCATAGCATGGAGCAGCTATACCTGCAGCAGTAACAGCCGATACAACAGTACGTGCACCATTTACAGCGCTTTTCACTTCGTTAGCTACACCAGTGTCTAATAACAGGTGCGCCAAATTAGGGTTAGCCTGGAAGGCGTTGTAAATATCATTCAGGAATATAGAACGGATAATACAGCCGCCCCTCCATATTTTAGCAATCTCATCCAGTTTCAAATCATATTTAAATTCGGTAGATGCCCTTGATAACATGTGGATACCCTGCGAATAGGTAATGATCATGTTGAAATAAAACGCTTCCTCCAATGATTTGATGAACGCATCGGTATCAACATTTAATTTACCCTCAACACCACCGTATATGCCTTCGGCCTTAACACGCAGGTCCTTGTATTTTGACAGGTCGCGCATTGATACTGATGTATCAATTGTAGGGATAGGGGCCTGCAGGTCCATAGCCACCTGTGATGTCCATTTACCGGTACCTTTTGCACGGGCCTCGTCTTTAATATCATCTAATAATAAATGGTCGGTACCCGGTGCTTTGTATTGAAAAATATCGCGGGTCACTTCCATCAGGAATGATTTAAGGCGGCCCTCGTTCCACTCGGTAAAGATCTTACCAATGGCTGCGTTATCCAATCCTAAACCTTTTTTCAGGATCTCATAGGTCTCTGCCAATAGTTGCATTACGCCGTACTCGATACCGTTATGCACCATTTTAACAAAATGGCCTGACGCACCGGGGCCTATATAGGTAACACATGGCACGCCATCAACCTTGGCCGCTATCGATTCCAGGATAGGCTTCATTACGTTGTACGCATCTTTATCGCCGCCCGGCATCATGCTCGGGCCGCGGCGGGCACCTTCTTCGCCACCGGATACCCCCATGCCAAAGAAGTGTATGCCTTTACCTTCCAGGTATTCAACCCGGCGGTTGGTATCAGCAAAGTACGAGTTACCACCGTCAATGATCAGGTCGCCTTTATCCAGTAATGGTAAAAGCTCTTCAATAACGTCATCAACAATTTTACCGGCAGGCACCAACATCATGATAGCCCGGGGGCTGTTTAGGCTTGATACAAATTCCTTTACATCATTAAAGCCCTTCAGGTTTCCGTTTGTGCTTTCTTGCTCTAATAATGCGCCTTTGCTGGCGTCCTTATCAAATCCGGCGCCTTTTACACCATGGTCGCCCATGTTTAGTAACAGGTTGCGGCCCATGGTACCCAGGCCGATCATACCGAAATCATATTTAGTTGGTGTGCTCATATTATTTGTTGTGATTTTCCTCTTTTAATTGTTGTAATATTTTTTGGGTCGATTCCAGGTCGGTGTGTAAAAAAGACTTTATACCCAGCCGCTGTGCTGCGTTGACAAACATGATCCGGTCGTCAAAATAAACACATTGATTAGGTTGCACCTGTGCAATGCCCATGGCCAGTTTCCAGATATTTGGATCGGGTTTGCGCAGCTTAACCTCGCACGACGACACAAATGCGTCAAAAAAATCATGCAGCTTAAACTTCTTAACCCGGTAATCATTAAGCTCCTTGCCCTCGTTGTTGATGGAGATGATGCGGAAACCGCAATCTTTCTTCCACTCTTTTAACCATTGAAGGGTGGGCAGCTCAACCGACTGCCTGTAAACAAACTCTTTAAAATCCTCTCTTGCAAAATCGCGCGGATGGTTAAAAATAACCGTGTCCAGGTATTCATCCAGCGTAACGCCCCCGGTTTCATAAACGTTGAAAATGAAGGTATGCAGGGCGTTCACCTCGGCATAATCAAGCCCGAATTTTTCGGCAGCCAGCTTACGCGACTCATGCCCCCAGCCGTTGGTTAGTATTACCCCGCCGATGTCAAAGAAAAGGATCTTCAGGTTGTTAGCTTCCATCCTGAATTATTTGCCTTTGTTTGCTTCGATAGCTTTTAGCAATTTTTCAAAAGGCGCATTAAATTTCTCAATGCCTTCATCTTCTAATTGTTGCGTTAACGCATCCAGATCAATACCGGCAGCTTTAACTTTATCTAAAACCTCCGTAGCTTTATCCAGGCCTTGCTCTAAAGTATTTGCAGCAACGCCATGATCACGGAAAGCCTCAATAGTTTCTAACGGAACGGTATCAACAGTATCCGGGCCAATTAAAGCTTCAACATATTTGGTGTCTTTAAATGCAGGGTTCTTGCTGCTGGTACTTGCCCAAAGCAAACGCTGTGGTTTTGCACCTTTGGCAGCCAATTTCTCCCAACGCTCACCGCTGAATACTCTTTTGTAGATTTCGTAGGCTTTTTTGGCAGATGCAATAGCAACTTCGCCTTTATACTCGCCCAAGCCTTTTTCGTCTAGTATCGGGTCGATCAATACATCAATACGGCTTAAAAAGAAGCTGGCTACAGATGAGATATGTGCGATATCATGACCTGCTGCCAGGTGATCTTCCAAACCTGCAATGTATGCCAAAGCAACTTCTTCGTAACGCGGCAAGCCAAATAATAACGTGACGTTGATGTTGATGCCCTGCGCGATAGATTTGCGGATAGCATCTAAACCAGGTTGTGTACCCGGGATCTTGATCATTACATTTTCGCGGTCAACCAGTTTCCAAAGCAATTTAGCCTGTTCAAAAGTTTCGGCACCTTTTAAAGCTAAGAATGGAGAAACCTCTAAACTTACATAACCATCGGCGCCTTTTACTTCGCCTTCATTGTAAAGATCTTTAAACAAATCGCAAGCATCCTGGATATCTTTAATAGCTAAGCCAAAAAATACTTCTTCGGTGGTTTTTTTACCGTCAGATAAAGCTTTAATATCCGCATCATACATATCGCTGCTGCTGATCGCTTTTTCAAAAATAGCCGGGTTTGAAGTTACACCTCTGATGCCGTCATCGTCAATTAGAGCTTTTAATTTGCCATTGCCGATAAATGCGCGGTCAATAAAATCAAGCCAGATGCTTTGGCCAAAGCTGTGTATTTGTTTTACTTTATTAGTTTCCATTATACTTTATTTTAATATCAATTTCTGTTTTATGGTAAGTTGGTTGTCTTTAGGCGTCAATAAGTGTACCACCAATTAAGTGTATTGTCATGCAATATTACTATTCATTTGCCGCCACCAAAACTTCTATGTTATAATTTATGAACAGGCCGCTTTCAATAACTCCGGTAATAGCCTTTAATTTTAGCTCAAGCCCGCTGTCAATATCATCAAAACGGACATCGAGCAACAGGTTGCCATTTTCGGTAATAACCGGCCCGTCTTTTCCGCCCGCCAACCTAAGCACAATATTGTTTGTGCCTAATGCATTAAGCTGTTCTTCCACATGCAACAATGCTGAAGGAAAAACCTCAACCGGAACCGGGAACTTCGAGCCCAGTTTTTCAACCAGCTTGGTGTCGTCAACAATGATATAGTTTAAAGGGCTGCTGCTGATTAACAGCTTCTCTTTAAATAAGGCGCCGCCCCGGCCCTTGATCAGGTTATGAGCGGGGTCTACCTCGTCGGCGCCGTCAAAGCACCAGTTGGGCTTATGCTCATACAAGCTGGTTAAGGGGATGCCAAGCTTACTGCAGGCCATTGAAATTTCAATAGAGGTTGGTATTGCAAGGATATTAAGCTTTTCGGCTTTTACCCGTTCGGCAATAGCAAAAAGGGTTAAGAACACGGTACTACCTGACCCAACCCCAATTACATCCCCGTCTTTTATTTTGGCAACAATTTGATCAGCCACCTTTTGCTTGCCTGCTCTATTTGTTATAGTGCCTGCCCAGCTTAGGTTTTTGATGATGTCGCTATTCCAAGTCATAGTGATGAGTTGTGAGTGATGAGTGGTGAGTGGTGAGCATAATACTCAAAACTCACCACTCAATGCTCATTACTATTTTAAAAGCGCTTTCGCCTTCTTAACTACGTTATCAACTGTAAAGCCAAAGAATTTATACAGCTCTTCCGCCGGGGCCGATTCGCCAAATGTGGTCATACATAAAGTGTCACCTTCGTCGGTAACATATTTATGCCAGCCCAGTGGCGATGCCATTTCAACAGCTAAACGTTTTTTAATGGTTTTAGGGAATACTTTCTCTTTGTAAGCCGCATCTTGTTTTTCAAACAGCTCCCATGATGGCATACTTACCACACGTGCAGCAATACCTTCTTCTTTCAGTTTAGCCTGCGCGTCCATGATCAAAGCCACTTCTGATCCTGTTGCCATTAAAATAACTTCAGGTGTTTTGTCTGAGTCTGAAAGGATATAAGCGCCTTTTTCCAGGTTATCAGCAGTAGCATATTTTTCCTGATCAATAATAGGTAAGCCCTGGCGGGTAAATACCAATACAGTTGGCCCGCCTTTTTTCTCGATTGCTACGCGCCATGCGTGTGCCGTTTCGTTGGCATCAGCCGGGCGGATAACCGTGATATTTGGGATCGACCGTAAAGAGATCAATTGCTCGATAGGCTGGTGGGTTGTGCCATCCTCGCCTAAACCTATACTATCGTGGGTATAAACAAAGATCGGGCTTATTTTCATAATGGCCGCCAGGCGGATAGGCGGGCGCATATATTCTGAGAACATCAGGAACGTTGCACCAAAAGGCTTAATGCCTTTGGTTAAAGCCATGCCATTTAAGGCAGAGCCCATTGCATGCTCGCGGATACCGAAGTGGAAGTTGCGTCCGTTACGGTTCTCTGATGAAAATGAGTTAGATTCTTTTAAGGTTGTTTCTGTTGACGGGGCCAAATCTGCCGCGCCGCCAATTAAGTTAGGGAAACTGCCTGCAATGGCGTTTAATACCTTACCCGATGCCTGGCGGGTAGCCATTTTAGGGTCAGAGCCTTTAAATACCGGTATTTTAGCTAACCAGCCTTTTGGTAGTTCGTCTTGAGCGGCGGCCAGATATTCGGCAGCCAGTTCAGGGAATTCAGCCTTGTATTTCGCAAACAGTTCGTTCCATTTTTTCTCGGTTTCAATACCGCGTGCGCCAATTTCGTGGTAGTATTTCTCAACTTCGGCAGGTATGTTAAATGATTTATCCTCGTCAAAGCCAAAGAATTTTTTAACCAGTTTTATTTCGTCAGCGCCAAGCGGTGATCCGTGCGAACCTGCGGTGCCTGATTTATTAGGGCTGCCGTAAGCTATTAATGAACGCACACGGATCATGGATGGTTTTTGAGTTTCGGCTTTTGCGTTAACTAAAGCCTGTTGTAAACCAGCGATATCGTTAGCGTCAGCAACCGACTGTACATGCCAGCCGTATGAACGGAAACGCGCGTCGACATCCTCGTTAAACGCGATATCTGTGCTGCCTTCGATAGAGATCTTGTTATCATCATATAAATAAATGATGTTACCCAACTCAAGGTGGCCTGCTAATGAAGCAGCTTCCGAAGTAACACCTTCCATCATATCGCCATCGCTGCAAATAGCATAAATGTGATAATCAAACAGGTTAAAGCCGGGCTTGTTATAACGGCCCGCTAAGTGTTTCTGGCCGATAGCAAAACCTACACCATTGGCAAAGCCCTGGCCCAGCGGGCCGGTAGTAACGTCAATACCCGGGCACAAACCATACTCGGGGTGGCCCGCGGTTTTGCTATGCAGCTGACGGAAATTTTTGATATCATCTAAAGACAGGTCATAACCCAAAAGGTGTAAAAAGCTGTATTGTAAAATACAGGCGTGACCTGCAGAAAGGATAAACCTGTCGCGGTTGGCCCAATCAGGGTTCTTAGGATTAAAATTGATAAATTCCTTCCAAAGTACGTGGCCCACAGGCGCAAGCGCCATAGCAGTGCCCGGGTGGCCCGAGTTAGCTTTTTGTACGGCATCTGCCGACAATATCCTTACTGTGTCAATTGCTAATTCCTCGATGTTTTTACTTTTTGAATCCATTTCCTCTTTTTTTGTATGGTGTGTTGTAATTTACTTAATTGTTGATGATGGCACTACCGGTGTAGGCGTTTTTTCATCCGCCCATAGTCTTGCCCCGCCTTTTATGCCGTCTTGGTTGGTTACCAGTTTCACGTTTTTGTCCAGCTTAAAAGTAAGCTCGCGCGCATTGCCGCCACCTATATATAAATAGTCGTAATTGAACAGTGTTTTTAAAACTTTTAAAACTTTTTCCATTCGGATGTTCCACTTCTTTTTACCTTCCAGGTCAAATGCTTTATCGCCTATGTAGGCATCATAGCTGTTATGCCTGGTGATGGGGCTCTGGCCTATCTCCAAATGCGGCAGTAGTTTACCATCTAATAATAACGCTGTGCCAAAGCCGGTACCTAAGGTAAGCACCAGTTCCAGTCCCTTGCCACTTACTACGCCAAGGCCCTGCATATCTGCATCATTTACTACGCGTGCAGGGTACCCTAGTTCTTCTTCCAGCTTTTTGCCCAGGTTGTAATTGGCCCAGGCTTCGTTATCTAAGTTGGGCGCAGTTTTTACGATACTGTCGCGTACATAGCCGGGGAATCCTACCGAGATCTTATTATAGCCGGTTAATGGTTTCGCCAGTTTTTTAATGGCTTTAACTATATTGTCAGGGTTAGCCGGCTGCGGGGTCTCCACTTTATTATAATCCATTAACAGTTCACCGTTTTGATCTAAAACTGTTGCTTTAATGTGCGATCCGCCTATATCAATAGAAAGAACTTTAAGTTGTGGAGATGTTTCGTTCATAACTGTATGGACGGCAAAAGTAATATGTATTTTGTAATATATAACAATCTTTGCTCAATATATAAGGTATTTTAATATTAAATCTGCGGGCGTAGTAGACTAATTGCCCTTTTATAACTAAAACCGCAGCTTTAGTGTAGAATAGACACGCCCGGAAACTTAAAAAACCGGGTAATTAGTCAGTCTTTTCATAAAAAAATTACAAAAAATGTACATTTTGTTAACCTATGCCCGCGATTTTAGCTTTTTGTAAGAACAGCATTTTGAAGATGCGCGTTTAAACATTAGCCGCTTGTATATACTTGTTGCCGATTGTATATTAAAAATGTTACGTTTTATAAGGCGTTTTTTTTAATAATTCGTATTTAATTTTATAATTTCAACCTTTCGATAGTCGTTGTTATATCATTGCAGGGATAAACCAATAAAAACAGTACGAAAACCTGCCGCATTAATTATTTGATGGTTACGGCTTTGATTTTAAACATTTAATACAACATAAAACCAACTATTAAAACTAATAACATGAAAGAAAATGAAGAAAAGGGAAACGCTCCTTCACGCAGGGATTTTGTGAAGCAGAGTGCCCTTGCTGCTGCCGGATTTACCATAGTACCTCGTTTTGTACTGGGTAAAGGCTACAGAGCGCCAAGTGACACCCTGTATTACGCCAGTATTGGATTAGGGGGTAAAGGTACCAGCGATAATGCAGAATTTGTTAGAAGCGGTAAGGCTAAGCCTGCATTTTTATGTGATGTTGATCAGGATTACGCTGCGCATGTGTACAATGCATATCCTGATGCTAAAAAGTATGTAGATTGGAGAGAAATGCTTGATAAAGAGCATAAAAACTTTGACGCTGTACATTGTGCTACACCAGATCATACCCACGCTGTAGTGGCTACAGCAGCAATGCAGCTAAAAAAACACGTTTACGTTCAAAAACCAATGGCACATGACGTGTACGAAGCCCGTATGATGGCCAACTTGGGCAAAAAACATAAAGTACAAACCCAAATGGGCAACCAGGGTTCGTCAAGCAATGGTGTACGCCAGATGATGGAGTGGTATGATGCCGGTGTTATTGGTGATGTTACCGAAGTTTATTGCTGGACAAACCGCCCGGTATGGCCTCAGGGCTCATACGGTGCTAATACCCCTCAGGGCTTAAGATGGCCTAAAGAAACAGCTACGCCACCCAGTACCCTTAACTGGGATTTATGGCAAGGTACTGCTAAAGCAAAACCTTTCCCAATCGGCACAGATCAACCGGGTGGCGTTAAAGTATTGCCATTTAACTGGAGAGGCTGGTGGGATTACGGAACCGGTGTATTAGGCGATATGGGTGCACACATCCTGCACGGCCCAATGAAAGTTTTAGGTTTAACTTATGTATCATCAGTGCAAACAAGTGTTGGTGCAGGTGGTTCACTTGAAACCGGTCCGGCATCAAGCTATACCGTAATGACTTTCCCTAAAACTCCTAAAACCAGCGGGCCTGTTAAGGTGCATTGGATGGATGGTGGTATTATACCTCCGCGTCCGGAAGAATTAGATCCTTCTGAGCATTGGGGTGAAGGCGACGGTGGTATGCTGTTTATCGGTACCAAAGGTAAAATGACTGCAGGTTGCTATGCATCACGTGCACGTTTATTGCCTGTGTCAAGAATGGACGAAGTTAATGTGCCGCAAAAAATTGAACGTGTTAAGGATGAGAACCACTACGCACAATGGGTTGAAGCTTGTTTGGCAGGTTATGGCAACATGCAAACCAGCTCGCCGTTTGAGGAAGCTGCACTGTTAACAGAAGCAATGTTAATGTGTAACCTGGCTATCAGAGGTGTAAACTTACCAAGGGTTTCAGAAGTTGTCGGTAAAGACGGTGCTAGTCATGAACGTACTACTTATCCTGCACGTTACATCAATCTTATTTATGATGCTGCTAACCTTAAGGTTACCAACGTTGATGAAGTTAACCAGTTTGTTAAACGCGAGTACAGACAACCATGGAAGCTTAGCGGAGTTTAATAAACCGCTTTTTAATATTATTAATATAAAAAGGAGGCGCTTGTTTACAGGTTGCCTCCTTTTTGTTTTTAAGAAAGTACTAAATTGCGCCCGTTATAAATGAGGAAATGAATAAAAGCGTGAAACTAAATGAAACATACTCGCTGGCAAAATAGCGCGACGATTTTAGGTTTCTATCCTCAGAAAAGAAATATATTATTTATGCGGAGTTTCTTATTTGCCCTATTATTTACCATAGTAACCATCAATGCCAATGCCCAGCCGGGCACCGGTACACCAACCCGCAACGACCATATTTTTCCGTCAGCAGCTATTGCAAGGCCCTATATTGATTATGATGCACGTGGGTTCTTAATAAATGGCAAACGTGTTTTCATTGCCTCGGCCGGGATGGAATACGCCCGTGTGCCGCGTGCCTTATGGCATGACCGCCTGTTGCGCCTTAAGCGTGCCGGGTTTAATACCATTGAAATGTACACCTTCTGGAATTTCCACGAAGCCACAGAAGGTCAATTCAATTTTACCGGCGACCATGATCTTGATGCCTACTTAAAACTGATTAAAAGCATGGGCCTGTATGCCATTGTACGCGTTGGCCCCTACTATTGCGGCGAGTGGAACATGGGGGGCTATCCAATCTGGCTAAAATTTAAGCCGGGTTTGCGGGTACGCGAGGATAACCCGCAGTTTATAGCAGCTGTCGACCATTTTTTTGATAAACTAATGCCTATCGTATCGCAAAATCAGGTCAATCACGGGGGCTCCGTTATTATGGTGCAGCTTGAAAACGAGCATCGCGCGGGCTGGGGGACGGTAGTCCCCAATACATACTTTAAGCATTTAAAAGATAAAACCGTTTCATTGGGTTTGCAGGTCCCCTATTTTTTTAGCGGGCTGCATTCGGGCAATGACCCATCCGGAGATTTTACCAGTTTGGATGACCCTGCACGGCCCAACCCGTGGTTTTGCCCCGAGTATTGGGGGGTATGGTTTTTAAACTACGGCCCACAGGATTTAGACTCGACACTATATGACCGGCGTACCTGGAAGATCCTTGCTCACGGCGGCAATGGTTATAATGTCTATATGGCTCACGGCGGCTCAAATTTTGATTATAATAATGATCGCGAAAATGCTGCCTCTTATGATTATGGCGCTGCCGTTGGCCAAACCGGCGACCTGCGGCCCATCTATTATGCCTTTAAACGGGCCAATTGGTTTGCACAAAGTTTCCAGGATATTTTAGAGAATAGCCTCGATTCAAAAGACGACCTGCCGACGGTAACCGATACCATGATAAAGGTTACGGTACGTAAGGGCCCTGCGGGATCTGTCGCATTTTTGGATAATCAGGATACGGTGGCCAGGCAATTTGATTTTAAGCCACCGGCAAATATGGGCCTCGTGGCTACCGGGACCATTACGTTAGCTCCCGGCGAGATTACACCGGTTGTGCAAAACTACCAAATCACAAATACCATAAAACTACTATGGGCGCCGGTACGGATTTATGGCTGTATCCCGCAGGGAAACACCACAACACTGGTATTAAGCGGCCCGGCAGGGTCAGAAGCGAAGTTGTATTTCTTTACTGGCGGCAAAAGTAAAGTTGCAACCACACAACAAAATTTCAGGGTGCCGCGCGGCCCGGGGTTAATTACATTTAATGCCATAGTTGCCGCCAATGCTCCGGCAGAATATTCTTTTTCCGCAGATAACCGGCGGGTGAGGATTCTTGTTGTCAACGATCAACTGGCAGCGCGCACCTGGTTTGCCGAAGTAAACGGACAAAATCATATTATCATCGGCCCGGAGTACGCCGCTGATCTGATCAGTAAAAACAATAAATTAAGTTTAACTACAGAAAAGCCATGGCTGGTTCACAACGCTTATCCTACATGGATATTTAAGCCGGTTGGTTCGGTTATGAAACTCGCTGCACCGGTAAAAATGATAAAGCGGAAGGTTACCATTAACCCCGGCCCGTGGCAGGTAAAAGATGCATCGTCGCCGGCGTTTCCCCCGTACGATGATCGTAAATGGCTGCAAAGTAAAGATCCGCTTCAAATGGGCGCCGATGGTGACGTTACGGCCTATGCCTGGTATCGGACTAAAATAAAAGTAGCTGTGACGGGAAGTTATATTTTGACATTAACGCATGCCCCCGAAAACGGTGCCCTGTTTTTGGATGGCAACCGCGCAGATACGTCGGTAATATTTCAAAACAAGATACCCCTTAATTTAAAAGCGGGTGCAACCCATACCATCGCCTTGTTTACATCGCACATTGGGCGAAATAAGCTGATATTTAAAATTGGACGGATAGATACACTGGATGTTAAAGGAATATCAGGCGCTGTGACTTTGCAGAAAGCAGACGGAAGCGGGCCCATAATAAAAGTTGAAAACTGGAAAATGCGCGGCGGCCCGTGCGACTCGCAAGCTGAGCGGGGAGAAGGGTGTGTTATCAGGTTCACTAACGCGCTACAACCCCACAACTCTGGGCGGGTTCCCGCCAAAGGAGAGCCGGCTGGCGGCGATATTTGGCGCGGCCTGCCCGGTAAAGCTTTAAACCGGCCCCAATTTTATCGCGCTGCATTAAACCTTTCGGCTTCCGGATACTCAAACACCATATGGCGCGTTAATACAAGCAGCCTGAGTGCGGGTTCGGTATGGGTTAACGGGCATAACCTGGGCAGATATCCGGAGAAAATAAAAGTAAACGGGATGTATATACCCGGGTGCTGGCTAAAAACCGGGGAAAACACGGTGGTTATTTTTGATGAAAATGGCGCTTTACCAGGTAAGGTTGTTATTGAAGCCGAAATATCCGCCAGCAGGGAAACGCAGACGTTACAGTTTTAAAACGAAACTGTTACAGTAAGTTTCCGATATTTTAATAATATTTGCAATTGATTAAAAACTAAATAAAAACTAAATAGAAAAAATGAAAAAGATACTATTATCAGCCGTATTAGCGCTTACTGTAGTTACTGTATGTTTGGCAGCCAGTGTTGACGGCGTTTGGAAGGGTCTTGTTGAGGGGCAATATAACATATCACTAACCCTAAAAACCGAAGGAACCAAATTGACCGGAGTTTTTGCTTTAGTGGATAATAATCCAAAATCTGAAAATCCGGACGAAGCAGGTTACACTCCTTTTGTGGCAGCACAAATGGGTAAAAACATCATTACTGATGGTAAAGTTGATGGTGATAACATTTCATTCACCACTACATTTAATGGTAAACCGGTAGTTTATAAAGGCGTTATTGCTGACGGAAAACTGGTGTTAACTACTACATTTGGTACAACACCAATAAAAATAACATTAAAACAGGCTCCTGTTAAATAATATAACTATTAGCATAAAAAAAGCCTCTTCAATTTTGAAGAGGCTTTTTTTATGCCGGTAATTTTCGGCTGATTATATATCACAAATTAACATAGACGCTTTTAAAGAAGCTATCTGTGCGTCCTGGTCATTTACTATCGGCAGGTACTCCTGCGCTATATAGCCGGTAAAGCCGGTGTCTTTTATAGCTTTGATAATGGCAGGATAATAAAGTTCCTGTGTGTCATTAGGTTCGTGCCTGCCCGGTACACCCGCTACGTGGTAATGCGCCAGGTATTGATGATTAGCCCTTATAGTGGCAATCACATCGCCCTCATCAATCTGCATATGGTAAATATCATACAACAGTTTAAAGTTTTCTGAGCCTAATTTTTTACATAACTCTACGCCCCACGGTGTGCGGTCGCATTGGTAATCATGATGGTTTACCTTGCTGTTTAATAACTCCATGCAAAGTATTACGCCATGCTTTTCGGCCAGCGGCAATACTTTTTTAAGTCCGGTTACGCAGTTTTCAAGGCCGGTAACATCATCCTTGCCTTCGCGGTTACCGCTAAAGCAAATCAGGTTCTTATATCCGGCAGCGGCCACCTTTGGTATCAGGTCGCTGTAGCTGGCTACCAGGCTGTCATGCTTTTTCAAATCGTTCCAGCCATTGGGGATAGCCACACCTGGTCCGTTACACATAGACGAGTACAGTCCATGCTTTTTAGCGATGGGCCATTCTTCAGGGCCTATCAGGTCAATTGCTTTCATGCCCATACCTGCGGCCGCGCCGCAAAGGGTATCCAGGTCAATATTGCCAAAGCACCAGCGGCATACCGAGTGATTGATATTACCTTTAAGTTTATAAGGCTCCGGCTTGGCTGTTGCCGGCGACGTAAATGCAGAAAGTGTGCCGGCGGCAGCTACTGCCCCAGTTCCGGCTATGATATTTTTGATAGCTGATCGGCGGTTTTGTGATGATCTCATAATAAATTAAAAATACACTTTTTTGATTTACGTTGTATAAAAATTTGAATACATTAAACTGTGAGCCCTTAAATTTGTCTATTATTGAAAAAAGTGTAAAAATGAAGAAGTGGATCTTTTTATCAGTGCTGGCAGTTTTTATTGCTACCGCGATATGCTATGCCGAGGGCGCAAGCGGAAAATGGTCAGGAACGATAGCGCTATTATATGACGTTACCGTAAATATGAAGGAAGATAAAGGGACAGTAAATGGCGTAGTTAATACCGAGGTAGGCGATATTCCGTTAAAGAATGGCGTTATCACCGGTAATGATATTGTCTTTAAACCATTCACGTATAATGGTTTTGCCGTATCATCTGTAAAAGGTAAAATAGACGGCGATAAAATGAATGTTACCGTAGTTTTTCAGGGCATGAACTTTACCGGGGTCTTGAAACGGGTTAAATAAATTACGATGGCTTGATCTGACAATAGATATAAATCAGAAAGGCCACCCATTGGGTGGCCTTTCTGATTTTAAGTCCTCTTCAAACGAGAGGAGGTCGAAGAGTCTTATTCCTCAAACTTAACCGAGTTAAATATTATTAACGGATCAATAGGTTTAGCTTTATCATTTTTAAACACAAAGTAAACATCATGCATGCCTGAGGTTGCCTTGATATCTGTTTTTACCCAGTTTTGCGTTTTGGGTTTTACAGGAGTTTGCTCAAATCCGGCCTGCCCCAGTAAAGCGCCTGTCGGCGCATCTAAATGCACTTCGATGGTGCCGCCCGGGTTATTCTCCAGCGCGGTTGCATAGGCTGACAGTTCAAGTTGTTTGATGTCGGTAAGGTCCAGCTTTTTAAACACTACATAACCGTTTTGACGGCCAATAACATTGGTTGATCCATCCAGGTTATTAACTTTAATAAACGCGTTTTTAATAACCGAAGCATTAGAGGCCAATACCAGCGGATTATGTAGGAATATGGTAGCTACAGTAGTTTGCTTAGGGATATTTTTATTGCCCTTATCGGTATAAGCCGCACGGATGATGTACGTGCCGTTACCATTATCTTCCGCAGGTACTTTAGGTGTATAAGTGCCTTTTACCGGCATGGTGTTAATATTATTGTTGGTTACGTTCATAATGTAATTAACAATGGTGCGCGCGTCATTAAGCGTTATGCCGGGGTGGGCGGGCATAGCAATTTGCCTGTTCCAGTGGCCGCTGCCGCCGCCGCGGATAACATGTGCCAGGCGCTCAATTTCTACATCGTTGCCCTTGTATTTGTTGGCGATATCCGTAAAACTTGGCGCAACGTTTACCGCGTTTACGCTATGGCAGTTTTTACAATCGGCGTTACCTATTAATGCACGGCCCACGGCAAACTGGGTAGACGCGTCAACACTGCTTTGCTCCTGCGCAACCTGTACATAGTCAAATCCTTCGGAGGTATAATTGATGCTCATCGACACCTGTGCCGGAGTAATGCCTCCTGATGCCAGGCTGCCATCTTCCTTATCAGTTACGCTTACCGAGTAATTAATCGGTTTATCATTAAAATAAAAAGAATGGTTACCACTTAAGTCTATTTTTACCTCGGGGGCCTCGTTACCCGCGATAATCTTTACCGACTTGCTGTTTTTTGCGCCTTTCGCGTCAGTCACTGTTAACGTAGCCATATAAACACCCGCTTTGGTTAAGGTAATGGCAGGATTAGCGGTTGGGTATAATTTGGGCTGTGCGCCTGGTGATGTTACTTTCCAGCTATATTTTAACGCGTCGCCGTCGGCATCAAATGTGCCGGCCGAGGACAGGGTTATTTTTAACGGAACGGTACCGCCTTGTTTATTGGTGGTTGCCATTACGGTTGGTTTACGGTTGCCGGCGTTATATTCAATACGTACCAGCTTGGCGTTATCGCTTTTGCCAAACCAAACGCTGCCATATTCTAACACATACAGGTCACCGTCAGGACCAAACTTAAGGTCAATGGGCTCAATAGGGTGATAGCTGGGTAAAAACTGCTCCATGCCTGCATAATCACCGTTTGCTTTCATGCTGATAGCCATGATCCAGCCTCGGGCCAGGTCAGTAGCCAGCCATTTGCCTTCATAATAAGCGGGCCAGGGGCGCTTAGCTTTAGGGCGGTCAGAACGATGATAAATAGGCCCGCCAACCGAACTGCGGCTGCCGGTACCCACCAGCGGAAACTCGGCCGAAGGCCCGTAAGGATAATAAATAAATGCCGGCTGCAGCGGTGGCAATTCTTTTAAACCGGTATTGTTAACCGATGTATTGGTAGGTTTAAGCGGGTCTTTTTTAGGAGCCGACTCGCCATCGACATAATTAAAAGGTGGTACCGGTACATTGGGCCCGATAAAATACGGCCAGCCAAAAAATCCGGCTTTACGGGCCTGGTTCAACTCGTCATAGCCTTTAGGGCTAACCTCGGTATCTTCGGTTGCATCCGGGCCTATATCTCCCCAATATAACCAGCCTGTTTTGCTGTCGATAGATGGGCGCCAAGGGTTACGGTGGCCCATGGTATAAATTTCGGGCAACGTTTTTGGTGTTCCCTTCGGGAACAGGTTTCCTTCCGGGATGGTATAAGTTCCGTTCGCTTCCGGATGGATACGTAATATTTTACCGATATAGCTATTGGTATTAGCTGTTCCACGCTGGTCGTCGCGGCTCTCTTTACCGGGCGTTTCATCGGTTGACGGAGACAGCAATGATGCTGTGTTATTACCCACGGTTAAATAAAGATCATGTTTGGTATCCCAGGTCATGCCACCGCCGGTATGGCAGCAAACTTCGCGTTGAGTGGCAAACTCCAATAATACTTTTTCTGAGCCGGCAACCAGGGCGTCATTCTCGAATTTCCAGCGCGTAAGCATCCATTTTTTCTCGGTTATGGGCGCATAAAATGTATAGATGAAATGGTTCTTGTCAAAATCCGGGTCTACAGTCAGCCCCATCAAGCCTTCTTCGGCTTCGGTAACCTTACCGGTTTTGCTGGTGTATTTGGTATTAACGGGCAGCGTAGCAACCGTTTTGGTCATGTTGGTAACCGGATCAAATAGCTTGATAGCGCCTTTACGCTCGCTGATCAATACGCGTCCGTCGTTCAGTACCTCGAATGTATTGGGCTCGTCCAGATCGCCGGGGCGGGTTAACGCCACCGCCGTAAAGCGGCTTTCATCAGGTTTTTTGGGATCATCGCCAATAAACGAGTAACAGCATACGGCAATAAGAAGCAGTAATATAGCGGATATTTTAAATATGGGTTTATTGCTAAACATAATATTACGGGGTTTATACGGGCGGTAAATATAATAAATGCGCTGTAACCCATCAACGCTTATTTATACTGTTTATGTGTGAAAGAAGCTTTGTAAGGAAAATGTTATGAAGGAGGAAAATTGATGAACAAATAAGGCCTAATATTGATCCGACCTATAAGTTTATCATTGATTAACATGGTAAGCTGCTAGCCGCTTACATTTACCAAGGGAACATACTAGATAATTCTTATTGCTGTAAAATTACACCGTCTCCATCTCTTCCAACTCAAACTTCTTCGCCAATACTTTACTATACTTAATGGCCCATTCCACCATTGCAGTCATCACCGGCATCAACGCCTCGCCGGATGAACTTAGCTTGTAGGTAACAAAAGGCGGTACAACAGGCTCAGCTTTGCGGATGAGGAGGTTATCTGCTTCCAATTGCTTCAAATGCTGGATCAGCATTTTCTCGGTAACAGTGGGGATGGCGCGTTTAATTTCGCTGTAGCGCCTCGGGCCATCTTTAAGCTGGTACATGATAATGGGTTTCCAGTGGCCGCCAATGCGGTTCATTACATAGGTAACCGGGCAATGCATTTCGGCAATGCTCTTGTTCATGTTTTGGGTCGAGCTTTCTTTTATCGCGGTCATAGTTTATACATACTTTGGGGTAAGTACTTGTAGAAAAGTAAGTACAAATATACCTTTGTCCTGTCAAATAAAAAAATATAAATCATGAACATAACAATCACCGGGTCATTAGGCCACATTAGCAAACCACTGACCGAAATTTTAGTAAAAGCGGGCCACCAGGTAACCGTTATCAGCAGCAATGCAGATCGCGCCCAAGAAATAAAAGCGTTAGGCGCCATTCCTGCCATTGGCGAAATTACCGACGTGTCTTTTTTAACCAGCGCCTTTAAAGGTGCCGACGCAGTTTACACCATGGTGCCGCCAAACTTTGGCGCTGCCGAATGGAAAAACTGGATAGCGGGTATCGGCCAGAATTATGCTGACGCCATCACTGCGGCGGGTGTAACTAAGGTGGTAAACTTAAGCAGCATCGGCGCGCATTTAGAAGACGGTACCGGCCCCATCACCGGCAGCCACCGGGTTGAAAATATTTTAAACGCGTTGGACGGCGTGGCGGTGAAACACCTGCGCGCCGCTTTTTTCTACATTAACTTTTATGCCAATGTTGATATGATCAAACATGCCGGCATCATAGGCAGTAATTTTGGTGCGGATACCAATATGGTTTTAGTACATCCTAACGATATTGCACAAGCAGTTGCCGAAGAACTGCAAAGCAATTTTACCGGCAAAAGCGTACGCTACGTAGCCAGCGACGAAAAAACCGCCGGCGAAGTAGCCAGAGCTTTAGGCGCCGCCATTGGCAAACCCGAACTGCCGTGGGTAGAATTTAACGACGCCGATAATACCGCCGGCGCAATTGGCGCAGGCCTGCCCGAAGAAATAGCCACCAACTACACCGAAATGGGCGCAGCCGCACGCACCGGAATTTTGTGGGAAGATTACCTGGTGCATAAACCAGTTTTAGGTAAAATAAAGCTGGAAGATTTTGCTAAGGAATTTGCCGCAAACTTCTAATTTGTCATTTCGATACGAGGTACGAGTGAGAAATCTTATACGTGCGACTAACCCTGACGTTTAAGATTTCTCACTGCGTTTCGAAATGAAATCACGATATGATTACTCGCTCCTCAAACTTTTTACCGGATTAACGCAGGGTTTAGCCACACTCAGCCCGCTCCGTCAGTTTGGCGGAAGGGCTTTATCCTTTCGCTTAAAAATCATACTTTTGCCTCACTATGAGCGAAGAGAGATCATTAAATTTTATTGAAGAGATAGTTGAGCAGGATATAGCCGAGGGCAAGCACGGCGGCCGGGTATTAACCCGTTTCCCGCCCGAACCCAATGGTTATTTGCACATAGGGCATGCCAAGTCTATCTGCTTAAATTTTGGGCTGGCAAAAAAATACAATGGCAAAACCAACCTGCGTTTTGACGATACCAACCCCACCAAGGAAGAAACCGAATACGTTGACAGTATAAAAGAAGATGTAAAATGGCTGGGCTTTGACTGGGCCGAGGAATTGTACGCGTCTGACTATTTTGATAAGCTCTATGAATTCGCGGTTACCCTGATCAAAAAAGGGCTGGCCTATGTTGACGATAGCAGCGCCGAGGAGATAGCCGAGCAAAAAGGCACGCCAACCGAACCGGGTACACCAAACGAATACCGCAGCCGCAGTGTTGAAGAAAACCTGCAGTTGTTTGCCGATATGAAAGCCGGCAAATACCAGGACGGCGACAAAGTACTGCGTGCCAAAATAGACCTGGCATCACCAAATATGTTGCTGCGCGATCCGTTGATCTACCGGATAAAACATGCGCATCACCACCGTACCGGCGATGCCTGGTGCATTTACCCGATGTACGATTTTGCGCACGGACAGAGCGACGCTATCGAAGAGATAACACATTCTATCTGTACGCTGGAGTTTGTCTCGCACAGGCCATTATATGACCTGTTTATTGAAGAACTGAACCTGTTCCCATCCAAACAATACGAGTTTGCGCGCCTGAACATGACCTACACGGTAATGAGCAAACGCAAGCTGATGCAACTGGTGGCCGAAAACCACGTGGAGGGTTGGGACGATCCGCGGATGTCAACCATCAGCGGTTTGCGCCGCAGGGGTTATACCGCCGCGTCCATCCGCGAGTTTTGCGAGCGTATTGGTGTCGCCAAACGCGAGAACATGATCGACTTTAGCCTGCTGGAGTTCTGTATCCGCGAGGACCTGAACAAAACCGCCTGGCGCCGTATGGCCGTATTGGATCCCATTAAAATGATCATCACCAATTATCCCGAAGGTAAAACAGAAACCCTGCACGGCGAGAACAACCCCGAGGTTGAAGGCGGCGATGGTGGCCGCGATATCCCGTTCAGCAATGAGCTATGGATAGAGCGCGAAGATTTTATGGAAGAGCCGCCGAAGAAATTCTTCCGGTTAGGCGTTGGCCTGAGTGTCCGGCTAAAGAACGCTTACATTGTTAAATGCGAGGACTTTAAAAAGGATGCCGACGGCAACGTAACAGAAATATACTGCACCTATATCCCCGAATCAAAATCGGGCCATGATACCAGCGGTATTAATGTGAAGGGTACCATCCACTGGGTGAGCGTACCGCACGCCAAAACTGCCGAGGTGCGTTTATATGATCGTTTATTTAAAGTTGAGGACCCGTCAAACGAGGAGGGCGACTTCAAAGAATACCTTAACCCGGATAGTTTAACCATCTTACCAAATGCCTATATCGAGGCCGATCTGGCCAACGCTGTTGCCGGCAAGGGCTACCAGTTTATCCGTAAAGGCTATTTTACGCTGGATAAATCATCAACCAATGAGAAGCTGGTGTTTAACCGTACGGTAACGCTGAAGGACGGCTGGGCTGTTAAGAAATAGTTTTGAGTTGTGGGTGGTGGGTTATGAGTCAGAAAAAGAAACTCATAACTCAAAACCCATCACTCAAAACTCAATTCAATACTTCTGATAAACATTATAAAGAACGTTCAGATCCAGCTGGCTTAACTGCGCCGTGCTGTCATCCTGTACAAAGTGGCGTTTAAAAGCTATGATGGCTGCGTTTAGGTCTGTCGTATCATAACCAATAAGGCGCAGGGCTGTTTTATAGTCAAAATCAAGAGGGGCTATTTCAAGCGCGTCATCGCTCCAGTAACCAAATCCGTTAGCGGCTAATAACTTCCACGGAAACAACGGGCCCGGGTCGGGCTTGCGTTTTGGCGCAAAATCCTGGTGTCCTATAAAATTTGCTGTTGGTATATTATAGTTCTTTTTTAGTTGGGCCAATAAAAGCAGCAGGCTTTTGATCTGGGCATCGGTAAAGGGTTCAGATCCGTTATTATCCATCTCTATTCCTAACGATATGCTGTTCATATCGGTAACGCTGCCCCATTTACCAAATCCGGCATGGTTTGACCGCAGGTAATCATTTACCATATGGTAAACCTTGCCGTCTTTACCTACTACATAATGCGCGCTTACTTCGGTGCTTTTTATGGTGAAAGTTTTGATGGTTTGCTGCACAGAGTCCTGTGCCGTAAAATGGATAATAACATAATTAGCCTTGCGGATACCAAAATTAACAGACCCAACCCATTCTGACGGTGTTGTTATTAAACCGGTACTATCCATCAGCACCACAGGTTGCTGCTGTTTTACCAGGTTTATCAATGAATCTGTTTTGGCAGTATAAATGCTATCGGTAGTAAAATGCGGGCCCCTCACCACAACTGGCTTAGATGGATTAGTTTTAACGCCCGCTACTTTTGGCGAACAGGATACAACAAAAACCGCAGCGATAAATAATAAAAAGTGGAATTTCCTGTAGTTAATCATGTACCTAAATTAAGTTATTGAGCCCTAGTTTAACTACAGAAAATGCATATTGTTTAGAATAGAAATGCAGACGCATTATTTTCTGTGTTTATCATAAGTTCTTTCGGCTTACAGGCTGTCGCGTGCGGCGATTGCTTGTTACCTATCCAGTTCACCGGCTGCAAAGGTATCACCCTGGTTAATGTCGCCGGTATCATAGCCTTTTTTAAACCAATACATACGCTGGGCGCTGGTGCCGTGGGTAAAACTATCCGGGGATACACGCCCCTGGTATTTTTGCTGTAGCCGATCATCACCTATCTGGTGCGCGGCGGTAAGGGCCGAGTCAATATCCGCCCGCTCAATTACAATATTATTATGATGGTTCAGTGCTTCATAATGCGCCCATACACCGGCATAAAAGTCGGCCTGGAGTTCCAGTTTAACCGATAGTTTGTTATAGGCGGTTTCACCCAGGTTTTGCCGTGCCGCATCCATTTTTGCCGATACGCCCAACAAGTTTTGGATATGATGCCCAACTTCATGGGCTATAACATAGGCCCAGGCCGATTCGCCGGGGGCGCTAAAGCGATTTTCAAGTTCATTAAAAAACGAAAGATCCAGGTATACGCGCTGATCTGCCGGGCAATAAAACGGTCCGGTTGCCGATGTGGCATAACCACAGCCCTGGGCATCAACAGCATCGGTGTACAGGTGTAATATAGGGTGCTTATAAGTTTGCCCCATGCTGCGGAACAAGCTATCCCAAACAACGGTGGTGCCCTCAAAAATAACCCGCGCAAATTGTTTATCGCGGCTCTCCTGCCCGCCGCCGGGTACGGTATTTATCTGTTGTGAGCTATTATTGCCGGTACTAAGTAACTGCGAAGGATTGATGCCGGTAAAAAAATAAATAGCCGCGCCGATAAGCCCCAACAGGCCACCGCCAAATAAAACTCCCCGGCCGCCGCCACTGCTGCTGCCTTCTTCAACATCATTACTTTCATTACCGCCAAACCATCTCATATTTTATTGTTTTAATGTACTCTTTAACAGGATGGCCTTTGATATTGTTTGTACACCTATGGTTTTTATCCCTTATTGTCAACGAGGGCTTGTTTTCCCCTATAATTTCGCTAATTTAATAGCCGTTAAAACCCCTGACAGGAAATGAAAAAAATATTCGCTTTTGGCTTCGTCGCTTTTACAACAGCAGCTTATGCGCAGGCACAACAAAAAACGCTAATGGGATTTACGCCTGCGGCGTCAGCCAGGCAATTGCAAACCGAGCAGCAGTTTGATAAATCTATAAGCCCTGCACGGATAGGCGAAACCTTGAAAGACCTGTCGGCCTACCCGCATCATATAGGCTCGCCCGGTGGTAAAGTGGTAGCCGAAAAAATATTGCAAAAGTTTAAGTCATACGGCTGGGATGCGCATTTGCAGCCCTATAAAGTATTGTTCCCGACGCCAAAAACACGCCTGCTGGAGATGACAGGGCCAACCAAATATACAGCTGTGCTAAAAGAAAGCATATTGGCCGAGGATCCGACATCAGGCCAGGCCGGGCAGTTACCGACCTATAACGCCTGGAGTGCCGACGGTGACGTAACCGGCCAGCTGGTGTTTGTAAATTATGGCTTGCCCGAGGATTACGAAATGCTGGCCAGTATGAATATTGACGTAAAAGGCAAAATTGTGATAGCCAAATACGGCAAATCATGGCGTGGCATCAAACCCAAGGTGGCTTATGAGCACGGCGCTATCGGCTGTATTATTTACTCTGATCCTAAAGATGACGGTTATTTTGCCGGTGATGTATACCCCAAAGGCGCTTTCAAAAACGAAACAGGCGTGCAGCGCGGCTCCGTTATGGATATGGTGATTTATCCCGGCGACCCGTTGACCCCGGGAGTCGGTGCTACAGAAAATGCCAGGCGTTTGGACAGGAAAGATGCTCAGACGATATTAAAAATACCTGTATTACCTATCAGCTACCAGGATGCCAAACCATTGCTTGCTGCCCTGGGCGGGCCTGTGGCGCCTGCCGAATGGCGCGGCGCATTGCCGTTTACTTACCATGTCGGGCCAGGGGCAGCCACCGTACATTTAAAGCTGGAATTTAACTGGGACCTGGTGACCGCCTATGACGTGATCGCCCAGATAAAGGGCTCGGCCTACCCGGACGAGTGGGTGATGCGCGGTAACCACCATGATGCCTGGGTTAATGGTGCCGATGACCCGCTTAGTGGTCAAACAGCCATGCTGGACGAGGCCAAAGCTTTAGGCGACTTGCTTAAAACCGGCTGGAAACCCAAACGTACCATAGTTTATTGCGCCTGGGATGGCGAGGAGCCGGGGCTGCTGGGATCAACCGAGTTTGTAGAGGATCATGACAAAGAGCTGCAGCAAAAAGCGGTGGTTTATATTAATTCTGATGATATTTCCCGCGGAATTTTTCATGCCGGCGGATCACATGCTTTAGAGAGCTTTGTGGGCGAAGTATCAGAAGGTATTAACGACCCTGAAACAAATGTTACCGCCGCGCAACGCAAAAAAGCTTACCAGCTGGTTAATGCAACCTCAATAAACGCAAAAAGAGAAATATTGAACCGCCATACAGAACCAATAGAAGCGTTAGGTTCGGGGTCTGATTTTTCTTCATTTCTGCAGCATTTAGGCATACCTACCCTGGATATTGGTTACGGCGGAGAAGGAGCGGGCGGCGAATATCATTCGATATATGATTCGTTTGCCGATTACCAACGGTTTAAAGATCCGGGATTTGTTTATGGAGCCGTTTTAGCAAAAACCGTAGGTCATACCGTGCTGCGTATGGCTGATGCTGAGTTGCTCCCGTTTGATTTCAGAAGTTTATCGGCCACGCTAGATGGCTATGGAAAGGAGTTGGTTGAGTTGGCCAATAATATGCGTGAAAATACGGCTATGCAAAACCAGCTGGTAAGAAGCAATGCGTTTAACCTGGCTGCTGACCCTAAAAAAATGATTGCACCGCCGCAGGCAAAAGCCGAGGTGCCACCTATCGACTTCTCAGCCTTAACCGCATCTTTGAATGCCCTGAAAACTAGTGCCGATAAACTCGCGATAGTGATGGCTACCGCATCCGCGTCAAATATCAATCATAAAGCACTCAATGAAACTATCTATAAAGCCGAACAGCAATTGCTTGCGCCAGCGGGTTTACCGCGACGCCCCTGGTACAAGCATGCCATTTATGCACCGGGTTTTTATACAGGCTATGGCGTAAAGACGATGCCCGGCATCCGCGAAGCGATAGAACAACGTAACTGGCCCGAAATGAAGGAGCAGATAGCAGTGGTGTCAGCAACTATAAGTGCGCTGGCTGCTTATTTAAGTAAGGCGGCGATGTAATTAGTTGATGTGCAGATGCGAGGATATGCAGATGTGCAAATAATATAAAGTTGTCATCCTATGTTTGCACAGGATGACAACCGTCTATTTATATCGATCAATGAAAGCATGGCAGCCTTCTTCAATCAGGTTAAATACGGGCTCAAACTGCCGGTCGTCATGATAAGGGTCGGGGACAATCTGGTCAACCAGCAACAGGCTTACTTTATTGGCATCGTTAGCATTGCGGGCCATAGCCAGGATATTGCTCAGGTTGCTCCTGTCCATCGCCAGGATATGATCAAATTCATCAAAATCACTGCGCCTGAAAAGCCGGCATATCTGCCTGCTGATGTCAATGCCATGTTCGCCGGCTGTGCGTACTGACCGCCTGTCCGGACCCTGGCCTACGTGCCAGTCGCCGGTACCGGCCGAGTCGATTTCCCAGTTTAATCCCTGTTTATCGGCCAGGTGCTGCATAATCCCCTCCGCCAGCGGCGAACGGCAAATATTGCCCAGGCAAACCATTAGTATTTTCATTTGGATGTGCGGATGTGTAAATATGCAGATGTGCAAATGATTTGATGAGCCGGGTTATCGGCACATCCTCGCATTTGCATATCTGCACATTAAATTTACCCAAATATCTCATTCAGCAATCCCGCTAACCTGATACCGCCTTTAAGCAGTTGTTGGTTAAGGATATCCAAATGGGTAAAGTTGTATTTATAATTAAGCGTGTCGCCGGGTTTAATTTCGGTGTAAAACTGCTCGGCCAGGGTGCTCGACTCAAAGATCCACTTACTTAGCGGGGCAGCCTGCCAGTCTTTAATTTGGGTAGCCGTGGGATGATCGATCGCGCTGGCATACTCAGTATAGCTCAGTTCCTGGAAATTAATCAGCTCCGTATCCCAGATCGAGTGCAGGTTGGTTGGTTTGGTGAACCAGTTTACTTTAAAATCATTACCACCCTTGTCACTGGCATGTGCCGTATGCATCGGCTGGTGGATATCCTCGGTGATATGGATGAGCATGCGCAGGTAAAGCAGTTTGTTCTCTTTGGTAGTATTTTTCTTTTTCAGTTCGTCTATTAAAAACTTTAGCTTGGTGTAGGCATTAACGCTGTTGTCATGCTCCAGAAATTCGGTCATTTCGGGGTAGCTCATCGGCCTTTCAAAATCAACAAAGTGCCAGTTGTATAAATAGCTGTAAGCCGGGTCTGACTTTATAAAATCGGCCCAGTTGCTTGCCATAGCTATCGACTCATTACCCAAAATAGCTTTTATGGCCAGGCGGGCTTTTGCGGTTAAATGGTCCTGGGCTATTTGCCCCGATATGCGGTGACCATTGGTGCCCCAGGCCATCGTTTGCATGGGCGCATAGATAATAGCTATGCCTGCAGTTAATTTTTTTAAGAAATTGAATTTCATTTTATAGCGGTTTTGGATTACAGGTGATCTTTTTAATTAAATGTAAGTTAACGGGTATAACGTTTGATGTGCTTAAAAACTGAACAAGCGAGCCTGTTTTTTTACTCACCTTAAAAAACTCTTCGTAGGGGCCGTACCTAAAGCAGCCTGCCTGTTTTTTTAAAGTATAATCTGCATTGCAAAAGTTGCCTTTTATATGCAGGGTGTCATGGCTTTGACTGTAAGTACCCCGAATGTATTCAGACCAATGCCCGCCATTCATGCAACTATCCATGCCCGAGTTTACTTTGCTGAATGAATTAAGTTGTATAAATACCGAGTCGCAGCTAAATTTAAACTTAAAAAGCGAATAACTCAACAACTGTTTCTGCATGGGTACGCTGTCCTGCCGCCATTCGCCCTGCAGGTAATCCTGGCCTCTGCCCTGTAAGGCGGGGTTGAAAGAGCAGGAGGTGAGCAGGAGGCAAAGAGCCGAAAGGTACACGGCAAAAGGTTTTTGCATTTGTATAATTTATAAATCACGTCATTGCTTCGTTTCCCGCAATGATGGTTTAATTTATTTTAATGAACCTATCATATCCTCAGGACGCACCCATGCATCAAACTGCTCGTTGGTCAGGTAGCCCAGGCCTATAGCAGCTTCGCGTAATGACGAGCCTTCTTTCAGCGCTGTTTTAGCGATTTTGGCAGCAGCCTCATAACCAATATGCGGGTTTAACGCGGTAACCAGCATCAGCGAGTTTTCTAAATGCTTTTTAATACCGGCATAGTTTGGCTCAATACCAACCGCGCAATGATCATTAAATGATACGCAGGCATCGCCGATTAAGCGTGCGGATTGCAGGAAATTAGCCGCCATTACCGGTTTAAATACATTCAGCTCATAATGGCCGTTTGAACCGCCGATGGAGATGGTAACATCATTACCCATTACCTGCGCCGCAACCATGGTAACCGCCTCGTTTTGGGTAGGGTTAACCTTGCCCGGCATAATGGATGATCCGGGCTCATTGTCCGGAATATGGATTTCGCCGATACCTGAACGCGGGCCCGAGGCCAGCATGCGGATATCGTTAGCTATCTTCATTAACGAAACGGCGATCTGCTTTAACGCGCCATGTGTTTCAACAATAGCATCGTGCGCGGCCAGGGCCTCAAATTTATTTTCGGCAGTGACAAATGGCAAGCCGGTAAATTTGGCAATGTATTCGGCAACCTTAACATCATATCCCTTTGGGGTATTGATGCCGGTACCTACAGCAGTACCGCCAAGTGCAAGCTCTGATAAGTGATCTAAAGTATTGCGTAATGCTTTCAAGCCATGATTTAACTGCGATACATAGCCCGAAAACTCCTGTCCCAGGGTTAATGGGGTTGCGTCCATCAAATGCGTACGGCCGATTTTAACAACCGATTTAAAAGCCTCAACCTTCGCCTGCAGTGTATCGCGCAGTTTTTCAATACCTGGTATGGTTACATCAATCACCATTTTATAGGCGGCGATGTGCATAGCGGTAGGGTAGGTATCGTTTGATGATTGCGATTTATTGACATCATCATTAGGGTGGATAAAGGTTTTGCCCTCGCCAAGCTTATTGCCGGCCAATACGTGCGCACGGTTGGCAATAACCTCGTTAATATTCATGTTTGATTGCGTGCCCGAGCCGGTTTGCCAGATCACCAACGGGAACTCTCCGGCCAGCTCGCCGGCCAGGATCTCGTCGCATACGGCGGCTATCTGGTCGCGTTTGTCGGCAGGTAAAACACCCAGGTCGGTATTGGTAAAAGCGGCAGCTTTTTTCAGGTAAGCAAAAGCGGCGATGATCTCTTTAGGCATAGAAGCCTCGGGGCCGATTTTAAAGTTATTGCGCGATCTTTCGGTTTGCGCGCCCCAGTATTTGTCGGCAGGTACCTGTACCTCGCCCATGGTATCATGTTCGGTTCTGAAACTCATTATAATGCAGTATAATTTTCAGCCGCAAAGGTAGGGGTAAAACAAGTGCGATGGAAGATAATATTCAAAAAGTTACGGTAGCAAATAACCCCTCTTTGCCGGATGAAAAGAGGGTTGATGTTTGAATTTTGCAATATATTATTTGAATTGTGTAATCATCGCCCTGTACTTTATCCGTAATTTTACTATCTAAATTACCAGCTATGCCAGCCAGAGCAGAAACACTTGAAGAATTTTATCAACAAAAATTAAATTATCTGCCGCTAAACCTGCAGAACGATATAGGCCACTTCAATGTATTCCGCCTGGAAGATTGTCTGACCACACCGGTGCATTATAGCCGTAAGGATTTTTATAAGGTGACACTGATTCGCGGTAAAAACCGGTATCATTATGCCGAGAAAAGCATTGATCTGGAGGGCCCGACGCTAATATTTTTTAATCCGCAGGTGCCATACACCTGGGAGCCTTTGTCTGACGATACCAGCGGTTACTTTTGCATTTTTACCCGCTCGTTTTTTACGGAGAAGATACTTGGCGGGCTGAATGAGTTGCCTATGTATCAGATTGGCGGCAAACCGGCCTACAGCCTTAACCAACAGCAAGATGACCAGGTAAGCGCAATATTTTTGAAAATGCTGGACGAGATTAAATCTGAATATGCGTACAAATATGATCTGTTGCGTAATTACGTTACCGAGCTTACGCATCTGGCGCTGAAATCGCGGCCGTCCGAAAGCTTGTTTCAACACCCGGATGCCAAGTCAAGGACCACGGCTGTTTTTACCGAACTGCTGGAAAGACAGTTCCCTATAGAGGAGCCTACGCAGCGTTTTACCATGCGCTCGGCCAGGGATTTTGCCAATCAGTTGGCTGTACATGTAAATCATTTAAACCGCGCGGTAAAAGAGACCACCGGCAAAACCACTACCGATCTGATTGCCGAGCGGATGCTGGGCGAAGCCAAGATACTGCTAAAACACACCGATTGGAATATCTCTGAAATTGGCTACTGCCTGGGGTTTGAAGAACCATCGCACTTTAATAATTTTTTTAAAAAACAAACCCGCTATACACCCACTGCTTTTAGGGCAGCCTGATGTTTGAATTTTGTAAGTATTGGCTTGAATAACGCTAATTGCGCGCCTATAGCCGGTATACCTTTGTGTTAATCAAAACACAAAACAATGAAAACACAAAAAGTATGGTTTGTTACCGGTGCCTCAAAAGGCTTAGGATTAACCCTGGTAAAACAATTATTAAACACCGGCGCTAAAGTAGCGGCCACTTCGCGTAGCATCGCCGATTTGAAAAAAGCCGTAGATTTTTCCGGCGATCAGTTTTTGCCACTGGCTGTTAATTTAACCTCAGAAGAGAGCGTAGCCGATGCTATTGAAAAAACTATTGGCACCTTTGGCCAATTAGATGTGGTGGTAAATAACGCGGGCTATGGTATGACCGGTGCTCTTGAAGAGCTGAGCGATGCCGAGGCCCGCACTAATTTTGACGTAAATGTTTTTGGATCATTAAATGTTATCCGCAAGGCTTTGCCACATTTAAGACAACAGCAATCGGGCCATATCATTAACATATCTTCAGTTGGGGGCTTTTACGGAATGTTCCCGGGCTTTGGTATTTACTGCGCAACCAAGTTTGCCGTTGATGGTTTTACAGAAGCATTATCCGAAGAGGTTAAACCATTTGGCATACATGCCACCATCGTATCGCCGGGATATTTCCGTACAGAATTTCTTAATCCGACTTCGTTAAGCATGCCTCAAAATCCAATTGATGCGTATAAACTGGTACGCGACTCTGAGGCCCTGCATTTATCACAAATTAAAGGCAACCAGCCCGGCGACCCGGAAAAAGGTGCATCAGCTATCATTAAACTTGCTGATGTTGAGAATCCGCCATTGCATCTGTTCCTGGGTGAAGATGCCTACAATATGGCTTATGCCAAAATAGATGCCGTGAAACGAGATTTGGAAAGTTGGAAAGATGTAACAGTTTCTACCGGGTTTTAATTAAGTAAGATCGACTGTCATTCTGAACGGAGCTGGGTATTTGTTAAACCTGGATTTCGGCGCGCGACTATTCTTAGCTCTGTTCAGAACGACAAATTATTAGATATGGCTATTAAAATGCCCTTTCCGTATTCTTCACCCAATCCATTAAAGCTGCATCCTGCGTTTTGGTAGTTATCAGCTTAGCCAATGCCGGCACGTTGCCGCTTTGGGCCAGTTTAAAGAAATAATCGGCATAAAATTTATCAAAAAAGGATCTGTCAGTTTTCCTGGCAGATGCTTGGCCGGTCTGGCTAAAAATGGTTTTAAGCTGGAACTCCAGCAACGCGTTACCGGTTAGCTTTTTCGCCCGGCCCGCGGCGATGGCAGAGGATATAATGGCGTTAAACGCGGCGGTTTCTTTAGCATCGGCGGGTAGCGTTTTAACCGCGCCGTCAGCTTTTAATACGCCGCCTTTCAGGATGCTTTGCAGGTTGGTAATGGCTTCGTCGCTGCGCGGGCCGTTGGGTTCAATCAATAAAAAACTACAAAATGCCATTAAAGCGTTTAACCGTTTGTTTTGGTGGAAGGTTACCAGCCCGTACAGGCGCTGGCTGTTGGCATGTTTAGGGTCGAGTTTGATGGCTTCAATAGCGGCCAGCTCGGCATCGTTATATTTCTTCGCTCTAAAATCGGCTATGCCTAAATTAAAGTATAAGTTCTGGTCCTTTGGATAGGCTTTTAGTCCGTCGTTATATATTGCAATGGCTTTTTCAGGCTGATTGTTTTTGTCATAAATGCCGCCTAGTAAACTGTAAGCGGCGTCGGTATAGGCCGATTGTGTTTTTAAAACTTTCTCTAACAGGGGGATGCCTTCCGTGCCTTTCCCTGCGTCAACTAACGCTAACGCCGCTTTGTAGTTTGTGGCCGGGTCGTCGGTGTCCTGTGCTAACAGGGTGGGCGCAAACAACAATGATAGTAGTATAGTTATGGAAAGGCTTTTTAACTTCATATTACTCTGTTTCTCGTTTAGTTGCAATTACCCAGGTTATTAATCCTTTTAAATTATCCTGGTGTTCTTTAAGCCAGGCGATGTTATCATTCCTGAAAACGCTTATGGTTATATAACGGAAAAACACGTTCATATATTCTGTATTTGCTAAAGTACCAAAGAAGTCGGCATAGTATTTATTAAAAAAAACGGAATTAGCCGGATCCTTCTTTTCGGCCGCAAGTTTAAAAATGTATTGCAAGGGTAGTGACAACGAATCTAAGGGGGTAATGGCAGCGCCGTTATTGGCCGCCGCAGTTTTAGCAATTGCCAAACCACCGGTTACGCTTAGTGCGACACTCATTTGCTGCGACCGGCTTAGTTCGTCTGTGCCACCCATATTCATACTATTTCCTTTGACATTGAAATATAGGATATGTTTCAAATACATGCACGCCTCCACCGAGCGCTGGGTTTGCGGCTCCATGATCAGGAAATTGCACCAGGCCAATATGGAGTTGATGTGCTTACCTTCATTATAAGTGGCCATGGCATACACGCGCTGGCTGCTGGCATGCCTCGGATTTGCCTTTATAGCTTCTGTAGCTGCGGCCTCGGCCTGGGCATAATTTTTTTGGATCAGGTAAGAAACACTTAAATTATACCACAGGTTTGCGTCTTTTGGTGCTACTGCTACGCCTTTTTTATAAATGCTAATTGCTTTATCAAAATCTTTCCGCTCATCGTATATATTACCCAGCAAGGCGTAGGTGCGCGCTGATTTATCTGTAACGACCAGTTTTTCAAGTATTGCAAGGGCATCGTTAGCTTTGCCTGATGCATATAATGTAAAAGCTTTTTCGTAAAGTACTGTTGAATTGTTAGCATCGATTTTTAAAGCCGCATCATATTTGGCAATGGCTTCATCATATTTTTTGGCATCGTGTAATGCGGTCCCTTCTTTTAACAGGGTCATGGCTGCCTGGTTTTCCTGCGCGAAAACTGTTATCGAACAAAAAAGCAGGAGTAGTGTTAAGATAGCTTTGTGATAGGTTTGCATATAATTTAAGTGCGAGGTTTATATATTTTAAATTTAGCAACGTTATCAACTAAAACAATAAAAATGTTTAAAACTTTAATTCAGATGCGGGTTATATTTTCCAATTTTCGCAGTCGTTTATCCTGGTAGTATTTATTTATGAAATTTTTAAAACAAGGCCTCCTAACTTTCACCGTTTTTCTGCTTTTATTGGCCTCGTGCTCACCAAAACCGGGCGATAATAGCCACTCAGACCAGGGATCGCCAGAAAAAAGTAAACCGTTAGACACCAAAGCTTTGTTGGCCTATAACCCTAAAAACGCCGATAAACAGATAGATGCTTTTATGCAGCACCTGCACACGGCAGCAGGGTTTAACGGTAATGTACTGGTGGCAAAAAAAGGAAAGATAGTTTACCAAAATGCTTTCGGCTGGGCTAACTACCCGCACCAGGACAGCCTGACGCTCAACTCCCAGTTTGAACTGGCGTCCATCAGCAAAACGATGACGTCGACCGCCATTCTGCAGTTAATGGAGCGGGGTAAGCTGCGCCTTGAAGACTCCGTGCAGCAGTTTTTCCCCAATTTCCCATATCATGGCGTAACCATCCGCATGCTGCTTACGCACCGCTCGGGCCTGCCCAATTATGTATATGCTATCGATGATGTTTTCCGCAAAGAACACCGCGACCAGAAAAAAGGGGTTACCAACCAGCAAATGATGGACTTACTGGCCCAGTACAAACCTGCACGTTATAACGTGCCCGATAAAGGTTATCATTACAACAACTCCAACTTTATGGTGCTGGGCTCTATTATAGAGAAGGTGACACATATGCAGTACGCCGATTATATGATGCAGAACGTTTTTCTGCCGGCCGGCATGAAGCATACCAACGTATACTCCAAGGCCACTTACGATAAAATACCCACCAAGGTATTGGGGCATGACCGTAACAGCTGGCGGTACTCGGTGGCGCAAAACTACCTGGACGGGCCCGTTGGCGATAAAGGTATTTATAGTACTGTGGGTGATCTTTTCCTGTTCGATCGTGCGCTGCGCGCCGGGAAGCTTATTAAACAGGCCACGCAGGATTCGGCTTATACCAACCGCGTTCCGTTAAAGAACGGTCATTTCGGGTATGGTTATGGCTGGCATTTGTTCGAGGGGCCTAACGAGAAAGTGGTTTACCACACCGGCTGGTGGCATGGCTATCGTCATAACTTTCTGCGCGATATGAAGGAAGACGTAGTAATTATATTGCTGGATAACATGACCAATGGCAGCCTGCTGCACCTTGATGATCTGTTTAAAATGACAGGCATGCCCGTAGTACGTGCGGGGGCTTACGGCCGCGGCGGCGAGGAGGAGGATGAACAGGCACGTGCCCCTACTTTAGAAAAGAAAAAACAGCCCGTTAAAAAACAGAAGAAAGAAACGGTAGCCAGGCACAGCTCCGTTAAAAAGCACAAATCGCGTAAACACTAAGCTGTAAATACTGTTCTATAGAAAAATAAAGGAGTTAACATGTTTGATAAACTATTTGAAGTACAGCAAAAAGCCGGCGAAGTAAAACAAAGGCTTGATGCGCTTACCGTAACCGGCACTGCCGAAGGCGGTAAAATCAGCGTTACGGCTACCGGCAATAAAATTATACAGTCGGTAAATATTGACCCGGAGTTTTTTAAAGAGGCCGATAAAGAAGAGCTGGAAGAGTTGCTGGTAATAGCCATTAACAAAGCAATGGAGCAGGCTGACAACGTAAGCCAAAGCGAAATGGCCGCCGTTACCAAAGATATGTTTGGCGGAATGGGCGGGATGTTTGGTAAATAAGCAATGCCCTTTTTAATGTTTGACAGATACCGTTAAGATTAATACCATCACCATGAAAACTACTTATTACGGACAATCAACCCTAATGATTGAAACCGAAGGAAAAAAACTTTTGTTTGATCCTTTTATTACACCTAACCCGGCGGCAAAACATATTGATATCCACGCGCTGAAGCCTGATTATATCCTGGTATCGCACGGGCACGGCGACCATGTGGCCGATTTGGTGGCTATCCAAAAAAGCAGCGGCGCCCTGGTAATCTGTATCGCCGAAATTGCCGGCTGGTTGGGTAAGAAAGGCATCGAGGCACACGGTATGAACATTGGCGGCGGCTTCAATTTTGATTTTGGCCGGGTTAAAATGGTTAATGCCGTACACTCAAGCACCATGCCTGATGGTGCAGCAGGCGGTAACCCAGCCGGATTTGTATTATACTCGGAAGGGAAAAAGATCTATTACGCCGGTGACACCGCGCTCACCTACGATATGAAATTGCTGGAAGACGAAAACCTGGACTGGGCCGTTCTACCCATCGGCGATAACTATACCATGGGTGTGGATGATGCCATAAAAGCCACGGATTTCATCAACTGTAAAAACATAATCGGGGTGCATTACGATACCTTCCCGGTGATAGCGATTGATAAAGAGGAGGCACGCGAAAAGTTCGTCAAAGCGGGGATAAATATTAAGCTTCCGGCAATTGGCGAAGAAATAGAGCTGTAATAATTTACTTTAATTGGCCTCATAAACAACTGGTTAAGTGTGATAAGTAACTGTGATAGTGTATTTATTACACCTTAACTGTTGCACATATTGTAATTATGTTTATAATTGCCTTATCAAACAACCAATTTGTAAATTATGAGTTTTGAAGAACAGCTCCAATCGATCTTCGTGGATGAAAACCTTATACCCGAAGAATTCAGGATAGAACAGATCCACCAGCGCGAATACCTTTGTAATGGTGAGATGAAACCGTGGAACGGACCCGTTAGCGAAGTTTATTCGCCGGTTTGTATCCCCGGGCCCAATGGTTTAACCCGTAAGTTTATCGGCACCTACCCGGTTTGTACCGAGAAGGAGGCAAACGAGGCCCTTGACGCCGCAATTGCTGCCTATGACAACGGCAGGGGCGAGTGGCCGACCATGAGTGTCGACGGACGTATCAAATGCCTGGAGCGCTTCATTTTTAAAATGGGCGAGCAGCGCAGCCTGGTAGTTAAACTGATTATGTGGGAGATTGGCAAATCATACGCCGACTCGGCCAAAGAATTTGACCGCACCGTTGAATATATCAACGCCACTATTGACGCGCTGAAGGAGATCGACCGTACCTCATCCCGCTTCGAGATAGCTGAGGGTGTGGTTGCGCAGGCCCGCCGGTCGCCGTTGGGCGTTGTGCTGTGTATGGGGCCGTTCAACTATCCGCTTAATGAAACTTTCACCACGCTGATACCCGCCCTTATTATGGGCAATACGCTGCTGTTTAAACCACCTAAGCACGGTACGCTGTTGCATTATCCGTTGCTTGAAGCTTTCCGGGAGTCGTTCCCTAAAGGCGTGGTCAATACCGTTTATGGCCGCGGTGCCACGGTAACCCCCGGTTTAATGGCAACCGGGCATATCAACGTGCTGGCATTCATCGGCTCAAGTAAAGTGGCCAATGATCTGAAAAAACGTCACCCTAAAATAAACCGGTTACGCGCCGTTTTAAGCCTTGATGCCAAGAACCTGGCCATCATCACGAAAAACGCCGACCTGAAACTCGCGGTTAGCGAGTGCATCCTCGGCGCGCTGTCCTTTAACGGGCAACGCTGTACCGCTATCAAGATCATCTATGTACATAAAGAGGTAGCCGATGAGTTTTTAAAACTACTAAGCGATGCCGTAGCCAAGCTGCCGTTTGGCCTGCCATGGGATAAAGATGTTAAGTTAACCCCGCTGCCAGAGCCCCATAAGCCCGATTTCCTGAAAGAGACCATTGCCGACGCGGTAGCGCATGGCGCCGGCGTGATCAATGAAAACGGTGGCGCAACAGCGGCTTCGTTTGTTTACCCGGCAATTTTATACCCCGTGAATGACAAAATGAAGATCTTCCGCGAAGAGCAGTTTGGACCCGTGATCCCGGTGGTGCCCTTTCAGGATATTGAAGAACCGATTGCGTACCAGATCGACTCGCCGCATGGCCAGCAGGTAAGTATTTTTAGTAATGATGCTGATGAGATCGCGTCATTGATCGACCCGTTTGTTAACCTGGTGAGCCGGGTAAATGTGAATACCCAATGTCAGCGCGGCCCGGATGTGTTTCCGTTTACCGGCCGCAAGGACAGTGCCGAAGGTACACTTTCGGTACATGATGCCTTGCGCTCATTCTCTATCCGCTCATTAGTAGCCGCTAAGTTAAATGAGGCCAATAAACATCTCATCAATGAAATTGTGAATGATAATTCGTCTAATTTTTTAAGTACGAAGTTTATATTGTAGTACCCCAGGCTATATTAAAAACAAAAAAGGCTCATCGGTTACCGATGAGCCTTTTAAATATAATGTGCCTGCTGTTTATACCAGCTTGCGTTTAACTTCTACGTTTTCGTAAGCTTCAACAATGTCGCCTACTTCAATGTTATTAAAGTTTTGGATGTTTAAACCGCACTCGTAGTTGGCTGATACCTCTTTTACGTCGTCTTTGAAACGTTTTAATGAAGCCAGTTCGCCGGTGTAGATCACCACACCCTCGCGGATGATACGGATCTTACTGTTACGGGTAATTTTACCATCCAATACCATACAACCTGCAATGGTACCCACTTTACTGATCTTGAAGGTTTCGCGGATCTCTACGTTAGCAACAATCTTCTCTTCAAAGGTTGGTGCAAGCATGCCTTCCATCGCAGCCTTGATCTCGTTGATCGCGTCGTAGATGATTGAATAAAGCCTGATGTCAATCTGCTCAGCCTCGGCCAGCTTACGGGCACCGCCTGAAGGGCGTACCTGGAAACCGATGATGATCGCGTCTGATGCAGAAGCAAGTAATACGTCTGATTCAGAGATCTGACCAACTGCTTTTGATATCACGTTAACCTGGATTTGTTCGGTTGATAGTTTCAACAACGAGTCAGACAATGCCTCGATCGAACCATCCACGTCACCTTTAACAATAATGTTCAGTTCCTTAAAGTTACCCACTGCCAAACGGCGGCCGATCTCATCCAAAGTGATATGTTTCTGGGTACGTAAGCCCTGCTCGCGTTGTAACTGCAAACGCTTGTTTGCAATCTCACGTGCTTCAACTTCGCTCTCTAACACGTTAAACTTATCGCCGGCGGTAGGTGCACCCTGCATGCCCAGTACCTGTACCGGTGTTGACGGCCCTGCAGATTCAACCCTCTGGCCACGCTCATTGGTTAACGCTTTAACACGCCCGCTGTAGCAGCCGGCTAATATCGGGTCGCCTACTTTTAATCGGCCTGCCTGTACCAGGATGGTGGTAACAATACCACGGCCTTTATCCAAAGCAGCCTCAATAACCGTACCTACGGCACGTTTGTTAGGGTTAGCTTTAAGCTCCAGCAGTTCGGCCTCTAACAATACTTTTTCTAAAAGCAGGTCGATATTTAAACCGGTTTTTGCTGAGATCTCCTGTGTTTGATATTTACCGCCCCACTCCTCAACCAAAATATTCATGGCTGACAGTTGCTCACGTACCTTATCGGCATTGGCACCCGGACGGTCGATTTTATTGAATGCAAAGATGATTGGTGCACCGGCAGCCTGCGCGTGGTTTATGGCCTCGCGGGTTTGCGGCATCACGCTGTCATCAGCAGCGATAACTATAATTACAATATCGGTTACCTGTGCACCCCTGGCACGCATAGCGGTAAACGCTTCGTGGCCCGGTGTATCCAGGAATGTTATTTTTCCTTTATTATCCGGCAGTGTTACTTCGTAGGCACCAATGTGCTGGGTTATACCACCTGCTTCACCACCTATTACGTTGGTTTTGCGGATAAAATCCAGCAACGATGTCTTACCATGATCTACGTGGCCCATGATCGTTACTATCGGTGCACGTGGTACCAGGTCTTCCGGAGCATCCGGCTGATCAAGGATAAATTCTTCATCCTGTGGTTTTACAAACTCAACCTGGTAGCCAAACTCATCAGCAACAATGCTTAGTGTTTCGGCATCCAAACGCTGGTTGATGGACACGAACATGCCCAAACTCATACAGGTTGAGATGATCTGCGTAACAGATACATCCATCATGATAGCTAACTCGTTAGCTGTTACAAATTCTGTAACCTTTAATACTTTTGATTGTGCGTCCTGCTCTAATGCCAGTTCATCGGCATTGGCGGCCACATCATCCCGTTTTTGACGACGGAACTTGGCGCGCTGGGCAAATTTGCCCGACTTACCGGCGCCGCTTAAGCGGGCAAGGGTAGCCTTAATCTGGTCCTGAATGTCCTTTTCTGAAGGTTCTTCTTTAGGGCCGGTACTTGCCGGGGTATTACGGTTAAAGTTATTGTTTGGACGGTTGCCCTGATAACCACCGCCTGTAGTATTGGGGCGGTTTCTAAAATCAGGACGGTTGGCGCTATTGGTGTTGTTGGCACCGCCTTGCGGGGCATTGCCGCCACCGGCAGGGTTAGCGCCCTGGCCTTGCTGCGGATTGGCATTATTGCCACCACCCTGGCCGGGTCCCTGGTTATCTTTACGCTTACGTTTACGTTTATGATCTGCGCTGGTATTTGATGACGACGCTACCGGGTTACGTTTTGGTGTAACCGGCAAAGTTATCCTGCCAACAATGTTTGGCCCGCTTAAGCGATCGGCTTTCGCCCTGATCACATCCGGATCGCCACCTTCTTCGTTAGGAGGGGTGACAGGAGCGGCAGCAACCGGTGGTTGCGGCGCAGCAGGTGCAGGCGTTGATGCCGGTGCGGCAACCGGTGGTTGCGGTGCCACAGGCGCTTTTACTTCTTCGGCTTTCGGTGCTTCAGGAGCGGCCTCTTTTTTAACTTCAACAACAGGCTCAGGTGCCTTAACTTCGGCAACAGGTTCTGGTGCTTTTACTTCGGCAACCGGCTCTGGTTTCGGAGCTTCCTCTTTAACCTTTTCGGCCGGTTTAGCATTTAAGTTATTAAGGTCTATCTTACCCACAACTTTTACACCCCTAAGCGCGTCAGTACTTGCCGGTTCTTCTGCCTTTACAGGTTCAGGAACAGGCGCCGCTGCCGGCTTCGGTTGTTCAACCGGGGCAGGTGGCGCGGTAAAATTACCGGCGTTCTTGATCAGGATCTCTTCGTTCTCGAAATCCCTTGAACGGCGGGCCTCAACCGGCCTGTCAGGAATAGCCGCAGCTTCTTCTTTACGTATCTTGCCGATACTGATCTGCTTGGCTTCTTCCTTAATGCTTTTATCAACAGCAAATTCCTTTAACAAGGCACTGTACATGTCGTTATCCAGCTTCGCCATAGGTTGTTTATCAACCTTATAGCCTTTTGTAGCTAAAAAATCAACAATGGTACCCATACCAATGTTAAGCTCTTTTACTGCTTTTATTAATTTTATTGATTTGTCTTCTGACATTTATTATAACTTTCTCTGCTTATTTATGCAAAAATACGATTTTAATTTTGCTTAATTCCTTTTATTCAAATTCTGCCTGTAATATTGATAGTACTTCTTTTACTGTTTCCTCTTCTAAATCTGTACGTTTCACCAGTTCGCCTACGGTTAGGGCCAAAACTGATTTTGCTGTATCTAAACCAATCCGTTTAAATTCGTCCAGGATCCAGCTTTCAATTTCGTCAGAAAATTCTTCAATATCCACATCTTCATCATGCTCATCAGCTTCACGGTAAACATCAATTTCGTAACCTGTCAGCTTACCTGCCAGCTTAATGTTATGGCCGCCACGACCGATAGCCAACGATACCTGATCTGGTTTTAAGTATACCGCGGCTGTTTTTTTCTCATCATCTAACTTAATAGAGGTGATTTTAGCCGGTGATAAAGCACGTTGTATATATAACTGAATATTGTTGGTATAGTTTATCACATCAATATTTTCATTTTTCAACTCGCGCACAATACCGTGGATACGTGAACCTTTCATGCCCACACAGGCGCCAACCGGATCAATACGGTCATCATACGATTCTACAGCTACCTTAGCTCTTTCGCCCGGTTCGCGTACAATTTTCTTAATGGTGATCAAACCATCAAAGATCTCCGGAACTTCCAGTTCAAACAAGCGCTGTAAAAACTCGGGCGCTGTACGTGATATGATGATCTTAGGGTTGCTGTTCAGCATATCTACCTTGTAAACAATCGCTTTAACGCTATCGCCTTTTTTAAAGTAGTCGGCCGGGATCTGCTCTGTTTTTGGTAATAAAAGTTCGTTGCCTTCATCATCCAAAACCAAAGTTTCTTTTTTCCAAACCTGGTAAACCTCGCCGGTTACAATCTCGCCCACGCGGTCTTTATATTTCTTAAAGATCTCGTCTTTCTCTAACTCCAATATTTTTGATACCAGTGTCTGGCGTGCCGCTAAAATAGCACGGCGGCCAAAGCTCTCTAAAGTAATCAGCTCGATATAATCGTCGCCAACCTCCAGGTCCGGATCTAATGTTTTTGCTTCTTTTAACTCAATCTCCAAATCATCATCCTCACTAAACCCGTCTTCCATAACCACACGCGTGCGCCAAATTTCTAAGTCACCATTGTCTGTGTTCACAATTACGTCACAATTCTCATCGGTGCCGTATTTTTTACGGATCATACTCCTGAAAACGTCTTCCAGCACGCTCATCATCGTTGGACGATCGATGTTTTTAAAATCTTTGAATTCCTGGAAAGAATCAATTAAATTAATATTGCTCATTTTTCATTGAAATTAATTGTTATTATATGGTAATGAAGCTATCATGGGCTTTAATTTTTTATTGAGCTGCCCATGATGGTTTCTTACTTAAATGATATTAAAACCTTTGTTTCTGTTATTTGCTCTATCGGGATAACGCTTTCAATAACGGCAGCCTTTTTCCCTTTTTCTTTTATTTTTTCTTCAATCATTACGGCGTCCTCTGTAATTGCATTCAGTTTCCCTTCTCTTTTGGTGCCATCGGCCATTTTAATAGCCAGATCGCGCCCGATGTTTTTGGTGTACTGCCTGGTCATGGTCAGCGGGAAATCAATCCCCGGCGATGAAACCTCAAGGTTATAGGCTGTTTTTATCACATCCTCTTCTTCCAGTTTAAAACCTACATAACGGCTTATCTGTGCACACTCGGCAATTCCTATGCCGTTATCACCGTCAACCAGTATCATTAGTTTGCCGTTAGGAAGCAATTTAACGCTTACTAAAAACAGATCCGGACGCTCAATTTCAGCGATCTTCTCTTCAACTAATTCAACAACCCTTTTTTCAATATTCATATTCGCCCCTCTTTTTCCGCCAGTTGCGGAATGATTGGTAAACTAAAAGAGGGGGCAAATGGCCCCCTCTGTATTAATTTGGATGCAAATATAGTAAATAATTCTTGATTTTACAACAGTTACGGCTTAAAAATCAAATCAATATAATGCAATTGTCCTTTGGTGGTTTTGCCGCTGATATAGTCCCAGATACTTTTATTGCCGGCGTAGTTATAATAGCGCAAAAAATAGGTCTGCGGTTTGGCAAAAGAGGTATCGGGCGTAAATACTACCGCGCTGTCTTTAAGCTGATATTTGCCGGGTTGTATAGGTTGATAATCTTTCATATCCGTATCTGCCGGCAGGCGATAAATAGCGAACAGGCTTTGCCAGTTTTTGACGGTATCGCGGTTAATGTCGTTTAAGATTACCGGGTTGATGCCTGTTATTTTTAGGGAATGATTGCTATCGGTAAGGCTGATATGCACGGGTGTTGCGGGGTCCTTATGACCGCATCCGAATAAAAATATAAATAAAAGCAGCGCTCCTTTTTTCATTGTTCACATCAGGTTTAAAAGCCGGCGGCTCTTGATTTTGCAACCATTTTTTTGAAATCAGGTGATCCACTTTTAGTGATCCACCGCCGAAAAATCGGCAAAAAATAGTTGTTTTTCAGTTGGTTGATTATCAATGTCTTAATTTAAAAACATACTTAAAGATCTTGACGAATAAGGGTGATCCAAAGTGATCCGCTCAAAAAGTTAAAATCCTAATTTACAAATACTTAGATAAAAATGGTGATCCGGGTGATCCACTTTTTTAAATGGATCACTTCGCCTTTAAATTCTGCTCAAACAGCTTATAAATTCGTTTATACTCATCCGTCCAGCTGCTGGGCTGTACAAAGCCGTGATCCTCTACCGGGTATGATGCCAGTTCCCAGTTTTCTTTATGTAATTCTATCAGGCGCTGGGTTAAACGGATGATATCCTGGTAATTAACATTCTGATCGATCATGCCGTGCAGCATCAGCAGGTTGCCTTTCAAACCGTCAGCAAAATAGATAGGCGAGCTGGCGCGATAGGCTTTTTCATCGGTAAACGGCTCATTCAGGATATTGTCGGTATAGCCGTGGTTGTAATGCGCCCAGTCGGTAACCGAACGGATGGCGGCACCTGCCGCGAATACGTCAGGTTGGGTAAACATCGCCATCAGTGTCATAAACCCGCCGTATGATCCGCCGTACATGCCCACATGTTTGGGGTTAACACCATATTTATCAACCAGCATTTTAACACCGTCAACCTGGTCGGTCAGGTCCTTACCGCCCATATGGCGGTAGATAGCCGTGCGCCAGTCGCGCCCGTAACCGGCACTGCCCGAGTAGTCGATATCCAACACGGTATATCCGTTATCCGCCAGCATGTTGTTAAACATATACTCGCGGAAGTAGTGGTCGCTCCACCCGTAAGTGACGTTTTGCAGATAGCCTGCGCCATGCACAAAAACTACCGCCGGCTTAGCCGGATCTGGCCTGGCAGGTACGTATAAATGGGCATAGACATCGCTGCCATAGCGGTTTTTAAAGGTGATAAGCTGCGGATCGCGCCATGGGTACGACTTAAATTCGTCAGTAGCCGAGCTGGTTACCTGTACGGCCGCCGCGCCCGGCTTGTTCGGCTGGATATACAGCTCGCCGGGTTTGTTTGCGTATGAATAGCTGATCGCCAGCCATTTTTCATCAGGTGATAGGTAAACCGTGTTGCTGCCCTTCATGCCTGTTAACTTAACCGGCGTGCCGCCGCTAACCGGGATCCGGTAGAAATGGGTAACGCCCGGGTGTTCGATATTGGCTGTAAAGTAAAAGGTCTTTTTATCAGCTGATAGTTGCAGGGTTTGCACTTCCCAGTTGCCGCTGGTTAATTGCTTTTTGGTGCCGTTTGCCACATCGGCCAGGTAGATATGGGCATAGCCGCTATTCTCAGTTTCATAATAAAAATGCGTATTGTCTGCCCATCCCAAATTGGAACTGCCGAGGCCGCCCACCCAGGCATCGTTATGCTCGCGGTCAACGGGGGATAAGCTGCCGGTTGCCGGGTCAAGCTTCATGATCCAGCGATCCTTGTTATCCTGTGCATTAATGACCACAACGGCATATTTACCGTCACCGCTCCAATACGGGCCACGGACGAACACCTTTCTGTCTTCGTTGCGTTTGGTGCGTTGTTCAAGCTCTTTAGGATAATCCTTAAAATAAGCGGGGATGTCCTTTATACCGGGAACCCCCGCGGTTGCTATCTTATAAACCGTATCGCGCTGCCTATCAAAAATAAACGATTCATAAGTTGGCTGGCTAGCACCCACTTTGGTGCGGTTTGGGATATCTTCAGTAAACCCGGACGCGGTAACGTAATTAGGTACATTAACCCTTTTTGCATCAGCAGGCGTCTTTGCCAAGGTATAGGTTATATAGCGGCCATCGGGGCTAAGCGCCGCGCCAAATATTGCCTGGTCACCTACGGCAATCTCTTTCAGTTTTTTCTGCTCAAACGCTATTGCTTCAACCGAATCAAGCTTGCGATCTTTATCTTTTACTTTAATGATATCAAACAGCTCAAGCTGCTCGGCTTTTAACCAGCGCTCCTGTTCGTTGCCGCTGGCCTGGGCGCGGTTAGCATTGGCGGCAGCTATACCGCCCCCACGCCTGCCACCAACCGGAACCGCCGCAATTTGCGGAGCAGGCGCTGCGGCATGGGTGAAATTGGTGAGTTGTATCAGCTCGCCGCCGTGTAGTTTAAGCGCGTATAAGTTGTCACCCCGCGTAAATACAACCTTGCTTTCATCGCCATTAAAGATCGGGTTACTTTCGCGTTCGGTAGTGTTGGTTAGCTGTTGTATCCCGCCTGTTTTAAGATCAAACAGAAACAGGTCGCCATTTTTTTCATAGAGTTTTAAAGTGTGCTTTTGGTTCCAGTCGCCGTCAGTCGTAAACGCGCGTTGGTCTGCCGGACTTACTTTGACAGGCTTTGTATTTGTTGGAGCGATGGCAAATAGCTCATCGCGGTCTGTATGATCGGGGTTCCAGTTAAAGTAAACTTTCCTGCTGTCGTCGCTCCAGTGGATATTTGACGGAGCTACGCCGATCCATTTCGGATCGCGCATTATTTTTTCAACGGATAAAGTTTCCAGTTTTTGAGCAAATGCAGCAAAGCAAAAAAGGATCAGTAAAAGGGTAAAGCGTATTTTCATTATGCAGTTAATAGTTAAACGCAATTTAACAGTTTAGCTATAAAAAAAGTATTATAAAACAAAAGGTATTAAGTTTAAATTTATACCCTATGCTGCCACTCCTGACCGCCCAACAGATCCGCGAAGCGGATGCCTATACTATCGCTACCGAGCCCGTTAGTTCTGTGGACCTAATTGAGCGTGCCTCGCGCGCTTTTGTAGGCTGGTTCATTAATCATTTTCCTGATAGGACTGCAACCATAGCTGTTTATTGCGGTACAGGCAATAATGGCGGCGACGGGCTGGCAATTGCCCGCATGCTTTATGATCATAAGTATTTTAATATTGGTATTAAGGTGGCGCGGTTCTCTGACAGGTCTACCGATGATTTTACCGTTAATCTTAACCGGATTAACCAGATGGGGTTGGAAGTGCTTGAACTTAAACCGGGCGCGGTGTTTCCGGCAGAAAACTCCAAAATTATTATTGATGCTTTACTGGGCACCGGCCTTAACAAACCGCTTGCCGGCGATTATAAAAACCTGGCCGGTTATATTAATAGCTTAAATAAAACGGTAGTGGCGGTTGACGTACCCACCGGTTTGTTTACCGATGGTGAAATAGGCGCCGATGATACCGTTATAAAAGCCGACTTGGCTATCACCTTTCAACAGCCCCGGATCAATTTTTTATTGCCCGAATCCGGGCCGCATATTAACTGCTGGGAGGTGGTAAATATTGGCATTGACGAAGGGTTTATCAGTTCGCTGAAATCGCCCTACCAGTTTATTGAAGAAAAGGATATCAAAAAGTTGCTTAAGCCCCGCCGTCATTATAGCAATAAGGGCACCTACGGGCATGCTTTAATCGTAGCCGGACAGGCCCAGGCAATGGGCGCCGCTTTGCTAAGTTCGGCTAGTTGCGCCTATGCGGGCGCCGGATTAACAACCGCATGTATACCCGAAAGCGGGCTGACCGCATTAAATACTTACCAGCCTGAAGTAATGGCGATTGTAAGGCACGGTGATGAACTGCCAGAGATAAAATGGGCGCAGTTTACCACAATTGGCATTGGCCCGGGGCTGGGTAAAGACAGCCGGGCCTTAACGTTATTAATTGATATATTGGATAACTATAAAGCCCCGATCGTGATGGATGCCGATGCGCTGAACCTTTTGGCAGGAAATCCTGAGCTTTGGAACAAAGTGCCGGCCGGAAGTATATTAACCCCACACATGAAAGAATTTGACCGCCTTTTTGGTGAACATGCTAATTGGTGGCAACGGCTGCAAAGCAGTATAAAAATGGCGAAGAAACATAATATCTATATCATTTTAAAAAATGATTATACGCTTGTTGCTTCGCCCGACGGGACCGTCTGTTTTAATTCAACAAGCAACCCGGCAATGGCGACAGGAGGCATGGGTGATGTGCTTACCGGTATAATAACCTCGTTGGTCGCCCAAGGGTACACTCCCGGTGAAGCCTGTATTATAGGCGTGTATATTCACGGGAAGGCGGGCGATGATCTGGCTTTGCCCAACAGGCTAAATGTGGTGCTACCAGGCCGGCTCGCAGCGCAGTTGCCGGTTACGATGGCCAAATTAATGGCATAAAAAAACGGCTGCAAGTATTATACATCCGTTTTCCTATTCTTATTAACTGATCTTATAAAGAACGAATACTCTGGGTTTCTCTATAAGACGTTAAAAAGGGGTATTCGTTACAATAAAAGAATGATTTTTATCAGCTGATTGTGGTATTTGCCTGTTAAAACTTCCCGATAAGCATCATTTCGCTCATGGTTGGATTAATGCTGCCGCCTCTAGGCTCGCGGGTTACCGCAAAAGCCTGGGCCAATGCTACCGGTTTCATTTCCTGCATGTTAGCAGTATCAGCCGGTAATTTGTCAAACACACCCAAATCAATGGGTTTACCGGCAACCAGCGCCCATAGCTGGTACTGGTGTGTTTTATCGTTCACCGGCATATCAAGCGTTTTCAAATCAAGGATCACTTTCTTTTTAGCAGGGCTCCAGGCCACCATAACACCTCCTGACGGAAGGTTGCTGGTACCTTTTAGCCGCAGGATTTTATAGGTTGTATCCCTGAACACACCTAGCTGCTGATCCATCAGATTAACTGTTTTACTGATGCGCTGGTTTTGAGAAGTAACAGCTACCAGTTGCTGGCTGGTATTTTGTAATTTGTTATATACATTAAACAGGGCAAACAAACTGCCTATCAATAAGGTAATGCTTGCTGCAAATGCATATTTATAAAAGTTATTGGTAACCGGCTCGGTTAGGGAAACAACGCTGGCCTCATCTTTTTTATTGAAAGTAGCATCGTCAGCCAGGTTGGTTACCAGGCTGTTTAAGATTTTATTGCGCTGATTTGCTGAAGGTTGAACGGCATTTGCCAGGGCGTATGATTCAAGCGCCTTTTCCATCTCCATTAATTCTGCCTTTACCGCCGGGTGTTTTTGAACCATGGCTTCAACCTGCTGCTTTTCTGCAGGTGAAACATCACCCAGAATGTATAATTCTAAGATGCCTGATTCAATAAATGTTCTTACGTCTTCCACTTCGGCTTTTAATTAAAATATTTCCTGAGTTCAATTATTGCCATTCGTAACCGGGTTTTAATGGTTCCAAGCGGAATACCTAATTCGTCAGCTGCTTCTACATGGGTATAACCTTTAAAATAAACCAAATCAAGGATAGACTTTTGTTCGGGTTTTAGCGTCTGAACCAGCTCTTTTATACCCATCAGCTCAGGCTTGTAAACTGTATTTCTTTGTTCGTCTATGGAAGTTACGTTATTTTCTAACTCTTGGTTTTTGCTGTGATTTTTAAAATCCTTTGACCTTAATTTATCGATTGAAAGGTTGCGGGCAATGTTTACCATCCAGGTAAACAGGCGTCCCTTTTCTTCACTATAGCTTGAAAAGGCGTGCCAGATTTTTACAAAAGTTTCCTGCAAAACATCCTCAGATGTGGCTTCGTCTATAACTATGCGAACAATAACACCATAAAGCGACGCCGAGTACATATCGTACAGCGCTTCAATGGCAATCTTCTCCCGGTTTCTCAGCGCAAGCACCAGCTCTTCTTCTGAAAGTTTAATTTTCTTGCTCAATGGGGTGAAGATATAAATGAATTGTTAGATTTCAAACAAGTGTTTTTCAGCATGATAAGACGACCGAACCAATGGACCGCTCTCTACATACCTAAAACCTTTATCTAATCCAATTTGTTTGTAAAAAGCAAACTGATCCGGGTGTATCCAGTCAATTACCGGGTGATGACTGCGTGTTGGCTGTAAATATTGACCAAGCGTTAATATGTGTACACCGGCCGCCAGCAAATCATCCATTGCTTCTAAAACATCTTCTTCTTTCTCGCCCAGGCCCAGCATTATGCCTGATTTTGTGCGTAATCCTGCTGCCGATATCTGGCTTAATGCCTCCAGGCTCCGATCGTATTTTGCCTGTATCCGAACCTCTTTGGTAAGCCGCCTTACCGTCTCCAGGTTATGCGATACTACTTCAGGGCGAGTTTCAATAACGCGGGCCAGGTTGTCCCATTGTCCCCTAAAATCGGGCAACAGGGTTTCCAAAGTAGTTTCGGGGCTTTCCCTGCGGATAGCATTAATAGTTTCGGCCCAGATAATAGAGCCGCCGTCCTTCAGGTCATCACGGTCAACCGATGTGATTACACAATGTTTTACCTGCATCAGTTTAACCGAATTAGCTACCCGGCCCGGCTCATCCCTATCAACAGCTAATGGCCGGCCGGTTGCTACGGCGCAAAAAGAGCACGAACGGGTACAGATATTACCCAATATCATAAAAGTAGCGGTACCGGCTCCCCAGCACTCGCCCATGTTGGGGCAATTACCGCTTTCGCAAATGGTGTGCAGCTTGTGCGTGTCAACTAAACTACGTACCTGTGCGTATTCCTTCCCGACAGGAAGCTTTACTCTAAGCCAGTCGGGCTTGCGTTGTGGTTGGCTAACAGGGACTACCGGCAATTCAATCATAAAGCAAAAGTAGTTAAAAAGCCGCTAACCAAATAAAGCCCCGCCATAAATATTACAGTTGCTTGATGGTAGAGGCAATTAATAAAGTTTTAGCTTTGTAAGTATAAATTGAAATCGAAAATCCGGCTTCCGAAATTAACACTATGGCAACTATACACACCACTTACCTTGGCGGCTTACGTACCGAGGCAACTCACCTGCAATCGGGCACAAAAATAATTACTGATGCGCCTACGGATAACAAAGGTAAGGGCGAAGCTTTTTCGCCGACTGACCTGCTGGCCGAATCACTAGCCGGCTGTATGCTAACCACTATGGGCATAGCGGCCGATACGCATGGCATTGACATGGACGGTACCGAATGTGAAGTAACCAAAGTAATGGCTTCTAATCCGCGCCGCGTGGCCGAGGTTATTGCCATCCTTAAATTCCCGAAAGATTATACCGATAAAGAAAAAACGATATTAGAACACGCTGCACGTTACTGCCCGGTAGCAGTAAGTCTGCATCCGGATGTCATTAAGACGATAGATTTTGGGTGGTAATTCTTAAATTGGTTTGAGAATCAAAAGCCACTTTAACTTAAGCTAAGCTTTATAAGGTAATCTCAGACAGCGTTTCCTCAACTGAGATTTCACCGTGTGACTGGTCAAGAATGCATTCGCCGTCTTTAATTAATAATAACTGCGGCGACTCATGATGTACCTGAAATAATTGTACAATCTGGTTGGATATATCGCGGTGCTGAATCAGATCCAAAAAGTACAATGGCATATTTTCGGGTAAATTATCCCAATCAAGTTCAAAGCGTCTTTTGGCCATCATGCTGATGGAGCAGCGGGTGCTATGTTTAAAAATTAAGCTATAACCCTGTTGTTGCTTGATGTTATTAAGCTGGTCTGCCGATTGTAATTGTATCCACGTCATAGTATGCAAAGATAAGAATGCTCATTCCGTTATAAGTAATTACAACGTCAAACAAATAATTGTTTTAGCGAATCAATCGTGAAGAAGGGGGAGAGAGATGTTATCTGCGGCCTCTTGGGTAAGAATTGTAGGCAGGGCAGATTTTACTAGCGCATGAAGTGATTATGCTTCCTAAAGTTAGTGCCAGAAAGGCTATATAAATTACTTTTCTCATGTTTCTAATATCTGTATTAAATTTGTTATACGGAAATTAAACTGTTAAAGTTTTAGCAAGGTCGGCCATTTTAATTGCTGTTATTGCCGCTTCATCACCTTTGTTGCCATGTTTACCTCCTGACCGGTCAATCGCCTGCTGCTGATTATCGGTAGTTAATACACCAAATATAACAGGTTTTGAATATTTTATGGCAACATTACTTAAACCATTGGCAACTGCATTGCAAATAAAATCAAAATGCCTAGTTTCTCCTTGTATAACGCAACCCAGGCAAATTATTGCGTCCAGCCCGCCGTTTTTTAATAAAAGATCGGCACCTGATGTTAATTCAAAACTACCCGGTACGGCATAGGTTTGAATGTTTTCGGCAAGCGCGCCATTGTCCAAAAGACTTTTATATGCTCCCTGGTATAACGCGTCGGTAACCTCGGGGTTCCACTCGGCTACTACAATTCCAAAACTATACGGCGTGGCGGATGGTACTGCCGTTCCGGAAAAATCTGATAAGTTTTTTAGCTGTGTGGCCATTAGTGGGTTAATTAGAGATTAAAAGAGCAGAGGTTAGTTATCATTAACAGGCTATTCAACCCGATCTCTGATCACTAACCTCTGCTCACTAATTATAATTTCGCTTCAACACGGGCAATATACGCATCTATGCTTTGCGCCTCTGCACTGGTTGGGTAATCCGTTTTAATTGATTTGTAAGCGTCAACGGCTGATTTGTTGTCGTTTTGCGCCTCGTAAACCAAGCCTAATTTCTTTAAATAAACCGGTGATAAAAAGCTGTTGCTTGCTTTGTCTGATGCCTTTTTAAAGTACGATGCAGCATTGCTATAGTCTTTTAATTCAACGTAAGCGTCGCCGGTATTTCCATAAGCTTCAGCGGCAACCATCACGTCGTCACCACGGTAGTTATTCAGGTTTTCAATAGCTTTGCGGTACTCACCTTTGTTTAGGTAAGCAACGCCCAGGTAAAAGCAGGCAAGGTTTGCTGCTTTGGTATTGCTGTATTCGGTTATGATTTTTTCAAAGCCCGGATACCCCGCGTCGCCTTTTATGGCTTTATCCCAGTCTTTTTTGGCCCAAAAATCCTGCGCTACGTGCATTTGGTCAGCAGCTTTAGTTTCTCTTGGTGCCAGATATAATTTTTGGTAAAGAACATAAACCAATATCATGGCAACAATTGCTGAAGCTATAAACAGTAAGCTTTTTTGATTCTCGCGTGTAAATTTACTAACCTGTGCAAAGTTGTCATCTTTTGATTGCACAATTGTAGTCTCCTGGGTTTTTGACATTTCTATTCTAAATTAAAGTTTGCAAAACTACATTTTTTAAAAAGTTTTAGCAACAGGTTTTTATTTTAATAGTTAAGTTAATTTTTTAATCGGTCATAAGCTGAGAAAGCAAGGTGGTAATTGTTAAATTTGATGCGTCCTTATGTATCTAAAACAGCTGTCAGTAATTAATTTTAAGAACTATGAAGAAGCCGAACTTTCATTTAGTGAGGGCGTAAATGCTTTTTTGGGTAACAACGGCGCGGGCAAAACTAATTTGCTGGATGCTATCCACTACCTGTCCTTATGTAAAAGTTACTTTAATCCTATTGACAGCCAGCAGATAAAACAAGGAGCGGATTTTTTTATTATCACCGGTACATTCAACAAAAACGGAAATAACGAAGCCGTTGCCTGTTCTGTAAAACGCAATCAGAAAAAGCAATTTAAGCGCAATAAAAAAGACTATCAGCGCCTGGCAGATCATATTGGTTTGTTGCCACTGGTGATGGTGTCGCCGTATGATATCAGCATTATTATAGAGGGCAGCGAAGAGCGCCGCAAGTTTATTGATAATGTAATATCACAAACTGATAATGCTTACCTTGATGAATTGATAGCCTATAACCGGGTGTTGATAAACCGCAATGCTCTTTTAAAGCAAATTGCCGATACCGGGAGATATGACCCCAGCCTGCTGGAAGTTATGGACGAACAGCTCATTGCATCGGGCACTAAAATATTTAACAAGCGGAGGCTGTTTATGGAGTCGTTTACGGCTATATTTAACAGGCATTACCGCTTTTTAAGCGATGACGCGGAACAGGTGGAATTGGTTTATGAATCGCAGTTGCTGCATGACAATTTTGCAAGCCTGCTTAAGAAAACCCTCGAGAAAGATCGTGCGCTTGAGCGTACTACCGCCGGTATTCATAAAGACGAACTGCAGTTTGCCATACATGGCATGTCCATGAAAAAGTTTGGATCACAGGGGCAGCAAAAATCTTTTTTAATAGCCTTGAAACTGGCGCAATATAGTTTTTTAGATCAGCAGAAAGGGTTTAAGCCTTTATTGTTGCTTGATGATATTTTTGATAAACTGGATGACCGCCGGGTAACCAAGCTGATGCAGATGGTATCAAATAACGACTTTGGACAGGTTTTTATTACCGACACCAGCGATGCCCGCGTTGGCAATATATTTAGTAATATGGATGTCCCCATTCGCGTATTTAAAGTAAAGGAGGGCGAAATAGATGCGTAAAACTAACGACAAATCGCTTAAAGAAGCTATTGAGCAGATGATGCAGGTTTATAAAATTAAACGCAAGTTTGATGAAACCGGTATTATAGCACAATGGCCTGAGCTGGTAGGAAAATCAGTAGCCAACCGCACCAAAGAATTGTTTATACATGATAAGAAACTTTTCCTGCGGATAGAATCATCGGTAATTAAAAACGAGCTGATGTTAATGCGTTCGCAGATTATTGAAAAGATTAATACCGAAGCTAAAAGTGTATTAATTGAAGAGATTATCTTTCTCTAACCCAACGCATGGTTGGCTTGCGGTAAAGGTCATCGCGGATGATAGAATATCCGATTAAGGTTATCCCCGGAGTTAAAAATGCCAGTTGTACTTCCGGCGGGTGATGGACAAAAAACAATGCATGAACCAGCGCCACTATGCCTATAATAAGTAAGTAAAGGAAAATTCTGAGTATCGGTTTCATTGTTATTATTGAATATAACCAGAGGAGGCAAATACCACGCCATATCTCAGTGCTATCGTTAGGTAAATCTATTAAATTATAAACAGATAGCAAGCATAAATTAAAAAGAGTTTCTGAATGCCTGCAAAAATAAGACATTCAGAAACTCTTTTCTGTTAGGGTGTGTTAAACTCTTTCAAAAGCAGAGAAAAAGAAGTTTCCTTCGATCTCAGCATTTTCGTCAGAATCTGATCCGTGTACCGCGTTTGCATCAATTGATTTTGCAAAAAGGTTGCGGATAGTGCCCGGCTCGGCTTTAGCAGGATCAGTTGCGCCAATCAGTTTACGATAATCTTCAATAGCATTGTCTTTCTCTAATATAGCCGCGACAACAGGGCCTGAAGACATGAACGCAACAAGGTCTTTGTAAAAACCGCGTTCTTTGTGCACACTGTAAAATTCGCCTGCTTTTTCTTCGCTTAAAGCAATTAATTTCAAGGCCACTATTTTAAAGCCGCTTTTGGTAATCTTATCTAAAATTGCACCGATGTGGCCATTGGCGACAGCATCGGGTTTAATCATTGTAAAAGTTTTGTTACTTGCCATTTGTGTTTTTTATTTGGGGTGGATGCCGGTGGTGCGTATATAAATTTCCACCTTTTGTATATAATTGTGCAAAAGTAGGGTTTTGTAACCGAACGCTAAAGCTTTTTTCATTTAATTATGAATGCTTTAATATTTATTTGCCTAGCTTTGCCACTCTTTTTTAAAAATTGAATGTTAGATATTACCTTGCTTAATAACCTATTAGCTCAGCCAAAAAAAATAGTTATTACCACGCATCATAAACCCGATGGGGATGCTATGGGTTCGTCATTGGGCTTATATAACTATTTAATACAGCAGGGCCATCATACCAAAGTTATAACCCCGACAGATTATCCTGATTTTTTAAGCTGGATGCCGGGCGATCAGGAAGTAGTTATCTTTACCGAACAAACTTCGGTGGCATCAATTTTAATTGCCGAAGCCGATCTGATTTTTTGCCTTGACTTTAATAACCTGAGCCGCATTAATGAAATGGGCGAACTGGTTAGAGCGGCCAATGCCTATAAAATAATGATCGATCATCACCTCGAGCCCGAGGACTTTGATGATTTCAGGCACTGGGATATCAATGCCTGTGCTGCCGCGCAATTGGTATATACCTTTATTGTTGATGTCCTTAATAACAAGAAATTAATTAATAAGGATGTAGCTACCTGTTTGTATACCGGGATCATGACAGACTCTGCATCTTTCAGGTTGCCTAATACAACATCCAACGTGCACCGTGTAATTGCTGACCTGATAGACGCCGGTGCGCCAAACTCACGCATACATGAACTGGTATATAGTAGCGCGTCCGAAAATCGCCTGCGTTTTTTGGGCCATTGCTTAACCAATTGCCTGGAAATATTACCCGAGTTTAATACGGCAATTATTACCGTTACTAAACACGATTTGCAAAAATACGACGTTAATACCGGCGATACAGAGGGCATTGTAAACTATGCGCTGTCAATTGCCAGTATACGTTTGGCTGCTTTTATAGTTGAAAGATCTGATAAAGTAAAACTTTCCTTACGATCAAAAGGGGATTTTCCTGCAAATGAGATTTGTAAATTGTACTTTAGCGGCGGCGGTCACAGAAATGCGGCCGGCGGACAATCATCTGCAGGCTTGCAAGAGGTTGTAAATCAATTCAAACTAATTTTAACCGAATATAAAAAACTATTAATTCAATAATAAAAAATGAAAAAAAATCTGATGTTTTTAGGACTTGCTGCACTTGGGCTTGCAAGTTGTAATGGTGGATACAAAAAGGGCGATAACGGGATGTTGTATAATATATATACAGACAAATCTGGTCCGAAAATTAAAGAAGGCGATTTTGTATTGACAAATCTGGTTATAAAAAATGACGCTGACTCTGTATTGTTAAGCACTTATGACCAGGGGCGTCCAACGCCGTTGATTTTACCTAAACCTCAATTTAAAGGTGACGTATTTGATGCAATAAAATTATTGGCTGAAGGTGACAGCGCCTCTATCAAGGTTGCTGCTGACAGTGTGTTTAAAAGAGCACCTAAACCGCCAACATTTAAAGGTAAATACCTTATCTATGATTTAAAGATCGTTAAATTGATCCCTAAAGGAACCCAGACTGACCAGGTGTTTCATGACAATATCACTAAATATATGACCGGCCTTGCTACTGCCGACAAAAACGCAGAACCGGCTAAAATCAAAAATTATATCGCTGAAAATAAGCTGACTGTTAATAAAACAGATTCTGGTTTATACTATGTGATAACTAAACCAGGTGTGGGCCCGCTAATTGCAAAAGGCGATACCGCGGTTATTAACTATACCGGTAAATTATTAAGCGGTAAAGTATTTGACAGCAGCATTAAAGAAGTAGCGGTAAAAGCGAAACTTGGAAGTCTTGACCAACGCCCGTACACACCTATACGTGTAGCTGTTGGCGAAAGAAAAGTTATTCCGGGATGGGATCAGGGATTGTTATTATTAAACAAAGGCGCAAAAGCTACGTTGGTTATACCTTCAAGTCTTGCCTACGGCGCTGCAGGCGCAGGCCCGATTGCACCTTATACGCCTATTACGTTTGAAGTTGAAGTGGTTGATGTTGTACATCCAAAACCAGGAGCTGTTGCAGCCCCGGTAAAAAAATAATTTAAGCTAACTTTTATATAGCCTTCCTTGTATTAAGGAAGGCTTTTTTAATTATGAAAAAATATCTTTTATACATTTTAATTACTGCGTTCGCCATAAAAGCGAATGCGCAGAATGGTTTTCAGCGTACTGCAAAAGGTACCCAATATCAAATGCTTACCCATAACCCCGGCGACCGCATTAAAGTTGGCGACATTGTTACATTTAATGTAGTGCAAAAAACTGAAAAAGATTCGGTTCTTTATAGCAGCTACCAAATGGGCAAACCTGTACAAATGCAGGTGCAAGCAGCGGGAGATTTAATGGATATTATGCCTTTATTAACCGTGAAAGACAGTGTACTGATAAGAGTGCCTACGGATACCATATTTAAAACGCAGGAAGATAAACGCCCGCCATTTTTACCCAAAGGCAGTAACTTGTTTTTTGTGTTGAAAGTGGAAAAGATACAGTCTTTAGCGGAGGCTATGGCCGAGCGGGATAAAGCCGTGGAAGCAGCCAAAGCAGAGGCGGCTAAAATGCAGGCTCAGGAAGGCGTGAACACAGATAAATACCTGGCCGAGCATAAAATGGTTTTAACAACCACTGCATCAGGATTGAAATATAAAATTACAAAAGCCGGGTTTAAACCGAAGCCGCTTAAGGGAGATAGTGTTTATGTAAACTATATTGGCCATACGTTGCAGGGTAAAGTATTTGATACAAGTATTGAGTCGGTAGCAAAAGCTGTCGGTTTACAGCAACCGGGCCGTACTTATGAGCCTATTAATTTTCTGCTTGGCGCCAAAGGCGTAATACCTGGCTGGGAAGAAGGACTGCTTTTATTAAACGAAGGCAGTAAAGCCACCTTTGTAATACCATCAAAGTTGGCTTATGGCGCTAATCAGGCCGGGCCTGATATTCCGGCATTTAGTACCCTGGTATTTGATGTCGAGCTGGTTAAAGTAGTCAGAGGCAGCCATCCGGCGGCAGCGGTTCAGAAACCAGTAGCAAAATCAACCGTTAAACATACGGTGGCAAAAAAGACGCTGACCACCAAAAAGAAACAATAAAGAAAAAGCCTTTCGATTAAACCGAAAGGCTTTTTTAATTTTGCGGCATGATATTGACAGACACGCACACGCATTTATATTATCAGCAAGATGAAGTTAAACGGACAGAGCTGATACAGCGTTGTTTGGATAATGATGTTAAGCGTTTGTTTTTACCCAATGTTGATGTAGAATCTGTAAGCCAGGTATTGGGTTTGGTAAAAGAATATCCTGGAATGTGTTATCCTATGCTCGGAATGCACCCGTGTTCAGTTAAGGAAGGATGGGAGCACGAGCTGGCTGTTATCCGCAACAGCCTGCAAGATCATACCATTTATGCTATCGGCGAAATTGGGATTGACCTGTACTGGGATAAGACAACCTTAGGCATACAGGTACAGGCATTTAAAGAGCAGATCAACTGGGCAAAATCCTTAAAGCTGCCCATAGTGATCCATTGCCGTGAAGCTTTTGACGAAGTGTTTGAAGTGCTGGAACAGGAAAACGATGATAATCTGCATGGCATATTTCATTGCTTTACGGGTAATGCGGCACAGGCACAACACGCAATTGAACTGGGTTTTTACCTGGGGATTGGTGGCGTAGTTACTTACAAAAATGGCGGCCTGGACAAAATTTTACCTCAATTTGATTTAAGCCATATCGTTTTAGAGACGGATTCTCCGTATCTTTCGCCCGTTCCGCACAGGGGGAAACCCAATGAAAGTTCTTATTTGATCTATATTGCTCAAAAAGTAGCAGAAATATATCAAACCGATATACAAACAGTAGCCAATATAACAACCGCCAATTCCAAGCAAATCTTTGGTGTGTGAGGATAATATTTAATTACGTATAATCTTGATTTAATGAGCCAGATACTCATCATCTATACCGGTGGTACAATAGGCATGATGACCGATCCTGTAACCAAGGTGCTTAAACCCATTAACTTTGAGCAGATAATGGATAATGTGCCTGAACTGGAGAAACTTAATTGTAAAATTAAGGTGCATTCGTTCGAGGAGATCATCGATTCATCAAACATGAACCCGGAGATCTGGAGCGAACTGGCGGGCCTGATCGAATCTAATTATGACGATGTTGACGGGTTTGTGATCCTGCACGGGTCAGATACCATGGCCTATACTGCGTCAGCCTTAAGTTTTATGCTGGAAAATTTGGCCAAACCGGTAATTTTCACCGGCTCACAATTACCCATCAGCGCCATCCGTACCGATGCTAAGGAAAACCTGATGACGGCAATAGAAATAGCTAACGCTAAAAAACATGACCGTGCGCGCGTACCCGAGGTTTGTATCTATTTTGATTATAAATTGTTTAGAGGTAACCGCTCATTTAAATATAACTCCTCTAAGTTTGAGGCGTTCCGCTCGCCTAACTGCCCTATACTGGCCGAGTCGGGCGTGCATTTACGTTTCAGTGCGAACGATATAAGGCAACCAGCCGACGCTCCGCTGATACTGCACAAGAATTTATTGAATGAGGTTGCCGTACTTAAACTATACCCCGGCATTAGCCCAAAGGTTGTTGCGGCTATATTGAATGCCGATGTGAGAGGCATTGTGATGGAGACCTTTGGCGCGGGTAATACCACAACCGACCAATGGTTTATTGACCTGCTTGAAGATGCCATAAACAACGGGAAGGTAATCCTGGATATATCGCAATGTAAAGTTGGTACCGTTGAGCTTGGCCGTTACGAAACCAGCAGGCAGCTAAAAGACATAGGCGTTGCCAATGGCTACGATATGACCTTTGAAGCAGCCGTAACCAAAATGATGTACCTGCTTGGCCAGTTTGATGACCCTAAGCAAGTGAAGCACTTCCTGGAGGTCGACCTGCGCGGCGAGTTGACAGTATCCTGAGTCACCACCTAAGGTGCCACTTTGAATGTGAACCTATTTCAATATAAATCAGGATTTAAGTCGCGTTTGATACGCCGTTATCCCCTAAACGCCACCGGCGCTACCGACGTTTGTTTCTTGAAAAAATTAGAAAAATGCGCTATATCGTCAAAGCCTAATGTGTACGAAATCTCGGCTATGTTCCAGTTGGTTTGTTTGAGCAGGATCTTGGCTTCCTGTATAATTCGGTTGGCGATGATTTGCGTGGTGGTATTACCGGTAACCTCTTTTAATACTTTGTTTAAATGATTAACGTGGACCGCCAGGCGGTCGGCATAGTCCTTAGCAGTACGTAGCTTTAACCGTTGATGCTGTGATTCGACAGGGAACTGCCTTTCCAATAATTCAACAAATAAAGACGAGATACGTTCAGAAGCATTATGTGTAGTCTCTAAAGCTGTAACCGGTTGTAATTTTTGACCATAATGGATCAACTCCAATACAAGGTTACGCAACAGGTCATACTTGTAACGATAATCTGAAGCTATCTCCCTGTGCATCTTTTTAAAGATATATTCTATCTCCTTGACTTCTTCCGGATTTAATTGAAATATAGGCACTTGTCCCGGTTGAAACAGCGGCAGGTCATCCAGGTCCACCCCGGCTTTTCCCAGAGCCAGGAAATCAGCCGTAAAAATGCAAAACATCCCGGTTTGGTTGCCGGTCTCCGGAATCCAGTTATAGGGGATTTTAGGCGTTGCAAAAAGCAAGGCGCTTTCCGGGATATCAATAGTCTTATCCGCATATTCCGCCCTGCTTTTCCCTCTTATCCAGCTTATTTTATAATACTCTCTGCGGCTATAAGGCATCTCGCGCGCGCCGGTTTTTTTATCAAATAACGTTTCGGTAACAAATACATTAAAATGGCCGATCTCTTTAGCGATACCGCTTGGTAGCTGCGCCGAACTTTCTTCGTAAAAGCCTTCTAATGACGTTTTGCCTATCATGATACCTGTTTGTATTATTCAAAGTTAATAAAATCTGAATTATAGATTCATACCGCCTGATACTTCAATGCGCTGACCATTGATCCATCTGGCATCCTCGGTACATAAAAATGCTACCACACCGCCAATATCTTCCGCCTCGCCCGGGCGACCCAATGCTGTCAGGCTGCTTACCATTTTGTTAACCTGCTCATTATCCCGCACTGTACCACCGTTAAAGTCGGTAGCTATAGCACCCGGAGCGACAATATTAGCACGGATGCCCTTCGATCCCAGCTCTTTTGCAAGGTAACGGGTAAATACCTCGACAGCGCCTTTCATTGATGCATAGGCCGATGCGCCAGGCATGCTGAAACGGGCCAAACCTGATGAAATATTTATGATGCCGCCGCCATCATTCAGAATAGGCAAAACCTTTTGTGTCAGGAAATAAACGCCTTTAAAATGTACATTCATCAAGTCGTCAAACGCTTCTTCAGTAGTTTGGTCGATAGGTGCGTGATGGCCCATTCCGGCATTGTTGATCAGGAAGTCTAAATGATCGGTGCCGAACGTATCACTCAAAACGCCTTGTACTTTTTCAATAAACGCGCCGAAGCTTTTAATATCGCCGGTATTCAATTGCAGCGTTGCGGCTTTTTGCCCGCTTTGCTGTACCTGTTTAACCACTTCGTTGGCATCGTCCGCCTTATTATTATAGGTAAGGATAACGCTTATGCCTTTTTCGGCCAGCTTAAGGGCCATGTCTTTGCCTAATCCGCGGCTGCCGCCGGTAACTAATGCTATTTTATTTTTGTTTTCCATTTCTTTTAATTATAACACAAAGATCGCTGCAATGTTGAGGCTGGTGTTTGGATAAATCAATCGGTTATTTGCGAAATTCAAATAATGGGGGTTTGCTTGTTGTTGCGGAGAAAGTAATGGCGAACATATGGCGCGTTAGTCCTATTGCTTTGTGGCCAACGCGCGCTTGGCTTGCCCCGCTCTTGGCCGCGGAAGCCCATTACTTTTTTCCTTGATGAAAAAAGTAACAAAAAAATCAAGTCAGGCCGATCGCTGCCACTTCACAGGCCAGACTCCCGGCCGCGCGCCCTGACAGGCCTTTGCGCTTCTTTGCAATGTTCATAAGACGATGTGGGTTTGAAAATAAAGCCGTCAGCAAAAAAGCTTCGGGGGAAAATTGATAAAACAGGTTGGCCTTGCGGACGGCAAGGGCATAGCGTCTTTTTGCCATGAGAGACGGGCAGAGCGATAGCGGCAAAATTATGCAGCCCGTGGTTTTATCAGTTTTGCCGGGTAAAAGCCAAGAGCGCAAAGAAGCCTCTTTTGCTGACTTGATTTTTGGTTCTTTTCATCAAGGAAAAGAACAAAGGCCTCCGCGGCCTTAGCGGGGCAAGCCGAGGGGCAGGGCCTGACACGCGTTTAGTCAATCGGGTAACGGCGATATGCTGACTACCCCTCAAACTCATAATCCCACTCCACTTTACAAATCCTCACTTTATAATTAGCATACCATTTCTCACGCCCATACTTTTGTGCTATTAAATGATCGGCATTGGCTTTCCAGTTGCGGATAGCTTCCGGCGATTGCCAGTAGGATACGGTAATACCGATTTCGTTTCGTGCCGATTCAATGCCTAAGTAGCCTTCCTGTTGTTTAGCCAGCTCGTCCATCGCATCAGCCATGGCGGCGTAGCCGTTATCGCCTTGCGTGCGGGTAGAGGTAAAGATTACGGCGTAATAGGGTGTTGGTGGGGTTTGAGCTATCATGATATTTAGTTATTGCCAAATAAAAAAGGCTCCGTTTTATGGGAGCCTTTAAGTTTATCACGTTCCGTATTCCGGCGTTGTTACTTCGCTTTCTTCAAACTCGTAATCAGTCAGCGGCGGGCATGAGCATATCAGCGTTCTATCACCATAAGTATCATTAACCCGGCCCACAGACGGCCAGAATTTATAAGCTGCTACATATGGCAACGGGAAGGCTGCTTTTTGGCGGCTGTATGGATGCTCCCAATCGTTGGCAGTTATTACTGCCGCAGTATGCGGTGCGTTTTTTAATGGGTTGTCAGTTTTATCAGATTTTCCTGCTTCAGCGGCAGCAATCTCTTTACGAATACCGATCATCGCATCGCAAAAACGGTCGAGCTCATGTTTAGGCTCTGATTCGGTTGGCTCGATCATTACCGTGCCCGCAACCGGGAACGATACTGTCGGCGCGTGGAAACCATAATCCATTAAACGTTTGGCAATATCAACCACCTCGATGCCGGCTGCTTTAAACGAACGGCAATCCAGGATCATCTCATGTGCGCAACGGCCATGCGATCCGGTGTATAATACCGGGTAATGGCTCTCTAATCTTGTTTTGATATAGTTGGCGTTAAGGATAGCATATTTAGTAGCGTTGGTTAAGCCATCGCCGCCCATCATAGCTATATAAGCGTGTGATATGATGAGGATAGATGCCGAACCCCATGGCGCTGCAGACACCGCGTGGATAGCTTTGCCATTATCGATGTCGACCACAGCGTGACCCGGCAGGTAAGGTACTAAGTGCTTAGCCACACCAATGGGACCCATACCCGGGCCGCCACCGCCATGCGGGATACAGAAGGTTTTATGTAAGTTAAGGTGGCAAACATCGGCACCGATAGTAGCCGGACTGGTTAAGCCAACCTGCGCGTTCATGTTTGCACCGTCCATATAAACCTGTCCGCCGTTATCATGGATGATCTGGCAGATATCAATGATCGACTCTTCAAACACACCGTGGGTCGACGGATAAGTTACCATCAGGCAGGACAGATCGTCTTTATGCTCTTCGGCTTTAGCCTTCATATCGGCAACGTCAATGTTACCGTTATCATCGCATTTAACAATTACTATTTTCATGCCGGCCATTGCTGCTGATGCAGGGTTGGTGCCGTGTGCCGATGACGGGATCAGCACCACATTGCGGTGATGATCGCCGCGGTCCATATGGTAAGCGCGGATCACCATCAGGCCGGCATACTCGCCTTGCGCGCCTGCGTTTGGCTGCAGGCTCATGGCTGCAAAGCCGGTGATCTCGCTTAACCAGCGGTTCAGCTCGTCAAATAGTTGCATGTAACCGCCTGTTTGGTCGGTTGGTGCAAAAGGGTGCATGCGGCTAAACTCGGCCCAGGTAACCGGTACCATTTCGGTAGTAGCATTAAGTTTCATGGTACATGAACCTAAGGCTATCATCGAGTGGCAAAGCGAAAGATCTTTAGTTTCTAAAGATTTGATATAGCGCAACATTTCATGCTCTGAATGATGCGAGTTAAAGATGCCATGCGTTAAGTATGCTGATGTACGTTGCAGACCTGCAGGGATAACCGTCTCTAAATTAGCCTGCAATCCTTCAAAATTAACAGCAGCAATTGTTTTGCCTTTTACTTTTGCAAACAGGCGCACCAGGGTTTTGATATCATCAGGCGAAGTAGTTTCATCAACAGAAATAGTAACTACAGAGCCCTTATAATTTAAGTTAATCTCGTTATTTAAAGCTTCCGAATGGATAGGGCCAACCAGGTCGCCCAGGTCAAACTTAACCGTATCAAAATAAGCCTCATTTAATTGTTTAAAGCCTAATGTTTCCAGGCTTTGGCTTAAAAGGATAGCTAAACCGTGTACACGCTCTGCAATCAGCTTCACACCTTTGGGGCCATGATAAACGGCATACATACCGGCCATGATAGCCAATAAAGCCTGCGCGGTACAGATGTTAGAGGTTGCTTTATCCCTGCGGATATGTTGCTCGCGGGTTTGCAGGGCCATACGCAGCGCGTAGTTGCCGGCGCTGTCAATGGTTACCCCGATGATACGGCCCGGGATAGAGCGTTTGTATTCTTCTTTAGTTGCAAAAAATGCAGCATGCGGGCCGCCAAAGCCCATTGGTACACCAAAACGCTGGGTAGTACCAACAACAATGTCAGCACCCCATTCGCCCGGAGGGGTTAGGAGTACCAGGCTCATCAAATCGGCAACAACGGTTAGCTTAATGCCTTTTTCGTGTCCTTTGGCGGCAAAGTCGGCGTAGTTATAAACCGCGCCGTGGCCGGCAGGATATTGTACAATGGCGCCAAACATCTCGTCGGTTAATTCAACGGTGCGGTGGTCGCCTATTTGCAGGGTAATGCCATAAGGCTCGGCCCTGGTTTTTAAAATATCTATCGTTTGCGGGAAAACTTCTTCTGATACAAAAAAGGTTTTAGCCGTATCTTTCTTACGCAGGGTATATTGCATAAACATGGCCTCGGCAGCGGCGGTGCCTTCATCCAATAACGATGCATTGGCAATTTCCATCCCGGTAAGGTCGATAACCATGGTCTGGAAGTTTAACAGCGCCTGTAAACGGCCCTGGGCAATTTCGGCCTGGTAAGGGGTATACTGGGTATACCATCCGGGATTTTCAAGAATATTACGCTGGATAACACCCGGCACAATAACATCATAATAACCCTGGCCGATATAGCTGCGGTAAACTTTGTTTTTTGATGCCGTTTGTTTAAGGTCTTTAAGGTAAGCAAACTCGCTTTTTGCTGCAGGCAGGTTAAGCGGATTTTTTAACCGGATCTTTGCCGGTACCGTTTGTGCGATCAGCTCGTCAAGCGTTGCAACGCCTGTAGCTTTAAGCATTTCTGCGGTGTCTGCCTCATTGGGTGCGATGTGCCTTCCCTCAAATTTTTCCTCGTAAGCCGTGTTTAATTTCATGAATAAGTATCAGTTATTTGAAGCCGTAAAGGTACAAATTTAGCCGCTGACTATCAATTGATAAACCCAATCGTCAGTATAAAATTACAGGGGAAATTTAATTTGTTTAAGCGATCAAAAGACAGAATAATATCGGCTGTTTTGAACGATTCAAACTATATTAAACTAACTGGCGCAAATACATTTGTATGGTGTTTTCCAACCCATAATACAAGGCATCGGTTATCAATGCGTGGCCTATGCTTACCTCGTCCAGAGCGGGAATATTTTCGGCGAAATATTTGAGATTGCCCAGGTCCAGATCGTGCCCGGCATTAATGCCTAAGCCGGCTTTATGCGCCGCTTCCGCAGCCTTAATGTAAGGTGCAATGGCGGCAGCCTTATCCTGGTGATATTGGTGGGCGTAAGCTTCGGTGTATAGTTCTATCCTGTCTGTGCCAGTTGTGGCGGCGGCTTCAACCATTTCAACTACCGGATCAACAAAAATAGAAACACGGATGCCCGCATTTTTAAATACCGCGATCATATCTTTTAAATACTGCTGGTTTTTAAGCGTGTCCCAACCGTGATTTGAGGTGATCTGTCCCAGCACATCGGGTACCAGGGTAACCTGCTCGGGCTTGTTGGCCAATACCAGGTCTATAAATTTTTGCTCCTGGCAATTGCCCTCAATGTTAAACTCGGTGGTGACTATTTTTTTTAGCTCGAAAACATCATTATAGCGGATATGCCTTTCATCCGGGCGCGGATGTACTGTTATACCCTGCGCGCCGAAACGCTCGCAGTCTAGCGCTACTTTTATCAGATCAGGGTTGTTACCGCCGCGCGAATTACGCAGGGTTGCGATTTTATTGATATTTACGGATAATCGGGTCATGTAGTAATCAGCTTAAAAAAATCAAATATCACTATTAGTTAATTAATAGACCAAACATTTTTAACCGGATTTAGTTGCAACAGCACAATGAAAACTGTGATAAAATATTTGCTGGCCTTTAGCTGTCTGTCCTCGGTTTCATTAACAGCCGGTGCACAGGCCAATTATTTAAAAATTGAGAATTATAAAGTATACTATGGCTGGGCCAAACATTTCCCGCAGGATTGGATGATACTGCGCCGGTTTGAAAACCAGGGCCGACAGTATTTTTTGATGGTAAACCCGCAAACCCTGCAAACTAAAATTGATGAAACCAATTTTTACCAGGTTAAAACCATGACTATGGATGCCGCCCGTAGCTTTTTTAAAGGCACCCCCTACCAAAGGGCATTAGCCAAAGCTGAAAAACGATCGGTAATGATTCAGGATGCGGGGATAGAAATGGGGATGCCCAAAGAAAGCGGGATTAGTTTAACGGCAGATCTTTGCCCGTCACACCGGCCGCTGGATAAGAGGATCTTTACCGACATTTTTACTGAGTTTCAAAAAGTGGAAAAGCCTGCGCCCATTGCACTATCAATTACCGGCATTTGGATGCGCCAGCACCCACGCGACCTGGAATGGCTGAAACAGATGGAACAAAAGGGCGAGATCTATATCACCTGGATCAACCACTCCTTTAATCATCGCGTTAGCAAAACACTGCCGCTAAAAGAAAATTTTTTACTGGAGGCGGGTACGGACATAACTTATGAAGTTCTGGAAACCGAAAAAGCGATGTTAAAAAACGGGTTACTGCCCTCGGTTTTCTTTAGATTCCCCGGGTTGGTGTCTGATCAGCAACTGGTGAAACGCATAACCGATTTCGGATTAATACCCATCGGCACCGATGCCTGGCTGGCTAAGGGACAACAGCCCCAGGCGGGTAGTATCGTGCTGATCCATGGTAACGGCAACGAGCCGGTAGGGGTAGCCGATTTTATTAACCTGCTTAAATCAAAGACAAAAGCTATCGCCCAAAAACAGTGGTTATTATATGATCTTCGCGAGAGTGTTGACGAGGAATTTGAAAGCGCTAACTGACATATTTTCTATCAATTGCAATGCAATGTAGTGATTTATAGAGTGATAAATGTAACAATCATGGGATTAACAGAACTATTGGCCCCTAATTATGTAACAATAGTATTAAATAGAAATTTAAACGTAATATAAATTGAACCTTTGCAAAGTCTTAAGCAATTGAATTATTAACAAAAACAGCGTACATCTAAACTTTATGAAATCTATATTTATACCCTTAATTTTTATCTTCTTATTTGTCGGGCACTCTTATGCGCAAACGGGCCGCGGTGTCCAGGGAGTGCTTATAGACTCTACAAAGCAAACCCTGCCAGGTAGTGCTGTAAAGTTAAAAACAGACCTGGGCGATAGCACACAAATAGCTACAGACGCGGACGGAAAGTTCAGTTTTTCTAATATTAAAGGCAGTAAGATAACGCTTTATATATCCTCTTTTGGTTACCAGGCTGTTATAAAACATTATACTTTCTCGCCAACTGACAATAATACGTTTGTGATCCCGCCGATAATTTTAAAAAGCGAAAGCAAGCAATTAAAAGAAGTTACGATTGTAGGAGTTAACCCTATAAAATTTAAAGAAGATACGATTGACTATAAAATAGCAGCCTATCCGGTACGTGAAAATGCGCCTGTTGAAGATGTGTTAAAAAAGATGCCGGGTGTTGATGTTGACGCAAATGGCAACGTTAGCGCACAGGGTAAAAGCATTACTAAAATACGGATTAATGGGAAAGATTTTATGGGCGGCGACGTGCAATCGGCCACAAAAAACATACCTGCTGATATCCTGGAAAGCGTACAGATAATTGATGATTACGGCGATCAGGCCAATTTAACCGGTGTTAAAACCGGCGAGCCTAACAAGATATTAAACTTTACCATCAGGTCTGACAAAAACTATGGCTACTCTTTACAGGCAACTGCCGGTGATGGTGAAGATGCTTTGCCAAAAGCGCCGGGCGTTGAAAATAATAACCGGTATATAGGATCTGTTAACTTTTTTAATTTTAAAGGAAACAGGCAATTAACCGTTTTGGGTAATATCAACAATACCAATACCAATACTTTCAATTTTGGTAGTGGCGGCGGAGGTGGTAATGGCGGCAACGGTGGTGGTAATGGCGGTGGAGGTGGAGGTGGCGGCCGTGGCGGAGGCCCGCGTGGTGGTAACACCGGTTTAGCCAGCACTAAAGACGGTATTACTATTGCCCGTGCAATTGGTACCAATTATCGCGACCAGTGGGGTAAATACATCTCCGTTTATGGGAGCTACAGTTTTTCTGATAACTCAACTTTTACAACTACCAATACATTGCGTACCAACAATGGTTCGGGTACGACAAATACCAACCAGACCTCGGCTAATGATAACCCGGTTAACCACCGTTTTAATTTTAACCTGGAGTACAAGCCCGATACCGTTAACTATCTGAAAATATCGCCAACCTTTACTTATGCAGGCACCAATTCATCCTCACTTGAAGATGTAAATTACCGTAGCAATAATGTAATAAGCCAGGCATATAAAACCAATATTTTAAGCAACTCGACCGCGCCAAGCTTTGGCATTAATGCATTATATAATCACAGGTTTGAAAAACGAGGGCGTAATTTTAGTTTATACTTAAATGCAAGCACCGGTAAAACCAACTCGTACAGTAATCCGGTTCTTAACTATACTGTAGGCGCACCCAACGTGCCGCTGTACCAGGTTATTAATACCGATAATCATACCAGCACCTTTGGCGGTAACTTATCTTATTTAGAGCCTATCGGTAAAATATCTTACCTGGAGTTAAACTATACTTATAGCCATTCTTATACTTCAAATGATAAAGAAACTGATACGCTAAATACAGCCAATACACTAGATTATTATGCGAGGCTTAGCAATAACTATAATTATACCTTTGTAACCAACAGGTTGGGTTTAAACTTCAGGGTTATTGATACCAAGTACAATTATACCTTAGGTATTGGCGTACAGCCCTCAGTATTGGATGGCCGCTCAATAACCAATAACATCAATACCCATGTCAGCCAGTTAAACTATATCCCAACTGCCCGTTTCATTTATAATTTTTCAAGAAATGAAACTTTTAGCCTTAACTATAACGGTTCAAGCAGCCAGCCATCATTTAACCAGTTGCAACCGGTTGTTGATCTTTCAAGCGCTTCATACCCGGTACAGGGTAACCCCGACCTGAAACAACAGTTTGTTAATAATTTTTCAATCCGCTATAACTCGTTTGGTATTGCCTCAGGAAACATTTTATTTTTAAATGCGCAGTTTAACCAGATCAATGATTATGTAGCAACGCGTACCACTACTTACAGAAATTTGAGTCCGGCAGTGATCGCGGCAAATCCTGATTTGAAAAATTTCAGGAACGCAACTTTAACCCGCTATTTAAATTCAGACGGTTATTATTCGGCTTCAGCACAAGGTTTGTATTCGAAACCGTGGGACGAGCGTAAGTATACATTGATATTTAACGGAAATATTACTTATACCAAGTACCCTAACTTTGTTGACAGTGTTGATGTTAACAATGTCACTTCGGCCACTCAAAGAAATCTGTCAAAAACATTAACCTTTACACCGGGCATGCGCTTTAGGTTAGATATTACCAATGTTATTGATGCGCAGGCCAGTGCAAATTACTCCATCAGCAAAACTGATAACTCATTAACAGGCAATAGCTCATTGTTGCAAAACACCAATGTCAGGTCGTTAAATTTAGGCCTTACCGGAAAAAATTACTTTGGCGACTGGACGTTCAGTTATGATTATACTAAACAATTAAATTCCGGCTACACTATACCGGTAACCAATCCCAATATTTTAAGCGTGTATTTAGAGCGCAGGTTCCTGGCACAAAACAGGGCTACAATACGCTTAGCTGCCGTAGACTTGTTTAACCAAAACACCGGTTTTTCGGTAACGTCCGACGGAGCGAGCGTTACACAAACCAGCGTTAACAGGTTGGGCCGTTATTATATGATAACTTTTGCATTACGTCTTCAAAAATTTGCGGGCCGCGCCCCAACTCAGGATGGCAGAGGTGACGGGCCCGGGGGTGATCGTCCCCGTGGCGGCGGCGATCGTCAGCGCGGTGGTGGTGGCGGTTTCGGCGGGGGGAATGGCGGCGGCGGAGGTTTCAATTAACCCGGGCCTTACAAAAAAAGCGGATAAAAAAGAATCCCCTCCTGTTTACCGGGAGGGGATTCTTTTTTATAAATATATAGATTTAAGCTACCGTACTTATTACGCGTTCCAGTTCTTCAAGATCAAATGGTTTGGCAAGGTAAGTTTCGGCACCGGCATGGCTTGCCAATAACTGGATATCGCTATTTGCAGAGAAATAGATAACCGGGATATTTTTCAGGGCCTCTGTATTTTTCAGGGTTTGTGTAGCAATAATGCCTCCGGCATCCGGTATCCAGTTGTCCATCAGTATTACATCCGGCATTATACCAGACACCCGTTCGGTTATGGCATTGCAATCTGTAAACGTATGCACTTCCCACCCTTTTTCTTCCAAAATATAATTGCAGATCGACAGAATGTCTTCATCATCATCAAATACGATGATCTTCCGTTTGGTATTACTCATTGCCTAAAACTAGTTGTGTGAACATATATAAAACTATAATGATAAGCAAATGTTTTACTTACCACAAATTATAAAATGTCGTAAAAAGCCGGCCACGCCTGTTTAAATGATAATCAATACTTAAACGGTGTTAATCAGGCTCTTATTAAGACTCTTACGCAAATTAGGAATAATTTGTTTTGTGGCGGGTTCAGCGTTTTTTTACCAATTAATTATTCAGACAGTGCATCAGGCTTTTATAGATAGTTATATATCAGGCTAATAAGTAAGATAAATATTGCGGGTAGCCTACCCGCAATATCGGGTCAGGCATTTAAGGCTTCCTTCTTTGGTTCCAGGCGGGCGCTTATGCTAATCCTGTTCCATGCGTTAATTACGGTAATAGCCATGATAACCTTAGCCAGGTAATGCCCATCAAAAAGGGCTGCAGCTTGCTGGTAAGTTTGGTCGGCTACGCCGCCCTTGCTGATAAGAGTTACTTCTTCAGTCAGAGCAAGTATGGCTTTTTCTTCTTCCGTAAAAAATGAAGTGTCGCGCCAGGCATTTAAAACATAAATGCGTTGTTCTGTTTCACCGGCTTTACGGGCATCGCGGGTATGCATATCCAGGCAATAGGCGCAGCCATTTATTTGTGAAGCGCGAATTTTTATTAACTCTAAATGCGTTTTGCTGATGCCGCTGTTTACAATGTAATTTTCTAAACCCATTATGGCTTTATAAGCATCGGGCTCTGATTGCAATACGTTTATTCTGTTACTCATGATCGTATGTTTTTGTACAGGCAAAGTTGAGCATAAAAGGAATGGCAAAAGTTAATCACGATTAAGAAATCATCGCGGGTAGTTATTTTTTGGCTCGTATCTTACTTAAAAACTGCGGAGTAAAACCCAGGTATGAAGCAAGCATATATTGCGGCACGCGTTGTACGAAGCCGGGGAAGTTAGTGCTGAAATTTCTGTAACGTTCTTCATCACTGTAAGAATAGATGTATTCGATGCGGCGTTGCGCCGCAGCATAGGCCCGCTGTAAAATTTTTCTGAAATAAGTTTCTAACTGTGGGAAGGATTGTGTTAATTCTTCCTGTACGGTTTTGTCCCAGGCAATAACTTCGGCATCTTCAACCGCCTGGATATAAAAACGCGACGGCTTTTGGGTATCAAGGCTGTCATAATCGGTTATCCACCATCCCTCCAAACCAAATTGAGTAATTTGCTCCTGCTCTTTTTTATTAATAAAATACAGGCGCAGTAATCCTTTACTTACAAAATAATTGGCCCGGCACACTTTGCCGGGCTGTAGTAAAAAATCTTTTTTCTTTAAGGTTGATGCTTTAAGTTTTGTACAAATAAGTGTGGCTTCCTCATCAGTGATGGTTACATATTTGCGCATATGGTCAAGTAGTGCAAGGTGCATTTTGTGAGGCTAATTATTTTTTAACCCGATGCGGTTATTGGTATAATCGAGCAGGTATTCATTACTCAGAAAAAAATCTATACTAAAAATAGTTCGGTTGTCTTTTGAGTATGATGGGTTTTCAACCTGGGTTAAATTAAAATTACTGGTGGTTGTATATTGATAATTAAACCCTTGCCCTGTTGTTATAGATACCGCGCTATTAACAGGCAGGGCAGCCGAATTGCTGGCAGCAGTAGCATCCTCAACAATAGTTGTGGTTGGGGTACCGGTGTCAAATAAAATTGTGCCGGGTATGGTTTTTCCGTTATAAGTTATGGATGACGAAATGTTGGGCGAGTAGCCGCTTATTGCATTGTAAGTAAGCGGGTGCATTATAAACCCTGAAGAATTAAGTTCGGCAGGTGTTAACCCAATGTATAATAGGCCCGGCGTATACGTGGCTGTTGTCTCGAAATTTGCTGAATTTAACATTGCCAACCGGAAACCGCTTGTAACGTTATCCGCAAGTTTAAAATAGCTTAAAGGGCTGGCTATCTTTCTGCTGTTAGCCATTACGCCGGACGCTACGCCAAAAACATCGGCCGAGTGCGCGGCAAGTTGCTGTCCATTATTTAAATTAACAATTTTGTAGTATAAAAATATAGGTATACGGGGTGTTACTGTGCTGCCATTTCCGTCGCCAATGGTTACTTTGGCATAAGCCAGGTTACCATACTCCTGTATGGCGCCGTCAATCCCGCCATAAGTAATTGTTGATTGCTGCGAAGTAATGGTAATGCCGTTTACATTTACAGAGTCACCCGTAAATACAAAACCATTTGCACTGATCATAGAGGCCGGAATGATCCCGTCGGCATCAATCGTCATTCCGGTTGATCCGGTGTCAAACACCAGGCCGTAATTTATAGTAGTCACGTCACCCAGTTTTGGAACCGCTATAAAAATGCGTCTGTTATTGCCGCTGACCTGCTCATATAACCCAAGCCTGGCATAATTAACCGGTTCGGAAACCGTGGGATTGAATTTAGGCTCTTTTTTACAGGATGTCGCAAATAGTATTAAAAATAGTGTTCCCAGCAACACCGGAAAATGATTTGGGTAGTTTTTTTTCATCCTTATAATTTACGGTCGCGTGCAAATTGCACAATTACAGGCAATAACGGTAATTATGTTTTAACCGTATAATAAGAAATAAAATAAATTTAATTAATTTATATAAGCTATTTATTACCCGTATTTAATTGAAAGTTAATTTAATAACGATTAACAATATATTAAATATTTGACCTCAAATAATTGCATTTCTAGCTTAATTAAAGTTTTTTTGTGCGGGATTTTTTGCTGAAATATCACTAAATTTCGGTAATTAAACCTATAAGCAATTTGCAAAAAAAATACTCCTTTAATCCAGATTGATTTTGAAGTGTTTGTACTGTAACATAGTTGATTGCTTTGCCGTTTTAAGGCTTACCTTTTAATTGATACTATTAATGTGCTTTATTAAAAACAACAAATGGGTGGTGGTATAAGCAAAGAAAACCCCGAAGTCAGGCTTAGGGCGTTCAGAGCTATTGACGAACCGCAAACTTGCGCACTGTTTATTGAAGGTCACACCCATGTTTTAACCAATATAGGCGTCACCAAAGTGTCCTATAGTAAAAATGAATGGGTAAATAATCCGGCTGCGTTTGTAATAGTTGTTGAATCATTAGACGGCCAGCGCATATTTGGAGGAGCCCGTGTTCATGTATCTGGCGGTACAGAACCATTGCCTATTGAACAGGCAACATGTGCCATGGATAAAAACATATATAACCTGGTTTGGAAATACGCGCAATACGGCACCGGCGAACTTTGCGGATTGTGGAACTCAAGAGAAATTGCCGGATATGGTGTCGGTAGTATTTTTTTAATACGCGCCGCGGTGGCAATAGCTCATCAGATCGGGTTGCAGTCGCTTTTTGCGTTGTGCGCGCCTTATACCGTAAAGCCGGTTGCAGCTGTTGGAATGGAGCTCGAAGCTAGTATTGGTAATGGTGGTACATTTTATTATCCAAAACTTGACTTAATCGCGACTACCATGTTGTTGAAAGACGTGCCTGTATTAAGCAAAGCGCAGCAGGAGGACCGGGATGCTATTATCCGGGTACGTGAAAATTTAAATACCGTGCGCATTGAAGAATTGCGGGGTAAAAAAATAACCATACATTACCAAACCCTGATACCTAATCTTGATAAATGGGACTTGAATGAGACCATAGCCAATGCTGAAAAAAACAGACAAAAGCCTCGTGTTGAACATAAAGACTGGGATTTTATATAAAGCACACATACAGTAAGCCTTTACCAGAATAATGGCTGTAATAATAATATAATGGAAAATTTAGCAACCTTGCTGGTTAACTCCGGCCAATTAAAGCAAATCCACGCGCCGCAGTTAATGCGGCTTAATAATGCCGCCGACAAGCAAGTTTTTGATACCTTGCTGGCTGCAGGAAAAGTAACCTTTGTTATTGACGAAATGTTTACTCAGCTGCAGGAACTGATTAAAGGCCGAAATCCTTCGATAAAAATATCCTTAGAAGAATACCCCCAACGTATTAATGACTTTTTAAACGGAACCAATATTGATGAATATGGCGTATGGGCTTACTATCCGTGGAGCCAGCGACTGGTACATATTCTTGATGAAGACGAATTTGTTGAAGTACGCACCAATCGTAATCAATACAAAATTACACGTGCGGAGCGCGATATATTGGGCACCAAACGGATCGGTATTATTGGCCTGTCAGTAGGGCAATCCATAGCACTAACCCTAGCGATGGAACGTGGTTTTGGTGAATTGCGGCTGGCTGATTTTGATGAGCTGGAACTGAGCAACCTTAATCGCATTAGGGCCGGGGTACATAGCCTGGGTCTGCCTAAAGTAGTGGTTACCGCCCGTGAGATTGCAGAGATAGACCCCTATCTTAAAATAACCTGTTTTTTTGAAGGTCTTACTGAGGAAAATATGGATGATTTCTTTTTAAAGAATGGCAAGCTAGATATTTTAGTGGATGAGTGCGACGGACTGGATATCAAAATAAATTCACGTGTAAAAGCAAGGGCGCTCATGATTCCGGTAGTAATGGATACCAGCGACCGCGGCATGCTTGACGTAGAGCGCTTTGACCTTGAGCCTGACCGCCCGATATTACACGGCGCAGTTGAAGGTGTAGACACATCAACCATAAAAGAATTGACAAATGAAGAGAAAATACCTATCATTTTGCAAATGCTGGGTATTGAAAACGTATCATTGCGTATAAAAGCTTCAATGATTGAGGTTGAACAAACTATCAACACCTGGCCTCAATTGGCTAGTTCAGTGGTGCTGGGTGGTGCCATTGGTGCCGATGTTTGCAGGCGCATCTTATTGGATCAGTTTCATGACTCGGGCAGGTATTATATTGACCTGGATGAAATTGTTAGTGATAAAACCCCTGACGTATTTGCGAGCGAAGTGCCATCTAATCCATTCTCGCCCATGCAGCGGAACGAAATGAGCTCCCTGGCCAGGCAATACAAGCCTAATAAAGAGGCAGGTCGGCTTGTCTTAGATAACGCCACTATTACTGAGTTAGTTAATGCGGCCTGCGCGGCGCCATCAACCGGTAATGATCAACCATGGAAATGGTTATACCGTAGTGATAATGGCATACTGTTTCTTTATCATGACGAGTATCGTTCCTTCTCATTTGGCGATTTTCAAAAAACGGCGTCATTCATTTCATTCGGCGCCGCTTTCGAAAATCTAAGCATCCATGCACTGGCAAAAGGCATGCAAACATCATACGACTTTTTGCCTGATACAAAAAATGAAAGACTGGTTGCTGCCATTTGTTTTAGTGAAGCTCAAATCCCTGACTCTAAATTGATTACCCTGGATAAAGCCATTTATAAACGCCATACTAACAGAAATCCGGCACCAAAAATGCAATTGGCAACAAACGTTTTTGAGCAGTTGGGCAGTATTGCTGAAACTATACCCGGTGCGAAATTTCAAGTTTTTACGGATGAAGAAACATTAAAACAACTGGGTGATATTATTGGCGCATGTGATCGCACCCGGCTATTGAACCCGGCCGGGCATAATGATTTTATCAGTCGTGAAATGCGCTGGACGTCAGAAGATGCAGAACGAACACGGGATGGTATAGATACCAAAACCCTGGGGTTCACCAACTCGCAACTTGCCGCGCTTAATATTATCCGTAACGAAAAAGTAATACGTACGATCAACAAACTGGAAGGCGGATTAGGTTTTGACGGGCTTGCGCGCCGTATTGTTAAAACCGCGTCTGCAATATGCATGATCACCCTGCCTGAATATAGCCTGGCTAATTTTTTTGAAGGAGGCCGGGCAATGGAGCGTTTCTGGTTGGAAGCCACTAACCTTAACCTGGCAGTGCATCCCGTTATATCGCCATTTTATTTGTTTTCAAGGATATTGCATGGTAATGGTGAAGGCCTTAATACCCGGGCTATTAATGAACTTACAGCTTTACGGAAACAATTTGACACGATTACCGGGCTTGGGGATAACCGTGCAGAAGTATTCCTGACAAAAATTGCTGTTGCTGCGGAGCCTGTATTAAAATCGCACCGGTTGCCATTAGACAAAGTATTGGTATTTGATAAATAACAAATCTGAAATGAAGAATTTTTATTTAATTCTGCTGGTTTTTCTTTTTGCTTCTTCAGCAAATGCGCAACAACCTATTGAATTTAAAGGTGAAAATATTGTTATCGGTAAAAATGTAGCCGTATTAGAAGACGCTACTAATAAACTTAATATAGACGCGGTGCGTAAATCGTCAAAATTTATTCCGTTACATACTTCAGTACCAAATCTGCAATTAAGCAGATCTAATTTTTGGTTGAAATTTACTATCAAAAATGAAAGCGCGGGTAATCAGCTTCTGCTTAATCTTGAATACCCGACTTTGGATATATGTGAGTTTTATTACCCCGTTAATGGCGTATATAAGTCTGAGCGCTTAAGTGATAAGTACCCTTTTTCACAACGGAAGTACAAGCATCAGGATTTTATTTTTGATATTAATAATCCCGTTGACAGTACAGTGACTTACTATCTAAAAGTGCAAAGCGGTGAAGAAATGGTATTGCCGATAATGCTGGGCACGCCGCAAAAAATAGCCGAGAGCAAGCTCACCAACGATTTGCTTTGGGGATGCCTGGTTGGTATACTACTGGTAATGATGTTTTATAATCTTTTTGTATACATATCAACCAGAGACATCAGTTACTTATACTATGTATCCTATACCCTATTTATTGGCCTAACCCAAACAACGCTATCCGGCTATACTTACCGGTTCCTGTTTCCTAATGCGCCGGCCGCGTTTAATCAATGCATAATCATTTTTCCGGCTTTGGCAGGCATTTCTCTTTTAAATTTTTCGCGTTCATTTTTAGGTGTAAAAGAGCGCATGCCCATAATGGGTTACATATTTAAAATTGTAATTGTTTTTTACCTTATAGCTATAGTGTTGAGGTTATTGGGCTATGCATTAAGTAGCTATAGGGCAATCGATATTTCGGCGTTGTGTCTGTCTGTCAGCATTTATGTTGCGGTAATCAGGCTTTCCATAAAAGGATTCAGGCCCGCCAAATTTTTTGCTTTGGCCTGGACTATATTCCTGGCCGGCCTGGTGCTGTTTGTGCTGCGTAATCTTGGCGTACTGGGCTATAATAATTTTACCAACTATACTATGCAGGTGGGTACGGCTTTTGAAGTTACGCTGCTATCCCTCGCTCTTGCCGACAGGATAAACGTGTTTAAAGCCGAGAAAGAAAGGTCACAGGAAGAAACGCTGATCGCGCTACAGGAAAATGAACGCATAATAAGAGAGCAAAACGTAATGTTGGAATTAAAGGTTGAAGAACGTACCCATGAGTTAAATCAATCTCTCGAAGATTTGAAACAGGCACAGTCGCAATTGGTTGAGTCTGAAAAAATGGCTTCACTGGGTCAGTTAACCGCCGGCATAGCTCATGAAATCAATAACCCGATCAACTTTGTCACATCAAACATCAATCCGCTAAAACGTGATGTTGAGCTGGTTTTAGAAGTAATAAACACTATTGAGCAGGTAAGCAAGTCTGATGCTTCTTTAGCAGATAAGCAAAAGCAAATTGAAGACTATAAAGAAGAGGTGGATTTTGACTACCTTGTAGTTGAGATCCGTCATCTGATAAAAGGTATCTTTGAAGGTGCAACCAGAACAGCCGAGATAGTAAAGGGTCTTAAAATATTTTCGCGCCTGGATGAAGATGATCTAAAAAGAACCAATTTAAACGAAGGGCTTGATTCAACCCTGGTTGTTGCCAATAACCTGTTAAATAACAGAATAAGTATTAAAAAAGAATTTGGGGAACTGCCTTTGGTTGAATGTTTTGCAGGTAAGCTAAACCAGGTATTTTTAAACCTCATCTCGAATGCTATTTATGCTATCGAGAAAAAGTTTGGTGACAGTGAGGGGGGGGAGATAAAAATCAGTACTGGCATTGAGGACGAAAACGTAGTAATTAAAATAGCCGATAACGGAATAGGGATGGATGATCAAATCGCAAAAAAAGTATTTGAGCCATTTTTCACTACTAAGGAGGTTGGCGAAGGCACAGGCTTGGGCATGAGCATAGCCTATAACACCATTAAAAAGCATAACGGCCAGATAATTGTAAGTTCTGAACCCGGCAAAGGCACCGAGTTTATTTTAAAAATACCGGTGATTTATGACGTAAAAAATGCCTGATGACCACACCCGCTAACAAACATATAAACCCAATTAAAACTGCACATAAAACCCAACACAATGGCAGAGAAAATTAAGATACTGTATATAGATGATGAGATGGATAATCTAACAGGTTTTAAAGCTACTTTAAGGCTAGATTACCAGGTATTCACTGCAGTAAATATTCCCGGAGCTATGGAGCATCTGGAGAAGCACGCTGATATCAGGGTTATATTCTGCGATCAGCGTATGCCCATAACAACCGGGGTTGAGTTTTTTGAAGAAATACGTGGCACCCATCCGCTGCCAATGCGGATACTGATAACTGCCTATACGGATATCGAGTCTGTAATTGATGCGATAAACCGTGGCAACATTTTTAGATTTGTAAAGAAACCCTGGATGGAGCCTGACCTGGTTTCGGCCATTGAAGAGGCTAACAAATTTTACCAGGCCAATTCTATGCTCTCCGTAAAAAATGAGGAGCTACAGCGTGCTTATAGCGAGCTTGATAAATTTGCGTACAGCGTAAGTCATGATATCCGGGGACCGCTGTCGGGTATTTTAGGGGCAATAAACGTAGCCCGCGAAATGTATGATATTACCGAAATGAAGGAGATGCTTTTTTTAATGGAAAAATCATTAAAAAAACTGGATACCTATATACTGAGCATGCATGATTATTACAGCCTTCAGCGTGGCGAGTTACATATAGGCGATATAGATTTTAAAAAATTGACGGAGGAGTTTAAAGATATTTATAAAGTTTTTACCAATACAGCCAACATAAGCTTCAAAGTAAATATAAATCAGCGCGAACCATTTAGAAGCGACACCGTGCCACTAAAACTTATTCTTAACAACCTGTTGTCAAACGCTTTTAAATATCAAAACAAAAATACCGACGCTAAAATGGTTGAGTTAACTATTGATGTTCATAAAGGTGTGGCAACAATACAGGTATCTGATACAGGTATTGGTATCCTGGGTAATCACTTGGGCGAGATATTTAACTTATTTTACCGTGCCAGTTCGCAGGAAGCGGGATCAGGTTTTGGATTATACAATGTAAAAAGCGCGCTGCTTAAGCTCAATGGACAAATTGAGGTTAACTCGGTTTTAAATAAAGGCACTACTTTTAAAGTAACAATACCTACTAAATAAAATTGCATGGAATTATCATTTATAGTTATTGATGATACCGAACTTGATCATTTTATAGCCCGTAAAATGATCACTAATGCAAATAGCGCTTTCCATGTCAGGAGCTTTATGGATGCGTCGCAGGCTTTAGAACATATTATGGTTGATGGCCACGACGACAGTATAAAGGTTGTATTGCTTTTTTTAGATATCTACATGCCACTAATGAACGGTTTTCAATTTGTCGAGGCATTTGAAAAACTGGATCAGGCCATACAAGATAAATACTATATTGTCGCCCTTACATCTTCTATAGAAATATCAGACATCAACCGAATAAGCTCATATCATTCTTTTAGAGCGCGTATAACCAAACCTATCACTGCCGACGAACTTAAGGAGCTATTAAATAAAGTGATTGATGAATATGGTATCAGTATGTAAACAAGTTAGGACAATAACTTTTGTCTGAGCAAAAACTCAAGCTGATCATTTGATGTCCCAAGTTTTTCATTCTCTTCCTTAAGTTTAAGTTTTTCAAGGTACGCCTCATAAGCGCGGATAATGGTCATATCCAACTCTTCCTCATTCCAGGGCTTGGTCAGGTAATGAAATATTTTACCTTTGTTAACGGCATCTACAACCGCACCCATATCAGCGTATCCGGTTAGTAATACCCGGATCGGATCGGGAAATTTACTTATAACTTTCTCCAAAAACTCAACGCCGGTCATATTAGGCATGCGCTGGTCCGTAATAATAATATGTACAGGTTTTTCTTCCAGAACTTTCAGTGCCTCATCGCCACTAATTGCAGTATATATCTGATATTTTATACGAAAAGTGGCTTTAAAAGAAAATAAGTTATTTTCCTCATCGTCTACGTATAGAATGGTTATTTTTTTATCGGCCATGGGGGTGACGCATTTTTATATAGTAAATCTAACCTAAACCAGGTCATGATGCATTTTAGACGTAAAATGACCTGGTTTATTACAATCTAGGTATAAATATCTGAAAAAATACAACTATTTAGAATATAATTTTTCCGGTTGCCGTTATTAATGACGCTATTCTTACAGCATCAAAAATGCGTTCCTCGGTAGTTCCCAGCTTTATAAGCGAATCTTCATGGGCGTTAACACACATTTCGCAGCCATTTACGGCTGATATGGTTAGGCTCATCAATTCAAAAAATTCTTTGCCGGTTACCGGTTTCATCATAATCTGCATCCTTATCCGGGCGGGTATCTGGCTGTATTTCTCCTTTTGTGTGAAATGCCTGAAACGGTAAAATATATTGTTTGATGCCAGTAACGACGCACAGGCGGCGGCTTCGGCAATGTCTTCACCGGATGCGCCTTCTTCAGCAGCATATTTAGTATAAAAATTAGTTAACGGCAGGTTATTATTGTTTACCGCAACGCCCAGGCCCAGTAAACCACACTCTTTAGCGCTTAAATGCTCAGACTTAAGTGTACTGGTAAAATTTAGTTTTAAATCGCGCAGGTAACGAGATTCGCCATTTTCAAGCAAAGTAAGGCTGGCGGTACGATAAACCGTATCAACGCCTATACTTTGCAATAGTTCATTTATTACTTCAGTGCTTTCGCTCATGATCTTTATATAATTTGTTTTTTAATGAAAAATCCCCGTTTTATCGGGGATCTTTTAAGTTTTTAAACGGTTAACGTTTCCTGGCCTTTTTCCCAGTTACATGGGCAAAGCTCATCGGTTTGTAACCCGTCAAGTACTCGTAATACTTCTTTAACGTTACGACCAACGCTTAGGTCATTAACACATACCCAACGTACAATGCCTGTAGGGTCAATAATAAAAGTAGCACGGTAAGCAATTTTCTCATTAGGCTCTAAAATGCCCAGTTCTTCAGCTAGTGATTTTGAGGTATCTGCCAACATCGGGAATTTAAGATCGCGCAGATCATCATGATGGGTTCTCCATGCAGCGTGCACAAACTCAGAATCAGTTGATGCGCCTATTAAACGGGTTTCGCGGTCACGGAACTCGCCATAATTTTTGTTAAACTCCGCAATTTCGGTAGGGCAAACAAAAGTAAAATCTTTTGGCCACCAAAACATAACTGTCCAAACGTTGTCGTCATTAACCAAAAATTCAGAAGTTAGTGTTTCAAATTCTTTTCCTTTTTCTAAACTAACTACAGCTGTTTTAGAAAATGCCGGAAATTTTTGTCCTATGGTAATCATATATGATTTGTGTTTTTAATTTTATGCGAATATAGGCCTTTTTACATTTTTAAAATATCGCAATTTTATATAACCTATAGTTTATATCTATATTTAATTATATAATCTATAGCTTTTATAAATAAAAAAACTATGCTTTTTGTTTTCACAATCCCCCTCGCCATCAAATTTAATATCCTTGCAGTTGTCAAAATCCATGGCTATCTTAACATCACCAATATAACCCTCAAAATAAATTAGTTATGAAAATCCTTCTTCGTTTAGCAGCTATGCTTATGTTAGGTGTGGTAGTGTTTTTTGCTTTAGCCTGGCGGGTGCCGGTAAAGCCGGCAACTGTTTTAAATGGCCGTTATTTATTTGCAGCTGTACCGGGTGTGCGTGATTATTTAGGGTACGGCGGTCATGGCCTGCTGATATTTGATATTGACCATGGGCATAAATTTGTTAAACGTATTCCCTTTAGGGGCTATCACCCAAAAAACGGTCAGCCATCAAATATAAAAGGCATAGCGGTTAGTATTCCGTTGCACAGTGTATATGTAACTACGCTGGAGGGTTTACAGCGAGTGGATTTGATAACCGGTAAATTAATATGGGAGAAACCTATCCCGGATGGATGCGATCGCCTTTCGATATCGCCGGATGGCAAAACGATGTACCTGCCATCTTTAGAAAGTCATTACTGGAATGTGATAGACTGCGAAACCGGTGCTATTATTAAAAGACTTGACGGGTTCAATGCATCACATAATACCATTTATGCGCTATCCGGCAAGCACGTTACTTGGCGGATATTAAAAACACGACGGTAAAAATTGCCGATACCAAAACCAACGCAGTCAGTGCCGAAGTTGGCCCTTTTAGTAATTTTGTGCGTCCGTTTACGGTTAACCGCCGGGAAACCCGGATTTTTGTAAACTGTAATGATCTGCTGGGTTTTGAGGTTGGCGATTTAACTACAGGTAAAAGAATTAAACAGATCGTTGTTGAGGGTTGGGATAAGGGGACAGTCAGGCGGCACGGCTGCCCCAGTCATGGTATTGGCCTCACTCCCGATGAAAAAGAAATTTGGCTGTGCGATGGTACAAACATGCGACTGCACATTTTTAGCGGCATTGAGCCTTACCGGCAGCTAACCAGTATTCCGCTGCAGGATATGCCGGGCTGGGTAACGTTTACTTTGGATGGTAAATATGCTTACCCGTCAAGTGGCGAAGTTATAGATGTGAAAACCCGTAAGGTACTAACCATCTTAAAAGATGAGAACTATAATACCGTTGAAAGTGAAAAGGTATTGGAGATTGATTTTAAAGATAGTAAGCCGATTAGGGCGGGCGATCAGTTTGGGTTGGGAAGAGTAATAAGATGATTTCATCAAAAATGAAGGGCATCCATCTATTAATATCGTTCAATGATACCGTTTTGTTACTTTTACCTGGTGGATATCAAAAGAAAGAAAAACGCGGTATTTATTGCAGGGTTTGCTATTGGTTTTGCTGCGGGCATAGCACTGCATCACCATGGCCTGGGTGTTGGCTTTGGTATTTTGCTGGGCCTGGTGATGAGAGAGATTTACGACCGCTGATTATTTATGCAACCTCGTACTCGACTCATATTTTATACTATAGTCCGCTGATTCGTCCGTTTGCTGCCGGCCGGTTTTAGCGTTTTGTTTAAGCGGTTTTTGTGAAAGCTCGCCGTCTTTTAACAGGAAATTCAGCTTTAATGTATCCTTCATCCCTTCCTGCATAAAGTTCCAGGTGGCAAGTAACTCGTCGTTTTTTATTATGCCATTTAATGTGCCTTTGCGGCTATCTTTTTGATAAGGCAGCCAGTTCATTGTACCGGTTACTTTGTCGCCACTTACAACCAGCTCAATACTGGTACTGTCTTTTCCTTCTCTATTTAAAAAGCATAAAGAATATACGGCGGGGTTGTTATTGTTTATTGGCGTGTTTTTAGCAACGGTTTCTTCATTAATTACAGAATCTGCACCTGCGGTATTGCTTTTGGGCGATGAGCAAGACGCTATTATTAAAGCAGCAAGACAAGCTATGGTTATGTATTTCATGCTTGTACAACAGTAATTACACAATAAAAGTTTGATGCAAATAAAACGGCAATCAACATTCAGCATCTTTTTTATAGGTTTGCTAATAATGGAACACGTATTAGATAACCCAGCATATAATGCATTGGCTACAGGCAACAAGTCTTTAGCCAGGGGCAGTGAACAAATAAAATATTTTGACAAAGAAGTTGGTGCGTTTATTGGATTTAAGGAGAACTCAGCATGTAATTTTGAGTTCTTACATGATGATGCTGATTATGATAATGTGGCCATCTTTATCTCGCCAATTGAAATAGAAATACCTCAACAATGGCAGGTGCTTAATGAGATAAAATGTTTACAGATGATCTATGATGGTGGTGCAATGGCGATAGATGATACCGGGCTGGTAGCGTTGACAGAGGAACACGTTCCGCAAATGCTTGAATTAACGCGGCTTACCAACCCGGGGCCCTTTGCTTCTCGTACGATTGATTTTGGCCATTACCGCGGTGTTTTTGAAGGCGATAAATTGATAGCTATGGCCGGGCAGCGGATGTTTCCATTACCTTATGCAGAGATCAGCGCGGTGTGTACACACCCTGATCATACAGGGAAGGGTTACGCCAAACTGTTACTGCAATACCACATAAACCGCATTATTGCAGAGGGCAATATTCCCTTCCTGCATGTAAGATGCGATAATCAGCGTGCTATAAAGGTTTATGAAAGTATGGGCTTTATAAACCGCAGGAAGATGCATTTTTACGTTCTCAAAAAATAAAAAGGAGGATCTGATCGGATCTTCCTTCAGTAACTAAATATCGGTTTAATTACCAGCTCAAACTTACCTGTATACCGTCAGGGCTATTAGCATAACCCAGGTACAGGGTGTTTGACAACGCGTCCCATGATGATTGTACGTCTGTAATTGTTTGCCCTTTGCTGTCGGTAAGTGTTATTTTTTTAGCCCTTGCAGGTAAAAGTATCCGCATGCTGTTTAAAGTATTGACAGGGCTCTTTGCAACGAAACTGTATTGCCTGCCCGTTATCTTTTCATCATATTCTCTTGATGCCGACGCCAGTATCTGTGGCCTGGTTTTATTTACCACACGTTTTACATCAAACAGATAAGACTGCTCGCCGGGGTTTACCACCTTCTCTGACAAAACCGGTAGTTTTGGATCAAATAGGTCAATAACGGGGCCTTTAACCACATACGGTTTAGTATCCGGATTTTCGTTTAATACTGCTATAATATCATAGGGGCCACGTTCCAGATAAAGATTATTTTTTATTATCAGTTTGCCTGCTTTGGCGTCGGTTTCATAACCTTGTTTTATTGCCTCTAAATAAGTGCCATCATTATTGGCCTGCATAACAAAATCTTTAGGGTTTTCCCTGATAATATATACCGTACCCAAACCAACTTTATATTTGTGTTTACTGCCATCAGCATTGATGCCTAGTAATTTAAACAGGTGTTGAGACGGGGCCGTAAAATTATTACCCTTTGTGTTCCACCACTCCATTACTGATTGGTACGGATCATCATCCTTGCCGCAATAAATTAATACGCCGCCCTTTTTAACCCAGGCCGCTAATTGCTCATGCACGCTGGCGGAATTAGGTTTCATGTTTGAGTAGCTCATCACCAACACCTTAATATCTTTTAAAGTAGCAGCATAGCCCAGGTTCTCCATATGGACGGTTTGCACCGGGATACCGCGTTTTACCAGCGGCAAGGTTTGCCCGTAAAAAATGGAGAATTGCGGGTCTTCAAAACCGTTATGGGTAGGGAAACGCTGAAACATTAACGAGTTACTCATTAAAACAGCAATGCCATTAACCCCAGTTACTTTATTGGCAGATACCGGGATTTTGTTTAATGAATTTACCATAATCTGCATTTGGGTAGAATAGTATTTGGGGATATATACGCTTGAGTCGCTATTGGCTAAGCGGTATTTACCGGTATAAATACGCTCAGGCCAGGGCATAACTTCATAGTTGGCAACAACCGGGTATAATAATTTAGCGCTAAAGGTTGCCTGGTAGTTGCGTTTGTAGTCGGCCCAGTCGCGGCGTGCATCTTCAATCGGATCAGTTAAAAAGAAAAGTTTGCGTTTGGTAGGCGCGGTCATTGATACCATTGAGCCGTATTCAAGAAACGCGTTTTCAAATACACGCTCTTTTCGGTCGCCGTTAAAATAAGTGGCTTCGCGCGAAGTGCCGGTCCATACCTGTGCGATGTATCCGTCAATCCCGGGCAATGATGCCAGGCTGGCCTCTGGGCTTACAATGCGCCACGCCGAGTAATTTACCAATGAGTGCGTAGCTATATAAATTTTGATGTCGATGCCTTTGCTTTTTGCGTAAGCCTTTGCGTAATCAGACACCTGTTTGATGGCGTTATAATATAACTGGTATTTAAGCTTGCTTGAAAGATAGGTATTTTCCGCACTTTCATCCTGTGGTTTCCAGGGGAAACCATAAAACTTTTGCCATTCTTCTTTAAAATGGACGCTGTAACCACCGCGTGCCCAAAACTCGGGTTCTTCTAAAAAGATCTCTTTAATACCTACATCAATAACCCGTTTCATAACGGCGGTTTTCATATATTCAATAAATACATCAGTAGGTACCACATAAGGTATATTTGGACCGTGCATAATAGCAGTGCCGTTTTTTTCAACCTGCGCCAGGTCCAGGTGGTTTTTGCCATCCCATGTACCTAAAAAGAAATCGGCATAATTACCCCAGGCTATACCGGTCATAAAGGCGGTCTGGTAGCCATGATCGCGCCATGATTGTACACGCTGCTCAAATGTCATACCCGGGCGGTCATTAGTCCCGTAAACAATAGCTATGTCCGACCTAACATCAATTTGCGGAATCCATGGGCTGCCTGTTTGAAAAGTTGTTTTTTGCAAAAGTTCAGGAGTCGCTTGTTTTATTTGTGCTGAAACCGCTAATGACATAGCTGCACAACTTAGGAGGAGTATGTTTTTTTTCATATAGTTTCTATTTGGGACACAGGTTTAAAAAGCGTTAACTGCACTTTAAACTTTTATCCGAATACAGTATTAGGGTAGTTATAATTGCTTCTAGCGGACGGCAAGTTAGCAACTTTTTTTATCTCCGTTTATTTGCTACAGGTTTTTTACACAGTATAGCAGCGGGGCGAAAAGTCCAGAGATCGGTCCGACTTTTAGTTGTCGATTTTAAAATCCAACTTTTTCAATCCCGTTTTAACATCGGCGTTACGCATGAAAAGATTCCAAAGCAGGCCGCTACGATAGTTTTCGATCATTACGATTATGGGTCCCTGGTCAATAGCCAGATATGACTTTGCGTACCAGTTGTGCTGTTCGCTAAAGGCGTCAACAAAGCCATATTCGCCCCATATTTTAGGTCCGAGGTCTTGGTAGAAATGCCTTAAAGCCTGCATTGAAAACTGCGGAGCATAAGGGAATGCAGACAAAGCAGCAGTTGGCGTGATAACCCCCAAATCATTAGTTGGCGAGTGTCCTGAATAGCCCTGCCAGCTATCACTGGCTGTTAACCCCCAGCAATTGGCGCCATAGCCCTTGTATTGTTTTGGGTTTTCAATACAATATTGCCGGTTAATGAGGGTATGGCTGGTTACTTGCTGCCAGTAGTCAGCATATTGATCAGTCAAACCCTGCGGATTCAGCCCCATAAAAGAATACTGGGTCCAAAACAATGGTCCTCCATAGTCAGGGCCCAATGGCAGGATAATATTGTTGTAGTAGGTCTTGCCGTTAGTAAATGTATTGCTGCCTGTCCAGCCTTCGGTATAGACGGCTTTGTTTATAGCATGCGTTGGTGATGAGGCGGCTAATATGTAGGTTATTAAACATTCATTCCACCCTTTAATAGGCATATTCATATCCCAGGTATAATTTGGGCTCCAGTGCCAGTACAATACATTTTTTTCGTGTGTGAACCAATTCCATTCCATGCCATCCCATAGTTGTTTTATTTTGGTTCTGATCTCTTTTTCAATGGGGATATTAGCGTTATAATATTGCTGTGCAGTTAGCAATCCCTGAAACAGGTAAGAGGTTTCAACAATATCGGCCCCGTCATCCTTTTTGCTGAATGGTATCACTTTGCCAGTTTCGCCATTTAGCCAGTGGGGATAGGCGCCATGAAATCTATCGGCCTTTAACAAAAAATCTATAATTTTAAGGGTATGAGCGGCCGCTTCTTTGCGTGCTATAAATTTGCGGTCGGCAGCTACAATGGTTGCCATAATACCAAAGCCGGTACCGCCGGTTGTAACCACGTTGTCGCCAAAGTTTTTGCTGATGGTGCTTCGTTCGCGCGCCATACCGCTAACGGGATGTGCAAAATCCCAAAAATATCTAAAAGTTTGTTTTTGTACCAGGTTAAGCAGTTGGTTGTCGGTCAGGTTTTTATGGATGACCAGATCAGCGGCTATAGGTGTTGGTTTTAAACCCTGGGCATTTAACGTTGGGAGGGCACCAAGTAAAAAACAAATAAACATCCCCAGCTTTTTCATTTTATAAGTTATTAATTATATCTGTTGCTCATTACCTTTTATCATGCTAACCTATAAAAATATCCCAACACAAAAAAGCCATAACTTTTATGACATTCCAACAACTTGTTTTCCAAACAAAATGCAATTTAGAACGCTTAAACTGGGATGGATTTAAAACCGATAAATGCAAAGTACTACATTTTAAAATCGTTGTTATTATTGATAGTAATCGTCGCGCCGGCGTTGGTTTTTGGCCAGGTGGGCGGTCCGCCCGATTCTTTGAAAGCAGATTCCTTACGTGCTAAAAAATTAGCAATTGCAAAACGCGCTGATAATATCAATCACCAATATGATTTTGGCGATTTGACCCGTAACGTTATACATCCCAAAAGAAAAGCCGATACATTAAAGAAAAGCTCGGGCATTACCGTAGTGCCTAATATTGCCGCTAATCCAACTATTGGCGCTCAAATTGGTATTAAAGCGGTTGCCGGCCGTAAATTGGGGAATGACCCTAAAACATTGCTTTCTGTAGCGGCTACATCTGCGTCAATTACCAGTAAGGGCATTATCTATTTCTATCTTAACCATAATGTTTTTACGCCGGGTAATAAATGGAATTTCCAGGGTAACATAGTAGCTGCAAAAACGGTTACGCCCGACTATGGATTGGGTATAGGCCATGATGTTAACGGCGGCACTAGTTCAGAAAAAGTGTTAGCCGACGGTGCGCATAAAGTATACGCCATCCACTCGTATTATTTTAATATCCGCGAAAAAGTATATAAAGGACTAGGTAATAATTTCTTTGCAGGCGCCGGTTTATCATTTGAGGTCAGACGCAACATCACTACCAAAGACACAACCAGTAACGCTACGCCCTCAAGCGTTTATAATAATGAACATGGTTTTCCGCAGGATCATTACTCGGCAAACGGGTTTCTGTTTAACCTGGCCTACACTACACGCGATAATCCGAACCGCGCTTATAAAGGTGTTTATTTTGATGCCGGTATAAGGATTAATCAAATGTGGATAGGGAGCACTAAAAACTCGGTACAGGTTACTACCGATTTCAGAAAGTATGTTAGCTTATCAGCCATTAATCCTGAAACAGTTATAGCTTTCTGGAACTGGGGATCATACCTGGTTAGTGGTGACGTACCCTATCTTGAACTACCCGGCACAGCCCGTGACGGCGCTTTTAGAAGCGGCAGGGGTTATACCTCGCAATATTTTAAAGGTACGCAATTTAATGATACTGAGGTTGAATTCAGATTCCCGATACTGGCTAATAAGTTTTTAAGCGGCGTTACGTTTGCCAGTATGCAAAGTGCCAATGATGAGCATGGTACCAAACTGTTTCAGGTTTTCCAGCCGGGTTATGGCGCCGGTTTGCGTGTGCTGTTTAATAAAGCTACCCGCACCAACCTCGCGCTTGATTATGCCTTTGGTAAATATGGCAACAAAGGGTTCTTTCTTAACTTGAATGAGTCGTTTTAAGCCGTATTAATAAATGGCTTTTACATATTTGTAATAACCAATCCCTTCCAGGCTCTATGAAAAACCGGTCGTCTAAATTAGTGGTCTTTGTTGCGATATTGTTAACAATACTGCAAGCCAATCTTGCATTAGCACAATCCAAATTAGTAAAGAACCTGGCAGCAGGCAAACCTCAGACGTTGGTAGCTTACGGTACTAGTCTTACGGCTGCAGCAGGTGGCCATGCCTGGGTAGATTCCGTAAACCGGGCTCTAAATAAAAAATACAGTGGATTGTTGAAAACAGTAAACGCAGCTAAAAGCGGCATGTGGTCAACCTGGGGCGTGCAGAATTTAGAGGATAGTGTGATCAGGAAAAATCCGGATGCGGTGTTGATAGAGTTTAGCATGAACGATGCTTTTTTAAGCTATAAAACCAGTGTTGAATTGGCCCGGTTGAACTTGAATTATATGATTGATCGCCTAAAACTATATAACCCCGACTGCGAGGTGATTTTACAGACGATGAACATAGCACTTAATGTACACGCCACCGCACGTCCTGATCTGTTAAAGTATTATCAAATGTATCGTGACGTTGCCAAAGCACGCGGATTATTACTGATCGACCATTATCCGCATTGGCAAGAGTTGTTAGCTAAAGGTAAGGACGCTTATCTAAGCGAAGTGCCCGATGGAATCCATCCCGGTATAGAAGCGTCAAAAAACATCATAGCCCCATACGTGATAAAGCTGTTAGAGGGCAGAAAATAACGGCTAGTTTGCCCTTTTTATCGTGAAGTGCCGTTGATATTCCATTGGCGTTTGCCCTTTTATAGCTTTAAACTTGCGGTTAAAGTAAGACACATTGTTAAAACCAGCATCATGGCTTATCCGGGAGATCCCCATGTTATTATTTTGTAACAGTTTGCAGGCATAACCTATGCGCAGGTCTGTCAAAAACTCAGACAGTGTTTTGCGGGTAAACTTTTTAAAATAACGGCAAAATGCCGACGGCGATAAATAGGCAACTGAGGCAACTTCATCAAGTGAAAGGTCGCGTTTGAAATTCTCAAGAATATAATCATAAACCTTGCTCATTCTTGACGACTCGTCAAAAGTCAAATCATGCAAAAAGCCGGGGCTCGATAACAAAGAATAATCCGCAGCTACAGAAAGCACGTTTAAGATATCCAGCAGACCAATAACTACTTCGGCGGGGTTTTTGGTAACCAGCACACTCATTTTTTGAGCGATGACAGCGGTTGTATCATCATTAAATAAAATACCTTGTGATGACCGATGCAACAAGTTCTTAATCTTTTTGAATGGCTTGCGGTCAAAAAAACCGGCGCCTAAAAAATTTTCATGAAATTGGATAACAATCTGTTTTATAGCTTCATTTTTACTTAAACCTTTGGTGTAAAAGGTATGCGGCAGGTTGGCTCCAAACAGGCAAAGATCAACGGCTGCAAATTCGGTAATGCTGTCGCCTACCATACGCTGCCCGCTGCCTTCGGTTATCAAAATGATCTCAAACTCGGGGTGCGAATGGAACGGAAAATCATTAAACTTAAACTGCTCTTCCTTAACGACAAACAGATTTTCAGGACTAACAATATTTTCGCGAAAGATTCTCATAAAGCATCAACCTCCGGTATGGGGAATGAGAATTAAACCTACCATTAATTTTTGAAAATCACCTGGCTATCCGCAGGTAAAATTTAGTTGCTTTTTTCACGTATCTAAACCTGATAAGGTACGCGCGGTGTGCGGTGGCCGCGATTAGGCCGAAACCTGGTAAGATACTTTGCACTCTACAAGATACAAAAATGCACTTTAAGCACCCTATGCTCTTGCACAATTTTGTATTTTTTGCATAGGGTTGATGTGTTAATGGTATAATGGGGGCATTACCATATCTTTAGTCAAAATTGCATTAAAAAACATCAAATTTGTTCAATCGCAATCCAGACGTAAAACGCATTTTTGAACAAGCAAATTCAATGCTTTCCGTATCAATCAATTTATGATAAAGATTAACTCTAATAGTCAAATTATTCTGAGGGGCGCGGCCATATTCGCAATCACTTTTTCATCGTTAACCGGTTTAGCCCAAACTGCCAGGGTGGTGGTAGATGCCGCAAAGGTTATCAATAAAATACCAGCCAAAATGTATGGCTCATGTATAGAAGATGTTAACCATGAGATATACGGCGGATTATACGACCAGCGACTATACGGTGAAAGCTTTGAAGAGCCGGCACCGCCTGTCCGGATCAAAGGCTGGAAAACGCTGCAGGGCGACTGGAACGTTGTTAACGGGGGGATAGCTGTAAAATCGGGCCCAGGTTATAAGCTGATTAAAGAAAACCCAATATTAAAAGATGGCAGCATAGAGGCCGACTTAAAATTTGGCCGGGGCGGAGAAAACGCCGGTTTTATTGTGCGCGTAGCTAACGAACAATCAGGACTTGATGATTTTGATGGTTACGAAATAAGTGTTGCCCCCGGCAGGCAGATGCTGGTTTTAGGCAAACATGTGCATAATTTTAAATTGCTTAAAGAGACAAAAATTGCTTTTGACAGGACCAATTGGCTGCATTTAAAAGCAATGGTAACGGGTAGCCGGATTTCTATTTATTTAAATAACAACAATACTCCGGCGCTTGAATTTATTGATGATGAAAATCCATTGCTCACTGGCAAAATTGGCTTGCGTACTTTCCAGGCCGATGTTATTTTTAAAGATGTGGTGATCAAACAAAACGGGTTTACCATCAACAATGAATTTATTGGCAAAGAAGCGCTGCAAATAAGCAGTGTTTGGGATGGCATTACTTCGCCATCGGCTGATGTTAAATTTTCATTGGATACCACTGGCGCTTATAACAGCAAACAGGCCCAGGTAGTTAATTACCTTAAAGGCACCGGCAAGGCTGGTATAGCCAATAACGGGCTTAATCATTGGGGAATAGCGGTTAAACAGGGCCAAAAATTCCAGGGGTACGTGTTTTTAAAAGGCGATGTAATTGGCCCGGTTACGTTGGCGCTGCAAAATGCTGCGGGTACTAAAACCTATGCTGCGAAACAAATAACAGGCATCAGCGCAGGCTGGAAAAAATATCCCTTTACGCTTATCGTAAATAGTACAGATACCAAAGCAAGGCTTGCTATTTATATCGACAAAAAAGGCAAACTGGAAATAGACCAGGCCGTGCTGATGGGCACTGGCAATGCGCAGTTTAAGGGTCTGCCCTTACGTGCGGACATTGCCACAAAAATGAAGGAGGAAGGTTTGAACTTTGTACGCTATGGCGGTACCATGGTAAACGCTCCGGATTATAAATGGAAGAACATGGTGGGCCCCCGTGATAAACGGCCGATCTATGAGGGCCATTGGTACCCGTACACCAGCAACGGTTTTGGCATAGAAGAATTTGTTGCTTATTGCGAAGCTGCCGGTTTTGATCCTGCATTTGCCATAAACGTGGAGGAAAGGCCCGAAGATATAGCCGACATGCTGGAATATCTTACCGGCAGCGTAACTACCCCGTGGGGTAAAAAACGTGCCGAATACGGCCATCCTAAACCTTATCAACTAAAATATATTGAATTGGGGAATGAGGAAGTGATCTGGGGCGATCTTGCTAATGATTATAGACATTATGCCGAGCGTTTTAATTTGCTGTATAATGTAATACATGCTAAAAACCCCGGGATAAAAGTAATTTGCGCGGCATGGTGGCGTCCAAAATCTGAAGCTAATATGGAGCTTGTTTTCCGGGCTGTTAATGGTAAGGCAGCTTATTGGGATCTGCATACCGAAGCCGACGAAGCCAACTCTGGCAAGATAGTCGACAACAACCTGCAGATCATGCATGACCTGTTTTTAAAATGGGATCCGGCCACTTCCTTAAAGTGCACCATATTTGAAGAGAATGGCGGTCTGCACAATATGCAACGCGCGCTGGGTCATGCCACTACCTTAAACGCGGTGCGTCGTCATGGCGATTTTGTGCTGACATCGTGCGCGGCTAACGGCCTGCAGGGGCTTGGCCAAAATGACAATGGTTGGGACCAGGGGCAGATATTTTTTACGCCATCGCAGGTTTGGGGGATGCCCCCTTTTTACGCCACGCAAATGGCTGCCAAAAACCATGAGCCTTTACGGGTATTTAATAGCGTTGATGGCGATCTGGATGTTACTGCTACACGTGATGAAAAAGGCCATCAACTGGTGCTCCATGTAGTCAACATATCTGCAACGGCTATTAAAACTACTATCGATATTAGGGGATTTGAAAGCTACAAAAACGGGGTTAAAGTATATATACTATCAGGCAACCCTAAGGCTGAAAACACCCCGCAAAATCCTGAAATGATTACTACTAAAGAAAAAACGGTACAGCTTGTCGGTAATACTGTTACCTACAGTTTTTCGCCCAACTCATATACCATATTGCGATTTGAAAAGTAACGATTTAGATAGATAATTGGTGCTATGAGGGCAATGTGTATCTTGGCTACATCAAAGCAGACAATCAATTAAATCAAATTATTTAAGTTACAATGAATAAAAAAGTTCTGTGGTCAACGGGCGTTTTCGCGGTATTGATTGGATTAACCGGCTTTATCGCCAATAAAAACTTTACAGTTTATAAAGCAGATTTAAAATTGCCAGAAGGCTTTTCGGCAACCCTGATAGCTGATTCGCTGGGCCCTTTAAGGCACCTGGCAGTTACTAATCAGGGGGACGTTTATGTAAAGTTAAACTCGGTAAGAAGAGGCGGCAAAGGTATCTTTTTTCTGAGCGATACCAATCATGATGGCAGGCTCGATAAGAAATTGATGTTTGCGGATTATCCGGGCACAGGCATTAAAATTAAAGATCATTACCTGTATGCAACCTCAAACACCGGTGTATTCAGATATAAATTGAATGATAAAGACCAGGTGATTACACCTAATCAACCTGAGACAATTGTTCATGGTTTGCTGGACAGGCAACATGATAATTCAAAATCCATAGCTCTTGACGATCAGAATAATCTTTACGTAACTATCGGCTCATGGTCTGATGCCTGCCGTCAAGCTGGTTCGGGCGTTGGTATACAGGGCTGCCCTATTTTAGATTCGGCAGCCGGTGTATGGAAATTTAAAGCCAATAAACTCAATCAAACTTATAGCGATGGCATCCGGTATGCTACCGGCATAAAAAACGCAGTGGGTATTGATTATAACCCGGCTTCTAAAACGGTATTTGCCACCCAGCACGGACGTAGTTTTGATAATAAGTCTCCTGATTTTTTTACAGCTAAAAAAAGTACCGAATTACCTGCCGAAACCATTTATGAGCTTAAACAAGGCCTGGATGCCGGGTGGCCGTTTGCTTATTATGATCAACAGCAAAAAAGGAAAATGTTATCGCCCGAGTACGGTGGTGACGGCAAAATGCCCGCCGATAATAAATATGCCGAACCGGCAATAGCTTTCCCGGGTCACCTGGCGCCAAACGATTTATTATTTTACATAGGCAATATGTTTCCTAAGCGTTATAAAAACGGTGCGTTCGTTGTGTTTCACGGCAGATCAGCTTCGCCGGTTCAAGGTTATATAGTGGCTTTTGTGCCATTTGTCAATGGGAAGCTATCAGGCAACTGGGAGGTTTTTGCAAGTAACTTTACCGGCTCGGATCTGGAACATCCAACCGGTCCTATCAAATACCGGCCAATGGGTTTGGCGCAGGGGCCTGACGGCGCGCTGTACGTGGCGGATGATATAAAAGGCGCTATTTTTAAAATAGTTTATAAATAACTGGTTATTATCCATACTAAAAATTAAACTTTTATTTTACTACTTTGGTGGTCCGGATTTAAATCCGGACCTTTTGTTTTAGAAGGTTAAATAAACCTACAGCATGGATTTTAAGGATAAAGTAGCCATTGTTACCGGTGCAGGCCAGGGTATTGGATTTGAAATTTGCAGACTATTGGTTGCAAACGGAGCAATCGTACTATTAAATGACCTGGATGCTGAATTAGCACAAACCGCCGCTTTTAAAATAAATTTGAACGCTGCAGGCAGATGCATCGTCTTTGCGGGCGATTCAAGCTCATTGGACTTTATTCATAAAATGGTTGATAGCGCTGTTGAGCGATTCGGGCATTTAGATGTTGTTATTGCTAACGCTGGAATTACACTATATGGTGATTTTGCCACTTATTCGCAGGAGGCTTTTTTTAAAGTATTGCAGGTTAATTTAGGCGGATCATTTTTTCTGGCACAGGCGGCATCAAACAAAATGAAGTTACAGCCTGCCGGCGGAGCTATCCTTTTCACCTCATCGGTGGTAGGGCACCAGGCCCTGAAAAGTTTGGCGGCCTATGCCATGACCAAGGCTGCGCTAGAGATGCTGGCTAAAAATCTGGTGATTGAACTATCACCATACAAAATAACTGTAAATACAGTCGCTCCGGGCGCCACGTTAACCGAGCGGACGATGCTGGAGGAGGATTATGAACGCGTATGGTCCGAAATAACGCCTATGGGCCGCCCGGCCTACGTAAGTGACATTGCCAATACGGCCTTGTTCCTGGTGTCAGATGAAGCCAGGCATATCACCGGGCAGAGTTTGGTGGTTGACGGCGGATGGACATCAGTAAGTATTTTACCTACGGGGATAAAATGAGAATTACAGGCAAATCGAACGATAGATTTAATGGAATTACGCAGGTGAAACTTGCGCCAAACGATCAAAGCAACCTTTTTGACCGACGTTACGTAACTTTGCTTTAAACGTTATTTGCATGAAAACAAATTTATTATCCCTATCATCAATCCTTGTAATTGTGATGATGCTGGCTTCCTGTAAAAGAGAACAGGTGCCTGCTATACCTTATGTCAGAACCATAAAATTTATCTTGCACACCGAGAAAGATTTTTCAAACGTCAATGATAACATCACGTTTTCTCTATATATCAGGAATAGTAGTAAAGTGCTTTTAGACTCGGCGATTGCTCCTATGAAAATTAAAGATATACCCAATGCCACTAAACAGTTGGTATTTGAGAAGAAAGTATATAACGATAATTCAAAACTTGCCGCGGGATTTAGGTATACGATTGAAAACGTAGGTAGCTCATGGCATATAGATACATTAATGGCCGGTGAGCAATTTAAAACGATAGACTATTCGTTTCAATAATTGAGCCAAATGCTGGTAACCCGGTTGAACTATATGATAGTCATAATAACTCTGCTGGTAATTTATTAATACCCTGAATTTTTACGTGTCGGTATAATATTTCGGCTCCTTCTGATTGTAGTTGTATTTTGCCTTTGGTAAGGGCTGATAGATTATGTCCTTTATCGCTTTGCTTTAAATGATATAACACCATCATCACTTTGCCGTTTATCATGTGGATACTGGTATCACCATGGCAATATAGATCGAGTGTATTCCACTCTCCCGTTGGGTTCTCCGCGTCGGCGCCGCGTTTCATGCAATGCCGGCCTTGCGGGCTTTCTTCGGCGAAGGTGTACATGGTGCCTGACGGATTGTACTCAAAATTACCATCGGTTTTTTTGTAAGCCGGGATATCTGCCATTCCACCCGCAACGCCCCAGTACTCTCCGCTGTTAGTCTGTTCTATTTGAAACTCATGCGACCGCATCCAGGCGCCGTAATCAGCGCCGTACTGGCCTGTCGAATGGTAAAGCAAGCCGCTGTCTTTATTTCTTCCCCTTTTTTGCCCCCAGGTGAGTGTACCCCATTTGTACTGAAGTTGCAAATGGTAGTTCTCAAATTCTTTGTTAGTTGCTATGGCACCCCAGTTTTCGCCTGATACCCGGATAACATTTTCACCGTCTACCTTTACAATGCTAAAAACATGCCGAGGATCATTATTAAGGCCAATAGGTATATTATTAATAGGGTTACCCTTGTCGTCCTGGTCCGGGCCAATATAGCTATCCCAGCCGCTTAGGTCTTTACCATTGAATAGTGACTGCCACTGCGTTTTTTGTTTAAACGGAACGAAACCTAAAATCAGCATAAAAGAAATAGCAGAAAATAGAAATTTTATAAATCTCATCGCATTCAGGGTTAATAATCGGTTTATAATACTAACCTACAAATTATCCCGAAAAACAACATAATAATGGAGTCAGGTTCTTATACATTAATATGTCATTTTTGAAATGAATAGTTTGACACCAAATTAAAGTATAATACATTTAGGTGTTTAAACATATTCACAAACATTAAAATGGAAAACAACAAATTATTTGAGCCCGCGCAAGTTGGCGCTATAACATTAAAAAACCGAATCGTAATGTCGCCAATGACACGCTGCCGTGCCATTGGAAATGTGCCTAACGATTTGATGGCAAAATATTACGGACAGCGCGCAAACGCCGGCCTCATTATTACCGAAGGCACTTCTCCGTCGCCAAACGGATTGGGTTATGCCCGTATACCTGGTATTTACAGTGATGAACAAATTGTAGGCTGGAAAAAGGTAACCAGCGCGGTTCATGAAAAGGGGGGTAAGATAGTTATACAACTAATGCATACCGGCCGTATAAGTCATCCTGCAAATATGCCTGAAGGCGCTGTAATACTTGCGCCATCGGCAGTTAAGCCGGCAGGCCAGATGTGGACCGACACTTTGCAAATGCAGGATTTCCCGATGCCTAAAGCGATGACTGCTGACGAACTTAACGCTACAAAAGCTGAGTTTGTAGCGGCTGCTAAAAATGCCATCATCGCCGGTTTTGACGGGGTAGAGTTACACGGGGCTAACGGTTATTTATTAGAACAATTCCTGTCGCCAATTAGCAATGTGCGTACTGATGAGTATGGCGGAAGCGTTGAAAACCGCGCACGTTTTGTATTAGAAGTAGTAAGCGGAGTTGCGGCAGCCATTGGTAAAGACCGTACTGGTATCCGCTTATCGCCCTATGGCGTAGCTAGTGATATGCCACACTATCCGGAAATTGATGCAACTTACAGTTATTTAGCTGAGCAGCTTAACCAGTTAGGTATTGCTTTTATACACATTGTTGATCACTCTGCGATGGGTGCGCCGGCTGTGCCTTTACAAATCAAGCAAACTATCCGGAATAAATTTAAAAATATAATTATCCTGGCTGGCGGTCACAGCAGCGAGTCAGCGCAGGCCGAGCTGGAAAGCGGTTTGGGGGATCTGGCGGCATTTGGCCGGCCATTTATTAACAACCCTGATTTGGTAGAGCGTTTTGCTAAAAATGTTGATTTATCTACCGATCTGGATATGACTACGTTTTATACTGCTGACGAAAAAGGATATACCGATTATCCTTTTTATCAATAAGTTAGATAATGCTTTGTAAAGGCCTCAAGTTGGAAATTTGAGGCCTTTGCTTTTCAACCCAGTTATATCGATCTGTTAAAACCTAAATCCGGCCGCTAAATAAAGCAACGTTCCGTCGGGCGCCGGCGCATGGCCCAAAACTGCCGACAGGATGAATTTGCTGTAAGGCGTAATAAATAAGCCGCCGCCATAAGTGTCATGTATGGTGGTAGACGTCTCGCCCGGCAGCCAAACCCGTCCCGCATCGTTGAAGGCTATTAAACCCAGCGTACCGGGGAAGAAATAAGTGTTGAATTTAAATAGCTTTAACCGCAGTTCAAGGTCGTTAAACACCATCTGTTTACCAATAAACCTGCTGGTATGAAACCCCTGTAAACTAAACGGGCCGCCCAGGTTCATCATCTGAAAAAACTCGCCATTGCCGGTAAATACCCCGCCACCAATTTTATCGGCAATTACAAAAGTAGAGTCCTGCCCCGGATTTAAATAAAAGCTAAAGGTTGAAAATAGCTGCCCGTTAGTATGGCCTGATAAATTAAGGCCTGACAAGCCAATAAACCTGGTGCTGAAGAAAACACCTTTAGTAGGATAGGTTGCGCTGTTACGCGTATCGTACTCGGCGCCGATAACAACGCCCCCGTAGATTTTTGTCGCAAATAAATTCTCAGCAGGATGTGCAAGGTTATACTCGTTAAAAAACAGATTGGTATTATTAGCGGCCTTGCTTGAATAATATTCGCCCACCAGGCCTTCACTGATGCGCCAGTTTTCCAATTGCTGATAAAGCCTTACGTCGGCTATAGTATAGTCGTATCTGTTACGGTAGTGGTTAAATACATTGGTACCCTCATTAGGGAAAACGGTATTGTTACCATAGCCAAAAAAGCTATTTACATTATGTGGGCCGCGTGAAATGATATTTACCAATAGCCCGTTTTTGCCGATAACATTTTTAAAATCGCCCAGGTAAGTAAATATGAAAGAACCTTTGGACAAAGTATAGCCGGCGGAGAAATCCTGTTTATAAACATAGGGATCATCACGAAAGCCATGTTTTTCAATAACATAGCCAACTTGCAATCTGACGCCATCCTCCGTATTATAACCCAGCCCAAACTTTGGCGATGAGCGGTCATACTTGAAATTTTCTTTATCGAATTTATTTACGTCAGTATCTTTAGATGTTTCTATCCGGGCATATTTAGCAGCGGGCAGCGTGTTTGGCTCATCCGACCGATCATAGATAAATAGTTTATTCCTGTTGGAAATAGCGCTGTTTACGGTAAAGCTGTCTTCATCATCACCGCCAATTAATCTTACTTTTATTGGCGATGTCGCAGTACCACTTACATTAAACATATCTTTTCCGCCCAAGCCATAAAGTCTTATTTCCTTTGTAACCTCAGGGTCAAACGTGCGTTGATAAAAAGCGTCCGCCTGTGTCCCGTCTTTTTTGATTTTATAGATAGCGACGTTAACAAACCCATTTGGTTGTTTTTCAACAACAAATTCATCGCGTTTATCTGATGCCGGAATATCAATATTCCTGCTCAAAAAGCGATAATAATCCAGCGCACTCTCTTTGATATTATTGCGTCTGGCTATTAAAGTGCCGGTGGTTTTTTTACCGGTGATAGCATAGATGCCTGCAGGCATTAATTTTACGGCGCCGGCAAGTAACTGATCTGTCAGCTTATTTTGCACGTAAGCGATCTGCTCCAGCCAGTCGGACTGACTTAACTGGTTAAGGAAATACAGGTCAAAAAAACGGTTGTTATAATTCCACTTGCCAACACTTTTTATTTTATCATGATAAGGTTGCAACTGTGGGTTTTTACTTGAAGCAAGCCAGGGAAAAATGCCCGAGGTGGAGTAAAATACTTTGTCCCGGTCTTGCGGTACCGGTTTGTATAAATTGCCTTTCTCCAGGTCTTCTTTTTGCCAGCGCCACTGGTCGCCGTGACGGTCCCAATCGCCTATTATCATATCCAGGAGCCGCGCACGCAACAGTAATTTTTGGTCGGCCTTATTATCGTTATCTTCCTGCAGTTTATCCTGTACTTTTTCTGTTTTTATAACTTTTTTATCAACAGGTTCGGTTTCTTCAAACAGGTAAACCTGGTTCGCAAAATCCTTCCTATATTCACCTAGCGCCTCGTCATCACCTACATATACTATTTGCGGGTTGCTATGCGGAATGTCAAGCGCATCAGCCAGTGGCGGAACAATTAATGCCGCGTATGGATTTGAAGTAGAGACCTCGTCTTGTAAAATATCTTTTTTAACGGTCTGCCTTTCGTCTTTTGGCAAAGCACGCTCTGGGTACTTTTGTACTGACCGCAATGCATATTTATTGCCCGCGGCGTCCTGCAAATGCAAGGAACGTGTTTGATTGCCGCCGCCTAGCCCGGTTACGGTTAGGCCACCTTTTTCAGTCGACAAATGCAGTATTTTAATATTAACCGGCAACGCCCATAACTTGCGATAATTTTCACCAAAAAATAGCCTGCGTTGTGGTGTAACGTGGTTGTATTTTGCGTGAGGAGCTACTTTTATGCTGTCGGTGCCATTTTGGGCTAATGTGGCGGTTGTTGATAGACAACCCAAAATTAAAAAGAACAGGTGTTTTTTACAAGTATGGTTATTATACATAGGGTTATGTTAAATGCTCAAGCATAACACCCAAAAGTAAAATTTGTTAGCAGATCGGCTATTTGTAATTAATACTAACCCTTAATGCCTTTAAACCGGTAACGCCCTGCAGGTTTTCAAGCTCAATAAATTGCATGTCTTTTTTTAGGACCTTATCTTTTTGAAATTGCTTAATGAGCGTTATATATTCTTCGGCTTCGGCATCATTAAAATACACCAGTGCAATTTTATCGGGTTGGGTGAGCCGTTCCTTGGTGTCCTTTATGCGTACTTTATCAATGCGCTTTTTTATTACTTCGTACCTGATATTATAATAACCTTCAACATCAAACCGTCGCTCGTCATTTCTAAAACAAATATCTATGCGGCTCGAATGGACAAATATCAACGATGCAGTCTGCAATACTACCGGCATCTTTTTTTGCAGGGAATAAGTGAGGCTGGCAACGTCAATCATCCCCTTTAACTGCCATTGCCTGAAATCTCTGAGATGTTTGGCGTTGAATGGAACGGCCGGTGCAATATCCTGCCCGGTGTAAATATCATATTCTATACCATCCGACCGGAATTTTTCAAAATAACAAGGATAGATCTTTTGAATCTTGCCGTGTGCCTGGTCGAAATAATTACTTAGCGTACGGTTAATCAACTTAACAGATAACTCAAGGTCACGCCGTTGTTTATAGATTTCGCCATTCTCATCAACTGCTTTCTCATATACACTAACCAATTTTTCTACGGCAGGATATTTATTTTTTAACGTCACTAAATAAGGGGAAACGGTATGCCGCAAAAAATCATTGAGCATGGTTTCGTCATTAGCTTTTTCAAATATTTTTATTTTTTTTGTCCAGGCGATGGATTTATTAGACAGGGTAATGCCCAGCCTTTTATTTGAAACCTGACCTTTAACATCAAGTATCAGTGAGTTTAAAATGTTCAGAAGCGTTTCAGTGTCTTGCTTTAATGCCTGGTTATGATAGATGGTAGAGTCCCTGATGTCGATAGCGCCGTACAGTGGATATACGTCGTGAAAAGATACCACCTTCATGTCTGGCTTTTCTTTTTCCTGTTCTTCTAAAAGATACTGCCAGGCCGCTTCATTAAACTTCCACTGCACCGATGGCTGCAAGGTGGTGAATTTAGTTTTTATCACTTCCTCAAGCCGCTCATTTAATTGCTCGGCTGTATTGTGTAATAGTTGGGATATTAATGGGACGGCCCGCTGTATCTGCGATAACAGCTTTTCATAAAACACTACTTTTTGCGCTGAGTATATTTCCAGTATACCTGCAAGGTGTTTGTTATAAAAAACAGGTAATATAGCATAGGACGTTATACCGGCATTTTTAAGTGTTTTTAAGAAAGGATATTGCGCAATTTTTTTGGCAGAGAGGGTGTTAAAATATATAGCCTCAGGTTTTTCGACATAGGCGCTTATAAATGTGTTGAAATCATCACTGATATCGTCATGACCCTTAAAGTTTTTTACCAGCAGGCTATTGCCGCATTCTACGGTGTCAAATATCAACCGGCCATTTATTCTTAAAAAAGGCAACAGGCCAAAATTAATAGCAGCGTTTCCTGCCAGGGTTTGTAACGCGTTTATAACATCTTTATACAGGTCATTGTGGTCGGCATTTATCAGTGCCAGGCGTATGGTTTCTATGGAATGCTCTGCGGTCACATCTTCCATAGTGATTATAGAGAACCCTTCCATGGTGAACATGTCCAGCGGAATTATATTTTTAAGCAAAGCCGTGTCAGCACCTTCATATATATAAGGCTCAATGATCTCGGGACTTATGTCTGGCAATGGTTTATTAGGTATTACATCAATAAACCGGGTATCAGCATGTACGCTATAGTATTTAATCAGCTTTGTTTTAGCATCAGGCAGGGCATATACCGAATCATTATTTAGCCCGGCGGGGAAATTATATAACCGTTGCAGTATAAGCCGGTAAGCGAAGTCCAGCTGTAATTGCTTAAAGTCCTTATCCGTCATACGTTCGGATTTTTTTCTTTTGGCTTGCGCTTTAATCAGGTCAGAAAAAGCATCGGTACTAAAAATGACTTTTGACCGAGTTGGAGTGGCTAATGCCCAAAAAAGTGTTTTCTCGTCTTCAATAGTTGGCGAGAGTATGGTATATATAAGTTCTAATATTTCAGTATAGCTCTCTGCCTTTTGCGGATCAATAATGCCGGTTTGAAGTTCGGGGTATATTTTAAACTTATTTAACACCAACTGAAAGAATTGAGCTTTAATGGTTTTCTCCTGCTCGGCGCGGCTCTTCAGGTATTTAATAAAAGGTTTAAAAGAAAAATGCTCTTCAACAAAGTTCTTTATTTGTACTTGCCCCCTTATATTAATTACCTTGTTGCGCATAGTTAAAAGGTTAAACTAAAGTTAATATATGGATAAAAGCCTTCTTTAGAATAACCGCCCTTAACCTGAAATAACGCCATATCCGACGGTGAAAAATACATGCCGCCGCCAAAACCGTGGTGCCACTCATTTGAACTTTCGCCCTTTACCCATACGCGGCCAATATCATATGCCGTTGTAAAGCCAAATTGACCCGGTGTGATGTAAGGAAAGAAGTCGCTTAACTTTATTCTGGCTTCCAGGTTGTTATACATCATTTGCTGTCCTGCAAATCGGTTTTGCCTGAAGCCCATCAGATTGCCTTCGCCGCCTAAAAACATAGATTGATAGAAAGCGGTTTGCCCGAAGGTGATACCGCCCCCCAGGCGTTCTGATATTACAAAATTTGATTTGGTGTCAACGCTTTTATATAAAATTGCCTCGGGAATGGCCTGGAAAAAAGTACGGGCCGAGTTGCCTAAACCGGCATAGGCCTGCAGCCGGACATTTACATAAACGCCCCAATCTGTAAGCACTTTGTTATTTCGCTTATCATTGATATAGGTGACCACAAGCCCCATATGCATCTTGTTTTTGTTGATGGTAGTGCTATCGTAAGAATGAATAAGATTTGTGTTGCCGGTAAGATGCGGGTCATTGTTCACAATAGAATGATAGTATTGAATTGACGGGCCGATTCTTAAACTGGTGGTACCGGCCAGGTTTTGAAAACGCAAAGTTGCATCGGCGGTATAAAAGCCAAAACGGGCCCGGTAATAGTCCTGGTATTCGCCGGTTTTATTAAAAGGGGTTTGATTGCCCAGTCCAAAGAAATTGATAACATTGGGGAAATACGCTTTAACCGCAATTTCGGCATCAGCCTTATCAATAGCGTTTACCCAATCCCCGGTATAGCTAAAGCGGGTTGAGCGGGTACCAAACGCTCTGCCCAATATAATTTGTTGGGAGCTGCCTGGATCTTTACGGAAACCCTGGTGAATGTATTTAAACCCCGCATCGGCATAAACGCCTTCATCAACGTTATAACCCATCTTTAGTAAGGGTAGTATGGTATGATATAAATTGGTAGGTATATAAGCCACGTTTGAGGTATCGTTGGATATATGTTTATCAACCCTCCCTTGCGCAGCACCTGCAAAAGTAGCGGTATTAACCTTCTCGTAAACGTTTACCGTAGAACTTGCATTTACAATATTATACTGCTTGTGCCCGTTGCCACCAATTATCCGGACTTTAATAGGCGATATTTTTTTATCGATAAAGACATTGTCATCACCTTTAGATATATAGAGGCGGACCTCCTTAGTGACGCGGGGGTCAAATATCCGGGAAAATAAGATATTTTTACCGCTCCTGGAAGCAGACACCGTGGTTTGAATAATTAAACTACCGTTAAGCGTGTCCCTGATACTGAAGTTCTCGTTAAGGTCGGTAGCCTTAATATCAACCCGGCGGTTAAAAAAGCGGTAATAAGTCTCGGCTGCATCAACTAAACTGTTGCGCCTTTTTTTCATGGCGGACAATAACTCTTTATGGCGTATACGATAAATTGCCAGCGGCAGTTTACGCAAAGCGGCTTCCAATACCTGGTCTGTTAACGCAGCCTGAAAGCTGCGTGTGACCTGCATCCACTGTTCATGGCTTATCTGGGTCATAAACCGGGTATTAAGCGTATGATCATTTAAAAAAAAGTCATTAATAGATTTATAACCGGCATTATATCCTTTTAAGTAGCGTGCCACCCACTGCCGTGAAGCGATATTTGGTATTAAACCCTGGTTGGTAAAAAATACTTCAGAACGATCGTGCGGTACTGCGGTAAAATATCTTATCCCGTTCCTTATTTTGGCTTGCCAGCGCCATTGATCCTCATGCTCGTCCCAATCGCCCAGGAACCAATCCAATAAGCGGGCCTTAAAAAACTCAATGCTATCTATCCGGTTGTTATAATTTGCATTTAGTAATTTTATCATATTGCCGGTATTAATAGAGGTATCGCTGCCGGGTTCACGTTCGTCTATAAGGCATATTTTACCGGCAAATTCTTTTTCGTAAAAACCAAGATGCGTATCAGGCGCTACCCAGCCAATAGTTGGGCTGGTATGACTTACTTTAACGGCCGCAGCCAACTCTGATGCTATTACGGCCCCATAGGGATATTGAGCAGACATAGCGTCATTTAGCCAGGTTTTTGCAAAAGTTTGTCTTAGCGCCTGAGGCAGCAGTATTAATGGGTATTTTTCAATACTGCTCATAATGTAGCTTTTACCGGCTGCATTTTTTAACAACAGCGATTTTGTTTGGTGGGTGCCACCGTAACCTACCGGTTTTAAACCGCCCTGATACTGATCAATTTTTATGATAGGTAAAGTTGCTTTTACCGACCACTCTCTGCGATAATTTTCACCGTAAATTATCCGGTGCAGCTTGCCTGCCTTATCAAAGGATGGATGGGCGGCTACGGTGATACTATCATCCTTGATTACCTGGTCTATTTTTTCGACCGGGATATGTACTTTAATAAATGGCCGGGTATAAGTAAATACTTTTTTAAATAAGCTGTCCTTTGCGGTGTTAGCATAATAAGTGAATTTCATACTTTTATCAATCATCAGATCGATAGTTACATACCCTGCCTCTTTTAAAGCGAACAGGGAGTGCTTGCCTTTTTTAACAACGGCCTGCTTTGCACCGGCACCGCTTACTACCTGCATTACACCTCCGTCGTTTATAAACTGCAGGCCATGTTCATGCCCCGAAACCCTAACGACATTTGAGTCGATATTAAAGACCCTGTTAATTTCCTTGATCATGGTTTTATACAGCGGGTGGCCATTGTCTTCTGGGTTATCAAAAGTGCCACGTAATAGCGGGTATAGAGCTCCGATTCCGGGCAAGGGGATGTATAAACTGCTCTTAACCGATGTTAACGGGAATAAATAATCCTGCCATATATAACTGCCTCCATGGTGGCCGTAAGTTTCAAACGGGTGATGATCCGCCAGGATGATGATCTTGTTTCTGTTTTTATATAAGAGCTCTCTAAACCGGTCTATCACCTCATCATTGGTTTTACAATTACAATCAGCATCGGGGTTATCTTTATTGTAAATATATAACCACCACTCCGAATCGAAAGCTATAACAACCATGTCGTCATTTATGGGTATTTCTGTAGGGTCGGGGCAGCCCCGGGCGGGTACCAGTTTTAATAATGAGTCTTTTTGCTCGGCCAGATATTCGCCTTCCCTCTTTATTTTTGCCAGGCCTTTAGGGCCCATTCGATCCCAGTCATGATTACCCGGGATAAAATATACCGGCGCGCCTGCCGCTCTCATAGGCTGGTATTGTTGCTGTAAGATTTTTTTTGTCCCTTCTTCTTCTGTGCTGCCGGGTAGACCCATGCCTGTCGGATAAATGTTATCGCCCAGGTACAGTACAGAAGTTTTCCCCTTTAAAATATTGCTTACCGCGTTTTGCAGCACACCGTTTTGCTGTTTATCCAATTCGCCTGCGTCACCAATTAAAATGATACGGTAGCGTACAGAATCCTGAGCATGAGTTGTAAGTGAGGCAAATAGCAGGAATACTAAAAAAAACTTCTTCATTAACAGTTATTATTTTTTATATGCGAACTTTAAAATGTTACCCGGTTGAGGGGCGTGTCCTTCGTTTGATATATACAGGTTGTTTTGATCGTCAAAAGTTATTCCCTCCGGTTGGGTAAACACGTTTTGATCTAGTTTGTATACCTGCCTTATTTTCCATTTAGCATCTGCCACTACCAAAATTTTGTTTACTGAAGACAGGATATACCAGTCATTGTTTAGCGGGCTGCGCGTAATCGCCGAAGGGTGAAAACTTATCTTATCAACACCAAGCAACTCTTCAATGTGTTTTACATTTACTGTAAAGTCGCCGGTTTGTTTTACCGATCCATCAGCAGCCAACTGGAATATAAAACCACTGCTTTTTTTACTTGTTTTATCTATAGTGCAATGTTTACACAATACGTATACCTGGCCGGCATCTGTAGCGTACATGCCTTCATATTCACCCTCGGGTAAAATGTCTTTATTTTTATGGATGTTAGTGGTTTGCGGCTTACCAATTTCTGACAGCGGTATGGTAAACAATACCCCTTTGCTTTGCAGCATAACAACCTGGTTATTGCTTATGGCAATATCTTCAAAATCGCCGTTTTCTTTAAACTCTGTGTTTTTTACGGCCTTATCGCCCAGCTTAAAATAAAAAACTTTGCCTATTCCATCGGCTTCAGCATAAATACGGTCTGTTTTGCCTTTATCAAAAGCTATGCCCGATATTTCGTTGAGTTCGGCCGGCATGTTGTATTTAACCGGCTTTGTCAAATCATAACCCAATGGGCTTTCATAAGTGGTTGGCTGTATGCATGACAGTAAAGTGGAAGCACCAATTACAGTTGCTATTCCGCATGTTATTAATGTTTTCATGGCTGAAAGAGTTATTTGTTTTTTTAACATTTCATAGATGGCCCGCTGTGCCGACAGACCTTTCTCTGCCTCTTTAATTTCTAAATTTTCCAGGTCGCTGTTTATAATCACAGCCTGTACGTTATCCTGTAGTTGCAGGTTAATAATATCAATAAGCTCTTTTTTTATAGCAGTATCCAATATGGGGAAACAAACCTCAATGCGCCGGTATATATTACGGTTCATCCAATCTGCTGATCCGGCATAAACTACCGGCTCGTTGTTGTTGTTAAAAATAAATACGCGTGCATGCTCAAGATACCGGTCAACAATCCGTTTAACTATTATGTTTTCGCTTATCCCTTTTATACCGGGAATAAGGCAACACACCCCCCTTACAATTAATTTAACCGGTACACCTGCCGCCGACGCCTCATAAAGTTTGGAAATGAGCTTACGCTCTTCGAGATTGTTTAACTTGATGGTAATGCCGCTGGGCAATCCCTGGTTTGCGTTGCGTATTTCATTATCAATTAAAGCAATAAACCGTTCCTGTAAATTAAATTTAGCCACCAGTAAACAGGTGAAATTAATAGGATCATGCTTTTCGGGTTGTACCCTTTTTGTCAGGAATAAAAACAGCAACTCTACCTCCGCCAGCAGCTCCGGGTTGGCCGTCATCAGGATATGGTCTGTATACAGTTTTGCGGTTTCTTCATTAAAATTACCGGTGCCTAACAACCCATAATACTTTAGCCGTCCATCTTCCTCCCGCTTAACTAAAGCCAGCTTTGCGTGTACCTTTAATGCGGTAACGCTATAAACAATTGTGGCCCCGGCGGCTTTTAATTTTTTTGCCCATTTTAAGTTATTTGCTTCGTCAAACCGTGCTTTTAGCTCAATCATTACCACAACGTTTTTGCCCGTTTTGGCTGCGCTTATCAAAGCATTTACAATTCCCGAGTTTGCGGCTACCCTGTAAAGAGTTACAAATATTTCTTTTACTGAGGGATCGGCCGCCGCTTCATTAAAAAACCTGAGTATGGTATTGTATGATTGATATGGTGGATGAAACAAAATGTCTTTTGCTGCTATATGGTCAAATATATCAGGTGCGGTTATTTTGGTATAAGTAATTGCCGGCCAAGGCTCAAAACCCAGCCCGCTATTGTTTAGCGGCAGCGCAAACAAATCTTTCAAGTTATGGTAAACGCCACCTTCAACCATTGTTGTATTTTCTAATTGAAATCTGTCCGTAAGCATTTCTAAAATACGTAGCGGGAGGCCCGGCTGGTATAAAAAGCGGGTTGCAAATCCAAAGTCTCGTTTCTTTAATTGCTTTTCAAACTGGCGGGCGATATCGCGGGGAAATTCGTCTTTAAGTTCGATCTCCGCATCCCGCGTTATTTTGAAGGTGTAACAACCTGTTATTTCCTCATTTTTAAATAAAACATGAAGGTTATCGCGAATAATATCCTCCAGGAAAAGTATTACCTGTTTTTCCCCCGCATCAATGCTGAAAAAACGTGGTAACTGGTCTGACGGAATATTTAATGCCACCAGTTTTTCTTTATCGGCACCATCACGTAAAACAACCAGGAAATAAAGGCTGTTATTGGTGGCATAGAATTTCTTTTTTGAGAGATATGCAGGCTGTAAAAACGACAGTACCTGGCTGTAAAAGTATTCGGTAGCTATAGTTTTTACCGGATCCGGAATGGGTTGATTGTAAACTAACTGTATGTTATGTTGGTGCAACGCAGGCAATAGCTCGTTAACCAATAACTTGCCAAATTTTTCCTGTTGAGACGATATAATATCGGTTGCATGTTCGGCATCCGGCAAATGCAAAAAGGCTTTATTATCCTTTTTTTGGATGATTTGTTTTGCGGCCAGTAAAACAGGGAATCTTACCCGATAAAATTCATCCAGGTTTGATGAAAATATAGCTAAAAACTTAAGTCGCTCATGTAAAGGAACACTTGATTTGGCAGCCTCGTCAAGTACGCGGTCATTAAATGACAGCCAGCTCAGGTCGCGGTCAAAAAAATAATCATCGGCTAAATTCTCGGGCTTCATTATCTAATTAATGAAGAGATCACGAAAGCAATTACCGAAATTACCAACCCAAACATAAAAACGTTGTATGACGCTCTTAATAATCTGTATTTGCGGCCGAGCACTATGCCCTGCGCGTAGACATCTTTTATTAAACTTCCGTACAAAAATTCGTTGTCATTTATAAGGGTTATCATTCCATGACGATAGTCGTCAAAACCCATTTTGTAGAAATTGCCGAAAAATAAAAGGTTCACGTTCCTGTCATCTATATCCTTTTGGGTAAAGGTACCCTGTGATATATTGGGCCGGGTGGCCAGTATAGAAAAAACTATAGTAACCAGGTTAACGGTAAGCAACATAATAGCCGGAATGACCTGGTTATGATGAGCGGTCATGTTTCGTAACAGCAAACTCAACAGTAGTGATATGATAATTGCGTTAACAGATATCATGATATGCGCCTTACTATCGGCCATATTACTTAACCGCTGGTGATTGCTTGAGGTAAGCCTGAACATAGTTTCGACGCCCTTGCTTAACTCTTGTTTATTTTTATCATTCTTAAAAATACGCATATCATCTTCGGTGCTGGCAAAAGGTATGCTTTCTTCTTCATCAGGTTTATCATCTTTTGCTTTTAGCTTGCGCTCAAGTTCATGCAGGTTGTTTTGTTTGGTCTCATTTAGCAACAGGCGGCAGTAATCCGTATGATAATCATGCTCCTCCATCAGTTGCATGGTTTTTTTTCGCCAATCTTCTTTGCTTATGTCAGTACCATAAAGGGTGTTAAATTCTTTACGCAATAACTTTGTTTTTCGTTGAAAATCATTCGTCCCCAAATGAAACAGATCAGCGTCGCAAACGATGCTTTGTAAAATATCCTTTGGGTTTTGCGGAAGCTTAGTAGACAGTATACAATCCGTTATATGTTGTACTAATTCGTTATCAAGGTCAAAACCTTTAAGAAAGTCTGCTGCAATCACGGCACCTTTTTCTTCATGGTTTTCCGCGCCGGCAGAATAGGCGATATCATGAAACCAGGCAGCAACCAAAACAGCAAAATAATCAGCATCATTTAATTGGTAATGATCTGCTATTTTCTTGGCTGCCGATACTACATCATTGGTGTGATCAATATTATGATAGGTGAACTTAGGGTCAGAATGAGCTTTATAGTAAGATAAAACAAATTTCTTTACCTGTTGCAGTAGCTTGGTATAGTTTACTTTAGTAGACATCATTTAATATTTTATCTATATACAGATAGAGGTTGATAATGTTTCCGCCTCGTCCGCAGTTAAGCAGGCAACCCCATGAAGCCGGGTAAAAATTGAACAAGAGGCCAACGTAAAAGCCTGATGATATGATGATTTTTTTAGATTTACAACTGATCAGCATTAAACCAAAGCATGAAAAGCTATTTATTATTGCTCCCTGCTTTTAATAACGGGGAATCAGGCGGGTGCGCAGTACCAACGCACGAAGTCTGAAACCATTGATTTTGTTAATAGCATATTAAAGCTCAGGGAAGAAACAACCTTATATGAACCATTGCCGCTAAGCAAGAGCAATCCGTTAATATTATCGCAGAAACTGCATGCTGAAAGCTATATACAGGTAAAAAGAACTTTCGATGTTAAACAGACAACAACTGTTATAGATAAAATTAAATGGGATACTTTAAAAGCATTTGGATATAACGACAACCGATCAGAATTATACATTTACTTCAATGGAAAATTAACGGTAAACAATAGTCCGTCAGAAGTATTTAGCCTGTATATCCCGGCAGATAGAGTTGAAATTGTGAAAAACGCAATACTCCGGTTGGTTGAAATTGTTAACGCAGAAAAATGATTTAATAATAAATTAGGTATTTATTGTTTTAATAATAACTTTGATTTAACCAATTTAATAGGAGCCATCCCCCAATTAATACAAAATGAAATTTGGTATTAATACCTTTTTATTTACATCGCCATTTAAAAGCGATAGTATCTCCCTATTTCCCACGTTTAAAAAATGGGGGTTTGATTCGGTAGAAATAGCGTTGGAGGACGCTTCACATATCGACCCAAAACTTGTCAAAAAAGCCCTTGATGAAAATGGATTGACGTGTGGTTCTATTTGCGCGGCAATGGGGCCTGGCCGTGACCTTAGAGGTACGCCCGAGGAACAAAATACAGCCGCCCAATATATTTGCGAGGTTATTGATATAATGCCGGTGTTGGGTTGCCCTATACTTGTTGGTCCGTTATATTCTTCTGTTGGCCGGGCAGAACCAGTAAGCGAAGAAGATTATCAGACGCAATGGGATACAGTAGTCAATAATTTAAAAAAGCTGACGATGTACGCTGAACAAACCGGGGTAAAACTTGCTATTGAACCTTTAAACAGGTATGAAACAGATTTTATAAATACTGCCGAGCGGGCCCTGGAAATGATTGCCGCTGTTAATAGTGATGCCCTGATGCTTCATCTGGATTCCTTTCATATGAATATAGAAGAAAAAGATCTTTCTAAGGCGATTATAAGTGCCGGTGATAAGCTGGGCCATTTTCATGCATGTGGTTCAGACCGCGGTACGCCGGGCGGTGACCATACCGATTGGAGCAAAATCAGCGCGGCGCTTAATCAAATAGGTTATGATAAGCAAGTTGTAATAGAATCATTTACAACCGATGTTAAAATAATTGCCAAAGCGGCATCAATATGGCGTAAGATTGAGCCTTCACAGGAAGATATTGCTATAAAGGGACTGGATTTTTTAAAGCGTGTTTTGTAAAATACCATTCACCGCCAAACGATCAGGTGGGTGTAATTGATTAATAACAGATCTTTTAGACAACTATACCAACATAAGCAAAGGATGAATAATAAAATTTTAAGTTTATCTGTATTTTTAGGACTGTGTTTAATAATCATAATAGGATGTAAAATCCATAAAATGCAGCAGCAAAATAAGCCCGCTGATGCTATCTTAAACACAAAAGGGGAAGATGACAGCATGGATGACGATAGCCAGTACAGCGGCCCCTTATTTAATGATAACATCCGGTCTACAAAATCTCGTACCCCCGAGGAAGAGCGGCTGGGATTTAAACTTCCTCCCGGCTTTGAGATCCAGTTGTATGCAGCTGAACCGGATATAGGTAAACCCATTAACATCGCATTTGATGCCAAAGGTAGAATGTGGGTTACGCAATCATTTGAATATCCGTTTCCGGCTAAATCGCCAAATAAGGGTAAAGACCGTTTAACTATATTAGAAGATACAGACCATGATGGCAAAGCAGACCGTTTTACTCATTTTAACGATACCCTGAATATTCCCATCGGGATATTGCCCTTAAATGATGGCGCTATTGCATATAGTATCCCTTCAGTTACCAGATTTACCGATTCAAACGGCGACGGAATAGCAGATAGTGAAAAAAAGTTATTAACCGGATTTGGTCATACCGATACACATGGCATGGTTAATAACTTTGTGCGCGGATATGATGGCTGGATATATGCTGATCATGGATTTACCAACAAATCTACAGTAGCAGGTAGTGACGGGCACTCCATTACGATGACATCGGGAAACACCTTTCGTTTTCGTGCAGATGGCAGCCGGGTTGAACAGGCTACTTACGGCAGGGTTAACCCCTTCGGGTTGGCTTATGATGAAAGAGGGTATCTGTATTCGACAGATTGTCATACGTCCCCTTTGTACCAGCTTATAATGGGCGGTGATTATCCCAGCTTTGGCAAGACCACAAGAATGGGTTTCGCGCCCGATATGAAACGTCTGGAAAACGAAGCTACCGCCCTCGCCGGATTGGCTTATTATGACGACGTGCAGTTTCCTGAGCAATATCGAAATGATTTTTATATGGGAGACGTTGTAACCAGTAGGGTGTACCGAAATTCATATATTAATAAAGGTTCTACCCCTGTCGGAAAAAGAGAGGCCGATTTCGTGAAAAGCAAAGATCCGTGGTTTCGTCCGGTAGACGTAAAACTGGGACCGGACGGTGCTTTATATATTGCTGATTTTTATAACAGCATTATTGGGCATTATGAAGTTCCGCTTGATGATCCGCATCGTGATAAAACCCGTGGCAGAATCTGGCGCATCACCTATAAAGGGCAGCATAATCCCAATAAGGATTGGACCGCTGCAACCATTGACGAGTTACTATCCGCGCTGGATATGCAGAATATTGCCGTAAGAATGGCAGTAACAGATCAGCTTTCAGATCGTATAGGAATGAAAGCAGTCGCACCCCTAAAGGCCGTGCTTGGCAAAAAATCAACAAGCGCTATAAAATATATCCATGCGTTATGGGTGTTACAGCGGCTAAATGCGCTGACTGATAAACTAATAAAGCAGTCGGCCACCAACCCAAACCCATTGATAAGATTGCATACAATGCGTGTGCTTTTAGAGCAAAAACCGAGCGAGCAAAATTATCGGCTTATATTAAACGCTGTTAATGATAAAGATTCTCATGTATCGCGGGCAGCAACAGAGGACCTGGTAAACTACCCGACCCTGACTTCAATCGAGGCCATACTGGCCGTAAGGCCCCAGATGCCGGTCTATGATACCCATATGATCTATTCGGCCAGGCTTTGTCTTAAGAATCTTTTATTACATGATGACCTGATGAAGCAGGTGCTTGCAAAGGACTGGAGGCAACAGGATGCTGCAAACATTGCCGATGTACTGGACGCAGTGCCATCAGCAGAGTCGGCAATGTTTCTGGCCCGCTACATCAGCAAGTATCCTGTGCCGGGCGATAGGGCAATTACTTATGAGCAAATAGCAGAATTTATACCCGCTGACCAAATAGCTAAAGTAATAAGCGATGCAAGACAAAGGAAAGCGGATGTAGAGTCTGAATTTATAATTTTTGGAGGCATTCAGCAGGGCATTGCCAGAAGGGGCGGAAAAGAAATAGCCGCGTTACAGCAGTGGGGTATACAACTTGCAGAAAGTCTTTTAAATAAATATCCGGCGGGAAGCAAAGTTAACGCCGCCGATTTGGTAAAACAGGAATTCGCAATTGAAATAGCCGGGAACTATAAAGTACATATGCTCGGGCCCGGCCTGAAACTGTTTTTAGAGCCCGGCTCAAATAGCAGCATCGACACCAGGACTAATGCATTGAGAGCTTTATTAAAGATCGACCCGGAGCATAATGCCGACCTGGCTGCCAAATTATTTCAGGATCCGTCTTCCAGCTTAGAGTTTAAAATAAAAGTTGCTAATGTATTGGGCGATCTGACAGGCTCTACAGGATCATCTTTAAAACAGACCTTAACAAATGTTAACAGGGTTTTGGCAGATGTTAAAAATGCACCGCCCGATCTGCAATCTGCAATAGTCACCTCGTTGGCCAGTTCTCCTGAAGGCAAGGACCTTGTTTTTACCAGGGTTAGACAGGGCCAGATCTTTTCAAGAGTATTAATTGAGCCAAAGGTTGGCGAGAGAATGTTATTTAATATATCGCCTAAACAAAAAAAGGAATATGATGAATTAACCGCCAATCTTGAGCCGGTAAATACAGAACGAAACAAGGCTATCAGCATGATGGTAGGCTTGTACAACACCGGCGCGAAAGAAAACAAAATCCCATCATTAGAGGACGGGCACCTGGTGTTTATTCAAAACTGCTCCCCATGTCATAAAATAGGGATTGAAGGGGGAAATATCGGCCCTAATCTGGATGGCGTAAGTAAATGGGGCCCCAACGCTTTGGCTACAAAAATAATTGACCCTAACCGTAATATTTCTGAAGCTTTTAGAAATTATACCATCAAACTAAAAGATGGGAAGGTGTTATCAGGATTATATCGCAGGGATGAGGGTGCTATAATGGTATTTGCGGATGCTTCCGGACACGAGTTTACCGTAGCAAAAAATGACATAGCCGAACGTACAGCATCCAGGTTTACATTAATGCCAGATAATTTCAGGAATAAACTTTCGCAAAGTGAATTTAATGCCATTATAAACTACTTGCTTAACCATAAAAGTTAATATCAACTTATAAAAACAGTACGATGAACAGGCTTAACATTTTCTTTATACCAGCATTGATATTTACCACTACTGTAGGATATGGTCAGGTAGTTAACGCATCATTTACAAAGCATACGCTAACCAATGATTTTATTTCTGAAGGGGTAACTGTAGGGGATGTTAACCGGGATGGAAAGCTGGATATCTTAGCCGGGACCTATTGGTTTGAAGCACCTGATTGGAAACATCATGAAATTGCTCCGGGTAAAGTATATAATCCGGGTAAAGATTACAGTACATCTTTTTTAAATCAGGCTATGGATGTTAACCAGGATGGCTGGGTTGACCAGGTAATAATAGGTTTCCCGGGCACTCCTGCTGTATGGTATGAGAATCCAAAAAATAAGGGGGGGTATTGGAAAAAGCATGCAATTATGGATAATGTGGGCGTGGGCAATGAATCGCCAAACTTTGTTGATGTTAATGGTGATGGCCGTATAGATATACTTTGTGCCGATGTAAATGCCAAACAAATGGTTTGGCTGAGCCCGCCGGTTAAAAAAGGAGACACTGTCTGGACACGCTATCCAATTAGTGTGGTAAACGCGCCCGGAACGGATAAATTCTCGCACGGTCTTGGCCTTGGCGATGTAAATGGAGATGGCCGGGCCGATGTTATTATAAAAAGCGGCTGGTGGGAAGCACCGGTTAACCGGAAGCAACCTGATTGGATATTTCACCCGGCGGGATTTGGGGAAGACTGCTCTGAGATGTATGCCTATGATGTAAATGGTGATGGTTATAACGATGTGATCAGCGCATCGGCACATAGATATGGTATTTGGTGGCATGAGCAGGTTAGGGACGCCCAGGGAAATGTTACCTGGAAGCTACATGAGATCAGCAAAGCATTTTCTGAAACGCATGGGTTAGCGCTGGTGGATATGAATGGAGATGGCGCCCCTGACCTGATAACAGGTAAACGCTTTTTTGCCCACAATGATACAGATACCGATCCGGGTTCACATGAGCCTGCCGTTTTGTATTGGTTTGAATTTAAGCGGGGCAAAGATCCCTTGTGGATAGCGCACGAAATTGATAACGATTCGGGCGTAGGCCTGCATGTTGTTATACAGGATATAAATAATGATAAAAGAAAAGATATTATTATCGGGAACAAAAAAGGGGTATTCTACTTTGAAAATAAACTGCATAAAAAGAAGAGTTAATGCTGCAGTTTCGTAGTAGGTCGTTTCTTAGTGGTTGGAATGAATCGGGTTTGCCATTGGGCGGTTAGGAGCTTAACGGGTATCACTATTTTTCCGCTGTATTTTTGATGTTTTGTTCCCGGGGCTGGTTTTATTATTATTGCCGGCAAGCGGAGTTATCATAACTTAATATATCTTTGGGCTCAAAATTAAAGGATATTCATGGCAAAGGCATCTGAAATTAAAGTAGGAAATATATTACGTTATAACGGCGAACTGGTAACCGTTACTGAAGTTTTACATCGTACACCAGGTAAAGGAGGGGCTTTTTATTTAGATAAGTTTCGTAATATAAAAACCGGGAAAATTGTTGAGGCCCGGTTAGCTACTGACGAGCAGGTTGAGATTTGCCGGGTAGAGACTAATGATTTCCAATACCTTTATGAAGAGGGTGATTTTATGGTGATCATGAATAATACCACGTTTGATCAGTTTAATATTCCAAAAGCGCTGTTCGGTCCGTCTGTTAAATTTCTAAAAGAGGGAATGAACGTGATCGTTTCATTTGAAAGTGAAGAGCCTATCATGGCACAGGCGCCCAATTTCGTAGAATTAGAGATTACTTATGCCGAGCCTGCTGTTAAAGGTGATACTTCGTCAGGCGCGCTTAAATATGCGACCACCGAGAATGGCGTTGAAATAAAAGTGCCGCTTTTTGTGAATCAGGGCGATAAAGTAAAAGTAGATACCCGTACCGGAGAATATTTGGAACGCGTGAAATAAATCTCTCACAGATATTAATAGCAGGGCTGTTAAAGCGGCCGGCTAAAAAATACCCAGAAATTTTTTCCGGCGGTGCTTGCTTTTATTGATAACGGCAGTCCTTGCTTTCAATTTACGTGCTTTTGCTACACTGTCTTTTGTATAAGTAATGGCTACAGCAGTCGGGACAGGTTTATAGCGAAATATAAACGGAACATATGATGCAGTGTCCTGCGGGGCGGGTTGATAAACTACTTTTTTAGAAAAAAGGCCATAAATACTTAAACAAGCCAGTATAGCTATAACGGCAATTGCGCCATTAAACAGCGGCCTGGCTACAGGGATAGTTAATTTTTGGTTGATTTTCGCTGCTTCCTGCAGTTGTAATAGCTGCGTTTGCAGTATTTCATTTTCCGTCTTTAATACTACAATATTATTATCTGTATTCCCTGCTGAAACGCTGTTCCGCACAATGGCCTCCTGCAGATCCATGCCATTAGCAAATCGGTTCTCAGGTAATTTTTCAAGGCATTTATAAATAATATTTAAAAGCCAGACCGGTACCTGCAACTCGTGCTCTTTTTGCGCGTCGCTCCAGGTTGGGGGTAAATTTTGTTGCCTTTTCGCCAACAGATCAGGAACGGGCGCCTCCATGTGTGAAATCATTACCGTATTACGCGCTGTTTCGCCATTATCCTGCAGTGGAAAAGGGACCGTACCGGCCAGTAATTCATAAAGTACTACACCATAACCATAGATATCCGTCTGGAACAGCATTTTACCTTCGTTCTGTTCCGGTGCCATAAACTCTATAGCGCCTGCGTGGCGCATACTGCTGCGACGCTCCTCGTCTGACATGATCGATAAGCCAAAATCCAGCAAAACATAGTTTCCGGTGTGCACATTAAATTTAACGTTATTGCTTTTAATGTCACCATGTTTAACACCTACTTTATGGCAATGTGCTAGCGCGCCGGCTAATTGATCGGCCAGTTTTATAGTTTCTTTAATGGTGAATATTTTTTCGTGCGGCTCGGCAAGCAATTCGGCCAGGTCCGGGCCTTCTATAAATTCCATTTCGATGAATGGCAACGAGCCGCTTTCGGTAATACCCGAGCTTAATATTTTAACGACATTAGGATTGGCAACTTCATTAACCTTTTTTAGCTTTTCTACTTCATTGATGAAATTCCGGTAGTTTTTATCGTCAAGGCTTTCATTGGCGATAGGTGTAGGTAAAAGTTTTACTGCGCTTAAAATAGGGCCAATGCGCCGGCCTTTATACACAGAGCCCTGCCCACCAGTGCGTAACGCCCCCATGTTCTCTAGCCCATCCATTATCGTAAACACCTTGCTCATTATCTTACTTACCCTTTTTATAACTAAATTCTATTACGGCTGTTTCGCCCAAAATTATCTGGTCTCCCTCTGCTAACTGGTGTCCTATTTGGCTCGAATGCAGTTTCACCAGGCTATCCATAGCTGCCGAACGTATTTTTACTTTATTTCCCGGCGGGATACCGCCTTCGTCGGCAAAAAGCATAAAACAGCCCTTTTCATTGTTCCACTCGATATGTGCGTGCTGCCTGCTAACATACTTGTTATGATCATTGTTAATATCACCCGGAAAAGCAATGTGGTTAGTTCTGAAGAAACCACCTTCTACCTGTGCTTTTTTTTCGCGCCCGATGTTTAGCTTGCCATCGTCAGATTTAATATGATAAACCGCTTTTTCTGCTTCACCGTTTAATACCCTGATATAAGCAGATCCGGAGCGTTGGATAACATGGTCCCTGGTGCGGATAAATATGGCCGCACTGATATCATCAAGTTTAACGGCTTCTGCCGGAAATGGCTCGTTAAAATTAACTTCTAACACCCACGAGTCGGGAAGGCCGATATCAAAATCGTCGGCGATCCGTTGTACCTCATCTTTGAATTTATCGGGTTCATCCTGGTACACCGCCGCTTCGTACATATGCTTGTCCGTACCGCTTGTATCTATAAAAAGATTAATCCCTCTAATGTTGCGTCCTTCCCCTCCTTCCGATTTTTGCAAATTTTCTTTTATGCCCCGTAACAAGGCGTCACGCACGCCTTTTACATCGTTAGGACCATCGTTACTTTGGCTGAATATTTTGAACATTCTCTGTTAATTTTAATTTGATGTCGCTGTGTCCGGTCCTTTAACAGGCAGATCATCACTTTGCTCTTTACCGGCAGTGTTTATATTTTCTTCTTTAGCAGGTACTATACTCTTGATATATCCCTTTTTTATAAGGAATGGGATAACATGCCTGCCTGCCAGGTGTACCGCATCTGCAGATCCCTTGGTTGATTCTATCCTGATACATACCACAATATTACCCCCGCCTCTGGCCATTGGCGCAAAAAACACGTACCACCCATCGTTAATGCCATTCTTCTTCCAGATACGCTCAGGCGTTCCGGTTTTACCCGCTACGCTTAAGCCTAATATAGGCGCCTTTGGCGCGCTTTGCTCTATCATATATTTGGTTATCAGCGCGGTATATTGCGGATCATTAGCCAATTTAATACTGCCTTTAACCGGTTGCTCCGTGCCACTTACCCTTAACACAAAACGATTAGCTACAAGATCCCCATGGTTGGCCACACCGGATACTAATCTGGCAACGGCAGCCGGGGTGGCTATCAATTCGCCCTGGCCCCACGCCATGCCTGAGATGCCTTTGGCACGCGTACGGCGTATATTATTAGGATCGTATCGCGGTTTAGTGTTAAATTCTGTTTTACGCCAAAGCTCGCGCCATTTTTCTTCCTGTACAGCATTGTCAGGCTGCTTTCCATAAAAGTACCCGCCTACTCCATGCAAAAACATCCCGGTCTTTAAATACAAAGTAGCCATATCTTCCTGCAGTTGTTCCTGATTAGCTAACTTAATAAAGTACACATTGTTTGATTTAGCTACCGCTCTTTCCAAAGTGATCACACCGGTTTCGTCGGGTTCTATTCCTTTGGTACGAATACGTTCCCAGCTGGCTACATTAAACTTTTTATTGGCAGCAGCTAAACCCAGCTTGTTGAAAGATGCCATTGTTGTAAGTACTTTGGCTGTCGATCCGGGTTGCGTAGCATAAGTAAAGCCAAGGTCGCTGGTTGTTAGCCATTGCGATAGCTTATTTTGCTCATTTAACGGCATCGTTAACTGATCCCAGTTGTGCACAGGTGGTAATGGATATACAGCCGATGCAAGGACGTCACCGGTTGACGGTTGCATAATTACTACAGAAACCCGGTTATCGTATAACGAGGTATCTGTCGCGATGGATTTCTGTATTTTTGTTTGCAGATCGGCATCTACGGTTAGCTGTACATCCCGGTTCCGGTTTTTAAATTCAGCCACTTCAGTGCTGTTAATTCCGGCTATAAGCAATGGAACCAATGCGCTGTAATCTTTTTTACTTACAGACATTTCCTTTACGCCACGTGGTAAAAACCGGTCCTCTTTAAACCGGCTGGCGTGGGTATTATAGCTGGCAACCGGCATCTTAAATCCACGCAGTTCTGCAGCATGTTCATATTCGGCAAAATAACCATTGGTGCTGCCATTAAACACGCCGCTATTAGCATCGCCCACCCAAAAAAAAGTTTGCTCTTCAAAAGGATAATAACGCGTTAGCCGCTTATGCATAGCCGAATCAAGATTATAGCTCTGAATCCCCGAAGAATCTAAAAGCCGTCGCTGTTTTTGAATAAGCTTCGGATCACTGGTCGCCAGTATACGGCCCCCTCTGTCATATAAAGTACCGGCCTGCAGTTTATTCATTAATACGGCAATGCGAGGGTTATAACTAAACATGCGTGCGCCGCTTTTGTCTGCTACCAATGCTGGCTTTACTATCCATTTGGCATTGTTAAACAAATAGCGCGATACGTTTACTGTAAGTAATAATATCCCGATACAGGCTACTGCCAATGCAGGCACCAGGTTCCTGTCTTGTTGTTTGGTAATAAAGTTCATTTGTACAGCCGTGCCTTTCACCCTTGATGCCGACAATAAAAAACCGGCGGCTAAAAAGTTGGCAACCAGCGATGAACCACCATAGCTTTCAAACGGAAGCGAGACACCTGATAGGGGTAATGCCCCCGTTGAACCACCGGCTATCAATAAAAATTGCACAAAGGTGCAAATACCGATACCGGCACATAAATAAAACAGGAAAGGCGTGCCCGTTTGCCTGCCAATTATAATGGACCGGTGGAGGTATAGTAAAAATATAAGGAATATACATACGATACCCGTCCACCCAAACTCTTCGCCGATAGACGGTAAAATCATGTCGGTATGGGCTTCGGGGATAGTCTTGGCAAATCCCTCGCCAACTCCCTGCCCGGTAATGCCGCCACTGGCCATGGCCCAAAGACCATTGGCAACCTGGTCGCCGCCGTAAACTTCATTATCCCAGGCATCCTGCCATATAGCCTTTCTGTCCACCAGCCTTTGTACAGGTCCGGGTATCAGCTTGTCGAGATGCGGTACTTTGTCGATAGTTAAAAAACCGGCTATAATAATGAGCGCCATGATGGCCGACTCGCTCAATTGTTTTCTTTTGAATACTGTCACCGCTACCAGCATGACAACTGTCGCCAATGCCGAAAGCCAGACACTCTTAAATATCCAGGTAACCAATACATAAAAAATAACAGACCCGGCCATGAACAAGAAATCGCCCCGCGAAAACGAGAACAAAATGATAAACGTAAAACATATTACCATTGCCGGTCCCAGATCTCCAAGGATAAGAAACAGAAACAGCGTGATACCGATAGCTATAACGGCAAAGGAAAAGAAGGAGAACCGCTTTTTAAAGCTGGCATATTCACTTATAAAGCGCTCATTGGCTGCAAAAAAGCCGGCTAAAAAAATGATCACCAAATATTTTACTATTTCGCTTGGCTGAAAGCCAAACAGATTTACCTTAACGCCGCTACCCTCGGGCCCCGACCCAAAACGTATGGTCAATGCCAACAAGCTTATAGCGATAATGATCCATGGCCAACCGTTACCCGCTTTACGGTTGTTTTTAAAGATCAATAGTCTATACAAAGTAGAATCGGCTGTAAAACGACGCAGGTTAAACAACAGCATAATCACCATTGCAGCAAATCCCATCGCCAGGTAAACTAAGGAGTCCTTAGCCAAAAAACGATCACGCAAAGGATCCTGCAGGCTTAGCAGCGTAAGAAAAGACAGGCCGGTAAGGACCATTATAAATGGCAGGATCAATTGATCGGCTGTATTAAACTTCCAGCTTAAAAGTAAATGCGCTACAGTAAAGCAGCCAAAAAAACAACCGATTATGACAAAAAACCACAAGTTGAATTCTGCCGGCGTGCGTATTATAAATGACTTTTCTTTTTTCAGGATGTTAAAATCACGATTCGATAACAGCCTGATAGTATGTGGCGCCCGGTTAAAGTTAAAAGTCTCGTCTTCGTCCAAACTCTCGGTACCCGCTGACCGGCCAAACTGATAGCCCGGCTGTAACGGCAGAACTTCAAAGGCTTTACCCGCGGGCAGATTTTTAAAAGTATAGCGGCCATGCTCGTCTGTCCGGGCAAAGGCTATCAGCGATTGCAGGTGCCGCTGCTTTTGTTCATCAAATACATATTGTCTCTTAAAGCCGGTTCCTTTTTCGGTTTTAGTAATCACCTGGTCCGTTTCTTCGTCATTATAGGTGCTGTCCTGAGGCAATATTAGTTGCAGCCGTAATAAGACTCCTGCAACAGGCACTTTTTTGGCTAATACCTGTCCGGATATTGAGCCACCGGCTAAGCCGACATCCGTAACGGCTGGTAAAACAGGAGGGTTGGTTCGTTCCTGTACAAACCGTAATGAATCATCGCCGGTATATCCCAGTAAGGAGCGTGATACGACAACACGTTGCTGGAACGACTTGCCACCCATACTCATGGCGGTATCGGCGTTGACGTCGTACTTCTTTTTGTTTAGTTCACCAATGTTTTCAAACTTGCTGCCGGTGGTTATTCTTTCTGCGATAATTTTTTCAATAAGGTCGACGTCACGTTTATCATCAAAATAATAGCCACGCTCGAGTAAAGTCCTGATATTCTTCGCCGGGTTTTTGGCGTTTAGATTTACCATTGTGCCGTCCTGCAGGCGTTTGGCCACGTCGGTGAAGTTCTTTTGTTCTATATAAAAAAGGCGGCCAAACAGCAACAGTAATACCAATGCTATCAACGACAAGAATAACCGTTCTTTTGTTCTGTTAACCGGCGTTATAATTTCCTGATCCATTATTTATGCGTTACAGGTAAGGTGTCTGCTTTAAAGGATTGGATGCCACCGTTGATATATTTGTTGTCAGCAAAAGCAAATAGATGTTGAACCGAAATAGCGCAATTGTCAAACCGTACATTTTTTAAAAGCAGGGCGTTATTGTATGTGACGATAGCTGTTTTGAAATTTTTAATGTTTAAACTATCTAATAATACCAACTTACATTGCTGATCAATGTTAAATGCAGCACCTGTATATCCGGTATCACTAAGCAGTTCAATTTTTCCCCGGGTTTTAATAAATAAAGTATCCTTTTTTATTTGGATGGCCCGGCTAATGTGTATAGGGGAAGTAAAGACAGAATCAGAAAGCAAAAGCACATTCCCTTTTAGGCTATTTATGGCAGTTTGCAATTTAATCTCCCCGGCGCTTAATGGCCTGACGATATCAGGTGTTACCGTTGCGACAACAGTCGTGGTATGTTTATTCTGCACGTATTGCCAAATGGTGGTCCCTAAAAACAAAAGCACCAAAAAGCTTAATATCGTACTTAACAGGAAGTTGTTTTTCGACGGGAGAGGGGCTGTCTGCGTTTCGGGTATTATTTGCGGTTTTGGTTTTGCCGGAGATGAAGCTATGTTTGGTTGCTCATTTTTTTTTTGACCTGCCATTGGCATAGTAGCATCGTGTTTTAAAGTTTGCTTATTATTTTGAACCAGTACTACGGTAATATTGTCCTTACCGCCACGTTGATTAGCCGCATTTATAAGGTCCTTACATTTGTCTTTCAAAGATTTGTCGGTGGTGATAATTGCAGTGATCCCTGCTTTGTCAATCATATCAGTCAAACCATCACTGCAAAGTAATAGCATATCGCCGGGTAAAAAGGGTGATTGCCCGGTTTCAATATAATCGCTATCCCTGGCAAGGTTGGCTTCAAACCCCAGCGCTTTATTAATTTCGTTACGCTTTGGATGGGCCATAGCTTCTCCTTCGGTTACACGGCCCGATTCTTCTAAAAATCCCACAAAGGATTGGTCATGGGATATTTTGATTAAGGAAGCATCGCGTAAAAGATACAAGCGTGTATCACCCACATGGGCGTAATAAAATTGATTGTGTTCGATGTCTGCCAGGGCAAGGGTGGCAACACAAGCCATGCTATCGTGTTCTTTTACCTGATTTTTTTCGTCAAGAATTTTTTGGTTCGCGAGGTTAAAGCAATCGATCATTATAGGGATGATCTCGCCTGTAGGTTTGTCCAGTCGTCGCAATATCGCTTCGCGGGCCAATGCTGCTGCAACTTCGCCGCCCGAGTAACCGCCAACCCCGTCAATAACACAGGCAATAACAAACTTATTGCCGGCGCCCACCTGTGCAATAAAAGTGTCTTCATTATTGGTTCTTTCCTTACCGGTATCTGTTAGCCCGTAAAACTGATCAGCCATTGTTTCTTCCTGAGTTTTTGATATCTAAAAAATGGGTAGTTAATAATATAACCACAATAACTAGTAAGCCTGCCGATAGCACCTGTGACATAGGTTTATGATTTAAAGATATTAATACCTACAATACCATTAAGCAATATTTTTGAGTTTACCGGAAGCTCTACCCATGATGGGGAATTGATATCGCTTTTCTCCACCTCATTTTCATTTAAAATGGTGCGCTCGCCAAATGATGCCAAATAAAATTTTCCATCCGATTTGTTGAACCTGATTTGCAGGTGTGGGGTATTTACCCATTCGGTTGGTATTTTAAAAATGTTCGAATCTTCCCGTGTTTCTTCGTCGCCGGATACCACGATCTCGTCGTCCTTCATTATGTACTCAACCTTTTTGCCGGCAAATTGCTTTTCAGGTAATACGGTTTCAAAGCGCGCGAAACTTTTCTTTCTATCATCGGCCGGCGCTTCTTCATCGTATTCAAGGTCTTCAATATAGGGTAATTCATAATATCCCTCACTGTAATAGTTAAATCCTTTCAAGACATCTTGGCTCACGTCAAATGTTTGCGCTATACCTGTTTGACGCGGAATAAAAGTCACCCGTAAATTTTCTTCCTTTTTTACAGTTCCCGGTAAGAGTTTGCCAATGAACCCAATATCACCACGTGCGTAATCGGGATGAGATACTAAACGGAATACCCATTTTGAGCTGGATGGCACTACTGTTTTGCCTGTAACCCGGTACTGCTTTAACTGTTCATAGAATTTTTTTACCGTTTCGTTTACGATAAGGCCAAATATGCCCTGTTTATTATTCATGAATTCCTGATAATCATCAGGATTAAAACTAATAATATACTCGTGGTAAAATACTACCCGGTCGGCAAATGATAGCTGACGGATAGAATCATTGAACTTATCAATTACGTAATTGTAAACATCATCGGGCGTAAGTGATTGTTGTTTTTTTGAGCTGCCGGTATTTTCGCTGGTTAAAAACCAGTCCTGTAGCCCAATGCGTTGCCAGATAGAAGTCTTAGGATCCATGTAATAGTATACGAGTTTAATGTAGTGTAAATCAGATTTATTAACAGCGCTAACCCCGCAGATGTTTTAAACTAATCATTATAATAAATATGCCCGCTGTTCCAGTCACTGCTAGTTTTTTGGTTCTGTATCAGAAGTATCTACCACTGTGCTGTCCGGTTCATACGGATTTTTTTTATTAGACTTCTCCAATTCCTCTCTTACCGTAGCTTTCATAATGGAGTCGGTAAGCCGCTTTTTTTCGCGGTACAAGGCGTGGGCTTTGTTTACTGTGGCAATACTATCTGCTGTATTGACACTATCTGAGACTGGGTGTATAGCTGTTCCGGTTTGCCCGGCTGGTTTGTTAAATAATAAATAAGCCGTATAGCCCATAAAACCCATCAGTAATAGTATAAGGCAGGTAAATACCGGCTTAGACATTTGGATCATGTTGTTGCTTCCAGCTGATCCGCCTGTAATTCCTGGATCAGCAACCTCCCGGGCCTGTTCTTTTATAGTATCGTTATCAATTTTGGCGGGAGCCTCAAATTTTATATCAGCAATGCTGTTTTGGATAATAGCCTCGTGCAGCTCCATGCCGTTGGCAAACCGGTTGTCCGGCGATTTTTCCAGGCATTTGTAAGTTAATTTTAACAGCCATTGGGGCACATTCATTTCCTGGTCACGCTGTTTTTTTGACCAGCCGGTGGGAAGATTTTGCTTTCTCAGATTTAAAATATCCGGCACCTTAGCCTCCATATGGGCTAACATTACATTGTTCCGGGCGGTTTCGCCGTTATCTTCCAACGGAAAGGGGACAACCCCGGCTAATAGCTCAAATAAAATAACCCCATAGCTATACACATCAGTTTGTGTCAGCATTTTACCTTCATTTTGTTCCGGAGCCATAAATTCAATAGCTCCGGCATGTCGCATACTGCTACGGCGATCTTCATCAGACATTATGGACAACCCAAAATCCAATAAAACATAGTTGCCCGAATGGATGTTGAACTTTATGTTATTGCTTTTAATATCGCCATGCTTAACACCAACTTTATGGCAGTGAGCGAGGGCGCAAGCCAGTTGATCGGCTAATTTAATAACATCCTTAAGTGTGAATATTTTATCGTTAGGAGGGGCCAGTAAATCGCCCAGATCCGGTCCTTCAATAAATTCCATCTCGATAAAAGGGAACGAACCGCTTTCGGTAATACCGGAGTTTAATATTTTTACTACGTTAGGATTGGGGACTTCATTAACTTTTTTTAGTTTATCAACCTCATTCAAAAAATTCCGATAGTTTTTATCTTCCTCGCTTTCAGAATGTATCGGCGTAGGCAAGATCTTAACCGCGGTAATTATAGGCCCAATTCTGCGGCCTTTATATACCGATCCCTGTCCGCCCGTTCGCAATGCGCCCATATTTTCCAGGCCGTCGGTTATTGTAAATACTTTGCTCATCCGTTACAGGCTTAATTTTCCTTAACGGCTAACAAATAAATCCAGGTTTAGTTTATTTCTTAACAACAAAGTGTAAATGTGACAAGGCAAACGTGAAATAAAGAAGTTAATCAGTTGCTGTAATGGTCTGATGCTTTGTTTTACATGAGTGAAACCTAATCCCGGGATGTGAGTTTCTGAATTTTCCGTAATTACCCGTCGCCGAAATTATTGGAAGAATGGCAATGTTTAAATTTCATCAACCAATATCAGGCATTGAAATGCAGTCGCTATCTTTAATGTTAATTTATCGTTATATTTGTTATAACTTTATGATCACTTATAGCGGGCTTTCGGACAGGGAATTAGCAGATCTTTTAAGGATTGGTGATGATGCCGCGTTTAAGGTGATCTATCAAAAATATTGGGGTAAACTTTTGGTTGTTGCCGGAAGGCGCCTAAATGATATAGAGGAAGCGGAAGAGGCTGTACAGGACATTTTCCTGAACTTATGGAAACGACGGGAGTCTTTTAATTTAAAAATAGGTTTCGATAATTATTTTGCTGTCGCGATTAAATTCGAAGTGATTAACCGGTTGGCTAAAAGAGCCAGGGAAAGTCAACGAAATAACGCTTTTGCAGAAACACTTGCCGGACAGCAAAAAAACGCTTTTGAGCGTTTTGATTTTGACATGCTTCAAAAGCAGCTGGAACATACCATTAGTTCATTGCCGCCCAAATGTCAGTTAATATTTCGAATGAGCCGTGAAAAGGGAGAGACCAATAAAAAAATAGCGTTAGAATTGCAAATCTCTGAAAAGGCCGTTGAAAAACACATTACCCATGCGCTTAAAATACTAAAAACGCGTTTTCGGGTACTTTTCGCTCTTCTTATTTTTTTTATTTAACTCATTCTGCGGTTCCGTGGCATGATTTTCCCGGTTTCATTATTTTTTTAACTAATTTAAAAATTATTTGCAAAAAATGGTAGGGTATTCCCGTTTTAATTTGGCTATATATAAAAAGCGTAATACATGAACGAGTTAAACCCACCAGAACGGATCAACTTAATAGCCGTAAAATGGCAGGACGGAACCATTACCGATCTAGAAAAGAAAGAATTCGAGGAATGGTATGCTGATTTTGAGGATGTACTTGAAATAAATTCGGATGAATCACATGAGGAAGCAGAGCGCAGGTTATACAACCTCATCGTCAAAAGAGGGAATATCGGCCCAAAGCGCACATCTAAATGGCCGCGGATAGCGGTAGCGGCATCTATATTGTTTGCTCTGGGAATTGGGGGGTATTATATAGATAAACAGGATCAGCAGCAATTTGCTCAAATACAAATTAAGAATGATATTGCTCCGGGCGGCAACAAAGCTATTTTGACTTTAGCCAATGGGCAGCATATTGTATTAACAAGTGCAAAAAATGGGCAACTGGCTTTGCAGGGAAACACTGAGATAACCAAGACCGCTGACGGCGACATCGTTTATAAACAGGCAGGCGGGCAATCTGCGACTCTATCAACCTCAGTTTATAATACTGTAAGTACCCCAATAGGTGGTCAATACCACTTAACTTTAGCAGATGGGACGAATGTTTGGTTAGATGCTGCCTCTTCCATAAAATACCCAACAGCTTTTACCGGCGCCGAACGTAAGGTAGAAATTACCGGCGAGGCGTACTTTGAGGTAGCACACAATGCCGCTAAACCTTTCCGCGTTCAGTCCAATAACCAGCTTGTTGAGGTGTTGGGTACCCATTTCAACATTAACTCTTATGCAGATGAAAATGAAACCAAGACTACGCTGTTGGAAGGATCTGTTAAAGTAACCGGATTAAATGGTTTTAAGTTCATTAAACCAGGGCAGCAAGCTGTTTTGAAAGGCAATAACTTAAATGTTGCTGAAGCGGATGTGGAGGAAGCAGTGGCCTGGAAATATGGCTATTTCCGTTTTAATGATGAAAAAATCAGTAGTGTAATGCGTAAGCTTTCACGCTGGTATAATATCGAGGTGGTTTTTGAAGGGAATCCGTCAGACGAGGGATTCAACGGCAAAATATCCCGCTACAAGAATATAAGTCAGGCTTTAAAAATGCTTGAGAAAACAAAGGCTGTTCATTTTAAAGTAGAAGGAAGGAGGGTGACCGTTATATAGCAAATTTTACTAACTGAAGGTTATACCCAAAAAAAACCATTCCGGTTCGAGCCGGAATGGTTTATCGAATGGGGCCTTAATAATCGTTTAAATTATTCACAAACTGTGAGTGCCTGCCATCTGGAAAATGCAAAAGGCGCTAACGCTTAAAATCCATTCTATACAAATGTACAAATTTTACCCTAAAATTTTTGTGCAGCCACCTGGCTGTATATCGCAAATCCTGTTGACTATGAAGCTGACCACACTTCTTTTAATGGCAATGATTTTACAGGTTAGCGCAACTACCCTTGCTCAAAAAGTAACTTTAAATGAAAAAAATGCGCCACTTGGCCAAATTTTTAACAAAATCAGTTCACAGACGGGTTACGATTTTCTGTTTACCACTACTTTATTAAAAGGTACTAAACCTGTTAGTGTAAATGTAACAAACGCCAATTTAAATGATGTTCTTAAACAGATTTTTGACGGGCAGCCGTTAGAGTTTTCTATTGAAGATAAAGCGGTTGTTGTTTCTCCAAAACAAAAATCTTTTCTGGAACGAGTAAGTAGCCTCTTCGTTGTGCCGATTGATGTTAAAGGACGGGTTGTCGATATGGTTACCGGTGGTCCGCTAGCGGGCGCCACCGTAATTGTTAAAGGACAAACAAAAGGCACCAGAACCGGGGCCGATGGTGCCTTCTTTTTGCCAAATGTTGATGAGAACGCAATATTGGTTATCTCCTTTATAGGTTATAAAGCGAAAGAGGTTAAATCCTCAAAAGACGTTGGCACAATTCAGATGGAGGTTGCCGTAGGAAACCTGCAGGAAGTTGGGGTAACGGTTAACACGGGCTATCAGCGTATACGCCCCGAACAAAGCACTGGCGCTGTCGCACAAATTGGAACCAAAGAGTATGAATCAAGGATAAGTACCAACTTTTTGGACGGATTGGTAAACCGGTTACCGGGCCTGATGATTAATAATGATGTGCCTTTTAACAGTATTACCCCCGGCAGCACTACTTCTACTGCCAGGAGTTTATTTAATATCCGCGGTATATCCACGATGTCGGCAAATCAAAATCCTTTAATTGTAATAGACGGGTATCCGACGGAACTTACAATTGATATGATTGATCCTAACGAAATTAAATCTGTAACAATTCTTAAAGATGCCGCGGCCGCTACAGTATATGGTGTAAGGGCATCCAACGGAGTTATTATAATTGAAAGAAAGCAGGCAGTAGCAGGCAAGGCCAGGTTTACTTTTCGCGCTACAACAAGCATTACTCCAAAAGAAAATTACACTCGTTACAGAACGGCTGACGATGAATCATCTATCGTTTTAAACTATCAGAAAACCCTTTATTCAAAAAGCATAGACGCAACCACCTGGTCGCAAATGTCAACTATCGGCAGTAATTCCAGGAGTCCGTTTTCTCCGGTGTACTATATCATAGCGGAGTCGGCAGCAAAGGTCATTACGCCAGAGCAGGCCGCGAATTCGTATGCTGCATTGCAGAATTACAACAATAGCGAAGATTATAGCAGATTGTTTTTGCAGCCGGCAGTGACACAGACCTATAATTTAAATGCTTCTGGGGGAAGCGATAATGCGCTCTATTATATCACAGGCAATTATACGGGGAACCGTCTGTCGAAAATCAACAACGATAACAACAGGATTTCACTTTCAGCCCGCAGTACGATCAAGTTATCCACCCGGCTTTCCCTGGAGTTAACAACCGATTACCAGGAGCAACGTTTTAACAGTGCACCAGTTCCGGATATAAGTTCATTAATGCCTTTCGAGCATTTACAGGACGTAAACGGAAATCCTGTAGCTGTTACATCGGGGTCTGCTGTTAACCCTTTTTATAACAATGCGCTTATGTCAAAGGGTTTGGAAAATAGTCTTTATTATCCGCTGATCGATGTTAATGAGCAAAATGATAAAACGCGGACCGCTAATAACCGCATTACCGCTAATTTTAATTATAATCTTGGTAGGGGATTTGGTCTGTCGTTTGGAGGAATATATGAAACATCTAAATCAGATATCCGGCACTATGCTTCGGCGAACTCTTCGCAGGCAAAGCAGTACATTGATGACTATATACAATTGAATACAGATGGAACGCTTAAATATAACATTCCCAAAGGCGGCTACCTTCGTCAGGAAACAGAGAACACATCCACTTATACTACCCGTGCACAATTAAACTATAATAAAAGAATAGGTCAGCATTCTTTTAACGGTATCCTGGGTACAGAGGTGAGGGATGTGATCAATAAAAGCAACCTGGCGTCTTACTTCGGTTATAGCGATGAAACGTTATTGCAGCAGCCAGTAGATTATGCAGGCATAGTTAACGGAACTACAAGAAGTTCATTTGCGTTGTCATCGCCTTTTGTAAGCAGCTACAGCAATTTATTTGATCAGCAATATATCGAAGACAGATATCTATCAGGGTACGGCAACATGGTGTATTCATTTAAAGATACTTACTCTCTTACGGGTAGCATTCGCGTAGATCAATCTAATTTGTTCGGGACCAATCCTAAGTATAAATATAAACCACTTTGGTCTGTTGGTGCGGCCTGGAATATCGACAAAGAAAGCTTTATGCAGGATGTTAACTGGGTTAACCAGCTCAAACTCCGTGCGGCATACGGTTTCAATGGTAACGTGGCAAAATTATCGCTGCCACAGGCAATAGCACAATATGTGCTTAATACAAACACATTGCCCAGCAGTACGGCGCTTAGGCCACTCTCTTATGCAAACAGTAGTTTGCGTTGGGAACAAACAAAGAATTCAAATATCGGGCTAGACTATCATATTTTTAGAAACCTTACCGGAAGTGTAGATTACTATATAAAAAATAGTACTGATTTATTAGGGAACTCATTGATTGATCCTACGATAGGCCTTAGTCCTTCCATAATAAACAAGGCTACTATCCGGAATAACGGCATAGAGTTTAGTCTGCATGCCGACTGGATAGCGAAGAAAAACCTAAACTGGAACACCGGCCTGGTACTTGCCCGCAACACTAGTAAGGTATTGGATGTTTATCAGAGCGGTGCCTATAATCCGCAAACTTTAAACGTATTGGGTTATGTAAAAGGCTATCCTGTTGGCGCCATGTTTGCCTACCGAGATGCCGGGCTTAATAGTGCAGGATACCCGCAGGTACAAAATCAAAATGGTAAGATTTTCCAAACAGATAACAATGCCCTTGGTTCTCCTCAAACCGCTATTTTATCAAGCGACACCTCGGGTGTGACCCGTTATATGGGATCTTCTATACCTACTATCAGTGCCGGCTTAAGTAACCGGGTAGATATAGGCAACTTCTACATATTTTGTATGATCAACTATTATGGCGGATTTAAAGTAAGGATACCGAGACCTAACCCCTCCGCATTCAGACCGTTGGAGGGTTCCGGCAATTACTGGAAGGCTCCCGGCGACGAGAAAACGACTGATGTAATGAGCCTGGCGGCTTTCTCTACCAGCGCAAATTCAAATAATGCGTACGCGTATTCTGATAAGTACGTAGTAAATGGCGACTACATTACGTTAGGAGATTTGACGCTCTCTTACAGTTTAAACAGTAAGGTTATTAAGAAACTCGGATTTACCCATTTCGAAATAAAGTGTCAGGGTTCGAATTTATGGACTCATGGTTTTAATAAATCTAACTACAGTGCGTCTATGGGCAGTTTTCAAAAGTCATATATAACGCCTACTTACACGCTTGGGATTTTTACGAACTTTTAAATCGAAAACAAATGAAACATTATAAATATATCTTTATTCTGCTGGCGCTTGGCGGTACAGCGTTAGCCGGATGTAATAAATTCCTTGATATCAAACCAAAGGGAAAGACACTGCTTACTACTGTTACCGATTATGATCAGTGGCTGAATGATCCCGCTCTAGACCAGGGATTTGGAGCTCCGACCTGTACTTTTAATTATTTCGCTGATAACGTAGATGCCCCTACTATCACAACTCCCCCAACACTCCCAGCCGAATTGATTTATACCTGGATGCCACAGTTTACAACTGATGTTAGCACTCCTCCCTTATTTTGGGGAGAACACTACGCTAAAATCAACGAGTATAATACTGTAGTGAATGGCATTGACGCAGCAACGGGTGGTACAGAAAGCCAGAAAAGAAGCCTTAAAGCTGAAGCCCTGCTGGGCCGCGCCCTGGAATATTTCTACCTGGTAAATGAATACGGAAAACCATACGACTCAACAACGGTAAACAGGGATCTTGCCGTTCCTTTTGTTACATCAAATGACGTAACTCAAAAAGTACCGCCACGCAGCACCATAGCAGAAATCTATCAGCATATCATTGATGATGTTAATTCGGCTATCCCGAACCTGCCCCTGGATAACAGCACCAACAGGTTCCGCGGATCAACAGCATCAGCCTATAGCATGCTGGCAAGGATCTATTTTTATGCGAGGAATTATACCGAGGCAAGGAAGAATGCTGAGTTGGCCCTGGCTAATAGCAAAGCAGTGATGATTGATTTTAATGGCACCCTGCCCACCTCCGATTTAATAACCGTGATGCCGGATGTTATTTATGGCAGATATGTACTTGGAAATATTACCCCTACGCTGGATTTTATGCGCTCGTTTGATTCCAATGACCTCCGTGTAAAAAAACTCTACTTCAGTAACGACGGTTACAAATTTATTACCAGGGGTGCTACAGTCTTTATACCAACAAGAATTACCCCGGTTTTAGACAATGTAAATACCGGGACTTCCGTTCAGGAGATGAAGTTAATTATCGCGGAATGCGCAGCGCGCAGCAATGATTTGTCTGTTGCCTTGCAACAGCTGGACGAAGTGCGTAAAAACAGGTATGCGACCGCCAGCTACGTGCGTTATCAATCAACCGTAAGGGAAGACGTACTGAAGGAAGTTTTAAGAGAGCGGAGCCACGAATTACCCTTTTGCGGACTGCGCTGGTTTGATATGCGCAGGCTAGATAAAGAAAACAGGATGGGTACAGTGAACAGATATGATGCACAGGGGAATATTATTGCCACATTACCCCCGCATAGCAATCGGTATACATTACAGATACCTGTTCAGGTTTTAAGTTTTAATCCGGGTATGCAACAAAACCCTTAATAAGAAATTATATGTATAAAAATATCGTTATATTTTGCTCGTTAATTGCGTTATTAACAGCATGCCGCAAAGAAAACAAGCCGGCTGCTTTACCCAATGGCAGTATTTCTTTTCAATATGCTGCCGGTAAAGACACCCTGCAGATGCCTGTTTCAATATTAAGTGATACCACTTTGGTGATGACGCTTAAGGCCGCCCTGTCAGGAGGTGCCTCTTCGTCTGATCACTGGGTAAATTTTGCCGTTGACACAACAAAAATAGCCCTGTTCCGTGCCAAATACGGAGCCGCGGTTGTATTGCCCAGCAGCTCTTATTTCTTTTATAAGCCGATGACGCGTTTGCCTGCCGGCGCTTCGGTCTCTGATCCCGCGCAACTTAATATTGTTTTGGAGACCAAATTAACTGAGTATACAACTTATGTATTGCCTGTTGTTATCCAATCGGTAGATGGTAATACGGAAGGCCCTGCAACAAGCCGGGTAGTGTATTTCGTATTTAAAACAGGCAAACCTTTATTTATTAATAAAATTGGATGGACTATCGCGGGTTATTCATCAGTCTTTAACACGTTTGTTGCTACCAATGTGCTTGACGACAATAACACCACTACATACTGGACAAGTAACATCACCCAGCAAATGCCTCAATGGATAGCTATCAATTTTAACCGGACCGTTACTTTCAGTGCTTTGAATTATTATGTGCCTACCGCATTAAAATATCCAACGCTTGGAGGTTATCCAACATCTATACAAATTGAAACAAGCATGGATGGAACAACCTGGGTAAGTAAAGGCGTATTTGCAGGAAACATAGTTAATAATATGCAGACGCTTAACACGGGCCTGGTTACCGCCAGGTATGTGCGTTTTACTTCACTAACCTCGGTAAAGTATTCGTCAACCTATTCGGCCATATTTATTAGTGGTATATCGTTGGTGCCTTAAATAATAACTAACCGGTAACATTAGATGAAAATCATTGCCAAAAACCTTCATGGTGAGACTGGACAAAGCTGGCTGCGCTGTTTTAATGTAATAGCAAGGTTCCTGAAATAAAAGAGGAGTCAAAGGAAGCAGCCTGCAAATTGTAGGCTGCTAGCCGGCGCCTAAATGCGAATATCAAACTACGTAAAGAGAGTAAAACGTGAATAAAGTAAAAATGAGTATCAGAAAAATAATCTTGTTGGTTGCCGGCTTATTGCCGCTGGCAGCAATGGCACAGGGCGGTTACACCATATCCGGTAAAATATCCGGTTTAAAAGAGCCCGCTAAAGTTTATCTTTCGTTTGAAAAGGACCTGAGATGGCAAACCAGAGATTCGGCGGAGGTTAAAAACGGGCGATTTAAGCTGGCGGGAAATCTGAGTGTTCCAACCAGGGTTATGCTGACCTTAACGCATGCCAACTCACCACGGGCAAACAACGGGCAGGATGCATTAGCTTTATTTATCGAAAACGCGCAGATTTCAATATCGGGCACCGACTCCATCAGTAATGCGTCTGTCAGCGGCTCAAGGTCCGACCGGGAAAACCGCGAGTTAGAGGCGTCGATAAAACCATTTACAAATGAATTTATCAGATTGAATAATGAATTCCGTGGAAAGCCTAAAGATGAAGCTTATAAAAAAGCATGGGATAAAGCAGCAAGCCTGCTGGCAGAGATCAAAAACGTTTACTTTAATTTTGCGGAAACACACCTTAACTCTTTTATGGGTTTGTATACCTTTAATCAAAATGTCCTCGACAGTAAATTTGATCCGGCGAAGGTAGAACCATTATTTTATAAGTTTTCTCCGGAACTTCAATCGTCAGAATTGGGCAGGCATGCCCTTGAGAGAATTGAGGCGGGTAAAAGGCGTCAAACCAATATAAAGGCTACCGATTTTACGCAGAATGACATTAATGGAAAGCCCTTTACCCTTTCGTCTCTTAGAGGGAAATATGTACTGGTAGATTTTTGGGCCAGCTGGTGCGGGCCATGCCGCGCCGAAAGCCCTAACCTTTTAAAAGCCTATCAGGTACTAAAAGGCAAAAACTTTGAAGTTGTGAGTGTATCGCTTGATAACTCTAAGGCCTCATGGGAGAACGCCGTGAAGACAGACAAGCTTCCCTGGATCCATGTTTGTGATCTCAAAGGAATGAATAATGCCGTAGCGCTTATGTACGCTATCAGTTCAGTGCCTCAAAATCTGCTTATCAACCCCCAGGGTGTTATCATAGCCAAAAATCTTAGGGGTGCGGATCTTACCGAAAAATTATCAGCATTTATTAAATAACAGGGCTAAAAAATCTATAAGGTCATGAAAAAAATAATTTTTACGATACTGTGCCTGTTACCTTTCGTGGTAATGGCGCAGGATAAATTTGAAATATCCGGAAATCTTTCTAAAACAATTAGCGACAAAATAGTTGTGCTTAGCTATAAAAATAGTAGTGGTAAAGACAAGAACGACACGGCAGCTATCAATAACGGAAAATTCAAATTCAAAGGTGAAACCGCGTTTGGCAACAGGTCTTACCTTTCTTTAGTATCACAAAAAAAAGACGTACAGCACAGCGGTCAACCAGATTACCAGGCCTTTTATCTGGAAAAAGGTAAATACAGGGTGGTTGGTACCGATAGCATAGCAACTGCAAAAATAACAGGTACACAGGCTCAAACCGACTTCCTTGTTTATACCAGCTTAATGGATACAATGCAAGCACACTATAGGGTGCTTGCAAATAGATATTTGAAGGCAAGGTCGGCAAAAGACCAAGCCGCTATGAAACAGGTACAGGTAGAAGGCAAACCCCTTGGCATGAGGATGAATGCCACGCTGGATGCCTTTATTTTTAGTCATCCTGACTCTTATGTAACGCTTGACCTGGTTGCTACCGAAAAAGCTGCTGTTATTGATCCGAAAGTTTTTGACCCTTATTATAAGTCGCTTAGTAAAAGGGTAATGAGCAGCTTTACGGGACAAAAGCTGGCAGCCAGGTACCAAAAAGCTATGCAATTATCTATAGGCAAAACGTTGGATTTTACGCAGACTGATGATAAAGGAAATGAATTTAAATTATCTTCTTTAAGAGGAAAATACGTATTGGTAGATCTTTGGGCCAGCTGGTGCGCACCTTGCCGTGCTGAGAATCCTAATTTACTGAAAGCCTACAATACCTTAAAAGATAGAAAATTTGAGATTGTAGGAATTTCCCTTGATGAAACCAAAGCGGCATGGCTAAAAGCTGTGGCCCAGGACAAAATGCCATGGGCGCAGGTGAGCGACCTTAAAGGTTTTAAAAATGAAGTTGCTGTTAAATTTGGCATCACCGCCATACCCCAAAATGTTTTGATAGATCCGCAGGGTATGATCATAGGAAAGAACCTGCGCGGCGAAGATCTTACAGAACAATTATCAGCATTAATTAAATAATCTGCCAAAATCATCATGACTATGAAAAAAATAATTTTAATAACATTTTGCCTTTTACCGTTTTTGATAAAGGCACAAAGTGGATATACGATCACGGGAAAAGTAGGAGCATTAAACCCGCCGGCAAAAGCTTACCTGGTATATATGGCTCAAGGTAAAAAAGTTATTGACTCCGTTGAAGTTAATAATGGTGCATTTCAATTTAAAGGATCAGTGCAATCACCTGTTTCTGCCGGTATTACTATTAAACACGATGCTGCCCCATTCGGCAAAAACATCGATGTTTTAGGGCTTTACCTGGAAAATGCGAATATAAAAGTAAGTTCACCTGATTCAGTGAAACGGGCGATCATTAAAGGGTCCATTATCAATGATGAAAATAAGGAATTGAATAGGACCTTAAAACCATTAAAAGATAAAATAAATGCTTTAAAAATTGCCTGGACAGGAGTAAAGCCGCAACCTGAAAATCCGGCTTATGTTAAAGCAGCAGATAGTTTGCGAAAGATGATAGCTGAAGAGAAAGCCATATATATGAACTTTATCGGATCGCATCCCAACTCATATATCGCCTTGCTTTCATTTAACAATATAGCTCTGGGTTACAATTTCGACCCGAAGGTTGCAGAGAAAGAGTTTAACAAATTCTCGGCGGCGCTCAAAGCTTCTGATCTGGGCAAACAGGAAACAGAAAAAATAGCGATGGCTAAGAAAAGAGAAAATGGCGCAACAGCCATGGATTTTACGCAAAATGATGTAAATGGTAAACCCGTTAAGCTATCAGATTTTAGAGGTAAATATGTCCTGGTCGATTTTTGGGCAAGTTGGTGTGGCCCTTGCCGTGCCGAAAACCCTAATGTTGTAAAGGCTTATAACCAGTTAAAAGGGAAAAACTTTGAGATCATTGGCATATCCCTGGATGATAAAAAAGACCCCTGGATAAAGGCGATAGCACATGACGGATTACCCTGGGTGCAGGTCAGCGATCTTAAAGGCTTTAAAAATGAAGTAGCACTTCAATACGGTATAGACGCAATACCACAAAATGTTTTAGTTGACCCCAACGGAATAGTTATTGCAAAAAACCTTCGCGGTGATGAGTTGCTGACCAAACTTTCCGCTTTAGTTAAATAATGAATATATTAACCACCTCTTCCAAATGAAAAAGTCATTATTATTTGTGGCAATAGCCATTTTATTGGGTACTCAACTACACGCTCAAATACTTACTCCCGTAAAATGGAGCTACGGTTTTAAAAAGATCAGTAAAGGCGAAGCTGTAATCTTTATGAAGGCTACTATAGAGGAAGGATGGCACCTTTACTCGCAAACCTTAAAAGAAGGTGGCCCGATTAAAACCACATTTACATTCCCCGCATCAAAATCATACGCTTTGGTTGGCAAAACTATTGAGCCAACGCCGATTACCCGTAACGAAAAAGTGTTTAGCATGGATGTTAGTTTTTTTGAGCATTCCGTTGTATTCCAACAAAAAATAAAACTAAAAACCGGCCAGGCTACGGTAAAAGGCACGGTAGAATATATGACCTGTAATGACAAGCAGTGCCTGCCACCTGAAACTATTGAATTTAGCGTGGCTGTCAAGTAAATAACCCTCAGTAGGATACGCTCATGCTGATAGCAATAATGCTGCTACAAGCATGAGCGTATCAGCGGGTGGTTAAGTGTGACGTTCCCAGGTAAAGAGAGGCCAGGCGTGAAGGCTTGCAATGTTGCTTTATTAAACTAAGAAGATAAATAAAAAGACGGCTTTTAATAAGTCCCTTATACAAAGCGAAAACGAAAAATGCAATTAAAAAAAATTTATCTGGCTATAGCCGGAGTCCTGGTAGTTGCTGCGAACGTGCTGGCGCAAGAAAAACCGCTGCCGCTTGATCCGGCGGTACGCATGGGTAAACTCCCCAATGGCTTTACCTATTATATCCGCCATAATGAAGAACCTAAGAACCGGGTGGTATTTTACCTGGCTAATAAGGTAGGCTCGATTTTAGAAACCGACGAGCAGCAGGGGCTTGCCCACTTTATGGAGCATATGAGCTTTAACGGAACTACGCATTTTCCTAAAAACGAGTTGGTTAATTACCTGCAAAAATCGGGCGTGCGTTTCGGTGCCGATCTGAACGCTTATACTAGCTTTGATGAAACCGTTTATCAGCTGCCATTGCCAACTGATAAGCCGGAAATACTGCAAAACGGCATCCAGATTATGCGCGACTGGGCACAGGAAGCCACTTTAGACCCGGTTGAAATTGATAAAGAACGCGGTGTTATATTAGAAGAGAAACGCCTGGGCAAAGGCGCCCAGGAACGTATGCGCCGTCAGTATTTTCCTATGATGCTGAATCAATCGCGTTATGCTAACCGTTTACCTATTGGTACCGAAGAAATATTAAAGGGTTTTAAACCCGAAGTTATCAAAGATTATTATCACACCTGGTACCGGCCTGATTTGCAGGCGCTGATTGTGGTTGGTGATATTGATGTTAACCGTATGGAGCAAACCATTAAAGCCAAATTTAGCGACCTGAAAAATCCTCAGGGTGAAAAAGCCCGCGTTAAATATACAGTCCCGCTAACGGGCAAAAATCAATTCCAGGCGGTTACCGATCCGGAAATGACATCATTGGTAGCACAGATCATGATAAAGCACAAAGCTGTTGAACTAATAACAGCTTCTGAATATAGGGCTGCAATTACCAGCCAGCTATTTAACCACATGCTGAGGGCAAGATATGCCGAGTTACTGAGACAGGCCGACCCGCCTTATCTTAAGGGCGGTGCCGGTATTGAAGATTTTTTAGGAGGGCTGGACAATTTTAACGTCAGCGTATCAGTTAAGCCCCAGGGTATGGAAATGGGTATAAAAGCAGTATGGCGCGAAGTTGAAAGGGTTAAGCGCTTTGGCTTTACCGCTACTGAACTTGACCGTGCTAAGAAAAGCTATCTTGGCCAGATGGAATCAGCCCTGAAGGAAAAAAATAAGACAAGCTCTGAAAGCTATGTGCAGGAGTATTTAAAACACTTTTTAAAAAATGAGGTTGCCCCGGGTATTGATGCTGAGTTTGAACTGGTAAAAACAACATTGCCGCAGATTACGCTGGAAGATATGAGTAAGCTTGTGCAAACTTATATCCGCAATGATAATCGCGATATCTTGCTGATGGCACCCGAAAAAGATAAGGCCGGATTGCCTGACGAAGCTACCGTAACAGGGTGGTTAAAAGCTGTTGAAACGGAAGATCTTAAACCTTATACCGATGAGGTAAGTACATTGGCATTGTTAAAAAAAGCGCCCGTAATCGGCAAGATTGTAAAGGAAGAAAAAGACGCGCATTTAGGTATTACTACCTTTACCTTAAGTAACGGTGTAAAAGTAATATTAAGACCTACCGATTTTAAAAACAATGAGATCATGTTTAGCTCGTTTTCGGCCGGCGGAACCTCGCTGTACAACGATGCTGATTATCAGAGCGCGGCTAACGCTGTCATTATAGCATCATTTGGCGCAGGTAACTATAACGTCACAGAACTAAGTAAGTACCTGTCCGGTAAACAAGTTAGCGTACAGCCTTATATTGGCGAACGCAGCCAGGGTGTAAACGGCGGCGCAACACCTAAATATCTGGAAGACGCTTTGCAACTTGTTTATGCTTACTTTACCGAGCCCCGTAAAGACGAAAATCAGTTTCAAAGTATCATTAACCGCGCTAAAGCAGGTTTGGCCAACCGCGGCGGCGATCCCCTTACCGTGTTTAAAGATTCGCTAAGTGCTATCATCGGTAATTACAATATCCGCCGTACAGCGCCGACGCTGGCTAAATTAGAACAGATTAACCTGGACAAGGCTTACCAGATATACAATGAGCGATTTGCGGATGCTTCTGGTATGACTTTTACTTTTGTTGGCTCAATTGATATGGGAAACATTAGGCAATTGCTCGAAAAATATATCGCTTCTTTACCGTCAACATATAAAATGGAGAAGGCTAAAGATCTGGGCATTAATCCGCCGGCCGGACGTTTGGAAAAAAATATTTATAAAGGCACCGAAGCCAAGGCATCTGTGCAACTATATTTTACAGGCGATTTTAATTACACCACAAAAGATAAAGAACAACTTGAAGCACTTAAGGAAACACTTGAGTTCAGGCTATTAGAGCGTCTGCGGGAGGATGAAGGTGGCGTTTATACACCCGGTGTTTACGCCAGCGCAGGTAAATATCCGCATCCACGTTATAGTTTCGTCATCACATTTGGCTGTGACCCGAAAAATGTTGATAAACTGATAGCATCAGCCTTAGATGAAGTCAATAAATTAAAGACCGAAGGCCCGCCGCAGGTAAATATCGACAAATATAAAACAGAATACCAGCGTAGCCACGAAACCAGCATTAAAACTAACAAATGGTGGTTGATTTATTTAAACGGAAAACTACAAGACAAAGAGCCACTTAATGATATGGACGGCTATAATGCCGAAGTCCAGGCCATTACCTCACAAAGTTTAAAGCTGATGGCTCAAAAATACCTAAGCGGCAAAAACTTTATGAGGTTTGTACTTTTACCCCAAAGCAGCCGTGAAACACCTAAGATGAACTAAAAAAAACTTAATATACCGAGACAAGCAGGTTACGGCGAAACACTTACTGTAATGATTCGCAATCCGCTATGCCGTTGTTTTCATAATATTCTTTGTTTATTACAAAAGCCTCTCAGAGAAATCTAAGAGGCTTTTAACTTTCAGGTAGCCACAGCAAGTCGGCTTTATACAGACGGTAATTAAGTGAGGCGTTTGTATCGAGACCGCAGGACTTTTATATTTGACTGAATTAATTACCTCATATTAACTTATCTGATGAAATCAACTCCTATTAAACGATTATGCCGGTTGCTAGGCACGGCAATGACGTTATTGATAAGCAGCGTGCCATTATTTGCACAAACTGTAAATGACGCCGACAGGCACGAGATCGTAACCAAACTTGGTGATAAGTTGGTAGACGTATATCCTTTTCCCGAAATAAGCGCCAAGTACAAAGAGGCGTTGCTTATAAATGAAGCAGCCGGGCGTTACAATAATTTATCTGAGGACGAACTAGCCTCACGACTTACAGAGGACCTAAGAAAGACACATAAGGATGTGCACCTGCGCATTATGCGAAACGAAAATACTTATAAAGACCTTACCGAGCTGCGCAATGGAAGGGGAAGGAGAGGTGCCGGAGATAACTCGGAGCAAAGAGCCAATTACGGATTTAAAAAAGTTGAGATTGACGGCGCTACCTCAACAGCTTATGTGGAAATACCCGGGCCATTCTATGGATCGCAGGAGGCATTTGAAATGGCGGCTGCAAGTATGAATATGGCCGCATACAGCAAATATGTCATATTGGATATCCGCCATAATCCGGGCGGCACCGGGCAAATGGGGCGTTTCCTCGCATCTTATTTTTATGATCCGGGACGCGAGCAGTTTTATCTTAACGGATTTTATAAGGATCGTAAACATGATGAACAGGAATGGACCTATTCTTACGTGCCCGGTAAGCATATGCGCGACGCGAACGTTTACATTCTCACCGGAAGGGGCACCGGTTCGGCTTCAGAAGGGTTTGCCTACGCGATGCAGAAATTAAAACGGGCCACCATAGTTGGCGATACCAGTGCCGGTGCTGGCATAGCAGGTACTTATGTGCCGCTAAAAAACAATCTTGTGGTATTTACACCATTTAAAATGGTGGTAGGCCCAAACAGCAATGTAGGCTGGGAAGGCACAGGGGTAATACCTGATGTAGAAACAGGTAAGGAAGATGCCCTTGCTGCAACCCGCAAACTAATCCTGCAGGATATCCTGAAAACATCGACAGATACAGTGCAGAAAGCAGCTGCACTATGGATGATAGACAACGACGGCATAGCTGCAAATGCTGCAGTAAATATGAAAAGTAAGTATGGAGGCCTGGTGGGCAAATACACCAGTAATATCACTGTTACCTACGATAAAGGAAATTTATTATGGAACAGGGTTGAGCCGGGTAAACCTGTTGAAAGTTATGTACTCAAAGAGGTTAAGCCCGATGTGCTGGTTATCACAGGCTTAAATGCCAACATTGGCCCCGATGTGTCACGTGTGTATATAAACCGTGATGCACAGGGTAAAATAGAAAACCTTACGCGCAAAACACTTTTAGGAAACGGTAGTATATCTGCTAGTGCGCAGCCGCTTAAAAGGATTTAGATGGAGATAATTATGAACCTACCTTCTAACAAAAACCTCAGCCAGCAACTGTTTCCTGGGCATTACAGATGGTTGCAAAAGCGAATGTAAACGCTATCCCGGTTACTATCGGATAATATTGATTGTTGTTTTTTTAGGTTTTCATATCCCTTTTTATTCATCATGTTGTGTTTTCCGGTACAACTAACCTGCAAAATATCCGAACGTAAATTAATGGAAAGATCCCACTCATTGATCGGTGTTTAAAATGGGGCCATCTACCTTTATCTGTCCTTAAGAATAAGAATTAGGCTGGTTACAATAATGACCTGTCGGGTCGCACAACGTATAAGACGGCAGGCGCACATATGTTAAAAATTGTTAAAACCCACCTTAATAGCCTTATTTAAAATATTTTTGTTTGTTGCGATATAATGTACATCAATCGGTTAACAATTTAAACGTTGAAAAAGAGTAGCATAAGGGTAATTATTGGCTTAATGAGTTTTGCGCTAATAGGTGTAGTTGCTATGCAGCTGTACTTTCTAAGGCAATCTTATGATATGCAATCAAAGCTTTTTGATCGCTCGGTTAATGATGCGCTTGACAATGTCGCCGAAAAATTAACCAAGCAGGACGCTATTAATTTCTTAAATAATAAAACCCAGCGCGGCAGCGCGGTGCAAAAAAAAGCAAATGAAAGCCAGGTTATTGTAATATCAGGCAAAGGCCCCGCTAATGTTTCAACAAAATTTATAAACAAAGATTCGGCGAAGAAACAGGCGCACCGCTTGCGTAAACTGGCGTTGTTACGCGATAGCCTTAAACATATGCTAATGCGGCAGACTATGGATGAGCTGACCAGCAATATCCAAATGCGCATTGAAGAGTATACAGATGAGTTTGGTATTATACACGGCAGGCTAACGCCTGTTTTGAAGGCGCCATCTCATAATGAAGTTAAAGTGCACCGTAAGTTAGATAAGTATATCATTACTCATTATACTTACCCTGATCCGCAATTTGGCGAGCAACTGATCACCAAAAAGGAGATCAACCCGCTATGGTTGCAGGAGCAGGACCGTCTGCAAAAAGAGGCACAGCTTAACAGAGTGAAGAAAATGCTGGCGGCTGATTCGGCGCAAACGGCGCAGGCTGCAAAGCCCAATGTGATGCAAACCGTTTATGAGGAGTATCAAAAATCAGGCGAGCCATTAAAACAACGCCTTAGTCCCTATTGGATAGATACCCTGCTGAGGATGGAGCTGCATAATAAAGGAGTCTTTCTTCCATTTAGTTATGAGGTTTCAACAAAAAATACCGACTCAGTAATATTTTCAAAAGCGATGGACCTTACGGGGGCAAAGCCAACCTTTACCCCGGCAGATACCTACCAGACACCGATATTTGGTAAAGAGGTATTAAATGACCCGGGGGTTATTAAAATAGCGTTCCCGCAAAAAAATTCGTTGATATTAAGCCGCATGACGGCTACCATGGGTATTACCGGCGGCTTGTTGCTGGTGTTAATATTTTGTTTTGGATATACGCTCTTCTCCATCATCAGGCAGAAGAAGATCTCTGAGATGAAAACTGATTTTATTAACAACATGACCCACGAGTTTAAAACCCCGGTATCAACTATTATGATAGCCAGCGAGGCTTTAAAAGACAGTGAGGTTGCTATTGACCGAAGCCGGATTGCCAGGCTGGCCAATATCATTTATGAAGAAAATGAACGTTTGGGCAGCCATATAGAGCGGGTATTAAATATTGCTAAAATTGATAAAAACGATTTCAAGCTGGACAAAAAACCGCTCGATGTGAATGAGATGATAGGAATTGTAGTTGACAGCATGGCCCTAAAACTGCAAAAGTGCAATGCCGATGTGAAACTGGAGCTGGATGCCACCAATTCTATAATTAATGCAGATGAACTGCATTTTTCAAACGTGCTGTACAACCTGATAGATAATGCTATAAAATATAGCGAGGACCAACCACAGATCACCATCAGCAGCTCCAATAAAAACGGACATGTAATTATTAAAGTTGCCGATAAAGGCATAGGCATGAGCCGCGACCAGCAAACCAGGATATTTGAACAATTTTACCGTATACCTACTGGTAACGTACATAATGTTAAAGGATTTGGTTTGGGCTTAAGCTATGTAAACACGGTAGTAAAAAGACTTAATGGTACTATAAATGTACGCTCAGAAAAGGATAAAGGATCAGAGTTTGAGTTGAGATTTCAAGGCGCATGATACAATAACATTGCATTGATCGTTATAACAAAACATACACCACATAAACCTGCATCCTATGAAAAAATTATTACTGGTTGAAGATGACCCCAACCTGGGTTTGCTGCTTCAGGATTATCTGCAATTAAAAGGGAAATTTGATGTTGTTTTATGTACCGATGGCGAGGAAGGCCTGCAGGCCTTCACCAAACAAAACTATGATCTGCTGATACTTGATGTAATGATGCCCAAAAAGGATGGTTTTACTTTGGGCAGAGATGTCCGTAAGATAAACCCGCACGTACCAATTATATTTGCCACGGCCAAGGGAATGATTGAGGATAAAACCGAAGCTTTTACCTTGGGTGGCGATGATTATATTACGAAGCCCTTCAGGATAGAAGAGCTGTTATTACGTATTAACGCATTGCTTAAACGTACCGACAGTGCCGAGAAGAAGGAAGAGATGCAGCCTTCAAGATTTGAAATAGGCAACTATCACTTTGATTATACCACGCAAATGATAGCCATAAACGGGACCCAGCAAAAGCTGTCAACCAAGGAGGCTGAATTACTCCGCCTGCTTTGCCTCAAAAAAAATGAGGTGCTAACCCGCGAAGAGGCCCTGCTGCATATCTGGCATGATGACAATTATTTTAACGGCCGCAGCATGGATGTGTTTTTAAGTAAGATCCGCAAGTATTTGAAAGATGATCCTTCGGTCGAGATCATTAATGTACACGGCAAGGGGTATAAGCTGCTGGTTAATTAATCGTTATTGATTCGTTCGCCGTTGCAGTTTTATTGAAATAACTACTCAGATAATATCAATATAAATTTTGAATATCGAAGAATGAAGTGATTATAGTCATTTCATTCTTCGATATTTTTGTATCATGCTATTCTAATGTAATTTTTTGGTGCTGATAAGGTATTTCTACATTTGAAAAACCATGATCATTTAGTGTTTTGGCAAAATGCTGTTGTACTTCATACTCGCCGTGCACTAAAAATATCTTTTTAACCTGTTTGGGGTCCTGACATTTTAAAAAATGAAGGAGGTCTTCGTAATCGCCGTGTGCGCTCATAGATTTGATAGACCGCACATCGGCTTTTACCTCGTATTTATCGCCAAAAATAAACACCTCTTGATCGCCTCTTACCAGATGGCCGCCTAACGAGCTTGGCTCGCAATAGCCTACTATCAGGATAGTAGTTTTAGGGTTGTTAATATTATTTTTAATATGGTGCTTAACCCGGCCGGCTTCGGCCATGCCCGATGACGATATAATTACACACGGCTGCGGGTCGTCATTTAAAGCGATAGACTCCTCGGTGGACTGAACAAACCTTAATCCTTTAAAAGCAAACGGATCCTCGTCTATCTTTAAAACTTCTTTCACATCGCGGTTATAAACTTCAGGATGATCTTTTAATACCTGCGTAGCTTTGTCTGATAGCGGGCTGTCAACATAATAGGGTACATCAGGCAAAGTTCCTTTAAGTTCTAACGCGTTTAAAGCGTATAACAGCTCCTGTGTACGGCCGACGCTAAATGCCGGTATAATAACTTTGCCTTTTTTTATCAGGCAGGTTTGTTTAATTACTTCCAGCAGTGCGTCTTCAATAGGTTCTAACGATTTATGCAATGAATCGCCATAGGTTGATTCTAATAAAACATAATCAGCCTGGGGGAAACGTTGCGGGCTCTTTAAAAGCAGGTCGCCGTAGCGGCCAACGTCGCCGCTAAAAGTTACCCGCGTTTCTTTCCCGTTTTCCTGTATGGCCAAATGCACGGCGCAACTACCTACTATATGGCCGGCATCGCTAAAGTGAAATTTTACATTGGGCGTTATTGCGTATTCTTCATGATATTCAACAATTTTAAATTGTCTTAATGATGTAATTGCCTGTTCGTCGGTATACAACGGTTCGAGCAACGGCAAACCCTTTTTTGCACGATGCTTGTTACTGTACTCTATATCACCCATCTGGATCTTAGCGGAATCCAATAGCAGTATCCGCGTCAGATCCATCGTAGCCGAGGTGCAAAATATCGGTCCTTCAAAGCCCTCGGCAACCAGGCGGGGAATAAGTCCGCAATGATCAATATGTGCATGTGATAAGATCATATAGTTCAACTTCCTGGGATTGAAACCAAAATGTCCATTCAGTCCTTCGGTATTTTCGCCCAGGCCCTGAAACATGCCGCAATCCAGCAAAATGCTGGTGCCATCCTGTAAATGTATTAAATGCTTACTACCGGTTACATTACGGGCGGCGCCGTGAAAAGTTATATCCATTTGTATAATCGAGGTTGAAAGAAGGACAACGAAGGTGATAAAAAAAAGTTTAATTAAATAAAAACTAAAAAATTAGTTGTTAATGTCATTTATAACTAATAACTTCGTTTGAGATTATAAACCAATCCAATTTAACCGACGTAACATTATGGAAATTAAGGAACTGACACGTGCCGAAGAACAGCTGATGCAAATACTTTGGCAGCTAGAAAAGGGCTTTGTAAAAGATGTAATGGAACACCTGCCCGAGCCCAAGCCGGCCTATAATACGGTATCAACCATTATTAGGATACTGGAAGCAAAAGGTTTTGTTGCTTATAACGCCTTTGGCAAAAGCCATCAATATTACCCCATCATCAGTAAAGAAGATTACCAAAATTTTGCTACTGATAAGTTAATGCACGGGTACTTTGATAATTCTGTAAAACACATGTTCTCTTACTTCGTGAAAAAGGAAAAAATTGATTTGAAAGAAGCAGACGAGATCATGAAACTGATTGAGAAACTTAAAAACAAATAGCTATGACCTGGTGGCATTATTTATTACTGGTAAATTTTTACCTGGTATTATTTTTCGGCTTCTATACCTTGTTTTTGCGCAGGGAAACATTTTTCCAGCTTAACCGGGCCTACCTGGTTGCGGCATCATTGCTGTCGTTTTTTATTCCGCTGATACAGGCAAACTGGGTACAGGATCTGTTTATTACGCAACAGGTACAGCAAACTATTTACAATGGCCCGCGGGGCATGATATACAATTTTACGGTAAGGCCAACCGCTGATAATTCAATAACCCTCGGGCAAATAATCAACGTGATATATATCACTGTTACTGTTTTTTTGGTAATAAGATTAGCATGGCAATTGTTGGTGTTGAAAAAGGCGATAGAAAAACCTGCGCCATCTGCGGCCTATTCTTTTTTTAAGAAGATAAGTCTGGGCGAGAACAACTCGCAATCAAACCTCATTGCACAACATGAGCAGGTGCATGCCGGCCAATGGCATTCGGCAGATGTGATGATCATTGAAATAGTAATGATCATCAATTGGTTCAACCCGGTGGTTTATCTGTACCGGTTTGCTATAAAATATATCCATGAATTTATAGCCGACAGGCAGGTAATACAGGCAGGCGCCAATAAGGCAGATTATGCCCTGCTGTTATTAAGCCAAACCTTCGAGGTAGATAACCATACCCTGGTTACACCATTTTATAATCACAGCCTACTTAAACAACGGATCACCATGTTACAAAAAAACAAATCGCAGCGCATAGCGCTGGCTAAATACGGGCTATCTGCACCGTTATTTATTTTAATGCTGATATTCTCATCAGCAACTGTTAACAACAGCAAAGCGGCTAAACTCATCAATAAAAAAACAGAAAAAGTATTTGCAATGCCGGCAACTGCCGTTATAAAGCAAGCGGTACCTTTTGTTAAGCAACCAGCAAACTCACCGGTTGTAAAACAAGCGACTGTCATAACAGCAGTAAAGCACGAAAGTGCCGCTACAACTATTGCTGCAGACACAGATAAAATATTTTTTAAGGTTGAAAAACAACCAATGTTCCCTGGCGGATTTCCTGCCTTCGGGTCATTTTTGGCCAACAATGTGCATTATCCCGCAGAGGACAAAGCCAATAAAGTCAGCGGAATGTCTATTGTAACGTTTGTTATTGAGCAGGACGGTACCCTGACAAATATTAAGGTTGTGCGCAGCCCAACAGAAGCAATGGGAAAAGAAGCAAAAAGGGTACTGTTGTTATCGCCTAAATGGACACCAGGCTACCAGGATGGCAAAGCGGTACGGGTTTCATATACGGTACCGATCAGGTTTACACTGCCTGCGGACGGTCCAAACAATCCTGGCAATGGAAAGCCACCAATAGTTAACGAAACCGCCGGTGGCGAAAAAATTTATTCGATAGTTGAAAAACAACCGCAATTTCCCGGTGGATTAGAAGCCCTGGGTAAATTTTTAGGCGGCAATGTACGGTATCCAAAAGAGGATAGGGAGAACGGCGTTAGCGGAAAAGTGATTTGCACATTTGTTGTAGAAACAGACGGAACGCTGAGTGATGTCAGAGCGGTACGCGGCCCCAGCGAGACCATGAAGAAAGAAGCGGTAAGAGTAATGCTAACATCGCCTAAATGGACCCCCGGTACTCAAAATGGCGCACCGGTTAGGGTGTCATATACGCTGCCTATTCAATTTACCTTAGGCGAGCCTGAAGATAATGAGGTGTACCAAAAGGTAGATAAACAGCCAGCTTTCAAGGACGGTTGGATGGAAGGATTTACTAAATTTCTTTCCAGCAATATCCGCTACCCGGCTGCAGATCGTAAAAATGGCGTAGAGGGAAAGGTTATAGTGCAGTTTGTAGTTGAAACGGACGGAAGTTTAACCAACTTTAAAGTGATACGTACACCAAGCGAGGCAATGGGTGCAGAAGCGGTGCGGGTATTAAGTTTATCACCTAAATGGAACCCGGGCATACTAAATTTAAAAGCGGTAAGAACAATGTATACGGTGCCTATTAATTTCGCTTTAGATAAGACCACTAAACCTTAATTCAGTAAAAATAAATTAAAGCCCGCCGGTTAAATCCTGCGGGCTTTTTTTGTATTTGGTTTGATTTGATGATAATATTATATTTATCTCAAATTATAAACCTTACCATGAATCTATCAATCAAACAAAAACCTGTTGCTCCGCTGTTTATTTTGATGTTACTGTTCTGCTTTGCAGCCATAAATAACGGCCAGGCGGCAAATATTAACAAGCCTTTCACCGATACCACCCGCGATGCCGTTTTTTCGCGGGTTGAAATGCAGCCGCAGTTCCCGGGTGGTTTGCAAGCCTTTGGGGCCTTTCTGGGGCAAAACATACATTACCCCGCCGATGATGCCAGGAACAAAATAGAAGGGCGTGTTATCTGCACTTTCGTAGTTGAGAAAGACGGTACTTTATCAAACATAAAAGTGATACGTACCCCAACCGAAGCCATGGGAAAAGAAGCGGTACGTGTGCTTTCTTTGTCGCCGGCGTGGAAACCGGGATATCAGGGTGGCAAACTGGTAAGGGTATCTTATACTGTACCCATCAGTTTTTCGCTGGGTAAAGGATAGTTTTTTTTTCAGAAGGTTTAAAACCTATACTATGTTAACAAAAAACATTCGCCGCTGTAGTTGGCTAATTTCCTATTGTTGGCCGGTGGTATTAATAATAGGGGTATTAACCAACACAAACAGCAGTAAGGCGGCAACCACAATCGTCAGCTATAAGGCTGATATTAATCAGCCGGTAACAGATACGGTAAATAATGACACCGTTTTTGTAAAGGTGGATAAAGAACCAGCCTTTCCGGGCGGTACAGATGCTTACATTAAATTTTTGTCAAAAAATATAAAGTATCCGGAAATTATGCGCGACCGCCAGATTGAGAATGATGTAAATTTGCAGTTTATTGTCGAGATTGATGGTTCACTTAGTCATTTCAAAGTACTAAATGGTCCCGGTTACGGGACGGAAGAAGAAGCCTTGCGCGTTATGAAACTATCACCTAAGTGGACACCGGGTTATAAAAAGCACCGGGCAGTAAGGGTGCTTTTCAAAATGCCTGTAATTTTCAGATTAAAATTTATTGAACATAAACCCAATGAAGACTCAGGGTTTAGGTTGATTAATGGCGGCTAGATCCGGCTATTTAGTTGCATATCATTTAGTTATATAATTATTTCTATATTTATATAACCAATTATTACAATTATGAACTGGAAACTCATCTTTCAACTATCTCTTTTCGGGCTTATTATGGCCTTTGCAACGGTAACCCTCATCCCCGAGAAAATTGAACCTGTTTTTTGGCTGGTGATATTTGTATTTTGCGCCTGGGTAATTGCAAAAGCGGCCCCGGGGAAATATTTTTTACATGGCTTTTTAGTAAGCCTGGTTAACTGTGTTTGGATAACCGCAATCCACTTTTTCTTTTATAATAGCTATGCCGCACATCATCCGGATATGGCGGCCATGTATACCGGTATACATCCCCGTAAAATGATGTTGGTTTATGGCCCTCTTTTTGGGGCAATGTTTGGCGTTGTGCTGGGGTTGTTTTCTTTTATAGCTTCAAAGATAGTTAAGAAGAACCCTAAATAGCCGCTGATATACGGGCATCATTTTTTTTTAATTAAACAAATGATGTTAGGCATAAATTATTAATTTTGCGGATAGACAAGCATAAAATCATTATATAATGAAACCATTCATTTCAAAAACATTTTACGGAGTTTTAAATTACGCGTTAGCGGCACTGTTAATTGCATCACCATGGTTATTTGGGTTTTCGCATGTAACTATTGCTGCGGCGTTATTAATGCCGCTGATAATGGGCTGGTTGCAGCTTATTATGTCAATTTTTAGTGATAACCCGTTGGGCTTCAGTTTCCTGAAAGTGTTCCCGATGCAAATGCAAAACTGTGTTGATGTTTTAATGGGATCATTTTTATTGGCGCTGCCATGGACCTACGCTTTTTGCGGACAAGTATTTTGGCCGCATTTCCTTTTAGGTTTAGGTTTATTAATAAAAGGTATTTTTGCAGACCAGTCACCTTTTTTAACCAGGCCGCACCGTAGCTTACCCGAGGCAGGTATAACCTCAACCGACGCTTTAGAAGGCAGATTAAATCACTAAGAAACATAATAATATAATAAAAGCGGGTCAATTTCGATTGAACCCGCTTTTTGCGTTAAGAGGGGTATTAACAGGGATTAAAAGACTTCGTTCAGGCCAAGGAATATTCCTTTTGAGCCATAGTTACCCATACCATAATCAATACACAGGTTTGAGCGTGAGTATTTATTAAACAACAGGCGTAAACCTACGCCGGCTCCGGGCTCGATATATTCTGTCAGGTTTATATTGCGGTTGTTGCTTGCTGTTTCAATATTGGTAAACACCACACCGCTAAATAATTTATTTTTAGATATAGGGAAGCGGTATTCTGCCTCACTATAAACAAAAGAGGTGCCTTTAAAGCGCCCGATGGTATATCCCCTGCCAATACGGTTAGCGGCATCACTGCCGGTGCCGGGCAGCTCTAAATAAGGCAAGGTGCCATTAAGCAGGTAGCAGCCCCAATACCAAAATGCTAATATATGCTCGGGGTTAACTTTTGACAGGCTCCAATATTTTCTTAACTCGGTTTTTACCTGCACGGTTTTGTGCTCGCTACCCAGCCATGGCTCATTCATTCTTAAAACCACATCAGCATATAAGCCTTTATAGGTGCGGTTGATATGATCTCTCGAGTTATATTCGATATTAAAAAGCAGACCGCTGGCAGAATAACCCGAGGTAGGGAAATGATGGATCATGCTGTACCTGAAGTTATGCGTATTGATGTTGGGCCCGGTTTGCCGCTCGTCATCTATATTACTGTATTTATCAAAAATTACGCCTGCGCCTGCATATATATGCTCAAATATTTTGCGATATACCCGCTCGGAAAATTTGAGGTATGAAAACCTTATTGGGAAAACATCCGGATTGTTATCCAACGGCAGGTCATTTAAGGCAAATGATCCGTCTCCCTGGACTTTGCGACCCGTGCCGACGCCGTAATCAAGCGCTACCGTTTTGCCAACTTGTATGCCACCCTGAAGGTTAAATAAATCGTTGTTGGTAAAAATGTTATTCTTGGCTTCAAATGAGGCCAGGCCCATGGTAGATACATAAGCATTTGCGTTGACTACAGAAAACGTGGTGGTTTTTGGATTACCGAAAACATACCCGCCTGTTGATGTCACACCGACAGAAAAGCCGGTACTGGGGTTATAACCTGCAGACGGCAGGGTGGAAAATGTAGAGTGCGTTTTACCGCTGGCAGAAGTATCTAAACCGTGTTTGCCATTAAAAAAGTTACTGATCACTTCTTTGGCATCGGTTTGCCTGCGCAATACCTCCGGCGAATCCTGTTTATCCTGGGCAAATAATATCCCGGTACTGCCAAGCACCATGTATACCGTTAGCGTATACGTCCGCACGATGATCTTCAATCAATTAGGGGTTAATGCCACGAATATAATCAAAGTGTCATCAAATCAAAATTTAGCGTAACAAAAAAGATACAAATACTTAATTAAAAATATTATCTTCGATTATCTGTTAGTTATTAGGCAGGATTTAAACTTTGGTTAGCTTAAACAGTCTTAGATTTAATCAGCTTTAAGGTTATGGAAATAGTAAGGATATATTGGAACTATTATTTTGGCAGTTCCGCAAAGATATCAGACATGGTGTGCCATGCCGGGATCTATTAAAAATAAAAGGGGTTGAAGATCGGCAGATCTTCAACCCCTTTTTCATCTTTTAAGACCGGTTATTCTATTACGGTTACTTTAAGCATATTAGTTTTACCGTGATTTACAATTGGTATAGCTGCGGTATTAATAACCACGTCACCTTCTGAAACCAGGTTCTCTGCTTTAAGCATATTGTTTACATCAGCAATAGTTTGATCTGTACTTTCAACTTTATCATAATAAAATGTACGCACACCCCAGATAAGGCTAAGCGCATTTAACAGATGTTTGTTTGATGTAAATATAAAGGTGCGGGCCCTGGGTCTGTAACTTGATATCTGGAAAGCGGTATAGCCCGAAGTAGTCATGGATACCACGCCTACGGCATTGGTATGATCGGCTAAATAAACAGCTGATTCGCATACGGCATCACTTAAATAACCTGCCGAAGCAGAGTCAGAAACTGAACCTCTTTCTGTATTAAAAGGATAACCCAGCTCTTCAACATTACGTACTATTTTAGCCATTGTTTCAATAACAATCAGCGGAAATTCGCCCACTGACGTTTCACCACTCAGCATTACTGCGTCGGCGCCGTCCAATACAGAGTTTGCAACGTCATTAACTTCGGCACGTGTTGGGCGCGGAGTGGTGATCATTGATTCCAGCATCTGTGTTGCCACAATCACCGGTTTTGATGCCGCGCGGCATTTACGGGCAATCATTTTTTGTAATAACGGAACTTCTTCTAACGGCATTTCAACGCCAAGGTCTCCACGGGCAACCATTACACCGTCAGTTGCGGCTATAATAGCGTCAATATTGTCAATAGCTTCTGGTTTTTCAATTTTAGCAATTACTTTTGCCGCTTTGCCGCTGCGTGCAATCACTTGTTTAAGCTCAGTAATATCGTCAGCGTTGCGTACAAATGAAAGGCCCACCCAGTCAATATCCCACTCAAGGGCGTATTGAAGGTTTTCCAGATCTTCTTCGGTTAAGCTGGGTATTGATACTTTGGTATTTGGCAGGTTAACCCCCTTGCGTGATGTCAATATACCGCCGTGTACGACCTCGCAGACTACAGTATCAATTTTATTGGTTTCAATAACACGCATCTGGATCTTTCCGTCATCCAATAAAATAATTTCATTGGCCTGTACATCCTGCGGGAAAGTATCATAAGTTATATAGATCCTGTTATCGTCGCCAATGCACTCATGGGTAGTAATATCAATATGTGTACCGTTAACCAGGTTTATGCCTCCGTCTTTTACCAAACCAATTCTGATTTTTGGTCCCTGCAAATCGGCAAGTATGGCAACATTGGTTTTATGTTGATCATTAATCTCCCTGATCAGATCAACAAACTTTTTATGATCTTCGGGCTTTCCGTGCGAAAAGTTAAGGCGGCAAACGTTTACGCCGGCTTTAATCATCGCTAACAAGGTTTCTTTCTTGGCACAGGCCGGGCCCATCGTGGCAACGATTTTAGTACGGTTATAAGGTATATTCATAGTTTATTGGGTTCCATTATTTAGGTGGCGCATCACTGATGCGATATAATCCTTTTAAATTTTGCGCTAAAATAAGAGATTTTCGCGTGATTTTATTTTTTTAGGATCAATCTTTACTGCCGCGACAATTTCTGGTATGCGGTTTAGGGCCGAAATCAGGTTGTCAAGGTCATTATCGTCGATATAATTTTTAATCATTAAAAAATAGTCAGCCTTCCTCATTTCAGGGATCAGGTAGCCGTCAGAGCCTTTATTGCCTATAAAAAAGAAATCTGTCTCGCTGGCTTCCCAGTTATGTGTGTATAAAGAAAAGTATACAGGCGCTGTTCCGGGATGGATATCAACCGCCAGATCGTCTGTCTTAATAAAATTAAAATTTAAATATTTATTAATAAGGTAACAAACACGATAGTCTTTAAGCGAAGTTGTTACTGCAATCAGAACAAAATCCAGATCAATCTCAAACTTTAAAAATTTCCTATTCAATTATGATTACATTTGCGCCGGTAAAAATACAAATTGAAACCTTTACAGCTAAAATTTTGTTACCGTCTAAAGTAAAAAGTTTTAGATTTGATATTTGATAGATTTTATTTTTCTTTGCACTGAAATTATTAATCATTAAACTATAATACTATGTCTGATATCGCTTCAAGAGTAAAAGCTATAATCGTAGAAAAATTGGGTGTTGACGAAAGTGAAGTTACACCTGAGGCTAGCTTCACCAACGACCTTGGTGCTGACTCTTTAGACACCGTGGAACTGATCATGGAGTTTGAAAAAGAATTTAATGTGGCTATCCCTGACGATCAGGCTGAAACTATCGGCACAGTAGGTCAAGCCGTAGCTTACCTTGAAAAAAACGTTAAATAAGCTCTCCTTAATTTAATTAAATGGGGTTTAAACGAGTTGTAGTAACCGGGCTTGGGGCACTTACTCCAATTGGCAATAGCGTTCCAGAATACTGGAACTCATTAATCAATGGAGTAAGTGGCGCAGCTTTGATCAAAAGTTTTGATACAACACTGTTCAAAACGAAATTTGCGTGCGAAGTAAAAGGCTTTGACGCAGACGCTTTTTTAGGTAGAAAGGATGCGCGTAAGCTGGATCCTTTTGTGCAATACGCCCTGTATTCGACCGAAGAAGCGGTAAAAGATGCCGGTTTGGATTTTTCTAAACTGGATACCAGCCGCATAGGCGTTATCTGGGGATCAGGCATTGGCGGGTTAAAAACGTTTTTAGATGAGGTGGTTAACTTCGCCAAGGGCGACGGTACGCCCCGGTTTAATCCGTTCTTTATTCCTAAAATGATTGCTGATATTGCTCCCGGGCATATCTCCATTAAATACGGTTTACGAGGTCCAAATTTTTCAACAGTATCTGCATGCGCATCGTCAAACAACTCGCTGATAGACTCTTTTAACTATATCCGTTTGGGTAAAGCTAATATGTTTATAAGCGGTGGGTCTGAGGCCATTATTAATGAAGCCGGTATAGGCGGATTTAATGCCATGCATGCTTTATCTGTACGTAATGACGATCCGGCAACGGCATCACGCCCGTTTGATCTTGACCGGGACGGTTTTGTTGCAGGTGAGGGGGCGGGCACCATTATATTAGAAGAACTTGAACACGCTAAGGCACGTGGCGCTAAAATTTATGCAGAAATGATGGGCGGCGGCATGAGTGCCGATGCGTACCACATGACAGCTCCGCATCCTGACGGCCTTGGTGCCGCGCTGGTAATGCGTTCTGCTTTAGAAGACGCGGGCCTGCAGGCATCTGATATTGATTATGTAAACGTACACGGAACATCTACTCCAATTGGTGATCCGCAGGAAATTAAAGCTATACAAGATGTATTTGGCGATGATATTTACCGGATAAATATCAGCTCAACAAAATCAATGACCGGGCACCTGTTAGGTGCAGCAGGCGCTGTTGAGGCTATTGCATCTATACTGGCTTTAAACCACGGTATAATACCGCCAACCATTAACCACTTCACTGATGATCCAACTTTTGATCCTAAAATAAACTTTACGTTTAACAAGGCTCAAAAAAGAGATGTAAACATTGTGCAGAGCAATGGCTTTGGTTTTGGCGGTCACAATGCTTCTGTAATATTTAAAAAGTACGAAGCTTAATTGTGGATGCCAGTTAGTCGGTTATATAAACTATACCTGTCGCCACACAGAAAATATGTTAAGGTTTTAAAGAATTTGCTCGGTTTCGTGCCGGGCAATTTGTCTTTATACCGGTTGGCATTTCGCCATAAATCGGTAGCCCAAAGCGTAAAAAAAGGCGTAAAAAACAGTAATGAGCGCCTTGAGTTTTTAGGCGATGCCGTTTTAGGCAGCGTGGTAGCCGAGGTGCTTTTTAAATTGTATCCGTATGAGGATGAAGGTTTTTTAACCGAGCTTCGGTCAAAAATCGTTAGCCGCGTAAACCTTAACCAACTGGCCCGTAAACTGGGTTTTGAACAGCTAATTGAATATGACAACCGCGCACTGGGCCCAACCCGGCAGGGGTCATTATTAGGCGATGCCTTTGAGGCGCTGATTGGCGCGGTGTATTTGGATAAAGGCTATGATTTTACCAAACATTTTTTGGTGAACCATATTATCAAATCGCACATTGATATCCATACCCTTGAGCAAACCGAAACGAATTTTAAAAGCAAGCTGATAGAGTGGTGCCAGCGCCACAGCAAAGATATCTCGTTTGATTTAGTGGATAATGGCGATGGCGAAAATACCAAGCTGTTTACCGTGCAGGCCAGTGTTGACGGGCAGATAATGGGACTGGGCAAAGAGTTTAGTAAAAAGAACGCCGAGAAATTAGCCGCCGAAAAAGCCTGCGAAGCTTTGGGGATTTAATCAATACAGTTTTTGAAGTTTCATAGACCCCTTGTTTTTAACAAAATAAGCATATGATCTTTTAATATAATCTATAATATCATAGTCGGTCCAAATCCGGATATCTTCAACATTTGGGGTGAAGTTCAACATAAAGTCTTCCAGGTCAGTGTCAGGCATTTGGGTTATCTGTTTTACCAGTGGTTTGTTATAGCGCCTGGCTATTTCTATGCGCTCCATTTCTTCTTTTGAATATTTTTGAAACTTACGTGCCTGCGACGGGCCCTTACCAAACAACTCATAAAGCCCGGACAGCGGTGAACTTATAACAGACATTATACTTGGGTTTAGGGTATAATACTGCCCTTTCTTCTTATAATCATCAAGCGCGTTATTTAATTCCTGGCGCTTGCTGATATCTTTAACGCTTACCTCATTTAAGTGAATTACCGGCTGCATATATATTGACTGGGGCGAATAATTTTGAACCACAATAAACTGCGGGGTATAATCGGCCTTTTTAAAAAGCAGGGTATCCCCCATAGCAGCCTCAATACGGAAGCTACCCAACTCATCACTTGTTGCATCCGGTACCTTTTTATTTAAGTTACTGATGGTAGCATAGGAAATTGTTACCGGCGAGTTTTTTTTAAAAATCACCCCCTTTACAATAAATTGTTGTGCAGAAGCAGGGCAAGCGAGGCAAAGGCAAAAAAATATTACTATGCCTAAACGGAGGTATATGGATAATTTATTCAACATGTAAAATTAAACATTGTATCTGAGTAGAAATGTAAAAAAGTGTTAATTTTTGGATTATACGAATGAGCAGCCATTATCTGCCTAACGTCCGAAAGCCGATTTTCTTATATTTTAGCTGTGATTATACAGGCCGGCCGGGCTAATCTTTAATCTTCAGGTACTAATCTTTAAGCCTAATAACTAAAAAACGCTATCTTTACGCATGATAAAATCCATGACAGGATATGGAATTGCCAGTTTTGACTCGGGTAATACAAAATACACAGTCGAAATTAAATCCCTGAACAGTAAATTTCTCGAACTGTCTTTGCGCCTGCCCAAAATATTTTCAGAAAAAGAGTTTCAGTTGCGTAATGATTGCAGCAAGCAAATAGAACGTGGTAAAGTAAACTTATCTATTAATGTAGAGCAAGCCAATTCGGCCGCTGTAAAAGCTGCGGGTATTGACACCGCGCTTTTAAAGAATTATTACTCGCAGCTAAAAGCTGTGAGCGATGAGCTTAATGAGCCTGCAACAAATTTACTGCAATTGGCACTGGGCCTGCCCGAAGTTGTAAAATACGACGAGGAAACGGTATCAGAAGATGAGTGGAAGATAGTTGAGCAAACTTTTAACCAGGCTATGGCCGCTTTTCAGCAATTTAGGACTGACGAAGGCAATACCCTTGAGCAGGATGTTAAATACCGCATAGACATCATCATCCAGAATTTAAAATTAATAGAGGTTGAAGAGCCGAAGCGTGTGCCCGTTATACGTGAGCGCCTTAACCAGTTTTTAAGTGAAGCGGTTGGCCGTGAGGCTGTTGATCAAAACAGGTTTGAGCAGGAATTGATTTATTATATTGATAAACTGGATATTACCGAAGAAAAGATCCGCCTGAAGACCCATTGCGATTATTTTATCGAAACCTTGAAAAATGCAGATGCCAATGGTAAAAAACTGGGCTTTATTTCGCAGGAGATAGGCCGTGAAATAAATACCCTGGGTTCAAAAGCAAACGATGCCAATATCCAGAAACTAGTGGTGGGCATGAAAGAAGAGCTGGAAAAAATTAAAGAACAATTACTTAACGTACTATAGTCATCGGTCATTAGTCAACAGCCATTAGTGATTTGCTAATGTGAAGACCAGTGACCAATGATCAATGACTAATACCCAATGGCCAAACAAGGAAAACTCATTATATTTTCTGCACCATCAGGAGCCGGTAAAACCACTATTGTTAAGCACCTGCTTACTAAATTTCCTGAACTGGAGTTTTCTGTATCGGCAACCACCAGAGAACCGCGGGGTGACGAGGAAATTGATAAAGCTTATCATTTTATAAGTAAAGAAGAGTTTTTGCACCTGATAGCCAAAAAACAATTTGTTGAGTTTGAGGAAGTATATTCAGGTACTTTTTATGGTACCCTGCGTACAGAAATTGAACGGATCTGGAAAAAAGGGAAAACTGTGATATTTGATATTGATGTAGAAGGCGGGTTACATCTTAAACGGAAGTACAACGGCGCTGCCTTGGCTATCTTTGTACAACCGCCGTCATTAGAAGTGCTTAAAGAGCGTTTGACGGGAAGGGGCACTGATAGTGAAGAAAAATTAAAGGAACGCTTTGCCAAAGCCGAAAAAGAGCTTAATTACGCGCCCAGATTTGATATTATCCTAAAAAATAACGATCTTCAAACGGCATGCAAAGACGCCGAGGAATTGGTGAAGAATTTTTTGAAGTAGTTGTTGCCACTATTAACTGATAACTGCAACTGATATGAAGATCGGCTTATTATTCGGTTCGTTTAACCCCATACATATCGGCCACTTAATTATAGCTAATTACCTTGCTAATCACACCTCTTTAGATAAGGTTTGGTTAGTGGTATCCCCACAAAATCCGCTAAAAAAATACGGCGATCTGATCAATACCTACGACAGGCTAGAGATGGCCCGCCTGGCAACTGACAACGCGCAGAACATACAGGTGAGTGATGTTGAACTGAAATTGCCCCAACCATCATATACCATCGATACGCTTACCCACTTAAAGGAGAAATACCCCGAGCATGAGTTTGCGCTCATTATGGGATCAGACAACCTGGTAAGTTTACCTAAGTGGAAAAACTATAAATTGATATTACGCGACTACCAAATCTATGTTTATCCGCGCCCCGGCTATGAAAATGCCGAACTTGCTTCACATCCGTCGGTGACTATCACCATGACGCCACAAATGGAGCTTTCTGCAACATTCATCCGCAAGTCAATAGCCGAAAAAAAGAATGTGCAATACTTTGTGCCTGATCCGGTTTTAAAATTTATTGAGAGTAAGAGTTTGTATAAATAAGATCCGGGCTCAGGGTTTTGATTTGTAAAATATCTTTTTTGATAATTTTAAAGACGGCTTCAATTATAAAATAGTTTTATGTGTGCCTTAAAGGCTGCCGGCAACAATATGTTTAGCTTCGCCTTAAAATATTAACTTTTATCTTTGTGCCGTGAGCGAAAAGACAATCCTTAAATTACAACTGCCTACTGACCCGACCTGGGTGAAAAATGTAGTGGAAAGCAATATTGCGGAATTATTGACAGACCATGCCTATTGTGAGCAAAAGGCGGCTACCAACGCTATTACCCTGATTGTACAAAATCCTAACCTAAGCGATCTGGTGCAACAAATGATTGCATTGGTACAGGAAGAAATGGATCATTTTAGGCGCGTGCACGAAATTATTTTGCAACGTGGCTTTGTGCTGGGGAAAGAACGGAAGGACGATTACGTAAACGAGTTGCGTAAGTTTATAATTATCGGCGGCGGCCGCGAGGCTCAGCTGATCGACAGATTATTGTTTTCGGCAATGATTGAAGCGCGCAGTTGCGAACGTTTTAAAGTCCTGTCAGAAAATATTAATGATGAGCAGCTATCCGCATTTTACTATGAGTTAATGATAAGTGAGGCTACCCATTATACTATGTTTATCAACCTGGCCAAAAAGCATGCAGTTAATATAGATGTAGATAAACGCTGGAAAGAGTTTTTAGCTTACGAAGCGCAGGTAGTAAAAAACTACGGTAAAGCCGAAACCATACACGGCTAATCATGAGCTGGCATTGGACAGGCCTAATACATTATTCAGATAATTATCCATCATCTCTATATCAACCACATCATTGATCAATCCAATGTGCATATCCGGCCTCACAATCAGCGCTTTCTTTTTGCCTTTGCTAACTTCAAACATTTTAAACACCTCCGAATTTTTGGCTGATTGCGGGAGATAAAAGAAATTAAGATTTGCAGGATAGTTTTGCTTGATCCATTTGGCCAGCGTAAACAGATCAATCTCTTGCAGCTTACCCAATACAATGAGTGTAAAGCCGGGTTTTGCGCACCACTCGTGCAAATCAGTTTCCTCTTGTTTTTTTTCGTCGAATACTTTTAGATAGGGAAGGCGGTCGCCGGCGCGTACGTTAGCAGCGTTACTTAAATGCAGGCTTATATTACTATGCCGGTAATTAATAAATATTTGAGATACCCGCTTAAAAAATATTTCGCGGATACCCTCTTTGCCCCAAACAAACTTAAGCACCCCGGGCATTATCCATCTTTTAAATAACATGGTAACCCAGCTTGTTGACATTACTATTTTAAAAATCCGGTCGGTAGTATTCAGCAATTCTTTAGCAACGGGGATGCGTTCGGTAGCATAGGTATCTAAAATTGCCGGTTTAAGTTGCCCGTTTACTACACCTGCCAGCTTCCACCCTAAATTATAGGCATCCTGCAAACCGGTATTCATACCCTGCCCACCAACTGGCGAGTGGATATGGGCCGCATCGCCAATTAAAAAACAACGTTGTTTCCTGAAATTATCGGCCATGCGATGGTGCAGGCGATAAGTAGTAAACCATTTTAGGTTCACTATGTGGGTGTCCAGTTGGGTTACGCTGTTTAAATGAGGTAAGATATCTGCTATTTGTAAATCTTCGTCAGGTTTAATCCCCTGTGGTAAGTTACCAATGATGCGGTAGCAGCCTGCTTCGGGCATGGGGAAGAAACCGGCAAATCCTTTTTTAGATAGGTAAAGGCCCACTTTAGTTTCGCTCAGTTCTTTGTTAGCGACCTCGGCGTCGGCCAGGTAAAACTCATGCGCATAGGTATCGCCGTTAAATGGTATTTGTAATTGCTTGCGGACAGCACTGTGTGCACCGTCTGCACCTATTAGCCAGTCACACGTTATTGTTACCGTTTCGGTTCCCGATTGCAATTCTACGCTAACCTGTGTTTGATCTTGTTTAACACTGATTAAATTGGTGTCCCAGTAAACGGGGCAGCAATTAACAGTTAAAAAATCAAGCAGCAGCCGCTCGTTTTTACTTTGCTGATACAGGTGAATAAACGGAAATCTGGTTTCGCTTTTGCCGGTATTTGCCAGGGATAGCTCGGCTAATACTTTTCCGCCCTGGTTAAAGGCTACCCCGCCGGCTTGTTTGCCGTTAGCCAGTATTTTGTCAATCACCCCCATTTGCCGGTAGATTTCTAATGAACGGGCCTGCACCGCTAAGGCTTTCGACTGATCGGTAGGGCCTTGTTTAATATCAATAATTAGCGGTGTAACACCGTGTCTAAGCAACTGGGCAGCCATCATTAAACCCGATGGACCGGCACCCACAATTAAAACAGAGGTATGTTGCTGCGCAATTAACACTTATACAGAACGCGATATGATGAAAATGGTTGGCTTTTTATGAAGATCGGGTACCTGGGTTTGCCATTCGGCGATGGTTTTGGTTTGCACAAACTCATCAGCCGCGGTTAAATTACTGGCAATACAAAGCTTGGTTTTAGGGTGGCCGGTCCTTAAAATTTCCTCAAGCAACGGATTATTGCGGAACGGTGTTTCAATAAAGATTTGAGTTTGATTCAACCTGTCAGATAAGCCCTCCAGCTCCCTGATGCGTTTGCTTCTTTCGATTTTATCAATAGGTAAATAGCCCTGGAACGCAAAACTCTGGCCATTAAAACCCGATGCCATTAATGCCAGCAAAATAGAGCTTGGGCCAGCTAACGGTACTACCTTAATCCCGCGTTTATGCGCCTCGGCTACAATTTCTGCACCGGGATCGGCAACGCCGGGACAACCGGCTTCGCTCATTAACCCCACGTCCTTACCAGATTGCAGGCCGATAAAGTAGGGCTTAATACTTGCACCGCGTGCGTGTTTACCATAGTCATGGATCACCAGCTCGCTTTGCGGTGTTTTAAGCCCGGCTTCCTTTAAAAAGCGGCGGGCGGTTTTTTCATTCTCTACAATATATTCCTTTATATGGTTTATGGTATCAACCAGGTAAGGCGTGAATGTTTTGGCCGCGGCATCATCTGCAAGCGGCACGGGTATCAAAAAAAGGGTTCCGTTAGGCATATTGCAAAATTGCTCATTTTTGTTTAATTTAACGCATAGTAGCCTAACCTAATCCGGCTTCAGCGGGAGCGGAGCTTTTTAAGAAAGGAAATGTAAAAAATGAATTCATTAGGTGTTAACTGGTTTATAGAAGGGTCAATAGATTTTGAGTATAAAAAATATGTCCTGCTGGCTTACCTGCAGGACATAAACCGCCACTTTGACAAGAGCAGGCTATACCCAAACCTGAGCGACCTGGTATTTCATTACAATAACCTGCTTTGCTTTAAACAAAATAAGACTACGCTGCAAAATTCTTTTCCGCAGCGTTTAACCAAAGCCGACATAGCTGCGGTAAAGCTTACCTACCAAAAAATAGTTGAGGATGACAGCACTATGCGTGAGATTGAACAGATCATTGCCTACGCCCTGCATAAAATGGATCCGGCTATACAAACAGGCAGAGAGATTTATGATTTTGTAGAAAGCCGGTTAAATATCGACCCGGTTGGTATAATGCCCCTGCTGCCTTATGATGGCTACTTTTCGTTACGTAATGGAAAAGAAACCACCAATCATTTATATGAATATCATTTTACAATTTTTGAAGATAAGGACGATAAGTACCGCGGCATCAACATCCAACTGATAGATACTTATGAGCAAAGCTTAACCAACACGCCCGAAGCTATAAAACTGCAATTAATAAAAAACAACAGGCATCTGCCTAATCCCGCAGTTTATCATGTGCATAGCGATATCGCTTTTCCGCTGGAGCAAACTTTGTTACCGGTAGCAAAGCGTTGTTTGGTTAAGTATATATCAGATGCGGCTTAACGTTATCACCTAAGACAATAAACATGGTTTATAAATCAAAAATAGGACCGGCTATATGGGTGACATTTGGCATCCTACCGGGAGGGCTGAGCGTGTTCTATATTGCTAATCATATCTGGGATGCTCTGGCAATTATAGCAATAGTTGCAGCTTTTACAGTGTATTTGATAGTTACCACTTATTACACCATCATCGGTAATATCCTTAATGTGCATTGCGGTTTTTTTTATAATACCGATATTGATATAGCCAATATAAAATCAATAACCGAAACCAATTCTGCTTTAAGCGCACCTGCGTTATCGCTAGACAGGATTGAGATTTTATATAATAAATACGACAGTATTGTTATTTCCCCGCCAAATAAAACCGAATTTATTACGGCGTTAAAAGCCATTAACGGCGATATACAAATTAAGCTAAAAGCGAAAAAAATATCGAAATTAAGGGTATAGTGTTGGATATTAAATATTTTACTAACTTGCAATAACTTTAAAATCAATTTATAATGCAAACAGGAACAGTAAAATTTTTTAATGACTCAAAAGGCTTCGGCTTTATCAAATCTGATAGCGGCGAAGAGATCTTTGTACACGTTTCAGGTCTGATAGACAAAATTCGTGAGAATGACGAAGTTACTTATGAGGCACAACAAGGCAAAAAAGGCCTTAACGCGGTAAATGTAAAATTAGCTTAAAACTATATTTATTAATCGTACCAAAAGCCTTCTTACTTATGTAGGAAGGCTTTTTTGTTGCCGCTAAATATTGATATGCCCCCACACATTTAGTTAACTATCAATAATATAGTTATATTTAAAAAATTAATTTATTTATAATGCAAACAGGAACAGTAAAATTCTTTAATCAAACCAAAGGGTTTGGTTTTATTTCACCTAGCGACGGTGGCAAAGAGATCTTTGTACACTCGACAGGATTAATCGACAACATCCGTGATAACGACACCGTACAATTTGATGTTGAAGAAGGCAGAAAAGGTATCAATGCCATTAACGTAAAAGTAGCTTAAAACTATATTTATTCTTAAGATAAAGCCTTCTCACTAAATAGTGGGAAGGCTTTTTAATTATAATAAGGTTAAGGTTTATTCCAGTTAATTTTTCGCGAGCAATACATCAGTGCAGCTACGATGACGAATAGCGCAATACTGCCAATTAATAAGGCCAGGTCCTCCAATTGTATAATAACAAAAATAAAGACATAAAATACGGTAAGAATGACCGCGAATAATATAGCCGCTAATTTGTTTTTTAGCAACGATGCGATAAACGTGGCGATAAGTGTTATTGTAGCTACTGATGCTATCAGGTAAGCCAAATTATACCCTATCTGTTCAGAAAAAGACAGTAACAGTGTATAATAAATGATCATAGCCGCGCCAATTAATATATAATTAAATACATGTATTTTATTTTTGCTTATCAGCTCAGTCAGGAACAGCGAAATAAACGTAAGGAGGATGATCAATATACCATACTTGCTGGTGCGCATTGTTTTTTGATATTGGTCAACCGGTACTTTGAGCCTCACGCCAAAAACGGCATCCTGATGAGTTTGCATATTATTTAGCAAGGTGTCATTGGCCGTCCATTGTTGTGCAAAAGGGCGGTTAAAATATAACATACGCCATTTAGCTGTAAAGCCCTTTTCGTCTATCTTTCTATAATCGGGCAGGTAGCGGCCGCTGAAACTCGGAGCAGGCCAGTTGCCTGTAACTTCTACATCGGTAGTTTTGCCGGTATGTAAAAATCTAAGCTCCTGGCTGCCCTTCAAATCCAGGTCAAAATCAAACGGCAGCGCGCTGTCTGGTAAAACAGGTAAATTAATCCCGGCCTGCAACCCTTTTTCAAATAACCCTTTTGCATCAAATACCGGCTCTGCCTGTTGGGTTTGCGTGCCCAGTTTTATCAGCGGATTAGTTTTTAATCCTTTTAAGTCTGATATGCTAAAAGTTAATTTGGCCTGGCTAAGTAATAACTGACCGGGAGTTAGGCTTAGTTTGGCGAGTTCAGCTTTAAAATCGCCCCAAACTTTAACATGGGTATTGTAAACCACGGTTTCATACATACCGCGGTGCAGGATATCAGATATAACATTTGCCTTGATATGCAGATGCTCGGGTAGCAGGTACAGGTTTTCTGTAACCTCTTTCATGATAAGCTTATTATTGGTATCACGGTTATTATATTGGCGCTTGTAAGGGATGACCAATACCGGTCCCTGGATAAGTTGGCTCGCCGACCACTTATCCGATACATCTTTTTCCATTTCATCATGCCTAATCTGGCGCTCGCCTATCAGGTTCTCTATCATTGACGAGGGGATGAGCAGCAGCAATACCAGTAAGCCGATAAACATTAATTTTAAGGTGACCGACTCCTGGAGCCAGTTCATAAATCCCTGTGGTTTTTCTTGTTCGTATTCCATTGTGTGATTATTAAAAGTACTTTGTATTTCAAAGTGAATGGGTAAAAAAAATATAGTTTAACTTTTTGTTGATTTTATTAATTGCTCCAAAGCATCCAGATGATCGGCGAATGCCTTTTTCCCTTTTGCTGTAGCTTCATAATTGGTATTGGGTTTACGCCCCAGGAATGATTTGTTAACCAGGATGTATTCCTCTTTCTCCAGTCCTTTTAAATGCGACGCCAGGTTACCATCGGTAATGTCCAGTAATTCTTTCAGCGAATTAAAGTCATACCGCTGATTGGCCACCAGCACGCTCATAATTTGCAGGCGCAGGCGGTTTTCAAAAGCTTTGTCTAATTTATCAAATGGTATTTTCACTTATCGTATTTTAAGTACATCACGCTGCCATAAATAATATGCAGCACCCCAAACCCCAAGGCCCAAAAGTACAAACCATAACCCGGAAATAAAGCGGCTGTCAACCCTAAAATAATTTCGCATAAGCCAAGCGATTTTATACCGCTGAATGTAAAGTTGCCGGCAGCCACCAATGATAAACCATAAAAAATAAGCGTCGCCGGGGCTACTACACCATAGTACCCGCGCGCTATAAAGATTAGGATTAATAAGCCACCCGAAATTAAAGGCACTGCCATGTGAAACAGTAACTCGCGGCTGGTTCTACTCCAAACTGACTGGCCTTTGCGTTTTGCCTTGCGGACAGATAAAATGATACCGGTAACTATTGAAGCAATCAGAACGATTGCCGCTACGGCTATTAATGAAGTCACCATAGATAACGAGACTACGGCATATCCGCTGGTGTTATCTGCATAATCAAAGCTGCTATTTAATAAGACGTAAGCCACTGCCGCGCCAATCAAAGCATATACCCCGGCTAATATTCCGGATAACCCGCTGAGCGATATGAATTTTGATGACCGCTCCATTAAATTGCGAATGGAAGCGAGTTCGTCCTGAATTTCAGTTTCTTTCATATAAAAGTACTTTGCATTTCAAAGTAATGGAATAGAAATGAATTATCCAAATTATATTATTGAAAAATTCATTTATGTTTTGTGGGTGGTTATAACTCGCCCAATTTTATCAGGGCATAGAAAAGCCCGGTGCAATGCAGTGACTGTGCTATTTTATTTTCGGCTAAAAGTTGCTTTATTTCGGCGATAGTGTATTCTTCAACAACTATTTCTTCATGTTCATCCAATTGTTGCTCCTGCACTTTAACGCCCCCCCTAGCCAGGTAGCAATAGGTGTGATTATTAGCGGTCGACGGATTAGCGTACACAACACTTAACAACTCAATATCATCAAACTGGTAGCCGGTTTCTTCCAGCAACTCGCGGCGCATAGCGGCTGCCGGTTCTTCGTCACCGTCAATAACGCCACCGGGGATCTCTAACGATACAATACCTGCCGCGTGGCGGTACTGGCGCACCATCAGGATTTTATTATCGGTGGTCAAAGCTACCGCGTTTACCCAGTTTGGATATTCTAAAACATAATATTGTTCAACCAGGCGCCCGTCGGGCATTTCGCATTTATCCGATCGCAGTGTGGCCCAGGGGCCTTTATGTATATATTCTGAATGGCAAATTGCCCATTTTAGTTCACTCATAGTTATAGTTATGATGATTTCACTGATTTTCAATTAGCTATCAATATTCACGCCTAAAAATACTGACGAATAAGAATGATCCATAGTGATCCGCTCAAAAAGGTTAAACTATTTATTTTCAATCGGTTGGCTAAACTTAGCGATCCGGGTGATCCACTTTTTAAGTGGATCACCCACATGCCGCTTTTTGTCAGTCCCCGTTATGTCCGGATGACAGGTAAATTTAATCCCTTACATCCTAAACAAATTCTCCCCGCTCTTCAAAGGCAACTGCTTCCCTTTCCAAACAAACACGCCGCCGGTTTTGGCGGGCAGGATTAGTTTGATGTTCCAAACCGATCCGTTTAAAACATAGCTTACCGCTACTTTGCCGTTGGGGTGAGGTATTTCGCCTTCGGCGGATTTGAGGGTGCCCAGGTGAGGTTCGATCTTTATTTTGGCGAAGCCGGGCGCATAGCTGTCTATCCCCAATACAATCCGGTAAAACTCCACGTTCGGACTGGCGCCCCAGGCGTGGCAGTCGCTGCGGCTGTTGGGGACGTCGCTCATTTCGGCCCAGGTGGTCAGGCCCAGGCGGATGTCCTCGCGCCACAGGTCCAGCCATTTCATATAGTCGTTGCCCAGGCCCGCGCGGGTTAGGGCCAGGTGCAGGTAGTACTTAAAGTAAATGGTGCATTGCGTAAGGCCGGCGTCGGTAAGCAGCTTTTGCGCCAGGGCGGGCATGGCCGCTTTCGGCACCAGGCCGGTTAATATCGCCAGCGAATTGGCATGCTGCGAGAACCGGTTCTTATCCTCGGTATCGGCATACAGGCCTTTGCCGGCATCCCAATATTTTTGCTGAATGGTTTTGGCCAGCTGCGCGGCTTTGGCGGCGTATAGTTTGGCAAAAGCGGGCATGCCCAGTTTGGCTTCCATTTGCGCGGCCTGCTGGTAGGCCATCAGCAGTTGCAGGTCCAGCACTGCCGAACCGCCCTTGCTGCCCTTCGGCGGCATGCCGTTACCAAAGCCGGCCGACCAATCCACAAAGTTCCAATACGGCACGTTCTTCAGCGACCCGTCGGCTTGCTGGTAGTTGCCGAACCAGGCCAGCACCCCGCGCCCGCCCTGCAGCTTGTTTTTGATGAACGTGCTGTCGGGACGGTACATCCAGTAATCGTGCAGCACGCCGATGTACCATAACGAAAAGGTAGGAATGATCTGCGGACTAAAGCTCGGGTGCCTGCTCAGCGTCAGGCCCTCGCCCAGGCGGCTCTGGTCCATCAGGTTAATGGCGTTGCGCATCAGGCGGTCGTCGCCGCTGTTGTAGTAGCTTATCATGGCCTGTATGCGGGTGTCGCCAATGTATTGCAGCTGCTCGTAATACGGGCAATCCATATAGGTTTCAATAGCGTCCATGCGGGCGGTGCGCCAGCCAATGTCCAGCAGCTGCTGCATTTCGGGGTTGTCGGTTTTAAGCCGGGCGTTCATTACAAACGGGTAGCCGGTGGCGGTGCCGTACAGGTCGGTTATCGTTAACGGGTCGGCTTGCGTATGTACGATCAGCCGGATATAGCGAAACGTGCGCCAGTACAAACTGGTAAACGTTTGGTTGGCGCTGCCGTCGGCCAGCAGGCTATCCTTGCGGCCGCCGATCTCCTTGCCCTCCACGGCGTTCCGGTCGCCTTTGCGGATGCCGAACTTCTTCAGGTTATCAAACATCGACTCGGCATAGGTGAGCGAGATCCCCGCGCCAGCACCCCCGCTGAAGTTAACGGTAGGGTAGGCATTGGTTAAAAAGGTTTGGTCCAGTATTAGCGTAGCCGTGGTATTAGCCGGGATGGTGAGCGCCGTTTTTGCAGCCGGCCAGCCCTGCGGAACGGTTACCCCCACCGCCTGGCGCACCGAGGCAATACGCTGGTAAACCCGCTCCATCTGCGGGAGCTGCGACGGTACCAGCATCCAGCCGAACGCGTCGGCCATGCCTTTGGGTTTGCCGCGGTCCATATTGGCGGCGGCGGGCCAGGCGGTATCGTTAAAGCCGGCCGCCGCGGCGTTTTTTAGGGTCTTGCTTTGGTCAATTAGCTCGCCCGGACCGGCAACGTAGTAAGCGCCATAGCCCAGCGATACCGGCAGCGGCCTATACCCCTGGTCGCGTACGGCTTGCCAGGTTTTATTGGTATTGGCAATTTCTTCGGCAGGGGTGGCGCCCTGCAAAATGAAAGCCGTGCGAAGCGAGATCTGCGCCTCGGGGCGAAACTCCGCTTCGTTCCAGACCAGCGCGGCCAGGGTGTTTTTGCCGGCGACTAAATACGGCGCCAGGTCCACCTGCTCATAGTTCCAGTAATACGTATCGCCCCGCGCCGGGCCAAGCGATACCAGCGTGCCGTTAACATACAGCTTATACCGGTTATCGGCCGATACGTTTACCTTAAACGTGGCCGGCTTAGCCGCCAGCTCCAGTTGCTTGCGGAACCAGAACACCCCATAATCGCGCCCCGTTTCGCCGCGGGCATTTATCCAGAAAGCGTTCCAGGGTTGATAAGGCTCGCCGCTTTGGGCGCAGGCAGGTTGCAGGGGCAATAAGCTGCCGATCAGGAGTAAGGCGATATAAATAGGTTTCATCCAGGTATATACAAGTGGAAATTAAAGATAGGGATATTTTGGTGGATTGTGCATCCTGTACTGTCCTGGGGGAGATGGTGGGCGTTACCCTTCGGGTCAGGCTTTCCGCTCACTAAAGATACTGAATTAACAAAAATCAATCAGTTGGAAAATGATATACAAAAGGTCAGTAAAAGCGCGACAGATTTACCTATGCTACAATTCGTCGATGCACGTATAAAAGCTTCCGCAAGTAATCGCAGATCATAAAAATCTCCCCTTCTGGCGCGAGCATGCAGCGCATAGCGTGGCGTACTCGTGACTAACAAGTTGGCAATTTTGGATTGAAGTATATAAAACGTAGTTTTATAGAACCAATTAGACGATACAACAACTTCAAATGCCAGAAAATAAAATATTCATTAGTCACGCCAGCAAAGACGAACCTTTAGTTACTCCGTTTGTAGACAAAATTCTTAACATAGGTTTAGAGATTAGCCGGGACAAAATATTTTATACTTCAGCCAAAGACACTGGAATTAGAAGTGGTGAAGATTTTAAAAAAACAATCAAAGAACAAATATTAAGCGCAACTGCCGTTATCCAAATTATCACACAAAATTATAAACAAAGTGAGATATGTTTGAATGAAATGGGGGCGGCTTGGGTGTTATGCGACAACGTTATCCCCTTTATTTTAGAACCTGTAAATTTTGAAAGCGTAGGTTTTCTTCACAATACTACTCAACTTCTTAAACTAAATAATGAAAGCGACTTGTTTCAATTTCACGACGACCATCCAGAATTATATGATAATAGGCGCATTAAAACATCCAACTATCATAAACAAGTTAAAGAGTATATAGCGTTTATAAGCAATGGCAGGTATCGCCTGGGAAGCTTTGGCTATTAATAATTGTTCAACCACTGACGAACTCCCGTCGAGTGTGTCAACATAAATCACATTTGATTAGCTTACGTAGAGATCGCTTCGTTCCTCGCAATGACGTAGTTGGGAGGATAGTGCCCTATTACCTAATGTAAGCAGCGGCCTGTGCGATTCCCTCCCCACGGGAGGGTGCAGGGAGGGGTTTAGCCCACATGCTTAGCGGACCTGTCAATCGGCGAAACCCCTCCCCGCCATTGCACCGCCCGCCGCACCCCTCCCGGGGGAGGGAGTATGAGCGTCGGCCGCGTTAGGGGTAGGAGCGGATACCTGCCTCGCGCCTAACGCCATGTGCGCGTATGAGCGGATAACCCGGGCCGCAGGCAACGCCCTGATTATTCCTTTCTATCTCCCCCGTCATTACAATTACACCAACATTCCCCAATAAAACAGCCCGCGCAACCCCTCCCTGCCACCGCACTGCCCGACACACCCCTCCCGAGGAAGGGAATATTAAGACCTAACCAACTCAATACTTACAAAGTACGGCAACCTGGTCCAGCAAAATGGTGGCGCTGTTTTGTCAGTACATTTAATTGCCGGCGCAAAACACCAAAATTCGTGATCCATCCTGATCCAACTATCCCGATCCAAACCTGGAAAAACAGCCAAAATGCAATTCATTGATTATCAACATAAAATAACCAAACTATACTTAAAAATACTGACTTAAAAGGCGATCCATTGTTGATCCACCGAAATATGTTATTCGTTGTATACCAGAAGGTTAAGTAAAAAAGGTGATCCACCTGATCCATTTGATCCACATTAATGTGGATCAGCGCACATCCGCATGCCTGCCTATCCGCACATCCGCACATTCTCTTATCTTTGCACCATCCGGGATAAACACCCGGCAGCACCATGACCAAAGAAACAGAGCTAATAGCCACCCCCGGGCAGCAGGACGACCAGGAAGTGTTAACCCGGCTGGCGGCCGCGGCCCTAAAGCTGCCGCCCCAGCAGATCACCCACGTACAGGTACTTAAACGCAGTATTGACGCCCGTGGCCGGCGCGTGGTTTACCGCATGCAGGTAAGGGCCTACATACAGGAGGCACACCACCCCGAAACCTATACCCAACACTACCCCAGCGTTAAGGACGCGAAGCCGGTGATCATCGTCGGCGCCGGCCCGGCGGGGCTGTTCGCTGCCCTGCAATGCATCGAGCTAGGGCTGAAACCCGTCATCGTGGAGCGCGGCAAAGCCGTAAAGGACCGCCGCCGCGACCTGGCCAACATCAACAAACAGGGCCTGGTGAACCCCGAGAGCAACTACTGCTTCGGCGAGGGCGGGGCCGGCACCTACTCGGACGGGAAGCTGTATACCCGCAGCACCAAGCGCGGCGACGTGAACGCGGTGCTGCGGACCTTCGTGGCCCACGGCGCCACCGAAGACATCCTGGTCGACGCCCGCCCGCACATCGGTACCAACAAGCTGCCCCAGATCATCACCGCCATCCGCGAAACCATCCTCCAGGCCGGCGGCGAGGTGCGCTTCGACGCCAAAGTGACGGAGCTGCTGGTGCAGTTCGGCAAGGTCGAAGGCGTGAAGCTGGCCGGCGGCGAGGTGCTGAAGGCCGGCGCCGTGATCCTGGCCACCGGCCACTCGGCAAGGGACGTGTTCGAGATGCTGCGCCGCCAGGGCATCCTGATCGAGGCCAAGGCGTTCGCGCTGGGTGTCCGCATCGAGCACCCGCAGGAGATCATAGACCGCGCCCAATACCACTGCGAGGTCCGCGACGAAGCGCTGCCGCCATCTTACTATAACCTGGTGGAGCAGGTGGATGGCCGGGGCGTATTCTCGTTCTGCATGTGCCCGGGCGGCATCATCGCCCCCTGCGCCACCGCCACCGACGAGATCGTGGTGAACGGCTGGAGCCCCTCGAAGCGGAACAACCCTTTCGCCAACTCGGGCACGGTGGTGCAGGTCAACCTCGAAGACGTCCCCGGCAACAACGCCGACCCGTTCAAGATGCTCGACTTCCAGCATAGCATTGAGCAGCTGGCCTACCGGGCCGGCGGCGGCAGGCTGGTGGCCCCGGCCCAGCGCATGGTGGACTTTGTGAACGGGCGGCTGTCTGTAGACCTGCCCGATAACTCGTACCTGCCCGGCACCCGGAGCGTCGAGCTTAAAGAGGTGCTGCCCGACTGGATCAACGACCGGCTGCGTAATGCGCTACCGGTGTTCGGCAGGAAGATGAAGGGGTACTATACCAATGAAGCGATACTGGTGGGGGTGGAGTCGCGCACGTCGTCGCCCATCAAGATACCGCGTGATAAGGAAACGATGCAGCACCCGCAGGTACAGGGGTTGTTCCCCTGCGGCGAGGGCGCGGGGTATGCCGGTGGCATCATTTCTGCTGCTATTGACGGGATAAACTGCGCGATAGCCGCAGGCAAGCTAATTTAACAGACCATGACAACAAACGACAAACTGATCTACCAGGTAGAGAACACCTTATCAGGCCAGCCATGGTACGGCGACCCGATATACGATATCCTGGACAAAGTGACCTTTGAAAGCGCCTATGAGCGGGTTGGTCATGCGCATACGATTGCCGAGATCGTCCTGCACATGGTAAGCTGGACCGAAGAGGTGATGGACCGCATGAATGAAAAGCCGGCCTCGTTACCGGTAAGCGGCAACTGGCCACATCCCGGCGACCCGGATGAAACCAAATGGCAGCTATGGATAGATGACTTTAAGCTGGTTAATGTAAACCTCGTCAAAACCATCCGCGACTTCCCCGAAGACAAGTGGGATAAACCCATCATTGATGAACGCGCCGACGAACCGGTTACTACTTATGAAGAGCTGCTGTACGGTTTCATCCAGCACCAGATCTACCACGCCGGGCAGATTGCGCTGTTGGTCAGGGCGATTATCGGGTAGGTTAATAAGGTAACTCCTCGCACTTGAACCCTGCGTTGTTTAATAATGATTCAATATATCTCGGCGGCAGATCGTGTGATACTACGCGCAGGATGTTGTCGCAATCCTCAAGGTCGAAGTTCCAGTCCTGGATGGCCTGCACCGAAGTTAGTATCGGCTGCACCTGTTCAACGTCCTCAGGGTTATTTACACTTGTTGTGAATATCAGTATGTCCATGATAGTGTAGGTTTGTTAAAGCGGCAGTAGCATTGCAAGTAGCAGACTAGTTACTGCAACTGCAACTGCCGCTGCTACTAATTATTCTTGTTCTTTCTTTGCGCTTTCGGCTTCAAACTGGTCCCAGTCGCGGTTAAACGGATGCTCGTGGCGTCCCCATGGGCCGCAATCGGCACGATCGCGCATTTTTTGCTTGAACTTCTCTTTCTGCTCGGGCGTCATGGTTTTAAAGCGTTCTTCCATTTTGGCACGCATCCATGGCGCACCGCCACGTCCACCCCAGCCGCGTCCGCCTTTATGGCCAAAGCCAAAGAGTATTTTGCAAAGTATAAATATGCCCATGGCCTGCCAAAAAGTTATGGTAGAAGCATGCAATATGGCGGGTAATAAATTGTTCCAAAGCTGCATTACCACAAAGCTGATGAGCGAAAGGAAAGCTGCTACCGCGATGGGTATAAATATGAACCGTCCCTTAAAAAGTAATTTTTTCATGTTTTTTGTTTTTAATATTTTGTGATCTCTTGATATAACTGTTGTAATCTGTCGCGCAGATGCAATACGGCGTAACGTTTGCGCGATACCAGGGTATTTACATTCACCCCCGTTAACTCTGATATTTCCTGAAAGGTCATGTCATCCATTTCCTGCCAGATAAAAACCTGTTTTTGTTCTTCAGGTAATTCATCAAGCGCAGTAAATAGCTGTTCCCAAAAAAGGTTGCGCATATATTCCGTTTCGGGGGTGCTGTCATCGGGCATCAGCAGGTCTTTAAAGCCTGATGTATCATCGTCGCCCTCGTCATCTCCTATAAACAGGTCGTCAAGTAAAGTTTCTGATTTCTTTTTATGCTTATCGGTGATCTTGTTCCGAGCCACTTTATACAGCCAGGCGCCTGTCTGTTCAATTGGCTCAGAATTTACCAGCGCGCTAAACTGGTACCACACATCCTGCAGGATATCTTCCGCATCAGCATCATTTTTCACCCGTTTGCGGATAAAGCCCAGCAAGTTTTTGCCATAAGCCTTTATAGTGCTTATGATATGACTTTCTCTTTCTTCGGGCATTAATGCTGTGATCAATTTATTACTTGTTTAAAGGTAAAGACGATTCACGTTTAAAAACATTTTAAATTATTTAATTATTTTTTGTGACGGCTGTTTGACTGCCAAAACCGCCAATTATTACAGCTTGGCGTAATATTTGAATACTTAGTGCAACCTATCTTCTAAAAGGGAGCCGGCTTTAAAGGATAAACTTTAAAGCCTGTTCTTAAGAAAGGGGGTGATGAAGTTATGGCTGATAAAAAAACATTGATATTAGGCGCTACGCCCAACCCGGGCAGATACGCATACCTGGCTGCTAACCGGTTGGCCGGACACGGACACCCCATAGTTAACGTAGGTTTAAAAACCGGCGAGGTAGCCGGTGTACCTATTGAAAAACCGGAAGTTATCCATACTGATATAGATACCATCACCCTATATGTTGGCCCGCAGAACCAGCCACCGTTGTATGACTATATTTTAGCTACCAAACCAAAACGGATCATCTTTAATCCCGGAACGGAAAACAGCGAGCTGCAACGCCTGGCGGATGCTGAAGGGATTAATACGGAATATGCTTGTACGTTGGTTTTATTGAGTATTGGTGAGTATTAAACCGCTTCGCGAGAGATTGGTTAATAGATATTGATAAAGTGCGCATTTCCTTATCAATCAACGACGACAATTTATAAGAATGTCAGTCGTAAAACACAAAAAAATTGCACCTCTACACCCCCAACGCCCCAAATATCTCCTGAATAGAAAACTTAGCTCCGCAAACAAATTCGTCCGATGCACCATAATATATAGTAACGGTATCGCCATCGACAATATGGCCATTGGTAAATACCACGTTGCCAAAGAAGCCACTTAGCTCATACGGCTCGGCAGGCACCATAATTGGTTGGTCGGTGCGGGCAATAACTTTTGACGGATCATTAAGATCCAGCAGGAAAGCGCCCAAGCAATATTGATGGTCGTTGTTGGCTCCGTGGTAAATTTCAAGCCAGCCCTTGTCGGTTTTAATGGGTGCGGCGCCCGCGCCTACACGCTGGCAGTCCCAGCTTTCTTTCCGGGTTTTAATGATGCATTTATGGTTGCCCCAATGCACACCATCCGGCGATTGCGCCAGCCAGATATAATTGCCGCCGATATCCACGCTGCTGGGGCGGTGCAGGCAATAGTATAATCCGTTTATCTTTTCCTCAAAAATAGCGCAGTCTTTATTATGCGGCGGGATGATCATGCCGTGGTTCTCGAAAGTTTTCCAGTCGGTAGTGGTGCGCATGCCAACCCCCACCCCATTGGCTGATACTGCAGTAAAAGTGAGGTGATATTTACCTTCCAAAAAAGTAACCCTGCAATCTTCAATACCAAACGACTCTAATTTTCCGATACCGAATAACGATCCGTAGCCTTCGGGCTCATAAAACCGCACGCCGTCATCACTGCAAAGCAGGCGCAAGTGCGATAGGGTGGTCAGGTAATCCAGCCCCATATAACGGATCACCCGTGGATCAGTAGTGATCAGTTCCGGATGTTCTGAAGGCAACTCCATTATCTCAGTTTTCCCCAGTTCATTTAGTATCGGAAAGAAAATGGAACCTTCTTTTTGTACAGCATTTTCAGCAACACGTACGATCAGCCAGGTTTTACCTTCAAACGTAAACACGCCCGGGTTTAACAAACAGATAATCTGCAAACCATCTTCGCTACACTTAAGATCGATGGGTGATAATAATGGATTTTCGGGGAAACGTCTGGCTATATCCTTCATAAAAAAGCTTCGTTGTAAAGACATTTAAACAACCTGTTTTATCAATAAGTTTTAAAGGAAATTTATTAATTAATACTGCAATCACACTAAAACAAAAGCAACTTTAACGGGTTATCGACCATCCCGACGTAAAAAAGGCCGCCTGCAAACTGCAGGCGGCCTCCATCAATATCAAGCTTTAATCAAACTATTTATGTTTCGCTCCCATAAAGAAGGTAATCTCGCCACCATTCATAATATCGGCATGGCTTAAAAACGGCTTATTTAAAGGTTTGCCATTTAATATAATCTTTTGAATATATACATTTTTAGCGGCCTGGTTATTTACATGGATTGCAAAGGTTTTACCGCCGCCTACCTGTATCGTAGCGCCATCAACCGCCGGGCTGCCAATAGCATATTGGTCAGACGCTGGGGCAACCGGGTAAAAGCCCAGCGAACTAAAGATATACCAGGCGCTCATCTGGCCGGTATCATCGTTACCGCCCAAACCATCCGGAGTTGGTTTATACATTTGCGGTAATATCATCCGGATCTTTTCCTGGGTTTTCCAGGGTTTGTCGGTCCAATCATACAAATAAGCCACGTGGTGCGACGGCTCATTGCCATGCACGTAGTTACCAATAATACCGTCTTTGGTAATATCCTCGGTTTCGGCAAAATATTTGTCCGGTAGGTTATAGCTAAATAAACTGTCCATATAAACGATAAAGCGTTTGTTGCCGCCCATCAATTTAATTAAAGAGGCAGGGTCGTGCGGTACGTATAAAGTATAGTTCCAGGCGTTACCTTCAATAAATCCCTGGTTAATGGTCGTAAACGGATCAAATTTATCGCGGAACTTGCCATCAGCCATCCTGGGGTGCATAAAGCCGGATTTTGGATCGTATACGTTTTTATAGTTTTGTGAACGTTTGATAAATTCATCATAGATGGCCGTGTTGCCAAGTTTTTTAGCCATTTGCGCTATGCACCAGTCATCATAAGCATACTCTAAAGTTGACGATACCGAGTTGCCATCTTTTTCGTCCGGGATATATCCCAGATCCATATAATAGCCTATGCCCAAATAGTCTTTATGACGGGCTGTCGTTACGCAGTCTTCCAAAGCTTTATTAGCATCAAACGGTGCATTTCCTTTTACAACCGCGTCAGCAATTACCGATACACTATGATAACCGCTCATGCACCAGTTCTCGTTGGCCGAGTTGCTCCATACCGGCAGCATATGCTCCGGGCTTTGGTCAAAATGCGCCATCATTGACTTTACCATGTCGGCATTGCGGTCGGGGTCGATAATATTAAACAGCGGGTGCAGCGCGCGGTGGGTATCCCATAAACTAAAGGTAGTATAGTTGGTAAATCCTTCGGCTTTGTGAATATTTTGATCCAGGCCCTTGTACTGTCCGTCCACATCCATATAAACCGTAGGGTTGATCATGGTATGGTACATTGAAGTATAGAAATTCTGTTTAATCTCTTTATTACCGCTGATGGTAATTTTATGCAGCTCTTTTTCCCACTGATCCTGACCATCGTTTTTAACCTTGTCAAAATCCCAGGTAGTGGCTTCGGCTTTCATGTTGGCAACCGCGCCATCCATGCTTACCGGCGATATGGCAAATTTTATTTTGATCTTCTCGCCTTCTTCGGTCTTGAAATCAAAATAAGCGCGTATCTGCTTACCGGCTATTTCAGGGAAGTTTTTGGTTTGGTTAAACTTACCCCAGAAACCGCCGTACACCTCGCGTTTTGAGAAGTTTTTGTAGCCATGGGCGATGAACGGTTTAGAAAACTCCATCGCAAAATACAAAGCGCGGCTGCGTGCCCAGCCATTAGTTAAACGATAACCCACAACGTGAGTATCATCAATAACGCGCAGATAGGTCCACACGTTTTTATCAGGATAATTATAGATACCCGCCATCAAATCCAGGATGATGTGCGCATTGTCTGATTTAGGGAAAGTATATTGATGAAAGCCAACCCGGGTAGTGGTGGTCATCTCGGCAATGATATTATTTTCGTCCAGTTTTACTTTATAATAGTTAGCCTCGCTTACTTCATTGGCATGCGAAAATGGCGAACGGTAACCGCTATGTGGTTTATCTGCAGTACCCGGGTTAAGTTTGAGCTGGCCCACGGTCGGCATAATTAAAAAATCGCCCAGGTCTGAGTGGCCTGTGCCGCTAAAATGGGTGTGGCTAAAACCTACAATGGTTTTATCCTCATACTGGTAACCCGCGCAATATTTATAAACATCGGGGTTGTAGTGGCCGTTCAGTTCATAGCCCGCGGTATCGGTTTCGGGGCTAAGCTGCACCATTCCAAACGGCACAGTAGCACCCGGAAAGGTATGCCCCATGCGCTGGGTACCTACAATGGGCTTAACATATTGAACTAAATTTTCGGGAGATTTTTGCGCGTTGGCTATAAAAGCAGAACAGACAAACAGGGTAGTAAGTATTTTCTTCATGAAGAAACCGGGAAAAAAGTTAATTTTTAAACCCAAATATAAATTAAAAACTGCAAGCCCCCACTATATCGGCACTAAGGACGGCACTTTTTATTATCCGGTTATCGCAAGTGTTACTTTGCGCTATTCCCGCAGCAATCGCAACACATTGTATACCGATCTTTTACTTATATTTACCAAACACAATTGCCATATTGGCAGGCAAAACATATTTTGTAACAACGGTATATGTTTTGTTCTCTAATTATCAAAATAAAACAAAAATTAAAAAAAAATGAAAAAGCTATTCACAGCAATATTAGTAGTAGTGGCAGCCATGTCATTAAGCTCATGCAGTTATAACAGCATGGTGCAAATGGACGAAAACATTAAAGCTAAATGGGGAGTGGTACAAACACAGTACCAACGCCGGTCTGATTTGATACCAAACCTGGTTGCTGCTGTAAAAGGTGCGGCCAATTTTGAAAAAAGCACTTTAACAGATGTAATAAACGCACGTGCAAAAGCAACGTCTATACAGGTTGATCCATCTAAATTAACCCCCGAGTCAATCAAAGCTTACCAGGCCGCACAAGGCGAGTTAAGCCAGGCTTTAGGCAGGCTGATGGTGGTTACCGAGAATTATCCGCAGTTAAAAACAAACGAAAACTTTTTGGGCCTGCAGGCACAGATAGAGGGTACAGAAAACCGGATCTCGGTTGCACGTAATGATTTTAACAGCGCGGTACAGGAATATAATACCAGGATCCGTTCGTTCCCGGCGAACATCACGGCTAAGATGTTCAGCTTTACTGAGAAAGGTTACTTTCAGTCAGAAGCTGGTGCTGATAAGGCGCCGAAAGTACAATTTTAAGATAGTGATTAGCTGTTAGTGACCCGAGACTGGATTCGGGTCGCTAACCATTTATCAAGACATACTGACTAATTACTGATCTCCAATCTCTAACCACTTAAAAATGGCCGTATTTAACGACGAAGAGCAACAGCGCATACGCGAGGCAATTGCCGAAGCCGAGAAACATACATCGGGCGAACTACGGGTTTGCATTGAAAAAACCTGTAGCGAAGACGTGCTTGACCGCACCGCCAAATATTTTTACCAGCTGGATATGCATAAAACCAAGCTGCGTAATGGTGTGCTGATATATGTTGCCGTGGTTGACCGCAAGTTTGCCATTATTGGCGATGCGGGGATAAACCAGGTTGTTACTGATGACTTTTGGGATAGTACCAAAGAAGATATGCTTAACCATTTTAAAACCGGCGATATTGTTGAAGGCATTGTTACCGGGATAAAAATTGCAGGCGATCAGTTAGGAAAATACTTTCCGCATGATCTGGACAATGATACGGATGAGCTATCTAACGACGTTGCCTTTATGGATGGCGATTAAACCTAAAAACATGTTTAAAAAAATAATTTTATTTGTTGGTTTGCTGCTGGGTAGCCTGAGCCTGTTTGCGCAGGATTTTCCGCCTAAACCAAACACCTTGGTTACTGACTATACCAATACCTTATCTGCTGATGAAAAACAGCGTTTAGAGAATAAATTGGTTGCTTTTAGTGACTCATCATCAACCCAGATAGCGGTTGTGATACTGCATTCTATCGGCGATTATGATGTAAATGAATATGCGCAAAAGCTGGGTCGTGCCTGGGGCGTAGGGCAAAAAGGAAAGAATAACGGCATCGTGGTATTGGTGGCGCTTGACGACCGCAAACTGTCCATCCAAACCGGTTATGGCGTTGAAGGCGCACTGCCCGATATTATTACCCAGCAGATTCGCGTAAATGATATGAACCCGCGCTTTAAGCAGGGCGATTATTATGGCGGACTGGATGCCGGTACCGACGATATAATCAAATACACCAGGGGCGAATATAAGGCCGATAAAAAAGCTGGCGGCCAAAAAGATGAAGGCGGTGCCCCGGTTGGTTTTATTATCATTATTGTAATAGTTATACTTATAGCAGTGTTTCGTAACCGCGGCGGCGGCGGCGGGCAGGTTATTGGCAGCCGTGGCGGCGCAAGCCCGTTCTGGTGGTTTTTAGCCGGTTCGGCATTAGGGCGCGGCAGTAATGGCGGCGGCTGGGGAGGTTTTTCTGGCGGCGGTGGCAGTAGCGGCGGCGGCGGTGGATTTGGCGGCGGCGATTTCGGCGGCGGCGGATCAGGCGGAAGTTGGTAGCACTTATGATCACACTGATTTTAAATTGTTTTACCAATTAGGTTATTATAACAGCTGTAACCAGTGTAATCATAAGCGGATCACCTGGTTTTAAGATTTTCGGGCGTTGTCTGCGGCCGGGCTTTCCGCTCATACTGCGCGGGCGTTAGGCGCGGGGCCCGTATCCGCTTCTCTTAGCGCATCACCTGCCCAATAAACATATGCCAATTTATAAAGCGACGGGCCCAATCTTCAATCTTTAATCACTAATCTTTAAAAAACTTCATTTTTTTTCGTGTCTGCAGCACCGCGTGGCCTGTTTCTTCAACCGGCTGAAATTTAGTTAACTAATGATTAAATATCGTTACTTGTACAGTCAAGTTTTTGTCTACACAAGTATGAATTGAACTGTTTTGCTTTCTTTTAAAGAGAATAAACCCGCAAATGCTGCCGTTCTATATACGGATAACCGCCGGGTCACATTGATAAAAAGGCTTGGCATCCGGACAATTTTATTTAAACATCAAAATTAAAAACTATGAAAAAGCGATTAATTATGCTGGCACTCGTATCGGCATTCGGTTTACAGGAATTTGCCTTCGGGATGCAGCAAGACACCACCAAAAAACAAAAAAAGACGCACAAGCACGACACACTAAAGCGCGACAGTATTAAAAAGGACACAATTAAAAAGATTAAGCCGTAAGGATTAGTGATTGATTATCATGGCAAAAGGCCCCGGAGTGATTCGGGGCCTTTTTGGAACTTGTGCCTTCTGTACAGCCCACTTAAATTTTCATTAACCAGCGACGGATACTTCCTATGCTTATTATTATGGCATGGTAATAGCATCAGTTAATAAACGTTTAATAACCATGAGCACCATACCATTATTCCCCAATTTTAATTTTGATAAATTGAAGGCTGACCTTAAGCAGGGGGTTAAAAACCTGGCTAAAGGTGGGTTTAAAAATATTTACAGCCATATAGATCAGCTCGGGGTTAAAAAAGGCGTGGATGAACTGGGCATTAATAAGTTTGTTAACCAATGCGCGCTGTTAGCAGCGGGCAGCGGCGCCATGGCCGGCGCCGGCGGACTGACGACTATGATTGTGGGCGCCCCGTTGGATATGATTAACCTGGTGACACAGCAATTTAGGGTTACGCTGGCGGTTAATTATCACCGCACCGGCCGCTACGAGGTGAAATTTAACGACTTTTTTAAAATTGTGGCATCGTCCCTTAAAGTGGACGCAGGTGTAACCGTTACAAAGAATGTAATGGAAGAAGTGGCAGAAAAACTGCTGATCAACCTCGGGTCTAAAACCGCCGAACGGCTGGTGCCTGTAGTTGGCGCCGTAATCGGCGGATCGGCCAACTATATGTTTATTAAGCGCGTTGCCAGGCAACTACGCGATGCTAATTATCCCCAACTGGTCAAAATTTAGACGACCTGCAACGTCCTCTCTTGCGCCCGGGGGGCTATTATTAAATATTAAACAGGGTATAAGTAACCATTACGGTATTTGTTGGTGACAACACCAATAAGGGCGAAGTAACATCGGTACTGCTGTTGGCACAACAGGGATGAAATATAATTTCACTTGCACATATAAGGCTTATGCTTTATCTTGTAAAACCCAAATCCTATCGGCAGATGAAAAAAATGATCTTATCCTTCACCTTAATATTATTGACCGCGTTTGGTATGCGGGCGCAAACACCGCCACCTAAGGCAACACAAATTTCGGTTGTTGTTGATTCGTCCGGAATGAAGTATCCGTATATGCTATGGCGAAAAATGGTGCAAAGCGGCGATTACTGGTTAAAGCCGGTTAACGCGGCTAAAGACGACACCCCGTTTTTGCTGGTTAAATATACCGACGAACAAAAAGCTTATTGGTTTGCACGCATGCCCAAGCCTGCCGAAAGTACATTTTTTAAAACCGGGCAGGTTATCAAGCCATTTAAAATAAAAGATATCCACGGCAAAAAAATTGAAGCTAAAGACTGGGCCGGCAAAACCCTGGTATTTAATTTCTGGTTTATTGGCTGCCGCCCTGCCGCGAGGAAATACCCGAACTAAACAAGCTGTCGGTTAAATATAAAGACGATCCGAATGTGATCTTTGTCGCTTTTGCACTGGATGAGGATTCGGAAGTGGAAGACTTTGTTAAAAAAATGCCTTTTGGTTATACGCTCTCCACCAATGGGCGGGCTTATGCAGCTGAATATAACATTAACCTGTATCCCACCAATGTGGTTATTGACAAAGCGGGCAAGGTGCGCCTGCACTATGTAAGCGACCCCATTAACGGGGTTTACTGGTTAGACAGAACCATCCAGGAAAGCAAAAAAGGGATATGAAAATTTCCCACTGGCCAAAGTTTAGCGGAAGCGCAACTCCGACCTATAATGTAGTAAACATGCTATTTACGGATTAACGGTTACCCGGCACAGCTTATATTTTAATATCTTAGTGGCTCACACTTGCAATCACTATGTTAAAACTTATTTTAAACAGGGCTTTATTGTTGCTTCCCGGCCTGTTTTGGGTTATTGGCGCTAACGGGCAAGCTGCCGGTAACAAGGGGTTGAAGGATTATTACGCCGGTTATTTCCCGGTAGGCGTGGCCGTAACACCCGCTTTACTACGCGACCCCGCTGCGCAGGCTTTAATTCTGCAGCACTTTAATAGCCTGACGCCCGAAAACGCTATGAAGATGGGCCCGATCCACCCTGAAGAGAACCGCTATTACTGGAATGATGCCGACGCTATTGTTGACTTTGCACAACAGCATGGTTTAAAGGTGCGCGGGCATAATTTATGCTGGCACCAGCAAACACCGGCCTGGATGTATCGTGATAAAGACGGCGGGTTGGTTACCAAAGAAGTTTTGCTGGAGCGGTTAAAGCAACATATTTACGCGGTTGTTGGCCGCTATAAAGGCAAGATCTATGCCTGGGACGTGGTAAATGAAGCTGTTGCCGATGAGAACGATAAAGTTTACCGCAACTCGGTATGGTACCAGCTATGCGGCGACGATTATATTTTAAAAGCTTTTCAATATGCACACGAAGCCGACCCAGACGCCATACTGTTTTATAATGAATATGGTACAGAGAACCCTCAAAAACGCGACCGCGTTTACCGGCTGCTTAAAAAACTAATTGACGCGGGTGCACCTGTAAACGCAATAGGCCTGCAGGCGCATTGGAACTTAACCGACCCGACTAATGCGCAGATTACCGATGCTATTAAATTGTATGCGTCATTAGGGCTTAAGGTGCAGATAACAGAATTAGATATGAATATTTACGGCCATAACGACAAGGAAGCAATGGCTTACACACCAGAAATAGAACAGAAACAAACCGAGCGCTACGGCCAGGTATTTAAACTGTTCAGAGAGAACAAGCAGTATATAACAGGCGTAACTTTTTGGAACCTGAGCGATCGTAGCAGCTGGCTGGATAATTTCCCGGTGAAGGGCCGCAAAAATTACCCGTTGTTATTTGATCAGGACCTGCAGCCCAAAAAGGCTTATCAAAGTGTAGTTACCTTCTAAATTGCCATGCATTCCCATGTCAATTCACTGGCAGCCGGCAAATACATGGCATAATGAATGATAGTTAAGATTAAAAGGCAGATAATTGATTTTCAGGGTATAATTTTGCCGCGTCTAAATATTTCATGACTAAACAACAATTTTTGCTAAATAAATTCTTCTAATACTAAATTTATTTTCTAACTTGTTTATACATGTTGGTGTATAAATGGTTTTTAGCTTTAATTGGTACTTGGAGTGCATGAGGAAATTATGGCTAAAGTATGTTGTAATGATTGAGTTGGGATTGCCTCTAAATGTTAAGCAGGAGGAGGGAGGGCTGGGTTTTTGGCAGAACCAGCTTTTTTTAACTTTTTTAACTTACTGCTTACCTATAAGTTTAATTGCATTACTCCCATGTGTAACCGTCGCGCTACATGACCGCGACTTCGCTATAGCCATTGTTGATCTGTCAGCTTTTTCGCTGTTGGCCGTTGCAACTTTTACCCGCAAATTATCACTGGGCAACAAAAAGGCTTTTGTTGTTGCCATATTGTACCCCCTGGCCATCTTTTTAATTTACACGTTGGGCTATATGGGGCCGGGGATATTTTATTTGTTTTTCCTGACCGTTTTAATAGCGCTGATAATGCCGGTAAAGTACGCCTATATATCAATAAGCGTTAACACGGTTGTTTTGGGTTTATTTGCCTTCATTATAGCCCTGGATGGTGGCAACACCGCTTTATCAAGCCAGTACAGGCCAGGCGAATGGATTGCGGTTAGTTCTAATTTAATTTTTGGAAGCGGTGTTATTGTTATGCTGATCCATCGGATTCTTGAAAAATTGCAGGTAACCATCGAGAAGAGAGACCGCCTTAAAGAACGGTATAAAAAAATATTTGATCTGAGCCCGCTACCCATGTGGACATTTGATACGGAAACCCTGAGGTTTTTAGATGTAAACGAGGCAGCAACTAAACATTACGGTTATAGCAAAAAAGAGTTTTTGACGATGACCATAAAAGATATCCGGTCAAGCAAAGCGGTTGCTGCTGTTGAACAAATCGTAACTGCTAACCGGAAATCGGGTACTTACTATGAAGGGAACTCGCAGCATATCAAAAAAGACGGCAGTTATATTTATGTACGGATTGAAAGCAACTTATTGCAGATGGACGATAAGCAGGTAAGGCTGGTACTGGCAACCGACATTACCGACCAGGTTTCATACCAGCTGGAAATATTTAATGCCACCAAAAAGATACGGGAGTCTGAATCAAATTTACGGGCTGTATTTAACAGTTCGATTGACGGCTTTGTGCTTTTAGATGCCAAATACAATATTAAGCTGGTTAATTCGCGGGCGTCCGGCTCGATACGCTTTAACCGGGATCAGCAAAAATTTGAGATAGGGCGTAGTATATTTGATTTTGTAGAAGCTTCAAGGTTGGCCTATTTCAGGCGCATTATTGAGAGGGTTTACCTGGGCGAAATAATTGAATACGACAGAAGGTACCGGGGTACTGATGGCATTATCTACTGGATACACTATTCACTGACACCTGTTTACCATGGCAAATTCATTATTGGCGCCTGTATAACCGGGCGCGATGTTACGGCCAGGAAATTATATTTAAAAACCGTTGAAGAGCAAAATAAAACCTTCCGTGAAATTTCATGGATGCAATCGCATTTGGTGAGGGCACCGCTGGCTCGCCTGCTCGGGCTGATCCCTATGCTTGATCCGCCAAAAAATGCCGAGCAAGATGAGATCCTCAGGTTCATCAACCTGTCAGCAACCGAGCTGGATGAGATTATCCGCCAGGTTTCTGAAAAATCAAATAATATTATTGACAAATATCCTATGCAGGTAAATGAATGATTGGACGGCGAACAGATCAGCCGGTAGTCCATTTGTCCCGAAGCATCAAAAGGATTGTTCAGGTTACTTTGTTCCCGCCAGCTTTAACGGATACCCTAATGTTCCTTTCAACGTTTCCAGGTCAATCGAAATCATCTCATCGGTATCATCATTGGGGAACAGCAAACAATAAATCGTTTTCCGGCTGGCCGAATCTATCACTACCTTATAGCAATAATCGGGTACGGCCACCCGCTTACCCGGTTTAATCAGTTTGGTTGTAAAGATCCCGCCGGCGGTAATATAGAGCGTCTTGGTTTGCGATAGGGCCCTTATCCTTGTTTCCCATACCTTCCAGATGCCACGGTTTAGTCGCGGTGTTTGGGGCAGGCAGTTGTAAAAGCTAAAGGTTTTCTTATCCAGCGCGCAGTCGTAAGCAAAGTCTTCAGCGTTGGCCAGGTGCCCCTCGTCATAACCCGAATGGGAATAGTCTGACGCGGTAGCGGTAAACGGCCCGGCCCTGAATCGGTAATGCGCACGGTTACAACTGCCCCCGCCACGGCTCAGGGTGTAGCTGACATAGAGCGGCTCTTTCAGCTCGTAAGAATAATGCGAAATGTAGTTGCCCATATCAACCACCGTGTCGGCACACTCGGCGAAATGAGGTACGGTAAACCGGGGGATAACCACCGCATGTTGCGCGGCAGGTTGCCGGCAGCCGGTAAGGATAATACAAAGCACCAATAATTTTATAGCAGACTTCAACAGGCGGATTAGTTTTTCCAAATATCATCAAATAGATTGGCAGGCAAAGCAATTATTGAGTTTACGGCAGATCAGCGTGGCAAGCGCTTGCACATCTGCCAAACTATTGCTAGGTTAGGTCACCCGAATAAACCATTTAATAGCTATTAAAGATCATGAAGAGAAGTCTGTTTATAATTTGCGCGCTGGCATTAATATTTTCATCGTTTACCACGCAGCAGCCGGTCACCTGGGTTGCACTGGGCGATTCAATAACCTACCTTAACGATCATCTGAACGAAACCGGCAACCGTGATACCAAAGGCTACATGACCCGCGTTACCGAAAAACTCCCCCATATAACCTATGTTAACCAGGGCCACAACGGGTGGACCGCCGTTGGCATTGCCCAAAACATTGAAAAACTGAGCCTGACCAGGGCAGATGTTTATACCGTTTTTTTAGGAACCAATGACTGGTGGGGCGGCGTGCATTTAGGCACACTTAAAGACTATACCGATAATACCGGCACCGGCACAACTTATGGCGCTTTCAGGATCATTATTGATAAGTTGCGCAGTTTAAACAGCAATGCCAAAATTATATTGATAACACCTATGCAGCGTAGCGACTTTGTTTATATAGCTGATAAGCGGAATAATGCGTTTGGATCATATAAAGAAAAAAACGGACAGTCGCTGGCTCAGTTTGTTGATGCGGTTAACAACATAGGGCGGCTGGAGCATTTTGAAGTAGCAGACCTGTACAACAAAAGCGGCATGACGGTTAAAAATGCCGTAAAATTTAAGCGCCTTAAAGATGCTGCCACCGGCGAGTACAGAAATTATAAATATCCGGATTACATCGGCATCCCGTTTAATCCGGCAACGGATGAATATCCTTACCCAACCGAAGCGGTTAACTTTACTTATGATGGGCTTCATCCGTCGGATAAAGGTTACCAGGTAATAGCTAACATGCTGTTGAAAATGTTTAAAGGATCAGGGATATAACTTCATGCACGCTACTGCGATATACCGGCTTATCAGTTCTTCTGCAATTCCTGGTATTTAATGCCGTTAGCAGGGTCGGCCTGGGTAAAGATGTTCAGCGCGTCGATACGTGCCTGCGCATCCGTATGCGCATATATGGATACCAGTTCATCACATTTGGCGGTGAAGAATACCAGGGGCAACATAGCGCCCAACCGCTGCCTGTCAAGCTGGGTTAGGACAGGCAGTAGTTCAGAAATGGCTTTGCGGCCCCGGGCGGCGTTATCAGCCATCAGGTCCAACCCGCTACGGTGATAGTCATATAAAAAGCTGCGTAGCGGCGCGTATATCTTATTATTCAGGTTCTCGGCAAGCCAGTAACGGTTGGTATTGCTGTCAAACGCTTTCCAGCCTTTATATGATGATGTTTGGGCATTGGTAACCACATTTTGCGCCAGGTTATAATACGGCGTGCCGCCATAGCGCGAAAAGGTATCATTATCCATACCGGCAATTACATAGGCATAAAAAGCCATTACCGAGCTCAGGTTTGACTGAAAGTTCTGGTCCGAGTAATCAATGGTTTGCCCTTCGGTATACGTAAACTCAAAGTCTTTATCATTAACGCTTAAAAGGGTTGTATTATAATTGGCGTTAAACACCGGGCGCGATGATTGTACCTGAAGCTCACCGGTAAATTTGCCGGCACCGTCCCATGATGTTATGTTTAAGATAAAATTACAGTCCAGCCTTTCCTGCGGTTGCAAATTCTCGGCAAGCCATTTATGGCCGTTCAAAAAATCTTTCATCGCCGTTTCAAGCGACTGAAACACGCGCTTGTTGGTGGTTTGTATTTTAGGGGCAAGTACTGTTATACGCGCGTTAAGATCCTGTGCGCTGGCAGTAAAACCTGCCAGTAACAACGCTATATAGAGATAAATGCCCGGTGCTTTCATTTTTTTAACAGCGATCTTATTTTATCACAGATATCTTTGGCAACATCTTCCTTGCTTTTAAGGCCGAAGGTTGTTTTTTGCAACTGTCGGTCAATAATAGTTATTTTGTTGGTATCGGTTTTAAAACCAGCCCCCGCATCGCTTAACGAATTTAGTACAATAAAATCGAGATTTTTCTTTTTAAGTTTTTCTATGGCGTTTTGCTCTTCGTTGTTGGTTTCAAGGGCAAAACCCACCAGCAACTGGCCCTCCTTTTTATTGTCGCCTAAAAACTTTAATATATCGGTAGTCTTTTTTGTTTCGATAGTAAGGCCGTCGTCCTGTTTTTTTATTTTTTGCGGGGCAACGGTTAGCGGGGTATAATCGGCCACGGCGGCACTCATTACACAAACAGCTGCGTCCGTATAATTTTGTTGGCAGGCTTCCAGCATTTCGGCAGCGGTGGTTACGTTAATGCGTTTTACGGCACGCTGCTTACTTACCTGGGCCGACGGGCCCGAAACCAGCGTAACATCGGCGCCTAACATAGCCAGTTCATCAGCAATAGCAAATCCCATTTTGCCTGATGAATGGTTACCGATAAACCGCACCGGGTCAATGGCTTCATAAGTAGGGCCGGCGGTTACCAGCGCTTTTATATTTACCAATGGCAGTTTCTTTTTAATATCCGCGGCTAAAAAAGCGATGATCTCTTCAGGTTCGGCCATACGGCCCTCGCCATGCAGTCCGCTGGCCAGTTCGCCGGTGCCGGGCGCTATGAGGATATTGCCAAAAGATTGCAGGGTGTCAATATTAGCCGTGGTAGACGGGTGTTTCCACATATCCAGATCCATGGCAGGCGCAAAATATACCGGGCATTTGGCCGACAGGTAAACAGCGGTAAGTAAATTGTCTGTTAACCCAACGGCCATTTTTGCCAAAGTGTTGGCACTTGCCGGGGCAATAACCAGCACATCGGCCCAAAGGCCCAGTTCAACATGGTTATGCCATTCGCCGGTTTCGGCTACAAAGTAATCTGTATATACCGGATTTTTTGATAGGGTAGACAAGGTTAAAGGCGTAATAAAATTGGTAGCATCGGGCGTCATTACCACCTGTACATTAGCTCCGGATTTAACCAGCAACCTAACCAATAAAGCCGATTTATAGGCAGCGATACTACCGCATACACCTAATGCTACATTTTTACCCTCAAGCATCTTGTTAAATTAAAAATAAAAAAGTCAAAATTCAAAAACATGAGTATCCCCGGCTTTTGAATTTTGACTTTAACTTTTGAAATAAAAAAAGCTTATGCTTCTTTTGTCGGGTTGCGGTAGTAAATTTTACCGTCTAAAAATTCCTGAACGGCAACCAATGATGGCTTAGGCAGTTTCTCGTAATATTTAGAGATCTCAATTTGCTCACGATTTTCGAAGATCTCTTCCAGGTTATCGTTTGACGAAGCAAATTCAGAAAGTTTTGCATGCAATTCTTCCTTTACATTGTTTGAGATCTGGTTTGCCCTTTTTGACATAATTACCAATGACTCGTAAATGTTTCCTGTTTCTACATCCAGGTCGCGTAAATCGCGTGTTACTGTGCTGCTTGCAATAGCAGGTTTAGTTGCTGGATTATTGTTATTGTTGTTACTCATATCTTATTTAATTACGGCATTTTTTTATGAATGTCCTGATTTTCTGATCGTTGCTGTATAAATACAGAATCTTTTTTAGCTAACCGGCGTGCCAGCTTTTCGTCTTCGCGCGCTGCGGCTATTATTCTTTTTACGTCGTCAATGCCGTTTTGGCTATCTCTTTTTAGTTTTTGAGCCTGTGCCATATAACTGCTTTTAGGGTATTTCTCCAAAAACTGGTCGGCAAAGGTTATCGCCTGGTTATAACGTTCCTCCTGTTTATACTCGCGGCTTTGGTGCGCATATTCATATTGCGCTTTAATCGTTAAAAACTCCAGCTCCTCAGCATATTTGGTATCCGGATAATCACGTAAGGTGTTACCAAATGCAATAACTGCCGATTGGTTTTCGCCTATCGTTAAATATAGCTTGGAGTTTGAGTATGATTTCAATTCCAAACGGTCGCGTAGGTCTTGTATCAGTTTACTGGCTTCGGCAACCCGGTCGCTTTTTGGATAAAGGTTAATAAATAATTGTAGCTTCTCAATACACTTATAGGTATTCTCCTGGTCTAACGAAAAAACAGGGGCGTCAAGGTAATAACAATAAGCCGTTAAAAACCTGGCCTCTTCTGCTCTCGGGTCAGACGGGTAAGAAGTAGCAAATTCATTAAAATGATAAGCAGCTGATGTATAGTCTTTCAACTTATAATTAGCCATAGCGTTAAGATAAAAAAGGTCTGTAGCGCCGTCAGTACCACGGTAGCGCGATAGCAGGGTTTCAAACAGGCCTAATGCTTTGGCGTATTCTTTTTTCTCGTACAGCCGCTTGCCCTCCTGGAATTTTTTAGCATTATCATTACTTAATTTAAGCTTTTCGTACTTGCTTTTGCAGCCAATTACGGCAAAAGTTAATACTACTAATAAGCCAATAAATAATGGTAGTTGTTTTTTAAACATTTTGCAAAGATAAGGAATATTATAAATCAGTCAATTTTTTATTTAGCCAGCTAATATATAAGGTGTTTTTTACTATGTATATATATAGGTACGTATTTTAACATCTTTTAACCTTTAATATTGTGTGGCGTTAATTATACCCACAAAAAAAACTCAAGCTGCCGGCGTTATTATATTACCTGGCGTTAAAACCGGTTAAGCTGCTATAAGAATAGCTTAATTGCAAATCAGCAACCTGCCGGTAGTATTGGTGATAGCAGAGGATCTATACTATTATATATAGTATAGTGTATACCCGTTACCCAATGTCCAGGCTATTAAGGTTTCCTGCCCTTCAAACTTATTAAATACGGTTTAGCAGAGATTGTATTTATAAGTCGATTTTTTTTTCGTGCTGATTTGCAAAGTGTTAGCCATGCATGATGATTTTTTATTGCAAAGTATTTGCATGGATCAAAACTATCCGTACCTTTGCAGCCCGCAAAAGAGGAAGCGGAATTGTTCTGAATAACATTACAAGGCTAGTAAAAAGGGAATCAAATTAAATAAAATATAATTTGCACAAACTAAAAAAAGTCATACCTTTGCAGCCCGTTGAAAAGGGAAGATATTCTGAAGGATATCGTGAGAGAGAAAGGGTTCAAATTATATTTCAAATATAATTTTTGGAATAACGAAAAAGGTTCTTACCTTTGCAGTCCCAAAAGAAAGGGTCACCGGAAGCGAATTTCGGTTAGAAAGTTAAAAAGTGTTACTTTAACAAGTAACCAACAAAAACAGA